>JADJRD010000016.1 GCA_016712405.1 Cellvibrio sp. | reverse complement strand
TATTTTCCGGTGATTGGCGGATGGCGGGAGTCTGTATTAATATGACCTAAGCCAACAATCCATTACATGGCCTCACACTGGAAATGATTGTTACCCGGTTGGCGGAACACTACGGCTGGGAAGAATTAGCTAAACGGATCGACATCAATTGTTTTAAGAGCGATCCCTCGATAAAGTCATCGCTCAAGTTTTTGCGTAAAACGCAATGGGCGAGAGACAAGGTTGAGAGCTTGTATGTTTCAACATTTAAACAATAATTCGGACATAAACGACCATGACTGAGATTGACTGCGACAACAAGGATCAATATATTAAACTTTGAAATGAATGAAACCTACTGGAAAGAAGCATTCCTACTAATCCTATTTCTATGGAAGCATTAAAGGCAAATTAGGAATTAGCTTTGGCACTTTAACATTTGTGGCTGGTGTAGGAATGATATTCACTCCCATACCCTGGTTTGCATCGACAATACTCATTGTAATTGGACTATTTGAAAGTATTGGACTGCCTGTAAAATTTAAAATATGGCAAATGCGAAATGGGCTAAAAGACAAATATTTTCGAAACAATTACATTCACTTTTGATGCCAATACACTATCTCATCAGGGCAAAACCAGCGAAGGGAAAATTTTGTGGTCTGGTTTAAAAATGGAAGGAAACACCTAAAGGATTTCATTGTGGCTACAAAGCGAATTCAATTTTATATTCCTAAATATTCTCTTACATCAGAATCCATTGAATTTTTTGCGTAACAAATGCCTAGGAAATATTAAAAAAATGAACTACTTTAAGATGATCATGAAAAATCCATAACCAACTCAATAGTATTATTTATTTGTGGATTTTTACTATCCGCGCATTCATTCGCGACCGAACCTGATACCACTCTTGTATTTTCGCTGGAAAAATGCACGCAGAAAAATTTGGAGCATTGGCAACACCCCACTCGCAAGGTGCTAGACGATGCAGGCGCAAACATTAAAGCAGTCTATTTGTGCAATAAAACCTATCCCATTTTTGTTGCGGATTTTCCTTATGACCCACTGGGCGATACTGGGTCATTCTTCAATACCTTTTACTACGATTTACTTCAGGCTAATGCTAAATGGCCCTACTCTATTATCAGCGAAGACACTGATGTCATTCATATCAAACCGGAAGGCACAGGGTTCGCTTTGGATTATGATGAACTCAAAGATGAAGATGCCATTTGGTTATTGAATTCGAAAACACAAGCACAGGAAACGAATCTAAAGTAGTCTGAATATTTTATTGCTCCAATCAATCGGCAGACATGTGTTGCAACATTTCGCCAGCAACCCAGGTGTGAGTTACACGAAAATCTTCAGTGAAATGCACCAGATCTGCACGATAACCCGGTTGGATTTTCCCAAGACAATGATCAAGCTGCATAAATTCTGCAGGATAAAGCGAAGCCATGCGCAAACTTTCATCCAAATCCAAACCTACCCAGGTGTTTGTCAATCGCACTGCATCAATCATTCCGATTGCACTACCAGCCAAACGGCCTTCTGCGTTTACCAGGCAGCCATTTTTTTCAACAATCTTTTCACCGTAGATTTCAAAATATTTTTGCGGCGAGCCGACAGTCGACATAGCATCGGTCACCAAATAGATTTTTCCTTTGGATTTTGCAGCGCATGCAATACGAATGGCCGCATCATGAACGTGATGGGTATCCACAATAATGCCACACCAACTATTGGCATCATTTAATGCAGCGCCGACAACACCGGGTTCACGACTGGTTAAAGGACTCATAGCATTAAATAAATGCGTAAACCCTGAAAGACCATTTTCGAGCGCGGTGACAACCTGTTCATACTGCGCATTGGTATGCCCCGCGCAAACCAATACACCGGCGGATGCCAATTGTTTTATTTGCTCGGGCGGCACATGTTCGGGCGCCAGTGTGATCATAAATTTGCAGGCGTTTTTTTGTTGGGTGACTGAATCAATCAACCAATTAATATCAGCTTGTTCAATTTTTCGAATATAAGATTCTTTATGTGCGCCGCGACGTGACAAATCAAAAAAAGGCCCTTCGATATGCACACCCAATACGGATTTATTATCAGCTTTAATTGCATCCATTACAGCCTGAACACCGGCCCGATGAATGTCGGGCGTGCTGCTGATCAAAGTTGGTAACAATGAAGTGGTTCCACTCGCGCGATGCGCATTAACCATGGTGTGAATTGTATTGACATCGGGACTGTTGGTAAAAAATGCACCGCCGCCGCCATTCACTTGCAAATCAATAAATCCCGGCGCAAGGATTCCACCTTTCAGCACAACTTTTGGAATAGAGGCATCCAGTTGATCAATCGGTAGTATTGCGGAAATAGTTTCATCAACAATCAGCAAGGCATGATTATCCAGAAATTTTTCACCGGTAAATAAACGAGCACCAATTAAAACTTGTTTCATAAAAAACTACCGATACGTGTCGATTAAATTCAATTTAAACAGCTTTACAATACCCAATCAACGACATCAATCCATTGTTGCGTGATGGCGTCATATGTTTTTGCAGCTGGGATTTCTGTAAAAACTCCTGTTCATTCCAGTTACGAATAAATTCCGGGTTTTTCCCGTTGAGTTGAACTAAAATAATCGCAGCCAAACCTTTAATGAGTTTGCTTTGGCTATCGAATAAAAAATAGTGTCTATTTTGAATGGATTCAGATGTAATCCAACTATCCACTTCACAGCCTTTTAATAGAGCTTCCGGTTTTTGCAATATTACTTTTGGTTTGATGAGATCCGACCATTGCAGAATGAGACGGTATTTTTCTTGCCAACTATTGCTGTTGATCAAAAGATTCAAATCAATTGATGACAAATCATCAAACGGCATCTCGTATTCCCAATAAAGTGTTCGCGTTGAATGTTGTTTGTTCGGCAATTTTATCTACCGCTAATTGTTTTAATTCCGCTAAAGCTTCTGCGATTTGAAGTAAATTTATGGGCGAGTTAGCCATACCTTGTTGCCCCTGCAAAGGCATATCGGGGGCATCGGTTTCCAATAGTAAATATTCGAGTGGAATTTTTTTGAGAGCTTCACGGGTTTTATGCGCACGCTCGTAGGTGATGACGCCACCTACACCTAAATAAAATCCAACATCCACCAATGCTTTTGCTTGTTCATAACTTCCGCTGAATGCGTGAATAACGCCACCGGATCTGAGTGGATTTTTTTTGATAATATCAACTATTTGTGCGTGGGTTTTACGTGAATGAACAATTAAGGGTTTTTCGATTTTTTTTGCGGCATCCATGTGGCATTGAAAACAATCTAGTTGTATCGATAAATTCAAATCAATTACGGCATCTAAACCCGTTTCACCGATTGCAACACAGTGTTTATCTTCTATCGCTGAGTCCAGGTGACGAACTAAATGATCCAGTGTGTAGCGCTCTAAAAATCCTTTTATCCACCAAGGATGTAAACCCGCAGCCCACACAATACCTGAAAAAGTGTCAGAAATTTGTTTAGCCTGATACCAAGTATCAGGATTAACAGCAGGAATTAGCATTCCCTTAACACCTAATGATTGAGTGTTTGACCAGATTAGCTCGCGCTTATCATCAAAGTCGGCAAAATCAAAATGGCAATGAGAATCAAAGAGTATCAAGAGTTAGCTCTCTTGGAGATTTGGGCTGTATACTACAGGGTCGTTTATTTACGCCTTTGCATTATGCCTTTAATTATTAAACCCACCAAAACTCGCCGTGAACTCCATGCTGAACTTCAAGCTGAGATAGAGGCTTACCTTGAGCATGGCGGACAGGTTGCCGAAATTCCTCAAGGGGTGAGCGGCAGACCTTTGGGCAGTACCTTATTTTCAGTATTTGAAGGTGACTCGCACGAAAATCGGACACTGGTGAATGATGTTGTGGCGGCTATAGAGTCTCGACGTAAAACCCACTCCAAACCGCCTCTATCTGGCCCGAAAAAGCGCGTTATTCTTGATGATTTTGGCCAACCCATTCGTTGGGAATGGGTTCACGAGTAATCTGCTTATAACTCAATTTTAGAGTTATCTCTAAATTCATCGCTATTTCATTCAATAGCATCTAAAACCGGATAAAAAACCAACAGGAATAACCAAACAGTCTAAAAAATGAGTATTTAGGTAACACTTGTTTACATTCATTTCGTTAGAATGCCCAGGATTGTGAACATCAACACATTTTGGGATTAATGATGAAACCGGCTTTTCTTATCTTATCGTTTACCTTGGGTTTAACCTGCCAGTCTGGCTTTGCAGCAATCAATGATGACCCACTCTTTGCCGCACCAGAAACGCTTTGGCTAAAAAGTCAGGAGATTCCCCTACCCAACAAAACTATTCAAATACTCTCCCAAATACCTTCTCAGAACGAGGCACTGCAATTAGAGTTTAGACAACCCAATTCCAAGCCTCTAATGGAAAAAGGTGATCTGCGTCTTGAACGAAAAATACTATTAAATGCAGAAGGAACCGAGGTGAGTTCTGAGGCTTTTAATTGGGATTTTCAGCTGGAATTACGTTACACATTTATTTAAGAATTTGATGCGCCTCGCTTTGAAAAAGAGAGGCGATGGAAGGATTAAAAAAGTCAATTTTCCGAAATTGTAAATCCCCCCAACCTGCCCTTTTTCAAAGTGGGAAATTTATTGACTACCTTGATTTATTCGAACGCGAACTATTGTGATCCTGTACGGCTACGACTGTGTTGAGCTCGGTGATTGATAGGGTGAAAACACCCGTTGAATCTGTGATCATCTTCATCGGTTTATGAGTTCTTTTTCCGGTGGCCAATCCTGATGCAGCATCACGCGGACTTTTCACTTCATGACTTAACACAACAGGGTTGGAAATCGCCTTACCGTCTTTATCGGTTTGTTCTACTTTGTATTCACCCACAGCCAAATCACTTATTACACATGTAGCATCAGGGCATGAAACTATTTTGGATTCACCATTCACACCCGTGAATTTTAAATACATATCAGCTGCAAAACTTGACGAACTGATACCAACAAAGAAAACAAAAAATAACATTGGAAGAGAAGTAATTTTTTTCATATTGAACTCCAAGTGTTGGGTGACCATTATTGGTCAAAACCAAGACTAGCAGAGATAACTGAATTGAATATGAAGTTAGAAGAATCCTATTGGGACGAATCTATCGCACTCTCGATTTCATCGGCAGATAACACTGGTTTTTGCTCAATTGGAAATGTGGGGGTTGCGCCAGAGGGCAAGGCTGAAACCGAGGAAGGATTCGCATTTCTGACGCCTGTTTGATTACTGCCTCGTTGTTCAATAACCTGCTGCCCATCAAGACCAGCATCAATTGCGCTGTCTACTTCATCGGCTGATAAAAAGGGGCTTCCAAAAACGCCGCTAGAAGAATCACCTCCTCCTCGATTGATTAACTGTTGTCCATCCAATCCCATTCCGCCATTTGTTAAAGCATCAGCAACGGCTTTTTTCAAAACGATGATGGCAATGCGACGATTGATTGGCTCTGTGGGTTTATCAATTAAATAGGGGGCGGCTGAGCCCATGCCCTGTACTGTAGCCACTTTGCCTTCTGGGTATGAACCCACCAATAATGCACGACGTGCAGCGTTGGCTCGATCAGCTGATAATTCCCAGTTAGTGTAAGTTGCATTAACGCCATAGGGCGTAGCATCTGTATGGCCTGTGACACTGATTTTGTTTTGCACTTTATTCAGAATAGGCGCCAAGGCATGTAACACATCCACTGAATAAGGTTTTAAATTCGCACTACCTATATCAAACATAGGGCGCTGATCTTTATCAACAATTTGAATGCGTAAACCCAGCGCGGTGAAATCAATCAGGATTTGATCTTTAATTTGCTGAAACACCGAATCCAGCGCATTGATTTCCTGTTCCAATTGTTTTTTCAGTTCATCCAATTGTTCCTGTTCACGTTTTTCTAATTGTTTTTTCAATTCATCTTCAGGAACATTTTCAGCTGTTTCCGGTTTGGTGTTGTCCTTATAGCCATCTTTATTACTGGCATCTTCATTTTCCGGTTGATCAGATTGGGATTGTTGCAAAGGTTGATCCTGAGTAATCAAACCTAAATCAGCACCACCCTCACCCACTACATATTCGCTGCCTGGATCCTGAAAATAACCCGCAATCGCTTTTGCTCATTTTCAGAAGTGCTGCCCAATAACCACATCAATAAAAAGAAGGCCATCATCGCCGTCATAAAGTCAGCAAGTGCGACCTTCCAAGAGCCACCATGATGCCCATGGCCATGCCCTTTCTTTTTCTTGATGATAATGGGCTGTTGCGCCGCACCTTTTTCCATTCGCTATACCTTATCTGTCACGCCATTATTTTTTAGCGCGATACTGCTCTTCAAGTTCTTTGAAGCCAGGGCGAACACTGTGATAAATCACTTTGCGACCAAATTCGACTGCAATTTGCGGAGGAACACCGTTCATTGATGCAACCAGAACAGCCTTGATAGCTTCATAGGCACGAGATTCTTCTCTTGCCATATGATTGAGATAACTGGCAAAGGGGGCAATAAATCCGTAAGCAAACAAAATCCCCAACAGGGTTCCTACCAGTGCCGCCGCAACTGAAGCTCCGATCTCAGCCGGTGGCCCCCCAATCTTGCCCATGGTGATCACCACCCCCAAGACCGCCGCCACAATACCGAAACCCGGTAACCCGTCTGCGGCAGTTTGCACCGCACCCGGAACAAGGCCTGCTTCTTGATGATGGCCATCCATCTCTTGATCGATTAAAGCCTCCAATTCATGAGGTGCCATATTGCCGGCAACCATAATTCGCAAGTAATCACAAATAAACTCCACTATGTGGTGATCTTTCATGATGTTGGGGTAGTTACCGAAAATCGGGCTGTTCTCTGGCTCTTCTATATCGCCTTCGATGGCCATCAAACCTTCACGGCGGGTTTTGTTAAAAATATCGTAGAGCAGCGTGAGCAAATCCATGTAGAAAGCTTTTTTATACTTGGAAGGTTTTAACAAGGTTCCCGCTGATTTGATCACACCAATCGACACCGATAGAGGATTACCAATAATCATGGCACCAAAGGAAGCACCGCAAATAATCAGTACCTCAATAGGCGACATGAGTACCAACACATTACCGCCGTGAATGGTGAAGCCCACACCTATACAACCCAATACCACTATGATCCCGATAAAAATATTCACACGGTAACCTCCAGACTCTATTCGTTCTGAGTATAGGCGCGATGAGGGGAGCTTCAAGGTGGAGTTATACGCCATTTTGCACAATGAGGAAGGATAGACTTTTGTAGTCAAACCCGATTAAATCGCGCGGTTACATGTTCAATAGAATGGAATAAAAAAGATGGCGATTATTGGTATAGATTTAGGCACCACCAACAGCAGTTGCGGTATTTGGGTAGACGATGGCGTCAAGTTAATCCCTAATCGATTAGGTGATTTATTAACGCCATCGGTTGTTGGGCTGGATGATAAAAATAATCTCAGCGTCGGGCGCATCGCCAAAGAAAGACTCATCAGCCACAGCGATAAAACCGTTGCGGTTTTCAAACGCTTGATGGGCACTGAACACAAAGTCACTCTCGGTAATAAACAATTTACTGCTACAGAACTATCCGCAATTGTTTTACGTTCATTGAAAGAAGATGCAGAAAATTTTTTAGGCGAACCTGTTACAGAAGCAGTCATCAGTGTGCCAGCCTATTTCAACGATAACCAACGTCACGCCACCAAAACGGCAGGTGAATTAGCGGGATTAAAAGTTGAACGTTTAATCAATGAACCTACAGCGGCCGCAATCGCTTATGGCTTGCATGAAAAACAAGAAGGCACTTTTTTAATTTTGGACATGGGTGGCGGAACTTTTGACGTATCCATTCTGGAGTTTTTTGAAGGCGTGATGGAAGTTCACGCCAGCGCTGGCGACAACTTTTTAGGTGGCGAAGATTTTGTGGAAGCTATGATGAATGATGCTTTGAATCAATTAAAAATTCAAAAATCCTCATTAACACCACAAGAAACCAACCAGCTTTTAATGCAAATGGAAACCGCAAAACGTCGTATAGGGACTAAAGAACAACAAACGCTGGATTTGCATTTAGGAAAAAACCATCACGAATTTATCGTCACTGATGAATGGTTTAGCAAAATTGCTACGCCACTTTTGCTGCGAGCCAAACGCCCGATTGAACGCGCGTTGAACGATGCCAATATGTCACCGCAAGCGATTGACGATGTGGTGTTGGTGGGCGGCGCCACACGCATGGGCATTTTCCGTTCTACCGTTGGCCGTATGTTTGGCCGTTTGCCTTCTTGTCATCTTGATCCTGATTGTGCGATTACGATGGGCGCCGCGATTCAAGCAGGATTAAAATCCAAAGACAAAGCACTCTCCGATATTGTACTCACCGATGTTTGTCCTTACACATTAGGGACCGATGTTGTCAATGAAAACACCAATGAGGGCGGCTATTTTTTACCGATTATTGAACGTAACTCCGTGGTGCCGATCAGTGTGACGCGTCGACTGGTGACAGCACATGACAATCAAAAACAAATGCGCATCGGTATTTATCAAGGTGAAAATCGTTTAGTCAGCAAAAACATTTTTCTGGGCAACTTAACGGTTGATGTGCCTCCTGCTCCCGCCGGAAAAGAAGCCGTTGATGTGCGTTATAGTTATGATATGAATGGATTATTGGAAGTCGATGTCAAAGTAGAATCGACCGGTAAAACCCTGAATAAAGTTATTGAACAATCACCCGGTAGTTTGTCGCCCGAAGAAAAAGAAAAATCTCGCCAACGTTGAGCGGCCATGAAATTTCATCCACGCGAAGATGAAACCAATCGCGCTTTACTCGCGCGCGGCGAACGTTTATATGAATCCAGCCTCGGTGAAAAGCGTGAAAAAATTGCGCAGATATTGGCAGATTTTGACCGCATTCTGGAAAAACAGAATCCCGTTGAAATCAAAAAAGCCGCCACACAATTGGATAGTATTTTAAATCAGTTGGATACTGAGGAATGGTTGTAAATGGATATTTGGAAAATCCTGGAGATTGATCCCACACCCGACACCAAAATCATTAAACGCGCCTATGCCAAAAAATTAAAAGTCACACGTCCGGATGAAAATCCACAAGGGTTTCAAGAATTGCATGAGGCTTATAAACGCGCATTAGATGAAGCGGATTATTGGGAAGAAGAAACTGATTCCGACTCTATCGAGGCCACTGATGATTCAGTGAGCCAAGATCAATCCCGTCAACCGCAACCAGTTTCGCTTGATCCTATCGATACTCACTCAGAAATTGAAGAACACAATATTTCGTCCGAACCCGAAATTCATCAACCTGAGGTCAATCCTTATCAACAAGAAGGCGAACGATTGTTGGATTTGGCACAACTCTTATTAACCGCGAATCACAACGAACAAAATAATCCTGACAATTGGGCTTTTGTTATGGAATCGCCGTTTATTCTGGAAGATCAATTTAATTGGCGATTAGGATTGGAAATATTACGACTGATTGATCAACACAATGCTCAACATATGGGCAGGACGCCAGCATTAGTCGGGCAGGATGTGTTGACCTATTTAAATGGGATTTTTAATTGGATAGATAATAGACACTATGTGGTGCGAGCATTAGGTGAGGATTTTGAAAAATGGCTGGACATGATTCACTCTTCAGAGACCAACGCACAACCTGAGTGGCAAGATAAAATTCGCGGCGGAAAAAAACTGACCGTACATCAACCACAATCAACGAGTGACGAGATACAGATTGCGCACCCCGGCAGACGCGCATTAGCTTGGTTGATTGATATGGCAATTATCACTTTGATTATTTCGGCATTGCATAACGACAATAAAACTTTACCTATACCCATCAGTTTTTGTTTGTTGAGTCTGGCGTATTATTTATTTTTTGAGTCCTCGGAATTACAAGGCAGCATGGGAAAACGCATCATGGGATTGCGATTAGTCAACGCCAATTTTGAACCCATCAGTTTCGGAAGAAATTTTTTACGGCTCGCCACTTATTGCGCTTATTGTACATTGAGTGTTTTGGCTATCACCTTAATCGCCACTCCAATTCCTTTTGTAGCTTTCTTTGCTATGGGCTATTTTATTTTTACCTTTGCGCAATCCATCACTTACTACGATCGAATATCCAAAACACGCGTAGTGAAATATTAACTGTTTCAACGAGATAAACATGAACATTAAAAACTTACCAATTTCCACTCAAGAAAAACTTGAAGCGGCGGCATTTCGTCGGCTTCTGGAACATTTGGATAGCCGTAGAGATGTGCAGAATATTGACCTGATGAATCTTGCCGGGTTTTGTCGGAATTGTTTGAGCAAATGGTATTTGGCAGCAGCAAAAGAAGATGGTATTGAATTGATACAAGACGATGTGCGTGAGCGTATTTATGGCATGCCTTATGAAGACTGGAAGCGAGATTACCAACGCGAAGCCAGCAAAGAACAATTAGAAGCGTTTGAAAAAAATAAACCTGATTGAAAGGAAAAATAACATCAAAGGGTGGATCCTGCTTTCGCAGGGATGACGAAGTAAAATCAAAGGCTGGATCCCTGCTTTTGCAGGGATGACTGGCTAATCGTGAATTTTAGCATCAACCACTAACAGATCCCGATTTACGGAACTGCTAATATGCAATTGATTTAGGGCAAATAAGACGGGCAAATTTTGTTGTACTGCTGGGTTGATTGGCGTTTGATGTAAATCACCAGTAAATGAAATATTGACCCAACAGTTTCGACCAGAGCGTTTGGCAATATAGAGCGCTCTGTCTGCGGTATCCACTACCTGCTCCCAAGTTAATGCCGCTGGCTGATGCGGATAAAATGGATAAGCGGCAAAACCAATCGAACAGCTACGATGAATCATTCGGCCATTACCAATATCAAATGAATACTGTGCAACCGATTGACGTATGCGCTCCACCATTTCACTGACGGAATCGCGCGAACACAGACGAAATACAATTAGAAATTCTTCGCCGCCCCAACGAATCACATAATCAGAATCGCGCAGATTTTTTTCTAACAAACGGCTTAATTGTTCTAATAATTTATCGCCTGCGGCATGACCATAAGTGTCATTAATATCTTTAAATAAATCGACATCCAATACTGCAAAGACTATATCTTGATCCGCAATTGCCATAGGCGTTTTATGCGATTGCAACCCATCCTGATAACTGCGATCTACCAAAGCGATATCACTGATGATTGATTTGGTTAAAAAGCGGCGATTGTGTAATCCCGTTAAATGATCCGTCAAACTGGCTTCTTCAATTTTTAAATAGGCATCATGTAAACGCTGTTGCGCTAAACGTAAACCTTCGTTGGTTTTATGTAATTCCTGAGTTCGTTCCGCTACTTTTTTGTCCAGATGTCGCGAGGCATCTAACAATTGCAAATGGGTAGCCACTCTGGCTAATAATTCTTCTTTTTCAATCGGCTTGGTTAAATAATCATTTCCTCCGACATCAAACCCCATCACCATGTCATTGGTTTGATTACGTGCGGTTAAGAAAATAATAGGCAATTCATGTGTGGGATATGCCATGCGCAATCGCTTACAGGTTTCGTAACCGGATAATCTTGGCATCATGATGTCCAACAGTACTAAATCTACATCATTTGCTTTTTCCACTATCGCAATCGCTTCTTCGCCAGAACCTGCTTCACTCACACGATAATCGCGAAAACTTAAATAATTGGTTAAGACTTTTCGATTAAGCGCATCATCATCCACCACCAATATGTGAGCACCCTGCTTTTCGGATTCAATGACATCGTTCATTTCCATTAGGTGATTGCGTTCAATGTTGATTAGCTGAACTGCGTTTCGCATTAAGTCAGCGCTTCGTGTCACCTCTGGTTTCGGTAAATCTTTGGTATAGGGCAAAGTAAAACAAAAGATTGAGCCAGCCCCAAGTGTTGACTCTACCGTCAATACTCCTCCGTGCAATTCAATTAATTGTTTGGAAATGGATAGACCCAAGCCCGTGCCGCCATGATGACGTTCAAGATGTCCGTCGACTTGTTGAAAAGCTTCGAATATTTCTGACAACTTTTCTTCGGGAATGCCGATACCTGTATCCTGAATATAAATCCCAAGATTATTTTCAGCGATTTTAGCTTCAATTCGAACATAGCCTTGATCCGTAAATTTCACTGCATTGCCAATTAAATTATAAAGCACTTGCAACAATCGGTCTTCGTCAGCAATCACTCCCGGAAATTCATTGGCTAAACGGTTTTCCAGAATAATTTTTTTATCGCCGATCAAGGGCTTGATTAAACTGATGACCACATCGACTAATACGGATAAATCCAGCACTTTTTTATGCAGTGTTAAACCCTTATTTCGTAATTTTGAAAAATCGAGAATGTCGTCAACCAAAGAAGATAAACGTTTGCCACTACTGACAATTCATCCCAAGCTATGACGAATAGACTCTGACACCTCACCTTCTACACCATCGCGTGAGGAGTCGGCTAACCCAATAATGCCATTGAGTGGTGTGCGCAATTCATGTGAAGTGTTCGCTAAAAATTCATCTTTTAACTTATCAATTTCTTGCAAGCGCCTAACTAGTGAACGCTCTTGTTCGACTTGTTGCCTTTCAAAAAACAAACGCATTTTTTGAGTTCGCCAAATCAAGAATAACAACATGAATAAAATCGCGGCATAGACTGCGTAAGCCCAACCCGTTGCCCACCAAGAAGGCGCAACATGAATGACCAGTGCTGCAGGTTCTGGATTCCAAACCCCGTCGTTATTACTGGCTTTGACTTCA
This sequence comes from Cellvibrio sp., assembly GCA_016712405.1. Taxonomy (GTDB): domain Bacteria; phylum Pseudomonadota; class Gammaproteobacteria; order Pseudomonadales; family Cellvibrionaceae; genus Cellvibrio. The sequence goes on along the minus strand of JADJRD010000016.1, from coordinate 21,669 downwards.
AATCTGTATTGCCCCGCATCCAGATTGGTGTAGGTCACTGAATGTCGATTACCTGCCGATATCCAGTCTTTATCAAAACCGTTTAATCGATACATATAACGATTTTCTTCCGGCATTTGATAATTTAACGCTGAAAACTCCAAAGTAAAAACTGTATGTTCAACGGTTAAATACAATTCGCTTGTGTGTGAAATTGCATTTTTTAAGGGTGATTTTTTATTGCCGGGAACTACTTCTTTATTAAAAATGGATAGCCCTGTAAACACGACTGGCGGTATATAGGGATTGGTTTCTATGTCGACAGGATTAAACAACACAAAACCTTTGCTGTTACCAAAAAACAATTCACCGGTGCTCATTTTTACCGGTGAATTACGATTGAATAAATTATCCATTAACCCGTGACGCTTATCGAAATTGCGAAATTCTTTTGTATCAAGATTAAAACGGGACAGTCCCTTTTGCGTACCCAACCACAAAAAACCAAAATCGTCTTCAATAATACCTGACACCACATCGTCGGATAATCCATCGGGTGTTTTGTAGGATTGAAATTCACCGGTTTTGCGGTTCATCACATTCAAACCACCATCTGTACCCACCCAAAAATTGCCACGCGAATCTTCATAGATAGAAAAGACATAATCATCGCTTAATGATGTTGTATTCCCTTTGTGATGATGAAAACGAGTGAACTCACCCGATTCAGGATTAATCAAGTACAAACCACGAATCGAACCCGCCCAAATCTGCCCTTGTTTATCCTGATAAACGGCTCGTGAATACAAAACTTTATCGCCTTCCATTTGTTCAGACTTAGGCAAGTAGCGCCGAAATGTTTTTTGTTTGCGGATCAAACCGATTAATAGCCACTTCGGTTGCCACCCATACAAATCCCTTTTGATCAACGATTACGGACCAGACTTCTTTTCCCAAAATTGCATTGGGGTTGGTTGGATCGGGCAGATAATGGGTAAATTGTCCCGTTGGAATATGCAATTGGTTAAGGCCGCCCGACCAAATTCCTAACCACAAATTTTCATTCTTATCAATCGCCGCTGATAAAATGGTATTACCACTCAAACCATTAGTATTGTTTGGATCAAATTCATAGCGAGAAAATTTTTCACGCCGCTTATTAAAATAATTTAAACCATAACCAGTGCCAATCCATAAATTGTCGTTACCATCTTTAATTGCTGAAAGCACGCCACCATCAGTAAGACTATTTCGATTTGTAGAATCGTGTCGATAATTTCGAAATACGGATGCCTGCCTATCAATCACGTCCACACCGGATGGGAAATATCCTAGCCAGATATTTCCGGAGTGGTCTTCGTATAATTCGTTTACTACATAGTTGCCAGGTGATTTTGGATATTGTTCGGAATAGGCAAATCGGGTAAAGGATTTCTCACCTAAAGGACGATGGTAAACTGCGCTGCCATCTCCCACCCAAAGATTACCAAACGAGTCTTCCAACACTGACCAAACCGTCAAACTTTTTTCAACGGCATTTTTTTCATTTTTTACATGTTCCACTTTTTCAAAGAGGTCGTTCGCAGGATTCCATTTGAATAGTCCCGCTTCGTAACTGGCGGCCCAAATATTTTGATGTTTATCTTGATAGATTTGACGTACATCTAAAAAATATTTTCCTAATGATTGATTATATTGTTTTGATTCACCTGTGCTCGGATTCCAGCGAATTACGCCCGATTTACTGGTCGCCAACCACAGATAACCGCGAGCGTCACTTACCATTGACCATATCATTGAGTTAGTATTTTCGTTCAATAAGGCAATGGGTTTGTAGGTTTGCTGCTGAGAGTTAATATCAAATTCAACCAAACCATCACGTGTACCCAGCCATAATGTGTTGGTATCTTTGTAGGCCAGTGACAGTAAATCAACTGACTCTATATCTTGATCTAACGGACTTTTAATCGACCATTGTGTGAATTGTTGTTTGGATGCATCAAAATAATTTAATCCTCGTCGGGTAGCGACCCATAAATCACCCTGTTCTGCTACCAATAAATCATTTATGTAATTGTGACTTAAGCTGTTGCGATCATTTTCATCATGCCGATGAATTTTAATATCGTAAGCATCGTACCTCGCCAAGCCATTGGCGCCACCAAACCAAATGAATCCGGTTTTGTCTTGCGCTATGGAATTGATATAACCTATGCCTGCTACTTGATCGGGTGATATGTGGCGAAACGAAAAATGAGCAGATTTTTGTGCAGCGTAAGCTGAATAACTGAAAAAAAATATCAGCAAACATACAAAGGGCAGACACTTGCTTACAAGGGACTGCCCAATATTTTTTGAATGTCTTTTTCTTTGTTGACCCTTAAACAAATTTACATCCTGTTTGAGTTGTTAGCGCTTCAGTAATTGATCAATTGGTATGCGGTAACTGTATTTTTGAAAAAGTTGGGCACCAGGACTAATTTTCCTGCTGGATCATATCCAATATCCGCTGTATTGATTTGATCCGCACGTGAATCAATTAATTGTGTTAATTGCCCTTTAGCATCGACGTAATAGATCAACCCTGGCCAGCAAGACACTACAAACTCTCCAGCTTTCACCTGCTCAATGCCATCAATATTTTCACCAAAACCTGTTGCCAACAGGGTTATTTTTTTATCGTTATCAACCAACTGTAGTTCTTTACCTGCGCCCACTAACATACCCGATTCAATAAATGCCAAACCGTTAGCGTTGTCGACGTTTTCCAGAAATACGTCCAGTTTGTCATTTTTTAATTGATAGATTTTTTTAGTTCGAGTATCTGATACGAATACTTCCCCCGCTTTATTCACGGCGACATCATTCAAAAATTCGGAACCAGCAGCTGGGTAACGTGCAGCGACTTTAGCATTGGCAATATCAATCACGACCAGATCATTAATGTCGGAAACATAGAGTAGGTTATCTTTCGCTGCCATGCCTTTGGGCGCACTCAACCCAGTTACCCAGTTCTTATTTATAGCCTCACCTGTAAGGCCAATCAGGGCAATCCCACCTTTGTTATCCATCGCACTGGGATCGCCGTCAATTAGGGATACAAACACATAGGTCTTCTCTTTCAATGAGTGAACCAGAACTGATTCGGGGGTTGCCAAACCTTCAACTTGCCATGCCTGCGTCAGTTTGGGGCCTGCCCATGCCAGGGAAACGGATGAACATAGACAAAGAGCAGCTAACAAACGTAATGAGAAGGCCGACATATCAATACTCCTGATTTCATTGAGTGAGTTTTAGGGTAAAGCGCCGGGGGATTGTGGCAAAGTGTAGCTTAAAAAAGAAGAAGCCTTACAAAACATCACTTGAGCAAAAGACCCCACCCTAACCCTCCCCTTGCCAGGGGAGGGGACTAGCTCCTCCCTTTAACAAAGGGAGGTTGGGAGGGATTTAAGATGGTCAGTTTTTATGAGGATTTTAAATCCCCCCTAGCCCCCCTTTTTCAAAGTGGGGAACCCAGAAACAAAAAACCCTGTCATTCGACAGGGTTTGCGGGAGGATCATCTTGCCCGGTAGGTGATTCGACCTTTGGTCAGGTCGTAGGGGGTCATTTCAACTTTTACTTTGTCCCCGGTCAGGATGCGGATGTAGTTTTTACGCATCTTGCCTGATATGTGCGCCATTACAACGTGGCCATTTTCCAACTTTACGCGGAAAGTCGTATTGGGAAGCGTATCGACCACTTCACCGTCAAATTCTATGCAATCATCTTTCGCCATGCGGCACTATCCTCTGGTTGTTTGACCTGTCATCACAGGGGTTAAAAGCGGCGGCGATTGTGCCTTATTTAACCAGCAACGCCAAGCAAAGAATGCAGCCTTATCGCAAATATCATCCTCAAAGCTCATCCAGTGGACTTTTGACCTTATCCCCCAACTCATCCAACACATGCAGGTAGATTTCCGTCGTCCGAATATCACTGTGCCCCATTAACGTTTGGATTTGTTTCAAGTCGTATTTGGACTGCAATAAACGAGTGGCGAAGGAATGACGGAAGGTGTGGCAACTGGCTAACTTATTGATGCGCGCTGCTTTGATCGCTTTTTCACATGCATTTGCAGCGTTGTGCTGTAAAGATGGTGCCGACGCATGACGTTCACACGCGGATCCTGACTGATGCTTTCTGAGGGGAAAACAAATTGCCAGGCCAATGAATGTCCCGCATCGGGATATTTTTTTTCCAATAGGTGCGGCATATATACAGGACCAACGCCGCGATGGATATCAAAATCCAATAATTTCGCAACCACAATAATTTGATTTTTTAAATCAGTAATCGTCGATTTTGGCAGAAGTGTAGTTCTGTCCTTCGCACCTTTACCGTCCCGAACAATAATATAACCCATACCGAAATCAATATCTTTAACACGTAAACGTAATGCCTCTGAAATTCTTAAACCACTGCCATACATTAATTTCGCCATCAGTTGATAAGGCATTTCCAAATTATTGATAACATCTACCGCTTCTAGATGGGTAAATACCGTAGGAGTACGTACAGGTTTTTTAGCGTAATGAAAATCCAACTTATCAATAGGCTGCTTTAAAAATCGGTTATAGAGAAACATCAACGCATTTAACGCTGTTTTTTGCGTATTAGGTGACGTATTCATTTTCAAGGCAAGATGCGTTAAAAAATCAGTAACTTCAGCACCCGCTAATTGAGAGGGATGTGTTTTATTATTGAAGGTAATATATTGCTTAACCCAATAGACATAGGTATTCTCGGTCGCGTAACTTTTGCCATCTAGACGTATAAACGCTCGGAACTGATCAATAAATTTGATGGGTTTAGCGGGAATGGGAACTTTGACATCTTCCATGATGCACCTCCGGTTGCAAGTAGATTTCCTATCTGGCGCGAACTATAACGCCAGATTTCTAAGATGGCAAAGATTTTTTACAAACTGTATATTTACGAAACTATTAAACGGCATATCTACAGCTTTCTTTTGTCAGACAGCTTAACCCTTTGATGATATTGAGCTTTTTAAAAAAGTCTTCGATCAAATGCTGTAAATATAAAGTTTAAACTTTTGAATAAACTGTTAAATATGAGAACTCATATGGACGAAGAACAAAAAAATCAAATATTGAGTATGCTATTCGAGAAATTGGTCGGAATGTCAGTTCAGCTGATTTTTCCGTTAATATTTTCTATTTTACTTTTCTTGGCTTACTATAAACTGCGAGCGCTTTCCTTAGCTGGTATTCATCCAGCCATAGAACCCTTGGGTAAAGGCATATTATTTTATGGCCTTTCCATAGCGGTACCAATTTTATTAATTCCAGTTGTAGTATTTATCGGCGGCGATGCTTTTGAAAATTATTCAGGCGTTTTTCTAGGTGTAGTAACGCTGGCACTTTCAATTGTAGGAACCTTTTTTCTTTTTAAAGCGGTTTCGATTTTGTGAACAGTCTTTTAACAAGGCGGTCAACCATCGTTCCGCTTCGCTCCACTGGACAGTTTTTCTGTTGCGCTTCTGCATTCGCGGTGCTCATTGTGTGTAACACATAAGCGCAACACAAAAACTGCCGGTTACCTTAACGTTATGCTGGCCAATTAATTCACTACTGACACTATCTGACATAAGCTAAAGATATTATTTCGCTTCCGTCAACAATGCTTCCAAGGGTTTAGCAATGCAGAAGTTAAAATTATCGTTTTCTCTATTATGTCTAATGTTTTTTGCCTCATACACATCCGCTATGGAAAAAGGAAATACAATGAAAGTTTCAGGTGAGTTCCAAATAAAATTACAACCTATGGATTTCTATGCAAAAGGAAATGAGGGAATCAATTTTGGTCGCATGTCCATTGATAAAACATTTTCAGGTGCTTTAGAGGCTACAAGCAAAGGTGAAATGCTGAGTGCAATGACTGCAACAAAAGGTTCAGCCGGTTACGTTGCCATAGAGCAAGTAAGTGGTTTATTGTCAGGTAAAAAAGGTAGTTTTGTATTACAACACTTCGGCACAATGAATCGTGGTAAAGACAATTTGGTGCTTGAGGTTGTTCCTGATTCTGGCTCGGGAGAGCTAAGTGGTATTTCAGGTAAAATGTCTATAAAAATTGAAAATGGAAAGCATACATACGAATTTGAATATGAGTTAGTGCCAAATAAAAACTAGCATAACAAGTCGTTCCAGCATCGCACCTTCGGTGCTGGACAGTTTTTAAGTCGCGGTTTTATGGTTTTGCTGCGCAAAAGTGTTCCATAAAACCACAACTTAAAAACTGCCGCTGAACTCGGCGTTAGGAGTCTTCCACATATGCGCTACTGGATCGGCGTTGCATCAAAAGAGCATGTTAGCCGTGGTGTTGCTGGCGGGTTCTGTCAGCTTTGTCACGGCAAGGCTCAGCCGTTGAAACGAATGTCCGTTGGTGACTGGATTATTTATTACTCACCTAAAGAACTGTTCGAGGAGACAACACCTTGCCAAAAGTTCACTGCAATTGGCGAAGTGGTTGGCTCCGCAGTGTATCCATTTGAAATGTTTCCAGGTTTCGTCCCGTACAGACGAGATATTCGCTTTCTCAAAGCTGCCGATGCTCCAATTCGCCCCTTGCTTGAACAGCTTTTCTTCATTAAGGACAAAAGCAAATGGGGCTACGCTTTTCGGTTTGGGCATCTTGAAATATCGAAATCAGACTTTGAACTTATCGCAACCGAAATGCTGGGGCACATCCCAGCCAATACTAAAGAGGAAAAAAAGTAATGTGGAAAGGTCAGTACAAAACAACAACCGATGTTCCAGCCGAAAAGCTATTTCGTGTGATTTCCGATGTTAACAACTGGAACAAGTGGGATGATGGACTTGAATTCACGAAGATTGAAGGTGTCGCTAAATCAGGCGCGTCCTTCGTACTAAAACCCAAGGGAGGCCCGAACGTCAAAATGACCATTGATGAAATCGAGCCCTACCGCTTGGTTGATACGGCGCATTTATTCTTGGCGAAAATGCGCACATCTCATGAGTATGTCCAATCTGGCGACCTAACGACCATCCAATTTTCTGTTGAGGTCTGGGGGGCATTGGGTTTTTTCTGGCGCAAGGTTGTTGCTGAAAACCAAGTCAAGGAAGCGGCAACACAAACAGCGGCATTAGTTAGCTATGCGCGCGCAAACTCCTAACAAGGCGCTGCAGCATCGCACACTTCGTGTGCTCGACAGTTTGTAAGTCGCTTTTTTGTGGTTTTGCTGCGCAAAATATTACCACAAAAAACCAACTTACAAACTGCGGCTGAGCTTGGCGTTATGCACTATGAATCAAATACAAATTAAGAAGTTAATCGAAGAGCATGCTGAAACAATTCGCAAGCTTCACGCACGAATACATGAAACATTTATATATAAAGAAAGAAACCAAGAGAAAAGAGAAGAGTGGCAACGCGCGTGCGAGGAATTCCATAACCGGTATCCACAACTTGCTTTTATAGGTGGCTATGAAGGGGCACAGGAAAGAATTTTAGCTGGTGACCCTTACACTATTGAGGTAGCATTTTGCTTTCTTGAGTGTAGGCCATATTTTTTTCGCTCTGGTTATATGTATAAAGACATATATCGTAAACTAAAGCGTGCTCCTTTAAATGAGGCTCAATCAGAACGGTTAGCTACAATTGTTTCTTTGTACAGTGCTTGGCGTGCATCCAGAAGTAAACGTCACGCATAACAAGTCGCTGAAGCATCAGTCGCTACGCTCCTTGGACAGTTTTTAAGTCGCAGTTTTGTGGTTTTGCTGCGCAAAAGTATTCCACAAAACCCCAACTTAAAAACTGCCGCTTAGCTCGGCGTTAGCTTCTATGAACCCAGACAAAGTCACACGTGAAAATTTAAAAAAGTTAACCGACCTACCGAATATTGGTAAGGCTGGCGCAAAAGATTTAAATTTACTTGGTATACATCAACCAGAACAATTAGTTGGTAAGTGCCCTTATGAAATGTATTATTCGCTTTGTTTCGCTACAGGTGAAAGTCACGATCCGTGTGTTATTGATGTATTCATTTCTATCACACGCTTTATGAATGGTGAGAAGCCATTGCCTTGGTGGGAATACACACAAGAACGTAAAAACTATCTAAACAAAGGAAATTAAAATGAAATTCGGCTATACCATCGTTTATGTCTCGTCAGTTACAAGCACGCTTAGTTTTACAAAAAAGCTTTTGGTTTGAAACTCGATTTCTCCATGAATCAGAACAATATGGTGAGTTAAGCACAGGCGAAACGGTTTTAGCATTTGCATCTCATGCAATGGGTGAAATGAATATTGTTAAGGGGTATCAAAAAACTAATAGCGGTGCTTTACCGTTGGGTATTGAACTGGCATTCGTTACTGAAAATGTATTAGCGGCTTATTCAAAGGCAATATCTGCGGGTGCAACTTCAATTTCAGAGCCTTGTGAAAAACCTTGGGGGCAAACAGTTGCTTATGTGCGCGACATTGACGGTGTTATTGTTGAACTTTGTTCGCCAATGTAACCAAAGCTAACAAGTCGCTCAAGCATCGTGCCTTCGGCACTGGACAGTTTTTAAGTCGCGGTTTTGTGGTTTTGCTGCGCAAAAGTATTCCACAAAACCGCAACTTAAAAACTGCCGCTTAGCTCGGCGTTATGTGGGTACAAGAATAAAGCTAAAACGCTTCGGAAAGTACGAAAAAGCAAAAGCATAAATCTTGAAAGGGCGAAGCTTTGGTTTTTCTGGCTCGGAAACAATGTGCCACGGAGTTTATCGTTCTGGAATATTTCTGGTTCCTTCGGTAGTGCAGGGCATCGCAAGTTTTAACGGTCAATATTATTTGTAATGTTTTGTTCTCCTTGTGCTGCTTTCGTTTAGGTTTGGTTTTGCGTAATCAATTTTGTTTTTGGGCTGCGTTGGTCTTGAAGCTTTATCGCAATGCTCATTTCGCAAAGATTTCACATAACAGCCGGCTTGCTGCAGTTTTAAGAGTTTTGTGGTTTTGCTGCGCAAAAGTATTCCACAAAACCACGCCTTAAAAACTGCCGCTGAGCTCGGCGTTAGCTTCTATGAACCCAGACAAAGTCACACGAAAATTTAAAAAGTTAACCGACCTACCGAATATTGGTAAGGCTGGCGCAAAAGATTTAAATTTACTTGGATACATCAACCAGAACAATTAGTTGGTAAGTGCCCTTATGAAATGTATTATTCCTTTGTTTCGCAACAGGTGAAAGTCACGATCCGTGTGTTATTGATGTATTCATTTTATCACACGCTTTATGAATGGTGAGAAGCCAGCCTTGGGGGAATACACACAAGAACGTAAAACATCTAAACAAAGGAAATTAAAATGAAATTGGCTATACCATCGTTTATGTCTGTCAGTTACAAGTACGCTTAGTTTTTACAAAAAGCTTTGGTTTTGAAACCGATTTCTCAGAATCAGAACAATATGGTGAGTTAAGCACAGGCGAAACGGTTTTGCTTGCATCCGCAATGGGTGAAATGAATATTGTTAAGGGGATCAAAAACTAATAGCGGTGCTTTACCGTTGGGTATTGAACTGGCATCGTTACTGAAAATGTATTAGCGGCTTATTCAAAGGCAATATCTGCGGGTGCAACTTCAATTTCAGAGCCGAAACCGGGGCAAACAGTTGCTGCGCGCGACACTGACGGTGTTATTGTTGAACTTTGTTCGCCAAGAACCAAAGCTAACCGCTCACATCGTGCTGCCGACTTTTGCGGTTTTGGGTTTTGCTGCGCAAAAGATTCCACAAAACCGCAACTTAAAACGCCGCTTAGCTGGCGTTATGTGGGCAAGAATAAAGCTAAACGCTCGGAAAGACGAAAAGCAAAAGCATAAATCCTGAAAGGGCGAAGCTTTGGTTTTTCTGGCTCGAAACAATGTGCCACGGAGTTAACGTTCTGAATATTTCTCCTTCGGTAGTGGGCTCGCAAGCAGTTTTAACGGTAGCAATATTACTTTGTAATGTTGTTTTTGTTTTCTTCCTTGTGCTGCTTTCGTTTAGGTTTGGTTTTGCGTAATATCGAATTATTGTTTTTTTTTGGTTCGGCTTGCTTCGGAAGCTTGAGTTGGTGCTTTGCTAGAAAAAGCTTTATCGCGCAATGCCTGTCTTTTTCGCAAAGTAATTTTCACATAACAAGTCGTGCCCAGCATCAGCGCACTTCGTGCGTTGAGTTTAAGTCGCAGTTTTGTGGTTTTGCTGCGCAAAGTATTCCACAAAACCACGCCTTAAAACTGCCGCTGAACTCGGCGTTAGCTTCTATGAACCCAGACAAAGTCACACGTGAAAATTTAAAAGATTAACCGATCTACCTAATATTGGTAAGGCTGGTGCAAAAGATTTAAATTTACTCGGCATACATAAACCAGAACAATTAGTTGGTAAATGCCCATATGAAATGTATTATTCGCTTTGTTTCGCAACAGGTGAAAGTCACGATCCGTGTGTTATTGATGTATTCATTTCTATCACACGCTTTATGAATGGTGAGAAGCCATTGCCTTGGTGGGAATACACACAAGAACGTAAAAATTATCTAAACAAAGGAAATTAAAATGAAAATTCAGCTATACAATCGTTTATGTCTCGTCAGTTACAAGTACGCTTAATTTTTACAAAAAAAGCGTTTGGTTTTGAAACTCGGTTTCTCCATGAATCAGAACAATATGGTGAGTTAGCACAGGCGAAACAGTTTTAGCATTGCATCTCATGCAATGGGTGAAATGAATATTGTTAAGGGGTCAAAAAACTAATAGCGGTGCTTTACCGTTAGGTATTGAACTGGCATTCGTTACTGAAAATGTATTAGCGGCTTATTCAAAGGCAATATCTGCGGGTGCAACTTCAATTTCAGAGCCTTGTGAAAAACCTTGGGGCAAACAGTTGCTTATGTGCGCGATACTGACGGTGTTATTGTTGAACTTTGTTCGCCAATGTAACCAAAGCTAACAAGTCGCTCATCACCGTCGCCTGCTCTGGACAGTTTTAAGTCGCAGTTTTGTGGTTTTGCTGCGCAAAAGTATTCCACAAAACCGCAACTTAAAAACCGCCGCTTACTCGGCGTTACATTGGGCAAGAAAAAAAAGCTTAAACGCTTTGGAAAGTACGAAAAAGCAAAAGCATAAATCCTGAAAAGGCGAAGCTTTGGTTTTTCTGGCTCGGAAACAATGTGCCACGGAGCTAAACGTTCTGGAATATTTCTGGTTCCTTCGGTAGTTGGCTTTCGCAAGTAGTTTTTTCGTTTCGGCTAGTTTGAATTTTTTTACCTTTTAAAGGTTGAAGTTTTTTCTGTTACGTTGCTAAGCTGGTTTGGTTTTCTAGCGGGTTGTAGTATTTTTCATTTTTGGTTTATGCTGCTTCGGAAACTTGGGTTGGGGCTTTGCTAGAAAAAAGCTTTAACGCGCACTTTCAAGTTTCAAGCAAAATACAAAATCATGTAACAAGTCGCTCAAGCACCAGTCGCTTCGCTCCTTGGACAGCTTTTAAGTCGCAGTTTTATGGTTTTGCTGCGCAAAAGTATTCCATAAAACTACAACTTAAAATCTGCCGCTTAGCTCGGCGTTAACTCAAAGGCGTCCTTAATGTCATTCCCTAAAATTATAACAACGAAGAAGACCGGCAAAGAGAAATTCATCTTTAATGGAAAGGAATTAGATTTTGACGTCGGTTCGTTCTGGGCTTGGTCTAGCTCAGAATTGCTTGGCAACGCGCTCAGGGGTGTTTTGGCTGAGTATATAGTATCTAAAAGCATCAACTGTGAAGAGCTACTTAGAGAAGAGTGGGACGCATTTGATTTGGTTTCACCAGAAGGCATTACAATCGAAGTTAAGTCATCTTCATACCTACAAAGCTGGGCTCAATCGAAGTTATCTTCAGTATCCTTCGGTATCCAACCAACTTCTGCTCTTGATTTATCTACAAACAAATATAGTGAAGTTAGAAAACGACAGGCTGACGTCTATATTTTTGTGTGTATTCTGATAAAACCAAGAAACGGCGAACCCCTTTAAATATCGAACACTGGGAGTTTTATGTCATCCCCACTTCAGTGCTAAATGAAAATTGCCAAAATCAAAAGTCAATTTCCTTAGCGGGTTTGCTAAAGTTAAACCCGCTAAAACCAAGCTATAATGAAATTCACAATGCAATTATTAAATGTAAGAGTTAACAAATCGCTCACACCGCGCACTACGTGCGCTGGACAGTTTAAGTCGCAGCTTTGTGGTTTTGCTGCGCAAAAGTATTCCACAAAACCGCAACTTAAAAACTGCCTAGCTCGGCGTTAAGCAAATGATTGGAGAATAAATTGTCTAATAAATGGTTCCCCGAAATCGTAAATGAATCAACCGCAAAATCCCTATCCAAACAAGGAGCTTATGGCGTCCTTATATTTATAGCAATGACATTACTAGGGGCAGCATTTGTGTATTTTGCGGGTAAAAGCGCTGTAGATGGAAGTAGTGCAACACCAGAAGATGTTTTAAACCAAATAATTGGAACGGCAATACTAATCCCAGTTCAACTAGTAATGGCTTGGCGAATCTATCAGGGTAAAGGTTGGCTCGTATCTATTGTGGTGTTACTGTGGGTTATTGCTGGAATAACTTTAAAAATTGTTGGCGGCACAACAAACATCGGTTGGCTAATTTGCTATGCCGCTATTGCTACAATGATGATAAATGGTTTAAGAGGCTGTTGGCATATAAGGCATATCAAAAGAATGAAACATAAAGCACTTAACATAGCAATGTTGCGGATGCCATTTTGTTGCGCTTTTGCATTCGCGGTGCTCATTATGTGTAACACAAAAGCGCAACAAAAACGTCACCGCAAATCGCAACGTTAGGCATCAAAATGATCCGACACATATTTATAATAATTACGCTTCTTCTTTCTTCTTGCAGTACCTTAGAGAAGGAGACCTTCTTTACTCCAAGCCCAATCGTCGGCGCTGAGGTTACCCTTCCAAAACTTTCCTGTGGCATGTTTCAATCCAACAAATTTGCAACTGAAATCAGTTACAATCAGCTAATTTACAATGCTCATCAATCAACGGAGCCATATTTATTCCTATCCCTGGCTCGTTACCGTAATCCCAATATTCCCAATTACCTGGGGCGTTGATCTATTTTCATCATCTAATCTTGAGTTGTTGATTCGCTCAAGTTCCTCACCTAAGCAAACTCTAAAAGAATACTCATTAGAAATAGTCGTAACTCTTTCCAATGGCGAAGTTAAGAAACTATCTCCTAATAATTTAATTCCGGGGAAGTCATCCGTTCGTGTAATATATCCAATCAAAAGCAAGCTCAGTCGTTAAGTTTTCTATAAAAACTGCAGACGGAGAAAACACAATTAATTTTACAAGTAATACGCGCTGGTCTTGGGTTCAATACTGTAAACAACTAAGAGCCTAACAAAGTCATCAAGCGGATGCATTTTTTGTTGCGCTTTTGCATTCGCGGTGCTCATTGTGTATAACACAAAAGCGCAACAAAAAACGCACCGCTTATAACAACGTTAGGCACCATAATGCGAACTCTAAAATTCACATTCATATTTTTACTTGTTGCCTGTTCTAAATTCGGAACAATTTCGAATCGTCATTCCTGAAACACTTTTTAACATTAGTCGTCGAGGAAGTGCACATGGCACGCTATCATTTTTTGGCTGAAGGAAAGAAGGTATCAGAAGAAGGTTTTCTTGGTCCGTTAATGGGCAACCTTAAAATTGCCCCTACTGTTCTCGTAGAGAATGAACACGTCAAAGTAAGCTGGGGGCATTTGCCGAAGTTACAATACGTGGTAATCGACACGAAACGATGTAAAGTGCTAGAGCATTCAAATAGTGCAGCTCCTTTACCTGCTATAAGTAAATGCACGAATTCGTTCGCTGTTGTGAAATAGCAGTCACGAAATATAAGTAGCAAGTTTGGCTTGTTTTGCATTCACAATGAATGTAATTTTGGGTTTATTACGAAGCATGTTTGGTAGCTTTAAATATGGCACTTGTAAAATTACTTTGCCTAACAAGGCAATCAAACACGTTCGCTTCGCTCTCTGGATGCCGTTCCGGCACCGTTTATAGCAACGTTAAATATTTGTAGCGTTAATGTTTTGCAAGTTCTGTTAAATTACTGTTTGGCTTGTGCAGCTTTGAAAAGTCACGCTGTACGGAAAGGCAGAAAGTTAGACTTGGCTTTCGAGAAAAAGCAAAGTCAAAAGCCAAAAGCAAAAGCTCGCTGGCATTTTGCAAGGCCTTAGAATTTGTGTGTGCCAAATCGAAGTTAGTTTACATTAGTGAGTACGAAGTTTTTTGTCGTACTTTTGAAGAACGAGGCCATGAAGCTTAGGTAAAAATCAAAAGGTTTGTCGCCTCAGGCTTTAGGTCGTTAAGCGTTCTGTTCAGTATTTTTTGGCTTGCAGTGAATTTGTACATTTGCTAATTTGTACTTGTTTAACAAAGTCATCAAGCGGATGCATTTTTTGTTGCGCTTTTGCATTCGCGGTGCTCATTGAGTGTAACTCAAAAGCGCAACAAAAAACGCACCGCTTATAACAACGTTAGGTTCAATCTAAATATGCATTGTGCTAATTTTTATAAAGGGAAAGGGAATTAATGAATAAGTCAAAAGTAATGTTGCTTGCCACATACGCTATAAGTATTCTATTGCTCATCGGCGTTATACTATTTTTCAGCATGCTGAATAATAAAATTGAAAATGATCTTGCGCGTTCTTCAAAAGTAATTGGTAGTCCAGAATTCACAAAGAAATTTATAGAAAAAGTTAAATCCGAACAGTTCAGCAACGCAGATTATGTTGAGTTATTTGAGGCAAATTTTGAAGCAGAGAATGCCGGCTATGCGGCACAAAAGGCATTAATTGAGCTAAATTCTTCAATTAAAGAAATAATTGTATTGCTGTTAGTACTGCAATTACTATTTCTAACCCTATACATCAGGCAAAGCAAAAAACCTAACAAGTCGTTTCAAACCCGTTCCGGCGCTTCGCGCTCTCCACTGGATGCATTTATATTTAAGTTTTGGGTCGCTACGCTATTATCCCAAAAACTTAAATATAAATTTCACCGTTTAGCTCGGCGTTAAATATTTTAGTTTGAAGGTTTTGCAAGTTCAGTTAAATTACCGTTTGGCTTGTTCAGCTTTGAAAAATCTCACGCTGTACGCGAAGGCAAGTAGAAAGTTAATCGTAGCTTTCGAGAAAAAGCAAAGCCAAAAGCAAAAGCTCGCTGGCATTTTGCAAGGCCTTAGAATTTGTTAGTGCTAAATCGAAGTTAGGCCAAATTAGTTGTTACGAAGTTTTTTGTCGCACTAATTAAAGTACGCGGCCATGAAGCTTAGGTAAAAATCAAAAGGTTTTCTGCCCCAGGCTTTAGGTCGTTTGGTTTTCTGGTTCAAAGGTTTTTTGTTTGCAGTAACTTTGAACATTTGCTAACTTGTATTTGTTTAACAAAGTCATCAAGCGGATGCATTTTTGTTGCGCTTTTGCATTCGCGGTGCTCATTGTGTATAACTCAAAAGCGCAACAAAAACGCACCGCTTATAACAACGTTAAATATTTATAGCGTTAATGTTTTGTAATTTCAGTTAAATTACCGTTCGGCTTGTGCAGCTTTGAAAAATCTCACGCTGAACGCAAAGGCAAGTAGATAGTTGGTCTTGGTATTCAAGAAAAGCAAAAGCAATATCAAAAGCCAAAGCTCGCTGGCATTTTGCAAGGCTTTAGAATTTGCTGTGCCGAATTGAAGTTAGGTTACATTAGTGACTGGACTTTAGAATCTCAGAGTTAAATTTTTCAAAAAGCTTGACAAAAATGCGGCAGAAATTTGCCGCGCCTTGACTACTGTGTTGAATTTAGCGAGTAGTCTGGGCGCGGCCTTCAGAAGTTTTCGATGACTATCTGGAGGCCGCAATGCTCAACAAAGGATGCAGCAACATCCCACGCGAACTGGGTGATTGGATAACAATTTTAGGTAAAAGTCTACCCTTGCGTGCAGTAGGCACCTGCCTTGAATTGTTAGTCGGAGCCATGCTCACGCGCTCTGGCTTTGTCACGCAAAGCTGGGGATGCTAAACGCAAAAGCACTGGACGAGTTACTACAAATGTTTGCGGCAAGGGAAATGGTCGTGGTTATTACTCGCTCGCGCATTTGTACGTGTTGTTATTCAACAAGTAGGCGGAGAGATTATTTATTTAGCCATAGATGACACGCTTGTGCTGCGCAGCTCAGAAAAAGCGCCCGCAAGCCAGATTCATCATCAGCATGGCAACAAACCTAATTTGGCGCGTTTTGTTCGTGGACAATGCTGGGTGACGCTTGCACAAATTGCCAGGCGAGAAAAAGGAAATAATATCGCCATTCCTTTGTTATCCAGATTAATGCGTACCGCAGGCAACACTGGGAAATTGCGCGCCGCGCAAACACTGATCCGCAGTGTATCGAGCTTATACAGCGGCAAAACCGTGCGATTATTGATGGATAGCTGGTACATGCGCGGCGATCTTATTCTGGCGATGTTAGCGCAAGAAATTGATGTGATCGGGCAAGTACGCCACGACACCCGTTGCACGATATGCCTGCAACCCCAACGAAAAACAGCGCGGCAGACCTGCCAAATATGGAAAACAAGTTACAGAGTCGCGAGTCAATCGCATGGCAACGACAGAAGCAACGTTATTCTTATATGGAAAGAATCAGCGGTTGCGATATCGCCATAAGTCGTGTTGGCTCGTTTTATCAAAGGCGCAAAAGTCGGCGCGGTCTGGTGCGAATTTTATGACGAAAGAAATGAAAAGTGGAATAAGACACGTCTGCTTCTGTCAACGAGTAGCGAATTAAGTGCAGAAGAAATTATTGTTGCTTACGCGAAGCGCTGGAGTATTGAAAGCACGTTCAATGAATTGAAAATTCCTGGGGAGTAAAAAGAGGCCTGGCAACAGGCGCGACGACATTAAATCGTTGGGTACAGTTAACGACAATAGGCTACGGATTAATTCAATTGTTGTCGTTGATGCCAGCGGAAAAACTGGACGGCGTCATGTTGCAGTTACCTTGGCGCAATAAAGCGGAGGTGACCGCAGGAAAAATCCTGATGGATTGGTAAAACATTTTCAGCGTGTTAGCGTTTTGGAGTGGTGGAGTACGACCTGCAATAAAATAAGGCCGCCATCCTAGGTTTTGGTGAGAAGGTAAACTGCCCCATGATTTTTCTATAAAAAATCATGGGGCAATAATGATGGAGCTAGAATTTTTTTGGCGCTAACCTGGGGTTGGCGGGGTGGGTGGTTTTCTAAAGTCCAGATTAGTGAGTACGAAGTTTTTTGTCGTACTTTTGAAGAACGAGGCCATGAAGCTTAGGCAAAAATCAAAAGGTTTTCCGCCTCAGGCTTTAGGTCGTTAGGTTTTCTGTTTGGTATTTTTTCGGCTTGCAGTGAATTTGTACATTTGCTAATTGTACTTGTTTAACAAAGTCATCAAGCGGATGCATTTTTTGTTGCGCTTTTGCATTCGCGGTGCTCATTGAGTGTAACTCAAAAGCGCAACAAAAAACGCACCGCTTATAACAACGTTAAAGGAAAGCTATGAATAGTCTGTCTATTGCAATTTTTAAAGTCACAGCAATACTTTTAGTTACGTATGGAATTTCAAGTTTTATTGAATTGGTTGCCTCTTTGAAAATGATTCCAGAAGTAGAAAGTATCGAAGCTCCATCAATCTTATACTTCTCGAAGTTAGTTCCATTAGTCATGGGCGTTATCGTTTGGTTATTACTTCCTAAGTTAATGTCTACAGATTCTTCTGCTGTAACTCCTGGCGAGAAAATTATAGTTTCAACTGGTTGCTTTCTAATTGGCATATTTTAGTCTCAACTCAATTGCCAAGTTTTATTTATTTATCTTTTGAACATGCAAGAATCGCCTCTCTTGAGTACATCGGTGAATCAATGGCTTCAAACCAATTTTCAAATTTAATTATCATCGGCTCTAATTTTTTATAGGGCTTTTACTCATTGCCTTCTCTGTAAAAAATTGGAAAGCTGTATGCCCTATTTGCTCAAAGGAGCAAAAGCAAGTTTAACAAGGCGTTGACCTTCGTTGCGCTTCGCTCCACTGGACAGTTTTCTGTTGCGCTTTTGCATTCGCGGTGCTCATTGTGTAACACAAAGCGCAAAAGAAAAACTGCCGCTGAACTTAACGTTATAGAGTCAAAGATTTAGGTGTTTCTTTTTTAGTTCATCGAGCTTTGAAAGTTGGTCGTATTTTTGTTCGTGCCACATTCCGTCTAGCTTGCAGTGAAACTTTGGCACTTGTGTTTTTAGCCACATCGTTGTTGAGTTAGTGCCATTTCAGTTCGCTGTAAGCTGGCTTAGTGAAAACGCATTCTTATCGGTCAAGAATGCGGTGAGGCTCAGCACCATCTCACTTGTTTAGTTGTGAGAAAGAATGTGCTAATTACGAGCTTCGTAAGTTAAGTTAGTGAAAACGTGCTCTGCCCTTTGTCCAAATTAAAGTTTTCACCGTTTTAAAGAAAATCAAAGCGTAAAGGCAAAAGCAAAAGCGTCAAGTTTTGTGGTTATAACAAAGCAATGTTGCGGATGCCTTTTGTGTTGCGCTTTTGTATTCGCGGTGCTCATTGTGCAAAAGCGCAACAGAAAAGTCACCGCAAATCGCATCGCTATAAAATTTCCACAGAGGAGTCCATTGTGCTTGAGTTAATTCCAGAACTGTGTATGAAGGAATATCGTTTAAATCTGAGAGTTTCCTAACTTTGAACTTTTGAAATCCTGTTTTATTGAGCAAGGAATATTCATCAATAACAAGGGGAAGTACCTCCCTAATTGGTCGGTACCAGAATATATTTCAATGATTGGTAATAATATTTCTAATGGTAATATTTATTTCAATACAAGAAAAGACAGGCAAGTGAAGTTGAAGTTTTCGGTCGTGTAGCTCAAATTAAGTCAGAATATTCATTAGTGTTTGAAGGTAAAGGTGGAGTTCAAGTTCGTTATGGAGTAAATTTGTTTCAAGCTATTGATTTTAGCGGAAAATGGCTTATTTCCTCTATGTGCTGGGATGATCGGGCTGACTTCTCGCTAATAAATTAAATGTATAACAAGTCGTTGCAGCTCGTTCTGCCTCGCTCCATGGACAGTTTTTAAGTCGTGGCTTTATGGTTTTGCTGCGCAAGTATTCCATAAAACCATAACTTAAAAACTGCTGCTGAACTCGGCGTTAAATGTTTTTAGCGTCCAGGTTTTGCAAGTTTTGTGAAATTACGTTTTAAATAAACTAAATTAGGGTTGACGTGCCAATTGGAGAAATTGCCGGAGAGCTTTTTTGGGTGGCGTGTTCAAAATCATTGGTCGAGCCATTGCTGAAATTATTATTGAATTAGTGCATTAAAGGTCTTGGCTTTTAATCTGCAGGCCGTTTTCTCGTTCTGTAAATCCTGACGGCCTTCTTGTTGTTGCTGTTGGTATTCTATTCTGAGGTTATCATTTTGGTTTCACTGTATTTTTCATACGAATTTATTTCATTTCACGTAGAATTAGATCGTTGTTTGGATTCAGGGGTAGTTATAACTACTCCTTAACTGGCGAAAGCATTAAAACTTGGGTAAAAATCAAAAGGTTTGACGCCTTCCAGGCTTTAGGTCGTTAAGTTTTCTGTTCGTGTTTTTTTGGTTTGCGGTGAATTTGAACATTTGCTAACTTGTGTTTGTTTAACAAGGCCATCAAGCATCGTTCCTTCGCTCGACTGGTTGCCGTTCCTGCACGCTTATAGCAACGTTTGAGTCAAAGATTTTGGCGTTTCGTTTTTAGTTCATCAAGCTTTATCGCTGTGCTGGTGCTTCTGTTAGTTGTTGCTTGCAACGGCTTTAACACCATTGTGGGGGCGTCTGTGTATTACTGTTGCTTCCTAAAAAAATTATAAGTTGCTGAAACTTATTCTGTCAGTCGAGAATGCAGTGAAGCTCTAGCACCATCTCTACCAGTTTAGCAGAGAAAGAATGTGCTAATTTACGAGCTCAGTTACTTAGCATAATAAAAAATGCCCCTTTGGCCAAATTATAGTTTTCACTGTTTTTAAAGAAAAATCAAAAGCGTAAAGCAAAGCAAAAGCAAAAGCATAAGCATAAGCAAAAGCAAAACGTCAAGTTTGGCGGTTATAACAAGGCAATGTTGGTGATTACCTTTCTGTTGCGCTTAAAAGGTCGCGGTGCTCATCTGAATATGCCACAAAAGCGCAACAGAAAGCCACCGCAAATCGCAACGTTAAATATTTTAGTTTGAAGGTTTTGCAAGTTTAGTTAAATTAGCCATTTGTGCAAGTAGCTTTGAAAAATCTCACGCTGCACAAAGGCAAGTAGAAAGTTTGTTTTGGCGTTCGAGAAAAAGCAAAACGAAAGCCAACAGTAAAAATCTCGTCAGCATTTTGCAAGGCCTTCTAGAATTTGTTAGTGCCAAATTGAAGTTAGGTTACATTGTTGAGTACGAAGTTTTTTTGTCGCACTAATTGAAGTACGCGGCCATGAAGCTAAGGCGGTAATAATCAAAAGATTTTCTGCCCCAGGGTTTAGGTATAATAATGTTAGTTTTCTGTTCAAAGGTTTTAGTTAACAGGTAAATTTTGAACATTTGCTAAATTGTATTTGTTTAACAAAAAGTCATCAAGCGGATGCATTTTTGTTGCGCTTAGACATTCGTGGTGTCAAACAGGGTATAACACAAAAGCGCAACAAAAAACGCACCGCTTATAACAACGTTAAATATTATGGCCACACCAAAGATATACAAAATAATACAGTCAAGAATCTCTAGGTTTTACTGGACATTCAACTTAATGGCTCTTCTTTTTTTCATTGCAGGGGGAATAACCATAATATTATCAACAGGCACTAAACTGTCCGAAAGAATTCCAATACATTTTCTAGCATTCATTTCTATTGAAATGGCTTATTGTGTTCTGATGGTATTAGGTATGATTTCGTCATACCTGCAAGATCCAATAATTTGGAAAATTCCTTGACGTGGAAAAACTTCATAAATCTCTAATTTCAAAATCAACAGAATGGGGCGAAGCCATGCATATAAATATTTTTGTATTTATGACTGTATTTTTATTCATACTATTTTTCATGTTGCGTGAGTGTGCTCTACTATTAAAAAACATCTTGGCATATTTTGAAAAGCTTTTAACAATGCGGTCAACCATCGTTCCGCTGCGCTCTACTGGACAGCCTAACGGCCGCCGGTTACCCCAACGTTATAGGAATAGAGCAATGAAAATTATATGCGGAGTTTTATTTTCCCTTCTATTTTCAAGTTTCGCCTACAGCAGGCGAAATCGGATTTTGCTTGCTAATAAATACCGCCATGATAAATCATTAATTCCTAATCAATTGAAAAGCTCGGACAAAATAAAAAGAACGCCGGCGAAAAACAGGTTGCTATGGCGCCCGTCGTTTAAACCTATTTTTCGGTATCCTCAAAGGTGAAGTTGATTATGAGGGGTATGAATATGCAAAATTCAAAGGCAAGTGTCGTGGAAAAATTGAGAGCAACAATCTAGACAGAACATTTGAATATCTGAACTCAATTAAATATCTTGAATATCC
>JADJRD010000015.1 GCA_016712405.1 Cellvibrio sp. | reverse complement strand
CGATATCCAGTCTTTATCAAACCGTTTGTAATCGATACATATAACGATTTTCTTCCGGCATTTGATAATTTTAACGCTTATATCAAAGTAAAAACTGTATGTTCAACGGTTAAATACAATTCGCTTGTGTGAAGTAGCATTTTTAAGGGTGATTTTATTGCCGGGAACTACTTCTTTATTAAAATGGATAGCCCTGTAAAACACGACTGGCGGTATATAGGGATTGGTTTCTATGTCGACGGGATTAAACAACCTGAAGCTGCTTTTGCTGTTACCAAAAACAATTCTCCGGTGCTCATTTTTGCAGTGAATTACGATTGAATAAATTATCCATTAACCCGTGACGCTGCTCCAAATTGCAGAAATCTTTTATCAAGATTAAAACAGGACAGTCCTTTTGTGAAACCAACTACAAAACCAAAATCGTCTTCAATAATACCTGACACCACATCGTCGGATAATCCATCAGATTGTTTTGTAGGATTGAAATTCACCGGACTGCGGTTCATCACATTCAAACCACCATCTGTACCCACCCAAAAATTGCCACGCGAATCTTCATGAATAGAAAAGACATAATCATCGCTTAATGATGTTGTATTCCTTTGTGATAGTGAAAACAGGTGAACTCACCCGATTCAGGATTAATCAGAGTACAAACCACGAATCGAACCCGCCCAAATCTGCCCTTATTTATCCTGATAAACGGCTCGTGAAATACAAAACTTTATCGCCTTCCATTGTTCAGACTTAGGCAAGTAGCGCCGAAATGTTTTTGTTTGCGGATCAAATGGAATTAATAGCCACTTCGGTTTGCCACCCATACCGCTCCCTTTTGATCAACGATTACAGATAAGACTTCTTCCCCAAAAATTGCATTGGGGTTGGTTGAATCAGGCAGATAATGATGGGGTGTCCCGTTGGAATATACAGTAGGTTAAGGCCGCCCGACCAAATTCCTAACCACAAATTTTCATTCTTATCAATCGCCGCTGATACGATATTACCACTCCAAACCATTAGTATTGTTTGATTAAATTCACTGGCCAGAAAATTTTTCCCGCCACTTATTAAAATAATTTAAACCATAACCAGGTGCCAATCCATAAATTGTCATTTACCATCTTTAATTTACTTTTGAAAGCACGCCACCATCAGTAAATTTATTTCGATTTGTAGAATCGTGTCGATGAAAGACCCTGAAATACGGATGCCTGCCTATCAATGCGTCCACCCGGATGGGAAGCATCTCAGCCAGATATTTCCGGGCGTCTTCATATAATTCGTTTACTACACTTAGTTGCCAGGTGATTTTGGATTTTGTTCGGAATAGGCAAATCGGAGCGAAAAGTTTCTCACCTAAAGGACGATGATAGCTGCGCGCTGCCATCTCCCACCCAAAGATTACCAAACAGAGTCTTCCAACACTGACCAAACCGTCAAACTTTTTCAACGGCATTTTCATTTTTTTACATATTCCACTTTTCAAAGAGGTCGTTCGCAGGATTCCATTTGAATAATTAACTACGTAACTGGCGGCTAAATATTTGATGTTTATCTTGATACTGGGTTGACGTTACATCTAATATTTTCCTAATGATTGATTATATTGTTTGATTCTACTATAACTGCTCGGATTCCAGCGAATTACGCGCCCGATTTACTGGTGCAAAGCACAGATATCCGCCAGGACGTCAGCACCATTGACCATATCATTGAGTTAGTATTTTCGTTCAATAAGGCAATGGGTTTGTAGGTTTTAACAACGAGAGTTAATATCCAAATTCAACCAAACCATCCCACGTGTTTTTAGCCACCATCATGTTTGGTATCTTTGTGGAAGCCAGTGACAGTAAATCAACTGACTTTCTATATCTTGATCTAACGGACTTTTAATCGACCATTGTGTGAATTGTTGTTTGGATGCATCAAAATAATTTAATCCTCGTCGGGTAGCGACCATAAATCACCCTGTTCTGCTACCAATAAATCATTTATGTAATTGTGACTTAAGCTGTTTGGTCATTTCATCATACCGATGAATTTTAATATCGTAAAGCATCGTACCTCGCCGGCTTCATTAGCGCCACCAAACAACATGAATCCGGTTTTGTCTTGCGCTATGGAATTGATATAACCGATACCGCAACCTGATCTGGTGATGTGACGAAAGGAAAAATAGGCTGATTGTTGTGCAGCCTCAGCGGAATGACGAAAAAAGACCAGCAAAAATACAAAGGCAGACAACTTGCTTACAGGTGTCTGCCAGATATTTTTGAATTTCTTTTCTTCGTTGACTGCTAAACAAAAATCTCATCCTGTTTGAGTTATTGATTTGTATTTGTCATGCCCAGCGGGCATCAGTGTCTTAACCATCTTATGCAGTCAAAGTCACTGGATCCTCGTTGGGGATGACGGTAATTCAACCAACTGATAAGCCGTGACTGTATTTTTGAAAAGTTTGGCACCAACACTAATTTCCGGCTGGATCATATCCAATATCAGCGGTATTGATTTTATCGGTGCGTGAATCAATCAGTTGTGTCAATTGCCCTTTAGCATCACGTAGTAGACCAACCCCGGCCAGCAGAAATCACAAACTCCTGCTTTCACTTGTTCTATGCCATCAATATTTTCACCAAAACCTGTTGCCAAAATAGTGATTTTTTTATCTTTATCCACTAACTGAATTCTTTACCCGCGCCTACCAACATACCGGATTCAATAAAGCCAAACCGTTAGCGTTGTCGACGTTTTCCATAAACACATCCGGCTTGTCGCTTTTAATTGATAGATTTTTAGTTCTGGCTATCGGATACAAACACCTCACCCGCTGCATTGACCGCTACATCATTTAAAACTTGGAACCCGCGGCTGGATAACGCGCCGACGACTTTTGCTTTGGCAATATCAATCACCACCAGATCATTAATGTCAGAAACATAAAGCAGGTTATCTTTAGCCGCCATACCCTTGGACACTCAAACCTGTGACCCAATCCTTATTAAGTGTTTCACCTTTAAGGCCAATCATGGCAATTCCGCCCTTGTTATCAATCGCACCGGGGTCGCCATCAATTAATGATACAAAGACATCAGTCTTCTCTTGAAGTGAGTGCACCAGAACTGATTCAGGGGTTGCCAATCCCTCAACTTGCCAAGCCTGCGTAAGCTTGGGGCCAGCCCATGCCAGGGAAACGGACGAACACAAACAAAGAGCCGCTAGAAAACGTAATGAAAAGGCCGACATATCAACACTCCTGATTGACTAAGGTTATTTGGGGGAAGGCGCCGGGGGATTGTGGCAAAGTCTAGCGTAAAAAAGAAGGCTTACAAAAGATCACCCCTCCTAGCCTCCCTTGGCAGGGGGGGGACAATTCCCCCACTTTGAAAAAGGGGGGTGGGGATTTAAAATGGTCAGTTTTTAATGAGATTTCCCCCCCTAACTCCTCCTTGGCAAGGGGGGGAGGGCTAGCTCCCTTTAACAAAGGGAGGTTGGGAAAATTTAAAATGGTCAGTTTTTATGAGGATTTCCACCCTCCTAACCTCCCCTTTAGCAGGGGAGGGACAACTCCCCCTTTCTAAGGGGGAGGCTGGGGGAGGCTTGGGAGAAGGTTGTTTTTAAACAAAAAACCCTGTCATTCGACAGGGTTTTTGGGGGATCATCTTGCCCGGTAGGTGATTCGACCTTTGGTCAGTCGTAGGGGGTCATTTCAACTTTTACTTTGTCCCCGGTCAGGATGCGGATGTAGTTTTTACGCATCTTGCCTGATATGTGCGCCATTACGACGTGGCCATTTTCCAACTTTACGCGGAAAGTCGTATTGGGAAGAGTATCGACCACTTCACCGTCAAATTCTATGCAATCATCTTTCGCCATGCGGCACTACCCTCTGGTTGTTTGACCTGTCGTCACAGGGGTTAAAAAGCGGCGTCGATTGTGCCTTATTTAACCAGTAACGCCAAGCAAAGAATGCACCCTTATTGCAAATATCAATCCTCAAAGCTCATCCAGGGGACTTTGACCTTATCCCCCAACTCATCCAATACATGCAGGTAGATTTCCGTTGTTCGAATATCACTGTGCCCCATTAAGGTTTGATTTGTTTCAAGTCGTGTTTGGACTGCAATAAACGCGTGGCGAAGGAATGACGGAAGGTGTGGCAACTGGCTAATTTATTGATGCGCGCTGCTTTGATCGCTTTCTTCACATGCATTTGCAGTGTCGTGCTGTAAAAGATGGTGCCGACGCGTCACGTTTACACGCGGATCCTGACTGATGTTTTCGAGGGGGAAAACAAATTGCCAGGCCAATGAACGTCCCGCATCGGGATATTTCTTTTCCAATAAGTGCGGCATGTATAATGGACCAACGCCGCGATGGATATCAAAAGCCAATAATTTTGCAACCAAATAATTTGATTTTTTAAATCAGTAATTGTCGATTTTGGCAGGAGCGTAGTTCTGTCCTTCGCACCTTTACCGTCTCGAACAATAATATAACCCATACCGAAATCAATATCTTTAACACGTAAACGTAAGGCTTCTGAAATTCTTAAACCACTGCCATACATTAACTTTGCCATTAGTTGATAAGGCATTTCAAATTATTGATAACATCTACCGCTTCGAGATGGGTAAATACCGTAGGAGTACGCACCAGGTTTTTAGCGTAATGAAAATCCAAATTTATCAATAGGCTGCTTTAAAAATCGGTTGTAGAGAAACATCAATGCATTTAATGCCGTTTTTTGCGTGTTGGGTGAAGTATTCATTTTCAAGGCAAGATGAGTTAAAAAATCAGTAACTTCAGCACCCGCTAATTGGGATGGATGTGTTTTATTATTGAAGGTAATATATTGCTTAACCCAATAGACATAGGTATTCTCGGTCGCGTAACTTTTGCCATCTAGACGTATAAGCGCTCGAACTGATCAATAAATTTGAGGGGTTTAGCGGGAATGGAACTTTGACATCTTCCATGAAGCACCTCCGGTTGCGAGTAGATTTCCTATCTGGCGCGAACTATAGCGCCAGATTTCTAAGATGGCAAAGATTTTTTACAAACTGTATATTTACGAAACTATTAAACGGTATATCTACACCTTTCTTTTGTCAGACACCTTAACCTTTTGATGACATTGAGGTTTTTAAAACGTCTTCGATCAAATGCCGTAAATATAAAGTTTCAACTTTTGAATAAACTGTTAAATATGAGAACTCATATGGACGAAGAACAAAAAAATCAAATATTAAGAAAGTGCCATTGAGAAATTGGTCGGAATGTCAGTTCAGCTGATTTTTCCGTTAATATTTTCTATTTACTTTTCTTGGCTACTACAAACTGCGAGCGCTTTCCTTAGCTGGATTCATCCAGCCATAGAACCCATAGGTAAAGGCATATTATTTTTATGGCCTTTCCATAGCGGTACTCAATTTTATTATTCCAGTTAGTAGTATTTATCGGCGGCGATGCTTTCGGAAAATTATTCAGGCGTTTTTCTCTAGGTGTAGTAACGCTGGCACTTTCAAATTGTAGGAACCTTTTTTCCTTTTAAAGCGGTTTCGATTTTGTGCAACAGTCTTTTAACAAGTGGTCAACCATCGTTCCGCTTCGCTCACTGGACAGTTTTTCTGTTGCGCTTCCGCTGCTGCCTGGATTGTGTGTAACACATAAGCTCAACAAAAACTGCCGGTTACCTTTAAAAACGTTGTGCTGGCCAATTAGTTCACTACTGACACTAGACATAAGCGAAAGATATTATTTCTTCCGTCAACAATGCTTCCGGGGTTTAGCAGTGCAGGAAAGTAAATTATCGTTGTTCTCTATTATGTCTAATGTTTTTTTTCGCCACATCCATCCTATGAGAAGGGAAATACAATGAAAGTTTTCAGGGAGTTCCAAATAAATTACAACCTATGGATTCTATGCCAAAGGAAATGAGAACCACCAGTTTGGTAGCGTCCATTGATAAAACATTTTCAGGTGCTTGAGGCCGAGCGAGGTGCAGAATGTTGAGCGCAATGACTCGCAACAAAAGGTTCGGAGCCGGTTACGTTGCCGCTAGTGAGCAAGTAAGTGTTTTATTTCAGGTCAAAGGTAAGTTTTGTAATACCACACTTCGGCTCAATGAATCCGTGGTCAAAGACTGAATTTGGTGCTTGAGGTTGTTCCCTGATTCTGGCTCAGAGCAAGAGCTAAGTGGTAGTTCAGGCCAAAATGTCTCTAAAATTCGAAATGGAAAGGCATACGACAACGAATTTGAACATGGGATAGAGCCAAATAAAAAAGCATAACAAGTCGTTCCGTCATCGCACCTTCGGTGCTGGACATTAGAAGTCGCGGATTTATGGTTGGTTGCTGCGCAAAAGTGTTACCATCAAACCACAACTTAAAAACTGCCGCTGAACTAGGCGTTAGGAGTCTTCCACATGCGCTACTGGATCATGTTGCAACGTAAGAGCATGGGCCGTCGTGTTACTGGCGGGTTCTGTCCGGCTTTGTCCAGCTTGCGGAAGGCTCGGCCGTGAAATCCGATGTCCGTTGGTGACTGGATTATTCGATACCTGACCTGAAGAACTGCGTCTTCTTCTTCTCCTCCGGGGGGACAACACTTTGCCAAAGGTTCCCCTGCAATTGGCGAAGTGGATTGGCTCCACCAGTTATCCATTTGAAATGTTTCCAGGTTTCGTCCCGTACAGACGAGATACTCGCTTTCTCAAAGCTGCCAGATGCTCAATTCGCCCCTTGCTTGAACAGCTTTTCTTCATTAAGGACAAAAGCAAATGGGGCTACGCTTTTCGGTTTGGGAATCTTGAAATATCGAAAATCAGACTTTGAACTTATCAACAACGAAACGAAATGCCGGGGCACATCAGCCATTACTAAGAAAGGAAAAAAGTAATGTGGAAAGGTCAGTACAAAACAACAACCGATGTTCAGCCGAAAAGCTATTTCGTGTGATTTCCCCGAGTGCGTTACCGGCAACTGGAACGGGGCGATTGATGGACTTGGATCCACGAAGATTTGAAGGTGTCGCTAAATCGAACGCATCCTTCGTATTGAAACCTAAGGGAGGCCGAAAAGACGTCAAAATGACCATTGATAAATCGAGCCCTTGCTTGGTTGACACGGCGCATTTATTCTTGGCGAAAATGCGCACATCTCCGGAGAGTATCCTAATCTGTAGCGACCTGAACTTTACTATCCGAATTTTCTGTTGAGGTCTGGGGGCATTGAGTTTTCGCGGCGCAAGGTTGTTGCTGAAAACCAAGTCAGGAAGCGGCAACACGAACCAAGGCCGCGTTAGTTGAGGCTGTGCGCGCGCAAACTCCTGGCCAGAAGGCGCGTGGAGCATCGCACACTTCGGGTGCTCGACAGTTTTAAAGTCGCTTTTTTGTGGTTTTGCTGCGCAAAATATTACCACAAAACCAACTTACAAACTGCGGCTGAGCTTGGCGTTATGCACTATGAATCAAATACAAATTAGGAAGTTAATCGAAGAGCATGCTGTAACACCCTTAAGCTTCACGCACGAATACATGAAACATTTATATATAAAGAAAACCAAGTTCGGCAGAAAAGAGAAGAGGTGGCAACGCGCGTGCGAGGAATTCCATAACCAGTATCACAACTTGCTTTTATAGGTGGCTATGAAGGGCAACAGAAAGAATTTTAGCTGGGTGACCTTACAGCTCATGGGTAGGATTGCTTTCTTGAGTGGGGAAATATTTTTTTTCGCTCTGGTTATATGTATGTAAGTTATATCGTAAACTAAAGCGTGCTCCTTTCAAATGAGGCTCAATCAGAACGGTTAGCTACAATTGTTTCTTTGTACAGTGCTTGGCGTGCATCCAAAGTAAACGTCACGTATCAACAAGTCGCTGAAGCATCAAGTCGCTACGCTTCCTTGGACAGTTTTTAAGTCTAGTTTTGTGGTTTGCTGCGCAAAAGTGTCCCACAAAACCCAACTTAAAAACTGCCGCCGGTCAAGTCGGCTTAGCTTCTATGAACCCAGACAAAGTCACACGTGAAAATTCCCAGATGTTCAACCGACCTACGATGTTGGTGGGGCTGGCGCAAAGATTTAAATTTACTTGGTATAGACTCAACCAGAACAATTAGTTGGTAAGTGCCCTATGAAATGTATTATTCGCTTTGTTTCGCTACAGGTGAAAGTCACGATCCGTGTTATTGATGTATTCATTTCTATCACACGCTTATGAATGGTGAGAAGCCATTGCCTTGGTGGGAATACGCACAAGAACATAAAGCTATCTAAACAAAGGAAAATAAAAATGAATTCGGCTATACCATCGTTTGTGTCCGTCGTTGCAAGCACGTAGTTTTACCAGACTTTGGTTTTGGAACTCGATTTCTCCATGAATCGGGACAATATGGTGCAGTTAAGCACAGGCGAAACGGTTTTAGCACTTTCATCTCATGCAATGGGTGAAATGAATATTGTTAAGGGGTATCAAAAACTAATAGCGGTGCTTTACCGTTGGGTATTGAACTGGCATTCGTTACTGAAAATGTATTAGCGGCTTATTCAAAGGCAATATCTGCGGGTGCAACTTCAATTTCAGAGCCTTGTGAAAAACAGGGCAAACAGTTGCTTATGGGCGCGACATTGACGGTGTTATTGTTGAACTTTGTTCGCCAATGTAACCAAAGCTAACAAGTCGCTCAAGCATCGTGCCTTCGGCACTGGAAGTTTTAAGTCGCGGTTTGTGGTTTTGCTGCGCAAAAGTATTCCACAAAACCGCAACTTAAAACTGGCCCTTAGCTCAGCGTTATGTGGGTACAAAAATAAAAGCTAAAACGCTTGGAAAGTACGAAAAGCAAAAGCATAAATCTTGAAAAGGGCGAAGCTTTTGGTTTTCTGGCTCGGAAACAATGTGCCACGGAGTTTATCGTTCTGGAATATTTCTGGTTCCTTCGGTAGTGCAGGGCATCGCAAGCAGTTTTAACGGTAGCAATATTATTTGTAATGTTGTTTTTGTTTTCTTCCTTGTGCTGCTTTCGTTTAGGTTTGGTTTTGCGTAATATCGAATTATTGTTTTTAGGTTCGGCTTGCTTCGAAAGCTTGAGTTGGTGCTTTGCTAGAAAAGCTTTATCGCGCAATGCTCATATTTTCGCAAAGTAATTTTCACATAACAAGTCGTTCCAGCATCGCGCACTTCGTGCGCTGGACAGTTTTAAGTCGCAGTTTTGTGGTTTTGCTGCGCAAAAGTATTCCACAAAACCACGCCTTAAAAACTGCCGCTGAACTCGGCGTTAGCTTCTATGAACCCAGACAAAGTCACACGTGAAAATTTAAAAAAGTTAACCGACCTACCGAATATTGGTAAGGCTGGCGCAAAAGATTTAAATTTACTTGGTATACGATCAACCAAGAACAATTAGTTGGTAAGTGCCCTTATGAAATGTATTATTCGCTTTGTTTCGCTACAGGTGAAAGTCACGATCCGTGTGTTATTGATGTATTCATTTCTATCACACGCTTTATGAATGGTGAGAAGCCATTGCCTTGGTGGGAATACACACAAGAACGTAAAAAGCTATCTAAACAAAGGAAATTAAAATGAAATTCGGCTATACCATCGTTTTATGTCTCGTCAGTTACAAGCACGCTTAGTTTTTACAAAAAAGCTTTTGGTTTTGAAACTCGATTTCTCCATGAATCAGAACAATATGGTGAGTTAAGCACAGGCGAAACGGTTTTAGCATTTGCATCTCATGCAATGGGTGAAATGAATATTGTTAAGGGGTATCAAAAAACTAATAGCGGTGCTTTACCGTTGGGTATTGAACTGGCATTCGTTACTGAAAATGTATTAGCGGCTTATTCAAAGGCAATATCTGCGGGTGCAACTTCAATTTCAGAGCCTTGTGAAAAACCTTGGGGGGCAAACAGTTGCTTATGTGCGCGACATTGACGGTGTTATTGTTGAACTTTGTTCGCCAATGTAACCAAAGCTAACAAGTCGCTCCAAGCATCTGCCTTCGGCACTGGACGATTTTTAAGTCGCGGTTTTGTGGTTTTGCTGCGCAAAGTATTCCACAAAACCGCAACTAAAAACTGCCGCTTAGCTCGGCGTTATGTGGGTACAAGAATAAAAGCTAAAACGCTTCGGAAAGTACGAAAAAGCAAAAGCATAAATCTTGAAAGGGCGAAGCTTTGGTTTTTCTGGCTCGGAAACAATGTGCCACGGAGTTTATCGTTCTGGAATATTTCTGGTTCCTTCGGTAGTGCAGGGCATCGCAAGCAGTTTTAACGGTAGCAATATTATTTGTAATGTTGTTTTTGTTTTCTTCCTTGTGCTGCTTTCGTTTAGGTTTGGTTTTGCGTAATATCGAATTATTGTTTTTTTTGGGTTCGGCTTGCTTCGGAAGCTTGAGTTGGTGCTTTGCTAGAAAAGCTTTATCGCGCAATGCTCATATTTTTCGCAAAGTAATTTTCACATAACAAGTCGTTCCAGCATCGCGCACTTCGTGCGCTGGACAGTTTTTAAGTCGCAGTTTTGTGGTTTTGCTGCGCAAAAGTATTCCACAAAACCACGCCTTAAAACTGCCGCTGAACTCGGCGTTAGCTTCTATGAACCCAGACAAAGTCACACGTGAAAATTTAAAAAAGTTAACCGATCTACCTAATATTGGTAAGGCTGGTGCAAAAGATTTAAATTTACTCGGCATACATAAACCAGAACAATTAGTTGGTAAATGCCCATATGAAATGTATTATTCGCTTTGTTTCGCAACAGGTGAAAGTCACGATCCGTGTGTTATTGATGTATTCATTTCTATCACACGCTTTATGAATGGTGAGAAGCCATTGCCTTGGTGGGAATACACACAAGAACGTAAAAATTATCTAAACAAAGGAAATTAAAAATGAAATTCGGCTATACAATCGTTTATGTCTCGTCAGTTACAAGTACGCTTAATTTTTACAAAAAAGCGTTTGGTTTTGAAACTCGGTTTCTCCATGAATCAGAACAATATGGTGAGTTAAGCACAGGCGAAACAGTTTTAGCATTTGCATCTCATGCAATGGGTGAAATGAATATTGTTAAGGGGTATCAAAAAACTAATAGCGGTGCTTTACCGTTAGGTATTGAACTGGCATTCGTTACTGAAAATGTATTAGCGGCTTATTCAAAGGCAATATCTGCGGGTGCAACTTCAATTTCAGAGCCTTGTGAAAAACCTTGGGGGCAAACAGTTGCTTATGTGCGCGATACTGACGGTGTTATTGTTGAACTTTGTTCGCCAATGTAACCAAAGCTAACAAGTCGCTCAAGCATCAGTCGCTTCGCTCACTGGACAGTTTATAAGTCGCAGTTTTGTGGTTTTGCTGCGCAAAAGTATTCCACAAAACCGCAACTTAAAAACTGCCGCTTAGCTCGGCGTTACATTGGGCAAGAAAATAAAAGCTTAAACGCTTCGGAAAGTACGAAAAAGCAAAAGCATAAATCCTGAAAAGGCGAAGCTTTGGTTTTTCTGGCTCGGAAACAATGTGCCACGGAGCTAAACGTTCTGGAATATTTCTGGTTCCTTCGGTAGTTGGCTTTTCGCAAGTAGTTTTTTCGTTTCGGCTAGTTTGAATTTTTTACCTTTTTAAAGGTTGAAGTTTTTTCTGTTACGTTGCTAAGCTGGTTTGGTTTTCTAGCGGGTTGTAGTATTTTTCATTTTTGGTTTATGCTGCTTCGGAAACTTGGGTTGGGGCTTTGCTAGAAAAAGCTTTAACGCGCACTGTTCAAGTTTCAAGCAAAATACAAAATCATGTAACAAGTCGCTCAAGCACCAGTCGCTTCGCTCCTTGGACAGCTTTTAAGTCGCAGTTTATGGTTTTGCTGCGCAAAAGTATTCCATAAAACTACAACTTAAAATCTGCCGCTTAGCTCGGCGTTAACTCAAAGGCGTCCTTAATGTCATTCCCTAAAATTATAACAACGAAGAAGACCGGCAAAGAGAAATTCATCTTTAATGGAAAGGAATTAGATTTTGACGTCGGTTCGTTCTGGGCTTAGTCTAGCTCAGAATTGCCTGGCAACGCGCTCAGGGGTGTTTTGGCTGAGTATATGTATCTAAAAGCATCAACTGTGAAGAGCTACTTAGAGAAAGAGTGGGACGCATTTGATTTGGTTTCACCAGAAGGCATTACAATCGAAGTTAGAGTCATCTTCATACCTACAAAGCTGGGCTCAATCGAAGTTATCTTCAGTATCCTTCGGTATCCAACCAACTTCTGCTCTTGATTTATCTACAAACAAATATAGTGAAGTTAGAAAACGACAGGCTGACGTCTATATTTTTTGTGTGTATTCTCATAAAAACCAAGAAACGGCGAACCCTTTAAATATCGAACACTGGGAGTTTTATGTCATCCCCACTTCAGTGCTAAATGAAAATTGCCAAAATCAAAAGTCAATTTCCTTAGCGGGTTTGCTAAAGTTAAACCCGCTAAAACCAACTATAATGAAATTCACAATGCAATTATTAAATGTAAGAGTTAACAAATCGCTCAAGCACCGCGCACTACGTGCGCTGGACAGTTTAAGTCGCAGCTTTGTGGTTTTGCTGCGCAAAAGTATTCCACAAAACCGCAACTTAAAAACTGCCGCTTAGCTCGGCGTTAAGCAAATGATTGGAGAATAAATTGTCTAATAAATGGTTCCCCGAAATCGTAAATGAATCAACCGCAAAATCCCTATCCAAACAAGGAGCTTATGGCGTCCTTATATTTATAGCAATGACATTACTAGGGGCAGCATTTGTGTATTTTGCGGGTAAAAGCGCTGTAGATGGAAGTAGTGCAACACCAGAAGATGTTTTAAACCAAATAATTGGAACGGCAATACTAATCCCAGTTCAACTAGTAATGGCTTGGCGAATCTATCAGGGTAAGGTTGGCTCGTATCTATTGTGGTGTTACTTTGGTTTATTGCTGAAATAACTTTAAAAATTGATGACGGCACAAGAAACATCGGTTGGCTAATTTGATATGCCGCTATTGCTACAATGATGATAAATGGTTTAAAAGGCTGTTGGCATATAAGGCATATCAAAAAGAATAAAACATAAAGCACTTAACAAAGCAATGTTGCGGATGCCATTTTTGTTGCGCTTTTGCATTCGCGGTGCTCATTGTGTATAACACAAAAGCGCAACAAAAACGTCACCGCAAATCGCAACGTTAGGCATCAAAATGATCCGACACATATTTATAATAATTACGCTTCTTCTTTCTTCTTGCAGTACCTTAGAGAAGGAGACCTTCTTTACTCAAGCCCAATCGTCGGCGCTGAGGTTACCCTTCCAAAACTTTACTGTGGCATGTTTCAATCCAACAAATTTGCAACTGAAATCAGTTACAATCAGCTAATTTACAATGCTCATCAATCAACGGAGCCATATTTATTCGGTCCTTGGCTCGTTACCGTAATCCCAATATTCCCAATTACCTGGGGCGTTGATCTATTTTCATCATCTAATCTTGAGTTGTTGATTCGCTCAAGTTCCTCACCTAAGCAAACTCTAAAAGAATACTCATTAGAAATAGTCGTAACTCTTTCCAATGGCGAAGTTAAGAAACTATCTCCTAATAATTTAATTCCGGGGAAGTCATCCGTTCGTGTAATATATCCAATCAAAGCAAGCTCAGTCGTTAGTTTTTCTATAAAAACTGCAGACGGAGAAAACACAATTAATTTTACAAGTAATACGCGCTGGTCTTGGGTTCAATACTGTGTAAACAACTAAGAGCCTAACAAAGTCATCAAGCGGATGCATTTTTTGTTGCGCTTTTGCATTCGCGGTGCTCATTGTGTGTAACACAAAAGCGCAACAAAAAACGCACCGCTTATAACAACGTTAGGCACCATAATGCGAACTCTAAAATTCACATTCATATTTTTACTTGTTGCCTGTTCTTTAAATTCGGAACAATTTCGAATCGTCATTCCTGAAACACTTTTAACATTAGTCGTCGAGGAAGACGAAAAGCACATGGCACGCTATCATTTTTTGGCTGAAGGAAAGAAGGTATCAGAAGAAGGTTTTCTTGGTCCGTTAATGGGCAACCTTAAAATTGCCCCCTACTGTTCTCGTAGAGAATGAACACGTCAAAGTAAGCTGGGGCATTTGCCGAAGTTACAATACGTGGTAATCGACACGAAACGATGTAAAGTGCTAGAGCATTCAAATAGTGCAGCTCCTTTACCTGCTATAAGTAAATGCACGAATTCGTTCGCTGTTGTGAAATAGCAGTCACGAAATATAAGTAGCAAGTTTGGCTTGTTTTGCATTCACAATGAATGTAATTTTGGGTTTATTGCGAAGCATGTTTTGGTAGCTTTAAATATGGCACTTGTAAAATTACTTTGCCTAACAACGCAATCAAACACGTTCGCTTCGCTCTCTGGATGCCGTTCCGGCACCGTTTATAGCAACGTTAAATATTTGTAGCGTTAATGTTTTGCAAGTTCTGTTAAATTACCGTTTGGCTTGTGCAGCTTTGAAAAATGTCACGCTGTACGGAAAGGCAAGTAGAAAGTTAGACTTGGCTTTCGAGAAAAAGCAAAGTCAAAAGCCAAAAGCAAAAGCTCGCTGGCATTTTGCAAGGCCTTAGAATTTGTGTGTGCCAAATCGAAGTTAGTTTACATTACTGAGTACGAAGTTTTTTGTCGTACTTTTGAAGAACGAGGCCATGAAGCTTAGGTAAAAATCAAAAGGTTTGTCGCCTCAGGCTTTAGGTCGTTAAGCGTTCTGTTCAGTATTTTTTTGGCTTGCAGTGAATTTGTACATTTGCTAATTTGTACTTGTTTAACAAAGTCATCAAGCGGATGCATTTTTTGTTGCGCTTTTGCATTCGCGGTGCTCATTGAGTGTAACTCAAAAGCGCAACAAAAAACGCACCGCTTATAACAACGTTAGGTTCAATCTAAATATGCATTGTGCTAATTTTTATAAAGGAAAGGGAATTAATGAATAAGTCAAAAGTAATGTTGCTTGCCACATACGCTATAAGTATTCTATTGCTCATCGGCGTTATACTATTTTTCAGCATGCTGAATAATAAAATTGAAAATGATCTTGCGCGTTCTTCAAAAGTAATTGGTAGTCCAGAATTCACAAAGAAATTTATAGAAAAGTTAAATCCGAACAGTTCAGCAACGCAGATTATGTTGAGTTATTTGAGGCAAATTTTGAAGCAGAGAATGCCGGCTATGCGGCACAAAAGGCATTAATTGAGCTAAATTCTTCAATTAAAGAAATAATTGTATTGCTGTTAGTACTGCAATTACTATTTCTAACCCTATACATCAGGCAAAGCAAAAAAACCTAACAAGTCGCTCAAACCCGTTCCGGCGCTTCGCGCCTCCACTGGATGCAATTTATATTTAAGTTTTTGGGTCGCTACGCTATTATCCCAAAAACTTAAATATAAATTTCACCGTTTAGCTCGGCGTTAAATATTTTAGTTTGAAGGTTTTGCAAGTTCAGTTAAATTACCGTTTGGCTTGTTCAGCTTTGAAAAATCTCACGCTGTACGCGAAGGCAAGTAGAAAGTTAATCGTAGCTTTCGAGAAAAAGCAAAGCCAAAAGCAAAAGCTCGCTGGCATTTTGCAAGGCCTTAGAATTTGTTAGTGCTAAATCGAAGTTAGGCCAAATTAGTTGTTACGAAGTTTTTTGTCGCACTAATTAAAGTACGCGGCCATGAAGCTTAGGTAAAAATCAAAAGGTTTTCTGCCCCAGGCTTTAGGTCGTTTGGTTTTCTGTTCAAAGGTTTTTTTGTTTGCAGTAACTTTGAACATTTGCTAACTTGTATTTGTTTAACAAAGTCATCAAGCGGATGCATTTTTTGTTGCGCTTTTGCATTCGCGGTGCTCATTGTGTATAACTCAAAAGCGCAACAAAAAACGCACCGCTTATAACAACGTTAAATATTTATAGCGTTAATGTTTTGCAATTTCAGTTAAATTACCGTTCGGCTTGTGCAGCTTTGAAAAATCTCACGCTGAACGCAAAGGCAAGTAGATAGTTGGTCTTGGTATTCAAGAAAAAGCAAAAGCAATATCAAAAGCCAAAGCTCGCTGGCATTTTGCAAGGCTTTAGAATTTGGTTGTGCCGAATTGAAGTTAGGTTACATTAGTGACTGGACTTTAGAATCTCAGAGTTAAATTTTCAAAAAAGCTTGACAAAAATGCGGCAAAATTCTGCCGCGCCTTGACTACTGTGTTGAATTTAAGAGTAGGTCAAGGCGCGGCCTTCAAAGTTTTCGATGACTATCTGGAGGCCGCAATGCTCAACAAAGGATGCAGCAACATCCCACGCGAACTGGGTGATTGGATAACAATTTTAGGTAAAAGTCTACCCTTGCGTGCAGTAGGCACCTGCCTTGAATTGTTAGTCGGAGCCATGCTCACGCGCTCTGGCTTTGTCACGCAAAGCTGGGTGATGCTAAGCACGCAAAAGCACTGGACGAGTTACTACAAATGTTTGCGGCAAGGGAAATGGTCGTGGTTATCACTCGCTCGCGCATTTGTACGTGTTGTTATTCAACAAGTAGGCGGAGAGATTATTTATTTAGCCATAGATGACACGCTTGTGCTGCGCAGCTCAGAAAAAGCGCCCGCAAGCCAGATTCATCATCAGCATGGCAACAAACCTAATTTGGCGCGTTTTGTTCGTGGACAATGCTGGGTGACGCTTGCACAAATTGCCAGGCGAGAAAAAGGAAATAATATCGCCATTCCTTTGTTATCCAGATTAATGCCTACCGCAGGCAACACCGGGAAATTGCGCGCCGCGCAAACACTGATCCGCAGTGTATCGAGCTTATACAGCGGCAAAACCGTGCGATTATTGATGGATAGCTGGTACATGCGCGGCGATCTTATTCTGGCGATGTTAGCGCAAGAAATTGATGTGATCGGGCAAGTACGCCACGACACCCGCTTGTACGATATGCCTGCAACCCCAACGAAAAAACAGCGCGGCAGACCTGCCAAATATGGAAAACAAGTTACAGAGTCGCGAGTCAATCGCATGGCAACGACAGAAGCAACGTTATTCTTATATGGAAAGAATCAGCGGTTGCGATATCGCCATAAAGTCGTGTTGGCTCGTTTTATCAAAGGCGCAAAGTCGGCGCGGTCTGGTGCGAATTTTATGACGAAAGAAATGAAAAGTGGAATAAGACACGTCTGCTTCTGTCAACGAGTAGCGAATTAAGTGCAGAAGAAATTATTGTTGCTTACGCGAAGCGCTGGAGTATTGAAAGCACGTTCAATGAATTGAAAAATTCCTGGGGAGTAAAAGAGGCCTGGCAACAGGCGCGACAGACATTAAATCGTTGGGTACAGTTAACGACAATAGGCTACGGATTAATTCAATTGTTGTCGTTGATGCCAGCGGAAAAACTGGACGGCGTCATGTTGCAGTTACCTTGGCGCAATAAAGCGGAGGTGACCGCAGGAAAAATCCGTGATGGATTGGTAAAACATTTTCAGCGTGTTAGCGTTTTGGAGTGGTGGAGTACGACCTGCAATAAAATAAGGCCGCCATCCTAGGTTTTGGTGAGAAAATAAACTGCCCCATGATTTTTCTATAAAAATCATGGGGCAATAATGATGGAGCTAGAATTTTTTTGGCGCTAACCTGGGGTTGGCGGGGTGGGTGGTTTTCTAAAGTCCAGATTAGTGAGTACGAAGTTTTTTGTCGTACTTTTGAAGAACGAGGCCATGAAGCTTAGGCAAAAATCAAAAGGTTTTCCGCCTCAGGCTTTAGGTCGTTAGGTTTTCTGTTCGGTATTTTTTCGGCTTGCAGTGAATTTGTACATTTGCTAATTTGTACTTGTTTAACAAAGTCATCAAGCGGATGCATTTTTTGTTGCGCTTTTGCATTCGCGGTGCTCATTGAGTGTAACTCAAAAGCGCAACAAAAACGCACCGCTTATAACAACGTTAAAGGAAAGCTATGAATAGTCTGTCTATTGCAATTTTTAAAGTCACAGCAATACTTTTAGTTACGTATGGAATTTCAAGTTTTATTGAATTGGTTGCCTCTTTGAAAATGATTCCAGAAGTAGAAAGTATCGAAGCTCCATCAATCTTATACTTCTCGAAGTTAGTTCCATTAGTCATGGGCGTTATCGTTTGGTTATTACTTCCTAAGTTAATGTCTACAGATTCTTCTGCTGTAACTCCTGGCGAGAAAATTATAGTTTCAACTGGTTGCTTTCTAATTGGCATATTTTTAGTCTCAACTCAATTGCCAAGTTTTATTTATTTATCTTTTGAATATGCAAGAATCGCCTCTCTTGAGTACATCGGTGAATCAATGGCTTCAAACCAATTTTCAAATTTAATTATCATCGGCTCTAAATTTTTTATAGGGCTTTTACTCATTGCCTTCTCTGTAAAAATTGGAAAGCTGTATGCCCTATTTGCTCAAAAAGAGCAAAAGCAAATTTAACAAGGCGTTGCAGCACCGTTGCGCTTCGCTCCACTGGACAGTTTTTCTGTTGCGCTTTTGCATTCGCGGTGCTCATTGTGTATAACACAAAAGCGCAAAAGAAAAACTGCCGCTGAACTTAACGTTATAGAGTCAAAGATTTAGGTGTTTCTTTTTTAGTTCATCGAGCTTTGAAAGTTAGTCGTATTTTTTGTTCGTGCCACATTCCGTCTAGCTTGCAGTGAAACTTTGGCACTTGTGTTTTTAGCCACATCGTTGTTGAGTTAGTGCCATTTCAGTTCGCTGTAAGCTGGCTTAGTGAAAACGCATTCTTATCGGTCAAGAATGCGGTGAGGCTCAGCACCATCTCACTTGTTTAGTTGTGAGAAAGAATGTGCTAATTTACGAGCTTCGTAAGTTGGGTTGGTGAAAACGTGCTCTGCCCTTTTGTCCAAATTAAAGTTTTCACCGTTTTTAAAGAAAAATCAAAAGCGTAAAGGCAAAAGCAAAAGCGTCAAGTTTTGTGGTTATAACAAAGCAATGTTGCGGATGCCTTTTCTGTTGCGCTTTTGTATTCGCGGTGCTCATTGTGCTACAAAAGCGCAACAGAAAAGTCACCGCAAATCGCAACGTTATACAAATACAGAGGAGTCCATTGTGCTTGAGTTAATTCCAAGAACTGTGTATGAAGGAATATCGTTTAAATCTGGAGAGTTTCCTAACTTTGAACTTTTGAAATCCTGTTTTATTGAGCAAGGAATATTCATCAATAACAAAGGGGAAGTACCTCTAATTAAGTCGGTACCAGAATATATTTCAATGATTGGTAATAATATTTCTAATGGTAATATTATTTCAATACATGAAAAGGAGCTGGCAAGTGAAGTTGAAGTTTTCGGTCGTGTAGCTCAAATTAAGTCAGAATATTCATTAGTGTTTGAAGGTAAAGGTGGAGTTCAAGTTCGTTATGGAGTAAATTTGTTTCAAGCTATTGATTTTAGCGGAAAATGGCTTATTTCCTCTATGTGCTGGGATGATCGGGCTGACACCTCGCTAATAAAATTAAATGTATAACAAGTCGTTGCAGCATCGTTCCGCTTCGCTCCACTGGACAGTTTTTAAGTCGTGGCTTTATGGTTTTGCTGCGCAAAAGTATTCCATAAAACCACAACTTAAAAACTGCCGCTGAACTCGGCGTTAAATGTTTTTAGCGTCTAGGTTTTGCAAGTTTTGTGAAATTACTGTTTTAAATAAACTAAATTAGGGGTTGACGTGCCAATTGGAGAAATTGCCGGAGAGCTTTTAGGTGGCGTGTTCAAAATCATTGGTCGAGCCATTGCTGAAATTATTATTGAATTATGCATTAAAGGTCTTGGCTATTTAATCTGCAGGCCGTTTTCTCGTTCTGTAAATCCTGACGGCCTTCTTGTTGTTGCTGTTGGTATTCTATTCTGGGTTATCATTTTGGTTTCACTGTATTTTTCATACGAATTTATTTCATTTCACGTAGAATTAGATCGTTGTTTGGATTCAGGGGGTAGTTATAACTACTCAACTGGCGAGTGCATTAAAACTTAGGTAAAAATCAAAAGGTTTGACGCTCCAGGCTTTAGGTCGTTAAGTTTTCTGTTCGTGTTTTTTTTGGTTTGCAGTGAATTTGAACATTTGCTAACTTGTGTTCGTTTAACAAGGCCATCAAGCATCGTTCCGCTTCGCTCCACTGGATGCCGTTCCGGCACCGCTTATAGCAACGTTATAGAGTCAAAGATTTTGGCGTTTCTGTTTTTAGTTTATTAAGTTTTGAAAGTTAATCGTATTTTTTGTTCGTGCCACATTCCGTCTAGCTTGTAGTGAGTTGTGGCAAATGTATTTTTAGCCACATCGTTTTAGGGTGTGTGCCATTTCAGTTCGCTGTAAGCTGGTTTAGTGAAAACGCATTCTTGTCAGTCGAGAATGCAGTGAAGCTCAGCACCATCTCACTAGTTTAGTTGTGAGAAAGAATGTGCTAATTTACGAGCTTCGTAAGTTGGGTTGGTGAAAACGTGCTCTGCCCCTTTGGCCAAATTATAGTTTTCACTGTTTTTAAAGAAAAATCAAAAGCGTAAAAGCAAAAGCAAAAGCAAAAGCATAAGCATAAGCAAAAGCAAAACGTCAAGTTTGGCGGTTATAACAAAGCAATGTTGCGGATGCCTTTTCTGTTGCGCTTTTGTGGTCGCGGTGCTCATCTGAATATGCCACAAAAGCGCAACAGAAAAGCCACCGCAAATCGCAACGTTAAATATTTTAGTTTGAAGGTTTTGCAAGTTTAGTTAAATTACCGTTTGGCTTGTGCAGCTTTGAAAAATCTCACGCTGCACACAAAGGCAAGTAGAAAGTTTGTTTTGGCCTTCGAGAAAAGCAAAATCAAAAGCCAACAGCAAAATCTCGCTGGCATTTTGCAAGGCCTTAGAATTTGTTAGTGCCAAATTGAAGTTAGGTTACATTGCTGAGTACGAAGTTTTTTTGTCGCACTAATTGAAGTACGCGGCCATGAAGCTAAGGTAATAATCAAAAGATTTTCTGCCCCAGGCTTTAGGTCGTTAGGTTTTCTGTTCAAAGGTTTTTTTGTTTGCAGTAAATTTGAACATTTGCTAACTTGTATTTGTTTAACAAAGTCATCAAGCGGATGCATTTTTTGTTGCGCTTTTGCATTCGCGGTGCTCATTGTGTATAACACAAAAGCGCAACAAAAAACGCACCGCTTATAACAACGTTAAATATTATGGCCACACCAAAGATATACAAAATAATACAGTCAAGAATCTCTAGGTTTTACTGGACATTCAACTTAATGGCTCTTCTTTTTTTCATTGCAGGGGGAATAACCATAATATTATCAACAGGCACTAATCAATCCGAAAGAATTCCAATACATTTTCTAGCATTCATTTCTATTGAAATGGCCGGCTGTGTTCTGATGGTATTAGGTATGATTTCGTCATACCAGCAAGATCCAATAATTTGGAAAATTCCCTTTTATCGGAAAACTTCATAAATCTCTAATTTCAAAATCAACAGAATGGGGCGAAGCCATGCATATAAATATTTTTGTATTTATGACTGTATTTTTATTCATACTATTTTTTCATGTTGTGTAAGTGTGCTCTAATATTAAAAAACATCTTGGCATATTTGAAAAAGCTTTTAACAATGCGGTCAACCATCGTTCCGCTGCGCTCCACTGGACAGCCTAACGGCTGCCGGTTACCTTAACGTTATAGGAATAGAGTAATGAAAATTATATATGGAGTTTTATTTTCCCTTCTATTTTCAAGTTTCGCCACAGCAGGCGAAATTGATTTGCTTGCTAATAAATACCGTCATGATAAATCATTAATTCCTAATCAATTGAAAAGCTCGGACAAAATAAAAAGAATTGCAATCGAAAAAACAGGTTGCTATGGCACCTGTCAAGCTTACTATTTTTCGGTATCCTCAGAAGGTGAAGTTGATTATGAAAGATATGAATATGCAAAATTCAAAGGTAAGCGTCGTGGAAAAATTGAGAGCAACAATCTAGACAGAACATTTGAATATCTGAACTCAATTAAATATCTTGAATATCCGCTAGAATTTGGTCAGCCTGGGCCGGACATACAATTTATCTATACTCTGGCTGAAACTGAGCACGGTATTAAAGTTGTGGCTACCTATGGAGACTCCGTTCCGGCTGAAATGTGGGCTGCTGAAAGACTTATAGAAGACCTTATATCTGAGGTTAAATGGGTTAAGAAATAGAAGCCTATAACAAGTCGTTCCAGCATCGCACCTTCGGTGCTGGACAGTTTTTAAGTCGCGGTTTTGTGGTTTTGCTGCGCAAAAGTATTCCACAAAACCACAACTTAAAAACTGCCGCTGAACTCGGCGTTAAATATTTTAGTTTGAAGGTTTTGCAAGTTTAGTTAAATTACCGTTTGGCTTGTGCAGCTTTGAAATATCTCACGCTGCACGTGAAGGCAAGTAGAAAGTTAGGTTTGGCATTAAAGAAAAAACAACAGCAAAATCAAAAGCAAAAGCCAAATCTCGCTAGCATTTTGCAAGGCCTTAGAATTTGTTCGTGCCAAATTGAAGTTAGGTTACATTAGTGAGTACGAAGTTTTTTTGTCGCACTAATTGAAGTACGAAGTCTTGAAACTTAGGTAAGAATCAAAAGCCTTGTCGCCCCAGGCTTTAGGTCGTGAAGTTTTCTGTTCAAAGGTTTTTTTTGTTTGCAGTAGCTTTGAACATTTGCTAACTTGTATTTGTTTAACAAAGTCATCAAGCGGATGCATTTTTTGTTGCGCTTTTGCATTCGCGGTGCTCATTGAGTGTAACTCAAAAGCGCAACAAAAAACGCACCGCTTATAACAACGTTAAATATTTTAGTTTGAAGGTTTTGCGAGTTTAGTTAAATTACCGTTTGGCTTGTGCAGCTTTGAAAAATCTCACGCTGTACGCAAAGGCAAGTAGAAAGTTAGTCGTAGCTTTCGAGAAAAAGCAAAG
Source organism: Cellvibrio sp. (assembly GCA_016712405.1). Taxonomy (GTDB): domain Bacteria; phylum Pseudomonadota; class Gammaproteobacteria; order Pseudomonadales; family Cellvibrionaceae; genus Cellvibrio. The sequence continues at coordinate 4,012 of JADJRD010000015.1, read as the reverse complement.
CCAAAAGCAAAAGCTCGCTGGCATTTTGCAAGGCCTTAGAATTTGTTCGCGCCAAATCGAAGTTCGGTTACATTAGTGAGTACGAAGTTTTTTGTCGCACTAATTGAAGTACGCGGCCATGAAGCTTAGGTAAAAATCAAAAGGTTTGCCGCCCCAGGCTTTAGGTCGTTGAGTGTTCTTTTCAAAGGTTTTTTTGTTTGCAGTAAATTTGAACATTTGCTAACTTGTGTTCGTTTAACAAAGCCATCAAGCATCGTTCCGCTTCGCTCCACTGGACAGTTTTTCTGCTGCGCTTTTGTGAATTTACTTCGTAAATCTTTATCACAAAATCACAGCAGAAAAACTGCCGCTTATAGCAACGTTAGATTGGCATGCACAATCAAGGAAATCGCGTGGGAAATATTGAAATAAGACATTATCAAAAGTCAGATTACTCTAGGTGTGAAGAGCTAGTTAATCTTGCTTGGAGATTCGACAAAATATTTGTATCAGAAAAACTATTTCTGTTGGCTAAAGAGCTATACACAAAAGGTTCATTTTTCTCTAGCAATTATCATATGGTTGCAGAAACAAACGGAAAGGTTGTTGGTTTTATCTTTGGTTTTAATATTAATAACAAAAGCCAAAAGGTGGTCTGCTGTTCGGTTTAAAAGCTATGTTCAAGTTATATTTTGGTAGAACAAATAAAAGTGAGCGTAATATATTAATCGAAGCAGCAACTGTACATGGAAAAAATCGAGCATCTGTAGACTCTCGAAATGTCAATGAAATAGTTCTATTCGTTATAGACGAAGCTTATCGGGGCTTAGGCATAGGTTGCAAATTGTGGAGTTCGTTCAAAGATTACTGCCGTGATTCAAGTTCTGAAACAATACGCGTAGAAACAAATAAATTGGGCGCAAGTGGCTTTTATGAAAAAATCGGGTTTAGGTTTTATGCCAACTTCAGCTCTCCACTACATGAACTCGCCACAAAAGGCGGCCAAGCATGTATATATGAGTATAGTAAAAGTGAAATCTAACAAATCGCTCAAGCACCGCGCACTACGTGCGCTGGACAGTTTTTAAGTCGCAGTTTTGTGGTTTTGCTGCGCAAAAGTATTCCACAAAACTACAACTTAAAAACTGCCGCTTAGCTCGGCGTTAAATATTTATAGCGTTAATGTTTTGCAATTTCAGTTAAATTACCGTTCGGCTTGTGCAGCTTTGAAAAATCTCACGCTGAACGCAAAGGCAAGTAGATAGTTGGTCTTGGTATTCAAGAAAAGCAAAAGCAATATCAAAAGCCAAAGCTCGCTGGCATTTTGCAAGGCTTTAGAATTTGGTTGTGCCGAATTGAAGTTAGGTTACATTAGTGAGTACGAAGTTTTTTGTCGTACTTTTGAAGAACGAGGCCATGAAGCTTAGGCAAAATCAAAAGGTTTTCCGCCTCAGGCTTTAGGTCGTTAGGTTTTCTGTTCGGTATTTTTTCGGCTTGCAGTGAATTTGTACATTTGCTAATTTGTACTTGTTTAACAAAGTCATCAAGCGGATGCATTTTTGTTGCGCTTTTGCATTCGCGGTGCTCATTGAGTATAACACAAAAGCGCAACAAAAAACGCACCGCTTATAACAACGTTATATAGTCAAAGTTTTTGGTGTTTCTGTTTTTAGTTCATCGAGCTTTGAAAGTTAATCGTATTTTTTGTTCGTGCCACATTCCGTCTAGCTCGTAGTTAATTGTGGCAAATGTATTTTAGCCACATCGTTTTAGAGTATGTGCCATTTCAGTTCGCTGTAAGCAGGTTTAGTGAAAACGTATTCTTATCGGTCAAGAATGCAGTGAAGCTCAGCACCATCTCACTAGTTTAGTTGTGAGAAAGAATGTGCTAATTTACGAGCTTCGTAAGTTGGGTTGGTGGAAACGTGCTCTGCCCTTTTGGCCAAATTAACGTTTTCACTGTTTTTAAAGAAAAATCAAAAGCGTAAAGTCAAAAGCAAAAGCAAAGCGTCAAGTTTGGCGGTTATAACAAAGCAATGTTGCGGATGCCTTTTCTGTTGCGCTTTTGTATTCGCGGTGCTCATTGTGTTACAAAAGCGCAACAGAAAAGTCACCGCAAATCGCAACGTTAAATATTTTAGTTTGAAGGTTTTGCGAGTTTAGTTAAATTACCGTTTGGCTTGTGGAGCTTTGAAAAATCTCACGCTGTAGGCGAAGGCAAGTAGAAAGTTAGACTTGGCTTTCGAGAAAAAGCAAAGTCAAAAGCCAAAAGCAAAAGCTCGCTGGCATTTTGCAAGGCCTTAGAATTTGTTAGTGCCAAATTGAAGTTTGGTTACATTCCTGAGTACGAAGTTTTTTTGTCGCACTAATTGAAGTACGCGGCCATGAAGCTTAGGTAAAAATCAAGAGGTTTGTCGCCTCAGGCTTTAGGTCTTCAGGTTTTCTGTTCGGTATTTTTTTGGTTTGCAGTGAATTTGAATATTTGCTAACTTGTATTTGTTTAACAAAGTCATCAAGCGGATGCATTTTTTGTTGCGCTTTTGCATTCGCGTGCTCATTATGTATAACACAAAAGCGCAACAAAAAACGCACCGCTTATAACAACGTTAAATATTTGTAGCGTTAAGGTTTTGCAAGTTTAGTTAAATTACCGTTTGGCTTGTGCAGCTTTGAAAAATGTCACGCTGTACGGAAAGGCAAGTAGAAAGTTTGTTTTAGCCCTTGAGAAAAAAAATCAAAAGCCAACAGCAAAAGCTCGCTGGCATTTTGCAAGGCCTTAGAATTTGTTTGTGCTAAACCAAAATTAGGCTACATTAGTGAGTACGAAGTTTTTTGTCGTACTTTTGAAGAACGAGGCCATGAAGCTTAGGCAAAAATCAAAAGGTTTGTCGCCTCAGGCTTTAGGGCGTTAAGTGTTCTGTTCAGTATTTTTTTGGCTTGCAGTGAATTTGTACATTTGCTAATTTGTACTTGTTTAACAAAGTCATCAAGCGGATGCATTTTTTGTTGCGCTTTTGCATTCGCGGTGCTCACTGAGTGTAACTCAAAAGCGCAACAAAAAACGCACCGCTTATAACAACGTTAAATATTTATAGCGTTAAGGTTTTGCGAGTTTAGTTTAATTACCGTTTGGCTTGTGCAGCTTTGAAAAATCTCACGCTGTAGGCGAAAGCAAGTAGAAAGTTAGACTTGGCTTTCGAGAAAAAGCAAAATCAAAAGCCAAAAGCAAAGCTCGCAGGCATTTTGAAAGGCCTTGGAATTTGTTTGTGCCAAATCGAAGTTCGGTTACATTAGTGAGTACGAAGTTTTTTGTCGTACTTTTGAATAACGAGGGCATGAAGCTTAGGTAAAAATCAAGAGGTTTGTCGCCTCAGGCTTTAGGTCGTTAAGCGTTCTGTTCAGTATTTTTTTGGCTTGCAGTGAATTTGTACATTTGCTAACTTGTCTTTTTTTAACAAAGCCATCAAGCATCGTTCCGCTTCGCTCCACTGGACAGTTTTTCTGCTGCGCTTTTGTGAATTTACTTCGTAAATTTTTGTCACAAAATCACAGCATAAAAACTGCCGCTTATAGCAACGTTAAATATTTATAGCGTTAATGTTTTGCAATTTCAGTTAAATTACCGTTCGGCTTGTGCAGCTTTGAAAAATCTCACGCTGAACGCAAAGGCAAAGTAGATAGTTGGTCTTGGTATTCAAGAAAAAGCAAAAGCAATATCAAAAGCCAAAGCTCGCTGTGGCATTTTGCAAGGCCTTAGAATTTGTTTGTGCCGAATTGAAGTTAGGTTACATTATTGAGTACGAAGTTTTTTGTCGTACTTTTTGAAGAACGAGGCCATGAAGCTTAGGTAAAAATCAAAAGGTTTGTTACCCCAGGCTTTAGGTCGTTAAGTGTTCTGTTCTGTATTTTTTTTGGCTTGCAGTGAATTTGAACATTTGCTAACTTGGCTTTTTTTAACAAAGCCATCAAGCATCGTTCCGCTTCGCTCCACTGGACAGTTTTTCTGCTGCGCTTTTGTGAATTTACTTCGTAA
>JADJRD010000014.1 GCA_016712405.1 Cellvibrio sp. | reverse complement strand
AATTGCTTCTTGAGACAACCCGGTTAGTTCATGCAAAAAATCGAGCCGCGATTGCCCTGATGGATCTTGTTCAGTTGAACCCGCCATTAAATGATGTTTTTCCAAACGATCTAAAATGTCGTTACGCAACACAATTAATAATTGAGGGCTTTGAAATTTTCGCCAGAGCAAGACACCGGTTGCATACAAATGCTCAGCTAAACTTCGACGAGCCAATACTCTTTGCACAAATACAGGCCCATGACTCTGGCTTTTTGACCACAACCATAAACACAACGCTAAAAGACAAGCTAGCAACCCATATGGAGCTTTCTGCCAAATTATCGCAGAGAGCGAAGGCGCATCCTGATTAATCAAAATCCAGACTCGCCCTTCCACATTCACCAAACTCCACAATGCGTAAGCATGATCGTGACAATCGATTCGCCTATTCGACCAGATGTGGGTATCACTGACAAAAGTGGCTGTCCCATCACCCCAATCAAAGTGTAAGAAATGTTCGGCGTGTTCTTTAGCAAGCCCCTCATCATCTAGTTCATCATAGTCATAATAAATAAAGTTATCTTCGCGACTGAAATCAAACATTAAGGGTTTTTCTTCTGATAGAAAATCAATCGGAGTTGCATCTTTTTTCTTGCCGCAACGATTCCAATAAGCTTCTTTCAGTTCCCGTTTTTTTTCATTCGCGGAGATCTCTTCTGGAGTTTTTGATTTGTCTTTTTCAACCTCTGTTGATGACTCCTTTTGTTTCTTTTGTTTTTTCTCTTTCAGTTCTTTTTCTTTTTTCTTCAGATCTTTTGACAATTCCTCAAAAAAGTCACCTTTCTCTTCAACTTTTCTGGGCGCTTGCTCAATACCAAACTCCTCCAGAAGCAAATCATTTTCATTTGTGTGAGACCCCACAAAAGGATTTTGCGAAGAAGCAATTAAAGTTCCGCCACCTTCAACCCAATCCTTTAATTTGTAATAGCGATTCTCATCGAGCGTTTTATACGCATTGACTAAAATAACAGTATCATCCGGTTTTAATGCGAGGTTACGCCAACGACCCTCTTCCAACAAGCGTTGATTTTTTACCACAGATACAGGGATACCCTGTTTTTGCAAAAATAACTTTGCAGCAAGAAAATCATTTTGCAGCGCTGACTTGGAAAAACCGCGATCAATTTCTTCTTCGGCCCAATAAAACTGACTTGATATTAGGTAACCCAATCCTGCAATTAACAATACAAGTATCACACCAATTAGTAGAATTTTTTTTCTAACGGGGCTCATGCTTTTGCCCCCATTTCTTTTAACCAACATTGATTCCAACTGGAACACAGCTGTAGTAACTCTCGCTCATCAGGCAACAGATGCCCGTAAGCTAATCGGCGCCAGACTGATGTCAACAGTGAAAAATATTCAATGCGTGATTCGGCATATTCTGCATCTTCTTTGGTCCTCGCAAGCTTGGGCAAATCAAACTTCATGATTTTCAAACATTCCAATTCGGTAAACCCATCTTCAATTTCTATGCCGCTATAAATTAAATGTGCGAGGCTGGCTCTATACAATAACGCCAAGGCAGCACGATGATCACCTGCTTGCAACAATGCCTTTGCCGCTGCATTAACATCATCCGGCAAGGATTCCCGACGAACATCCATACCAAATAATGTGACTGGTTTTTCTTTTGCTGGCGGCGCCGAACCGACTCTTACAAATTGGGCAGATAACCAATGTCGATAGCGATAAACAAAAATGATAACCAATACAAAAAACGCTACCCAAAGCAGCAATTCAAACATACTGCCCAAGCCAAGAGATTCAACATCTGAACGGTCCAACCATTCAATCAACCACCTTATAAAAGTGGATTCATCTTCGTCCTGATCTTTTAAACGCAAACGCTTCACTGTTTCTTTATGACTGAATTCGTCCTGCTGCATCAGATCTTCAATGGATTTTTTTGAGGATTCCCGATGCAAATGTGTGGGCTCACCTAAAATTTCCGAATCGACAGCTGACTCTTCTGCGGCGGTTTGGTACACAGGCTCATCTTGAGCATAAACAGGGCTTTGTGAATCAACACACCCAAAACAAAAAACGACAAAAAAGATGGACAGCAATTGCGATAACTGTCTCTTGCTCACTATGCGCCGAAACGCAATATCCAGATCCCAAGCCTCTAATTTAATGCGCCGATTTAAATAAAGAGAAAACCCGCAAGCCACATAAAATGGAGCCATCAACCACATGGCCACATAAGCCGTCAGGTGTAACAAGTAATCTGCCAGGTTGGAATTCCTGTCCCAAAATACATTCGCCCAATCGATATTAATTTCGTTCGGCACCAATACCCATGCAACACTCATCACACCCATTGCCACAAAAATTTCCAGCAGGAATCCTAAAATATGCAGCCATCCTGAAGGAGCGGAATCTTCGCGATGCAACACCATCAACCGTTCTTGTCTACGACCACCGGTTAAACCTTCGAGTTGCAAAACAGGTAAATCCATACTGCGACTAAAACTAAATCGTCGCCAAGTTAAACTAAGAAAAAATTGTTTAAAGAATAGAGAAATGCAATTCTTCAATGTGCTGCGAAGATCAGGCATTTCATTGAACACCGCATGACTTAAAAAATAGAGCAAGGGCCTTTCATAAAGTGGCTTAAACCACCAAATAAATACAGCAGCCCAAACCAATTTTTCTTGCGGAAACAATAGCGATAGTAAAAAAAACGGCAAGCTGACAATAAACCAAATTTTCATCATGGGCGACCACCAACGTCGCGCCATCAACACGCCTAAATCAACTGCTTCCCAAGCCGATCGCGGTCTGATTTCAATAGTGATTTGATCAAGATTCACGCTGCACCATCTCCTTCACCCGGTAATGAGCGACCACTCAGCGCCAAATACGCAATCACAATCAACCACAAAAATCCTCCCACTAAATATTTCTGCCAGGATTCAAAAATATTATTCGATGACCAAAATGCCTCAATAAAAGCTGCAATGATTAACATTAAAATCACGCCATACATTAATTTTATTGCGACCGCACTACCACGCTTTAGCGACTCCAATCGGGTGTAATTTCCCGGCGCCAACAGACTGTACCCCAACTTGAGCCCCGCTGCGCCCGCAATAGTAATTGCGGTCAACTCAAAACTTCCATGGGCAATCACAAACGTAAAAAAGGTTTCGGCAAATCCTGCATTGGTTAAATGACCCGCAACAGCACCAAACAACAATCCGTTAAAGACTAGAAAAAATATTGATCCCACACCCAACATAATACCCGAGGCAAAAGTACGAAATGAAACACTGATATTGTTATAAATATAATGACCAAACATTTGCATATTGGTATCTGAATCACGAGCACTACCCAGTACACGATTACTGGGATCATACATTTCTTCAAATTGACTCACTTGTTCAGGTGATGTCACGGTGTAAACCAAATCTGGCTGCCACATGATGGCCAAAAATAAAATTAATGCTGGCAGATAGAGCAAGGCTGTTGCCCACCAAAGATAAACCTGTTGCTGACGAACCAATCGTGGGAATTCTGCAACAATAAAACGGGTGAGCTGATGCACAATAGGTTGTTTACGACGATAAAGTTGCTGGTGGCCACGCACCACCAAATCGGCTAACAGATCAACTAAATGACTGGAGTATCGCCTATCTTCAGCGAGCGCATGCAAATGACACACTTTGCGATATCGTGCGGCAAAGCTAGCAAGTTGATTGGCTTTCAATCGGCCGTTAGGTTTTTCCAATTCAACTATGTCACCCGCCAAATCTTGCCATAAGGATTGATATACCTGTTCAAATTGTCCCTGCTTCATATGAGCCCCTAATATTTTCCAACCAAAGTATTGGCCATTTGTTTAATGGCAATCACTGGATCTTTGGCATTGATCACAGGCTGCAAAATAGTTGCTAATTCACTTTGACGCTCGCCGGATAAAATTTGCTGCGTTCGGCAAATGCCAATAAAGCGCGCTGTTCGTCTGTTGAAAAATCACTGGGAACTGGCAGCTGTCCTTTTGCCTCAAAACTGGGATCACGAATCGCGGGTATGTCGTAGACAACCATAGTGCCCGCCGCTAAATCACCTAATCGTTTAAATTGTCTATTACACAAACTGGCAATAATTCCTGTGACATAAAACACAGGCAATATATCAACAGCTCGTAATAAATTTCGAATAAGCGAAGGCGCAAACGTGACAGGTGTAGCATCGTCATTAATAACATGAATGTTCATGCTTTTTTTACCTGGAGTGCGACCATGGCGAGTCACCTCAAAAAAAACGGGATAAAACCACTCTAGTAAAAAGACAAGAATTAAAATCAATCCACCACTGGAATCAATAAATCCCAGAGGTATGGCTGCAATCATATAAACCACAATGCGGATAAATAAATCAATTAACTGCGCAAGACAGCGCACACCGAATCCAGCAGGAGTTAAAGGTAAAGATGCACCTTCAGGGGTTTCCAATGAGTGGCGGGTATCAAGTAACAAAATCTAAAAATCCTTAATCAATTAGCGCTGGTTTTTATCATTTTCAGCAATTAACATCAAGTCAAACCACTTCCGTTTTCCTCTCACCACAACGACCACATTGATAAAGAGTAACCAGCTTTCCTTGCTTTACATCAAATTGTTTTTCTTGAATAATTTTCCATTTGTGAAAACCACTACGGCAGAGAGTTTTGCCTTTGTGTTTTTCAAAAGGACTGGGCTTTTTGAAGGGGAGTATGTCGCCCATTTTTTTATTCAGTAATTTAATTAAGTACGAGGCAAAGTCACGCCGCGTTGGCCTTGGTATTTTCCGCCGCGATCTTTGTATGAGGTATCACACACCTCATCAGATTCAAAAAATAACATTTGTGCCACACCTTCATGCGCATAAATTTTTGCGGGTAAAGGTGTGGTGTTGGAAAAATTCCAGCGTGACGTGACCTTCCCATTCGGGTTCGAGAGGAGTGACGTTAACGATAATGCCACAACGAGCGTAAGTGGATTTCCCCAAACACACAGTCAAAATACTGCGCGGAATGCGAAAATATTCAACGGTTCTGGCAAGTGCAAATGAATTGGGCGGGATGATGCAAACATCGCTTTTAATATCGACAAAACTTTTTTCGTCGAAATTTTTTGGATCAACGACTGTAGAGTGAACGTTGGTAAAAATTTTAAATTCGTCGGCACAACGCACATCGTAACCGTAACTGGACGTACCGTAAGAAACAATTTTATGGCCAGAGGTATCGTAACGAACTTGATTGGGTTCAAACGGTTCGATCATGCCATGTTGCTCTGCCATGCGGCGCATCCACTTATCGGATTTAATGCTCATCTTTTGCCTCTTGAATGTTTATAAAAATCTGGCACGCATACTAGCACAATCATCCAAAATGATTGAGCAAATAGCCCAATAACAGGATTTGCGGCAAGGTTATCAAAGGTAAGAACAAGGCTACTTTCCAGGATTTCATTGTGTCTTTAATTGACATAACTTCGGTGTAATCCGTTGACACACCTGCCATCAAAAAGGTGAAGCTATTGCCCGGCGCATTGGTACGAGTCATTAAATCAGCCGCAATGGGAGTTGATCCTTCAGAGCAGACTTCTATTACCGTTGCTGCAATTAAGGTCAGTGTAAGACCAATGAGGCTAGGACCAAACCATTGTTGAAACACATCCGCACTGACAAAGGTGCGAATCAACGAGGCCAAAATCACCCCGAACAATAGCCAGCGCAGCACCATTCTTGCACCCGATAATCCCTCCCGAAAAATACTCCCGAACAAAGATGGCCGCCACTCAATTGATCGCCAATGATCAGCAAAATCCGAAGAAAATTGAAAATTTTCCGGTAAAGATTGCGTGTTGGGATTTTGTGGGAGAACACCGGTTTTCACGCAGTGATCAAAGATGTATCCACTCACCAATGCAATTAATAAAGAGAGAAAAATAAACGCCAAGGTCCAAGGCAATCCTATCAACGCAATCATGATTAACGTCAGTGAAAACGAATTCCAGGGACTGGCAATTAAAAAAGCCATCACCTGCCCAAGGCTGGCCCCTTTTTGATACAACTTCATGCCAACCATTAAAATGCCGTGACTGCATAAATCCAGAAAAACACCGGCAAAAGTTGCACGCAATAAACCTTTTACCGTTCCGCCCTGCCCTAATGCAGATAACACTAACGATTGCGGAATTTTGGCGAGAATACCGACAAACATAATCCCCAATAAAACACCCCACCACATAGTGTTGAGCAGATCAAAAACTCCATGAGCAAAATAATTAATCCAATCCAATGAAATTGTGAAAGACAAAAGATGAAACAAATAAAAAATAACGCTAATCGTTAAAGAACCCCAAAGCAACCAATCACACTTTGTGTGGTCATGACAACTGGAATGTTCATGTTTCGACTCTCCGTGCTCATGAGGTTCGGCATGACAGGATTTTTCGGTTGTTGGTTTATCACCACAGCAACTACTCATTGGAAACCTCCACTAAAGTGAAAGGCATATTATTCACAATCGGCTTTTCGGCAAGATGATTGATAATCGCGCAATCACTGGCGTCATCTGCAGCACACTCCGCCGCCATCTTACTGAGTGGCTGCCGCATTAAATTCAACGCAAGCCATTGTTGATCCAGTTTCGACATTTTTTCCACAACCAAGGCATGAACCTCTGCACTCTTGCGCTGAGGGTTTCGATAAAAATCCAACAACTGTCCAGCCTCTTCAAGACTAAAACCTACCGCACGAGCGCGCTGTAAAAAACGTAAATCATCGACATCCTGCAAACTGTATTGGCGATAGTCATTAGCCTCATGCCTGATAGGTACAACCAGCCCCAAAGATTCATAGTGACGAACGGCTTTTGCGGTGAGGCCCGGTGCCTCGGCGACCTGACCAATATTCCTGACCCACCTCCATCTTTATCTGACTCGCACAGCATAAACCTTTACCTTAGGTTAAGGTCAAGAACAACTCGCATTTTAATTAATCTAATGAATAGTGGTAGCGCGATCATTTGTTTTCAATTTAACCAAAATCTCGCAAAAATGGTGAATTTAAGAACAAAGACCAAAGATATAGCTAAAATATCGTGATCGAATACACAAATCTGTTAAATACATTACTTTAAAAATCAATAAATTAGCTTTTTTAATTGACTTAAACTCTTAAACAACCAAAATGAAGGCACTTAGGTCAATTTGCAATCAGGTAAGCACATGACACAATCTCGCCTTGAATTTATTGATCACAACCACAGCGAATGGAACTCTATGTGGGAACAACTCAGTCAAGATCCACTCAATGGTGGCAATGCCTTGTGTATCAATGAAGGCCATTGCTGGGAATATGTTAGCTCTAGCCCTGACCACCATTATTTTCGTCACAACTTTCACCCCGCAACCAATCGTCCTGAACACATTTATTTAGAGCGCAGCTCGTCCAAATTCCATTGGGTTGCGCTAACAGCTTAATGCTGACTCCTCTGGCAAAAGCCAAACCTCAGACTCTAACCTGCCTTAATACAAATATGGTAATGTGCCGCCCTCTTTATTAGCTTTGAATAAGCGCATGAAAGCTTTCGCAAAATTTGTGGGTATAGGTGGATTAGCCACAGCAATTCAATATGGTCTGATGATTTCTTTTATTGAATTCCTGGCAATAAATGCAGTTGCGGCCTCTGCAAGTTCTTATGCGATCTCAGCTGTGTTCAACTATACCGCCAATTATTATTGGACATTTAATAGCAACACAAAACATCTACAAACTTTGCCCAAATTTGCGCTGGCGAGTATCTTGGTACTGGCAATCAATACCTTATTGTTTTGTTTTTTTTGCGCACAGGACTACATTATTTAGTAGCACAAGTCATAGCGACAATAATCACCCTCTTTATTAACTTTAGTATTCACAAGATTTGGATTTATCGGAAATAAACCATGAATCAATTATCCAAAGTTGCGTCGCTGGCCATTGTTGTACCCTGCTATAACGAAGAGGAAATGCTGCCAAAAACATTGGCGACCTTGTTGGCACTTCGCGACTCTTTAATAAACCAAGGCAAAATCAATTCAGCTTCAAAAATCTATTTAGTTGATGACGGTAGTCGTGACCAAACTTGGAATTTGTTAGCCGCCTCATCTCAACAAAACCCGGCAATTGTTGCGGTAAAATTATCGCGGAATCGCGGTCACCAGAATGCGTTACTGGCTGGATTGGTCAGCACAACTGAGGACATGATCGTCAGTATTGATGCAGACCTGCAAGATGACCCCAATGTTATTACCAAAATGATTGATGCCTACTACCAAGGCAATGAAGTTGTCTACGGTGTTCGCTCCGCAAGAAAAATCGATAGCTTTTTTAAGCGCGTCACTGCAGAAAGCTATTACCACTTAATGAAAAAAATGGGTGTTGATCTGGTATTTAACCACGCCGACTTTCGCCTGTTATCGCGCCGGGCGCTGGAAAGCCTGAAGCTCTACACCGAATCTAATTTATTTCTACGAGGTGTAGTGCGCGAATTAGGTTATCCTTCGACTTGTGTAGAATATGAACGCCATGCTCGCGAAGCTGGTGAAAGTAAATATCCCTTACGAAAAATGCTGTCTTTGGCATGGAAAGGCATTACCGCATTTTCAACAGCACCATTGCGTTTAATTACTATTTTGGGATTGGTTTCCGGTTTCGCCTCTTTTGCATTAATTCTTTGGGTATTATTTATTCGCTTTGTGACTGACACAGCAGTACCGGGTTGGGCTTCTTTATTATTGCCATTATTATTTATCGGCAGCGTACAATTAATTTGTTTGGGAATTATTGGCGAATATTTAGGGAAAATTTACGAAGAAGTTAAACGCCGACCAAAGTTTCACATCAGTGAAATCATTAAACGAAATAATGATCAAGGTTAATTATGATTTTATTTGTTGATAGATTAACGAATATCGATTTTAGCTATCTCGACCACCAACGCGGTGTGCTTGGTGAAACCTTCTTAGCCAACGTGCGTTTGGTTGGGGAACTCGATGAACAAAGCATGGTGTGTGATTTTGGTCGAGTGAAAAAAACCATTCGCCATTGGCTGGATACAGAACTGGATCATCGCTTGGCTGTTCCTGCTCAATCACCCCACATCAAAATCGAGGAAGAAAAAGACTACTATTCGATTCGTTTTGAACTGGCCAATCAAACCTGGATTCAAACCAGATCCCCTAAAAGTTCAATAGCGCTGATTGATACTGATGTGATTACAGCAGAATCTCTCGCAAATTGGGCAGGCAAACAAATACTGACGCACTTCCCTCTCAGTGTTGCCCGGATGCAGCTTGAGTTTTCGAATGAGGATATTTCTGGCGCTTACTATCACTACACTCATGGATTGAAAAAACACAACGGCAATTGTCAACGAATTGCTCATGGACACAGATCGCGAATTGATATCTGGGCTAACGAGAAAAAATCACCTCTCATTGAACAGTTTTGGGCTGACGAATGGCGAGATATTTACATTGGTAGTCGCGAAGATTTGGTAAAGCAATTTGAAGAAAATGGACAAACCTATTTATCATTTGCTTACAAAGCAGAACAAGGTAATTTCGAAATTACCTTGCCAAAATCCATCTGTTATTTGATTGATTGCGACACCACCGTTGAACTACTTGCCTGGCATATTGCTCAACGAACCCGACAATTACATCCGCAATATTTTATTCGAGTGAAGGCGTATGAGGGGTTTGGATAAGGGAGCAATTGCAGAGGCGTGATTTCTAAAAGCCTTCAACCCTTTCAACTGCTCCTTCAAAAATTCTCTCTGCGCATCAATCGATTCATCGCCAGAATACTGAATCAAGGTTGCTCGCTCTCTCGCTTGCATTGCTTCACCAGGCTTTAATTTTTTGTAAGCTGAATGGATATCCATTTCCAAAACACCCAGCTTGTCATCGTTTGGGCTATATTCCATATAAAATTCCAACTGACCTTGTTCCGGATGAATTTTTTCAATCGGCAAATAAGGAAATTGCACAATCAGCAATTGTTTTTTATTAAAAGCAGCAAACCAACCGTCTGTTGGTTGGAATAAAATTTTTCCCATTAATTTGGTTTTCCCTTCAGGCGGATTTTCCAATCGCAAACTCAATAAATTGTCATCAATGTCATAATTAACAGGAACAGATTCAGCCGATGGCCAAGCCATAGTGCGGACTTCTGTTGTCGCATCAACCGGAGCATATATTCTTGTCTGCGGAAAACTGCGGGTATTAAACCAAATATCCCAGGCCACTTCTGTATTGCGACCATTTTTGGCTTTTACAATCAGATCTAACTGGCGCGGGTCGTCAGCAACCAGCGCAAATGTTTTTTCAACTGCAAGCCCGGTAACAGGACTGGTTTGACTGCTCAATACAATCTTGTCGGCAGATTGAGTGATGATGTGATTTTTTGTCAGCACACTGAATGGATCAGGCGGCCACATGGCTTTCATTTCACGACGCTGGGGATTCACGCTCTGATGAGTCCACCATTCACTTTGGGGACCAAACCAAACTTCATGACCAAAGTAAGGAACAAAACCTGTATTGGCATCAATATTTGCCAACAATTTTTCTTGAGCGATATCCCCTATTTTCAAAAAATTATTCTGACCTGTTCCAGCTAATGATAAAACCCTGCCGCCCGCATCAGGTGTAATGACAACCTCGAATTTTGGGGTTTTAAGCGAGTATTCTTGCATTTGAGCCTGACTCAATTGAGAAATGATTAATGACACAAAGACAAATACCGTCGTAATTTTCAACTTTTTGACTCCTGGCAGATCTTTGTCGATAAATGGTTTAAAAACTGACTGATTATTTATACCCAGGTGATTATTACTATTTTTAATAATTTTCACCATAACTAGATCAATAAACATTAGTTAATACCACTTTACAAATTACCTTTTTCCAATAGCCATCTATACTCAAACTGATATTTTTTTGATGCACTGGAGATGAAGTTGATGGAAGCGCTTTGGTATTTTTCGGGACAAAACGGGATTTATTCGGTCCCTGATCAACAAGTAATCGTTAACAGTCAAGGAGACCTTTTACCTTTTGCTGCAAGTTGCACAGAAGAACCTGTGTCCCTGGAGGATTTTGTCAATCTCTGTAAGCGACATCAGGTCATTTTGCTGGTTATCGATCAAGGTCGATTTGATGATGCCTATTTGAATGCAGTTCCTGCTGAATTGGCTCGACTGGCACTTGTCAGTCCCTATAGCACTGAAACGGCAAGGCATCAGGTTGAAAAATTGGGGGCGGATGCTTATGTTTTTGCAGGTATGAATCATAATGATTTTGCATCTGTTATGAAAAAAGCAGCTGAAGACAAACAAGCCACCAATGCCTTGCAAGATGAACTGAAAAAATATTCTGACATTGCATTTACTGCCATGAGTTCAGCATCAGAAATGGGCATGGTTGCTTTGATGGCAGAGTCTGCACAAAGCGCTGTAGATTTGGCGCGGCTGGCACAAGTCACCATCAGCTGTATTAGTGATCTTGGAATGGATTCTATAGTGCAATTTAAATTTGATGACGACATAACCGTATTTCCTGAAACCACTTCTGCATCTCATAGACGAATATTGGAAAGCTCGCTCGCATCCAACTCACGCATAGTTTCTCACGGTCGATTTTTAGTATTTAGCTTTAAACATATTCAAATTTTAATCCTTAACGCGCCGAATAATGATAACGACAAATATGGACGCATGCGGGATGTGTTGGCTCAAGTAGCATCCATCGTTGAATCGCGGGCAAAAACCTTACAAGTGAACGAAATGCTAAAAGAGCAACAAGATAATGCACGCATGGTTATGATGTTGCTGGAAATGGCATCTCGCGACAATCGTAATTCAGTAAAAGAAATTATGACTGAATTATCTTTTTCACTTAGGCATATGGCGATGGGACTGGATTTAACACTTGCACAGGAAACCGCCATGACAGCCCTGGCTGATAAAGCATTGGAGTCATTGGAAAGTTTGCAACAAGCGACAGTTGCCGTTGAAGAACATTTTAGAAGTTTATTACAGCAACTGGATGATGCCGCCAACTTGTTACACAACAAGATAAAAAACACTGATACGGATGATGCTATTGATGCCTCAAAAGTAGAGCTATTCTAATTATTATGTGCAATCACAGAACAGATTATTACTGTGATTCAAAACGAAGCATCTTGAAAATATCTGTTTTTTGTTGGGGCATTTTTTTATTGTTGATTGCATCGGTTTATGCGCTCGAAAAATCCTTGATAGAAACACGCATGCTGGAACGTTATGGCTCCAAAGGTATTGATCGTTTACATCAATGGCAGCTTTTGATTAATGAAATAAAAGACAAAAGTGACAAAGAAAAAATTATTCGAGTGAATAGCTTTCTCAACTCCAATATCCATTTTCAGGATGACAAACAACTTTGGAAAAATATTGATTATTGGGCAACTCCACTTGAAACCCTGGGAATGAGCGCTGGCGATTGTGAAGACTACAGCATAATTAAATACTTCACTTTACTGGAAGCCGGTGTCGCCGTTTATCGCTTACGCTTTATTTATGTCAAAGCACAAATTGGCGACACCAGTAGTCGTTTGTTTCAAGCCCATATGGTACTGGGTTATTATGAAACAGATGATAGCGTTCCTTATATTTTGGATAATTTAATTTCAAGTGTTGAATTGGCAAATCGTCGTACTGATTTAAAACCGGTGTTCAGTTTTAATTCCGATGGCATTTGGGTTGGCAATCAACAAGCCAAAGCTGACCCAACCGCTCGTTTATCACGATGGCGGGATTTATTGCAACGTACTCAAGCAGATGGTTTTTAGAAGGGTTTTACTATGTCGTTAATTAAACAATTGTGGATAGGTATGATTCTGTTATTGCTGCTGGCATTGGGCGGTAGCTTTATTGTCAGTTTGTCATCCGCCAAAGAATATTTGCAAAATCAATTAAAAATTAAAAATATTGATGATGCCAACTCTCTGGCCCTGTCACTCTCACAAATGGAAAAAGATGCCATCGATATTGAATTGATTATCACTGCGCAATTTGATGCAGGTCACTACGAATACATCATGTTTAACGATCAACACAAAAAACCGATTGCAGTCAGACGATTTGAAAATGCATCACAAAGTGTACCTGGCTGGTTTGTGGAATGGGTCAATCTTGACGCCGCACCCGGCATTGCATTGATTCAGGATGGCTGGCAACAATACGGCAATATAATTGTGAAAAGTCATTCCAGTTTTGCAATTGAGTCTTTGTGGAAACAAGCCAAGCATTTGCTGGAATGGTTTGTGTTGAGCTGTTTGATCGCAAGCCTGTTAGGCATTTTTGTTTTCCGTCGAATTTCAACGCCTCTGGATCGACTGATTGATCAAGCCGAGGCGATTAGCACCAAACGCTTTGTCAGTTCACCCGAGCCAGGCATCTCCGAATTTCGTCGTTTGACCAAAGCCATGAATTTGCTATCGGCAAACGTTAAGTCCATGTTAGAAAAAGAAACGTCCCAACTGGATTTATTACGTCGCGATTCACTGCTTGATCCACTCACTGAATTGAATAATCGCCAACATTTTTTAAGTTTGTTAGACAACATGCTGACTCGCGAAGACAGCGATACTCGGGGCGCTATTATTCTTTGCCGTATATTAAGACTTAATGAACTTAATGGTATTTATGGGCACAGCAAGGTTGATGAAATACTAAAAGAAATAGCCCAGGCGTTTCTCTATATTTGTCAACAATACCCCAATAGCCATGCAGGACGTTTGAACGGAAGTGATTTTGTAATAGCGATCCCCACTGCAGAATCTCTTGATATTATTGCAGCCGATTTGGTACAACGATTAAATTTCCAATTAATTGCACAGGATCATCAAAATATTGCCACACCAATGGCAATTGCCGAATATCAGCGAGGTGAAAATCGCCAAATATTATTACATAGTTTGGATGGTGCGCTGGCACAAGCTGAAATGAAAGGTGATCGCTCGGTTATTGCTTGCCTGAAAAATAAAGATTTCGGTCATCATCAAAATGTAAATGATTGGAGACAGGAAATTGATCTGGCCATGGAAAACCATCAGCTGACGCTGGCGCACTTTCCTGTACGTAATGCTCAAGACGAATTAATTCATTTGGAATCACCAGTGAGAATGCGTGTTGGTGATGAAGAAAAACCGGCAGGTTATTTTATTCCCTGGGCTTCACGACTCAATTTATTAGCAGCAATTGATCTTGCTGTTGTAAAACTGGCACTTAACCATTTGGCAAAGTCTTTAACTCCTTTGGCCATTCATATTTCTTCCGATGTTTTGTGTAATACGCGATTCAGGGAGCAATTAATTTTATTACTGAATCAGGCAAAAAATAGCACCAAGGATTTATGGATAGAATTTTCCGAAGTTTCGATTATTCGCCACCCCAATGAATTCCGCAGTATGGTGAAAGAACTGCGCGAATTGGGATGCAAAGTGGGGTTGGAGCATGCAGGATTGGAATTTACCCGTTTTGAACAACTGCAAGATCTTGGTATGCATTATTTAAAAATCGATTCAGCCATCATTCGCCATATTGATGCCAACCCAAACAATCAAACCTTTGTACAAAGCCTGTGCAAGCTCGGACATTCATTAGGCATTCTGATGATTGCAGAAGGTGTAACCTCTGAAAATGAAAAATCCACACTGACCAAAATCGGTGTGGATGCATTTACCGGGCCTTTGATTGTTTAATCTTTTTCCCCACCCCTTATGAAGGGGAAGGATCTAGATATTCAAATCATCTGTATCATCAATTAAATTCGATAACTTATCCTGTCTGCGCATAGCACGACGTGTAAGCAACTTTTGTTGTGCGGCATCCGGTAGATCTGTAAAAAAAATCAGATTTTTTTCAACCAACAAATTAATCACATCCTCTACAACACGAGCCATGCTTTGATCTGTTTGCGCCAATTCGTGTTGCTGATAGATTTTCAAACTACGCATAAAAATCTGCAATTCAGGATGATCATCATCCATATACTCTGGAGCGTGAGCATCCTGAACCTTGCTGATTGCCACAATTTTTCCGGTAGCATCGCGTTTGATAAACATAGGTTTAGTCCGTGATCAATTTGTTTGCAGCAATTAAATTACTAATAATTGTTGCATCCGAGGTACTGCCAGGATTGTAATTACTCAAGACAATAGTTTGATCAGTCAACGAATTACTAAATCCTGATGAATAACCACCCGAGCTACTAATATGTACTGTCGTTGCATTGGTTCCTGAATCATAAGTAAGGTGCAAATAATTAGTCAGGTTGCCAGAATTTTCACCCTGCAATAAATCGCTGATATTTAATTTATCTGTGGCTGACTCAGTAAAATCTGCCACCGTGTCAGTTGCTGGTGAACCTGCTATACCTTTATCTGCTAATTTCCACACAAATACATCAACTCCGGCACCACCTGTCAATGAATCATTTCCTGATCCACCCAACAGTACATCTGCACCAGTTCCACCTGTAAGAGTGTCATTACCAGAACCACCGACTAACAAATGCGTTCCACTGCCCGTTGTTGTTAAAGTGTCATTACCTGCACCGCCAAACAACATATCAGAGGATGTACCACCGCCACCCGTTAGAGTGTCATCTATTGAGGAGCCGGCAAGAATTTCTTGAACATCGGCAATACCTGTTGCAGTTGTATTAATTGAGTAAGCTGCTGTACCCAAAGAGTAACTCGAATAATCACCACCACCGGTAAAAGAAATGGCTTCAATTTTGTTTCCAGCTACATACTCATTGATCACTGTAACGTGAGTATTGTTAGCACCAGAAGTTGCCTGATATTCGAGATTGTTACCAAATCGTTCAAAATTAAATGCACTGAATGATGGTGCACCGGTAGATGTAATATTGATGAGATCAGCAGCACCTCCGTTATCGTTAATGGAAATATTTCCAACATTCAACGCGAGTGTTTGAGTTGTGCTAGTTCCACCAGCATTAATATCATTAGCATCTGCTGTGATGTTTAAGGTCAATACATTGGCAGATTGATCCAAATTGACTCCACCATTGGCAGTTCCACCATCATCCTGCACTTGAAATGTCATGGTTCTGGAGAGATTGGAATTTAAGGATGGAAGATAGACCAATCGGCCTGCAACTATGTCTGCAACCGCAACTGTAGTGCCGGAGGTTATCGCTACATTATTTAAAAACACTGTTCCAGTTCCTGGAACAGCGGTAATACGAACAGCATTCAAGGAATTATTATCAACATCTGAAAAACTAAAATCTGAAAGCGTAAAGGTGTAAGCCTTATCTTCAACCAAACTCACGGATTGATTTATACCAGAGGGTGCATCATTCACGGAATTCACTGTCACATTAACTGTAGCAGTTGAACTACCACCATTACCATCACTCACAGTGTAAGTGAATGATGCAGGTCCGTTGTAGTTTGCGGTTGGTGTGAACACAACATTGCTGCCGACCAATGCAACTGTTCCATTTACTGCACCTTGTACTGATGAGATAGTTAAAACATCGCCTTCTATATCAGAATCATTGGTTAATAATTGTGATGGGGTCAATGTTAATGCTGCATCTTCATTAGTACTGAAACTTTCACCCGTCGCTGTGGGCGCGTCATTAACGGGCGAAATGTATATGGCAACTTTTGCAACATCAGTTCCACCATTTCCATCACTCACTGTGTATTCAAAACTCGCAGGCCCTGAATAATTTAATTGCGGCGTGAAAATAATATCACCAGATCCATTAATACTCACAGTGCCATGTGTTGCATTACCTACAGACAACACACTCAAAACATCGCCATCAATATCAGAATCATTCGCAAGAAGTGATGATGGAGTGATAGTTAACACATTGTCTTCTTGTAAATTAAATACACCTGTACTTACCGTCGGTATCTGGCTCAAGAATTGATAGGTAGAACCACTGTTATTACTGATTTCCGCTTGGAATACCGCCTGACCACCTTGATCCCAATAAAGAACTTCTATTTGATGGAATCCACTTTCTGCAACAGTAAATGTGGTATGCACAGTGCCAGTTGGTGGTTGAATAGCATTGACTTGTGCCACAACAACACCGTCAATTTTAATTTGATATCCATCGTCACCACGCACACGGAAGTTGTAAGTTCCCGCGTCCAGCTCTACATAACCCCGCATACGAATAACAGCATCAGTAGTCGTACCTGGATCAGCACTTAAACTGGCAGCATCTGCACCCAGGAATAATTGCAGGTTTGTTCCATTACCCAAATTATTCCCGAACAAATCATCCAACCCGTAACGGAATTCGGTAGCAGTAAATGTTGCATCTGGCGTACGCCCATTAATGAATGTAGTAACCTGAGCTAAATTTGATAAATTACCGCCATCAACACCTTCTTGATAACCAAAGTATTCTGACAATAATCCAACGGGTGTTGTTGCCAATGATGGTTCTGGATCATCATTTGCTATTGGCGCGTCATTTACAGGATTTACAGTAATATTTGCAACACCTGTTATGGCTGGTGCAACACCATCACTCACAGTGTAAGTGAAGCTGGTATTGGTTGTTGTTAACACTTCCATCGGTGCGTCGTATTGCAAACTGGTGAGTTCGGCAATTGTGAGTGATTGCCCAACAGTGATAGCTGTACCATTTGCTAAAGTGACAACACCAATATTTGGCAGCCCACTGACTGTAATTGTCAAACTTGCAGAATCGACATCTGTTGGAGCGACGATTCCTAAAGAAACATTTTGCGCTTCTTCATTTACCAGTAAATTCGCTGTTGTTGTGATAGGTGCATCATTAATCGGATTCACAGTCACATTAACTGTCGCTGGTGTAGTGAAACCTTGTGCGTCAGTGACGTTCACAGTGAAGCTATCTGAGCCAGAATAATTTGCATTTGGCGTGTAAGTGTATGAACCATTCGCTGCAACCGAAACCGTTCCATTTGTGGTGGCTTGATTGGTGATCACCGCGTAAGTCACGGCACCATCCGCATCGGTGGTTGGTAAATTGCCGTTCAACACAACATCTTCGTTGGTGACAACATTTTGGTTTGCCACTGCACCGTCATCGATTGGATTCACTGTTACGTTAACTGTCACTGGTGTTACAAAACCTTGTGCATCCGTTACGTTCACAACAAAACTGTCACTGCCAGAATAATTTGCATTCGGTGTGTATGTGTAAGAACCATTCGCTGCAACAGAAACCGTTCCATTTGTGGTGGTTTGATTGGTGATCACTGCATAAGTCACAGCACCATCCGCATCGGTGGTTGGTAAATTGCCGTTCAACACAACATCTTCGTTGGTGACAACATTTTGGTTTGCAACTGATCCATCATCGATTGGATTCACTGTTACGTTAACTGTCACTGGTGTTACAAAACCTTGTGCATCCGTTACGTTCACAACAAAACTGTCACTGCCAGAATAATTTGCATTCGGTGTGTAAGTGTAAGAACCATTAGCCGCAACAGAAACCGTTCCATTTGTGGTGGCTTGATTGGTGATCACCGCGTAAGTCACGGCACCATCCGCATCGGTGGTTGGTAAATTGCCGTTCAACACAACATCTTCGTTGGTGACAACATTTTGTGTTGCAACTGATCCATCATCGATCGGATTCACAGTCACATTAACAGTCACTGGTGTAGTGAAACCTTGTGCGTCAGTGACGTTCACAACAAAACTGTCACTGCCAGAATAATTTGCATTCGGTGTGTAAGTGTAAGAACCATTAGCCGCAACAGAAACCGTTCCATTTGTGGTGGCTTGATTGGTGATCACCGCGTAAGTCACGGCACCATCCGCATCGGTGGTTGGTAAATTGCCGTTCAACACAACATCTTCGTTGGTGACAACATTTTGGTTTGCCACTGATCCGTCATCGATTGGATTCACAGTCACATTAACAGTCACTGGTGTAGTGAAACCTTGTGCGTCAGTGACGTTCACAACAAAACTGTCACTGCCAGAATAATTTGCATTCGGTGTGTAAGTGTAAGAACCATTAGCCGCAACAGAAACCGTTCCATTTGTGGTGGCTTGATTGGTGATCACCGCGTAAGTCACGGCACCATCCGCATCGGTGGTTGGTAAATTGCCGTTCAACACAACATCTTCGTTGGTGACAACATTTTGGTTTGCCACTGATCCGTCATCGATTGGATTCACAGTCACATTAACAGTCACTGGTGTAGTGAAACCTTGTGCGTCAGTGACGTTCACAACAAAACTGTCACTGCCAGAATAATTTGCATTCGGTGTGTAAGTGTAAGAACCATTAGCCGCAACAGAAACCGTTCCATTTGTGGTGGCTTGATTGGTGATCACCGCGTAAGTCACGGCACCATCCGCATCGGTGGTTGGTAAATTGCCGTTCAACACAACATCTTCGTTGGTGACAACATTTTGGTTTGCCACTGATCCGTCATCGATTGGATTCACAGTCACATTAACAGTCACTGGTGTAGTGAAACCTTGTGCGTCAGTGACGTTCACAACAAAACTGTCACTGCCAGAATAATTTGCATTCGGTGTGTAAGTGTAAGAACCATTAGCCGCAACAGAAACCGTTCCATTTGTGGTGGCTTGATTGGTGATCACCGCGTAAGTCACGGCACCATCCGCATCGGTGGTTGGTAAATTGCCGTTCAACACAACATCTTCGTTGGTGACAACATTTTGGTTTGCCACTGATCCGTCATCGATTGGATTCACAGTCACATTAACAGTCACTGGTGTAGTGAAACCTTGTGCGTCAGTGACGTTCACAACAAAACTGTCACTGCCAGAATAATTTGCATTCGGTGTGTAAGTGTAAGAACCATTAGCCGCAACAGAAACCGTTCCATTTGTGGTGGCTTGATTGGTGATCACCGCGTAAGTCACGGCACCATCCGCATCGGTGGTTGGTAAATTGCCGTTCAACACAACATCTTCGTTGGTGACAACATTTTGGTTTGCCACTGATCCGTCATCGATTGGATTCACAGTCACATTAACAGTCACTGGTGTAGTGAAACCTTGTGCGTCAGTGACGTTCACAACAAAACTGTCACTGCCAGAATAATTTGCATTCGGTGTGTAAGTGTAAGAACCATTAGCCGCAACAGAAACCGTTCCATTTGTGGTGGCTTGATTGGTGATCACCGCGTAAGTCACGGCACCATCCGCATCGGTGGTTGGTAAATTGCCGTTCAACACAACATCTTCGTTGGTGACAACATTTTGGTTTGCCACTGATCCGTCATGATTGGATTCACAGTCACATTAACAGTCACTGGTAGTGAAACCTTGCGTCAGTGACGTTCACAACAAAACTGTCACTGCCAGAATAATTTGCATTCGGTGTAAGTGTAAGAACCATTAGCCGCAACAGAAACCGTTCCATTTGTGGTGGCTTGATTGGTGATCACCGCGTAAGTCACGGCACCATCCGCATCGGTGGTTGGTAAATTGCCGTTCAACACAACATCTTCGTTGGTGACAACATTTTGGTTTGCCACTGATCCGTCATCGATTGGATTCACAGTCACATTAACAGTCACTGGTGTAGTGAAACCTTGTGCGTCAGTGACGTTCACAACAAAACTGTCACTGCCAGAATAATTTGCATTCGGTGTGTAAGTGTAAGAACCATTAGCCGCAACAGAAACCGTTCCATTTGTGGTGGCTTGATTGGTGATCACCGCGTAAGTCACGGCACCATCCGCATGGTGGTTGGTAAATTGCCGTTCAACACAACATCTTCGTTGGTGACAACATTTTGGTTTGCCACTGATCCGTCATCGATTGGATTCACAGTCACATTAACAGTCACTGGTGTAGTGAAACCTTGTGCGTCAGTGACGTTCACAACAAAACTGCACTGCCAGAATAATTTGCATTGGTGTGTAAGTGTAAGAACCATTAGCCGCAACAGAAACCGTTCCATTTGTGGTGGCTTGATTGGTGATCACCGCGTAAGTCACGGCACCATCCGCATGGTGGTTGGTAAATTGCCGTTCAACACAACATCTTCGTTGGTGACAACATTTTGGTTTGCCACTGATCCGTCATCGATTGGATTCACAGTCACATAACAGTCACTGGTGTAGTGAAACCTTGTGCGTCAGTGACGTTCACAACAAAACTGTCACTGCCAGAATAATTTGCATTCGGTGTGTAAGTGTAAGAACCATTAGCCGCAACAGAAACCGTTCCATTTGTGGTGGCTTGATTGGTGATCACCGCGTAAGTCACGGCACCATCCGCATCGGTGGTTGGTAAATTGCCGTTCAACACAACATCTTCGTTGGTGACAACATTTTGGTTTGCCACTGATCCGTCATCGATTGGATTGATTGTGATAGTTACAGTATCCACATCAATCAATGCACCACCAGCACCGGAATTACCATTGTCGTTTGTGGTGATTGTTAAGCTTGATGTGCCGCTGAAATTAGCCGATGGAACATAATTCACTGTTGCAGCCAAAGTCGAATTAATTTCCGCTTGGGTGCCGGTTAATGTCACTGTGCTTGTACCATTACCAGCAATAACCGCTAAGCCACCACTCACATTTAAAATACCGTTGGTAATTTGCAATGTCACAGTGATAGAAGACGAACCCGCATCAACATCATTCACACTCAAACCTGTGATTGCTTGAGTAGTATCTTCGTTCATGGTGATCGCAGCAGGAACAGCATTCAAAGGCGCATCGTTCACAACAGCAACAGAAATATTGACTGCAGCAGGTGCGGATGCAAGGCCCAGATTGTCACGGACAATAAAATTAAATGACACATTGCCATTGAAATTATTTGTCGGTGTGAAAATTAAATTCGATGCTTGCGCAGGAGTTAAATTCATTGCTGTAGTTACAGCTGTCACACCGTCTGACAAATACAGCACGCCTTGTGCTCCACTGGGCAGATTGACTAACTGTACTGATTGGACTGTACCATCAACATCACTGCCAGTCAGGCTGATGGGTAAATTGGTTTCTTCTGTTCCATTTAATGTTAATGCTTGCGCAACAGGTGCATCATTAACGCCTGTGATATTAACTGTCACACCGACTGTTGTTGAATTTCTCGCACCACCAGAACCTTGTGCACCGGTGTTGCCATCATTCAACACAAAATCAACGATCAAAGATGAAGGTGGTGCATCGCTGGTATTGCGATACGCAATTTGACGCAAAACACTGGTTGCTTGAGCGTTGGTTACACCATTGGCAAATGTAATCAACAACTGACCTGCATCGAGTTGCGCTGCATTGTAACTACCTACTGTCACACCATTTAAAACAACATTGCCACCCGTTAAAGATAAAGTGCCAGTACCCACAAAATCATCATCAGTATTAATACCGCCACGACGGCCAACAGTCAGTGTCATTCCACCAAAGTTTGCCAAAGCAACAAGCTCGCCATCTGCAATGGTGGCATTGGTATCCAGCACAACAGCCGCCCCGCCCTCAGTGTAAGTACGAGTACCACCCAAGGCACCCAACACTGGCGCATCATTGTTAGAAGCAACATTAATAGTGATATTTTGTGTGAAAGTATCAGTGCCGCCATTCGCAGTCCCGTCACCATCAGTCACACTCAAAGTAATACTTCTAGGTGTGGTATTAGGTAATTGTGATGAGTTGCCATAAGCAATGCGTTGCACCAAAGCATCTACCGCTACAGGCGTAGCATTGTTGTTCAAACTAATCACTAATGGTGCACCCAAAGTGCCACCTGAAATAGTTCCAATCAATACTGCACCAGCACCAAAGTTGTAACTAACGTTGGTGCCTGAAACGCTAATTTGATTAACAGCAGTTCCCTGATTTTGTACCGTTAATTGATCCTGAGCTGCGACAACATTATTGATCGTGACTGTGACATTTCCGCCTGCAAAGTTAGCAGAATCTATATCAGTTAATACAACTGTAGAATCGATAATCGTGCGAGTGATTGTTGCTGTAGTCGATTCTGCGTAATTCAATGTGGTGACCAAGCCCGTAATACCGGGGGCATCATTCGTTCCAAGAATATTCACAGTGATTGTGCTAGTTGTACCATCCAGTGCGGTAACAGTCAGAGTATCTGTATAAGTTGTTCCTGCCGCAAATTGATTTTGTGCATTGTTGGTTGAATAGCTCCATTGACCATTTACGGCCAATGTAAATAAACCGTACCCACCAGAACCTGCAACATTATTTTGCGCAACAAACCCAACAGGACTATCTACATCCACCGCGTTGACTGTTCCATTAACAGATAATATTGAATTGGTTTCATTAAGATCTTGTGAAACAGGTGTAATCTGCGTTACATCATCAACCGGATTCACCGTTATAGTCACAGTATCCACATCACTTAATGCACCACCAACACCAGAATTACCATTGTCATTCGTAGTGATAGTGAAAGTAGACGTGCCGTTGAAATTGGTTGTTGGAACATAATTGACTGTCGCAGCTAAAGTAGAATTTATTTCTGCTTGAGTGCCTGTCAAAGTGACAGCGTTAGTACCATTACCCACAATAACCGCTGAGCCACCACTTACATTCAAAATACCGTTGGTAATTTGTAATGTCACAGTGATCGAAGACGAGCCTGCATCAACATCATTCACACTCAAACCGGTGATGGCTTGAGTAGTATCTTCGTTCATGGTGATTGCTGCAGACACTGTATTCACAGGCGCATCGTTTACACCGCCGATCACAATATCGAAAGAATCTGTCACTGTTGCAGAACCATCGCTAGCAATCACATCAATGGAAACAGTTCCAACATCGCCATTCGCTGGTGTGCCACTGAATGTGCGTGTCGCAGAATCGAAACTTAACCAACTTGGTAATGCTCCTCCACCAGCTAATTGTGCGGTGTAAGTGAGTGTGGTGCCCGCATCAACATCCGCAAAACTGTTGGATGCAAATTGGAAATTAAATGCAGAATCTTCTGTGGCGTTTTGATCAGGAATGTTATTGGACACTGTTGGTGCGTCATTTACATTCGCGATCACAATATCAAAATTATCTGATGCAGTAGCATTTGCAATATCGGTTGCAATCACTTGAACGGAAATGGTTCCGACATCACCATTCGCTGGCGTGCCACTGAATGTTCTTGTCGCAGAATCAAAACTTAACCAGGCCGGTAATGCACCACCGCCGACTAATTGTGCGCTGTAAGTAATGACATCACCAACATCGACATCACTAAAACTGTTCGCTGCAAATTGGAAATTAAATGCAGTATCTTCTGTTGCATTTTGATTGGCGATTTCGTTGTCCAATGTTGGGGCATCGTTCACTGGCGTAACATTCAATTGAATTGTATTCGGCACTAAATCAAATCCACCAACAGAATCTTGAACACTGAATGTGAAATTCGCGTAATTATTTCCGTTGGCATCAGGAGCTGGTGTGAAAACTAAAGTCGCAAGTGCAGCGACGGGAATAATTTGCCCTGCCGTTACTGCAACACCACCTAAAGTTAAACTGCCTGCTGCAGGTAACGTATCGATGCGAACAGCATTGAATGTTTGTGCAGCATCAGCATCGGCAAAACCAAAATTATTGGCAGCAAATGTGTGTGAACCATCTTCATTTAAGGTGATGACATTATCTGCACCCGTTGGTGCAGTATTAGCGCCAACATTAACCGTTAAATTACCGGTGCTGGTTAATCCAGCTGGGTCAGTTAATGTGTAAGTAATAGTGGCAACGCCGGAAAAATTCAGTGCAGGAGTGAAAACCACTCGGCCTTGTGCATCGAGTGTTGCAGTGCCCTGTGCAGCGTCAACTTGTGGATTACTCACTACCAAATCTGCGCGCAGATTATCAACATCGGCATCATTCGCGCGCACATCGACAGTGACTGCTTGATTGATGGGTGTTGATGCCAAATCCGGATTCGCAACTGGCGCATCGTTCACTGGAGTAACGCCAACAGTGACGACTGAAGTCACAATGCCACCGCGGCCATCGCTCACTAAAACAGAAAAAGAATCGCCGCCGTTGTAATTTAAATTAGGCGTGTAAGTAAATTGCCCGGTTACTTGATCAAGAGTCAAAGTGCCATTCGTTGGCATAGTGTTGATGGAATAACTCAATGTGTCGCCATCAATATCGGTTGCAACAATTTGACCGACATAAGCGGTGTCTTCATCAGTGGTGACGGAAAGATTATTTGCAACAGGCGCATCGTTTGCAGGTGTGACATTGATGGTGATTGTTCCCATCACAGCTTCTTGTCCATCACTCACAGAATATTGGAACAGACCGGTTTCAGTTGAATTCACATTAGCGGGCGCATCAAAACGTAAACTTGTTAATTCTTGCGCGGTTAACACCTGGCCGTTAATGACTGTTGTACCGTCGGCCAAAGTCACAGTTCCAATACTTGGCAACCCAGCAACGGTAATCGTTAAAGTATCGCCATCCACATCACTGGGTGCCGCAATATTTAATGGCGCGTCTTGTGTATCTTCCGCAATATTTACTGTGCGATTGGCTGCAACCGGCGCATCGTTCACTGGTGTAACGCCAATCGAAATGGTGCTAGTTGTCACGCCACCAAAACCATCGCTGACAGTGACGACAAATGAATCGCTGCCGTTGTAATTAGGATTGGGCGTGTAAGTAAAACTGCCATTAGCATTGAACAACAAACTGCCATTCATTGGATTGGTTGTGACTGTGTAAGTCAGAGGATCATTATCAACATCCGACGCAACAATTTGACCATCGATCGCTGTGTCTTCTGCTGTTGTTAAAGTTTGATTGGTGGCAACGGGTGCATCGTTTACTGGATTAATTGTTACACTCACGACTGACGTTGTTATGCCACCATTACCGTCAGAAACTGTCACAACAAAACTATCAACACCGTTGAAATTTGGATTCGGTGTGTATTCATAAGCACCCGTTATCGCGTTAATCGAGACAAGGCCGTTCGTGGGATTTGTGCTGACCAAAAAGGTCAAACTATCGTTTTCAACATCAGTCGCAACTACTTGACCAGTGACGGGCGTATCTTCATTAGTCACAACAGGCTGCGCACTGCTGACCGGCGCATCGTTAACAGCATTAATAGTAAGAGTGATGGTGTTATCGACACTATTGCCAGCATCGTCGGTTACTGTAACGACAAAACTATCAGCGCCGTTATAGTTTTGATTAGGTGTAAAGTGAAAGCGCCACTGACGGGATCAAGCGTTAAAACACCATTCAAGGGCTGAGTTAAGACTGTATAGGTCAAGCTGTCATTCTCAACATCAGTCGCGATGATTTGACCATTCAGAATTGTGTCTTCATCAAACACCAACTGCTGATCGATGACTTCAGGAGGGTTATTTCGCGGAAATTCACCATCGGTATCCGGGATACCCCTACCACCTGCATTGGCCGCATCAAAGCTAAATGCCAGTGGGTCGGTTGTTTCGATTAAACGAGCCAATTGCACGAATCCATGCCCTTCACTACCAGCACCGCCAGTATTACCGGCTGCGGTTTCCTCAAGATCAGTCGTTAAGTCGCCCCCCTGCTGCAATACTGTTAAAGCCTCTTGCACAGAAGCATCGGACAACAAAGTTTCATCAGGCGATGTCGCTGTTTCACCGTTAAAGTCGCGACTCATCGCCACTTCTTGTCCGCCTTGAACCGACAGCAATTCACCATCGCCAGTGTCCAGCTCAACCTTCGCACCAGGGGCCGTTACCAGAATTTCATCCGCATTCAACACACTGCCAACCGACAGTGGACGCAAACTACCATCAGGACTCTTGGCCCAAGCTTGACCTTGCAAAAACGCAACTGTGGCAACGGCATTACTCATCTGGAACTCCGGGGAAAGATAAAAGATAGAAAATAGGGATACAAAAATGGATTGATTGCATTCTAGGTAAGTTTGGCAAGATCGCTATTGGACTAATGGCCAATAGAACAAAAATCATCCCTGGGCTGCTTCCAGGGGCAGCCCAAGGCAGACGCGAGGTTCTGCCCCTAGAGTTGTATTATTTACTCAACGCCGACAACTTTTCCCGCTCAATGGGTTTTACCTTTCAAAACAACCCAAGTGATGGAATCGTAAGCGGTGACATCCACCAGTGGATTTTTGCTGAGCAACAACAGGTTCGCCAGTTTGTGCTTTTCGATACTGCCGATTTCGTTTTCCAGCCCCATAATGCGCGCATTGCCAATGGTCATAGCTCTAAATAAATCGGTGAGTGAAATGCCCATGTCTAGCCAGCGATTCATTTCCTGGCGACCATTAAACCCAGGGAATTGCGCATAAAAAGGACCACTGGGTGTATCGCTACCAAAAACCAATAGCGATTTCGATTGGATTAACTCATTGCTCAGTGTTTTGACTCTATCCAACATGGGTTTATAAACCGCTTTCACTTGTTGATATTGTTGTGTAGCGGTCATGGGCGTTTCGCTTTTGAAATAACCGCTCATTTCTTCTTTCATCCATTGGCCTGAATCCGATTGATACCATTGCATTAAAGATGCAGGCATTTCATGTTGCAGATCAGTTTGTTTAAAAAAATCGGGGTTAAATATTTCTTGCTCGCCGTAAATCACTTGCACTGTAGGTTGCACAGCAATCCTAGCTTTGATTAATTGTTTTGCGATTTTTATTAAATCTGTATTGTTGGTTTTGGCATCAGCATTCCATAAACCGTGGACTATCATATCCACACCTGTTGCTAATCCAAATTCATAAGACTCCAATGAATTGCCGTGTAAAAAAACGGGCAAATGATGTTTATGTGCTGCGGCAACTAATTCACGCACAACCGCTTCGCTGGGTGTAGGTAAATTCTTTTTGCCACCGAAACCTTTTTCATAAAATACTTTGATGCATTTCGCTCCTTCTTTTTTACCGGCTTCAACTAAATTCGCTGGCGAATGTTGTTCGGCATCCGCCATGTTGGCTGTTGAATGTGAATGTCTGTCGTGCAAATAGTGACGAGTAACATCAGGCGACTGCTGCACAGTTTCCGGCATGTTGGCGATGGGATAACCTTTGGGAATTAGCACGGGCGAACAAAAATAAGCTTGCGGCGCAAGTGGCGGGCTATTCCATTGGGTAATAGCCTCACCCGTGTTGGCTAAATCCAACAGTGTTGTGAAACCCGCATAAAGATAACTTTGGGGAATTTGTGCAAGGGCTTCCTGATTGATTTTCGCGGAGTCAGGGTCATTCTCTTGCAACATCAAACCGGGCACATCGCGCAGGTGCACATGGGTATCAATTAAACCGGGCATAAGGTATTGGCCTTTGCCGTCGATTACGGTTTCGGCAGTAAAGTCTTGGGAACCTATTTCACGGATGCGTTCATTTTCAATCAATAGGTTGACGGGTTGCTTGCTCACTTGGGCATTGGCAGTAACAATATGAGCAGTAACAATGTGAACATTGCGAATTAATAATGTCCCCGCCTCAGCTTGAAGCATGAGTGAGTACAACAGAACAAAGGGGACAAATCGATGATTAAATTTCATAACGGCTCCTGATTAAATGAATATTGAACCCGCATTGTGTAAATAATCAGTGTTCCAAACGACCTAAAGCGCGATCGAGGTCATCAAAAACACAAGATTCGCCGAAAATATAAACAAAACGCTGAATGACAACGCCATTCACAACTCAGGAACTGGAATGCAACAAAGCCTTATCCACATTTTTTTATCTTCCGCGATTATCTGCCTACTTCTGGCGCTGGGGTTTTTAGCTTCGAAAAAGTTGCAAGTATTACCTGCACGTTTGCTCGGGATGAATTATCTGCTTTGTGCTGCACAAAATTTTCTGGCGTTTGTGGTGTTTGGATTTGGATGGGAGTTTGCCGCATTGTTGCGAGCTTCACTGGCGATGACCTTGGGACCCGGTATTTACTTCTATTATTCCAGCTTGGTGGCTAGCGAACGCGCCAATTACAGTCGATGGTTGTTGCATTTGATTCCCGCCGCATTGGTATTGTGCCTAGGAATATGTCGAGTACCTGTTTTGTGGTTAGTGGATTATCTGATCATCGGTAGCTTTGCTGTTTATCTTGTTTTCACATTCAAACTTTTAAAAGGTGGACAACAGCGCTTGGAACACTTGGGACAATACGCTGAAACCGCTTATCGCTGGTTGCTTATTCTTGCGCTACTCATGACGATCAACTTAATCGTTGAATTATGGATATTGCTCGAATTGAATAACGGAATAGCTCTGCATCAATCATGGGCTTTACATCTGGGAGCGACAGCATTTTTACTTTTCCATGCGACCACCTTACTGCTCGTGATCACACGTGCGCCACTCATAGAATGGATGCACGCATTGCAGGATTTGCGAATCAGTAAAACGAAATCCATCAGTGATTCTGAAGCGCGCGAAATCTTCGATCGTTGGGAACGACTGGTGATAGAGCGCGAACTTTATAAAAAGGAAGGCGGCGTTACATTGGAGCAAGCAAGCAGAATGTTGGTGATTCCATCGCGACAAATTTCTCAAGCCATTAATCGCATTTACAACAGTAGTTTTTCACAATACCTCAACGACTGCCGAGTCAAAGCTGCGCAAACCCTGCTAAGCAACAACAACGAAATGTCTATCACCAACATCATGATGGAAGCTGGATTCAGTACCAAATCCAACTTCAATAAAGAATTCTTGCGAGTAACCGGATTAAGCCCTAGCGAATTCCGGAAAACAACACAGCCTCAATTCTTTTTCAGATTAAGCCAGCCGTTGGATGCGAGCCATTCGATAATGTCACCTTGCCAGCGATCACGTGGAAGCAGGAAAAAACCGTGATCACCTTTTTCATATAAATGTGCCTCAACAGGAACGCTAGCCTGTTTAAGTGCTTCGAGAAATAGAAGAGTATTTTTTACATCCACCAATTTGTCATCGACTGCATGGAGCAACAATGTGGGCGGTGTGTTTGCAGTTACTTGCAATTCATTGGAGAAGAAACGGATTTGATCTTTGGATGGTTTTTCGCCGAGCAAAGCCTTGCGTGAATCCAGATGTGTAACTTTTGAATCCATGCTGATAACGGGATAAACCAGTACGAGAAAATCAGGACGCAAATTAATTTTGTCAGGATTTTCAATTTTAAGTTTATTGAAATGTGTTGCCAAAGTGGAAGCAAGATGTCCGCCCGCAGAAAAACCCACTGCACCCATTCGGTTTGGATCCAAATTCCATTCGCTGGCATGTTGACGAGCAAATTTCATTGCTTGTTGTGCATCTTGTAGTGGCCCAATTGATTTATCGGTCATCCACAAATCATTGGGAATTCGATATTTAACAACAAAGGCCGCAATGCCGTGATCCACAAAATAATTCGCTTGTTGGACACCTTCGAAGTCAAAGGTTAATCCCCAATAAGCGCCGCCAGGAAATATCACCACACTCGCACCCGTTGCTTTAACTTTTGCAGGCAGATACACCTGAATATAAGGCCGCGACACTTTTTGTATCCAACCTTTGTCTGCACCGGTTTCTTCATCAACAGTTGGTTTTGAATTGGGAATCGCCGCATCACCATACAAAGGAAAACTTTGCATTTTCGGCGGAAAGAAATAAGCGGGATCTTTTTCCTCTGCATTAACAGCAAGCGAGATAAATGCCATCAAGTAAATTGCAGTTATTGGGCTTAACCATTTGTTCATATATTTCATGAGAATTTATCCTTTACATAATTGGCAACAATTGTGGCGAGAGTAAAGTTTTTAACATCTAGTGGATCAATATTTAATCCTGAAATTTTCAGCCATTTTTGCAAGATTAAGCATAATCTGATTTTTTCGTGCTTGCGCATGCGCATCGGGTGACAAAATTGCAATCAACAAAAAGCAATTGGATGCTTGATAAGCTGGACAATAAACCAAATGATCATCACTGGTTTTATCTTCTTGTTTTTTACAATTGGCAGGCCATGTAGCATCGCCGCTTAATAAATGAATATGCCAAAGCTCTTCCGCTTTTACTGAATACAAAGTATTGGGATGGTTGTAAGGCACATCACGACCAAACAAATCAGGCAATACACCAGTTGCCTTGTAATGGCGAAAATCATCCTCCAAACATTTCAATTCTTCGGGCGTAAGTTGCCTTCTGATTAAGTCCGTTTTAAATATTGTTGTCACTCAGAAAAACGCTCCAAATCAGCAGCTGAAGCATTGGCAACTAACTCATTACCTTGGGCAATAATGTCATCCAACCGAGCACGCGAAGGACGGAAACGGCTGCGGCCTTCCGGATAAGCCTGCTCAATCATATTGACCATGTGCTGATAAACCTCAGCGGGAACAATGTAACCCGCTGTGCGGTTATTAGACAAAACTGCTACAGGTTCATTTATAAAGTAGGTCGCAGGGCTTTTACGCAAATCAGTAATGGATACTGTTTGTTCCGCATAGATTGGGTTAGTCGCCATGAAAAACCTCCAGAATGCACATTATAAAGTGCATTCTAATGTACAGATAAAAGCCCGGCAAGTAAAAATTACTGCATATTCTTTTTAGCAAATGTCCAACCCGGAAATTTTGAAAGACCGGGTTTATCACCGATAAATAATGTTGCCGCTTTTTTATCGCCTTTTAATTGCCAATTAAGCCAGGCAGTTGCCACTTTGGCGAAATCACCACCGAAGGGTTGGCCGTAGGTTCCACCGTGACCCACATCCAAATTTCCAACAAATACGGGCACATGATTCAGTTGTTCAACATCATTCATGCCGTTGTTATAAGCAATATCGGAAGGAGTCTGAGCAAATACAAAGTGGGCGTATGGATTTTTTTCAGATGGGCTTTGTCCAGCTGCGGCATCATCGGCATGGCGTTGCCGCGAATCGGGTCGATGAAGATGCCACTGTTGGCGACAATCAATGTAGAAACTCTGGGATCAGGTGCAACTTCCAAGGCTTGTAAACCACCACAGGACATACCGGCAACGGCGATTTTTTGGGTATTAATTTTTTTGAAATAAATACTCTTGGTATCACTGTTTTGTGCAATGGCCCAATTGATTGCATCTGTTAATTTTGATGAAGTGGATCGCTCTTTATTTTGCTCACCGGTTTCTTTCGGCATAGTACCAATTGCGACAACCAAAAAGCCGTGTGAGGCAATTTCATTTAAAAAGTTGACGTGTTCAAAGGGCGAATCGAAACAAGCACCGTTGCCCCAAACGATTATCGGCAGACTTTTTTTGCCTTGGAATTTTTTAATATTTTGCGGCCTGAACACAGTGTGTGTCGGCAGGGAATTTTCCGTCATCATGATGGCCGGGAATTTTCCAGTTCCGCCATTTTCAATAATTCTGGTTTTCACTTCTTCCGAAAAGGATGGAGTCGAAAACGACAAGATCAAGAGTAGAATTGCATATTTTATTTTTTGCATAATCATTTTTCCTGGTTTGTTAATATTTTTCGCGCCCTGTACAAACATGACAGATATTGAAAATTAAGGAACAGATTTAATCAATTCCATTAATTCACGATCATGATTGTTCAGGATTTTGGGTTGAGCATCAAAAATCATAGTCTCACCATTTTCGCGAGTGTAAGCTTTCCATGCAGGTAAGGATTTATCATTCGGATTTCCGCTTCTCGCAAAATTAATCCAGACCGAACTCATTCGGTCAGCCAGTACTTTCGCTTCATTTGATGTACCCGTCCAGTGTTTACCTAACTCAATATTTTTAAATGCGAGCGGAATATCAAGGCCGTGAAAAGAACCTTTGCTGTTATCTTCAACTGTACTTTTCCAGGTCAACAAATAGGAATAAACCGGCGCTTTGGTTTTTGCGGCACGCGCATCGGCCGTTACAATAGTGTTGGGACGGAAAAGATTATCGATTGATAATAAATCTTGCGGCGTATAATTCGGATATGTTTTGGCAAAGAGGTGAACATATTGATCCGTCTTATCGCCATAAACATTGATTAATCGTTTTTTTGCTTCACCCATAGTCAGATTTTTTTCAGCATAAACGGTTCTGACCAATTCATTAAATGTTGTGCCGATTAATAGCGGAACATCTTTGGATATATCCGCAAAATCCGGCGAGAAAGGTTGTTGCAATAAATTCACACCATCAGGTACTGGCCCAAAACCAAACATCACTTTCGAACCGGGTTTTCTCAGGCCAACAGTTTTTTCCAGCGCTTTATTGCCAGCTTCAACCAATTGTTTGTAAGGAATATGATTAATCTGGTTAATGTTGTCTTTAGTTAAACCTAAAACTTCTACTAATGCCTTTCCAACTTGCGTCGACTTTTCTTTGGTCATTACATTTAACAGCGTACCGCTTTGAATAATCGCTTTATGAAATAATCCTTTTGCAGCAGGCATGGACATTAATGTTCCCACTTTTCCACCACCGCCGGATTCACCGACAATAGTCACGTTCTTTGGATCACCGCCAAAATTGCGAATATTTTTATTTACCCATTCCAGTGCCGAAACAACATCCAACATGCCAACGTTTGCAGAATCTGCGTATTGATTACCAAAGGCCGATAAATCCAAAAAGCCTAAAATATTTAAACGATGATTCACTGACACCAACACTACATCGCCTTTTTGCGCGAGCATTTTTCCATCAGTAATCGGATCATCACTCGCACCAACACTAAAACCACCACCATGCAGCCACACCATCACCGGTCTTTTTTTGCCATCGTTGATGCCTTGCGTCCAAACATTCACAGTAAATAATTTATGTTCATCCATCGCATCTTCTGACGACCAGGAATTTACTTGCATCGCAATCGGGCCAAATTTTGTATGTTTACGCACGCCTTCCCATGCATCGGGTTTTTGTGGCGGCATAAATCTTTCCGCTTTCGCGTAAGGAATTCCTTTAAAACTAAAAACGCCATCTTCAACACTACCGGAAATAGAACCATAGACTGTTTTTACAATCGGCTCTTGCGGCTGTTTGGATACCTGACTACAAGAAGCAAGAAAGAAACTGGTTAAAATAGCCGCAACAATTAAAAAAAATCGAGTGAAATGATTTTGTTTTTTCATAAAATTCTAATTGACCTGAAATAAGTTATTGTTGTGATTTACCGATTGTATCGAGTTTTTTGGTTTTGATGCCGAGATGCCGTGTAAAGTTTTTGTAAAGCTACCAAACAAATATAATATGTGAACCCAGTCACTCAAATTGCGCCATACATTTTATTACCTCTTCTGATTTATAGAGGTCGTTTTCAGCATGACGTTCTGGATTCAAGTAGTAAAGCGAATCTTTTCTGAAGCGGAATCCTGCATTTTTTAATGCAGAGATCACGGCTTGGGATGCACGTAAATTTTCTTTATCGTTTAATTTTGAGCAGGCAAGTTCGAGATCATCTTCCCATTCGTTAGATCGGGGTTTTGATCCTGACGCAATTAATAAATTAATTATGTCCAGATTATTATTTTCGATAGCTTCACCCAGGGGTGAGTGATAAGAAGAACCACTATCAACATTGACATTGGCGCCACGTGGAATCAAAAACTTTAACTGATCCAACCGATTGAAACGCGAACAATACCAAACAGCGGGCGCTGAATATTCTGTTACTGAATTGATGTTACCGCCCATCTCAATCAAAAGATCAGCAAATTGTTGCGCGATAGGCTCTTCCAAATTGGTATAACAAATATTATAGCCTTCCAAAAATCCTATATATTCTGCTAATCGATAATTAAATTTTTTACCTCGTTCAATCAACCACATTAGTTGATCATAATCATTTTGTGTCACTTTTTTTGTTGTAGCTGCCAGGTCAACTAGCCTTCGCCAATTGTCCTGATTATGCTCAGCGACTACTGGAATCTGCTGCGCTTCTAATGCATCCAATAGATCAATGCGTTGATGTTGAATCGCAATTTCTATACAACGTTGAATATGCGACATACGTTGAGGAGTTTCTTCTTCAGGCATATTTTTGATTTTCGCAATCACCGTTTGGATTGGCTTCTTCTCACATGCAACTGATAGTTGATTAAAATAGGAAAATTCATATTCAAGATTTCGCTTGGTACTCTGGAAAAAATCAACAATAACTAATGACAACAAAATCAATATATAAATTAAATGAACGATTAATCCCCAATATTTTTTCGGTGTTATTTTAAGGGTATAGATAACACTCACAACAAAGGAATGAATAAATACAATACTGACTATCAACAACTCCAATAAAAAGATAACGGCAGCAGCTATGCTTCCATACCCAGTCACTGGATTTGCATGGTTGATCCACATGACGATAAAAAGGTATATGACACCCACACCGGTGACACAAAGTGATATCAAATGATAAATACTGAATTTGTTATTTTCTTTTGTCATGTTTTTACCGAGGCATCCTTAATTTCCTCACAATTTTTTTGGAAATATTTCCGCTGTATTGCTGACATCTATTTTCTGAACACCCTTTTCTATTTTTTAATCGTAAGCAATCGTAATTATGACCATTATCACTTGATTCTTATTTGTAATACAAATACATTGTATTTGAGTCTTACAGCTGGTATGACTTACATTTTATTGAGAATTCAATTCTCATCCAAACACAAATAAACTTATGAATAACAATAAGTTAACCATCATTTGGAGATAACAATATGCGGCAATTCAAACTATTTTCAGGCTTATCGGTTTTAGGATTTGTCTGTCTATTCAGTGCGGCAGCATTCGCACAAGATGGAAAAATGTACCCAATCGAAGCACCTAAAGAACCCGGTGCCATTCCCTTGAATACAGGTGGCGTTGAGAATCAGCCAGCAAAAGAATCCTGGTTTCGCCAATGGGGTGACCCTATGGCCAGAAACATAACCGCAGCAACACTCACCCCTTTTCTTGCAGACCCTAAAAAAGCCAATGGCACCAGCGTTATAGTTGCGCCCGGTGGCGGCTTTATGTGGCTCTCAATGGGTAACGAAGGTTGGGAAGTTGCCGAAGCTCTTCAGGCCAAAGGAATTAACGCCTTTGTATTGAAATATCGTCTTCAACCAACACTGGACAAATTGGAAGACTTTGAAGGACAAATGAATCAACGTTTTGCAGATGCCGCAAAACCAGCCGATGATAAAGCGCCACCCAAAAGACCTTCATGGGATCTCAGCAATCAATTAGCTGACGTAGAAGCGGCTTATGCATTGATTAACAGCAAATCAAAAGAATGGAATGTCGATATGAAAAAAATCGGCATGATGGGTTTCTCTGCAGGTGCCGGTTTAACTATGCACACCACACTCAACTCGAAAAAAGTGAAGCTCGCATTTATTGCACCAATTTACGGTGGCATGGGCCCTGTTGCTGTACCCAAAGATGCACCACCTTTATTTGTGGCCATTGCTGTCGATGACTTTTTATTTAATGGGGAAACAGGATTGATCAAATCTTGGTACGACGCAAAAGTTCCAGTTGAGCTTCACCTCTATCAAAACGGCGGCCACGGTT
Organism: Cellvibrio sp.; assembly: GCA_016712405.1. GTDB lineage: Bacteria > Pseudomonadota > Gammaproteobacteria > Pseudomonadales > Cellvibrionaceae > Cellvibrio. The sequence goes on along the minus strand of JADJRD010000014.1, from coordinate 999,653 downwards.
TTGGTTTGGGCAACCCTGATCGCACCAGTAATAAATGGTTTGACGCCTATATTCACTGGTTGGATGTGAATGGATTTTTGAAACGCTAGAAATTGTTAACCTCAGAAGACCGTTCAACTCACGAACGGTCTTCATCTCTCCGCTGTTCGTAATTTTCATATTGTAATCTCAGCGTGAAATCACTAGGCTCTCCCATAGTAAATACATGACTTTTGGGACACACCTATGGCAGTACTCGACCGCAGCTCCAATCTCTCACAAAGCATGGTTCAAGAATTAGGTCGCATGATCATTTGCGGTGAATGCATTAATAACAGCCTACCCACCGAAGCCGAATTATGTGAAAAATTTGGTGTTAGCCGTAGTGCTGTACGTGAAGCCGTTAAAATGTTATCAGCAAAAGGATTAATCGCCAGTAGACCACGACAAGGCATTCGAATTTTACCAGAAGACCAGTGGAATATTTTTGATCCCGATTTGTTGAAATGGATGCTGGAAAGCAAACCTTCATTACAGGTACTGAAAGAATTTTTACAAGTTCGCATTGCGATTGAACCAGAAGCAGCAGCACTGGCTGCTCGTAACGCGGATAACACCAGCATCAATAACATTGAAAATGCACTGGAACTGATGCGCAACGTTGAAGTGGGCAACCCAGAAGAACTGGATGCCGATATCGCTTTTCACATCAGCATTCTTTACGCAAGTCACAACCGCTTTTATATTCGCTTGCGCGATTTTATTTCGACTGCGTTACGTGTCAGCATTAGCCACACCAGCCCCATAAAAGATAATTATGCGGCGATTATTGAAGACCACACCAAAGTATTTAACGCTATTAAAAATCGAAACCCGGAACGTGCAAAGCAATCCATGCTCGCATTAATTGATGAAGCGCTAAACTTTATTGAGCAGGAATTGCAAAAGAAAAATTGATCTGTGTTGACCCCACCCTAACCCTCCCCTTGCCAGGGGAGGCTAGGAGGGGGTCACCAAAAACCGAAAAATTGTTTTGGTTTTATATTCATCACCCGGATTCAATACCGTTGTAGGAAATTGTGGTTGATTGGGTGAATCAGGATAATGTTGAGGCTCAAGACAAAAACCGGTTCGATGATGATAAGTTGTCCCCTTCCCTATTAATGACCCGTCCAAAAAATTACCTGAATAAAATTGCACACCCGGCTCTTCTGTCAAAACTTCCAATACTCTACCTGAAACAGGTTCACTGACACGCGCGGCTAAAGTCATATGTTTATAGTGGTGTTGATTAATGACGAAAGTATGGTCATAGCCTAAACCATTGGTAATCTGCGCATGTGATTGATTAATATCCGCACCAATCGCTTTGGGCTGACGGAAATCAAAAGGTGTATTTTCAACCGGCATTAAATTACCCAATGGAATTTGTACATCGTTAATATCCACAATACGATCAGCAAAAATTTGCATTTGATGCTGTAAAATATCGCCACTGTCTGCCAAATTAAAATAGCTGTGTTGGGTTAAATTAACCAAAGTGGTTTGATCTGTTGTTGCAACATAATCAACGACTAATTCATTTTTTTCAGTGAATTGATAAGTCACTGTGACCTGAAGATTTGCTGGAAAGCCTTGATCACCATCCTGACTTAACAAATGTAATTTGAGACCTTGGCCTTTGGCATCAGTAAACGTTTCCGTTTGCCAAACTCGCTTATCAAAACCAATAGGGCCACCGTGTAAATTATTGGTGCCATTATTGGCAGCCAATTGATAGTTTTTTCCGTTTAGCTGAAAACTAGCATTAGCAATTCGATTCCCGTATCGACCAATAATGGCACCAAAGTAAGGTGATGTTTCCAAATAAGGTTCTAGTGTTTCGAAACCTAATACCACATCACCTAAAACTCCATTTTTGTCCGGCACCTGTAATTGGGTGATGATCCCACCAAAATTAATAATCTTGACGAAACTACCCGATGAATTTTTTAACGTATATTCGTTAACGGTTTCACCTGATGGAGTGATACCGAATTGGATTGAAGTGATTGCAGGTAGTGTCATGGTGAATGTTCCGCGTTCTAGTCTTGAGGAAATATTGAAGGGCGATGATAAACCATGACAACAAATTTATCATCCTCTCGAATAATGACGAAAAATCAGTCGATCACCGCAATAAACGAACTTGATAAAAAGCCCCTGCGATTGAATTTTTATTCGCCACAAACTTCACAACTAATTTTCCCTTGGCTGTTTTAACTATTGCGTCAGGAATTACATAGTCTATATTCACAAATTCGGCTTTGCTGGACTTCAAACTCACATCGGCAATTTTTACGTCATTTACATAAATTGCAAATTGTCGATTATCTTCGGCTCCGGCATAAGTGATGCGCAAGCGTTTGGCTTCCTGTTTTTTATCAGACAATTCATAACTCATCCAACTGCGCGTTTGACGCCAGTGTCTCGCCATATAAAAACCGGTTTCGGTGGCTTCGCCTTTGTAAAAATGATCCGACTCGGGTTGTTGTTCGCCCGGTGTGACTTTATCAATAGTTAAGGCATCCAATTCGATACGATCTTTTTCTGCTTTGCCAATCGTTTTGCGTGACTCTTCGATTTTATCCGGCGATGAATATGGCCAATAGACGGTATAGCGTGATTCATGCACACGGAAAAATGGAATTAACTGCAAATGTTCGGTGTGTTTACCATTAATCAAACCCGATGCGTCAAAAGTCAGCGGCTTGCCTGCAACCGGTTTGAGTTTTTGGATAAACTCTTGAGAATTACCCAATAAAAATGGCGATACTTCCAGGGGGCAACGTGAGCCGCTGGCTATGTGCCCCATGCGTGAATCGTCAGCAAAATAATTTAAACGCTCACCTGCAATTGGTTGGGTTTTTGCTGCCAGCACTATTGGGCCATGCAACACTGCGTAATATGGTAATTCACCGGGAATTTTTTCCAAATGAGTTTGCATGGCTAACTGCAAACGAATTTTGTCACCTTTTTTCCAAGTTCTTTCTAATTCAATGTAATTGCCGGGCACTGCTGAAATTGTTTGAGCCTCACCATTAACCTCAAGCTTGAGTTTTTCTGCTGCTACCCATGAGGGATAACGAATATGTAATTTGAAACGTTTATTTCTATCGATGCGAATATCTACTGATTCCTGATCAGGAAAGGCGGTAGTCATAGTCAGAGCAATAGCCTGCTTTTTAATATTCAATTCTGAAGGAATAAATAAATTGATAAATACTGATGGCGATTTTTTGTGGCTCAAATCAGTCGCATAAATAAATTCACCGTATTTTGAGTGGCTCTCCAAACCTGAACCGACACAACACCACATACCCTGATCCACTCGCGAATAAACGCGATAATGATTAGGTCGAATAGGCGTGAAATAAACAAAACCGCTGGTATATGGATGTTGCGATGACAAAATATGGTTGTAGAGCGAACGTTCGTAATAAGCCACATAACGAATAGATTCAGCCGAACGAGTATCGGTAGATAAGTAAAGTAATTCTGTCAGCCTCAACATATTGTAGGTGTTGCAAGTCTCTGGCCCTTCGACTTCGTCGATCATGGACGAAAAATCTTGTTCGCCATGAAAGTGTTCGCGCACACTGTTACCACCAATAACAACACTGCGATTATTCACTAAAGTATTCCAAAAAAATTCCGCCGCTTTATGCCACTCGGGGTTTTGTGCGGCACTGGCATAACGCTCGAAACCTATAACTTTGGGAATTTGGGTATTGGCATGCAAACCGGTTAAGTGATCCTGTTGTTTTTCCAATGGCTGTAATATGGCTTGATGTGAAAATCGCTCAGCTAGTTGCAGATATTTTTTATCGCCAGTGATAGTGAAAACATCCACAAAAATTTCATTCATGCCACCGTGTTCGGTGCGCAACATTTGTTGCATCTCATCCGCCGATAAATTTCGGGTGAGATTGAACGCCCATTCTGAATATTCAACTAACATGCGTTTGGCTTTTTTATTACCGGCGTAAGTATAAGCATCACGCAAACCGGTAAATGTTTTGTGCAGGTTGTACCAGGGAACCCAACGATTGTTGATTGAAAAATTATCGGCACGAATCTCACCGGCTTTGATTTCTGACCAAGCTTTTTGGCCGTCGGGAATTCCACCTATATATCCGTTACCATTTTTATCCTGACATTTTTTTAATTCATCGATCACATAATTCAATCGTTGCAGCACTTGTGGGTCACGAGTAGAGGCATAGAGTATCGCCAGTGCGGATAGATAGTGCCCACCCATATGACCATCAAGCCCGGATGATTCCCAATTACCGTAGGATTTATCAAAAGGCAAACCTGCCTCACGGCGAAAAGGGGCCAGAAGTTTGTCTGCATCCAGTGATAACAAATAATTTTTGTTAGTTTCTTGTGCATGCAAAAACGGGCTTTCCAACAATGTGACTTGTTTAAGCGGAACCAATTCCAGAGCGCAAACCTGAGTTGATAGTAACCAACAAAAGAATAATATTTTTTTCACTATTTTATTCCAGGCTGTCATTGAGGCGGGTTTTCTCATTCATCAAGAGATCATTGCATGAATACATGTGTGTTTGATTTTACATCGTCATCCCTGCGAAGGCAGGAATGACGAAAAATCTAATTCTGAATTACATACCCAACTTCATCACAAAACCCTGTGCATGGTTGAGTGTGATTTTATAAGGCTTATTGATATCCACTTTTTCCATATGGAAACTTCTTGGGCCATTAGTGCCCGAACGAATAGTACTGGCTGATGAAGCCTTGGCAAAACTCAAATCAATTTCAATTGTATGCGCATCTTTTTCGGTGTTGATTCCAGAAAGGTACTAGTTGTTGTCCGTGCGTCTGGCGATAATAATATACCTGCCTGGATAACCCTCAATAAATTTCATATTATCCCATTTAGTTGGCAAATCACGCAGAAAGTTTTTTACGTAATCAGGTGCAGTTGCCATGCCTTCAGGAATTTCAGCAAAGTGTTGAATGCCCGATAACATCAATACAGATTCAGCTAACTCAAATGAATTTTCAGTCACACGTTTGATATTCGGAATATCACCAAAGGCCATAGGCGTAAAATCCATAGGATCAAATAGATTGCGCGTGAACAATGCAGTGGCGACGTGAGTAGCGACTTGATTCTGATTGTCTTGAGTGAAGGTAGTGAACTCGAATCCTTTAATCGATTCCATTGTCATTAAATTGGGATAGGTTCTATGCCAACCGCGAGGCAAGGTGGCGCCGTGGAAATTAACAGACAAACCATGAGCAGCCGCATCTTTAATAATATCAATGTAATACGCCATAAAAGATTGACCATCGCCACCGAAGAAATCCACCTTCACACCTTTCACGCCAATTTTTTGCAAGCGGGAAAATTCTGCAACACGTTGTTGATGTGAAAGCAATTTGCTTTTGGGTGTCATAGGTGATTGATTCCAATCGCCTGATGAGTTGTACCACACCAATATGCCGATATTTTTTTCGCTGCGTAATCGACGAGTTGCTGTAATTTTTCATAACCAATTTTTTGATCCCAGTCGGCATCAATCAAAGTGTAATCCCAGTGCATATCGACTGCGTAATCAATAAATTTTTTCTGCACATCAAAAGTCGTGTAATCATCTTTTAAAATTGCCCAACTCCATGAGCTATGGCCAGGTTTGATAAAAGAAGCATCCATAGCCACGGCAGGCGCAGCCAAATCAGTACCTAATGTTGATTCCATTAAATTAGTTAAAGAACCTATTGCAATAATTCGCCAAGGTGAATGCAATTCACCCGTTGAATTGGCTAACAACTCTCCTTTTTCACCGATTGCTGAAATAAATACTTCTTCAGGTTGTGGCGGGACCAGCTTGTACTCAGATTTACTATCACCTAAATCCAAATGTGATGCGTGCCAGCTGCTATCCAAACCAGTTTCAGAAATAGCAATCCAGTTTTCACCAGATTTAAACAATGCCGGGAAAACCCAACCTTGTTTCAGTGTTGATTTGGTTCCAACCGGAATATCTTGCTGATAATTTTCTTCATAAGATGGATTGGTATTGCTCCAACCAGTTTGCGCAACCGACATAGGTTGCAACCAAGATCTGGTGTCTTTTGAAAATGTAAACCCTGTCGTTTCTTTTACAAACTTTTTCGTTTTAATAGTTGAATCATTCAACAGGTAACGAAAGGCAACGCCATGATTGGAAACGCGAAAAATAACATTAAGTTTTTGTTGTTGATTATTCGAAACAGTAAATAGTTGTTCATTGGCTTGATATTGGATATGACTTTTTTTACCCACTCGCATCTTGTAATTATCGACTATCGATGTAATTGCAGAGACAGATTCTATTTTTACATTGTGAGTAAAATCTGCTTCGGTAATATGCAAACCCAAAGCAGATTCAAGAATGACTGGCTGTGACAGGTAATCAAGGCTATAAGCTAATTTATGGTCATGGGTAATAAATACCTTCACATTAATTTTCTGATCCGGACTGGTTAATTTCTCCGGTGTTTTGTGAGCGCAGCTGGCAACACTAAACCCCACCAAGACTAGAACAAAAAATTTATAGATGTTTTTCATGGATAATCCGCGTTAATTAAAAATTACATAAAAATAGATGTATTTTTACCGATGGGAATAAATTATTTATCTGGTTGCTGACACACAAAACTTTCTACTTTTTCGGTATCACCACTGCCTTTATATTGTGCATATGTGGGATAAGGACACAAAGGTCTACTGCGATTTGGAAAAGCTTGCCCTGTTGCTACAACCTGATCAGGCGCCTGATTGCCTTCAACCCAACTCACAATTGGGTCAAGCATATTAATCTGATCCAATGCAGCAGATCCGCCTGCACAATGCCCCATACCTGGCACTAAAAATAAACGGCTCCATTGCGATACTTTTTCTTGTCCTCCATTATCTTTTACCAACTCATCATAATAACGAGCTGTTTCTTGTGCAGAAAACCAAGGATCGCTGACACCGTGATAAAAAATTAATTTTCCACCGTTATTAGAAAATGTATTCAGAAACGTCCAATAAGCAGAGTCACCGACAAAAGCTGCAGGCGTTGAAGCATTCATTGCTTCCTGATCAATATTCATTTCTGTCGTGGTAATTTTTCCAACAATCGGATGAAATCCAGGATTCAATAACCCCGGAAGACCTTGAGACTCTGTTATGCCCGTATCAAACCAAAAACCAGGATATACCGATACTCCCAACGAATTTTTGGGACCGGCAAAACCAATTTTAATGGCCTTGGCTTTTTCGGGGCTGATGCAAGCGTCTTTTTTTAGTTGCACTGCAAGCAACCGACATGGGATCGAATTTACAACCGACGACATTCGAAATCATTTTGTCTGCAACACCGTCAATCGCATCACATTGTTTTAATAAACCATCCATCACTATCGTTTTATCTTGCGCTGTCAGTGCTTCAGAAACGTTGGGATGACCTTGCTCATCTTTCGGTGCAACTTTCGCTAAAGAAATCATCACCCACTTATCTGCAAGATTGGAAAAACTGGTACGCATTGCAGGCGCACCTGCGACTATTCCATCAAACAAACGCGGATAACGTTGCGACATAATCATGGCTTCACGCCCACCGGTTGAACAACCCATGTAGTAAGAATGATCAGCGGTTTTTCCGTAGTATTGGGCAATCATTTTTTTCGAGGTGATAGCGACTTTGCCAATAGCTTGATACAAAAAATTTAATGTCGCTTCTTGATCGCTGAAAAAACTGGAATCAAATCCGTGTGTGCCTTGATGGCCGGTATCCGTAGTCACTACGGCAAAACCACGTTGTAATCCAGTCATATCGCCAGCGGCATTGCTGCCCAATGGCGTTGCCACTGAACCATTTAATCCACCACCACCTTGCATCATAAAACGGCCATTCCATTTTTCCGGCAATGCAATCGCAAAACCAATTGCATAAGGTTTACCGCCTTCACCGATGCGTTCATCAATAACACCATCAACACGACAGTAACTACCGAGTGTGCCCGCATAAGGGCGTTGGTACATAACTGATGGCACTGGGCCCGCAGGAACTACGACAGCCGTTTTAATTTTGACGTTATTGTCATCAGTGTTGAAGGATAAGAGTTGCTCACAGGGATTAGCACTTTGAACGACATCGGTTTTTTTATTGGTCGAGCAAGCCACAGATAAAAAACCTGCACAAAGTACAACAATTAATTTTGGAAACCATTGCATTGAATATTCCTCTTTATATTTTTGTGTAGGTTGGGGTGCAAACCCCAACACAATGTTAAATCAAGATCCCATGTTGGGGTTTGCACCCCAACCTACGAGTTTGCTCCTGAAAACAAAATCAAATATCTTTATTCGCTTTAATTGTCACACTGGTCGCAACACCGGCAGCGGGAACCAAACCGGATCTTTGTTCGGGTTGACCGCCGCCAATCCAAAGATCTGCTTTACCTGCAAACAAAGCGCGCTTGCCGTTTTCATCAACGCTGCTCAGATCGCGCTCGCTTAATTCAAAACTCACCTTTTGTGTTGCGCCTTTTGCAATATGCACGCGTTTAAAACCAATCAAACTGCGAATCGGTGAACCGGCTAAATCTTTGCGTGACAAATAAACCTGCACGACTTCATCAGAATCCATTTTTCCGCTGTTAGTCACCGCCACCGACAAATTTAATTTTCCCGATGCAAATTGCGCGGGTAAAACTTTTGCATCTTTATAAGAAAATTTTGTGTATGAGAGCCCATAACCAAATGGATATAACACCTCACCTTTATAATATTTGTAAGTACGATTCTGCATCGAATAATCACCAAAAGCTGGTAGATCATCCAAAGAATTGTAGAAAGTGACGGGTAATCGTCCAGCTGGACTTATATCACCTGCCAGCGCCGATGCCACAGCTTCACCACCCTGCCCGCCCGGATACCAAGCTTCGAGTATTGCAGTGGCGTTTTGATCTTCTTGTTTCACTGCCAGCGCACTGCCATTCGTTAAAACAATCACCACAGGCTTGCCAGTTGCGTAAAGACGCTTTAGCAATTCAGTTTGCGCGCGAGGTAAAGATAAATCAGTGCGGTCACCACCCACAAAACCGGGCAAGGGTACTGGCATTTCTTCGCCTTCAACTTGCGCAGTAATACCGCCCACATAAACAATGACATCAGATTTTTTTGCAATCTCAATGGCTGCATCTGCACCGGGGTTGGATGGCAAACTCCACACCAAATGTTCATCGCCTTGTTCACCACGTTGGAAAGCTTCAATTTTTATGGGATAAATTTTTCCGGCTTCCATCTTCACACTGCCGCTGGCAATTACCGGACGCCAATCCACATTCCATGCATTAATAACAACCTGATCATTAATCCAAATGCGATAACCACCATCAGCCACATAACGCATAGTGTATTCGCCGGATTCAGGCGCTTTAATAAAACCTGTCCAACGCACTGCACCGCTGGCAACTTCACGCTCCCAAACCACTTTTGCATTTTTATCAACGCGTTTTAGCAAAGGTTTTCCGCTGTAACTGTTGTCGACAAAATATTCTGCGGTCAAACCGGATTGACGACATTTTTTATCAACACACAAGACATTATCCGGCAGCAGATTTTGTACAGGATCAATCAAGCCTGTGCCTTGCGCATAGTGAATCGCATTTTCACCAAACCGTGCACGCATGCCTTTTAATGGCGTAACAGGTTTTGACGGCGTACCGTTATAGTTGCCGACCAATGCGGGCAAACTGTCTGCAGTAGGCCCAATTACAGCGATATTTTTTATATCAGCAGACAAAGGCAAAAAGTCATTTTTATTTTTCAACAAGACTATGGATTCTTCCGCCATGCGACGCGCCAATTGACTATGTGCATCTGTGTCGTTATCCCGACTGGTAATTTTTGGAAACACTTTTGTGCGTGGATCAAACTGACCCAATTGCATACGCGCGGTGAATAAACGAATTAATGATTGATCAATTAATGCTTCTGTAATCAGACCTTTATCAAGTGCACTGCGAATATGATCGGCCTCTTTGGCATCACCACAGATGTTGTCCATTCCCGCTTCGAATACAGCTTTGGTGGCCTCTTCTGGGATTTTGGTAAAGGCATGATTATCTTTGTCATAGACATCAAACACTGCGCCGCAATCCGACACCACAAAACCCTTAAAGCCCCATTGATCGCGCAATTTTTCTTTTAATAAAAAATTACTCGCGCAAGCAGGCGCACCGTCAATGGCATTGTAAGCACACATAATGGATTGCGCTTTACCTTCGGTAATAGTGGCATAAAACGCAGGCAGATAAGTTTCTTCCAAATCTTTTACACTCGGATTGTAGTTATCCTTATGACGAGTCGCTTCTGGCCCACTGTGTACGGCGTAGTGTTTGGGAGTCGCCACAACTTTTAAAAATTTTGGATCATTACCTTGTAAACCTTTTACAAAAGCCACGCCCAAACGTGATGTTAAATGAGGATCTTCACCATAAGTTTCTTGCCCACGCCCCCAACGGGGATCGCGGAAAATATTAATGTTGGGTGACCACACAGTTAAACCCGCAAACCAATCTGATCCACCAAAACGTTGTTGATTAGCAAAATGTTTTGCACGAAATTCTGTGCTGATCACATCCGCCACGTTAAACATTAATTGATCATTCCAACTGGCGGCCATGCCCACTGCTTGCGGAAATACTGTAGCCTCACCCAAAGCAGCTACACCATGCAAACCTTCGTTCCACCAGTTGTATTCACGTACACCCAAACGTGGAATAGCGGGCGCGTCGTTAATCAATTGTGGAATTTTTTCTTCGTTGGTCATGCGGCTAACCAAGTCTTTGGCGCGATCTTCAAAACTCAATTGGGTATTTTGATAGGCAGGTTGCTGGGCTTGGGCAAAACCTACTATCGAAGTCAATAAAATCCCAAGAAGTGATCTCTTAGCTATTGCTGATGTGAATAGTGTTTTTTTCATAAAAGAATCCGTTTAATTGGCAAATTAAAGTGAAAATACTTTGTTCAGGAACTTGATCATATCGGTAACTGTGGGTTCCGATACTTCCTTAAAGCAACCTTTGTTATAGTCATTACAACCTGAATCCAAAAACCCGTGACCCTTACCAGCATAGACGACAAATTCAACATCGGTTTGGCCTAATGCTTTTAATTGATCTATGTAGATTTGGGTGCGCGCAACTGTCGCAATTTTGTCGAGTTCGCCGACATGAATGAATTGGGGCGGTAATTGATAGTCGCTGACTTTAACCGGGTATTGGTCAGACGATGCAGCTAAATAATATTCAGGGTTATCAACATGATTAATTTTGTCGCCGAATAAACCACGCGGCTTGGCTTTGGCCCAACCCCAAGCGGGGTTGCTTGCTGTTTCGTAATTATTTTTGGCGCGCTCAATTAAGTTATAACCTGTGTAACTCAACAACGCCGCTTGCACTTTCAAACCGTCTTTTGCAGCAACTTGTTCCGCCGTCATACCCTTGGGTAAATAAACCGGTTTGAAACCCAAAGGTTTTTTATTAAAACCATCGCCATCCAAATTGCGACCGGCATGCAAAATCATTCCAGTTAAATGGCCGCCGGCACTGTCGCCAGTAATCGCTAGTTTTTCAGGATCGCCTGAATATTGTTTGATATTGTCTTTAACCCAAAGCACTGCGCCCATAGCATCTTCTATGGATTCATTAATAGTGGTGGTGTTATTCAAATCAGACAACAAACGATAATTGGCATTAACCGTAATAATATCAGTACGTGACGCAATGGCATCGGCAAAATCAGTCATGATGGATTTGTTATTCAATAAAAAACCACCGCCGTGAAAAATAACCAACACGGGTTTATTTTTGGTTTCAGTTTCGGGGACAGCAATATCCAGCGTTAAATCAAAACCTTTGGGGCTGGCGAAGACTATATCTTTGTAGTGTTTTATTTTGTGGTCTGCAAACGCTGATGTACTGAGCAATCCCATCAAACAACTGATAAGCCATAGTTTCCGCATTGTTTATTCCTCGTATTGACCTAATGTATTTTTTAGAATTCTGTAGAAAATTATTACCAAAACACCGTATAAGTCGCTGATGTCATGCCTATTAAAATCACTTTGTTAATTATGTCCCACTTGTCTATGCTGGCTTTTATTTCCATTCGTTGTTCAGCTGTAATGGAATGATAGGTAAGGCCTTTTATTTGTTCGTCAGTTGGTGGTTTGGTAAACAGGCTTACTGCAACCACCAAGACTAAAATGATTAAAAATAAATAAGTGCAGTAATATAACCAATTCATATGCACCAATTGATTTAAAACACCTTCGGTAGGCAAGTGTTTTTCAAAAATCATTAACAGCAAACGCAACATACCCAATACAAAACCCACAACCAAACCTGTCATAGCAGCGGTGGCAGTGATGCGCTTGGAAAATACCCCCAGCAAAAACACTACTGCGATTCCCGGTGCGATCAGTGCTTGCACCAATTGCAAATATTCATAGAGAACATCCGACACCAGTTGCATGATCGGAATCCACACCACACCCAACACCACAACTGTGATAGTCGCTTTACGACCAATGCTTAATAATTTTTCTTCGCTGGCAGAGGGATTAAATTTTTTATAAAAATCTATAGTGAAAAGTGTTGCGGAAGAATTAAAGAGTGATGCCAATGAACTCATCAATGCTGCTAACAAACCGGCGATCACTATGCCTTTGACCCCGGAAGGCAAAAGTTCGGAAACTAAAACAGCAAAGGCCTGATCGGCAGAATCGATTTGAATTTTGCCTTGCGCATGTAAAGCGAAGGCGATCATACCGGGGAATAAAAAGATAAATACCGGCAGCATTTTTAGATAACCGGCAAAAATAGTTCCGCGTCTTGCTGCTTGAATACCTTTGGCGGAGAGTACACGTTGCACTATGTATTGATCTGTACACCAATACCAAAAGCCGATAATAAAAGAACCAAAAATAACGCCGGGCCAGGGAAAGCTGGGGTCAGACATAGGGCGAATCAAATGCATATTTTCGCCGTTGATTCGTTGTAACTCGGCAAAGCCACCGACTTTGTCCAAACCCACAACTAATATCACAAGTGAACCAATAATTAATACCGGTGTTTGTAACACCGATGTCCACATAATAGCTTTCATGCCGCCCAGGACTGTGTAAATGCCCGTGACAACAACCAAACCTATGGCAGCAATCCAGAAAAAATCTATTCCCCAAATACTGTCGATACCCAGCACAGTTTTAAGCACAACACCACCGGCATAAACTGTCACCGATACTTTGGTTAATACATAACTGACTAGCGAAATAAAAGATAAAAAAGTGCGCGAGCTGGATGAGTAACGACGCTCAAGATATTCCGGCATGGTGTAGACTTTGCTGCTCCAATAAAAAGGAACAAAAATCCATCCCAATAATAAAATGATCCAAGCTTGCAATTCCCAATGCGCCATCGCCATGCCCGATTGAAATCCGGCACCCGATAATCCCACCAAATGTTCAGAGCCAATGTTGGAGGCAAAAATAGAAGATCCAATCACCAACCAACCAGCGTTACGACCCGCTAGAAAATAATCGGCAGAATCTTTTTCTTTTCCACGCAAGGAAGCTATGACGACACCAACGAGCAACAACATAAATCCCAGAAGTACGTACCAATCCAATGAAGTAAAATGAATCATAGGAATCACCTGTCATTATTATTGTGAGTAACGGTAGTAATAAAAAAGAACAAAAAAAACATCACACTCCCTGTGATGACGATGTTGGCACAACTCTTTTCAAGGATAGGACTTATACGCCGTCTTTAAGATGGTAATAGGCAGCGTTATGTCGCAATTCTGTTTTAAAATTACGAACACTTGTATCTTCGCCAATCACCAAAGTTTCAATACCGGCCATTTCTGCAAAATCAACAATTTCATCTGCAGTAACGCCTTGTGTATAGGCACTGTGATGTGCACCACCCGCATGAATCCAAGCCGCCGCGGCCACTTCCAAATTAGGACGTGGTTCCCATAAAGCTTTTGCAACAGGCAAATTCGGTAATTCTTGTGGAGGAGTGACAGTATCCACTTCATTCACAATCATGCGGAAGCGATTTCCAATATCAATTAATGAAATACAAAGCGCTGGGCCCGCTTTACCAGTGAAAATTAAACGAGCGATATCATTGCGACAGCCTATAGTATGCAAATGCACTTCGAGTTTGGGTTTCGCTGCAGCAATGGATGGGCAGACTTCCAACATGTGCGCACCCAATACTTGATCCACTGCACCAAAGTGATAAGTGTAATCTTCCATAAAAGATGAACCACCTGCACGGCCTTTGGACATGACTTTGGCAATACGAACCATTGCAGCCGTTTTCCAATCACCTTCACCGCCATAACCAATGCCCAATTGCATTAATCGCTGTGTTGCCAAACCGGGTAAGTTGGTTAAGCCAGTCAAATTTTCAAAACAGTTTGTGAAAGCACCGAAGCCACCTTCTGTTAAAAATTTATACATACCCAATTCAAGACGGGCTTCATTTTTTAACATTTGGAATTGATGCGCATCGCTTAATACTATTGGGGCAACATCATATTCTTTTTTGTAAATTTCAATTTGTGCAGCAACTTGTTCTTCGGTGACCGCATCAACAACTTCTTGTAGATCACCCAAACCATAAGCATGAACTTCAAAACCAAACTGGATTTGTGCTGAGACTTTATCGCCATCCGTTACCGATACTTGACGCATGTTGTCGCCGAAGCGTGCTACTTTCAAATTTTGGCTTTCATACCAACCCATAGCAACACGACACCAGCTATCAATTTGTTTTTGCACTGAATCAGTTGCCCAATGCCCAACAATGATTTTCCGATCATGACGAAGACGAGTGCTAATATGACCGAACTCTCTGTCGCCGTGTGCACTTTGGTTCAAATTCATAAAGTGCATGTTGATTTCAGCAAAAGGCAAAGCCGCATTAAATTGCGTATGCAAATGCATATAAGGTTTATTTAATACGCGTAATCCGCTGATCCACATTTTCGCTGGCGAGAAGGTGTGCATCCACAAAATTAATCCAACACAATTGGGGTTGCTGTTGGCTGCCTGACAAACGGCCAAAATTTCAGAGGGTGTTTTTACCGTATCTTGCGCAACAATTTTGATTGACAGGTTATTTGAAGCAGTTAATCCAGCAGCAATTAGCTGACTATTTTCTGCGACTTGGTTAAGTACGCCAGGGCCATACAAATGTTGTGAACCTGTCACCAACCAAACTTCTTTATCGCCGTACACTTTCATTTGGGTTTCCTCAATAAATATTTTAATTAACGATTATTCACTTAAATTTCACTTCGCACACGCGGGTCTTGACCCGCCCTACTTCTATGTCATTTCAAACAAATTATTTCTGACCGTAATAGGCATTTTTGCCATGCTTACGTAAATAATGTTTATCCACCAAGGTTTGTTTTAATGGTGGCGTGTTGGGTTGCAATGTTTTGGTGAGATAAGCCATGCGCGCTATTTCTTCCAAAATTACTGCGTGATAAACCGCATCAGCTGCATTTTTCCCCCAAGTAAAAGGCGCATGCCCGGCAACAATCACCATTGGCACTTCACTTGGATTACGCTGCGCAAAACAATCGGTGATTTGCACACCCGTTTCTTCTTCGTAATCTCGCTCAACTTGTTCATCTGTCATTACCGCCGTGCAAGGAATCTCGCCATAAGCGTAATCGGCATGAGTCGTTCCAAAACAGGGAATTGCTTGTTGTGTTTGCGCCCAGGCAGTTGCATAAGTGGAGTGGGTATGAGTTACGCCACCAATTTTGTCAAAATGACGATACAAATGTGTATGGGTTTTAGTATCCGACGAAGGACGCAACTTGCCTTCAACAATTTGATTGTTTAAATCTACAATCACTATGTCATCCGGTGACATTTTTTCGTAAGCAACACCACTGGGCTTGATTGCAATGACACCTTTTGCGCGATCAATTTGTGAAACATTTCCCCAAGTGTAAACCACCAGATTTTTTCGCTGCAATTCCATATTGGCTTCATAAACTTCGCGCTTTAATTCGAGATAACTCATTACAGCGCTCCGTGACTTGATTTGTTTGCATTCACAAATTCACCCAGCATGCGATATTGCTGATAAAGTTTTTCGTAAGCAGCGGCGGCTTTTGCATTGGGCTGATAAATTTTACAAACACTGGACGCCATCACTTTTTGCGCTGCTTCTACGTTTGGATAAACACCGCACGCACCTGCAGCAAAAATCGCCGCGCCTGATGCACAACTTTGTTCGCTTTCCAAAACCTCGATTGGACAATTCCAAACATCGGCACAGGTTTGCATCACAAAATCCGATTTTTTGGAGATGCCACCAATAGCAACCACAGAATTCACTGCAACGCCTTCTTCTTTAAAACGTTCGATAATGGCGCGTGCACCATAAGCTGTAGCTTCGACTAAACCGCGAAAAATTTGCGGCGCCTGACTACCCATTTTTAATCCGGTAATTGCCATAGCCACTGTTTGATCTGCATCCGGTGTACGTCGGCCATTGACCCAATCCAGTGCAGTAATTCCTGCTTCGCCAATTTGTAATTGGCTGGCAGCTTCACTCAGTGCAATTAATGTTTTATTTTCAATTTCTTCTGCAAGCTTTTGTTTGGTTGCATCATCAATTAATGACGAGTCATTTAATAAATTAGCAAGCGGCCAATTAATTAAATTACGAAACCAAGCGTAAAGATCACCAAATGCTGACTGCCCTGCTTCCAATCCCACCAATCCAGGTGTGACAGATCCATCCACTTGCCCGCAAATTCCGCGAATGGATTTATTGCCTACATCAGCATAAGAAGCGACAGTAATATCGCAAGTGGAGGTGCCCATAATTTTTGTCAACACACCCGGTTTTACATTGGCTGCAACTGCACCCATATGACAATCGAAAGCACTAAAACTGACGGGAGTTGATTCAGGCAAACCTAATTTTTTTGCCCATTCAGCGGTGAGATAACCGCAGACTTGATCTGACGTAAAAGTATCCGCAGGTAAACGATCGCGTAAACCGTTTAATAAAGGATCGATTGAAACAAAAAATGCATTCGGTGGATAACCATCCCAAGTTTTATGCCACATTAATTTATGGCCAGTCGCACAACGCCCCATTCGTAATTTTGAAGGATGAGTCGTACCGGTTAATACAGCACTCATCCAATCGCAATGCTCAACCCAAAGATGAGTCGCTTTGGCAACCGAATTATCTTCACGCATCACATGCAAAGCTTTTGCCCAATACCATTCAGACGAATAAATTCCGCCTTCGTATTTCAAATAATTTTCAGATGATTGATTAGCCGCTGCTGTAATTTCCTGCGCTTCTTTGACTGAGGTGTGATCTTTCCACAACACAAACATGGCATTAGGATTTTCTGCAAATTCCGGCTTCAATGAGAGTGCAACACCTTCTGCATCCACAGCAATGGGGGTTGAACCTGTAGTATCAAAACTGATGACTTTAACTTGACTGGCAGCTTGCGGTAACTGTTTCCACCATCCTTGAACGGCTTGTTCAAGGCTTTCGAGATAATCCAAAGGGTGCTGACGGAACTGGTCTTTGGCAGGATTACAAAACAATCCTTTTTTCCAACGTGGGTAATAAACCACTTGGGAAGCCACCTCTTTACCCGTCAGGGCATCGACCAACAAGGCACGAACAGAATCCGTACCATAATCCAAACCTAAAACATAAGAAGACATAATCTGGCTCTTTATCGGGAAGTACTTATTGTCATACAATTAATTCATCGAATTATAAACTTGTCAATCAACAAATTGATCCTAGATTATCGTAAATTTGCAATTTTTTCCTTTAAAAACAGTTATTTTTGATGGTAGGCTAGCCGCCGTACATTGAAGCCAAAATCAATCATTTGCACCAATTGTCTGATGATTAAGATGCAGTAAACTTAAAACTTCTTGCTAAAACAGTGCCTTATAACAACAACTGATTCTTCCACCGAGGTCCCACATGAAAAAATCCATGATTCGTCTTTGTTTCACTGCTGGTCTTGCGATTGGCTTGGTATTTAGCCTCAACGTTCAAGCACTCACCGTAGGTTTCGCCCAAGTCGGCTCTGAATCCGGCTGGCGCACCAGCTTCTCCGAATCTGTAAAAGCAGAAGCCGAAAAACGCGGTATCACCCTGAAGTTTTCTGACGCACAACAAAAACAAGAAAACCAAATCAAGGCCGTTCGCAGTTTTATTGCTCAACGTGTTGACGCCATCCTGATTGCGCCTGTAGTCGAAACTGGCTGGCAACCCGTGTTGATGGAAGCCAAGCGCGCACGCATCCCCGTCATTATTCTCGACCGCAACGTTGCGGTGACTGATCCTTCTTTATATTTGACTCGCATCGCGCCTGACTTTGAAGTAGAAGGCCAACGCGCTGCTACTTGGTTGACTGAAAAAACCGGCGGCAAATGCAAGATTTTGGAGCTACAAGGCACAGTCGGTTCAAGCGCAGCACTAGGGCGCATGAAAGGCTTCAATGCGACTATCGCCAAATTCCCTGAAACCAAAATTATTCGCAGCCAAACCGCGGAATTCACTCGCGCCAAAGGCAAAGAAGTGATGGAAACCATGTTGAAAGCCGAAGGCGGTGGCAAAAATATTTGTGCAATTTGGGCACACAATGACGAAATGGCTTTAGGTGCAATTCAAGCGGTGAAAGAAGCTGGCTTGCAACCCGGTAAAGATATTTTAATTGTGTCAGTGGATGCGGTTGATGATGCACTGAAAGCGATTGTTTCTGGTGAGATTAACGTGTCTGTTGAATTGAGCCCGCATTTAGGTGGCCCAGCATTTGATGTGATCAACGAATATCGTGCAGGCAAAAAAGATTTTGAAAAATGGATTCATATGGGTGGTGCTGTATTCACAATTGAAAACGCTGCTGCAGAATTAACTAAGCGTGGCGCGAAATAATTGTGATGAGTCAAGTCGTATTACAACTACAGAATATCCACAAAAAATTTCCCGGAGTTCACGCCCTTAAAGGCGTGAATTTCACATTACGCGCCGGAGAAATTCACGCGCTGCTTGGCGAAAACGGTGCGGGCAAATCCACTCTCATCAAAGTCATGACAGGTGTGTATCAGCGTGATGACGGCGATATTCTGTTAAACAATCAGGCCATTTTTCCGAACAACACAGGTGATGCACAAGCACTGGGAATCAGCACTGTGTATCAAGAAGTGAATCTATTACCTAATTTGACCGTTGCACAAAATATTTATCTCGGCCGGGAACCTCGCCGGTTCGGATTAATCAACTGGACAAAAGTGAATCAAGATGCAGCGCAACTCTTAAAGGGTTACGATCTTGATATTGATGTCACTCAACCGCTCTCATCCTATTCAATTGCTGTGCAACAACTTATCGCGATTGCTCGCGGTGTTGATATGTCAGCCAAAGTATTAATTCTCGACGAACCCACCGCCAGTTTGGATGCCGACGAAGTGCAAACTTTGTTTCGCATCATGCGCGATTTAAAAGCGCGCGGCATTGGCATAGTGTTTGTCACTCACTTTTTGGATCAGGTTTACGCAGTGACTGATCGCATTACCATTTTACGCAGCGCGCAATTGGTTGGCGAATTTGAAACAGCGACACTGTCACGCGCCGAATTAATCGGCCACATGCTGGGTAAAGAATTAGCTGCATTGGGCGAACACAAACCTCAAGCTCATGCTACATCTGGCGATGCATTATTAAGTGTGCAAGCTATCAGTCGTCAGGCAACTTTATCGCCGACGGATATTGCCGTGAGCAAAGGTGAAGTGGTTGGCCTTGCAGGTTTGTTGGGTTCAGGCCGCACAGAATTATGTCGATTAATTTTTGGCGTCGATAAAAAACATTCCGGCAATGTGACCTTTCATGGCCAACCTGTGAATTTTTCTTCTCCACGCGATGCCATTATTGCCGGTATGGGTTTGTGCCCGGAAGATCGCAAACACGATGGCATTCTCGGTCAATTATCCATTCGCGAAAATATTATTCTCGCACGTCAAGTCAAACAAGGCTGGTGGAAATTTATCTCACGCAAAGAACAAGAAGAAATAGCCAATAATTTCGTGAAAGAGCTGAGTGTTGCCACCTCCGACATAGAAAAACCGATTGAGCAATTAAGTGGCGGCAACCAACAAAAAGTGATTCTCGCCCGCTGGCTTGCAGCTAACCCTTCGTTATTAATTCTCGATGAGCCCACACGCGGTATTGATATAGGCGCTCACGCCGAAATTATTCGCTTGATTCGCAAATTGTGTGATCAAGGCCTGGCGTTAATCGTGGCTTCGTCAGAATTGGAAGAACTGGTCGCATTCAGTAATAAAGTGGTGGTACTACGCGATCGCCAAAAAGTCACTGAATTAACCGGCGACGAAATCAATCCACAACGCATAATGCAAGCAATTGCGGCGCATTAAATTTAACCAAATGCAGGAAATTAATACCTCTTGTTTCAGACCGTCGAAAAAAGGGACTTTTTTGTCGAGCCTACAGGGATGTATGTACGGCGTGTCTGAAATGAGAGGTATTAATTGATAGTAACCGATTAGTTTTATAACAAGAGTAGCAATAAGATGTCATTGAGTTCCAACCAACATTTGCGCCGCTATTTGTGGCCCTGCGCAGGTTTGCTGGTGTTGTTCATTATCAACGCAATTATTTCACCTGAATTTTTTCACATAGAATTTAAAGACGGCCGTTTCTACGGCAGTTTGATTGATGTGTTGAATCGCGCTGCACCTGTCGCTTTATTGGCAATTGGTATGGCATTGGTGATCGCCACTGCCGGTGTGGATTTATCCGTAGGCTCCATTATGGCAATCGCCGGCGCTGTCAGTGCCTATTTCATTACAAAAGGTGTTGATAGCCTCGCGTTAATTATCGGCGCGGGTTTGGTTGCGGGTTTAATTGCCGGAATCATCAACGGATTTCTTGTCGGCTACATGAGCATTCAACCCATAGTCGCCACTTTGATCTTAATGGTCGCCGGTCGCGGCATTGCACAATTAATTAACGAAGGCCAAATCGTCACCTTTGATCATCCGGGCTTTGCATTTTTAGGCACCGGCAGTTTTCTTGGCCTGCCCTTCCCTGTGGTGTTAGTCATCATTACGTTTGCAATTGTGCAATTGTTAACTCGCCGCACAGCATTGGGTTTATATATTGAAGCCGTTGGTGCTAACCCTTCCGCCAGCCGTTACATAGGCTTGAATGAAAAAGCCATCAAGATGAGTGTGTATTGTGTGGCGGCAGTTTGTGCTGCGCTCGCGGGTATGATTGCAGCTGCTGATATTCGCGGCTCCGATGCCAACAACGCCGGTTTGTGGTTGGAGTTGGATGCAATTCTTGCGGTTGTGATTGGCGGTGCATCGCTGATGGGCGGACGTTTTTCAATTCTGCTGGCCATTATCGGTGCGCTGATTATTCAAACCCTTACTGTGACGATTATTCTGAGCGGCATTCCACCCAAATATAATTTATTAATTAAAGCTACTGCGATTATTTTAGTTCTCTTGTTGCAATCTCCTCTTTTCCAAAAACAATTGTCGCAATTGAAATTTTGGAAAAACAAAAAGGAGATGAACAATGCTTAATCGTAAATTTATCCCGCTCACTATTACCTGCTGCCTGTTCTTTTTGTTATTCGGCATAGGCTCGGTGCAGTTTGAAGGCTTTGGCAGCACACAAGTATTTTTTAATTTGTTCAGCGATAACGCATTTTTGATTATTGCAGCAGTAGGCATGACCTTTGTGATTTTATCCGGCGGTATTGATTTATCCGTCGGTGCTGTTATTGCGTTAACTGGCGTGGTCTGCAGCGTATTAATAAGCCGATATCAATTACACCCTTTAATTGTATTTCCGATTGTATTAATTGGTGGAACAATATTCGGCGCGATTATGGGCGCGATTATTCACTACTACAAAATGCAACCTTTTATTGTCACCCTCGCGGGTATGTTTTTCGCGCGCGGATTAGCCAGTGTCATCAGCGAAGAATCCATTCCCATTGAACACGAGTTTTACAATCAGGTATCTGCATTTGGTTTTGAAGTGTTAGGCGGCGCTTGGATCGGCAGCTCAACGATTATTTGTTTGGTTGTATTGGTGATCGCAATAATCACTGCACACTACACTCGTTTTGGCGGCCGCGTTTATGCAATTGGTGGTGATGCCAACTCAGCAGCGCTCATGGGCATTCCGCTGGCACAAACCACTATTCGTATTTACGCCATCAGTGCATTTCTAGCATCACTCGCCGGTATTGTTTATTCCTTTTATACCTTCTCAGGTTATTCGCTGGCCGCCGTCGGCGTGGAGTTGGATGCAATCGCAGCAGTGGTGATTGGCGGTACATTATTAACCGGTGGTTACGGTTATATGTTTGGCACACTCATGGGCGTTTTGATTATGGGCGTAGTGCAAACTTATATTTCATTTGATGGGACCCTGAGCAGCTGGTGGACAAAAATTGTAATCGGCCTGTTGCTCTTTTGTTTTATTGCCTTGCAACAATTGTTAATTAAAACTACGCCTCGATAAAAACCATCGCCGATTGACTCGGCGATCGACTCGCGAAAGTTTAAGCAAATAAAATAATTGACTCTATAAATCAGACGAAAAAGCCCTGTGACACAGGGCTTTTTCGTTAGAAGAAGTTGAACTCACACTAATCTATATCGCCCCAAGGTTTACCCGCATGAACACCTGATGGAATTGTTTTCTCATCACACCGAGCCATATAAGGCAAGCCAACATCCATAACGGCCATCCAGGTTTTCACTTCATCTTCGGTTAGTAGTCCAACATGATTAAAAGTACCCGCATAATTTTGACCTGCGTCCAGATTTTCTCCCGTTAACACTTCCATTAAATAACTTCGGGAAGAATTGGATGGAGCGGATCTGGCTCGGCCATATTGGACGTTATAGGTACCCGAATTCAGAAAATAAAAACCTACTGAGCTTGGACGAAAAAGGTTTTGATAAGCAGAATCCCACGGCGCCAATTCGCCTAAGGTCTTTCCATTAGATATTTCATTCGCATAAAAACTTTTATAGTCAGCATTATCTTTATCAAATAGCCACGAGTAGTTGACAGAAAATTTATGGCTGCGAATTTTTGTTTGATTCGCCATAAAGGTTTGATATGCCGGAGTAACCACTGACTCCAATGCAGCAGGAGGATAGTTCGCAGTAGTGGAATATTCAGATTCCAAATTCAAATTACCATCAGGATTTTCACCTTGATGACATCCCATACATTTGCTGTCAATGATTGGTCTCATTGAATGTAAATAGGTCAGCGTACGACGACTGACGGCTGTACCCGTTAAATCCACACTCGCCATACTCGCTGCTTGGGTGTTGAAATCCATTACCGCTGGCAAGTTAGCAATTTCTCTTGCAGCTTGCACACTCGATCCATCAATAACACCATGACAGGATGCACACTGACTGTAATACTGGTCTTGTTTAACTGAAGTATTAATTTTGCGTCCGCCTGGAAGACTAAATACACGTTCGTGTTGCGACATGACTTTGCCTTTGTCATCAACACCTTGAAATAATAAAAGCTCACCAGCAGGAACTGTTATTTTGACTGAACCATCAGCATTCAATGGAATATCACCAAATGAATTTCCACCTACTGATGAAGGAACGACAAATTGTTCATAGCCCGTCGAATCAATAATGCCTAATGCAGATGGATGGTAACCATCCGTATTCATGTTCGACATAAGGATATAGCGAGAATCCTGTATGCATGCATTTTTATCGCCAATTTTTCGCAGTACTCGCAGGGCACTAATTCGATTAATGGTATCCATATCGCGAACTCGACCTTGTCCATTGGTTCCCGCTTGAAATGCGAGCCAAATTTTAAAATCAGCTATGTGCATTTCAGTGGCATTCGCATTATTTGTTTTGTCTGAATATTCTTGTAATCGTGGATGTTGTCTTGGCCCTACCCAAGCAGGATATCGATACATATACCCGGTCTCATTTTGAATCAAGATCGCAAGATTCCCACTTTGATCAATAGTGCCAATACCCATTTTTTTTGGCAGATATTGACGAACACTATTTTGACGTTCTGTGACACTACTGCCTGACATAAAACTCAATGCAAAACTTTCGCCGGTACCGATATAAGTTTTTTCCGGATTATAGGCAATCAACGCACGATTACCTGGCATGTAATAGGGATCAAATAAAATTTTAGAAATTGTACAATTGGCTCCTTCCGGTGGTGCTTTACAATAGCCACTAGGATAGTCTGCAATTTCTTCGAGATACCCAGCAGGAATATGCTGAAAACCTGAGTAGTCTTGAAATGCATTATCAACCGTGCTGATACCCATTGTGTGATCAAAAACAAATGGAGCGTAATTTTCTAATTCACCTCGACGTCGCCCCGTTAATCCCATCACTGCACCATTGTTTGATTCAAATGCTTTACCCCAAGCATTTTGTCCTTGTACACGCCCACCTAAAATAGGAACCTCCATCATGCCGTCTGCTTGTGCTTGTGTGTACATATGACGATCCATTCGATCAAGATTCCATGTATGAAATGCAATGTTGCCGTTTCGCAAATAAAATGGATTATCTGCACTTCCACCTTCATTTCGATAAATCGTAGTGGCTTGAGTTCCCGTTGGTGTCACTGACACAATATTTTCCAAGAAATAGGTGCCATGATAAGTCTGAACAGAATTTATTCCAGAACGTGGATCAGGTCGAGCACTTGCAAAAACAATTCGTGAGTCATCAGAAGAAAATATCGGTGTTTTGTCATTTCGCGTACGATAAATATAATGTTTATCATAAACACTGGTTGCCTGCGCTTTGCCAAAGGGTGTATTACGTGCAATTTCTTTATTCTGATGCAGTTGGTTGGCGGGCATTAAAAATCGTGGATTGACTGCAGCTCCATTAGATCCAATATCGGCAATACAAATATTCCAAGCTTGATTTAACCAAGATTCACCATTCACCGCGAGGCGACACTCAAACACCATTTGAGTTGCGCGATAATTGATGGCGATATTTCCAAAATCACATTCACGATTGCTACAAAATCCATTGCTAGCTGTCTCAAGAAAATCAAAAGGACTACCAATTAATGCATTGGTTGCGGGATTAATTTCTTGCATCATGATTCGAGCATCAGTGCGAGTGCCTCGATCAATTCGCACGGGATCAGATGCAATCATCCAAAAGATTTCAGGCTGCCGAACAAACGCAATCCAAGCGCGCGCAGCTGAACTACCGCAATCAGAACAATGTGATTGTTTTTCTTGTTGAGCCCATGCAAGAACTTGTTGAAAAAGCGCATCTGATTCGCTGGTAATTTGTGGGCCGGGGCGATGTGGCATCGAATTAGGATGAGACTCAGGTAATATTTTTGCTAACAATCGACTGTGTGCGGGAGAATCAAGTGAGAGCATATCAGCCCACACTCGATAATTTTTTGCAGTATCTTCTGCACTAAAATTACTACCGCTCCTAGTCAATGAAGCAATTCCAAAACGAGCACCTAAATGACAATTACTGCATCGACTTGCGAGTAATGGCTGCACATTGTCTCTAAACAATGCATAACCAGGAGTATTGGAGTAATCAATCTGATCGCTATAGCCTCCCGAGGTTAAAACAGCAGGCACACTGGACTGCGATACAGAGCTGCTGCTGAAACTGGATTGAGAGCGTGAACTCAAAGAGGTGACAACAGAACTGATCGAAGAAGAACTGATCGAAGAAGAACTGACAGTAGAACTCCCCGCTGAAGAACTTAACACTGAACTCATTCTAGATGAACGACCTATCGAACTAATGCTCGAAGATAAACTCAACCGTGAACTCATTACTGACGAGCTATTTGTAGAACTCATAATCGAAGAGCTTGATAGACTCAATACCATCGAACTGGACTGTTGGGTCACATTATTTGAAGAAGCACCTTTTTCTCCTGAACCTCCACCACAGGAGACCAAAGAACCTAACAGCAAGATTGCAATTGAAAACTGCGAAAGCCAAACGGCCCATAATTTGGGCAATTGAATTAGTAAAGTCATCTCGGCACCCGGTTGATTGATGAGTCTGGTCTCTCAGTAGAGACTAAGCCCCCCATCTCATTATTGGTTTTTGTAGTGCTCGAGATTACCGAAAAAGCTACTTTTTTGAACAACCTGCTTCACATTTGAACAAGCCTGTCCGACAAATAGATAATTTTCATCTAATAAACAAAGACCCAACAGCCGACTTGTTATAAATGGAGGTTTGATACATGCTTCCAAACATCCGAATTACGTCAGATCGACAAGTCACCACTACCAGGTAATCACAATGAAAAAACTAATCTGTACCCTTTTCACTTTATTTAGCATTTTTATGAGCGCATGCCTTTTCGCCGCAGAGGAATCGCCAGTATTCGAGCTGCGGGTTTACACCACACACCCAGGCAAAATGCCGGATCTGCTAAAACGCTTCACCAACCACACCACCAAAATTTTTGAAAAACACGGAATGGAAAACGTCGGCTACTGGTTAGCCACCGACGAAAAAGATAAAAACAAACTCTATTACATTCTCAAATACAAAAGCCGCGCAGCAGCGGAAGCCTCATGGAAAGCATTTGGCGCTGATCCCGAATGGATTAAAGTCCGCAGCGAAAGCGAAGCCAACGGCCCCATAGTGGCTGGTGTTGAATCGATATTTATGACGTCGACTGAGTTTTCGGCGATTAAATAATTGGATTTTATTTCCCCGCATCCGTAGCCCGTATGGAGCGAAGCGGAATGCGGGGTCTTTGATTTTGAAGCTATGGTGCTGAACAAAAACATCACGCCCCTGTTAATTAACGAGATAACGAATGTCGCTTACAAAAAAATCCAGCAGGTTAGCCGCAAAATGCTACCACTCAATTCCTCGTTGCGCTTTAACACCCGCATCAAATGCATGCTTGACGGCTTTTACCTCGCTAAAAGTATCCGCTATATCTTCAAGATATTTTTTGGCACCACGCCCGGTAATGATGACATTTTGATTCGGCGGACGATTTTGAATAGCGCTGATAACTTTTTCTTTATCCAAATAATGAAAGTTCAACATGTAAGTTAATTCATCCAGCAATACCAAATGAATATCAGGATCAGAAAAAACATGCTCGCATTCAGCCCAAACTTTTTCAGCGGCTGCACGATCCAATTCGGCATTTTGTGTTTCCCAGGTAAAGCCTGTTCCCATTGCATAATATTCAAGCTGCGCTGGTGCACCGCGAAAAATACTTTCTGTTAAAAAATTCTTTTCACCACATTCCCAAGTGCCTTTAATAAATTGCACAACGGCAACTTTGTACCCGTGCCCCAAGCAACGCAACACAGTACCAAAACCCGATGAACTTTTGCCTTTGCCATCGCCAGTTAACACAATTAATACACCGCGATCCTGATCTGCACGTGCAATAGCGGCATCAACAATTTCTTTGCGTTGTTGCATGCGTTCTTTATGGCGTTGGGATTTATCGGTCATGTTTACCCCTCTCCCCTGCCCCTCTCCCACAAGGGGAGAGGGGAATTGGTTTTGATTAAAAATATACTTGAACTCATTTCTTTCAAGCTTTTCTTTCTATTCTTTTATAATTCAAATCTGCTCCCTCTCCCTTGATGGGACGACTGCATGGATGCAGAAGGTAGAACAACAAAGGAGCAGTTGTCGAGAGGGTGTTTAACTTTTAAAAACTAACATCCACTCCAATATAAGCCGCTTGGCCCGGCGTGTTGTAGCCATTGACCTCAACATACTTTTCATCCAAAAGATTTTCGATACGTAAAAATCCCGATATGGATTTTGAAAATTCAGAGCGAACACGAAAATCCATCAACTCATAATCATCAAGCGGAATATTACCTATATCAACACGATCTTGTATTGTTCGATAATTAACGCCAATTAACCACTGTTGATTGATTTGATAATCCAAGCCTAGATTGGCCATCAATTTTGGTTTACGAATACGTGGATTGCCATTGCTATCTTCAGCATTGATACGCGTGATATTGGCATTCAGACTAAGTTGATCCAACATTTGCCAAGTGGTAACCCATTCAACGCCTTTTGATTTGCTTTCCGGTACTTCCTGCACATAAGTCCAACTGCTATTGCTGTAAGTAATCTGGTCTTCTACTTGTTGATTGAAATAGACCAGCTCGGTTTGCAAACGATTGTTCCAACTGTATTCAAAACCAATATCAAAACCGTCACTGGTTTCCGGTGTTAATGCAACGCCGCCATATTGGCTGTTGGTGGCATTTTCATACAAGCTCGGCAAACGAAAACCGGTGCCCGATGTGGCTTTTATTTTTAATTCACCTGACATGACTTGTGGAATTATGTAAGCCGCACTGATGCGATGCGTATCATAATCACCAAAATCATCGGTCTTATCTTGTCTTACACCAAGAGTCACAAATAATTGATCGATAAATTTACCTTGATATTCAGCATAAGCCGCTTGTTGATCGCGAGAAATTCCGTGTTCTTCATAGTCATTGGCTGATTCCTCTTCTTTTCGTTCGAATCCATAGACTAACCTCACTGCATCACTCCAGTTTGCGTTACCGCTGAATTCGATTCGATTGACCTCCCCCTGAAAATTAAATCCAGATTTAATGCCATCAACAAAAGAATCTCGAAACACTTCAGTGTTAGTGAATGCGATTTGATTTTGACCTAATGGATTTTTATGACTAATCGCAGCACGAGAATTAGTTTGATTAAAATTATCAAGACAATTGATAGGGCCGAAACAATTATCATATTGCGAGCTGGCATAGGTCGTACGACCAATTAACTCAGCTCTTAAGGTTTCAGTCATATTCCAGCCAATTCGAGCATGCACAGTGTCATTCTCATAACCATCTTTTTCACCACTAACATCGGATTTTTGCGCATTAAAACCATCTGTTTTGGCAGAATTAGCCGCAATAAAAATATCGCCAGTTTTATTGGCAACACCTAAGTTAGCTTGAGTATTCGAGGTACCATAAGCACCTAATTCGTAACCCACTCCACCTATCACTCCTTGATCGTGAGATTTAGTAGAAATCAGAATAACCCCGCCTGCGTCTGCACCTTGCATTAATCCTTGAGGGCCACGTAAAACTTCGACACGTCCAACACCTGAAGTTAGTAAGTGTTGAACCTGCGCAGTAGATTGAGTCGCAGATGGATCGCTTATATCAATACCATCAATTTTAATCAGCGTCCTAAATCCTTCTTCACCACGAATGCTAATTGAAGATTGCTTTCCTAAACCACCAGCGTTGTGGACAGCAATTGAAGGTAACTGACGAAGAACATCTTGTATCAAAAGAGCACCACTCTTTTTTAAATCATCTTCATTCAAAACCGATACTGAAGTCGCAACTTCCCGCAAAGGCATCTCAATGTTGGATGAAATAACTATGGTCTCAATAATTTCTTCAGATTTTTTTTCTTCAACAGCCATCACACCGCTGGACATCAAAATCACAGCAATTGAGACAGGTAATTTTTTTAATGCAAATGTTGATTTAAACATAAGAACCTCAATCCAAAGGGATGAGGGAGGGAAAGCGGAAAAACGATGCAGTTTTTCAACACGAATGTGTAGAAAACAACAGAGATTTCCACCGATGTAGCCCTCCGCGACATCGTGAACATTAAGAGCTAAATAGCTCAGTGAGTGAGGCTGGTATCGGACTTATGTATTCAAGAAAATACATTTACCGTTGCGGGGGCAGTATCGGCATAACAACTTGGCTCTCACAAAGTTGCGCACCGATTTCCCATTTCATCTGACCTAGGTAATCACACCCTTCAGACACCTCGGGTGCGCAAGGTACGTGCACATTAACCAAGTGTCAAGAAAAATGCCCGCATCTGCGGGCATTTTATTATTCGGTTTGGAGTTTTTTATTTCACAAATTCAATATAACTGGTGAACAAATAACCGTGAACCTTTTCGGCTGAAATTATATTGATGTACAAAGGCACAAGTCCGTTGCGAGGCTTATCCAGTTTGGAATTGATAACAATTTGTTCACGACTTTTCGCTGCAGCTTTGCCTGTCGCGATCACTGGACCTTTGGCATCACCTTCGCGAATTTCGAAAATCCAGGCAGAAGTTTCAGAACCGGAGAAACCATAAAGGTTAATGCCTTTCACTTGAGTTAAATCGACTTCACCCATAGCGAAACCTATTGGTTCGGCTATCGCCTCGACTTTCACCAGATCAGTATCATTAAAGTGAGCGCGTTCAAGTGAATTTTTTAATTCATCGTCTTGCAAATAATTATTCAATACATGATACGAAGGAATCCATAAATTACGTTCACTCACATTGATTCCAGGAATTTCACCTTGAGCCTTGTCAAGGTAAGCAACCGACAATTGATAATTGACTGGATTTTTTTCATCAAATTTTGGCAGAGTGACTTCGCCCTTGAGCGGTAAATTTTTCGGTGCTTCATTGGCAAGTGACAAAATATAGCTCGCCAACAAACGACGATTGTCTTCCGACAACCCTGGGAAAGCAGGCATATTAAGTTGACCCCAGGCTCCACTACCACCATTAGCCATTTTATTAACGAGATATTCCAACGCGTTAGGATCCTGTTTGTATTTGGCAGCAACTTCTTTATACGACGGGCCAATTCTGCGCTCGTCCATATTGTGACACCCCAAACAGTTGTTGGCATCGATCAAATCATTAGCGAGGCTCGCCACATCCACTTCTTGATGACCCTGTGCCACGGCAGCTTCATCTGCTACAGCAAAAACAATAGCGGGATTGTTGCCATCAGTTTGCACGATCACACCATCCTCTTTGTCATTGATGCTAATGTCATAGCTAATCTTTTTAGTATCCGGCCAGTAAAACTGACGATTTTGAGAGAGGTTTATGGCGATGGTTGCAGGTTGATTACCCAAATCTACTGCGATTTTATCTTCAGAACTTAAACCCGATGGATCGGTCACTTTCAAACGCAATTCATAACGACCCGCATCAGCAATAGAAACAATTTGCTCAATCGATTGCCCCAGATTTTTTTCAGCACAAGCAGCATTAACGCAAGCCAAGGTCCACTGCAAACTCAATTTATCACCATCAGGATCATAAGCCTCTTGTGCGCTCGCTGTTAATTCAACAGGCACAGAAGATTGGGTTTTATCTAATTGGATTTTTGCAACAGGCGGACGATTACCCTCACCGACATACTCAAGGCGACTTAAACGAGCATCCGGGTTTTGCGTAAACCAGGACATGCCGTACTCCAACACATAAAGTGTTCCGTCCGGAGCAAATTTCGCATCAATCGGTAACGCATATTTTATTTGCGGAGCGAAGGGTTCTATTTTGAAAATCTCACCTGATTGCGAATCAAAACTGACTGCTTTTACCCAAGAGCGAACAAAATCTACGATAAATAATTTATTGTCGTAATAGGCAGGATAGCGATTGGTTGATGCTGGATAATTTTCAGAGTGATAAACATCGGCAACCAACGCCGTTCGCCCACCGCTACCCATTTCCGGAAATTCTTCAGACACTGCATAAGGGTATGCAATCCAGGCAGGTTGTGCTGGAGGTAAATCCACCATGCCAGTATTGCGCGGTGAAATATTTTTCGGTGCTTGTGGATCAACCCAATCACCGGTTTTTTGATTAACGTAATCGTAATATTTGTAAGGTTGGTTTTGTCCAATCACTAAAGGCCAACCGAAATTGCCGGCTTGAGTTACACGGTTAACCTCATCAAAACCACGAGAACCTTTCATATCATTGGTTTGATTACCGTCTGGCCCGACATCACCGTAAAACAAATGACCGGTCTTTTCATCCAAGGTAATGGTATAAGGGTTGCGAGCACCCATTACATAAATTTCAGGGCGACCTTGCGCTGCGCCTTTGAATAAATTGCCTTCCGGAATTGTGTAACTACCGTCGTCACTGACGCGAATGCGCAAGACTTTTCCACGTAAATCCTGTGTATTGCCTGCACCGCGCAATGCATCGTTGTGTGGTTTGTCTTCACGGAAATCAATCGGATTGTAACCGTCCTGTTCATGCGGATTGGTGTTATCACCCGTTGAATAAAATAATTCTCGATTTTTACCAAACTGCAAATCGCCACCGGTATGACAACAACTATTATCTACGCCATGTTGCAAAATCATTTTTTCACTGGCGGGATCAATCTGATTATCTTTCCAATTAAAACGAACCAATTGTTGAGAAAGTTTACCCTCAGCATCTTGAACTGAATAAACAGTGTAAATGTAAGGTTTTGCGGGAAACTCCGGATCAATCGTAACACCCACCAACCCTAACTCAATATGACTCAGAAAAGTGGTGTTCACCTTACCGGCATCCTGTAGTTGATTAGTTTTGTAATCTATCCGCACCAATTTTCCAGGGCGCAAAGCAATTAACGCATCCCCATTGGGGAAAAAATCAAATTTAACGGGCTCATTCAAATTATCAATTAAGGTTTTTTTCACAAAACGATTGGATTCAGGACGTGAATTTCTGTAATTCAGTTGCGGGGCCGAACCTGCAAGATAATTTTTGCCAACCGCATATTTCAAACCATTAACCAGCAATTGTTGAAACTCTGCGTTTTGAAAAGTTTCAGCTCTGTGACCCATGCCAGTATAAAATGCGCGACCACCATCGTATTCGTGCATCCAGGTAATCGAGTGATGATCGCCGTGCTCACCACCTTGATAAGTTTTTTCATCTACTTCTTGCAAAACATTTAAGCCAGTATAAATGTCGCGGTAGTTGTACCACTCATCCGCGATCGAATATTCAGCGGAAATTTTATTGAGCAAAGGTGAATCGGATGTGATTGCTTTAACTGTTGCTTGTTGAACATTGCTCGGTTGCATTGGGTGATTTTTAAATACAGCACCCACTAAATTGCGATACCAGAACCAATCACCTTCCCATTCAGTATCAGCCGCGGCGTGTATACCGACGAATCCACCACCGGCTTGAATATAACGCTCCATCGCCAATTCCTGATTGGCATCAAGAATATCCAAAGTGGTGTTCAAAAATACGATTGCGTTAAATTGCTGTAAATCTTTATCGTTAAAAATCGCGGAGTCTTCAGTCGCGACAACGCTGAAACCTTCTTGCTGAGCCAGTTTATTAAAAGTATTAATACCTTCAGGAATAGAATCGTGTCGCCAACCTTTGGTTTTGGAGAACACCAACACCTTGGCTGACTGTAAATTTTCCACAACCAACGGAGCAGGCTTGACAACAGCCGGTGCCTTGACAGTCTTGTCGGCAGAAGATGTATTGGAATCGCAAGCCACTACCAGCATTAAGCTGGCAATCAGGGAAAGGACAAAACGACAGGATTGCATAAGAGCTCCAGCAAATGAATTATTAGCCACACTAGAATAGTCTAATAATAATATTTTGCCGGAGCTGTCGACTTTACAGAAATAAACTCAGATTAATCATTCTGAATCCATCGGCGTAATTTCGCTTCAAGATCTTCATAGCGAATCGGCTTGGCAATCGCATCATCCATACCCGAGGCCACGCAGTCGGATTGATCTTTATCATCATAACTGCTGGTAACTGCAATAATCGGCAGATGTTTTGCCAATAAATCACGTTCGCGTTCGCGAATTTTTTGAGTGGCAATCAAACTTTCTTGTTCACGCATATCATAGTCCATTAATAAAATATCAAAGTGTTCAGACTCCAATATCTGCACTGCGTCTAACCCCTGAGCAACAATGTGCACTTGGCAGCCTAATTTTTTCAGCATTGCACTCATCACCATTTGCTCTACTCTGTGATCTTGCACCAGCAATACCTTGGGCATGATGGCATTACCCAAAGAATCAGACTCTCTTGACAATTGATTTGCGCTCTCACTTCCATTAAATAATAATTTTTGCAAAACCAACTCATACAGACGTCGACGAATAATAGGTTTTTCGATTATCGCAATATGCGGATATTGACGAAGATGTAGTCGCATCTCGGGAGTATCGGATTGCAAATTGCTCATTGCAATAAATTGCGGCAAGTCAGCAAATTCTTTTTTACCGACAAGCTCACGGGAAATTGCTAATCCATTCATATTAATCAGTCGCGTGTAAATCAACACAGCATCGACTGATTTGTTAAGCATCAACTCATTAAGTTTATTGACACTCGCTTCTTGACCCGTGGTTATCCAAACATTCATCCCCCAGGCTTTCATTTCATCCGCCAACGCATTGCCATTAACTTCCGGCAAATCAACCAACAAAACCCCTTTGCCGGCCAATTTATGTTCAGCCCCCAAACGGGTTTCTTCGTGAGAAATCACCTGCAAATCCACATTCATAAAAATACGATGTGTTCGGTTTTTTCCTTCTCGAATATGTAAACTTCCACCCATACATTCTGTTAATCCTTTACAGATTGACAAACCAATTCCTTGCATGTGTGTTTCAGTTTCATCTATCGTCACTGCGGAAGATCCGACCACCATACCTATATTGTTACTAATGACGATTTCCAGCCGTCCATTTTCGTCTTGACCTTGATTAAACTTGGCCTCAATAAAAATTTGTTCAATATTGGGATTTTTGAGTGAATAATTAAAAAGCGTACTTAAAATTTGGTTTAACCTCGCTACATCTCCTTTTGCGCGAACGGGAATTGTGGAATCAATCACGTAAAACAATTCAACGCCTTGTTGGTGAGCATCCAATGAATAATCCTGAACAAATTTTTCAAGCACCCGACGCAAATCAAATTCCACCGCATCCAAGATTAACGTTTTGGTGGTTATTTTTGAAAAGTCGACCACGTTATTAACCAAATCAATTTGTCGCCCTGCCGCTTTGGTTGACATGGTTAACAACTCGCGATGATGTTCTGATAACTGAGCTTCATCCACCAGGGATAGCGTTGTTAATACATCACTAATTGATGAACGAAACTCTTGCCCAAGATTGACCAGAAATTCATTTTTTAATTCCATTTGCGCTTGCGACGAAGCCCGTTCTTTTTCCAAACCATAGGCGCGCTCTCGCAAGGCCAAGTTGGCCTCTAATCTTTCCCAATAGGTGTTGCAGGTCACTTTGCCTTGGTGACTTAACATGTAAAAAAACATCAGCATAATGCAACCATAAAGCACACTTTCGGCATCACCCAATAAAATTGCTGTAATGGCAGCGGGTATTTGCCCTATCGCTAAGTAAATAATTAAAAAATGACGATAGGGCGCAAACACATTGGCAACAGATGAATAAAATACAACCGAATAAAGCCACATCACCATGGCTTCATTTTCCATACCCAGATGCCAAGTGAGCGTAACCAAAATGACACTCCACCATGCGGCTCCGATACAAGAGGCTAAAAAATATTGATTACGCCAACGGGCAGGTGCACGCGCATAAAGCGCATCAAATCGAAATAAAAAATAGGCACGCCAGAGCGTGACCAATAAAAGACCGGTTACCAAGACTATCGCCGTATTGTGTTCTTTTTGCTCAAAATTTCCAAAAGCCAAACAGAGTACAAAGACGATAAAATTTAACACTAATCCCCGTCGACTATATTTAGCGACGCGTGCGTCGGTATCGCGCATAATCGCACGATCTTTTTGCACTTTGGTTTGCGGAATAAAAAAATGAAACATAATCAACGCACTGGTTGAAAAAGGTAAATATAACTAACTTAAAATATGCACAAAAATTTCTTTGATAATAAATACCATCACGGCAAAACCCAGCACCCCGTAGAGCACAAAGGTACCGAATTTTCCGGCTTTGGATTTTTTAGCCAAATCACCAATAATAAAAAACATAAAAATAGCCAAACCACCTATACACAGGTAAGTGGCAATACTCTCGAACAGGGTTATTGACATAAAATGCCTCCGATAAAACTTGGCGAATTATGCTATTTCCGATCGAGATATGCGAGAATATAACGCGTATTATTTCGGAGCTCTCTATGCGTGCCACTAAATTCCTTGCTATATCCTTGATCTGTATCACTTTAACGGCCTGTGTTTCATCGTTGCTGATAGGCAACAAAGTCCAAAGTAAATTGATGTGGAGCTTCCTTAAGCCACTGGTGGGATTTGATCCCAATGAAGTGAATCTCTTCGAAACCCCCATGATTAAAAACCGCATGACCAAGCTCTTGGGTGATAAGTATGAGCCCACCATGAAACTCCTGCGTACCGCTCAGGAAATCCAGCAAGAAGGCGCTCTCTTCTATGTTGCCTCGCGCTATGCTCCACCCAAAGTCCAGGCTATTACCGACAAAGCTGGCATGGTGTGGAATGCCGACACCAATCAAATGGCCGTTGTCTTGATTAAGGATGGAATTCCACAGATCTTTTCGGAGCAAATAGAAAACGCTAAAGAAAAAATTACGCCTGCACTTCCACAAGAACTGAAAAATGCCTACGACACTGCTATAGAAAAGAAAAAAGAACTGGATGCACTCAAAGATAAAATTGAAACTGCACAAGATACTCTTGAAAATATTCCCGAAAAAGTGGGCAATATGGCTGCAGAAAAAGTCGATCAGCTAAAGAACCAAGCGACAGAAAAAGTGATCGAAAAAACGGAAGAAAAAATTCTGGAATCTGTTACAGAATAATATTTTTACAGTATACCTCCTCAGGTTGTAACAAGCTTGTGACTTATACGTCAAAGCCGCTACAACTATCGACTGAGGATTTATGTATGCAATGGGCTCCGCTGATACAACTGGATAAAGCCTTATCACAATTCGCTAGCCCCTTGGCATCACTGGGGCTTAGGCTCTATTTGGTGCCCATTTTCTGGATGGCGGGATCACATAAACTGCATCATTTTCAGGATACAGTAGATTGGTTTGGCAATTCTGAATGGGGCTTGGGACTTCCATTGCCTGGGTTAATGGCATTTTTGGCAACTGCAACTGAATTGGCCGGCGCACTTTTACTTGCACTGGGATTATTAACACGCTGGATCAGCATTCCATTAATTGTGACCATGTTAGTCGCTATTTTTTCTGTACACCTGGATAATGGTTGGCAAGCCATTGCAGACCCTTCTGCGCCTTTTGCCAATCAGCAAGTGTTGGCATCAGCAGAAAAATTAGATCGCGCGCGCGACTTATTACAAGAGCATGGCAATTATGAATGGTTAACCAGCTCTGGCAAATTTGTTATTTTGAATAACGGAATAGAATTCGCCACCACTTATTTAATAATGCTCTTGGCGTTAATCGCATTAGGTTCCGGAAAATGGATTAGTCTGGATTATTGGTTTGGTTTTTTGCGCCGGAAAAGTTGACAAAAAACCGCTGTAAAAACGATTCAAAGATTATTCAATCACTATGCAATTTAAAGACGAATCCGCATTAATAAAGGCATTAATTCAAGGAAGTGACGCTGCCTTTGCGCAACTGATTCGTCAGCACCAATCGACAATGGTGTCTCTTGCACGATCTATCGCAGGTGATACCTTTGCAGATGATATAGTTCAAGAAGCTTGGGTGTCAGTGTATTCCAATATTGCAAAGTTTGAAGGTCGCTCATCGTTAAAAACCTGGCTGTTCCGAATTGTCAGCAATATTGCCACTACACGTTTACGTAAAGAATCGCGTAAAACATCTTTGGATCAGCTGGATGGTGAAACACCAGGAAGTTATTTGGATTCAGCAAACTTTCGAGAAGATGGCCACTGGAAAAATCCCGTTGCCACTTGGCGAACAGAGTCTCCTGATGAATTATTGGCGGAGCAGCAATTAAAGGAATGCATCAAAAAAACGCTGAATCGTTTACCTGAAACTCAAAGAACCGTATTTTTATTAAAGGAAATTGAACAAGTCGCATTCGAGGAAATTTGTGAACTGCTGAATATCAGTGCAGCCAACGTTAGAGTGTTATTACACAGAGCCAGGCTACAATTAATGCAAATGATTAGTCGTTATCAGGAGACAGGCTCATGCTAAATTGCAAACAAGTCGCCAGTCTTGCCAGTGACTATCTGGATAACAATTCCACTACAAAATTGAACTGGAAAATTCGCATGCACCTGATGATGTGCTCACACTGCCGCCGTTTTTATCGCCAATTAAAAGTCACCAATAAAGTCGCTCGATCCGCCTTGAGTGAACCTTCAAATGACAATATTGATGAGTTATTGCAACGCATTAAAGAATCAGCCAAAAAATAATCCTTTAATGCCGCCCGCAATAAATTCAACAGCAATAGCAACCAACAATAATCCCATTACACGTGTGGACATAACCACGGTTCGCGCACTCAAATGTTGCCCAAACCAAGGTAAAAATTTGAAACATAACCAGAGCGAAAAACACACCAACAAAATGCAAAATGCAATTAATCCATAATGAATAACACCCGCTGATTTGTGTGCATAGACAATTACGGCACTCATTGATCCCGGCCCTGCCAACAAGGGCATTGTTAAAGGAACCAAGGCCACTGTTTCATCTTCATCGTCCTCCATCATCGAATGCCCTTTGGATTGCAGCATGCCAATACCAATAATCATCAAGACCAATCCACCCGCACAACGAAACGCATCAATACTGATACCCAATGCCCAGAGTATCCATTCACCCAATAACAAAGCGACCATCAAGGCTACAAATACCGAGACTATTGTTAAACGCGCAGTTTTACGTTGTTGTATTAACGACTGCCTGACGGTCAAGGCTAAAAACACCGGCACAGCACCGAGAGGATCAACAATCGCAATAAGCCCAATCAAAAATTTGGTGTATTCGGTTAACTCCAGCATGACTTTTCCTGATTTATAAATTATTTACGTCGATTGAATCCAATATAGAACATAATCAGTCTAAAACAAAAATCTCACTCCAGGATTACTTCCATGCAATCATCCGCCCCACTCCTGAATAAACCACGAATTTTGACGATAGATGCCCTAAGAGGGTTTGCGCTTTTCGGCATTTTCTTCGCGCATATGATTTCCTGGTTTGTTGGCGGGCCCTTACCTGAAGAATATTACCGATTGCATCAGGACATTTTTACCGGTATTAGTTTTGCTATCTATATGCTTTTAATAAATGCCAAATTTTTTGCCATCTTTTCCTTTTTATTTGGTTTAAGTTTTTACATTCAAATGCAATCACTGGCACAGCGTTACCCCAATGTGGCCGCACGTTTTGCGTGGCGACTGTGCATTCTCGGCATGATTGCAATTGCGCACCATTGCTTTTGGCGAGCAGATATTTTGTCCATTTATGTTCCGCTTGGATTCCTTCTCTTATTTTTTCGCCATTTGAGTGATAGAGCTCTACTGATTATTGGCTGCTTATTGATATTGAATATTCCCAGTAAGCTCGTTGAATTAGTGAGCATTTTCGGCTTTCAACATTATCCCTTGATGGATTCACGCAATAAGGCTGATGCACAAGCCATGCTATTTACGGTTTCTCAAGCGAACTTTAGTGAAATGGTTCAACACAATGCACACGCGGCGTATGAAAAATTAGCTTATCAAATTAATTCCGGCCGATTGTGGATCACACTTGGATTTTTTCTACTCGGTATGTTGGTCGGTCGCTGGCAATGGTTTGCAAAAATCGAGGAACACAAAACACAATTAACAACCATTTGTAAAAAATCAGCCTGGTTACTTCTCATCATTTTTATTATTGGGGTTTTGTTAGCCATAGTAGTATTCATCAGCAAAATGCCTACTGAAGACAATCATCTGCTCGCTTGGCTTTCGGGTTTGTGGTTCGACAGCTTAAATGCCAGCTTGACCTTCATCTACATCAGCGGCTTTGCACTGTTAATGCTAAAACCCCGTTGGTTCAATTTTTTATCGACACTGGCCCCCGCAGGCAAAATGGCATTAACCACTTATCTCATGCAGTCACTCATCGGTGTGTTTATTTTCTTTAATGTGGGGTTTGGCGTTTTCCCTCTCACCTCACCCGCTGAAAATGTACTTTTAGCCGTTGCCATTTTTGGCTTGCAAGTTTTCTTTTGCAAATGGTGGTTACAATATTTTAATTACGGCCCTATCGAATGGTTGTGGCGGTCGGGGACGGATTTGAAGTGGCAGAAGATGTGGAAATCATAATTGTCCCCAATTAGATTTATACAGATATAGAATATTTATTGAGATTATATTTTTGGATTAATCTCAATTTTTTCCAAAATAATATTATCATCCATTCGCCAAATTTTTAGACTGTGTTTACCTGCAGAAATTTTGGCAAATGTCACCTCTTCTTGATGGCCATTATTAATCACAGCATCAGTCCAGGCTTGTTGTTGCGGAATTTTAATCGCACCACTGGTTGGAATGAGATGATAATTAATGATTGCAGCTTTGCCGTCATCAATAGAAACGCCCAGCCGTATACCTTCTGAACCTATAGTGTCCAATGTAGGGCTTAAATGCAGTATGACTTGCAAATCACTGGCTGAATTAATTGAAAAATCATATTCCAAATTAACACCATCTTCTATGCGTGTAGCCGGTCTTCCTTGAGGAAGCACAATCATGGCGGCTTTCGATTGTCCAAGATTGGGAATCGCAGTCCATGACAATCCTGCATTGTTGTGTTTGCGATTGAAATCGGCCGCATTCAATTTAATAGAGTTTGAATTTTTTAACTCCCTGGATTTTATCAAGGGAATAGGATTAAGTTCATGAACAGGTCTATCTGCGGCTACTTTTACAAGACTAGGAATCGATTGTTGTGTCGGTGTATTCCAGATGACGTAATTCATATGAACCTGATTCATCATGCCGTTCCACTTGCTATTGTTTATGCTGTGATATTTTTCTGTCAGTACAGAATCACGCGCAAAACTTTCTTCAGCTATTTTAAGAAAATAATTCGCGCGCGCATCATGGGTTCTGGCTAGTTGTCGATTCCAAGCTGTCGCCCAATAGAGTTCGTGTAAATTTCCCAGTGCAAGGACTGGATATTCAATCAGCTGAAAATAAGCATCATGTTGTTGCGGCGTTAAATTCTTTTTCATTTCTGTAGCGGAACTCATCAACTCTCGCCATTGATTCATTAGATCATCAAACTCACCTGTGATCAGCGCTTCTTTGGTTACAGTTCCAACCGCAAACGTATTTTCGTTAATTAATTCAGGTTTACGCCGTGAGGCATACTGAGTGTATTCTGTTATCAACATGCCGATTCCATCAGCATGTTCAGCGCCGAATTGCCTTTCTGCCCAATCTTGAGGAAATGCCGCTAAAGCATCAGGCGTCATAGCTTCAGGTGCCCATGCCATTTTCATGAAAAAATCCAATGGATATTCAGCCGGTTTGATATCGCCAACATTCACAATCCAAATATTTTTTGCACCTCTCTCATAGGCAAGATTCATTTGTTGCCAAACCTTTTCAATTTGAATCGTATTGAGCCATTTATAATTGCGTGGCGCACCGACATAATCGAAATGATAGTAGACACCAAAGCCGCCTTTGCGATTTAGATTTTTTGTGGGCAAGCGTCGAATTTGTCCCCAGTTGTCATCGGCAAATAATAAAGTGACATCATCCGGAACTGACATGCCTTGATCGTAATAATCCTGCACCTCTTTATAAAGTGCCCATAGTTGCGGCGTTTGTTCGGCAGGTTTTTTAGTAACGTCTTGAATAATTTGTCGTTGATCAGCCACTATTTTTTCTAACAAATCAATTGCAGTGCCTTGTGACATAGGCTCATCACCATCGCCTCGCATACCCATAGTAATGAGGCTCTCGTAAACTTTCCCATCACCTTTTGACATCATTCGCTCGATGCCACCACGCCAAAATTTACGAAGATTGTCTCGATTGTGAAGGTAATTCCATTCGCCGCCTGCCCCGGTTTCGGCGGGCAGCCTGTGCCATTCATTTTGCGCGCGGGTCATAGGTTCGTGGTGTGATGCCCCTACGACAATGCCCATGGCATCCGCTAATTCAGTATTTTTGGGATCATCTAAATGAAAGGCTTTAGGTGCCCACATCGCAGGCCAAATGTAATTGGCTTTTAAACGCAGCATAAGTTCAAAAACATGTTCATACATTTTTGAATTTACACCGCCGAATTTTTTCTTCGCCCAGCCACTCAGTGCAGGATCTTCGTCGTTAATAAATATGCCTCTGTAACGAACACCCGGTTTGTCGCTTCGACTACCGGCAGTGATGTAAATATTGTCTTTCTTTTGAATAGGAACATCTGCAAACCAGTACCAGGGAGATACGCCAATTTTTTCAGAAATATCATAAGCACCAAAAATGGCTCCGCGCCTGTCTGAGCCAACAATTAATAAAACCTGCTCTACCTTTGGCCAGGGATTTTTAACAACCACTATTTTGAAAGCTTCCCACTGATCTTTTAATTCGGTGACATCTAACTTGCCTTGATCGATCAATTCGTCAATCAGCGGGCTCTGCCCCACAACACCAATAATAATCGCCGATTTTTTTATTCGCTTTTTATCGTGGCTGACAACTGCTGCACGACCACTCACTTGTTTTAAATCTTCAGCAAAACTCTTTGCAACCCGCAGCACCGCAACATCATTGGTTTTTTCTACAATGATCTGTGCTGGCCGCGAGTTTTCAATAAGAGGAAAACTCACTTCACTTTTATACTCGCAAAGCGAGGCTGGAATCGTGCAAGCAAAAAGGCTATTTGCTGCGAAACCCGTCA
The DNA here is from genome assembly GCA_016712405.1 of Cellvibrio sp. Classification (GTDB taxonomy): domain Bacteria; phylum Pseudomonadota; class Gammaproteobacteria; order Pseudomonadales; family Cellvibrionaceae; genus Cellvibrio. Next base: position 956,780 of record JADJRD010000014.1, on the reverse strand, counting down.
TAACGACGGATATCCAGATATAAAATGTTTTCATTCTTCGCTCCAATTTTTTTAACTCAAATTTTATTAACTGTTTCATATCCCTGATTATTTCTTATAAAGACTGCGTGCAACAGAGCCTAAATAGCTTTTAGGTACAGGCTTGTCAAAATACCCATTTTATGGAATGTAATTTTATGGAGTTTCACTAATCGCTCCTCTAACAATATTATTTGAAAAAAAGCCCCCGAAACTCAGGGGCAAAGGGTAAGCCCCCTTTGCAGGGGATCAACACAGCTTTAAAAATCTATTTACACCTAATTTTCAAGTAAAATATTCTGGATATTTTTTTGAAATTAATTCCAGCATCGCAAACACATCTTGCAAATGTGCACTCATCGAGTTGGCAGCCTTATCGGGCGAACCAGATTTTATTGCATTAATAATGGCCAAATGTTGATTCATAATTCGCTGATACTGACCCTTTACATGCAAACTTAAATTTCTGACGCGATCCATGTGCGATTTTTCTGATTCAATCACTCTAGCGGTATGAATGTGCCCACTATAGATAGCGAGCGACTGATGGAATTGATCATCCAGAATTTGAAATTTTTCAGCATTATCAATAGCAGCCATTTCTTCTTGCTGATGTATAATTTTTTCGCAGAGATTAGCAATTTCTTCACGCGGAATTTGTTCAAGTAAACACAGTTTACGCACTATGGCGACTTCAAGTGCTTCACGAATAAATTGCGCCTCGTAAATTTTTGACATGCTCAATTGGGTGACATAAGTGCCTCTTTGCGGCCTAACTTCGACAAACCCTTTGGTCGATAATTGGACTAACGCCTGACGAACCGGCGTTCGGCTTACACCAAATTCTTGTGCCAACGCAGTTTCGGATATTAATTGCCCGGGCAGCAATTTCACTCCAATAATATGATCTTGTAAAAAATCATAAATTTGTTTCGAGGTTGAACTCTCGAAAGATAATTCTTTATTTCCCGCTATAGATACAGCGTTTGCAGGCTTTAACACTTTATCAGCCACCTGTTATTCAATTATTTCTTTATAGGATAAAAAAACCTCCCCACAAATGTGAGGAGGAAGGAGTTACTACTTTAAGAAAAATTAAAAAGAAGCTTTCACACCCACCGTTGCAACATAACCTGTTTTGAAAACACTATAGGTTGCAGAGTCAGAATCAAACGTCATTCTGATGGGGGCATCCGTAATATTTGAAATGTTCAGACTAATTTGTGGTTCACCCACAATATTTTCAAAGTCATAACTGGCAGACAAGTCCAACTGACCACGCGCATCAGTTTTCAACTCAGTTCCTAACACACCATTTTGGTTAGGGCCTGATGAAATTTGCTTGTCATTCCAAACATAACTTAAACGAACCGAAGCACCGTAGTTTTCCCAATAGGCCGTGAAATTGTAGGATTCAGGAGAAACACCAATCGCTTTGGCTGGCGCGCCAGTGCCTTCACCACGTTGATAGATGTGGGTGTAGTTAGCGTTGAAACCAAAACCTTCAAACACCATATCCAAGGGTTGCACCCAAGTCAGCTCTGCACCTTCAAGCTCCAGATTACCTGGCGCGTTGACTTGTTGGCTTACCAATATCGGTGCGGTAAGACCACCACGTGCATCAAGCGCTCTTTGTCGGTTATCACCCAAAGTACCGTAGGGAATTGTGACATCACTACCTATCGCCACCACCAATTGATTGAAAGGAACATTGAATGTATTGGATACGGTGAAACCTGTCATTTGTTTACCAAAGAATGTGGCACCTACATAACCCTCGTCACCGGTATACCATTCACCACCAAAATCGATGTTGGTTGATAAATAAGGAGAAAGTCCGGGGTTACCATAACTGGCATTTTGTGCTGATGGGTCACTGAAGTTAGTCGCAGGTAACATGGCGCTCGGATTAGGACGAGTCATAGTACGAGATGCAGCAAATCGTAAAATCACATCATCAGTTGCATTGAAGGCGATATTCATAGATGGCAACAGGAAGTTATAGTTAACCTCGTTGGCAACATAAAATCGTTGCTGAGGAACTGCCGCTGTAGTGTTAGTCGCCGGCTGCGCAGGAATTACCACTGGGCCGGCAATGGTTTGATCGGTATCAATATAACGACCGCCCAAGTTGATTCGAATTTCATGATCAGCAACTTCAGTTGTGCCATTAACCTCAATGTAACCACCTTGCGTGCTTTCAGCCAAACGAGCTGTTGAGGCACCTGTTGCCGAACCACCGCCTTCTGGCGCTGTATCTCGCAAACGATAATAATCAGTATCCCGTTTTACCTGGTCGAAATTAACCGTTATAAAACCTGGACCTTGTGACAAATAGGAACTGAGTTTGCTTTGGGGAATCGCTGAATTGAGGTGTAACCCAGTACAACCCAAGCGACCTGTTGCAGGTGAATCACCATTCGCATCCAGACCATTTCGACAAGTCACATCCTCCCAGCGATTCGAGTTATCAAAACCTGCAATACGGCGCTCAATATCGTCACTGGCCAAACCAAACTTGATGTTGTTATCGTCATCACCAAAACGATAATCAATATGTAGGCCTTCGGTTTCAGTGTTGCGTCGCTCGTTGGAAATATTCAGTCGACCGCCACTCCATGCCCAGCCCAACTCGGTGTTATTGAAATCGACCGCACCACTGGCATTTTTCACCTCAAATTTTGGTGTTTCACCATTGGTGTAATCCACGTAAATACCTTGGTTCATGGGTGTTGCCACCATCACCGTGGGTGCTTCACGGAACCACTCACTCTCACTGTGGTTGGCTTGAATATCCAACATGTGATTATCGCCAAACTCAAAATGAGCACCGGGGTTTATATTGTCGAATTCTGCATCTTCTTTATAGGGACGAGCTTCCTGGAAGAATTGAACATTAGCGAAAGTGCCTGACTTCACAACGTTATTGCTATCCAACTCCATATTTAAGGGGATCATGCTACCGTTACGACCCACCATGGTCATAGCAAGCCGCTCAATATCTTTGGTGGTTTTAGTGGACATAACATCTAAATAAAACTGCATTTCATCGGTTGGGCGATACTCAAATGTCACCAACCCGGTTGTACGTTCGTCGATGCCAGTCATATAGGCTTGACGACCCAAACGTGGCATCAGGGCTTCAGATATTTGAGTGATATTCAAACCCGGGTTTTTAGCGAGCAACCAAGCTTGATCAATAATTTCACCATCAACTAAACCCGCACCCGCGTTAACAGGAACCTTACCGTAACCAAAGTTGGGGTTGGGGATGTCGTCCGTTGTGTCACTTGGTGTGTTATTAGGGTCCAATGTTGCTCTTTGATCGAGGCCAGCCATCAACCAATTGTTACTGCCTGATGGATTACACCCCCCTGTAGTAGCTCGTGTTTGGCCTGAACCCGGCGTTGTGCCACAGATTGCATGAGAAGTATTCAGGTTACTGTAACCAATAGTTTCATAACCCTTGGTAATTAATTCCTTCCTGAAATGCGATACACCCGCTAACACACCGAAGGTGTCATTTCGCCAGGCGCCTACTGCAGCTAATTTAGGGCTGCTGGTTGATTCCAGCTCAGTATTTACCATCTCAGCATTCAGATTCAGGTGAAAACCGTCGTCTTTGTAATCAAAGGGTCTTGCGGCGCGGATATTCACTATCCCCGAAATACCCCCCTCCAACATGTTGGCAGTGGGAGTTTTATGGATATCAAAGCGAGAAAACAATTCTGTCGGGAAAAGGTTTAAATCTACTTCACGGTTTTGGTTTTGAGTATCGATGGTTCCTGATGTGGCTACAGCCAATTGCGATCCGTTCAGCAAGACTTTAGTAAAGCTGGTTCCTAATCCACGGACAGAAACGTTTACACCTTCACCAAAGGGGTCGCGGTTAATTTGAACGCCCGGCATACGGTTAATCGCTTCGGCAATATTATTGTCCGAAAATTTGCCTATATCTTCGGCGAAAACTGATTCTATTAACGCATTAGATTCTCGCTTTGCATTGGTCGCACTTTGCAAACTACCTTTATAGCCAGTGACCACTATCTCTTCTTCCACGGCATCCTGTGCTTGGGCGGTGATACCCGCCATAGCCAGACTTAAAAGGCTTAGTTTGAATATTCGTTGAGTGATGTTCATAAGGTTATCCTGATCAGATTATTCTTGTGTCGGCGCCCACAGGTGGCACCACTAGTACGCATGTATACATGCATGGCAAATACTAGGGATCTGTCCAGATACAGGTGAATTAGGTATTACAATAAAACTAACAAAAATTGCAGAATCACTTGTAAAAACAAAAATCTGATCGATTTTCAACCAAAAGAGGCAGAGCTGAATTCTATTTATCTTATTTTTTACGTAGAATTCAACCTGTGAATTCTGAAGCAGCTTTTTACTGGGCACTCATAAATGCTGAAATTTTATAGAAATACCGCCCTGTTATTTATCGCTTTGATCACACTAACCCTGCTTATTGTCTATACCGGAACACTGAAGTCTCGATTAAACACCTCACTTTTTCCGGGTCGCGATATTGATTTTACTTGGGCAAGATCCGTAGAGCCTCAAATACCTGTCAGCAAAACCAGCGCCACACTAAAAAACGAGACTGGCGCGATAGAATACGATTTCTTTCTGGATTCAGAGATAGCAGATCCCTATACCCATTACTCCATGTACTTTGTTGATTCAGATGGGTACAGAATTCTCGACCTGACCCGCTATGAGAGCATTTCCTTCAAGGTGATTTGCGATCCAAAGAATGTGCTGCTATTTGTTCTATTCAGCTTCGATGAAAAAGTGACTGATTTACGCGACATGCCTAGCCGTCGTTTTTCCAGAACTGCTTTTTCCTGTGATAAATATTGGAGCAGTATCACCATTAAATTTGATGACCTCGACACGCCACATTGGTGGTTGGCTCAATATGGATTTGATTTGAGTGATAAAGGATATGCACTAAATAAAACCTTAGGTTTTGCTTGGGCAAATTCCTCACAAAGCCCCTTCAATACACTTTCCCATGTGCGGCTGACTGATGTAAAACTACTCGGAAGAGACTATCGCTACATCTATGCTGCGAGTGGAGCCTGCCTGTTACTTTGGCTGGCATTTCTGATAATCACATTTAAACAATATTTGAATGTTTTGACGCTACAACTGAAAGACAAACTTATCCAAGACCAACAATTTATCGCTTACAAAAAATTATCAATAGAGCCACAAAAAGACAAATTCAAAATCGCCCTACTGCGATTTATTGCAAGTGAATATATCAATCCAGAATTAAGCTTGGAATCAACCGCTGCATCCTTAGGCAGCAACCGATCCAAAATTAACGAAGTCTTAAAAGAAGAAATCGGCCTTACCTTCACCGCTTATCTAAACAAACTACGCCTGACTGAAGCCGCTCGCTTGCTCTCAGAAATCAAGGATGCGAATGTATCCGAAATCGCTTATTCAGTTGGCTACAACAATATTTCTTACTTCAATAAATTATTTAAAAGCGAATATCACTGCACACCTAAAACGTTTAAGTCGCTTTACCAAGATAAAAATACAGAAGAGTGAGTGGGTTCAGCACGCAAAAAACTTTGCGCATTTAACCATTACACAAAATCCGTGAGCGCCACCCATCCACGAATTTTTTCGATATACACAAAACCGATTCCAAGCTTCATGATGTAACGCGCATCGCCTGGGCTCGGTGGATCGTATTCTTCCAAACCTTCCAACGCTAATGAAGTATCCAGTGGCGACTTCCATCGCAAAGATTGAGGCGTTTCCGGCATGCTGAGTTCTGTATCAGTCCAGGTTAAACCATCGCGCTCTACGGGCGATGCATGATTGAAATCGGCGGGGATAAATACGGCAGAGGTACCGGCCATTTTTTTATAAATTCGCGTTCTCATTGCTAACTCCTGATTGAAGACGCCATTAAAGCACGGATGCACCAAGGCAGATTGATATGGGTCAATAGGCTAAGGCACGCCAAGTTTTTGAATATTAATACCTAGACATTAGGGCACCCGTCTTATAATGTGTACATTCAAACACAACGAGGTTTGCAGATGTCAACCACCATGACCATTCGTATTGAATCTGACCTAAAAGAGCGTCTCGATCAGCTAGCTGAAGTGACGCACCGGTCAAAATCTTTTTTAGCTGCTGAGGCACTTCGTGATTTTGTAGAGCTTAATGAGTGGCAACTACAAGAGATAAAAACTGCCATTCAGGAAGCAGATGAAGGGGATTTTGCGTCTAGCCAATCCGTCGCCGAAACACTAGGAAAATGGGGCGTTAATGCAAATTAAGTGGCTGAAAAAAGCGCTGCAAAATCTAAATGATGAAGCTGAATATATTGCACAAGAAAACCCTGAAGCCGCTCGACTTGTAGTTCAACACATTGTAGCCAAAATCAATTTATTAGCTGACAACCCTGCCATGGGGCATCCAGGTCGCATTCATGGAACTCGTGAATTGGTTATTCCTGATACGCGCCACATAGTCCCTTACCGGGTTAAGCCACAACATCAAACAATAGAAATCCTTCGTGTTTTTCACTCCCTCCCGCCGATTACCCAAACGCTGGTAAGTCAAGCTGTCGCCAAAGCCCAAGGTGACAGCCTATTCCTTATTGATCCTTCAACTTGTTGCAAGGGGCAAGAAAAGCCTTAATACAACCCTCACATTTCAGCGACTTTTTAGTCACATTTGCGCTGTTAATCTCCCGGTGTTTCATCAATTAAACACTTTCAATTCTTGGGGGATCAGCATGAGCAGGCAGGCGCTCTAGAGTTACTGGAGCAAAGTGATCTGTCAGCCGCTGACGAGAAGGTGATAAACCGCATCAGGCGTGCGACGCTCGATATGAAGACCACAATCGAAATGTTCTTGTGCCTTGCTCGCGAAACCGATGATGGAGTTTATGACGAGCAGTTTGTAGTAGAACCACTGGTGAACCAAGCAATAGATCAGCAGCGCCACTTGCTCAGCGGCAAGTCCGTCGATGTTGAAATTAACCAACTCGCAAAACCCAAAGTCTGCGGGCACCCCCAAGCTTTTTCTATCGCAGTAAATAATCTGGTGCGAAATGCATTCGAACACACACTCGCCGGACAGGGACCAATCACGATTCTCATCAAAGAACACGAGCTATTAGTCACCAATCAAGTGAGTAGCGATGCTGACGGGAAGCACGCGCCGATCGAGATGACGTCGTCTCACGGATATGGCTTGGGTCTGGGCATTGTTCAACGACTATGTGAACGCAATGGCTGGACGTTTTTATTGCAAGCTAGTGAAGCGAATTTAACGGCCAGACTTTTATGGTGATTAATGCGCAATTTGATGACTATCCATGACTTTGCTAAAGGTGAAGTCGAGCATTTTCCAGCTGCCGTCTTGTTGTTGATACACTTCAGTAACGGTGAATCTATTGGAGACTGTGTTTCCACCCACTTCTGCATCGAGAGTGATCAGACTCCATACGATTGCAGTATTGCCAAAGAGCTCAACGGCTTGATCATGTAAGTCTGCTTTTTTGTACCAAATTCTTCCTGATTTGATTATCTCCAGCTCTTCTTTCTTTTTCCACGTGCCACCCATGTGAACGAATTTTGAGTTTTCGTGAAACAGTGTTTCAAGTTTGGTGACATCTTTGTCGGCTAACCATTGCCATTTAGTTTTAGATAAATTTCCAACATCCTGTTTAAGATCTACTGGCTCCCCGAAACTCAGTTGTGAAAAAAATAAAAAAGTGAATAGGAAAAATAATAATTTTTTCATAAATATGACCTGTCTAGTGATTGTTGTTGGAAACATTTTTGCGCAACCAGGTTTGCATAAGCTCGGCTATTTGCTGATTGTTTACATCTGAAAATGGAAAATGAGTGTTGCCATAAATACCGACTTCGGGCAGATGAACTACCGATGCATTGCCGCCATATTTGTTGATGGTATTGGCCCATAGTCGTGCCATTTCCAATCGTGCTCGCCAACCATCTTGCCCCGGGTTTGGGTTGGGTGTTGCCGGAATAAAATCACCGTAATAAATAACAATTGGAATTTTGGTTAGCGCCATAAAGTCTTTTAATGGAATTCCTAACGCTACCAGTGGGCCGCTGGAACTATCGATGGGTTGTGGAACTTCGCCTTCAGGAAAAACAAAATTGCTTCCCGGCTCATAGGACACTACCGCGCGGATGCGATTACTTTTTAAAACTGATTGCCAGCCCATACCACCACTGTGTGAGTGACAAGTATGCCATCGCCAATTTTTTCAAAAAGCGCTGCAACTGCATTGGCGTTCACATTAATATCAATTTCACCTGTGTCAGGTGTCATCTGGCGAAAATATTGATTGAGTGTTTCCGGATCTTTTGCAAATTGCACATTGGGAAAATAGTTTGGCCAAACACCGACACGAAAAGTGTTAAACCATTTTTGCTCATCAAGTTCAGGTTTTATGCTGGTGGCAAGAGTGCTACGACCTGCATTTCCTCTGCGTGGTTGGTCGAGCAGATAGACACCATAGCCTTTGCGTAAAAATATATTCTGAAACCCTTCTCGTCCGTCAGGTGTGGACTCCCATGTTTTCGAGAATTGACCTATGCCATGCCAAAATACCAGTGGCAGTTTTTGTGGGTTAGCGGGAATTTGATAAAACACATAAGCGTGATCACCGTGAAAGGTTTTATCTTCCGCTGTTTTTGATTGTGGGTTGTAATTTCCGGATGCACTCAACAGGCTTCCACCCACAGCAAAGCTTCCTTGTTCTTTGATCTGTATAAGGTTTGAGGTGTGAATATTTGACGCACATGCTGAAATAAAGGAGGTTAGACCTAGAATTATCAGCTTGGTAAGACCCGGGGATTTCAATTTAATTTTCATCATTAACGCCCAATTATTGTTTACTGTTAAATGCCCTGTAATACATTTTTGGTATTGCGCGCGGCATTGCTACCTAATGCCTTTTCAAGTTCCTGAAAGATTTTTTCCATTTGTGCATTATCGACACCGAGATTGCGTGTGATTTGCAAATGAGATCGCAGTTGTGAATTGACATTGCCAAGTGCAGAAAGAGTGCTGACCACAACTAATTCTCGTTCTAAATAACCGAGATTGTTTCGACTAAATAAATAGCCGAACAAATGTGCTTTAAGCGCGTAATCAATTGTTGGAGAAAAATTATCGACCAGTGGTTTTGATGCTTCTTCAGGCGAACGCTGGGTTAATTGTGCAAGTGTTTGTGTGCCGAGTTGATAGAAATTTGTTGCGTCAGGTAAATCTTGTGGGCTTGCGCCTGCTAAATCCTGAATTCCTTTTTGTGCACGTTCTTCCAACAGACTTTTAAATGTGAGTAAACCATTGAGTGCACGGGGAAAACCCGCGTAAGCATATTGGTGAACCAGTGCTTCTTTAATTTCATTTGTACTTAAACCTTCCGCTAATCCGTGCTCCAAAGCAGGTTTTAGTTTGTCTAGATCACCTGTGGCCGTGTGTGCTGCAATTGAAACCAAACTGAGTTGTTTTGTTGTCAATCTAACTGGCTCAATGCTTTTTTTAGTGAGAACTTTTTCTTGTGGAAGCTCGACTTTTTCCAGCCAAATAACTTTTTTTCCGTCTGTTGGGACTGGTGAAATTGCAATATGCGTCATTGCGCTTTGTGTACTGGCACCGTGCCAATGTTTAACTCCGGGTGGGCACCAAACAACCTCACCTTTCTGAATAGTTTGTATGGGCAATCCCCATTCCTGAGTGCGGCCTTCGCCCTCAATCACTATGAGGTATTGCCCTTCAGGATGAATATGCCAGTGAGTCATTGCACCTGGTGTGAAAGTGACACTCGCCGGTGCTACTGCAACAGTGGAAGGAATTTGTGGTAGTCGAGTGAATTGCGCATTGCCTGAAAAATTTTCAGCCGGTGCAATTTGAGCGACAAGGTCTTGCAGTTTTGTAATTTGCTGTGTGGGTTTTTCGTCTGCAAATGCAGCAGCCGTTACCATAGTCAACGCTAGAGTCAGTGATCTTTTCATGCAGCCTCCATTTTAGTTGTGCGAATCAATTAAAGTGAATTGCTAAAAAATGTGGCTAACGTATTCACTGCCTGCTCGACATACATAGGTACCCAATAGGTTTCGATATGGGTTGCGCCGTCGATTTTGAATAATTCTTTTTTATCTGTGCCTGTCGCGAGCTTGAACGCTTTTTCCGTCATATAGAGTGAATCCGCTTTGCTACCGGCGATCATTAATAGTGGCTGATTAATTAAATCCATATTACTGACAGCATCAAATCGCATTAAATCTAACAAGCTGCTTAAGGTGTAACGAAATGTTGAGTTAGGATGCGCGTGAGTTTTTCCATAATATTCAAAACCCTGACGATATAATTCAAAGGGTAATTTTGCGATTTGTTCGTCCGTTAGTTTTGCATCACCGGTATAAATAATTTCGCCACCTGCTGCTTCCTTTGCTCGTGCATCAGATGCTATTTGTAAGCGCTGCTGAACAGTATCGATTTGTGAATCCTGATAACCATTGCGCCTCACCCAACCTGAATCAAACATGCTTAATGTTGCAATAGCTTTAAATCGCTTATCAGTTTGCGCAGCTTGTAAAGAATAGCCACCACCGCCGCAAATACCGAGTAAACCTAAACGGCTTGAGTCCACTCCGGGATACTGTGCAATAAAATCGGCCATACCGTGAATATCCTCGATACGATTTGCCGGTTTATCGACATTACGTGGCAATCCACCGCTGGCGCCTTGATAGGCAGCGTCGGCACTAATGGTGATATAGCCTCGCTCCGCTAGACGTTGTGCATATAAACCCGCAACCTGTTCTTTCACACCACTATTGGGATGCGCAATAACAATGGTGGGATATTTTTTTGCTGAGTCGTAACTGGCAGGGGTGTACACATTGGCTGATATATCCACGCCATTGAGCTTATAGCTAACAGTGTGGATGTTGACTTTTCCTTTTTGATTTTCGACCAGGGCTCCTTGATACACCAAACCAAACGGGTTTTTGTCGTTTTCACTTTTGGCTTCAACAGCAGTTCCCCACAGGGTTGTTGTCATTAACAGGGCATGGAGCGCTTTCGACATCATGCTTGGCACCTCGGAGTTGATTAATTCAGGTGGCTATTAATTCAAGTCACTATAACGAGTATCCCGGCTGGGATTAAGATCTCTATTTTGCAAGGATTTATAAGTTAATTTTATTAATCATGGAAAATTGAAGTTGATTCTGGCGAAATTTACTGCTTTTATTTACAAATCTTGAATAATCAATTTGGTTAACCGCTCAGGGTCAATGAATGATGAGAGAAAACCTAAACGATTTGCGTGCATTCATTCTGGTGGCACAAACAGGAAACTTCACCAAAGCCGCAGGCCAGCTAGGCGTTTCCCAGTCGGCACTTAGCTATACCATCCGAACCTTGGAGGAACGTATTGGCGTTAAGTTACTGAATCGCACTACTCGCAGTGTTTCACCCACACAAGCGGGTGAACGGTTGTTGGCAGACATCGAACCCTTGATGAGTGGTATAGACCAAAAGCTGGGCAAATTAAACGCATTTCGTGATTTACCGCGTGGCACTCTGCGCATCAACAGCTCTGAGCATGTCATCAATACTCTGTTGTGGGACAAGCTTGCCGTCTTCGCGCGTGACTATCCTGATGTGGTTTTAGAAATCACCACTGACTATGCATTTACCGACATAGTGAAGGATCGATTCGATATAGGGATTCGCATGGGCGGTACAGTGGATAAAGACATGGTGGCAGTCAGAGTTACGCCCGATTTTCACATGATTGTAGTGAGCTCGCCCAATTACATTGCCACTCATGGCATTCCACAAACTCCAAAAGATTTGAGTAATCATCGCTGTTTAACGCTGCGCTTGCCGCGCCATGACAATATTATGAATTGGGAATTTACTAATCCCGATAAAAATCAATCTCAAAATCCCATCAGTATTCGCCCACCATCCGCTATGGTTGTGAGCCATGCTCATCTACTCATGAAAGGCGCAATAGATGCGTTGGGTGTCGCTTGGGTACCTGCCACAATGGCAGAAAAAGAACTGGCAAATGGCGTGCTAACAGAAGTTCTCGCCGATTGGAGAACAACGTATGAAGGCTACTTTATCTATTATCCCAATCGCAATTTGCCGCCTTTGTTTCGCTTATTTGTTGATGCGTTACGATTGAAAATGGATTAGTTGAGGAGTTCGCTGCCGACTGAGGCCCCAGCAAATTAACGCAGATCAATCCGCCTGCAACAAACTCTCCAAACAATGCTCCTCAATACCGTAAAAAATTTTTATATCCGCAATCTGTTTTAAAATTTCGCTGTTATCACGAGGGGCTTTGCGTTTTTGTGCGAGGATCATTTTATTTTTGCTGGTGTGTTCGAGGGAAACAAATTCAAACACTTTGGTGTCGTAACCATTTGCTTCTAACAACAGCGCACGCAAACTGTCAGTAATCATTTCAGCTTCTTGACCCAAATGAATTCCGTATTGCAACAAAGGCGCGAGCAGTGGCGGGCTTTTTAATTGCGGGCGAATTTGTTTGTGACAACAAGGGGAACACATAATAATGTCGGCACCGGTACGAATGCCCATATTCAAAGCGTAATCGGTTGCGGTGTCGCAAGCATGCAAGGCAATCATAATGTTGATGTCTTGCGCAGAAAAATGTTGTACATCGCCCTGCTCAAACTTGATGCCATTCAAGGATAATTTTTTTGCTGTTTGATTACATAAATCCACCAGGTTTTGACGCAACTCCACACCTGTGACTTGCGTCTTCACACCAAGATTCGCACTCAGATAATCATGTACCGCAAAGGTCAAATAAGCTTTGCCTGAACCGAAATCAGCAATATGCAATTGACTGCGCTTATCCAAACCTGTTTGCTGAATGGCAGTCGATAAGACTTCAATAAATTTATTGATTTGTTTCCACTTGCGTGACATGGCCGGAATGATTTGCGCATTGGCATCGGTAATACCCAGCTCATGCAAATAAGGACGGTCTTGCTCCACATAACGCAACTTGTTGCGATTGTGCGCAAGTTCGGGGGTTAGAGTTTTTTGCTCCGCAGTGAAATTTTTATTGCGATTTTTATTAACCAGCCATTTACCTTTTTTACTCAAACTTAGCTGCTGTTCCCATTCATCGGTAATCATATGGGCGTTGTGAAAATCATTGCCAATCCACAATTGCAACTTCTCAATGGATTCTTGCAGAGTCAAATTTTTAGTAATGTGATTAGTGCGATATTCGTACAAAAACGAGAGCAACTGCTGATCTTTAATCTGCACCGGGCGAATTGTAATGCGATTTAAATCGGCTTCCATGCCTTTGTATTTGGATAAGACCAGACGCTGCAATGATCCCGAGGAAAAGGATTGTTTGTAGTCGGTTAAAAAGGTTTCAAGCTCCAGACTGGAGTTTTCAGTTGGCATAAAATGACTCGTTATGGAAAGATGACTCGTTATTGATTGCGATTTTACTTAACGCGCAATCCTAACCAATAACTGAGGCGATTCATACGTCGCAACAAGAGAAATTCAATCAATAACAAAGCCACCAAGGATATGGCCAGCAAAGGTAAAAAAATCGCCAAACCAATCGTAATCGCAACCACAACAAAACCCACAGATGTCGGCATGGGCGGTGGTGCGCCCAATACTGAGTCCGGCTTGCGTTTGCGCCAGAGAATAAAACCGCTGACACTCATTAGGATTAATCCCAGGCAAGTGAGTACACCCAGAACCAAATTAAACCAACCAAACAAATAACCTTCGTGTGCCGCCACACCAATTCCAATGGCACGATCCAAGAATGGTTTATCGGCAAAATTATTTTGTTTTTCAATACTGCCATCAGTGGTAATCCAGACATCCGCACGCAAAGGGCGATTTTGACTTTGTGATGACACCTTCCAAGAATTATGTCTTGCATCAGCAACGCTCAGTTCTACTGGTGCTGCTAATTTTAGATTGATTGCGGCAGATAAAATATCCGGCGTTAAATTAAAAACATCGCTCGCCTCTGCTCGCCATGCTTGATGCTCATGCGCACGACTTTGCGTCCAATCTTGTTGCACTGGTGCAATTTCAAAACGGCGAATTTCTTTTAACGCAGAACCCCAAACCAAGGCCCAAGGCAACCCAGTAATTAATAAAAATAATGCGAGTGCGGAAATCCAGATGCCAATCACCGCATGAATATCTCGCCAAAAAATACGGTCGCCCTCACGCAATCTTGGATAAACAACACCAGCAAGACCATTTGCATTTCGCGGCCACCACAAATACAACCCAGTGACTATCAACACAATGGCCCAGCAAGCCGCCAGTTCAACGAATATTGAACCAACATTACCCAATAACAATTCGCCGTGAAATGTTTTTACCAGATTCATCAACATTAGATCTTTACGTTGTTTGCCCAGCAGTTCACCAGTGTAGGGATTGATAAACACTTGCCAGACATCTTCTGCTTGTACACTAATCGCTACGGCTTCATCAGCTGTTTGTGGCAAACGATAACTTAACAATTTTCCGTTTGGAATTGCGTTCAATGCAATTTGAATTTGTTGATTGGGTGAAATCGCTTCGCCGCTGATGTGCAAGCCACGATATTCACTTTCTTGCCAATGTTCGTAATAAGGTTTGAATAAATATATTGCACCGGTCAACGCCAATACAATCACAAACGGAATACAAAAAACGCCAGCATAAAAATGCCAGCGCCAAATAGTACGATACAAGTATTTTGGATTGGGGGTTTGGGCTTTTGGATTAGAGATCATAAGATAAACTCAAATACATTGTGCGACCCGGCCAAGGATGTGCCACATAACTTTCTTCGTTGGTGAGGTTATCAATACCAAAACCAACTTCCATTTGATCACTGAAATCGTAAGTGGTTTTTACGCCCCATCGAGTGTAACCATCCTGTGCGCCCATCACTTGCTCTGCAGTATCGGTATTATCCAAACGACCAAAACTTTTTTCAGCGTATTGAAGATTAGTGCTTAAATCCCAGCGATCAGTTGCATGATAAGTTGCCATCACATTACCACGCCAATGCGGCATACGCGGATAATCATTGCCCTCAATGCTATTGGCAGGATTCGCGCCTTCCGCTGTGCTGTTATCTACAATAATTGATTTTGTATAGGCAAGATTAAAACGAATATCCAATTCCGGCACCCAAACACCATAACGATTCAGAATCAACTCAACACCATCGGTTTCCACTTGATCGATTGCAGAAAAGGTTGTGATGGAACCACCACCCGGTAATAAATTCGATTGTGATTCAATGGCATCCCGAATAGTTTCAGTAAATAAATTGATGCGCAGATAACCCGTATCAAATTGTTTTTCCAACATCAGGTTGTGATGCAAACCATTTTCCGGTTTTAAATCCGGTTTCGCTGCAACCGTTGTTGAGTAGGATTGGCTTTGCATAAATAATTCTTCAACAATCGGAAAACGATAAGCGCGCGCAAGCGAATAACGCACCAACCAATCTTCTACAGGAATATAACCCAATGAAAATTTTGGTGAAAATTGATTGCTGGAGGCTTCTGGCACATCGACCAAATCGAATTCCGGTGTTGCAGCAATATCTTTATTGAAATACCCATCGTGACTTTGCCAACGCTCGTAACGGCCACCCAATGCAAGATCCCAATTCTCATTAAGATCCCAATTCATTTGTGCAAATGCTGCTGCGATATTGGTTTCGCCACCACTGCGACTGGTAAAGCCTGCATTGTCACCAGCCACCCAAGACATTGAATTGTAAACATCCAAATTCAGTTGATAAGCTTCGTAACGCGCACCGGAAATTAACTCCAAACCCTCAACACCCAAATCAGAAAAAATAAATTTTCCTTCCAGTGTTTGCCAACCAGTATCTTCATAATCCGTTGTTTGTCCGCGACCGTTAAATAGAGGATCTAATAATGAATGACTGGATGCACGGTTGTTATCTTCCAAAATTGTAAAATCACTCAGATTAGCTTCAAACCGCGCGCTCTCGTTGATGTCACCTTTAATACGCAAACCTAAAGACAAACTTTTTCGATCCAACTCACTGGCACCCAGACGGCTGGCGGCGACATTCATGCCCGCACCATTTTGATTAAAATTGCCCGACCAAAGTGTATTGCCCGCTGAATTGCGAATATAACTATTCTGTGAATTGCGTAATGTATTGCGATCTTCAAAAGCGATATTCAATAAGCTCGACCAATTGTCAAAATCGTAACCGAGTTTTAATTTGAAATTATCCGTCGTCGCTTGTTCAATTCCGGTATCACCAAAATAATAGGCGCGATTACCGAATACATCCTTATCCACTATCGCACCACTCACAGGAATTGCATTAGTCGCAGGCGTGCGCGCATCAAAATAATAGGACTGAGGCTGACTGTCATTTTCCAAACGATTATAAGAAAGATAAACACTGAGATCGCCAAATTTATCGCCATAAGAAATAAATGTTTTGTAACCATTCAAGCGATCATCAAAACCATAAGCATTAAAATCTTGTGAAAAATAATCCAGATCGAGATGCACTTGTCGCTCTTGCGGAATAGCGGTTTCAATTAAAATCACACCACCCATTGAGTTGCCGCTGTATTCAGCAGAGAAAGGGCCGTAGAGAATTTCCACTTGTGCAATTTCACTGGCACTGACCATAGTCCAACGTGGCGCACCACTCCAACGCGATTGCAAAAAATAATGTAGCGGCACACCGTCCGCAAACACCATTGAACGCGATGCGGCAAACATATTGGAACCGCGCAACCCAAGTGTGCCATTGGAATCGCCAATATAACGTTTGCGAATCACCAGACTCGGCTCGTATTTGACTATGTCTTCGGTAGTGGTGGCATTAATGCTGACAATATCTTCCTGAGTTAGAACACTGGTAGGGTTGGTGTAACCGGCATTGGCGCTGTCATTGGCTTTGCCCCAGACTTTGACTTCTTCAACCTCGCTGTTTTTATTCTTTTTTTTCTGCAAAGTTTCTTCATGCGCTTGTGCATTTGCCAGAAATACACCGCCCAATAACAATAAGATTAGCTGTTTGAACAAGATCGAAACCACCCTGATGAATAAAGATTTTTCAGGGCGGCAGAGTAAAGATTTTTATGCAACCGCAACAGTGACAAATTGTCGCAGGCTAGAAGAGTTCTACATCACTGGAATAGACTTCGCCGTCATTCGGCAAACTGGCTGCGGGGGATTGCTCAACTTCGGCGAAATTTAATTCAATTAATCTCTGCTGCTGAATCGCCAAATGTTCCAATAATCGAACCACGCCCTGTAAAGAATCGCTTACCTGTAATCCTTTTTGCATTTGAGCAAGCGTCTCGTTAAAGGTTGTCGAAATTTTTTCAACAATAAATTTTTCTTGATCAGGCTCTAAACCCAAACGTGGTAAATGGAAATCCAGATCAGATAATAAAAAACTGACGATATCATTAATGTGATCCTGACCGGCTGTCACCTCTTGAGTGAGATTGTGCAATGTAGTGCCTATGGCATCGACGGATTTGCTCATATTTTCAGAATGGTCAAGTAAGGTTTTATGCAAATCCAACGAACGCACCTTGCCATCCACCGCGCCCAAAATAAAGGGGATAGTGTCTTTCATGCGACCATATCGTTCCATGTTATCCAGTGGCATATTTTTCACCAGCAACGATACCTGACGATAATTCACAAATGTCCGGCATCCAAAATCAATAAAGCGCCCTTGCAAATGCATGAGCTGCAATAAATCTTTTTCGAGAGGAGAAATTTCATCTGAATTCGAAGAGTAATAACAGGCGCCTCGACTGGATAAAAAGGCAACCGATGTGACCAAACCATATTCTGCCATGACTCTAAACAACGCCTGCGCCAAGGCATCAAAATCATGTAAAGCATAAGTGTGCTCAACAAAACGCAACGCCTTACCCAACTCAGCACTGCTGGTCAGCGCTTCAAACACCATGCCCTGAACATTTTTTGCTTGCTGATCAAGCGCTTTGTGATCCGCAAACACTTCTGACATACGCGCAACTTTCGCACGTAACAATTCCGGCTCAAAAGGCTTGACTAGATAATCATCCGCCCCCACTTCAAAGCCCAACATTTTTTCACGTAAAGAGGTATTGCCCGATAAAAAAATCACCGGAATTTTGGCTATTTGGGGTTCACGACGAATAATTTCACAGACTTCATAACCGGTCTTTCCCGGCATTTCCACATCCAGCAAAATAACATCTGGCAACCATTCTTGCGCCACAATCAGGCCGCGATCACCCTCGTCGGCATAACGCAACTCATAGACGTCGGACAGGGCTCGACCCACCAGCTTTTGCGCGAAGCGATCGTCATCCACCACCAAAACTTTTTTACGGGAATCGTCCATTGGCACTCCTATCAGCCACTACCGATCTGACCTCTAGGAGTGTAGATGCTAATTTAGTAGTTTGCTCAAATAAACACCGGTTGCTGATTCACGCCGTCAAAACATTAAAACATCACACCAAATCAAATCTATCCGCATCCATTACTTTTACCCAGGCTTTTACAAAATCGGCAACGAATTTTTCTTTTGCGTCGTCTTGTGCGTAGACTTCAGCGTAGGAACGTAAAACAGAATTGGAACCTAATACCAGATCCACTCGTGTTGCCGTCCATTTCACATTGCCGTTGTTAGGTTCGACTATGTTGTAGGAGTTTTTACCCGTGGATTTGCATTCAAATCCAATTTTTTAAATTCTTCAGCGTAATTAAAATTTTCGCCAAGAGGATTTGTTTTGCTGTCATGTTGATGAAGTATGTCGAGATTCAGTGCCTTGGGCCACCAATTCATAGTGGATTGACCTGATGTATTACCACCGTGCATCACAGGGCATTTTCCTGATGAACTCTTTTGATTTTCCATCGTCATTTTCCTCGTCTGTTTATAAAGTTTTAGTGCAAGCCTTAACAGCAGGCTACTCGCATTGGGCGCTTGTTGGGGATATTAATGGAATGAATCGAATGAATTCGAATAGATAATTGATATAGGGACTATAGCTATTTACAACCGAAAAATAGCAAGGAGAAAAGCCATGAAAGTGTCATTTGAAATATTACGCCAATTGGCACTCAGCCTTTTCAGTTCCGTTTTGTGTTTCAAAACCTTCGATTCAAGGACGAATTGAAGGAGCTACAGGGAAGTATTTATGCGTTTTTGAAATACAAAACGGAATTGCAAAGGCGATCCAGATGAGCGTACAACACTCTATCAAGACGGCTGATAAAAATACCCAAACCCACGTTGGGTTTTTATAGGATCAGCTTCTTCATTAATTTGTCGTAATTTGCTGCGAATGGTTTTGATGTGTGTATCAATACTTCTATCGTAATTGGCATCATTGGCTATGCCGACAGCCTGTAATAATTGTTCGCGAGAGAGTACGTGATCGGGGCGTTTGATTAAATATTCCAGCAATTGATATTCGAGTTTGGTCAAACTCAACAATGCGCCAAAAAAATAAATTACTTTACGCTGTTCATCTACGTCAAATTCCTGATTGACTGATTTCTGTTGTGTGGAAGACTCAGCATTGGTGGTGATTCGACGTTTTAAAATGACTTTGACACGTGCAGCGACTTCGCGCGGGCTAAAGGGTTTGACGACATAATCATCTGCGCCGATTTCCAAGCCAACAACTCGATCCAACTCTTCACCCCGTGCGGTTAAAAAAATCAGAGGGACTTCAGAAAAACGGCGGAGTTGTTTGCAGGCTTCAAATCCGGTAATGTCGGGCAAACCGACATCCATGATCACCAGGTCAACCGGATGCTGCTGAATATACTCAAGACCTTTGGTTGCCAAAGTTTCCCAATGTGTTGCAAAACCTTCGGCCTGCAACACAAATAACAAACTTTCCGCAATTGATGATTCGTCTTCAACAATAAGCACTCGGGGCATAGCTTTGAGTCCGTAACAATGTGAGCTTTTTTATGAGTGGCGATTCTATCACTAAGAACTCGGGAACTAGCAACGATCCAACCGATGAAGCCATTCGTATTGTGGGTGGTGGCCCGAAAAAAGTTATCTATACATTAAAGACCATTGCACGTATTGGTTTACTGAATTCCACCAAAGCCCTTACCAGTAAAAACACCTGCAAAGCCTGCGGCCTGGGAATGGGTGGGCAACTCGGTGGCATGACCAATGAGAAAAAAGAATTTCCATCGGTGTGCAATAAAAGTATTCAAGCGCAATCCACTGATATTCAACCTGCCATTCCACTCGAATTATTTCAACATACATTGGATGATTTCAAACAACTGTCCGGTTATGAAATGGAGCATCTGGGGCGATTAAACAACCCTATTTATAAATCAGCAGTGTCTAATCAATATCAACCCATCAGTTGGGAACAGGCGTTTCAATTGATGACTGAAAAATTCAAACAGACTCCTGCTCAACGCAGCTTTTTTTATTCATCCGGCCGCTCATCCAATGAGGCTGGATTTTTATTGCAACTAATTGCCCGTTTATACGGCACTAACAATGTCAACAATTGTTCTTACTATTGCCATCAGGCAACTGGCGTGGGTTTAACCAATGTGATTGGCAGTGGCACTGCCACTGTGTCGCTGGAAGATTTGGCATTGGCCGATTGTATTTTTGTGATAGGTGCCAATCCTTCATCCAACCACCCGCGCTTTATTCATCAATTAAAAAATTGTCGCGAACGCGGTGGACAAGTGATTGTGATTAATCCAGCGAAAGAACCGGGGCTGGTTCGTTTTGCAGTACCGAAAAGTGCGAAGTCCATGATCACCGGCGGCAGTTGGATTGCATCCGACTATATTCAACCCAAAATTGGTAGCGATTTATTTTTATTAACCGGTATTGCCAAAGCCTTGATTGAAAATCAACAAACGGATCAAACATTTATTAATCAATACACAGAAAGTTTTTCAGATGTATTCGAAGCCATTCAGAAAATAGATTGGAAAACCATTACGGATACTTGTGGAATTGATCAAAACACTATTCAACATATCGCCAATTGTTATGCAAAAAGTGAAGCAACTATTTTTGCCTGGGGCATGGGCATTACCCATCATATTCAAGGCGTGGAAAATGTCGAAGCCATTGCCAACCTCGCATTATTGCGCGGCATGATGGGAAAACCGGGTGCAGGTTTATTGCCATTGCGTGGGCACAGTAATGTGCAAGGCATTGGCAGCGTGGGTGTAAAACCCACTTTAAGCGCCGATATTTTGTCAACATTAGAAAACCATTTTTCGATTTCACTTCCGAAAGAAAAAGGCATGGATACCCTCGCCTGCCTCGAATCCGCATTTGATGGAAAAATTGATGCAGCATTACTGATGGGTGGAAATTTATATTCCGCTACGCCGCATTCCGATTGGGCGCAAAAAGCCTTGAATAAAATTCCGTTTAAAGTCTATTTGACTACCACGTTAAATCACGGTCATGTGTTTGGAATGGAAACCAGTGAGGCATTGATACTGCCAGTGACTGCGCGCGATGAAGAATGGCAATCCACTACACAAGAATCCATGTTTAATTTTGTGCGTTTAAGTGATGGTGGAATTGATCGCTTGCACAACGTCAAACCGGAATCCTGGATTTTATGCGAGCTAGCAAAAGGTTTACTAAAAGATTCGCCTATCGATTTTGAAAAATTGAAACATCACCAATCTGTTCGTGAAGCTATTGCAGATGTTATTCCCGGAATGAAATCTTTACAAAATATTGATCAACACAAACAAGAATTTACCATTGAAAATCGTTTGCTCCATTCGCCGACTTTTTTCACAGAAAGCGGAAAAGCAAAACTGATTACGCCAAAATTAATCCATAAAAAAACCACAACAGAATTTCCTTTCACTCTTTCCAGTATTCGTAGTGAAGGGCAATTCAATTCGATTATCTACGAAGAAAAAGATTCCTATCGTTCAACTGACACACGTTGGTCAGTTTTAATGAATAAACAGGAAGCTAATGAATTACACATTAATGAAGGCGACAAAGTCACCATCACCTCCGCTTACGGCGAAATGAAAGATCTCACCGTTTTTTATTTTGACGTTCCACAAGGAAACCTGTTGGCCTATTACCCCGAAGCCAATTGCTTAATCGGCACCGAACGCGATCCACGCAGCCATACACCGGCGTTTAAATCGGTAGCGGTAGCACTGAAAAATAAACTATCCAGTTAAAAAATCAGATTTTGGCGCCGCTTTCACCATTTAAGCCGGCAAATTTCAGAATCCGCTCTACACTCAAGTGACCACATAGCATTTAGGTGATAGTTCGATGAGCAATATCCTTTCGAGCTTTTCTTTCTCGTGGAAAAAAAGTGTAACCGATAATAACGTTCAAGATACTGAAACTAACAGGAGTGACACCATGCGTCTTACTAAAAATGATCCCGCAATTGCATTTAATGGCGATAAATCTAACGATTCAAATATTAGTGAATTACACAAATCCAAAATCCCCACTGCAGTGATTGGCCCAAAAATTAAATTTAAAGGTGAATTGACTGGCGAAGAGGATTTACTGGTCTTAGGTATTGTTGAAGGCAATATTGATTTGAAAAACTTTCATTTAACGGTTGGCAGTGAAGGAATTATTAAAGCCAATGTTGCCGCCAGATCCATCACAGTTGAAGGTCGGGTGGAAGGTGACATAGTGGCGACCGAGCGTATTGCGATAAAAAGCTCAAGCCAAGTTAAGGGGAATATGAAAGCCGAACGTGTAACTCTGGAAGACGGCGCGAGATTCCGCGGCTCAATTGATATGGATGTAGAGCCAGTTAAACAAGTCAGCAGCTTTACCCCTACGCATCATCCTGCATCTGAGTAAACAAGCGAAAATGCCGGGAGACATCTCTGTCTCCCGACAAATCTGGATAGACGTTCGAAGTAGATTAAATAGAAATATGAATAGCGCGGTAAGATTTGCGACGATCTTTACTTGCACGTGTATCGACTAATGAAGAGTCTTTCTTTGCCCGACGGTCGGCACTCACCCGCCTTTCAACCCCATTAGGTGGCAATTCAAGTGCTTCTTCCGAATCCTGTTCATGGGTTACAAATACCGTCGACCCCCGCACCTCTTTGGCGTAGGCAGTGATAGCCGTTGTAGCCTTAGGGCGACTTGACGCCAACTCCTGAAGGCGCTGACGAGTCTCAATTGGGCCGAGATATAACATAGGCTCACCATTCAACATTAATAGCATTGTCAAATTGTCGGCAGAATCCAGTTTATCTTGAGTGAATTTTTTACGCATTTGAGGTTTATTGACGGATTTATTAAAAGCCCGCGGATTCTGTCTCAAGCTCGAATTAAAGACAATTAACTTGGCATGACATTCAACAGCTTTGCTAACCAATTCTCACTTATCTGACAATTCACTTAATCCGCTATAACCCCTCTTGTAGATATTATCCAGCAACTGCCTATAGGCATCCGCTTGTTGTTGGTTGAAATTGTAAAATTGCTCATTAAACACATGACTCATGGACTGCGGATTTTCTAACAACCCAAGCTGATGCATTTTTTCTAGAAACACTTCTATTCGAGTACCCGCAGGAAACTGACGATTCACTAACAACAAAAGATCAAAACAGGCTTGTAAACATACTTGAAAGGTTTGATCGGGTGAACGCTGCAATTGTTTAATCGCAGAACGATAAATCCACCAAAATAAAATGGGTTTGCAATAAAGCATCCAACATTGTCGGCAAGCAAGAAACAAAGCGATGAAGGCGATTAAATAAATCCAACAACTAACAAAAAACCATTTGACATAGGCTAAGAGTATCACGAATGCATCAACCGCTTGCTGCCATAAAAATCCTAGAGATTCCTCCAGAGAAAATTCTCCAGCACCCTCAGTAACATCACGATAACGTTTTTGTTTTTCGACATAATCAGAAATTTTTTCAGCGGAAAATACTGAAGGCTCAAACCAAGGACCATCGTAAAAAGCTGTGGGTTCCAGAATCATCCATCCTTTACCTTCGATAAAAGCTTCAACCCAAGCATGACCATCCAATGCATGGACTTCGTAATAACCGGTTAAAGGATTTTGTTGTGTGGCGGAATATCCTGTTACAAAACGCGCGGGGATATCCAAACTACGCAATAAAATCACCAATGCTGAGGCAAAATATTCACAATGTCCTTTTTTGGTTTCAAATAAAAATGGTACCAAGGGTGTTTTGTGTTGTGATTGAAAAATCGATTGCAATTCATAAGTAAACTGCGTTCGCAAATATTGCTCAATGGCAATAGCTTTGTCAGCATTGGACACTTGATCCTGAGTCAAACTAATTGCTAATTCAGGAATACGCGCATCAAGATCCTTAGGCAATTGCAAATAATTAACTTCAGCTAGTGCCGCTTCTGCGTAAACCCTTTTATCAAACTGGCGAACCCAGGATGTTGCAGAGTAACTAGTACCTGCCAATATTTTTCCCGGCGAAGAAATTTGTCCTTCCGTATTCATCGCCACCACACTGGCAGGAAAATTTAATTGCGAGGGAATAGCTGCCAAGGGAATAATCTGATCAATACTGGCAACCATTTCCACTTCGTAGTTCACTTGCAAATCAGTTTTCGGAACCTTATATAAAGTTAAACCCGTATACTTCATCGGCAACTTAATTGATCCCGCTGATTTTTTTTGCCAATAAACACCATCAAAATAATCAAAAATAGCCGTTCGTAAATACAAAGGTCTATCGGATTTTATATAAGCAATTAATCCGTTGTGAAAACGTGAATTCTGTGGATCAGGCTTGGTGGTATCAAATTGTTGCAGCCCACCATTAAAAGTCGATGAGTTTGGGGGAGATTTTTCTTGGTTAGATTGGGGTATTTCTTCTGTTGCTACCGAATTAGAATCCTGCTGATCAGATGCGAAGTCTTCAGAAACTTGACGCTGCTTCTTGAGCGCTTCATCTAACGATGAATCTTTTACGGCGTCATTATTTTTTGCTTCTGATTCCCACTCACTATTTTTATAAAAATGATCTGAACCGGGTGTCCCGCCAAGATTACCAGCGGGTAACTGTGGTGTAAGAAGATAAATAATAAAGGCTGAGGCACCTAACAAACTGGCAATGCCCATTCGATTAGACAAAGGCCATCGAACATTCACCTGCCGCGATTGATACAACATATAGGCAAAACCTAATGTCATACTCAGTGACATTACGTAACCCATTAAATAGACCAGATAACCACCGGACTTCGATTGTGATGCGCCCAGCGCTACAACCGCAACACTGGCACCAAAGCCCATATAAAGCCGTCGCCAATCAAACAACTGAAAATTCAACGCCAACAACGCAAAAACTAATAACAAGACTAACGCGGGTAAAATACCGCTGATAAATAACAAGGGCAAAAACAACATAATGCCCAGTGCTGCTAAATGTTCTGATAATTTGTGATAAGTATTTGTCGCTTCTTCTTGATCTTTAATGCGAATCAAACTGTAAGATGTCACAAAATAAATGACCAGCAATGCCAGCAAAGACAACAAAAAACCTGCGTAAGCAAAAGTCGCCGCAGAGCCTGCAAATGCCAAGGACAGTGAATAGTAAAATCGCAAACCTGAATGTCGAACAATCATGAGAGTAAGGTCCGAAAGTGAGTATGCAATCCCACAAAATAACGCTTACCATTCGTGGTGATTTCAGGTGCTAATTGACGAGCATTTTGTAATGGAAAAACAAAACTATTTTTCAGAAATACCATATCAAAATGGGTTACACAGATTCCGTGAAGTTCAACGGCGGGATCAGAATCTAATCGAAACGTCATGCAACGTCCACTTAAAGTACCTATGGATTGTAATTGCGAAATAATATTGGCATAGGATTGTGTTGAGCGAGCCTGTAATCGTGCCATGGCTTCATAAACAGCGACAAAATCATGATGATAGGGTTCAAATGTCATAGACCACAAAGCGTCTTCGCAAACCCATAATTTAATTTGTTGTCCAGAGGCTGTTATCGATTCAATCAAACCCAAAATAAATGAAATAGTTTTTTCCAAGCTACTGTTCATGGCTTCGCCTTGAACAAAATCAGAATGTGCATTAAAAATAATATTCCACTCTTCCCTATCTTCTTGACTAAATTCTTTGATAACCATTTGTTGTCGACGTGCGGTAGATTTCCAATCCACATGACGAATATCATCGCCCGCCACCCAATCCCGTAAGGATAAAAACTCTCCCTGACCACCTTTGCGTTCGCTGCTATCACTGCCCGAAAAAACCGAATGCGTGATATGCAGATCACGCAAGACTCCTAGCTCAGCCGCTTTTGGCAGCACCAACACTTCTTGCTCTGCGACAGGAATAGAACGTGTAACCAAAAAAATTCCAAAAGGATAAGATGACGTTAATTGAATGGATGTAATTTGATATACACCACGCATTCTACTTTCAACTGGTAACAGGAATTTGCCTGATCGATCAACATAATCAACAAACACTCTCTCAGCCAGCTCAATGATCGGATGCCTAAGTGCAACTGACAAATGGTATCGACGACCTGTCGTATTGATTGTCAAAACCAATTGTCCTGATTCGCCCACCTGCAAATTCTCTTTGCAATGCAGCGCCAGAAACAATTTTCGCAATTGAAAAAAAGGGAAGACATAAGACAAGAGCAAAATTGCCATCAGCAAGGAAAATAATCCATACATCAAGGCAATACCCCGATTCCAGGCGGCAAATAGAACAATGACACTCAATAACCATATCACTCTATGCAAATTGATGTGTCGTTGTAAAAACGCAATGAATTCCGGTGAAAGAACTTTATTGTCAAGACTCATGCTTAGATTAACTCAAGCGATGTTTTTCCACTGGCCGCATCGGGCATAGCAGGAACCTGTTTTGCCTGTAAAATCTCATCAAGAATTTTTTCTACTGAATCCTGGGCAGATCGAATGATCATGCGATGCGCCCAGATGGGTTTAATCAGGAGTTGAATATCCTGCGCAGTCACATAACCACGCGCATTTATCATGGCCATGGATTGTGCAGCTCTCAATAATGCAATCACAGCCCTTGGGCTTACACCCAAACGAATTTTTGTGTGAGTGCGAGTCGCCTCAGCTAAAGATAAAGCGTAATCCTGTAGATTTTTTTCAATTTTTATTTTAGTTGCCATAGCCTGTAAACTGACCAGAGTTTTTTCTTCCATCACGGGTTTCAAATCATCCGGATTTTCAGTATTCACATGCATAGCCAATATTTTAGCTTCATCCGATTTTGATGGATAACCTAAAGATAAACGCATTAAAAAACGATCCAATTGCGCTTCAGGTAATGGATAGGTGCCACTAAACTCCACCGGATTTTGTGTTGCTATGACCATAAAGGATTTGGATAAACTGTGGGTTTTTCTATCCACAGTCACACTGCGTTCCGCCATAGCTTCGAGCAATGCCGACTGAGTGCGTGGTGATGTACGATTGATTTCATCTGCAAGTAAAATTTGCGTGAATATTGGGCCTGGCAGGAACTTAAAGGATTGTGTAGCAGGATCAAACACCGTGATACCGGTGATATCCGATGGCAATAGATCCGGCGTACATTGCACGCGTTTAAATTGTAATGCCAAACTTTGCGCAATGGATTTTGCCAAAGTGGTTTTCCCTAAACCTGGAACATCCTCTAACAACAAATGACCACGTGATAACAAACAGACTGATATCAAATCCAAATTGATCTGCGAACAGATAATTCTTTCCTTGATAGTCGTTTGCCATTTTTGAATAATTGCTTTTGCCTGTTCCAATCCACTCACAATCAACTCCTCGATTTTAGTCTTAAGATTTTTTATTCATTAAACCAACGCAAATTAGAATGCAGTTTAACCACTTCACCCACAATAAAAAGTGTCGGTGCATGCACATCCTGATCACAAATCATATCCACAATTTTCGTCAAATCACTAACGAACACTCGCTGATCCGGTCGCGTACCTTTTTCAATTAATGCAACAGGTGTTGTCGCTGCACGACCATTCGCAATCAAGGTTTGACAAATATCTTGCAAACCAACCAATCCCATATAAAACACCAGCGTTTGTGTAGGGTTCGCCAATTCAGGCCAAGAGACATTGGGATCATCTGATTTTAAATGCCCGGTGACAAAACGCACTGATTGTGCGTAATCACGATGGGTTAAGGGAATGCCGGCATAAGCGGCACAACCTGACGCAGCCGTAATACCAGGCACTACTTGAAAGGGAATATTATTTTGCGCAAGCAATTCAATTTCTTCACCACCGCGACCAAAAATAAAAGGATCCCCCCCTTTTAATCGCAATACACGTTTGCCTTGTTTGGCTAAATCAACCAGTAATTGATTAATATTTTCTTGTTCCATCGCATGTTCACTGCGACGCTTGCCAACATAAACTCGCTCAGCATCGCGACGCACTAATTCCATCACAGCATCAGACACCAATCGATCATAAAGCACCACATCAGCTTGCTGCATTAATCGCAAAGCACGCAGCGTTAATAATTCCGGATCACCAGGACCACCGCCAACCAAATAGACTTCACCTAGAATTAAATTGGATTGATCCGCATTTAATTCTTGCTGAATAAATTGGTTCGCTGCATCCTCCTGACCATTCATCATGAGTTCCGCAGCAGGACCTTGTAAAATTTTTTCCCAAAATTTTCGACGACTATCACCTCACTAAAACGCGCTTTGATTCTATCGCGCCACTGGCTGGCAATTTTCGCTAACTTGCCATAACCAGTTGGAATCAGCGTTTCCAATTTTGCGCGAACCAATCGTGCCAACACTGGTGTTTCGCCACCGCTCGACACTGCAATCATTAACGGCGAGCGATCAATAATGGCAGGCGTAATATAAGTACAGAGTGCAGGTGTATCGACCACGTTGACAGGAATCAAACGCTTCTGTGCATGTTCGGAAATCATTTTATTTAATTGATCATCATCTGTTGCTGCGACAGCCAGAACACAATCGTTCATATCCGATGGCTGATATTCCCGCTCATGCAACTCACCTTGTTGCTGCGCAACAATTTCACGAATTTCTGCAGAAATATCCGGCGCAACCACACGCAATAAGGCACCTGCCTTGGCCAGCATGCGTCCTTTACGTGTTGCAACTTCTCCACCGCCAACTAACAAACAGCGACGTTTTTTTAGATCGAGAAAAACGGGGAAATAGTCCATAAAGACTCACTTCTAAAACAACAATTAGTTAAATGAGATGCTGTAAAACTCCAACACCCTCTAATCA
Source organism: Cellvibrio sp. (assembly GCA_016712405.1). Classification (GTDB taxonomy): domain Bacteria; phylum Pseudomonadota; class Gammaproteobacteria; order Pseudomonadales; family Cellvibrionaceae; genus Cellvibrio. The sequence goes on along the minus strand of JADJRD010000014.1, from coordinate 927,366 downwards.
AGACCATTCGACAGAAAAATATGACTTCGTGACAAGGCAGCTAATATTCCATGGCAATAATCCCCTTCTGCAATCACATAGGGATTTTGCCTAGCGCTAGCATCAGCATTCTCAACCCAAAATGCATTACCCACAACAGAAAACATTGCCAAATCATTACAGCTATCACCAAATGCAAAGGTATTTTCTACTGGAATATCGTATAAGTCTTTTACAAACTTTACGGCCTGATCCTTACCGCAACATAAAGGTAAAAATTCAACATCAAAGAAATTTTCAGGATCGCCCGCTGCTGGACTACACTGGGTTACCATTAACTTAAGCGGACGATTCTGAACCAGTGATTTTATGAATTGAATATCATCAGAAAATTGATGCACAGAATGACTTTCGAGAAAATAACTGGATTTATACTTTCCCTGAAACATATCTTTTTGCTTGATCAGATTAATGCCCGAATGCTTTATTGAACTGATAATGTCGGACACCAAGTCACTAGAATAGCCTGTGGCCTTGATTCGATTATTCCATTCAGTTGACTCAATAAAATCGCCGTCTTCGATCCAATGAAATTCCGAACCCAAAGAACTGGCCACAAAATGTGGGTATAGATTAACGTAGTCTGACGTTTTTTAATTACAGCATCAAGATTACTTCCCGTAACCCAACCTGCAATAAATTGCCTTTCTTGTGATTTTTTTAGCCAGAAATCTTCGAGGGATCGAATACCTGAATTTTGGTACGAAGATGAATGAATAGGACGATAAGTTTCATCCAAATCCATAAAGATGCCCACTTGCGGTTTTGCGTGAAGCGGGAGTGTCGGTTTACGCATAGAGTTTTGAGCCTATACACTGTTTGCCATTAATCCTAGGTTAGCACACGCAATCATTTATCAAATCACAAAAAATAAATACTTTTACGAGTTTATACCCAATGCATAAAAATAAGGCTGAAAACTTTTTTCTGAAAACTCAATAATCAATTGAATAAAATCAGCATAATCTTTTTCAACATGTGCTTTATCCAGTGCTTGGTAATAACGCAAACGTTGCTCAACCGGAATTACCACCGGCGGGAATCCGGCTTTCATTAATTCAAGATTCATCAACAAGCGAGAGGTTCGACCATTACCATCAACAAAAGGATGAATTCCGACGAAATCTACATGAATACGTGCAGCTCGTTCAATGGGATGCAATTCATAATTGATAGAAGAAACAAAGAGAGACATTTGTTCTGAAATCAGAAAATGCTCTGGCGGTGTATGGCTGGCACCTGCAATCATCACGTTAACTTTTCGATAAGTACCTGCATTTTCAGAATCAATATTTTTGAGTATCAACTGATGAATATTACGAATATCCCACTCGGCTAACGATTGATTTTTTTGTACCAATTCCTCAACAAACAAAATCGCATCACGATGATTAATCGCCTCAAAATGCTCTCGCAGACTTTTTCCACCAATAGTAATGCCTTCCAACACCACCTTGGTTTCCATCAAGGTTAACGTATTACCTTCAATCGCATTTGAGTGATATGTCCAACGCAAAATCAAATCATCACGCAAATTCTTAACCACCGACTCAGGGAGAGGCCGGTGTGAATCTAATTGTGATTTTAGTTGATCAAGTTTTTTGAACATTATTTCTTAACCGGTTTTAATTCCGTTTGGCCGCCCATGTAAGGACGCAAAACATCTGGGATTATTATGCTGCCGTCTTCTTGTTGGTAATTTTCCATTACGGCTAACAAAGTACGGCCGACTGCGAGGCCGGAGCCGTTGAGTGTGTGGAGTAATTCGGGTTTACCCGTTTCTTTGCTGCGGTAACGCGCCATCATGCGACGCGCTTGGAAATCGCGGAAATTACTGCATGATGAAATTTCGCGGTATTTATTTTGTGATGGCACCCAAACTTCGATGTCGTAAGTTTTGGCGGCTGAAAAGCCTATATCACCGCCGCACAAAATCACGGTGCGATGTGGCAAGCCTAATTCGTGCAGAATTTTTTCCGCGTGGCCAACCAAAGCTTCAAGCGCCGCATCTGATTCTTCAGGGCGGACAAACTGAACCAGCTCTACTTTCTCAAATTGATGTTGACGAATCATGCCGCGAGTATCACGACCGTAACTGCCCGCCTCTGATCGGAAGCAAGGAGAATGACAGACCAATTTAATTGGTAAGTCTGCATCTTGGTAATTTTACTGCCGGTATCAAAATCCAATCCATTTAACGCCGCACCTAAATCGACGTGATCCTTAATCTCAAAATGAAAACTGCGTGGCATACCCCAACGACGAATTTCTACATTGTCTTCATCGCTTTTACCTTCCGGCACTTCATCAGCCGGAATATTCGGCAATGCACTGACAAACAAGTCCCACTCTTTTTGGACTTGTGTCAATTCTACTTCAGCGGTTGTCAATTCTTGCTTAATAGCTTCGACCGCTTGCATTAAAGCGGTTGCATCTTGACCGGATTGTTTGGCCTTACCAATATCTTTGGATTTGGAATTACGTTCCTGTTGCAAATTTTCAGTTTTGATTTGAATCGCTTTGCGCGTTTCTTCAAGTGATTTCAGTTTTTCAACATCCAATACAAAACCACGTTTTGCCAAACCTTGGGCAACCAATTCGGGAGTTGTGCGAAGTAATTTTGAATCGAGCATAAATTAGAGCCTTTAAAAATTAACCAATAAATTTCTGTGTCAAGGTTACTGCGAAAGCAACCGCAATTAAACAACAAACCACACTACTGATGACATAAATCAAGGCTTGAATAGTTTGTCCTTCTTGCCACAACTGCAAAGCTTCTAACGAGAAACTGGAAAAGGTCGTAAAACCACCCAAAAATCCTGTCATCAACCACAAACGCAATTCGGGTGAAAGAATTTGTTTTTGTACAATCACCACATAAGCAACGCCAATTAAAAAACTACCCAACAAATTCACACAAAAAGTTGCCCAAGGAAATCGCCCTGCAACTGTTGGCAATAAAAGCGCAACGCCATAACGTGTGACGGAACCTAAAGCACCACCGATTGCGACTGCTAGCCAGTTCATTTTTACCTCTGTTTTTGTTGTCCCTCACCCACCTTCTCCTTGAGGGAGAGAGAGTTTAGTTCCCCACTTTGAAAAAAGGGGGGTTAGGGGGGATTTAAAATCTCAATTACTTTCACCATCTTAAATCCCTCCCCCGCCTCCCTTTTTCAAAGTGAGGAGCCAATTCCCTTTTCAAGGGAATTAATACCCTTGAAAGAGGGCTGGGTGAGGGAATTACTTTTTATATCTCTTCTTCTTACTCAACCTATCCAATTCCCTTAAATGATTTAACTTCTCCTGAATTTTTAATTCCAAACCACGATCCACCGGAAAATAATATTGTGAATTCGCAATCTCTTCCGGAAAATAATTTTCACCGGCGGCATAAGCATTGGGCTCATCATGCGCGTAGCGGTATTCCTTGCCGTAGTCCATGGATTTCATCATTTTGGTTGGCGCATTACGTAAATGCACTGGCACTTCATATGTGGGTTGTGAACGCACATTAGCCATTACAGAGTTGAAAGCATTATACACAGCATTACTTTTGGCGGCCGATGCCAAATAAACAACTGCTTGTGCAATCGCCAGTTCACCTTCGGGGCTGCCCAAACGTTCCTGCACATCCCATGCAGCGAGACACAAGGGCAACGCTCGTGGATCGGCATTGCCTATATCTTCGCTCGCCATTCTGACGACACGACGTGCGATATAAAGTGGATCGCATCCACCATCTAACATTCGTGCTAACCAATAGAGTGCACCGTCGGGTGATGAGCCGCGAACAGATTTATGCAAAGCAGAAATTTGTTCGTAAAAAATATCGCCGCCTTTATCAAATCGACGTACATAACTTGCCAATACTTCTTTAATCACTGATTCATTGATAATTTTTTTATCGCCAGTTTCATCAGTCATTTCATCTGCAAGATCAGCCGCAATTTCAATCAGGTTTAGTGCTTTACGCGCATCACCATCGGCTGCAGCAGCAAGTGTTGATAATGAATCTGCATCAATTTCAATTTTGGTTTTGCCCAAACCTTTTTCAGTATCTTGCAAAGCTTGCTGAATGACTTGTTCGAGATCGGATTGCTGCAACCCACGCAACACATAGACTCGGCAGCGAGACAACAAAGCGTTATTTAATTCAAATGATGGATTTTCAGTCGTCGCACCAATAAAAATAAACGTACCGTCTTCTACAAAAGGTAAAAAAGCATCTTGTTGCGATTTATTAAAACGATGAACCTCATCAACAAATAAAATAGTTTTTCGACCCGTTGCGGCGCGTTCCTGTTGTGCTACAGCCACAGCCGCACGAATTTCTTTTACACCCGCCAAGACTGCAGAAAGTGTTTCAAAACGCGCATTCATTTGCTCAGCAAATAATTTTGCCAGTGACGTTTTCCCAACACCCGGCGGCCCCCACAAAATCATTGAATGCAATTGACCGCGTGTAATAGCTTCATAAAGTGGTTTACCTTTGGCAAGCAAATGCGTTTGACCAATATAGTCTTCCAGCCGACGTGGACGCATACGCGCCGCCAGTGGTTGATAATGTTCTATTGGTTGGTCAAATAGGGATTGCATTTATTTTCCCGATTACTGCCTCGTCACTTCAACCCCAGCCGGCACTTGAAAATAAAACTTCTCTTCCGGCAAAGTTTGATTCACTTTCACATTCGACAACACTGAACGCGTCGATTGCCCATCATTCGAATCCATAGAAAATTCTTTTAACACACCCTTATCAAACACCAGTAACAATTGCTGAAATAATCCGTCACTCACTTTTGGGGTTAAAGTAAATGTTTGAATAGTCTTGTCAGTTTTACTGGTGACTGAAAATTGCTTACGCAATTCATCGACATTTTCACTCAGAATTAACGCAGGCGCTTGCTGCAAATCATCCGAGAAAGGACGAACGGTAGCCGTTTCCAAATCCGCATCATACAACCAGATTTCTTTATCATTCGACACTAACAACTGCGGCATAGGCTCGACTGTATCCCAATAAAATTTTCGGGGACGCATCATCATAAAATTGCCTTTACTTTCTTCCTGCAATTCATGATTTTCATCATAAAGTGATTGCACAAAATTTCCTTGCAGGCTTTTGGTGGCATCCAGCAATTTGCGCAGCTCGGTAATGTCTTGATCTGCAGCAAAAACAAACAATGGAGAAAAAGCCAATAAAAAACTCAAAATATATTTCATAAAAAATCCAAAAATAAAAACCATTCGTTGAATGTAGGGGCAGACCCCTGTGCCTGCCTTGGGCGGCCACAGGGGGCCGCCCCTACAAGAATTAATCTCTACCACCCGGCACCAACACTTCACGATTACCATTGTGCCCAGCAGACGATACGACACCGGCGGCTTCCATTGTTTCAATCAAACGTGCAGCACGGTTATAACCAATGCGCAATTTGCGTTGTACTGATGAAATCGAGGCTTTGCGAGTTTCGATAACAAATTGAACGGCTTCGTCATAAAGTGCATCGCCTTCACCTTCTTCACCGTCCTCACCACCTTCACTGGGAATTCCGGGAACGGGGATGGAATTATTACTGTCGTCGGTAATGCCATCGATATATTCGGGGGCACCACGTTTTTTCCAATCGGCAACCACTTTATGTACTTCGTGATCATCCACAAAAGCACCGTGAACACGAACAGGCACACTGGTACCGGCAGGCAAATACAACATATCACCATGCCCCAATAATTGTTCAGCACCGCCTTGATCCAAAATCGTTCGCGAATCAATTTTCGATGAAACCTGAAATGCAATACGCGTGGGCACGTTGGCTTTAATCAAACCGGTAATCACATCGACTGATGGGCGTTGTGTTGCCAGAATTAAATGGATTCCAGCTGCACGCGCTTTTTGTGCGATACGTGAAATTAATTGCTCCACTTTTTTCTTATCGACAATCATCATCATGTCGGCGAATTCGTCGATGACAACGACAATTGCCGGTAATATTTCCAAATTAGGTGCTGTCGCCACTTCTGCACCGGCTTCAAAATTTTCTTCTGGCTTAAAAAGTGGATCGACAATCGGCGTACCTGTTTTCATCGCATCTTCTAATTTGCGATTGAATCCCGCCAAATTTCTTACACCTAATGCCGCCATCAATTTATAACGACGCTCCATTTCACCGACACACCAACGCAAACCGTTCGCTGCATCTTTCATGTCGGTGATAACGGGTGTCAGCAAATGCGGAATGCCGTCGTAAACAGAAAGCTCCAACATTTTGGGATCAACCAAAATTAAACGCACATCTTTCGGTGTAGATTTATAAAGCAAACTCAACAGCATCGAATTCACGCCGACAGATTTACCGGAACCAGTTGTACCTGCAACCAACAAGTGCGGCATTTTGGCGAGATCCGCCACAATTGGTTCACCGGAAATATCGTGACCCAAAGCCAAAGTGAGTGGTGATTTTGCATTGTCATAAACATCTGACATCAACACTTCTGACAAACGCACCATTTCGCGATGCGCATTAGGAATTTCAATTCCCATTACCGATTTGCCAGGAATCACTTCCACCACGCGCACAGAAACTACCGCGAGTGAACGCGCTAAATCTTTTGCCAGGCCTGAAATTCGACTGGCCTTAATTCCCGGTGCTGGTTGAATTTCAAAACGTGTCACTACCGGGCCAGGCTGAACCGAAACCACTTCAATATCGATACCAAAATCTTTTAACTTTAATTCCAATAATTTCGACATAGCTTCAAGTGATTCTTTTGAATAACCTTTGTCGCTGCGTTTGTCTGCGGGGTCGAGCAAATCTAATGCAGGTAATCTACCCACGGCTGGTTCCAATTCATCAAACAAAGACACTTGTTTTTCTTTTTGAGTGCGAGGACTTGGTGTAATTTTTTCTTAACAGGCTCTTCAATAATGACAGGCGCAACCCGTTTGGCTTCTTGCTTCACATGTTGCTGCACAATTTCGCGTCTATGTTCCTGTGCTTTTTCCGCAATTTGTTTTTCATTGCGTTCACGTTGATAGATTTGCCATTTTTCCTGCAGGTAAGCAACGCCAGTAAAAACCCATCGACCAATTTTTTCCATCAGATCAAACCAGGAAAGATCGGTAAAAATTGTCATACCGACTAAAAAAGTCGCTAACAAAATTAAGGTGCCGCCTTTGTAGCTAAATGCACCAACTATGGCATCCGCCAGAGTTGCACCAATCAATCCACCATTGGAATAAGTTAAAACCGCTTCACCATCACTGTAATGAATTGAGGCTATGGCTGTACCTGCGAGCATGACCATCACAAAACCGGCTGAACGCAAACCCACCAAAAACCAATCGATTGGCTCGGTACTGGTGCGATCTTTAATTACCAGCCAAGCGCGGTAAGCAATCATGATCGGGAAGAGAAAAGCCAAGTAACCAAATAGGATAAAAAATACATCCGCAAGCCAAGCACCAAAACGCCCACCGGCATTACTGATTGCGCGACCTTCTTCACCCGTGCGGGATGAGCCCGGGTCTTGAGGGTCATAGGTCAACATGGCAATCAACAGAAACAGGCAAACTGCCACCAAAGCGATGATGACGCCTTCTTTTAACAGACGAATCAACAGGTTATTGGCTGGCTGCGACAGGGGTTTGCGGCTGGCAGAGGGTTTGGGCTGAACAGATTTCAATATGGGATCCTCAAGGAGTCCTGACCAATTTTTATAGGCTGCATTCTAATGGCTTGAGACAGATAAAACACTGAAAGATCACAGATTTTCGAGATTTGCATGATGATCGACCGGTCAAAAATCCCTCCTTCCGATCTGGATTAGCCTTACTTGCAAAAAGCCCCATTCAATTTTTCGATCAAACCCAACGAGGTTTTCATATTTATCTAACCTGCCTGCAAGCATCTAATGGCTACTGTGACTTATCAACCTCTTAACCAAAGGTACTCAATATGAAAACGTTATTACAAATTAATTCCAGCCTGTTCGGCGATAACGGCCAATCCAGTCAATTAAACCAACAACTGGTTCAGGAATGGCTAGCAAAAAATCCTGAAGGCAAGGTCGTGAAACGTGATTTAACTCAGGATCTAATTCCCCATCTCGATTCCACTCGTGTTTCAGCTTTTTTTACACCTGTTGATAAACGCTCTAAAGAACAGCAAACCATAGTGGATTATTCAGATGCCTTGATTAATGAAATTCAACAGGCTGATGCGATTGTGATTGGGGCGCCTATGTACAACTTCAGTATCCCATCGCAATTGAAATCTTATTTCGATCATTTGGCTCGAGCCGGCGTAAGCTTTAAATATACTGAAACGGAATCTTGGATTATTGGATAACAAACCCGTTTATGTGATTACTACTCGTGGTGGAATACATAAAGATTTACCATCCGATTCTTTGACTGGTTTTATGAAATCTTTTTTGAATTTTATTGGATTGAATGATTTACATTTTATCTACGCAGAAGGTTTGAATATGTCGCAGAAAAAAGATGATAGCTTGTTAGATGCAAAAAAAGTGATACAGGATGAAATTGCGGCGTGATGTGATTGCCAGAATCTCCTTGCTCCAATCCAAGACAAGGAGGCGGTAAAGAGATTGATGTTAATTTGCGTTAAAACGATAAATCCTGGAAACAACAGGTGTAGTCTAGTCAAACCAATAGCTAATTAAAGGAAACCCACCATGCATAAACTTCTTATACTTGGCGCCGCAATCTTTTTACAGAGTTGCTCATGCATTCCCAAATCCACAACCACAGGCCTAAGTGATGCCGATAAAAAACAATTAATTGCCATTACTCAAAGCCTACCCGCTGAACACCAAGCCCGCTACGGCGCGAGACACCCTGTGGAAACTCTGGAATTTTTCGGCATTAAACCTGGCCAAACTGTTGTGGAAGCACTGCCAGGTGGCGGATGGTATACAAAAATTTTACTGCCCTATTTAGGTACCGAAGGTAAATTGATCGCAACCGATTACAGCCTGGATATGTGGCCAGAATTTGGCAGTTTTGCAACAGCGGAATTTATAGCGCAACGCAAAGCTTGGCCTGCACAGTTTGCGATAGATTCAAAAACTTGGGGCGGTGCCAATGGCGCAAAAGGCGAAGCTTATACTTTTGCTGATATGCCAGCCGATTTGACCGGCAAAGTGGATACAGTGTTATTTATTCGTGCTTTGCACAACCTCGCGCGTTTTGATGCAAAAGGAGGTTATTTAAAACAAGCCTTGGCCGAAACACATCGCGTACTGAAGCCTGGTGGTTTGGTAGGCATAGTTCAACATGCAATGGCAGAAGACAAACCTGATGCATGGGCAGATGGTAGTCGCGGCTATTTAAAACGTTCAATGCTAATCAGCACCATGACAGCTGCAGGATTTGAATTGGTCGGCGAAAGTGATATCAACAAAAATCCTAAAGATGACCCTCAAGCTGACGACAATGTTTGGCGTTTACCGCCTAGCTTAAATACTAGCGAAGATCAAAAAGCGAAAAATATCGCCATAGGTGAAACCAATCGTGTGACATTATTGTTTAGAAAGAAATAATTTTTAATCACCTCTCCCCTGCCTCTCCCAAAGTGAGAGTGAGTTTAGTCCTCTCCCCCTCCGGGGAGGGCTGGGCAGAGGGAAATTAAACTTCACCCAAAAACTTCCGCAAATATTCTTCACCTTCCGGCCAATCACCAAACCCCGCACTCACATTAATATGCCCTTTATCACCTATCCAAATTAATTCAGCGCCCCATTGCCTTGCAAAAAATTCCGTTCGGTCGACAACAGCGTAAGGATCATTACTGCTTGCAATCATCAGCGATTTACCTGGCAAAGCTTCACGTGAAGAAGATTGATAACCTTGAATATCTTTCGGAAAAGTTTCCGCATCGGCATCCGGTACTGCCACCAAAAATGCGCCCGATATTTTTTCTGCACAGATTTCCGGGTATTGCTTGGCCCATTCAACAAAGGTTAAACACCCCAAACTATGCGCAATAACGACTACCGGGTGATTAATCTTTGTCAGTGTCTTATCCAGTTCAGCCACCCATTCATCGCACACCGGATAATCCCAACTTTTTTGTTCCACCCAAACACTATTTGATAATTGTCGAAACCATTTAGCTTGCCAGTGATCACCAGTAGAATTGCCGTAACCGGCGAGGAATAAATATGTCATTTTTTGATTCATTGAATACCCTTAATGAACTGGTTGGAATTTTTTGTCGCTTACCGGTCGAATTTGTTACAACATGGGATTAAAACACAATTCCTTGATTGAACGATCCAACCCAATAAAGTATCTCAATTCATCAGATTGCCTTATTCAATTTGGACGATCCGACCTGATTCGCCTATGATGCGCGTCATTCCATTCGCAAGATCCATTAATAGAAGGATTCCATCATGAGTGACGTTCAACATCATCGTTTGATTATTCTGGGTTCTGGCCCTGCGGGTTACACGGCTGCCATTTACGCGGCCCGAGCGAACCTCAAGCCTGTGGTGATTACCGGCATGCAACAAGGTGGTCAATTAGCCACCACCACCGAAGTCGAAAACTGGCCTGGTGGCGCGCATGATCTTCAAGGGCCGGATTTGATGATGCAAATGCAAGAACACGCAGAGCGCTTTAATACCGAAATCATTTTTGACCATATTCACGAAACTCATTTAAGTGAAAAGCCGATCCGCTTGGTGGGTTCAAGTACTTACACTTGTGATGCACTGATTATTGCGACTGGAGCTTCAGCTCAGTATTTGGGATTGCCATCTGAACAAGCCGTTATGGGACGCGGTGTGAGTGCCTGTGCAACCTGTGATGGTTTCTTCTACAAAGATCAAAAAGTCGCTGTGATAGGCGGCGGTAATACAGCGGTTGAAGAAGCGCTTTATCTGTCGAATATTGCCAGTCATGTGACATTGATTCATCGTCGCGACAAATTAAAATCCGAAAAGATTTTGCAAGACAAACTTTTTGCCAAGGCCGCTAACGGCAACGTAACTATTATATGGAACCACCAATTGGATGAAGTGGTTGGCGATAAAGGTGTTACTGGATTGAAATTAAAAAGCACTGTCGATGGCAGTAGCAAAGAAATTGAAATCGCTGGATTATTTGTGGCGATTGGCCACAAACCCAACACCGACATTTTTACAGGCCAGCTGGATATGAAAGACGGCTACATCAAAATCAAAAGTGGATTGGAAGGTAATGCGACCGCGACCAATATCCCCGGTGTCTTTGCAGCTGGCGATGTGGCGGATCATATTTATCGCCAAGCCATTACTTCATCCGGTGCCGGCTGTATGGCGGCATTGGATGCAGAAAAATATCTTGATGATTTAGCGTAAAACTCTGAATGAAAGTTCTGTTAATAAAAATGTCCTCCATGGGGGACATTTTTCATACGTTTCCTGCTGTAACCGATCTACTGAAATTTCGACCCGATATTGAATTGCATTGGGTAGTTGAAGAAGGTTTTGCAGAAATTGTTTCTTGGCATCCCGGTGTTGCTCGAATTATTCCGATTGCACTTCGCAAATGGATGAAGCTGCGTAACAGATCCGCATGGAAAGAATTTAGAGCCTGGAAAGCTGAGTTAAATAAAACGCAATACGATTTGGTCATTGATGCACAGGGATTATTGAAAAGTTTACTGATCGCAAAATCCAGTCACTCAAACAATATTCAAGGTTACGATAAACAATCGGCGCGTGAATCCTGGGTCAGTTTTTTTTATCATCAAGGTTATTTCGTCGATAAAAATCTGCACGCCGTACAACGCACACGCCAGTTACTCAGTAAAATCGGCCAATACGCTATCAACCATCATTTTAGTTTTGGTATCCAGCAATTTTTTGCTCCGATTCAAAAAAAACCAAAGCAACTAGTATTTGTTATAGGTACTAGCTGGACAACCAAACTTTGGGATCCCGAAAAATGGAAACGACTAACACAACTTGCCCTGGCTGCCGGTTACCAAGTGGATATTGTGTGGGGTAGTGAAGATGAAAAATTTTTAGCTGACAGCATTATTCAGGCTTGCTCTGGCTCCACTCGACCCGATAAGCGTATGAGTATTACTGCAGTCGCACAAAAACTGGTGGCGGCGACTGGCGTAGTCGGCCTGGATACAGGGTTTTCACATCTTTCTGGCGCATTGGAAATCCCAACGATTGCGCTTTATGGTGCAACATCTCCAACAAAAGTCGGTTTAATTGGCGAACATACTCACAATCTTCAATTGGAAAACCCTTTGGATTGTATGCCTTGCCATAAACGTCAGTGTAAACTGCTCCCTGAGAAATCAACGGATTGTCCGCCTTGTTTAAAATTGATTTCAGCACCTCTCGTCTGGAATCAACTTTTAGTAAAATTAGCGTCCGAACATATTGAGAACTAAATTAGACTGTCCCACACAAATAACAACTCGAAAAATTCCCGGATAAAACCATGAGTAACTATCTATTTTACGGTTCTGAACGCTACACACAAGCGATTATGCGACCAATAAGTACCGCGATAAAAGCACGTGGCGATCAGGTAGCCTGGTTTTTTAATGGCCCGGGCATGGAAGATTTGCACGCAGATGACATCATTTTTACCCGTGTGGAACAAGTCTTAAACTGGAATCCTATTGCCGTTATTACTCCCAACAATATGGTTCCGCATTTTTTTCCAGGAATTAAAGTTCAAACATTCCACGGTTTTGATGCAGGCAAACCCCGGCATATATATATTCGAGGTTTTTTTGATTTGTACTGTACAACCGGCCCCAAGGACACATCACGATTTGTTACACTTGCCAACCGGTTAAAGCATTTTCATGTTGTGGAAACCGGCTGGCCCAAACTGGATTATTTTTTCTCTCAACTACCAACACAAATTCCACCGGTAAAGTCTCCACCAAGAATTCTATATCACTCTACTTTTTCACCTTCATGGAGTGCAGCAGAAATTCTTTACCCGGAAGTAAAACGCCTGAGTCAAACAGGCGAATGGAAATGGATTGTTACATTGCACCCCAAAATGAATAAGGAAACACGATCCAAATTTAAAGACTTGGAAAATGAAAATCTTACATTTTCCGAAACCGATAACATTCTTGAATTATTTACCGAAGCGGATCTTATGTGCTCTGACACATCATCGGCATTAAGTGAATTTTTGCTAACGGGAAAACCTGTTATCACATTCAAAAATCGTCGTCCAGGCCCACAATTAATTGATATCCAAAAACCAGAGGATTTCGAACCTGCTATTCGCAAAGCATTAACACGCCCAAGCGAATTGATGAACGCAATTGCACGCTTTGGTGCAGAAATTCATCCCGCCAGAGACGGAAAATCTGCAGAGCGAGTTCTCGATGCTATAAATGACTTTATAATCAAAGGAGGAAAAAATCCTAAAAACAAACCATTGAATTTATGGCGTAAATTTAAATTGCGTTTAGCGATGGGGTATTGGAAGTTCAATTAAGTCCTGCAAAGTTCCTATTCTACGATTAAGCCAATCAACAATATATTTGTGCAATTCTGGACTTGCTTTTTCAAGGCTTTGTACACATACGAATGCACAAGACTTATCTTGATCAGCCTGAACTATCATATCGATTAACTCACCTTCTGTCTGATCAGGCGGGTCAATCTTAAGAGCTACCAGTGATTCATCGATAATCGCCGTACCAGATTGTAATTCCAGATAAGCAACCAAAGCTTCACAAATAAATTGATCCGGGTCACGCAGTTTTGGTCGAATATTCCTTTCAAAAATTTCTGGATTATTATCAAAAAAATTTTTTATCGTGGATACCCTCCAAGGATGAGGCTCGTGCCTCAACCAAAAATATTGATCAGAAAAACCTGCCATTCTTGCGCTAGCTATTTGTGCGTTAGTATGTTTGGCCCTATCACGTAATTTTTGCTTTTTTGTTTTTGGCACATAACGAAACCATAGATCTCTGATTTTATTTGCCCACCGCTTATCCTTCATAGAACGCCACTCCCCCCGAACAATCACACCATTTTCATAAAAAAAATCTTCAGGTTGAACTGGCTGAATAATTGCAAAATCATCATTTAGAAAAAGAAACCTCTCAGATAACCCCGGGATTCGCCACAATACAGTGAGAATACTCCTAATATTAAAGGTGGGAAGAACATGCTCATAACCAGAAAAAATTGTTTGATGGTCAATAAGCTTAACTTTTTCTTCCCATGGAGTACCTTTCAATTGGTTAAAAATATTTGGCACTTGATCATCGGTAACTACATATATAGTGCGCAGCCAAGGTGCATATTTGAGTAAAGAAACAATACAATAATTAATTTCGCCATCATTATGAAAACGGGTAGGGTCGGCAGTACGAGGCCGTTGCCCACCAATTTCAGCAAGGTATGCATTTAGCTTTTGCAAATGTCTTGGATCTTGCCCGTCGACCCAAGTTACTACAGCGTCAATAGGAAGTATGCTTTCTCTTGACATAATTAACGAAACCCTCCCTTCTCAAGGCATTTAACCTTGACTGAAAATTACTCACGATTTAAAAATTTAAACTTTCCGATTATATTCTATCGCCAGATCTCATTGCTGTACCAGAACTCAATTTGCCAGGCATCTTGCTAGGAATAGCGAGACACTAGGGATAGAATGATCGTTTACAGAAAAACTGACTTTGCTCGCTAAAGGTTTTCATTAATTTAAGGATCACGCATGAAAGTTCTCGTCACCGGTGCCGCGGGTTTTATAGGAGCCGCACTAGTTCAGCGATTGTTGAAAAGAGGAGATCAAGTTATTGGACTGGATAATCTCAACGATTATTACGACCCAACACTCAAGACATCTCGACTTAATCAATTCATTTCGAATCCTGACTATGTTGATATTTGCGGTAGCTTGGAAGACAAGGCCTGTGTTGATTCAATTTTTCAAACTCACAAGCCTGACAGGGTTGTGAATCTGGCGGCACAGGCAGGCGTTCGTTACTCTCTGATCAATCCTCAAGCTTATGCAGATTCTAACATTACGGGATTCTTGAATATTCTTGAGGCGTGTCGGTATTTTGGTACAGAGCATTTGGTCTATGCATCAAGTAGTTCGGTTTACGGTTTGAATCAAAAAATGCCGTTTTCTGTTCATCACAATGTTGATCATCCGGTTAGCCTTTACGCTGCAAGTAAAAAAGCTAATGAATTGATGGCGCATACCTATAGTCATCTGTTTCAAATTCCCACTACGGGGCTACGTTTTTTTACCGTGTATGGTCCTTGGGGTAGGCCTGATATGTCACCCATGCTGTTTGCCAAAAAAATTATTCAGGGCGAATCAATTGATGTATTCAATTACGGAAATCATCGCCGAGACTTTACTTATATCGACGATATTGTAGAGGGCGTCGTCAGGGTTTTAGATAAGCCTGCGCTGGCTAATGCTTCATGGAATGGAGAAAGGCCAGACCCATCAAGTTCACCTGCACCTTATCGCGTTTATAATATAGGAAGTAACAATCCTGTTGCATTGTTGCGCTATATTGAAATTCTGGAAGAGTGTATCGGAAAAAAGGCTGTTAAAAATTTGCTGCCTATGCAGCCAGGTGACGTGCCTGACACCTACGCCGATGTCGATGCATTAATTGCTGAGGTCGGCTACAAACCATCCACTCCGATTGAATTGGGCATCGAAAATTTTGTTCGATGGTATCGCGATTACTACAAGGTTTAATCCGGATTAAAAAATGAAAGTCACAGTATTTGGCATTGGTTATGTTGGTTTAGTGCAGGCTGCTGTTTTGGCAGAAGTAGGTCATGATGTTATTTGTGTTGATGTTGACTCCAATAAAGTCGAACAACTAAAACAGGGGCAAATACCCATCTATGAGCCTGGCCTTGAGTTGCTCGTAAAGGAAAATCATTTGGCTGGTAGATTAAATTTTACGACGGATGCGGCTAAAGGAGTAAAGCATGGAGAGGTTCAATTTATTGCCGTGGGGACTCCGCCTGATGAGGATGGCTCGGCTGACTTGAAATATGTTATAGCCGTAGCGACAACGATTGCACAAAACATGGATCGCCATCAAATTATTATTAATAAATCAACCGTGCCGGTGGGAACCGGTGATAAAGTTAAAACTAAAGTTCAAGATGTTTTGCTTGAGCGTAATTGTACTGATTTATCTTTCGATGTTGTCTCCAATCCCGAGTTTTTAAAAGAGGGATCAGCCGTTGCAGATTGCATGAAGCCAGATCGAATAATTATTGGCACTGACAGCAAAAGTGCCGAAGATACCATGCGTGAACTTTATGCTCCGTTTAATCGCAATCACGAAAAAATTATTGTGATGGATGTGCGTAGCGCCGAACTCACAAAATATGCTGCCAATTGTATGCTCGCAACCAAAATCAGTTTTATGAATGAGATGGCTAATCTTGCCGAATTATTGGGTGCTGATATTGAAGCGGTGCGGCATGGTATTGGTAGTGATCCGCGCATTGGATATCAATTCATTTATCCTGGAGTGGGTTATGGCGGATCCTGTTTTCCAAAAGATGTGCAAGCATTAATACAAACAGCAGAAAAAATTCATTTTGATTCAAAGGTACTGAAGGCGGTTGAGGCTAGAAACAATGAACAGAAAACGACGCTGTTTAAAAAAATTCACACTCACTATGACGGCAAATTAAAAAACAAAGTCTTTGCTTTGTGGGGTCTATCTTTCAAGCCTAATACCGATGATATGCGCGAAGCACCTTCGCGAGTCTTAATAGAAGCACTTTGGGCTGCAGGTGCAAAGGTTCAAGCCTTTGACCCTGAAGCCATCAATGAAACCCAGCGTATTTATGGAAATCGAGATGATTTAATGCTGTGTGGAACGAAAGAAGCTGCACTAAAGGGTGCAGATGCCCTCGTCATAGTAACTGAATGGCAAGCTTTCCGTGCACCGGATTTCGATCTGGTTAAAAATATGCTAACAGAAGCTGTGATTTTTGATGGACGAAATATGTATGACCCTGCACGAATGCAGAAGAGGGGGATACTTTACTATTCAATTGGAAGGGCTTGTAGAAAATAAAACCACTTTTCTCAGTGCAAAAAAACTCACCTCAATTCATCAATTACAGCTGAAAGAGTCCTTTTCTCTCACTGGCAACGCCGTGAAGAAGCAAATCTTATGTATCAAAATGTGGAGACCGCGATATTGAATCACGGTTTCCAACTGACTCAGTATTACGATAAACAGGCGAACAATTACTCTCCTATTGACCACGCAAACCCAACTATTGCGATGCGCTGGATTCTATAAGCATGGTTTCATCAAGACCATACCGAGTCATTGAAAACGCTGGAAATCTAGACCATAAATGTAGAAAATAGCGTGTTTTAAATATTTATTGTTTGAATATGTACGGTACAACTTCTCACCAAAATCCCTGGATTCTGAGTTTCGCGTTTATCAATACCCTTTTTATCGCAGCGACCAGTTTATTTATTAACCTGGATTCAGCTTCTATTTGGAGCTGGTTATTCCGCATTAGCGGCTTGATTATTTATTTCGGATTAGTCTCCAGCTTACTGGTGCTGGTTATAAAAATTATCACCCACTTTTATAAGCCCTTACTAAAACCTCTGACTATTGCAATTTTTTCTTTTGTCCAGATTATAGTCTTCGCCAATCTGCAAATTCACTCACTTTATCATTTTCACATCAATGGCATGGTACTGAATTTATTGTTTAGCGGCGCACTTTTGGAAACCATCGCTTTTTCCTGGTTAATGTGGATCAGCATTGGCTTGATAGTAGTTCTGCTAGTGTTTACCGAGTGGGGACTGGCATCCTTGATTCAGAAAAGATCAACAATAAAATATAAACGAAAATTTTGGATACTATTCTGGCTAGTCTTATCATGCATTTCATTTACCGGAAAATTATCCGCAAATTTTTTCTCCACGGCTGGAGACTGTGAATTATTTGGCATTGGATGATGATTATGATCCCTTGCCATTTTTGAATCTGTACAAAACTACTGCGCATTATGTAGACACCCAAATTCAACGAATTGTCGAACAGCTGGAAGCTCAACAGCTGACCGATAAGACCCTGATTGTGATTACTAGCGACCACGGACAAGAATTTAATGAGACTGGATTAAACTATTGGGGACATAATGGCAATTTCAGCCAATGGCAAACCCATGTACCTATGCTGATATTATGGCTGGGCAAAGCACCACAGACCTTTAATCACATCAGCGCACATGAAGATCTTATACCCACCTTGATGCAAGATCTGTTTCAATGCAGCAACCCAATTACCAGCTACAGCACAGGGCAATCATTATTTGATAGCCATACGGCTAACCGAAGCCTGATAATGGAGACCTGGACTGAACGAGCGATCTATTACAACCAAACGCTCTACTTTATGGATGCATTGGGGATAGGTAAAACGTTGGACATGAACTATCAAAAAGTTGAGGTTGAGGCTTTGCCAGCCGATATACTGCAAGACAACATAGAAAAAATTTCACGATTTTTAAAACATTAAGATTATGACTATAACAACTGATCTTGCAGTGCAATTCAATTCCGAATCATTTCAGGGAGCCATAGCTTCAGATTTTTATTCGGAAGAGCTAGTAAAGAATTTGAGCAAGATCATGTCACTTTTGAGTTCCCCCCAGGCAATTAAATTATCCAAGGGGGCAGATTATGTTGTGAAATGCCCCATGCAGATTAAGGGACAAGACGAATTGGTCGCCATTAAAGTGTTCAAGCGACAATCGATTTGGAAGGATTGGTATGACTTCAAGCATAAATCCAAAGCAGAGCGTTCATTTAATGCCGCAATTTTTTTACAAACTCACCAAATAGGCACACCTACGCCTATAGCTTTTTTGGATAAATGGCAGGGAAAACGTTTAATTGAAAGTTACTATATTTGTATATTTGAAGCGGCGGATTGTTTTCGCGATTTGGTAACCGATATTTTATGGAACAAACGGGATTCAGCTCCACTAATGGATCTTTTGTTACATTTGGCTCCTGCCCTGCGCAAAATGCATGACGCTGGATTTATGCACGGCGACATGGGCAATCAAAATATTTTTATGCCGAAAGATGAAAAAGGAAATTGGCTAGCACCCCAGTGGATAGATCTGAATCGTTGTAAAATAGTCAATCGTCCATTAAATGCCAAAGAACGCGCATTTGATATTTCCCGCATGATTTTACCCAGTGCCTATGTACGTTGGTTTCTTTACATTTATTCCAATCACCAGCCAATTAATCCTGAATTGGAAAAATATGAAGACGCTTACAGAAAAGCGTTTACCCGACACAGACGCAGCGGCAAATACCGGCACCCTATGCGTTATTTAAAACGAAAAAAAATGGGTCTAAAACCTGCTTACCCTCAGGAAAAAGATGTCTGGCTATGGGATGAGAAATCCGGTCAACCCATGATTACCATGACCAAAAAAAATAAAAATCAACACAGGGAATGGCGATTTTTTCTGGGCTCAATTTGGAAAACCTTAACGGCGTTACCAGGCATTTGGTCCGAATATAAAAAATTACAGAGTTCAAGTTTTCAACAGCCGATTGAATTAAAAAATCGTATTGGTGTTGCGCTACATCCAAAAGCGGATTATCTGCACTACGAATTACCCTTGCACCAACAACTAGGTCGACCGCCGGTGATGATTCGTTTTTATCACCACGAGACCCCGGATAATTGGCAAATATCGATTGAATTAATCCAGCAATTAAAAAACCAATCGGTAGACATAATGGTTGCAATGATTCAGGATCGGGAAGCAGTGAAAAATCCGGATTCCTGGAAAGCATTTTTAACAAGCGTGATTCCAGCAATTGCTAATGCTGTCAGTCATATAGAAATTACTCACGCCTACAACCGCGTTAAATGGGGAATTTGGAATCACACTGAGTTAATTCAATTGATGCAACCCGCATTTGAATTGCAACAACAATATCCGCAAATTAAATTAACTGGTCCGGCCTGTATTGATTTTGAATATGCGCCAGTGATCAGCGCATTGAAATCCATGCCCAGGCAATTTCACTTTTCAGCGCTTTCGCATTTACTCTATGTCGATAGACGCGGCGCACCGAGAACCACCAAGGGAAATTTTCCACACTGGAAAAAGTCACCTTACTCAAAGCCTTGGCGAATAAATCCGACCGATGTGATAACAAGGTAATTGTTTCTGAGGTCAATTGGCCAGTGAAATATACCGGTGTTTGGTCGCCGGTTATTTGCCCCTACATCACGCCCAAATGGCGAAAGTTGGAACCGGGTGAAACTGAAGATGTCTACGCGCATTATATGTTGCGTTACTTGATGATTTGCCTTTGCTCAGGCCATGTCGAACAGGTTTTTTGGTGGCGGTTGTCAGCACATGGTTACGGTTTGATAGACGATCAGGATAACTTCCGTCAACGCCCCGCATTTGTCGCACTGCAATTTTTATTGTCGTTGCTGGACGATGCCAGATTCGAAAAAAAATGGCAAAGCCCGCCAGATCATTGGATGTTGGAATTCAGCAAAGGCGGAAAACGCTATTTAATGGCGTGGATCAACAACAAAGAGAATGCCGCATTCGAGCAAGACTATAAGCAAGCCTGGGATTATCTTGGCAATCCCTGCGATGGTGTTGAGTTATCTGGAGCACCAGTATATTTTTTGCTGCCTGAATAGTTATCAACATGAATGACTTTTACAGAGAATTAATCCTGAATTAATACAAAGACTGTAAGCTAGGCAAGACATCAATAAATTATCCTAATAAAAAGTGACACTATGAACTTTATATTTTCCGGTCCTTATCGTTTTCTTGTTCGAATGATGTTGCTGTGTCTGCTCATTCTCAGCATCAGTCGCGCTGGCTTGGTGATCTGGCAATACGATCGCGTTGCCGACACACATCAATTAATGAATATTTTTTTACAAGGCATTCGCGCTGATTTAATTATGGTCAGCCTATGGGTGTTGCTCCCTTGTTTATTAATTCCCTTGTTTAAACCCAACCAATGGCAAAAGGCGTGGGATAAATTTACCTATTACTGGGCTTGTGTCGGTGCCTTGCTGATTATTTTTATGGAACTGGCGACACCCAGCTTTATTATGCAATACGATATAAGACCCAATCGTCTTTTTATTGAATATCTCAAATATCCTAAAGAAGTATTTTCTACTCTCTGGAACGGATTTCGGGTGCCGCTGATACTAGGCGTTACACTCAGCATTGTTCTCGGTTATTTTGCAGCAAGATTTATTCGCGATAAAAAACCTGTAACCCACACTTATTCCTGGCGGATGATTTTATTGACCTGGCCGTTGGTGATTTTAGTTTTGTTTGCTGCAATTCGTTCCACCACCCAACATCGCCCTGCTAACCCGGCATTTTTTGCGATTACAGGTGATGCACTAGTGAATTCTTTGGTCATCAGCTCAAGCTATTCTGTTTTATTTGCTATTTACAATATGAAACACGAATCCAAATCCAGCGAAGTTTATGGCAAGCTTGATAAAGTTACGACCATTAAAGAAAATCTCAGCTGGCCATGGCTGCAAGAGTATCAATTTAGTAACGCTGAATTGCCAACCTTGCATCAGCAAACAGCAGCAATACAACGCGATAAACCGCTGAATCTCATTATTTTGTTACAAGAAAGTTTGGGGGCAACTTTTGTAGAAAGCCTCGGTGGTTTGTCCGTAACACCAGAACTGGAAAAATTAAAAAGTGAAGGCTGGTGGTTTGAACAACTTTACGCAACCGGAACAAGATCTGTGCGTGGAATTGAAGCAGTTGTTTCTGGCTATCCCCCAACACCCGCACAAAGTGTAGTTAAGCTTTCTTTCTCACAAAAGAATTTTTTTACCATTGCCGAGCTGTTAAAAAATCAGGGCTTTCATACCGAATTTATTTATGGCGGTGAAGCGCATTTTGACAATATGCGCAGCTTTTTTACCGGCAATGGATTCCAGCAAATGATCGATATCAACGATATTAAAAATCCCGTATTTGTCGGCAGCTGGGGCGCCAGTGATGAAGATTTATATAATCATGCACACCAACATTTATTGGAACTCAGCAAACAAAATAAACCTTTTTTCAGTTTGATTTTTTCATCCACCAATCACGCCCCTTTTGAATTCCCTGACGGCCGCATTGATTTGCATGAACAACCAAAAAATACTGTGAATAACGCCGTAAAATATGCCGACTACGCCTTAGGCGAATTTATTAAAAAAGCCAAAGCGAGTCCTTATTGGGATAAAACCTTGTTCTTAATTGTTGCAGATCATGACAACCGAGTTTATGGGAACAATTTAGTTCCCGTCGAAAAATTTCATATTCCGGGATTAATCTTGGGCGCGGATATTCAACCAAAAATCATTGCACCTATTGCTAGCCAAATCGATTTGGGACCTACTTTATTTTCTCTCATTGGTATTTCTGGCGAGCATCCCATGCTAGGGCGCGACTTCGCTCGATATCCAGATCAACCAGGGCGAGCCGTGATGCAATTTGAAGATTATTTTGCATTAATGGAAGAGGATAAATTAACCATTTTGAAGCCCGACTCAACTGCGGTAGCGGCAACATATAATCACATCGAGAAGAAAGTATCCTTGCTGAATGAACCCGTAAAGAAAGAGGATAAACAAAGAGCTGTGGCGCAGGTGTTATTACCTTCGATTTTATACAGAGAACAGCAATATCATTTATCAAATTGACACCCTAGAATCATCACCAAATAATTCCCCAATTTGGTTCACAGCACCTCCCACTGCTGATAGAATCCCTGACTCTTGTATACATCTTAAATTACAATAATCCTGTTGCTATAAAAGAATAAAAGGCCTTCACCATGTTAACACCTGATCAAATCCAGCAAATGCCGGAATATATTGCATTGACAAAAGCACGCAAAAAAATTCTGGTTCCACTTTCTATCGCTATAGTTGTCGCTTATTTCGCATTAGTGTTGACTATTGGGTTTTCACCACAATCATTGGGCGTTTCATTTTTGGGTGGAACCACTTCAATTGAGTCGCCTTGGGGTTGGGATTAATTCTGTTTTGTTTTGTAATCACTGGACTCTACGTCACTTATGCAAACCGGGTTATTGAACCATTGGTGAAAAAAAACTCCAACTGAAGGCCGGAGGTGAAGCATGAAATTATTGATAGCTTTTCTAGCGCTGCTGCCTCTCCAGGTTTTCGCTGACCAAACTGGCAACAATAGCTTTGTTACATGGATGGGGAACAATCAAGCACTGATGATGTTTTTTGCATTTGTGTTTTTAACCGTGGGCATCACCATCTGGGCGTCAAAACGCACTAAATCCACCAAAGATTTTTATGCTGCTGGTGGTGGCATTTCCGGTTTTCAAAATGGATTAGCAATTGCAGGCGATTATATGTCTGCCGCGTCTTTTCTTGGAATTGCAGGTTTGGTTTATGCGTCCGGTTTTGATGGATTAATTTATGCCATAGGTTTTTTAGTGGGATGGCCAATAGTCTTGCTGTTGATCGCTGAACCTTTACGAAATTTAGGAAAATATACCTTCGCTGACGTAGCATCATTTCGACTACAACAAAAACCGATTCGTATTCTTGCTGCCAGCGGCTCATTAATTACTGTGATCTTTTATTTGATTGCACAAATGGTCGGCGCGGGAAAACTAATCGAATTATTGTTTGGCCTACAGTACGAAACTGCAGTGATCATTATTGGCGTACTCATGACTTTTTATGTTACTGCGGGCGGCATGCTCGCAACCACTTGGGTACAATTAATCAAAGCCGTTTTACTATTAGCTGGTGCAACATTAATGGCCGTATTAGTAATGGTTCAAGTAGGTTTTAATTTTGAAACTTTATTTGACCGCGCAGTAAATCTGCATGCGAAAGGCGAACTGATTATGGCGCCCGGAACCTTGGTGACTGATCCGGTTTCGGCAATCTCTCTAGGTATGGCACTGATGTTTGGCACCGCAGGTTTGCCACATATTCTAATGCGATTTTTTACAGTGCGTGATGCAGTTCAAGCAAGACGATCCGTTTTTTATGCAACCGGATTTATCGGCTACTTTTATATACTGACGTTTATTATCGGATTCGGTGCGATTATTTTATTAATCGGTAACGATCATTATTTCGTAAGCGGCGCAATTAAAGGCGGCTCAAATATGCCGGCGATTCACTTGTCACATGCATTAGGTGGCGATTTGTTGATGGGCTTTATATCGGCTGTTGCGTTTGCAACTATTTTGGCTGTTGTATCCGGTTTGACACTCGCTGGGTCCAGCGCAATTTCTCACGATCTTTATGCAACACTTATTTTAAAAGGTGATCGCAACGAGAAAAAAGAAATTCGCGCATCACAAATCGCTACTATTTGTTTAGGCGCTATTGCTGTGTTACTCGGAATTGTATTCGAAAATCAAAACGTTGCCTTCATGGTTGGCTTGGCATTTTGTGTCGCCGCCAGTGCAAACTTTCCAATTTTGTTGTTATCGATGTATTGGAAAGGTTTAACCACACGCGGTGCCGTTGTGGGTGGAGCAGTCGGTTTGTTATCTGCGTTGATCTTAGTGATTATAGGACCAACCGTATGGGTCGATGCATTTCATTTTCCCGAAGCCATATTTCCTTACAAATATCCCGCTCTCTTTTCAATCTCTGCCGCTTTTATTGTGACCTGGCTTGTTTCAATCATTGATAACTCGGCATCTGCACAAGAGGAGCGCATTGCATTCGACGCTCAGTTTGTACGCTCACAAACAGGATTAGGAGCCAGTGAGGCATCGGATCATTGATGCTTGATTATTCCCTCCTCTCAGCAAGGGGAGGGATAATTAATTTGAGATGTCCAACCCGCTTATCCAACCAATCAAAAATTAATTTCTGTTTTTCAGGTGAAGCTGATTCAATACTTTGAATACAGGTAAACCAGTATTCGGAACTTTGGTCAGCACCCTTTAATTTTCGATTAATTCTCCAAGAAAATTGTTCACTCGGCTTTAGCTGAACATTCCGAATTCTTTTATCAAAGATGACATTTTCTTTGCTGATTTCAAGATGTGCTGCCAAGGCTTCAACTACAAACTGGCCAGGCGATCGAAACTTGGGTTGAATATTATCAACCAGCACTTGTGGATGTTTTTGAAAAAATCAGCAAAGGTTGATTTTCTCCATACATGTGGCATGTGAGGTAAACGAAAATAGCGCTTACTGAAACCAATTAATTTCGCTGCCAATTGCTGACGATCCCTGTGGCCAGGACGCTTGGTATTGGTATCCACTTTCAGTCCAAATAATTTTTTTACAGCATTGATAACCAACTTATGAAGCAAGTATTCATTCATCAAACACCACTGCCCACGAAGAATGACTTTGTCTCCCTGAAAAAATTTTTCAGGGTCTACAGGTGAAATTAAAAACACATCATCATTAAAAAAGAGAAATTTTTCGGATAACTCCGGTATCCTCCACAGCATAGTCAATATCGTACTGCTATTAAATGTTGGCAGCACGTCTTCGTAGCCTTGAAAAATAGTCTTGTGATCTACAATTTGAATTCGCGATTCGTAGTCTGTCCCTTGAATAGACTGCAGCAAATTAGGTTGCTGATTATCTGTCACAATAAAAATATTGCGAACCCACGGAGCAAATTTCAAAATTGATGTTACACAGTAGTCAATTTCTCCAGCATTGTGATAGCGGGTTTTACTTGCCGATTTAGGACGAGTTTTTCCAATTGATGCCAAATAGTCATCCATTTTTTGGGCGTGTTTGGGATCACTTCCATCTACCCAGGTGATTACAGCGTCGATTGGTTCTTGTTGCATAGTTTTTTTCTCGAATATTGTTGCCCTCACCCTAACCTCTCCCGGAGGGAGAGGAGATTAGTTCCCCACTTTGAAAAAGGGGGGTTAGGGGGGATTTAAAATCTTTGTAAATTTGACCATATTAAATCCCTCCCCCGCCTCCCTTTTTCAAAGTGAGGAGCCAATTCCCTTTTCAGGGAATTGATATTCTTCTGGAAGAGATACTCCTAAAACAAAAAACCGATCCAAAGATCGGTTTTTCAAAACACATTGAACTTAAATATGTTCAACCTTATCAATTTCATATTCGACATCACCACCGGGTGCTTTCACCACCACAACATCGCCTTCTTCTTTTCCGATTAATGCACGCGCAATCGGTGAGTTCACCGAAATTTTGTTGGCTTTCACATCTGCCTCATCGTCACCCACAATTTGATAAGTGGATTGTTGTTCGGTTTCAACATTCACCATAGTTACTGTGGTGCCAAAAATCACTTTACCTGAATGCGGAATTTTGGTGACATCAATAATTTGTGCGTTGCTCAGCTTACCTTCAATTTCCTGAATACGGCCTTCGCAAAAACTTTGTTGTTCACGCGCAGCAGAATATTCAGCATTTTCTTTTAAATCGCCATGTTCACGGGCTTCAGCAATCGCTTGCACTATGCGAGGACGTTGAACTTTTTTCAGGTCTTCCAGTTCCGCCTGTAAGCGCTCAGCACCCTGCTGAGTCATAGGAAATTTTGCACTCATGCTCCTACCCTCTTATGTAATTCTTGCAATCGACGCACATCAATTTCGCCATCCAAGCCCTCACGCAATGCCATACAAACGGCAATGCCTGCAGCCAAAGTCGTATTGTAATAGACACGATGATTTTCTGCGCTGCGACGAATCGATGAGGAATCACGCGTAGCCTGACGCCCTTCTACTGTGTTGATGATCAAATCAATTTCATCATTTTTGATCATATCCACAATATGTGGACGACCTTCCTGTACCTTATTAATGGTTTGTACTTGCAGCCCAGCTTTTTCCAGCACTGCTGCAGTTCCGCGTGTAGCAACCAATTTGAAACCTAGCTCGGACAAATCTTTGCCGACACTGACAATACCTTCTTTATCCATATCACGCACACTGATAAATGCAGTACCTGATGATGGAATGCGATTGTTAGCCCCTAATTGTGATTTGCCGTAGGCTTCACCAAAAGTATCGCCAACACCCATGACTTCGCCAGTGGATTTCATTTCTGGACCAAGAATCGGATCAACTGCAGGAAATTTATTAAACGGGAATACTGCTTCTTTAACACTGTAATAAGGAGGAACAATTTCTTTGGTAAAGCCTTGTTCTGCCAAAGAAGTTCCCGCTTGGCAACGTGCAGCGACTTTTGCCAAAGACACACCAATACATTTTGAAACGAATGGCACAGTGCGTGATGCACGCGGATTCACTTCGATTACGTAAATTTTTTCGTCTTGATAAGCAAGTTGTGTGTTCATCAAACCAATGACGCCTAACTCAATCGCCATTTGTTTTACTTGCTCACGCATTGCATTTTGCACATCAGCGGGCAAAGAATAAGGTGGCAATGAACAAGCAGAATCACCTGAGTGAACACCACACTGTTCGATGTGTTGCATGATGCCGCCGATCACCACTTGCTGGCCGTCGGAAACTGAATCTATATCCACTTCAATCGCGTTATTTAAAAAGTGGTCGAGCAACACAGGGGCGTCTTCAGAGACTTGCACAGCGGTACGCATATAAGTGCGCAGCTCATCTTCTTTATACACAATTTCCATTGCACGACCGCCCAATACATAAGAAGGACGAACCACTAATGGATAACCAACACGATCAGCAGCAACCAAGGCTTCTTCAAGTGAACGCACAATCGCATTTGGCGGTTGCAACAAACCTAATTTATGAATCATTTGTTGGAAACGTTCGCGATCTTCTGCTTTATCAATCGCGTCAGGGCTGGTACCAATAATCGGTACACCTTCCGCTTCCAACGCACGCGCTAATTTCAATGGTGTTTGTCCACCGAATTGCACAATCACGCCAACCGGTTTTTCTTTTTGAACAATTTCCAACACATCTTCCAATGTGACAGGTTCAAAGAATAAACGATCGGACGTATCGTAATCGGTTGATACAGTTTCAGGGTTGCAGTTAACCATAATGGTTTCGTAACCATCTTCGCGCATCGCTAATGCAGCGTGCACGCAACAATAATCAAATTCAATTCCCTGACCAATACGATTAGGACCGCCACCAATCACTAGAATTTTTTTCTTGTCGCTCGGATTGGCTTCGCACTCTTCTTCGTAAGTGGAATACATATAGGCAGTGGATGTCGAAAATTCTGCAGCGCAAGTATCCACACGTTTATACGCTGGCCGAACATTTAATCCTTGACGATGATAACGTACCGCTTTTTCGGTTGTACCTAACAAGAGTGATAAACGTTTGTCAGAAAAACCTTTGCGTTTTAATGCAAACATATCGTCCGCATTTAAATCCATTAGGGCTTTACCGCGCAGAGATTGCTCAATCGAAATTAATTCTTCAATTTGTACTAAAAACCATGGGTCAATTTTTGAGAGATTGAAAACATCATCAACACTCATGCCCATACGAAAAGCATCGCCGACATACCAAATACGTTCAGCACCGGGGGTTGCCAATTCACGACGAACACGTGCAACACCCTCTTCAGTGGTGATATCGACTTTTGATTCAAAACCGGCAGAGCCGACTTCCAAACCACGCAAGGCTTTTTGTAGTGATTCTTGAAAAGTGCGACCAATCGCCATCACTTCGCCGACTGATTTCATTTGTGTAGTTAAACGCGCATCGGCTTCACCAAATTTTTCGAAAGTGAAACGTGGAACTTTAGTCACAACATAATCAATTGAAGGCTCAAATGATGCTGGCGTTGCACCGCCAGTGATGTCATTTTTTAATTCATCGAGTGTAACCCACGGCTAATTTTGCGGCGATTTTTGCAATCGGGAAGCCAGTCACTTTTGATGCAAGTGCAGATGAGCGCGATACACGCGGATTCATTTCAATCACAACCATGCGGCCATCAACCGGGTTCACGGCAAATTGCACATTGGAACCACCCGTCTCCACACCGATTTCACGCAATACCGCAATCGAAGCGTTACGCATGATTTGATATTCTTTGTCAGTCAAAGTTTGTGCAGGCGCAACCGTAATTGAGTCACCGGTGTGTACACCCATTGGATCAAAGTTTTCAATTGAACATACGATAATGCAGTTGTCGTTTTTATCACGCACCACTTCCATTTCGTATTCTTTCCAACCGAGAAGTGATTCGTCGATTAACAATTCATTGGTAGGTGACAAATCCAAACCGCGTGTACAAATTTCTTCAAACTCATCCCAGTTGTAGGCGATACCGCCGCCTGACCCACCCATAGTAAATGACGGACGAATAATGCATGGAAAACCAAATTCTTTGGGTGCTTCTTTCGCTTCTTCCAAACTGTGAACAATTTTCGCGCGCGCGCAAGAAAGTCCAATTCGTTTCATCGCCTGATCAAACAGATTACGATCTTCCGCCATATTGATGGCTTCTTCTTTTGCGCCGATCAATTCAACATTGTATTTTTCCAACACGCCGTGTTTTGCCAAAGCCAAAGCACAGTTAAGCGCGGTTTGTCCGCCCATGGTTGGCAGGATTACATCAGGGCGTTCTTTGGCAATAATGCGCTCAACGGTTTGCCATTCAATCGGTTCAATGTAAGTCGCATCGGCCATAGCCGGGTCGGTCATAATGGTCGCCGGATTGGAGTTGACCAAAATCACGCGGTAGCCTTCTTCACGCAAAGCCTTACAAGCTTGAGCGCCAGAGTAATCAAACTCACAGGCCTGGCCGATTACAATCGGCCAGCACCCAGAATCAGAATGCTTTTTATGTCGGTACGTTTTGGCATGTTTGCTCCAATTTTCATATGGCTTGACCCTCCCAGCCTCCCCCTTGCCAGGGGGAGGAGCTTTTACTCCCTCCCCTGGAAAGGGGAGGGTCGGGGTGGGGTCATTTTCTTGCCTGCATCAATTCAATAAAGTGATCGAACAAAGTATCCGCATCGTGTGGACCGGGGCTGGCTTCGGGGTGACCCTGGAAGCTGAACGCCGGTTTGTCGGTACGGTGAATACCTTGCAAAGAACCATCAAACAAAGATTTATGGGTTGCACGCAAATTGGCGGGCAAACTGGATTCTTCCACTGCGAAACCGTGGTTTTGAGCAGTGATCATCACACGCTTGCTATCCAAGTCCTGCACTGGATGGTTACCACCGTGGTGGCCGAATTTCATCTTGATAGTTTTGGCTCCGGAAGCCAGCGCCAACAATTGGTGTCCCAAACAAATCCCGAAAACAGGAATATCCGTTTCCAATAAAGTTTTGATGGCTTCGATGGCGTAAGTACATGGCTCGGGATCGCCAGGGCCATTCGACAGGAAGACGCCATCGGGTTTCATCGCCAGCACTTCAGCAGCTGTTGTTTTTGCTGGGACGACAGTGAGATCACAATCGCGATCCACCAACATACGCAAAATATTGCGTTTGACGCCGTAGTCATAAGCGACCACTTTGAATGTAGACCCCACCCCAGCCCTCCCCTTGCCAGGGAGGGAGTCGGTTCCTCCCCCTTACGAAGGGGGGAGGCTAGGAGGGGGGTTTCAACTGCCAAGTTCCCTCATTCCATGAATAGGCTTTTACTGACTGTCACTTCTTTAGCCAGATCCAAACCTTTCAGACCACCAAAGGCTTTTGCAGCGGCCAATGCTTTGGCTTCGTCAAGTTTGCCATTGTTGATAAATTGGTCGCCCGCTATGAGGCAACCATTCTGCGCACCTTTGTCGCGAAGAATTCGCGTCAAACGACGTGTATCTATATCAGCAATACCAATTACGTTTCGCGCTTTAAGATAATCAGACAAACATTGTTCATTGCGGAAATTGCTGGCTAACAAAGGAAGATCGCGGATCACCAGGCCCGAAGCCCAGATGCGATCACATTCCTCGTCTTCTTTATTAGTGCCCGTATTTCCAATATGAGGATAAGTGAGGGTTACAATTTGTTGGGCGTATGAGGGATCAGTCAAAATTTCCTGATAGCCAGTGATCGCAGTATTAAACACCACCTCACCAACGGATAAGCCATCGGCACCAATCGCGGCACCTCGAAAAACACTGCCATCAGCTAAAACAAGCAGCGCGGCCTTTTTTCCCGAACCTTTTTCAGAACTTACCTGGGATTCCAGAGTAATCAAGTCAACCTCCTGGGTTTGGCAGTGGTTTGTAAACAGTCGTTGCGTTCACTTTCTTTAAGACTCAAAAAGGCAGTCGCACAGACAAAGGCGCGAAATGCGAGAGCAATAAAGGACATAAGTGAATTGACTGAGGTGAGGATTAATACTGATTTGGCTGTCAACAGGTTGTAAAAAAGCGAGATGAAACCAAAATTCCATCTCGCCTCTTAAAAATCACATATAAAACAATCTATTACCAACCGCATCAACCGCTCACCAAGCAGATCTAACCAGACGCAATCTAACCGGGCATTCTACGGATATGGACTGGGTGTGTCCAACGAAAAATCAGGGTTTTTTCAGCAACAACTTACCAATCGGCGTCCACACCAACAACACTAAGGCTCCAACCAAAACACCCGCAACCATTTTTAACAATGTGGAAACCAACCAATCGACAGAACCTGCCATAGCTGCCCAATGTTCAAGTGCGTGATGTACAGGTTCAATTCCATGAGTGACTATTTCACCGCCCACTAAAAACATGGCGGCGGTTCCGAGGACTGATAAGAGCTTCATTAGTTTGGGAGCGGAGAGAAGCAAAGCTTTTCCAATGAGTTTCGGAATTGCGGAGGTTTTTTTGATGAGGTGTTCACCTATATCGTCAAGCTTAACGATTAATGCGACTAAACCATATACGCCGACCGTCATTACAATAGCGATACTCACCACCACAGTGGCTTGAGTTGCGAAAGCAGCGGTGGCGACTGCGCCTAATGAGATCACAATGATTTCGGCGGACAACACAAAATCCGTTCGTATGGCGCCTTTGATTTTATTTTTTTCAAACGCGACCAGATCTATATTTTGATCAGCGACTGCTTGAATCAATTCTTTGTGATGTTGATCGTCTTCAGTTTTGGAATGCAAAAATTTATGGGCGAGTTTTTCAAAACCTTCGAAGCAAAGATAAGCTCCACCTACCATCAATAAAGGTAATATTGCCCAGTTTGCAAATAGACTCAGCAATAAAGCCAATGGAACTAGAATCAATTTATTGAGAAAAGAACCTTTCGCAACAGCCCACACCACAGGCAATTCACGCTCAGCATGAACACCCGAAACCTGTTGTGCATTTAACGCAAGATCATCACCCAAAACACCCGCAGTTTTTTTCGCAGCCACTTTGGTTAGGATTGCCACATCGTCTAGCAAAGTGGCTATGTCATCCAGCAAAGCAAATAAACTTGAACCTGCCATAGAAATTCTTACCCTCTACTCAAAAGTGGAATCGGTTGTTTGGCTCTTTTTCTGTTCGCGTCTTCGCTGAAAAAAAGCACTGAGTTGATGTTGACATTGCTCTGCAAGCACGCCGCCAGTCACTTCAATCTTGTGATTAAAATAATCTGCCGATAATAACTGTGAACGACTCTGCACTGCACCAGA
The DNA here is from genome assembly GCA_016712405.1 of Cellvibrio sp. Lineage (GTDB taxonomy): Bacteria > Pseudomonadota > Gammaproteobacteria > Pseudomonadales > Cellvibrionaceae > Cellvibrio. The sequence continues at coordinate 894,710 of JADJRD010000014.1, read as the reverse complement.
TTTGGGCTCTGTCGTCGCATAAATTAAACGCTGAATACGCGAGTGAATTAAGGCACCAACACACATGGTACAAGGCTCGAGGGTGACATAAAGGCTGGCACCCACTAAACGATAGTTATTGATTTTTTTTGCTGCATGTCGCAATGCAACAATTTCCGCATGTGCAGTAGGATCATTCGCTGTAATCGGCTGATTAAATCCTTCACCAATTATTTCATCATCGCACACAATCACAGCACCTACAGGTACCTCACCTAAGGCTTCTGCTTGGGCTGCCAGCTCAATCGCTCTTTGCATCCAGAATTCATCTTGTTCAGAATGATTCACGACGAAGACCCTTTAAAACTTTCCGCATCAACCAAACTGATTTCTTTTTCAAATGCAAATCGCGGTTGAATTTTTCCATCAATTTCAACTGTTTCCATAAACATATCCAAGGGTCGTACCCACCAGGAAAAATCATCATACAAACATTGATAAACCGCCAAAGCTTCACGCGTTTCAGAATGATGTGCGATGTTAAACAGAAAATAATATTGGCCTTTGTAATGGCGGTATAGACCAGGTTTTGGATTCACAATTTTACCCCTCTCCCCTACCCCTCTCGGTAAATGCTCCTGCTTTACTCTATCTCCTGCTTCCTGCAGTCGTCCCACAAGGGGAGAGGGGAATTGGTTTTTTTTAAAGTTGTCGTGATATTAATGATTTGTAAAATTAAATAATATTTTATAGAACTGCAATCTGCTCCCTCTCCCTTGATGGGAGAGGGCTGGGGAGAGGGTGTTTTTAATTTAAATCACCCCACCCGCTCTCAACATCCCAATATCCTCATCCGACAAAAACAAAATATTTTTTAATATATCGTCTGTATGACTGCCAACATCACCACCTGGCCAATCAGTTCTACCAGGGGTTTCAGACAGTTTCGGAAGTATCGCAGGAATTTTTAAAGGTTTGCCGTTGATTTCCACTTGTTCAAACATTCCGCGTTCATTGAAATGCGGATCTTCAAACATATCTTGTACATTATAAATCGGCCCAGCGGGCACTTTGGCTTTATCTAACAATTCCAAAATTTCTTCGGAGTTTTTACTCATACACCAAGCCGCAATAGCATTATCAATTTCTTGTTCGTGAATCACGCGGCCAGCATTGTTTGCCATGCGCGGATCACTTGCCATTTCAGGATGACCCGCAGTTTGCATCAAACGTTGAAAAATAGAATCACCATTGCCACCAATCACTACATACTTTCCGTTTTTGCAACGATAGGTATTAGTAGGAACAATGCCGGTTACTGTTGTGCCGGATGGCTGGCGAATCGCGCTTGCACCGGAAAATTCTGGCACTACCGCCTCCATTAAATTAAACATAGATTCATACAGTGCTACATCAACAACTTGTCCATTTTCTTGCGGACTTTTTTGTCGTTGAATGATTGCCAACGCAATACCCAGTGCTGCATGAATACCCGAAATAGTATCGCCAATACTTAAATTAGGGCGGACGGGTGCCTGATCAGGAAATCCATTCACATAACGAAATCCACTCATGCCTTCACACACAGATGCGAAGCCAGGCTTATTGGCATAAGCCGGTTTGCCCGTATCCGGATATGCGCGCATAAATAATTTGTGGGTTGGATTCTTTAAAGTTATCGGGGCCTAAATTCCAGTTTTCCATCACGCCGGGACGAAAATTTTCAATTACAACATCCGCAGTATCAATTAATGTTTTTGCGATTAATTGGGCTTCTGTTTTTTTCAAATCCAGCGTGATGCTTTTTTTATTACGGCCAATACTTCGCCACCAGTGTGATGTTCCATTTTCCAAAATTCGCCAACCGCGAATAGGATCACCTTCCGGCGGTTCGATTTTAATAACTTCAGCACCGAAATACCCCAGTATGCAACCCGCAAAAGGGCCTGCTAATAATTGGCCGACTTCGATTACGCGAATGCCGTCTAATGGGCGGGATGTGTTGTTTGTCATTTTCTATTTCTAGCTATTCATTTTATTTGAAAGTTTGACCCCACCCTAACCCTCCCCTTGCCAAGGGGGAGATTACGAGGGGGTGAATTATTAGGGTATTAAAATAATCTTCCCAATATGTAAATTCGATTCCATTCGCTGATGCGCTTTAACAACATCACTTAAAGAATATATCGAATCTATCACTGGTTTAATTTTTTCCTGATTCAATAATGGCCACACATGTTGCAATAATTCGTCTGCAATTTTCGCTTTAATACTGGAAGATTGAGAACGCAGTGTTGAACCAGTAAGAGTCAATCGCTTTAACATTAATGGCATCAGATCCAGATTCATTTTACTGCCGTTTAAAAACGCGATATTAACGATTCGACCTTCCAATGCGGCAACTGAAAAGTTTTTCTGGACATTATCGCCACCCACAACATCCAAAATAATATTCACACCTTGCCCATGGGTTCTTTTTTTTATCGCAGCGACAAAATCTTCATCCGTGTAACAAATGGCTTCCGCTCCTAAACGCGAAATCGCCTCGCATTTTTCAGGGGTTGATGCAGTCGCATACACTTTGGCACCGAATACGGATGCTAATTGAATTGCGGTAGTTCCAATACCACTGGCACCACTGTGTATCAATAATGTTTTGCCGGCTGTCAATTTTGCTCGTTGAAAAAGATTATGCCAAACCGTAAAAAAGGTTTCGGGTATTGCGGCCGCTTGCTCATAAGAATAATTTTTGGGGATGGGAATACATTGTGAATGAGGTGCAACCGCATATTCTGCATAGCCACCACCATTCACTAAAGCACAAACCTTATCACCCACCTGTAAACTGCGTGCTTGCTTGCCACACACAACGACTTCACCAGCAACTTCCAATCCTAAAACTGGTGATGCATCAGTCGGCGGCGGATACAAACCTTCTCGTTGCAAAATGTCGGGGCGATTCACGCCAGCAGCGTGAACACGAATTAACACTTCATCTTCTTTGGGAACAGGAATTTCAGTATCAATAAGCGACAGATTTTCGGCACTACCCGGCTTTTCAAGATGTATGGATTTCATCATTTTGGATTTCAGTTTATTAGGGCTCTAAACGTTGTATGCACCAACGGCCATCGGTTTGTAAATTGTATTGAAAACGATCGTGCAACCTATGCGCACCACCTTGCCAAAATTCTATTTGATGGGGTTTGACTCTATAACCACCCCAAAAATCGGGCAAAGGAATTTCACCATTTGAAAATTTATTTTTCATCGATTTGAATTATCTCATCAACAATTCACGCGATGAAATAGGACGACTTTGCTGCGAAGCCCAAGCCCCTAACTGACTTTCACGTGGGCGAGAAATGAAATACTTTAATACTTCGCTGGTGGATAATGGTTCAACAACACCACAAACTTTGACTTGTCGCTCTAAAAAATACCAAGGAAAATGTAAACTGATTTTTGGATTTTGTTGTAAATCCTGCGCTTTTCGACTGCGCAAATTGGTGTAAAAAACAAAACCGCGATCATCCAAATTTTTTAACAAAACTATACGCTGTGATGGCTGCCCAGTTGAATCAACTGTAGCGACTGTCATGGCATTGGGATCAGGAATACCGGACTCTATAGTTTGATCCATCCAACGGCCAAATTGCACTAAGGGATTATCATCCAGATCCTGTCGATCAAGACCCGCCTGTGTGTACTCCCGCCGAAAATCTTCCAGCTTTAATTCCATTGGTGTATCTCCACGCAAATAATGCCATGCATACTACTGACTGAACCCAGAAAATCCAATTGGATTTCTCTTGTAAAAACGAATGCAAAATCCTAAAAAGTTATTTCCCATAGTGTCGTTATGGCAGGTAAACTGCACGTCTGATCCTTATAGTGAACTCTTAGACTAAGGTTTTTATGAATACCAACCTAGCCATTTACGGGCTTATATTGGCCGGTGGACAAGCCCGTCGCATGGGCGGCGGTGACAAATGCCTTTTGCCACTGGCAGGCAAAACACTTTTACAGCGAATAATAGAACGCGCTCAACCACAAGTAGGTCATTTGTTACTGAATGCCAACGGCAACAGTTTGCGCTTTGCTCGCAGTAAATTACCGGTTGTTCCAGATCAAGTTGAAGATTTCAAAGGCCCCTTGGCTGGGATTCATGCTGGACTTTGTTGGATGCGTGATGCTGACCCTGACAACGAATGGATGATGAGTTTCGCTTCTGACACTCCTTTTTTCCCAACTGATTTAGTTTTACGCTTAATGACCGCAGCGAATACCCATTCTGCACAAATTGCCGTAGCAACATCCAATCAACAAATGCACCCCACATTCGCTTTATGGCATGCCTCTTTGATTGACACCATTGAGGAAACACTACACCAGGAAAAATCCTTCAGTCTGATTGACTTTGTGAAATCTCAGAAAATGGTCTCTGTTGATTTTGCCTGCACCCATTACGATCCTTTTTTTAATATCAACACACCTCAAGACTTATACACGGCTGAAACAATCGCAGTCTTGGTTGAAAAAGTGTAAGGAATTTTATGTGGCGATTGTTGTTGGTATTACAATTTTATTGCTTGATCGCGATTTACACTTATTTTGGCTTAACACCACACCCTGAAGCGATTGTCGGCAACTTTAATGATTTGCTGATGCATTTTGTGGGTTATTTTGTTGCGGCATTTTCAATCAGCGCTGCAAGACCACAATGGCCTTGGTGGCAAAAAGCGCTCTTTTTAATCCTCTATTCAATCGCAATTGAAATTGCGCAACATTTTCATCCACCCAGAACTTTTAGTTTGTCCGATATAGTCGCTAATTCAGCGGGTGTTGTTTTGGGATTGATTGTGGTGAATTTTCTGATTGTGAAAATTCCGTTTGTAAAAAGGTTTTGGGGATAACCCATTATGAAATTATCAACCAGTCTATTTTATTTATTCCTCTTAGCATCAACTTCAATCTTTGCTGATCAATCCCAAACTAAAACCACTCAATTTATTCAAGCTGCACTTCACCAAACCAAAGAAGGCATTATTTACAACCCTACCTACTTCAAAATCCCCTACCCTAATGGTGATATTCCTGCGCATTATGGTGTGTGTACTGATGTGGTGATTCGCGCTTATCGCAAACTGGGAATTGATTTACAAGAACAAGTACATAAGGATATCAAAACCAACTTTTTAATTTATCCAGCTAAAAAACATTGGAATCAACACAAACCTGACACCAATATAGATCACCGTCGTGTGCCTAATCTGCAAACTTTTTTTACACGCAAAGGAAAAAAATTAAAGGTGACGGATAAACCCGAAGATTATCAACCCGGTGATTTGGTGACTTGGATGCTAGGCAATAAACTACCGCACATTGGTATAGTGATTGATCAAAAATCGGAAGATGGTGAACGTTATTTAATTGTTCACAATGTGGGTGCAGGCCCGCAATTAGAAGATGTGCTATTCGCCTACCCTATTTCCGGGCACTACCGCTATGCCTTGGATTAGTTTTTCCGACGCATATCCGCAAACAATTTAAATTCCCAAGGCCGCATCGCCAACAACAAACCGGCGTGAATACGTTTTTCCAAAGGCAATTTAGAATCTTGCTGATTCAGATCAGCAGCGTCTTTGGTTAATTGATTCAGCTTGGCGATCAAAATCGTTAGCGATGCTTCAGAATAACTGCCGCGCAAATAAAAACGAAAACTATTCGGCTCAGTAAAATTGGCCTGCATAAATTCTGTAACCACTTCGGTGGACATAAATTTTTCCAATGGTCCATTGGGAATCCAACGAAAATCCTGCGCCACCCGTAACTTATATTTATTACCCGGCAAGAGCTGCAACATTTTCAGTTTATCCAATCGCGCAAACAAACGAATGGCTTCGTGTTCACCAATTTCATACTGTTCAATAATTTCCTGAAATGTCCAACCATCACGTGCGCAAACTGCAACCAGCAGCAATTTAGGATCGCGCATTAACTCTTCTTCTTGCTCAGCGGTTAATTGCGAAATCTTTTGTTCTTTTTGCGCGGTTAGCACAAATAAATCCGTCAGGGAGATTTCCAGAATCTGACAAATTTCATCCAAACGATCTAGTGTAAAACTTTGTGTAGAAAAAATTCGTTTGATATTAGCTTCACTTAACTCCAAAGCTTGAGCTAATTGCTTATAGGTCACATTTTTTGTTTTCAGCAGCTGCTTCAACATCTCACATACGGCGGCGATTTGGGTCACAGTATCGGGTTCCTATACCAAGAGTGGGCTTTAACTAAACAAAAGTTGAAAAAATTTACACTAATTCAGGTCGGTTTCATAGTGCGCCCGTCGCTGTACAACTAAATGGCGACTCAATTAACTAACGAGGTGATGATATGAAGACCATTAAATTAATAACCCTAAGCAGTTTACTATTGATAACGCCTTTCAGTTTTTCTGCTGACAGCATGAACAATCTAAGCCAATCATTTACACATTCAGGGCAAGCTATTAAACATGGGGCCATGGCATCAGGACAAATAACCAGTGCAATCGTTGCTGTACCACTCAAAGCAGTAGGGGCTGTTGGCAAACTCAGTGATAAAGCAGGCGATAGCTTATTGGAAATCGCAGAAGGGAATGAAAAACTCGAAATCAGTGAAGAAGTTGTCACACTTGCACCTTCACCAAAAATTGCAATGCAAGATGAATTGCATCGTTAATTTTTTAGACAAGGATGTCTTTTTTAGGAGATCACATATATGAAAAAAATGATTGTATTAATGCTGATAATCTCAAGTCATTTTACTTATGCTGGCAGCACAGCAAAACAAGAAGCGCATTTTCCATCAGAAGCCATAACAACATTTTCTAAATCTGTCGAAAAATATGCTGCATCACGCGGAGCAAAGGTTTTTATTGTGGCGAGACTGGGCCGTCCCAAAAGCGAGCTTCCAAAAGGTGTTGATTTTACTCATGTGGCCATAGCAATTTATTCCACTATTAGCTTAGAAAACGGAAAAACAGCAAAGGGTTATGCCATCCATAATCTTTATCAAACAGCCAAGAAGCCAGATAAAAGTGAACTGATTATGGATTATCCCGCCGATTTTTTTTGGGGAGCTTACGATTTAAGTGCGGGCATTATTATTCCCAACACTCAGCTACAAGAAAAAATATTATCTATTTACAACAATGGTTGGGATAAGCAATTACACAATTCTGAATATTCTTTACTGGCCAACCCCTACAATGCACGCTATCAAAATTGCACTGAATACACGCTGGATGTAATTAATTCCGCAATTTATAACACAACCAACTATGCACAACTTAAAGCCAACACCAAAGCCTATTTTAAAGCAGACAAAATTAAGATCAGCTCATTAAAACTCATGCTAGGTCAACTCACCATGAAAGATCTACGCATGAATGATCAACACCGAAAAATCCAAACAGCAACATTCACAGGAATTGCACGTTATCTCGAAGAAAATGATTTGTTATTAGAGGCAATAATATTAAAACAACACGGTGAAGTAGAGTCTTTGTGAAAATAAAAAAGGGCAGACACATGTGTCTGCCCTTTTTTATTTTCGATAACCATCAACCCGTATTACGCATACCCGCCGCAATACCTGCCATAGTCACTTTCAAGGCGCGTTCCAATTCAGGGCTGATAGTGTCCGCAGAACGATAACGTTTCAGCAATTCAGCTTGCAAATAATTCAATGGATCAATGTAAGGTTTGCGTACGGCGAGCGATTGACGCAAAACTGGTTCATCTTGTAACAAGATCTCTTGTTGTTTTAATTGATTAATTAAATTTTCAAGAATCACCAAGTCGCCACGCAAGGTTTCACCCAAACCGCGAATCTCCTTCGGCACAAGCTGTTGTTCGTAGTATGCGCAAATCGGGCCGTCGGCTTTACCAATAACCATTTCCAATAAATCCAAAAAGCTGGAGAAGAAAGGCCATTGGGTGACCATTTCTTTTAGTGTGGCATTTTCGTTGTTGATGCCATATTCCAGCGCTTGTCGTGTGCCTAACCATGCAGGTAAATTCAAACGCACTTGCGTCCAAGCAAATACCCAGGGAATTGCGCGTAAGCTTTCAACGCCACCAGAACTTTTTCGTTTCGCAGGACGACTGCCGAGCGCCAATAAATTTAATTCTTGTTCGGGTGTTAGGTTGCGGAAATAGGGAACAAAATCTGGATGGCCGCGAACGATTGAACGATAACCCTCGAGACTGGCTTGCGCCATACGTTCAATTAAATCGCGCCATTCATCTTTTGGTGCTGCGTGTGGTGACAAGGTTGCGCGCAAAGTTGCAGTCACATAGGAAGATAAACTGCTAAACGCAACGCGCGGCAAACCAAATTTGTAACGAATCATTTCACCTTGTTCGGTGACGCGAATGCGACCACGGATAGAGCCGGGTGGTTGTGAAGCCATGGCTTTTTCTACTGGGCCACCCCCGCGACCAACAGTACCGCCACGACCGTGGAAAAGCACCAAAGACACATCGTATTTATCTGAAAGTGCAACCAGCTTTTCTTGCGCTTTATATTGCGCCCAAGTGGCTGCAAATTTGCCAGCATCTTTTGCAGAATCTGAATAGCCAATCATCACGGTTTGTTGTTGCGCGCTGTATTGTTTGTACCAATCCAGATCCCATAAACGATCCATCACAATCGGTGCTCGGTCCAAATCATCAAGCGTTTCAAACAGGGGAACAATTGGCATATTCCAAGTGATGCCACATTCTTTTAACAACAAGGCAACTGCCAACACATCAGAAGGTTGCTGTGCCATTGAAATTACGTAATGGGATAAGATTTCACGGGGCTCTTTTGCTACCACGCGACAGGTTGCCAAGACTTCTGCTGTTTCATCACTCGTTGGCCAATTCAGCGGCATGAGCGGACGCTTGCTAGCGAGATGCTCCAGTAAAAACGCTTGACGCTGTTCTTCCGGCCAAGAACGATAATCCCCCAGATCCAAATACTTCACCAACTCGTCAATCGCCTGAACGTGACGATCACCGTCTTGACGAATATCCAATGGAACCAAATTGATTCCGAAGCAATGAATGCGACGAATAGTATCGACCAAAGGACCATTCGCGATATGCGGCAAGCCCACATCCATTAATGATCTGTAGCAAAGTAATAAAGGTTCGAGCAAATCTTCACGACTGACAATTAAATCCGCTGGATCTTCAGTGATGTGATTTTGTAAACGCGATTCAGCCCACTCCAAGGTAGTTTGAATACGTTTGCGCAAATCAAACATCACATCACGATAAGGTGTTTTGGTGTCAGGATAACGAGCCTGCAATTCTGCGCTGGCCTCGCTCATACTCAAATCACCACCCAAACTGTAAATGTCTCGCGAATAAAGCTCAGCGGCCATCCAACGACCTAACAACAAAACTTCGCGGGTAATTTTATGGGTGACATTCGGGTTACCATCACGATCACCGCCCATCCAGGAATAGAATTTAATCGGACGTAAATCGATTGGCAGAGCAATATCTAAATGACGCGTGCAGAGACGATCCAAATGGCGAATAAAATCCGGAACCGCTTGCCACAAACTATTTTCAATAACAGCAAAACCCCATTTGGCTTCATCCACTGCTGTCGGTCTGATAGAGCGGATTTCATCGGTACTCCAAATCTCCTCAACCAAACGGTGTAATCGACCACGCAATTTGTCTTGTTCGAAGGTAAGTAAACTACCGTTTTGACGATCCGCTAATGTATCCACAATCTGGTCATATTTACGGATTAACGTCCGGCGTGTCACTTCGGTTGGGTGGGCAGTCAACACCAACTCAATACGCAACTGGCGAATCACATCGACTAATTCCTCTTTGGGATTCGCCGCTGCAAACTCAAGCAACATGGCTTTCAAACCATCATCACGCTCGGATTCTGCACTGGAAAAATATTCCTGATCCGCAATATTGGCGAGGTTTAAAAATTGGTTAAATGCACGAACAATCGGGAGGATATCTTTGTCATCCAGCTTCTCCAACATGGCAACCAAGGGGGCTGAATCACCTTTAATTTCCTTGCTTATGGCTTTACCCAACTTACGAATACTTTCCACCTTGATGAACAATTCATCGCCCTCATGAGCAAGAATGGTTTCACCCAGCAAATCCCCCAAAAGACGGACATTATCACGAAGGGTGTCAGGCAGCTTCAACATGGGCATCTCCAGCAAAATCGAAAGACAGGTTTGTGACAAGGGCATAAAGATGAAAACACACATCCACCCTATCAAAAAGAGGCAGGCATTCTACGATATAGGCAATCAGTATGGTAGAAAATGCATCTAAGTTTTATCCACAAAACCTGTGAATAAGTCTGTGCATGACAGTTTGGTAACACACCCCGGAAGGCGCGATTAAACACCTGAATGATTATGGCTATTAAATAGTCAGCCCAGCCAAACAAAGAAAATCAAAAATCAATACACATCCCGCAAATAACGCTTATCCATATTCAGCTTACGCATGTAGTTAGCCGTTTCGGCTTCGTCGAATTTTCCGTATTGTTGGACAATGTCGCGTAGTGCTTGGTCTACGTCTTTTGCCATGCGCGTGGCGTCGCCACAGACGCAGAAGTGAGCGCCCTCTTCCAGCCATTGCCAGATTTCCTGGCCGCGTTCGCGCATGCGATCTTGTACGTAAATTTTTTGTGTTTGATCGCGTGAAAAGGCCAAGCTTAATTCATTCAACACGCCGTCTTTTTGGAATTGCAATAATTCTTCTTGGTAATAGAAATCAGTCGCGGCGTGTTGTTCGCCGAAGAACAACCAGTTTTTACCTTGATCACCTCTTGCTTGTCTTTCTTGCAAGAAACCACGAAACGGCGCGACCCCCGTTCCAGGGCCAACCATAATTAAAGGGAGATCACCTTTTTCAGGAACATGAAAATGTTTGTTAGGCTGGATAAAAATCGGCATAGGTTCATGATCAGATCTGTCCGCTATAAACGTTGAGCAAACACCTTTGCGATATTTTTTTGAATCGCGAAATCGAGTGTATCTAACTGCTGAAACAGTGAGATGAACCTCTTTTGCAAATTGTTTTGAACTGGATGCAATAGAATACAGACGTGGTTGAATGCGCTTTAAAACTGCAACCAACTCATCCAAGCTCAACTTAACAGAAAGCTCCTGAAGGATGTCGACTAATTGGCGGCCATATAACCATTGATTCAATTCTGTTTTATCTTCCGCTACCAACCAATCCCTCAAAGATTTATTTTTGACTTTTCAGCGATCAGCTTTAACGCTTCATTACTGGGCTTACAGATTTCAAAATTTTCGATCAAGGCTTTATGCAAAGGTCTTTCATGGGTATCGATAATGACTGGTGCATCAGCATTTAAATTGAGCACTTGCTCCAATTCATAGACGTATTCAGGGCAATTTTTCGGCCAAATTCCCAAGGCATCGCCTGCCTCATAATGAATGTCAGAATCAGCCAAATCAAAACCAAATTGGCGAACATCTTTAGCCGAGCCATTACCACTTAATCGATGGTTGATTATCAAACGTGAGGCATAAGGATTTGCTTTAGTGAATCCTGATTTGCTGTTAGATATTGTTGATTGCTGTACTTCAGAGTTGCTCGAGGTTTTTTTCCCTGAATAACCCGACAATTTTTCTGTTAACTTTGATAACCATCGATTCGCAGGAACCTCAAAATCAGTATCGCAATCAACACGATCAATCAGGGGTTTTGCGCCCAGGGCTTGTAAGCGCGAAAATAATTTTTTACCGTGACCACAAAATTGATCGTAATTTGAATCACCCAATGCTAACAATGCAAACTCAAGCAATGGAAGTGCAGGAGCAGACTCTGAATTTAATTGCCGCCAGAAATCACCACCATTATCTGGTGAATCACCATCACCAAATGTACTGGTGACAAAAATCACCAGCTTGTCTTTTGCCAATTTTTCAAGACTGTAATCATTCATGGATTGAAAATTAACAGCCCAACCCTGAGCCTTAAATTCTTTCGCAAAAGTTCCCGCAAGATTTTCAGCATTACCGGTTTGCGAAGCCCATAACAAGGTCAGCGCTGGCTTATTTGTGAATTCTGCATTCACCCCCATGGGCAATACACGACTGAACATTCCCGCCAAGAGTCCGTTAATCCAACCTCGATATTCAATCCGAATAGGGGCGTCAGCGGGTAACGCAGGAACCGCTTGAATTAATTTGGCACTGGCAGTGAGCCCCGAGATATATCCGCTCAAATAAAGTTTTTCATCAAGATTAAATTCCGGAGGCTTAAAATCCATTACACCAATTTTTTCCGAAAAACTATTGATCAGTGCCACACTGGTTTCCTCGGCAATTGGAGCAAAAGCCATTGCAGGCAATTCATAATCGTAATCATGTGCATCCGAATTTTCAGCAGAATCAAGATCACTAATTTCCTCAATTAGGTTAATTCGTTTTAATGAAACCGCCGCAATTTTTAATTCAGGCTGCTGTGAAATAGGATCAACTTGATCACTGGTAACCGCGTTAATACAAAGATTTTCACCATACACATCATTCCAATGAATCGGCGCAAAACAACTGCCGGGTTGAATTCTATCGGTAACAATGGCTGGCAATATGACATATCCACGCCGCGAGCGAACCTCGACTTTATCTTTAGTTTTTATACCCAACTCAACAGCGTCTTGTGAATTAATTTCCAGAAAAGTACCCGGATTTAATTTATTCAGCGTCGGAATTTTTCCCGTCTTGGTCAAGGTATGCCATTGGTGCTGAACGCGACCCGTATTCAAAATCAAAGGAAATTCCGCATTAGGCATTTCGACCGGATCAATATGCGGACGCGCATAAAAAATCGCTTTGCCATTTTCGGTTGCAAATTGCAATCGCGGTTGACTGCCATCGCTCAAGGTTTTCAGCGGTTGATTAATGCCATTATTTAAATATCGAATAGGATTTCGTTGCCAATTTTTATCAGCACATGGCCATTGCATAGGCGATTTTCGTAATGCATTATAACTCACGCCGCGCAAATCATAGCCTGTAGTCGGGTTGTAACTTTTTTTGATTTCTTCAAAAATTTCTGATGCGGATGAAAAATTAAAACCTTCCGTAAAACCCATTTCGCGTGCAACTCGCACAATAATTTCCCAATCCGCTAATGCATCGCCTGGTGGACTGACAGCTTCCTGCATCAAGGTAATATTACGTTCGGAATTAATCATCACCCCTTCTGCCTCTGCCCACAAAGCACCCGGCAATAATACATCTGCATAATAATTGGTTTCTGTATCTAAAAATGCATCTTGCGCAATCACCAGCTCCGCTTTTTGCAAAGCCTCAATGACCATTTTTCGATTGGGCACTGATGCCACCGGATTAGTACAAATAATCCAGCAGGCTTTTATTTCACCCAACGCCATACGAGAAAATAAATCCACAGTTCCCTTACCTAATTGAGTACTGATACTACCGCGTTCAATACTCCACAGATCCTCAATAAACATGCGATCTTTTTCAGATACCAATGAACGCTGACCCGGCAAACCCGAACCCATATAACCCATCTCGCGACCACCCATCGCATTAGGCTGGCCAGTTAACGAAAATGGCCCACTCCCCAATCGACAAATTTTTCCGGTCGCCAAATGTAAATTACAAATTGCATTCGTGTTCCAAGTGCCGTGGGTGCTTTGATTCAACCCCATTGTCCAGCAGGTTATAAATTCAGGTGCATTTGCAATTAAATCAGCCGCTGTTTTTAATTGCTCAACGGAAAGCTGTGTTATCTCACTGACTTTTTCCGGTGTGTAATCCGCAAGAAACTCTGGAAAAAATTCCCAACCTTGGGTGTATTGAGCGATAAAGCTCGAATCAACTTTTTCTGATTGAACCAACAAAAACAAAATTCCATTTAAGAATGCGATATCAGTTCCAGGTTTTATAGGTAGATACAAATCAGCCTTATCAGCTGTAGTCGTTTTGCGAGGATCTACCACAATTAATTTTATTCCGCTTTAACTCTATCCATCATTCGCAAATACAAAATGGGATGGCAATCTGCCATGTTGGAGCCCATCACTAAAAATAAATGCGTGTGATCAAAATCCTGATAAGAGCCGGGCGGCGCATCCGAACCCAGCGACAACTTATAACCCGCACCAGCACTAGCCATGCATAAACGCGAATTGGATTCTATGTTGTTAGTGCGCACAAACCCTTTAGCCAGTTTGTTCGCGAGATACTGGGATTCAATCGACATTTGCCCAGATACATAAAAACTGATGGCATCGGGACCATGCTGATCCAGAATGTCACGCAATCGTTTTGCGGTATACGAAATGGCTTGAGCAATTGAAGTTTTAACGGGCTGATGACTGCGATCATTGCGTACAAATGCCGATTCCATTCGACCAGAATTAGTCAAGACTTGAGCACTGGTCTGCCCCTTTGTGCACAAGCGCCCAAAATTAGCAGGATGTTTTTTATCCCCCGTCACCTTCAGGACTTTTTGCCCATCAGTGTCCAACACCATACCGCAACCCACACCGCAGTAAGGACAAACCGTTTTTACGGATTTAATCGACAATTCAGACATAAGGTTGCAACTCCTCGATTCGCAAGGTTTAGCAAGCCTTGTGCCATTCAATATTTAAAGTTTTATTAGTCGGTATTATCGGTTAAAATACATAAAAATGTCGCCAATTCACTCCTATAATTAATTTATGTGAATAGCTCAATGACACTAGTGTAATCCTACCATCCTCCATCAATTGACGCCTTGCACCAAAATAATGCACCCACCCAGGAATGATGAGGTAAATGAAAGATGTCGACGCATTAATACTTATTTCCATTTAAACCAATCAATTGTCATTTTTAAGCTATATTGGATTTATTCATTTATGAGACGGAATCAAGAATGACCCAGGAGTTATCACTGAAGAGCCTAATCAATAAACTGTTGATTCCCGAACAGGATCTGCCGCGCCTTAGCTTTTGCCAAAGTACAAAAGCAGCCAGTATTTTTGATTGGATTCACAGCCTGCCTTTAACCCAAGCCGATGAGGTCAGCGCCATTTTTTATACCGCTTTACCAGAGTTGAGCCGGGTTAAAGCAAATTGGGAATTGCGACTTTCCATGCTAGAGACAGTTCGCACCCCCTTGCATCATTGTATGGAAGGCTTATCAAAACGCTTTTTGAACCAACCCCTGATCATGCCTGAATCAGCAGTTAAAACTGCCACTATCGCCCAAGCATTACAAAAACATCTACTTAATGCTTACCTAGTGGTTATTCGGGATTTATGTAACAACCCAAAAGATAAAGAGCACCACCTGGCTCTGGCAATCTATCGCGCTCTGACTTGTGCTGGTTACTTATCACTGCGCAGCTATCAGCTTTATTTGCCGCCCGCTGAATACTTATGGCAAACCGTACACACTTTATTTTTGATTGCTGAACATTTGGATATTTTAGACGAAAGTTGTGCTGACCCCTTATTGACACAAACACATCATAGCAACCCCACTTATGCCTATATTCGTATTTTATTAATTGCAGCAGCAAGGCCTAATCAGCTGCGGCAAGAGGAAATTCAACAAGTCTTCAATTTGCTAGAAAACCTAAGCACTCTTGTTAACATTCACCCTCTTGATTTAACCAAATCTGAAAATGTTTTGATTACATTAACCCAGTCTGACATACCACCTCTGTTTATCAGTAAAGCGAAACAATCGGACCTCAATTTAGATGGAGCTTATGAATTAGGCTGTACGGCATTGATTCAACGACTTAAAGAGTTATCTGAATTAAATACAGAAGAAACGCAAGATAAAAAATTTACTCTTTCCGTGATCAATCATTTACAAACCGCATGGAAACAACAAACACAACGCAGCTTTAATCGCCAAGTGACTCGACTTAATATTGAAGTGCTTGTCGGCATCACCAACATTCACTTTCATTTATCTGGCCAATTGCCTTTTCAGGTTTTTCTTCAACAAGAAAATACCCCGGCAGGAAAGAATGATGCATCCCCCGCCTTTGCCAAACGTGGAGTTCAACTAAAATCTTCACAAGAATCAGATCCATGGGACGATCCTTTTGATATTGCAGGAACCGACCAAAACAGCTCACTTTTAACAACCAGTTCAATTGAGCAACGCATAAGGCAACAAACTCTTGAACAATACCAAGGGCAACATTTGGTTTACTCTGTGCCTCTTATCGACAAAAGTCCTGGCGGTTTTGGCTTGGAATGGCATGGTGAAATTCCTCTACAAGTAAAAGCAGGAGAATTGCTTGCACTTAAAGAAAATAATCGACCCAACTGGATATTGGGTGTCATTCGATGGGCCCATCAAATAAAAGGGGCTACCCAACTAGGCGTACAAATTCTTTCGCCCAAAGTGACGCCCGTTGGTATTGCACTAATACATCGAACTGGAGGGTTTACTGAATATTTACGCGGATTACAAATTCCTGAATTACGCACCATTAATCAACCAACCAGCCTTATCACCAATGCCGTGACTTTTCACGAAAACAGTAAGGTCAAACTATTTACGCCTGATAAAAATCAACAACCCAGCACAACAAATATTCAACTAAGTAAACGAATTTTTTCAACCGGGGCATTCAATCAGTTTGGATACAGGAGCTTAACGAGCTCGAATGAAGCATAAACCCAAGGAGGATTTGACACATAAATCAACACACAGGTTGAGACCAGAGCCAAACAGGGTAATATACGGGCATTTACGATAAAGACATTATCTATGACTACCGCCAACACCATTCGACTTTTATTACTTAACAACTCCAAGACCGAAGCCGAACGCTTGGTCAGTATGTTGCACGCATCAGGCAAACCCAATCGCGCGCAGTATGTCGAAAATGAAGAATCTTTAATCAAATTACTTCAAGAGCAAACTTGGGATTTGCTGATCGGAAAGAACAACACCACCAACCCACCCCCTGCTAACGCGATCAAACAAATCCAACGCCTAAACAAAGATGTCCCCGTCATTTTGTTGAATGACACCGAAGATCCATCGGCAATTGTAAAGGGATTAAAATTAGGTGCTGTGGATGTAATTAATGTAGATGACGATCAACATCTTTTGCTGGTTATTGATCGTGAATTACGCAACCGCGAACAACGCCAAGCAAAACGTTCTGCGGATCGTCGTTTTCGTGAAGCCGAAAAACGCTCACAACAATTTCTTGACAGCTCCCGAGATGCTATAGCTTATGTTCAAGATGGACTTTATCTGTATGCCAATGAGTCCTTTGCAAATTTATTTGAGTATGAAGATAAAGATGATATTGAAGCCATGCCAATTATCGACATGGCCAGCAAAGCAGATCAACCACGCTTAAAAAAATTCCTGAAAGATTTCACACTTAAGGGTGATGAAGCCGAATTAACAACTTTATCTTTTAAAGGGGTAACCCAGACAGGTGTTGAAAAGCCGATTAATCTTGAAGTATCGCTAGTGACCCATAATGAAGAGGCGTGTATTCAATTTTTAGCTCGCGCCTCCAACGAAGTTATCATTCAAGAAAATGAAATAAATGAAGAGCTGGAAGCGCAAATCAAACAAATAAAATGGCAAGACTTGGTTACCGGACTCTATAACCGCCAGTTCTTTTTGAATGAATTAGATCGTGTCATTAATAGCACTAATGAAGATAAACATCTTTCTTTACTTTATATTGAATTAGATGAATTTACCGAAAGAGTTCAACAGTCATTCGGCGTATCTGGAGCCGATATCGCACTTGCCAATATCGCTTCAATACTCAGAGCAAAAGTTCACACCAACGATGTGGTTGCTCGCCTAAGCGATACCTCTTTTGCACTGATCATACCGAACATTAAAGCCGATGCGGCTGTGGCGCGAGCACAGCAACTCTGCAAAGATATTGAAACTCATATTATTGATATTGATAACAAAACGCTTCAAATTACCAGCAGCATTGGTATTGCCATCATTAATGAAACCTCCACCAACACCAATGCCTGTATAGAACAGGCGCGTAGCGCGATGGAAAAAGTTCGAAATAATAAAGGCAATGGCGCAATGCTTTTTGAACCTGAAGCCACAGAAAAAAATAGCAAGCAGGATATTTCACAAGCAATTCAACAGGCGCTGGATGCAGACAAATTCAAATTACTCTTTCAGCCCATTATCAGCTTAAGAGGTTCCGCCGAAGAGTATTATGAAGTTTACCTGAGAATGATTACTCAAGAAGGGAGTGAAGTTTCTCCCAATCAGTTTTTGGATATAGCAGAAGAAATCAAGGCAAATACCAAAATTGATCGATGGGTAATTTTAGAATCCATCAAAATGCTTGCAGAGCATCGACACAAAGGCAATAAAACCAAATTGATTGTGAACTTAAGCCGGCACTCCATCTGTGATGACTCCCTGGTTCCTTGGTTGGCGGTTGCTTTCAAAGCTGCCAAATTAACACCAGACAGCCTTGTTTTTCAGGTATCTGAAATTGATGTAACTAATCATCTAAACGCAACTAAATTATTTGCTGAGGGATTGGAGAAAATGAAAGCGCAATTTTCTATCAGCAATTTTGGATGCTCACTTAATCCTTTTAATGCACTGAAGCATGTTACAGCCAGTTTTATCAAGATTGATGGTTCCTTTACTACAGACATACAATCCAATAACGAGAGCCCGGAAACCTTAATTAATTTAATCTCAAAGTTGCATGGGGAAAACAAAATCACCATCGTGCCCTTTGTTGAGAATGCCAGCGTGCTCTCAACTCTATGGCAAGCAGGCGCGCATTATATTCAAGGACATTACTTACAAGAACCCACCCATCAAATGTCTTATGATTTCAGCATGGAAAATTAATATTTTCAGCAATAAAAAAACCGGACAAAGTCCGGTTTTTTTATGTTAACAATTTGGATACCACAAACTACTTCTTCATACGACGACGCACAGTTACCAGCCCAATCAACCCCAAGCCTAACAACAACAAAGGACCTGGCTCTGGAACACTAACAGTAGTAGCACCTTCGATCTCATCATTACCACATGACATTGTCCAGTGTGCAGCAAAACCGAAGGTTTGACCCAAATTAGCAATATTACTGAGATCAAAAGAGAAAATGCTGTAGTAGGACAAAAGATTGTCCAAACCTAACGCACTACCTTGAGAAAAATTAGAGCTATTCGCCGCCAATACCAAACTGCCTGCATCCATTCCATAAGGTGCACTTTGACCGTAATAAATATCATTGTTCCATTGGGTCACGCTGTATAAGCCTGCTGCATCTACATCTGACGCACCAGCTGAAATCGCAGCATTGTTGTTATATCCACGGGTTGCATTACCAAAATCAACCGCATACTCATAATTATTGGTGTTACCATCAAACGAAAGAGCTAAATCACCGTTATAGTAACGACGGCCATCGCTATAGACATATCCATTATCACTAACAACATCAAAACCGGTTTGTAAACCTACTGACAACTTACTTCCTTCAAGTTTGTAGAAAAGGTATTCAGCATCAAACTTTTGTCCACCGTAACCTGGACCCACACAGTCAGAGCGCGATAAGCTACAACCATAACTCGAGCCGACACCATCTTCATTCGCCAACATATTCCAACCGCTGAACACATTCAGGGGGGCTGCACTAACACTCGACACCAAGGCAATCGAACTTGCAATAATCAGTTTTATGATCTGTTTCATACAATATTTCCTTTGGAAAAAAATAATTCGACGTTATCGCGACTCATTTAAGGACGTCTCTGTCCTCCATGATTAAACCCACGACAACCATTCACTCCGGATGGCATTAGCAATAGGTGTGCCAACCGATGAAGGCACTGAAAGCTCTAGCCTCAACAGGCTTATACTTAGACCAATGTAAAGGAATCCGACAAAGAGATCTTTATTAACTCAGATCAATAAAACTCACTTGTAATTTGCGATTGCCTGCCGAATAAGATAGCCTTACTAATAATTAATCTCATTTGCGGTTTTAGGCTATTTATCAATGAATTCCTATACTTTTCCCTCGATCAATCTTTTGCAATGCAAAAAAGGCACTCAAGCACGGGTCACTGATATTTTTCCACAACCCAAATTTGGCAACCAAGATCCGCATGTCAGTTTGCGACTAAAAGAACTTGGGTTTTTACCTGGAGCAAGAATAGAAGTAATAGGTTTTGGTTTTTTGGGGGCAGACCCTCTAGCGCTTAAAGTAAATGGAACCAAGTTCGCCTTGCGTCGAACTGAAGCCGAAAAAATCGGGGTGGAAATAATCCCGACAGGAAATCATTAATGACCCATTTTCATCGCTTCGCACTGGTTGGCAATCCCAACTGCGGCAAGACCTCCCTGTTCAATCGATTGACCGGCGCACGCGCCAAAGTTGCCAACTATCCGGGCGTTACTGTCGAAAAAAGATCCGGGATCATTACTGGATTAGCATCCCCCATAGAAATTCTGGATTTACCTGGAACCTATAGCCTATTTGTCACATCGCCTGACGAGCAGGTTGCCCGTGACATTATTCTTGGCAAATTAGAGGGCGAACAACTCCCCGATCTTCTCATTGCTGTAGTAGATGCCTGTAACTTACGTTTAGGTATGCGATTGGTCATGGAACTTAAAAGCCTTAATCGCCCCATGGTGTTGGCACTCAACCAAATGGATGAAGCCAAACGTCGCGGCATTGTTATCGATACCCAATCACTTTCAACCGCCATTGGTATACCCATCATTGAAACGATTGCAGTTAACAGTCACGGCGTAGATCAACTTAGAAAGCATTTGGATAATTACGCTCAAAACACCTCAATATTGGAAGGTGAACAAATACTAACGCTCAGCGATCGACAAGAATCCATCGAAGCTCTTTATGCTGAAATTGAAAGCCTGATGTCACGCTTTGTAGTCCAACCTGTTCAGTACCCCGTTTGGCAAGACAGAATAGATTCAGTAGTGATGCACCCTTGGCTGGGTATCCTTTTTTTATTCAGTGTTTTGTTGGTGATCTTTCAAGCCGTATTTGCTTGGGCCACTCCAGTCGTGGATTTAATCGATGCCGGATTTAGTCAAACCGGAAGTTGGATTAGCACTTACCTGCCTGATGGCATACTCAAAGATTTT
Source organism: Cellvibrio sp. (assembly GCA_016712405.1). Classification (GTDB taxonomy): domain Bacteria; phylum Pseudomonadota; class Gammaproteobacteria; order Pseudomonadales; family Cellvibrionaceae; genus Cellvibrio. The sequence continues at coordinate 873,536 of JADJRD010000014.1, read as the reverse complement.
TTGATTGATGGATTAATTGCAGGTGTTGGGGGTGTTCTGGTTTTTTTACCCCAAATTATCATCTTGTTTTTCTTCATCTTGGTTCTAGAAGATTCAGGCTATCTCACTCGCGCCGCATTTTTGTTGGATAGACCCATGCGTGGATTAGGATTATCCGGTCGCTCATTTATTCCTCTGTTATCCAGCTTTGCTTGTGCTGTGCCCGGGATTATGGCCACCCGAACGATTTCCGATCCAAGGGAACGATTCATCACCATTATGGTAGCCCCATTGATGACCTGCTCAGCGAGGCTGCCAGTTTATGCCTTAATCATTGCCGCCTTTATCCCCCAACAAACCGTGTGGGGCATTTTTAACCTTCAAGGTTTGACACTCTTTGCCCTGTACTTTGCAGGGATCGTCAGCGCAGCACTGATTGCCTGGATATTACGCAGGCAAGCGGCACGCGAAGAGTTTCCGCTGCTATTAGAATTACCCAGTTATCGCTGGCCAATGGCATATCATCTATTAACGGGCTTGCGCGAACGAGCCTGGATTTTTATACGCCGGGTCGGAACTATCATTCTTGCGCTGTCGATTGTGCTTTGGTTTCTGGCCACTTTCCCTGGTGCCCCTGAAGGCGCAACAGCGCCAGCAATTGAGTACAGTTATGCCGGCCAACTTGGAACCTGGATGCAACCCCTATTCGCGCCACTGGGATTTAACTGGCAAATGTGCATTGCATTAATTCCTGCAATGGGTGCACGTGAAGTCGCAGTCAGTGCTTTAGCAACTGTCTATGCTGTAGGTGAAGATTCTATTGATGTCGCCCTTGGTACAACATTGGCCGCCAGCTGGTCATTACCCGTCGCCTTTTCTTATCTGGCGTGGTTTGTTTACGCACCCCAATGTATATCCACAATTGCAGTGGTGAAGCGCGAAACCAACTCCGTAAAATCCACCGTATTTTTTACTCTGTATCTTTTTGCCTTGGCCTATTTTGCAGCTTGGGTCACCTACCAAATTGCATCCAGTATTGTCAGTTAATGGAGCCAACCTATGTGGCAGGAATTAATTGTTGGTGCGTGCGTATTGATGGCGGCTATATTTTTAATCCGCCACTGGTTCTTTAATCAAAGAAAAAACAATTGTGGCGGATGCTCTAGCTGCGACAAAAAGCCAGAAACCAAATGTCATTCCACTCCCCACTAAAAAGATTTTGAGAGGCTCTTGCATCAAAATCCTTAGCCTCTTAATTTTGCTCCCGCTCTTTCCGTGAATTTCCACCTCTGCCCTGCTAGAATGGCCGCCTTTTTGATTACTGACCCGTGAGAAACCTTCCCTATGAGCCAGAACACGCCTTCCCTGAGTTATAAAGATGCCGGTGTAGACATTGAGGCCGGTGACGCTTTGGTGCAACGCATCAAAAGTGTTGCCAAGCGCACCAGTCGCCCGGAAGTGATGGGGGGCTTGGGTGGATTTGCAGCTTTGTGTGAAATCCCCAAGAAATATCGCGAACCGATTCTGGTTTCAGGCACTGATGGCGTAGGCACCAAACTACGTTTGGCCATGACTTTGGAAAAACACGACAGCATAGGCATAGACCTGGTGGCTATGTGTGTGAATGACCTGGTGGTCACTGGTGCAGAACCTTTGTTCTTCCTCGATTACTACGCGACCGGCAAATTAAATGTGGATGTCGCCGCAGCCGTAGTCTCCGGTATTGGTGATGGCTGTGAATTGGCAGGCTGTGCATTGGTCGGCGGCGAAACGGCTGAAATGCCAGGCATGTATGAAGGTGATGATTACGATTTGGCAGGATTCTGCGTTGGCATAGTCGAGAAATCGGAAATTATTGATGGCAGCAAAGTGAAGTCCGGCGATACGCTGATTGCACTCACCTCCAGCGGCCCGCACTCAAACGGTTATTCATTGGTACGCAAAATTATCGAAGTCAGCAAAGCTGATCTCAATCAAAACTGTGGTGGCAAACCTTTGGCAGATGCGTTAATGGCGCCCACCCGCATTTACGTCAAACCACTACTGAAATTAATTGCCGAATCCCAAGTCAATGCCATGGCGCATATCACCGGTGGCGGCCTGACAGAAAATATCCCACGTGTGTTGCCAGAAAACTGCAAAGCCGTAATTGATACCAAAAGCTGGACTTTCCCACCGGTTTTTCAATGGTTACAACAATCAGGCAATGTACAAATTCGCGAAATGTATCGCACCTTTAATTGTGGGGTTGGCATGGTGATCGCTGTGCCTGCATCCGAAAAAGAGAATGCCCTGAATATTCTGCGCGCCGCTGGCGAAAATGCATTTGTGATTGGTCATGTTGCCGATGCACAAGCAGGCGAACACCAAGTGGATTTGCAAGGTCTCTGATGGCAATACAATCCAGTCGTGTTGTCGTTTTGATTTCAGGCAGCGGTAGTAATCTACAAGCCTTAATTGATGGACAGCAAGCAGGCAATTTACCCATAAACATTGTGGCTGTTATCAGTAACCGACCCGATGTTTATGGTTTAACGCGTGCAGCGCAGGCCGATATTCCAACGGTTTTGCTTGATCACAAAGCCTTTGCCAATCGTGAGGCGTTTGATCAACAACTGACGCAAGTAATTGATGAATATTCGCCAGATTTGGTAGTGCTTGCGGGTTTTATGCGAATTTTAACTCCGCAATTTACGCAACATTATTTAGGCAGGATGTTAAATATTCATCCGTCTTTGTTGCCAAAATTTCAAGGCTTGCATACCCATCAACGCGCATTGGATGAAAACGAAACTCGCCACGGTGTCACGGTACATTTTGTTACCGCAGAGTTGGATGGCGGCCCCAGTGCCATTCAAGCCAGCGTACCCATCATTGATGGCGACGATGCGAGCTCACTGGCAAAGCGAGTGCAACGTCAAGAACATATTATTTATCCTTTGGCCGTTAAGTGGTTTGCCGAAGGTCGATTGGCAATGAAAGAAAATCGTGCGTATCTGGACAATGAACTTTTGCCAGAGCATGGCTATCTGATAGAAAGTCATGAGCATTAATTAAAGGATTTTTATGTCCAATTTATTTTGTATGCGTAATCTAGTCTGTGTGTTGCTTTCGGTTGTTTTGGCCTTGTCAGCAATTGCCGATAACAAAAATACCACTATTACAACAGCACCAGTCACATTTGATAATTTATACAAAGCTAAACTTTATGGTTTTAATGTCACAGTGACCAATCGTTTGGTTGATTTAGGTAACAACCAGTTTGAATTATTGTTTCTTGCAGAATCCATGATTGGCAGTGTCACTGAAACCAGCCGTATGCAGTGGTTACCCGAGAAAAAAACGATTCAACCTTTACACTATGTTTATAAACGTAGAGGTATGGGGAAAAAACGTGATGCTGATTTAAGTTTTAATTGGTTAGAAAAATCGGTCTTAAACAACGTCGACAATTCACGCTGGCAAATGAATATTGTTGATCAAGTACAAGACAAATTAAGTTACCAAATCCAATTAGCGCAAGAATTAAAGGCAGGTAAGAAAAAATTTACTTATCAAATTGCCGATGGCGGTGAATTGAAAGATTACAGTTTTGAAGTCTTAGGTGAAGAATTGTTGGATACGCCATTAGGGAAAGTTAATACAATCAAAGTCAAACGCAGCCGCAGCAATAATAAACGCGTGACCTATGCCTGGGTTGCTCCTGATTGGCATCACTTGCTCGTACGTTTGCAACAAGAAGAAGGCGGAAAGGCTTACACCATTTACATTACACAAGCCAAAATTAATGGCAAATCTATTGGAAAATTTTAATTCGCACAATTTTTTTACTCACTCTACACATTAATCCACGACTAAAGGCCTTTTTATGAATATCACACACGACTGCGTTGCCAGCTTTCACTATATTTTGACTGACAACAGCGGCAAAATACTCGACTCATCTGAAGGTCATGAACCTTTAAGTTATTTACACGGTGCTGGCAATATTATTCCCGGTTTGGAGTCTGCACTTGAAGGTAAAGTTGTTGGCGAAAAATTAAGTGTCAACGTACCTGCTGCGCAAGCTTATGGTGTACATGACAACTCACTGATTCAAGAATTACCTTCCACCATGTTTAGTGGTATAGAACAAATTGAAGTGGGAATGGAGTTTCATGCCGAAACTGAACACGGCATGCAAGTTGTCACTGTTACCAAAGTGGAAGGCGACAAAGTCACTATTGATGGTAACCATCCTTTAGCAGGAATCGATCTAAACTTTGCCGTAGAAATCACTGAAGTCCGCGCTGCAACCGAAGAAGAATTAACGCACGGCCACGCACATGGTGCAGGCGGCCATCATCATTAATGGTTGATTGTCTGACAAAATCCCCGACTAGTTCGGGGATTTTTTTTATTGCAAACAAGGCTTTTATAACTTGTCGATCTTGGAGATGATTCGTTTATATTCTTGGAATTAAATCTACTTTACAAATAATTGAATGCTTACCCATAAAACACCTGGGAATAATGTCTATACTCACCTCAACTTAAAATTATCTGGTCATTCACTCACAAATTTTGTAGGCGAAGTATGAATAATAAAAGTCTGATAACAAGGCCCCATTCATCTGATGCTCCAGAAATTCAGATATCCAAAAAAGCTCCTGACGCTTCGACAACTGCTTTAAGCCTCGCGGGATTATTAACCTTGGCCTCTGCTGGATGTGGCGGTGGTGGTGGCGACAGTCAAAGTACCAACGTCAACCCGTCTAGCTCAACAGCCAGTTCGGTAGCACCGCAACCTCTAACTAAAACACAAGCAGCAGGTTTTCTCTTACAGGCACAATTTACAGCTACAGATGACGAAATATCCTCAGTAATTTCTTCAGGTTACGATGCCTGGCTCACTTCACAATTCAATAAAACAATTGATCAAACTGGAGCACAGTGGTTAACCACTAGCGGCCACACCACACCCAAAAATGATGGCAATTATTTTAATCCGGTCTTTGGCGACTGGATGGCATGGAATCAATTACTGACCGGTACAGGTCAAGTACGAAAACGATTGGCGCTGGCGCTGTCAGAATTTTTTGTTGTGTCATTAAATCCCATTGATGGCTTTTGGCCACCCATGCTAATTGCTAACTATTGGGATTTACTCAACACCAAAGCCTTCGATAATTTTCGAAATTTATTGGAAGACATTTCACTCAATCCCGCGATGGGATTTTTCCTCAACACCAAAGGTAATTTAAAAGAGGATATCGCCAGCGGTAGAGTGCCTGATGAAAACTACGCGCGTGAAATCATGCAGCTATTTACAATCGGCCTTTATGAATTAAATCTGGACGGCACACTCAAAACCAATGCACAAGGCAATCCAATTGAGACCTATGTGCAATCCGATATCACCAATCTCGCACGTGTGTTTACAGGATACAATTGGGATTATTCAAAAGTGACGCAACAATATGGCTTCGAATCCTATCCCGTTCCTTCACCGGAATTTACGTCTGGCCGCATGGCCTTCGATTCACGAAAACACTCCAACTTAGCAGTAAATTTTTTAGGTACTAATATTCCAGAAAACACTCCCGGTGCAGAAGCATTGCGTATTGCTTTGGATACTTTGTTTAATCACGCTAACACTGGACCTTTTTTTGCTAAACAAATGATTCAACGCTTAGTCACATCCAATCCAAGCCCTGCTTATGTAGCGCGCGTAGCAACTGTATTTAATAATAATGGTTCAGGCGTACGCGGTGATTTAAAAGCAGTTTGGCGTGCAATATTGACCGACACAGAAGCTCGCACATTGCACAACAACAATATTGCAGGAAAATTACGTGAACCTATTGTGCGGCTGACACAAATCGCACGCACTTTTAATGTAAGCAGCACCAATGGCAAATGGGAGATTTACGATTTATCCAATGCCGATACAGGATTAGGCCAAGCGCCCCTACGCTCCCCTTCAGTATTTAATTTTTTTCGACCCGGGTACGTGCCACCCAATACTACAATAGCAGCTCAAGGTTTACTGGCACCCGAATTCCAGTTGCATAATGAAACCTCGACAGCAGGCTACATTAATTTTGTCACTTTTTTTATTAAATCAGGCTACTCTGATGTGAAATTAAATCTCAGCGCAATTGAATCACTTGCAACTGATGCAAAAGCGCTTGTTGACTGGTTGAATTTACACTTAACTGCCAATCAACTTTCTAGCGCAACAAAAAATCTGATCCAGCAATCGCTGGAAGCAAATCCACTTACGAGTGCCAGCTCCACTAACGCAAAATATGATCGACTTTACGCTGCCATTTTATTAGTGGCCGCCAGTCCCGAATATTTAATTCAGAAGTAACCCATCATGCATATTAATAAACTCAATGAGATGACACGCCGCGCTTTCTTAAAACGCGCTAGCACTTTATCAATGATGGGCATTGGTGCACCTCTTGCTCTCAATTTGGCAGGTATTGGCGAAGCCGCTGCATTCGAAGCCAACGATTACAAAGCCTTGGTTTGTGTATTTTTATTTGGCGGGAATGATCACGCCAATACACTGATTCCATTTGATACCACAAATTATGATCTCTATAGCACCATTCGTGGTGGTGGCGCAGGTCGTACAGCAGGGGGCATTGCACTAGGGCACGATTCACTCGCAGCAACTGCACTCACAACTCTTACTCCACAAACACTGACTAACAATATTCAATACGCTTTATCGCCAGAATTAAAATCTCTCGCAACCTTATTTAATTCAGGCAAAGCCGCTGTGCAATTAAATATAGGGCCCTTACTCACACCTCTAACACTTGCACAATACAACAGCCCTGATCGCGTTCGATATCCACTACCACCCAAACTTTTTTCACACAACGATCAACAATCTATTTGGCAAGCGTTAAATAGTGAAGGCGCAACGCGCGGATGGGGCGGTTACATGGGTGACCTTGCACTCTCCAGCAATAACATCAGCACCCTAACTTGTATTTCCGCTTCCGGTAATGCCGTATTTTTAGCGGGCAATAATGCATTGCAATATCAAATCAGTCCTTCAGGTGCTATTCCTATTTGGGCGGCAAAAGGCTCTGCATTTAATTCATCCTCAGTGTCTAATGCGTTAAAACAATTGATTACACAAAGTAGTGCGCATCTTTGGGAAAATGAATTGGCAACAGTCACTAAACGTTCCATGGATTTGGAAGAAAGCGTCAACGCCGCATTAAATCCTGTGAACTTATCCACCTCATTTGATCGCGATAGCAAAAAGAATTCTCTCGCCGATCAGTTAAAAGTCGTGGCACGATTAATTAGCGCTCGCGATGTTCTGGGCGCAAAACGCCAAGTCTTTTTTGTGTCACTGGGCGGATTTGATACGCATGATGGCCTCAATGAAAATCATCCAAGATTATTGGCGCAAGTAGATGAAGCGATAAGTGCGTTTTATCAAGCGACAGTGGAGCTGGGGGTATCTGAAAAGGTGACCAGTTTTACCGCGTCAGATTTTGGTCGCACCTTGGCATCCAATGGAGATGGTTCGGATCACGGCTGGGGCGGCCATCACTTTGTTGTGGGTGGCGCAGTGAATGGCGGCCAGTTTTATGGCACAGCACCACAAATTTCGCTCAACAGTGATGATCAAGTGGGTCAAGGGCGTTTACTCCCCTCAACCTCAGTCGATCAACTCGCTGCAACTCTGGCGAGCTGGTTCGGCGCTAATACTAGTGAAATCAATTCCATACTGCCCAATGTGAGTCGATTCGCCAGCAGCAACCTTGGTTTTATGAAATAGGAAAAGAAAACCGCTCAAACAATTGCAATCCGACTGGCCTGATATTTGCAAAATTCGTTGCACTCATCGTCTTAATGACGTTTTTTTGGCAGCGAGGCAACCATGGACACTACTACCCTGTTTAATTTCACCAATTCGCAAATCACCTTGATGCTAATCGCCTTGATTCTGGCGCTGGCGACTTACCTCATCCTTAAACGACTTCAACAACAACCGACAACCGGTTTGAAAGAACAACGCCGATTGGAAATTTTGGAAGCCGTTTCCACCCAAGTTGGAACTGTCACCCATATTTTTTCCCAGTACTCAACCTTGGTCGTTGAATCCATACAATTAGGTGATCGCTGGCCAGCAGCTCGGCGTCAAGAATTAGAAGTGATCAATAGTGATCTTGTCGCAGAATTCAAAAAACTGGCCGAAGCTGAAGCGAGATTATTAATGATTGGCGAAAAAAATCTGGAACGAAGCTTGCGACTCTACGGTGCCAAAATTGCAATCTATCGTAAACAAGTGTTTGTCGGTCGAAAAGACATAACACCTGAACAAATTACTGCATTAAAATCAGCAATTCACCAAATCCGTGAACAGTTTTACGATATGCTCAGCCGAAAATATGATCGGCTCCTAACCTCAAACGCCTAATCACTGTGATTAATCAGGGGACTCTTGTTATGCTGCGCGCCTTATTTTCTATTCTTTTTTCAGGATTATTGCTTATGTCCACTCAAGCTTTCGCCAAAGAATTTTGGATTGATGTGCGTACTACTGACGAGTTCAACGCCGGCCATTTACAAGCTGCGTCTCATATTCCTTATGAGGAAATTGCGGCACGAATTAGTGAAGTGACTCAGGACAAAAATGATGTAATTCGGCTTTACTGTCGCAGTGGTCGTCGCTCAGGTGTAGCAATGGAAACCTTGCAGTCGATGGGTTTTAAAAATGCCGTTAATGAAGGTGGTTACGAAGATTTGCTCAAACAAGGTTTGAAATAATCCCCCTCCTTTTTTGCAGGGTAAATGCCCTGCAAAAACTTCCTTCAATACGCCAATTAGTGTCATAAGAATCATCCTAAACCCTCTCCACTTGCTTGCTGAACGCTCATCTTGATCTAGCCTTTGAAAAGGTCATTCCCTTTTCAAAAAACATCGGCGGCAGATTATGAAAGTTTCCCAACTCCATCTAAAGTCCTTGAGCGATATTGCAGCGGGTTTCTCATCTCTAGGTGACAACCCAGATTTTATTTAGTGTTTGGCGATAAAACATTTTTTAGTCAGCCTGATCTCTCGACCTCATTGAAAAAAACCTTTCCCAATTCTGTAATCGGCGGCTGTTCCACCTCAGGCGAAATAGCTATAGATCGGGTTTATGATAATTCCTGTATTTTAAGTGCCGTGAAATTTGAATCTACACAGGTTAAATCAGTCAGTACCGAAATTCTTTCCATGGATGACACACAGGCTGCCGGCGAACGATTGGGTAAATCCATTGATCATAATCAAATTAACATCTGTACTGGTTCTCGGAACCGGTGTTGCCATCAACGGCAGTGCATTAGTTGTCGGGCTTCAAAAACATTACCCAAACAGGTCAGAATCTCTGGTGGATTAGCGGGTGACAACGGCGCTTTTACTCAAACCTGGACACTAGGCCCAAATGGAACCAGCGATAAACATCTCGTATTAATTGGGTTTTACGGTGAAAAAATTCACATGAATTATGGATCTTTTGCAGGATGGGAACCCTTTGGCCCCGCGCGAAAAGTGACCAAGAGTGAAGGAAATGTCCTCTACGAATTAGACGACACCCCCGCTCTGGATATTTACAAACGTTACCTCGGTGAATACGCCAAAGATCTACCAGGTTCAGGCTTGCTCTTCCCCTTTGAGATGCTCGACAGCGAACGCCACAAACAAGGGATTTTCAGAACTATTTTAGCGGTCAACCATGCTAACAATTCCATTACATTTGCCGGTGATATAGTCGCTAACGGCTATTTAAGACTCATGCATGCCAGCACTGAAAAATTAATTTCTGGTGCAGAAAATGCTGCCCAATTAGCAAAATCTCATTCAAACAATACCAGTGGTCATGCATTGGCAATTTTAGTCAGTTGTATTGGTCGAAAATTAGTGATGGGCGACCGTGTAGATGAAGAGGTTGAAGCGGTAGCGGACACCTTGGGGAAAAATACTGCAATCACTGGCTTCTATTCCAACGGTGAAATTGCTGATAACGAATTTATCGGTGATTGTCGATTACACAATCAAACCATGACCATTACCTGGATCACCGAAAGTTAATAATGCATCCCACATTGGCACGACAATTACGCCGCATGTGTGGTGTAGAAAACGAAGAACAATTGGCGGAACGCATAGCGCAGATTTCGAGTCTTTCGAGCACACAAGAAATTGCCCAATTCATTTCCGGCCTTGGGGATTTTATTTCCCGCGTCAATAGCACTTATGAACAAAGTGATCGCGATTTGGACTTACGTTCAAGAAGTCTGGAAGAGAGTTCTTTTGAACTCAACACCATCAATGATCGATTGCGTGCCGAAAATAATTCGCATAATCGCGTACTGGAGTCTGTGCGACACGCATTAAATAAATTATTGGAAAGCAGTGAAACTCATTTGCAGTTACCGGATAAAGATGACTTGGAAGGGCTATCTTCGCTGCTGCCAGGGCTCGTCAGTTTGCAAGAAAAACGCAGATTGGAACTCTACTACCAACGCTTTGCAATGGATCAACACGCCATTGTGAGTATTACCGATATTGATGGCACTATTTTTTATGTCAACGAAAAATTTTGTGACCTCAGTGGGTACAGCCAGCAAGAGTTAATGGGAAAAAATCACCGCATTCTTAACTCTGGTTTTCATTCATACGAATTTTTTACCGAACTTTGGCAAACCGTTTCAGAAGGCCGTGTTTGGCATGGTCAAACTCGCAATAAAAACAAACAGGGCAATTATTATTGGGTCGACTCTACTATAGTGCCTTTTCTAGACGAATCGGGTAAACCCTTTCAATACATTAGTATCCGCACCGACATTACAGAAAACAAAAGACTCGCCGAACAAATTGCCACTAGAGAACGAGAGTATCGCTATTTAATTCAAACCATTAAACAAGTTATTTTCAGAATGGATCTGGAAGGGCACTGGTTATTCCTTAACAAATCCTGGGAAGATATTACTGGCTATCTCTGTAGTGAATCCATCAATAAACGACTGGATGAGTTTGTGCATTACGACGATCTAAAATCTATTTCAGAATACATTCTAACCAATGCACACAATACACAGAACGATCAACTAATTGAGTTTCGTCTTCGCAACATGACCGGTGAATATATTTGGGTCGAATTACAAGCCCTACCCGATCTCGATTCACAAAACATTGTGATTGGATTCACTGGCACTTTAACTGATATTCACGAGCGCAAACGCATGGAACAAATGAAGGCGGAATTCGTGTCCGTTGTTAGCCACGAATTGCGCACACCAGTGACATCGATTCGCGGGGCATTGAGCATGTTGGATTCAGGCATTTTTGGAAGCTGGTCACCAGAACCGACCAAATTAATTTCCATTGCCCATCGCAATAGTCAACGACTGGTTACGTTGGTGAACGATATTTTGGATATGGATAAACTCATGTCCGGCAATATGAAATTTACCATTGTGAAATTAAATTTACTGGAAAGCATCCATCAATCGATTGAAGCGAATATGGCCTATGCTCAGGGGTTTAAGGTGGATATCAAACTGATTGAGCCAACTGAAAGTCCCATTCACGTACTCGCCGCAAGTGATCGACTTTCCCAAGTGCTCGCCAATTTAATTTCCAACGCCTGTAAATTTTCACCGACCAATGATCAAGTCAGTATCAAAGTAGAAGTTCAGACAGATCATGTGACCACATGGATTTGCGACAATGGCCCGGGAATCCCATTGGAATTTCGTTCGCGAATTTTTGGCGCCTTTGCTCAAGCCGAAACCGGAGACACGCGCAAACAAGGCGGCACCGGTTTAGGATTAAAGATCAGTAAAACGCTGGTTGAAAAAATGGGAGGCAAAATTGGTTTCGATAGTGACATCGGCCAAGGCACCCAATTTTGGTTTAGCCTACCAAGAGCAGTTTAACTATTCTGCCAACATAATATGTGAGGGTGATAATTCACAATGCGACTGTATCATTCCGGCTGCTGGATGATAGGCTCGCGTTATGACTCTTGTATCCTCACGTGGCTCTATTATTTTCGATACACCTTCTTGGTAACTCTGATAATAAATATCCGACTCACGACAATATCCTCCTGTTACAAAATAAATTCCTTGATCGTCCGCATTCAAAAGATGGCTATTAACATCGAATTTTTTTAACACTAGCTCAGGCTTCAGATCAGCATTACTAAAACGCCAAAGTCCTTCTTTATTCATGTATTGAAAATATAAGTTATTGTCATGATTTAATACCGCTCCAACCGCACCAAAGGTTAACTGCTTCTGCTCAAGAGTTTCAGTATTGATCGCCCATAGATTCCGCAATTCACCAGTAGTTTTAACCAAGAGCAAACGTTTTTGTTCTGGATCATACCCAATAGGATGCAATGAACCTGATTCCAATTTTAATTGAAAATGAATATCGGAAGAGATTGATTTAAACCAAATCTGTTTTGCCAATTTATACACAATCCATTGATTATCAGCTTACCAAATAAAATCACTCGGACGCTGTGAATCAGTAATAGACAAAAGTTGTCGAGATTCACTTTCTACAGAAGATCGAATCCAAATAGCATGCTGATCATTGTCTGAGATAAGCGTGAGCAGTTGTTTTCCATCGGAGGAAAACACCATATTTTCAGCATCAATCTTGTCAGGAACTTTTATCTGAATTCCGTCGTTTTTCCATTCAATGGAAGTACGATGATTTTCAACGCTGTAATAAATCGCTCTACCGTCTTGACGATAACTAATTCCCGACAGAAGTTGCTGATTAGGCAACTGTACTGACAGAGGTTTTTTTTCGCCCGTCCAGTAATAGACAAATGCCTGTCGACTTTGCGTAAGCACTAACACACCACTGGCATCCGGTATCCAATTGACGCTCAATACAGGTTCATCCAATTGCCAATTCATTCGCGTTTGAAATTTTTCATCGAGCAACTCCAATCGAATAGCACGATTGTCCCGAACGACTACCGCAGTTAATTGATTTTTCACACTGGTAATTAACGGGACTGCTTTTGAGTTGGGCAAATCCCATTCTGACAAAAGCTCATCATTCATAGAATATCGATAAATATCACGCGCAATGGCGGGCCCTTGAGACGCAACAAACTCTATTGTGGATGGATCACGCCAAGTCAAACTATCAACTTTCCCCTGCCACTGGCTCAAAAGATGTTTTTCCAGCAAACGTTTTTTTGTCAAATCCAAGGTAAAAATGTGAAAGGTGTACAGATAATTTTCAATTTCATAAAAATTAGCAATAACTGAATCACCATCTTCACGCCAACGTTCTACTGCAACCAAATATCGACCATCCGGTGACCAACCTATAAACTCCCAATCACCTTGAGTAATAGCAATTTGCCAGTCCTCTCCACCTGCGCTTTTTACCATCAATTGACTTTCAACATCCCATATCTGATTTGAATGTAGCGTTTGACGGACATAGGCAAAATGCTGACTATCGGGATGCGATACGACTTTGCTTTCTCGATATTGCTGATTAGAAAATTCCGTGAATTGTGAAAAATGGGTTTGATGATTTTTTTCAACGATCATAGGCTGCAGGGAATTGTTTTCTGACCTATACACATAAACCAGGCTCCCCAGAATTACAATTCCTATCAAGATACCCAGTAGTTGCCTATAACTTTTTCGATCAACCGGATTAACACTTAATGACGACTCCACATCTGGATTTTCTTGCGGCTCCCGATCAACTCGATTGACTATAGAATCTGTTGGGTTGAGAAATTCCGGGGTTATCAATAATTGATATCCCCGTTTTGAAAAATGGGTAATGACTTCCCTGTCTCCAAATACTTCAGCAAGTGCTTTACGTAATGAATTCATACTTTTTTGTACAGATCCCGGAGTGACTATTCGTCCCTTCCAAAGCTCCGAAAGTAATTCTTCACCACTTATCACTCTATCCTGATGTTGTGCCAAATAAAACAACACAGCCATCACCTTAGGTTGGAGGACCCACACTTTTTCTCCAAGCACTAACTGATTTCGTGATGGCACAACATCAAGCTCAGCCAATCGAAAACTGTTTTCAGAATTTACATTCATACCATGACAGCCTACAAAAATTTTTAAATTGTTTATTTAATTTGTGGCTCAACCCATTGAACTACATCTTTAGTCAATTCGTTTAAACATTTACGTGTTGCTGAACACACTGTAGTCTGAGTACCCATATCCAGTATTTCAGATGAAGGCGTAAACTCTTTTAGACTGGCAATGGTACAAGAATGCTTGGCCATCACCACATCTTTGTCATCCTTTCCACGAATCAACGCGGCGGTTACTTTCACTTTCGGCAAATTGGAACTGGATTTACTACCAAAGCGATATTCTTTATTCAGCACCAATTCTTCAACATCTATCGCCAACACCGGTATTTCACCGTTGAATATTTTGTCTGCAGTAGATACTGGCTCCATTACCAAGCCTCTATCTTTACTACGTTGCAACAAACCCAACATTAAATGCTTGTCTATGTCACAGGGAAATTCAGACTGTTTATAGTTGAAACCTTCAATGTTAAAACCTAAATTTTGATTCAAGTACACTTGGGGACGAACATTGTCAGCAGCCACCGTTGCAGCCATCATTAAACTGAATCCCGCTACTATATATTTCATTTTTCACCTCATCATGTTGATTACGAATTGTGCACCCTAACCTGAGTGCATGGGAAAACTATAAAATGATTTATTAAAAAAAGAACCGACGATTGAATTGCTAGCGCCTTACCTTTGGCTTACCTGAAATAGAGTCTTTAAAATCAAAAGGATAGCACAAGCTGGAGGCCACCCTCTTATGAATAAACTTTTGAAAAGGTCAGCCACTGATTGCAGAATTTCTATCCTTTGTTAACCTGCACAACCCAAATCTGCTGCTTAAGCCCTAATAATGACCCATGATTCTCTAGATCAACACACCCCAATGATGGCGCAATACCTGCGCGTGAAAGCCCAGCATCCCAATGAATTGGTGTTTTATCGTATGGGCGACTTTTACGAATTGTTTTTTGACGATGCCAAAAAAGCGTCAGCGATTCTGGATATCACCCTGACTGCACGCGGCAAATCCAACGGTGACCCTATCCCTATGGCCGGCATTCCTTTTCATTCGGCCGATGGTTATCTGGCGAAATTGGTGAAAGAAGGAATTTCGGTTGCGATATGCGAACAAATCGGTGATCCAGCAACCAGCAAAGGGCCTGTTGAACGTAAGGTGATGCGCATAGTCACCCCTGGCACTGTCAGCGATGAAGCCTTGTTGGATTCGCGTCGCGATAATTTGCTGGTGGCTTTACATCAAGATCACGAGACTTTTGGATTAGCGTCTCTGGATATGGCCAGCGGTCGATTTCTGGTATTAGAAGTCGATGGGTTGGCGGCAGTACTGGGTGAGTTACAGCGATTAAACCCTGCTGAATTATTAGTGAGTGATCATCTCAGCACCGCAGAAATTATTGAAAATCGCAAAGGTTTGCGTCGCCGTGGCCCTTGGGAGTTTGATCTGGATTCTGCCGAACGTTTACTGACGCAACAATTCGGTACAAAAGATCTCGCTGGTTTTGGTTGCGCCGACTTAAAAATTGCACTTTCCGCTGCCGGATGCCTATTAAATTACGCGCGCGAAACCCAACGCACTGCCCTGCCTCATGTTCGCAGTCTGGCGTTTGAAAATCGCGACGAAGCGGTGCAAATGGATGCAGCAACCCGCCGCAATCTGGAATTGGATTTAAATCTGCAAGGCGGTGAAGAACATACTTTATTTTCGGTATTGAATCGCTGCTCAACCAGCATGGGTAGCCGATTGTTACGCCGTTGGTTACATCGCCCTTTGCGTACAAAAAAATATGTTGCAATTGCGTTTTGATGCGATTGATAGTCTAAAGAAAAATTATGCCTTTGAATTATTGCAGCAAGATTTAAAACAGATAGGTGATCTGGAACGAATTTTAGGTCGCCTTGCCTTGCGCTCAACACGCCCGCGTGATTTGTCACGCTTGATGATGTCACTTGCGGTTTATCCTGAATTACAAATCAATTTACGCAAACATGATTCTGTATTGTTAAAAAATTTGGCAAGGCAAATCAGTGAATTTCCTGAAACCGTAGATTTATTAAATCGCGCCATTATTGAAAACCCTCCCGTTGTAATTCGTGAAGGCGGCGTGATTAAAGAAGGTTACGATGCCGAACTGGATGATTTGCGTAACATCAGCACCAATGCTGGACAATATTTAATTGATTTGGAAACACGCGAACGCGAACGCACTGGAATTTCTACATTAAAAGTCGGTTACAACCGCGTGCATGGTTATTTTATTGAGCTGACTTCGGCACAATCCGAAAAAGCACCCGCTGATTATATTCGTCGCCAAACGCTAAAAAATGCCGAACGTTATATCACCCCTGAATTAAAAGCTTTTGAAGACAAAGCACTCTCGGCACAAAGCCGCGCACTTGCGCGTGAAAAAGCCTTGTACGAAGAATTAATTGATCAACTCAATCATCAACTGATTGCACTACAAGATTCAGCTGCTGCTGTTTCTGAATTGGATGTGCTGTGCAATTTGGCCGAACGCGCCAACGAATTAAATTTCTGTCGCCCTGAATTAATTGATACACGCGAATTAACCATTGTCGGCGGCCGCCATCCGGTGGTTGAACAAGTCAGTAGCTCGCCTTTTGTACCTAACGATTTATCTTTCAATGCACAACGACAAATGCTGATCATCACCGGCCCGAATATGGGTGGTAAATCCACTTATATGCGACAAGCAGCCTTGATTTGTTTGTTAACGCATATCGGCAGTTTTGTTCCCGCAAAATCGGTTTCAATCAGCATTGTGGACAAAATTTTACGCGAATTGGTTCATCTGATGATCTCGCCAGCGGTCGCTCAACCTTTATGGTAGAGATGACCGAAACTGCGAACATTTTGCACAACGCCACACCGAACAGCTTGGTATTAATGGATGAAGTTGGTCGCGGCACTAGCACTTTTGATGGCTTGTCTCTCGCTTGGGCCTGCGCAAAACATCTCGCTGAAAGTGTGAAAGCTTTTACTTTATTCGCCACACATTATTTTGAATTAACCAGTTTGCCCGAAACCATTTCGGGTATCGTCAATGTTCACTTGGATGCAACCGAACATAAAGATCGCATTGTATTTTTACACAAAGTACAAGAAGGCCCCGCTAGTAAAAGTTACGGATTGCAAGTCGCAAAATTAGCTGGCATCCCCAGCAATGTGATTGAAGAAGCACAAAATCAATTGCATCTTTTGGAAAATGGCGAACATCCCCATGCGATTAAATCTGCAAACAATTTGCAGGAAACACCCTCTCCCCTACCCCTCTCCCATCAAGGGAGAGGGGACTTACCTAATTTACAACCTGTTTTGCAATCAGGTTTATTTGATGTATTGCCCAATCCTGCATTGGATGCTTTGAAAAAAATTAATCCAGATAGTTTGAGTCCGCGTGAAGCGTTGGAACAGCTTTATCGATTGAAAGAGATTTACTCGAAGGGGAAGTGAAACTTCACCCCACCCTAACCCTCCCCTTGGCAAGGGGAGGGGACAGATTTCACTACGCATCAACTTTAAGAAGGAAGTAATGTCCCTCCCCCTTGCCAAGGGGGGGGAGGTTAGGAGGGGGTGAAAAATTTCAGAAATAGTTGAGGATCCAAACATGTCTAAACCACTCGTCCTAATCACAGGCGCCAGCAACGGCATAGGCGCCTCAACTGCAATACTCGCCGCGCAAAATGGTTACGATGTAGCCTTCACTTATCTGCAAGATAAAAAATCCGCTGAAAAAATTGCAGAACAAATAAAAACTCTGGGTGCAGATGCATTAATAATTCAAGCCGATGTCGCCATTGAAGCTGACATTTTGAAAATATTTGATGCCATTGATAAAAAATTTAATCGACTGGATGCGTTAGTGAATAACGCTGGCATTTTGCGACAAAAACTATTTTCGGAAACGGATTACAACGAATTGCAAAAGCTATTTGCGGTGAATGTAATCGGAAGTTTTATTTGCGCGCGCGAAGCGATTAAACGTATGGCCAAGTCAAAAGGGGGTAGCGGCGGTAGCATAGTGAATGTTTCATCGATTGCATCACGATTGGGTTCGCCTTTTGAATATATCGACTATGCGGCCACCAAAGGTGCAATTGATAGCTTCACTATAGGTTTGGCCAAAGAGGTAGCCGACGAGGGTATTCGTGTGAATGCGGTCAGACCCGGTATTATCAATACTGAACTTCATGCCAAGGGTGGTGAACCGGGTCGAATTGAGCGCATAGCTCCTTCCGTCCCGATGAAACGCGCAGGAGAGCCAATAGAAGTGGCGCAGGCGATTCTTTGGTTAATGTCGGATCAATCCAGTTTCACGACTGGACACCTTCTGGATATCGGTGGTGGACGTTAAAAAACTACACAAATCCAACCAGCCTGTTTAGAATGCGCGCCTGTTTTGATTAACGTTTGGAGTCACTTATGACCTTTGTTGTTGGGGAAAACTGCATCAAGTGTAAACATACCGACTGTGTGGAAGTCTGCCCGGTAGATTGTTTTTATGAAGGCCCTAACTTCCTGGTGATTCATCCTGACGAGTGTATTGATTGTGCACTTTGTGAGCCGGAATGCCCTGTTGGTGCCATCTTCTCTGAAGATGAGTTGCCAGACGATCAGGCTGTATTTCTTGAGTTAAATGCTGAATTGGCGCAAGTTTGGCCCAATATCACCGAAGTTAAAGAATCACCCGCTGACGCTGCCGAATGGGATGGAGTTCCTGGAAAGCTGCAGCACCTTGAACGTTGATTGATGCCCGATTGCGAAAACCCTGTCCAAGACAGGGGTTTTTTTCGCCTATAAAAGGGCAGATCAAAAGCCTGTGCTACACTCAAAATGCCTGTAACGGGCACCAGGTGAAAACATCAAACCCTTGAATTCAGGTTGAGGCGAACATTATGGCGAATGATAAAAACTACAGTGAAAAACGGGACTTTATTCGCATGAAAATCAGCGCCCCTCTCGGCGCCACATTAACCACTCCGGCAAAGACCCTTGAAGGCATGTGTCGCGATCTAAGTGGAGGCGGCTTACAAGTTGAAACAAAAGAAGCCTTGGCCTTAGGAACTGAACTTGAAGTTGAAGTGTCATCAGGCCACGGTCACAACCCAACCCTGAAAGCCAAAGTGAAAGTTGCACGAGTGCAAGAAGTTGCAGCAAATGACTATCTGATTGGTTTGGAAATTTTAAATTTGATTGATTAGCGTTATTTGCAAATTGATATGCAAAAAAAAACCTCGACATTTGTCGAGGTTTTTTATTTCGAGAGGAGTTGTTTTATAAACTCGCCAAGGCCGCATTCAAAGTGGCACTCGGGCGCAAAGCTGCCGAAACCTTCGCAAATTCAGGGCGATAATAACCACCTAAATCCACCGGTTTACCGGATGCCGCTTTAAACTCATCTACGATTTTGGTTTCGTTTTCAGTCAGAGTTTTTGCTAAAGGCGAAAACTGTTTTGCCAATTCGGCATCATCAGTTTGCGCAGCCAGAGCTTGCGCCCAGTACAACGCCAAATAGAAATGACTGCCGCGATTATCTAACTCACCCGCGGCCCGGCCGGGTGATTTATTGTTATCGAGGAACGCACCATTGGCTTGGTCCAAGGTTTTTGCAAAAACTTTCGCTTTTGCATTTTTGGTGACGTTACCAAAGTGATCCAAAGATTCGGCCAATGCTAAAAATTCACCGAGTGAATCCCAACGCAAGTGACCTTCTTCCACAAATTGTTGTACGTGTTTTGGAGCTGAACCGCCAGCGCCGGTTTCAAATAATCCGCCGCCATTCATTAATGGAACAATTGATAACATTTTTGCGGATGTACCCAATTCCATAATCGGAAATAAATCTGTCAGATAATCACGCAACACATTACCGGTTACCGAGATAGTGTCTTTACCTGCACGAATTCGATCCAAAGAATATTGAATTGCGTCTTCCGGGGTTTTGATATAAATCTCTAATCCTGATGTATCGAAATTTTTCAGGTAAGTATTCACTTTCACAATTAATTGCGCGTCGTGAGCCCGTTTTGGATCTAACCAGAAAACGGCCGGTGTATTGGATGCGCGCGCACGATTTACCGCCAGTTTTACCCAATCCTGAATAGGGGCATCTTTCACCTGACACATGCGCCAGATATCACCGGCTTCCACATTTTGTTCCAACAAAACATTTCCGGAGGTATCAGTCACACGCACAACACCGTCAGACGGAATCTGGAAAGTTTTATCGTGTGAACCATATTCTTCAGCCGCTTGTGCCATTAAACCCACATTGGGCACGCTGCCCATAGTAACGGGGTTAAATGCACCATTCTTTTTGCAATCATCAATGACCACTTGATAAATGCCCGCGTAACAGCGATCGGGAATGCAGGCTTTGGTATCTTGCAATTTACCTTCGGCATTCCACATTTTGCCGGAATCACGAATCATTGCTGGCATGGATGCATCAACAATCACATCACTCGGCACATGCAAATTGGTAATGCCCTTATCAGAATTCACCATAGCCAATGCAGGGCGCGTGGCATAAAGCGCTTTGATATCGACTTCAATTTCTGATTGTTTTTCTGCAGGGAGCGATTTAATTTTGGTGTAAAGATCACCAATACCGTTATTCACATCCACACCCAAATCTTTCAACACAGCTGCGTGTTTTTCCAAAACCGGTGCGTAATAAACGGAAACGAAATGACCGAAAATAATCGGGTCAGACACTTTCATCATGGTGGCTTTCAAATGCACTGACAGCAACACACCTTTGGCTTTTGCATCTTCAATTTGTTCTACAATAAAACTGCGCAATGCCTTTTTACTAAGTACTGATGCATCAATAATTTCGCCGGCCAATACTTTTGTAGATTCTTTTAAGACTTTGTTATTGCCATCTTTAGCAATCAATTCAATTTTGACTGAACCCGCGTCTTTAATTAGTGCGGATTTTTCACTACCGTAAAAATCATTTGCCGACATATGCGCAACATGAGATTTGGAGTCCGCCCCCCAAGCACCCATTTTATGCGGGTTTTTACGCGCGTAATTTTTAACTGACAAAGGTGCGCGACGATCCGAATTACCTTCACGCAATACAGGGTTTACTGCAGAGCCTTTGATTTTGTCGTAACGCGCTTTTGCATCTTTTTCGACATCGTTAGCAGGCACTTCAGGGTAATCGGGAAGGTTGTAACCTTTCTCTTGCAATTCTTTGATTGCCGCTTTCAATTGCGGAATTGAAGCACTGATATTGGGGAGCTTAATGATATTGGCTTCAGGGGTAGTCGCCAATTGACCTAATACCGACAAATCGTCACTGATACGTTGCTCAGCTGTTAACCGATCCGGAAAAACAGAAATAATGCGACCAGACAAGGAAATATCACGTGTCTCTATGGCAATACCGGATGATTGGGTAAAAGCTTGAACAATGGGGAGTAAAGAATAAGTGGCTAAAGCAGGGGCTTCGTCGGTTAAGGTGTAAATAATTTTTGAATCAGTCATTTAAAGATGGCTCCGTCAATTCATATGCTGGGAATTTCCTTGTTGTTGGTGAGGGCCTTGTGAGTCCGCCGTCAACAAGATGAAATCAAGAATAAAGAGCCCCGCTACAGGGATATAGCCTCCCGTTGCAAGAGCGGGGGCAATTCTAGCATTTTCGGGATTAATGTGGCGTTATTGCTTTGATTTATTCCCCCACATTTGTACAGATGCTCGTTGCCATTGATATTTCGCATAATTTGCCAATTTCTCGGGCACCCGATCACCATTCAATACCAAACGATTGAGCATGAGAGCCAAATCTGTATCCGCTATACACCAATCACCAAATAGATTTGTTTGTCCATCTTGCAAAAGTTGGTCAGCAATAAAAAATAGTTTTTTGACAGCCTCTTGAGCTGATTCAGTTAGTGGTGTGGTGACGGGTTTGTAGAAGACCACTTCTGTTGAACGCTCCATAGGGGCTGGTATAACGAGCATCAACATAGAGCTTTAGAGACATGGCATTCCCTTTTAACCTTAGAACAGGGGGCAGGCTATAAAGCTAACAAACATTACCAGCCATTTAGTTATACGCTCCACTCTTGACCGACTACTGCCGTGGCATCAGCGGCCAGATAAAGACCTATATCCTTTGCGTTCACCGGAAAATACTTGTGCGCGCCCGCCGCAAAACTGTACAAAACAACTGGATAGTTAATAAATTTATTTCCTGTTGCAATCGGAAATACAAATATTCCGGCTTTAGGATCACTAAGTTTGATAATGCTCAACTCTTCCGGCGTATCAAAGAGAAACTGCTTGAAGTGCGACAACAAACTAAACCCATTACTTTCACGCCTTACAACTTCAAGAGAAAATTGTCTTACTTGATGACGTAATTGCGCTAAGTATTCCGAAGAAAGCTCTCCTTTAGTGCTAAACGCACATACCTGATAAAACTGAGTCCCATTGCGCTCCCTCAACTGATAATCAGCCAACTTATAGTTTATTAGCGCTTTTCTCACCAAAGAAGCCGACCATATATCAAACCCTGCCTTTGGCCGACCGAAAAAAAACATAAAAGGCTTCATTATTTCCTCAAACCCATCCAAAGATTTAAGGCTGGATTCCAATGTATCCAGATCATATTGATGCAACATAACAGCTACCGCTCGGTGTAAGTTTTAATTTTTTGAGCGGCGAGAGTACTCAATTGAGCACTGACAATAAAAGGCACAAATGAACAATTTTTAGTTTTTGTGATTGAAGCATTATCAATCTGTGATGCAGGTTGCAATGGTTGCGCAATCTCGACGAATCCCTACACAGCTGAATTATTTTGAATTGACTTTTTAAGGGAAGGATTGGAAATTTTGATGTGCATTGATATTGGCAGTCGCCATCCATAACCGACGATTTTGGTTCTGAAAAACCTGACTGTAATACTGCAATAATTCTTCTGGCGTTAAGTGCTTGAGCACCTCGATAAGACGCTGACGTCGATCGAAACTATAGTCTTCATGCAATAATGCCTGCCAAAAACGCTCATCCTGCTCTCGAAAAGAGCGGGGAGCTTCTTGTAATTTCTGGATTAACGAATCCTTTTGAATCACAAATTCTTTTGCCACCAATTCAGTTTTATCACCCAAAAATTGATTAACCGCTTGCTGAATAATGAGCTCTGAATAATTCGGTGACTGCACCAGAAACAAAGTCCCTTCTATCTGCTTAATTGGATAAGGGATAGCAGCCACCACGTAACCCATTTGTTTTTCAGTTCTCAACTGATGAAAAAATTCAGGCTGTAAAATTTGACGCAACAACAACATTCTTGCCGCATCTGAATCCGTGGATGAAGGCGCCTGAATATATAAAGCAACCAACTTATCTGTGTGTTTAAGGGGATGATAATACAACCAAGGTTTTACTTGATTATCGGCCATTATCGTCATCACTGAATCTGAGACTTTCCGCCCTGTTTGCCGCGCTTGTAAACCGTGTTCAATAATCGCTGATAATTTAATGGCTTCCTGCGGAAGATAATTGCCATGAATAAGACCTTCAATTTTTGTGTCCCACAAATATTGTTGTGAAAACTGCGTAAATTGATCAAAGTCTACCAACTCCAAGGCTGAAGCCAATTCACTCGATGACCATTGTGGGCGCACAAAAAGTGATGGTAACTGATTGATCATCACTTGATAGGGAAGCGCTTTTTCTTCATTACGCCAACGACGAATAAGTTCGGATTTGAGTCGATTGAAATCACTTTTACTGGTTGTCGGCTTTCCTAATGCGGCAATTACATAATTCAAAAACAAACTTTGTCGATTGGAAAATCCAAATACCGAAATATCAATACCACGCGCATGTGCTGTCAGTTGTAACTCTAATCCTGCCAGCTGAGCAAAATACAGAGTGTCATTAAGTTGGTTCTTAATCGACTCAGCAAATAAATAATGCAATGACGATCGCTCTGGATTCATATTGTCGGGAGGAACTAACAGGTGAAGATGTATGGCACTTTTGGGCTGATTAAATTCTTGATCTTGTTTATACCAAATACGGGTACGATCTTTTTCAATGATTAAACTAGGCGCCTCATCGACAGGCTTTGAATGATGCAATATTGAGCTGGATTTTACGGTTAACTTGGCAGGCAAAAGAGGATTGTGTTTTGGTAAAATAAAATCCTGTTTGACATTATTTTTTATATCCAAAATCGGCGCAACATCTCTTTTAATCAGGAAAGGAACAGAATAGAGGTTAGTAATTCGCAAAGGGGTGACCTGGGGAGAGCTTAAGGTCACCAACATATTGTCCGCCCGCAAATAACTCAGGCATTGCGCAATTTGTTTTTCATCAAAAGCAGCATATCGCCCACGACCACGTAAAATTTCTTGTACCGGAAAATCCTGCATGTTTTGCGCAAGGTAGGCAACAGTATCAATGGGCGAAAGCTTTTCATCGTAACGAAATTGGTTTTCACTCATAACCCTAAGCTCATCATATCGCCAGGATTGTATTCCTTGTTTTTCAATTTCTTTAATCACATAAAATAAAAGCGACGTAATTTGATCTTTTGCTTTCACTCCCAGCGGTGTCAATTGAATTCTAATTTGAAATAAGGCGTCGTCACGACTGGGCAAAGCAATACCAGCATTTAAAGCTTCAGCCCAACCCAAATTTTTTAAGATGGATATCAGGCTTCCTTGATTTTCATGCCCAAGTAAATGCGCTAGATAGTCGTATGGCTTATTGATCAGTAAACTTTTGGATTGCGGTACAGGAAAACTAAAGACCAGCTGATGCAGATCCTTTTCAGGCACCATTTCCAAAGTAGCAGGTAAAAAGTCAGGGGCGAACATGTGTGAATATTTCGCAACACTTACGGTCATTTCACGTTTTGGAACTGCCGTAAATTTTTCTGAAACCCAAGTTTCCAACTGAGACAGAGGTTCATTGCTTAACACCACCAATGTCATTTTTTCAGCCGAATAATGTGATTGATAAAAAATCAATTAAATCATCTCTAACCAGATCACCTTCCCGATCAGCTAACGTTTGACTATTTCCCACCGCAAACTGCGAACCGGGATGCTGCGAATTCATCAATTCACGCAATACATCCCATTCTCGACGAAAATCATCCGTTAATTTTGCAGAAAATTCCGCTTGAACCGCCTGACGCTCTCGCTCTACATAAATTTCGTTAAATAATGGCGCGATAAAAAATTGTGAGAACCTATCCAAAGCCGGCTCAAACGCTTGATGTCTCACATTAAAATAAAACAATGTGTTTTCAGCTGCTGTGGATGCGTTATGCGTACCCCCTTGTTGGGCGATATATTGTTGATACTCTCCAGGTAATGGATATTTTTCTGTACCTAAAAATAACATGTGCTCAAGAAAATGAGCCAAGCCTAAGCGTTCAGGTGGGTTTTGATTAGAACCGACTGCGACATTCACAGCGGCGGCAGAAGACTGGGACTCAGGATCAGAAATTAATAAGACTTTTAATTGATTAGGAAGAACCAGGTAGCGATATTCGCGAGCATCCAAATCACTTTTTATGGGTTGAGGAGCTTGTGGAATCAGAATGGTGCTACTGCCAATTAAATTCGTCAGATCATTATTCACTTTCTCAGCAAAAGATTCTGACTTTTCAGACTCAGTAGTTGGAGCCAAAGATTCTTGGGCTTTTATGGGATAGCCACCCATAACTAAAACCAGAGTAAGAATGCGTAACACTAACCGGCGCTTCATGTTTCAGCTCTTTCGCAACACATGAACATACACATCCAATTGCTGGGTTTGTTCAATTAATTGATGACCACTTATGTCTGCAAAAGCTCTAAAGTCACGAACAGATCCCTGATCAGTCGCTAACACCCGCAAACATTCACCAGACACCATTTTGTGCAGATGCTGTTTTGCCTTCAATAAAGGTAAAGGACAAGCCAATCCCCGAGCATCTAACTCCTGAACATGATTTTCTTTTGCTGAAACAGAACCCATTATTTGCATGCGGTCTGGCACCTAGAGATGTGAATCATTGAACCCAATTAAAGATGAAGGGTCTAGTTGAAACTGACGCCCAACGATGAGGTGCATAACCTAGTCTTTAGGGCACAAAAAGGCTAGAGTGATTGCCTGTTTTTTTCCGATTTTTGTAAAAAATTCTGCCCCACCCAGCGAGCAAATAAAGAGGTTGATATTTAAGGTGTTGATTTTTCGTGACTTTCCCCAATTATTAACCAAAGCCCTGTCCTTGATCACACTGATGGGCTTGGGTCAATTTTGTACAGCGGATGATGTTGAATTGCCCACTTTAGGGGATACCAGCTCTGTCACCATCTCTCCAGACCAAGAAAAAGTTCTCGGCGAACAATGGTTACGCGCCTTTCGCGCCCAAGCCCCTACCTCTTCCGACCCTTTACTCATCGACTATCTGGAAAACTTAATCAATCGTTTATCGCCATACAGTCAACTGGAGGATAAGCGAGTACAACTGGTAGTTGTTGAGAACCCGAATCTCAACGCCTTTGCAGTACCCGGTGGCGTAATGGGTATCAACACTGGCCTTCTAAAATATGCCAAAACCGAAAATCAATTGGCAGCCGTGATCAGCCACGAATTGGGTCACTTGAGTCAGCGCCACTTCGCCCGTCAATTGGAACAAGAAAAGAAAATGATGCTGCCAACCCTGGCCGGTATTCTGGCGGGTTTGGTGCTGGCCTCCAACAGTCAAGGTGATGGTGGCATGGCCGCTATTATGGCAACTCAGGCAGCAGCACTTCAGGCTCGTATGAGCTTTAGTCGACACAATGAACAAGAAGCTGATCGAATAGGTTTTGAGACTATGGTGAAGGCCGGCCTCGACCCTTACGCTGCTGGCGATATGTTTGAAGAAATGCTCGCCGCTGCCCGTTTTACCCGTCGTCCGCCAGAATATTTGTTAACTCATCCCATGACCGAAACTCGTGTAGCCGATGCCCGTAATCGCGCTATGAAATACCCTAAAAAACCCCAGGACGATAACCTTGAGTTCAAGCTTATGCGCACCCGCATAAGAGTTGACCAGGAAGAAACACCTCAAGCTGCGGTTAAAGTATTTAAAAGTGAGCTGGAAAAAGAAACAGATTCATTAGACGCCAGTCGTTACGGTTTGGTATTAGCCCTCTCCAAAGCCAGTCAATTTGATGCCGCACGTGAAGCCATAATACCCTTAATGGAAAAAGACCCCTCACGAATTACTTATCAGATTATGCGAGCGGATATTGAAATTGCCGCAGAACGATTCAAAGATGGCTTAGCGATTTTAGATAACCAATTAAAAGAAAACCCACAAAATTATCCACTCATCATTCGCAAAGCAGAAGCCTTGATGAAATCAGGATTGTATAAAGACGCTATCGGTTTATTGGAACCCTATTCTCGCAAACGCAATAAAGATGATTATATTTGGTATTTGTTAGCTGAAATTTATGGACTGGATGGCAATATTTTAGGTGTACATGAAGCTCGTGCAGAATATTTTATTTTAAATGGTGTTTATGATCGTGCCGCTATTCAGTTGCGTCATGCGTTGAAATATACACAAGGAAATCAATATAGAACGGCGATTGTTGAGGAGAAATTAAAATACGTTGAAGCTCAAATGTTGACGCGTCAATTCTAATTTGAAAACCACTCGCTATTTAACAACCACTCATCCAAATGCAATATGGGCATAGGGCGCGCAATAAAATAGCCCTGTGCTTCATCGCACCCCAACTGATTCAAAGCCTCCAGTAACTCTTCGTTTTCAACACCTTCAGCAACAACTTTTAGACCTAAGTTATGCGCTAGATTAATGGTTGAGTGAACAATAATTTCATCTTGCCGATCGCCCAACATATTCCGCACAAACGAATTATCAATTTTTAAGGTGTGTACAGGCAAACGTTTCAAATAAGCAAGCGACGAATAACCAGTACCAAAATCATCAATTGACAACAGCACACCCAGCTCATGCAACTGATCCAAAATCCGCATTGCTCGTGTGGGGTCAGTCATAATTGCACTTTCGGTAATTTCCAACTCCAATCGTTCAGCAGGCAATTGATATTGATTTAATAATCGCGCCACCATTTTTGGAATATTTTCATCCATTAAATTTCGTGCAGATAAGTTCACCGCTACCGATAAATCCAGGTCTTGCATCTGCCATTGTTTGGCTTGTGCGATTGCGTTTTCGACCACCCATGCCGTTAATGGATGAATCATACTGGTCATTTCCGCAATTGGAATAAAATCATTGGGCGGTACAAACCCCAGTTCCGGATGAATCCATCGAATTAATGCTTCAAATCCATAACAACGTTTTTCATCCAGCAACACTTTGGGTTGGTAATACAAACACAATTGATTTTCCCGAATGGCACGCCCTAACTCACCAATCATGGTTAAACGCTTTTGCGAATGCGGATCAATCTCCGTGCTGTAAATGGCATAGCCCATCATCTGCGATTTGGCGTGGTACATAGCGATATCAGCGAATCGCATTAAAGCGTGCTGATCTTGAGCTTGGGTAGGTGATATAGCAATGCCAATACTGACCGATATTTCTGTACAAAAACCATCGAGATCAAATTCTTGGGTCAGCGCATCCGTTAATCGGTGCGCGATAATAACGGATTGATGCGGGCTGCGAATGCGCGGTAAAAAAATTGCAAATTCATCACCACCCAAACGAGCCACCACTCCCTGCGAATCTACAATTTCAGCGGTAAGCCTGGGTCCCATTTTTTTTAATAGATGATCACCCGTTTTGTGCCCCAGTGTGTCATTGATTTCTTTAAATCTATCTATATCCAATAACATCAATGCACTGATTTGATCTTCATGACGATGCGCAAAACAATTTTCCATCTCAAGATATAATTTTTCCCGATTGGGCAACCCGGTTAATACATCATGATAAAAATGATAATACAATCGCTCTTCGTAGCGTTTTCTAGCGGTGATATCTTTTGTAGTTCCCCATACTCGAGTTAGATGATTATTTTCTACAATACCTGCACAAGAAATCTGAAAATAAAATTCTTTTCCATTATCATCTTGTCGAATAATGTCGTAATCAATTAATCGGTAATTTTTTTTGACGAACTCATCAAGATCCAAAACATAATGTCGTGAACCACTGTCACGCAACCCCATACCCAGAATTTCCGATAGATCCATGACTCCCAACATACTCAAGAGTATTTTGTTGGCTTCAGTTAAACGGGCATTTTTTTCGATGGCGTCTATTTGCAATTCCACCGGCAATTGAATATCAATCGGCGGGGACATGTCGTAACACCAAACTGCGTCTGAACTCAAATCAGACAACACCCTCAATACAGACTCATCTGTTTGATGTAATACTGAGTTGCCCTGAGCAACTTTTAAATGAGGTGGATTTTTACGATGCATAGGTTCATTCAATGAGCTTTCCTAGCTTGAGTCTAGCTCTTGATCCTATCTACCCGCAACCCCCCCCTTCCCCCCCCCCGCCGGCCGCGCGCCCCCGCCCAGGGGCCGGGACCGCGGAGCCCCCGCCGGGCCGGCCCCCGGCGGAGTGAAACCCGCCCCCGCCCCCGAGGCTGGCGCCGCCCCCCCCCCTTCCTTGGCAGTTCCTCCCGGGTGCGGGGGCCCCGGTCCCCCGCCCCGAATTCGGGCCCCCGGCGCGGCCGGGTTTTTTCTCCTCCTGGTCCCGCCCCCCCCGCCCCGTCCCTGTCGCGTTTCGCGGACGGGCCCTTTGTGGCCCCCCCCTGGCCCCGTTCGCGGAACGGGCGTTCTGGGGTGGCGGCGGGGCCCCCGGTGAGCGCCGGGCAGGGGGGCGCGGGGGGGGGCGCCCCGGCCCGCCCCGGGGGGGATGCCGCGGGGGGCCCCCGGGGGGGCCCCCCGCGCGGGGGCGGGGTGGGGGGCGGCCGCGCCCGGCCCCCCGCCGCCGCCGGGGAAGGGCGTGCGTCCTTTCCCCCCCCCCCGGGGCCCCGGGGCGGGGGCGCGTGCGCTTTGCCTTGCTGCCCCGCTGGGGCGGGGGGGCGGCGGGGGCGGTTTTTCCCCCGGCGAGACCCCGCGGGCGGTGCGCCGGGGCCCCTTTTTCCCCCCCGGTGACGGGGGTCCCCGGCCCCCCCGTGGGCGCGCCGGGGGGGCGCTCCCCCCCCTCCCCGCCCCCCCCGGTGCGCGGGGCGGGCCCCCCCCGGCCTGGCGCCCCTTTTCCCTTCTGCGCGGGGGCGCCCCCCCTTGGTTGTTTTCGGCTGGGCCAGGCGTCCCGGGGGGGGGGGCGGCCCCCGCGGCGGCCGGCTGGGGGCCGCCCAGGGGGGGCGGGGGGCCGGGGGCGCGGGGGGGCCCCCCGGCGGGGCGCCCCGCGGGGCGGGGGGTGGGTCCCCCTGCCAGCGGGGGGGGGGGGGGGCTTTTTTTTGCCTTCGGGGCGCAGGCGCTGCGACGCCCCCCGCCGCCGCGCCCGCGCCCCCGGGCCGGGCCCCGCCTGGGGGGGAAAGGGGGGGGGGGGGCCGCGCCCGCCGGGGGAAAGGTGGGCGGGAGGCCTCCCCCCCCGCGTCCGCGGCCCGCGTCGCCTGGACCTGGGTCCCGGCTTTTTCAAAGCTGGAGCCCGGGAAAAAGGCGGGAGGGCGTGCCGGGGGGGCGCCAAGGGCGGGAAACAGCGGGGCCCCCCGGTGGGAAGGGCGCCGCCCCGGGTTTTGCGCCCGGCCGGCCGGGCGGGGGGGGGGGGGTGGTGGGGGGGGGGGGCCGGGGGGCGGGGAAGGGCGGGGGTTCGCGTTTGGGGGGGGGGGGGGGTTGGCCCGGGAAGGGCCCCCCCGCGCCGGGGGGGTGGGGTTTAGGGCGGTTTCCCTTTCTTTTAGTGTGTTGGTTTGCTTTTTTTTTTTTTTTGTTTGGGAGGTAAGGGGGGTTTACCGGGCGGGTGTCTTGCCATATACAAAAAATTTTACTAATAATGTGGTGGGCGCTCGTCGCTGATATCAACTTGCTGGGCATTAGAGGCCGTCAAAATATCCTCAATTCGCTGTGCAAGACGTTTAACCTGTAGTTTCAACGTCAAAATTTCAGCATCTTGTTTTGTCACAATTTGATTTAACTCTGTTAACAAATCTTCTTGATAAGCTACTCGCGTTTGCAGATCGATAATATCTTTTTGCTCATTCATTTTTTTCTTCCAAAACAGAATAAATTGCGTCAATCAAACGAATAACCCGCGCATCAATTAATAGACTTTGCCCCATGCGTTGGCTGACATAACCAAAACCCAACTGATAATCCGGGTCTGCGAAACCCAATGAACCTCCCGCACCTGGATGCCCAAATGCCTGCGTGCCACGACCATATCGACAATCCTCTCGATGCGCCTGCGATAACATAAATCCACAAGAAAAACGTAAAGGTAAGCCTAATACTCTATCGGTTTCATAGGTTTGTTCTTGCCAACATAATGGCAGGGTAGTTTGATCCAGCAAACGACCAGAGGGCGAGGCCAAGTCACCGTAAATTTTGGCCAAGCCTACTGCATTGGTATGTGCATTCGCAGCGGGAATTTGCGCTTGCCTCCATGCCACACTATTGGTTGATGTCATCAAACTAATAGGATTGGAGAAAGCTCGATTGGTCACACCACGCGGATCAGCCTTCATAATTTTTCCCAACGCAGCACTGTTGGCATCTGAGTTCGATTCGCCTGCCCCAGTGGCTTTCGTTAAAGATGTTTGTAAAGGTTTTGTATCCACAATTTCCGACAGCTTTTTTCAGGCACGCCAAAATAGCAATCAATACCAAGTGGTTTTGCAACCTGCTCTTGAAAATAATCATTCAGGTTACTCAAGCCCGTGACTCGACGGATTAATTCACCCAATATCCATCCATAAATAAATGGAGAATAACCCTGGGCTTCACCCGGTCGCCACCAAGGCTCATCTTGCGCAACGGCGCTGGTCATTAGCGACCAATCAAAAATCTGTTGTTGTGGAATAACAGGATGAAAAGCTGACAAGCAACTGCGATGACTTAATACCTCTCGCAAACTGATCGTTTTTTTATCCCATAAAGAATTAACAAGCGAATTCGTATCAGCAAACTCTGGCCAATAGTCCGCAATAGGTTTATCCAATTCTAATTTTCCTTGTTGTATTAATTGCAAAATACAAACCGCAACCAATCCCTTGCTGGCTGAAAATACATTCACCAAAGTATTTTCTGTCCAAGCGACATCTTGCATTTCCATCGCGCGATTTTGCCCAACACCCGCTGCAAGATTAACAACCAATTCACCCTGAACCACCAAAGCCAAAGCCGAACCATCATCACCCTGCGACTGATTTTCTAAAAAAACATCGATAACGGGTTGCCATCGAGCCTCAATGGCATATCGAAACTGCATACATCTAACTCCCAATATGAAAACACCTTAACCACGCCCGATTATTAACCCAGTCATGGTATTCCTAGTCAAGTCAGGTAAAATCACCTTTCTTATTTTCTAGCGATCTGTTTTTAATATGGCGTCAATCATTCTGTTTAACAAACCCTTTGGCGTGCTTTCTCAATTTACAAGTGAGGAAAATCGCCCTACCTTGAAAGAATATATCAAGATTCCGCATGTTTATCCGGCCGGACGACTGGATCATGATTCGGAAGGTTTGTTACTGCTGACGGATGACGGCCAAGTTCAGCATCATATTGCACATCCCGCGCACAAATTGCCTAAAACTTACTGGGTACAGGTTGAGGGCGCACCGAATAGTTATGCTTTAACTAAATTACGTCAGGGAGTGGAATTGAATGATGGCATGACACAGCCGGCAGAAGCACGATTAATTGCAGCGCCTAAATTATGGGAGCGCGATCCACCCATACGTAGCCGCCAGAATATTCCAACACAATGGATTGAAATTGTGATTAGCGAAGGAAAAAATCGACAAATTCGCCGCATGACCGCTGCCGTAGGGCACCCTACTTTACGCTTGGTTCGAGTGAAAATTGGCAACTGGACGCTGGAAGGCATTGAACCAGGAAAATATAAAGTGGAGGCCATTAATTTGCCGGCGAATGCTCCGGGCGCGAGACCCAATCGACCCGGAAATAATCGGCCGATGCAGAATCGCCATACACCCCCAAAAACAGACAGCAATGATCCAAAAACAACAGGGCTAGGGCCAAAGCCAGCTAACAAACCGCGTCCACAATCAGCTGCGCCCAAAAAATCTGCAGAGAAAAAAACTACAGTGATTATTCAAAAACCTAAACCACGTTCTTTGTAATCCATCAAATTAATGCCGTGCTCACCATCGGTGAGTGCGCGCTTAATGAGATAAGTTTTATCTAATTTTTGATTTTCAATATCACCTAAATCTAAAATGATTTCTTTTTTCAATTCGCCATTTAAATTTTTGATAATAATAATCTTGGGTAAATGTCGAAATTTCTGATTGGTTTGCAAGACTATACCAATGAAGCCATTAATTAATTCCACCAATGTTCCCGGCGGATACAAACCAACACATTTGATAAATTCTAATGCCAAGCGATCATCAAAATGAGTGCCGCGATCTTTAAAAATAATTTTTAACGCTTCTGTACTCGCCTTAGCTCTCGAATAACAACGATGCGCCGTCATAGCATCATAGGCGTCAACGATAGTGATAATACGAGCAAATTCTGAAATACCTGCCGCCGATAATTTACGAGGATAACCACTACCATCGACTTTTTCGTGATGACTATAAGCAACATCAATCGCAATATCCGGTAATCCAGATGATGACATCAACAAATTACGACCATGTATCGAATGCGCTTTAATAATATTAAATTCTTTATCCGTCAGTTTATCCGGTTTATTCAAAATTTCTGGTGGCACTCGCATTTTGCCTACGTCATGTAACAAACCACAAATGCCCACTTTGTGTAAATCCGCCTCACTCATTCCCAAATGACGTCCAAAAGCAATCGCCAAGATACACACATTTAAACAATGCTCTGCTGTATATTCATCCTCACTACGCATTCGCGACATCCATATCAAGGCATCAGGATTTCGCAACACACTGCCGACACAATCGTTAACAGTTTCCTTCACCTGATCCGTATCAATCACAGTTCCGAAACGCAAATCATCTAATAAGGTTTTTGTTAGGCGACGAGCTTGTTTATAGGTTGATAGCGCTTGAGCATGTTCTTGTTTAGCTTCAGTTTTATTTTTATAAGAAGCCGATTTGATCATATTCGCCACAGCTCTGGATTGGGGGGGCACCCATTCAACTGTTAGCTTGTCTACCCACACATACTCACTGTATTGGGCGACTAGATCTATGTCTTCAAGGGTTTCGACTACGAAACCTTGCATGAGAAAAGGTGTATCCATCCAATCTCGATCGAGTTTGGATACAAACATACCAATTTTGAGTTCAGATATAGGGATTTTATGGCTTTTCTGCCGCTCATCCACATACCCAGGCTTGACTTCACGATTGTCCAACGGCTTACCTGTTTAAAAATTATCATACGGCCTAATTGGTTTCAGCTTAGACCATAAGCTTGATTTTAGCCTCATCCCAAAGGTGATTCATTTCATCTATATTGGCAGCTGATAGTGGCTTAGCTATATTTTTTTCAATGTATTCAAAACGTTGCGAAAACTTTAGATTGGCTTTGCGCAATGCCTGCTCAGGATCAATTTTCAAGTAACGGCTAACATTCACCACCGCAAATAACAAATCACCCAATTCCTCTTCAACTGCTGGCAAATTCTCTTCGCTCAGCGCGGCTTCCACTTCGATCAACTCCTCCCGCACTTTCGCAATTGGACCCTGCACATCATTCCAATCAAAACCGACTGACGCGGCGCGTTTTTGTAATTTGGCTGCACGGCTCAAAGCAGGAAGATTGAGAGGAACATCCGCCAATACACCCTGCGCCCCCTTGGCTGCACGCTCCTCTTGTTTAATTGCCTCCCAACGCGCCTTAACATCTTCTGGCAAGTTTTTACGATTTTCAATTTGCGATTGCAATGTTCCGTCAGGAAACACATGGGGGTGACGACGAACTAATTTCGCCACCAAGGTCGATACCACATCAGTAAATTCAAATCGATTTTCTTCTTTGCCTAGCTGACTATAAAAAATGACTTGAAATAAAAGATCGCCCAACTCTTCTTTTAAATGTTCAAAATCGCTTTTCTCGATGGCATCAACGACTTCATAAGCTTCTTCCAATGTCGATGGTGCAATAGTTTCATAGGTTTGAGTGATATCCCAAGGGCAACCGGTTTGTGGATCGCGGAGGCGTTGCATTAAATAAAGTAAGTCGGTGATGCTGTATGACATTGGAGTTCTCGATTAGATTTTCTTAAATTCCCTGCACCCCCTCCTAGCCTCCCTCCACAAGGGGGAGGGATTTTACTCCCTAGTATTTTGCAGAGTGGTATCTGCCCCCCCTTACGAAGGGGGGGGTAGGCTGGGGTTTGCTTAATGCTTCCGTCTGGCCGACGCTATATTCGGCAACTGATTTAATTTAGTAAGAATTCGGCTCAACTCATCTATGCCTCTAATCTCACCGGTAACTTGCATATCTACTGTACTTTTTTGTTTATCCGAAATTGTATTTAACGCAATGATATTGATACGTTCATTATCAAAACAGGTGGTAATGTCACGCAACAAACCATAGCGATCATAAGCTTCAATAATGATTTCAACAGCATAAGTGCTTTGTGGTTGATCGCCCCATTCCACTTTTAAAATACGCTGTGGTTCATCGGTCTGTAATTGCAATAAATTGCTACAGTCTTGACGATGAATTGAAACGCCTTTACCTAAAGTAATATAGCCAGCAATGGCATCACCCGGAACCGGATTACAACAGTGTGCAATTTGTGTAAGCAAATTTCCCACACCCTCGATATAAAAATCTGAACTCTTTTTCTTGCTCGGCGCTTTGGTTTTAAACGGCAATAAAGGTTGTTGTGGATTGGATTCGTCGACGATTTTTTGTGCGGCATTTAATACCTGCCCCACACCCATATCACTGGCACCAACAGCCGCGTAAAGATCATCCAGCGTTTGGAATTTTAATTTTTTTGCCAGAGTTTCAAAATCCAAATCCAACAAAGCCAATCGACGAAATTCTCTGTCGAGCAAAGCTTGTCCTTCAGCGATATTTTGATCACGCGCTTGCTGCTTAAACCATTGCTGAACTTTTTGACGTGCGCGAGGTGTATTGATATAGCCCAATGCTGGATTCAACCAATCACGACTTGGCATATCACGCTTGCCAGTTAAAATTTCAACTTGATCAGCATTATTCAATTGATAATTCAGAGGCACAATTCGGTTATTCACTTTGGCGCCGCGACAACGATGCCCTACATCCGTGTGAATGCGATAAGCGAAGTCCAAAGGCGTGGCCGTACGCGAGAAATCAACTACATGACCTTCGGGTGTAAACACATATAAGCGATCTTGGTCCAGACTGCGGAAATCATCCTGCAGTTGTTGATTGTCGCCGCCCAGTTCTTCATGCCATTCCAATACTTGTCGCAACCAAGCAATTTTTTGTTCATAACTGCTTTTATCAACTTCGGTATCAGTCCCTTTGTAACGCCAGTGCGCACACACACCCAATTCGGATTCTTCATGCATTTCAAACGTACGAATTTGCACTTCCAACACTTTATTTTCAGGGCCGATAACCGCAGTGTGTAATGAGCGATAACCATTTTCTTTTGGTGATGCAATATAATCATCAAATTCATGCGGAACATTTCGCCACAAACTATGCACTATACCGAGCACCGCATAACAATCGCGCACTTGCGGAACCAAAATTCTGACTGCACGCACATCGTAAACCTGTGAAAACGGAATCGACTTTCTCTGCAGTTTTCGCCAAATACTGTAGATGTGTTTAGCGCGACCTGTGACCTCACCTTCAATATTGGCCCAACGTAAATGTTCACGTAAAGACTCCAACAAATTGGCAATATACTGCTGACGATCCAATCGCCGCTCATCCAACATTTGAGCAATATGTTTATATTCTTCGGGATGCAAATATCGGAATGCCAGATCTTCCAATTCCCACTTAATATGACCAATACCTAAGCGGTGAGCCAAGGGCGCATAAATATCTGCCACCTCGGTAGCAATTTGTTTTTTTCGATTGATATCGGCATTTTTTACCGCACGAATTGCGCAGGTTCTCTCCGCCAACTTGATTAATGCAACACGCACATCATCAACCATGGCAACTAACATTTTTCTAATTTTTTCGGCCTGAACCTCGGCCTCATTACCCAATACACGCTGTTCAGATTCTTTACGCTGGTAACTAATAGCCGCCATGCGTAAGACACCCTTAATGAGTTTGGATACTGTGTCGCCGAATTGTTTTTGTATTTCAACTAACGCAATTTTATTTTCGCGAACAGCGCGATAGAGTATAGCGGCGACTAATGCCTCTTGATCCAACTTTAAATCAGCCAGGATTTCCGCCATCTCCAAACCAATTCTGAAACAGGAAAAATCATCCCCCCAATTATTTTCATCTTCAGACTGAAGAATAGCCAGAGATAGACTTAACTCAGCTGCTCTACGCAAATCTACTCGCGCCCGATCAGATTGGCTGTGTAGATGATCAAGGCGATTAATCCATGCTTCTATATCAACTTGACCGTCTGCTGCTATGGGATGATCCTGACGAACTTTAACCATTGATCGCTCCAGTTATTTCTCTTTATTCTTCTCTCTATTTTTTCTTATTTTATTTGCGAACAAACAATGCCATAGATTCAACATGTGCGGTTTGCGGAAACATATCGATTACTCCCAACGCAGTTAATTGATATCCAGCTGCCAATAATTCTTTGGCATCACGCGCCAAGGTTGCCGGATTACAACTGACATAGACTACTCGTTTTGGAGCAAGTTGCGCAATCAACGCCACACTCTGCTTAGCTCCATCGCGTGGAGGGTCAAGTAAAACCGCATCCAATTTTCCACAGACCTGGCGCAACCGCGGTAAACCTAATTTTTCCAAATCGGCGGCCATAAATTCTATATTTTCAAGACCTAAACGCTGTGCATTTTCACGACCACGCAAGACCATAGATTCTTGCCCTTCAATTCCAATCACTCGTTTGACTTGTTTGGCGATGGGTAAAGTGAAGTTGCCTATGCCACAAAATAAATCCAACACCGTTTCATCAGGCTTTAAATCTAAAAGAGATAAAGCCTGATGTACCATTTTTTCATTCACGTCTGCATTGACCTGAATAAAATCCAAGGGATGAAAACCAATGGTTAATTGATACTTTTCCAACGAATAAAACAAACGTGGATCAACTTTCTGCTGTTGTAAATTGATTAACTCGGGAGATTTATTGGGTTGCAGATAAACATCACAACTCTGATTTTTTGAAAAAAACCTCAATTGCTCATAATCCTTTTCATTTAACGGCTCCATTTGACGAAACACAATGAATGTTTTATCCGCCGACAATAAATCCACATGCGAAATTGCATTTTTTGTTGAAAGATTAGCTAACAACATCCGCAAAGGTTTAATCAATTGACTGAGCGACGGCACTAACACCGAACACTCATCAATATTCACCAATTGATGACTGTTGATTTGTCGAAACCCCAATAAAAAATCTTCACCGCGTTCATCAATCGCCAAGCGCGCACTGCGCCTATAACCATAATCAGCAGACACTATAGGATCGAGAATTTTTTTCGGTTTCGCATCAGCCCAACGTTCAAGTTGTTCAAATACAGCCGCTTGTTTAATCGCTAATTGTGTTGTTGCTGGTGCATGCTGCAATTGGCAACCGCCACACTGCGCATAGTGTTGGCACTCGGCAGGAATGCGATCAACTGATGCTTCAACAATCTGATCAACACGTGCTTCTGCGTAACGCGGATGATTAGCGACTAATCGCGCAGTAATTTTTTCACCTGTTAATGCCCCCTCAACAAAACAGGTTTTTTGATTCCAATAGGCAATACCGCGACCGTCGTGCCCCATACGCTCGATGGTCAATTCACCCAAACGCATATTATCGAGTGGTTGCTCGATTTTTTCTTTACGTGGTTGCTGTAAGCGCGGACGACCATCATCAACATACATGGATTTTTTTTCAGTTTTATCCCGAGTGGGTTTTTTACCGAAACTGGTTTTACTACCGCTGGTTTTTTTCATTACAAAATTCTTTAGAAATTTCTGTAGGATGCTGTGGAGCAACGCGATACGCATCATGCTTTTCGAGATCCGTTGATGCGTATCGCTGCGCTCCACGGCATCCTACGAAATTAATTAATTAAACAATCCTGATGACAAATAACGATCACCACGATCACAAATAATCGCCACTATTACTGCATTTTCAACTTGCTGATTTAAGCGCAATGCTGCCGCCACAGCACCACCAGATGAGACGCCACAAAAGAGCCCTTCTTTTTGCGCCAAGTCACGCATTGTTTGTTCGGCTTCAGCTTGTGCCATATTCACAATTTCATCCACTTGTTCAGCCTGATAAATTTTTGGCAAATACTCCTTCGGCCAACGGCGAATACCGGGAATCTGCGCACCTTCTTCTGGTTGCAGGCCAATAATTTTAATGGCGGGATTTTGTTCTTTCAAAAACCGCGAAACACCCATGATGGTTCCGGTAGTCCCCATGGAGCTAATGAAATGGGTAATCCGCCCATGAGTTTGCCGCCAGATTTCTGGCCCAGTAGTTTGATAATGTGCCAAAGGATTATCGCCATTACCAAACTGATCTAACACCTTGCCTTTTCCTTCTGCCTGCATTTTCAATGCAAGATCACGCGCACCTTCCATACCTTGCAATTTGGTCACTAATATCAGTTGTGCACCATAAGCCGTCATAGCCGCTTTGCGTTCTGCCGTACTGTTGTCCGGCATAATCAAAATCATCTTGTAACCTTTGATCGCTGCCACCATGGCAAGTGCAATTCCAGTATTACCACTGGTCGCTTCAATCAAGGTATCACCGGGTTTAATGTCACCTCGAGCTTCCGCTTGCTGGAACATAGAAAGTGCAGGCCTGTCTTTAACTGAACCCGCAGGATTATTCCCTTCCAATTTAACCAATAGGTGATTCGAACTATTGCCAGCTAATCGCTGTAATCGAACCAAGGGGGTATTGCCAACAAATGCGTCAATCGTGGGAAAATCCATAAATCAATCTCGGATTGCAGTCAGGTGCAGAGGGCAGCTATTCTACCTGCGAACCCAGAGCGATGAAACTCAAAAAGGAACCCCTATGTTTGGCAAACCTCACAGCATTAAAGCGGATGTTCGACGCCTGATTTTTATTCCTTCCATCAGTTTAATATTGCTGATATCTACGTCACTGGTGTACTTGAGCTTTGTACAACTGGATAAATTTATTGATTTGCGTGCACACAGCCTGGTCAATAAAACTGCCCACCTTTTACACAAACCCTTAACAGACAAAAATACTGAACTGGTTAAACATATTGTTGATGCCTCTCTGGAAGATCCCTACATTCGTGCTGTCGAAGCTTACGATGCAATCAACAATATTCGCTATCACGCCGGCCCGAGTTTTATGCAGACATCCGATCCGGATGAGCCCAATATCACCCGAGCAGTAAAACGCGAAACCTATCGGAGTATTCGTTTTTCACAACCTTTAGTTGATATTAACAATCAAAATCCCATCGGCTGGGTTGAAATGGAATTGATGTCTTCACCTTATTTGGTTTTCAATTATGAAACTGTAGTCTTAACAATTGCGCTCTCGATTTTATGTTTAATTATTGCGGCAATTTTCTCGATACGCCTTTATGAACGCCTTACAAGCCCCATGCTTGAAATCCAACAACAAGTTAATAAATTAGCTCAGGGGGATTTGCAATCGCGTATCGCTGAACAAGGATTACCTGAATTTGATCATTTGGCCACCTCCATTAATCAAATGGCCAATGCCATGAAAGCGGCGCAAGAGGACATGCAAATTCATATTGATCAAGCTATTGATGATTTAAATGAAACTATGGAAACGTTGGAATCACAAAACGTTGAACTGGATATTGCACGCAAAGAAGCTCTGGAAGCCAGCCGAATCAAATCCGAATTTTTAGCCAATACCAGCCATGAAATTCGTACTCCACTCAATGCCATTTTGGGCTTCATCAATTTAATTTTAAAAAGCCCCTTGAATGATGAACAAAAAGAACAACTGGAAACCATTCGCGATTCCGCTTTGCATTTGCAAACGGTGATGAATGGCGTCTTGGACTTTTCAAAATTGAATCCGGAAAACTGACACTTGATTACGCGCTACTGCCATTACGTAAATTAATTGATGAAGTTACGCACACGCTGGCACCGGCTGCACACGAAAAGAATTTGCAAATTATCACACTGATTGACCCAAGCATTCCAAAACACCTTCTGGGCGATGGCTTGCGATTTAAACAAGTCATCTCAGCATTAGTGGCTAACGCCATAAAATACAGTCATTTTGGCAACATTAAAATTAAAATTCATGCCATTGAAAAATTAGAAACGCAAATTAGTTTACAAATATCAGTCAGCGATCAAGGAACCGGCTTAACAGAAGAAGAACAAAATAAACTGTTCAACCCATTCAATCAACTCGACAGTGC
Organism: Cellvibrio sp.; assembly: GCA_016712405.1. Classification (GTDB taxonomy): domain Bacteria; phylum Pseudomonadota; class Gammaproteobacteria; order Pseudomonadales; family Cellvibrionaceae; genus Cellvibrio. Next base: position 831,745 of record JADJRD010000014.1, on the reverse strand, counting down.
CACCAACCGCGAACACGAAGGCATGGGATTAAGTTTAGCGCTTTGCAAAAAACTGGTTGAAAGAATGCACGGAAATATTAGCGTAATCAGCGAAAAAAATAAGGGATCCACTTTTACGTTTACCGCACGATTTGGTATAGAAAAAAGGCAACCAGAAATCAATAAACTCGTCAGCTTAGCCGATTACAAAATACTGGTTTGTGGTGAAAACGAAGATTGCCTTGAACAACTGCGCTTGCTTTTGAATGAATGGCAAAGCAGTCCGGATTTAATTAGTGCAATTCATGATTGTTTTCCTGCAATGAAAATCGCACGACAAAATGACTCGCCCTATGACCTGATGATTTTAGATATTTCACCTAACGAACGAAAAATACCCCCCGTATTATTGAGCAATCTGGCCACTCAATTAAAAAATGAGTTCGGATGTCAATTGATTGCCTGCTGCACCCCATCCCATCAGCGATTATTTAAATCATTCGCTGATAGTTCATCTGTCATTTATTTAAATAAACCTGTTGCACACCACGAATTTTTTCAACTCCTGTGCGATTCACTCAAGATCGAAGATAAAACCAAGCCCAGCCATCAACATGTACCGATCAAACCAACCTCCATTCTATTGGTGGATGACAACCCTGCAAATCTTCAATTTACATCTGAATTGTTAACCGCATTAAATACCCATGTCAGACAAGCCAACAGCGGACCAAACGCCATAGAAGCCTGCCAGCAAGAAAAATTTGATGTGATTTTCATGGATATCCAAATGCCAGGAATGGACGGTATAGAAGCCACACGTCGAATTCGGGAAATTGAAAAGGGCAAATTACGCACGCCCATCATAGCGTTGACAGCACACAGTATTACCGAACAAAAAGCAGAGCTATTAATTGCCGGAATGGATGATTGTTTGAGCAAACCCGTCAACGAAGCGCAACTGATTCATGTCATTAATCGATGGGCAAGCCTCTCGGGAAAAAACGAAATTCCCCTTCGCAGCACAGATTCCAACCTGACAAACACAGACAAAATCAGTGAGAGAATTACCCTATCAAATTTTGAAAGCAGCTCGGTCGATATCGCGCTTTGCTTAAAACTGAGCAACCATAAACCCGCATTAGCGAGAGACATGTTGAAAATGTTAATCGCCGGAATTGCTGAAGAAAAGCAACTAATTATTGACGCAATGGCTTCAGAAAATTACGAAGAAGCAGGAGAAATTGTTCACAAACTTTACGGCAGTTGTGGTTATTGTGGTGTACCACGATTGAAATACATTAGCGGGCTACTGGATAAACTTTTCCAAAAACATCTTCACGAGGAAGCAAAAAGCGCAATCAATTCTCTTTACTCCGCTTTGGATGACATATTAACCTGGCATCAGAATAAAAATATTGATGAAATTTTTGGACTCACAGAATCTGCAATATAAAGCACTTAACAAAAATTACTTACTAAAAAAAAGCTCTCGACTTTTTAAAGGTTTTTTCCCCAACAAGGGACCTAATAGATAACGAGTTAATTGCTTTGCAGCACGTCTTGTTGTTAATTGCGTGTAATTATCTGTGGCTATTGCCAGTAAATCTTCTCCGCTGAAGCCAGCAGATGAATCTTCACCTTGAGGCAGCGTGATAAAACCTCGCTCCAGATCACATCTATACAACTGGTTAGGTTTAATTGGCTGCTGCTCAATAGCGTCTACTTGAAAGTCAATTGCGTAACCCAGCTCCATCAACAAACGAAATTCAAATCGACGTAGTATGGGCTCAATATCTTCCTGTTGATGCAATGCATGAATGCTGGATTCGTATAAGGAAAATAAATCATTGTGCGCATCCATTTCCGGCAACAGCCTTACAATTAATTCATTAATATAAAAACCAGAATAAAGATGCGCTGCTTGTAAATTGAAAAAACGCTGATTGGATTCAAATTGCGTGAGAAGCTTTAATTCACCCTCACCTTGAAAACTAATCAGCAATCCATGAAAGGGGTTTAATAATTGACGCTTGGGAGATTTACTTTTTCTGACACCACGAACCACAACCGAAAGACGACCATAATCGGGGGTTAACAAATCGACTAATGCGCTAGTATCGCGATAGGGGCGAAGATGCAAAACATAAGCAGGCTGATCTTCTACTCGCATAGCTTAGATATCATGATATCCCAAGCTTCGTAATGCGCGCTCATCATCTGACCATCCGGATTTAATTTTCACCCACAGCTTTAACATTATTTTGCTTTCGAACAAAGTTTCCATATCAATACGTGCTTGAGTACCAATTAATTTAATTCGATCACCCTTATCACCAATGAGAATTTTTTTCTGCCCGGATTTTTCTACCAAAATCAATGCAGAGATATTCAGCAATTCTCCTTCATAGGTAAACTCTTCTATCTCCACAGCCATTTCATAAGGCAATTCGTCACCCAATTGGCGAGTAATTTTTTCGCGCACAATTTCTGCCGCCATAAATCGTGAACTGCGATCAGTGATTTGATCTTCAGGAAAAAGATGTGTCGACTCAGGCAAATGATGCAAAATAATTTGCTCAAGACGATCTAAATTAATATTTCGCAAAGCGGACAGAGGCACAATCTCAAGAGCCGATAATTTTTCAGATAAATGCTGAATGTGAGGCAAAAGTTTTTCCTTGTCATCAATCTGATCCACTTTGTTGACTGCTAAAATAATGGGGCAGTTAATATTATTGAGTTGCCGGGCAACAGCCTCGTCTTCTTCGGTCCAGATAAATTTATCCACTACAAAAATAACCAGATCAACATCCTTCATTGCCGTGCTGGCCGCTCTATTCATATAGCGGTTGATGGCTTTTTCTTGCCCCAAATGTAACCCAGGCGTATCCACAAAAATAATTTGATTATTGTTTTCAGTCTTTATACCTAACACATTGTTGCGTGTGGTCTGAGGTTTACGCGAAGTGATACTGATTTTTTGACCCAGCATATGATTTAACAGTGTGGATTTGCCTACATTAGGCCGACCCACAATAGCCACATATCCACATCGGGTTAAAGACTTTTCATTTGTCATAAGAGGAGTTAAATATTGAGTAATTTAAGAGCTTTAGCCGCCGCCAACTTTTCAGCTTCTCGACGATTCGTAGCCTGTGCACTGGTAGCTTGTGTTAATAGGGCCACGCGACATTCAACAATAAATTGTTGCGCATGGGATTCACCCATAACTTGTACAACAGTATATTCGGGCAGCGGTTTTTTACAGGATTGCATGTATTCTTGTAATTGGGTTTTTGCATCCTTGTGTTTTGCCTCTAAAGAAAGTTGATTTAATTTCTCAGCAAACCAGCCCAGAACCACAACCCGACATTGATCAAAACCAACCTCAGTATATATTGCGCCTATCAAGGCTTCGACCGCATCCGATAAAATGGAATCGCGTTCAAGTCCACCCGACTTCAACTCACCCTCACCCAAAATTAAATGATGATTGAGCTTAAAATTACGCGCAATTTTTACAAGGCTGTCCGCACAAACTAATGCCGATCTTAATCCACTTAGCTGCCCTTCTTTCGCATTCGGAAATTTTTGAAACAGAGCCTCACCAACAATTAAATTCAGAATGGAATCACCCAGAAATTCGAAGCGTTCATTATTGTCTGAACTAAAACTACGATGAGTTAAGGCTTGCCGCAATAACTGCAGATCACGAAAGCTATACCCCAGAATGGAGTTTAAAGATGTATATTGGTTAAATTGCACTATTTACTCTTGAGAGGCTTACAGCATTCATGTACGCGATCACTGTCAAGATGATTTTTGAATGATATGACTATAGAGACTGTCCCAACAACTGGTTGATCTTCAAATAATACAGCCTTGCCTTCATAATCAATGGTAATCAAAACACGGCTATCTTCCCTCTCAATCTCAATATTCTGCCGCGGACCATCGGATTGAACATTATTAAGATTATAAAAATTATCCATTCTTTTGTTGATTTCAGCATCCGTCATGTCAATTATATTTTCATCAGCTTTAACCAAACTCTTTAATCCCGCAATAACATATTGATTCTCGGTATATAAAGGAATTACACGAAACCCAAGCAACAAGAAAAATGCTGCAATCAACAAAACCAATATCCATTGCAAAGCACCCATGCCTTTCTGATTTTTCCAAGCCATCTCTTTCAGATTGTTCTTCATACATCCACCTTCAATTGATTTTTATTGAATTTTACCTACAGTTTTAAAACTCGGCACACTCCAAAACTCATCCCAATGCATCCATACAAGAATTGCTTTTCCAATAATATTTTGTTCTGGGACGGTCCCCCAAACTCGACTATCCTGACTGTTATCCCGATTATCACCCATCATAAAATAATGCCCTTCAGGAACAATCCAAGTACCATTACGACTGGTTTCACCGGGCACATCACATTTTTGCATCTGATGCACTTTGTCACCCAAGGCTTCATCAGCCACGGTTAACTGCGACCCATAAGACATACAGGGCGAATAAAGCTCAGGAACCTTTTTAAATAGCTCGACTTGCTTAATCTCTACACCATTCACATAAAGCACATTGTTGGTATACCGAATTTCATCACCCGGCAACCCAATAACACGCTTGATAAAACTCACTTTCGGTTGATGCGGTGGATAAAACACCATGACTTCGCCACGCTGGGGCTTGTTCACCGGAATAATTTCCGAATTAAGAATAGGCATGCGTATGCCATAAGTAAATTTATTGACCAGAATAAAATCACCGACTTTTAGCGTTGGGATCATGGAGCCTGATGGGATCTGGAAGGGCTCAAACAAAAATGAACGAATAAAAAACACAAAAAATAGAACAGGGAAAAATGATTTGGAATTCTCGATCAATGCAGGCTCTGCAGAAGCAGCCATTAAGGCTGCCTCATAAGATTTTTGCTCAGCTTCTGATCTTTTTTCCGTTACAGCAAATTTTTTCTCAACTGCAGCCACTTTCGCTTTGCGATGTTTTGCAAAAAACAAACTATCGACAAGCCACACCAAGCCGGTAAACAAAACCGCAAAGGGTAGTCCATACATGAGAATTTTGGCTAAAGTTTCTGTCATTATCGCGCCTTGGTAAATTAACTATCTATTTTCAATACGGCAAAAAATGCAGCCTGCGGGATTTCAACACTACCCACTTGCTTCATACGTTTCTTACCCGCTTTTTGCTTTTCCAACAGTTTTTTCTTACGCGTAGCATCACCACCATAACATTTTGCGGTTACATCTTTACGTAAAGCTTTTACAGTGGAACGAGCAACAATTTGACCACCAATTGCTGCTTGAATCGCCACGTCATACATTTGGCGAGGAATTAACTCTTTCATTTTTTCAGTTAATGAATGCCCCATCTTATGCGCTTTGTCACGATGAACAATAATGGCCAGAGCATCCACTTTTTCACTGTTAATTAACACATCCAAACGCACCAAATTAGCTGCTTGAAATCGTATAAAACTGTAATCCAATGAAGCATAACCACGGCTCACCGACTTTAATCGATCAAAGAAATCCGTTACTACTTCATTCATCGGCAGCTCATAGCGAACACGCACTTGTGAACCCGTGAATTGTAAATCTTTTTGCACCCCACGTTTTTCAATACACAAAGTAATAACATTACCCAAATGCTCTTGTGGTACCAAAATATTGGCCTCCACAATCGGCTCACGCATTTCCTCAATAGAGCCTGGATCAGGTAATTTGGATGGGTTATCGACATAAATAACCTCACCTCCACGCTTAACCAATTCATAAACCACTGTTGGTGCCGTGGTTATCAAATCCAGATCGTATTCACGCTCCAATCGCTCCTGAATGATTTCCATATGCAACATGCCCAGGAAACCAACACGAAAACCAAACCCCAATGCATCCGAACTTTCGGGCTCATAAAACAATGAAGCATCATTCAATGTCAGTTTGGCTAAAGCCTCGCGGAAATCTTCAAAATCGTCTGAACTAATCGGGAACATGCCCGCATAAACTTGCGGTTTGATTTTTTGGAACCCAGCCAAAGATTCCACATCAGGAGTCGATGCATGGGTAATAGTGTCCCCAACCGGTGCACCTAAAATATCTTTAATACCAGCAACCACAAAACCCACTTCGCCAGCTTTCAGTTCTTTTAATTGTGTTGGTTTTGGACTGAATACCCCCACCCCATCAACTAACTGCGGCTTGCCAATCGTTTTCGCGATAATCTTATCCTTTAGTTTGAGTGTTCCTTGCATAACTCTCACAAGTGAGACTACGCCAAGATAATTATCGAACCAAGAATCAATAATCAACGCCTGTAAAGGAGCATCGACATCACCCACTGGCGGCGGCACCAAACGCACCAACTCTTCCAGTACATCTTCCATACCCATGCCTGACTTGGCCGAGCAACGGACAGCTTCTGTAGCATCAATACCGATAATATCTTCAATTTCCTGAGCAACACGATCAGGTTCGGCTTGCGGCAAATCCATTTTGTTCAAGACAGGAATCACTTCCAGCCCTTGCTCTATCGCGGTATAGCAGTTAGCAACAGATTGCGCTTCGACACCCTGCCCTGCATCCACTACCAACAACGCACCTTCACAAGCCGCTAAAGAACGGGAAACCTCATAGGTAAAATCCACATGACCAGGCGTATCAATAAAATTGAGTTGGTAGGTTTTACCGTCGCGGGCGTTGTAATGAAGAGTCACACTATGAGCTTTAATGGTGATGCCGCGCTCGCGCTCTAAATCCATTGAATCAAGGACTTGTGCTTCCATTTCACGGTCGCTTAAGCCACCACACATTTGGATAAAACGGTCAGCAATGGTGGATTTGCCGTGGTCGATATGGGCAATGATAGAAAAATTACGGATATGGCTAAGATCAGTCACAGACAGTTAACTACCTAAGGTTTGAGGAAAAAACTCCGGCCATCAATAAGATGACCGGAGTCAAAAGTGCGCGCATTCTAGCGGATTTAATCCCCATCTGTCAGGTAAATGACCTCAACTAGTTTTCGATGATAATCGACCTAAATACCGCTCGACCCTCGCGATAAAATCGAACTGCGTAGCTTTCGTTCTTTTTCAATCCTCCGACCACTTTTTGGTAGTCGTTCAGATTATTGATTTCATTGAACGCCAATTGGGTAATCACATCCCCCGCTTTCAATCCCGCTTTGGCGGCAGGACTATCCGGCTTGACCGTTTTTACCTGTACTCCGGCGCTGGGACCATTAGGGCCAGTGCGGGTAAACCCAACCAGTGACAACCCCAAAAGATCCTTGCTTGTATTATTAGAAAGCGTGGTTTGCGCCTGAACTTCATCGGGAGAACCCGGCAAACTTCCTACCTTAACCTGAATAATCTGTTCTTTCCCTTTACGCATAATAGTCATAGCCACTTTAGTATTTGGACGAGTTCGTCCGACCAGGTGCGGCAAATCACTTGAGTGATTGATCCCCTGATCCTGAAATTTCACTATGACATCACCCACTTGGATACCGGCCTTGTCTGCAGGCCCAGATTCAGCCACATCGCTCACCAGAGCACCTCGCGCCTTATCCAAACCCATAGAATTAGCCAAACCCTTATCAACATCCTGCAAGTAAACACCCAACCAACCACGATCAACTCGCCCCTTATCTTTTAATTGAGAGACCACATCCAGTGCGAGGCTTGAAGGAATCGCAAAAGACAAACCAACGGAGCTACCGGTAGGCGAAAATATTTGGGAGTTTATCCCCACCACTTCACCCTTAAGATTAAACAGTGGGCCGCCTGAATTACCAGGATTGATTGCCACATCCGTTTGAATAAAGGGAACATAAGTCGATTCAGAATGAGCTGACGGAATCGCCCGACCAATAGCACTTACAATTCCTGCGCTGGCGGAATAGTCCAATCCGTAAGGAGAACCTATAGCAACCACCCATTGACCCACTTTTAAATTTTCATTTTTTGCCAATTCCAATGTAGGAAGATGTTTGGCATCGATTTTCAAAAGAGCCAAATCCGAGCGCTCATCCCTGCCGACTAATTTAGCCTCAAACTCGCGCTGATCGTTTAGAACGACTTTGATTTCATTAGCCACCCCAACCACATGATCGTTGGTTAAAATGTAGCCTTCACTATCGATGATAAATCCTGTACCCAATGAACCCTGCTCGCGTGGCATTTGTCTTTGCTCCAGCAGTTCCCTAAATATTTCCGGTATTGGCTGCCCTGGAGGTGCCCCATGCCCAGACGAGCGAGGACCAGATCGACCAACTGCGGTAATTTTGACTACAGCCGGAGAATGCCTTTCAATTAAATCCGTAAAATCAGGCAGCCCTTCCGCATGAGAAAAACCAGCAATCAACAAGCTGTAAATCATTCCCCATAAAATCACATAACGCTTCATAACATTCACCTCGATTACTCAATAGCTGAACTTAAACACTCGCCTTCTGACTCATCAAAAATTAAAAAAGTTCCGATTATCAGTGGTGAAATGAATCAATGCCTCGCTATACTTCACGCCCCCAAATGCTTTAAGACGAGAAATTGTGATGTCAACTTTATGGAGCCCATTAGTAAGAGAACTAGAGCCCTACACGCCCGGCGAACAACCCCAAATTGACGGGTTAATCAAGCTCAATACCAATGAAAGCCCATATCCCCCATCACCACGCGTACATTCTTTGATGACGACAGACGCAATAGCCAAATTGCGTTTATATCCTGATCCCAATTCTAAAAAACTCAAGCAAACCATTGCGAATTATTATGGTGTCAAACCTACACAAGTATTTGTCGGTAATGGCTCAGATGAAATTCTTGCACTGGTATTTATGGCTTTTTTCCAACAAGACAAACCCTTACTGTTTCCCGATATCACCTACAGTTTTTATAAAGTCTATTGCCAATTATTTCGCATTGATTATGAAACCATTCCACTAACAAAAGATTTCACGATTGATTTTGCAGATTATCAAAAACCCAATGGCGGCATTATTTTTCCAAATCCCAATGCACCTACAGCGATTGGAAAATCTTTAGCAGAAATTGAAAAGTTTCTACAGATCAACTCCCAATCAGCTGTAGTTGTTGATGAAGCCTATGTCGATTTTGGAGCGGAAACCGCATGTAAACTCATCGACCAATACTCTAATTTATTGATAATACAGACACTTTCGAAATCGCGTTCTCTAGCGGGAATGCGCGTGGGTTTAGCAATAGGGAATGAACAGCTAATAGAAGCCTTGGATAGAGTCAAAAATAGTTTTAACTCTTATCCTCTTGATAGATTGGCCGAGGCGGCTGCAATCGCCGCTTTTGAAGATGAGGAATATTTTCAAGAGTGTACCAATCAGATAATTTCAACTCGTGACTGGACCATCTCCGAATTGGAGACATTGGGCTTTACAGTGTTGCCATCTCAAGCCAATTTTGTTTTTGTTAAACCCAACTTCACTGACGCCATAACATTGGCGCGGCAGCTACGCGAAAATAAAATTCTGGTTCGTCACTTCAACTCACCACGAATCGTTGATTTCCTTCGCATCACCATAGGTACACCTGACGAGATGCAACAGGTCATTAATACCATCAAAACCTTGAAATAATTCAGGCAAAAAAAAGCCCCCTGAAATTCAGAGGGCATAAGCAATCGTCGATGCATCAACCGGACATCGACGGTGAGAGATTGGCTATTGCTAAATCAGCAACAGTAATTCCAACAAGTCAACGCACTTACTTTATCGATAACTGACAGCGCTGTCAATCAATAGTCCTGCTACTTCAGCTGCAAAACAGAGATCCAAAACCTTAACGAGGGTTTAAAATATCCTGTCGCTAGCACTTTGCCCGCCAAAACCTCAAAAACTGACCTCAATTTGCAAAACAATCCGAATAAAATCCTTTTCCCTAGGGCAATTTCGATCAACTTACTGTATATTGCGCCGCTTATTTTCTAACCCATCCATTTGTATAACCCTGTTACGGAAAGAGTCTTATGTCTGCTGACTTATCAACTTACAGAAATATCGGTATTTTCGCCCACGTGGACGCCGGTAAAACCACCACCACTGAGCGTATCCTCAAGCTCACCGGTAAAATCCACAAGATCGGTGAAGTTCACGAAGGTGAATCCACCACCGACTTTATGGTTCAGGAAGCTGAGCGTGGTATTACCATTCAGTCAGCCGCTGTGACCTGTTTCTGGAAAGGTACTCGCTTTAACGTGATCGATACCCCCGGACACGTTGACTTTACTGTTGAAGTGTATCGTTCATTAAAAGTACTCGACGGCGGTATCGGTGTATTCTGTGGTTCTGGCGGTGTTGAGCCCCAATCTGAAACCAACTGGCGTTATGCGAACGACTCTAAAGTTGCCCGTTTGATTTTCGTTAACAAACTTGACCGTATCGGCGCTGACTTCTTGCGCGTGACTGATCAAGTGAAAAAAGTTCTGGGTGCAAAACCCTTGATCATGACATTGCCAATCGGACGCGAAGATACCTTCGTTGGCGTGGTCGATCTATTAAGCAAAAAAGCTTACATCTGGGACGAAAGCGGCCAACCCGAAAACTACACCATCACTGATGTCCCTGCCGACATGATGGATGATGTTGATATGTACCGTGACCAACTGGTTGAAAATGCAGTTGAAGTCGATGACGAACTGCTGATGTCCTATATGGAAGGCGGCGAAATCTCTATTGAAGATATCAAGCGCTGTATCCGTAAAGGGACGCGCGATCTGGTGTTCTTCCCAACCTTCTGTGGTTCAGCCTTTAAAAACAAAGGTATGCAACTTTTGTTGGATGCGGTTGTTGATTACTTGCCAAGCCCAACTGAAGTTAACCCACAGCCTTTGACCGATGAAGAAGGTAATCCTACTGGCGAATTTGCGATTGTTTCCGCTGATGAACCTTTCCGCGCACTAGCCTTCAAAATTATGGATGACCGCTTCGGTGCTTTAACTTTCTGCCGTATTTATTCTGGTGTACTGAACAAAGGCGACACTCTGTTGAACTCGTTCACTGGTAAAACCGAACGTATCGGCCGCATGGTGGAAATGAATGCTAATGATCGTACTGATCTGACCACCGCTCAAGCAGGTGACATTGTTGCCTTGGTCGGTTTGAAGAACGTACAGACTGGTCACACACTCTGTGATCCAAAATTCCCTTGTACGCTTGAACCTATGATTTTCCCTGAGCCGGTTATTTCGATTGCTGTGACACCAAAAGACAAGAGCATGATCGAGAAGATGGCAACAGCCATTGGCAAGTTGATATCAGAAGACCCAACCTTCCGTGTTGAAACTGATATAGATTCAGGCGAAACCATTCTGAAAGGAATGGGTGAATTGCACCTGGATATTAAAGTCGACATCATGAAACGTACTTATGGTGTTGAGCTAAACGTGGGCCAACCACAAGTGGCTTACCGTGAAACCATCACTCGCGCCATTGAAGACAGTTACACCCACAAGAAACAATCCGGTGGTTCTGGTCAGTACGGTAAGATCGATTACCGCATTCGTCCTGGCGAAGCCAATACTGGCTTCCAATTCAAGAGCGTGGTGGTTGGTGGTAGCGTTCCGAAAGAATTCTTCCCAGCAATCGAAAAAGGTTTTGAATCCATGATGGGTACAGGCCCATTAGCTGGCTTCCCCGTGTTGGACGTAGAAATTGAATTGTTCGACGGTGGCTTCCACGCCGTAGACTCATCTGCAATCGCGTTTGAAATTGCAGCGAAAAGCGCCTTCCGTCAATCAATGCCAAAAGCTGGCCCACAATTGCTTGAACCCATCATGAAAGTGGATGTGTACAGCCCAGAAGATCACGTAGGTGATGTGATTGGTGACCTGAACCGTCGTCGCGGCATGATCTCAGGTCAAGAAGCTAACGTAACTGGTGTGCGTATTAAAGCAGACGTTCCGCTGTCAGAAATGTTTGGTTACATCAGCACCCTGCGTACTATGACATCAGGCCGTGGTCAGTTCTCTATGGAGTTCTCTCACTACTCAGCATGCCCAGCTAACGTTGCAGAAGCCGTTATTGCGAAAGAGAAAGAAAAGAAAGCAGCGGCTGCTAAAAAGTAAGATTGTTGCTTCCTGTAAAAAAACCCGCTGCCATGCGGGTTTTTTTACACTAAAAATAACTGTGATCCAGTCGACCAATATCTAATGAGAATAAATTTAATCGAGTTGAACTTGTATAATCAGTCAATCATAAAAAACGAGGAACACCAAAAATGAGTGGATTTATCATTGAATTGATTCAACGTGGCATCTGGTCATTACCTTATTTGTTGGTATGGGGAATTGGTTTTGGCATTTGCATTCACTTTCGTTCAAAAAATAAATCAGCCACAAACATGGCAATAACGGCTTTTTCAATTTTTATTGTGAATCTGATTCTCTCAACAGTGATACAAACCTGGTTAATTTCTTCTCAGGGTCAAGACAGCACACTGTCACTACACACCAGTTTTATGATTGCAGGCGGAGTAAATGCGGTGATGAATATTGCCGGTTGGATATTTTTATTAATTGCACTTTATCAGTTACTGGATCTAAAACCTGTAGCAAACTAAGACATCTTCTAATCTTTTAAAAACCAATCATCCCGGTAAGTCTTCATAATATTGGGATAAAAAATCGTAAACATGGTGGCCATAGAACCATTGATAAACCCTTCGGGGAAAGTCATGACGACAAATACAATAAAATTTTCTTTTACAGAATGTAATTCTCTTTCACTCCCGGTCAAAACAAAAAGCGCAATGGCGGCTAACCCCATCAGAAAACAACTGATCATTGCACCAAAAAATCCAACACCCCAAAAATAAGTAAAGGGATTTTTGAATTTCCATCTATTAACCAAGCCTATTACACATAATGCCCATGTCGCCGGAACCAAAACTGACAAACAAAAATCAACAGGCAAGGTGTCAAAATTGAATTGAGTTAAAGCCACATCCCAATTCATAAAAGCACTGCGTAAGGTCAGCTGATAAATTTCAAGCACCACTAAAGCCAAAACACCAATGAACAATGTAAAAGACCAGCCAAAAATCATGGTAACGACCGTGATTAATAATGGATGAAACGCCAACACATTCATTACGCGGATTTGCAATATCCACATTAATGCCAAAACCAAAATACTTGCAAAAGACAATGTTGTCGACTTTGATCGGCAAACAAAAGTTTCCATGGCGCATAGCGAACCGCCAACAAGAGCGACGACGACATAATTATGGTTGCCGACCAAAATAAAATGTTATTGGGCGATAACAAAAGATTCATTTGAGCTCTAGTATTTTCTTTAAAAATTGATTGTGAACTTCAGTTTGACTAATCAAGCATTTATACAATTGTTGTTGATACCCCGATGCCACACCACCCGAATAATAGGTAAAAGTGTTACAACCACTTTCACGATAGAGCTTGAAATCCAGAACAGATCGCTTAAAAGCAAGTAATGCATAGTCATAATGAATGACGGTAATAGTATCTTTCCGATTTCTCTCTTCAAGGCTTGAGAATACAGCTTGATTAAGTTGATCTAACTCTTGATTCAAGGCTTTATAGATTTTTTTAAGACACTCAACCGAACCCACACCGGAATCTCCCGCAATACAATTTTCTGCAGGAGTCATTTCCTCTGCGAATAGAGCTGACGAATTCACCAACATCAGCAACAACAGAAAACTTTTCATAACTAGCTCCAATTAATAAAAAAGGCGACTCAGCGTGAACCGAGCCGCCTTTTTTCACTCGCGGTGTGTTATTTTTTCAGAACAACTACTGCACCACCGGTTGCAGCCAATTTCAATGTCAGCTTATCTCTTGCATTCAATTCGGCTGTTGCTTTATCAACAGATGAAATCGTTTTTCCGTCTTGCCAAATTTCTGCTGAGTATTTTTCCTTACCTAAAAAATGTAAAGGAATAGTTAATTCACGTGCAGACTCATTAGTCATTGCGCCCAAATACCAATTTTTTCCTGAACGACGTGCGGTAACAATATATTCACCAATATCACCTTGCAAAATTTTAGTTTCATCCCAAGTGACCGGTACATCGCGAATAAATTGCAAACCTTCTTGCCACTCGCTTTCGGGTTGTGGCCAAATCCCATCTGTTTTGCTGTAAGTGATGGGCGAGTCCGCCAACATTTGCAGCGGGCTGTCATACACAACATACATAGCTAAAGCTTGACCGCGAGTGGTTTGCACATAAGGCAAAGTGTTGCGACGCAATTGCGGAAATTTTTCCGGCGTTGCGTGACGAAATCCACCTGGCGTGTAATCAATAGGCGCAATCAACATGCGCGTGAATGGAACTGAAACATTGTGACGCGCCGTGACACGCGAACTCCATTTATTATATTCGCCACCCATCACGCCTTCTTGCGTTAATAAATGTGGATAAGTGCGATTTAAACCGCCTGCCGGAAAAGTTCCGTGTAAATCCACCATGATTTTATATTTCGCAGCCGTGTTTAATAATTTGTGATAAAAATCTATCATCTCCTGATCAGTTCTTTCCATAAAATCCACTTTAATTCCTTTAATGCCCCACTGTTGATAAGCCTTCAAAGCTTCTTCCATTTGCCAATCCAATTGCTTCCATTGCAACCAAACCCAAACACCAACATTTTTTTCTTTGGCGTAACGCAAAATTTCCGGCATATCCATAGCGGCAATGGGTTTAGTCACATCAGCACCCGGCGTACTGCTCCAAGCCGCACCTTCATGCCAACCTGCATCAATTAAAATGTATTCAAGTTTTAATGTCGCAGCAAAATCAATATAGGCTTTGTAGGTTTCGGTATTCATACCAGGTTTGACTGAAGTGTTTTGCAGCACGACTTGATTGTCATTCCACCAATCCCAAGCGACTTTTCCTGGCTTAATCCAACGGGTGTCTTTAATTTTGGTTGGCTCGCCCAATAATTTAACCAACGGAAATTCAGTTAAATCACCCGGTTCATCACCCAGCTGAATCACACGCCAAGGTGTAAAAAATTTTTCAGATAAATTACCTTTAACCGCGACGCGATTCAATCCATCGGGGCGATTATCAAACCGCGGCGTCAACACTGAAGACACACCCAAATCACCATCACCACGGCCACTGTACCAACTGCCGGGATAATTTTTTACATTGGATTCTGCCAAAGCAAATGTGGCGTTTTGATCGCCAGTTTTACACACCAATGGGTGATCATAAAGATTATGTTCACGAATCATTGACGCTTTTACCGGATCAAATTCACCTTCATGGCCGTTGGAAAATTTACCCTGATTAGTGCCATAACATTGATAATCTTTCGGAAAGAAAAAACCGGTCATTTCGTATTGAATTGAAAATTCTTTAAACGAATTGATCGTTGGTAATTCATAACGAAATGCAACACCTTGATCATAAACACGCGCATGAATATTGAGATATTTTTTTGACTCCGATTGAGTGACGTATTCCAACTTGATCGATTGATAATGATCTGCCACTGATTGATGACTGCCTGCGATAATCTTGTAACTATCCTTCACCGTTTTTTTATCGCTGGATAACAGCTTCATATCCGAAGAGCCGAGACGAACATTGTCGACCGCCAACCCAAGTGAAGATTCGGCAATAATCACTTTGCCATCGCGCTCAATTTTATAATTAAGCCCATATGTGGAATTGCTTATCGAAAGTTTGATTCGTTTATCAGGTGAGAAAACATCAACAGTTTCAGCCGATACATTGAGTAGGCCGAAGCAAAACAACACAGGAAAATATCGCAAAAAAGACATGTTTCTTCCTCTTCTTATGGCTTTTATAGGGTTATGATGAGTTTGGTAAAACTGCAATTATCCACACCCAATCTTATTTTGCGATAAGTATTACAAATCAAAACAGTAGAAATTAAATGAGAACCCTAAAGCATTTCTACAGCAAAACATTCAACTAATTCACCTTGTTGCAAATCGCCAATATCTTTTTTTAGGGAAACTTGTTTTGCGGTGAATTTAAATAATCCACTGCGTTCAGCGTAGTGACGAATTTTGTGGCTGACTAACACATCGCCTGGATCAGCAGCAGCTTCCATTCTCGCGGCCATATTCACCGCAACACCTTCAAGATCAGGCACATCCGTGACTTCATTATGAACCAGATTGACTTCACCCAACTCAACACCGATGCGCAATTCAAAACCAGCAGCAATCAACACATTACGCATCATACAAGCACAGGACAAGCCCGCTGTTGCATTTTTAAAAGTAACACGTAATGAATCACCCTCCATATTCGGGTGCCCGGCTCCCCATTTTTTTAAAATAGGTTTTAGCAGGCCACGAAATAAAGATAATTTGTCAGATAACTCATCGTTTTTCCATTTTGAAAATCCTTTTAAATCCATAAACAAAATAGTGAGATTTCTTGTTTGACCGGTTTCATGATCTGCCGCCAACTCCAACAAACGAGGCCAAAACTCTTCACGAATTCCTGCAATTTTTTCTTTAAGCTGTAAATGCAATTCCGTATTGGAGCGCAACACCAATTGAGCCAACTGAATTCGCTCGGCTTCCGTTTGTAATTGATCTTTCAATTCTGTCGGGTTGTGATTACCAATTTCCTCAACCACAAACTGCACCAATGCACCACCCGCAACATCGCTAATGGATTTCAACCGTAAAATAATTCCCCAATGTACGGCCGTTAAATGTTCAATAAAAATGGGCAATGTTGCCAATTCATGATCGGCTAATCGATAAGGGTAACGCAATTCAATAGTGACGGACTCTGCAAAAATTCTTTCGAATTCGTGGGGGCGATAAACTGTTTTTTCTTTACCCGACTTATCCCAAAAAGCAGAATTACAAATGACATTGGATAGGGTCCAACCCTGGGTAGATATTTTCCACAACTTACTGCCCGATAAATTTGTCTGCACCAATTTTGTTTTATTGAGATTGGCCTCACGAAAATCGACATCTTGCAGGTTCGCTTCGGTAAAGTCAGCTCCAGTCAAATCTTGTTTGGATAAATCACAAGCCGTCAGGTTAGCATTTTTAAAAATTGCGCCATCAATCTTTGCATCTCTAAAACTAGCGCCCACTAAATTGGCATTAGTCAATAACGCCTGCGTCAAATTGGCATTTCTAAAATTTACTTTTTGCAAATTGGAACCGCTGAAATCGATTCTCGATAATTCCTGGCTTTCTAAATTACTACCCGCTAAAGACACGCCTCGCAAACTTAATCCACTAATATCGCGACCGCGAAAATCGATATTTTCCAATTTGGTACGTCGAGTCACCGCCGTTAACAAATTTGCATTGAAAAGAATGGAGCCACTTAGATCAGCATCGGACAATTGAACAGCAATTAATTTTGCATTAGTGAAATCGTTTTGCGTCAATAACGCGGATTCCATATTCGCCGAAATCAAATCAGCACCTTTGAAGCTACAACCTTTAATTTTAGAATGTCGAAGGGATAACTTGGAGAAGTCATAATCATCCAGCTTCATGTCAATCAACTCTATGCCATCGAGATTAATTTCATGAGCCGGCAACAGTTTACGAAAACTATTCCAAGACTTGGCGCCTTTCTTTATTTCGTTACGTAAAAAATCAATATCCATAATCGTTTCTTATTGGGAAGCCCGTTCGCGACAGTTAGTATACGCAATTGCAGGTAAATTATTCCACTGGTTTGACGCCATAAATCTTCATTGGTATTGATTTCATGCAAATTGATTTAAGATAGAACTTAATCGTTTGCAACATGAGGCGCCTATGAAACGCATTGGGGTATTTTTTCTGATTACAATTCTATCCGGGTTTTGCAAACTAGTAGCAGAGCCTTACCATAGCTTGACCAGTCAATGCGATGGCTTTCCGCAACTACCGCTGATCACATTAAACAACATATGTGTCGGTTTGGTTGTACAAAAATCCCAAAACATACCATTAAAAAAACCTCGATCCTTAATTGAAATTGATAAAGGTCAACTACTGGTTATCGATGCCGGCAGCTGGATGCCGAATCAGGGATCGCTGCTGCTGATTGATTACTCGGGTAAAACGCCAATTGTCCGCAGCTTGCTGAACACACTTAACCTACCCCATAAAATTCTCTATGGGCATAACAACTACATTTATTTTAGTGAAGCCGATAAAATCAGTCGTTTTTACTGGAAAAATAATGCCATTCAAAACCTGGAAATTGTTATCGACCATTTACCCTTTTCACCAACCTATTTGCATCCGTTAAAAAATTTTACCTTTGACTTAAATGGCGACCTTCTGGTCAATATTGGCAGCAGCAGTGACAAATGTGAAAACAAACAAGCCTCTTGCGGCAACGGAGAAGAAGCGAGCATTCGTCGATATTCGTTTCATAAAGATACCAATCAGTATTCACAAGATTATTCGATTCTGGCTTACGGATTGCGAAATTCCATGGCACTGGCTGTTCATTCAAGCGGAACCATTGTTCAAGCTGAAAATAGTATTGATTTACCTGATGCCGAAGAACCTTATGAAGAATTCAATATTATTCAAGAAGGAAAATTTTATGGTTGGCCAAAATGTTATAACGCCAATATAGATCTGGACGGAAAAACCTGTACCGCTAATCACTACCAAGCCCCTTGGACTTTACTGCCACCTCATGTAGCACCTTTGGATATGCTCTACTATCAAGGCAACAAAATTCCTGCATTGAAAAATAAATTAATCATGAGCTGGCACGGATTCAGAATTGCAGGCAATCGTTTAGTCGCCTATGAATTAGACTCTAAAGGTCGTCCTGTTTTACAAGAAAAAGCCATTTTTCGTCGCGCGCCTGTTGATGCAAACAGCGAATACACAGAGCATTTATTTGCACCCAGAGGCGGCCTACAACTAGATTCCCCTGCTAGTCAGCAAGTAGCACAACATCAGGAAATAATTTCCGAATGGCATCCCATTGAAAATCTGCGCCCAGAAGGCAGCCCCGTTGGATTGACACAATCAAAAGATGGCAGCTTATGGATTCTTGATGACCGCAACGCTGCGATTTTACGTTTATCGACTGGCACTTCATATACAAAAACTAAAATTCACAATAACTCATCAACAATCATAGAAATCCCAACCGGAATACTGTCAATTCTGAAAAATAACTGCAGTCAGTGCCATACCGAAATAGCCACAAATCCCCAAACTCTTTTTAATCAAGAAAACTGGCTGGCAAAAGATAATGGCCGATATTTAATTGAATCCAAAGTTTTTTTTGAAAAGTCACGCCCCATGCCTCCATCAGGCCAACTGAGTAATCATGAACTTCATGAATTGCAAAGCTGGTTGCATACACTGGATATTTAATTTGAAATGACATGATTTATCTTTACTTACAAAACTTGATTCAGAGTTTAACCGGTTACAGATCGACAGAGATTAACACTTGGAGTAGCCTACGGAATTCAATCAAGACAACACAATAACGAGGGCATTATGATTATTCGTTTCAAATTCATTCTGGGCACCATATTGGGATTAACTCTGACTCTATCGAGTTATGCTGAACAATTTAATGTTTTATTATTTACTGGCACACAAGGCTTCCATCATCAATCACAACTGGAAGGTGTCGCTGCCATGCGCCAATTAGCTGACAAGCATTTTTTTAAATTGGATTGGCAAGAAGATCCACGCGTATTCAACGATAAAAATCTGGAACAATTTCAGGCAATCGTCTTTTTATCCACCACCGGAGATCTATTTAACGCAGAACAAAAAGCGTCGATTGAAAAATTTATTCGCTCAGGAAAAGGTTTTGTCGGCATACATAGCGCTTCCGACACAGAATACAACTGGGAATGGTTCACCAAATTAGTCGGTAGAAGTTTTCACATTCACCCTGTGAATCAAACTGCTGAACTGCAAGTCATCAGCCGTAAATTCCCTGGCCTGGAACGCATGCCGGATCGCTTTTTATGGACAGATGAATATTATGAGTTTGGCCCGGAGCAAATCAAAAGTTTGAATTATATTTTAACTGTTGATGAAAAAACTTATGACCCTAATGCTAACTGGGGCGTGAAAAGCGGTAAAGGTATGGGTAAGTTCCACCCTATGGCTTGGTATCACGAATATGACGGCGGCCGCTCTTTTTATACAGCCTTAGGCCACCTTCCTGCCACTTATTCCGACCCAATTTTTCTTGAACATATTTACGGCGGACTCTATGTAGCCGCAACTGGTAAGGGACTCAAAAAATAATTACACTGGCAACTCATATCCAATTGAATTTTTGACTTGGGTATTCAACATATTGCCAATGAGAATTATTAACGATGCTTGAATTATTTTCACTTGCTATTGCACTCAGCATGGATGCTTTTGCTGTATCTATTGGATTAGGAGCAAAACAAAAAACAGAATTGCGAAAAATTGCCTTGATGTCCGCAGTCTATTTTGGAATTTTTCAAGCATTGATGCCGTTTATTGGATATTGGGCAGGCAAAGGCGTTATTCATTGGGCGGATACCTACACACCCTGGATAGCCTTTGTTCTGTTGATGCTAATTGGAATCAAAATGATTTACGAATCCTGCAGGCCAGGCGTCGAAGAAAATATAAAAACGATTACTCATCCTGTCATGCTTACCTTGGCCATTGCTACCAGTATTGATGCTATGGCTGCCGGATTTGCTATTAACTTACTCAACATTAACTTACTGTTTTCTTGTTTTGTAATTGGTTTGATAACTTGTTTACTGAGTTATGCTGGTGTTTTTCTCGGGGCAAAAAGCGGAACAAAATTGGAAAACAAAGCCGAATTATTGGGCGGTATTGTACTGATTGTCATTGGTATCAAAATTCTTCTAACAAGTATTTTTACTTAATCCATCACAAACGATTGCCACCACCCATAGCTTTAAGTTTCGCTTGAATAGCATCGCCCATTTTTAAAAGTTCGACGGTTTGATCAACACCACCGACTGCAACCGCTTCCTTCGGCATGCCGTAAACAACACAACTTTCTTCATCTTGCGCAAAGGTGTAACCGCCTTGATTGCGAATTTCCAACATACCCTGGGCACCATCTTTTCCCATTCCGGTTAGCAAGATTCCAATCACGTTTTTGCCACCTGCTTGCGCAACAGAATCCATCATCACATCCACAGCAGGCCTATGACGATGAACAGGTTCCATATCCGATAATTTCACAACATAGTCAGCGCCATAGCGCGACACAATTAAATGATGCCCACCCGGTGCAAGGTAAGCGTGGCCAGGCAAAATACGTTCGCCGCCGCGTGCTTCTACCACGTGTAATTTTGTACATTTGTTTAATCGCTCAGCAAATGTGCGCGTAAATCCAGGCGGCATATGTTGTGTCATGACAATACCCGGCATGGCCGCCGGAAATTGCACCAATAAATCTTTTATCGCTTCGGTACCACCAGTTGATGCGCCTATGGCGATAATTTTTTCCGTGGAGTGAATTTTTGTAGGATTAACTTTTTCATTTTCAGCCACATCTCTACGCACAACTTGTCGTAGAGGTTTTACGCGAACACTGGCGGCTGCAACAATTTTTTCGACAATCAGTTCAGCATATTCACGAATGCCTTCGGACACACCAATTTTTGGCTTAGGTAAAAAATCGACTGCACCGAGTTCTAATGCTCGCAAAGTTGCGTCCGCACCCTCTTCGGTCAATGTTGAAATCATGACAACAGGAGTTGGCCTTGCTGCCATTAATTTTTCCAAAAATGACAAGCCATCCATTCGCGGCATTTCAACATCGAGCGTAATCACATTCGGTGAAAATTGATTCACCATATCACGTGCAACAAATGCATCAGGCGCAGCGCCCACTAATTCCAAACCCGGCGTATCACGAATAATTTCAGACAATAATGTGCGCACTAATGCTGAGTCATCCACCACTAAGACTTTTATCGCCACAATATTACTCCAGCACTAAGAGAACAATTCAACATCACCCGATTTCGGTGTGTATTTAACGCGCATGCGGTATTCACTTTCACGATCAACAATCGTCGAGTTGTGTACAGACTTAATTTTTTTGACCATAACTTTCCCCTCAGCGGGAAAGAAATAAACCTTGCGTGGAAAATCATCGAGAAGATCTTTCGCGACTATGGGAATGCCTTCATTGTGTAAATAATCCAATACAAACTCTGCATTGCGTTGCCCAACATTATTGACTGTCATTCCTCGCAACACATTCCCACCACCAAACACTTTCGCTTCAAAACGATTACGATTAGCACCCAACTTTAATAAATGGTTAATCAGCAATTCCATTGCATAAACACCATAACGTGCTGACTCAGTTAACAGACCCGATTCACTACTGCCATCGTTAGGCAACAAAAAATGATTCATCCCGCCAATGCCACTAAATTTATCGCGCAAACAAACCGCCACGCAGGAACCCAACACTGTAACTATCATTTTGCCGCTATTGGTTACGTAATACTCGCCCGGCAAAATTTTGACTGCTTCACAATCAAAATTTCGATCAAAATAGGTATTGGGTGCTAGATGCACATTATCGTCAAGATTCATCCGTAGTATTCCGATTATTTACATCCGCTAAACGATAGACCGTTTTGCCGACTAATTTCACTAAATGATTAGCCTGCGAAAAACTTTCAGAATGCCCTGCTATGTATAATCCATCTTTTTGCATTAATTTGACCATTTTTTCCAATAGATTGACCTGAGTTGATTTATCAAAATATATCATCACATTTCGACAAAATATAACATCGAACAACCCGGTCAATGGCCACTTGGCATCGAGCAAATTGATTTGTTTGAATTCAATAAGACGACCTAAATCTGGAATGACTTTTACCTTCCCAGCGTTCTTATCGCCTTTGCCTTTTAAAAAGAATTGTCGTTTTCGCTCTAAACTTAAACTTTCAATTCGATTGATATTGTAAACCCCGGCGCGACCTTCATTTAATACATTGCTGTCTATATCAGAGGCTATAATTTCGACTGGCGGATCATATCGACCAAAAGCTTCTGCAAGGGTGATCGCAATTGAATAAGGCTCTTCTCCGGTACTGGCAGCAGCGCACCAAACTCGAAGATTGCGTTTATGCTTAAAGTTTTTAACAAATTCCGCTAGGAAATCAAAATGATGTTCTTCACGAAAAAATGCCGTGAGATTGGTGGTAAGCGCATTAACAAATTCTTGTTGCTCTTCATCGGTATTTTCCAGGTAACTGAGATATGCAGAAAAATCCGGTAATTTGAGTGCGCGTAATCGGCGAGCCAAACGACTGTAGACCAATTGTTTCTTACTGTCGGATAAATTAATTCCCGCTTTTTTATAAATAATCTTTCTTACCCGCTCGAAGTCCGCTTGGGTATAACTAAATTCGCGGTCATTTAAATTGGCAACTGCCATTCATTTTTTCTCCGGGCTTTACTCATGACTTCCTTTGGTTTTTGTACCAATTCACCCCCTCCTAACCTCCCACTCGGTAACTGCTCCTGCGTTACTCTACCTTCTGCATCCATGCAGTCGTTAGCAAGGGGGAGGAACCGATTTAACTCCGCAACAAGATAAACAGGGAGTAGAGTTCCCCCTTTGAAAAAGGGGGCTAGGGGGATTTAACACTCTCACAAAAACCGCCTTCGTTAAATCCCTCCCCGCCTCCCTTTGTTAAAGGGAGGATTTAACAGTATCGATGAAATTAAAACGTTTCCCACTCATCTTCTGCGTTGCCTTTTGGTGGTGACAATTTCTTCGTCGGTTTTGCACTGACTGCCGGTGCTGAATGCGACTGGCTTTTTGTTGGCGAACTTAAACGGGGTGCCGAACCAAATCGTGATTGTTGATCACTCGACAATTTAAACTGCCCAACATTGCGTGTCAGTTGGTCGGCTTGTGATTGTAAACTTTCTGCAGCAGCGGCAGCCTCTTCCACCAAGGCCGCGTTTTGTTGTGTCATTTCATCCATTTGCGATACAGCAGTGGATACCTCTTCAATTCCAGTCGATTGTTCATTCGATGCGGCGGCAATTTCCGACATAATGTCATTCACACGTTTAATCGAATTCACAATTTCTTTCATGGTTTCACCGGATTTATTCACCAGTGAGTTACCACTTTCAATTTTTTGTACGGAATCATTAATTAAGGCTTTAATATCTTTGGCGGCATTCGCCGAGCGTTGTGCAAGAGTGCGTACTTCACTCGCCACCACAGCAAATCCACGACCTTGATCACCCGCTCTCGCTGCCTCTACTGCCGCATTCAATGCGAGAATATTCGTTTGGAAGGCGATGCCATCAATCACACCAATAATGTCACTGATTTTCTGTGCAGATTGATTAATGTCGTTCATGGTGATAACCACTTGTTGAATCAGTGATCCACCATCAGTTGCAACACTAGAGGCTTTTTCGGCTAAGACATTGGCTTGTTTGGCGTTATCGGCATTGAGTTTTACTGTGGAGGTTAATTCTTCCATGCTTGATGCCGTTTCTTCCAAATTCGCCGCTTGTTGTTCCGTGCGTGATGACAAATCCGCATTACCTTGCGCAATTTCACTCGACGCGGTGAAAATAGTTTCCGCCGCATTGCGAATATCGCTCATCATCACCGTTAAACTTTCGGTGGTTTCATTACAATAATTTTTCAAGTCACCAAATGTGCCGGCATAATCCGCATCAATGCGTTCGGTTAAATCGCCTTTCGCAATCGCACCTAATACACGAGCAACATCATTCAACCCTTTATCTGCCGTATTCACTAATTGATTTAAGCCTTCAGCTAATTTTAGGAAAAAACCATTTTTACCTTGGGTATTGATACGAGTACTAAAATCACCTGCTGCTGCTGATTCAACCAAGTGATTAACCTCCGACTCCACCTGTACTTCAGCAGTACGATCCACCCACTCTACCACTGAACCCAAACGCTCACCGGTTTCGGAAAAAATGGGACTAGCAGTCAAACGAAAATTTAAATTTGCCACCATTATGTTACTAACATAAGTAGTCGCCCCTGAAAAACAATTTAAAATCCATCAGTACAAATTTCACCGCACCAATATCCATATCACACGTGAATAAAACCATTTTGAGATACTGCAGATCAACCAACTCTGCGTTAACTCAAAAATCCTACTATTTTCCCTGGCATTAGGCCATTTTACGCAACAAAAAAATGCCTCCAATGCAGCGATCATCCATTTTCTTAAATTCCACGCACATGCCGCCATCAATAAATTAATCTGATCACCAGCCGCACCCTTCAAATAATTTCTCGCTAGTCGAAAACCCGATTTCAAATGACCAATGATCGGTTCAATGGCCGCGCGTCGTCGACATTTCGCTCGCTTTTTTCACGCTCATAACGCGTATCTTTTTCTTCGGATTCTCTGGCAATATAATCTTAATCCCCTTCACTTCTTTTCGACCACGATAGCCGCGATCACACACAGCTTCTTGAATTTTACTGATCCGAACCGACTGTGCTTTTTCTAATACTTCATCCAGTGTATTTACATCAGCAATATTTTTTCATGGCTCACAGCGCTCAAAATTATGTTGCCTGTTGAGGTGGTGACAATCGACGCTTTTGCACCCGTATTCATACGGCTTATGATCTTTTCCTTTCGCCACACAGTAAGCCTGCGGTTCGTGCAAACTGTAAACTTTGTCACTGTCATGTTTCTTTTGCGTCAACACTTTTGGTATAACGCAAAGTTTTCTGTTTGCTTATCGGCAATCAGTTGCGGTAATTTTCGTTCTAATTCCCTCAGTAAAACTCCCGCTATTGTACGCAAACGCTTGATCGCTTTAACCGCTTTTGCACGCTTTTTGACATGACGAAAGAAACGTAAATTAATGCGTAATGATTTAACTTCTTTGACAAATGTACGCCGCTGCGCAATGTTATTGCCTTTTGCTAATTTATTTAAACGATTGATAATCTTGATGGCGAGTTTTCCATCCGTTGGATAGGTTATTGCTTTCTCTTGTACGGTGGTATCAACATTGACTATCGACTCTTCCGCTTTTTTATCGTGCAACTTCACAGACATCACAAATATTTTTCAACACCTTTTGCGCCAATACGTTTTCTAAAATGCACCAATTCCTAGCATGACAGGGTAATTGGTTGTGAAAGTTTTAATGCCGCAAAATGCTTGGTAATACGGATTTTGTTTCCACGCCAACACCACACGTTCATCGCTCAAATTTTCTAATTGCTTGAGTATTAGTAAGCCCACCATCACGCGAATGGGGATGCTCGGCCGACCAATACCTTGCGTGTATTCGCCGATAAAGTCTTTTCAAATTCTTGCCAAGGAATGGCGTTGGATAGCAGCAGCAGCGGATCTTTTGGGTCTAGCTGATCGATTAAATCACTGCCAAAAAACTTGTTTGTTGATGTTGTTCTGTGGCTTTTAACATGTTTTTTTATTTCTCATTTCGACCAAAAAATGTAAGGAAATTTTATCATTTTTGGTCGATTTGATGTCGCTATTTTTTGGTTATTTTTATATTTTTCAATGCGTTAGTTGGTTTTTCAGGGGCGACTAAGTACCAGTTAAATTACTTAACAAACTGGATTGATGCGAAGGATTTTTATGGAATATATCCATATTACTACCAACAACTTTATCGACAGAAAAATGGGGCAATGCTTTACGCAGTTCGGATTCCACTCCTCTCAGCATTTTTTCGACGGATTTATTCATGTAAATAATATTGCGGCTCGCATCAGACAACATGACATTCGCAGATGTAGCATCTAAAGCACTGCGAATGCGAAAATTGGTTGCGGCCTGCGCGGTGCTGCTTTTTATTGAACTTATCATGGCCGACATAGCAGAGGCTACGCTATTACTATTTTCTGTACTGAGCACAACATCAAAATCACCTTGAGTCACTTTTTGTGCTGCCGATTGCAGTTCACTAGGGTCAACGCCAAGGCCTGACAATATTCTTTTAGCCACAACAAAACTGATAACCGCCACACCAATGGCAGATAACACACTGACAACGACTAAGAGTGTTTTGTAAAACGAAATCGATTCTTCGCCTTGAATTGTGGTGGCGGTTATTTCTTTCTGTGATAACTCCATAAATTCTTCCATGATGCCGGCGTGCTCATGAAAATATGCAGCCAATTTACGATTAGCAAAATTCATTTCTTCTACATTGCCCGATTCCGCTAATGGCAATATGGTATTTTCTATATACTCAATCATTTCCTGCGCTTGAGGTGCGACTGTTTTTTTGAGAAATTGTTTTTGTGCATCCGTTAATGCGGGCTTATTTGCCCACAAGTCTATAGCATCTCCAAATGCATCCAATTTCTTTTGGATTGCTTTAGTTTGTTTTTGCATATCATCACGACTTAATGAGGTTAATTCAAAAGTCATCATGGTGGGTTCAATTAAAAACAGAGCGGGCGGGGCAATTTCTATCAGCAATTCTCGCCCACCTACCATTTGCTTGTGCAAATCACTTCCCAAGGCCACTTTTTTAACCATAAAAAATGATGTAGCAATTAATAATATAATGGCAAATATCGACATACTCGCAATTAATATGAGTTGTTTTTTTAATGACATGTTCATAGATTACTCCTTAGATGACACACTAACAGTTGAATCAAACAAACCCATTTCTTCACTGGATATCAACTCGTTGATGTCCACCAAAATAATCATTTGTTCATTAATTGTTGCCAAACCCAACAAATATCGACTATCAAACGCCACACCAAAATCCGGTGGCGGTCGTAGTTGATCTTTATTCAAACTCACTACATCCGACACACCATCTACTACTATGCCAACAATACGATTATGAATATGCAGCACAATCACAATCGTAAATTCATCATAGGTTGCCTGACCCACACTGAATTTAATTCGCAGATCAACAATAGGGACTATGTCGCCACGTAAATTTATGACGCCTTTAATAAAGGGCGGTGCATTCGCAATTTTGGTGGGATTTTCGTAACCACGAATCTCTTTCACCGTTAAAATATCCAAGGCGTAATTTTCATCACCCAGAGTAAAGGTTAAGAATTCTTGATCGACTGTCGTCAAAGATGATTTTTGCAATGCCGGTTCCATGCTAAGCCTCATGTAAGTGGACTTCGGATAACGTCTTAAGTGTAGTTAAGATTTACAATATGCAAGATTTATCTGCTAATTTTTTCGTTTTTATAACGACAGGTTTTTATGAGGATTTTGACGAAATGGAATTAAAAATATATCAAAGGCTGGATCCCTGCCTCGGCAATTGCTCCTGCATTGCTCTACTAATTTACATCCTTGTAAATATTCGCAGGGATGACGATGTGAGATTAAATAAAAATTAACTGGCTTTTGCTAAAAACTCAGGATTTTTTTGAGCTACCGTTAAGCCCAAAGACTCAACATCCAGAATCAAAGCGACACTGCCATCACCCATAATCGTTGCACCAGCAACACCTTGAACACGTTTGTAATGTTGCTCAAGACTTTTGATCACCACTTGTTGCTGTCCGACCAAGGCATCAACAAACAAAGCAAATTTATGTTTGTTGGTTTCGATCAGCACCGCAATGCCTTTATGCACATCGGTAAATTGCGAACTAATTTGCATGGATTTATAGAGTGGTAAAATCGGCCAATATTGATCACGCACCAACAATAACTGATCATCACCCACTAAGGTTTTAATATCTTTTTCAGCAGGCTGCATGGATTCGATAATATTCACTAATGGAATAATAAAAGTTTGATCACCCACCGATACACCCATACCATCAACAATCGCCAGCGTCAGCGGCAAACGAATGGTAAAAGTAGAACCCTGCCCTTCAACAGAATCAATATCAATTCGCCCTCCCAAGCTTTGCACATTACGCCTAACCACATCCATGCCTACACCGCGACCGGATACATCCGTTACTTGATCAGCCGTTGAAAAGCCAGCAGCAAAAATTAATTGCCAGACTTCTGCATCACTGGGGTTATCGCCGATAGAAATATTTTTTTCACGCGCTTTGCGCAAGATTTTTTCGCGATTTAATCCAGCACCATCATCCATAATGCTAATCACAATACTGCCACCCTGTTGCGCTGCACGTAAGGTGACTTTTCCGGTTGCTTCTTTGCCACGAGCTACACGAACATCCGCAGACTCTATACCGTGATCGATTGAATTTCTGACTAAATGAGTTAATGGATCAACCAATTTTTCTGTTAAACCTTTATCCAATTCGGTTTCGCCACCCTCAATGATCAAATCAATCGATTTACCTAATTTTTGCGATAGATCACGTACCACACGCGGGAAACGATTAAACACAAATGACACAGGCAACATGCGAATTGACATGACTGCTTCTTGAATTTCACGTGTATTGCGTTCTAATTCTGCCGAAATACTTTGGTATTTTTCACCGAGGCTGCCATCAATACTTTTGCCGATTAAATTCATCATGGATTGGGTGATGACAATTTCACCCACCAAATTAATTAATTGATCAACTTTGGTCACATCGACACGAATTGAAGAATTTTCTGCAGAAACAGAAGTGTCGGCCGCTTTGGTTTTACTGTTGCCCGGCGCATTCGCTGTCACATTAGATGATGATGTTTGTGGCTCTGCCACCACAGGTTTTTCAACCACAGAGATGGGGGCTGCTGGGGTCGCAGGTAAATCCTCAAAAAAGCCATAAGCTTCTTGTTGTTTTTGATCAATATCCTCAAAGAATCCATAAGATTCCTGAGCTTCACCCAAAACAGGATCGGTAAAAAATCCAAAACCTTGATCTTCATCTTTTTTGGACTTTTTCGATTGGCTATTTACTTTTCCATCAGTAGCGGATTCCAACAACTCGGTTAACCGATTAGCGGCTGCCCAATCAATATCGGTGTGGTTTCGATAAGACGTTAATATTCCTTTCAATACATCAACTGAACCTAAAAACAAATCGACCATATCCGCAGTGATTGCCATTTTTCCTTGTCGAATTTTATCGAGCAAACTTTCCATCACATGCGTCACACTGACCAACCCATCAAATCCAAAAATACCTGCGCCACCCTTAATGGAATGCGCTGCACGAAAAATGGTATTGAGTTGCTCGTTATCGGGATTCACTACATCCAATTCCAATAACAAATGCTCCATTTCATCAAGGTGCTCCTGGCTTTCCTCGAAAAAAACAGAATGAAATTGTTGCATGTCGATAGACATATTCACATCCTTCGTTTTTTAAAAGGGGTCAGAGCCCTTTAATGCTGGATTCCTGCCTTCGCAGGAATGACGGCAGGTAAAGGGCTCTGACCCCTTTAACATTATTTGCTTATTTCTGGATTCCTGCCTTCGCAGGAATGACGGCAGGTAAAGGGCTCTGACCCCTTTTAACATTACCCCATTACCTTTTTGGCAACTTCCAATAATTTAGCTGGCTCAAACGGTTTCACCATCCAGCCAGTTGCACCTGCAGCACGCCCCTGGGTTTTCATGGCATCGCTGGCTTCTGTTGTGAGAACCACTATTGGCGTTTTGGAATAGGTAGGTAATCCGCGCAAGGATTTAATCAGTGTCAAACCATCCATATTCGGCATGTTTTGATCGGTTAATACAAAATCAAAGACTTTGCCTTTGCAGATTTCAAAGGCTTCAGCACCATCTTTTGCGACAGTGACTGCATAACTGGCGGTCTTCAATGTCGCCTCTACCATTTGGCAATGAGGCTGAATCATCAACAATTAGAATTTGCTTGCTCATAATGAGTCCTTTATCACATCAGTTAACACACACAAACCAACTATAGACCTAATCTAAAAATCTGCTTTATAAAATCGCTTTTATAAAATTGCCTGGCGCATAAATTTCCACGTCGCGCGCCAAGGTGCGAATCAGCGCCACTCCTCGACCAGAATATTTCTGGTTGTCGATTTTTCTATCGGATTGGAAATCATATCCAGGGCCCGTATCCCGACAACTAATCATTAAGTGTTTTTCGCCATCAAACAAAGCCCAATCCAAGCGGAGCTCGATTGCATCTTTCTCCGTTAGATTCTTTAATAATTCTTCTCTTTGTAAAAAATAATCCATAAACCCTTCAGGATTTTGTTTGAGATCTGACGACATACCTAAAATGCCGTGATCCAATGCATTACTGATCATTTCGCTGATAATTGAAAACACTTTCTGACAGGTTTTTTGATCCATCCCAATATATTGCAAAAAATTATTTGCCATTGGTGGTATGTCCGCATTCGCCAACTTATTCCCGCTAATCGAAATACTCCAAGAAAATGGATGAATTTGATGATAGTAGTCTTCGATATTGTTGGATTTTTCTATGCCTAACCCATTGCGAATTTCTTGCGGATTTAAACAGCAAATGGATACATCATCGCTATAGCTCACCCCTTGTGCATGCAACTCTAATGCTCGCAGAACATCTTGCGTGGGATCTGTTATCGCCTGGCAAAGTATTGACTCTAAGCGGGCATAAGAAAACTGTTCGCCCAATTGATTTTCTTGCTCGATAACGCCATCACTGCATAAAAATAAGCGGCCCGTTTCTGGCAAATTAAATACGGTGACATCCGCATCAAACATATTTTCACTGAGAATTCCCAATGCCATATTTCTGGATGGAAATTTCTGAATAATTTTTCCATTGTCAAGCCAATAGGCAGGTGGCATGGCGCCATTCCAAACGGACATCTCATTTGCTGCAAAATTTAATTCAACTACCGTAGCCGACACAAAACGATCTGCCGGGGTGTCATTCACTAACTTGCGATTGATCTCCGACACAATTTGCTGCAGATGAAATCCTTTTGACACCATAGTATTAAACAAACTCACAACTGGCATTATGGTGATGGCGGCTGACAGTCCATGGCCTGTTGCATCCGCCAAAATAAAATAGATGTCTCCCGCTGGTGATTGCCGTGTAATGGAAATATCACCACTAAACGACGAACAGGATTTTAAATATTGATTAATACCGGAATATTGCTGGGAATTTTGTGCAACCAAATACTCATAGGTAAACTTGGCAATCGCCTCTTCTCTTTCGGCCTCATGCTTAAATATTTCCAGTTCAACATTTTGATTGTTGACAATTTTTTGTAGCCGCAGCGAGGCGATAAGTGATTTAACTTTTAAGGACAACAATGAAAGATTAACGGGTTTGATGATGTAGTCAGAAACGCCTAAATGAAAACATTGCTCTAAAAATTCCGGCTCCTCATTTGCGCTGATCATAATTACCGGAGGAAAATTTTTATAACTTGGAACCACTTCTTCTGCAAATAGATCCAAGCCGACACCATCACCCAATTGATAATCCAACAAGACTATGTCGATATTGCCATCGGTTTGCAAAATCGTTTTGGCCTCTTGAACGCTGAGAGCCGGCAAGGTTTCAAAACCACGAGAACCTAAAAACGCACAAAATAAACCATTCAGAATTTCGTCATCATCAACAACGAGTATTCGATATTCAAAATCATTATTGGCTGACATTGCTAAACAAACTCAATCATCTTTTGAATATTGGCCATTCTTAGAATTTCAGCTGTGGCACCTTTTGCACCTTTTATTTTAATTTTCTTTGCGGCAGATGATGCTTTTTTTTGCACCATAACTAGCATACCCAAAGCAGAGCTATCCAAATAACCGACTCTGGAAAAATCCAATATAATTTCATTTAAATTGGCATTGGCAATATAGTCATTACAGCCTTCATTAAATTGCCGATGAAAAGAGTAATCGAATCGCTCAGGCAGCATAAAATTTACAGATTCAGACATAATCTACTCCTTTATTTAATTTCAATGATTTTTTGTAAATTCGCTAATTGTAAAATTTCACGGGGTGCCGTATTGAGATTAACCATCACCAATTTTGCATTTTTTTCTTGTACTTTTTTATTGGCCATTACCAATAGACCTATGCCCGCACTGTCTAAATAGTCCATATAAGTGCAGTCCAAGGTAATCGCTTGATTTTGCTGCGCTGCTGCTGAAATGGCCGCATTAAATTCAGCACCAGAACTGTAATCAAATCGCTTGGGCATTTTGATTGTGTCATTACTCATGTGAAACTCCTGGGTTAAAAAAGATCAACACCGCCACTATTCATAGAGGCAGCAGAAACAGGGTTACGTTTTTTATTGGCTGCCTGCTGATGATAATCTGCAGACGCATTGGAAATGGATTGGGTCAATTGCTGAATAGAATTAGGGCTAAATTTTAATGATTGCCCCAATGGATCCAACATTTTGATATTGCGTACGTGATATTTAATATTTTGTGTGGACATATCTTCAAATTGCAATGCACGAATAGCCATGTGCAATCCATCCACCAATTTGTGAGAAATCTCTTCCATTTGTCGCGCAATTACCTGATCCGATTCCGCCTTTTGCAGCATTTCATTAATTGCACTTTCTACTTCACGTTTAGCCGCCAATACATAGGTCATATCTTGCGATGCAACCTGACCCACTTGTTCAGTCAATTCACAAATGGCGTTGTTGATGCTATTGAGTTTGGCTTGAATTTCATTACTGAATCCCGCTGACCGATTAGACAAGGCTCGCACTTCATCTGCGACTACCGCAAAACCTCTACCCGCCTCACCTGCACGCGCTGCTTCAATCGCCGCGTTCAACGCGAGCAGATTGGTTTGTGCGGCAATTTGATCTATGTCTTTCAAGGCTTTCATCACATGCGGCATTTGTTCGGAAATGCGTGTCACTTTTTCGACTAGATCCATAGAAGCCGCACTCATAGTGACGGAGGTATCCACAAATCTATCCAAGGTGTGTGACGTGCTTTCAGCAAATGAACTCATGCGAACGCCGAAGGATTCTTGTCGTCCTTGTGCATTTTCCGCAAATAGCAACGAACTAATATCGGCTTGCTGTCGCTCCAACAGCAGTTTGATTTGATTGAAGGCCGAGGTGAGTGTGTGTACGGCGTCGGATTGAATACCCGACAACATATCCATATCTTTGCTGGCATCTTCCAGAGTATTCAGTATGTCGCTGCCAGCTTGAATCAAGGATTGTCGAAAAGCCGATTCCAAGTGGTAATTAACCTGCTCTTTATTTTCAACAGGCTTGGGCTTGTGACTGTAAAGGTAAAACATCGCGCCTAGGGTCAACGCAACCCCTAACAAAGGCAACACCCATTCTGCCAGCACCCAACCCCCAACAGCGGCAACTGCTAATATGCCCCACTCTTTCATTTGCATGATCAACCAAGCCCACATGTAGTTTCTGATGATTTAAAAGTAGCAGGTTTATGGCGAATTGCTGGGCAAGCGGGAAATTAAGTTCGAGAAGGGATGATGTAAATCTAAACACCCTCTCCCCAGCCCTCTCCCATCAAGGGAGAGGGGGCAGATTGAGCCTTTAACTTACCGCATCATTTAAAAAAACATCGGTCTGCTCCCTCCCCCTTGATGGGGGAGGGTTGGAGGAGAGGGTGTTTAAAAAAACTAACCGACCTTAATGACTTCTTCCTGAATTTTCGCTTTCCAGAATTGTGGGCCGGTGGTGTGAACGGATTCGCCGCGTGAATCGACCGCCACTGTTACTGGCATATCTTTCACATCAAATTCGTAGATAGCTTCCATTCCCAATTCAGGAAACCCAAGGACTTTGGAGGATTTAATTGCTTGAGCCACCAGATAGGCCGCGCCTCCCACAGCCATCAAATAAACCGATTTGTTATCACGAATCGCTTCAATCGCAATTGGGCCACGTTCGGATTTTCCGATCATGCCCAGCAAGCCAGTTTTCTCCAACATAGTACGGGTGAATTTATCCATACGAGTTGCGGTTGTCGGGCCGGCAGGGCCAACCACTTCATCACGCACAGGATCAACCGGGCCTACGTAATATATGAAGCGACCTTTCATATCCACCGGCAAGGGCTCGCCTTTGGCAATTAAATCAGTCATCTTTTTATGTGCCGCATCGCGGCCGGTTAGCATTTTTCCGGAGAGCAAAATGGTTTCGCCGGTTTTCCAATTCTGTACTTCTTCAGGCTTTAATGTATCGAGATTAACGCGACGAACATCACTGCCAATTTCCCAAGTGATTTCAGGATAATCTTCCAAGGCAGGCGGTGTTTGCAATGCAGGACCTGAACCATCCAATTCAAAATGCGCGTGACGCGTTGCAGCGCAGTTGGGAATTATCGCTACCGCTTTATTCGCTGCGTGAGTGGGAAAATCTTTCACTTTGATATCGACGACTGTGGTCAAACCGCCAAGACCTTGAGCACCAATGCCCAAACGATTCACTTTGTCGTACAACTCAATACGTAATTCTTCTGCGCGATTGGTTGCACCACGCGCTTGTAATTCCTGAATATCAACTGGCTCAAGCAAAGCTTCTTTCGCAAGGATCATGGCTTTTTCAGCCGTACCGCCAATACCTATTCCAAGCATTCCCGGTGGGCACCAACCAGCACCCATTTCCGGAACCACTTTTAACACCCAATCCACCACTGAATCTGACGGATTCAACATCGCAAATTTGGTTTTGGCTTCAGAGCCGCCACCTTTCGCAGCGACGTGAACATCCACTGTATTTCCGGGGACTATGTTGTAATGAATAATCGCAGGTGTGTTATCGCCAGTATTTTTACGAGCACCATCGGGATCAGAAAGAATTGAAGCGCGCAACACATTATCCGGTTGCATATAAGCACGACGCACACCTTCGTTAATCATATCGGTGAGACTCATTTGCGCATCCCATTGCACATCCATGCCTACTGTGACAAATACTGTGACAATGCCTGTGTCCTGACAAATGGGTCTATGCCCCATAGCACACATGCGCGAGTTAATCAGAATTTGCGCCATGGCATCTTTGGCGGCTTTATTTTGTTCGCGCAAATAAGCTTTGTGAATCGCTTGAATAAAATCTACCGGGTGGTAATAGGAAATAAATTGCAGTGCGTCTGCAACGCTGTCGATTAAATCTTGTTGACGAATAATTGTAGGCATAAAAAATTCCTGAATTACTTGGGGGCAGTGTTCATCTGTTGCTTTAACTGCAAAATTTCACGGTTGGTCGTTCGACGAAAATCATCTATAGCTTTAATACTTTCTTCGACTGATTTCAGACGACTCGCTATCGAATCCATGTTGCCCATATCCAATTCCAACTTATTAATATCTTCGTTGAGCGCTTCCATTTTTTGTTCAAGTTGTGCAAACCCAGGCTCAATTTTAGCGAGTGATGCATCTACCAAAGATTTATTGCCGGCCACCTCTTGTTTAAGCGAGGTCACAGCATTTTTGGCTTCAGTCGCCGATTGTTTAATGGCGGCGATTTCTTTGGTTTGTGCTGTCATTTTTTCAACATTGGCAACCAAGGATTTACGATTGCCTTCAATCAAACCTGCTTGCTTGGTTTGGACGTCCGCCAATTTTGTTAATCGGGCACCCAACGAGGTCACAGTTTGGTTTGTGCCTTCTGCACTCACATTCAATTGTTGCTCCAATGCTGAGATTCGATCATTGGATGCTTGTAATGCTTCTTGTGCCTGAAACAATTGCCAACCTAAAAATCCCGCACCGGCAACCGCCAACAACCCAATCACCAATGCAATGGTCGGCAAACTGGAAGATGAACCCGAACTGGCAACCGATTTGGCTTGCGAGCGCGATTCAAGATTAGAGGAAGGGTTAGGTCGTGTATTGACCTGACGACGGGCAACTTCGTTGGCATCGGTGTTTGAACTATCACTACCAGCGTTAATCGTGGGTTCTCTGCGTTCCATAATGGGCCTTCATAGAGGATATAAAAACTGGCGGCATTTTATAGCAGCCAGATCAACAAACATAGACGGGATTAGGGATAGATACCCGCTGGAGAACCTACTTTGGTGATGGCAATCACTCATGGATCTTGCAATACTGATTCACAAATTCATGATGCTTAGACAGCATCGATAAATTTTGATTAACATCAGACGATATGCTCATTAAAAAATTATTTAATTCAGACTCAGGCATTAAATCAACAATCGGATGATAACTTGCAGGAACCAAGCCTTGCCCAATCATTACCTGAACCCAAGAATCCAATCGAAACAATTCATCTTCAACCTGGTAAGACTTGCCAACATCTTTAAATAGCTTAATGCGATGGGAAAGCTCATCCGAAACATTCATATTTTTACAATAACGCCAGAAAGCACTGTCTTCCCGCTCCGTTGCTTTGTAATGCAATATAATGAAGTCTCGTATTCTAAGCAGCTCACTTTTTGCCTGATCGTTGTACTCATCGACAATTGACTGCTTTATTTCCTGATGAGGAAATAAAGCTAGCAATCGAGTAATTGACGTCATAATCAAGTGAATACTGGTCGATTCTAACGGCTCTAAAAACCCTGACGATAACCCAATCGCCACACAGTTTTTATTCCACCCCTTTTTCCGCATGCCCGTATTAAATTTGATTATTTTTGGCTGAGTCAGTGTGTCACCCTCAATGCTGGACAACAACATGCCCATAGCCTCATCATCCGACATGAATGGACTCGAAAACACCAATCCATTTCCAACTCGATTTTGCAACGGAATTTGCCAGCGCCAACCAGCGTGATTCGCAATTGATTTTGTATAGGGTTTTGCTGGAGCAACCGAACTGGTTTGAACTGCGATAGCACTGTCACATGGCAACCAATGTTTCCATTCTTCGTAACCCGTTTTTAAAGTATCTTCAATTAATAAGGCTCTTATCCCCGTACAATCAATAAATAAATCACCTGGAATTTGCTGACCAGAAACCAACTTCAACTCCCTTATAAATCCAGTATCAATATCCTGTACAACTTCTTGTATTTTTCCTTCCGCTCGTTTGACACCATGAACCTCTGCCATATTTCTAAGAAAGGAGGCATAGCGGCTAGCGTCAAGATGAAATGCATAATTCAATTTTGATTTGCTATTTAAGGAGAAGCGCTCCTGCAATGCAGATTTATATTCAAGGCAATAATCACCAAGCCCCCCTCCAATCCCTAGTTTTCGCCCTCTCAACCAAAAATGAATAAACTCTGTTATTAGCGTTCGCTTACCTGTCATACCAAAGGAATGAAAATAGGTTTCGCCTATTTGCTTCCAATTTTCAAATTGTATTCCCAGCTTAAAAGTGGCATTCGTTGCACTCATAAAAGCTGATTCATCTATGCCCAATAAACGATGAAAAGTTCGCATCGGAGGAATTGTTGCCTCTCCCACCCCAATGGTGCCTATTTCTTCTGACTCAACCAAGGTTATATCAAGCGATTCGCCCAATTGCTTTGAGAGTGCTGCAGCCGTAAGCCAGCCCGCCGTTCCTCCACCCGCAATAACAACTTTCATTTTTGCATTTAACATTTCAAGACTTCCATTAATGATTAAATTTATTACAAGTAAAAGCTATGGTTACCGATCAGCCCAAAACAAAAAAAGAGCCGCCTAGGCGACTCTTTTTTCTATCAACAACTTAGGTTAAGTTATTAGAAAGTGTAACGAACACCCACTTGATAACGAGCACCCAAATCATCAGCAGAGATCACCATGTTCTCATTACGAGCATGATCACGACGATCTTCACCAGTGACGTTAATACCCTCTAAAGACACGCTCAGATTTTCTATGATGTGATAAGTCACGTTCATATCGATTTGAGAGTATGCCTCTACATAACGTGGGTTGCCTGAACCCCAACCAGTTTGTGCGAGGAACTCATCACGCCAGTTATAGGCCAAACGAGCTTCGATGTCATAGTTGTCATACATCAACACTAAGTTTGCTGTATCACTCAAACCTAACAATGCAAACTGATTCGCATCAAGGTTCAAGTTTTCAAACTTAACATCCCCTCTTACAAGGGTGTAGTTAGCCATTACACCAAACCCAGTCTCACCAAAGAAGTGCTGTGCAGCAAGTTCAACACCATGAAGTTTGGCTTCGCGGTTGTTAACAGGAGAGTCAACAGTAAACATCATCAAAGGATCACTTGAATCCGGGATGAAGTCACAAGTTGCTCTGTCTTTACAACCTTCACCAAGTAAGTCTTTCTGAGCCAAGGTGTTGTCGAAAGCAGCAGCCCCAGTTGGGTATGTTGTTGGGTTTTTCAGAATAGCCATCATTGTGTAAAGGTTCACCTCGTCAACTGTGAAGCCTCTGCTACGCAAAGCAGCAGCAGCAGCTTGCGCACGAGCACCACCGGTTTGGTCGCGGATATTACCAATGGTTCTTTGAATTTCTTCGTTACCTATGAAGTTGATAACACGTTTTTCAAAGAAACCTGCTGACAAGTAGCTAGCATCATCAAAATACCACTCAAGAGACACATCAAAGTTGGTAGACTCTAAAGGTTTCAGATGTGGGTTGTTTACGTTAGCGCCTGGCTCAGCAGCAATCAAGGTTGAACCGGCAATACCATAACCACCAACACTGGCACTTAACAAGCCCAATGATGGACGTGCGATTGTTTTGCTGAACGCAAAACGAGTGACCAGATCATCTGTCAGTTTTACTGAAACATCCAAGCTTGGTAACAGCGCGTCATAGTCATTTGTATCAATGGTTTTATTCCCACTGGGTAATGACACTTGAGAGAAGTCGTTATCAGATTCCCATACAAAATAATCCAGCAATGGAGTACCTGATATAGAAGTTTGGTCAGTTACTTCATAACGAACGCCAGTCAACACATCAACATCATGACCACCAACTTGGCCAGTAGCAGCCAATTGGAAGTAGACTGCATCAGTATCTTCTTCAATGGTATCGGTAGATTTTGAGTTACGAGTAATGACATTGCCATTAGCATCTTTCTGCGCTGTATTCTCAAGACCTATATACGCCAAATGAGCAGGATCATTGTACTTTTGAACCAAATCTCTTGCCAAATCACGAGCATCAGCTCTAAATCCGGTAGCAGGCGAGAGCCCAGTATCGTAATCGTCAAACTCTCCAGCAACATTTATAGTTTCAAAAGCACCCGCACCAAACTCACCAGGGAAGTCAGCACCCCAACCACCCAAAATTTGGTTGTTGTTGCCGTTGTAATAGTTTGAAGTGGTAGACATTTCTTTACGTTCAACGCCGAAGTCGAAACGACCTTCATCAAACTTCCAGCTTGCATCAACTTTGGCTTGAGTAACATCTGTTGTCTGCAAAGAAGAGTTCATACGCATTACAGATGAGCTCAAATCACCCTCGTCCATAACACCATTTCTGTTACCAGGCTTGATAGTGTCATCCAAGGTGTGAGTCCAGCTTGGGATATCTCTACCACTAAACCACCACTTAGCACCTGTTTTGGTAGGAGCACCAACACCAAGATCGATATCACCAACACCGTTAGGGCCTTGTGGCAAACTTTCAAGAGAAGAGTCATGCAAGTCTACATTTAAAGACAACTGATCATTCACGTCCCACTCAAGGTTAAAACCTATTGATTCCAATGTGTCGTCTTGAGCGCGGAATTGTTGAGAATAACCTACGTCTTTTACACCACCACCGTAGTATTCAGTGATTGTTACTGGAGTTGCGATAGTAGAATTATCAAACACAACAGAAGTTAAATTCGTACCGTTTTGAACCCAGGTTGTCACCTCACCACGATGCTCAGTTACACTCTTCTCAGCAAAGGTGTAATCCAAGGTCGCAGTAACATTTTCAACAGGTCTGTATTGGAAAGTTAACTGGGCGTTAGTACGATCACGTTCTTGGTCAGAGAAAACGTAACGAACATCGTTAGGTCTGGAAAATAATTCGCCAGCAGCCGGTGCGTTTGTAAAAATTGTGCTATTTGAACTCACGCTATAAATGTTATCGGTACCCCAAACACCCACATTCCAGTTGTTTACGGTAACGCCTGTAGATCCAGAATCTCTCTCTTGATAGCTAGCAGTTAATGAAACACCTATTGTTTCACTATCATCAGCCCAACTTACCAAACCAGAAAGCTCTGGAGTTAAGTCATCACCAGTTCTGTTAGTGGTATCCATAACGGCTTTAGCACCAACAGATGCTTTGAAGCCAGCGTTGTCCAGAGGACGAGTTGTTTTAATATCAATACTAGAACCAATACCACCAGTAGTGATGTTCGCCTTACCAGTCTTGTACACTTCTACAGCAGAAACTGCTTCAGAGGCCAAATTAGCAAAGTCGAAAGCTCTTGATGAACCACCACCGCCAGCATAAGCACCGCCAGTCGGCATAGATCGTCCATTCAGAGTTACCATGTTGTATTCAGGACCAAATCCACGAACCGTTACTTTGGAACCTTCGCCATTGCTACGATCAATAGAAACACCAGTGATACGTTGCAATGATTCAGCCAAGTTGGTGTCAGGGAATTTACCCATATCTTCTGCATTTATTGAGTCAACAACACCAGAAGAATTACGTTTTACATCCATTGCTCTCTCAAGAGAAGCACGGATACCCGTTACAATAATTTCTGTACCTTCTTCATCCTGCGCAAACGCAGGCATTGCAAAACTAGCCATTGCAACAGAAGCTACGGCAGTTACTAACATTTTTTTCTTAAAGCTTTGAGTTTTGTACATGGAGCTCTCCTTTATTATCGTCAGGAATTGTTTTTCCGATACCACTGCTTGAATCATTGACCCAAACATATCCGCCTGGAAAGGGCGAATTCTTTTGTAAAAACAGCAAACTATTTGTTTTATCTGCTGCCCTTACCTAAATATTGTGATAAGGCACAAAATTGCCAATCAAATCAATATCGCCAACCACCAAAACGCGACTAAAACTACTACCTGCTGACAGCGGTGTCAACATACCATTATGCGTAAACGTTTACAGAGAGGCATCCCCCGAAGTAGAGGTTTTGAGGATATAAACAAAAAAACAGAGGATTACCGATTTATGCATTTCTAAGGATCTAGCCTTCTTTTGGTTTTGCGTACACTAGCCAATCATAATTGTTTTTACCAGTCTTTTTTTTATAAAAATTATCACATAGGAGATAGATCAACTCGCCAAATTCCCTCAAATGAATTTCATGCCAAAAAGAAACACTTTTAACCCAAAACCCTACCTAGAAGATGCAAAAAGGGAAGTTTGGTAACACTTTTTTGTTTAATTAATGCATCCAGATTATCGGGGACAAATCATGCTGCATTAAATAGTCATTGGTCTTAGAGAAATGACCACATCCAATAAACCCTCTATGCGCAGACAACGGTGAAGGGTGTGGCGCCTTGAGTATTAAATGTCTATTAGCATCAATCAATTCAGCCTTTTTTTGAGCATAACTACCCCAGAGTAAAAACACGACAGAATTCAAGGAGCGACTAACCAGTTGTATCGCTTTATCGGTGAATATCTCCCATCCTTTTCCTTGATGCGACCCTGCTTTGGCTTGCTCTACTGTCAAGGTGGCGTTCAACAATAAAACCCCTTGATCAGCCCAAGCCTGCAAACAACCATGATTAGGAATAGGCAAGCCCAAATCCCTGTGCTGCTCTTTGAAAATATTTTGCAAGGAAGGAGGAGTCTGAATACCTCTTTGAACCGAGAAACAAAGCCCATGCGCTTGGCCCGGCCCGTGATAGGGATCCTGACCAATAATCACTACTTTTACTTGATCCAAAGGTGTGGAATTAAATGCATTAAAAATATTCTTTGATTCGGGATAGATAATTTTTCCTGCATTTTTTTCTTGAAGCAAAAATTGTTTTAATTGCTTCATATAAGGTGCTTCAAATTCCTCTGCCAGGGGATTTAACCAGCTAGCATGAAGATCAATTTTTTTTTCAGCCATAATATCGCTTCAATTTTTATCTTTCAGGGCAGGGATTCTACAGTGCAAAATAAAAAAGGGGAAAGCAGTGTTTTTGCTTCCCCCCTTACAATTAACGCATCAAAACCAAATCAAAGCTTGTCTGCATTCTCAGCTAAATATTTAGCCACACCTGCCGGTGATGCATCCATACCTTTGTCACCCTCTTGCCAACCAGCAGGGCAAACTTCGCCATGTTTTTCATGGAATATCAGGGCATCAACAGTACGAATAGTTTCATCAACATTACGACCAATTGGCAAATCGTTAACGATTTGTGAACGCACCACACCCGCTTCATCAATAATGAAAGTACCACGGAAAGCGACACCAGCTTCTGATTCAACATCGTATGCTTTAGCAATCGAGTGCGTTATGTCAGCAACCAATGTGTATTTAACCTGACCAATACCACCTTGATCTACAGGAGTGTTGCGCCACGCATTGTGAGTAAAGTGAGAATCAATAGAAACACCAATGACTTCAACATTACGCTTCTTAAATTCAGCAACCCGGTGATCGAAGGCTAGCAACTCCGAAGGACACACAAAGGTGAAATCCAATGGGTAGAAAAATACTACAGCTTTCTTGCCTTTGGTCGCTGCCGCAAAGCTAAAAGAATCTACGATTTCACCTGAAGCCAAAACTGCTGGCGCAGTGAAATCAGGAGCTTTTTTACCAACTAATACGCCCATGTCTATCTCCTCAATTAAGGGTTAAATGATTAAATCAACGTCCAGATTGATAACAGCGCACCAATCAATAGAGCAAGGCTATATTACACAGTGAAAATTGAGAGTCACATAGATTTTTTATATAGATCAAATGAAGTCCAACTATGTACCCTTCCCCATTATGAATTATCTT
The DNA here is from genome assembly GCA_016712405.1 of Cellvibrio sp. Taxonomy (GTDB): domain Bacteria; phylum Pseudomonadota; class Gammaproteobacteria; order Pseudomonadales; family Cellvibrionaceae; genus Cellvibrio. Next base: position 788,004 of record JADJRD010000014.1, on the reverse strand, counting down.
AAATATTATTTGCGAATACATCTCATTTGCACTAATATCTCCGCTGACACAAGTTAATGTCTTATGTGGGTTAATCCCAGAGGGTCCTATGTATATTTGCCTATGCCGAGGTATAACTGACAGCCAGATCCAATCTGCTATTAAAAATGGTGCGCAAACCCTGTCCCAGCTTCGAAAAAATTTGGGCGTTGCAGGCCAATGCGGTAAATGTGCGTGCTCAGCTCAAGAGCTGCTCGATGCCGCAAAAAATAACAATCAAAATCATTCACTTTTTTATGCGCTGGCATCCTGATTTTTTGGGTTGACAGTTTTCTTCATTACGCGCAACACTGATCACTTCTTTAACGTGAGGAAGTGATTATGCAAGGCGATATCAAGGTCATTCAGGTATTAAATAAAGTACTTGCCAACGAACTGGTGGCAATCAATCAATATTTTTTGCATGCACGCATGTACAAAAACTGGGGATTGAAAGAATTGGCTGATCACGAATATCACGAATCGATTGATGAAATGAAGCATGCCGATGCTTTGGTTGAACGCATTTTATTTCTGGAAGGTCTTCCCAACCTGCAAGATTTGGGGAAATTGAAAATCGGTGAAAATACTCCCGAAATGCTCAAATGTGATCTGTCGCTGGAACTCAAAGCCATTCCGGATTTACGCGAAGGTATTTTGATTTGCGAAGAAGCAAAAGATTTTGTGAGTCGCGATTTACTTAAAGCCATTCTTGAATCAGAAGAGGAACATGTCGATTGGATTGAAACCCAATTGTCATTGATTGAAAAAGTCGGTATTCAAAATTATTTGCAAACCAAGATGGGTTCTTGATTTTTTAACAGCAAACGTCAGGATTAAATTCTGACGTTTGCTCTACATATTGATCCAACTGTTCAAGGCTTTAAAACTCACTTCTCGCCCTTCAATTCGCAAGACAATGCCATCTTCCAAAAGATCCACTATTTCGATACCGGACGCAATTCGCGAACCGACACGCATCAAGTCGCCGTTGATCACTACACTGCTGGCCGAATTACCTAAATAGTTATGCTGGGAATAATTAATACTCGGAAACATTTTTTTTTGATTCAACGACAAATCTTCAAAAGCTATGACGCCAGCCAGATCAGCCAAACGACGAACTTCTGAGGTTACTTGCATAGATTGTGGAAGAGACTGATTCATATCGGGCAATGGATTACCAACAGACACTGTTTCGTTTTCGATGGAAGGCGTCGGTGATTTTTCGGTATAGAGTTGTGCAATCTGCACCTCTTGCACACCCGGAGTTGATGAAACGCTTTGTTGGTATAAATCACTCACACCCGCAGGTGTCACTGCTGCAACTGAACTTGACCTGATAGATTGTGTACTTGAAACCGAAAGTGTTTTTATTGGCTCGGATTTTATTAACTCAGAATCCACCGGTTTAGTTTCAGATGCAGCCCCTTGTTTAAATAAAAACCAAAGTGAAACCAATATGGCCATTAACAAAAAACTGATTATCCACAAGACCAGACTTGATGATTTTTGCGGCGCTACTGCAGGCGATCCCAGCAATTCCTCAGCAGCTCGAGATTCAGCTGATTGACGTTCACCTTGCGCACGTTTTAGCGCATCCAGAATCAGCGACATTATTTCACCTCAACTGATATTGATGAGGATTGATTGGAAATATTTTCAGGCAAAGCTGTTAAAATGGAATCAATTCCCAGCAGTAAATTTATTCGCTGCAAAGTATTTTTGTCTATAGCTCCTGTCACTGCCAAGCCTTCTGTAGACTGGAAAATCATTAAACGTTTTTTAAATTTTCAGTAAACACTAATTGAGTTAAAGGTTGGGATTGCTGATCCATTCTGGCAAATTGTTCAGCTACCCAAGTCACTACAGGGCTTTGGCTATTTTCCAATAATTCTTGATCAAACCCGACTGGCGCCGCCCAGGTAAACGTATATTCACCCTGCCAATAAGTCGCCAGTACTTTGGTATCAATTAAACGTTCTTGTTGATGATTGCGGACTAATATTTTCCGATCGTTGATGCCTATCACCAGCAAATAAAAGGATTCTTTATTGTCGTCGATCAAGGTTAATAAGCCTGGGCGATTTAATTCACGCAGTTGATCCCAGGAGGTTAAATTGTCCGTTTGGCAGCGACGATTTTGTCCTACACGAACCGCACAGGGTTTTGCCAAATCAAACGTCGTTTCACCGGCAAAATTCATCAACAATTGTTCAGCAGGATTTTTTTTCATCAACAATCCTGCGTAGCTCCCAAAAAAACCAAGGCTTGCGCCGGATGATGATAACGAGCTTGAAGATTCACTCGATGAACTGGAGGAAACAAGCGCAATTGATGACAATGAATGATTGGAATCAAATAAAACTTCACTCTTATTGAACCAGGCGATCAATAGCACCACTGCCGTCACTAATACACCTTGTAGCAAAGCCTTTTGTGGTTTGTTCATGGGTTTGCGAGGCGACTCGCCCGTAATTTCCTGCACCGCCTGATCAAAAATACTCTTATCCACTTGCCGTTTCTGTTGTGCATAAACACCCAATAATAAACGCTCGGCCAATACATTAATTAAACGCGGAATTCCCTGACTTTGTTGATGAATTAATTTAACTATGTTTTTAGGAAAAGGATTTTCTTGTGACTCCGGCATGCCGGCAACTTTTAATCTGTGTTGCAAATAGGCTTGAGTGTCCTGCAGCGTGAGTGATTGCAAATGAAAACGCGCTGTGATTCGTTGGGATAGCTGACGCAATTCCGGCTTTGATAAAAGTTCTTTTAATTCCGGTTGCCCGACTAACATGATTTGTAGCAATTTTTCTTGCGTAGTTTCCAGATTGGTTAATAAACGAATTTGTTCCAACACTGGCACTTGCAGTAATTGCGCCTCATCAATTAATAAAACCGTTTTACGACCACGTGCGTGGTTTTCTAATAAAAATTGATTGAGCGCATCAGTTAACTGTTTGGTATTAGCACTGAATAGATGTGGAATTCGTAATTCATCACAAATACTGGCAAGCAATTCCGGTGCACTGGCCATGGGATTTAAAATCATTGCCAGATCAGTATTCTCCGGCAATTGTTCCAGCAAACAACGAACCAGTGTAGTTTTGCCAGTACCAACCTCACCTGTCAACATAACAAAACCGCCGTTTTGTATGCCGTATAACAAATGCGCTAACGCTTCACGATGCTGTTGGCTCATGTATAAATATCGCGGATTCACTGCGATAGAAAATGCCGATTCTGCTAAGCCAAAAAATGCGTGATACATAAATTTTTGTTCAAAAAATTAAAATGTGTCTTTATGACGTTTTTGCCAAAACACAATCACTAATAAACTTCCAGTGACCGTTATTGCAAAAAATAACAGTGATTGCCAACCCAACAATTGATACAACCAACCCGTTCCACCCGCGGTAATGGTCATCACACCAAAGGTAATAAATTCATTTACGGATTGCAGTCGACTACGCAACGTTAAATCAGACCACTGCATAATTAAAGTAGTGCCGGACATATACATAAAATTCCAACCCACACCCACCAGCATTAATCCCCAATGAAAATTCGTCAAAGCAAGCCCGGATAATGCCATGGCGCAACCGCCAATTAACATCAAACAACCTATGACACCAATTGGCAAAGAACCATAACGATTAATTAAACTTCCGGTAATTAATGAAGGCGCAAACATACCCAGCAAATGCCACTGAATCACACTCGCCGCATCAGATGCGTGGTACCCACAATGATTCATGGCCAATGGGCTCGCCAACATCACCATCATCATCATGGCATAACCGCCAGCTGATAATAAAATCACCGCAATAGCACGAGGGTAGCGAATTAATTGCCAAACGCTGACATTCGATTGAGTCGTCGCCAAGTTACGCGGCGGCAATTTTGTTAAACCAACAAATGGCAAGACCATCAAGGCTAAACATGCTACCAATAAGTAAGATCCCAAATAATCTTGCGAAAATAAATGCAAACTGTATTTGCCCAACAAAGGGCCAATTAATGCTGCGAGTATTCCACCGTTCAATACCCAGGCAATAGCTTTGCTTTTATATTCATTAGATACAGAATCCGCTGCCGCAAATCGATAATAAAGTGCGGATGCTTGATAACAACCCGTTAAAATTCCCGATGTGCAAAATAAAAAAACGAATTCCAAAAACACCGGCAGCGGCAAACACCCCCCTAAAGATCCCAATAATGTGCCAATCACAAATGCACGTTTATATCCCCATTGCGCAAAAATTTTGGGCACATATAAAGTTAATAATGCGGTGGTAGCCGTCATGGTTAAAAACGGCAATGTTGATAGCGCCGTACTGGACGCCATTTTTTCACCAACAATTCCGGTAAAAGATAAACCCACAGAAACCGATGCCATAAATAAAAACTGACACAAACCTAATAAGATAGCGTTTTGATACATAATCATCCTTAGAACACAATAAATTTGAAAAATTACTCGGAATCTTGGCGCAAACGTGCTTCACGTGCTTGTTGCTCTGCCAATGCAGCTTTAATTTCCAGCATCACTGAATCAACATCAGCTAACGCAGAGTCTTCTAGATATCGACCCGTTAATTCAACCTCGGGATTTAATTCACCGGCTTCATAAAGTGCCCAGATTTCTTTAGCGTATTGGGTTTCCAATAAATCTGGCGCAAAATTGGCGTAATATCGCGTCATATTATTTACATCGCGTTCAAACATGGCTTTGGCGGAATTATTGGCGGTTGGATTAACGGCTTGCGGCAAATCGATAATGACTGGACCATAATCGTCCACCAAAACATTAAATTCAGATAAATCGCCATGAACAATTCCAGCACACAACATGCGCACAATATCGCGCATCACCAACTCATGATCTTCACGCGCCTGTTCCGCTGACATAGCCACATCATTCAAACGTGGTGCGATATTTCCTTCATCATCCATCACCAATTCCATTAATAACACGCCATCAAAACAACCATAGGCTTGCGGTACACGCACACCCGCTTTCGCCAATAAAAAGAGTGCATCGACTTCTGCGTTTTGCCAAAGCTCTTCCTGTTGCTTTTTACCGTATTTCGACCCTTTTTCCATGGCGCGCGCACGACGCGAATTGCGAACTTTACGCCCCTCCTGATAAGTTACCGCCTGTTTAAAGCTACGCTTGTTTGCATCTTTGTAAACTTTTGCACAACGAATATCATCGCCACAACGCACCACATAAACAGACGCTTCCTTACCACTCATCAATGGCCGAATGACTTCGTCAATCACGCCGTCTTCAAGCAAAGGTAATAAGCGTGGAGGTGTTTTCATGAATTGATCCGGTTGAAATTAAGCAAAGAGTAGGTGAAACAAAAAATTTAGAAGCCAGCTATCTAAACACGATTTTGCCAATGCGTTGGATTACGCCTTACATGCAATACGGCTATCACAATGATGACATGATGTTTGATAAGGTAATAAATTCCAAAAGGATGAGTGGCGCCTATCTAAGGGAAATCCTGCTTACCATAACCAGTCCACAGGAATTTGTCACTTACCATCCGTTGTCAAGTCTCGCGGACACTGATCAAAATTGATACCATGCGCGCCTTTTCCAGCCCACCCCAATTTCCCTTTTCCGAGATGTTTTATGTCTAACGATTTTCGCTCTGCGTCCTTGAATCAATTGGCGTTTCACGATGAGTTTATTGGCCGGCATCTAGGCCCGGACGCGCAACAAACAGTGGAGATGCTGCAAACACTGGGCTTGAAGAGCATCAAGGAGTTGATCGACCAAACGGTGCCGGATGGCATTCGATTGAAATCCGAGCTGAATCTGGATGCTGCGGTAACCGAAGCTGAGGCACTGGCTTATTTGCGTGAAGTCGCGTCCAAAAACCAAATTTTCAAAACTTATATAGGCATGGGCTATCACGACACCCATGTTCCATTGGTTGTATTGCGTAATGTGTTGGAAAACCCGGGCTGGTACACGGCCTACACGCCTTACCAACCGGAAATCGCCCAAGGCCGTTTGGAAGCTTTGTTGAACTACCAACAAATGATTATCGACCTAACCGGTATGGAAATGGCCAACGCCTCTATGTTGGACGAAGGCACAGCGGCGGCGGAAGCCATGGCCATGTGTAAACGCCAAAACAAAAAGAGCAAATCCGATGTGTTTTTTGTGGATGCTGATACTCATCCGCAAACTATCGCCGTAATTCAAACCCGCGCTGAGCATTTTGGATTTGACGTTGTAGTTGCTGCGACAGATGAGGTGACTCAAGGCGATTACTTTGGCGCGCTGCTTTCTTATCCCGGTTCCAGCGGACAAATTCGTGATCTCACTTCATTAATTGATGCAGCACACAAACAAAATACGCTGGTTACTGTTGCATCAGACTTAATGGCATTGATGTTGTTGAAATCGCCCGGTTCTATGGGTGCTGATGTAGTCGTCGGCACCAACCAACGTTTTGGTGTGCCTATGGGTTTTGGTGGCCCTCACGCTGGTTTCTTCGCTTTCCGTGATGATTACAAACGTTCGGCGCCTGGTCGCATTATTGGTGTGTCAATTGATGCACGCGGCAAACAAGCTTTGCGTATGGCAATGCAAACACGCGAGCAACATATTCGCCGCGAAAAAGCCAATTCCAATATTTGTACATCACAAGTGTTGTTGGCAGTGATGAGTGTGTTTTACGCGATTTATCACGGCCCCGAGGGTTTAAAACGTATCGCCAATCGCATTCATCGTTTGACCGCAATTGCCGCTAATGCGTTGAACACAAATAGTTTCAAAACCAACTCTGCTTTTTTTGACACGCTCAGTGTGAATGTCGGCAATCAACAAAGCAGCATTTATCAAGCCGCACTGAATGCAAAAATTAATTTGCGTTTGATCGGTAGTGATTCATTGGGGATCAGCATTAACGAAACCACAACTGAAGTTGACATTGTCGAATTACTGGCTGTTTTCGGCATCAAGAATGTTGATATTCAAACGGCAGATCAAAAACTCGCACAGAACAACTCAGCAATCAGCAAAGATTTATTGCGTAGCGATGCAGTATTGACTCATCCGGTATTCAATACTTATCACAGCGAAACCGAAATGCTGCGCTACTTGAAGCGTTTGGAATCCCGAGACATTGCTTTAAACAATGCCATGATTCCGTTGGGTTCTTGCACCATGAAATTAAATGCCACAGCCGAAATGATTCCCGTAACTTGGCAGGAATTTGGCAAGCTGCACCCCTTCGCACCGATTGATCAAGCCAAAGGTTATCAACAATTATTTAACGAACTGCAAGAGATGTTAAAAGCTTGCACCGGTTACGATGCGATCAGCTTACAACCCAACGCTGGTTCACAAGGTGAATACGCCGGTTTGGTGGCGATTAAAAAATATTTTGAAAGCAAAGGCGAGACCCAACGCGATATTTGTTTGATTCCTGCTTCGGCTCACGGCACTAACCCTGCATCAGCACAAATGGTCAGCTTTAAAGTCGTGGTCACTGCATGCGATAGCAAAGGTAATGTGGACCTCGATGATCTGCGCGAAAAAATCGCCACTTACGGCAATCAAATCGCCTGCATTATGGTGACCTACCCTTCAACTCACGGCGTGTTTGAAGAAGGCATTACTGAATTGTGCGAGATGATTCATGCAGTTGGCGGTCAAGTCTATATCGACGGCGCCAATATGAATGCATTGGTGGGTGTTGCTGCACCTGGAAAATTTGGCGGCGATGTTTCGCATTTGAATTTACACAAAACATTTTGTATTCCACACGGCGGTGGCGGCCCAGGCATGGGGCCAATTGGTGTCGGCAAACATCTCGCACCTTTTTTAGCATCACACCCTGTGCAAAATGTTCCTGGTACACAAATTAATAACGGCACTATTTCAGCAGCACCTTGGGGCTCTGCCAGTATTCTGCCCATCAGCTGGATGTATATCAAAATGATGGGCGCCGTCGGCATGCGCCAAGCAACCGAATTTGCGATGCTGAATGCAAACTACGTTGCGAAAAAATTGGAAAGCGCTTATCCCATTTTGTACAAAGGCACGCATGGTTTTGTTGCACACGAATGTTTATTGGATTTACGTCCATTAAAAGAAGCCAGCGGAATTTCTGAAGAAGATATCGCCAAACGTTTAATGGATTTCGGTTTCCACGCACCCACTATGTCCTTCCCGGTTGCAGGCACATTGATGATTGAACCCACCGAATCCGAATCAAAAATTGAATTGGATAAATTCATCAATGCGATGTTAATTATTCGTCAGGAAATCGAAGACGTAATCCAAAACAAAATCACCGCCGAAGCTAGCCCATTACACAACGCACCACACACACAAGACGACGTACTCGACGAAAACTGGAACCGCGCCTATTCCCGCGAAGTCGCAGGCCGCCCCGCCAACTGGTTGAAAAACCACAAAGTTTGGCCAACAGTAAATCGTATCGATAACGTCTACGGCGATAGAAATTTGGTATGCTCATGCCCACCGCTTGATGCTTACATGGAATAAATTTTCGCAGAAATAAAAAGGGCATCAGTTGATGCCCTTTTTAATTATCTCATCGGCGCTTGACTGGTGCTGTTAACAGGTGCTAATAATGGCACCTGTTAACTGAGGTGACCCCATGCAAACTAAATTCTCTGAAGATGTTATCCCCCTTTCTGACCTCAAGGTCAATCCCGGCAAGATAATTAACCAAACCAAAGAAACGCATAGACCCATTTTACTGACCAGCCGTGGGCGTGGAGTGGCTGTAGTTCAGGATCTTGATGAGTATGAAAAAGATCAAGAAGAACTGGCTTTTGTTAAGGCAATTGCAAAAGGTTTAATGGATATCAAGGAAGGCAATACTATGACGCTTGCCGAGGCTAAAAAACGTTTAGGCATTAAATAATGAAGATCAATATTTCTGATTCTGCATTTAATGATCTGCAAGATATGATTGATTACTACACCGCTCAGGGTGTTGCTGACGTAGGATTTAATTTTGCGAACAACATTCTTCAACAAATTCAATTATTAGCTGACCACCCTGATGCAGGCAGAATAGTTCCTGAATTCAATCAACCCCATATAAGAGAATTAATCCACACACCATTCCGTGTCGTGTATTTGCGTGAGCAAAATACCATTACTGTTATTCGTATTTGGCGTAGCGAACGCTTATTAGTTTTACCAGAATGAATTGGCAGCGTTGATTAAAATAAAAATAAATTTTTGATGGTATTGGTCAAGATTGAACCGCTTCTGGAGTATGAATATATCTTTGTAACAGTCGCTTGTTAAATTTCGCTTTTGCAGTTCACGTACTCAGTATCAAACCAACCACTTGGTTTGCATGTGCCAGCTAAAAAGCTATTGATTTTAAAAACACGGTATTCAAGCTGTTTGGCGCCATTAACAGGATGATAAAAATTAGGCGATTTAATCATTGCTATAAGAGTTACAAACTCCTCTCTTGATAGCTCTAGCAGGTTCTTATTAAAATAAACATTCGCGGCAGCAGGTAAGCCAACAACGGCTTTTCGATCATGTTGCCCCATATAGACGCTAGAAATGAATAGTTGAAGCTGCTGCTCTTTCGACATATTTTTGTTTAAAACTAAAGCCATTACATCCCTGCCAATGTCAATTTTTTTACAGCAGGAGAATACGGCTTTATAAAATGATTGCAAGCCGCCCCTTACACCCATAAGTTCTTTACCTGATAAAAATATTTCTCGCGCCAAAGAAGATGTAATTGTTGTTAATCCTTGCCCCTGTGATAAATCAATACCGGCATGGTCAAAAAATGTAGGATCTTCAATTTTTAGCAATATGTGTGTTTGCTGTTGAGTTAGGAGAGGTTGTTTGTTACTTGCTATTGATTTTGGTAGGAGCTCGCCAACAGATAACGTAGCCCACGCCGCGACTATAACTAGATAAAGGCTAATAATGAATATAATGCCTAATATACATTTTAAAATTTTCTTAAATTTCATGTCGGCACGATACATTCAAATGGGATCAGAGTAAAAATAAACATTTCCTTTCAGCCAATAGCAGTCTCCTAGAGTATCATCCATGAACTCCCGCCGCTTGGATTTACAAATTGAATAACGACTGTATCCATATCCTTGTGATAACGCACAATGCTTGAATAGCCCGGAAGTAAACCGATGTGTTGCATATAGGGAAGAATAAATTGCCTGCTCGTCGGGGGTGACATACTCTAAATCAATGCATAAAGTCATCGCACTCAAGGTAATAGTAAATTGCCTGAATGACTGATTTATAATCCTGCAGCTCGGTTCCACCTTCCAATTGTAATGAAACAATATCCTGAAATATTTGAGTATCCAAAAAGGATTTTACATGGAAATTCATCAGTATTTCTGGAACTCGACCAAACTCTGTTTCTATCATCAACTGATTTTTCGCTTCCTTACTTGATACCGCCCAAAACTGTGCATTCTCAATATCGCCCCTAACCTCAATATACAATCTACCTGGAATAGGCAATTCCTGCCAAGCAAACAATAACTGCTTCAAATTAGAGAAATTTTTCATTTTAAAAGTCTTTTATGTAAATGATCATTAAATATTTTCTACACTTAAATAGGATCAGAGAAAAATTAACTTTTCATCTCACTCACAATCACGTAAACGACCATAACTACCCACAACCCTTTACGCCACACATCCAACATAAAAATGTAAATAATTTATTCTTCAATTCCTTTCGACCCAATCGGTCGCGGCGATGAAACGATTCAGCCGCCCCTCCCAATCGGACATGGTCATTGGTATTTGCTGTAGAGCCATATCCTCCGCGATATCGAGATAGGCACTAACAAGCCTTTGCAATTAAACAATCATTTTTGAGTCGATCATCATACCCTAAGTGCGAAGCCGACTATAGCTGCACCGTTACAGCAACAATTCTTTTTACCGCCTTTCAACAGGGCAAAATAGAAAGCGCTCATGCACTTGAACTTTGCGCAATGCCGGAAGCTAGCGGTCGTCGTTTGTTAAGCCAATTAAAAAGTGAAGGCTTATTGAGCGAAACCCGTAGCAAATCTGCACTGCGATGGGAAATACCAGAGCATGCTGAACCCTGGTATTTTCCGCAGTTGATTTAAATCAAACCACTTCGAATATCGCAACGCAGCAAGGTATGCACATCGAATACTTTTTTGTTGAGCGTTCAATTATTCGAATACCCCATCAAATCAATACCCTGACAACCCCTATTTGTGAACTCGCTTACGAATTACATCTCGACAAAGCAAGCTATTAATCTTAGAGTTAGCTGGCTTTAAATAGCGAGTTTAATAATCAAACTACCAAGGGAAAAAATCATGTCAGATCAGAATAAAAACCTTAATGAACAAGAAGGCTTTAGTGTCGAAAATGCGATCGAAGGATTTATCTTCAGCAGCCGTTGGATTCTTGCCATTTTTTATATTGGATTAGTGCTGGGCTTATTTGGCTTAGCGATAAAATTTGTTCTACATTTCTATCATTTCGGATCAGAATTGCTTCACATGAATGAAACCGAAACCTTATTAGGGGTATTAGCTTTAGTCGATACCACTTTGCTCGCCAACTTAATGTTGATCGTTATTTTCAGTGGTTATGAGAATTTCGTATCGGTAATCGGTGTTGCACAAGACAGCCCGGATAGACCCAAGTGGATGGGGGATATAGATTTTGCCGGACTCAAATTAAAATTAATTGGTTCAATTGTCGCTTTATCCGGAATTAATTTGCTGGCAGCATTTCTGGATATGCAAGTTTTGGAAACCGAGCTGCACAAACACCTCACCAATCAACAACTCGGTTGGATGGTAGGAATACACATTACCTTTATGTTAACCGGTGTACTCTTTGCACTCACTGAAAAAATTGCAGAAAAGAAAGAAGGTTCAAAACACTAATCCATTCAAGAAAACATTTATTCAATATCCCGCCTGATAACTCAGGTGGGATATTAATAGAGATCCATTGAAGCCCTCCAATAGGCTTTATTCACTTCCGCATAAGCTATCCAATAACCCTTAATCTATTCTTAAGTTAGATTTGCTTTAATGGCTATAAGAACATTGGATGGGGCATTTATGAAAAACATTCTCAAATACTGCTGCGCACTGCTTATTGTGAGTTACTCGCATTTGGCATTGGCTAGCAATGCACTCAATATTGAACAATATAAAGGAAAGGTGATCTATATCGACTTCTGGGCGTCATGGTGTATTCCCTGTCGAAATTCTTTTCCTTGGATGAATGAGATGCAAAAAAAATACGGAAAAGATTTAGTCGTCATTGGCATCAATGTTGATCAAGAAAAAAACTTGGCCGATCAATTTATTCAAGAAACCTCACCAGAATTCACCATTGTATTTGATGCTACCGGAAAATTAGCCACTGAATATCAAGTCGCCGCTATGCCAAGTGCGTTTATATTGGATCGGCAGGGGAAAATTGTGTTTAAACATTTGGGATTTCATAGCAAGAAAAAATCACTTTACGAAACTGAAATCCAACAACTAATCAATCAACAATAGCCTTCGAGGTGCAAGATGATCGATCGCAAAACACGTTTATTGTTCGGAGTGCTAATAGCCAGCCTGCTGTCAGGCTGCTCCAATTGGGGAGTCAAGCCTTGGGAACGAGATCTTCTGGCGAAAAAATCCATGCAATTGAATGCCTATCCTTTGGAAAGCGCTTCAGATGATCACACTTATTTCAGTAAAGAAGCCTCTACCGGTGGTAGAGGTTTTGGCGGAGGTGGCTGCGGATGCAACTAATCACATCAACACCAAAAACTGATCGCAAACACTCAGCAGGTAACATTGCGCTATTGCTTGCCGCCGCTAGTGTGAATCTAGTATCAGCGAATAGTCATGCTAAAGAATCCGCGTGGCAAGTTGATTCATCACTATTGGTTTATTCAGAAGCAGACAGTCGTGTCACCGCCATTGAACCTATTGTCGCACTCAAAAAAGATTTAGGTGATGAACGAATTTTTTCGTTAAAAATGACACTGGATTCTTTAACCGGAGCATCACCAAATGGTGCTATAGCAGCTAACAGTCCACAAACGTTTACCGGCCTCAGGCGAACACAATTACTCCGCTAAAGCGGGCGAAACTCCACTGGACGATAGCTTCAAAGATACGCGAGTTGCACTCAATCTTGGCTGGGAACAACCTTGGGGTGATCGCAATAAAATTTCTTTCGGTGGAAACTTTTCAAAAGAATATGATTTTACCTCCATCGCATTAAATGCTGCGATTGCACGCGAGTTTAATAACAAAAATACCACCTTGTCATTGGGTATTGGTTATGAAGCTGATCAAATAAATCCTGTAGGTGGCACACCTGTGGAATTTACCGCGACAGTGCTCGGCGAAGAAAATGAAGCGTTAAAACAAACTCGTGGTGATGAAAGCAAAGATGTGTTGGATCTTTTATTCGGTGTGACTCAAGTGATGAATCGCCACTGGGTAACACAACTGAATTATTCTTATGGATCTTCAAGTGGTTACCACACTGATCCTTACAAGTTACTATCAGTATTAAATGATCAAGGAAATTTGCTTAATCATCCATCAGCAGACATTGACAATTGGTATGCCTATGAAAGCCGACCTGATTCACGTGTACGTCACAGCCTGTATTGGGCTAATAAATATCATCTAACTGAAGACGTGATTGATTTTTCGTATCGTTATTACACTGACGATTGGGGTGTTGATTCTCATACATTGGATTTGCGTTATCGTTATCAATTTGCTGGCAATATGTATCTTGAACCCCACCTGCGTTGGTATCAACAAACAGCTGCGGATTTTTATCAACTCTATATAGCAGGATCAACACAAACCACTTCTGGCTCGGTCAATTTGGATTATGCGTCTGCTGATCCTCGTTTGGCAGAATTTACTGGTACCAGTTTTGGTATTAAATACGGAATTGAATTCAATCGTTCCAGTGAATTCAATATTCGCGTAGAGCAATACACCCAAACTTATGATGCGAACAACTCAAGCTTGCCCGCGCTATCAGGATTGGATTTGGCTCCCGACTTAAAAGCTATGACCATCTCAGTCGGTTATTCATTTGAATTCTGATTCTATTTGTTTTAAAAAAGGCCCTGTATGCCCGTCACTTTGACGGGCTTTTTTATTATAGAATACAGACATATCGCATGAGTCGTTTGTATGAACACATCCAAGATAAAACCAAATGATTTAACGCTCGTCAAAAAAGACCAACACTTTCTCGGTCAATTTCGAGCAATGGCCAGCCTATGCGAAATTCTAATTGATACAGCAGATGCCGAACTGGCATTACAACTCGCAACTATCGCACAAGCAGAAACACGCCGCATAGAAACCAAATTTAGTCGCTACCGCAAGGACAATATCGTTTATGCAATTAATAACAGCCACGGAAATGCGATTGAATTAGATGCAGAAACCAGCGCACTCATAGATTACGCACAACTTTGCTATAACATTAGTGATGGATTATTTGATATCACTTCAGGTGTATTGCGCCGTGCATGGATATTTGATGGCTCAGAGAAAATTCCCAATCAACAAACAGTTAATAGTATTTTACCGTTCATTGGATGGCATCAAGTAACCTGGAAAAAACCCTGGCTTAGTTTACCCGCCGGAATGGAAATCGATTTGGGGGGAATCGGCAAAGAATATGCTGTAGACAAAGTGTTGCAGCTCTTGATGAGCCACACCAATGAACCATTTTTAATTAATTTTGGTGGTGATTTAGCCGTCACTGGCCCACAAAAAAATCAGCAACCTTGGCAAGTCGGCATTGAAACACCTGACACGACCGGTGAAGCAAAAAATATACTGGAAATTTCCGCAGGGGCTTTAGCAACTAGTGGCGATTCAAAACGATTTTTATTGCGCGATGGCAAACGTTATGGGCACATTATGAATCCCAAAACGGGATTCCCCATTGAAGATGCTCCCAGATCTATCACCATAGCCGGATCAAGTTGCACGCAAGCAGGAACACTCTCAACACTGGCTTTATTACAAGGTGAAAAGGCAGAAGAATTTTTACGAGAACAAAACGCAATTTTTTGGTGTTTACGATGAGACTACTTTTAGTTGAAGACGACATAATGTTAGGCGAAGCCTTGCAGGAAGCCATGAGTTTGCATCAATACGCAGTTGATTGGATGAAGGACAGTGAATCAGCTTACCGTGCGCTGAAACATGAACATTTTGATTTAATGATTTTGGATGTTGGTTTACCGGGTATGGATGGCATTAGCTTCCTCAAAAAAATTCGACACGAAAAAAATATTATCCCTACATTAATATTGACTGCACGCGATACTTTGCTGGATAAAATTTCAGGTTTGGATGCAGGAGCCGACGACTACCTATTAAAACCATTTGAACTCGATGAACTGCTTGCCAGGTTAAGAGCTATTTCACGTCGACTGACAGGTCGCGCAGACAATGAAATTATTCATGGTGATTTACAGATCAACACTGAAACTCAACATACCACTTACAAAGGAAACCCTCTCAGTTTATCTCGCCGGGAATACATGATTTTAATGAAGCTTTTAGAAAATCCAGGCAGAGTACTGAGCCGTGAACAATTAGAACAAAGTCTTTACACCTGGAGTGATGATGTCGATAGCAACGCACTCGAAGTGCACATTCATCACTTACGTAAAAAAATTGCTCCAGAATTTATCCGAACTTTGCGCGGATTTGGTTATGTCATCGATAAAATACCGGCAACTTCAACATGAAAAGCCATTGGATACAAACATCGCTGAAACGTTTTTTTATTGTGACTTTGCTTGGGCTCTTAGGGCTTAGCATACTGATCACCATACTCATCACCCGACATTTTGCCGTGCAACAAGTAGACGAAGTTTATGATGCACAAATGGCACAAACCAATCGCATATTGCAAAGTTTTTTAAATCGCCCCATCGATGAATTGGATTATGAAAATCTCAACACCACATTATTAGCCGCGCTGAATAATTTCACGAATGGGGACGATGAACCAAGTCGAGATGGACACCCTTACGAAAACAAACTGGCCATACAGCTCTGGGATGAAGAAGGTAATTTGTTAGTTAAAACACCAACAGCGCCTATGTACTTGTTATCCCCATTGGAAAAAGGCTATTCCACTGCACATTATCAGCAACACAAATGGCATACCTTCACTCAATATATGCCACAAAATAAATTATGGATTGTACTTGCTGAACGAGAAGATATTCGCGGTGAATTAATTGAACAATCTTTGCTGAGTGCATTGAGCGGCCTTTTTGCAGCAGCTCTGTTTATGAGTGTTTGTTTAATCTGGATTATTCATCGCGGATTACAACCGCTGAATCATATTTCGCAACAATTGGCTGAGCGCGATTTAGATAAACTGACATCACTTTCCATAGCCGATTCAATACCCGAAGAACTCATTCCCGTTGTCAATAGTATTAACCAATTAATGAATCGAGTTGCTAACGCGGTAGAAATAGAACGTCGTTTTCTCGGTGACGTAGCTCACGAATTACGTACCCCACTATCAGCATTAAAATTAAATACCCAATTGGGATTGCACAGCACCAATCTCGAACAAAGCAAACTCCAACTGGAAAAAATTTTAACCGGCATTAATCGTAGCAATCGCCTGATTCAACAATTACTGACTCTCGCAAGATTAGAACCCAAAGCTCTGGAAGAAAAAACTTCAATCAATCTTTTTGATTTATTGATTCAATCTACTCAGGAATTAACCGATGAGATTGTCGATCGACCCAGTGATTCATATTCCCTGTTTTTACTTGACCATGTTATTCAATGTGACGAAACCTTTAGGCAAACCCATATATACGCACACCCCCTATTGATGGCGGTGTTATTTCGAAATTTAATTGACAATGCCTGTCGCTATAGCCCAAAAGGTTCTTGTATTTATTTAACTGTAAATACAAATCAACAGTTTATTGTGATTAGTGTGATTGATAACGGACCCGGCATTTCACGCGAAAAATTAGGTTCTTTGGGCAAGCGCTTTTTTAGAGGTGATATTGAACAAAAATCAGCCGACCAGAGCGGGAGCGGGCTGGGGTTATCCATAGTGACTCGAATTATAGAGCTGCATCAAGGTCAGCTTGAGTTTTTAGCCGTGGAACCACAAGGCTTGGAGGTACGATTGAGTTTACCTGGGTGACACCTGCATCGCAGTCACGTATATTTCCGAGCTGACAAATTCTACCCTCCGGCCCACTCCAGGCTCTACGAGAACCATGCCATGCAACAGAAACTGGAAACGACTACCTTTCTCTTTTTCTTATTTCTTGTGTCACTGGGTTTTATTCTGATTCTTAAACCTTTTTTTGGCACTATTTTTTGGGCTTGCGCGATTGCTGTCATTTTTTACCCATTACAACAGCGCCTACTAAAACACTTTACAGGTCGAATCAATTTAACCGCCTTTATCACACTCATTGTCTGTATTTTAATTGTCATATTACCTGTAATCATTTTAACGGCATCGATTATTAGTGAAGGCGCTGCCATTTATCAGTTAATGCAATCCGGCGAAATTAATCCTGCTCAACAAATTGAAAAAATTCGCACTGCATTTCCCGGCATACAAATTTTTCTGGAAAGATTTGGCATCGATATTACCAAAATAAAAGAGACCGCCATGCAATTCGCCATGAGCAGCGGCAAATTTTTAGCGCAGCAAGCAATCAGTGTTGGTCAAGATACTTTCACATTAATACTGAATATTTGTTTGATGTTATATCTCACTTTTTTCTTATTGCGCGATGGCACAAAATTACTGGAACTACTCATTCGTGCTTTACCCTTGGGCGATGCTCGCGAACGCTTACTTTTTGCAAAATTTGGTGAAGTCACACGAGCAACCATTAAAGGTAATTTGGTGGTTGCTTTGGTGCAAGGTACTTTAGGCGGACTCATTTTTTGGTTTTTAGGTATTCCCGGGGCTTTGCTTTGGGGAGTATTAATGGCCTTTGCGTCATTAATTCCTGCCGTTACCCAGCATTAATTTGGGCACCGGTTGCACTCTATTTAGTCGCTGCTGGCGAACACACCCATGCCATTATTTTAACTGTATTTGGTGTTGGCGTTATTGGCTTGGTTGATAATGTGTTGCGCCCGATTTTAGTAGGCCGGGATACTAAATTACCTGATTATTTGGTACTGCTATCCACTCTTGGCGGAATAGGATTATTTGGTATCAACGGTTTCGTCATAGGCCCATTAGTCGCGGCTTTATTTATCGCCTTTTGGGGTATCTTTATTCGTGAAATAAATTTATTAGCGCCAGATGAAACTAGCGCACCAAATGAAAACCCAATTCAGCAAGACACCAATTTAGAAAAAGAACAAAATTCATAACAGTGATTAACGGGAAAAGAATTAATGTGGTTTAAAAATTTACGTGTATTTCGTTTAACTCAACCCTGGACACTGACACACCAAGAACTGAATGAAAAATTAGATGCCTTTGTTTTTAATCCTTGCGGAAGTCTTGATCTGTTTCGATATGGATTCACTTCACCCTTGGGAAGAGATTCGGAAGAGCTGGTACATTCGACAAACGGCAGAATGATGATCTGCGCCAAACGTCAGGAAAAAATTCTACCGAGCGGAGTGATCAAAGAACAAATAGAAGAAAAAACGCTGAGCATTGAAAATGCCGAACAGCGAAAACTGAGCAGAAAGGAAAAACAGAGTTTAAAGGACGAAGTTATTTTTTCTTTATTGCCAAAAGCCTTTACCCGATCACGTTTGGATTTTGCTTATATCGATCCAAAAGCCAATTGGATAATAGTCAACAGTGCTTCCGCAAAAAGAGCAGAAGATTTAATGAGCAAATTGCGTGAAGCACTGGGAAGTTTACCGAGTATACCGCTCACCACAAAACATTTGCCCACACAAATTATGACGCGTTGGTTACGCGAAGCCAATGTCGGCAGTGAATTAGAGTTAGGTGATGAATGTGAATTAATTGCCAACAAAGATGGCCGAATTATTCGCTGTAAAAAGCAGGATCTCACCGCCAGTGAAATTCGCAATCATCTGGATTTAGGCATGCAGGTAAACAAATTAACTTTACTCTGGAAAGAATCCGTACATCTTCTAATAGATGAACAATGTGCAATTAAACGTTTAAAGTTTGAAGGTGATATCACCGATCCAAGCAATGAACGACAACCCGAAACCAAAGCCGAACAATTTGATTTGGATTTTTCGATTATGGCGTTGGAATTGGATGCATTGATCAAAACCATTATTAAACAATTTGGCGGGATAGAATCCACCGATTGATTGACATATACATAAAGCGAGCGACTAATATGAAAGCCACCAACGCAAACTCTGATCATCTTTTTTCAATACCCAAGAAATTAATCAGTTTAGTTTTGTTAGCATCACTCTCGGCTTGTGATCAATCAACATCCGACATGCAAAAACTGGAAGGATTCGCGCAAGGCACCAGCTATCACATTACTTATTTACCTGCAGCGGAACACAAAGTTAACCCGAAAGAGATTGAACAACAAATCGCTGCGGAATTTGAACGTATCGACTTAACTCTCTCTAATTATCGGGATGATTCCGATATTGAAAAGTTCAATGCTAATCAAACTGACGCACCACAATCTGTTGACCCTGAAATGGTTAAACTGGTTGAACAGGCACGCAGTGTTTATCAAGCCAGTAATGGCTGTTACGATTTAACAATTAAGCCTTTATTTGATTTATGGGGATTTAAAAACGACGTTTTTTCTCCGCCATCAGAAGAAGACTTGTCATTGGCTATGTCAACGGTTGGTATGAATTATCTGGAAACTGTTGATGCCACACATCTTCGCAAAAAATTTCCAAAATTACGTTTTGATATTTCATCAATTGGCCAAGGCTATACCGTCTCACGTATGGCAGCGATTTTAGAAAATCATAAAGTCGAGAGTTATTTAGTGGAAATCGGTGGGGAATTAAAAATTAAGGGGAAAAAATCCGACGGGGAGCCCTGGAAAATTGCACTGGAAAAGCCACTGCCCAACGAACGCAAACTTCACAAGATTGTGTCATTCGATTCCGGTGAACCTTACGCATTGATGGCGTCAGGCACATATCGCCATTATTTCGATAGCAAAGGTAAACGTTACAGCCACATAATCGATGCCAGATCGGGAAACCCCATCGAACACAATACAGTATCGGTTGCTGTTTTAAATCCTGACCCTACCATCGCCGATGCTTGGTCCACTGCCCTGCTGTGCTTAGGCTCAAAAGAGGGATTGAAAGTCGCCGATCAAAACCAAATTGCTGCTTTATTTATTGATGACAACAATGGGAAATTGGTTGAACGAAATTCTCAAAACTTAAATGATTTAAAAGGAATTCTTTTGAGTGAGCCTTGATTTCTTGGCAAACCATTCAAAGTTTAAAAAATCAAATCCACCCTTTTTGACGCGCAATTCTAGCCGCGTCAACTCGGTTGGCGGCATTCAGTTTAGCTATTGCCTCTGAAAGATAATTACGAACAGTCCCCTCAGACAAATGCAGAGTCACAGCTATTTCAGCTGTCGTTTTACCTTCAGAAGCCAAACGCAACGAACGCCTTTCTTTATCATTCAGGAGGTCAGTTTCACCTAATGCCATCATCGCCAATTCGCCATCAATGACGCGCTTGCCATCGCGTATACGATAAATCGCCTGAATCAATTCATCGGAAGGAGAATCTTTTAATAAAAATCCACTCACCCCCATATCAATTGCACGGCGAATATAACCCGCGCGACCAAAAGTGGTGATGATGATCGTTTTAGTAGGAATTTTGTGTTGTAACACCCATTGTGCTAATTCAAGTCCCGAACGGCCTGGCATCTCAATATCAGTGAGCAAAATATCAAACGTATTTTGTTTTAAACATTGAAGCGCTTTATCGCCATCCTCAGCTTGGGTCACCTCAAAACCTTTTTCCATTCCCAGTAATGCTGCTAGCGCACCTCGCACCATGGCTTGATCTTCTGCGAGTAAAATTTTCATGGTGCCGCCTGAATAATTTCGGATTTAGGGAGACGAATGTCAAAACGACATCCGTTAGTGATATCAATCAACAATTCACCGGCTATCGCAGCCAGTCGCTCTTGAATACCCTGCAGTCCGTTTCCTTGTTCGATTTGTTTGACCTTGCCGTTATCCTGAACACAGATGTGAAGGCTATTGTCATCATCAACAAAATGAATTTCACAATGTGATGCATTACTGTGTCGCAACAAATTCGTTGTGAATTCAGTTAATGCAAGAATGACAGCGGTTTCGGCACGCGCAGTCAATCTGGGGATATTTCCGCGCAAATCCACGATAAATCCTTGTTGACGAATTTTTTCACAGAGATCAATTACTTCACCCGTAAGACCACGATGTTTATATCCGGAAACTGTTTGTCTCACCAAACTTAAACTGTTGCGTGCAATTTGGTGTAAATCACGTATATGTTCTTTGGCATCAACCACCTTCTCTTGCGACAACAATTTTTCAGCAAGCTCTGCTTTTAATGCAATACTCGAAAGTGTGTGACCTAAAATATCATGCAGGTCACGTGCGATTCTTTCGCGCTCAGCAATAACCGCCAGCTGCTCAATTTCCTGCTTGCTCTTTAAGGTTTGAATACGATTTTCTTCACGCAGTTTTTCCATAAAACCAACAACACTGGTGGTGATTAATCCCATCAATGCGGGCAATCCAAAAAATTGAAATGGAATGTTGTCGTATAAAAATAATTGAAATAACAAAATAATCGCTACATAACCACTCATTAGTATTAACAGAATTCGAGTTGTATAAGTAAACCCTATCAACACCCCCAAGAAAGAAAAAAAAGTACTGGAACCAACAGTGATAGGTGAAATACCTACAGCGATAAGTGTAATCAAGCTTATTGGAATCCACCCTTTGGATCGGGGCAACTTGAATGTCCACATATAGAGTGTGATAAAGCCAATATAGGCAATTATTTGCAAACCAATTTCCCATGCTGAATAACGCACATAATAAAGAGGAATAAAGTAGTAAATGCTAAATATCAGCCAGATCCAACTGCGGGATCTATAGGGATCTACACACTTTGCGGGGTTGGATGCTACTTGCATAAGGGAATCCAGATTTAGTGATTGAGTAAAGTTTATGCGTGATTAAGCCAAGTTGCCAGACAAAGCCGTCATGGCAAATTACTGACAATTGTCAAAACCCACGGATTGAAATATGAAATGCAAATTTAATTGCCTGGTTTGAGGGTGTAGATTCAGCTGGCTTTTTCCATTCTAAAAAAAAAGGGCGCAATCACTGCACCCTTTTTTAGATCAACTTAATGATTCAAGCAAAATATTCTGGATGCTCTTTAGGAATTAGCTCAAGAACAGTAAATACATCCTGTAGATGGACGCTCATGGCCGTAGCAGCTTTATCAGGTGAGCCTGATTTAATCGCTTTGATGATGGCAGCATGTTGATTCAACACACGCTTGTATTGACCACTCATATGCAAACTCAGATTTCGAACTCTATCCATATGCGCTTTTTCAGCTTCTATCAACTCAGCGGTGCGTAGATGATGCGTGAAAATAGCCAATGACTGATGAAATTTATCATCTAAATTTTGAAAAGCTAAGGAGTCATCATCCGCAGAAGCCTCTTTTTGCTCATTGACAATTTTTTCACATTCACCCACAACCTGGTTGCGCAATTCCTCTTCAAATCCTGCCAAATTACTGACTACGGCAACTTCCAATGCCTCTCGAATAAATTGTGCTTCAAAAATTTTAGCCATGCTTAACTTGGTAACGTAGGTCCCACGCTGGGGCAGAACCTCAACAAAACCAATGTTCGACAATTGAATTAATGCCTCACGCACTGGCGTTCTACTTACACCAAATTGCTGTGCCAATGCTGTTTCCGAAATCAGTTGGCCGGGCTGTAATTCCATACTCACAATAGCATCACGAACAAAACCGAATATTTGACTCGCCGCAGGGCGATCAAAGGATAATTCCTTGGCTTGTGTATTTAGGGAAAATGGGGCTTGTCTGGCCATGACGTCGTTTAATCCTCAGAGTCAAGTTTGTCGCAGTATAAAACAAATGTTTTTGAACAAGTTTCATTTTTTACTTTGCATTTGATATTAGCTTATATATACTAGTATGCAAGTCGGCGAGAGTCGGCTTTGAGTTTGTGTTTGACCTAATTTATGGCGGATCTTGGATCCGCCATTTTTTTTGCTTTTATTTTGTTTAGTCGTGCTTGCCGTTTCTCCCAAATAAAAAACCCCTGTTATACAGGGGTTAAAGGGGTGGAACTCTGACGATAAAATTAGAACTTACCGCTTATACCGAAGGTGTAAGTTGCACCGGGATAGTAAGCGCGATAAGTACGACTGGTGTCATTCACATAAGTTGCAACTGGCTCGTTGGTCAGGTTGTATGCATCAAATGTCAGCACTAAATTGTTATCAGCCAAGAAAGGAAGGTTATAACTCGCTGATAAATCAATTTGCGTGCGATCGTAGTTATACACACCATTCAAGGCTCTGCCCCAGAGGCGCGTGCCTGTGTCGGAAGAATCTTGATGGTAATAAGTGACGCGGGTTTGGAAGCTTTCATTCTCATAAAACACGGTCATGCTTAAAGAGTCTGAAATGCCCGGCAATACTTGACCATTAGTGGCTTCCTGATCAATTTGGTTGGCGCTGGCATTGAAACCCAAACCTTCAACAACAAAGTCCAAAGGTTGAACCCAAGTCACTTCAGTGCCGCTTAGCGTCACAGTGCCTTCAATATTAACTGGCTTGGTGACACCCACATTACAACTGGTTGGGCCACCGCAAGCGGTCAATTGATTTTGCTGTTCAGCGGAGAGATTACTGGTATTAATACCCAATGTTGTCAGGTCGGCAAACTTCATTGAGCTTTGACGATCAACTGGGAATCCCGATAAATCTTTCTCGTAGTAGTTGACACCTACATAACCAAACTCCGAGAAATACCACTCACCACCAAAATCAAAGTTGGTTGATTCGAAAGGTGAAAGCTGGGGATTGCCTGATCTTACAGAATCAATGGCATTACCCGACCACGCAGTACTAGGCAGCATTTGACTTGGATTGGCACGGGTCAATCCGCGAGATGCACTCGCCCTGGCTTTAATGTCATCAGTAATGTCATAGACCATACTGAAAGAAGGCAGCAGGCGGCTGTATTCAGCTTCTGCAGTACCCGTTAAGGTAGCCACGTTTTGATCAGTGTCCACCAAACGTACACCTGAGTTAGTGCGCAGTGTGCGCCCAGCGACTTCCGATTCAGTATTAGCTTCGATATAAACAGCAGTAGTTTTTTCCGCTATATCACCCACAATTCCAGCAAATTGGTCTGAGGCTGCTGGTGTCGGAACGTATTCATCATAACGGATTGCGCTTTTGTATTTCGCCCAGTCAATTACCGCGATTCCACTGACTCCTTTATAACCATCAACTTCAGTACCAATATTGTTGTAAGGCGCTGCCGTCATGTAAGACTCCCAATTGGTCACCATGTCAGGTGCATTGGTAGTGGCATAGGTACGGAAGGTAGAACCACTCAGCCCATCCATGTTTGAACTCACCTCATCAGATGAGAAACCAAACAAGATGCCGTTTCTTTCAGGATCTTCACCCAGTTTGAAGTCCAGATGAACACCTTCGGTTTCGGTATCTCTAAAACCTCTGGCAAAACGCAAATCCGGAGTACCCGCTGTGGCGGCTAAAGTCCAACCCCCTGTTGGCACAGAAAGGTCTCGACTAAACCCTAATTGGGGAACTTTTGAACCGCTATCATAAGAAAAATCAACTGTACCTTCTGGACCGTAATACAACACATAAGGCTCATCACGCTCGAAATCAGATTCAGTTTTACTGTAAGAGAGATCAACAGCAAAAGTATCTGTAGCTTTCCAGCTAACACTTGGCATATAGGAAGTGAATGACAGCTCTTCAATATTGAGACGAGTCCCCACAAACGGACGCGCACTGTAAAAGGTACCGCTCACAATACGATTTTGTGAGTTGGTGCCATCACTCACATTTTCGATCACTATGTTTTCAGGGATAGTTGCCAAGTCATTTGCCAATCGACTATTACGATAGATCAACATGGCTTCAGTACGTTCGAACTCGTTATCAGCTTCCGAATGCATAACATCCAACGCAAAGTTAAGACTGTCTGATGCACTAAATTCCAATGACATCAGTCCTGAGAAAGAATCCTTGGTGCCCGATTTAGTCATGATTCTGGCAATACGAGGCATAGTGAAAGAGTCTAGCTGCGCTGCAGTCAATCCAGATGTAGCCAATAAATCCAAAGTACTGCCCAAAGTCACACCTGGGTGTGTCGCGACATAATCAGCAGAAGCTATATCAGTGTAATCAAAGGCATTGTCCCCACCTGCACAGGTGACACCAACTGCCTTGGAGCAACCATCCACAAAAGGTGAATCGTGTTCGTAACCATCTTGTCTGCTTTCATTACTTTTGCTAACCAAACTGATCAATGCACCAAAAGAATCACCATTGTAGGCATAGGTAGCGGCAATTTTGGGGTTCAGTGCAGAGGCAGTTTCGTTGTAGCCACCTTCTGCTGCGAATTTAATAGTATGACCTTCATCTAAATCAGAAGGACGAAGAGTACGCATATTCACATACCCTGATACACCGCCTTCCAAATGACGGGATTTGGATGTTTTATCCACACTCAGACTACTAAAGAGTTCAGTGGGGAACATATCCAAGTCAACTTCACGGTTACGGTTACCCGCATCAAGTGAACCTGTTGATGCAACTGACATTGAATTGCCATTGAGCGCAACCTTGGTAAAGTTAGGACCCAATCCACGAACTGAAATTTGTTGTCCTGCACCATCGACATCACGATTTATACGCACACCAGGAATACGACTCAACGATTCCGCCAGGTTTTGGCTTGGCATTTTGCCTATATCATCCGCGAAGACTTCATCGGTAAAACCCAAAGAATTTCGTTTGGCTTCAGTAGAATTTTGCAGAGCTCCTCTATAGCCAGTCACCACAATCTCTTCTTCGTCGACTGTGGGAGCGTCTTGTGCTTGTACCATAACGGAGGTCACAGCAAGGCTTAAAAGACTGATTTTAAATAAAGGGTGTGTGTATTTTGAACTCATAAAAAATATCCTGTGCTGATTATTCTGGTCATTTGCAACAAGCTAAGGCTGACAAATGGCTCGTGTTAGTATCACATTGACACCCAAGTACACTTGTATACAGGGTGCAACGAGATACTATTACTTGTGCACTAGTGCGTCAATAGAGCCGACTGACTCTATCAATTCTTTTTGGCTATAAGAGACTGCAGCAGCACATGGTTGGAAAGAGCACAAATCTGTAGAATGCAGCTCCCTGTCAGATGTGATGTTGATACCCGATGATTCCTGCAATAAACCAGACTTCTCCCGTCCAAGCCTTGTATTTACGCTTTATGGAAGCTTTGCCTTCGCGTGGATTCAAAGGTGATGTGAGCCCGGATTATGCCAATCGCACAGTCTTGGCAACCGACAACTCCATTTATCAAGTCTTGCCTCAGGGCGTTTTGTATCCGCGCGATGCAGAAGATTTACAAATCATTGTGCGACTGAGTCAGGAGACTGAATTTCAAACCATTGTGCTAAGTGCGCGTGGTGGTGGAACAGGAACTAATGGACAATCGTTGACGGATGGTTTGGTGGTAGATACTTCCAAACATATGAATAAAATTCTGGAAATTAATGCAGAAGAAAAATGGGTGCGTGTGCAGTGCGGTGTTGTTAAAGATCAACTCAACGCTGCTATTAAACCGCACGGACTTTTTTTTGCACCGGAACTTTCAACCAGTAATCGCGCCACTATCGGCGGCATGATTAACACCGACGCATCAGGCCAAGGTTCTTGTCGTTATGGCAAAACT
Source organism: Cellvibrio sp. (assembly GCA_016712405.1). Lineage (GTDB taxonomy): Bacteria > Pseudomonadota > Gammaproteobacteria > Pseudomonadales > Cellvibrionaceae > Cellvibrio. The sequence continues at coordinate 760,910 of JADJRD010000014.1, read as the reverse complement.
CGCGATCATGTTCTCGAATTAAAAACGGTTTTGTTGGACGGCAGTGAATGGGTTTCTTATTCTGTTACTGATGAAACGCTTGCTGACATTCAATTGCAAGACAATTTAATCGGTAAAATTCATCGCGAAGTCGATTCAATTCAAAAACAACATCAGAATTTAATTCAAGCGAAATTTCCCAAATTAAACCGCTGTTTAACAGGTTACGATCTAGCGCATATTCGAGACGAACAAAATCGCTTTAATCTGAATAATATTTTGTGCGGCAGTGAAGGTACTTTGGGTTTTATTACGGAAGCTAAAATCAATTTATTATCCATTCCAAAAGTCAGTGCTTTAATCAGTGTTAACTATCGCGATTTTAATGCGGCATTGCGTGATGCAACCGAGTTAATGAAAGCCAATCCCACCTCAATTGAAACGGTCGACTCGAAAGTATTGAATCTGGCGATGAATGACAGTGTTTGGCATTCCGTTGCAGAATTTTTTCCGGCGCCCGTCTCAGGTGAAAAAATTCAAGGGATCAATTTAGTTGAATACACGGCCGATGATGATGACACCCTGCGCGCCGATATCAAAAAATTAACGGATTTATTGGATCAGCCTGCCGTAAACGGTCGCATCAACTATTCAATTGCCTGGGGAAGTGATGCCGTCAATAAAATTTGGGGCATGCGTAAAAAAGCGGTGGGTTTATTAGGTAATGTTGAAGGCGAAATTCGCCCCGTGCCTTTTGTAGAAGATACTGCTGTGCCACCGGAAAATCTTGCCGATTATATTTTGGAATTTCGACAAGTACTGGATGAATATAAACTCACCTATGGCATGTTTGGTCATGTGGATGCTGGCGTGTTACACGTTCGTCCGGCACTCAATATGAAAGATCCCGAACAAGAAAAATGGTGCGCATTATTACCGACAGAGTCGTTGCACTTACGCAAAAATATAATGGATTGTTATGGGGTGAACATGGCAAAGGTGTGCGCTCGGAATATGCGCCTGCGTTTTTTGGCGAGCTCTATCCACAAATTCAACGCATTAAAGCAGTGTTTGATCCACGCAATCAATTAAATCCCGGCAAAATCGCAACACCTGCCGCGGATATTCCTTTATTAAAAATTGATCAAGTGCCAACACGCGGACAAACTGATCGAAAAATTCCGGTGCAAGTCTGGGAGAATTATCAGGAAGCTGTGCATTGCAACGGTAATGGACTTTGTTACAACTGGAATCCCAACGATGCTATGTGCCCTTCTTGGAAGGCGACACGCGAGCGAACTCATTCACCCAAAGGTCGGGCATCTTTGATGCGTGAATGGTTAAAGCAGTTAAGTGATCGCGGAATTAATCCACTCGATGAATCACAAAAAGTTAAGCATGCATCTTTTGTTCTGGGCTTGCCAGGTCGTATCAGCAATACCTTGAAAAAACGTCGCGGCGAATATGATTTTTCGCATCAAGTGAATGAATCTATGCAGGCTTGTTTGGCTTGTAAATCCTGTGTTGGCCAGTGTCCGATTAAAGTGGATGTCCCCGAGTTTCGGGCCAAATTTTTAGAACTTTATTACGGACGTTATTTGCGACCCGTTAAAGATTATTTTGTCGGCAGTTTGGAAACTTTATTGCCCTGGCTTGCAAAGGCACCTTGGTTGTATAACACATTGATGAAACCGCAATGGGTGCAAAAACTCATGGCGCGTTATGTTGGCATGGTGGATAGTCCATTGTTAACTGGAATCAGTTTGCATCAAGCAGCGAAAAAATTATCGATTCCCTATGCCAGTTTGGAGACGATTGCCAAACTATCTGCCGATGAAAAATCGCGTGCCGTGATTTTGGTACAAGATGCTTTCACCAGTTATTTCGAAACCCAAGTGGTCATTGATATTTTAACGGCTTTGAAAAAACTAAATTTTGTTCCTTTATTGGCACCCTTTAAGCCTAATGGCAAAGCCTTGCATGTGCATGGATTTTTAAATGCTTTTGCCAAAGCGGCTGATGTTAATGCGACTTACTTGAATGGATTAGCTAGCGCAAAAATCCCCATGATTGGTGTTGATCCGGCGATGACATTAACCTATCGCTTTGAGTATAAAAAAATACTGGGTGACACTGCACCCCAGGTTTTATTGATTCAGGAGTGGTTAGCAAAACAGTCTGTGCATTTGCAACAGTTCTCTTCCAAAATTAAAGCAGATGAATTTACTCTGTTGGCACATTGCACAGAAAAAACCAACGCACTCAGCTCAATCAAGGAATGGCAACAAATCTTCAGTGCATTGGGTAATAAATTATCTGTCGTGGAGACAGGTTGTTGCGGCATGTCAGGTACTTTCGGGCACGAAGCCGCTAATCTGGAAACCTCCAAAACTATTTTTGCTTTGTCATGGCAAAAAATTGTACAAAATCCCGCGAATGCCAATCGATTAACAGCAACAGGTTATTCCTGTCGTAGCCAGGTTAAGCGATTCGAAAAACGTGAGTTACCGCATCCATTGCAAATTTTATTACGACAACTGAGTGAATAACGAAAATGAAATTACTCTCTGCTTTATTTGGTAAAAAACCAAACAAACCATTGTGAAAGAATCGGCTCCTATTGTGGCTCCCGCCAAACCGCCAAAACCTGTGATTACACTGGATGAAGTTAATCAGGCGCAAGATGAAGCGACGCTTTTGAAGCTGGCGAGCGAAGGTGCAGCGACACAAGTTCGTCAAGCCGCTGCAGAAAAAATTCAGTCGCGCGAAATGCTGGAAGCCTTATCCAAATTGGCCAAACAAAAAGACAAAAATGTTTTCAAAATAGTGAAAACCAAACTGGATGTGTTTAAAACCGCCGATCAAGAATTGGCTGAAGTAGAAGCAACCGCTAAAAGAGTGTCTGAAAAACTGGAAAAGCATTCGCATCTTGAAGCTGATGCCATGTTTAAAGCCAAATTAACTTTGTTGCAACAGGAATGGCAAACACTGGAGCAATCGGCATCAGTTGCCACACAATCAGCTTATGCAAAAGCTTTGGCAGCTTGTGAGGCAAAAATCCAAGCTAAAGCGCAAGCGATAGCGGATGAAGAAGAAAGACATGAGTTGGATGCTCAGGCCGTTCAGTTAGCGGAAGCAACTCTAGTCGATATCCAAACACTCTCAGCTTCTTTGTTAAAAGTATCTGAATGGAGTGAGAATCTATTCAAAGAGTACGAAGCCAAAATTCAGGAATTAAGCAATGCCATGCGTTTGGCAATGAATCGTAATTTGCCATTGGAATATTTGGCAAAATCATTTGAGCAACGTAAACAACAAGCATTAAATTTGTTGGATCAACTAAAAACTTCTGGCAGCGCGCAACAATTATTATCACAAGTCAAAATTCTGGAAGGCGATCAACAACAAACTCTACAGCATAAATTAAATCAACTGATGCGTTCAGCTAAAGATCTTGGCGATGAAGCCGTTGAAGCCCTGGCAGAAGTTAAACAAGAATTTTCGGAATGGTTAAATCAACGCAGACAAATCGAGCAAACTGCAAAAGACGCGGTGCGTGATTTCAGCGATTTATTGCGAAAAGGTTTATGGTCTGCCGAACAAGGTTTTGTTCGTAAGGCACGGGCAATTCAAAAAGAATTAAACGCTAAAGCACAAGATTTTTCCGAGCTGCCAAAAGGTTTGCAAACTAAACTGGAAGAATTTGAACAGCAATTGGCCAAATTGGGTGATTGGCATGAGTTTGCCGTCACGCCGAAAAAAGAAGCACTAATCACTCAAATGCAGGCTTTGGTAAATTCCACTATGGCTCCTGCTGATAAAGCCAGCAAGATTCATGATTTACAAGACACCTGGAAAGAAGTCAGTAAAGGTGGCCAACAACAAGATGATCAATTGTGGAATGAATTCCAACAAGCATCGCAACAAGCTTATGCTCCCTGCAAAGAATATTTTGAAAAGCAAGCTGCAGAACGTGAAATGCATTTGCAAAAACGTCGCGAAATGGTCGGACAATTACAAACTTATTTGCAGGCCTATGATTGGGAAAATGCCATTTGGAAAGATGTTGAGCAAACCTTAAAAACCGCGCGCCAGGAATGGCAAACCTACTGGCCAGTACCGCGAAAAGCCGGCAACGATTTGCAGAAAGATTTTGAAACTTTAATGGAGAGTTTATTTAACAAAATGGCTTCAGCTTACGATGCCAACAAACAACAGAAGCACGCTCTAGTTGAACAAGCAAAACAATTACTCACTCACACCGACACCCGTGTTGCTTGTGATTCAGTGAAACAATTACAAGCAAGCTGGAAAACCATCGGTAAAACCTGGTTTAAGGAAGATCAATCTTCGTGGAATGAGTTTCGTCAAACCTGTGATGCTGTATTTGCACGCCGTCAGGAAGAAACTAATGCTGCGCAAGCTGAACGCCAAGCCATGTTGAACCAAGCAAATCAGTTGATTGGAGTGATTCGTGATTTATCCCAACAGAATTTTACAGATGCATCAGCTGTTAAAACCCAAATCGAATCCACCCAACAACAGTTTGCAGTTTTGGATTTGCCGCGGGATCAAGCAAAAGGTTTACAGCAGTCTATGCAAAACGCTGTGCAAGCCGTGAATGACAAGATTCATCAACATAAACTGCAAGCAGAAAAAAATCGCTGGCAGGTGATTTATTCTGCAGCAAAAGAATTGCATGGTTTTGAAGTGTCCGTTATTGCTGGCAAATCGAATGAAGAATCCTGCGAGGCAATCTCAAAGTTGATTTCTTCCAATGACTGGCCAAAAACAATTGCTTCAGCTTTACAGTCTCGATTGATCAACGCGAAAAACTTAACATCAGCAGACGTCGATCTATCCAATAAAAAATTGCGTGAATTGGTTTTACGTGCCGATATTTTAGCGGGGCGAGAATCTCCAGAAGATGAAAAACCGGCGCGTATGCGTTATCAAGTTCAACAAATGCAGCAGGGTTTTGGCAAACGAAATATTCAATTCAGCGATTTGCAGTTGGAGTGGTTTGCCACTCCAGCACTGGTTGAAGATTATGATCAATTAGTGAAGCGTTTTCTGAATTAATCCGTTATTTGATTGAATCACAAGGATGTGGTCGCATTCATTATCACTACAACCAAGCGGGGTTACCACTCGCCGTTGCCAGTCGTAAATTCTCCTGTTGCTCATGCCAGACCAACATTTTGTAGTAATCCCAAACCTTATCTACAAATGCAACCGGCTCTTTACCGCGCATATAGCCGTGTCGAGCCTGACTGTAGTATTGCCTCATTGACAGCAAGGGCAAGCGTTCACGCACATCATGCCAGCGATTGGGGTCGCCACCTGTACGCTGGGTTAGCCGACGAGCATCTTCTATGTGACCCATGCCTTGATTGTATGAAGCCAAGGCAAAATGAACCCGATCCTCTCCTTGAATGGCCTCAGGTTGGTTATCCAATAAATAGCGAAACAATTTAGCAGCGCCGAAGATGGCTTGACGAGGATCTTCCCTGTCTTGAACACCCATGGCTTTGGCTGTGATTTTGGTTAACATCATCATGCCTTTCACACCTGTAGGGGACTCGATTTTGGTTAACCATTGCGACTCTTTGTAACCAATCGCCGCCAATAAACGCCAATCCAAATTGAATTCCTCTGACGCTCGCTTCATATCATCCATATGAGGGGTTAGGCGCTGCTCCAAATGTTGACTCAACAGCAAAGCATCGACTGAGGTCATTTCTTCATTCGGCTGGAAAAACTCGGCAGTAATTCTCTCCAATCGACCCGATTGCTTAATTTGCTGCATGTAAGATTGTGCTGCCTGATAAAGACTGACATCAACACTGGCGGCAAATGCCCAGGCTAAATCCATGGGCTTCCCCAAGGTAAAAGCAGGCTGAGCATTGACGAACGAGTACTGATGCAACAGGAGGGTATCCGAATCGACTACAGCCAATTCCAGCTGACCACGATGAACTCTGGATAGCAAATCAGCTTGATCATTGGTATCTGCCAGATGCCAAATCACTTGAGGGTTAGCAGCCTGGATGGACTGCATTTCGGGGTGCTGTGCCATTTCAGGCGTTAGTTCGACTCGCAAGCCTTCGAGGCTGGCCAAATCAGTTGGCACCGGCAGATCAACATGACTGATTAATTCAAATTGTATTTGCCGATGAGGGTCAGCAAATCGCACCGGAAGATCGCCCGCCTCATTGGTCGTAATGGCAGCAACTACCATATCCTCTTGCCCATTCAATAAACGCAAGAGCGGGGCCTGAGGCTCATTAACTATCACTAATTTAACGCCCAGCTGACTGGCAAAGCCTTTTACCAACTTATAGCCATAACCTGTAAGCCCATTTGAACCTTCGTAATAAGTCGTGGGGCCATTGCGGGAAATCACGCGAATTTCACCAGATTCAATCACTCTTTCCAAATGGGATTGAGGGACACTTCGTTCCACCAGAATGGCGGAGAGAGCAAGACAGGTTAACAACAATAAATGTCGTATAACCAGATTAGAAAGGTTTCGTATATCCATAACTGGGTACTCCGGTTTTGAATAGCAACGCTCGAAGGAACGCAATCTCGTGTGTGCAACTCATGCCGAATCCTATCCATCTGCTGTAGCAAAACAGACCCGTGCAACAATTAGGGTGGCATAGTAATCAGACTTTTCCAGTAAAAACAGCTTGTTTTTTGTTCTAACCTGTGTCCAAGTTTTGTGGGTTTTTAAGAAAATCCGTTAGCCTATTGTTTTACAAAAGATTTTTTCTCTTAGTTTATTTTGTTATAGATGTAAAAAATTGATAATTTTTTACATTCTTCACATTTCTGCAAATTTATTAAAGAATAAATTTGTCATTTGTGAATCACTCACTGTAAATTTTTTCGACGAAATCATTTATCTTGACTGAGAACCATTAGAATAAATGCACAAAAAATATTGTTAGAGAGCTTTGCACGAATCAGACTTTACCGTCATTCCTGCGAAAGCAGGAATCCAGCTGTTGAAAAATATCAGTGAAATCAAAGGCTGGATCCCTGCCTTCGCAGGGATGACGATGCGAAATTAAATAAAAATGTATTCGTGCAAAGGTCTCTGTTAGTTATCCACTAAACGAAAAATATCCTTATGAAAAACAAAAGCTCTTCATTAGTCTATTCCACAGAAACGGGCCGAATTAAAGAAGAAAAGTCCAACACTGCAATTCCTATTGGTGATGGCATAGTAAGAATTAAACGCGAAACTGCAGGACGCAATGGTAAAGGGGTCACCACAATTTCAGGCATTCCATTAATTGAATCCGAATTAAAAGAATTAGCCAAAATACTTAAAGTGATGTGCGGAGTGGGAGGCTCGGTCAAAGATGGTGTTATCGAAATACAGGGCGATCAACGCGATAAAATTAAATCAGAATTAGAAAAACGTGGTTATCAAGTCAAACTGGCTGGTGGATGATGAGTGAATTATCAATTGATCCACAAGTCTTAAAAGCACTGGTGAATACCACTATGCCTTATGGAAAATTCAGTGGTGCATTAATTGCTGATATCCCTGAACATTATCTGGTCTGGATGGCTCGCACGGGTTTTCCAAAAGGCAATTTAGGCCTATTACTTTCATTGATGTATGAAATTCGATTGAACGGATTAGAGTATTTACTCAAACCTTTACGACAAGGCCAGTTCACAACTGAAAATAAACACTACTAGCGATTTATTTCAAAACTGAATCGCTCAAGGTTTTCGAATTCTCTATCAAGACTTCTACTGCTTGATGCAAATCTTCAAAAGACACTTCGCGTTTTTTCATCAGTACTTTAGTGACATCACCCAGATCGTATTTATTCCGACTTTTCTGCTGAATTTCTTGATCCAACTCAGCAAATAAAACCACAGCTCTGGCAGTGACAGGGCCTGTCGATTTGGATTAACGCAAATGTTTTACATCCTTACCCCAATCAGCCAATTTTTTTAGAATTTTTTTCTTACGATTTTTGGAAATTCCACCCGCTTTATGTAACAACTCAAACGAATAATATTCTGCCAAACCTTCAGCAATCCAATCGTCATTGTGTTTATCCGTCACCTTGCCTCGAATACGGGTAATCATATGAGTGATTTCATGAAACAACGGACTGGTTCCATTTTCGCTCACAAGAGGGCGATCCACATGCAAGTACAACGAATTGGGGGCAGATAAACCACCACGCCACATAGGGTCAGGCGCACCCAGTATCAATAATTTTTCAGGAACCAGACCGAAGGTTTTTTTCACCTCAGGCCAAATAAAAGAAAAAAAGGTTATAACTTCCATGCGCTGCATACCTGATTCTTTAGGTGAGGCAACTGTGATAGAAGTACCGGAGACATTTGCGTGACGAGTACCGATCTTTCCAACAATGAACCAACCTATTGGTCTATCAAATCGGCGTTCAGGATTATCGATAACAAAATCAAACCGCCCCTGATTTTTCCAAGGCGATTTCACAGTCCAATTGCTGGGCAAGGAAAACTTTATGCTAGCTTGTGAGTAGGCACCTTCTTTTTCATAAGTATGAAATGCGGGAACCAAATCATCGCCTCGAAAAATTGCCCATTCATTACCATAGTAGGCATCAAACTTTCCTTTATCTTTTTCATGTGTGATTAATGTGAAGTATTGCAGCTTGGCTTTGCCCTTAGGTAACTGCCACTCAACTTGATCATCGCGTTCAATCAGCTTGCCGTTAGCCTTAATATGGGTAAATCGTTTTTTGGCATTGCTAAAAAGGACTCTACCCAGTAATTCACCTTTATCAACTTCAACTGTCACCCAAAAACCTTTTTGATCAGGTTGCAAGCTTGCAAGGTAATCAACTTTATAAACCAGATCAGATTTTGCTTGTGCTGCAAAAACACCACCGGTAAGACACCAAGTCATTAAAAAACAAATCAACAATTTCCACATAATTATCTCGCCTAATTAAAAATAAAAAGGGCTGATAATTCAGCCCTTTTTTGGTTTTCATTCATTCAATTAGAAATTGTCACGCAAAAACTTTTTTGCCAAACGCGCCGCATCTGAACTACCACCTGCAACATCTTGCATTATGGCTTTGGCTTCATTTTTATTACCCAAATTAAAATACACTCGACCTAAATCATATTTGGCATCGGGCACTTTTAACGCTTCTGGATAATTACTGATTAATTTCGCAAACCAATTTTTAGCTTCTTCCAGATCACCATTTTGGTTGGCTATTTTTCCCAACCAATAACAACTGTTACTGGCAAGTAGCCCTTGCGGAAAACGATTTAAATAGGACTTAAATTCTCGTGTAGCTGCGTCGTAATCACGTTGATTTAATAAATCATAAGCAGCATCGTAGACTTCTTTTTCTGTACGATTGTCGTCAACACTACCTACTGGTTCAGACGAATGACTGGTATCGACCGATGAAGTTGTAGATGAGTCATCTGGAGAGCCGGTTGGACGAGAACCACCAGAGAGACGACGATCCAACTCCATGTAATTATCCAACTGAAGTTGTTTTAGTTTGTTGATTTCATGGGTTTGCTCTTCAAGCATACCGCGAAGACTGGTGATTTCTTCTTGTAGAGCACGAATTTGGGAATAGACATCAGAATTGGCTGGCTCTGCATACTGGGGCTGAGCCACCCCGGAGGAGTTAACACCCCGGGGGGAAGACTCAACAACCCGTACTTGCGCCAAGACAGGAGCTGCTACAAAGACTGCAACAGCCAGAAACAACTTGAACATACGGGTCTAGACTCTTAGTACTTAACTTCTACGCGACGGTTTTGAGCCCAAGAAGCGTCATCACTACCAACAACTGCTGGTTGTTCTTCACCGAAGCTAACAGTTTCCAAAGATGAACCGTTAACGCCTTGAGTTACGAGGAAATCGCGAACCGCGTTAGCACGTTTTTCACCCAGAGCCATGTTGTACTCGCGTGAACCGCGCTCATCAGCGTGACCTTCCCAACGAACAGCAACTGAAGCACCTTTCAGTTTGTCAGCGTGAGCCAACAATACAGCGCGGCTTTCAGCAGTCAGGTCGTACTTGTCGAAGTCAAAGTAAACAACGTTAGAAATTTCAACAACTTGCACTGCCCCATTACCGTTGCCAGTATCAGTGCCACCTTGTGGTTGATCATTTTTTGTATTGCTGCTGCTTGAACAAGCAGTCAAGAAAGCCATAACGAAAGCCAAAGTTAAACCGTGCTTAAGGGTTTTAGTAATCATGTGTGTGTAACTCCAATGAAGTTGTGATCTAGTTTACGGGGAAATCAATTAAAAAAACGGCGACCATGCAGGTTCCCGCACATCACCTTGTCTTGGGGGCTGAAGCATTTTAACTCGCGCGTCGAGAGACACCGCCGCCAAAACTCCTTTACCACCAGAACGAGTTGCATACATAAGCATCGCACCGTTAGGGGCAATGCTGGGCGACTCATCCAAAGTTGTCTCTGACAGAACACGTAAATTTCCAGTTTTGAGATCTTGAGCAGCTATGTGGTAATTAGAACCAGGGCGCTTGTTCAACATCACCAAACTTTTACCATCTGGAGAGACACGACCGCGAGCGTTGTAATCGCCGTCGAAGGTTACACGTTCTTGCTGTCCAGTTGCAAGAGATACTTGATAAATCTGGGGTTTTCCACCGCGATCCGATGTAAAAAACAACGAACCACCGTCGATTGACCAAGAGGGTTCGTGATCAATTGCAAAATGATTTGTTACCCGACGCAATTCGCGCGTTAGCACATTCATCACATAAATTTCCGGGTTGCCATCTTTTGACAAAGCCATGGCTAATTTTTGTCCATCCGGCGACCAAGCTGGTGCACCATTCAATCCTTTAAAACTCGTCATTTGTTGGCGACGTTGCGTGGCAATATCCATGACATAAATCGAAGGTTTATTGCCAGATTCAAATGACACATAAGCCACTCGTTGACCATTTGGCGACCAAACCGGAGAAAGAATGGGGAATCGGGAACTGAGCAGTGGCCGCTGACGCGCACCATCAATATCCGAAAGAATTAGACGATATTGCTGAGGACGTTTAAACGCCTCTACGTAAATTAATTTGGTAGAAAAAATTCCGCGAATATTGGTAATTTTTTCATACACCTCATCACTGATTTTATGGGCAATATCACGCAAATTAGCTTCGCCGCCATTCACAGAAGCAAGCGACATTAAACGTTTCTCACGAACCACATCAAACACTTCATAGCTGGCGTAGTAGCGACCATTTTGAAACGTCAGCGATCCAATTACCAAATATTCCGCACCCAATATTTTCCAATCACGATAATGCACTTCAGATTCCGTGCGAGGAAATGACAACATACGCTCCGGCGCAATAGCTTCAAATTGGCCGGAAAATCGAAAATCACCGCGCATGATTGAGGGGATATCTTCCGGAATACGACCGCCACTCCACGCAAAAGGGACTATTGCAATTTTGATGGGCTTATCAACCCCTTTCGTAATAATAATTTCATTCATTTGCGCGTGCGCAAGGAATGTTAAACAACTGAACAGCAGCGCAATTAAATATCTCACTGGCGTAAATCCTCCGGATTAAATACAAATTTGAAACGACGAAAATATTTTTCAAAGACATCAATAGGAACATCTTTAATTTCGGTAAATCTTTCGACACGCTTGATAGCCTGCTCTGCAGACATGTCATAAGCGGCATTACCGCTGGATTTAGTCAGAGTTACTTTGACGACCTGACCGTTAGGCAACATATCAATCACAAACTCACAGACCATCCCGGTTCTGGCTGAAGGAGGGCGACTCCAGTTTTGCTCAACCCGCTCCCTGATCAATTCACTGTAACTTTTCACATTCGCATCATCAGCTGTATCCGCTATGTGCTTTTCCTGTTCTTGCCTTGCCGCTTCCTGTCGACGTTTTTCTTCTTGCGCTTCCTGTTCGCGTTTCTTTTTCAATTCAGCTTCAGCCTTTTGTTTTTCGGCTTCTACCTTTTTCTTTTTCTCCGCTTCGGCTTTAGCTTTTGCCGCTTTTGCTTGCTCTTCTTTTTGTTTTTGTTGTTTTAATTTTTCTGCTTTATCTGCAGATTCTTTTGCAGCCTGATCTTTCTTTTTTTGTTCCAGAGCTTCAGCTTCTTTTTTCTTCTGCTCCTGCTGCTTTTTCAGATTTTTTAAATCTTCAAAATTCTTCGCATCCAAATTTTGCTCTTTGTTTTGCTGGGGTTTAGCTATGGCTTTTGGCTTTAGATCAACCAGTGTCGCCATTACAAAATGCTGCGGATAGTCTTCATTCTTCTTGGTTTTAAAAAAATTCCAATTGACCAAAAACGCGATCAACAACGCAATGTGTAACAACACACTGATCATCATTGGTATTGAAAAACGATTTTGATCCATTAACGATTTATAAACCTGAATAAGATGTCACTATTTACGAGGTGGCTCAGTAATTAAACCCACTGATGGCGCACCAGACGTTTTTAGCTCCGCCATTAATTCCACCACCGAACCATATTGAACTCGTCTGTCCGCCTGCACAAACACCAGAGTATTGGGTTTTTCAGCAAGGATTTTCGAGACTATGGATTTAATTTCAGTTAATGGGCGCGGCTTTTCAGGATCACCCGCAAACTCAATGTAATAGCTTCCATCCTGTTTGATAGAAACGGTAATCGGCTCGTCCTCTTTGGTATCAACGGGATCAGCAGCTGCTTTAGGTAATTCGACTTTAATACCTTGTGTCATCATAGGTGCGGCGATCATAAATACAATCAACAACACCAGCATCACATCAATCATGGGGACCACGTTGATTTCTGCTTTTAATTTCTTTTTTCCCGGAGAACCAAATCCAGACATACAAAACCTATTAACGAAAGTGCAATTTATTTACTGTGGACTTGACGATGCAAAATGGCCGAAAACTCTTCAGCAAAAGTTCGATAATTGCTCATTAAGGCTTCTGCACGCGCAGAAAATTTGTTGTAAGCCAATACCGCAGGAATCGCTGCAAATAAACCAATCGCTGTCGCAATCAATGCCTCAGCAATGCCTGGCGCAACAGTCGCCAATGTAGTTTGATGAACATTAGAAAGACTTAAAAAAGATTGCATGATTCCCCACACAGTTCCAAACAATCCGACATAAGGACTCACCGAAGCGACACTCGCGAGGAAAGGTAAGTTTTCTTCCAGTTTTTCTTCCTCTCTGGCCAATGCAACTCGCATAGCACGCTGACAACCCTCCATTACGGCATCGGAATCAGCACCTGCTTGTTGACGCAATCGCGTAAATTCTTTAAATCCCGAGCGAAATATGTTTTCAATTCCTTCGGCATATTCATTACGACCATTGCCTTGTCGATACAACTGATTTAAATCAATTCCAGACCAGAATTGTTTTTCAAATGAAGTGAAGGCCTCTTTGGCTCGACGCTGATAAGTAACACGTTGAAATATCATTGCCCAAGAGATCACAGAAGCAATAATTAAACTCAACATCACGAGTTGCACCACAAAACTGGCATTAACCACCAGATGCCAAATCGATAAAGTATTTTCTGTAGCCGGCATAAATCTAACTCTTGCTGGGTTAATGAACAAATTCTTGAAGCTTGCTATGCATCTCAGCAGGTAGAGCACAAGGGCGCATGGATTCAGCACCCACACAAGCCACTCTGACCAAACCTTCGCACAATAATTCACCGCCGCGTAACACTTGCTGCTGAAATTCAACATAGCTACGAGCTAATTTGGTAATTTGGGTGGTTGCCTCTAACTCATCATCCAAACGTGCAGATCGACGATAGTTAACTTCAGCTGCATGGACTACCAGCAATAAACCACCATCCAAAATGGCGACCTTATGATACCCCAAACTCCTTAAAAATTCTGTACGACTTCGCTCCATGAATTTCAGGTAATTGACGTAATAGACAATTCCACCGGCATCCGTGTCTTCAATATAAACGCGAATAGGAATACTAAAACTCATTGTGCATCATCCTGTAATCGTTTTGGCATGGGCATACCAAAATAAACATAGGCATTTTGTGTCAACACACGCCCTCTTGGCGTTCGCGCCATAAAACCCTGTTGAATTAAATAAGGCTCAATAACATCTTCAATCGTGCCACGATCTTCACTAATTGCGGCAGCCAAACTTTCAACGCCCACTGGGCCGCCATCAAAATTGTGCATCATCGCCATTAATAATCGGCGATCCATATGATCAAATCCTTTTTCATCCACATTCAACATATTCAATGCTTTATCAGCCATATCCGCAGTGACCTTGCCATCACCTTTCATCTCAGCAAAATCGCGAACACGACGTAACAATCGATTGGCAATACGCGGCGTTCCTCTGGAACGTTTTGCTACTTCTTCAGCGCCCTGCAGATCCATTTTGATTCCAATTAATGCCGCAGATCGTGCAACAATTCGAGTCAAGTCGGCGACATTATAAAACTCCAAGCGCTGAACAATACCAAAACGATCTCGTAAAGGTGATGTCAACAAACCTGCACGTGTGGTTGCACCTACTAAAGTAAATTGCGGTAAATCCAATTTAATTGAGCGCGCTGATGGTCCCTCGCCGATCATAATATCCAACTGAAAATCTTCCATGGCGGGATATAAAATTTCTTCAACAACTGGACTCAAACGATGTATTTCATCGATAAATAACACATCGCCCGCTTCAAGATTGGTGAGCATGGCAGCAAGGTCGCCCGCTTTTTCCAACACAGGACCCGATGTACTTTTTAAGGAAACACCCATTTCATTGGCAATAATATGTGCGAGTGTAGTTTTACCCAAACCCGGTGGCCCGAAGACTAAAGTGTGATCCAAAGCTTCGCTGCGTTTTTTCGCAGCGCCAATAAAAATTTCCATTTGTTCACGCACTGCAGGTTGCCCAACATAATCTGCCAACATTTTCGGGCGAACTGTGCGATCCAGATAATCTTCACGTTCTTTTGCAGTTGGGGCAATCAAGCGATCTGTTTCTATCATAGGAATTCCATCGCATTAAATTAAAAAAATAACCAATTCGCCATAATTAACTTGCCTGCGCCTTTAAAGCCAATCGAATAAGTTCTTCGCTTTTTGCTTCGGGTTTTTGTTTCGCAGCAGTTGCAATCATTTTTGCAGCTTCATTGGGTTTGTATCCCAAAGAAATTAATGCACTTTCTGCTTCAGCGTAAACATCATTACTGGCTGCCAGTTGAATTTGATTGTGTGCATGGGCATCACCTTGAGGAGCATCCCAATTTTTTAATCGATCACGTAACTCAATAACCAAACGCTCAGCAGTCTTTTGTCCAATACCGGGAACTTTGGTTAAGGCTTTAATATTGTTGTCACGTACACAACGTGCAATATCGTCAGCTTCCATTCCTGATAAAATCGCAATTGCCAATTTGGGGCCAACGCCATTCACTTTAATTAAGGTGCGAAACAAAGAGCGATCGCGTTGTTCAAAAAATCCAAACAGTTGATGCAAATTTTCCGTGATGGATAAATGCGTATATAAAATTACTTCCTGCCCTAAAGCAGGCAAACGATAAAAAGTTGTCATAGGTGCTTGCACTTCATAAGCCACACCACTGACATCCAGCAATAAATAAGGGGCTTGTTTTTCCAGTAAAATTCCACGCAAACGTCCGATCATAATTTTATTCTCACTAAATCATTCGTCCACGGCGAAAGCTGCTACCCGCCATACGAATCATATGTTGTTGCGAATTGGCATGGCAAAGTGCAACGGCTAAAGCATCAGCGGCATCTTCTTGTGGAGAGGCTGGCAATTTTAATAAAACTTTTACCATATGCTGAACCTGTAATTTATCAGCGGCACCATTACCCACAACTGATTGTTTTACTTTTCGTGCTTCGTATTCGGATACAGGAATATTGTGCGCCGTCGCCGCGACAATTGCTGCACCTCTTGCTTGCCCGAGCTTTAAAGCAGAAGCGGCATTTTTTGCCATAAAAACCTGCTCGATTGCCATCTCTTGCGGACAATATTGTTCAATAATTTGGGTAAGGGAATCGAAAATAACTTTGAGGCGCGCAGGTAATTCGTCAGCGTCAGACATGCGAATCACACCACTAGTGACATATTCGGATTGACTGCCAATGCAGTTGATAATACCGAATCCGGTTTTGCGTGAGCCGGGATCTATACCGAGGATAAGCGCCATGGTTGTATCTATATACAGTGATTTAGGCGGCAGTGTTGCACGTGAAGATTGTTGGTGCAAGGGGCAGATTAAAGATCAATCATTACCCATCACACCTTACGAATACGGGTAGATCAATAGTCAGGTGTAAATCCCAACTCAAGTCGGCCACTCGCTTGAGTATCCAAATGAATGCTTGCTGTTTTTTGATCTTCAACAAGGATTTTTGGCGAGGAAATTAACTGGTATTGACCCTCAACAAAATCATAAATTTCCGCTGACAGCAGCAAGTATTTTTCCTCCCTGCTAGTCGTAACCAGAACCCGGAATTGTTTATCAAATAAAATTTCAGTTTGCTTGCCAATTTCATTCGACAGTTGCATATCACCCGAGCTACCCGACTCTGCTTGCACAGAAAGATTAATCTTCACCGGGTTTGCAGATGCAATTGACCACCAACCTAAAGCTATGATTCCAGCAACCAAGATACCCAGTTTTGCAAAAGGATATCGAGGAGAATGAGGTTGAATTTTTTCTAGCAAATGATCATCTATATTTTTCTGAATCAAAAAACTGGCAAGATCCCTTTCCAAGGCACTGGCCAAAGCCATTGCAGATTCTTGGGAAGCAATACCACTGGCTTCAATACGCTGCACAGTTCGCAAACTTAAATCAGCCACCTCAGCCAGATGACTTTGAGTCCAGCCGCGTTGTTCACGTTCTTGACGAAGCAATTCTTTATTTATTTGCATATCCATAAGTCACGACCTCAGTTATTGGGAGGTCATCAGAATTGAAAAATTACAGGATTTTGTATACGACACCAATACGACATAAGATCTTTTTGATACGACAGAAGCAGAAAATTAGGCTATCTGCTCCATAATCTCATCCGAAATCTCCGCATTGGTGAAAACATTTTGCACATCATCCAAATCTTCCAATGCATCGATCAATGCCAGATTTTTTTCAGCAGCTTCTTTATCCAATGGAACCATGAGAGATGGGATCAATAAAGTTTCAGCGGCTGCCGCGTTAAATCCTGCCTGAACCAAAGCATCTTTCACTGCAAAAAAATCTTCAAACAGGGTCATGACATCTACTGATCCATCATCATTAATCACCACATCATCAGCGCCGGCTTCCAAAGCTGCTTCCATTAATGCATCTTGATCGACGCCCGGCTCAAAACTGATTTGGCCTTTGCGTGCAAATAAATAAGACACTGAACCGTTAGTGCCCAAATTACCGCCGCGCTTATCAAATGCATGACGAATATCGCCCACAGTGCGATTACGATTGTCAGTCATGCATTCCACAATAAATGCAACGCCGTTGATGCCATAACCTTCGTAGGTCAGCTCTTCATAAGCTTCTGTATCACCCGTACCAGCACCACGCGCAATTGCACGTTCAACTACATCTTTTTTCAAATTATTTAAGTAAGCTTTTTCAACTGCTGCACGCAAACGAGGATTGTCCGCAGGGTTGGGGCCACCTTTTGCAGCCACCGTTAATTCACGAATAATTTTGGTAAATATTTTCGTTCGCTTGGCATCCTGACGCGCCTTGCGATGTTTCATATTCGCCCATTTGGAATGGCCAGCCATTGTTGACTCCAGAAAAATGAAATTCCCCCTCTCCCCACAAGAGGAGAGGGGACAGAAAGTGCCAGAAAATTTGGAATCAATTTACGATTTAGACACAACAAAGAAAATTGTTATTGGCACTAACTGCTCCCTCTCCCTTGATGGGAGAAGGTATTTTTAATTACATCCCATACTCAGGCGTTTCTTCGCCTTCTGTTTTTTCTTTTTTGGTATTGCGTAAACGAATATGCAATTCGCGTAATTGCAACTCATCGACAGTACCTGGAGCATCTGTCATTACACAAGCAGCGCTTTGAGTTTTCGGGAAGGCGATAACATCGCGGATTGAACTTGCACCGACCATCAACATTACCAAGCGATCCAAACCAAATGCGAGACCACCGTGTGGTGGCGCGCCGTAGCTTAATGCGTCTAACAAGAAACCAAATTTTTCGCGTTGTTCTTCAGGGCTGATGCCTAAAATTTTGAACACAGCTTGTTGCATTTCTGTTGAGTGGATACGAACAGAACCACCGCCCAATTCAATACCGTTCAACACCAAATCATAAGCGCGTGACAGTGCATCACCAGGGCTTGCAATTAATTCTTCAGGTGAACAGCTTGGAGATGTGAAGGGATGATGAATTGAAGTCCATCCACCTTTGTCATCTTCTTCAAACATTGGGAAATCAACAACCCACAGCGGTGCCCATTCACAGGTATAAAGATTCAAATCTGCACCTAATTTGCAACGCAATGCACCCAAAGCTTCAGTCACGACTTTGTGTTTGTCCGCGCCGAAGAAAATTAAATCGCCATTTTCTGCACCTACGCGATCGAGAATCGCTTGACGCACGGGTACTGGAATATTTTTGACAATCGGTGATTGCAAACCTTCTTCCAAATCGGATTTATCATTCACTTTGATATAAGCCAAACCTTTTGCACCGTAGATGCCAACAAATTTGGTGTAGTCATCAATTTGTTTACGTGTGAGTTTGTCATTGCCGCCGGGCACTTTTAATGCGGTAACGCGTGATTTTGGATCATTGGCCGGGCCAGAGAAAACTTTAAAATCAACCTGTGTAACCAAATCTTTAATATCCACCAATTGCAGAGGGATACGCATGTCGGGTTTATCCGAACCGTATTTGGCAATGGCTTCCGAGAAAGGCATGTGGTTAATTTTTTCAAATTCAATGTTCATCAAATTTTTAAACAATTCGCGGAACATACCTTCAGTTACTGACATGATTTCATCTTGCGTCATGAAAGAAGTTTCGATATCAATTTGAGTAAATTCCGGTTGACGATCCGCACGCAAATCTTCATCGCGGAAACATTTGGCAATTTGGTAATAACGATCGTAACCAGCCACCATCAACAATTGTTTAAATAATTGCGGTGACTGTGGCAGTGCGAAAAATTTTCCGTCGTGAGTACGAGATGGAACCAAATAATCGCGTGCGCCTTCTGGTGTTGCACGAGTCAGAATGGGTGTTTCGACATCGAGAAAATTATGGCGATCCAAATAATTGCGAATCGCCATAGTAACTTTTCCGCGGAAGCGCAAATTCTTTTGCATTTGTTCGCGACGCAAATCCAGAAAACGATACTTCAAACGAGTTTCTTCACCTACGTTTGAATAAGCATCCAAAGGAAATGGAACAGGTTCAGCTTGATTAAGAATCGTCAGTGCAGTTCCATAAACTTCAATTTCGCCCGTTGGCATATTGGGGTTTACCGTCGCTGCTGCGCGCGCACGAACTTTACCGGTAATTTGCAATACAAACTCACCGCGAACTTTATCTGCCAATGCAAAATTTTCTTTTGCATCCGGATCAAACACCACTTGCACTACGCCATCACGATCACGCAGGTCGATAAAAATTACCCCACCATGATCACGGCGGCGATCGGCCCATCCACAAAGGGTCACTTCTTGGTTAATGTGCGAGGCATTTAAAGCGCCACAGTATTGGCTGCGCATAGTGTTTTCCTGTCAAAAATAAAATTAATTTGTTGTACTGCTAGATGAACTTGGGGCTGCGCTCGAACTGGTTGAGCTGGAGCTAGCGGAATCACCGGCTAAATTCTTTTTCTTGCCTGATTTAAAATCGGTTTCGTACCAACCACCACCCGACAGACGAAATCCTGCTGCGGAAATTTGTTTTTTCAAAGTGGATTTATGACATGCCGGACACTCAGTTAATGGAGAGTCACTCAACTTTTGCAAAGCCTCAAGATTATGACCACAGGATTCACATTGGTATTCGTAAATAGGCACTTTTACCTCCAGAAACAAAAAATCTACTCGCCGAAATCCAGCAGATTGAAACCTGCGGACTCAGGGGGTCGCGATTGTATCCTAAAAGGCTAAAGCCGAGAACATCCCCCCAGATAGCTAGGGGGACAAAGGAAGGGAGTTATTTCAGTTGGCCTGCGAAAAAGTCGTATTGGGTAAGTGTGTTATCCCTAAGAGGAGATAGCTCCTTATAAAGGGGATCCGATACATATCCCTTCATCGCATCCATACCCCCTATATAAAACACTTGTATTCTGTCCGGGGTTTTAACCACCGCATCGCCTACAACCACTACTGACTTAAACGGTTTTAGCTGCATTTCAAGATGCATTCCATGCTGACTAAACAATCCCCTGGATATCGCTTGACGATTAAATTCGTCGATACCTGATTCGTTTTGTTGGTGAAAATTTGCCAGACCAACAACATAAAGACGCGCCTGGGGATCCACAGCGGACGCAGATTGTTCAGGCAACCCCAGCGGGTAACTGAAGTAACCTATAACACTGCTAGTCGCTTCAGCTCTCAGCGCAGCGACTTCCAGATAGTCGGGATCAGACATGTAAGCCATAAACGACTCCATAGTAGCGAACTCAAAAATCGACACCACATCAGGCTGAGGCAAATTGTTTTGTGCAACCAATTGGCCTTTCAATTGGATAGAAAAGCTTTTCAACAGATGTATGTTATGCTTTTTCAGCAAAGGGGCGTTTTTGATAACAAACTGACCGAATGCTGATTCAGCACCTTCTTTCAGTTTTATCATCATGACTAAATAAATGGATTGATTTTGATTCATAAAAGCCTCTCTAAAGATGGAATATATTGCGTTTTGCAATAATCAAAATTCTAGAGAGCCAACGCCACCGAATAAACATTACTCCAAGTAAAACAGTTTCTTCTTTTTTGTGATAATTCATTATGACTGCCAGCATCAATAATCTGGAAGAGATTCGCATCTTCAATCAAGTGGTGAAATCCAAAGGCTTTAGCGCTGCCGCAGACGTACTACAACTACCTGTTAATTTGATCAGTCGCAGAGTAGCTTCTTTAGAACAACAATTAGGCGTCAAACTGCTCAATCGAACCACACGGCAAATTTCCCTCACAGATGAAGGTCAATTGTTATTTAATCGATCAGCGGATTTATTAGCTGGATTCGACAAACTCGCCAACGACATTAACCAAAACCAAGCCACAATCTCCGGCGCCATTCGTCTGGCAGTTCGCACTACCACGGTAGAATTTGGCATTGTCGAAAAGCTGGCAGAATTAGTACAGCAACATTCGCAATTGGAAATTCAATTATTTGTGAGTGATGAACCTATAGACATAGTCCAGGAAGGGATTGATTTAGCGCTTGTCATAGGCGACTTGCCAGACTCTTCTCTTGCGGCCAAACGAATTGGAGATGTTATTTTTTGCCTTTGCGCTGCCAGCAGTTATATTTCCGATCCAACAATGATTCAATCACCCGATGACTTATTAAAATTTAACTACATTTTATCCTGGCAAAAACAAACTCCTTCGCAGCTCAAACTCTGTGCAAAAAACGGTACGGAAGTTTTAATCACACCTAAATCACGATTCAAATCGAATGATGTAAGAACACGAGCGCGGGCAATAGTGTCGGGAATAGGTATTGGCACTCTTCCCTATGCAGAAGCCATAACAAAATCAAAAACGGACAATTGGTCCGAATTCTTCCTGACTATTCTTTGCCTGCAATACCCGTTTGGTGTGTAAAAGCACCTGAAAAAAGAGATGACCCGCGATTGCGACTCATTGAGGTTCTATTAACAGAATTAGTCGCATCTATGAGCTCAGAGATCAGTCGCTAATTTTATACTAGACCCATATATCCAAGAGTAAAACACCCACCAGCCCTGCAAGCCCAACTATGGTTTCCATTAGAGTCCATGTTTTGAAAGTATCTTTAAGGCTGAGATTGAAATACTCCTTGGCCATCCAGAAGCCCGAGTCATTTACATGTGAACAAAACATACTGCCTGCACCCAAAGATAACACCATCAGGTTTGGATTAATGTCAGGGTTCGCCAAAACCAAAGGTGCCATGATTCCAGCCGCTGTCAAACCAGCAACCGTTGCAGAACCAAGACACACGCGAATCAAGGCCGCCATCATCCACCCCAAAATTAACGGGTTGATATCAATGGATTGCATACCATCAGCTAACTCTTTATTGATACCACTGTCGATAAAAACTTGTTTGAGTGCTCCTGCACCGGCAATGATCAGCAATATCGGAGCAATATCTTTTATAGCCGAGGCATAGCTGCCCATAGTTTGCTTGAGCGGAACACCACGGCTGACGCCTAAGATCCATGTAGCTAAGGCCAAAATAACTAACATCACAACACCGGGATCACCCAAAAAAATCATCCAGGAATAACCAGCCGATTCTTTATCAAACCAATGCACAACCAAAGAAGCCAATGCAATTAAAGCGATAGGTAAAAGAGCGACGAAAAAACTTTTTCCAACCGATGGCAATTGCTCATCACTCATCATTTGCGGCTTAAAAGTTTCGAGCGGTTTGGAATCAATGTGACGTACAAATCGTGCAAATATCGGCCCAGCTAAAATCATCACAGGAATCGCCACTATCAAACCATAAATAATCGTGAGCCCCATATCGGCATTAACTTGCGGAACCATGGCAGCGGGGGAAGGATGCGGCTGTAAATATCCATGCGTCACCGAGAGCGCAGCCAATAGTGGTACACCCAGATAAATTGCGGGTAATTTTGTTTGATAGGCAACGGAAAAAACCAAGGGAACGAGCAATACGAATCCGACATTGTAAAACAGCGGCACACCGACAATAAAACCACTGAACAACAAAGCCCACAGAATGTATTTTTCACCGGCGACGCGAATCAAAGTTTGGCTGATTTGCTGTGCTGCACCTGAGTCGGCAATCAACTTGCCGAACATAGCGCTCAAACAAATAATAATCGCCAATGACCCGAGTAAATCCCCTATTCCCAGTTTTAATGTAGTGGGAATTCTTTCCGGCGGAACCCCCAATAAAAGAGCACCTAAAATTGAGGCGACCAGAAATGCAATGAAAGGGTTAACATGCCATTTGGCAATCAACAAAATCAGTACTGACAGGCAGATAAAAATATAGACAAAGTCCACAACTCTCTCCCATGGTTTTTATTCATTATTAATCAATGACTATCATCAACAAAAATACAACATGTGAAGAGTGAACTCACTGATAGGTTTAATAAAAAAATGCCACAGACAACGCGCTTGCGTTCATCTTCCTGTTCTTATTATTTCCAAATTGGGTACTGAGTTTGTCAAAAAAATCAACCAAGACCTACGGCAGACTCATTCACCGCGATCCATTGTAATAAATGTTTACGCTGGCTAGGGGAAGTCACTTCCTCAGAACGAGAGGTTACTGGTGATTGCCCAACCCACTCGAAGCGCCATCGAAAGAGTTGTATTGCACCATAAGTTTCACGAACCTCAATGAGATCCATTTGATGAGGATCCAGTTGAAATTTCTCTCGCAACTGAAACGCAAAAGGTTCTGCGTTTTTGCCCACAAAACTGGAAGCCTGTCGCGGGGCTAAAATAAATATCAGATCGCGCCCTTGTAAAGGCTGGTGAAAAAGATGCAACTCCACATCCTGCCCCAAGCGATTCTGCAAAGTGTTGACAGCAAAGCGCGACAGCATTAATTGATTAGGCATGTGCCATTCCTTAATCTTGTTGTTGTTTACCAGTGAAACGAGGGCGCGAGTCTACTGGGAAATTATGACAGTTCAAGCAAATCAACCCACTTCGGATGAGCTGTTACGGAAAGGAACCGAATCGACCCAGGAAAATTACCAATTTCCACATTGAACAAATCCCTTGGCATCTGGTCAGAAGCAAAACCTGAAATCCGTCTTCCAATGACCTGTTGAACCAACTTAAGTTGCACACAGATCTACACAATTTGAATTGACAGCGATTGCCAGTACACAGAGAATCACCGACCAGTTTTTTATCCCGGAATATTACCGCATGCGTATCACCTGTTTTTTACCTGGATCCTTCACCCATTTATTTTTATCTTTCAAACACTTAATGACATTAAGCCTAATCTCAACTTGTTTAGTCTTGATCGGCTGTGGTGGTGGGGATGGAGGGAATAAGTCCAGCTCAAGCAGTTCTTTTACTTACAGTTATAGCAGTGTCGCCTTTTCCAGCAATGGCACAGGAACTTGGCCCAGTGTGAAAGTGGACGCACCCTTGGCAAAAACCCTTAGTTTCAGCTGGTCACCTGTTGATGGCGCGTCTTATTACAAACTCTTGAAAAATGATGGCGGCGGATTCATCACTCTCGGCGGAAACATTACAGGGACTTCAGCAACTGACACCGTTTCCGTGCACTTACATGACTGGATAAATACCCGCTATTTGGTGCAATGGTGTGACGCGAATGATGTTTGCCAAAACTCTAACAACACCTACACCGCCACAGAAATGATCAAATCGATTGGCTTGGTAAGGGCATCAAAGGGTGAAGCCAATGACTTTTTTGGTTGGAGTATCGCACTCTCCGGTGATGGACAAACCTTAGCTGTAGGCGCGCCAGCTGAAGACAGCAATGCTACCGGTGTCAACGGCGACGAAACCAGTAATACCAGTCAGGACTCAGGAGCTGTTTATGTGTTTGTTAACCAGAATGGACTTTGGGTACAACAAGCCTATTTGAAAGCGTCCAATACTGAACAACCTAGCGTAAATCCATCACGCTATTTTCCAAACGATCGTTTTGGCTACAAAGTAGCGATTTCAGATGACGGCAATACCTTGGCCGTGTCTGCCATTCATGAAGACAGCCCTTCATACGGTGTCAATTGTAATCAAGCAAATCATGAAGTGACCTTTTACAACACAGTGGCAAGCAGTTCGGCTTCCAGTCTTTCGTCCTCTTTGTCGAGCTCATCAGACAGCTCATCCTCACTGGCAACTAACGAACTTATTATTATCGGCATAGAGTACAACCTTGGGGCGGTTTATGTGTTCAAGCGTAACGGTCAGGACTGGACTCAAGATGCCTATATCAAGCCATCTTTCACAAAAACCTATATCAATCTGGATCACGAACTTTTGTTCGGTGAATCACTGCGATTTCTGGAGACGGAAAAACTATCGCCGTAGGCACAACACAAGATTTATTTCAAATGGTTGATACTTTTTCCATTGATAACTTTTCCAGCTCAAGCCAAGCCTGTTTGGATTATTCAGAGCTTGACTCGACAGTGAGCACGAGCGCCAGCTCTACCTCATCAGTAAGCTCATCTTCCTCATCAAGCTCCTCCAGTTCCTCCTCCGCTGCAAATACTCGAGGCGGCAGATACTCAGGTGCTGTTTTTACATTCGTGAAAACCGATAACGGATGGGAGTCGGAATCCTTTATCAAAGCTTCCAATGCTGAAGGTGAAATACTTATCACTACAGCACAAGGCCGACAACAAGCTGAATCAGGAGATTTATTTGGAACCAGCATTGCTCTTTCAAAAGATGGAAATTGGTTAGTTGTTGGTGCACCTGGCGAAGACAGTGGCAGCACAGGCGTCAATGGAACAGATCAAGAAAATACTTGTTACTACATCACAAAAGATCCTTTCAAATATGACGATGATTGCTCTAAGTTTTTGCAGGAATCAAAAAGATTAAATAACGGAGCTGCCTATTTGTTCAATCGAACAAACGGTGACTGGGCACAAACGCATTATTTAAAACCTGCTACTCGAATTCCAGGATCAGCATTTGGTGCCAGTGTCGATATTTCCGATGACGCTTCTACTCTAGTAGTCGGTGCAACAGGTGATTACAACAATCTAGGCATTGTTAATAATTCAACGCTGACAGAAAGTTTTGATTTAAATCTTGTAAATTCTGGCGCCGCCTATATTTTTGTTAAAACTGACAACCAATGGACCCAACAAGCATTCTTAAAGCCTGAAGTTAAACTGGCTAATTATGCATTTGGTGCAGAAGTAAAATTATCAGCAAATGGTGATGTATTAGCAGTAGGCTCACAATTTGAAAGTAGTAACGCCATCGGCATTAATGGAAACCCCGGCAATACTGAAGCGACTAGTGCAGGCGCAATGTATATTTTCAAACGCAGTGCTTTGCAATGGACTCAATCCGCTTACGTCAAAGCAAGCGACACACAAGCGCAAGATAGATTCGGTACACACGCCGCTCTATCTGATGATGGAAAAACCCTAACTGTGGGCGCTCATCGTAAGTTAGGTGTCGCTACCAGCCAATCATCCAGCGCCTCCTCTGTGTCCCGAGAAGCTACTGGCGCCGTTTACATTTACTAATCAAACTCTAATTAAGTAAAGGACGCTTTGGCGTCCTTTTTTATTTAAAACAACTTGATTGACAAGCATCCTCATAAATGATTTATTTCGCGCTCCACAAATAACAGGAGACAGGACATGTCTGGCAATAACCCCTATCAAGCTCCAGCAAGTAATCTTGAAGTTCCCAATCAATCATCTCACGAATTAAATCCTGACTGGACAATAGAAAATGTCATGAATGAAGCATGGCAACTGACCAAAGGCTTTAAAGGATCTTTTTGGGGAGCACTGATAATTTATATTGTGATTGCGGCAATTTTGGGAGGAATCACTGAGTTTATTGCCGGTACTTCTGTTGCCCTCATTTATTGTTATTTTTGTAATTGTTCTGGTCAGTATGATTCCGTTGGGTATTGGTTTAATCTGGAGTTTGCCTTTTGGTAGTCTGGCTTTTGCTATTGTTTACCGCAACTTATTTGCTGTGAGTCAAACCCATTAATTACGACCAACACACTTGCCGATTATTGTCGGCAAGTGCGTTAAATCTTCAAACAGACCAAACCAGTTTTAATCCCTGTTGATTTTTTTCTGCCAAGTATTCCGCACAAACCCACAAATCACCAACAGCAACCAAATTATCCCCCGAATAAATTAAAGGGACACAATCACGTAACCAAGGCTCCAATCCAAATTCCTGCAAACATTTCTTTAACGTTTGTGAATGATTGCGGCCAGCAGGGCGACAACGTTCACCACCAGTTCGTGTTTCTACGTGAATATTGGGCAAATCAGATCGCAATAATTTTGTGGATGTATCAGCGATAGAGTGAGTCATACTTAAGGTTAATTCAGGCAATATCAATGGCAAAGCAAAAATTTTATTCTGATAAACCCGCAAAGAGACATTGCCCCATTGCAGATTAATACTAGAATCCGTTTTTTCCGAAAAAATTTGCGATTCAATTTGCTGCCAATGCTGTTGCTCAGGAACTGAATACCCCTGAATTGACAGCCAATAACGCAATAAATTGTGCTGTCTGGGAATTGATAATTGGAAAAAAAGTTCCCGATTGATACTTTTACCTATACGCTCATCGCGTAAATTAATAGCTTGCAAATCAGTCGCTGCCATTTCAGTTAAAAGTGTTTCAGTTTCCGCACAGAGTTGTGCGGTTTGATTAAATTTTAGTTGAAACTTTGGCCATCGGGATTGCAATAAAGGCATGACTTGTAATCGCAAATAATTGCGGTCGTATTCTTCAGAAAAATTGCTTTCATCTTCGATCCATTGAAGCTGATGCTGATTGGCATAGCTCAAAATCTCATCGCGTGTAAACGGCAAAAGTGGACGCAGTAATTTAGTATTCTGGCGCTGATCAAACACTCGTTCCACAGCAATCCCACTTAATCCGCGAGAACCCGTACCGCGCAACAAACGTAACAAAAGCGTTTCAGCCTGGTCATCAGCATGATGCGCCGTTAATAAATAATCATTAAGCATCAAATGTTTTTTAAAAGCAGCATAACGCGCTGAACGGGCAGCATCTTCAATTCCATGCCCCTGATTTTTGACAGACACTTTTTCAACAATTAAATTTACACCCCATTGCTGACAAAGCTGCTCGCAATGCCTCTGCCAATCATTAGCATTAGGCGATATTTGGTGATTCACATGAATAGCGCGGATAGGCCAATGCGGGCAAGATGATTTCAACAGGTGCAATAGCACTGTGGAATCCAAACCACCGCTGAATCCTACCCACCAGTTATTACCGGGAGATTTGACATCGGGTAGTTGTTGCATAAATTTTTGTAATATCATGCGAGGATATCCAGAGAAACCTTGACCAAGGTTTATTAAAGCCGAATATACAGGAAATAAAAACCCTTATGACAGAAAAGATCCCTTACGGATTTTGGCCTTCATCGATTAGCACCGATTATCTCACCGCACAATCTATTCGCTACAGTGAAGTGAAAGCCTATAACAATAAAATTTATTGGCTGGAAACACGCCCAAACGAAAAAGGACGATCAGTTTTGGTTTGTTATGAAGACCAACAGACCTATGAAGTTCTTCCTTCCAGTTTTAGTGTTCGTACTCGCGCACAGGAATACGGCGGCTCCTGCTATTGTCTGGCAGATGAAGACATCTATTTTGTCAAAGATTCGGATCAAGCCATTTATCGATTTAATTCTCCCACTCAGAATACCCAACAAATTTCATCCGAAGGTCCCTATCGTTATGCAGACTTGATTATTGATTCGCATCATCAACAATTGATTGCAGTACGCGAAAATTGTCAAATTTCTAATCAACACCCAACAAGTGAAATTATTGCCATTAATTTACAAAGTGGCTCTTGCAAAGTATTAGTGGAAGGCAACGACTTTTATTCGAATCCGCAAGTCTCACCAAACGGAAAGCAACTCAGTTATTTGACTTGGAATCATCCACAAATGCCTTGGGATGGTAGCACTTGTGTTGTTGCCGCTATGGATATTCATGGCAATATTTCTTCAAAACATATTATCGCCGGTTCAACGACAGAATCCATTTTTCAACCCCAATGGTCATCCAGAGGCGAACTCTTTTTTGTTTCCGATCGCAACAACTGGTGGAACATCTATGCATGGAATGGCTCAAGTGTTCGTTGTATTTATGAAATGAATGCTGAATTTGCTACACCGCAATGGGTCTTTGGCATGAGCACTTACAGCTTTTTAAATGACCAGGAAATCTTTTGTTGTTATACCCAAAATGGACAATGGAATATCGCCACAGTGGATACCGTCACTCATCAATTTGTTCCCATAGAACATATTTTTTGCGATATCAGCAGCATTACAACTCATAATGGACAAGCAGCATTTATTGCTAACAGTGCGACTGAATCCAATCGGATTTTTATTTACCAGAATAAATCCCTAACAGCGATTACCGAAAACAAACAAGATCTCCACCCGACTGATATTGCCAAAGCAAAAGCGATTGAATTTCCAACAAAGGATGGTGAAACAGCTTACGGTTTTTATTATCCACCGACTAACACTTCCATCAGTTGCAACTTAAATAACAAGCCTCCCTTAATCGTTTTATGTCACGGCGGACCGACAGGCGCATGTGAAACTGGATTTAATATCAAAATACAATATTGGACCAACCGAGGCTTCGCGGTGATTGATGTGAATTATCGCGGCAGTACCGGTTATGGAAGACAATATCGTGATTCGTTACAGCATTTTTGGGGCATAAAAGATGTAGCCGATGTTTGCAGCGCTGCAGAATATGCGATTTCACAAGGCTGGACCGATCCGAAAAAAACGATTATTCGCGGCTCCAGCGCGGGCGGATTTACTGTTTTAGCGGCACTCACTTTTACAGAAACTTTTTCTATAGGATGCAGTTTATACGGCATAGGTGATTTGGAAGCACTGGCAAAAGACACTCACAAATTCGAAGCTCACTATCTGGATAATCTGATTGGTGAATACCCTAAAATGCGTGATCTTTATATCGCACGCTCACCGATTTATCACATTAATCAATTAAATTGTCCGGTGATATTTTTTCAAGGCTTGCAAGATAAGGTTGTTCCACCCGAACAGGCAGAAGCTATGGTCAATGCGCTCAAGCAAAAAATATTCCCGTCGAATATGTGGCTTTTGCAGAAGAAGGCCACGGGTTTCGACAAGCCAATAACATCAAAATACTGTATGAAAAAGAATTATCTTTTTATCAACAATTTTTAGGGGATGGAATATGAGTCGTTGGCGCCCGCCCAGCCCTAAAGGTTCAACTTATATAACCGCAGAGGGTTTTAAAAAATTAAAAGATGAGCTCACTCAATTGTGGAAAATTGAACGCCCACAAGTAACACAAACAGTCCATGAAGCCGCAAAAATGGCGACAGAAGTGAAAATGGCGATTACATTTATGGCAAACGTCGTTTACGTGAAATTGATTCACGCGTGCGTTTTTTAACAAAACGACTGGAAGCATTAACGGTTGTTGATCGTTTGCCTGATGACAAAAATAAAGTTTTTTTTGGCGCCTGGATTACCCTGGCGGATGATGACGACAATGAAAAAACCTATCGCATCGTTGGCCCAGACGAATTTGATCTCAGCCAACAAAAACTCAGTATGGATTCACCCTTGGCAAAAGCCATGCTGGGAAAACGATTGGATGATGAAATCATTTTAAAAAAACCAGAAGGCGAAGACGTTTTTTACATAGTAAAAATTGAATATAAAGACTAGGATTAAACCGAACAACCCCAAATCATCTCTTGGAGAACCTTATGAAATACCTGATGAGCCTGTTGATAGCCTGCTGTGTTGGATTAACTGCCTGCAGTGATAAAGAAACCAAACATGATGGCGTCCTCACCAATGCCCAAGAAAAAGCCCTTGAAGGTGCGAAGGATGTCAATGACACCATTTTGAATGCTGATGAAGAACGCCGCAAAAAGCTGTAAGAAGCCACCGAGTAATCCCCCCCTCGAACCACATAAGACTCCAAGCAGGTCTTGTGTGGTTATCCTCAACCCTACCCCCTTCTCATAATACCGCTATTGTTGCCCTCCATCATTGTTAGCGCTGTCATTAATCCCCGATTCAGCTTGCCGCTTTAATATGGGCACCGCCAATCAAAGGAACAAAAAATGAAATTTTTTATAACCATACTCAGCTTAATTTCTCCTCTTGTAACCGCCAATCAAACAAGTGCCCCGGCTCCAGACGATATTGCAGGCCGATTTGTTTATAGTTATGAAGCAGACAATTATCAGGTCAATTTACTCAGATATGGCCCTGCCGAAAAGAATCAGTATTTGATTCAATTTACTGACAATAACAGTGAAAAAGAAGACAAAATCCTATTAAGCATCAAAAAATGTAATGACGAAAAATGCCGATCATTCCAATATATTCCCCTAGATACCCGCTTTGGAGAAAGCAAAATACACAAATCGGGAGGATGGTATAAAGATGGCGCTCTACAGCCCTATCTTGTTGAAATTGGCAAAATTGAAACCGCAGATTTTATTAAAACTTACCAAAACCAGCAGTCAAACCTGCATGCCACAAATTTATGATATCGCTATCACAGAAACCAGTTCCGATTCCGTTTGTAATACCACCCCCCAACAATTGAGGAAATGACATGAATAAGCTACTAGTTGCACTAACATTATTCTCATCTGCAGTAAGCCATGCCGCAGATGTCGAATACGGTAAATACATATACGAATACCAAGCCGATACTTATCGCGTACAGATGCTACGTTACGGTGCAGCAGATCAAAATCAATTCCTGATTAAAGTCAGCGGCATTGATAATGATCAGGATGGAAAAATCTATTTACACACCAAAAAATGTGACACCACTAAATGCGAGAGCTACAAATATGTGACTACAGAAGTCCACAAACCTGACGGTAAGCAATGGTTCACCATTTACAATCCAGGCGGCTGGTATAATGGCGATATTCTTCAACCCTATTTAGTTGAACCCGCTAATAAAGATGAAAAGATTTACATGGGCGAAAAAAACCAAACCGATCTCGATCCAAACTTTTTTGTTGCTAATTACAAAAAGCAACAAGGTATTAAATAAAAGATTGAGTTGCCATCCTTGATTTTTGCCTGCTGAAGGGGACTTAATGTCCCCTTCAGTGCGTTCAAACCCTAATTTCTTAACTGATGGAGCTTTAAAATGAATTATTTTTCGCAAGCAATAGGCATAGTCACTCTCTTGTTGGCAGGCTTATCTCATGCTGATATTCCGATGGTTTTTTGTGAAGATAATTCAGAATCTTGTCAGACGGACGGTGCGGTTAAGCTAAGCAAACAATTTCCTCAGCACTTTTCTTTTGCGGACGACATTTTAGTCATTACCTCTGGGGATAAGACATTAAAAATCCATTTAAATCAACCATTAACCTACGAAAGTGAAGACGAAGAAAGCATCACACTGGATAGATATTTCCCTAATCTCAATTGGCTGGTTGTACGAGAAATTTATGATGGGGGGGAATCCATAGGTTATCAAATTATTGATTTAAAAAACCAACTTAACACTACAGATGTTGCCAGCTCTCCTTTTCCATCAACTGACAACACCCATTTCATTAATTACGGGATTGATTTAGAGGCAGGATTTTCTCTGAATGGAATTGTCATTTATAAGATAGGACAGCAAGGTGAAATACGAGAAGTCTATCGCCATGACGACTCATGGGGTGTTGAATCAGCTGAATGGGTCAACCTCAATAAGATTTCTTTAATCACCCGTGATTACTGCAACCCCGATGAAAGAGAAGATCTATGCGAGCAAAAATTTAAACTGGAAAACATTAATCAAGCATGGCGATTGTCACCACAATAAAATACTTTTCCATTACGCATCTGATGCTGACTCCGTTGTAAAAACGAAGCTGCATCAGAAGGCCCTTTCCAAGAAGGACAAGCCAACCCTGACTCATTGGCCGGATAATGTTATAGTGCGCACCCAAATTTTCCCCAGCATAAATTGATTTCCGGTTTTCGCCTATGACTCGTAAGATCCTTGTTACCAGTGCCCTGCCCTATGCCAATAGCGACCTGCATTTGGGGCATATTCTTGAGCAAACCCAGACGGATATATGGGTGAGATTCCAACAACTCCGTGGTCATGATTGCACTTATTTCTGCGCAGACGACGCACACGGCACCGCCATCATGTTGAAAGCCGAAGAAAAAGGAATTAGTGCGGAAGAACATATCGCCAATATCAAACGCGACCATGAACAAGTTTCGCGTGATTTTCATATCAAATTTACGAATTTCCACACAACTCACTCCGAAGAAAACCGTGAGCTGTCTTATTTAATTTATGAACGATTAAAAACCAATGGGCATATCGCCACCCGTAGCATTACGCAGGCTTATGATCCGGAAAAAGAATTGTTTTTGGCGGATCGTTACATCAAAGGTACTTGCCCTAAATGTAAAAGCGAAGATCAATACGGTGATAACTGCGAGAAATGCGGCGCAACTTATTCGCCCATGGATTTGATTAATCCCAAATCAGCAATTTCTGGTGCAACACCCATAGCCAAAGAATCCGAACATTTCTTTTTTACTCTGCCTGCGTTTTCTGATTTTTTAAAAACCTGGACACGCGCAGGCCACTTGCAAGATGAAGTCGCTAACAAAATGGCGGAATGGTTGGATGGCGGTTTGCAAGAGTGGGATATTTCGCGTGATGCACCTTATTTTGGATTTGAAATTCCCAATCAATCCAACAAGTTTTTCTATGTCTGGTTGGATGCCCCCATAGGTTATATCGCGTCACTCAAACATTATGCAGATGCACGCGGTGAAGATTGGCTGGATTATTGGAAACCGGATTCTACTACCGAGGTGTATCACTTTATCGGTAAAGATATTGTCAATTTCCACGCATTATTTTGGCCTGCGATGTTGCACTCGGCAAAATTGCGCACTCCTACAAAAATTTGTGTGCATGGATTTGTCACGGTGAATGGCACCAAGATGAGTAAATCGCGCGGGACTTTTATTAACGGAAAAACTTATCTGGAATATTTGAATCCGGAATATTTGCGCTATTACTTTGCCGCGAAATTAACCAGCAATGTTGATGATATTGATTTGAATCTCGAGGATTTTATTCAACGTGTGAATAGCGATTTGGTTGGTAAAGTCGTGAACATCGCCAGCCGCACAGCAAAATTTATTCAAAATGCGGGCGGTGTTTTATCCACTGAAATTGCTAATGCCGATTTATGGAAACAAGCG
Organism: Cellvibrio sp.; assembly: GCA_016712405.1. GTDB lineage: Bacteria > Pseudomonadota > Gammaproteobacteria > Pseudomonadales > Cellvibrionaceae > Cellvibrio. The sequence goes on along the minus strand of JADJRD010000014.1, from coordinate 726,681 downwards.
GTTGATGCTGGCGAAACTATTGCTGCACATTACGAAGCGCGCGATTTCAGCAAAGCCATGCGCGATATTATGGCTTTGGCTGATGCAGCGAATGAATATATTGCCGCTGAAGAACCCTGGAAACTTGCGAAACAAGCTGGCGCAGAAGCCAAAACCCAAGCTGTGTGTACTATGGGCATTAATGTATTCCGCGCATTGCTGACTTATTTAAAACCTGTATTGCCTGCGATGACTGCAGAAGCCGAGAAGTTTTTAGGCGAAACATTAGATTGGGCCGCACCAATTCAATTCCGCAGCGGCGATAAAATTAATGAATTCAAACCCTTGATGACACGCGTCGAAAAAGAAAAAGTGGATGCTATGGTAGAAGCCAGCAAAGAAGTCATCGCGAATTTAAAACCCAAAACGGGAGATTCGCCAAAAGCTACACCTGTAAATGAACCCATTGCACCTGAAATTGAATTCGATGATTTTGCTAAAGTCGATTTGCGTATTGCGTTAATTGCGAATGCCGAACATGTCGAAGGTTCCGATAAATTATTGCGCTTGACCCTTGATTTAGGCGGTGAAACCCGCAATGTTTTTTCCGGAATTAAAAGCGCTTATGACCCAAAAGATTTGATCGGAAAATTAACAATAGTAGTAGCGAATTTAAAACCGAGAAAAATGAAATTTGGCATGAGCGAAGGCATGGTATTAGCCGCAGGTCCAGGCGATAAGGAAATTTATTTATTGGAACCGCATGCGGGGGCCAAGCCTGGGCAAAGGGTGATGTAAACTTATGAAGATTTTAAATCCCCCCTAACCCCCCTTTTTCAAAGTGGGGAACTAATCCCCTCCCCTGGCAAGGGGAGGGTTAGGGTGGGGTCAAAATTCAGAACATCAAAAGAAAATCGCATACACAATTAACGCCATCATCTGCGCCATCAAATAAAAAAAGAATAATGCCGAATAAGCACCAGCCCCTGTTGAACCCCCATGTTTTGCAGCGAACAGACAAAAATTAAAAAATAATCCTGTACTTAATAACATTGCCCAATAAGGGTGATGCGAAAAGAAAGGCAAAATTAATAAGATAAACGCCACATAAAAAAGCAATTTCTCAGCTTTTTCACCAATCACTTTTAACAATACAATTCCTGAGACAACCGTTAAAATTGCCGCCGCAATAGGCCACCAAATCCACATACCCATTTGACGTTGTTCAACTACTTTTACCACTTCCTCTTCAGGCGCCAACACTCCCTGATGGAAAAAAATATAATATCCGATAATTACCAACATGAAACTTCCAATGCTCAGACTGCACAACATGTCGAAAACTGACGCCAACTTAAATTTTTTCTGCACAACCCAAGCCAACAATAAAAAATAAACATAGAGTGGAATAAAATAAAATATCAAGTTATGCCAAAACGCTTCGTGATAATAAAGCAAAGCAAAAGGCGCAAATAATGCAAAACTGTCACTAATTCGCTGAGCTTTATATTCACCGGTTTCAGGATTACGCGCAGTGCGGTGATCCCAAAACAATAGGAATGGATAAATTGCAGCGAGGATTAATGTTAAATAAAGTATGGTCATAGGTTTCCGTCGGTTTTTCAAATCAACTTAAACTGTTTCAATTCAATTTTTATATAGCTGTATAAGATTGGCGCTAACACGACACCTGGCAATCCAAACATGGATTCCATCACTAGCATCGCTAACAGTAATTCCCAAGCTCTGGATTGGATTTCATCGCCAATAATTTTTGCATTCAGGAAATACTCCAATTTATGGAGCACCACTAAAAACGCTAAAGATGCTATGGCAACATGCAAGCCGAAGGGAAGAGCAATAATCACTAGCATAGTGTTGGACATGATGTTACCAATAATAGGCATCATCCCCAGAATAAACGTCATCAGCACCAAAGTTTTTGCCAGTGGCAAATGTATACCAAACGAAGGCAATACAACAAAGATATAAATGCCGGTTGCAACCGTGTTAATGGCGGAAATTTTTGCTTGGGCAAAAATAATTTTTCGGAAACACCTGTAAAAATTATTGATTCGATTTATTAGCTCCAATCGCAACATCCCATTTCTGTCCTGATCACTGGTTTTCCTTAACGAAATCATCGCCCCTATAATCATTCCAATAATAACCCGAACAAAAATTTGCCCCGCTTCTGCGCCGGCATTTCTGGCATCTACCGCATGTTCTCTCAACCAACTGGACGCTAATGATCGTAATTCATTGGTGCTATCCGGTAAGTTTGCACATAACCAGTCAGGGCATTGCCCTCTGGTAGATTCAATAATATCGGCCATTCGCTGAAGAATCGCTTCCGGGTTTCCTGCACCACTACTAAAAAAGGAAATCGCCCACCAGATCAACAAAATCAACGCTGCCGTAATCAAGCTGCCAATACTACTGACAACAAACAACCGAATATATTTACGATCATATTTTTTGCCGAATTTATCGGAAAGGATATGCACTATGGAATAAACCAACATCCCAGCCAACAGAGGCGCCAACAGGCCTTGTGTCACCCCTAGGATTAACGCAGAAAACATCACCAAATAGGATGTTGTTACGCAGGCACTTTTTTTATCAGAGAAAAACATATTGGATTGTCCAAGCTCAAGAGTAGATTTCAAAGACTAATAGATTAGTCAGTATTGCACAGGAATTCTTAACCCCAAACCCAATACCCTGATAAAACAAAGGCCAATAACCCTGAGTTTTCATAAACATATGCATAAAGATACTAAACCTTTGCATCTTTTATATTGAGAATGCGTCACCGCTTGTCGATAATACGCGCCTCTTTGTCCCCTTCGGTAACACCTATGAGTTTCAGTGAACTGGCTGTGATTATGCTCAGTACGCTACTGGTCAACAATTTTGTATTGGTCCAGTTCTTGGGTTTATGCCCGTTTATGGGTGTGTCCAATAAACTCGAAAGTGCGATAGGCATGGCAGGTGCGACTACGTTCGTAATGACCCTAGCATCCGCCTGTGCTTATTTGGTTGATAGTGGGTTATTAGTTCCTTTAAAGCTTGAATTTTTGCGCACCATTTCTTTCATTCTGGTGATAGCCGCCGTGGTGCAGTTCGTCAAAATGTTTATGGAAAAGACCAGCCCTCTGCTTTACCGCGTGCTGGGTGTCTTTCTTCCTTTAATTACCGTGAATTGTGCCGTGCTGGGTGTGGCCTTGATCAACACCCAAAGAGCCCATAACTTTTTGGAATCTGTTCTGTATGGCTTTGGTGGTGCACTGGGTTTTTCGTTGGTGCTGATATTGTTTTCGGCTATGCGTGAACGCTTGGCGGTAGCGGATGTTCCTGCCCCGTTTAAAGGTGCGTCTATCGGCATGATTACTGCGGGTTTGATGGCGCTGGCATTTATGGGTTTTGCGGGGTTGGTGAAACCGGGTTAAGGCACTTTCTATCCCCCTCTCCCCTTGCGGGAGAAGGTTAGGGAGAGGGGCTTCGATCTTTCACCCTCTCCCCCGCCCTCTCCCATCAAGGGAGAGGGCGCAGCACGAAGTTATATCAAAATTTGAGATGTATTAATGATTGATTTTATTTCACAAAACCTCTTGATCAGCGCATTGATTGCGTTGGGCGGGCTGTCGATTTTATTCGGCGCCGTGCTGGGTTTTGCGGCAGTTAAATTCAAAGTCGAAGGTGATCCGCTGGTGGAGCAAATCGACGCCCTGCTGCCACAAACCCAATGTGGTCAATGTGGCCACCCAGGCTGTAAACCTTATGCCCAAGCGATAGTGGCGGGTGAAGCTATCAACAAATGCCCTCCCGGCGGTCAAGCTACGATCAACGCATTAGCAGATTTGCTCGATGTCGAAGCACCATCTTTAGATGCCGAGCACGGCGAACATCTGGATGTGAAACGTGTTGCCTTTATTCGCGAAGATGAATGTATAGGCTGCACCAAATGTATTCAGGCATGCCCTATGGATGCGATTCTAGGTGCAGCCAAGCAAATGCACCCAGTCATTGCTGACGAATGTACAGGTTGTGATTTATGCGTTGAGCCCTGCCCCGTGGACTGTATCGACATGATTCCGGTTCAATCTGATCTCACCAACTGGCACTGGAGCTTGCCTGCCACCAATCAAAAACCCGTATTCACCTTAATCGCGCAAGAATTACCCTTGATTGCAACCGATGCGGGTCGCGGTGAAGCTTACGTAAAATCCGATGACACAGGTAAAGCGGCCTGATGACCAGTTTGATCCCCATTTGGGAATTGCCCGGTGGCATTCACCCCACAGAAAACAAAACCCAATCCCTACAATTACCGATTGGATATTTACCCCTGCCACCTCAGTTAGTGATTCCACTCAACCAACATTTGGGCAAACCCGCCCACCCAGTTGTACAACCGGGTGATAGGGTATTAAAAGGTCAGTTGATAGCTGCTGCCGAGGGCACCTTCAGTGCAAATACCCATGCATCAACTTCAGGTACTGTTATTGCTATTGCTGACCAAAATATTCCACACGCATCAGGCATGACCGCCGAATCTATAGTCATAGAGCCTGACCAAAAAGAAGAGTGGATTAATTTAGAAACTTGTGAAGATTATCTGCAACAGGATCGTTTAGTGTTGCTCGATAAAATTCGAGCAGCCGGTGTTGCCGGAATGGGCGGCGCCGGTTTTCCAACCGCAGTCAAACTCGCTCCAAAATCCACACAAGTGATTGATACCTTAGTGATCAATGGTGCCGAGTGCGAGCCCTATATCACTGCCGATGATATTTTGATGCAAGAACGCGCCGATCAATTAATTGAAGGAGTGTTGCTCACCAGCCATATTTTGCATCACCCGAAAAATATTCTGATCGGGATTGAAGACAACAAACCCAAAGCGATTGCAGCGGTAAAAGCTGCTGTTGAAATTGCCCAACAAACCAATCCAGAAGCAGCCAATATCAAAGTGGTGTCGTTTCCGACTAAATATCCTTCCGGTGGCGCCAAACAATTAATTTATATTTTGACTGGCCGCGAAATTCCAAGCGGTCATCACTCAGCTGATATTGGCGTGATTTGTGTGAATGTCGCCACTACGATTGCTGCATGGCGAGCAGTGCGTTTTGGTGAACCCTTAATTTCGCGTATCACCACATTGGTCGGCGAAGCCTTAAGCGAACAACGCAATATGGAATTATTGTTGGGCACGCCGATTGATTATGTGTTGCAACAACAAGGCTTTGATGCAAAACGCGCATCACGTGTGATTATGGGCGGCCCCATGATGGGTTTCACATTGCCTGCGCTCAATGTGCCGGTGATTAAAACCACTAACTGTTTATTGGCACCCACTGCAAAAGAATTACCTCTACCTGACCCGGCACAAGCTTGCATTCGTTGTGGATTGTGCGCCGAAGTTTGTCCGGCAAATTTATTACCACAACAATTATTCTGGTATGCGCAAGCAGAAGATTTTGATCGGCTCGAATCACACAATTTATTTGATTGTATCGAATGTGGTGCTTGTTCTTACGTCTGCCCCAGCAGCATTCCGCTGGTGCAATATTATCGCGCTGCCAAAGGTAGCATTCGCCAGCATCTGATTGAAAAAGAAAAATCCGATCGTTCACGTCAACGTTTTGAATTCCGCAAAGAGCGTCTAGCCAAAGAAGAAGCTGAAAAAGAAGCCAAGCGTTTAGCGCGACAAAAAGCCGCTGAAGAAGCGAAAAAACAATTGGCCGATAAACAAGCGGCGGCGCCTGTGCCAGCACAAATTGTTGATCCAACCAAAGTCGCTGCGCCGGAATTATCACCCGATGAACAAAAAGCCAAACTTGAACGTTTGGTCGCAGCCGCGAAAAATGCTTTGGAGTTCGCACAAAAACCTCTGGTTTCACGCGATCCAAAAAACAAACCTATCACTGAAGAACAGCTTGAAAAGCAGGCGGCGCGGATCAAGCAAGCTGAATTGAAATTATCCGAAGCGGAAAACAAACTCGCTGAATTTTTAGCACAAGCACCTGCTCAAGCTGCAACACCAACCACATCAGCAGCACCCGCTGATGATCCAGTCGCCGCCGCTATTGCACGTGCTCAGGCAAAAATGAATTTATCGCCTACCGATAAACTCAAAGCCGATTTGGAATCCTTACAAACTCGGTTGCAAAAAGCGCAAGAAAAAGTCGAAGCTGCTAAAACGGAAGGCAGTAGCAATCTGGACGCGCTGCAACAAGGCGCAGAAAAGTTGCAGCAAAAAATTGAACAAACAATAGCGTCATTAAAAGAATTGGGTATTGATGCCAGCGCTGCACCGGTTGTCAGTGAACCGGAAAAATCAGCCGCAGAATTGGCGATTGAAAAAGCCAAAGCAAAAGCCGCCGCGCTTGCCACTATGAGTGATGACGAAAAACGTGCGGAACAACGCAAATCATTGGAAGATCGTTTGCAAAAAGCGCGCGAACGTTTGGTGAAAGCTGAAGCGGAAAATGATGCGAATGTGGAAGTATTTCGAAGCAGTGTTGAAAAGCTTGAAATAAAACTAAAAGGAATGTAGGGGCGACCCCCTGTGGCCGCCCTGGGCAGGCACAGGGGCCTGCCCCTACGAGGGATCAATGTAAGTTGTAGGTTGGGTACCCCCCTAAATTTTTGTTTACAAACCGAGAAGTAAAATGTTGTTGAGTTTGAGAGTGTTTTTTCTAGGGACGTTTTTTTTAGGACTATCGTTAAGTTTGTCTTTTAGTGTTGTTGCCCAGGATGCGTTTTGTGATTTGGATAATCTGTTGGAATGTACGCAATTATCAGTGAAAAAATTGACGCGTGAATATCCACAAGCATTTAGTCTGAAACAAGACAAATTGCAATTGCGATTTAAGGAAAAAACACAGGAGCTGATTTTGTTATCCGAATCATCTATGGAGCAACATCCGGATGATGAATTGAGTTACCCAATTCATTTTTGGCCAGAAAGAAATTGGCTGTTGGTGAAACAGTTTGCTGATGGTGGAGAAACCCAGTTTTTCGCCATTATCGATTTAGCAAAAGATTTCATCACAATTGAATTAAATGGAACACCGATTTTTTCACCGGATGGAAAGAAATTACTAGCCTATGGTGCGGATATTTATGCGGGCCTCTCGGCAAATGGTATCGCCGTTTATGAAATAGATAAGGACAATCTACTGAAAGAAGCTATCAAAATTGATGAAACCTGGGGTGTTGTTAATGCGGAATGGCGCAGCGATCAAGAAATCCAGCTTTCGACGATTGAGTTTTGTGAAGATGAGTCCGCACAAAATGAAAATGGTGAGTGCACCAAAGAAAAGAAACTCGAATTTATTAACAACCAGTGGCAGTTAATACACTAAGTAATTAATTTATGGCGCTAATCAATATCACATCACCCCACACAAGAGGCGCAATATCAACCGGCGAATTAATGCGCTTGGTGATTTACGCCACATTGCCGGGCATTGCCGCGCTGATTTATTTTTTCGGTGTTGGTGTGCTGATTAATCTTGTACTTGCTTGTATATCCTGCGTTGCATTCGAAGCATTAGTCATGAAATTGCGTCATCGACCTGTGAACTTTTATTTAAAAGATTGCAGCGCATTGGTCACAGCGATTTTGTTGGCTGTATCACTGCCACCCTACTGCCCTTGGTGGTTAATTGTCGCCGGCAGTTTTTGTGCAATTGTGTTAGCCAAACAACTTTATGGTGGTATGGGTTTTAATCCGTTTAATCCAGCCATGGTGGCTTACGTTTTATTATTGATTTCATTTCCCCTGCAGATGACTACATGGGCAACTCCATCAGCGATGCTGATCGATGGCCAGACATTACCAAGCTTCGTTGCTGCCCTTGAAAAAGTTTTTTTCGGTACACAAATCGATGGTTATGCATCAGCAACTGTGTTGGATTTAATGAAGCAAAATTCAGCATTGGTGTTGGATGAGCTCTACGCAAAAGAATCCGCGTTTAATACCGGAGTTTGGGCAGGTGCCGGTTGGGAATGGGTGAATTTAGGGTTTTTAATTGGCGGATTATTTCTACTCTACAAAAAAGTCTTTACCTGGCATGCGCCTATTAGCATGTTGTTGTCGCTGACCATTGTGTCAGCCATTTTTTATGATGCTGGCAGTTCACAATCCAGTGGCTCGCCTTTATTTCATTTATTTTCCGGCGCGACTATGCTGGGTGCATTTTTTATTGTGACTGATCCGGTTTCGTCTGCTGTCAGTGTTCGCGGAAGAATTATTTACGGTGCATTGATTGGTTTAGTGATTTACGTGATTCGCACCTGGGGAACTGGCTATCCCGATGGAATCGGTTTTGCAGTTTTATTATTAAATTTTGCCGCACCTTTTATTGATTACTACACTACACCACGCACTTATGGTCACAGCAAACCACGACGCGCGACTGACAGCAAACCACGCGATGGAGGTCACTGATGTTAGGACAATCCATTAGTAGGAACAGCATTATTTTAGGCGTCTTCGCTTTATTAGCTGCTGCCGGTTTGGCATTGACCAATTTAGCAACACAAGATCGCATAAGCAAAGCCGAACGCGCCGCCAAACAAAAAGCTTTGTTTGAAATTATTTCTGCCGATCAATTAGATAATGATTTATTGCAAGACATCATTGAAATTCCAGCATCAACGCATGAACAATTGGGTGTTGATACTAAACAAGTTATTTATATCGCACGACGTCAAGGGCAAGTTACTGCATTAATTATTCCTGCCATGGCACATGACGGTTACAGCGGTGACATTTCCATGATTGTGGGTGTAAATCGAAATTTAACCATTGCTGGTGTTCGCGTCATTGCCCACAAGGAAACTCCTGGCCTCGGCGATAAAATTGAAATTAAAAAATCGCAATGGATTGTGAATTTCAACGGAAAAAGTTTGCAGGCTCCTATTACCAGTGAGTGGTTGGTTAAAAAAGATGGCGGTGTATTTGATCAATTCGCTGGCGCAACCATTAGTCCACGTGCAATGGTAAAAAAAATTCGCGAAGTATTGGAGTTTGCACAAGCCCATCCTGAATTATTTGATACACCAGTACAAACAGGTGAACATCATGAGTGAAGTTAAACAGACAGAAATCAACTACACAGAAATCACCAACAAAGGCCTCTGGTCCAACAACCCTGCATTAGTGCAGCTTTTGGGATTGTGCCCATTACTTGCCGTAAGCTCTTCCGTTGTCAATTCATTGGGTTTGGGTTTGGCGACCTTGTTGGTATTAATTATTACCAACTCCGTAGTATCGTTAATTCGCAAACAAGTCAGCGATGCAGTTCGTTTACCAGCCTTTGTGATGATTATCGCCGCCGCTGTTACCTGTACTGAATTATTGATGAAAGCATTTACCTACGAGCTTTATCAAATATTGGGGATATTTATTCCATTAATTGTCACCAACTGCGCCGTGCTAGGTCGCGCAGATGCCTTCGCCAGCAAAAACAAAATAGTTCCGTCCGCATTTGATGGCTTTATGATGGGTCTGGGATTTTTATTAGTTCTGGTTTGCGTAGGTGCAGTACGTGAATTATTAGGAACCGGCCATTTGTTTGCCGACATGCATTTACTGTTCGGCGAATTTGCACGCAATTGGCAACTCAATATTTTCGGCAAAGATTACCCCAATGTGATTTTCGCCTTGCTGCCGCCCGGCGCCTTTATTGTGGTGGGTTTTTTAATCGCGGGTAAAAACATTATCGACACCATGATGAAAGCACGCGCTGAAGCAAAAAAATTAAAACCGGTTAAAGGGAGCAAACGGGTTAGAACTACTGGTACCGTAGCGTAAGAAAAACAAACCCCACCCTAACCCTCCCCTTCGTAAGGGGAGGAAATTTGAGATGATCAAATTATTCTGAAATGTTAAATCCCCCCTAACCCCCCTTTTTCAAAGTGGGGAACGACTCCTTCTTAATTTAGCAGGGAGTAAAGTCCCTCCACCTTGCCAAGGGGGAGGTTAGGAGGGGTGAGAAGCCTATCGAGGCAATCATGTTCAACATAGACCAGGAAGAATTACTCGCGATCTATCACACATTTATCGAACCCTGGAGCATTAAAATTTTAATTGCCTTGACCATTTTTTTAATGGGTCAACTGGTAGCGAAATATGTGAGTCGCGCACTTGGAAAAGTATTAGGCCATACCAAGTTAGATAAAATTTTGGTGGATTTTATCCAATCACTGGCGCGCGCCTTACTGTTAATTATTGTTCTGGTTGCCGTATTGGATCAATTAGGCGTTAACACCAATTCAGTGATTGCCGTTCTCGGTGCGGCCGGTTTGGCAGTGGGTTTAGCCTTGCAAAGTTCGTTACAAAATTTTGCTGCCGGATTTATGTTATTAATTTTTCGCCCCTTTAAAGATGGTGACTTTGTAGAAACTGCTGGCACATCCGGCATGATTGAAAAGATCGGTATTTTTTCAACGGTTATGCATACTGGTGATAATAAAGAAGTCATTATCCCCAACAGTGCAATCTACAGCAGCAATATTATTAATTACTCCAAACGTTCTACCCGACGTATCGATATGATATTCAGCATCAGTTACAACGATGACATTCGTGTTGCGCGTGATGTACTGAAAGAAATTATTGAAAACGAACCCCGCATTTTAAAAGATCCCGAATATTTAATCGCTGTTGGGGAATTAGGTGCAAATAGCGTCGACTTTTTTGTGCGTCCCTGGGTCAAGACAGATGATTATTGGGATGTGAAATTTGCGGTTACCGAAAAAGTTAAAATCGCATTTGATGCGGCTGGCATTACCATCCCTTGTCCGCAAATGAAGATTCATTGGCAAGGTAAAGAATTTAAAATGGATGAGGTATAAATTATTTTGTTTCTCATCCATGTAAATTACTTGTTCGTCATCCATGTAAATTGCTTGCTCGTCATCCCCGCGAAGGCGGGGGATCCATGTTCTTTACTAAAACCACTGGATTCCTGCCTTCGCAGGAATGACGAGATCGAGCAATAAATAAATTTCGCACAAAAACCGGCGATAATTATCAATATTATTCTGTCGCAGTTTCTTCAGGCTCCTCATAAGTTTCTTGCGCTGCTTCTTCACCATTCATTTCTTCTTGCATAATGTCGGAATCTTCAGCAGGTGCATCTCCTCCCGCATTCATTCCCATCATGCCCATCATCAAGAGCGGCAAATATTGCTCTGCAGGAATTGTTTGCGTTCCAACAGTAATAGCGGTGTCTTTTAGATTGGCTGTTAAATGGTACACACCATTTTCCAATGTGACATAAGTGCCAACCAAAGGTTGTAACTGCCCACCCATAGGGGTTTGGCTCACTATCGATTCACTCACTGACACATTTAATTCCGCCGAAAACAATGCCAACATCTGCTCAGGCGATTCCAATTCAACAATCGTTTTTCCATCAGTTGGTGCGCGGTACAACAAATTAAAATCTCCTGTCAATTTGCCTTCCATTAATTCACTGCCAAGACCCAGTTTAAATTGAATTCCATCCACCATAATATTGGATAAAGCCGGAAGTAATGCTGCCATCTGTTGTTCAGGGGACACCTGCGCATCTGGATTGTTCATCAATTCCAGTATTTTTTTCAGGCCTTCGAGCGGAATATTATTAAATTCAACTTGATAAAAACTATTATTGACTTCAATGGGGCCTGTAAATTTATCCAAACGCATAGCAACCAAGGTATTTAATTTTTTATCCGTCACGATTTGCTTTTGCTCAATGGATAAGTTTTCTAAAGCGATAGGAAATCCCATTGAGTTTTGTATGCTAATTTTTTTGGTTGCCAAATTCATATTTCCCACAGGGACAGAATCCACAAGAGTTTGATCCATTTTTCCTGTTAATGGATCAATCGCCACATCAGTCGTAGCATCCTTTATTGAAATAGCACCAATATTAAATTCTCCAGTCATATTAGACGCTTGAGGATTTTTAAAATCGCCAGCAAAACTGATCAGGGTCTTATCGACTTTGAATTGAGCACCATCATTTTCAATATCAATTGGATTTAATGTCCAGTTGCCGGAGTAAGTTTTGGTAAAACTAACATTGGCCTTCACCAAGCCGATTGAATCACCAAAAATATCATTGATTTTTTTGTTAACTTCATCATCAGGTGTGGTGATAACAAATGTCGATTCAGTTGCATAGGCACCAATAGAAAATCCATTCAACAACAATAAAGGACCATGTTGGATTTTGCTGTGACTACTGAATGTAAATAAATTCAAGACTGCATCTGTGCCCGTAAAACGAATATTAATATCCATTTCACTTCCCAAAATACCACGCGAAAATTTTTTCAATTCTAACTTGACACCATTCAACTGCCCCGCATGTTGATTATGTAGCTCAATACGTTCGTTAATAGAGTTTTCCGCAACAAAACCTAATGAAAAACAAATCCCAACATAAACCAGTACCACACCTGCCAAAGCACCCAGTATTTTTTTCATTTTCCGATCCTTACAGAGTCAATGATGATAGAAGCGAATTTGATGGGTAATGCAACCCACTGCCGGCATCATATAAGAAGTTACTCAACCAAAGAAACGTGAATTCAGGATAAATTTATCTTGACGCTTATCGATAGCAACCTTATAAAGTCATCAACCCCTCTAAACCTGTCAGTAGGTTTGGGGTTACGAGCCCACTTAAGGAATCATCGTGAAAACCATTTTCTTCCTGATTTTTTTAATTGTTTTACCCTGTTATGCAAAAGCCGAAACGACCCCATCAGTCATAGTGCAATTAAAATATGCACCCTGGGGTTTGATTGATGCGGATGAAGAAGACTTCAATTATTTTTCTGCAGCAGATGATGGCAACTACGATAAATACGAAATGAGTTTTGATCGAAGCTTAGGCGCAAGACTAATAGCCACGCCCTTTTACCTAGCGATAAATCGCTCAACGACCGACATCAATAAAGATACCCCGGATGCCGTAGTAGAAACCTTTTCAGCAGGCTTCGCTGGAACGGTACTGGACATTAATGATTACAACACCTATCTAATTGGCGCCATCGGTATCGGCAAAGGACGGTTTACATTTAAAGATCCCAATATGAATGACTGGGAAATGTTATTGGATGGAAACGCAGAAATCGGCTTCCATCTGGAGGAGCATTTACTAATAGGCTTGGGGGTCGACTGGCAACTCTTCGGTGAACCCGGCGAAACCAAAGCTAACTATTGGAATTTGTACCTAAGTACCGGCTTTAGTTTTTAATGATTCTTAATCCCACCATCATTTACAATCAAAGGCACAATGTTTGCTAGAAAAGGATAATAAGTTATTGCCTGCCAGCCAAAGCCTGACTACACTCCACTTAAGAACTTCTGTAAACGAAATGTTTTGGCGATAAGGTTTTTACCAGCGGCATGAAACAATCCCTTCAACTTAAAATCGGTCAGCATTTGACCATGACGCCGCAGCTACAGCAGGCGATCCGTTTACTACAACTCTCTACACTCGACCTTCAACAAGAAATTCAGGAAGCCCTGGATTCCAACCCCATGTTGGAAGCAGAAGACAGTTTTGACAACGAACCTGTTGCCGGTGATTTAGCGAACACCGAAGCCGATAACACGGATTATATTCGCCAGCAGGAAGTCGCCGCCGACCCTGACAGCCCCGAAATCCCTTACAGCACCGAGAACTTTACAACAGCAAATGATTCCTTTGGCGAGGATTCTGCAGATGATTTCTCAAGTGAAAACTTTTCATCCACAGAGAGCATTAGCGATGAGCTCTATGGCGACGGCCAAAACTTTGATGATCAGACAGGAGATTGGCCTGAAGGAATTCCTGGCGATCTACCCGTTGATACTAGCTGGGACGATGTTTATCAGGCATCAGGCAGCAGCAATACCAACTACGAAGGCGAAGACTCCGGTGATTTTGAAAGCCGTCGTACCGCCACCGACTCTCTCTATGATCATCTGACCTGGCAACTTAATCTCACCCCCATGACGGATAGAGACAGGTTGATTGCGATGGCCATATTGGATGCAGTAGAACCCAGTGGAATGTTGTCGGTCACCCTGCAAGATATTTTTGAAGGCTTACAGCAGGAACTGGAAGAGCTTGAAATGGATGAAGTTGTAGCAGTACAACACCGCCTTCAGCAATTTGATCCCTGTGGTGTCTGCAGTCAAAATCTCTCCGAGTGCTTATTGGTGCAATTAAACCAATATGCCCCCAGCACTCCCTTTCTGGATGCTGCCAAATTAATCGTCAAACTTTATCTGCCTCTGCTCGGTAGCCGCGATTATCGCCAATTAATGCGTCGCGTTCGATTAAAAGAAAATGAACTCAGCCAAGCAGTTACTTTGATACAAGGTTTAAACCCTCGACCCGGCGATATTATTGACACAGACGACACAGAATATGTGGTTCCCGATGTGTTTGTGGAAAAGCGTGATGGTCGGTGGATAGTCGAACTAAACCCGGATATTGCGCCTCGCCTACGCATCAACCCCAATTATGCCGCCTTGGTTAAACGTGCTGACTCCAGTACCGATAACACTTTCTTGAAAGACAATTTACAAGAAGCACGTTGGTTTTTGAAAAGCCTGCAAAGTCGCAATGAAACCCTATTAAAAGTTGCTACCTGTATTGTTGAAAAACAGCGTGGCTTTTTGGATTACGGCCCCGAAGCCATGAAGCCATTGGTGCTGCACGATATTGCCGAACTAGTGGAAATGCATGAATCCACTATTTCACGAGTGACAACACAAAAATACATGCACACACCACAAGGTATTTTGAACTCAAATATTTCTTTTCCAGCCATGTCAGCACCGATACTGGCGGCGAATGTTCATCTACCGCTATACGCGCAATTATCAAAAAACTGGTCAGCGCTGAAAACGCCAAAAAGCCGTTAAGCGACAGCAAAATAGCTGATCTGATGGCCGAACAAGGAATCCAGGTTGCACGCCGCACCATCGCCAAATATCGCGAATCCTTAAACATACCCCCATCGAATGAACGCAAAACCTTATAGAATCTGACACAAAAAGAGGAAGTAGTATGCAATTACATATCAGTGGCCACCACATCGAAGTAACTGACTCCATGCGCCATTATGTCTCGGAAAAAATTGAACGACTGTCACACCACTTTGACAAAATTACCAACACTCATGTGATCCTGTCTGTTGATAAAAATAATCAAAAAGCGGAAGCCACCATGCACGTCAACGGAAAAGATTTATTCGCCGAAGCCAACCACGATGATCTTTATGCTGCAATTGACTTGTTAGCAGACAAACTGGATCGTCAATTAATTAAACACAAAGAGAAAATGCGAAACCATTAATTTATGCAAATCAAAACTATTCTGACTCCGGGTCGCACACTCTGCGGCCTGGAAGCAGCCAGCAAAAAACGCGCCTTGGAAATCCTAGCCAATACGATTGCTGCTGATGTCGCCGGCATAGATGCAGATGAATTATTTCGTCGTTTAATTGCTCGCGAACGTTTAGGCTCAACCGGCATAGGGCAAGGCATAGCAATTCCCCATTGTCGCGTTGAAAATTGTCACCAAACTATCGGTGCACTCATCACTCTGGCAGAGCCCATTGATTATGATGCAATGGATGGCGAAGCTGTCGATATTCTATTCGCCATGCTCGCACCCGAAGATGCACAAGATGAGCATTTGCAATATTTGGCAGCCTTAGCCGGGGCACTCTCCAATGACAGTTTTCGTGAAAGCTTGCGCAATGCCAAAGACGATGCAGAATTATTTGCCACAGTGACTGCCGAAGTCGCAAAACATTAATCTGGTGTGGAGTAAAAGATGCAGCTGGTGATTGTCAGCGGTTTATCAGGCTCAGGAAAAACGACAGCACTCCATGTATTGGAAGATGTTGGGTATAACTGCATAGATAATTTACCCGTGAGCCTATTACCCGCGTTGGTTGCTCAAATTCATATCCATAAAGATGACAAATTAAAATTTGCGATTGGCATTGAGTTAATTCAACGATTCAGCGAAACCCGACGTAAACATCCACTGTCAGACAGCAACACTAGCCTTGCAGAAGCGATTGCATCTGAACAAAAATTATTGGAGCCGATTCGCGATTCAGCCGATCAAATTATTGACTCCAGTCATTTAACTCTGCATGAATTACGCGATTTAGTAAAAGCCCGCGTTGTCGGCAGACAAGAATCCACTATGGCAATATTGTTTGAATCTTTCGGATTTAAACATGGATTACCCGTCAATGCTGATCTGGTTTTTGACGCACGCTGCTTACCAAACCCACATTGGAAAGCTGATTTGCGATCGCTTACTGGAAAAGATCAACCGGTGATTGATTTTTTACACAGCGAAAAAGCTGTCGGAGAAATGCTGCAAGATATTCGAGGCTATCTCGCACGCTGGCTACCACGTTATCAAGCCAATAATCGCAGCTACATCACCATCGCCATCGGCTGTACCGGCGGGCAACATAGATCTGTTTATCTAAGTGAAGCCCTGCAGGCTTACTTCACAAAAGAATTCAGTGACGTACAGGTTCGTCATCGTGACATTAACAAACACAAACACACATAAGATGCCCAGCAAAATACTCGACATCATTAACAAACGGGGATTGCATGCGAGAGCAGCCGCAAAATTAGCCACAACCTGCGCACAATTTTCATCCAAAATTCAATTGCGAAAAATGGATGCCACAAATTGGGTCGATGGAAAAAGTATTATGTCGATTATGTTATTAGCTGCAGGCTTGGGCTCACAAATTGAAGTCAGTATTGAAGGCGATGATGCCGATACTGCACTGATTGCGATTGAACAATTAGTCGCAAATCGCTTTGAGGAAGATGAATAAAATGGTTTATCAATACGACGACATCAACCCTGATGATTACATCAAAAGTAAATCACAGGTCAAACGAGAAATGCATGCTCTACAAGCACTGGGCGAACGCATTGTTGATATGAATGAAAAACAACTGGCCAATATTCCCCTTTCGGAGGAAATGTTGGACGCCATTTATATTGCCCGCAAAATGCCGCCCAAAGAAGCACGGCGGCGACAAATACAATTTATTGGCCGTTTGATGCGTGAAGGTGATCACGAAGCCATTCAAGCCGCTGTCGACAAAATGCAAAACCGTAGCGATCAACATATACACCGCCAACATCAGGTAGAACGCTATCGAGATTTATTAATAGAAGGCGACAAAAATGCTTTCCAACAATTAGTGACTAGCTACCCGAAAATGGATGTTCAGCATTTACGCCAATTAATTCGCAGCGCCCAAAAAGAAAAAGAAGAAAACAAAACCCCGGCCAATGCACGCAAATTATTTACTTATATTCGCGAACAAATGGAAGCTCAGGATTAATTATCAAGTTGAGTTTTTATTATGTTAGAAACATGGGAATTGATGAGCTACATAGTCACCGTCATAGGTCTGCCGCTGGCGATCTTCGTTTTTTATTTGACCAACGCAAAGAACGGGAAAACGAAGAAGAAGAGGTTTATCAATTACTTTCTGACAATTATCAGGATTTCCTCAAAGTCGCACTGGAACACCCGGATCTACGACTATTTTCAACCGAAGAAAACCCTCCTCTTAACGAAGAGCAGCAAGAACGCTTGTTAATTATCTTCACCATGCTAACCTCACTCTTCGAACGCGCCTATTTACTACTTTATGAAGACAACATGTCCAGCAAACAATCTCGCCGCTGGCACTCATGGGAAGACTATATAATGGAGTGGTGCCATAAACCGAATTTTAGAGCACTGTTGCCGAAGTTGTTAATTGGGGAAGATCCGGGGTTTGTGGGGTATATTGAGCAAATAGCAAAAATTAAAATTGAGGATTGATTATGCCATTTCGAATTCGCGGATTTTTAATTCATTTATTAGCATCTTGCATCCTCGCTTCTATTGCCAGTTATGTTGTTTTTATGATTTGGTATCCATCACCTTTAGGGCAAGCAATTGGTGTTACGTCTATTGTGTTGCTTTTACTAGGTGTGGATGTCGTGGCAGGTCCGCTACTGACACTTGCAGTATGCAAGGAAGGAAAAAAATCGCTCAAATTCGATTTGTCAGTGATTGTACTTTTGCAGTTATGTGCATTTGTTTATGGGTTCCATATACTTGCCCAAGGGCGTCCGGTCTGGATTGCCTTTCATGAAAATGAGTTTCATATCGTTCGGGCTTATGAGGCAAATAATGAATATAAGGAAAAAGCTAAACCTGAATACCAAAAGTTAAGTTATACAGGCCCTCAATGGATTGCAATACGGACCCCCTCAGCAGGAGAAAAGAAATCACTTATCGATAGTTTAAATCGGGGAGTGCTTATTGTTGAGAGAGCTGATTTTTACGAGCCAATAACCAATCAAGCAAAATTGATAAAAGAAGCGGCAACAGATGCTTTCACACTCAATCAATTTAATGATCCAGATCATGTCAAAAAAATTCTTTCAATCTGGCCAAACGCTGATGCCTTTTTGCCACTCTCAGCACAGGAAACAAACCTGACTGTTTTAATAAAACGCAACACCGCAGAAATAATCGCAATTGTGGCTTTGTAGGCACTAAAACATTCAAGCACAAAATAGGCGGAGAGGGAGGTAATTTAGCAAACCCTTTAAGATTGTGCGAAAAGAAGCCCTTGCAAATTTAAAGTTTAACGTACAGCTACAACTTGTATTCCTTTTTTAAAAAGTCATAAATCAATTTCACTGTTTCCTGATTAGATTTAAATAAATCTGGAGGAGCGCCTGCGTTTAAGAGCACAAGGATCCCACCATGATCATCTACCACTAAAATGGAAGAAGAACCGGGTAAATAACCCGAGTGAGTAAAAAGACGGAGATTTGTATTTTCAGGCCGATAGTGATTGAACGCATTTCCATAGCACTTATCAACCTCTTTTAGATTACAATTTTTATACACAGATGAACTAAATAAATCCAGTTCCGATCTTGAAGCAATATACTCAACTACCCGAGCCAATCCAATTGCACTACCAGATGCTCCAACCACTGCCTCATTAGCATCAAAATCAAAACCTTTGTAATATCCTTCAGTGTAAAAATAATCGTTTCGGAAATCATATTTAACTTCATCAGACAGATAGGGTCCATCGATAAATTTAATATTATATTGACTCAACCTGTATATCTTCTCAGCATAATCACGATACCTAAGCCCTGTTGTTTTTTGAATAATCGCCCCCAACAAACAATAACCCAAATTGGAATAAACTTGTTTTTCGCCTGGAGTAAAAGCCAACTTTTCTTTTGACATACGCTCCAATTGATATGGACACCAATTTTTTTTAGCTGACCAAAACATAATATCACCCGATAAAGTATTTCGATCAAAACCTGCAGTATGATTGAGAAGATTAGATATAGTGATATCGTTAATTCGATCATCTCTAGCGGGTTTTATTTCAGGAAATATTTCAACTAGTTTGGTATCTAGCTTAAGTCGATTTTCATCAATCAGCCTTAAAATTAAATCAGCCGTTAATATTTTTGTAATACTGGCATAACGATAGCGGTCAGTTTGCACAACCGGCTCAGAAAACAGCAATCGACCAGACCATCCACTTTCACAATGGTGCAATCCTCCAGCTGTATCAATATAAGCTATCTGATTGGCAAGTGAACCACGACTCTGCAAACTAGTTTGTAACAAATAATGTAACCATTTAGGTGCTTTAACTGAACAACGAGACTCTATTCCAGCTATTTTTGCTTCTATCGGATAAAAAAACTGTTTGACGTCTGTGGGCCGTGTTATTAATAGATGCGCAACAAAACTAGTGACAACTAATCCTAAGACTAACATCAGAATGACTTTTGATTTTCTAATCATTTAATCACCAAAAATAGAAAAAGCGCCCGAAAAAGGCGCTTTTATCTACAAACACAAAAACTTTATGCTGGAGGATCTTCTTCTGCCGCAGCTTCTGCCGCCGCTTCTTCCGCTTCTTCAACAGTCATAGAACATCCAGCTGGCCTAAACTTCTCAGCAGCATCAGTACCACAGAACCAGCTACCAGTACCCGCAGCACGTTGCATGGTCAAAAAAACGCCAGCCTCTGTTTTTAAGGCTGTTGATGCATTTTTACCAAATTTGGCAGTAATGTAAGAAGCATCTGTACCTACACCAATTGATGCGACTAATGCGTTATCAAAACCACCAGACCCATCTGGGTTGATGCTTACTTCATCGCCCGCAGCACCAATCAATGTACTACCAGAGAAGTTAACCAAACATTCCTCAGGCACACCACCTGTTAATGTAGTAACAATCTCTGTTTTACCATCTGACATACAGTCTTCAAGTATCACACGCAATGAACTCACTTCACCCATTACACGACTAACTTGTGACTTAGTTACATAATTTTGATATTGCGGTAACGCAATAGCAGCCAAAATACCGATGATTGCCACCACAATCATCAATTCAATTAAGGTAAAACCCTTTTGCAGTTGTTTCATAATAAAATCTCCAGAGGAAGTTGTTGTAACACGATATCTGTTCTGCAATGTGTGTACCAAGTATCTCTCCATCCAGAACAGCTTGTCATACCTAGCAAGAACGATGTCTCAACTTTATAGAAGAGCCCATCGATAAATAAAAAAATGGCAACAGATGACATTTTTCGTCATATTTTGCAGTAAGTGATTAGCGTCTACTAATACAGATTGGCCTTATTGTCCTCTTTGGTTTAAAGTTGAATTAGTTGGAAAACTTATCAGGTAAAAATAAAGATATGAACAACCCGGCAACTTCATTGAATGGTTTGGCGCGCAGATTAGTCACTGACAACCTTCTGGATGCCGAGGCAGCAAGAAAAGCGGTTTCGCAGTCACACAGAGAAAAGATCCCTTTTGTTTTTTATTTAGTCAATAACAACATTATTGATGCTCGCACCATTGCAAGAGTAGCGTCCGAAGAGTTTGGCACCCCTATTTTTGATCTGTCCTCCTTATCAGCAGACAGTATTCCGCAAAAAATATTAAGCGAGAAGCTTGTTCGCAAGCACCATGCTCTTCCTTTATTAAAACGTGGCAATCGATTGTTTGTCGGCTTGGCTGACCCAACCGACCTCCACGCCTTGGATGAAATCAAATTTAACACAGCAACCAGCACTGAAGCCGTGCTGGTTGAGGCTGACAAGCTTTCCGTTGCCATTGAAAAATACCTGAATGCTCAAGAACAAAATTTAGGTGAAGCCTTAGGTAATCTTGATGGCGATCTGGAAAATATTGATATTCAAGCCGTTGAAGATGACCCCCAAAAGGATGACCCTACCAGCGAAGCTGACGAAGCACCAATAGTTAAATACATCAATAAAGTTTTACTCGATGCAATCAAGGGTGGAGCATCAGATATTCATTTCGAACCCTATGAAAAATCCTATCGCATCCGACTACGTACAGATGGCGTTTTACATGAGATTGCCCGCCCACCTGTAAATTTGGCAACTCGCATGGCTGCGCGCCTTAAAGTGATGTCACAAATGGACATTTCTGAACGCCGACTACCTCAAGACGGACGTATCAAACTCAAAGTATCCAAAACCAAAGCCATTGATTTTCGTGTGAATACTTTGCCAACCCTGTTTGGCGAAAAAATAGTGCTGCGTATTCTCGACCCCAGTTCAGCCAAGCTAGGCATTGATGCCTTGGGTTATGAGGATGACCAGAAAAAACTCTATATGGATGCTTTGGCGCAGTCGCAGGGTATGATTCTAGTCACTGGCCCAACGGGTAGCGGTAAAACCGTTTCCTTGTACACCGGATTGAACATTCTAAACACCTCTGAAGTGAATATCTCAACCGCTGAAGATCCTGTAGAAATTAACCTCGAAGGGATTAACCAAGTACAAATGAATACTCGGGTTGGACTGACATTTGCCGAAGCCTTGCGTTCATTTTTACGTCAAGACCCGGATGTGATCATGGTGGGTGAGATTCGTGATCTAGAAACAGCAGAAATTGCCATTAAAGCAGCC
This sequence comes from Cellvibrio sp., assembly GCA_016712405.1. GTDB lineage: Bacteria > Pseudomonadota > Gammaproteobacteria > Pseudomonadales > Cellvibrionaceae > Cellvibrio. The sequence continues at coordinate 704,645 of JADJRD010000014.1, read as the reverse complement.
CAGACAGGTCACTTGGTTTTGTCTACGCTCCACACTAATAGCGCTCCAGAAACCCTCACTCGTCTATTGAACATGGGCGTGCCAGCCTTTAACGTGGCAACATCGGTGAGCTTGATTATTGCGCAGCGTCTTGCACGAAGACTCTGCCCAGCCTGCAAAAAACCAGCAACTGATATTCCAGCAGAAATTTTAACTGCCGAAGGCTTTGATGAAATTGGAATTCCACGCAATGAATTCCAAATTTTTAAGGCTATCGGTTGCGATAAATGTAACAACGGTTACAAGGGTCGTGTGGGTGTTTATGAAGTGGTTCGCATCACCCCTACTATAGCCAACCTTATAATGGAAAACGGCAATTCGCTTGTAATTGCCAGAGCCGCAAAAGAAGCAGGCTTTAACAACTTACGAATTTCTTCATTGCGCAAAGTCGCAATGGGGTTAACCAGCCTCGAAGAGGCCAACCGCGTCACCAAGGATTAATCCATGGCCAGTATTACTGCTACTAAGACCGTCCCCAAAGCAAAGCCTGCTTCTACGATTAGCACTTTCACCTACAAGGGTACTGATCGTAAAGGAAACGTCATTCAAAGTGAAATGAGTGGCGTGAGTCCAGCGATTGTCAAAGCCCAACTCTTGAAGCAAGGCATTACAGTTAAATCTATCAAGAAAAAATCCAATCGTACTGGCGGAAAATCGATTAAACCTGCCGACATTGCTATTTTTGCAAGACAAATGGCAACTATGATGAAGGCTGGTGTTCCGCTTGTGCAATCATTTGAAATTGTAGCCGACGGCGTAGACAACCCAAATGTTAAGCGATTAGTCCTGAATATAAGAGATTCTGTTGCTGCAGGTGGTGGATTTGCCAATGCACTAAGAAGTCACCCCATTTATTTTGATAATCTATTTTGTAATTTAGTGGAAGCGGGTGAACAATCAGGCGCACTCGAAACCATGTTAGATAGAATTGCCACCTATAAAGAAAAAACTGAAGCACTAAAAGCCAAAATTAAAAAGCATTAACTTACCCAATTTCAGTAGTGGTTGTTGCGATTGTAGTTACAGGAATACTCTTGGTGAAAGTGGTGCCGCAATTTGCATCCACATTTGCTGGATTTGGAGCAGAACTACCGGCCTTCACGCAATTTGTAATGGAGCTATCAGAGATTGCGCAAAAATATTGGTTCTGGGCTTTACTAGCCATCGTAGGCCTCGGCATTGGATTTGCTCAAGCAAGACGACGATCTACCGCTTTTGCTTATGCAGTTGATAAATACACATTAAAAATTCCAATCATTGGTCAAATTATCTATTTGTCAGTCATGGCAAGATTTGCTCGTACACTATCAACTACTTTTGCTGCTGGAGTACCGCTGATTGATGCTTTAACCTCGGTCGCAGGCGCTGCGGGAAATAGAATTTACTATGACGCAATCATGAAAGTTAAAGAGGATGTTTCGACAGGTATCCAGTTAAATACTGCACTAAAGGCTCGGACAATATTTCCTTCACTCCTAATCCAAATGGCAGCAATTGGTGAAGAATCTGGATCACTTGACGCAATGTTAGACAAAGTTGCCATGTATTATGAAGAAGCTGTCGATAACATGGTTGATACACTCACCTCCTTACTTGAACCCATGATTATGTCAGTACTTGGTGTACTCGTTGGCGGTTTGTTGATTGCAATGTATTTGCCCATTTTCAATTTGGGTGGAGTTATCGGTTAGTGGACTTTATTCAGGCGCTGCAAACCCATGCTTGGCTCTCAATTACTTCCGCCACCATTTTAGGCCTGCTGGTTGGCAGCTTTTTAAATGTGGTGATTCATCGTTTGCCGAAAATGATTAACGCCGAATATAAAGAACAGGTTGATGAGTTCTTAAAAAGTGATGAATATCAATCTGCATCGACGCAAGAAAAAATTAATTTAGTTCTTCCTCGCTCAAGATGTCCACACTGCGGGCACCAAATAACCGCGCTGGAAAACATTCCGGTTATTAGTTATTTATTTTTGGGTGGTCGTTGTTCTGGTTGTAAAAAATCCATTTCAAAACGCTATCCCATCGTTGAACTAGTGACTGGGATTTTATCCTTGGTGGTGGTTTATTATTTTGGAGCCACCTGGCAAGGTGCAGCAGCACTTTTGTTCACTTGGTGCATGATTGCTCTCACCCTGATTGATTACGACACTTATTACCTGCCTGATGTCATCACATTACCCTTGGTCTGGCTTGGATTAATTGCCAACTATTATGGGTTATTTACCAATTTTGGATCCGCGTTTTGGGGGGCCGTTTGGGGTTACATGTCTCTTTGGACACTCAATCAGGTATTTAAATTACTGCGCGGTAGAGACGGGATGGGTGCAGGTGATTTTAAATTATTCGCCGCTCTCGGCGCTTGGATGGGCTGGCAAATGCTGGTACAAATCGCACTATTTTCATCATTGGTAGGCGCGGTCATTGGCATAAGCTTGATGTTCATTAAAAATCGAAACAAAGATCACCAGATCCCTTACGGACCTTACCTTGCAATCGCAGGCTGGATTGCATTCTTGTTTGGCGATGAAATAAACCGCCAATATTTAAAAATTATTCTTCCTTAATTTTATGTCTGATTTTATTGTTGGCTTAACCGGTGGCATTGGCAGCGGGAAATCAGCTGTTAGTGAAATTTTTGAAAAGAAAGGAATTAAGATTATTGATGCTGATGTGGTTTCTCGACAAGTTGTAGAACCCGGCACTCCAGCACTGGCTAAAATTGCAGAGCATTTTGGATCAGGCATTCTGGATCACGAAGGAAAACTTATCCGCTCAGAATTACGCAATATTATTTTCAACAACCAAGAAGAAAAAAAATGGTTGGAGCAGTTATTACACCCCATAATAAACAAAGAAATACAGCAACAATTAACGGATGCACAAAGCCAATATTCCATTTTATCCTCACCTCTTTTATTGGAAACTCATCAATATCAATTGGTTGATAGAATTTTGGTTGTTGATGCCAGTGAAGAATTGCAAATGCAAAGAGCTGCGCGTCGCGACAATAATACTCCGGAATTAATAAAAGCGATTATGCATTCACAAATGAGTCGCCATGAGCGTTGCGCTCGTGCGAACGACATAATACAAAATCACGGAGCGATAGAAGAATTGTATGAACAAGCTGAAAAATATCATCAACTTTATCTTGAACTATCAGCATAATTTTTGAGACTACACAAAGTGTCTAGTGACGATCCGATTAAACTTGAATGCCCGACCTGTAAAAAAATTGTCTTGTGGAATGATGACTTTCCTTTTCGACCCTTTTGTTCGGAGAGATGCAAGCTTATAGATTTGGGAGAATGGGCGAGTGAAAATCATCGTATCGCCGGGGATAATCTGGATATTAATTCAGATGAACATTTGTAGGTGGAATAGCCTGGCGACTTCAACACCCACAAGTTATTCACACCACCACGCACTGATGCTTGCTATACCCTGTGCACCTGATTGTATCGCAGCAGTTAAATCCGTTTCAGTCATACCACCCAAAGCATAAACTGGAATATTAATTTGCTCGACTATTTTCTGAAATTTTTCCCAACCTAAAGCTTCAACACCCGGATGAGAGTAAGTGGGTTTAACTGGAGATAAATAAACATAATCTGCTTGTATTTTTTCTGCTCGTTTTAATTCTGCCAATGAATGGCAAGAAGCACCCAGCAAAATTTTCTTATCAACTGGCCGGAATTCCAATTGCATCAGGCCGCGGGAATTGAGATGTAACCCCAGTTTAAAATTTGAATCAATTTTCAGAAATTCATTCACACTGGTATTCACTTGCAATTGAATATTTTTGTCACACATACCTTTTGCGACATCGATATATTCATTATGTTGCTGCAACGAAAAATCTTTAATGCGCAATTGCACCATTTTTCGCTTAGAAGAAACAAGCCTAGAAAATTTTTCAGTAAAATCATTTAAGGAGTCAAAAGAACCTGTGATAGCACAAAAACGAGACAGTCTGACAGCCTGAATGATTGGTTGATTGGCAGCAGGAAAAGCATATTCAGATAAAAATTCAGGGTTTACCCATCGAACCGGCTGCCCTTCATTTCCTTTGGGTTCACCAGAAAAACAAGTGACTTTATGAACATCCAACAATACGGATTTATCATTATAATCGTGACGAATTTGAATTAAAGGTTCGGAGTTTTCTACCTGAATTGCCAACTCTTCATTCAATTCTCGAAATAAAGCTTGCTGACAATTTTCACCAGAATCAACTTTACCACCTGGAAATTCCCACAAGCCGCCTTGGTGTGCTGATTCTGGTCGTTTGGCAATTAATATTTGTCCAAAATTATTTTCAATCACACCAACCGCGACATGAAGGTATTTTTTCATCTTAAGTCAAGAGCGATAATCTGCATTGATTTTGACATACTCGTAAGAAAGATCGGTTGTCCAGATAGTTTCTGCAGCAACACCACGACCCAGATCAATATTGATTGCAATATCGGCTTTTTTCATCACAACTTGGCCTTGCTCTTCGGTGTAAGTTTTTGCGCGGCCGCCATTTTCGACAATCAACACTTCATCTAGATGCACACGAATTTTATTCACATCGAGATTTTTTACCCCAGCATAGCCAATAGCCGCAACTATGCGCCCCCAATTGGGATCAGAAGCAAACAATGCGGTTTTAATTAACGGCGAATGTGCGACCGCATAACCTACCGCTAAACATTCATTATTGTCAGCGCCACCTTTCACTGCAACCGTGACAAATTTGGTAGCACCTTCACCATCACTGACAATCGCTTTTGCTAAATGCACATGCGCGGCAATAATCACTTCACGGATTTTTTCATAGAGCTCACCGCTGGCTTGAGTTACTTCAGGCAAACTGACCTGTCCCGTCGCAATTAAAATACAGGAATCATTGGTTGAAGTATCGCCATCAATCGTAATGCGATTAAATGATTTATTCGCAGCTTCTTTTGATAATTGTTGTAATACAGCTTGTGAAATTTTGGCATCAGTTGCGATATAACCCAGCATGGTTGCCATATTGGGCTTTATCATTCCAGCGCCTTTGGCTATGCCATTCACTGTGATGGTTTGACCTTGATAAACAATTTGCTGACTAAAACCTTTGGCTCGCGTATCAGTTGTCATGATGCCAGTACCTGCATCCTCCCAACCATTTTCATTTGCTGCATTTAACGCTTCAGGCAACACAGGAATTATTTTGTGCAAAGGTAGTGGCTCACCAATGACGCCAGTTGAAAAGGGCAATATCTGCTCTGATTTAACACCGGACAATTTAGCGATTTCAGCACAAGTTGCTTTAGCATCCGCAATACCTTGTTCACCAGTGCAAGCATTGGCATTACCAGAATTTATCACTAAAAAACGAATAGGCGCTTTTGATAAATGTTCTTTACACACCGTAACCGGAGCAGCACAAAACGCATTTTGAGTAAAAACACCTGCAACATTACTTCCTTCTGCTAACGAAAATAACACCACATCTTTACGACCAACACGTTTAATTCCTGCACTAACAGATGTTAATTTTAACCCTTTGACAGGATGCATCTTTGGAAAAGGATATTCACCAACAGCCATTCTACATTCCTCACTTTCAATCAATTATGATTATTTATTCAAGCTGCCCATGACAACTTTTAAATTTTTTACCTGAACCACAAGGGCATGGATCATTACGCCCCACTTTTGGCCCTGATCGAACAATTTGCGCTTTCGGCCTATCCTGATCTTCCGAGTCAGCGACAGCATTGACTTCATCATGCCTCAATTGCATCTTTTGTTTTGCCAAAGCTTCACGACGCTGGTTTTCCATGGCCTCCATTTGTTCTCGCGTAATCGGCTCTACACGAGCCAATAATTGTACGGTTTCTTTTTTCACTGTCGATAACAGATCCTGAAACAAAACAAATGATTCACGCTTATATTCTTGCTTGGGATTTTTTTGTGCATAGGAGCGCAAATTAATACCTTGACGCAAATGATCCATAAGAGCCAAATGGTCCTTCCATGAATGATCAATCACCTGCAACATCACTTGTTTTTCAATTTGTAACATTATCTCGCCAATACGCTCACATTTTTGATCGTAACCCGATTGAATTTCATCCATAATTTTTTGGCGAAGTGTTTCTTCATGCAATCGTGAATCATCTTCAAGCCATTGAGGAATAGATAATTTCAAACCAAAATCACTTTCAATTTGTTGCTGAAGCCCAGCAATATTCCATTGATCCTCAATAGATTGTGGCGGGATAAATTCCGCAACCATATCAAATACGACATCAGCTCTAATAGCAGTAATAGTGTCGCGAATTGAATCCGCATCGAGCAACTCATTGCGCTGATGATAAATAATACTGCGCTGATCATTTGCCACATCATCGAATTCAAGAAGCTGTTTACGAATATCAAAGTTACGGCCTTCAACTTTTCGCTGGGCTTTTTCAATGGCGTTATTAACCATGCGATGTTCAATTGCCTCGCCCTTTTCCATTCCCAATGCTTGCATAAAATTACGCACACGTTCGGAAGCAAAAATACGCATTAAATTATCTTCAAGCGATAAATAAAAACGTGTCACACCCGGATCACCTTGTCGACCAGAGCGACCGCGCAATTGGTTGTCGATGCGACGCGACTCATGACGCTCAGTACCAATGATATGCAAACCACCTGAAGCCAGTACTTGGTCGTGCCTGGCCGTCCATTCTGCTTTTACTTTCTCAACTTGTTCAGAGGAAGGATTTTCTAATTTAGCCAGCTCGGATTCCCACCGTCCACCCAAGACAATATCGGTACCACGGCCGGCCATGTTAGTTGCAATTGTCACTGCACCCGGACGACCTGCTTGCGCAATAATTTCTGCCTCCTGTGCGTGAAATTTCGCATTTAACACTTGATGCTTTATTCCTGCTTTAGTCAAACGACGAGACATTTCTTCTGAGGTTTCAATCGACGCAGTTCCCACCAAAATAGGCACTTGTTTTTCTGGAAGGGATTTAACATCAGCAACAATTGCTTCGTATTTATCTTCCAAGGATAAAAAAACTTGTCATTCAAGTCGCGACGTAAAACTGGTTTATTAGTGGGGATAACCACCACATCCAAACCATAGATCTCACGAAATTCAAATGCCTCAGTGTCAGCTGTTCCTGTCATTCCCGACAAAGTTGGATACAAACGGAAATAATTTTGGAAGGTGGTTGATGCTAAAGTTTGGCTTTCACTTTGAATGGCCACACCCTCTTTGGCTTCAATTGCTTGATGCAAGCCCTCAGAAAGACGTCGACCAGGCATGGTACGACCGGTGTGCTCATCAATTAATACAACCTGACCTTCCTGAATAATATATTCCACATCTCGATGAAATAAATGATGCGCACGCAATGCGGAATTGACATGATGCATCAAGGTTAAATTGTTGGCTGAATACAAACTTTGATCAGGCTGCAATAATTTTGCCTGGATTAATAAATTTTCAATATGCTGATGGCCGTCTTCTGTTAACTCTACTTGCCGCGATTTTTCATCAACCCGAAAATCACCTGGCTTAGTAATGACCCTTCGCTCGCCATCTTCGTTGTTGTCTTCTTGTATTTTTAATTTTTGGACTATTTGATTAATGCGCTTGTACATTTCTGCGCTATTTTCTGCAGCACCGGAAATAATCAGCGGCGTACGAGCCTCATCAATTAAAATCGAATCTACTTCATCAACTACGGCAAAATTTAATGAGCGCTGCACTTTGTCTTCTTTACTTAACGCCATGTTATCGCGCAAGTAATCAAAACCGTATTCGTTATTAGTGCCGTAGGTTACATCGGCAGCATAGGCATCTCGTTTTTGTGAACTGGGCTGCTGAGACTGAATCACCCCCACGCGCATTCCAAGAAACTCGTATAAAGGTTTCATCCAGTTAGCATCACGACTGGCAAGATAATCATTCACTGTAACGATGTGCACACCTTTACCTGAAATGGCATGCAAATAACTCGGCAAGGTTGACACCAAGGTTTTTCCTTCGCCTGTACGCATCTCGGCAATTTTTCCATGATGCAAAGCCATACCACCAATTAATTGCACATCAAAATGCCGCATACCCAAAACACGTCGCCCCGCTTCTCTAACTGTTGCAAAGGCCTCTGGGAGTAATTGATCCAGAGTTTCGCCTTTTGCATATCGATCGCGAAACTCTTGCGTTTTTGCTTTCAGTGCATCATCACTGAGTTGTTGCATTTGTGGTTCAAGTGCATTGATTTGCACAACCAACTTACCCATGCGCTTTAATTCACGATCGTTTTTTGACCCAAAAAGAGTTTTTATCAACTTGCTGATCATTATTCAGTTCCAACTATTCAATTCGCTAAAAAATACACTAAGCGTCTGTCACTTTTTCATTAGAGCGCTTTTTGATGACAACCTTTAGAGGTCAATAAAACAACCTGTAAAATAAAAAGGCGGCCAGTAAATAGGATGATGTCGACTAATGCAAGCCTTGAGGTTGCACGCTTGTCGAAAAAGAAGGGAGATTAAGGATTGTGGCGTCGAACGTAGGTGGATGGGTCAACTACCCGACCATTTTTGTAGACTTCAAAGTGAACATGGTTACCTGTGGACCGGCCTGTTGAACCGACCAACGCCACCACTTGACCTTTTTTAATAACATCACCGGCTTTTACCAGATTGGACTGATTATGTGCGTAACGGGTGACAAAACCAAAGCCATGATTAATTTCAACCATATTGCCATATTCAGGATGTCGCCCAGCCCAATTCACTACACCCGCAGCAACACTTTGAATTTCTGAACCCGCACGAGCGGTAAAATCCATGCCTGAATGGAAGCTGGTTTTGGCAGTAAAGGGATCTTGCCTATACCCAAAACGCGAAGAAAGAAAAGCATTCTTGACTGGAAAACCCGCCACCACAGTGTCTTGAAGAAGGCTTCTGTTTGCGAGCAATGCATCCAAGGTACTCAACTGTTGTTCTTGGCTGTCGAGTTTGGACGAGAGATTTTTAAGCGCTACCAAAAAATCAGTTTCAGACTGCAACGCCGAAGAGCCGGAAACTGATAAGCCACCGACGGCCGGAACTTGACTAAAATCGAACTCACCTTCCAATTTTGCCGAAGTTGCCAGCTTCTCACCCAGCACATCCAATCGCGTCAATCTTGCCTGAAGTTCGGCAATTTTGCTGGTAAGTGCGGCCAATTGTGCCTTTGTTGCTCTCTCATCAATCGCCTCTTCCGTGGCCTCACCACTCAATAAATTCTTCCATTCAGTCGGTTTGGTATCAAAGAACCCAGGGCGCTCACCTGTCACCAACCATCCATATCCCCATGCACCAATCGCTGTTGGAATCCCCAGCAAACAAACAGACAACAAAACGCGAGTCCAACCCCCAAGGTTGATACTGCGAGTCTGCCCGTGATCTTTGCTGACGATAATAATCTTCATTAGCAACCTTCTTTTTTTGCGGGAAAAATACCCCTGGATCAGAAATTTGATCCACTTAATGTTCATTGTCGAATTTCATTCAGGCTGAAGCAGGAGCCTCAAAACCCAAAGCTTTTTGTGTATCGTTAAATTATATGGTCAAAAAGCCTTTTAAAAACAGGCGGTTATACAGCTTCGCCCTTACGCAGATAATTATATGGGATCCCTTGCGATTTCACTGGCAAACCCAGTTATCCGAAATATGGCATATGAATAGAGGCTTAACAAGTAGAAATTACAGAAGCGTGACGGGAGAAACAGTAAATGTGTAAATCAGTTACTGTTTATTTATTAAACAGCGACAGATGGCAAATAAACAACAGGGGATGAGTCCATATCCTCAAAAGTGACAAACTCCCAAGCATCGGGCTGATCAATTAACTGGCGTAACACCCGGTTATTCATAGCATGACCTGATTTGTGAGCCCTAAACTCGCAGATCAACCCATATCCCAACATATAAAGATCACCAATTGCATCCAGCACTTTATGTTTCACGAACTCATCTTCTGAGCGCAATCCATCTTCATTCAGGATTTTGTATTCATCAACAACAATCGCGTTATCCAAACTACCGCCACGCGCTAGACCTTTGGATCGAAGAAATTCAATTTCATGCATAAAACCAAAGGTGCGTGCGCGACTGACTTGTTTTACAAATGACTGACTGGAAAAATCCACAGTAGTATCCAGAACCTGGCCTTGAAAAACGGGGTGATTGAATTCAATGGAAAAGGCTATTTTGAAACCTTCATAAGGAATAAAACTGGCAACTTTATCGCCTTCGCGCAGGGTAATTTCTTTTTTGACACGAACAAATTTCTTCGGAGCATCCAATTCCTGGATTCCTGCGGATTGGATTAGAAATACAAAGGTGCAGCACTGCCATCCATGATCGGGATTTCGGCAGCATCCAACTCAACAACTGCATTATCAATTCCAGTACCGGCAAAAGCAGACATCAAATGTTCAACGGTTGATACGCGAACATCATCTTTAATTAAGCAAGTTGAGAGAGTGGTTTCGCCCACATTTTTAGCAAAACCACCAATCTCAACCGGGGGATCAAGATCAACACGACGAAATACAATGCCAGTGTCAGCAGCAGCGGGCTTTAGACTGATGCTAATTTTTTGGCCTGTATGCAAACCAATGCCGGTGGCGCGGACAATGGTTTTCAAAGTTCGTTGTTTAAGCATTTAATATGGCCGTTGATCGATAAAACAGAAAATAAGAAAGAACATAAAAAGGCATAGCGACAGTAACAAACTGGCAGGGTGGGTGCCAGTTGTCAGTCTTTATGCCTTCCATTGCTGCAATCAATTAGTCTGCTTGTCGACGTAAAAATGCTGGAATATCCAAATATTCCAGTTCTTTATCGCCCAATGGTGCAGCCAATGCCGCAGATGAAGCATGACTATTTGCACGCAATGATCCCGTCGGACGTTCGACCACATAGTCGCCTGCTGGTGTTGGTGAACGACGAGTGTTGTCTACAATCACTTTCGTCGGTGCGGGCGCTTTGATTTCTTTCACTGTCGAGGTGATAGTAGAACCCAAACCCGTAGCCACTACAGTTACACGCAATTCATTGGTCATTTCGGGATCAATAACAGTTCCAACAACTACAGTTGCATCAGCCGATGCAAACTCTTCAATGACATTACCAACTTCAGCAAATTCACCCATGGATAAATCCAATCCTGCTGTGATGTTAACCAGAATTCCTTTAGCACCTTGCAGATTAACGTCTTCTAATAACGGACTACGAATAGCTGATTCAGCTGCTTCGCGTGCGCGATGTTCACCCGTCGCACGACCAGTACCCATCATCGCCATTCCCATTTCGGACATCACAGTGCGCACGTCAGCAAAGTCAACGTTGATCATGCCAGGACGCATAATTAAATCGGCAATACCTTGCACCGCACCGTGCAATACATTGTTTGCCGCTTTAAAAGCATCCAACAAGCTGGTGGTTTTTCCCTAAAACTGATAATAATTTTTCGTTCGGAATCGTAATTAACGAGTCAACTCGTTCACTCAGTTCTTTGATTCCAATGTCGGCAATCGCCATACGTTTGCGACCTTCAAACGGAAAAGGTTTTGTCACTACAGCAACAGTTAGAATTCCCAAATCGCGCGCAACTTCTGCCACTACAGGAGCAGCACCAGTTCCTGTGCCACCGCCAATGCCCGCTGCAATGAATACCATATCAGCGCCACGCAAAATTTCTGCGATTCGCTCACGATCTTCCATTGCCGCTTGACGGCCCACATCTGGATTGGCACCCGCGCCTAAACCTTTTGTGGTTGAAGTTCCCAATTGCAACACAGTTCGCACATCAATATCTTTCAACGCTTGAGCATCAGTGTTAGCGCAAATAAATTCTACGCCTTCCACCTTATTTGCAATCATGTGTTTGACAGCATTACCACCACCACCACCAACACCGATTACTTTAATTACCGCATCTTGATGCAGATTATCAATAAGTTCAAACATAGCCACACCCCTTTATTTTGAAACTGATTACTACTTTATTTAATTAAAACGCCACCACAAAAAAACAAACACAAAAAATAAAAAAATCTACAAACTTGACCCCACCCTAACCCTCCCCTTGCCAGGGGAGGGGACAGTTCCTCCCCCTGGCAAGGGGGAGGTTAGGAGGGGGTCATTTTCTTAAAAATTACTCTGAAACAATTTCTTCAATTTGCTAAATAACGATCCTGTTGCATCGCCTTTCTGACCCGATGTTTTATATCCATCTTGTTGTTGCTTCAATGCATAAATCAACAACCCAACACCTGTTGAATAAATCGGATTGTTAACTATGTCCGACAAGCCACGGATATTTTGAGGAGATCCCAATCGAACCGGCATATGAAAAATTTCTTCGGCCAATTCAATGACACCTTCCATCTTTGATGTACCACCAGTCAGCACTACACCCGCTGCAATTAAATCTTCATAACCACTACGACGTAATTCAGCGAGCACCAAAGTAAATAATTCGTCGTATCGAGGTTCAATGACTTCCGCTAATGATTGCCGCAACAAATCTCTTGGTTGCCTATCCCCCACACTCGGCACTTTGATGGTTTCATTGGGATTAGTTAACTTTGCCAATGCACAGCCGTATTTAATTTTGATTTCGTCGGCATTGGGCGTTGGTGTACGCAATGCCATGGCAATATCGTTAGTCACTTGATCGCCTGCAATTGGGATTACACCTGTGTGACGAATTGCTCCATCTTTAAAAATAGCGATATCCGTTGTGCCACCACCAATATCAACAACACAGACGCCTAATTCTTTTTCGTCATCCGTTAACACGGCATAACTGGATGCGAGCTGCTCCAAAATAATGTCTTCAACTTCCAAGCCACAACGGCGAATACACTTTTCTATATTTTGGATAGCGTTTACCGCACAAGTAACCAAGTGCACTTTTGCTTCCAATCGCACACCCGACATCCCCAATGGTTCTTTCACACCATCTTGTTCATCGATAATGAATTCTTGAGGCAATATGTGCAGAATTTTTTGATCTGCTGGAATCGCAACCGCTTGCGCCGCATCAATTACGCGCTCCAAATCCTGTGGCAAAACTTCTCTATCGCGAATCGCCACAATTCCGTGAGAGTTCAAACTGCGAATATGACTGCCCGCAATACCGGCATAAACAGAGTGAATCTGGCAGCCAGCCATTAATTCTGCCTCTTCAATCGCACGCTGAATGGATAAAACCGTGGATTCAATATTGACCACCACACCTTTTTTTAATCCGGTTGAACGATGTGATCCAATTCCAACAATCTCCAACTGACCTTCAGGAGTAATCGCCCCCACAATGGCGACCACTTTGGAAGTGCCAATATCCAATCCCACGATCAATTTGTTGTCGGCGGCATTTGCCATTCGATTAACCTCGTTTTCCCGGTTTCTTGTTCACTTCAACAAAATCATTGAATCAAATTTTGTGTGGTTGCTTTAGGTAACTCATTATTTATCATTTTTTTTGCAGTGTCTGATCCTTCAATCCATCGCACTGCAACACCATTTGAGTATCGAACATCAATTGATTTTACGTCTTGCCACACTTGATGTAATTGCGCCTCGTATACAGTAACAAATCTGCGCATTTTTTCCATCACCTGATCACGTCCAATTGCAATTTCGACATCATTTTTTAAGGTTAAACGCCAACTTTTTTTACTATCACAGTGCAATGCAAGAATTTCCAAACCTTTTGCTCGCAACAACAAAGATAAATCCTGATATTGCTGCAAAATTTCTGCAGCATAAATTTCGTCTCCCTGAAGCCAGGGCAAATGATCAAGCCCTTTCATTTCATTCACACGCACTATGTCACCACGCTGATTCAAAAATCCTTCATCCCATCGTGCGATAGGTTTTTGCTCTGCAATTTTGACAACCAAAGTGTCTGGCCAACGTCGTGTCAGCGTTACTTTCTCAACCCAGGGATCATCTAAAAGCACCGATTTGATTTTAGATAGATCAATTTGTAAAAATTCTTCATCAATTTCCTGCGTGATCAATTGGGTTGCACGCTCCTGCGAAATAAAATGAAACTCCCCTTCCACCGTCACACTCTTAATGGGCCGCTGAAATAATTCCATTAAAGGCCCCAAGGCTTTATATCCACCCCAAATTGCCAAGAGCACCAACAACCCCAACGCCAATTTTTTCAACCAGCGTTGAATTTGAATCCAGCGACCGACCATTGCACCCGAATTTCGATTGGCTTTAGGCGTTATTCCTTTGCCATCTCGCCTGGGTTGCGCCTCACGAATCACCCTCGCATTTCGCGCTACTCTTGATTCGGTCAATGCTTCCGCTTTTGATTCAACACCCGATTCCATTCTGGGTTTAACGCTTGCGGCTTCTTCAGCATCATCCATTAACACATCACGAATGACTCTTGAACTAGCTGGCCCTGCTTTGACTTCCCTGGGTTTGCGAGCTCTCGCTTCATTTTTTTCCTGACGCATATTTCGAACACTTGAATTGACAGAAGCTTTTCACCCAGATTGGAGTCTCTACCAATGGTAGGCTCCTTTCTCTCTGATCGACTTTCTGCATCACGACTCAAATGTTTTAGGTCACGCATAAATTAGTGATTCGTTAAACTTGCATTCAAAATCGTTAATACCAATTCAGCAAAACTCAATCCTTTTGCTTTAGCCGCCATTGGGACCAAACTGTGGCTGGTCATGCCCGGCGCCGTGTTGACTTCCAACAAATAAAAATTTTGTTGCGCATCTGCCATCACATCCACTCGCCCCCATCCTCGGCAACCAATTGCTGCAAATGCGGCGCTCGCTATTTGTTTCAATTCCGTTTCTTTATCAACACTTAAACCGCAAGGGCAGATATAACGTGTATCGTCAGCAATATATTTCGCATTGAAATCATAAAAACTATGATTGGTTTCCAACTTAATAGGCGGTAATGCTTCGCCATCCAAAATCGCGACTGTATATTCAGCGCCCACAACCAATTGTTCGACTAATACACTCCCTTGATATTGAGCTGCCGCTGCAAATGCATTTTTTAATTCATCAACAGACTTGGCGCGTGACATTCCAATACTAGATCCTTCATTGGCGGGTTTAACTATGACTTCACCACCCAATTTTTTTAACACCGCCGCAAAATCCGATTTTTCTGTTAATACTGCATAAGCAGGTGTTGGTAATTGTTGTGAACCTTCCAGTGACACTCCACGCCAAACTTGTTTGGTATGTAACTTATCCATTGCCAATGCCGAGGCTTGCACATCGCTACCGGTATAAGGAACGTGTAAATATTCCAGCAATGCTTGAATGCGACCATCTTCTCCACCGGGGCCATGCAACATTAAAAATGCACGATCAATTTTTGCATTTTTTAAATCCGCAATAATATTGTCACCCACATCAATTAATACCGAATCCACGCCTGCCTCTTGCAATGCCGCAAAAACAGCTGAACCACTTTGCAAGGAAATTTCTCTTTCAGCCGACTGTCCACCATAGAGCACACCAACACGCCCAAATGTTTTTTTCAAATTTTCATCAATCGGCATCTTCACTGCTTTCATCTATTTACCTACCCATCTCTGTTCAAGATCGCATTTGCATCCGGATTGTTTTTCAAAAACGCATGAATACATCCCTGTAGCTCCTTCAATTCGTCCTTGATTCGAAGGTTTTGAAAAACAATCCAGACCCAAATACTAAAACTTATTCCAATATTTATTTCAATTCACGACGCGCCAATTCGGGAGACAATCCACTCACATTGCCTGCGCCTTGTGTAATCACAATGTCACCTGCACGTACAATATCTTTTATAACGTCTGGTACTGCGTCGACAGTTTCAACAAAAATGGGATCAATTACTCCACGTGTTCGAATACTGCGACATAAATGTCGACTGTCAGCACCAGGAATTTGTTCTTCGCCTGCGCTGTAAACTTCCAACAACACTAATGCATCAACCGTTGATAAGACCTCAACAAAATCTTCGTACAAATCTCGCGTGCGTGTGTACCTATGAGGTTGGTACACCATAACCAATCGACGATCCGGCCAACCATCACGCACCGCACGAATTACTGCAGCTACTTCGCGCGGGTGATGACCGTAATCATCTACTAACATGGCTGAACCATCGCCGACTGAAAAATTCCCATAAACTTGAAAACGTCGACCCACACCTTGGAAATTTGCCAAGCCTTGCTGAATTGCGAGATCAGGAATTCCTTCATCACTGGCAACTGCAATTACGGCCGTTGCATTCAATACATTGTGAATCCCCGGAATATTTAATCGTACCGATAACAGTTTTTCGTGATTGGGACGAATCACATCAAATTCAGAATAAAAAGGAAATTGCTTAATATTCACAGCACGATAATCACAATGATCAGAAAATCCATAAGTTAAAATCGGGCGCGCTACTTCTGGAATAATGTCGCGCACAACGGGATCTTCACCACACAAAACAGCCAAACCATAAAAAGGTAAATTGTGTAAAAACTCGATAAAAGTTTTTTTCAATTTGGAAAAGTCACCACCATAAGTTTCCATGTGATCTGCATCTATATTGGTGACAATCGCCACCATAGGTTGCAAATGCAAAAATGACGCGTCGCTTTCATCCGCTTCTGCGACCAGATAACGACTTGCACCTAATTGCGCATTAGTACCTGTTGCATTGACCAAACCACCAATAATAAAAGTCGGATCCAATTTTGCCGCAGCAAGAATAGATGCCATTAAACTGGTAGTTGTCGTTTTTCCATGCGTGCCCGCAACCGCAATACTGTGGCGATAACGCATCAACTCACCGAGCATTTCGGCACGGCGCACAATTGGAATTCGCAATTCACGTGCACCGACAACTTCCGGATTTTGTGAATTCACTGCACTGGAATTCACTATCACATCAGCACCGTGAATATTGTCAACCGCGTGACCAATAAATACTTTTGCACCTTTTTTAATCAAGCGCTCGGTAACGTTGGATGCTTTGATATCCGAACCGGAAATTTCATAACCCTGATTCAATAACACCTCAGCAATGCCGCTCATACCAGCACCACCAATACCAATAAAATGTATGCGACGAATACGACGCATTTCCGGGACTTCATAAAATCCAACAGCAGGATTATTCACAAACCAATTCCTCACAGACTAATTTTTCGCAAATGTTGGCCAAGCGTTTTGCTGAATCAGGAATCGCAATTTGTTGTGCTTTTTTTGCCATCAATATTAATTGATTCCGATCGGCCGAATATTCTTTAATAAGACCCGCCAATTTTTCAGCCGTTAAGTCTTTTTGTACTAACGACAGCCCCGCACCCTGATCAACCAAATGTTTTGCATTGGCTGTTTGATGATCATCTATCGCATTAGGCAAAGGAATCATTATTGAAGCCACTCCTGCCACCATTAATTCGCTGACTGTTAATGCACCGGCACGGCAAATGACTAAATCGGCCCAAGCATAAGCAGCCGCCATATCTTCAATAAACGCATCCACTTTTCCGTCAACCTGATGCTGTAAATACAAATCACGTGTTGATTGCTCGTGATTTTTTCCGGTTTGATGCCACACTAACGGACGCTCAGTTGAACTCAATTGCGCTAAAGCAACTGGCAACAATTCATTAATCGCTTTCGCGCCCAAGCTGCCACCTAAAATCAGCAAATGTGTTTTTTCCGATTTCCGTTCAGCAAAACGCATTTCAACAGCCGGTAATTGTTGAATGGATTCCCTAACGGGATTTCCGACAACCTCTTCTTTAACAGAATTTTTTTTCGCAAAAGCGCCTGCAAACGCTGCCAGCACTTTATTGGCATAACTACTCAGTAATCGATTGGTAGTTCCTGCAATCGCATTTTGTTCGTGAATAACCAAAGGAATTTTCAATAATTTTGCAGCTACACCACCAGGACCTGACGCAAAGCCGCCAAAACCTAAAACCAAAACCGGTTTTATTTTTTTCATCACGCTACGTGCTTGCAAAATTGCACCTGAAATCAATAAAGGCGCTTTTAATAACCCCAACACACCTTTGCCACGCACACCTTGAACAGTTAAAAAATGCAATGGAATTTTCGCGTCAGGAATTAAACGCGACTCAATTCCTTTTTCAGTTCCCAACCAATGCACCAATGCACCACGCTTGATAAATTCTTGCGCTACAGCAAGCGCTGGAAATACGTGCCCTCCGGTTCCGCCTGCCATAATTAATACTGTTTTGTTCATCAATGGATTCATGCTACCTCCATTGACGCGGTAAATCGTGATGACACCTTGGGTGTTTCAGGAGTAGAAGGCACAAATCCTAGTAATTCCCACTGCACTCGCATCACAAATGCCATGAGCACACAACAAATTAATAAACTACTACCGCCATAACTAATAAAGGGAAGCGTGAGACCTTTTGTCGGCAATAGTCCCGATGCAACCCCTATGTTGATAAATACTTGCAAGGCAAATAAAGTCCCGATACCAAAACAGGCCAAAGCAGAAAACATTTTGCCTGCCGCCAAATTCTCTTTGGCGATAATCACAATTCGCCAAATCAAGGCCGCAAACAAACCAATTACAATCAAGGCACCGATCAATCCAAATTCTTCTGCGATAATCGCAAAAATAAAATCGGTATGTGCTTCAGGTAAAAAGAATAATTTTTGCAAACTATTACCCAATCCCAAACCAAACCATTCACCTCGACCAAATCCAATCAATGATTGGGTTAATTGATAACCACTATCGAATTGATCTGCCCATGGATCCAAAAAGGTGATTAGTCGTTGCATGCGATAAGGTTCCAACCAAACAGCCAAACTTAAACAAGCAACCCCACCACCAATCAACATCAAAAAATGCATTAACTTCACACCTGCAATAAACATCATTGCAAAAATGGTTGCTGATAAAACGACTGTGGCTCCAAAATCAGGTTCCAATATCAACAAACCGGCAAACACACCAATCACCATCAATGGCTTTAGAAATCCTTGCCAGCCAAAATGCAATTCCTGATAACGGCGCGCAAAAAAACTGGCGAAGAAAACTACCGCACAAAATTTCGCGATTTCCGATACTTGCACATTGATCAAACCAAAATTCAACCAGCGCTGGCTACCGTTTACTTTTTTTCCTATCCCAGGAATTAATACGATGACCAACAAAAACAAACTGATCAATAACAAATGTCCTGAATATTTTTGCCATACACTCATTGGAATACAGACGACAAACATTGCCAACACCAATCCAATCGCAACGTACACAAGATGTCGCTTACTAAAAAACCATGCATCATGATAGACCGCAGCTGCAAATGACACCGATGCAGAAGACACCATAATTAAACCAATCGACATCAAGGCAAACCACAAACAAAATAATGTCCAATCAATTCGCATGCTAAGGGGAATTTTGTGCGCTGGCGATGCTGACGAAATCATGACTTCATCTCCATTACCAATTGGCAAAATTGTTCGCCGCGATCTTCGTAATTTTTGAACATATCAAAACTGGCACAAGCGGGAGATAACAACACAGCATCGCCGCCTTTTGATAAGGACAAAGCCTGTTCTATTGCCTCTTTTAAACTGGTAGCACGAGTAATCGGAACAGTTTTTTCTATTGCTGCGGCAATGATTGACGCATCACGGCCGATTAAGACAGCACGACAATGAATATTTTTTAATGCTGGAACTAGCTCTGAAAAATCCTGGCCTTTACCTTCACCGCCTAGAATGACCGTTAATTGTTTGGGATCTCGCGCCAAACCTTTAATTGCAGCCAGCGTTGCACCAATATTGGTTCCTTTGGAATCGTTATAAAATTCCACACCCTTTATCTGCGCGACAAATTCACAACGATGTCGCAAGCCTTTAAACGATTTTAAAGTTGCAATCATGGCATCCATCGGGATAGCTACTGCATCACCCAAAGCCAAAGCAGCCAGTGCATTTTCAATATTGTGTCGACCCGGGATAAATAATTGATTGGCAGGCATTAACGGCGTCAAATTTTTTGCCAAGTATTCCTGACCATTTTCTTCAATCAAACCAAAACTGCCGAAATCTGCCTTGCCACCAAACTGAATTGCCTTCGCGCCTTGTGCTAACGGAGGATGAGTTAAGAGATCATTGCGATTAACAACAATGTGTTCCGCACCAAAATACACACGCATTTTAGCGAGAATGTATTCGCGCATATCTTTATATCTATCCAAATGATCGGCGCTGATATTTAAAATAGTGGCAACCTTGGCATTGAGTTTTGAAACAGTTTCCAATTGAAAACTGGAAAGTTCCATCACATAAAGTTGAATATCATCGGCCAACAAATCCAATGCAGGCGTTCCTAAATTTCCGCCAACAGCAACCTTGATGCCGGCAGTTTTTGCCATTTCACCGACTAAAGTTGTCACTGTACTTTTTGCATTGGAACCGGTAATCGCCACAATCGGTGCCTTGGCATAACGCACAAATAATTCAATATCGCCCACTATCGGAATACCGGCATTTTTCGCGGCAACAATTTCAGCGGTTGCTTGTGCTACACCTGGGCTCAACAGAATTTCACTGCAAGCTAATAAAGTATCTAGATCCAATTGACCGGTTTGCACTTTGGCATGCGGAAATTCTTGTTTAATTTTTTCAAGATTGGGTGGATTTTCGCGTGTATCCATCAACACAAATGATTGACCATTTTTTGCCAAAAAGCGTGCAACCGATAACCCGGTAATACCGGTACCGATAATCGCTTTGACATTATTACTGGCAATCATTTGTGACACGCACTTGCTCCGAAATTAATTTACTTTTTAAAATCCAGACCCCCTCCCCCGCCTCCCCCTTGCCAGGGGGAGGAGTTTGAATCACTCCGATTTAATTACGGAGTAAATTCAGTTCCCTCACCTAGCAAGGGGAGGGTTAGGGTGGGGTCATCTCAACTTCAACGTCGCCAACCCAATCAACACCAATACAAAGGTAATAATCCAAAAACGCACAATCACGCGTGGTTCTGGCCAACCTTTTAATTCAAAGTGATGATGTATCGGCGCCATGCGAAAAATTCTTTTTTGGTTAATTTGTAAGAGGCCACTTGTAAAATTACCGATACAGTTTCCAGCACAAAAATTCCACCCATAATAAACAGCACAATTTCGTGACGAACTATGACTGCAACTAAACCCAAAGCTGCCCCTAAAGCCAATGCGCCCACATCACCCATAAACACTTGTGCGGGATAAGTGTTAAACCATAAAAATCCAAGACCGGCGCCAACCAGTGCGCAACAAAAGACAACCAATTCACCGGAACCTGCGATGTACGCAATATTCAAATATTGTGAAAACTGCGAGTGACCTGTGAGATAAGCAATGATCGCCAATGCACCTGCAACCATCACGCAAGGCATAATCGCCAATCCATCCAAACCGTCAGTTAAATTCACTGCATTACTGGTCCCAACAATTACAAAATAAGTAAATACCAGATAAAAAATTCCCATATTCAGTGCGACATCTTTAAAGAAGGGAATAAATAATTGTGTCTCTGCCGGGCTTTGCGCTGTCATGTATAAAAATATGGCCGCACCAAAACCAGCAATCGATTGCCAAAAATATTTCCAACGCGCTGGTAATCCTTTTGGATCTTTTCTAGCGACTTTTCGATAATCATCAACCCAACCCACTGCACCGTAAATTGCCGTAACAATTAACACTACCCACACATAGCGATTGGTTAAATTCGCCCAAAGCAATGTGCTGATAAAAATGGCCGATAAAATTAATGCTCCGCCCATAGTCGGAGTGCCGGATTTGGTTAAATGGGTTTGCGGGCCGTCAGTACGAACGGCTTGGCCAATTTTTAATTCTGCGAGGCGACGGATAAACCAGGGGCCTAACAATAATGAAATACCCAAGGCAGTGAGCGCGCCAAAAATTGCACGCACTGTGAGATATTGAAATACCGCAAAACTGCGAACATATTCTTGTAAAATTTCTGAAAGCCAATACAGCATCAGTGACACTCCCCCGCCATTATTTTATGAGTATTATTTTTGGACGAATCAGTTGCACACAAAGCATTTACAATCATATCCATTCTGGCACTACGAGAACCCTTGATTAAAAAAGTCGTACTTGGGCTAGCTTGTTGTTTCAGTTTTTCAATTAAACTATCGCGATCGGTAAAATGTTCAGCGCCTTTACCAAAAGCACGACTCACATTCGCACTCAGTTTTCCTAAAGTAAAAACCTTTTGAATATTTTTTTGCCGCGCATAGTCACCCAATTCGGCATGTAATTTTTCCGTATCTTCACCCAACTCGGCCAAATCACCCAACACCAGTACACTGCCAGGAATTGTTGAAAGCACATCAATCGCTGCGCGAACAGAACCTGGATTCGCGTTATAACTGTCATCAATAATTTGCGTGTTATTAATTCCGATATAGCGACTCATGCGTCCGGAAACTGGTGAAAACTTTTGCAGCCCGGATTGAATTTTTTGCAGATCAACACCTACAGCTGTAGCGCAAGCTGCCGCCATCAATGCGTTGCGGACATTATGTTCACCTTGCGCCAACATAGTCACAGACAACTCTTGACTCTGATAATGAAGATTAAATCGAATACCAGAAAATTCCCCTCCTTCGAAGGGGTGCCCCGACGGGGTGGGGTGGTTCAACCCAATATCCGAAGCAAAGATATCTGCAACGTGATTTTGTAAACTGACCCTGATGGATTTTTTTGTTTTTAATTCCGCAATCCAACCATTCGCAAAGCGGTCGTCAATATTAATCACTGCCACACTCGCAGCTGTTAACGCCTGATAAATTTCACCTTTCGCTTTCGCTACACCTTCAATCGAACCAAAACCTTCAATATGCGCAGGCATCACATTATTGATCATGCTGACCTGTGGTTTTGCCAATTCACAAAGATAAGCAATTTCACCTGGGCCACTGGCACCCATTTCAATTACAGCGAATTGGTGATCGGCATTTAATTGCAATAAAGTTAAAGGCACGCCTATATGATTATTGAAATTGCCTTTAGTCGCGTGCGTGGATCCTGCTTCTTGCAGGATAGAAGCCAGCATGGCTTTCACTGTGGTTTTGCCACTACTACCGGTAATCGCAATTAATTTACCGGTAAATAATTCGCGATTAAATGCTGCAATTTTCCCAAGCGCCAGCAAACAATCACTCACCACTAATTGTGGCAACGCAATTTCAGGAAAGAATTTTTCAACCACCAAGGCAATTGGATTTTTATTGGCGGCATCCTGAATAAAATCATGGGCATCAAAACGTTCACCACGAAGTGCTACAAATAATTCGCCCGCCACCAAACTGCGGGTATCGGTATTCACTTGAGTAAATGCTGCATCGCCGTTAAATACTTCAGCAGTCACTTTATTTTGTGCCTGCATAAATGCAGCCACTTCTTTTAAACCCAGTGCTCGAATCATAACTGAGCACCTCTGGGTACAAACTCTTGTTTAACCAAACGACGTTGCAATGCAATACGCGCTTGCTGTTCATCGCTAAAAGGTAAAGTTTGTTGCGCAAAAATTTGATGATTTTCGTGGCCTTTACCGGCTATCAACACCAGATCGCCCGCTTTGACTTGTTGAATTGCCATATCAATTGCTTGAGCCCTATCCGCAATCGTTAAACATGCACGGGGATTTTTCATGCCACGCACAATGTCCGCCGCGATGACAGCGGGATCTTCAGATCGTGGATTATCGTTAGTCACCAAAACACAATCGCTATAGGTTTCTGCAATTCGCCCCATCAGCGGGCGTTTGGTTTTGTCGCGATCACCGCCGCAACCAAACACAGTCCAAATACGTTGTTGATTATGTTGTTGGATAGCTTTTAATGTAGTTTCCAATGCATCAGGCGTGTGCGCATAGTCAACTACAACATGAATATCCTGTTGCGATTCCAATACTATGGATTGCATACGTCCAGGCGCAGCAACCAATTGTGAAACCTGAGCAACAACTTCATTAAGTGAATAACCCTGCGCGCAAACAGCTGCAATAACTGCAATCAAATTGCTCAGATTAAATAAACCCATAAAAGGCGACTCGAGTGTTGCTTCGCCCCAAGGGGTTATTAAATCAGCAGTTGCACCTGTTGCATGCAATTGGATATTACGCAGATAAACATCGGCATTTTTTTGTGTTGAATAACGAATTACTTTCACATGCGATGGCGTTTTTTCGACAAGGCTGTTCGCCCATTCATCATCCGCATTCAAGACTGCGTACTGAAGACCAGGAAATGCCAGCAATTGCGCTTTGACTTTTCCATAAGTCTGCATATCACCGTGATAGTCCAAATGATCCTGTGTCAGATTGGTAAAAATTGCTGTGTGAAATTGCAATGCCGCAACACGATGTTGATGCAAGCTGTGCGAGGACACCTCCATGGCAACTGATTTCACGCCCGCATTTTTCATATCACACAAAACGGATTGCAAAGTCACAGCGTCCGGGGTGGTTAATCCAGTACCAATCAACATTTGAATTTGCTGTGCCATCGGTGATGTGAGTTTTGTATCCAAAATGCCATAACCCAAAGTGCCGATTACCGCCGATGGATTTTTTTGAAAATTTGCCAACAACTGCGCCGCCAATAAACTGCAGGTTGTTTTACCGTTAGTTCCGGTCACTGCAATCAAATTCATTTTTTTGCTTGGATGATCAAAAAAACGATCCGCAATAGCACTAACTTTTGTCGGTAAATTTTCAATTGCAATCACGGGTATGTGATTAAGCCAATCAATGCCCTGCCATTTTTTATCTGCCTCAACGAAAATAGCCGTAGCACCTTGCTCAACCGCTTTGGCAATAAATTCACGGCCATCAACTTTTTGGCCTTTAACCGCAATAAATAATCCACCCGGATTTATTTTTCGCGAATCCAGATGCAGGTTATTCACAGAAATGTCTGCCGCCTTACCTAAATCCATTTCAGGCAACAGGGTTTTTATTTTTTTGTTCGCTAATTCGAGGCTCATCCTGCCGCCCCTTTTCTTTTAATTTCAGCAACAGATTTATTTTCTTTGTTAGCCACAGCGGTAGCGTTGTTTTCGGAAATTTTATCCGGCGCAACCTGCAACATACGCAGGGCATCTTCTGCTACCCGAGAAAAAGCAGGTGCCGCAACCCAACCTCCATTTGCCATAATTCCCGTTCCTTGTGGATCATCAATCACAATCAAGGCCACTATGCGTGGATTTTTTACTGGGGCGATCCCAATAAAGGATGAGATTTGTTTTGTGCTATATTTTCCATGCATCGCTTTAAATGCAGTGCCGGTTTTCCCTGCAACCGAATATGACAAGGCTTTTGCACGACTACCTGTCCCTTCTGCACTCACTACACGCGTTAGCATTTCAATCACTTGATCGGCATATTCTTTTTTTACAACACGCTCGCCCTCTGGTGGATTGTCGACTTTTAACAATGACAATGGACGCTTTACTCCACCGGATGCGATCACACTGTAAGCTTGCACAACTTGCAGCGGTGTCAGTGTTAATGCGTAACCATAAGACAAATTCGCGCGTTCAATTTTTTGTGCAGGTTTTAAATAAGGCAACGAGCCCGATGATTCCCCAGGAAATCCAGTTCCAATCGCCTGCCCAACACCCAAACGAGCATACATATCGCGAACTGTGTTGACATCTAAAGCAAAACTAATTTTTGTCATGGCAATATTGCTGGATTTCGCAATAGTCATCGCAAGATCCATAGCACCATAATTTTGGTGATCTTTAATCGGTTTGGTGCCCACCATAAAATAACCGGGATTAGTATCAATCACATCTGTTGGTTTAAATTTTCCACTTTCCAGCGCTGCTAAAATCACCCAAGGTTTTACAGTAGAACCCGGCTCATATAAATCGGTAATGGCACGATTGCGAATACCCGAACCGCGTGAACTATTGCGATCATTCGGGTTATAACTAGGCCAATTAGTCATAGCTAAAACTTCGCCCGTTAATACATCCAAAATCACCAAAGTACCTGCAAGTGCCTGACTGGCATCAATCGCTTTTTTTAATTCACGATGCGCGAGATATTGCAAACGCAAATCGATACTCAGTGTTAACCCCTGCCCTGAACGTGCCGCTTTCGATTTCAATTCTTTAACAACGCGGCCACGCAAATCTTTGATCACATCTTTTTCACCATCAACACCCGTGAGCCAGGAATCGTAAGCCAATTCCATTCCTTCCTGACCGCGATCATCAACATCCGTCATACCCACCAGATGTGCCGCAACATCACCCGCTGGATAATATCGATGATATTCAACTTGCTCATAAACACCCGGGATTTCTAAATCCAAAATCGTTTTGGCAGCATCCGGCGGCATTTGTCTTTGCAAATACATAAATTCTTTTTTGCTGTAGCGTGCTAAACGCTCAGTTAATTCTTTTGTCGGAATGGATAAAGCTTTTGCCAATTCCGCATAACGTTCGGGCACCTTCATCAATTGTTTTGGATTAACCCAAAGATCCGAAACCGGCGTACTCACCGCCAATGGATCTCCGTTACGATCTGTAATGACTCCGCGATATGCCGGAATCGTTTCGGTTCGCAAAGTGCGTGATTCGCCCTGGCCTTGTAAAAATTCAAATCCTTTTTCAGCATTGGGCCAAACTTGTAATTTCGCCAAATGAAAAAACAACACCAACACCAGCACCGACAAAAAAATTCCTACTGCATAAAAACGCCAACGCGCAACACGTAAAGGCGTCTGCGCATTTTTGGAATTAATTCTGGCTTGTCTCGGCTCGAGTGCGGATTTACGGATAATCATGGTGATGTTTCTCCGACATTATCCATCTCGGTATTCACCATCCGAATCATCACAATTTCATCTGACACGGGTGCTTTCATATTGAGTTCGGAAACAGCCACCTGCTCAACACGTCCGTAAGCTGCCCATGTACTGCGCTCCAAAAGATATTGACCCCACTGCACTTGTAATTGCGATGCTTGTCGACGTAAAACTTCCAACTCATCAATTTGTCGGCGAACTTGTTGTGTACTGGCAACAACGGCCAAAGCAGAAATCACAACCAATACCCACAAAACACCAATCGTCAGGATCATGCCTGACGAAAGGTTTTTTTGGCGTTGGTTAAATACTGATTTCATAAATTAAATTTTTTTACCTTTTTTATAAAAACTTTGACCCCTCCCTAGCCCTCCCCTTGCCAGGGGAGGGGACAGTTCCTCCCCCTGGCAAGGGGGAGGTTAGGAGGGGTCTTCACAATTTTTCGGCAACGCGCATAACCGCACTGCGTGATCTCACATTGGCTGCAACTTCTTCATCCGACGCTTTAATCGCCTTACCCATCGATTTCAATTTGCGATTTAATTGTTCATCGCGAATCGGCAAACCTTTTGGCACTCGATCGCCTTGTTCCTGTTGGCGAATAAAACGTTTTACCAAACGATCTTCCAGCGAATGAAAGCTGATCACCACTAAACGACCACCCGGTGCCAGCACTTCAACTGCCTGAGTCAGTACAGATTCCAAATCACCTAACTCATTGTTGATATAAATTCGAATCGCCTGAAACGCGCGCGTTGCTGGATGTTTACCTTTTTCCCACGCAGGATTAGCTTCTTTAATGACTGCCGCCAAATGCCCTGTGCGCAAAAATGGTTGTTTCTCACGCTCTGTCACAATCGCTCTTGCCATGCGACGACCAAAACGTTCTTCGCCCAACTCTTTTAAAACAAAACTGATGTCATCTTCCGCAGCGGTATTAATCCAATCCGCTGCACTGATACCGCGCGTTTGATCCATGCGCATATCCAACGGGCCGTCCTGCATAAAACTAAAACCGCGCTCAGCGTTATCGAGCTGTGGCGATGACACACCTAAATCCAACAACACACCCGATACTTTTCCGGTGAGATTTTTTGTGCGAATCAATTCTGCTAAATCCGCAAAAGTCGCGTGTGCAATTGCAAATCGTTTTTCGTCAGCAAATTTTTCGCGCGCGGTTTCAATTGCTGCGAGATCTTTATCGATTGCTAACAACTGACCTGTCGCATTCAACTTTTGCAAAATAAGTGAACTGTGCCCGCCGCGCCCAAAGGTGCCATCGACGTAAAATCCTTGCGGATCTGTCACCAATTGCTCAACCGCCTCATGTAAAAGTACGGTGACGTGCAGCCCATTGTGCTGGTGAGTTTGGTCAGACACGCCAGCTCCTGTTAAAAGGACAAGGATTGTAATTCGGCAGGCATATCGCCCTGAGCAGGCTGATCCAGAAGCTGATACCAGTCATCTTCAGACCAAAGCTCAAGCTTGTTGCCTAAACCTACCAACATGAGTTTTTTATCGAGATGCGCAAATTCGCGCAGCGTGGGAGGAACCAGAATGCGCCCACTTGAATCCATCTCCAGTTTTACTGCCTGACCGATGAACAAGCGTTGGATGCGTCTAACTTCCGGGTGAATAGTGGGTAACGATTGGATTTTCGGCAGTATTTGCTGCCACTCAGGCTCGGGGTAGACCAACAAGCATTTTTCCTGCATATGCGCCGTCAGCCACAAACGACCAGCACAAAGCTCGACCAACTCATCGCGAATCCGCGAAGGTACGGCCATGCGACCCTTGGGGTCCATGCTGATGGAATGACTACCTGTAAACACAAATCACCACTTTAGAAGAATTATTTCCACAAAAATCCACATTTATCCACTTTTTCCCACGATGCTCACTATAAATCCGCAAAGTGCAAAGTCAAGCGAACAAAAAATAAAAAAGTCACAAAAATCAGGGGAATATCGGGGAAAAGTGAGGTAAAACTCAGAGAAAATGCTCATTGATAGCAATGAACCAGAAGGCAATCAGATATATAACAAACAGATAGAGCAGCAACTTAAAGTAAAACATTAAGTGTGCAATTATTTCGGATTGAAAAATGAAGTTTTTTAGAAGGAAAGGAGCTAAGAGGGGTGCAAAAAACGAGCTGCCGCGAAAGATACTGGAGAAAAAACGACCTGGCAAGCCTTCTTTGGGTATTCAGGTTGATAAAGCCTCTTGATCAACATTTGCAGGGGGGGCGATTAACCCTTTAACATTCAGCATCTTTTACAGGATCAAATAATTCAAACAGGGTTAATAAGTCGATGATCATAGTCCCCACGGAAAAGCAGTTTGACTGGAAACATGCACCAGTAGTCTTGTTTCTTATCGTTTTACTGAATGTTCTCACCTTTTTTCTTTACCAGTCTCGCGATATGGTCAAGCTCATGGATGTCGCCGTGAGCTATCAAACTCATGAATTTTTTGATAAAGAATGGCCTGCCTTCGAAAAATATTTGGCAGAAGAAAAAGAAACGGAATTATTAGCGCATTATCGCGAAGCTTATGCTGAAGAAGAATATGACGAAATTATTCAAGACCTGTTATTACGCGAAGATTTTTACATCTACCTTGAACATAATTCCCGTGAATATTTTTTACCGGATGACCATGATATTTGGGCACCTGAACGCGCACGAATTAATGCGGTGGTAAAAACCATCAGCTCAATTTCAAATGGCTTGATTGCAAACAATTTGAGCATCAGCGATTTCATCACACACCAGTTTTTACACGGCAGTTTGGATCACCTGCTTGGCAATATGTTCTTTTTGATTATTTGCGGCTTTGCGGTTGAAGCGGCGATTGGCCATTGGCGATTTTTAGCATTTTATTTGCTGTCAGGGATAGGAGCAGGTTTTGCCCAAGTTGCATCTAACTGGGACAGTCACACTCCGTTGATTGGAGCTTCGGGTGCTATTTCTGGTGTTATGGCCATGTATCTAGCAGTATTTCGATTCAAAAAAATTGAATTTTTTTATTGGTTATTCTTTTTTGTGGGTTATTTCAGAGCACCCGCTTTGTTAATTTTGCCATTTTATATTGGCAAAGAAGTTTACAGTTTTTATCAGGATACCGAATCCAATGTTGCTTTTATGGCGCATGCCGGTGGTTTTGTCACAGGTGCTTTATTAATTGGCGGCGCTTTGATTTTTAATCGCAATATGCTAAATCGCGCTTATATTGAAGAAGATCAAAAAGTGAATCCCAGACAAAAAGATCTCGCTGAAATTTATGACGCACTGGAAAAATTTCGCTTTGAAAAAGCTCTGGAAAAAGTTGATCTATTGATTAAAGAACAAGGACTTGATTTTGATTTGGGTATCATTCGTTACAACATTTTAAAAATATCCCGTGGAGACAAGTTTGATCAAGCCACACTGGATTTGTGCAACCTCCAACGTTTATCTAATCCAGACCTGAAAAAACTCAATGCAATTCTGATTGAAAATCCACAAGTACTTTCAAAAATTGACGATCTTTCTGCCATGAAAGTCGCCATACAATTAACCTCCGTTGATAACCCCAAAGCCGCCGAACAGCTATTTGAACTATTGCAAAGCCGCAATGTAAAAAATTCCAGCATGAATGTTCTAGCGACAAAATTAGCGCGAGCCTTTTCTTTAATACGAGATAATGCCAAAAAAACGCATTACGAAAATTTAGCATTGAACTTATCAGGAACAGCAGAAAATGGATTACTGTAAATATCATCCATTAAGCGGCGCGACTTATTTTTGCGCGCAATGTCAACTGCATGTTTGTGATAAATGCACTGACGATGATGCCGCTCATCGAGGAGCAATTCATTGTATTCATTGTAGTGCACCTATGGAGGAATTAGTCTCTGCCAACTCGTTTGTGCCTTTTTGGCGGCGCTTACAGGAAGCATTTAAATATCCCATGAATTCCTCAACCATCAGTTTGATTATTGGTACCGCATTACTGAGTGCAATCGCCATCAAATTATATTGGATTTTTACTTTAGTCTTGGGATTGATTGCAGCGGGTGCCATATTGAAATACAGCTTCCGCTGTTTGGAAAAAACAGCGGAAGGCGAAATGTCCGCACCGGACATTACTGACGCTTATGAAGGCGGAATAATTTTACTGCTGCAATTAATTATTTTGACAGTTATTTTATCAGCCAGTGTTGCTGCTTCAGCTTACTTTTTAGGTGTTACTGCAGGAGGCATTGTTGGATTTTTAGCCATTGTTTGTTTTCCGGCGATGCTAATTCGTTTTGCACAAACCGCCAGTTTTTTTGAAGCCCTAAACCCTGTTGCGGCCATAGGTTTAATTACCACCATAGGTTTACCTTACGGCTTACTTATGGGATTTATTTTAATCATGATGAGCTCTGTCGCCGTTTTACAAGAAATGATCAACGCGGTATTTCCCGCGGGGACTTATTTTTTGCAATCTATCGTCTCTAACTATTACTACATTGTGATATTTCACATCATGGGTTATATGCTGTTTCAATATCAACGCGAACTGGGTTTTGTGGCGCGCGCCAGCCATGAAGATGATGAGGACACACGCACAGATATCGATCGGATACTGGCAAGAATGGATGTGAGTTTAAAAGAAGGTCATTACGAGAATTTAGTTAACCTGTATCACAAAGCATTTAAACAATTCCCGCTAGAAAAACAATTTTTCGATAAATATT
This sequence comes from Cellvibrio sp., assembly GCA_016712405.1. GTDB lineage: Bacteria > Pseudomonadota > Gammaproteobacteria > Pseudomonadales > Cellvibrionaceae > Cellvibrio. The sequence goes on along the minus strand of JADJRD010000014.1, from coordinate 672,959 downwards.
TTGATTTAATTTATTTCTGCAAAAAATCGGCATTAATGGAAGATTTTGCACTGACCTATTTGCACTTTACGCTTCAACAAAAACGTTTTGATCGCCTCACCGTGATTTATAAGCAAATTCTGGTTGTAGCGCCCGATTACATTCCGAATAATCCCGCTATGCGCTTGCAATTGGCCGATTTACACAAACAAAAAGGTGATTTAAAACTGGCTGTCAAATTACTTAACGGCATGCACAAACTCTACCCGGATTTTGTGGAGTTAGTAAAAGCCTACGAATTGCTTACCGAATGTTTGGAGCTTATGCCAAAAATGGAAGTGCAAGCTGAAAAATGCCGTCGACTCATTGATCAAATCAAATCAAAACAAAAAGAAAATGCTGAAGCACAGGCACAAGTTGCTAAAGAAGCCAAAACTGAACAAACCAAGGAGAAAAAGTTATCCAACAGCGTGTTTGAATTAGTTCCACTGGATAAACCCAAAGCAACGACCCCACCCGAAAGCACACAGAATCCAAAAGATTTGCCGTTAATAGAATTCAAACTATAGCGGCATTCAAAAATAATACTCTACCGCCAGCTGTACAAAGTCCTCATTCTTAATACCAAACAACGGATCTGTAATAGAATCAGAATTGAAAAACCAGGAATCCACGGTGAACTTGTAATTATCGCCGATGCGGCGACTGGCCTCTATCTTAGCGGCATAGCTGCTAGCGTTTTCCAAATCTTGTGAGATACCGAACAATATTTCACTGCTCTGTTCGTCATTCCAGGTGTATCGCCCACCGATAAATAAATCGTTTTGTGCTGCAGATTGTGCAAGCTGCTCATCGTCATTTTGATTTAATTCGAATAACAAACCTAAATCCGCACCCGATTCATTTACGCCATAAAATGTGTATTCAAATCCCGCCGTAGTGGCAGTGTATTGATCATCCATTACTGATCGCGAAATAATTTCGGCTTTCCACAACCAAGCGCCTAAGGTAGCTTGCAGATCAACACCAAATTGTTGCATTTGAGCGTAATAGGGAGTGATGGAAATTTCTTCTGTTGATGGATTCGGATTAGAAAAATTCAAATAAGGATTGCGCTGGGTACCATCGAAATAACTCAACCCAAAATCCCAATTACCCAAGCTGTGACTGTAACGAAAAGCCACATCGAGATGCTGTTTTTCATCTTTTGATTCATAAACCGCATCATTTACTTGTGCGTGAAATAGCTGAGCCCCTAATTTTTGCTCGAAATTAAAATGCCCGTCATCCCCTGCATATTCACGCTCACGAAAATAAGGTAACACAAAAAAATCCATCACACCCCAATCGCGAATCGAGGTGAATTGAATCATCGGCTGGCCGAGTTTATCCTCGCCATCAAAGCCTTCAAGATAATCGGTTTGATTAATTACATCGACTAGATGCTGGCTTTCAGTCACACCCCAGTAAATTTTATTGATACCAACAAGCAATTCAAATTGATCACTTGCATATTGAAAAAACAATTCACGAATATCCTGATGCGATCTCTCTTGATCGGTTTCATCCCATCTCGCAAAAGGTTTAAAGGTGATTGAACTATTGGATTGCTCATTTTGCCAATACCATTCAGGCTCAACAAACAAGGATGGTTGAACCTCGTTGTCATACATAAAATACCGAGCCTCAACACCTAGCGAACCTCTAAAATCCAGCGCCCAAACAGGAGCCTGAATCATGGCACTCAATAAAAACAGAAGGTAATATTTTTTCATGGTAAAAATCTGCCGGAATCTAGACAGTAATAGAAAGTTTCAGGATTAAAATTAAGGACGCAAAGTATCCAAATAGGAATTTAGCGTAGAAAATAATTGCTTGAGCATGTTCGGTGCCTGCATACATTTTGCGGTTCCCATAATGCCTTGATAACTGCTAAATAAAAATAGTGTAGTGCTATTGGGGTCAATGTCTTTTTTAACAAATCCATTCGACTGCCCTTCTATTAATGCCTGACAAACCGTTTGATGAATAGTCATCATGACATTCTGTAATCGCTGCTTAAATCCATCATCGATTGCGGCCATTTCCTGAATAAGATTATTGCAAGGGCATCCATTGAATATCTTTTCGGTTTGATAGAATTCCGCCTTCCACATAAATACATTTTTCATGCCCTGAAGGGGATCTTCGCCCGGCTTTAAAAATTCTTGCCAGACCTGCAAAAAATGCCCTAATACAATTTCGTCCACCACGGCATAGCCTATTGATAATTTGCTGGGGAAGTAATGGTAAAGTGCACCTTTCGCCAATTGAGTTTTTTGCAAAATCGCCTCAATGCGCAACCCCTGAAAACCATTGACATACATCTCTTCGTAAGCGGCTTCCAGAATTCGCATACGGGTATTTTCAGGGGGAGGACAAACAAACATAAGCACCTCTTATTTTGTACGCATCAAACTATTACAATTAAAATCTACGTCCGTTAAACCGGTTTGAAATTGATAATCCTTCCAAGTCAACTCAGTAGATTTATGAGTTAAATGATTCACCATAACAAAATGATCCGCTCGCCAATATTTTCCAAGATAGATCTGAAAGTTTTTCTGAGTCAGTGTTTTTAACAAACTACCCTTTCTGTCGAAATATTCCACCTTGAGTGTACGATAGTGCAATTTATCAATCCAAACATCACGATGTTTGTAACCTGAATGTTCGTATTCCGGGAAATTCCGTACCACATAACATTCCTGCCCATCCACTAACTCATCCCTCAAGTACTCATAAGAATATTTCTCAATTTCATTTGAACTCAAATCTTCAAATGCAAATTCACTACCCATAAAAGAACCGGATTTATTGGCAGAAGAAATACGTTTTACGCGTTTTAAAGCTGGCAAATATAGCCATTGCTCATCAGGAGTCACAGCATGAGAAAAAGATAAAAACGCCGTGCCTTGAACATCTTTAGGCGAATCAAACACTGTTAAACTTTTATCGCCATCATTCACACCTTCGAGTGATTGCAAACGTAATTCACGCTGGGTTTTTTGCCCTTTAGCATTAATCAATACCATATGCATAGAAGCCGTGGAGTCTTTCCAGCCTGTATCACGTGCATTAGCCTCTGTTGCTATAGCCAAGCCTTTTGTTTTGGCATCCTCAGCGGATGCCAGGTTAACAACACTAAGCAGCACTAGACTCAATATCGTCATCAATTGCAGCGGTTTCTTCAGTAACATTTTTTTTGGCTCCTTCGAGAGTAATTAACAATGCAGGTAACAATAACAGATCTAACAACAAGGCTATGCCGATGGTCATAGATGACAAGAATCCCAAATCCGAATTCAGTTTGAAATTTGATAACAATAAAATTGAGAAGCCTGCCATTAAGACAACCGTAGTAACAACCAATGCTTGTCCCACTTGCGAATAAGCATAATGCACTGCCGCTTCCGCTGATAAATGCTGCTCTCGCCTTGCACGTAAATATTTACTTAAAAAATGAATCGTGTCATCGACCACTATACCCAGTGTTACACCGGCAACAACCGAGACAGTCATACCAATTTGTCCATCAATAATTGCCCATATGCCAAAGGCAATTATCGCAGGCACCAAATTGGGAATTAGGCTGACCAATCCAATTTTTAATGAACGAAAAGCAAAAATTAAAATGAGCGAAATCACAAATAGCGACAGAAAAACACCCAGTGTTTGGCTGCTGGCATTACGCTGCCCTATGTGTGCGAATATGAGCGCCGTACTGGCTTGGCTAATCTTGACTTCTGGATGATACTCAGTAAACCAATCCGCAAAAATAGTCTCCAATCGCAACTGCTGCGCAGAACTTAAATTTTCTAACGACAAAGTCACACGAGTGGCACTTTTTTCCAAATTAATTTGATTGGTGAGATCCAAGCCAAAAGGCAATGACATTTCATACATCAATAAATATTGTGCCGCCAATTCTCGATCTTCCGGCAATCGATAATAGGTTTTATCATCGCCATGCATATTTTGATTCAAGCGTTTCATTACGTCCGTTAACGTGAAGACGTGATTTACTTCCGGTTGTGTTTTGGCGAATTCAACAAAATTTTCAACCGTTTGTAAAAATTGTGGTTCGGCTATACCACTTTCCTCGCCTGACTCAATTGAAATATCCAAAGTGTAAGGGCCAAGTAAAGTGCTGGTCGCATAATCAGTTGCCTGGCGGAAAGGCACTTCAGTATCAAAATATTTAACGAATTCATCATTGATTTCGTTGCGCGGAATTAACGCAATAGCCGCAATAGTGGTCACACCAAAAAACCACAAAATGGCTTTGCGTTGTTTATTTACAAAACGGGATAAGACATCAAAAAGAGGATGCTGGTTGTTATCAATTTTTCTGGCCTTGATCGGCAAAACCACAGCGAGCGCCGGTAAAAAAGTCATACTCAACAACCAAGCTGCTGCAACACCCACTGCGACTGTATTACCCAAATGAGCGAGAGGTGGTACATCCGTAAAATTCATGCTCATGAAACCGAGCACGGTGGTGAGTGATGTTAAAAATACGGGTTGGAAATTAATGCGAATACTTTCAACCATGGCATCTTGTTTGTTCATGCCTTGGCGCAATCCTGCCATATAATTCATAAATAAATGCACAGCATCCGCAACTGCCATAGTTAAAATTATGGTGGGAGCAGATGCTAAAGGTGAGGTCATTTTCAAACCTGTCCACCCAAATGCACCCATACCCGTAATAATCGACAACATAATAATCAACAGGGTTACTACGACGGGCACTATGCTGCGCAACATCAAACCTATAGTGACAATAATGATGAGGAACATGATGGGCACCAGTGTCGCCATATCACCTTCTGCTTCCGTTGAGAAAGTGTTGTTCATCATCACAATGCCCGTTAAATCTACACGTAGATTGGTATCTCGCGCTTGAAGTTCATCAGCCAGTTTTTGCGCGAAATTGGCCACCTCTGGCACTTCATGAAGTGATTTTCCCGGTAGCTGAACCGTAATGTTGACACTGGTGACTGTCGCTTCAGGATTAATTAATCGCTTGCGCAATGCAGGCTCCTCCAAAGCAATTTGTTTAATTTTATCCAGAGCAGATTGGTTTAGTGTAAAAGGATCAACTACTAAATCCTCCACCAATAAATCGTCTTCAACAGCTGAGGTATGCTGGAAATTAGTAATGGATTCAACACGATTGGAAAATGGTGTTTGCCAAGCCTGTTCCGTCAGCCATTTAATCGAATCAAGGGTTTGCGGGGTAAAAACGTTTCCGTCCTTGGGGGTGATGACCATCATCACATTATCGGCTTTGGCGTAGGTATCCTGCATAGTTTCAAAGGCTTGTAACTGCGGATTGCTCGGGGAAAAAAATGCACGATAATCGGTCGTGAATTCCAGAAAGCGCATACCACTTGCGATGAAGCCAACCACCACTAGAGTTGCTAACATCACCAACCAGCGCCAACGTATCAGCCAGCGAGCGTATTGTGTGACCATGATGATCTCCTTGAGTCTTGATTGAATTGCAGGCACCGACCAATTGGTCTGGGGTCGCCAATCTAGCGACAGACCAGTTGGTCTGTCAATGGGGCAAAGTTGAGTTTGACGAAAAAGCCTGATATTTGTGATTGGGTATATCTGTATTTCGTCATTCCTGCGCAGGGATGACGATGCCAGATTAAACAAAATGTATTCGTGCAAAACTCTCTATTAAATTCAATTTGAGGATATAAAATTGAAAAATTCAAAATACATAATCGGGATTCTATTGGCAGGCTTATTGATTGCCCAATGGACGATCAATGAAGAAAAAACATCCTCAAATTCAACCGCCAAAGAAACTTATTCGCCAACAGCCACTACTACTGAATCACAATCCCTCGCACTTAAATCTAATCCTGAACTGCAAGCGGCATTTGACAACAGAAGATCAAATATTTGGTTGGCTGGGTCAGGCGAAGTGATTAATATTTTATCTGATGATAATAAAGGTAGTCGGCATCAGCGATTTTTGGTTAAGGTTAACCCAAGTCAAACACTATTGATCGCGCATAATATCGATCTGGCTGAAAGAGTTTCCAATCTGCATGTGGGTGATATGATTCAGTTCTACGGTGAGTATGAATGGAATGAAAAAGGTGGTGTCATTCACTGGACACATCATGATCCTGCTAATAAAAAAAGTGGTGGATGGATCAAACATAACAACATAACCTATCAATAAAAAGAGACGAGCCATGACAACAAATAATACGCGCTATAGTTCTTTAGTCATTGGATTACATTGGTTTATATTTTTATTAATGATTGCAATCTACGCCACCATGGAATTTCGTGGGATTTTTGAAAGAGGCAGCGATCCACGTGAATTGATGAAAACTATACATTTTATGTTGGGTGCATCTTTATTATTCCTGGTTGTTATTCGTATCGCTGCACGTATTTTTTCAACAACGCCTGAAATACTGCCGGCATTAAAACCGCACCTGAAAATTTTGTCTAAATTAATGCATTTAGCGTTATATAGCTTAATGATTGCCATGCCGATAAGCGGTTGGCTAATATTAAATGCTCATGGTAAAGCAGTGCCATTTTTTGGATTGGAATTGCCAATACTCATTACCGAAAACAAAGCGCTGGGCGAACAACTACATGAACTGCATGAAATAGGTGCAAAGTTGGGCTATGCCTTGATTGGATTACACACAGCCGCCGCCCTCTTTCATCATTACATCATGAAAAATAATGTGTTATTGCGCATGTCTTTCTTGAAAATTAAAAGCTGAACAACATGCCAAGCAGAGATCAACATTTTTATCATCGTTCAGGTTGGTTGCGTGCAGCGGTACTCGGCGCAAACGACGGTATAATTTCCACTGCCAGCTTGATGATGGGCATTGCTGTCGCCAATCAAACCCAATCCACTATTTTATTAGCAGGCATTGCTGGATTAGTTGCTGGCGCCATTAGTATGGCAGCAGGAGAATATGTTTCCGTTTGCTCACAAATGGATTTGGAAAATGCCGATTTGGAACGAGAGAAAATTGAATTAATCGACAACCCTGAAAGTGAACTGCGCGAACTGGAAGAAATTTATATCGCACGCGGTGTTTCCCGAGACTTATCCAAAAAAATTGCCGCCGAATTAACCCAGCGAGATGCATTAGGTGCACATGCGCGAGATGAATTAGGTATTACCGATTTTAATACAGCCAAACCCCTTCAAGCCGCTGTTGCATCCGCCATCAGTTTTTCATTAGGTGCAGCAATTCCACTATTGATTGCAATTACGCTGGTAGCAGAAAATCTTTGGACGCTTCCATTTTTTTCTTTACTTGCTCTAGCATTACTTGGCGCTTTATCTGCAAAAATTGGCGGCGCAAGGCCAATAAAAGGAGCCGTTCGTGTGACATTTTGGGGAGCAGCAGCAATGGCTGCAACCTCGTTAGTGGGATCGTTTTTTGGAATTGCGGTTTAATCAAAACCAAAAACTCAATCCCGCTGAAATTTGTGATGAATCCTTTTTATGTATTTCTATTTCATCACCCCATTTTTTTTCATATTCAAAAGCCAAATAAGGTGCAAGCTTTCGATTTTTGTCGTAAAGCAATTTAAGACCTAGATGAAAGTCGCTCAATCCGGATTGACGTGCAAACTCTATATCATCATCCGAATAAAAATTAAATTCCGTTTCTGGTGTTAATCTCCATGAATCATTGATTCGCCAATCCTGCTGGACGTGCAAGCGCAATCCCGAATCACCATCGTAATTGGTGAGAAGCTGTAATTGTGAATGAATAAAATAAGGTGCTTCGCCTTCCAAACCAATACTGATCCATTCTGTTTTTGCAAAAGGATTGCGATCTTGTCGAAATCCAAATTGCCAATTCCAGAAAACACTGAAAGCGGATGAGAATAAAAGTTCTTTTTCGATGTATTCGCTAATGCTCTCGTTATTTTCGATTCGCGCGTTAAGACCTAATTTGTATTGATCCTTTCCTATCCATGAATGCAATTTGCTTTTATAGATAGCATCATCCTGTGTTAGCGTTGATTGCAATTCTTCTATATTGAAATAGAAAACGAATGGATCCTGTGAGGCGTGACCAGGGTGCCGACTATGATCAGTTTTTTTTGATTGGGTATTGTGTGTAGATTTATCTGTTGTGTGTTGTGTGTGATTGGTGTGTTGCGAGTGCTCAGCATGCTGTGAATGATCTTGAGCAAGAACACTTGACGCAGCAAGTAGCGCCCCTACGAAGAGAAAAATTAATTTATTCATTCTGAATCTCCTTTTACTACACGCACTTCACGCATCATGCCCAGCATGTGATACAACAAATGACAATGATAAGCCCAGCGACCTTCGGCTACTAAATAACTAATCCGTTTTCCAGGCTGCACAATAATAGTATGTTTTCGTGGAATAAATTCAGGATCACCCGTTTCCAGTTCACTCCACATGCCATGCAAATGAAAAGGATGAGTCATCATGGTGTCGTTAATTAACGTGATACGAATTCTTTCGTTGAATGATAATTCAATCGGCGGCGCTTGATCATAAGCCAGCCCATCAATTGACCAAATATAACGATGCATATTACCTGTAATGCGCAATTGAATCTCACGTGAAGGCTCACGTTTATCCAGCGTGTTAAATCGATTTTTTAAATCGCCGTAATGTAATACTCGACGACCATATAAATGTTGATGATGGCGCAAACCAATTCCCGGATCATAAAGCCCTGACGCAGGATTAAGAACGCGCATATCAATTCCATAATCTCCTTTGTCAGGAGCGGGGAGTACAGATAAATATTGATCGCTATTCGCCAGTCCTGCAGGCGCCAATTTTTCCTGACTTTCTGCCATCAACAAATGATTATGCTTTGAGTGTGATTCATTTTTTGTTTCACTCTGCTGCCCATGCTGGCTATGATCAGAACCACCATGCCCCATATCTTCCATAGTTAAAATCGGTGCCGGATCTACCTGAGGAACTTCAAGACTTTTCTCTGGATCGCAGATTAATTTACCTAATGCAAAGCCGGAACGATCTATTGTTTGTGCGAAAATGAAATAGTTATTTTTTTCTGGCTGAATAATCACATCATAAGTTTCTGCTGGAGCAATTCTGAATTCGTCAACATCAACTGGCTGAACGAGCTGTCCATCAGCGGCGATCACTTGCATAGGCAAACCGGGAATTCGAAAATCGAAAAATGTCATTGCCGATGCATTCACAATACGCAAACGAATTTTTTCACCCGAAAAAAATTCGCCTTGCCAAGTATCGGCATTGTGTGCTCCATTCATCAAAAATTCATAGGTCGCACCAGCCACATCAGAAATATCCCTATCACTCATACGCATCTCATTCCACATAGCGCGATTATCCAAAGTGTTTAATAGGCCGTCTTTTTGAATATCGCCAACTAAATCACCAAGGGTTCTTTCCTGACGATTATAAAAATGACTGGATTTTTTTAAATTGCGATAAATCGCTTCTGGGTTTTCATCACTCCAATCAGACAATAAGATGACGTATTCGCGATCATATTGATCCGCTTCCGGTGTTGCAGGATCAATAATAATTGCGCCGTATAAACCGGTTTGTTCCTGAAAGTTGGAATGACTGTGATACCAATAAGTACCGCTTTGCAAAATCGGAAATTTATAAGTAAACGTTTCGCCGGGAGCAATGCCATCAAAACTCAATCCGGGAACACCATCCATATTGCTAGGCAAAATAATGCCATGCCAATGAATTGAGGTAAGAGAAGGCAAATGATTGGTGACATTGATCTTTACGCGAGAACCTTCTCGCCAACGCAGAACTGGAGCAGGCAAGGATTGATTTACCGTAGTGGCATAACGCTTTTTACCCGTAAAATTCACTTGGCTATAACCTATAACCAAATCAAATTCGGTGCCGGTTAATTCATGTGTTTTCCGTAGAGACGACCCAACAAAATTACGAGATACCTCAGGGATAGTTGAACACGCCGTTAAACCAGTCAGAGCCAAACATTGACCACCCCTAGTTAGAAAACGTCGTCGTGTGATTTGATGGGACATTTGAGGTCTCAATATAAATTCAATCGTTCTGTGACCATAGAGTAACCGAAGAAAAAGGTGAGCCTATGGACAACCGCTTGCAGGTTAATTTTTACTTAAGGTTTTATCCATACCAAAGCCCCCGGCAAAGCCATCGCCTACCCTATCATCTTGCCATTCACCCCCTTAGCGGGTAATATCCTGCGCCCATTTGTCCAGCCCCTAAACCTCAGGGGCTTTTTTGTCTGGGAAGTGTTTTGGCGCAAGTTTCGTATGGTATTTCTGCCAAGCATTTTCTCTTTTGAGTGTGTTTTTGTTGAGAATCAGCCTATGACCACTGGCCTCTACCAGATAGATGAGTTTAAAGATAACTGCGGTTTTGGATTAATTGCCCATTTAAAGGGCAAAACCAGCCACCGTTTACTGAAAACCGCAATTGAAGCTCTTACTTGCATGACTCACCGCGGTGGTATTAACGCCGACGGCAAAACCGGTGACGGATGCGGTCTTTTGATTCAAAAGCCAGACAGTTTTTTGCGCGCCGTTGCCAAAGAAGCCGGTTGTGCCGAACTCACACCCGTTTATGGTGTTGGCTCTATTATGTTGAGCTTGGACGAGTCTATTGCTAAACAACAACGCGCCCTATTTGAAGAAGAATTAACCAGACAAGGCTTGATTGTCGCTGGCTGGCGTCAGGTACCGGTAGACACCTCCTGTCTCGGCCCAATAGCACTTAAATCATTACCTTCCTTTAGTCATTTATTTGTAAACAGTGATCTGCCCGTTGAGCAGGTCAACGCCAAACTTTTTACCGCTCGTCGTAAAACCGAACAACGTTTATCCGGTGATAAGAGCTTTTATGTCGCCAGTTTGAGCACTAGCGTCTTGTCCTATAAAGGCTTGATGATGCCTGTTGATTTGCCAGGATTCTTCGCCGACTTGGCTGATGAACGACTGGAAACCGCGATTTGTGTTTTCCACCAACGCTTTTCAACCAACACCATGCCCATCTGGCCTTTGGCACAACCATTCCGCATGCTGGCGCATAACGGTGAGATCAACACAATTGTGGGCAACCGCAATTGGTCGGTAGCACGCACCCCCAAGTTCGTCACTGATTTATTGCCCGAACTCCAACAACTGACTCCCTTGGTCAACCGCACGGGCTCTGACTCTTCCAGCCTCGATAACATGTTGGAAATCCTGACATTAGGCGGCATGGAGTTACATCGTGCAATTCGTATGCTGGTACCGCCCGCTTGGCAAAATGTTGAAACTATGGATGCCGATCTACGTGCATTCTATGAATACAACTCCATGCATATCGAACCTTGGGATGGCCCCGCTGGTTTGGTTATCACTGATGGTCGTTATGCCGTTTGTACGCTGGACCGTAACGGTTTGCGCCCGTCTCGTTGGGTGATCACCAAAGATGACATCATCACTGTGGCTTCAGAAGTCGGTGTTTATGCTTATGATCCGGCTGATGTAGTCGCCAAAGGTCGCCTTGGGCCAGGCCAAATCATGTCCATCGACACCCTTACCGGTACCTTGCATAACACGGAAGATGTCGATAACCAACTCAAGACCAGCAAGCCTTACAAACAATGGTTGAAAGAACGTGCGTTACGCATCGAATCCAGCTTGGCTGCGGATGCCAAAGAGAATGGCATTGCGCCCATTGAAGTCAAAACTTACATGAAAATGTTTCAGGTCAGTTTTGAAGAGCGCGATCAACTCTTAAGACCAATGGCGGAAGGCGGCCAAGAAGCGGTTGGCTCTATGGGTGACGATACCCCTATGGCCATTTTGTCGCGCCAACAACGGTCACTCTATGATTATTTCCGCCAGCAATTTGCTCAGGTAACTAACCCGCCAATCGACCCATTGCGTGAAGCAATTGTGATGTCGCTGGAAGTCTGTTTGGGACGAGAGTTGCCCGTGTATGAGGAAACCGCTGAACATGCGGATCGCGTGATATTAAGCTCGCCCGTGCTCTCACCTCGTAAGTTCCGTGCACTTTGTGAGCTGCAACGTCCAGGTTATGAGCAAGCCTATTTTGATCTGAATTACGACCCTAAAGTCAGCTCACTGCAAACGGCGCTGAAAAAATTATGTGCTGATGTTGAAGCGTCAGTTCGATCAGGCAAAGTGCTGATCATGCTCAGCGACAACAAATTGCAGCAAGATCTGATCCCCATGCAAGCCTTGTTGGCCGTGGGCGCCGTGCATCAACATTTGACCAATGTAGGTTTGCGTTGCGAAGCCAACTTAATTGTTGAGACTGGCTCTGCGCGCGATCCTCATCAGGTTGCAGCATTGATAGGTTACGGTGCAACGGCGGTTTATCCTTACCTCAGCTATCACGTGCTCAACAATATGATTGAGTCAGGTGAGCTGTTGGTGGACACCGACTACGCCTACAAAAACTATCGCAAAGGTCTCGATAAAGGTCTGCTGAAAATCCTCTCTAAAATGGGGATTTCAACCGTAGTTTCTTATCGCGGAGCACAACTCTTTGAAGCGATTGGCCTGTCCAAGGAAGTGGTTGAAATGTGCTTTGAAAGCACGCCATCACGCATTGGCGGAGCACGATTTGAAGATCTGGAAACGGATCAAAAAATCATTGCACAAACTGCATGGGTTGAGCGAAAGCCAATCGTTCAAGGCGGCTTGCTGAAGTATGTTCACAATTCTGAGTATCATGCTTTTAACCCGGATGTTGTGCAAACCCTGCAAAAAGCTGTGCAAACGAACGACTTCAAGGTTTGGCATGAATATGCGGATTTGGTGAACAAGCGCCCGGTATCCATGCTGCGTGATTTGTTGGCACTACACGAAGAAGTCTGCAAGCCTATCCCGCTGTCAGAAGTAGAGCCGATTGAAAGCATTATCAAACGTTTTGACTCAGCCGGCATGTCATTAGGTGCTTTATCGCCTGAAGCGCACGAAGCCTTGGCGGAAGCCATGAACCGTTTGGGTGGCCGATCCAACTCGGGTGAAGGTGGTGAGGATCCTGCGCGTTACGGCACCATCAAAACTTCCAAAATTAAACAAGTGGCGTCTGGCCGTTTTGGTGTAACACCGGCTTATCTGGTGAATGCTGAAGTGTTGCAAATTAAAGTCGCCCAGGGTGCAAAACCCGGTGAGGGTGGTCAGTTGCCCGGCGGTAAAGTGAATGAGTTGATCGCTCGTTTGCGTTACTCGGTTCCCGGTGTGACTTTGATTTCTCCACCGCCACATCATGATATTTATTCCATCGAAGATTTGGCTCAGCTGATTTATGACTTGAAACAAGTGAATCCAGCTGCACTGGTATCGGTGAAGCTGGTATCGCGTCCAGGTGTGGGAACAATTGCAGCCGGTGTTGCCAAAGCCTATGCCGACCTGATCACCATTTCCGGCTATGACGGCGGTACTGCGGCCAGTCCATTAACATCAATTAAATATGCCGGTTCGCCATGGGAATTGGGTCTGTCAGAGACTCATCAAACTCTGCGTGCGAACGATCTGCGTAATAAAGTGCGTGTACAAACTGACGGTGGCTTGAAAACCGGCTTGGACGTAGTGAAAGCCGCTATGTTGGGTGCTGAGAGCTTCGGTTTTGGTACCGGCCAATGGTGGCGCTTGGCTGTAAATACCTGCGTATTTGTCACTTGAATAACTGTGCGACTGGTGTTGCGACCCAGCAAGACAAACTGCGTAAAGACCATTACATAGGCACAGTCGAAATGGCCATGAATTTCTTCAAATTCATGGCCGAAGAAACACGTGAGTGGCTGGCACGATTGGGAGTTCGCACTCTGGGCGAATTAGTGGGTCGCGTTGATCTGCTCAAACTGCTGGATGGCGAAACCGAGAAACAACAACAGTTGGATTTAAGTCCAATCATCTATACCGATGATTATCTGGCAACCAAGCCCCAACTCTGTTCTGTTGCCAAAAATGAGCCTTTCGATAAAGGTGAAACAGCAGAGGCGATGGTGCGTAAAGTGCTGCCAGCGATAGAAGCTAAAACCGGCGGTGAATTTGAATTCCGCATCACCAACTGCGACCGTTCAATCGGTGCGCGTATCAGCGGTGAAATCGCCAAGCGTTACGGTAATCAGGGCATGGCAGACAAGCCCATCAAACTGAAATTGACGGGTATTGCTGGTCAAAGCTTTGGTGTTTGGAACGCCGGTGGTTTGGATATGATTCTGGAAGGCGACGCCAACGACTATGTCGGTAAAGGTATGGCGGGTGGCAAATTAGTATTGCGTCCGCCACGCAACTCGTCTTTCAAAACCAATGTCACCAGCATCATGGGTAATACCTGTTTGTACGGTGCTACAGGTGGTAAGTTATTTGCGGCAGGTACCGCAGGTGAGCGTTGTGGTGTGCGTAACTCCGGCGCCCATGTAGTTGTCGAAGGTGCAGGTGATCACTGTTGTGAATACATGACAGGTGGCGTGGTCACTGTACTTGGCCCAACCGGCCTTAACTTCGGGGCGGGTATGACAGGTGGTTTTGCTTATGTGTTGGACGAAGCCAATAACTTTGTCGACAAATACAACCATGAATTAGTCGATATTCACCGCATTAACACTGAAGCACTTGAAGCACATCGCAATCATCTGCGCGGAGTGATTGAGGAATTTGTTCGCGAGACTGAAAGTACTTGGGGTCAATATTTACTCGCCAACTTTGACGATATGATTCGCAAATTTTGGTTAGTCAAACCCAAGGCAGCAGCTATAAGCGGCTTGCTAAATAGTTTCCGTAAGCGTGGCGAGTAATAGAGGCAATAGTCATGGCACGTTTAAACAATGATTTTCAGTTTCTCGATGTGGGCCGTCAGGATCCATCCAAAAAAGATTTGGACACTCGCAAGCATAAATTTGTGGAGATTTATCAACCCTTCGCCAAAGAAGAAGTTGAGAATCAGGCACATCGTTGTCTTGAATGCGGCAACCCTTATTGCGAGTGGAAATGCCCGGTTCACAACTTCATCCCCAATTGGTTGAAGCTGATTTCCGAAGGCAATATTTTTGAAGCCGCCGAACTCAGCCATCAAACCAATTCATTGCCGGAAGTTTGCGGTCGCGTCTGCCCGCAAGATCGTCTTTGCGAAGGCGCTTGTACGTTGAATGACGGCTTCGGTGCAGTGACTATCGGCAATGCCGAAAAATATATTACCGACACAGCGTTTGCTATGGGCTGGAAGCCGGATATGTCCAAAGTGGTGTGGACCAACAAAAAAGTAGCCGTGATTGGTGCTGGTCCCGCAGGTATTGGTTGCGCGGATGTATTGGTGCGCAATGGTGTTAAACCTGTTGTATTTGATAAGTATCCTGAAATCGGCGGCTTGCTGACTTTCGGTATTCCTGAATTCAAATTAGAAAAATCTGTGATGAGCCGTCGCCGTAAAATCTTCGAAGAAATGGGAGTGGAATTCCGCCTCAATACCGAAGTGGGCAAAGACATCACCATAGAAGAATTGCTGCGTGATTACGATGCCGTCTTTATGGGTATGGGTACTTACACCTACATGAAAGGTGGTTTCCCCGGTGAAGAGTTACCGGGTGTTTATGACGCACTGCCTTTCCTGGTTGCCAACGTCAATCGCAATTTGGGATTCGAAAAAGATCCAGCTGATTTCATCAGCGTTAAGGGTAAAAAAGTCGTTGTGCTCGGTGGTGGCGATACTGCCATGGACTGTAATCGCACCTCGATTCGGCAAGGCGCTGCGTCAGTGACCTGTGCTTATCGTCGCGACGAAGAAAACATGCCTGGCTCCAAACGTGAAGTGTCTAACGCAAAAGAAGAAGGTGTTCAGTTTCTCTACAACCGTCAACCTGTTGCCATTGTAGGTAGTGGAAAAGTGGAAGGCGTAAAAGTCGTCACCACCAAAATGGGCGAACCCGATGCAAAAGGCCGTCGCAGCGCCGTTGTTGTTGAAGGTTCCGAAGAAATTCTGCCTGCGGATGTTGTACTGATCGCTTTCGGTTTCCGCCCAAGCCCACAACCCTGGTTTGCAACCAATGGCGTCAAAACCAATGATTGGGGGGGTGTAATTGCACCCGAAAAACAAGAGTTCAAATTCCAAACCAGCAATCCTAAAGTGTTTGCTGGCGGTGATATGGTGCGCGGTTCCGATTTAGTTGTGACAGCCATATGGGAAGGTCGCGAAGCAGCTGAAGGAATTTTGGATTATTTGCAGGTGTAAAAATCCCCCTCAATCCTCCTTTTTCAAAGGGGGAGTCTGCCACGAACTTTTTCATTGAGAGAATCAAGCTCCTCCCTTTGAAAAAGGGAGGCGGGGGAGGGATTTAAATTCGTTGCGTTATCACGAGATTAAAAATGACTCCACTAAAAAACGACCGCTTCCTCCGCGCTTTATTAAAGCAACCCGTTGATGTCACCCCTGTGTGGATGATGCGTCAAGCAGGCCGTTATCTTCCCGAGTACCGTGCCTCACGCGCCAAAGCAGGCGACTTTATGGGGCTATGCACTAATCCTGAATTAGCATGTGAAGTCACACTGCAACCACTCGAACGTTATCCACTAGATGCTGCCATTTTATTTTCCGATATTTTGACAATTCCTGATGCGATGGGATTAGGTTTGTATTTCGAAACTGGCGAAGGCCCGAAATTTAAAAAAGTGATCCAATCTACACAGGACATAGAGCAACTCAAAGCCGTTAATCCTGAAAAAGATTTGCCTTACGTGATTGATGCGGTACGTTTGATTCGTCGCGAGTTGAATGGATCAGTTCCCCTTATAGGTTTTTCTGGAAGCCCTTGGACGTTAGCGACTTACATGATCGAAGGTGGCTCAAGTCGTGATTTCCACAAAACCAAACAAATGCTCTACAACCAACCCGAAGCGCTGCACCAATTACTCAGTGTGCTAGCGGATTCGGTGGTTGCTTATTTGAATGCGCAGATTCAAGCAGGTGCTCAAGCGGTACAGATTTTTGATTCCTGGGGTGGTGCTTTGTCTCATGCGGCGTATCAGGAATTCTCTCTTGGCTATATGGATAAAATTGTGAAAGGGTTAATCAAGGAAAATGAAGGTCGTTCGGTACCCGTCATCCTTTTCACCAAAGGCGGCGGTCAGTGGATTGAATCTATGGCTGAGACTGGCGCTCACGCTTTAGGGCTGGATTGGACTACGGATTTGAATCAGGCGCGTCAACGTGTGGGTCATAAAGTTGCCTTACAAGGCAATATGGATCCCGCTGTACTTTACGCAACACCTGAAAAAATTCAGCAAGAAGTGAAGCGTATTCTGGAGTCTTACGGATCGGGAACAGGCCATGTCTTTAACTTGGGGCACGGCATCACACCTGAGGTTGATCCAGCGAATGCCGGTGCATTCATAGATGCAGTTCACACTTTTTCGGCAATCTACCATTCGTAAAGGATTTATTATCTTTGCGTGGCATAAGTCTAGCGTGACTCACGCTTCTTGATTACACTTCGAGCATTCGAGCTGATTAGATAACAGCCTTTCAGGCTTATACGGGGATAGTTGTGGGAATCAAACAAATAAAACTCGAAGTGAATGAACTGAGCTTGGGCATGTATGTTTCAGGGTTGGATAGGCCTTGGACACAAACACCCTTTCCTTTACAGGGTTTTTACCTTCGAGAGATGGATCAGATCAATCAACTGAAAGCCTTATGCGGTTATGTCTATATTGATGTTGAAAAAGGCCGAGGCCCTATAGCCAGCAATCTCAAAACCATTTCCCCCACCATCAAAAATAAAATTGTTGCGAAAGACAAAGAACGCCCCAGTGCGATGGAGCCTGTTGCGCCATTAAAAATTAACCGTGGCGTTTATCGTGAAGTAGAACCCTTGCAGAAGGAAGTCAAAAAAGCTGGACAACGGCATCAAAAAGTTTATGGCGCAGTCTCGGAATGGTTGAGCAACTTGAAAGCAACCAACTGGATGGAGGCTCGCTTGGCGAAACCAAAAAGGTCGCCAGTGAAATGGTCGATAGTGTTCTGCGAAATCCCGATGCATTCACTTGGTTATCACGCGTTCAAGAAAAAGATGAATACACCTACAGTCATGCTGTGCGTTCTTCTGTTTGGGCCATTTTATTTGGTCGTCATATAGGTTTGCCCAAACGAGAGTTGGATGTATTGGCGATGGGTGTACTACTTAAGGATGTGGGTAAAGTCATGATCGACTCCTCCATTCTTGAAAACGAAACCCGCAATGCAACAGAAGAAAAAGCCTATCGTGAATTTGTTGAATTAGGTTGTGAAATTTTACGCAAAACACCTAATGTCGAACCTCGTGTCATCAGTGTGGTAAAAACGCATTGTGAGCGTATTAATGGTAACGGTTTTCCACACAGTCTTGCTGGCGACAAAATTCCATTACTTGGAAAAATTGCCGGTATAGTGACCTATTACGATCACGTCACCAATCCGCGTGGCTCTCGCAACCCTATTGCCCCCTCAAAAGCCGTAGCCAAATTATACGAATTGCGTAACGTCGATTTTCAGGAAGAACTGGTTGTTGAATTTATTCGTGCAATTGGCCTTTATCCAACAGGCACCTTGGTTGAGTTAAGCACTGGTGAAGTTGCTGTTGTGGTTGAACAAAATTTTGAACGTCGACTAAAACCCAAACTCATTGTTGTTCTGGATTCTTTCAAAAATCCACTGGATGAATATTTATTGTTGGATTTATCCGAAGACGACAAACGCAAACAAGCCTTATTGGATTCTGGCAAAAAAACACGCTACGAAGTCGAGAAAATTGAAATTGCCCGCGATCTTGAACCCGGTAGTTATGAAGTTGATATTGCCGGAATTCGCGATCATTACCTGATGAAGAACGAAAAGACGGGCTTGATGGCATTATTAACTCGCTTTACATCAAAAGAGTAAAAATCTTTGCATTTAGGGAGCATCATTCATAATTGATTGAGCTTCCTCCCTTGTGTTTCTTAGAACCTACTTTCCATTTAAACCCTCATCTTGTAGATCATGATTATGCTTGAATTATTCACCAGTCCCGAAGCTTGGATTGCCCTCGCAACTCTGACCGCATTAGAAATTGTTTTAGGAATAGACAATATTATTTTCATTTCGATTCTGGTTGGAAAATTACCTTCGCACCAACGGCAATTCGCGCGCACTGTCGGCTTGGGCCTGGCGATGATTACGCGTTTATTATTACTCTTCTCGCTAGCTTGGATAATGCGATTAACTGAACCATTCGTCACCATTTTTGGTTACGGTATTACTGGTCGCGATGTCATTCTGATCGGTGGAGGCTTATTTTTAATCGTTAAAGCCGTATTAGAGATTCATAACAGCCTAGAAGGTGATATAGAAGAAGAAAAGGATGTGAAGGCAAATGGATTAATGATGGTGTTAATCCAAATTGCAATTTTAGATATTGTCTTCTCACTGGATTCTGTCATCACCGCAGTTGGTTTAGTCAGCCAAGTACCGATTATGGCGACTGCCATAATTATCGCAGTGGGCGTAATGATGTTTGCTGCAAAACCTATTGGTGATTTTGTGGATGCCCATCCCACCATTAAAATTCTCGCACTGTCATTTTTAGTCGTAGTAGGATTTACCTTAATGATCGAAGGGTTTGGCGTGCATGTGCCTAAAGGTTATATTTATTTCGCAATGGCGTTTTCACTGGGCGTGGAAATGGTCAATATCAAAATGCGTAAAACAAAAGATAAACCTGTGCAATTACGGAAGGATTATCCTGGGGATCAGTAGTATCCACCCTCTCCCTAACCCTCTCCCATCAAGGGAGAGGGGACAGATTGGAGCTGTAAAAAAGAAAAAACTAAATTCAAAAATTGTGAGTTTAAAAAGTATCTTGAACAGAACCAACTCCCCTCTCCCCTTGTGGGAGAGGGGCAGGGGAGAGGGGGAAATCAAAGAAGGTTACCGCACTACTTCCGCAAATGCCTCGCCCATTTTGGTTGGCGTGGTAGCCTGAAATTTTTCAAACCATCGAATTTTATTTTTTGCGAAAAGTACAATTGCGGTTGAGCCTAATTTAAATCGGCCCATTTCATCGCCTTTTTTGAAACTGAAATTTTGATAAGGGTACTGCGACACAGCAATTTCGCGACTGGCGAATGGGGCGACTTGCCCATCCCAAACCGTTTCAATGCCTGCCACTATCATGGCACCAACCAACACCACTGCCATTGGGCCAATGGTTGTATCAAAAATCGCAACCACACGCTCATTGCGTGAAAATAAACGCGGAATATTTTCCGCTGTCACTGTATTCACTGAAAATAATTCACCGGGTACACTGATCATACAACGCAGTTTTCCAGCAAATGGCATATGTACACGGTGATAATCTTTTGGCGACAAATAAACTGTTGCAAAATCACCTTCCATAAATTCATTGGCTAACTCTTGTTCGCCACCTAACAGCTCCAGCACAGAATAATCTTGACCTTTTGCTTGAAAAATTCTGCCATCGTTAATTTTACCCAATTGACTAATAGCGCCATCAGCGGGGCAAACAATTGTATTGGCATCTGCATTGATCGGGCGCGCATCAGCACGCAAAGCGCGAGTAAAAAAATCGTTGAAAGAGGCATATGCCAGAGGATTGGTTTCTTGAGCCAAGCTCATATCCACTTGATAGCGTTTTACAAACCAGGGAATGATTTTATTTTTAATGAAGGGTTTTTGACTGGCGGCAAATTTTCCAACCAAACGCGAAAGCCCATGTTGAGGAACCCATTTTTGCAGTTGAATAAATAATGAGGGATTCATAATTAACCTTTATTAGAAATTATAGCCTGAATCAGTGGTCGACTAACCGAGAGTCAGTATGGATAATGGCGCACATTCAATTTGAGTCGATTGTACCTGCTAATCAGTGTTGAGATAAGGCCAAGTTAATGTTGAAATTTGAAATCATACCCGTCACCCATTATCGACAAAATTGCAGCTTGTTATGGTGTGAAGAAACACGCGAAGCCGCTGTGATAGATCCGGGTGGCGACACCCAAAAAATCCTGGCCTTAATTAATCGCTTACAGTTGGTGTTGGTTAAGGTGCTCTTAACACATGGGCATTTGGATCACGTCGGTGGCGCAAAGGCGATTGCTACTCAAGTAAACATTCCTATTATTGGCCCACATCAAGATGATAGTTATTGGTTGTCACGTATTCCACAACAAGCGCAGATGATGGGATTCCCTCCCCATGAAACCTTCGAGTCCAATCAGTATTTACTGGAGGGTGACAAGGTCAGTATAGGCACTGAAAGTTTATCGGTAATTCATTGTCCAGGGCACACCCCAGGCCACATAGTGTTTTATCATCAGCCTAGTCAAATGGCGTGGGTGGGTGATGTGATCTTTAATGGCTCTATCGGTCGTACAGATTTTCCGCGTGGAAATTTTGATGATCTGATTCACTCTATTCGTGATAAGCTTTTGCGCTGGGGGATCAGGTGACTTTTGTTCCAGGCCATACTCTTGTCCACTTTTTGGCGAAGAACGATTGCACAATCCGTTTGTTGCCGACAAACGATTGGGTTGATTGCATCCATTCCGACTACCTACCGCGAGGCACACAGATGAACCCCACCATTACGCCCGAACCTTTAGGTGCTGACCCTGAAGAAAATCTGGATAGATTTATTGTTGAAGCCTTAACCCAAGGCTGTGTTTGGGGATTGGAAGGCCCGGAAGGTTGGGCGCTTTGTGCGTCGGAACAAAGCGATGAAACGGATGTAATGCCATTTTGGTCACAAGAAAGTTTTGCCAAAGCTCACTGTCAGGATGATTGGAGCGAATACAAACCTGTCGCTGTTGATCTCAATGAATTTTTAGATGATTGGTTACCCGGCATGCACGAGGATGTCATTTTAATCGGCATTAATTGGGATGAAAATCTTGAAGGTGAAGAATACGAACCTTTGGATTTACTCCAGGAATTTGAAGAAGAAATGCAGGATGAAACCCAATCATGATGACAAATCTCCAGCGCAGTATTTCAATTCTATTGATAGTATTTCTTTCATCATGCGCCATGATGAATCCCCAATTTGAAAATCCGAAAGTGAAAGTGGCCGGATTAAAAATGTTGCCCGCAGAAAGCCTAGTCAGCCAACCCATTGAAGTCACATTATTAATTACCAACCCTAATGCAACAGATCTAAACTTACGGGGAATTTCTTACACAGTCGGTTTGGAAAATTTTGATTTATTAAGTGGAGTCAGCAATCAATTGCCCACACTAACGGCTTACCGAGAAACCCCCGTTAAAATCGTCGTGTCCCTCAATCCAATTCAGCTTTTAAAATTGATAACTCATTTCAACAAAACTGGCATACGCGATTCCGTAAAATATAATTTCGACGCGAAATTGGATTTTTATAAATTTTTGCCTGCATTGCATGTAAAAGAAACGGGCGTGCTGCCCTTGAAGAAGTGATTTAATTTTTACCCAAATAAAAACAGGAAATCTATGACTGATATTGTGTCAATTGATGGTAACGAACGCATCGAATTGCGTGAGTACACAGAAAAAGCCTATCTCGATTATTCCATGTATGTGATTCTTGACCGTGCACTGCCGCATATTGGCGACGGTCTTAAACCCGTTCAGCGTCGTATTGTGTATGCGATGAGTGAATTAGGTTTAAAAGCCAGCGCAAAATATAAAAAATCTGCGCGCACCGTGGGTGATGTGATAGGTAAATTCCACCCGCACGGTGATTCAGCCTCCTATGAAGCCATGGTGTTAATGGCACAACCTTTTTCTTATCGTTATACCTTGGTAGATGGTCAAGGTAACTGGGGTTCGCCGGATGATCCAAAATCTTTCGCGGCCATGCGTTACACGGAATCGCGTTTAACAAAATACGCCGAAGTTTTATTGGAAGAATTAGGTCAAGGAACTGTCGATTGGGTACCAAATTTTGACGGCACTTTGGAAGAACCGAATGTATTGCCGGCGCGTGTTCCCAATGTGTTATTGAATGGCACCACCGGTATTGCGGTTGGCATGGCGACGGATATTCCGCCACACAATTTGCGCGAAGTGGTAAATGCCTGTATTCATATGCTGGACAATCCCAACGCAACAGTGACTGAGCTTTGCCAACATATTCTCGGGCCGGACATGCCTACCGAAGCGGAAATTATTTCGCCGCGTGAAGACATTATTAAAATGTACGAAACTGGACGCGGCAGTATTCGCATGCGTGCCGTTTGGCAAAAAGATGAAGACACTGGCGATATCATCATTACAGCTCTACCGCATCAAGTCAGTGGCGCAAAAATTCTGGAGCAAATCGCTGCGCAAATGCAGGCGAAAAAATTGCCAATGGTTGCCGATTTGCGTGATGAATCCGATCATGAAAACCCAACGCGCTTAGTCATTATTCCTCGTTCGAATCGCGTCGATCTTGAACAGATTATGCAGCATCTTTTTGCTACAACTGAATTAGAGCGCACCTATCGTGTCAATATGAACATGATTGGCATTGATGGTAAACCTTCAGTTAAACCGCTGAATAAAATCATTTCAGAATGGCTAAGCTTTAGAACCGTCACCACACGTCGACGTTTGCAATATCGATTGGAAAAAGTTGAAGAAAGATTGCTTCGCTTAGCCGCATTGATGATTGTATTTTTAAATGTCGACGAAGTGATTCGTATTATTCGAGAAGAAGAAGATCCTAAAACCGAATTGATGTCACGTTTCAATTTAATTGAAATGCAAGCCGAATATATTCTTGAAACCAAATTACGTCAGTTGGCACGTTTGGAAGAAATGAAAATTCGCGCCGAGCAAGCAGATCTGGAAAAAGAGCGGGATCAGTTGCAAGGCATTTTGGCTTCAGCCGTAAAATTGAAAAATTTAATTCGCAAAGAACTGTTACAAGTTGCCGTAGAATTTGGCGATAACCGTCGCTCCCCCATTGTTGAGCGAGCGGAAGCACAAGCGATTAGCGAAACAGAAATGATTTCGGCCGACCCTATTACTGTAGTGATTTCCGATAAAGGCTGGATTCGAGCCGCGAAAGGTCATGAAATTGATGGTGCCACACTCAGTTACAAAGCAGGTGACAGTTTAAAATTTTCTATTCATGGCAAATCCAATCAGTCGGTGATTTTGTTGGATTCAACCGGTCGCAGTTATGCCATTCCTGCGCACAATTTACCTTCAGCGCGCGGGCAAGGTGAACCACTGACAGGGAAAATCAACCCACCCAGCGGCGCAACTTTTGAAGGTGCGCTGATGGGGGCTGATGACCAACGAGTGTTGGTTTCTTCGGATGCAGGTTATGGTTTTGTTGCAAAACTGGAAGATCTCGCGAGTAAAAATAAAGCGGGTAAAACCTTGTTAACCTTACCGGAGGGCGCGCAAGTCTTGCCACCGGAAATTATTAGCGATGCCACCAAAGCACTCTTAGCCGCTGTCAGCAATGATGGACGATTGTTAGTTTTCCCGGTCACAGAATTACCTGAATTAGCAAAAGGGAAAGGCAACAAAATTATGAATATTCCTTCTGCTCGATTAATTGCACGCGAAGAATATTTGGTTGCAGTGAAGGTCATCAACCCAAATCAGGTTTTAACACTATACTCAGGGAAGCGCCATATCACTTTAAAGACTGGCGATTTGGAACATTATCTCGGTGAGCGCGGTCGTCGTGGTAACAAGCTACCACGCGGGTTCCAAAAAGTAGATGCAGTTGAGGTTAACGATAAATAACAGGCAATCTCTATGTCACACGAAAAACGCAAACACGTTAGAACACCTTTTACTTGTCGGATAAAAATTATTGCATCTGATAACACTGAGCTGTCCGTTAAAACCCGCGATATTTCTGATGGCGGCGTGTTTGTCGTTTTAGAACCTGAGCAAATGCCACCGATTGGCACTCTAGTAAGAGGACAAGTGCAGGGGCTTCTCGATAATGCCCCTATATTACAAATGGAAGTCGTGAGAGTTGAATCCAATGGTGTGGGATTGAAATTTTTGAACGAAGTGTAATTCGAAACTCAATTTAATTTATCCCTTTCCCTGAAGCCCAAAAGATACAATATTGCATCGAGCCCTAAGTTAGAAATCGCGTGTTCTGCGGATGCTTTTACCAGTGGTTTTGCTCTAAAAGCAACACCTAAACCTGCAACACTGAGCATAGGCAAATCATTGGCGCCATCGCCCACTGCAATCACCTGTTCAAGTGCGATACCTTCTTGTTGTGCCAGCATGGCGAGCAATTCTGCTTTGCGTTGACCATCAACAACTGTGCCTTTAACTTCACCGGTGACTTTGCCATCGACTATATCCAATTCATTAGCATAGACATAATCTATGCCTAATTTTTTTTGTAGATAGCGACCAAAATATTGAAAACCACCCGATAAAATTGCGGTTTTGTAACCTAATTTTTTTAAAGACGAAATTAATTTTTCTGCACCTTCCGTGATTTTCAATTGTGATGCAATGCCAGCGAGTACTGATTCATCCAAACCTTTTAATAAAGCCATACGCCTGGCAAAACTTTGTTTGAAATCTAACTCACCACGCATCGCCGCTTCAGTAATCTCAGCAACCTGATGCCCTACTCCTGCCGCCTTGGCTAACTCATCAATCACTTCTGCTTCGATTAAGGTTGAGTCCATATCAAAACACACCAACCGGCGATTACGGCGATACACTGTATCGCGCTGAAACGCGATATCAATATTCAAACGCGCAGATAAATCCATAAAATCACGACGCAATGCAGAAAGATCTTTCGGAATTCCTCGTACAGAAAATTCAATACAAGCGGTGGACTGTTGTGTATCACCCGTCATCAACTCGGAAAGACCAACGCGCCCGGATAAACGATTGATGCTGTCGATATTTAATCCTTGCGTGGAAGTGATGCGGGTTAATTCCGCAATCATAGTCGCATCGATATGACGAGATAAGAGAGTAACTATGTGCCGCGGTTTACCTTGTTGATCAACCCAATGAACGTAATCATCCTGACTAACCGTTTGAAAGCCAATATTAATTGCTAATGACTCAGCAGTCGCTGAAATGGCATTCATCAATGTTTGTTTTTCTTGAGCTGAGATTCGCAATTCCACCAAGACACCCAAGGCCAAAGTATCGTGAATCACGGCTTGGCCTATATCCAATACTCTCGCGTTATACTGAGACAAAACTTGGGTTATGGCATTAGTCACACCCAACTTGTCTTGACCGGAAACATT
This sequence comes from Cellvibrio sp., assembly GCA_016712405.1. Taxonomy (GTDB): domain Bacteria; phylum Pseudomonadota; class Gammaproteobacteria; order Pseudomonadales; family Cellvibrionaceae; genus Cellvibrio. The sequence goes on along the minus strand of JADJRD010000014.1, from coordinate 646,667 downwards.
TATCAGTAGTATCTCGCCCACAAATCACTCTCTAATTGTGTGAAAATTGGCGGCATTCTATCAGGCATTGGCAAAGTTTCATCCCCGATCGCGCAGTCTTGGGGTAGTTCCGCTAAAATGCAGAAAATTTCATCAGGGAACCAGCAATGAGTTTTATAAAAAACCTTCCTCTTCAAAGCCTGCGTAGCTACCCTCAACTGACACTCTGCAGCCTGCTGATTATTCTCTTGGGTGTAATTGGCGCTTGGGCTTATTGGGAAAATTCAGAAAAGAACCAGCAGGAACAACGACACAATTACGGCCAACTCCTTGCCAGTAGTGGCGCACGCCAAGCTGTGACACCGGCCATGCAACAAGACATGGTAAGCCTGCAATCCATATTGCTGGACATCAATCAATATCCAGGTGTGATAGGCGCCACCATTCACGATGTGGAAAATAAATTATTAGTGCAAAGCGGTTTCAAACCCAATCAACAGATTGAAGGAAAACGTTACGAATTTTCTGCTCCCATTGCACTACACAATAATATTGTCGGCACACTTGCTGTCACTCTGGATCTACCCAATCACACTGAACGCGATTATCAATTCTTTATGATTTGGATCAGCGCTGTGTTTATAGCACTCGGCATTTTAGGTTGGTCAATTCATCGACAATGGTGGAAACAATTAAAAGATAAAATTCCCAGTGCCGGTGCCATTGTGACGGCGGTTGTCGAAAAAATGCCGAGCATTGAAGAAATCCCGGAACCTGAACCCGAAGCGCCTAAACAAGTCTCTGTACGCTTGAGTTTGGATATCACCAACATGAACAAACTCTATCAACAATTGAACAGTGAAAGTTTTGCTACTTTGTTACGGCGGTTTGATAAGCAATTACAAAACGTCTTGAATCTCTACTCCGGCCAACGACAAATGTTATCAGGGGAAACACTGTTAATTGATTTTACCAGCGACAGTTTTTATGAATCCTGTTTTCGCGCCGTGTGTACAGCACAATTATTGTTTAATCTTGCACAAAAAAATCCAAGCCCGCGTTTACAGCTCGCAGCAGCGATTCATGAATTATCTGCACCCATTAACGACAGCAAATCCTTATTAAAAGATTTTGTCGTACAAAATAATAACTATTTAAAACCGGATAAAAATGAAATATTAATCAGCCCAGGATTGATTGATGCAGAGTTACAAGAGCATTTGGATTTATTACCCGACAGTGGAAAGTTGGTTGCCATCAAAGAGCCTTATCGTGGCTTGCTAGAGAAGCAAGAAGAACAACTAATGCAGATTATGGAAAAGTAAATCCCCCCTCTCCCCTACCCCTCTCCCACATGGGGAGAGGGGGCTGTGATTTCACTGTAAAATTCCCGTCATCAATTTTTCACTTAACTGTCATACTTGCCCTTTAGCCTTTGTCATAGAAGATTCATCTTTTTCCCACAAAGGTTGTTTACATGCTCAATATTGAACAGTCCATTACCAACAAATTCCCAGGTTTCAATCAGCGCGCCCCTATTATCCGCAATTCTGCTCTTGGAATTTTGCGAAAAATCACACGCGAAAAAGAAATCAATGCATTTTTGAAAGAGCATAAAGGCAATCGCGGGTTTGATTTTATTGATCGTATTTTTGATTATTTCAATTTCAGCTACAGCGTTTCGCAACGAGAACGTAACAATATTCCTGCGCAAGGGAGAGTAGTCATTATTGCCAATCACCCGATTGGTTCTTTGGATGGTTTAGCTTTATTACGTTTGGTCAGTGAAGTTCGTCGTGATGTAAAAATTGTTGCCAATGATATGTTAATGGCGTTTGAAGCATTACATGAATTGTTATTGCCACTCGACAACATGACTCGGGCCACTTACAAACAAAGCTACAAATCTATTTTACAGGCGCTTAATAATGATGAAGCTGTGATTATTTTCCCCGCCGGCGAAGTGTCACGCGCAAGCCCACAAGGTATTCGCGATGGCAAATGGCAAGCTGGGTTTTTACATTTCGCGCGAAAAACCCAATCACCACTACTACCTATATTTGTCAGCGCTAAAAACTCCTGGCTTTTCTATAGTGCCTCCATGTTATTTAAACCTTTGGCGACCGCGCTGCTTGCACATGAAATGTTTAATAAACATTCGGTTGATATTAAATTTCGTGTTGGCGAAATGATCCCTCATCATGCACTGGAATCAGAACACCTTGCTGACAAATCCTTAATTAAACGGTTAAAGAAACATCTCTATAAAGTTGGCAAAGGTAAAAACTCAATTTTTGTTACCGAAAAAACCATTGCTCACCCTGAAGATTTGAATCAACTAAGACAAGAATTTAAATCGGCACAATTAATTGGCGCAACACGCGACAATCATAATATTTTTTTATGCAATTACGAACAACATCCCAGCATTATGCGTGAGATTGGACGCCTGCGCGAATTTACTTTTCGCATGGTGGGTGAAGGAACAGGTGCTCGCCGCGATCTCGACAAATATGATCACTACTACCGTCATTTGGTTTTATGGGATGAAGAAAAGCTCTGTATTGCAGGCGCTTATCGTTTAGGCGAAGCTCACAAAATCGTTCAAAACAAAGATGCACAATCGCTCTACACCGCTGAACTTTTTAATCTCACACAGGAAATGGATAAATTTTTATCCCAAGGCTTGGAATTAGGTAGAAGTTTTGTACACCCGGATTACTGGGGCAAAGCCAGCCTGGATTATCTCTGGCAAGGCTTGGGTGCTTATTTGCATCACAATCCGCAAGTACGCTATGTTTTTGGCCCTGTGAGCATGAGTGCACAATATTCAAAATATTTGCGCGATCTGTTGGTATTCTATTATCAAACCTATTACGCGCATGAAGAACTGTTGGCAGAAGGCAAACACCCACATGAAATTCAGGAAGATCAATTAATCGAATTCCAACATCAATTCAGCAAGCTTGATCGCGAACAAGGATTTGCTTTGGTTCAAGAATTATTCCAGCAGCAAAATCAGAAAGTACCCGTATTATTTAAGCAATATGCTGCACTTTATGAAGAAGAGGGTTACAAATTATTAGCTTTCAGTGTCGATTCTGAATTTGGTAATTGTTTGGATGGATTATTTATTGGTGATATTGAACAGATGAAAGCTGCAAAACGTGCGCGCTATATTAAAGATTAATAGACGCCCTAGCAACCAATGTGACCTATTTAGAGCACCCAGAAACATCAGTTTAAATCATTGTGAGGCGAAGGTAGGCGATACTTTCTAGCTAAATTCAAAATTACATCTTGGGCTTCGTAAATTTCAATCACTTCATTATTATCGAAATAGCCTAATCCTAACTTCACTCTCTCTTCCTCAAGAGTTGATAGATTCTGGTTTGCCGCATTGTTAACAAGATCTTCAAAAATTGAAAATTGCTGCGCAGCTTTATGATTGAGATTGCCATTCTTTACGGCGGGAAGCTGCGAACTCCAAATGGGAACACCTCTTAAAGTAGCCACCTTGAGCCAAGAGATTGCTTCTATGTCATGAATTCTCGCAGCCTCTTTGTCACCTCTTTTATGGGCTAGAGCAGAAAGTTTTCCACTAATTTCAAATAACTTAAAAGCTGATCCTATTCCCCCTCTAATTGTTTGCTCCAAATATAAAGGTCGGGCATCTTGATATTTTCCCTCATTGAAATATTTATCTGCCATATAATTTATTGCTTTAACGTCACCATTTTTAATGAATGAAGTTAACACATCTTCCGGATAACTTGAATATTCGAAATAGTCCTCTTCCTGAAAACCCATAATTCTTTTCGTTGACTCTTTTGACAACATTTTTACTGCATTAAGAAAAACAGTGCGTTCCGAATCAGGCAGCTCTGGCCGTTCAGATGTGCTAGATATTTCCTCAGCGGCATTAGATGTTCCAGCCTTTTTCTGTACTTGATTAGATGTGGCGATATTAACCGACTCATTCTTAAGAATTACTTGTGACATTGAAATCAAGTTGCCATCTGTCCTTTTAATAGACAAAAAATAGAAATCGATCAATCCAACTAGTATTAATATGCCAAATATAATTATTGTATTTTTATATTTAACCATAAGCTTCACCATAACGCTCAATGGATTAATATTGTTTTACGCAAGCTATTTTTCCTGAGCAAATTTATCCATTCACTAAACGTGATCACTGAATAAACTGCCACGCAACTCGTTAACAACCAGCCACCCCACAAAGGTTCAGAAAAAAACCAAACGAGCATAAAGGTTAAATAGATTAACCAAGCCTGATTAACTGTTTGCAAAATTAACACCAATATTTTCCATTTCCTATTTATCACAGAAATACAAAACAACAAAGGTAAAACAAATGAAAGCCATATAGGAAGGTTTCCAATATCCTTAATGTCATCGATACCGGAGATGACTTGATGAACATTGGAACTACTTTCTTGAATATTATCAGCTTCATCATATTGAATTTTCTGATCAAATTCACTCGGCTCAGGATGACCGCCAGGCACTCCAGTGCACTGCGATAAAGGAAAAAACAAACAACTCAATATTCCCATAGCCATTACAATTTTTATTATTTTCATTCTGTAAATCTCTGCTGCTTATTACGCATCAAAAAAATTTCGTACCGCCACTTCTTTTTCGTAGGTATCGCGTTTTCCAAGCTCCATTAATTCGGTGATAAATTCATTAGAAAATAACAAATAGCTCGCTGCAGTTGCCCCACCACCCTTTGCGGTGGAACCTGTCGAACGGAGGAAAAAGCGTAAACTTTTTGGAAGGTAACGAATATTACGGCCCGCAATCGCATCCAGAGGGCTGGTCGGTGAAATAACCATGTTATTTACTGCACGCAATTGTAGATTCGCTGCTTTACGATTTTCTTCGGGAATCAATCGAATTAATTCATTCATTCGCTCTAAGTGTTCAAGATCGCCTTCAAGAGAATCAACAAAAGCACTATTTAAAAGATGCCCAACAATTTGCCCCATCGATGGAGAATGCTTAACAGGAACACGCTTGTCTGCTTTTGCGGCTGATCGATTTCCGCTCACACCAATTACAAACAATGAATCAGCACCCAAATGAATTGCGGGGCTCATAGGCGCTAATTGACGAAGTGCTCCATCACCAAAATATTCACGATTAATACGCACCGTTGGAAAAACAGTGGGAATCGCTGATGATGCTAACAAATGCTCTAATCGCAATGGTGTTGCAACACCCCCTCGTCGATAACGACTCCAACCTTTGATGTCTGGATGCCCCTGATAAAAACTCACCGTATGACCCGATTTATATCCCATTGCTGAAATCGCAATCGCAAACAATTTTCCAGATTGAATATTACGATCAATATTTTCAAAACGGATTTTGTTTCCCAACAACTCCCACAACGGAGAGTTATCCAGTAGTGATAAAGGTTTTTTGCCGCCCATACCTTGATTGAACAACGAGAAGCCCAACGAGCTCACCGATTTAAATAAATCCCACCAACCATGCAAATACACATCGCCAACCGTTAATTCACTCCACATGCTAGCGAGCGCATTGACCGACTCTTTAAAACTGCCCGTATGGGCGGAAAGCGCAACTGCATTAATAGCACCGGCAGAAGTTCCACAAATTATTGGAAAAGGATGATGGGCGGACTCAGGCAGAATTTCAGCGAGCGCTTGCAACACACCAACCTGATAGGCTGCACGCGCTCCACCGCCGGATAATATCAATGCACGCTTTTCTGTCATTATTCGCTCAACCTACTACTCAATGGGCTCCACTAACAGCACCATACCTTCGGCACCTGTGACTTTCACTATAGCCCCAATTGGTAGATTTTGCGTACAAGCAACCGTCCAAAGCGCATCTTCAATTTGCACTTTACCCTGCCCGCTTTCGATTGCCTTGATCAAAGGTGTTTGACGGCCGATCAAATTTTTTATTCGAGAGTTCAACAACGGCTGTTCTGTTTTCTCATTAAAATTTTTAAATCGTTTCCAATAGAGCAAGGTCAAGAATACAGACATCACACCAAAAATGAGAAATTGCCAATACCAAGTCAAATCCGGTAATACAAATTTTAATAGCGCCACTAATATCGCTGATGCACCAATTCCCAATAGAAATCCGCCAGCACCCAGCAATTCACCTAACAGGATGAAAATGCCAAAACACAACCAATGCCAAGCTTGTAAATCTTGCAAGAATTCCATAATGACTCCTTAAGATTTTTTATCGACGGCTGATTTTATCAATTCGTTAATACCACCAATTGAGCCAATAACACTGGATGCATCCAATGGCATCATAATGACTTTGGCATTGTCTGATGCAGCCAAACTTCCCAAAGCCTCAACATATTTTTGCGCAACGAAATAATTAATGGCTTGCGAATTTCCAGCACCAATCGCCTCACTCACAAATTGCGTTGCTTTGGCTTCTGCTTGTGCTTCACGCTCACGGGCTTCGGCCTCAAGAAATGCCGATTCACGCAAACCTTCCGCTTTCAAAATCTGCGCACGCTTCTCACCTTCCGCCACTTTAATTGCCGCTTCACGCTCACCTTCTGCACGCAAAATTTGCGCACGCTTTTCACGTTCAGCTTTCATTTGATTGGCCATGGCATCCACCAAATCTCGAGGTGGTGTAATATCTTTAATTTCAATACGAGTGACTTTAACGCCCCAAGGTGAAGTCGCCTCATCCACTTTCAGCAATAAACTGGTGTTAATTGCATCACGCTTTGACAACATGGAATCCAATTCCATAGACCCCACTACCGCACGAATATTGGTCATCACCAGATTTTGCATAGCCTGCGAAAGATTATTGACCTCATAGGATGCTTTGGCCGCATCAATGACCTGATAAAAACAAACTGCATCAGCTGTCACCATCGCGTTATCCGCACTGATCACTTCTTGAGGGTGAATATCCAGAACCTGCTCCATAATGACGACTTTTCGACCAATGCTGTCGATGAATGGAACTATGACATTAAACCCCGGATGCAATAGACGCGTGAATCTACCAAATCTTTCTACCGTCCAATTTTGCCCTTGCGGTACGCTTTTAACGAGAACCTTCACTAACACAATGGCCAGAATGACAAAAAACACGACCGTACTATTGAATGCATCAAACATATAAGAACTCCGTGAAAAGAAGTGATTAGAGCGTCGTCACGACCAATCGGTAGTGAATCCGCATATTAGTGGCATTTAATGATGACAGCAATTTATTCAAATCAGATGCTTGAGCCTGATCTCAGGATTTAAACCTGTAGCAGAATGGAATTTTTTAACAGACGACAAGGCTATTCAAGGATAGCCTTGTGTAGCTTATGATTCTTTCGACAACTCCTGATCACGCAATTCACGCCGTAGAATTTTTCCTACATTGGTTTTTGGCAAATCATGTCTGAATTCAACTTGTTTAGGGACTTTGTAAGCGGTCAATACGCCCTTAGCAAATTTTCTAACATCATCAGCAGTCAAAGCGGGATTTTTTGTCACGATAAATGCTTTAACCATTTCACTGCCATCACCATCCGGCAATCCAATTACAGCAGCTTCGATAATATCCGGATGACAACAAAGTGAATCTTCTACTTCATTCGGAAATACTTTAAAGCCACTCACGTTAATCATGTCTTTTATGCGATCGACAATTTTGATGTAACCATCATCCTGAATAATTGCTATATCGCCCGAATGAAACCAACCCTCCGTATTAATCACATCCGCCGTCGCTTCTGGCCGTTGCCAATATCCTTTCATGACTTGTGGGCCACGAATACACAACTCACCTGCCTCACCATTTGCCAATCTATTTCCATCAGCATCTACCACTTTACATTCGGTTTCCGCCATTAAAATACCCACCGTGCCCTGAACAGGATTGGTGTATGGATTAATGGTGACTACGGGTGATGTTTCAGTTAATCCATAACCTTCAACCAAAGGCGCTTTAGTTAAGGCAGTCCACTTTTTATAGGTCTCTGCTGTTAACGCCATGCCACCCGAAGAGGTTAATCGCAAATGAGAAAAATCTAATTTTACAAAATCAGGATTGCGTAACAGCGCATTAAATAATGTATTAAGACCAACAAACAAAGTGAATTTTATATTGCGCAATGTTTTTACAAACGCAGGAATATCCCGAGGATTAGGAATCAATACCGAATGATTTCCCAACGAAACAGCCGAGGTACAATGCAAAGTAAAAGAATAAATATGATAAAGCGGAAGTGGTGCGATATAAGTTTCTTGATTCGCGCGAAATATATCTTTCATATGCTCATTCACTTGCAACATATTCGCGACTAAATTGCGATGTGAAAGCATTGCACCTTTGGCAACACCAGTAGTCCCACCGGTATATTGCAAAACGGCTATATCTTCCGAATTTCGCGTTACGGTGTTAAAGCTCGCCGCAGGTAAATGTAAGCAGCTTCGAAACGACACTGATTGAGGAAATGAAAATGGCGGAACCATTTTTTTGATGTGTTTAACCACAAAATTAATCAAAGAACGCTTCAGTGGTTTATGCAAGTCGGCAAGTTCAGTCACTATCACTGTTTTCACACCGGTATTTTGAATCACCGCCGCCGCACTGTGAGCAATGTTTGCCAATACGACCAAGGCTTTTGCACCTGAATCATTTAATTGATGTTCTATTTCATGAGGAGTGTAAAGAGGATTGGTATTGACCACGACCAAGCCAGCACGCAAAGCACCAAATACCGCAACGGGATATTGCAAAATATTCGGCAACTGTACGGCTATCCGATCGCCTGGCTGCAAATCCGTTTTTTGTTGCAGATAAGCAGCAAATTGCGCCGTTAAACGGTCTAGCTCAGCATAGGTCATATGCTGCCCCATACAGCTAAAGGCATTGCTATTGGGGTATTCAGCGTAAGCTTTATTGAAAACGTCAATCAGGGTTTTGTGGTAATCCAGACTCATGCGGTCGGGCTCCTGAGCATAAAGTGAAATCATTACTGGAAAGATAGCCGCTTGAAGCAGCAAGTACAAATCATCTACTCATTATTTTCAATAGGATCATTTCAACAGCCTCAACAACTGCTCAGTCACCCCCGCCGTAAACCCCCAAATTTCATGTTCCTGATATTGATACACAGGAAAACTATAGGTCTTACCTTGATGTTCAAAATGATCGACGCGGACTTTTAAACCTTCAAGGAATTGCGTAATAGGGATTTGAAAAATTTGATCCAGCTCATCCAACGCAGGCGTCAAATTAAAATCTGCATTAAAGCTGGCAACGAATGGAACTACCCAAGTACCTGCTCGTGTTCTCGCTGCCGATAATCGACCAATAAATTCAATTTCACTGGCAGGCAATCCAATTTCTTCTTCTGTTTCACGCAGAGCTGTTGCCCACAAATTATCATCATTAATTTCACGCATGCCACCAGGAAAACAAATTTCACCCGGATGACTTCGTAAGTGCATGGCACGGCGGGTATATAAAATGCTGGGGCTTTCCGAACGACTGATTAAGAGTACAACTGCTGCTATGGCGTCTGCATGATCAGTATCAGATTGTAATTGTTTACGTAAAAGAGAAAACAAAGAATCACTCATCAATCTGTTTCCAATTGCCAAACATCAATCGCAGGCTCTTCATAGGGATGCGCAGCTCGTAACGCTGTTATCGCTTGCTGGAGTTTGTCATCTTCACAGATTAATTCAACACGGTATTCCGCAATTTGTGTTAATTGGTTGGATTCACCAACGAAGGGATTTGAATTCTCAAGCGGACGAAACTGACCTTGCCCCAAGACCTGCCAACAGCATTGATCGTAATTTTTATATCGACCAGCGCCAGCAGTGAATAGCGCAGATTTGGTTAATTCAAGATGGGATTCGGGGACGTAGTAGATGATTTTGTGCATTTGTGGACCCTCACCCTAGCCCTCTCCCAGAGGGAGAGGGAACTGGCCCCTCCCTTTGAAAAAGGGAGGCTGGGAGGGATTTAAATTGGTGAAAATTTTTGAGATTTTAAATCCCCCTAGCCCCCTTTTTCAAAGGGGGAAATAAATCAAATCACCCTAACCGCAATTACATGCTCAACTTTTTTCAACGCCGCAATCACATCAGCTGAAGGTGCAGCTTCGGTGTCGATAATGTTGTAAGCCACATCACCGCGACTTTTGTTAACCATGTCCACCACATTGACTTTGTGATCAGCCAGCACTGACAACACATGCCCCAACACGCCAGACACATTGTCATTCGAAAAGGTAATGCGTGACCCTGTGTTGGGATTACGATCCATATAAACCGCAGGGAAATTTACTGAGTTTTTAATATTGCCGTTTTCCAAATAATCCATTAACTGATCCGCTGCCATAATCGCGCAGTTTTCTTCAGCTTCTTCAGTGCTGGCGCCTATGTGTGGCATAGCGTAAACATCAGGACGATTTAATAAAATCGGCTCAGGGAAATCGCAAATGTATTTTCCTAAATGACCGGCATTCAAACTCTCAACTACTGCGTGTGCATCAACGATTGCTTCGCGGGCAAAGTTCAACAGTGTTGATCCTTTTTTCATGACTTTTAGAGTGTCAGCATTAATCAAATGTTTGGTCGCGGGAATGGCGGGGACGTGCAAAGTGATGTAATCCGATCTTGCTAACAAGGATTGCAAATTCTCCATACGACCCACTTGATTCGGTAAACGCCATGCGGCTTCAACGGATAAAGCGGGGTCGAAACCAATCACGTTCATACCCAATGCAAGCGCTGCATCAGCAATCAAGGAACCGATTGCACCTAAACCGACTATACCCAAGGTTTTACCTTGCAATTCAAAACCAGCGAAATTGGATTTTTCTTTTTCCAATAATTTCGACATTTCGTCGGCATCGGTCATGTGCGTTAAACCCTGCACATATTGCATGCCCGGCAAAATACCACGCGAACTTAACAACATTCCCGCTAAGACTAATTCTTTTACCGCGTTAGCATTAGCACCAGGCGAATTAAAAACCACCACACCTTTTTTGGTGTATTCCTCAACTGGAACATTGTTAGTACCTGCCCCCGCGCGAGCAACGGCTTTAACTGATTCAGGCAGAGGTTCGCCGTGCAATTTGTGACTGCGAAGAATGTAGGCGTCAGGGCTACCAATGTCGCTGGCAACTTCAAATTTTTCGCGCGCAAAACGACTCAAGCCTTTGATAGAAATTGTGTTGTAGGTTTTGATTTTGAACATGTGATGTTCCTTGATGAATTTGAAATTTTTTAATTCCCCCTTTGAAAAAGGGGGCTAGGGGATTTTGAGATTTATAAAATTTTTGAAATCTTAAATCCCTCCTAGCCTCCCTTTGTTAAAGGGAGGAACAAAAATGAATTACTTAGTCGCTTCCTGATAAGCCCAAGTCAACCAAGGCAACAGGTCTTGCAAATCTTTCGTACCCACAGTGGCACCGCACCAAATACGCAATCCCGGTGGCGCATCGCGGTAAGCGCCAATGTCGTAAGCCACGCCTTCTTTATCCAACAATTTGATCATGGCTTTTACCTGATCCGGTGTTGCTTTCAAGGTAAAACAAACAGAAGTGTTGGATAAAGTTTCTGGCGTTTTCGCGAGGAAATCGATCCAATCATGCGCCGCCACAAAACCTTTCAACACATTCAGAGTGGCATTGGACGTTTCAGTGGTTTTTTCACGCCGCCGATTGAACGCACCCAATCCAGCGCATCTAAATAATCAGCAACCGCTAGCATAGAAGGCGTATTGATGGTGTCACCTTTAAATAAACCTTCGGTTACTTTACCGCCGCTAGTCATGCGGAAAAGTTTTGGCATTGGCCATGATGGTTTGTAAGTTTCCAAACGTTCTATAGCGCGGGGACTGAGGATCAACATGCCGTGTGCACCTTCGCCACCCAACACTTTTTGCCAGCTGAAAGTGATCACGTCCAATTTTTCCCAAGGCATTTCCATTGCAAATACAGCAGAGGTCGCGTCGCAAATGGTGAGGCCTTTGCGATCAGATGGAATCCAATCACCATTAGGCACTTTCACACCTGAGGTTGTACCGTTCCAGGTGAAAATCACATCATTATCAAAATTCACTTTGGCGAGATCAGGCAAATAACCGTAATCAGCCTCGTGTGCATTCACGCTGAGTTTTAATTCTTTGGTGGCATCACTCAACCAGCCTTTACCGAAGGATTCCCACTGGAGAATATCGACACCACGTGCGCCTAACATTGACCACATCGCCATCTCAACCGCACCAGTATCGGAACCGGGAACCACACCGCAACGATAGCCTTCGGGTAAACCCAACAACTCAGCAGTATCCACACAAGCACGCTCAAGCGCAGCCTTACCAATAGTGGAACGATGAGAACGACCCAGAGTGGAAATATCCAATTGATCCAGTGAATAACCTGGACGCTTGCTACAAGGGCCTGAAGAGAAATTAGGGTTCTGGGGTTTAACACTGGGCTTGGCAACTGACATAGCGATCCTCGGAATCAGAAAAATCGTGGGCGAAAAGATGAAAATTTGGGGCGGCGATTATGCCAGTTAGAAGGGAAAACATGTAGGGGCAACTCCCTGTGGTTGCCCTTTTTTTACGCGGGGCTGTAGATCGAAGACCCCCTCCTAACCTCCCCGTTCAGAAACCAGTCCTTATGGTTTCCCCTTCGGGCAGCTTCGCTGTGCAAATTGCTCCTGCAATTTGTGCCAAGGGGAGGGACAAAAGCGGTCATTTTCTCCAAGTATCAGAAGTTAAAGTCTTCTCTACCCCAAACTTCTGCTGATCTTCCACTGTTGAACCTTCCTTACACTCACCTTTCATCCAAATGTGATAACGGGACAAGCTTTTATCAATTTCCAAAAAACCTTCGCGACAGTAACCGGTCTTCTTCACTACATACTCCACATTCCTCAATAAGCTGCGATAACTGTTTGAACCCAAATCCACACCCGTTTCACGCACCCTGTCCCGACTAGACTGGGCGATTTGTACATGATTAGGAATTTGATCTTCTGGCATCCGCAACCGATATACGAACATCTTGCTGGTATTGGGTAGGATCTTAACTTCCAGAGTTTCCTTAAGCCCAACATCGGTATAGCGGCGACCAGAGCTGCAACTGATCAAACCCGACACCAGAACAATCAACAACAGTGTGCAACCCAAACGTAAGCCCATTACTCATCAACCTTTTGTGAGAAGAAGTTAAAGAATCATTCAATTCAGCCGATTCTATTGGCATTCAGAGACAGGCGATTGCCCTGTTTCGTTCCTTGAATTTGAAGCGGGAGCCTACCATGGGTTTGTCCATTCGGCCTAGATACCCATTTGTTCTTTTACTATTGTCCTTGTGCTCACCCACCTTGGCCTACCAAATAGTACCGGATGATATTGCGTTTAAAACCTGCAGCCCACTCCAAGACCAGTGAAGCTACACAAGAACCAACGCTCAGTGACTTGCCCCCTCAAGAAGCAATTAGCCAATCTGAAAGCCTTGCAATTGAACCCCAGGAATTAACTCCAAAACCAACTCAATCCAAGCCGATATCATCCCAGTGCAAAATTAATAGCCAGTGGAAAAAGACACTCACCATTACTGCCATGCCACGCTTGATTCCCCACCAAAGTAATGCAGGTAATTTTTATCAAGCGGAAACCCATATCCCCAAGATGCTGGCAACAGAACTAGACAAAAGAATTGGTGTAGAAAGCCGTTTGATTCCGCAGACATTAATGTCATTGGATGAAGAAAAAAAACGCAGACTGACACAGGCCATTGCCATGCAACAAGGGACACAGTTTGTCTTACAAGGCGAAATTCTGGACATGTCGATGCGCGATAACTCCAGTGTTTACAGCCCTGGATTTTTACAATCCCTTCGCAATCATTTTACCGATATTAGCCTGATGAAATTTACTGACAATCGAAATCGGATATTCAGCCTTCGTCTTGAATTACGCGATGGTTTCACGGGTGAGCTACTGGTGGCAGAGAGCTTTAATACTAATGGGATCTGGAAAAATCCCGACCCTGTGGGCTTTAGTTCTGAAGCTGTCTGGCAATCCCAATACGGCAGACGCATTAAAAAATTAATTCAAAAAGCCGGAAGTAAAATTGCTAACAATTTGCAATGCCAGCCTTACATGGCACGTGTGGAGGTTTACCCAGGTCAAACTGAACTCTTACTGCAAGGTGGCGCCAATAACGGTCTGCACCCCGGAGATGCGTTAAAACTCTATCAACTGGTCGTCATGGCCTCGCCCAGCCACTACGACAGTTACCAAACCCGATTGATTAAACGTGAGCTTCAGTTAGAACTCAAAGAAGTTTATCCTTCACACAGCCTGGCTCAACTGCAAGGGAATGACTTACTCCAAGGCCAATATTTGGCAGTAGGAGAAGAATAACTTCTGGTAGACTGCACGGGCACTTTTAATCACCCACAGTCTTAAATCGACATGAATAAAAAAATTAAATTTCTCAAACCTTATTTCTACCCCTTTCTGGTATTAGTCATTTCCCTAGGTGTTTATTTTCCTTTTTATGGCTCACCACAAAGTTTATTTTGGGACGAAAACTATCACGTAGCCTCTGCTCAAAAACATATTGATGGCGTGATGTATATGGAACCTCACCCCCCCCTTGGCAAAATGTTAATGGCATTGGGTGAACTCGCCTTTGGCGATAACGGTGATGTCGATAAATCCAAAATGCTGGTTACCGACTATTTAACTGGCAACGACGTACCCACCAACCTGAAATTTACCGGTTATCGATGGCCCTCTGTGGTGATGATGGCCATCAGTGTTTTATTTTTCTTTGGTATTGTAAATCGTATTACGCGCCTCCCTTGGCTAGCCGCCGCTTTTTCGTCACTGGTTATTTTTGACAACGCCCTGGTCATGCATTCACGAGCTGCAATGCTGGAAGGTATTCAATTATTTTTTATTTTAGCAGCCACTTATTATCTGGTTCGCATCACCACAGAATTCCTTCACCATCAAAAAACGATTTTACTCAAACACTACGCCATACTAGGTCTTCTGATCGGCTTAGCGATTGCCGTTAAAGTTAATGCATTTATTTTATTATTACTGTTTGTCGTGCTATTTCTTATCGATCAATGGTCGACTATTAAAAAATGGCAATATCGAAAAGTGTTGAGCCGATTAATACTGACTGTACCTATCAGTATCGCTAGCCTGCTCTTTATTTTCTTCGCTGTTTTTTATGTACATATCGGCATGGGAAAAACCATTAAAGATAACCGCACCTACAAAGCTTCTGAAGAATATCAACAACAAATTCTGGCCGGAAATACCTGGAGACCTAAAACCTTTGTTATCGGCATGCGGGATAACTGGAAATACATGTCTGAATATGCCGATGGCGTTCCAAGATTAGACTATTGCAAATCCGATGAAAATGGCAGCTATGCCATGGGTTGGCCACTCAGTTCGCGCACCATTAGTTATCGCTGGAGTAAAGATGTTGTCGAAGGCGAAACCCAAATCTATTTTAATTACCTCATTGGCAACCCAATTGTTTGGCTGTCTGTTCTCGTGGGAATTATTTTATCTTCCACATTAATTTTGGGCCGTTTTGTGTACAAGGCCCCGATAAAAGATCAAACACTTTTTGGTTGGATCTGTGTATTCACCGGCCTCTATATCAGCTACATGATTGCCATACTGCAAATTGAACGTGTAATGTATCTTTACCACTATTTTATTCCGCTCATTTTCGGCGCCATTAATTTGTCTTTACTGACAACCTATATTTATCGCGATGAATTGGTTCGATTTAATCGTCACACCCTAATTAATCTGGGAATTTTTATCGGACTTATTATTGCTATTTTTGCCTTTTTTTCCCCTTTTACTTACAGCCTTGGTTTAACGGAAGATGAATTCCAATTGCGTAATTGGTTTCAATTCTGGCATTTACGTCCGGTGTACTAAATGAATATTGCAATGAATAAAAATACCATCACTTCATTCTTACTTGCGCTGATTGTGGGTGCCATTTTATACCGCATCACACCCGTTTATGTTCCAAACAATCTGGAAGTCACCATTAGTAAAAACGGCACCGACATTCTTCAAATTCATCAACCCAGAGATATCATTAATACACGCAAAGTCTTTGTGGATACGCTTAACCTCTATAACAAAGGCAAATTTGGTCATGCAAAGTTAGGCAACATAGCCAAAGCCAGCGATGATTTTTTTCTAGACGTGGATCAATTATTCAGAATTCATCATGCTGGAAATTATCAGTTTTTAGTGGGCAGTGACGATGGCTTTTCCTTGCAGATAGATGGCAAAAAAATCTGCGAACATCTTCGGGACAGACCCTACTCAATACAATCCTGCAATGTCTTTTTAAACCCTGGCAAACACCGTTTCCAAGTATCTTACTTTCAAGGCTTTGGCCAATCGGGTTTTTCGGTACAATATCGTTCACTGGATGGAAAGATCTATTGGTTTGGTAAGAATTCTGCAGATCTACAACTGAATTAATTTGAGTCACTCCATGCGAAGAATGAAAATTCTTCAGTCACCCATATTGTCATTCCGCCAGCAGAAAAGTCTGCCGGAGACAGCCGTTATTTTTTCCACAATTATTATTTATTTTTCGCCTCGATCCACAAGCCCATAAATTTGTGAGCTTGATGAAATTCATGTCGCAACAATTTCCCAATAAAATTTTTCGTTCTATGCATTTCTAATTCTGCCATCAAACCTTCAAGCTCCGGCGCCCAATCTGTCGCGTCAGCGGGTGAGAATTTTAATAAAGTTAGCAATATTTTTTTCTGTCGTTCACACCAGAAATCTTTATCCGTATAAAGATTCACAGCAGCTTGCACAAAACTATCGACCTCATCAGCAACCACACCCGGCCACTCATCAGCATGGACTATACCTTCCGCACCAATCGATGTTGTCACACTCGGGGTATAAGACTTCATCGACTCAAATAATTTTCCTTTTAATCCCGCACCAAAACGTAACGGAGCCAAAGTCACACGCGCATTTTGTGTAACCAGAATTGAATCATCCACCCAACCTTTTATCAGAAATTTTTCCTTTAGGTTATGTAACTCGGTGGCTTTGGGGGGTGGATAGGCGCCATAAATATGCAATACAGCATCAGGTAGTTGCGAAGAAATTTTCGGCCATAATTGATACTTCAACCAAAGAACAGCATCCCAATTGGGCTCATGACGAAAATTACCTATAAACAAAAAATCTTTTCGTTGTTCAAATGCAAGATTACGCGAATGCGGCAATCCACCAAGAGACCAATAGGGGCAATAGATTAGTAAATATTCCGGAATATGAAAATAATCCACCAATAATTCCATTTCAAATCGGGAAATTATCAATGAGAGATCACACCGATAAATAGCCGCCAGCTCACGCAAACACAATTCATCCTTTAGCATTTCCTGATGCAAATCGTTTAAGGGCAATAGCACTGGCTCAACTGACTGTCTTTCACTCTCTTTTGTAAATGGCTGTTTTTTTTCTTTCAACAATCGTTGTCGGGTATGGCGCAAGCAATGTAAATCTTCTGTATCCAGAATTTTGATGGCTTGCGGACAAACCTTATCAACACGCCAACCAAATTGTTCTTCCGTAAAAAAGCGATCAAAAATCACAGCATCGGGTTGAAGCTCACTGACGAACTGATCAAAAGTAGAAGAATTTAACTCGACCAGTTTTTCAGCAACGTTAATTTCCTCTAAATTAAATCTATGCGACGACAAAGCTGACGCTGACGCAAAAGTAATTTTCCAGTGTTCAGCCTGAAACAATCTAATCAAATCCAACATACGACTACCAGCCGCTGAAGAATTGGGCTCTGGCCAGACGTAACCTATGATCAATAATTTTTTCATTAACGCAAATACTCCACAACGCCCAACCCAGCTGCACGACCAGTCGCAAAACAAGCGGTTAATAAATATCCGCCTGTTGGCGCCTCCCAATTGAGCATTTCACCGGCACAAAATACTCCAGGTAATTTTTTTAACATCAGATGAACGTCTAATTCATCGAAGTCAATACCACCCGCACTACTAATTGCTTCTTCTATTGGGCGATAGGAAAAAGAGTTAATCTTTAGATTTTTAATCGTTTTCGTTAAAAGATTGATATCACTCCAGACATTTTTTTCAGTCAATTCCCGGAGAAGCGCTATTTTAACGGGAGATAAATTTAATTGCTTGCGCAGGAAATTACTCATGGAATTTTTTTGTCTATCTTTGGACAACAAAGATTTAATTTTTTCTAATGAATAATCAGGCAACAAATCGATAATCAATTCTGCTTTACCCTGTTGGATAATTTGTTGGCGCAAGAAGGATGACAGCGCGTAAACTCCAGTCCCTTCAATTCCAAAAGCCGCAACCATTGCTTCGCTACGAATAGAATGCATCGCACTCTGCGAATCAAGACAGGATAATTGAATGGTATTAATAGGCTCTCCCGCAAATTCCGTTTTAAATTTTTCACTCCAATTTACATTAAAACCACAATTGGATGGAACCAAGGGAGCGATTGAAATATTTTTTTCCTGAAGATAATTAACCCAAACCCCATTTGAACCTAGCTGCGGCCAACTAGCACCGCCCAATGCCAAAACACACACATCAGTTTTTATGCTGATAATGTCAGACTGTTTGTCTGTATTAGTTCGAATAAATGTTAATTCGCCCGACTCATTCCAACCTTGCCATTCATGGCGAGTAAATATTTTTACGTCCATACTTCGCAATTTATACAACCAGGCACGCAACAGTGGAGCAGCTTTCATTTCTTTAGGAAAAACTCTGCCAGAAGTTCCGACAAATGTTTCTACACCTAAACGATGAATCCATTCACGTAAATCTTTCGATGTGAATTGATCAATATAAGGTTGTAAATCAGATTCTGCATTAAAGTAGCGTGAGAGTAATTGCGCATGTGGTTCTGAATGGGTGATATTCATTCCACCGACACCGGCTAATAAAAATTTTCTGCCGACTGAAGGCATTGCATCAAAAACCGAAACAGAAAAACCAGCAGAGGCAATAACTTCGGCAGCCATTAAACCGGCGGGGCCTGCGCCTATGATGGTGATGGATGGAATTGAACTTTGATTTAACAACCTTACCCCTCTCCCCAACCCTCTCCCACAAGGGGAGAGGGAGCAGACCTCACTTTGTTTTACATTAAGAAATATTGCGCACTATAAACAAATAACCAAAAACATATTCTACCGAATATATGGATAAATTCGCTTAAATTTCAACTTGGGAAATTCTGTTCCCTCTACCCTTGTGGGAGAGGGTTAGGGAGAGGGGGAATCTTACTTCACTTCCGCCTCAAACGGCGACGCAGGCAATCCCGCTGCGTTGTAAAGATTGACACCTTCAGGATTATCTGCCCAAGCATAACGAACCCATTTCGGATTAGTCACAACACTGGTATCAACAATCAAACGATCGTTTTTCACTTTTGCAGTTGTCCAAACGAATTTTTTGTCTGCACCTGCAATTGCAAGATGTTTAATTTTATCCCCGCGAATGAGCAAACCTTTAGCAGAATCAAATGCAATTTCGATTTTTCCGGATTTTAATTTCACTGATTTAATCAATGGCCCGGAAGACACAATTGATTTTTTTCCATAGGCTAATTTCATCGCACCCAGCGCCAAACGCTCACCCACATCCTGTTTATTTAATGGATGTATATCATTCCACTCACCGACATCAATACCTACTGCCATAGCGGTATTTTTTACCGCGAGCAATTCGCGTTGAGCTTCGCGCAATTCTGCCCATTTACTTTCGGTGGGTTGATCAAATGCTTCCTGAAAATTCACTAATTGCACGTAAATAAAGGGGAAATCACCTTGATTAAATTGTTTACGCCAATCAGTAATTAAATCCGTCATCAAATAACGATATTCCGATTTCACCGCTGCACAACTTTCACTTTTACAAAGCCTTGCTGGTTTGCGCAAAGCGAGCTCCGCATCAGGCTTCACCACATTGGATTCACCTTGATACCAAAGCACGCCTTTAATTTGCAACGGCAGTGCGGGAGCTAACTTCGCATTAAATAAACTCGCAGGTTGATAATGCAAGGTAGTGGTTTTATTCATTGGTGCGACAGCCGCGGCCACTTTGAATTTCCACTCGCCAGCGAGAGATACTTTTTCATCACCCAAATCCAAATCATAACGCTTGTCTTTCACAAAACCTGGATTGCCGGAATAACTGGTGACACGAATACTCAATGTATTCTCCCCTGCTTTTAATAAATTCGCAGGCACTGCATAAATGCGTGGTGGATATTGATAACCGATTTGCCCTATAGATTGACCATTTAAAAACACCTGATCGCCGTCAACAATGCAACCCAACCAAACAGTTCCGGATTTTTTTGCTTGCTCGTCGGTTAATGAAATTGTTTTACGAACCCAAAAGGATCCATTAGGTAACACATATCCCTGTTCTTTTAATTTTCCGGGAATATTGATTGATTTCCAAAGACGGGTATCGAGTTTTTCTGCAGACCAATTTTGTTGCAATCACAAATCGGCGGCATTAAGTTCGCCATACCATTTTTCATTTGATGCCTTGTCCGTTTGAATCGTTTTTTCTACAAATTTATCATCTTTAAATGGAGCCAACTGATTGACATAATGCGGGAAATTTTTCAAACCTTCTTCACTGATCCAGGCTTCAGCGGGTGAACCACCAACCGGGACAGTAATCAAACCAACAGGCACGCCAATTTCCTGATGAATTTTACGCATAAAGAAAAATCCAACGCCGGAGAAAGTCGAAATATTTTCAACCGTTGCTGTTTTCCAAATACCTTGCTGAAAATCTTTTTGCGGACCTTTAAATGCGTAGGCCACTGCCACATTAAATTCACGAATTAAAGGTTGATTGGTTGATGAAATCACATCGGGGTATTGATAACGCAATCGATGTAAAGGCAACTCTATATTGGATTGACCTGAAGCAATCCAGACATCACCCATGACAATATTATTGCGCGTCAGCGTATTTTTTCCTGTCACCACCAATTGATAATCGCCACCGGCTTTCAACGCAGGAAATTGCACCGACCAACTGCCGTTTTTTGCAACTGTCTTTTTTTCTTTACCGGCAAATTTAACAGTGACCGATTCGCCCTCATCAGCCCAACCCCAAATAGCAATGGGTTTATCACGCTGTAAAACAGCACCATCGCTGATCAGTTTTGGCAAACTGACATCAGCACTAGCCTGAATAGCCAAAAGGGCGAAAAGCAAAGGAAATGCAACTAGAAAAGCAAAAAAATGTTTTATTTTCATTTCGTTATCCCGCGGTTGATTAAAGAATCATTATTGCACATGTATACAAGACAGCCCAATGGCATTAAGTCTAGCAGAGCATTCTGCTTTTACACACGCGGGGCAACTAACACGAGAGGGTTATTGCGCCAAGCAGGTTATAGATTTTCCAACTCATCGGCTGATTTATTGCCGATATATTGAGTGTAGTTTTCCCGGTAATCATCCAAGTGCTCGCGCAGCAATTCACGATATCGCCCCGTTAAATAGTTCAATGCCGAATCCACTTCTTCAGCAAACTCTTTTTTATCCAGTGATTCGTTGGCCACAATAAAAGCATTAAACCGCGCGACCGCATTCAACATTGCTGCACTCACAATTCCGGGATCCGCCTGATCACACGCTTGGTTGGCATTTTCAATAAACTGATCAACCAATCCCCAAAAAATATCTTCATCTTGTTTATTCATGGAATTTCTCTAAAATTTTTAATACACACAAATAAATAGAGACGCAATTATTGCGCCTCCATTTATTTCCCACCCAATCATTTTACTGACGCAAAAGGCTTATCTTTGAAATTGGTGCCGCGAATTTGAAGAAGATATTGGCCTGCTTTATCGTTCAATAACAATTTCTCGTAAATGTTAATCAGATCCTGCTTGGTCACTTTTTTCAGGGATGCCAAGTATCTATCTCTACCATCAAATTGATATTTCGCATGCCAAAATTCGCGTGCATAACGACCAGTATCCGCATAAATATCCGTTGGTTTTTGTAACAGATTAGCAATCATGGCTTGCTTGGTTTGTTCAATAATCGCATCATCAGTCGCTTTTAGTGTAGGCAAATAATCTGATCGGGGCTTAT
Organism: Cellvibrio sp.; assembly: GCA_016712405.1. GTDB lineage: Bacteria > Pseudomonadota > Gammaproteobacteria > Pseudomonadales > Cellvibrionaceae > Cellvibrio. The sequence goes on along the minus strand of JADJRD010000014.1, from coordinate 624,439 downwards.
CCATTCTGGCTTTAATGCCTGTTAAATCTGTATTGGAACTTTGTACCAACATGCCAAAACCTGGGACCTCATCAACTGGGAAATCAAAACTCGTAACGACATAACCTAATTGTTCATTAGTGCGTAGCTGGGTGAAAAATGCGTTGCCGAACAATGCATTCAATACCACCAGTTGTGCTTGCTCATCGTCAGATTTTTGATTGCCAAACCAAGCCTGCAATACCGCACTGTCGGCCAACTCCACTTCTTGTTTAATTTCAACGATTTTTCCAGCAGCAGGAGTTACATAACTATTAACACTGCGTGATTGTGGCATTTTTTTACCCGGTAAAATGGCTGTTGCTTTATTCGTCATTTCACGAACCTGTGCTTCCGTATAATTTCCAGCAAATAAAAAACGCAATAACAGATTCGCTTTCACTGCTTGGTGGTAAGCCACAAGTTCAGCATGTGTAACCTGATTAGCTACTGCTAATAACTCGTCATCTGACCATTGCTGGCGATATTGCAAGCGTTGCATATGGGCAAACAATTGACGAAACACATGATTCTTTTTTTGATTCGCAAGATTATTTTTATAGGTATCCAGCGCTTCCGAAAAATATTGTTCATCCATATTCAATGCAGAAAATTCATTCAGCATTTGCTCAAGTAATTGCGCGTGTTTACTAGTGTACCCTGAAATATAGATTCCTTGACTGTTTACATCCATTACTGAAGTGGATACAGATAATGAAGCGCGACTGGCTCGATCAGCCAAGGTCATAGTCTGCTTGGCAAACACCCCATTTAATAACTGCGCCAAGACTGCTTGCTTGGGTGAATCAAGTGCGAAATCAACATTCAATTGCAAAGCAATTTTTCCTTTATCTTCCGCATAAAATTCAGGGTGAACCAAAAATGCTTCAACGCCTTCTTGAGCCACAACCAATTTAGGTTTTAAATTTTCAGCTTTAACAATTTCGGCAGATTCGTTACTAAACAGATTATTTAACGGCGGTAAGTTAAATGCGAAATCCTTCTTTAACTTTTCCCATCTTCGGTATTGATCCGCACTAATATCATCTAGTGCATACTGACCATCAAAAAAGGGAATAGGCGTATCTACTTTTTCACCCGAATTGACATACCAAATACGCGCTCGCTTTTCCTGGAGTTGAGACAGAACATTCTTTATCGATTTAGCATCATATCGCTCATACACATAATGTGAATTCATCAGGTTTTCTACAGGTAGCTCAAATTGCGACATACTTAAACCAACTGCCTGCTGTAAAGGATTTGGCTTAGGCGCATTAACAAAATCTTTTGCACGCATCGACTGTAATTCAGTGTAATAATTTTCGTTTAGACCTTTTTGTTTAATTAAATCAATATAGGCAAAAATAGCCGCAACAATTTCATCTTGCTTGTTTAAGCCATCATCAGTTAATTCAGCGTAGACTCGACAATAACCATCAGGACCATAGGCATCCGATTCAAAATTTGCGGTAATTTCTTTAACCCAACCTTTTGCACGCATTTGCTCACCCAAGGTTCCAGGCTCTTCTGATGTCAGCAGATTGTGAATAAATTCATTCGGTTTCAAGCGCCATTGATGCAGGTTGGATCGTATTGGAAAGTCTATATACAGCAGTTTCATATCTCTGAGAGGCTTGTAATGAATGGTCTTTCCCATTTGAGCCTTGGTAATTCCAGAAACGGTGACTTCAGGCAACGAAATATTTTTATTAGGAATTGATGCAAAATGTTTTTCAGCAAGCGCTCTCAACTCTGGCAAACTTTGCTTACCAACCAAGCTAAGTTTCATAATATTCGCTGAATAATAACGCTGATAAAATTGCTTCATTTCATCAATCAGTACTGAATCAGGTTTGTCTTTTAATGTATCCAGATTGCCAATATTAAATTGAGATGCAGGGCTTTCAGGATTTGCAGTAATGCCTTGTAAAGCAAACAGATTCCAATTGTCTTGCGCTTTTTGCAATGACCATTCGTTGTTTACAGCATTACGTTCTTTATCGCTGTATTTCGGATCAAAAGTGGGCTTTTTAAAATAATCACTGAATCTGTCCAATGCCTCATCATATTTTGTGGCATTAATCTGAAACCTATAGTTAGTTCGGTTATAGGCCGTAAATGCGTTAGTCATGCCGCCATTTGCCTGGGTGAATTTCATAAATCCACTAGGCTCTGGAAATTTTTCGGTTCCCAAAAACAACATATGCTCTAAATAGTGCGCCAAGCCCATCTGGTTTTTCGGGTCTTGCGCACTACCCACACCAACTGCCAAAGACGCTGCTGAAATTTCCAAAGTTGGATCTGATATCAATACCACTTGCAACCCATTGGGCAAAACCATTGATGAATATTGGCGATCATCATTGGGGCTTTTGATGATTATCGGATCCGGCTTCATAGCCACCAGATTCACTGGCTGAACCTTGGCACAAGATGTAGCCACTATCGCAATGGCGAGTACTGCAATTTTTATGAATATTCTGTTTATTGACATGATGAGTTCCTGATATCAACTTGAGTAATCCGTCTTTCTGACGTGCGCTTGATTGTATTCACAATGGTTTTTTAAAAAATAGCATCCTAGAGAGTTTATTTATATCCACTTCAATTAATTAAGAAATCTACTAAGCTCTAGGGGTAGCTCTGATGGTGCCCCTATATTTGCGCCATTATCAGGAATTCACTACAGGTCCCAATACATGCGCTATTTCATCTTCATTGTCTTGGCTTTTTGTAGCCCTCTGGCAACATGCGACACGCTAATTGTGAGACACAGAGCCCCTGAATCCACAAACGACCTAAGACAAAATTACAACATTGCATTGATTAGATTAGCCCTCGAAAAAAACCCGAAGCCCCAATGAAGTCATAAAATTAGAAGCCATTCCCACCGTGAGCAGTGCTCGTGCTCGCCTAGTATTAAATAGCAACAGATTTCAAAATCTGATATTGGAATTTAGCTATGAAGACGACATGAAAGATCTGGGGGATATTGATTATGCTGTTTTCCCCATTGAATTAGGTGCACTAAGTTATCGAACTTGTTTTATAAGCCCTCGTTATCAACAAAGCCTAAACAAAGTCAAAACTTTAACCGAACTAAGAGAGAAAAGGCACGCAACGGGCATAGAAAGAAGTTTTACTGCACTACCCCCTGCCCCGATTCTTTTTGTTCACAAAAGCAACCAAACACTCAAGAATCGATTGGAGCAGGGATTAAAACTGGCATTTGCTGATGGCTCCCTAAAAAAACTATGGGATCAACACTTTCTTGATAGCATAAAATTTTCTGCCATTAAGCCAAGAACTTTGTACAGCATTAAAAACAAACGCATTCGAAAAATTAATCGAGATTATGAACAATACTTATTACCCATTACTGACTACTATTAGATTTCATAACGATTATTCCGCAACCAAATACTAGCAATAATAAAAATAACCCCTACCGCTATACTTGATAACAAAAAAGCCAAATGTTCTGATTTAAAATGGTACTCAGCTTGTAGTCCGATGGCAGGAAGAATATCAACCCAAAGTTGAGCGTATTGCTTTATTGCTGACATAACACCAATGCTGATTTGAATCTGATTCAGCAAATAATCCATGAAGGTTAACAACATAGGAACACCCAATGCGATCACAAAGGGGAATCGATTTACCCCAGCCGATACCAATAAGAAATACCCAATAAATGGCATCAGATAAAGCGATCCGAAAAAATTATCAAATGCTATTTGAAAAGGAAGCACCAACACATGATTTGCACTCAATTCAGGAAATTCCATTGGTGTCCCGGTCATATTCGCTGCAATTAATGCGAGAGCAGAAAACAATATAGCCATAACAAGGTTGATTAGCATAATAAACAAGGGGGCAAACACCATAACCATAATAAGTTTGCCGACCACATTAAAACCTTCACTAACCGGCAATGATCGCCAAAACAAAATCTGTTTACTTTTTCGGTCGTCATATAAACAACTGGTTAAATAGTTAATCAAAATCCAAAAATAAACGCCTGATATCAAGCCAGCATTTGCATACATCGCCATAGGCACCGCATCATATAAATTTTTGATGTGGCTGACCTCACCTAATTTAGCTATAAAGAAATAATAAAATGTACCTATTGCAATAGCCAAGGATATTATCGACAACACAATCGGCGTATAAATGATACTGATTTTGTACTCATTAATTTCCCGCTTTAATTGGGCATGTAGTTTTTTTACTGAAATAGTCATGATTAAACATTCCCCTGCATTTTTGCGACAAAAATGTCAGCCAAAGCCGGCACTCTTAGAGAACCTAACTCAGCCAAATCTGCTTTTGATTTTCCCTCGAATATCATGCGATATCCGCCTAATGTGCTCCGCTGATGTAGTGGAGAGAACGCCAAGGCCAAATGATGTTTTTCCTGAACCACTTCAAGCTCAATATAATTTTCTGCAACCTGATCCATACTGGCATTTAACACAATTTTTCCCTCTTTAATAAAAATGAGGTCTGTCAGAACCTCTTCAATTTCTTCAACCTGATGAGTCGTAATGACGATGGTTTTATCCGCATCATGAAAATCATTTAGTAATTGCGCATAGAATTGTTTTCGATAAAGAATATCCAAACCCAATGTCGGCTCGTCTAAAATTAACAACTCACTATCAATTGACATAATCACTGACAAATGCAATTGAACCATCATTCCTTTTGATAATTTTCCGATTTTTTTATCCAATCCGACTTTAGTTGATTGCAAAAACGATAAACATTTTTCTTTTGAAAAACGCGGATGCATTGCTGCCACATAATCAATGAGTTGTGCAGCTGTCATCCAATTAGGCAAGACTGCGGTATCAGCGATAAACGACACTCGCTCAATCATTTTTTCTCGATCATGTTTTGGATTCATCCCTAACACTTGCAAATCTCCGTCAACGGGAGCCAAACCTAAAATACCTCTCAACAAACTGGTTTTGCCTGCACCATTGGGCCCAATCAATCCGACAACTTTTCCACGCGGAATAGAAAGGTGAATATTGTCCAGCACTTTTTCTTTGCCGTAAGATTTACTCACATTGGCAGCTTGTATGACGGCTTGCATCACTTATCTCCTTTCAAAGCACCTAGTGCCTGAATCAATTCATTTGTGGTTATACCCAAATCACGCAAGCGCTGGGCAAGTGCAGGAAGTTCGATTTGAATAAATTTATCTTTTTCCAGTTGATGTAATTTTTGTTTCGCTCCATCCAAAACAAACATACCCATCCCTCGACGCGATTCTACAAGCTGCATGTCAACCAACTCCTGATAAGCCTTGCTCACTGTTATATGATTAATTTGATAGTCACTGGAGACTTGCCGCACAGAAGGTAGAGGATCACCTTCTTTAAAAGTTCCAGACAAAATTAAACTGACAATTTTTTCACGCAATTGTCGGTAAATAGGTTGATCATCATTCCAATTCATAATGGTTGATATTCCAGTTGGGTGTCGGGGTTAACCATCCAGGGTTGCAAAGTTTTTTCCAATATTTTTTTCGCACGCATTATATGGGTTTTAACTGTACCCAAGGGCAATTGTAATTTATCCGCTGCTTCTGAATGTGAATATCCTTCGGCATAACAAAGCAACACCGCTTGCTGTTGTGCGGCGCTGAGCTGCTTCATTGCCAATACAAGATCGCGCTGTAATTCCCACCCGTTCAGATGGTCTTTAGCAACCAATTCTTCCGAATACTCCATCGAACAGGTTGCAATTCGCTTTTTACGAAAATGATCTATCGCCAAGTTATAGGCAATACGATACAGCCAGGTTGAAAAACGCGATTGTGCGTTAAAACCCGACAGAGATAGATAGGCACGCAAAAATGTTTCTTGCACCAAATCCTCAATCATGGCCGCATCCAAAGATTTAAATCGAGTTAACATGCGTTTTAGCCCAGGCTGATAAGCAATTGTTAATTCAGAAAATGCTTTTTGATCAGCAAAAAAAACCACGCGCTGAATCATTAACCACTCTTCATCTTTTTGCTGATTACCGCTTAATAGCGGCTGTAATTTTATCGCACAGTTCATATCAAGTTCCTTTCAAGTTTATTTCAAGTTTCTTTAACCAATTTTCTATTTAATTTGTGAATGATGACTCATTTTCTGTTTTCAAACTGTTTTGAAAACTCCTTATTACTTTCATAATCTTCCGATTCTATTTGTGCAACCAACTCATCATATTTGGTGTGATTACCTGCTGACTTGTAGGCTTTTGCCAAACTCCATGTTGACCAAAAATAATGAGGATCTCTGGAGTTTCTATTCTTCTGTTTGTACTCTTCAATGAGTTTTATAGCTTGAGGAATGTCCCCGCTGTCCATCATCAGAATTTCGCCCTTCTGCAACAAGCTGTCGCGAATAAACCAACTATTTTTAATAGTCTCAGAAAACTTGTTCATGGACGAAAACAAAGGCAATGCCTTGTCGTAGTGTTTTTTATCACGATAGAAATGCGCAATCATGTATTGATTAGTGGCCGAGCTAAATCCTTTTTTAACCAGTTCATCAGCCAAAGCTAGCGCAACATCTGTTTTTTCTGCCCTATCCAACTCGGCGACTTGATAGGTTGTGGCATGTTCCGGTGACAAGGTTTTTAGTTTTGCTAATAAGGCATTACCTTTTTCTGTCGAGCCCCCTGCAAAGGAAGGTGCTCCAAAATAGAATTGCATAGCAGTCATCAAAGCATCCACATTTTCCGGCTCTAACTTCACTGCTTTTTCATACTGGGCTATACAAGTTTTTGCTATTTTCAAAGCTTTAAACATGGACGCTCGCTGAGCATGATTGCAATAAATATCACCCGACATAGTCAGTTCGTCAGCAGTATTAGGTGCAACTTTCAATGCTTGCTCAATGTACTCAATGGCTGATTCTGTTTTACCCTGACCTAAATGGAGCCAACCTAAATACATCAAAGCCTGATTTTTATGTTCGGGATTATCGATCAAATTTAAAAAAATATTCTCCGCTTCTTGATGCTTTCCTTGATCAAAAGCGGAAAAAGCTTGGCTCACCGCATCCGACTCATTTGCCAAAACTGATACCGAACCCAAACCGACCGACGCTGCCAATAGTGCATGCGCTAAAACTCTCAACTTCATAATTGAAAAATTCCTATTCAGATTTAATTTGATTTCATTTTCAGATTATTTTTTCGTAGCTGATCGCCAAGGATCGCCCGCTGCTTTCACATATTGTTGATAGACATATTTCCAAGGAATTGAAATCGGCGTAAGGATGATGCCCATGACGCAGGCAAACATAACTGCCGACGCATATTCATCAAGGCCAACACTCATCTTCATAGGCAAAGCGAAGGCAATTACCCATGTGGATTTCCAGATGATTTCAACCAAAAGGACGGGGATCATCTGCAAGGGATAACGAAGCCCGAGCAGACTCAATAATGAATAGGCCACCAGCATGGATTGCACAACAGCGTGGGAATCGCCAACACGATTATCGGGAAATAACACCGCCGGCCAAGCGGTTAAGGCCAAGCCAATTACCATTAATAGATACATGGCTCTTAATAGATGAAGCTGAAACTGTGACACCTGTGGCATAGAAATACCTCGCTGACTTACTGTTATATGTAACTATATCACTATAATTATTGAAATCAAGGAATTTTTATCATTTGCCCTTCGCATTCTCTCGGATGCCGGCACCTCTAAATTCAGCTAGCATGCTCCTCAAGCAACCTTTCGACTTATTCACAATCTGGGTAACCCATGCGAATTACTGTAGGCACCAAGCTCTGGCTGGCTTTTGTTGGCACTATTGCTCTCTGCGTTCTGGCTCTTTATTTACTCTTGCACAATAGTTTGCGGCAGGGTTTTTTGGATTACACATCAAAACAATCCATACAAAGGTTGGAAATTTTGCGGTGTGCACTCGCAAAAACCTATAGAGAGGAAGGTTCTTTCGCGCAATTGGAAGCAGATCCCTCACGCTGGTTAAATTTGAAAGATATTATTTTTGCGGAAAGTGATTCCTTATTTAATGGTTTGCCCACAACTCAAGGGACAGAAGACCAAGCACCGCGCGCTTATTATCGTGAATTTGTCAGCAGTATCAGCCTGCATGATGTCGAGAAAAAATTATTACTGGGCGTGACCAAGCCCAATCAAACGCTGGATTGGATTCCCTTAATTGAGGCCAACAAGATTATTGGATTTATCAGTTTCGTAAAACCGACCGTTGTGAGCAGGCAACAGGATCAAAATTTTATTCAACATCAATTTAAAATATTCAGCATCATCAGCTTGTTTGTTTTGGTAATTGCAACAATTGTAGCCACGTTGCTAGCGCGACGAATCAGCCGCCCACTCACCACACTCGCCGAAAAAGCTCATGCATTAGCATCCGGCGATTATTCGCAAAAAATTCCCGTCACGAGTCACGATGAAATTGGTCAACTCTGTAATAGTTTTAATCAACTTAGCGAAGCACTGGCTGCCAATCAACAATCACGCGCATTGTGGGTCGCCGATATTTCTCACGAAATGCGCACACCACTCGCGGTTCTCAAAGTTCAAATAGAAGCTTTGCAAGATGGCATTAGACCTGCCAATCAGGAAAATCTGGCCCTGCTCTATGACAAAACACTAGGACTGAGTAATTTAATTGATGATTTATTTGAACTGTCATTGTCGGATGTGGGTGCATTAAGTTATCACAAGCAACGATTGTCACTCACACCACTGCTCAACACTTGCATCGAGCACTTCCAAGTAAAAGCGCAAGCAGCAGGACTCGCACTCAATAACAAAATCGATCAGCATCAGAATTATTTTCTTTCAGCCGACAGCAATCGCCTTCAACAATTGTTCAGTAACTTGCTGGAAAATTCGATTCGTTACACAGACGCTGGCGGCACTATTGATATAGGCATAACCGCTAATGATTCCCAGATCCAAGTCACCATTGATGACAGCCTCCCCGGCGTTTCGCCTGATCATCATCAGAAAATTTTTGAGCGTCTATTTCGTGTGGAAAATTCCCGCAGTCGCGAAACCGGTGGTGCTGGTTTGGGTTTGGCAATTTGTAAAAATATTGTCGACGTACATCAAGGTAGCATTAGCGCAAGTGCATCACCTTTGGGTGGATTGCAAATTCGCATTCAACTCCCAAGAATTTATTAAACGATTGAGATTTATTGCTAACAACATATTATTAACGGAACAGTAATGCAAAAACCGCCCCTGATTTGTTTGATCGAAGATGAAATTGATTTAGCCAATTTAATGGCCGATTATTTAAAAGCCAGTAATTTCGATGTCATAGTGTTTAATCGCGGCGACGAAGCGCATCAATGGTTGCAAAAAAATGAACCCGCTTTAGTTTTATTGGATTTGATGTTGCCCGGCGTTGATGGTTTGCAAATTTGCAAAGACAAACGTCAGCATTCGGCAGTGCCCATCATCATGATGACCGCAAAAGTAGAAGAGATTGATAGATTACTAGGCTTGGAGCTCGGTGCAGATGATTATATTTGCAAACCCTTTAGCGCACGCGAAGTCGTCGCCAGAGTGAAAGCCGTTTTACGTCGTAGCCTAAGTGCTCCACAGAACTCTAGTGCGGCATCATCACCTGTTGTAATTGACGAACAGAGTATGAGCCTGCGTATTTTTGATCAAACCGTTGAACTAACCAGTGTTGAATTCCAGTTGTTTTCGTTGCTGCATTCACAACCGGGCAGAATTTTTTCGAGGCAATATATTCTCGACAATATTTATCAGGACTACCGCGTAGTGGGTGACAGAACAGTCGATGGTCATATCAAAAAACTGCGCAAAAAACTCAACGAAGTCAATGGTCAAGTCGAATTAATTCGCTCTGTTTACGGCAGCGGTTATAAATACGAAGCGCCTTGATGATTCTCTTGTAGGGCAGGTCAAGACCCGCGTTTTCGACGTTAAAAATATTCCCTATCTAATTAAACTTGGATGTAACACACGCGGGTCACGACCCGCCCTACAATTTCTGCTCCCACACGAAAACACATTTCTTTCACAATTCAAACATTTTGCTTCCTCAATTGGGGCCTAAAGTGGCAACCGTAAACCCAACAAACACAGAGGAAACATTGTATGAAAAAGTTAATTATCAGCAGTTTAATCGTCGCTAGTGTCGCTTTTGCTTCTTTCTCTTTTGCTAAAGATTGGAGCGAATCCGGCTGGGGTGGTGGCCATCAACGTTTTGTAGCCGAGTTGAATCTCGATGCTGAGCGTGCCGAAAAAATGGATGCCATTCTCAATTCTTACCGCGAAGTACCCAAGCTTTACTTCACTGGCAGAGGCGACGAGATCCCAGAATTTCTTGCCGAAAAAGATGCCGAGCTCGAAGCCTTGTTAACCCCTGAAGAATTGGCGCAATTCAAACAATCTTTCGGCGAATGGGCCAAGAAGAAAAACTTCAACTTCATGAAGTTTTCACAATACCAACCACAACCCTTGAACAATGCACCTAGCTATCAAGTACCGCAAGAACTTCGCGAACAACTGCAACAAACCATTGAAAGTCAATTAATAGAATTGGGACAACAACTGCGCGAACAATCGTTAAACGCTTAATCCAATAAACCCTCTGCCGGGAATGCAAATTCCCGGCACAAATCTCCAATCAATCAATTCAACGGTGTTTATCATGATAAAAAATCTTATCCATTTCGGTACAAAACTTACTCACTGCTTGACTCCCTTACACTGGTGGGGCATTGCAATTCTGCTGGTAATTATTCGCCAAGCAACCCAAGTTTGGCTAGACGGGCTTTATGTCGATAGTCAATTTCCTGTTCCTTTCTACATTGGCCAAACCACCTTTAATGCAGAAGAACTGAAAGGTTATTACGCCGTGTTATTGGAGAAAGGTACCCTCGGAAAATATTTTTGGGTACAGATGGCAGATTACTTATTTATGGTGACTGTATTCGTTTCATTTTTTGCACTGATGACAGCGGTTTATCGTAGTCTTCCAGAAATTAAATGGTTAAAAAGTGTCGCATGGGCCATGATTTTTATCGCTCCAACTGCGGCGTTATTTGATGCGGCAGAAAACATAGTGTCTTTCTTTTTTATTGCTAATCCATCTGATTTTGCTGATTGGTTAGTTCATCCTTATTCCAGTTTTGCAGTGATTAAGTTTGCGATTTTTATTATCGCTTATCTCTGGGCTATCGCTGGTTTGCTTATTAGTTTGATTGGATTTTTGGTAAAACGATTTCAATCCTAATAATCGATTTCAATAACAACGCATAAACCAGACCCTTGGAAAACATTATGAACCTACGAATTATATCGACTATCACTTTATCAATTGCTTTTGCAGTACTGTTAATCACTGGCGTACTCTTGTATGCAACGCCTTACAATTATTTCGTGGGTTCATTGCATATTTGGGGAGCCGTTTTATTTTTTGGCCTGCATAGCTATACACATTAAAAACAATGCAAAAGTGTACAAGAATCACATGCAAAAACGCTCCGGCAAATGGGCTATGGGGCTGGCTATTTTCGGCATTATTCCGCTGGTTATTGGCCTCACGTTTAATTTACCGCCAATTTCATCTGTCGCCACTTTTGGATACAACTTAAAAAAATCTGCAGAACCGGATAAGCGTGAATATACAGTGATTGATTTAAGTGCGGACACTAACTCACCTAAACTACATTTATTTTTTAAGGCAGGTCGAGAATATCACTCTGCGCCACAAAATTTGTTTTTGAATTTAACTTACACCAGCACACCGCAAATTGTTGTTTGGATGGAAACTCTAGAGGGAAAATATATTGATACACTTTACATCACTGGCAAAACTTCCGATTCCAGTTATCGTTCAAAAGATCCAGCAATTGATGTCGTTCGCCGACCTGAAGCATTACCTTACTGGAGCCACAAACGCGGCATTAAATCAGTCGACGGTCTTTACACGCCCGATCAACACAATTCGGATTTGGACGGCATAGCCGCTGCAACCCCCAAAGTGGATTATCAAGTGACTATGTCAGCACCGCGAATGGGGCGATATAAATTAATGATTGAAGTGAATCGCACTTACGACTTCAATGAGTATTACAGTCAAGAGCGCTTCCCTGATGATGCTATTTACTCCGGCAACGGTTCGTCAGGTCAACCTTCGTTAATTTACGAATCCACTATCGATTCACAACAATCCGGACAACATTTATTCCAATTGATTGGTCATGGCCATCACTCAGGAAAAGATGGCTCTCTTTATACCGACCTCGACAATATCACCACTGCGAAACAGATTTTGGATTTTATTGTGGCGAATATTGAATAGAACACAATAAAAAGGCCGATCCATTGGATCGGCCTTTTTTATGGCAGCGCTCGTTTTTAGGGGCGCAACTGCTCCCATTCGCCTTTGGGCCAAACGCTAAGCCCCCAATTGACTAGTCGATTAAGCGTGCTATCGGTGACGAACTGATTGTCTTTCAGAATTTTGATTCGTTCGTAATAACAATCCGCCTGATAACCCCACTCGCACCAACCTTCAACATGATTTTGTGGGGGAACATAATGAGCAACGTAATCCACCGTTTCGAAATTATCAGCACTACGAAGGGCTTCAGTATCCGCTGTTCGGCGATGCCATTGATTGGTTGAATATCTTTCTGCGACACCCAAAAACGCTAGCGCCAAAGCGTCTTGTAATTGCTTGCGATCGGCGAAGGTAAGCCCCAGATCTTCGTCAGAACTGCTGAACTGCACATCCAAACCAATCCCGATTTGCCGCTGACGAAACGCAAAAGACTGTGGCGTCCAATCCGCAGGCATGGATTGATACAACCAAAAAGTTGACCAGGCATGACGATAAAGATGGATTGCACCATCATTGTAAAAACCCGTGGCACTACGATGCGTGTTGGAGATGTGACCCGGGTGATAATTCCAATCCAGACCGAATGAGCCCGCACGCCAACCTCCATTCACTATTTGCTCCATGGAATACCAGGCCGTCGATAAATAATTTCCCGGTTTGGTGTAATTAAAAGTCAAGCCAACTCCATCAGAAACAAAGTGGGGAGCCGTTTCAAACAAAGTGCGATTAGGCATACTCCAACTACGATAACCCACCGGTATTTCACGTTTGTGTGTCACACCATTATCATCAACATAACTCATCATACCTGCGCGATCGGTGATGTCTTGCAACTTGTGTTTCAATTGCATTTCCATCATGCGCAAATTAAACCAAGCCAATTTAGCCAGGTTGTATCGTGTTTGTTTCAACTCCAATTCAACAGTGCGATTGGGTTGATCGCGGTCGGTATACCAAAAACCACCCACAAAATTACCATCCGAAAATTGTGATTCACGCCAGACTTTTAAATTCCACAAACCTTGTTCGAACAGCCATTCGTCATCGCTGTAACGATAATTCGTTAGCCAATCATCAGCTGTTTTTAACTTGGTGAAGTGCGGGCTGGATGCCAATTGAGTGGGATCACTTACCATATCTTCAATCGCCATAGCAGGTACCCAGGCATTCCAATCCGGATATTGCAGTGCCTGGGGTGTTTCGCGCGGATTTAAAAACCCATTTGCCCCCAAAATTTCTTCTTTGTATTCACCATTGGGAAACATAAAATGTTTCATCTGCAAGTCGTCTTCCAAAACTGCACTCAAACCTGCACCTGCTGCCCACAATTCCACAGGCTTATCGTCAAGCCCAGGCCCAGGTTGATAAGGTGGATTCCAGGCACGACCCGCATCTTTTCGCGTGTAACCCTGAGGTAATTTCAAATCAATTGATCGCACATAACTGGCGATTTGTTTGGCTTGGAGCTCACTCAAACCATGAAACATCGAGCGCGCAATTATCGATTTATTGGAGTAATTGAAATAAGCCAAATCGCTGGCATCGCGAAAATGGCAGCTGGCACATTTGCCATTAATTGCATGGCGAGAATTACTAAAACCCAGATCCGTTAAATTTGCGGTTTGCCAGAGAATTTTTCCTTGTGCAATATCTTGGGTGTTGTTTAAGGGAGGAGTCCAGAGATCAGGATTATCATCTTCAAAAATGTCATTTTGCAAAAGTGAATCGCCTGTTGAATTGACAATGTCCATATTCAAAATTCGCCAACCACTGGAAATTCCGTCAGTAGTATCAAATCGAAACTCCACGTTATTCACACCGGTTTTGACACCCGGACTACCTAAAGAAATTAGCGGAATTTTGATGCGAACTGTAGCGTAACTACCATTCAAACAACCGAATTGCGCTTCATGTTTTTCACAAGTTACGGTGGCATTGGTTAAAGGCAACCAAGCACCGCCATTCAAACGCATACTACCTTTGGAACCCGGACGCACCGCATTAGGTTGGCCATAAGTTGTGGCAAACTCACCATCTTCACGCCATTCCAATCTGTGAGTGGTTAACTTGATGGTGGTTGCATTGGCACTACTGGTTACCGGCAAATCCACCGACTCAATCAACCCGGGTTCACCGATTATTTCTATCGGTAACATCACTTTCGATTGTGATCTTGTGGCAGATGATTGTGAAGAAGACGACCGGGATATTGAAGATTGCGAAGAAGTTCGTGAGGAGCTTCGCGAACTTGAACTGGAATGACTGCTTGACCGACTCGAACTCACCGAAGTCCTTGAACTAGAACTAGTCGCTACTGGTGAAGAATCCTGGGAACTCGAACGGCTATAACTTGAAAGGGTTGATTGAGCAGAACTGGACAAACTTGAGCTGGAATTCGCCACCACACTTAATGATGAACTATTCATCACCAGACTTGCCGCCGTGGAATTGGCAGTTTGCCCGCCACCTCCACCGCCCCCACAAGCCGACAAAACACACACAATAAAAATTGAACTAACTTTGCTAACAAAGTTATGAAAGTTGATAACTGACATGGTGTAAGAGCCTTTTATAAAAGTGCTTTTGATTTGTTTTACCCAACTTACACACATTTATCAGATTATTCTTTAACTGCCGTCACAATAGGGATTGATTAAACCTAATTATTCGCAGTGATATGACTGGCTCCCGATGCGTCGGTGCGTGCCTTGGGATTGCCATAGTAGGTAATACCTGATGCCCCCGAAGCCTCGGCATTCAGGCCCTCTGTCACACTGATATCAATATGCGATGCTCCGGATGCTTCAACCGCCGCTTGTTTTGCAATTAATTTTTTTGCTCTAACGTTACTTGCACCACTTGCTGCCAGGACTAACTTGTCGGTGCTACTGGCTGATTTCACTTCTATGTTGGATGCTCCTGACAAACCGAAATTCTGCTGGAGGCTATTCACGGTCCCAAGCTGGAGGTTAGCAGCCCCGGATAAACCAACATCGAGATAATCGGCGTTGATATTAGTGAACCTGCTATTAGCTGCACCACTGGCACTCAACTCTAGTTTCTTCGTCTTCAAATCTTTCACGTCTGCATTGGAAGCACCTGACAACTCGAGATATTCAAGATTTTTCACTTGTAATATCACTTTGATTCTCATGCTGTCATGATTGTCAAACCAACTGAAAAAATTCCCATTTTTTTTCACCCATACACTGACTCTGTTTCCCGTTTGATCCACTTTTACATATTGCATAATTTCGGGATCAGCTTCGATTTTTAAATATTCCTCGCCAGTTTGTGTGATCTCCAATTGAGTTTCACCTGAGACTACAAATTCTGAAAAATCTTTTACTGGATATTCTTTGGCAATAGTCTCCGCCAAAGAAAAAGATGAAACACACAAACAAATAATAGAGAACAAGCTGCGAACTAACATGGGAGATTCCTCTTTTGGATAGCGAGATATTGCATTCCCTAACTCAGACACAGTTGGTTGGGTTCTGGATTCAGTGGGGGATTATTTTTATTTGAGAGTATGACCCCACCCTAACCCTCCCCTTGCCAGGGGAGGGGACAGATTTCACTCTGTATCAAGATAAGCAGGGAGTAAAGTCCCTCCCCTTGGCAAGGGGGAGGTTAGGAGGGGGTCAAAGTCCCAATTCCAAAACCTCAAAACCCAACAAATTACAAGTCTAGCGGCGGCGATCAATAAGAGGATAATAGCCAGCCTTCAAACCTTTCTATTTCATATTGTTATCGAGTTAGACTTATGACCCTACCCAGTATTGCTAAACGTATCGCCGATGAATTAAACGTTCAAGAACAACAAGTTGGCGCCGCCGTCGGGCTGCTAGATGAAGGTGCAACTGTACCCTTTATCTCGCGCTATCGTAAGGAAATCACAGGCGGATTGGACGATTCACAGATGCGTACACTGGAAGAACGCTTGCGTTATTTGCGTGAACTGGAAGAGCGTCGCGCCACCATTCTGAAATCCATCGCCGAACAAAATAAACTTACGCCAGAACTGGAACACGAAGTTCAAATTGCCGATACCAAAAACCGCCTCGAAGATTTATACCTGCCTTACAAACCCAAACGCCGCACCAAAGGGCAAATTGCCAAAGAAGCTGGCCTTGAACCTCTAGCAGAAAGTTTACTGGCTGATCCAACACTCGCACCAGAAATCGAAGCTGCAAAATATTTCAATGCCGAACACAGCATTAATGATGTGAAATCCGCACTCGATGGTGCCAAATATATCCTTATGGAAAAATTCAGTGAAGACGCTGAATTACTCGGAAGATTGCGTTTGTTTTTAACCCAGGAAGCCACACTCTCTGCCCGTGGGGTTCCGGAAAAAATGACTGACGCTTCGCAAGAAGTACAAAAATTTCGCGATTATTTTGAACACGATGAACCACTCAAATCGGTTCCGTCGCACCGCGCACTGGCCATGTTCCGCGGTCGCAATGAAGGCATCTTAGCGATTACATTCAAAGTAGGCGATGAAGAAAATCGAACGGGTCACCCTTGTGAAACCATGATCGCCGATCACTGGCAAATTAAAGACAAAGGTCGTGCTGCCGATGGCTGGTTAGCGGAAGTAGTTCGTTGGACTTGGCGAGTGAAATTACTCACCCATCTGGAAACAGATTTGCTCGGCGAACTGCGCGAAAAAGCCGAAGAAGAAGCCATCAAAGTATTTGCATCTAACTTAAAAGATTTATTACTCGCTGCACCGGCTGGTCAAAAAGCCACAATAGGTTTGGACCCAGGCATGCGTACCGGTGTAAAAGTGGCGGTGGTCGATGCCACAGGAAAAGTCGTTGATCACTGTGTGATGTACCCTACTCCGCCTTTAAATAAAATTGCGGAATCTGAAGCGATTTTGGTTCACCTCTGTAAAAAACATAATGTCGGTTTGATCGCCATTGGTAATGGAACCGCATCGCGCGAAACTGAAAAATTTGCCAAAGATGTGCTGAAAAAACACAGCGATATTACCGCCAGCACTGTGATCGTCAGTGAAGCGGGTGCATCGGTTTATTCTGCATCTGAATTTGCTGCCAAAGAATTTCCTGATTTGGACGTGACCATTCGCGGTGCGATTTCGATTGCACGTCGCTTGCAAGATCCACTCGCCGAATTGGTAAAAATTGATCCAAAATCAATTGGTGTCGGCCAATATCAACACGATGTGTCGCAATCACAATTGGCACGCTCACTCGATGCAGTAGTGGAAGACTGCGTGAACGCGGTGGGTGTTGAAGTGAATACTGCATCGGCTGCTTTGCTCGCACGTGTATCTGGTTTGAATACAACACTCGCCAATAACATTGTTGAATTCCGCAATCAAAACGGCGCATTTAATTCACGCGCCGCATTGAAAAAAGTCCCGCGCTTCGGTGAAAAAACCTTTGAGCAAGCAGCCGGGTTTTTACGTGTCGCCGGTGGCACTAATCCACTCGATGCTTCTGCAGTTCACCCTGAATCCTATTCGATTGTTGAAAAAATCGCAGAAAAAAATGCACGTGAAATTAAAGGACTGATTGGCGATTCTTCTTTCTTGCGTAGTTTAAAAGCCGCTGAATATGTCGACGAAAAATTCGGCGTTCCTACAGTTACCGACATCATCAAAGAATTAGATAAACCCGGCCGCGACCCACGCCCCGAATTCAAAACTGCACAATTTCAAGAAGGTGTTGATGACATTACCGATTTGAAATTAGGCATGATCCTCGAAGGCACAGTCACTAACGTCACCAACTTCGGTGCCTTTGTGGATATAGGTGTGCATCAAGACGGACTCGTACATATTTCTGCGCTGTCACACAACTTTATTAAAGATCCACGCGAAGCCGTGAAAGCGGGTGATATTGTGAAAGCGAAAGTCATGGAAGTCGATGTAGCGCGCAAACGTATTGCATTATCGCTACGCTTGGATGATACGCCCGGTGAAAAAATAGAATCGAAAAAAGGCGGCGAACGTCCACCGTCACAAAATCAACAACGCGCAGCACAGCGAAATAATCCAGCTCCGGCCTCAACAGGTAGTTTGGGTGCGCTACTGCAGCAGGCGATGAAGAAGAAATAATTTCACCCCCTCCTAGCCTCCCCCTTGGCACAAATTGCAGGAGCAATTTGCACAGCGAAGCTGCCCGAAGGGGAAACCATAAGGATATGGTTTATGAACGGGGAGGAACTGTCCCCTCCCCTGGCAAGGGGAGGGTTAGGGTGGGGTCAGGTTTTTACAATCAGAGTAAAAATATATGAACCCCAGCATCTCCGTCATCACTCTCACCGTCGAAAATTTACAACGCTCGCTGAACTTTTATCGCGAGGGTTTAGGTTTAAAAACCGATGGCATAGTGGGTGAAAAATATGAGATTGGTGCTGCAGTTTTTATTCCTATGCAACCGGGTTTGCAATTGGCTTTGTGGCCGCGCAGCAGCCTTGCGAAAGACACAGGTTTGCCACTCACCGCACATTGTGCAACACAAACATTAATCAGCCATAATGTTCGAGTTAAAGAAACCGTGGATGATGTGATGCAACAAGCCCGCATCGCCGGCGCGAACATTGTTAAAGAAGCGCAAGATACTTTCTGGGGCGGTTACGCCGGATATTTTCAAGATCCCGATCAACATTTATGGGAAATTGTTTTTAATCCGAAACTGTTGCCGCAAGACTAATTTTTACCAAGCGAGAATATTATGACTAATCCATTACCACCTTGCCCCAAATGCGATTCTGTTTACACTTATCAGGACGGCGATCAACTCATTTGTCCTGAATGTGGATACGAATGGTCTGCTAATGCTGCAGCCGAATCAGAAGACAAATTAGTCGTGCGCGATGCCAACGGTAATTTATTAGCTGATGGCGATCATGTGACCTTGATAAAGGATTTAAAGGTCAAAGGCTCTTCATCTGTTTTAAAAGTCGGCACAAAAATTAAAATCAATCGTTTAGTCGATGGCGATCACGACATTGATTGTAAAATCGAAGGCTTCGGCGCCATGATGTTGAAATCCGAATTTGTTAAAAAAGCCTAAACCGAAAATAAAATTTGAACACCATGAGTGAATCTCTGCAGCAACTTTTCGACACACTTCCGCAAATTGGCCAAGTACGTTGGATTGGTATTCGACCTGCGCGAATTGTTTATGTGAGCGGGAAAACCGAAGCGGCAGAATTACAAATAGTCGATCAAGTTGAAGCCATTGCCGGCAAAGGACTAGTCGGCGATCGTTACGCCAGTAAAAATGGCAAACGCCAAGTGACATTAATTCAATGGGAACATTTGGCGGCAATTGCTTCCATGCTGCATCGCGATTCTGTTTCACCTGAATTATTACGCCGCAATATTGCCGTGAGTGGAATTAATTTATTAGCGCTGAAAAATAAACAATTCAAACTCGGCACCGCCACGCTCGAATACACAGGCTTATGCGAACCCTGTTCTGCAATGGAAAACACCTTTGGTCCTGGCGGTTACAATGCCGTTCGCGGGCATGGTGGCATTACTTGTCGGATTATTGAATCGGGCTTGATTGGTTTGGGGGATAAGTTGTCGGTCTACACTCTAAAAAATTAGCCGCAATGCCTACAGAATTCCGAATTGCTATGTTTAATCATAAAGCTAGGGCGTGGAATTTATGCTTTGTAATGCAATTTTCAGTTTTTTTGCGTAATCAGAAGCGACCATAAGTTTTTCATTTTTTTGTCCTAGTATCACGGCATAAGGTTCTACGCTGGTGAATTGTGAAACATGGCGTAAATTAATGATGCAGCTTTTTCCAATTTTAAAAAATCCATAAGGCGTAAGTTGATCTAACCACCAAGTTAAGGTATTGCTATTTTTATCCAAAATTTCATCCCCAACGAGATGTATACGAACTGTATTTTCTTCTTTGTTGGTATGAATATACAAAATATCTTCCAGACTTATTTCAGTTTCCAGCTTCTTGGATTCACCATACTGATTATGAACACGATGCGTAATCATCAATGATTTTTCTGGTACTGGCTTGTGTTGTCTTATCCAGCTAATTTGCTCATCGATTTCTGTAATATTAAATGGTTTATTGAGAAATCCGATTTGATCATATTTCTTTTTATGCGCTTCTAGCGCGTACTCTTCTGCTCGAGCAGTCATAAAAACTACCCAAGGTGGATTATCCGTCGACCTTAATGCATATGCCAAATCAAAACCAGCTGAAACGCCTTTGCTTTCCACCTGACAATCAAAATGTATATCCAGAAAAACACCATGAATGTGCGCGTCTTCTTCAATTAAACGCATTGCATCAAGAGTATTATCAACATCGGCAACCACTTCAAAATCGGGGTATCGCCTGTTGATTAAATTTTTAATCAGAAAACGAATGTTAGGTTCATTTTCTACAATAAGAATTCTCCATTTTTTGTTGCCGGTTCTGCTTACCATGCCTCTATCCTTTTTGGTATGTTGAGTATGACGGTTGTACCCAAACCGAGTGCACTTTTAATTTCAATATTCGCCTTCCCATTAAATACCAAATCCAGGCTACACCTAATTTGATATAAAGCACTTCCACTTCCATTTCTTGAGATTACCGCTTGCTTACCCAATTTCTCTGCGCGTTCTTGCGTCATACCACAACCTGTGTCGACAACATGGATTTTCATGGCTTCACCCAAGTCCTCACCCTTTATTTTAATTTGAATAGATCCTGTTTCTCCATGCCGAGCATGAACAAAAATATTTTCAACCAAGGTTTGTAAAATACGCGGCTCTACATGACAGTGCAATAAACTTTCCGGAACATCCAGATGCAAATTAAATTTATCAGGAAAGCGTAACGCCTGAAAATCCAGATACAACCCTAAATGAGCCATTTCGTCGGCAAGCCTAATCGAATTAGCAGACGCACTGACTCTAGTGTGATTAAAAAATTGTGCGAGTTTACTTAAAAAATTTAAAGCCCTGTCCGGATCTTTTACTATCAAAGCCTGAAGTGCTGTAAGCATATTATTTAAAAAATGAGGCTCAACTTGTGCGTGCAGCGCTCTCAATTGAGCAGATTTTTCTCTAATTTGTATCTGATCGTATTCCAAATCCTTGATAACCAACAGAAACAACAAGCAACCTAATGAGTTGGCCACGAGTACAGGTAGCGTGGTTTCCCACATCACTAAGGTCGCCGCTTTATTGACTGTTACATCGGCGAATAGAGGGCTTAAAAGAAGTATGAGTTTTTGTACAAGCGTACCTAAGACTGAAACAGTTAAAACGCCCTTAACACTAATCGTCCAAAACGGCCAAAAGTGCCGGGATAGGCCAGCCCCCAACCCCAATATTATTGTTGCCAACGCACTCATATCACCAACGTTACCCTGTAAAAAATAACGTTCAGATCCTGCAAGAATCCCGGCACCTAATCCAATCCAAGCGCCACCAAAAATGCCAGCTGTTAATACCATCAAATCCCGCAAGCCAATGATGGCTTCGTCTGCAGCCAATGGCCAATAGGTTCGCGTACCCCAATCCCACGATTCATTTGAGGTATTAAAAATCAACCCCATATGAGTTCCAAGAATCGCAATAAAACCGAAGAAACAGGCTGTAGCCAACTGATAAAACCAAGATGTTTGAGCCCCACTCAACGACCTTCGCACAAGCGGCACACGCATGGAAATATAAGCCACTATCACCACAGCACCGACACGCTGCAGAAGCTCAAAAGCGTTAACCAACCAATCGTTATAGGTTTGAATCTCAAAAGCCATAGAATTCACGCAATGTCATATTCATAGAATTCACAACAGATAAAACTCATCATTAATTCGCAAAAAGCCGAGATGAGCCTAAAAAAAGGGAGATGAGCACCTTTGTAAAGCCATTCTAAATGAAGCCAGCTACATTCAGACACATCATAGGTAAAAAGAAAATAGTTGCAATAGCGGAGGCTGTATGGGGTACCTCATTATAATTGTCTTTTTGATATCGTTAATGATTAATCCATTTCTGTTCCCTGTAGCAATGGTAATTTTTATGCTGTATTTATTCGTAAAGGAAAGTTATCAACAAGAAAAAAACATATCCCATCTGAAATTTATTAATCAATACAAATTCCCGGAAGGATTTCTTCTAAAATATAGCCAAAAAAATCAAAACCTTTCTAATTCTCAGCGCGAAATGGTACTGGATGGATTGCGTCAATACTTTCGAATGTGTCAAAACTCTTCTTCGTCAATGGTAACCATGCCATCACTAGCGGTAGATGATGCCTGGCATGAATTTATTTTATTTACTCGCGAATACGATGCGTTTAGTAACAATGCATTTGGCTACTATCTTCACCACACGCCTGCAGAGGCGATGAAATCGAAAGAGGCTGAAATAGACAGCATTAGAATGGCTTGGCGACTGGCGTGTCAGGATGAAAAAATCGATCCCATTAACACCGAAAGACTTCCAAAAATTTTTTCGATAGACAGCAATCTAGCGATTGTAGGTGGACTTGTTTACACCCTGCATCAGCTTAAAAATTTAGCTGCTACTAAATCCTCAAGCGGTGGTAGCTGTAGTGGTGGTGGCAGTGGTAGTTGTAGTGGTGGTGGCAGCAGCGGTAGCGATGGAGGCTGCGGGGGAGGAGGTTGTGGCGGAGGTTGTGGTGGTGGCGGATGACCAAGCCATTTGCCACCGACAACGGGAAAAAGATATTTTTTGTTAATTTTTACCTTGTCATCCCTGCGAAAACAGGGATCCATTTTTTGATTTTATTAATGTTTTGGTCTGGCAGCTGCCTTCGCAAGAAGAACAGTTAATATTGATTGGTGCAAAACCTTCACATCATTCTTAATCGAAAAATGAGTAATCCATTACAACAACATTATTCTTAACATCAATACCCAAACAACACCCAATATAAGGTAATTAAAAGCAACACGAATAGGGCCTGATTGTTTGTACTTTTCTTTATGTAAAATCAAATATACCGGAGGCTTGCGTATTCTCGATATCATATAGATCACCACCAATGAAAGAATAATACCGCCTACAACTGCAACTCCAATCGTACCCAGTAGCTCCAAAACTGAAACCAATAATTTAACTTGTTTTTTACTCGAGTCATAACCCTCATCGGCAATTTTTTCAGCCATACGGTAAAAAATCCATGTTAGAAAACCAAATACAGTAAATGCCCACAATGCACCATATGCAGCTCTGGGAGCACTATAGCGATCTTCAGTTTCAGCAAAAGCATCGCCAAAAATACCCTTCAAATAAACATAAGCAGCATCAAATGAAACCTTATTATTGAATAGCATAGTGCGATCACGCTCATCTTTTCCATCCGTGTATGCAATTTCAATTTCATTTCTCACCATATCTGCAGAAATTCTATTTATAGAAGTTAGCATTACAGTTTCAGTATCTTTTGGCATGATACTAACAAGTGAAGAACCTTCGATTAATTTTTTTCAATATTTTCACCATCGCCTTCCTTCGACTCAGAACTCAAATAAATAGCCTCTTTACTTACCACATAAAGCTCCAAACCAACTGTTGATTCGCCATACCATATTTTCATCATTCCACTCCTATTATTGATAATAATTCCCACCTATCCACATCAATCGGAAGATTGCACTGATAAAATGATATGGATATTCGACAATTATGACCTAAGTCAACCTGTCACCAAAGTGTCTAGAGCTAATTTTCGACACACTTCCGCAAATTGACTAAGTAGGTTGAACAGGTATTCAACCTGCACGAATTGTTTATGCCAGTGGAAAAACTGAAGCGGGCTTGATTGGTTTGGGGAATAAATTGGCCATCTTATAAAATAGAAATCTTAACCTAACCTTCACAAAAGCAGCGATTAGCCTCTATACTCAGCTTCGTTCCTTTGCCACTTAATAATAAAGTTCAGGAGATATGTATGAGGCTTTTTCAAGTCACTATTCTTTTTCTTATTTTGATTTCTTTCACAACCAATGCAGATGTCTATAAGTGGGTAGATGAAAAAGGCGTTACTCACTACGGCAATCAAAAACCGCCAGAAGCAAAAGCTGAACAAGTAAAAGTATCCGGTGGCGGCGGTGGCAACTCATCCAATTCCGATCCTTTGGATCAACTTGATCCCGCAGAGCGCGTGCTAGCGGAGGCAATGAAAAAAGAATTATTAAAAGATCATGGCAACGGAGAATTAGATTGCTCCAAAGCAATGAGCAACACCACAGAACAAGTCGATACTTATGTTGCTCAAGCCAAACGCAACCTAAACGGCGGACACATTAATCAAAGTCAATACAATCAAGTCGAAACTGAATTTCGTAAACTTAAATCAAAAATTTCTGTATCACGCTGCCAATCCGCTTCTGGCACCGAGAAAGACTTTTACCTTTGTATGTCCAATGACAACAATTCCGCTATTGGCTGCTTGAGCAAAACAGGATCCTTATTTGATTAACCATTCAATATATCGCCATGCTAATCAGTATAAATCCCCTGACTACGCAAATAATCATCATAGTTACCATGGAAATCGATTAAACCTGAAGGTTGCATATCGATGATCCGGGTGGCTAATGATGATACAAATTCACGGTCGTGACTGACGAATACAATAGTACCCGGATAATTTTCCAATGCGAGATTGAGAGCCTCGATAGATTCCATATCCAAGTGGTTGGTGGGTTCATCCAATAACATTACATTCGGATTAATCAAACTAAATTTTCCAAACAACATGCGGGCTTTTTCACCACCCGATAAGACTTTCAGCTTCTTTTTCACATCATCATTTGAAAATAACATGCGACCCAATGCACCACGAACTAGTTGTTCATCGCCTTTTGTCCATTGTTTCATCCAATCAAATAAATTCACATCTTCAAGAAATTCTGCTGAGTGATCCTGCGCAAAATAAGCAACTTCTGCTTGCTCTGCCCACTTCACTGTTCCAGCATCAGGATGCAAATCGCCATACAAACATCGCAACAAAGTCGTTTTACCGGCACCATTGGGGCCAATGATCGCAATGCGTTCACCGGCTTCAATTTGTAAACTCAATTTGGAAAATAAAACACGTTCAAACCCTTTTGTGACCTGATCCAGTGTCACTGCTTGACGATGCAACTTTTTGTTTTGTGTAAAGCGAATATAGGGGCTGACACGACTGGATGGTTTTATATCATCCAGTTGGATTTTTTCAATTTGACGTGCGCGTGATGTTGCCTGTTTCGCTTTGGATGCGTTAGCAGAAAAACGACTGACGAAAGTTTGCAGTTCAACAATCTGTGCTTTCTTTTTTGCGTTTTCGCTTAATAATTTTTCGCGCGCTTGGGTTGATGCCATCATGTAATCATCATAATTACCAGGGTACACACGCAACTCACCGTAATCCAAATCGGCCATGTGTGTGCAAACCGCATTTAAGAAGTGACGATCATGCGAAATAATAATGATGGTGGAATTGCGTTGATTTAAAACGCCTTCAAGCCAACGAATAGTGTTGATATCCAAATTGTTTGTCGGTTCATCCAACAATAAAACATCAGGATCAGAAAACAGTGCCTGCGCCAACAACACCCGCAATTTCCAACCCGGCGCGACTGCGCTCATTAAACCTGTGTGTTGTTCAATGGGAATATCCAATCCCAACAATAATTCACCGGCACGCGCTTCAGCGGTATAACCATCCATTTCAGCAAACGCGACTTCCAATTCCGCCACTTTCATTCCGTCGTCTTCACTCATTTCCGGCAAGCTGTAAATGCGATCACGCTCGGCCTTTACTTTCCATAATTCGACATGCCCCATAATCACCGTATCCAGCACAGTGAATTCTTCATAAGCAAATTGATCCTGCTTCAATTTCCCCAATCGCATATTGGGTTCAAGCATGACCTGCCCAGCAGTGGCATCGAGATCGCCACCGAGGATTTTCATAAAAGTGGATTTACCGCAACCATTAGCTCCAATCAATCCATAGCGATTGGAGTTGTTAAATTTGACGGATACATTTTCGAACAGCGGCTTGGCACCAAATTGCATGGTGATATTAGCAGTGGAGATCACAATAACTACCCAGAGAAAAAAGTGGGCATTCTACTGTTTTACCACCTGTTAAGCACGGAATTTCGCCACTTCAGCCTGTATTGGATTGACTCTTAATAGTTTTTCGAATTTACTGGGTAGGCCGTTAGGGAAGCAATGATGAATATATACTTCAACATCCCAAAAAAAGTTAGTGGTAACATTTCTGTTTCAAGACAACGCAAATCATAATAATTAATAAACCGCCATATTTAAAATTAAGTACAGAATATGAATAGTTTTGGGTTTCTACGGGAAACTGCCGCTCTCGCAAAAGCAGCTGGCATTGATAAAGACACTGGTTTACATAGAACAGGACTAGAAGATTACTTAAAGATAATTTTTCCAGAGGTTAATGATTGGATTCACGACAAAGCACTCGGGGAAGTTAATGGCACCAAATACAAAAGTCGACCAGATTACAGAAGCGAAAAATTAAAGTTGATTATTGAATTCGATGGCCTTCAGCATTACACAAAACCAGACATTATTGAAAAAGACTATAGACTTACCGAAGTGTACACAAACTTAGGGTATAAAGTTGTGCGAATTCCATACTTTATACAATTGACTAACAAAGCTGTAAAAACTTTATTTGGCGTTGACATCACAGATAAACTATTTGATGAAAAATTTCCCTCCCTAGGCATAAACAGTTTGAATACTCCTGCGTATTTGTGCCCTGCCGGATTAAAGCGAATGGCCGAAGAATTTAAAAGATTTCCAGAACAATACAAGACGAATATTGAATTTCTTAACAGTCAAAATGATCCTTATAAAACTGGCATTAATTTCCTAAAAAAGGAATACGGCCAATAGATGTTTGATAGCCACCTAGAGCATTTAATATCAATAGAATCTATAGCGGCTTCGCCAGAATATCCAGCTTTTCCCAGTCAAATTCTACTACGAGCAATACCATGATCCAAAACATCGCACAAATAATCGTCTTACTCTCAGCACTTTTTCTCTTTATTATTGCATGTCTTTCACTTTTCATGCCAAGACATGCTGTTCGGTTTCTAGGTGGCTTCGCCAGTTATACAACAACACATTATTTTGATATGGTTTTCCTGCGAATTTTTAATTTTCACTGCACCAATTAGAATCAACACATGGCCACTGATTATTCAGGAACATCGTTTAATCAATAGGCTTTCTTTAGACCCACTATCATTCACTAGGGCACAGGTGAAATAATACAACCTAGAGAGATGCAGACAGTTAAGTTTATTTACTTTATTCACCGAGGATAAGCACTTTGAAGTTAATTATATTTATATTTTTTTGTGCGCTAGTTTCCTGCACGATCCATCCAAAAAAAGATGAATATTCAGATATTCGTTTTATGTTTGACTCCAATGAAATAAAAGATTTTGACTATCCGTTTGAAGACAACGCTACAGAAATTATCAATTCACTTATCAAATATTCAGAAAGCGAAAAAAAGGAATTAGTTGGTGTGTCTCGCTTCAAACTCGGGCACCATCCAACCATGTATGTATTGTATTTTGAAGATCATGCAATAGTTAATTTTTTCTATTGGGGAACAAATGTCGGCAAAGGCTATATCAAATACGACCATGGAGCTCCCAATAAAATGGCCTCTGAATTTAAAAGGCGAGGGCTTTGTACGCCTTTTTGAAAAAAAGAAGGATCTATTTGGGGGTTCCACGTATCAAAAAAGAAAAATGGCAAATGGGTTATTTGTAATGAGCCATTTAGTATCCCAGCTATTGATTCTGATGTGGAGCTTGACGTATCTAAAACCCCTTTCATTGGCGAATATTTTGATGATAATTTTGGAAAAAATATTGTGTGGAATTATTACTCATATGGAGAATAGAGAATTAATAGAGGATAATTTTTGAAAACTCAAAATCGATTTTTTGGTTGGCTGCTTAGCAGTGTTTTCAGCACACAAATAGCGCACTGAAAACACTTGAAAACAAATTAATCTTTGAATAATAACGGTGCAAACTCACGCAAGCTGCGTCTCCAGGTCAAGAACTCATGCGCTGTATTGGGGGACACATACAATACGCTATTAATTCCTGCAGCTTTTAATGCCTCAACATTCGCTTTGGGATCACCGACGAAACTGCGCATACGTTCATCCATCATCTCTTTGCTGCCATAACTCACGAAAGCTAATTCAACTTTCTTTTTAAAATCAGGATTCGCATTCACGTCATCCATTTTGAACGAGCCGCCGCTGAACAAACCTATATAAGAAAATTTGTCCAGATTAGCCAGGGTGATGGATTTAGTTTCCATTCCGCCCATCGACAGACCCGCCATTGCACGCTTTTTGCGATCGGACAATGTGCGGAAATTTTTATCAACATAAGGAATTAATTCATCAATAAGAACAGTTTGGAATGGCTTAACGTCGAATGATCCAATGGTTCCAAATTTGGCTTCATTGGTCATACCGTAAGTTGCGACAATAATAAAAGGTTTAATTTTTCCTTCAGCAATCAGATTATCCATAATTAAATTGGCATGGCCTTGATTCATCCAGGCATATTCGTTTTCACCCCAACCATGTTGCAAATAAAGAACGGGGTAGCGTTTTTTGCCGCTATTTTCATATCCTGGCGGAGTATAAACAAAAGCGCGTTTTGTTGAATTTGTGCTTTTTGATGCAAACAAAATTTCCTGCACATGACCATGCGGAACATTTTTCACTGCATAAAAATCTTGATCAAACGCCGGTATTTCAATGCCACTTTCCCAACGAATCGAACCGTAAAAATTCATCGCACCAGGATCATTAAATACGCCACCATCCACTTTGAGATGATAATAATGAAAGCCTTCATCCATTGGCCCAGCGGTAGTGCCAGTCCATACACCATCAGCTCCTTTAACAAGATCAGTCCCACCTTGACCACCCAAACCCAAACTAACATTCACTGCTTTTGCATCTGGCGCCTCAATACGGAAGCGAGCATAACCTTGTGAATTAACTTGTGGGTATTCTTTGCCCGGTTGATTCAATGTGGATGGTTTAAAATCTTCCAACACTTTTTCACTTGATTGAGCAAAACATAGGTATGACATTAGCAGTGCAAGTAGCCCTACCCCAATTTTATATTTCATGGATTGACCTCTCTAAGTTATCTATTGCTATGAGTAATTGTTAACGCAACACCAGCAAATCGATATTGTATGGTAGACAAACTAATAACAATTGACGCTTGTCATAATCAAATGATCTTAACAAACCATTACAACATCATCACAGGTTGTATTCATGTAACCGAGCAACTTTTTAAAATTACAGTTCCGCTTCCCGGCAACAATTTGGTTTTACGATTTATTTTTTGGATTTGATTTAGTACTGATACCTGCTTTACTCAATAGGCATCCAAACCCTGATCGGATCGTTGAATTAAGCGGAGAACAATCAATTGAAAAACTATTTCAGTACCAAGACAGCCATCGCACTGATCATATTCGGACTTGCTGGTTGCACAGCCCCCAAAGTCGCCGATAACAACACACCAACTGTAAGCATTACCAAATTCAAGGCTTACACCCAAAAATTTCCTGAATCTGCGTTGATTACACAAAATCATGCCACTGGGCACATAGGCGATTTCTTCTTTACACATTGGAAAGATGCGGGTGCAGCTTCATTGAAAATGAGTGCAGACGGTTCTTTTAATGTTGCTTGGCAAGGCGGTGGTTACAATTATGTCGGTGGTCCCGGTTGGCATTATGGTGACAAAAATAGAGTGATCGGCTATCGATTCAACGAGGATAGCGGAGCAAGTTATATCACCTTATACGGATGGGGATTTGATAAGAATATGCCTGTATCAGATCCGGCTCATCTTGTTGAATACTACATACTGCAACGCTGGACATACGACCCGAGCAAAGATGGTGTCTTTGGAAAAACCTTTGTTAGCAATGGTGTTGAATATTCAACTTACCGCTCCATTCGAGAACAAAAACCTTCAATAAACGGATCGACAACTTTCTATCAATACTGGAGCAAACCTGCCCAACAACGAGCACTGGGTGAAGATCATAAAATTATTTTCGCTGATCACGTGAAAGCCTGGGCGGACACCGGCTGGATTCTTCCCGACATGAACAATTTTAATGCGAGTGATGACCCCACTTACCAAGTCATGGCCGTTGAAGTATTTAATCCACCGAAAGACGGCACTGCATCTGGCAAGGTTTGGGATGCTGCAAAAAAATAAAATCAAATGACACGTAAAATTAAGGCCGCAATTGCGGCCTTAATTATTTATGAAAGAGCTCAAGATTTATTTCACCATCGACCAACCAGCACCGATCACTTTGTTGCCATGCACATAAAAAATTGAATTATCGTGCAAGAAGCTTCGCTCATAACTGCTCCAAAGAGGATACTCCTGCGTAGTTGCGTCTTCCGCAATCAGAGTGCCTGTGTGAGTCAAGTTGGCATTTCCATTAACCAATCCATTCACTTCAAATTGATAAAGCCCTTCACTCACCCATCGCGCGTTACTCAATTCAGGCAATTGAATTATTTCATACAAACTAATCGGCAACGCAACACGCAATTGATCATTGTTGGTTTGTAAAAATGACAAAGCATGATGATCGTACAACGCACTGCTCCAACTGAAAGCGGTACCAAATACATATTTATTTTTTTCAATTGGTTTTGCAGGATCACGTATGTCGTACAAAGATACTTTTACACCGGCTTGTCGTCCCCTATCATCAGTTTCATTACCCAAAGCAAATAGATGATTTTCTCCGACTGGATGCAGGTAAGTTGAAAAGCCAGGAATTTCCAGTTGCCCTGCAATTTTTGGATCATCCGCTTTAGCTAAATCCAATACATACAATGGATCAATACGCTCAAAAGTAACGACATAGGCTTTTTCGCCATTGAATCGTACCGCATAAATTTCTTCACCGGGTTTTCCGATAGGTTCAGGTCGTAACTGATTTGGCAATTGCGCAATTGTTTGTAATTCACTACGGCCATTTATTTTTTGCAAAACGCTTAATTGATGTTTTGATGCACCCATTTCGTCATATGCGCTAGTGACCATACGTAAATTGCCTTGGTATTCATCCATACGAAATGAAGGAGAGCTCCAACCCAATACACCTTCCACTGAACCTGTAGCCGAATAATCTATTCCCCCGTTGGCCAATGCAAATTGATGAACCACTGTGTAACTTTTCCAATTATTCCATTGCGCGTAATCCGAACTACCCAGATACAAATTATTGGTTGAACTATAAATGCCTGCAACATTGCCATTAACACAAACCGACTCAACGAATTGTTTGGTCGCTAAATTAATGGCGGTGATATTAATTAAACTCAAACTGCCATCTATTTTTTTTGTGTTCGCCGGCATCATGCAGCCGTTGGCACCTGTTAAGGGCTGTGAAGCACCACCATTAATAGAATATTCCGGTAATAGTTTTTCAACTTGTGTTTGCAGAATAATTTCTTCATTTTTTAGTTTGGCTTCGGGCGTATCCGCAGCAAAATTCAGCATTTCAATACTCGGAATAAAACTACTAATCACATAAAGAGTGTTGCCTATTTTACGCGTACCCATTAAATCACCGTCGATTGACAAGGACCAGGTTTTGGCGGGTGAAGTTGGACTACGCACGTCATACAAGGTGATATCAATTCCATTATCAATCGGATAAGGCAATCCAATACGGAAAGGTTCATCTGATGCAGCAATTAATGATGTCGAAGACGCATCTGTTGTTTTCACTAATTCATCGGTTAATGCAATGAAATCCCACGAACGACGAACTGTCGCTACCGATTGCGTGACTTGATTATCGCTCACCAAATAAATTTCAGATACACCACCCCAATAATCTTTATCGAATTGAATTTCACTGATGTGAGTGACGCTATGTTTTTGCGAATCCGTCTCAACTATTTTCAAACTGGTTTTAGGTTTATCGTCGACATAATGCAAGGGCGTTGCCAGATAAATATACTTGCCGTCGTATTTCACATAATCCGCTTCATCAACACCCCTCACCTGAACATTGGTCTCCGAAAAATTACTAGTGGATCTACTATCTACCGATGCATTCAACATCATAGCCTCAGGAACGATAAATCCATTCCCCGAATGATCTCGCAATGAAATCCGCAATCCATTTTTAATTAACTCAGACATTTCACTCGCGGATGCCTGCCGTAATGGGCCAGGCTCAATTTTTGCGGAATTCAGCTGACTGTAATCGGTATTGGCCGAGGAAGATTTCCCCGAACCGCCACCACAAGCCACCAACGGCAAACTTAACAATAAGACTTTAAAAAAGGGATTCATTTGGCACTCCTTAACACATTAATGACATGAGCAATTAAAAATGAGATGCCATGGTAAAAACCCCACAAGCCAAAATCTGTAACAGATCTAAGGTTATTTGTAATATTTTGTAGGATACGAGTTGATTGTGGAAACGGAAGCGCACTGAAGGATGAAACTACTCGTGCGCATTATCAGTGCTCGACGCTAACGATTATTAATCGCGTCTAAATAGTGCTTTCTTCATAAATACCACCGTTAACTATATCGGTTTACATCGCGCAGCCTTCACGCCTTTTAAAAAGGCTCGACGCAGATTGCCCGATTTAATAACGCGCGCAACTAATTTTGATTCGCGTTCAGCACCACTCAATTTGCGAACCCATGAACGGTAGGGAATGACGCTCTCTGTGGTTTTTTTTACAAATTTAATTGATTCTTCACCTACGGATTCCAACCCTCTCTCGAACCGACTGTCATTTTTGCGTTTATTCTCCAATATCGCATCTAAATCAGGTTCCAACACTTGATCAAGATTATCAATTTCTTGCTCAAGATCACTACAACTAGAATATTCATCTGGCAATAAATAGGGATTTTTATAGATTTGCAGTAGTGCTACCGGAATTTTTTCTCGTATTAAATTTAAATCTTTTAATGGTGCCTTGATCGCCATATCAATTTTTTCTTTATCTTCAACAGCATTTTCATGAATGCTGGAGCAGGCTGCACTGCAAGCACATAAGATTAACGCTATTAACACTTTATTCATTTTCTGGCCCCTGGAATTTTGACAATCAAGATTATCAACTCATAATTTTAGGTTATTGCTGACAAAAACTCGGTGAAATAACCTGATTACTCGCACTCATTAAACTGGTTTGATCATCCAGAGTATCTTGCGTTAACTCAAACATAAAAATTCCAGCGAGTTGCTGGTCAAGAATATAATGGGATTTTTTCTTCACCAACTCAGGTGTTTCGAAAAACACATTATCGATTTTCCTGAATTCAGATCACCCTTCTGTTGTTTTATTTTTTCGACGATGATTTTATGTGGATAGTCTCTATTGACCTGTTTGTTTTTTCCATCAACAAACTCTACACCATAAGATGGAAAACCGACCAATAATTTTTCTTTTTGAAAGCCACGATCCAGCACAAAATTAATGCTCTTTTTGAATGTATCATAGTCGGCATGATGAGTGACAGGTGAAGATTCCCATGCACCAGTGAAGTCGTAAGCCATGAGTACTGCATAATCCAGATGCTGTTGAATTTCAGGAAGATATTGTTCGCCATACCAATAACCGGCAAAAATATCCGCCGTCAATTTGATTTCTTTAGGTAATTCCGCACGTAGCGTAGCAAGCAAATCAACCAATAATTGGCTTTCTACTGGATCATTTCCACCTTGCTGATGTACGGCTTGTTTAGTCCAATATTCCCAATCTATATCTATGCCATCGATTTGATGCGCGACTGCATAATGCTTAACATTTTGTGCAAACAATTTTAACCGATTTTTATCGACAGCAATTTTTTGAAAAGCATCCCCATAACCCAGAGCACCACCAATCGAGACAAATACTTTTTTATTTTTTTGGTGAGCAAGTGTAATCAGTGGATCAATTATTTTGTCCACATCTTGAGTATTCAAACTTCCATCAGCATTAGGTAACAAGAAAGTCAAAGTGATGTGGGTGAATTTATGCCAGGGAATATTTTTAAGAGGTAATTGATCGGCTGACCATGTTGGATAGACTACAATCACTGGCATACTTTGGGTTTGCTTCACTTCAGAACAGGAAGTTAACGCCAGATTAAAGAATAAGATGAAAGCAATTGCACTATTTTTTATCACGGGCCATTCCATCCAAGTTGGGCATTAATCTTTAGTATCCGATAGCAAAAAATAACCCAACAACAAAACAAGACAGAATGCCAAAGGAATACCCACCAAAATTAAATATTGAGTGCTTGCCGCCAGAATAGAGGCATAGACTTGATGTATTACATCTAACCAAGGAATAAAGGAAATGACGAATAGAGTAACCAAACTGACAGGCATCCAAAAGATGAGCCGTTTTAACCAAGGGTTGATCGGTGTTTTTTGTGGTAACTGCGTCATGACCAAAGCAGTAAAGCCATCATCATCAAGATAATCATTTCGTTGTTGAAAATGTTTTTTCAACAGAATTTCAATATCATCATTCTCTGTCATATTGACCTCACCCACTAAATGCACCTTGCCATGCACTCAGTTGTTGTTGCAATTTTTGTTTGCCGCGATTCACATGGGTTTTTAATGTGCCCAAAGGTACACCCATTACTTGCGCTGCTTCCTCATGTGAAAAACCATCATCAAAACATAAGCTAATTGCCATTTGTTGCGCAGAACTTAAGCACTTCATCGCCGCTGTTAAATCCTTTTTTGCATGGTACTGATCGATTTCCGAGTGTTCCTGTTCAACATCTTCATTGTCGTCTAATTCACACCACTGGATTTTTTTATTTCGCCAGCGATTGGCGGCAATATTAAAAGTGATGCGATAAAGCCAAGTAGAAAATTTCGAATCGCCACGAAAAGCCGACAATGCTTTATAGGCTTTGATAAACGCCTCCTGAGCCAGATCATCAGCCAAGTGCGTATCACCATTACACAAACGCCGCGCCCATTGACGCAGCTGCGATTGATAGCGCAAAACCAACTGCGAAAACGCATGTTGGTCTTGCCGCGTGACAACACGCGAAATTAATTCCTGATCGGAAATCATCTGCTGATTAATCAGTTATTAGATGATTGTTTCGATTGCGATTGCGATATTTTCCAAATAATTATTCGCGACAATCCAACCGCGACGATGATCAACGCTACTGCACCGATCTCAAATCCCCTCGATACAGTTAGAAATACCAGTAATGCCAAACCCACCAAGGTATCTTTTATGCCTTTTGACAAATTGGCTTCTTCTTCCATCACAGAATCAACATCACGCAATAATTCATTCGGCACATCGCGGCCGGCATCAATAAATTTTTGAATCTGTTCTTGACGCTGCAACCGGCGTTCCGATTTATTTTTA
Organism: Cellvibrio sp.; assembly: GCA_016712405.1. GTDB lineage: Bacteria > Pseudomonadota > Gammaproteobacteria > Pseudomonadales > Cellvibrionaceae > Cellvibrio. Next base: position 588,534 of record JADJRD010000014.1, on the reverse strand, counting down.
TAACGCAGGCGCATTAGGGCGATGATCATGAAAAATCCACCACCAAAAATAACCAAAACGAAAACGATGGGTATCAAAATAGTCTCATTGAAATCCGAATGATGGGATTCTTCCCATGGTGTTTGAACTTGTGGCGCAGGATGATCAAAGACTGCGTCAATCTGTTTTTCAAAGATTTCACCGGCCTTTTCAATATCAGCAGGTGCGACACTGGAACTTGAGGAGTGGATTTCACTTTGGTTAGGACTAACCACCGCCCCTACCAGTTCTTCTGCAGCAGAGTAAAGGCTGGTCAGTACCAATAACCCACTGAACGCTAGTGATATAAGAGTGTGTTTGTTCATGATGACTCCTGAAAAAATCCCCTGATTGGGAAAATAGGTAAATTCGTTGATTGCCTATTAAGACCCGGTTCAAGGGAGTTTGGATTCAGAGTATTGTTGTTAATCTGAAAAAGGCTTATTGATAGCCAAACATTACGCCCAAATAGACAAGATAACTGGCCAGTAGAATCGCCCCTTTCAGACGGCTAACACGCAACCCAAAAAACAGAAATGCCAATAACATAGCGGCTGCACCCAGCATCACAAACTGGTCGATTTGTAATAATCGCCCCTGCAAGGGTAATGGCGTAATAACGGATGAAATACCCAAAATACAGAGGATATTAAAAATATTACTGCCCACTATATTGCCCACTGCCACATCAGCATGACGACGTATAGCAGCAATAATCGACACAGCAAGTTCAGGCAAGGAGGTGCCAACGGCAACAACTGTCAAACCAATAATCGACTCAGGAACTCCCAATGCCTGCCCTAAACCAACAGCACCCAACAGAAATCTGTCAGCACCCGCGATCAACATTGCCAAACCACCAACAATTGCCAGAATAGTCAGAGGAACCGACATAGGAACCAGTTCAATCTCTTCTGATTCTGCTTTGTGTAATTCTGACTCAGGACTATGAACATCTTCTTTCTCTGTTCGATAAGCCCAAATCAAATAGCCCGCTAACACCACTAAAAACAAGCTACCCTCTATTCGACTTAGACCATTGAGACTTGCCAAGGCCATAAACAAAATAGTCGCACCCAACATCATCAAACCATCGCGACGCAAACAACGGACATGGGTCACCAACGGCATGATGATGGCGCTGATCCCCAGAATTAATAAAATATTGGCGATGTTACTGCCAATGACATTACCCAAGGCAATATCCGGCTGCCCCTTAATTGATGCTTGTAACGACACCACCAATTCCGGTGCTGAAGTACCGAAACCGACAATTACCAAACCGGCGAGTAAAGGGGAAACACCAATACGGCGCGCTGCAGCCAAAGCACCGCGCACTAACGCTTCGCCACCCACTGTCAACAACACCAAACCCACCAATAACCAAAAAATATGAATCATTGCTTTTGCCTCTTTATTAATTAAAAATTCGTTGCAGCCAGTTTTTATTTTCCGGACGAATAATACACTCTGCTTTTTGCAAAGGTTTAAATTCTTCACGAATCGGAATCCAAACGGATCCCATACAATTTTCTGCACTTAATTTTCCGCTGGCGATGTCCAACCAATCGAATACTACTCCGGGTGGAGGATCTTGATTGAGTGATCTTGTGGGAATTTTTTTCATAAAATCGATCCACAATTGCAATGCACCACTGGCACCACTGAAAGGTGTAACTGTGTTGTCATCATTACCCATCCAAACCACTGCCAAATGTTCACCAGAAAATCCCGCAAACCAACTGTCGCGCTGATCATTGGTTGTTCCAGTTTTTCCGGCAACAACTAAATCAGGCGGTAATTGATTCACCGCACTACGGCCGGTTCCGGTTTGCATCACTTGTTGCAATGCAAATTGCAATTGAAAAATACTTTCTGCAGAAAAACGTTGTTCCAATTCGAGCGGATAGCGTTTTAAGGGTTGACCTTCCGCGGTCAAGACTTCACGAATAGCCTGCAGTGGCGTGTAAACACCTTCTGCTGCAATAGTGTGATAAACATTTGCCACTTCAAAGGGGGTCATTTCTTTTGCGCCCAATAAAATCGACGGTAGATTTTCTATATCACCCGAGTAACCGGCTTTTTTAACTGTTTTAATTACTTTGGATAAACCCAATGTCATACCCAAACGTGCTGTAGATTGATTATAAGAATTCGCAAGCGCTTGATAGAGCGGTAAATTGCCGTGACTCATTTTGTCGTAATTTTGTGGCGCCCACCATTTACCACCGGACTTATAACTGACTGGATCGTCATTGACTGGTGTCATTAAATGATAAGCTTGTGGAATATCCAGCGCAGCAAGATAAACAAACGGTTTCATCAAAGAACCCATTTGTCGCTTGGCATCCAACACACGGTTGTAACCATCAAATCGCGGATTTTTATCACTCACCATCGCCAAAATTTCGCCACTACCCACTGAGGTCACCATAAAACCAACCTGGGTATTTTTTTGTTTAACGCGGCTTTCCATTTGTTGAATTCGCGCCACTACAGTGGCTTCCGCTTGACGTTGTAATGCAGGAGATAGCGTTGTGAAAATGCGCAAACCTTCACTGCGCAAATCTTTTTCTTGATAATCCTCTTTTAATTGACGCTTAACCAAATCCATAAAAGCCGGATAGGTGGTCATACTAATCGCCGATTCAGACACAATTCCTAAGGGAGCCGTTTGGGCAGATTTATATTGCGCCTCATCAATTAGTTTTTCATTAAACATAACTGACAAAACAACATTACGTCTTTCTTTTGCACGCTCAGGATGTTTCCAAGGGTTATAATATGATGCGCCTTTTACCACACCCACCAAAAACGCAATTTGTTGCAGATTTAATTCGGTTAAAGGCCGACGAAAATAATGTTGTGCTCCCAAAGCAAAACCATTAATTTCCCTGTCACCGCTCTGACCTAAAAACACTTCGTTAATATAGGTTTCCAAAATTTCTGATTTGCTGTAATGAATTTCTAACAGCAGCGCCATAATCGCTTCAGGAATTTTTCGTTGCAAAATACTTTGTTTATTGGTGAGATAAAAATTTTTCACTAATTGTTGAGTGATTGTACTTCCACCTTGTCGAACACCACCATGGCTCACATTCACCCAGGCCGCTCGCAAAATTGCCATAGGCGAAACACCGTGATGCTCCAGAAAATGCTTATCTTCAACAGCAATTAAAGTTTCACCCAATAATGGCGGAATTTCTTCCAACTTGACCAACAATCTATCTTCTCTATTGGCTGGATAAAACCCACCAATTTCTTGCGGCTCCAATCTAACTAAAGGTAAATCTGCACCGGCTTGATCAAGCAATACCGTTACCAGATTCTCATCGATTGTGATGCGAAAGGTTTGCGCAGTTTCTGTTTTATCCCAAAATACAAAACCGCGACTGTGAATTTGATAATCCACACCGGAAATAAAATGATTTTTTTTGACATAATTACCCGGCTTGCGGATATCGCCATTAGCACTGTAACCCAATGCTTTTAATTCTTGTTCAAACAAAGCAGGCGTTAATGAGAGACCTTGATATAACTCCAAGGGTTGGGCATAAACACGCGCTGGCAAAGCCCATTTCTTTCCTTCAAATTTTTCCCTGACTTGAATATCAAGATAAATAGTCCAAATGACCATCAACAATGTCACTATTGCCACGGCATAAAATGTATAACGCCAAAACTTTCCCCATAGGGTGAGCGGTTTTGCAGGTGAGGATTTCGGCTTGCGTGTACGACTGCGCTTGGTCATGTCACTACTCTTGGAATCAATTTTGGCTATTACTCTGGCGAGTGCGGCAGTGTAAACTGCCAGCCTGTTTTTTCCTATTCAACAAGTTCCCGGTTTTAAGGATTTTTTATGAAGCAATATCATCTCTATGGCATAGGCGCAGCCTTGGTCGACACAGAAATTACACTGAATGATACCGACCTGATTCAAATGGCCGTCGCCAAAGGTGTAATGACATTGGTTGATGAAAAACGACAAAATCAATTAATCGATTACCTGCAAGATCATTTGGTTGCTTCACACCGAGCCAGCGGTGGTTCAGCGGCAAATAGCATCATCGCCGCCAGCTATTTTGGCTGCAAAAGTGTTTATTCCTGCAAAGTCGCCAATGACGAGAATGGAAAATTCTATCTACAGGATTTACAAAATGCTGGCGTGATTACACCCAAACATATACAGCCACCAGAAGGCATCACCGGTAAATGCCTGGTGATGATTACACCCGATGCCGAACGCACTATGAATACTTTTTTAGGCATCAGCGAAACCATATCCACCGCCGAATTGGATCCGCAAGCCATTGCCGATTCCGAATACGTTTATATAGAAGGTTATCTTGTCACCTCACCCACTGGAAAATCCGCCGCTATCGAATTGGCGCGAATTGCCAAAGCCAATAACACCAAAACGGCGCTGAGTTTATCTGACCCGGCCATGGTGCAATTTTTTCGCGATGGCTTATTGGAAATGATCGGCGATGGTGTTGATTTAATTTTTTGTAACCGCGATGAAGCTCTCGGCTTTACGCAAACTCACAATTTGTTAGATGCTTGCACCGCGCTGAAAAAATATTGCAAGCAATTCGCTATTACTTGTGGCGGCGAGGGGGCATTGGTATTTGATGGAAACAATCAATTTCAAGTTGCCGGAACCTCCGTAAAAGCCGTAGATACTAACGGCGCTGGTGATATGTTCGCCGGTGCATTTTTATACGCACTTAGCCAACAATATAATTTCGAAGTCGCGGCCAAATTTGCCAATCTTTCTGCGGCAAAAGTGGTATCGCAATTTGGACCAAGATTAAAAGCGGAAGAATATGCAGCACTTAAAGATAGGTTTTTTAGCTAACAAACCTGTTCGCATAACACCACTTACTGTAATCAAATGCACCGCTGCATTAACTAAAATTATATAGAGAACCCACTATGAAACCTTTCTTCAAACGTTTACTGGAACACGCTCTATTCACTTTTATAACTCTGATGATTTTTTTCCTTTGCGTCATGCTAAGTATCAAACTCTGGGAGTTATTTGAGGATAGACACTTCTATAGCGAACCACCCGAAGAAGATTTTGATTACACTGATTCCCATGAAGAAATGAGCAAAGATTTGCAATTACATTCCATTCAAACCGAACCCAATACTGAATCACTCACCATCACTGGACGCATACAAAATAATTCGAGCGCTCTATGGCAAGGAGTTCACCTCGATGTCATTTATTATGTAGAAGATATAGAAATGGGCCGGTGCGATTCATCTCAAATTGAAGACATCAATCCCAAAGGAACCTATTATTTTTCGTCCACCTGTCCAGTATCAACCAATAAATTGCCATCGCAATTCAGTTACAAGGTATTTTTCTCTTACGGGCAACGGCAAGCCGCCAAAAAAATCTAAGTAGTTCGCACACAAAAAACGAGAAAATAGTTTATGGATATTTACAAAACACCCGACGCCAATACTCAAAAACCTCAGCGCCAATTGAAACCCATCAATGCCATAGCTTATGGCTTACTGGTCTCAATTGTACTGACCTTAATTGTCAGTTTTGTGGAAGGCATTGTGTTTGGAATCATTATTGCGATTACACAAGGTGTCGAATATATCACTGAAGATTTTATGGCACGCAACGCTGTGTTTTTGTTCATCGATTTACTAGTGACATCTGCCTGTTTATTCTATGCAGGAAAAATCACAGGCCGATATGCTCCACAACAAGAATTGAAATTCGGTTTGATTGTAGCAGGCATTACACTGGTAATTTACTGGTTGATTTACAGCTTTCTGGGTTCAGATAAAGTTAATTACCCCATTTGGTATGAAATTGCTTCTTTTGCAGTGATTTTTATCGCCATATTGTTGGGGGCGAAATCGGTAAAATCTGCAGAAAATCAACAATAGATCACTGAATTTATTGCGCAGGTTATTTCGCTCCCGCAAACAATCCGCCTCGAGAAAATATTAGGAATGAGAATGAATCAAAATCTACACACTGCTGCTAATCGCTTGCAAGACTGGATTCAACATCAAGCCCTTCCACTTTGGATTACAAAAGGCATTAACCCAAACAACAAAGCCAACTACGAACGTTTGTTGGCCAGTGGTGAAGTCGATTTCTCAGCCAGCACTCGAGTAAGAGTTCAATCACGCCAAATATTTTTCTATGCCGCAGCCTATGAACGCGGCTGGTGTACTCAGGGCAAAGATATAGCACTGGCGATGATGAACTTCATCAGAACTGAAGCTCATCATCCCACGGCAACTGCAGGTTTCAGTCACCTATGGGATGCCAACTGGAAAATTGTCGATCACAAGCAGGATCTCTACGATCATGCCTTTCATTTGCTAGCGCTAGGTTGGTGTTATCGCATTTCAAAAGACAATGATTACATTCTTGAAGCCAAAAAAATTATTGCACATCTCGATAAGCAATTCGGCACCGCCAATGGTGGCTGGATTGAAGGCGATTATGCTTACAACTGTCGTCGACAAAATCCGCACATGCATTTATTTGAAGCCTTTATGGCACTCTACGAAGCCAGTGGCGACGCTGCATTTTTAGCGCGAGCTTCAGAAATGTTTGGTTTATTTCAAGCCCATTTTTTTGATGAAAAACAACAAGTGCTATTTGAATTTTTTAATGATGACTGGACATTACTTGAAGGAATAAAAGGCCAGCAAGTAGAACCCGGCCACATGATGGAGTGGGTGTGGTTAGTGGATTGGTACAGTCGCCTGACGGGTCGCCCCGTCAAACATTACACCGATGCGCTTTACAACAATGGTTTGGCTAAAGGCGTGGATAAATCAGGTTTATTATTTGATGCCATTACACCCTCAGGCGACATTATCGATGGCAACAAACGCTGCTGGGGCATCACTGAGTTAATCAAAGCTAGCTTGGTGCAAATTCGCAACGGCCATCCAGCTGCAGAGAATATTGCCGTCAAAGCAGTTGATGATTTATTTACTTATTATCTCTGCGCACCGACTCCAGGTTCTTATGTCGACCAACGCGGCATCAATGATGAAATTGTTGTAGATACTGCACCCGCAAGCAGCTTGTATCACATTATAGTCGCCGCAATGGAATTGCAGGATCATTTTGCGGTGCATATAAAATGATTCGACTGCAATAAAGAATCCACATTCACTTACCAATTAAGGAAATCAACCCAATGAAATATGCTTATTTTTTATTCACTACATCCTTATTATTTTCCAACACTCTTTTTGCAGATGAAAAACTGGAGGCTAGCGATCTTATTGGAAAATACGCTTGCACTTTCACCCAAGACGGTTATACCTACAACCCATTTCCCTGCGTGATCAGCGAAACTACCGAAGGTGTTCAGCTGGAGAAAACCGCAGGTTCGCAACGCATTAAAGGTTTGATCAATATTACTGAGGACGGGTTTAATTTCAGCGGGACTTATTTTTGTCCTTTTGGTGATTGCACATCAAATGCAACCGGGAGCTTTGCAAAAACCGATAAAGGTTTTAAAGGGACAATAAAAACCGATGACAATGCTTCGACAGATACGATTGTTGATTTGATTAAAAAGTAAAAAAAAGGGCAAACCTAAGTTTGCCCATAAAGTCGACTCATGAAGCAGTCGAAGAAGATGGAGAGAAAACATAACACTTAACGCAAAACAGCTATGCGTTTTTGAAAATATTTAGATCTGTACTTGCACCTGCCCCTGCTCAATACGAACTGGAAATACATCAACTTTGTATTCCGGCTTTTCCAAGCACTCACCTGTCGCCAGATTAAAATGTTCTTTGTATAAAGGTGAAGCCACCACTACCGCATCACCGATTGATCCTAAAATGCCACGCGACAATACATTGGCTTCGCCAACGGGATCGTAATTGGAAATTGCAAATACTTGCCCCAATCGACGCGATTTAAAAATCGCAACTTGTTTATCGTTTACTTTGGCGCATACGCCTGTGTCTTCAAATAAGTCTTCTTCAAAACAGACACCTACCCACTTTGTTTCGCTCATGATTTTTTCTCGCATAAATTTTAGAAATTTCACCCCACCCTAACCCTCCCCTTGGCAAGGGGGAGATTAAGAGGGGGTGATTTAATCCACCAACTCTACAAACTGAATCCCCGAATTATTTCTTTCTAAGGCTGTGGCTGGGCGAATTTGCTCGCGCTCAACCACATAAGCTAAATTCTCATCGCGATCATTCGAATTTATGAAGTGCTTGAAGCGTTTGTGCAACTCTGGATTTTCCACTGTGGTTTTCCATTCGCATTGGTATTGGCTGATGTTATATTTCATCTGCTCTTCCAATTCAGCGCAAATGCCTAACTTGTCTTCAATCACCACTTTTTTCAGATAAGCCAAACCGCCTTCCATATTTTCTAACCACACTGATGTGCGTTGCAAACGATCACCGGTGCGGATATAGAACATCATTACTCGATCAATATAAGCAATTAATTGAGCATCATCCAAACCCGTTGCAAATAAATCAGCATGGCGTGGGCGCATACCGCCGTTACCACACACATATAAACTCCAACCCGTTTCAGTGGCGATTACACCGAAATCTTTTGATTGAGCTTCGGCACATTCACGTGTACAACCTGAAACGCCGAATTTAATTTTGTGCGGAGCACGTACACCTTTGTAACGATTTTCTAAAGTGATCGCCATGCCAACAGAATCCAGCACACCATAACGACACCAAGTTGAACCTACGCAAGATTTTACGGTGCGCAATGATTTTCCATAGGCGTGACCTGTTTCAAATCCAGCATCGACTAATAATTTCCAAATTTCGGGCAATTGATGCAATTGTGCACCGAACAAATCGATACGCTGACCACCAGTCACTTTAGTGTAAAGCTTGTATTCTTTCGCAATTTGCCCCAATGCGATTAATTTCTCGGGAGTAATTTCACCGCCAGCAACACGTGGCACAATGGAATAAGTGCCATCTTTTTGCATATTGCCGAGGAAAATATCGTTGGTGTCTTGCAAACCAATATGTTTTTTATCGAGAACATATTCATTCCAGAAAGAAGCGAGAATTGAACCCACCGCAGGTTTACAAATGTCACAGCCTAATCCTTTACCGTGCTGATCTAACAAAGCATCAAAAGTTTTGATTTGTTTTACACGAACAATATCGGCTAATTCTTTACGCGAATGCGGGAAATGTTCGCAAATATGATTGCTGACTTCCACGCCCAATTTTTTCAATTCGGAATCCATAACTTGTTTTGCAAGTACGGTACAACCACCACAACCGGTTGATGCTTTAGTGACAGCTTTGATATCGCCCATTGTACGAGCGCCATCTTGCACTGCACAACAAATTGCACCTTTGCTCACGTCGTAACAAGAACAAATCATCGCTGTTTCAGGCAATGCATCAACGCCCAAACCAACACCACCACCTTCAACATTGGGCAGAATTAATCCGTTAGGATCTTCTGGTAAATCCATTCCATTCACGCACATTTGTTGCAATGTGCCGTAAGCTTCAACATCACCTACCATTACAGCGCCCAACAATTTTTTATTGTCGGCAGACACTATGATGCGCTTGTAAACTTCATCAACATCGTTGCTATAGGTGTAACTTAATGAGCCAGGTGTATTGCCATGCGCATCACCAATTGACGCCACATCTACACCCAATAATTTTAATTTGGTGCTCATGTCTGCGCCGGTAAATTGTTCACTTCCACCCGTGATCGCAGAAACAGCAACCTTCGCCATTTGATAACCTGGCGCGACTAATCCATAAATACGATTATTCCAAAGCGCACACTCACCAATTGCATAAACATCTTTCACGGATGTTTGGCAATTGTTATCAACCGTAATACCACCTCGCTCACCAACGGTTATGCCACACTTTCTCGCCAATTCATCTTGTGGTCGAATACCAGCAGAGAACAAAATCATATCGGTTTCAAGATGACTACCATCGGCAAAATTCATGCGGTAACGCGCTTCAGTACCCGCAACAATTTCGTTGGTACCTTTTTGTGTATGAACTTTTACACCCAGCGCTTCAATTTTGCGACGCAATAATTTTCCGCCACCCTCATCTAATTGTACTGCCATTAAACGTGGTGCAAATTCAACAACGTGCGTTTCCAACCCTGACGCTTTTAATGCCGCAGCCGCTTCCAAACCTAACAAACCACCACCGACAACTACACCAATTTTGCTTTGTTGCGCAGAAGCGGTAATCGCCTCCAAATCTTCAATGGTGCGATACACCAAACAGTGTTCATTTTTATTGCCAGGAATCGGCGGAACAAAGGGGAATGAACCTGTCGCTAAAATTAATTTATCGTAAGATTCGCGACGACCAGAAGCAGTAATCACTTCTTTGTTTTCAAAATCCAGATCAACCACTTTATCTTTTAGAATAAATTCCACCGATTTGGATTGATAATAATCTGCGGTGGTTAAGGCAAGATCTTCGGCTGTAGAGCCAGAAAAATATTTGGATAATTGCACGCGATCATATGCAAGACGCGGCTCTTCGGAAAATGTCACTACATGATATTGATCAGCATCAGCATGGTTCACCAAATTATCGATAAATTTGTGTCCCACCATTCCGTTACCAACAACAACTACTCTCTTCTTCATATATGCCTCACGTTTTTAACGCTTTTTGATTTGAAAAATTTTGTTTCGAATTTAAATCTTTCCCCTCTCCCCCCGCCCTCTCCCACAAGGGGCGAGGGAGCTGATCACACTTCGTAAAAAACAAATCCTTATGTTTGCACTATCTGTCCCCTCTCCCCTCGTGGGAGAGGGCTAGGGAGAGGGGGAAATTTTCAAGCCGACAAACTCATCGCCTGCTGCTCAATCACCAATGCCAATTCAGCTTTTAAATTCACAACCTGCCCCACAATAATCAACGCCGGTGATTGCACTTGTTCACGCAACACTGCATCGGATAAATCATTTAACTCAGTAATGATATTGCGCTGATTTTTACGGCAACCGTTTTCGATAATGGCAACCGGTGTATGTGAGTCCATTCCTGCATTTAATAATTCACGAGTGATGTCGCCGGCGCGAGTCAAACCCATATAAAAAACCAAGGTGTGATTGAGTTGTGCCAGCGCAGACCAATTCACATCCAAACTTTTTTCTGCATGACCCGTAACAAAAGTACAGCCCTGCGAAACACCACGATGCGTTAAGGGAATATCCGCATAAGTTGCACAGCCGGATGCAGATGTAATTCCTGGAACCACTTCCGATTCAACACCCGCAGAACGCAACTCCATTAATTCCTCACCACCGCGACCAAACACAAAAGGATCACCACCTTTAATGCGACAAACGGTGAATCCCGAGAGTGCTTGTTGCACCAATAATTGATTCAATTCTTCTTGTGCAATACTGTGTTGATTTTTGGCTTTGCCAACATAAATAGCAGGCGTCGTTTTTGGGAAGAGCGAACGGATTTCTGCACTCACTAAATAGTCATAAAAAATAATGTCAGCAGATTGAATAATGCGCAGAGCTTTCACAGTGAGCAACTCCGCATCACCCGGGCCTGCGCCGACTAAAAACACTTTGCCAATTTGGGATGCGCGCGCACGATCTACAGAATCCAATTGACCTGAAAAGGGAGCAGAGATATTGGGATGTTGTAAATAGTTCACGATTGCACCTTAAAAGCTGATTGATATTTCAATCTTTAAAATCACAAAAAGGTGTTTGCAATCGGGATGCCAGAATGTTTTTCAAAAAATTAATTATTTTTTTTACATTAATTTCAATAAGTTAGCCGATGAGTTTGGTTGCCATCTATTATCAAGATCAATTTCAGTCTTTTTACTCAAGGATTAACTGTGTACACAGATGGTGCAAGAGCGAACTTTTATGGAGCAAATTGAAGATCTACCCCAATTCCCTAAAGCACCAAACAAGCTCAAAGAGATGGTGCATCAAGCTCAAGATTGGTGCAATTTGCATGAGTGGAGCAGCATATAGAGTTCTGATGAATGTAAAAAAGACCATTTAAAACCTATAGCCACTGAGGATTTTAGACTGCCAGGCACTCGTCGCTCCAAAACAGAGCCGCTGAATTCAGAGGCTAGCCAACCCCCAAGCTCCCAAGTCCCCCAAGAGAGCTTTTGATTTGACACAGATAAATGCCTCACCTATATAAAGAGATGGCCACCCACAACCTAGCCCTGAGATCCGCTATGACCCCTGAACCACCAGGCCAATCCACTGGCATCCCAGAAACACTACCGGGGTTCAACCTTAAGGATGCCTTATACAGAGTGGGAAACAACTGGACTCTGTTGCAAAATATTCTGTTTATTTTTCATCGCACACACCAATCTACATTTGATCAATTTATCAAGGCTGTTGAATCACTGGATTGGGACCTTGCCACTCGAATTACCCACACAGTGAAAGGTGGCGCTGCAACAATTGGCGCAACCGCTTTATCCGCAATAGCAGGCGAACTAGAAGCCCTGCTCAAGGAAAAGAATCATCAAGATGTGAGGCAACTTTTTCCAAAGTTTCAATCGACCTTTAATGAAGCGTTAAAAAATATCGAAAATTACAAAACTGGGTTAGATGAACCAACCGCTAATCACCATGCCATCGAAACACCAACTCAAGAACTAACAAATCAAATAATCGACAACATCATTTTTAACCTAACCAATGATTTAAGTGCAGCTGAAGAACAAATCAAACGCCTATCTATTATCGATCAACACAATTCTGTAAATAAATGCTTTTCAGTTGAGCTAATTCATGCGTTTGAGCAATTTGATATACGAAAAGTTAAAGACCTATTAAATCAACGTAAAAATATTAGTTCAAAATGAAGAGCAACACATGAGTAATAGAAAAGAGCGCGTCTTAATTGTTGATGACTCTCCAGTTGATTTACGAATGGTGATGGCTTGCATTAAAAATGACTACCAGGTTATTGCCGCCACCAATGGCAGAGAAGCATTGGAATTACTACAAACAACCAAAGCTGAGGTTGTTTTATTGGATGTCACCATGCCCGACATGAGCGGTTATGAAGTCTGCTCAAAAATCCGCGAAACCAACCCTCATATTCAGATTATTTTTCTATCCGCTAACGATGGATTAAATGAAATCCTAAAAGACTATGATGTTGGCGGGAATGACTACATAACAAAGCCATTTTCCCCTGAGATATTGCTCAATAAAATATCAAAATCGATTGAATACCTTACCCAAGTTGAGAGATTGGAATCTGAAAAGAATTCAGCATCGGGCGCATTTATAACAGCCATTACCTCTATGGGAGATTTGGGCGGTGTCATTAATTTTTTGCGCACCAGTTTTAAAGTAAACACCAGTGATGAATTGGCAACATTACTACTCAATGAACTGCAAAACTATCAACTTTCAGGCTGTGTACAATTACGCTCTGAATATGCCTTCAAGAATTTTACCAATCAGAATGATGTAAGCCCTTTAGAGTCCGAGTTATTAACTCGCATTGCCGCCATGAATGATCGCTTTATTGAAAATGGCAAACGCATGTTTATCAATTACCCAAAAGTGAGCGTCCTAATTAAAAACATGCCGGTTGATGATGATTCAAAAATGGGCAGACTTCGAGACACACTGGCAATACTGATTGAAGGTACCAATGAAAAACAAATCAGCATTGAAAAAGATAAAACCATGATTGCCATGATGGAAGTCAGCAGCAAAACCAAACTGAGTATTCTCAACGAAACGCTAGAGGGACTTTCGTTTATCAAAACTGTGCACGAAGAATTGAAACATTCCAATTTAAGTTTAATGGACTCAACTGTTGATTCCATTCAAAACACATTTTTAACTTAGGGCTAACCGACCAACAGGAGCATGCCTTATCTGAAATGCTACAAAAAAGCCTTAACGAAGCCAAAAGACTTTTTGACGAAAGTGCCGAACTTGAAGAGCAGATAGGTTCGATTTTAAACAAGTTAAACATCAAACCCTGAGGAAATTCTGGTTTTCCCATATGAATGCTTTAACACGGGCAGCATTAAACGTAAAATGTCCTCAACATTCCCGTCTGATAGCAAGTGAACCCTATGTCCAGTAAAAAACCCCTCGTTTTATTAATCCTTGATGGTTACGGCTTTTCCGAAAAGACCCAATACAATGCCATCCATGCTGCAAATACTCCTGTTTATGACCAACTGTGGAAGCGCCCACATAGCCTGATTGAAACGTCAGGAATGGCTGTTGGCCTACCGGAAGGACAAATGGGTAACTCTGAAGTGGGTCATATGACAATCGGCGCTGGTCGTGTCGTTTACCAAAGCTTCACTCGAATCAACAAAGCTATTAGCGATGGTGACTTTTTTACCAATCCTGTTTATGTAGATGCCATTGATAATGCGATTAATACAGGAAAAGCTGTGCATATTTTAGGACTGCTTTCTGAAGGCGGAGTCAACAGTCATCAAGATCATATTTACACCATGATTAAAATGGCCGCAAAACGTGGCGCTAAAGAAATTTATCTGCACGCATTTTTAGATGGCCGCGATACTGCACCACGCAGCGCAGAAACCTCCCTGACAAAAGCTGATGCAACGTTTAAAGAAGTCGGTGTGGGTAGAACGGCTTCTATAGTCGGCCGTTATTTTGCGCTGGATCGTGACAACCGATGGGACAGAGTTAAATCCGCTTACGATTTAATGGTCACTGGTGATGCGGATTTTGATTCGTTGACAGCACTTGACGGATTAAAAGCGGCCTATGAACGCGGAGAGAATGACGAGTTTGTGAAAGCCACTGTAATTTGTGGTGAAGATGAAGAAGTTGCCACAATCAACGATGGTGACTCGGTCATTTTTATGAACTTTCGCCCTGATCGCGCACGTGAAATTACCAATGCATTAATTGATGAACATTTTACCGGTTTTGATCGTGGCGAATTACATCCACAAATTGCCAAGTTTGTACAAACCACTGAATACGCCTCAAGCATCAAAGCGCCAATTGCGTTTCCTCCAGAAGATTTAACCAATTCTCTTGGTGAATATTTATCCTCGATTGGCAAAACTCAATTACGCATTGCTGAAACTGAAAAATACGCACACGTCACTTTCTTTTTTAATGCAGGCAATGAAGTGGTCTATGCAGGCGAAGATCGAATTTTAGTGCCTTCTCCACAAGTCGCCACTTATGATTTAAAACCTGAAATGAGCGCACCGGAAGTCACTGAAAAATTAGTAGCCGCAATTGAATCAGGAAAATACGACGCCATTATCTGTAATTATGCCAATTGCGATATGGTGGGACACTCCGGGTTATTTGACGCTGCCGTGAAAGCCGTTGAAGCGGTCGATATTTCTCTAGGAAAAGTTCTCGCAGCCGTTGAGAAAGTGGGCGGCGAAGCATTGATAACCGCAGACCACGGCAACGTTGAAGAAATGTTCGATGAAGAAACCGGTCAACCCCACACACAACACTCAACCTTGCCAGTTCCCTTTATTTTCTTTAGTCATCGTAATGCCACCATGGCTAATGGTGGATCACTGGCTGATGTTGCACCCACTATGTTGCACTTAATGAACATTGCACAACCAAAAGAAATGACGGGTCATAATCTTATTACATTGATTTAATTCGTAGGATGGGTGGAGCAAAGCGATACCCATCTTAAAACCAAGACCCTTGATGGGTATCGCTCTGTTCCACCCATCCTACGTTTGAATAGATACCTATGAATCGATTTTTTATTTTTATTAAGACTCTGACACTTTGCAGCCTGCTAAATAGTGCACAGGTTTTTTGCGATGAAAAATCCGATATGGAGAAACTGCAAAAAGATATTGCTGCATTACAAAAAGAATTGAAATCCGTTCAAGGTGCCCGCTCAGGATTACAAAAAGATTTAGAAAAATCGGAAACCCAAATCAACGATCTGGAAAAAAAAGCAGATGACATTAAAAAAGAATTAAACAAACAACACCAAGATTTGAATAATCTTAAGCAAGAACGCAGTCAACTCGAACAACAACGCACCAGCCAACAAGAAAAAATAGCCTCACAAATTCTCGCCGCTTATAAACTAGGGCAACAAAGTGATGTCAAATTATTATTAAATCAAGAGTCGCCGGATAAAGTCTCAAGATTGATGAGCTATCACGGTTATTTTGTAGTTGCTCAACAACACAAAGTAGAATCTTATCGCGATACCATCACCAAAATTGACAGCATCACACCCGATATCGAAAAAAAAACGCTGGAACTGGCATCCATGCAATCACAACTGGATAGCCAACGAGATGCTCTCAGCAGTGCTCATAAAGAACGCCAGATAGCACTTAATAAAGTCAATTCACAGATTAAAAATAAACAGCAAGAACTCACACAATTAAATGAAGACAGACAAAAACTGCAGGTACTGTTAAGTCGCGTCACACGGAAAATTGCCTCCAGTGGCGCCATCAACTCACCAGATTATGTTCCACTCCCCAAAGGCGGAGAAAAATTTTCTGTACGCAAAGGAAAATTGCTCTGGCCAACAAATGGCAAAATGATTCACCGATTTGGCAGCGCACGTATTGCAGGTCAACTCAACTGGAACGGGGCTTATATCAGTTCGAACCCGGGCAATAAAGTGATTGCCGTACATCATGGTCGCGTCGTCTTTGCCGATTATTTTGGTGGCCACGGATTATTAATTATTGTGGATCACGGCGAAGGATTTCTGTCACTTTATGCCCACAATCAAAGCCTGCTGAAAAAGCAGGAGCCCCTGTGACTGCCGGCGAACCCATCGCACTGGTTGGCAATTCAGGCGGCCAGTCAACCATTGGCGTCTATTTTGAAATTCGCCGCGATGGAAAGCCTATTGATCCTGGCGCCTGGTTGGCACCTAGCTAATTCTTGAGAAAAATAATATGAATTTTCAAAAAATATTTTATGTTGTATTTTGCATTTTTTGTTTTTGTATCGTCTCAACCGGTTACTCTGAAACAATTTCCAGCGAAGTATCCGAGAAGGAAATTTCTCGATTCAAACAAGTTTTCGATCAAGTCAAAAAATCTTATGTGGAAGATATTAATGATCAAACCTTAATGGATTACGCAATAAAAGGAATGATATCGGAACTGGACCCTCACTCAGCCTATTTGGATCAACAAGATTTTGCAGACCTACAAGCTTCCATTACAGGCGAGTTTGCCGGTGTCGGTTTGGAGATCGGATTAAAATCCGGCTTTATCACTGTTATAGCCCCTATTGATGACAGCCCTGCCAGTAAAGCCGGCATTGAAGCCGGAGATCGCATAGTACGAGTTGATGATATTCCGGTGAAAGGTTTAACCATTACCCAAGTGACGCGCATGTTGCGCGGACCCAAAAATACCGACGTAAAAATCACTGTATTTCGCAATGATCTTGAAGATCCATTTGAATTTTCACTCACACGCGAAACAATCAAAATTAAAAGTGTTCGCCAACGCACACTTGACAATGATTTTCTGTATTTGCGCATTTCCAGTTTCCAATCTAATACGGGTTCGGATTTACAAAAACTCGTCGATATTTATTTAGATGAAAATCCACAAACCAAAGGTGTAATACTGGATTTACGCAATAACCCTGGCGGAGATTTAAGAGCGGCTATTACAGTCACAGACGTATTTCTCGATGGAGGGTTAATTGTCTATACCCAAGGTCGACTAGCCAATAGTCAAATTCATTATCAAGCAGAAGTAGGTGACAATACTTTTGGCTTACCTTTAGTAATATTGATTAATGATGGCTCAGCATCAGCCTCTGAAATTGTTGCGGGCGCACTACAAGATCATCGCCGCGCTTTAATTGTTGGCTCAGGCAGTTTTGGTAAGGGATCCGTACAGACTATTGAACAAATTGATGCATCACATGCGATAAAATTAACTACTGCACTTTATTACACACCTTCGGGACGCTCCATCCAAGCCCAAGGAATAACACCTGACATTACGATTGAAAAAGTTCATGTCTCTCGTATCGAGGGCATCAATCAATCCACTGAAGCTGACTTAAATAATCATCTCAACAATGCCAATAACAATACGGAAAGCACCAGTCAACATCGTCGCGAAAAACGCATTTCTAATTTGCAATTATTGCGGGAAGATAATCAATTGCAAGAAGCGCTGAATTTATTAAAAGGAATTCAAATCATTATGACCAATCAAAAAACGTCAGCTGCATCCAATCGCATGAACAATGATGATGCCAGCAATGGCAATCCAGAATGAAGTTATTGCTCAATCTGACAGAGCGATACATTTTTTTATGGATTATTTTCATCTTTTTTATTCTTCCTTTTTATTCTCACGCCCAATCTCATCAGGGAAAATTGGCCATCATCATTGATGACATTGGATACAATCTGCAACACGGACGCAAAATTGCCGAATTACCAATCCCTATCACTTTAGCCGTTCTACCTTTTACGCCACATGGAAAATTCTTGGCCGAGCTTGGACATCAACAAGGCAAAGAAATTATGTTGCACACGCCTATGAGCAATGAACATCAATTACCTTTGGGACCCGGGGCTTTGACCAACGAGGTTTCTCAAAGTCTATTGGTGAATATTCTTGATCAAAACCTGACAAATATTCCTCATGTAAAAGGGGTGAATAATCATATGGGCAGCCAACTTACCCAAAATGCTGAAGTTATGGGTTGGCTAATGTCCTATCTAAAATCCCGGCAACTTTATTTTGTCGATAGCCGTACCACCCACAAAACTCAAGCCTTAAACCAAGCTAAGGCACATCACCTGCCCAGTAGAAAGCGAGACGTATTCCTCGATGACATACGCAATATCACCCATATCAGAAAGCAATTAAGGATCGCAATTGAATTAGCTAAGACACAAGACGGAACAATTGCAATAGGCCATCCCTATCCAGAAACGCTTGCCGTACTTACAGATTTGATAGAGAACCATGACTCGATTGAATTGGTGAGGGTGTCCCAACTTCTGTCCGAGATGAAACAGGAAATCTCACAACCTCCCTACTGCCCCTTAGATATCCAATTTGACCCCCCTATTTCTTTTCCTTTTGTGACAGAGGATTATCTAAATTTGCCAATTCCATCGCATAAAAAGAGTGATTTTGTTATTAAAACGATATAAAGCCATGAAAACACAGTCTAACGAACTCAACAAACACAACATATAATTAACCCACGGCTGAATATCCGTCCCCCATAAACAAGGTGGTTTTGCATCAACACTCGGAGTAAAAATTATGCCAGTAGCAAATAGATGTGGCGAACAAGGTAACACCCCCAATCGCAACTCGCGCTTCATAAAAAAAGGTAGTTATTGGTACTACACAACACGTGAAGGCGTTGATATAGGTCCATTTGATAACCAAAAGGATGCTGAACTTGGCGCAACCGAATTTATAGAGTTCCTCTGTGAATCCGAGCCCAAAGTGACTGACCTGCTAAAACTCTATCGCGCAGCCTAACATCTGACGAATAGACAAAGGGCGCCCCAAGGCGCCCTTTTTTATTGCTG
Source organism: Cellvibrio sp. (assembly GCA_016712405.1). Taxonomy (GTDB): domain Bacteria; phylum Pseudomonadota; class Gammaproteobacteria; order Pseudomonadales; family Cellvibrionaceae; genus Cellvibrio. The sequence goes on along the minus strand of JADJRD010000014.1, from coordinate 568,956 downwards.
CGTTTTTATGCCTGACTACAACCTAACTTCAATTCCTTGGTTGCGCATAAATTCTTTGGCTTGCTGCAAGGTATATTCCCTGAAGTGAAAAATACTCGCCGCCAAGACAGCATCGGCGCGCCCCAGAGTCACACCATCAACCAAGTGTTGCAGATTACCCACACCACCCGAAGCAATCACCGGAATAGGTACCGCATCACTGATCGCACGAGTCACACCCAAGTCATAACCTTTTTTGGTTCCATCGCCATCCATACTGGTTAAGAGTATTTCGCCCGCGCCAAACTCTGCCATTTTCACCGCCCACTCAACCGCATTAATGCCAGTGGGTTTACGACCACCGTGAGTGAAAATTTCCCAGCGAGGCGTTTCATTGTCAGTGCTGACTTTTTTTGCATCAATCGCCACTACAATGCATTGCGCACCAAAACGATCTGAAGCGACTTTTACCAAATCCGGATTAAACACGGCCGCCGAATTGATACTGACTTTATCGGCACCCGCATTCAACATAGTACGAATATCATCAACAGTACGAATACCACCACCAACAGTCAGCGGAATAAAAACTTCTGCAGCAATTTTTTCCACTGTGTGCACAGTCGTATCACGACCTTGGTGCGTTGCAGTGATATCGAGAAAGGTAATTTCATCCGCACCTTCCTGGTTGTAACGCTTGGCAATTTCAACTGGATCGCCAGCATCGCGTATATCCAAAAACTTCACGCCTTTGACTACGCGGCCATTATCAACATCGAGGCATGGAATAATTCGTTTTGCGAGAGCCATAAAAATTGCCTGTTATTGATCGCAATAAGCTTGCGCTTCGGCCATATTCAAAGTGCCTTCGTAAATCGCGCGACCGGTAATCGCACCGCAAATACCTTTGTGCGATTCAGCTTTTAACGCGATGATATCTTTCATGTCGGTAATTCCGCCGGATGCAATCACCGGAATACTGGATGCTTGTGCCATAGCAACAGTGGCTTGCACATTCACGCCTTGCATCATGCCGTCGCGGGCGATGTCGGTGTAAACAATACTACTCACACCATCCTGCTCAAAACGTTTTGCTAATTCACTCGCTTGAATATTGGAAACTTCGGCCCATCCGTCAGTCGCAACCCATCCATCTTTTGCATCGAGACCAACAATAATGTGCCCGGGAAATTGTTTGCACATGTCGGTAACAAATTGTGGTTCTTTTACGGCTTTGGTTCCGATAATCACGTACTGCACACCGGCTTGTAGATAATATTCAATAGTCGCCGCACTGCGAATGCCGCCGCCAATTTGAATGGGTAAATTGGGATAAGCTTTTGCAATAGCAGTAACAACACCACCATTGATGGGTTTACCCTCAAACGCACCGTTTAAATCCACCAGATGCAAACGTCGACAACCTTGATCAACCCATTGTTTGGCCATAGCCACTGGATCATCGGAAAACACTGTGGAGTCATCCATCAACCCTTGACGTAAACGCACACACTGGCCATCTTTTAAATCAATTGCGGGAATAATTAACATTTAATTTCTCTTCAAAACTTGACCCCCTCCTACCCTCCCCCTTGCCAGGGGGAGGAACTTCACTCCCTATTTTTTGCAGAGTGAAATCTAGTCCCCTCCCCTGGCAAGGGGAGGGTTAGGGTGGGGTCATTTTCCATTCCAATTCGTAAAATTTTTCAATAATTGCAATCCAGCCGTATGACTTTTTTCCGGGTGAAATTGCACAGCAAATAAATTGTTATTTGCCAAGGCTGCGTGAAATTGCAAACCGTAATCGCAAGTCGCGGCTACCAGTGATTGATCTTTCAGCAAAATATAAAAACTGTGCACAAAATAAAAACGGCTATCTTGCGGAATATCCTGCCAAAGCGGGTGATCATTGTGGTTGACTTGATTCCAACCCATGTGCGGCACTTTCAGATTATTACCGGCAGAATCTTTGTGATGCTCGCCAAAAAATTTCACCTTGCCAGCAACCAAACCTATGCAATCAACACCATTATTTTCTTCGCTGTGATCCATCAAAGCTTGCATGCCGACACAAATCGCCAGCACGGGTTTACCGGTGGCAATTTGTTCACGCAACAATTTGTCGAAACCAAGACGTTTTATTTCTGCCATGCAATCGCGAATCGCGCCGACACCGGGAAAAATAACACGATTCGCATTTGCAACAACGGCTGGATCAGAAGTCACAATCACCTCTTGATCTGGTGCAACATGATTCAACGCACTGGCAACCGAATGCAAATTGCCCATGCCGTAATCAATAACTGCAATCACCGATTTTTTGTTCACATCTGACATGAATTACAAACTACCTTTGGTTGAAGGTGTAATACCTTCCATGCGTGGATCTTTTTCCAGCGCCATGCGCAGCGCGCGACCAAATGCTTTAAACACTGTTTCAATTTGGTGATGCGAATTGTGGCCGCGCAAATTGTCGATATGCAAAGTCACATTGGCGTGATTGACAAAACCCTGGAAAAATTCCCAAAACAATTCGGTATCAAATTGGCCGATACGTTTTTGCGTGAAAGGCACTTGCATCACCAAACCAGGGCGACCGGAAAAATCAATCACCACGCGTGACAAGGCTTCATCCAATGGCACATACGCGTGACCATAACGACGAATGCCTTTTTTATCGCCAATAGCCTTGGCAATTGCTTGACCAATAGTGATCCCAATATCTTCAACTGAGTGGTGATCATCAATGTGCACATCGCCATCGCAGGTGACGTCGAGATCAATCATGCCGTGGCGGGCAATTTGATCCATCATGTGTTCCAGAAAAGGGACTTTGGTGTTGAATACACCTTTACCCGCACCATCCAAATCAAGACTGACGGTAATTTTGGTTTCAAGGGTGTTACGGGTGACAGTTGCTGTTCTATTGATTGCTGTTTTGTTGGCAGGATCGGACATAATTCGCTCGGCAGCAGGCTGAAAGAGCGCGAATTATATAGAGATACGTGAATATATTCACGAGCAAACCCTATGCAATTGTGCATTAAGGCTGAATACAGTTAATCTTGGTAGCCTTTGAGGCTCTTTACCCATGACAGGAACTTATTTTATGAAACTCACTAACTCATTAATACTTTCAGGCTTTTTATTCCTGGCCACATCTGTTCAGGCTCAACAAACTGAAGCACCCTATTCCGCTTGGAGCTGGTCCGGTCACTTGGACCATATGAACATAGACAAAGATGCAGCTTGGGAACAGGGTATTGGCGACACTGCCACTGCCATCGGCTTTGCTGCCGAACGCTTCACCAATACCAGTGACAACACCATTTCTTTAGGCATGAGCTTTATTTTTTACAATGATGATGATGAATTTGCCCAGTACGTCGAAGATTACTGGGGGGACACGGATTATGCCGAATCCAGCGCTAGCGCCTTCACAATTTTTGCTGAATATGGCCCTAAATACCAATTTGGCGCCGATCAACTGAGTTTTTTCACTCTTCGAGGTGGTGTTGCAGGCTTGCTGGCGTCTGAACGTAGCATCGGTGGCTGTAGCAATTGCTATTCGGAAGATATTGATATCAACGGCGGGCTCTATGGGGTTTTAGGCATTGGCCGAAGTAGTGGTTATCTGGATTGGTCATTACAATTCCAACAGTATTTCACTGGTGATATTGATAATGTACTGAGATTTAAAATATCCGGCGCTTTTTAAATACAATAATCAAAAAGCATAAAGCCCATTTGTTTGATCTAGCAAATGGGTTCTTATAAAAAGATAGTATTAGCAAAAACTTGCGTTTGATCGGCAATGGTTTAGGGTTAGAAAAACAAATTTTTGATGATTTTGCATTACACACACCCAGACCGAAAAATCATAAATGAATTCTATAAGACACATTATTTTTCAGGCGAAATCACAAGCCTACACCGAAGAAAAATTAATCGAGTTTTTAAATAAACGTCGACCACTCTTGCACGGCTCCATTTTGCTTCCTGCGAACCAAGACGTGAAATCACTGGTTGATTTTGTCGATCGCTATATTTCTCACGTTCCTGACTTCATAGAGGCTATCGAAAGCATTATCAGTGAAGCCAAAATAGAAGCAGATGTGCAACCTATTCTAACGGTTGCTTCCAATTATTTTTTATCGCCACCGGATCTAATCAAAGAAAATTCGCACTTATTGGCACTTCTTGATGAATCCTACTTAGCTCACAGATTGCTGGAAGAGATCAATGATCGTTTTATGGCAAAAACCGGAATACCTTTGACTCCCATGGATAATACTATGGCGAATTTAATTGCACATGAATTGATTGGCGAACCTTTCGCAAATTTATTGGATCAAGCAGTTTTATTTTCAGCAGAGTTATTGTTAAACGAAAATAAAATGGAGAGCGAGTCCATTCGCGACTATATAGAAACCCATAAAATGAAAGGATGGTCAGATGAAATTAAACGCTGGCCCTGTTTAGCCGATAAACTGGATATTCGTTTTGAATTTTCAGAGCCACAAATCTCCCAGCTACATTAAAAAATTAAAAAAATCACACCGGATCATTTTCTGCATTTAATTTTTTATTGTGGAAAATTTCAAGATTCAATAGTTTTTCACTTTTCGCCACAATAACTGATACAGCCGAATCACCGGTTACATTGACTGCAGTTCTGACCATATCCAGAAAGCGATCGACGCCAATAATCATCGCAATACCTTCCACCGGCAACCCAACTGATTGGAGCACCATAGCAAGTGTCACCAAACCAACACCCGGAACTCCAGCAGTGCCAATTGAAGCCAAGGTTGCCGTGAGAATTACCAGCAAATAACCTGCAATGCCAATATCAATTTGATAAGCCTGCGCAATAAATACTGTTGCAACTCCCTGCATAATTGCCGTGCCATCCATATTAATAGTTGCACCCAATGGCACAGAAAATGAAGCCACTTTATTATCCACACCCAAATCATGTTCCACTGTACGCAAATTAATTGGCAAGGTGGCATTACTGGATGCGGTACTAAATGCAAACACCATCACTTTCCACATTTTTTTGAAAAATATAATCGGATTTAATCCTGTTAATATTTTCAACAATAATCCATAAACACCCACGCAATGAACAACTAATACAACTAATACAAGTGAAAAATACTTAACTAAATTCTCAACACCCGGCAACCCCATATTCGCAAAGAATTTTACCAACAAGCAAAACACACCGTAAGGTGCGAGATGCATCAACATCATTACCATTTTTAAAATTACAGTATTGAGGTTATCAAAAAAACTCAACATAGATTTCCCGGTTTCACCGGCTGTGCGCGAAATTGCCATGCCAAACAAAATAGAAAAGACAATCACTTGCAACATATTGCCTTCTACCATTGCTGCCAGCGGATTATCTGGAAAAATATCAATAAAGGTTTCTTTGATGGATGGCGCAGCCGGTGCAACATAATCAGCAGCTAAAGCGACTTAGATGCCTGCACCCGGCTGCACAATGACTGCAAATAAAATCGCCAATGCAATTGCCAATGCGGTAGTAATTAAATATAAGACCAAGGTTTTGCTTGCCATCATCCCCATACGGTTGTGTCCACCCAGCGCAGCAGCGCCACACACCAACGACACAAATACCATAGGCACAACCAATAGCTTTAATGATGCAATAAAAATTTGGCCGACTGTATCAAAAATACCTTGAATCAATACTGCTTGAATCCATTTACCCAAATCAGTTTCCGGAATTGATTGAGGATCAGGCAAATCCAAAATATGATTGCATCCAATCCCCACCAGAATTCCCGCAATCATGCCCAGTAAAATTTTATTGGTTAATGACATTTTTTTATTTCTCTTAATGTTATTTACGGATTAACCGCCGATTTCAAATGAGTTCCCGCCTTGAATGCGACAGATTGACTTGCCGCAATGTTAATCGTCTCACCTGTGCGGGGATTTCGCCCTTCACGCGCGGCGCGCTCACTCACTTTGAAACTGCCAAACCCTGGCAACACTACAGATTCCCCGCGACTTAAGGCATTGGTAATTTGTTCAAGCATCGCTGACACGACCAAATCAGCTTTGTGTGGACTCAGTTGCAATTCATTCGCTAGCATCACCACCAAATGATTTTTTTGCATAAATGGCACTCCTCAATCTTTTGATGGACAAGTGTAACCAGATATTGAACCTCAGGCGATACTAACCTGATGCAAAGGGAAAAACGTCTGAGCAACTCTGATAAACTGCGAAAAATTCCAATTCAATGATATTGATTCAATAAAGAGGTGATGGTTGTTCGATTCCCACCCAAAACACTCCCCGCAAAGCGAGCTTTCAACCCTATTACAGTGGCACCAAAAGGGTGGATTGAATATGCGATTGCACTGCTCCCGCATCTTGCATGATTGGCTGCAAGATGCGGGTTCGCTCACAGCAAGACTGATTACACAAAGCCACGGAGAATTTAAAGTTGAAGTCTTATTTCAAGGCTTCGGCCAAATTCGATTAGATGAGCGGCGCGCGCTGGGACTTAACAAGCATCACGCCACTCTGGTGCGAGAAGTGATTTTGTACGGCAACAATCAACCTTGGGTTTTTGCTCGCAGTCTTTTACCCTTATCCAGCTTGACCGGACGCCTAAGACATTTACGCAAGGCCAGCCGCAAACCGTTGGGTGCATTTTTATTTAAACAAACCCATCTGCAACGCAGCCCGATTGAAATCACAAGAATTCACCAAAAACACCATTATCTACCTGAATATCTTCTTCAGAAGCAAAGCGTTTGGGGTAGAAGATCGGTGTTTTTTGTTGATCAAAAACCGTTACTGGTCAGCGAAGTTTTTTTGCCGGATTTTGTAATGAATATCGAGTCAACTACTCAACGCCGAATGGATTAACAGCGATCTATACTTTCAAGCGGATGACGATTGAGGCATGATCCTCTCTTACAACATTAGATTGCGATTATCGAGATGACCCCACCCACTAAAAATAAAGTCCTGAAAAAAATTCAGCAAGCCGATAAGCAACTGCCCTGGCACTCCAGCAGCCAGCTAAAGCTCTATGCGCAACTGATGCGTTTGCATAAACCTATCGGCATTTATCTGCTTCTTTGGCCTACTCTTTGGGGGCTTTGGCTTGCAACACCCAACTTGATCCCCAGTATTAAAAATCTACTGATTTTTATTTTGGGCGTGATCCTTATGCGTTCAGCAGGATGCATCATCAATGACTTTGCCGACCGCAACATTGATGGCAAGGTAAAACGCACTCAGGATCGACCATTGGCAGCAGGGGCAATTTCTTCCAAAGAAGCCTTGACCCTTTGTGTATTAATAGCAGTAACCGCATTTTTCTTGGTGCTGATGACCAACAGCCTAACCATTCTGCTTTCTGTTGGGGGATTAATCCTCGCCGCCACTTACCCCTTTATGAAACGCCACACCCATCTACCACAAGTTGTATTAGGTGCCGCATTTGCTTGGAGCGTGCCCATGGCATTTGCTGCCGAAGCCTACGGTATTCGACAAGAAGCCTGGCTGATTTATTTGGCGGTAGTCCTGTGGACGGTTGTTTACGACACTTTTTATGCAATGGTGGATCGCGATGACGATATTAAAATCGGCGTTAAATCCACCGCTATTCTTTTTGGCGAACAAGACAAAATTATCACTGGCGGCCTGCAGATACTAACGATTTACACGCTTATATTAGTTGGTCAACGATTTGCGCTCGGCACTGCCTATTACGCTAGTCTAGTCATAGTTGCTGGATTGTTTGCCTATCAACAGTGGCTCATTCGTTTTCGTGATCGCGATGCCTGTTTTCGAGCATTCCTCAATAATCACTGGGTAGGATTGGCTGTATTTATAGGTATTGTGGCGGATAAGTTTCTGAAATAGCAGGTTTGTTCGTGACTGTCACAAGTTTGTCACACTAGTTTTATTTAATAGACTGCAACATAAACGTAACACTTTTGGGCAGACGTTATGACAGGCCGTAAGATTTTGATAGTAGATGATGAATCATCGATTCGGGACATGTTGCGAGTAGCCTTGGAAATGGCAGAGTACGACTGCCTTGAGGCCAGCAATGCACAAGATGCCCACGCGCAAATTGTGGATGAAAAACCTGATTTAATCTTGTTGGACTGGATGATGCCAGGCACCAGTGGCATTGAGTTAGCGCGAAGACTCAAGCGCGATGAAGTGACTGCAGGCATCCCCATTATCATGCTCACCGCCAAAGGCGAAGAAGATAACAAAATTCAGGGGCTTGAAGTCGGCGCTGATGACTACATCACCAAACCTTTTTCGCCACGTGAATTAGTGGCACGCCTAAAAGCAGTTTTACGCCGGGCCGATCCGCAAAGTAATTCATCACCGATTTTAGTCAATGGACTTTGCCTTGACCCAGTCAGCCATCGAGTCACTATTAATAAACAATTGGTCGAAATGGGGCCAACCGAATATCGTTTATTGGAATTTTTTCTCACCCACCAGGAAAGAGCCTATACTCGCAGCCAGTTGTTAGACCATGTCTGGGGCGGCAATGTCTATGTTGAGGAGCGTACAGTCGATGTGCATATTCGACGCCTGCGCAAAGCCCTCACCGTCGATGGCCATGAAGATTTGGTACAAACTGTGCGCGGAACAGGCTATCGTTTTTCCACCCGTATTGAAGCCTGAGCACAATAAGAAACTAAAAATATTGTCAGAGGCTTACCATTTTGCTTAAAGGTTTTTCGACAGAATTACAGCGCATTTTTTTGCTTTGTTTATCCGGCTTTGTGTTGGGTTTACTCACAGATCAAATGGGTTGGAGTTTGTTTTTGAGTTGCAGCCTCTACATAGGTTGGATGCTGCTAAAAATGCGGCAGCTGAATCGATGGTTAGTCGATACAAGTCAAAAAGAAGCACCTGAAACCAGCGGTATATGGGGCATTATTTTTGACAACATTTACCAACTACAGCGCCACCAAGAAAAAGAAAAAGAAAACCTGCAGGCAGTCATTAAGCGCGTACAAGAAATAAGTTCTGCATTAAAAGACGGTATAGTGATTCTCAATGAAAAAGGACAACTGGACTTCTGGAACCCTGCCGCACACAGAATGCTAGGTTTCAGCACCAAGGATCAGGGACAATCTGTTATTAATTTTTTACGTCACCCGAAATTTGTTAGTTATTTTGAAGAAAAGAAATACGACGAACCGCTTGAACTTCCCTCACCACGATTCAACTCAAAACAATTGCAATTTCAAATCACCCCCTTCGGCAACGCTGAAAAATTGATCGTGGTTCGCGATATCACTCAGCTGAATAATTTAGAAAAAATGCGACAAGATTTTATTGCCAACGTATCCCATGAATTACGCACACCACTGACAGTGATTAATGGCTATGTTGAAACCTTGTCAGACAATAATTCGACCCCACAGTGGAACAAGCCCCTGCAACAAATGTTGCAACAAGGCAAACGCATGTCATTGCTGATTAATGACTTATTGGTGCTATCAAAATTAGAAACCACTGAGGCCGGACAAAATCACAAACCGGTTAACATCGAACAATTGCTGACAGTTATAAAAGCGGAAACCGATATACTCGCTCAAGAAAAACAACAAATACTGGGTTTGGTTTGCAACAACACCACCAAACCTTTGTTTTATCTTGGCAATGAAAAAGAATTACACAGCGCATTTTCTAATCTGGTAATTAACGCCATTAAATACACTCAAAAAGAAGGCAAAATTACCATCCTCCTTTGGCAAGATAATCACCATTTTTATGTTTCCATAACAGACAACGGCCCCGGCATCGATGCACAACATTTACCCAGATTAACCGAACGTTTTTACCGCGTAGACGCCAGCCGCAACAGCGAAACCGGCGGTACAGGTTTAGGCTTGGCAATCGTCAAACACGTTTTGCTACGCCATTACGCAGAATTAAAAATCACCAGCGAAGTGGGCAAGGGAAGTTCGTTTACTTGTGTGTTTGGGCTTCAAGAGAAACTGTGAGCATTAGGCATACATGTAGACTCAGCCCATACAATCTTTTCTATACAATTTAATCCCTGTATTTTTCTTTTCCTTTTTTAAAGAAAATGTGAGTTGTTGTCACAAAACAACTATTGGCGGCAGCGCCGAATTGACATCATGTAATCATTCGATTACAGTTTATTTATGACCTACACAATAAAACAACTCAATGAATTTTCCGGCTGGCTCAAAGGCCTGAAGGACGGGCTGACACGACAGCGCCTCGTCAAGCGGCTGCGTAAAGCCCAACTTGGTAACTTGGGTGACGTGGAGCCTGTAGGCGAAGGCGTGTTCGAGATGCGCGAACATTTTGGGCCAGGCTGGCGCATGTACTATGTCCAGCACGGCGAGCTGGTGATTGTGATGCTGGGCGGCGGCGACAAGTCCACCCAACAGGCCGACATCCGGCGCGCCATTGCGCTAGCAAAATCTTTGGAGGATTGACTATGACTAAAAAAATTAAGGTTTCCGAACTATCCGAGTTTGATGCTACCGAATATCTGAATAATGAAGAGGATGTAGCGGCATACCTGACAACCGTTCTTGAAGAGAACGACTCTGCACTGCTAGCTGCTGCCATTGGTGACATTGCCCGTGCGCGAGGAATGTCACAGGTTGCAAGGGATTCGGGCATCGCTCGCGAAGCTCTGTATAAAGCTCTTAGACCCGGCAGCGAACCTCGCTTTGAAACGATCAGCCGCGTTTGCGCAGCCTTAGGCGTGCGCCTAGTAGCGCAGCCGATGCACCCCGCACGCTGACGGAGTTTTCAGCAGAGAAGGTACTTTTCAAAATATTTTCGTTACCGATAATGGCTCCGGTATTGATTCACAACACATCCCCCGATTAACAGAACGCTTTTACCGCGTAGACGCCAGCCGCAACAGCGAAACCGGCGGTACAGGTTTAGGTTTGGCAATCGTCAAACACCTTTTGCTACGCCATTACGCCGAATTAAAAATCACCAGCGAAGTGGGCAAGGGGAGTTCGTTTACTTGTGTGTTTGGATTGCAGGAGAGGTAAAAACCTCTAACGCAATTTCAGCATAATGTTGTTCAAACTCATTTTCACTCAAGCTAATTTTCTTTGAAGCGGGATCAAAAATAGTTATTTTTTGATTTTCAATATTTGACAAGATTACAAACTGTTTCATATCCCAATGCAAAATGGCTGGCAGCTTTAAATTAGGTAATTCGCTAACCGGGCATTGTAAGGGTCTAGTTTTCAAACCTTCCGCGTGAAAAATTTCAATGATCTGCCGCAAATTTATGCCTGCAACACAATCGGGATATTTATTATTAAGCTCATTGAGGTTGATCATTATGCCGTGAAAATTCAAGATCATAGCGATGCAAGCCAATCCATCATTTCCTGGCTGAGTCTGTTTAAGGTGAACCAACTTACCCTTGTTGATTAATCCCGAATTCGCAAATAAATTTTTCAATAAGCTCATGGCAATTCTAATTCCTTAATCTTCTTTTCAATAAGGTCACAGGCTTTTTCAATGGCATTACTGCGTTTGATATCAGCGGAATAAATTGTCAAAGCTTTATTCTGTGGCGCTGCATCTATCATTGCTTTTAAAATTTTTGATGCATCCCCTGCCTTAAAATGATCGGGAAATATAAAAGCACCTAAGCCCAGCTGATAAATTCGATTAGCATTATCTGGCTGGTCATATTTAATGGGGCGAATTAATTGTGGAATTCCCGCACGCACAGCTTGCGATAATGTGCCAATACCACCGTGGTGAACAATGGCTCTGCATTTTGGCAAAGCATATTCAAAATCAATGTAATCGATATGTCTGCATAAAGCTGAATCACTCAACACCGATTTACTGCCACTGCTTCCAACAAACAAACCCGGCAGGTTTAACAATTCACATATCTTCCGTCCTTCTCGAAAAACAGATTCCGCCTCAGAAATTCCTGTGCCTGTAGTAAACACAATTGGACTTCCGATTTCTTCAATTATAGAATCAAACACGAATCGTGCACTTTCATGAGCAGGGTCACTTAAAGGAAACCCGATCAATTTCAAGTCTTTCGGCCAATCTTTCGCCCGCATTCCAAACCATTCCGGAAAAAATCCTATCAATAATTTAGCGTTTGTTTTTCTGTCATAAGTGACAGGGCAGCTCAGCTTTTTTCGTAATTCAAGATATGGCTCAATCTCAGAATGTTGATAAAATAATTTCATGGATTTTGTATCAACATACCTAACAAACATTCGCTGGATAAACTTCGGCATTTTCTTTGGCAATTGCCAGCATAATGGCGCAGGCGGTTTTTCGGCCGAAAAAATCAAGTTGGGGCTAATAGAAAACTTTACATAAGGAATTTTATATTTTACGGCTGCCACAACGGCGCCATTCTGCTCACCAATACTGAGCAGAACCGCACTTTCTTTATTCTGCAATTGTTCAATATACTGATAGGCAGGTAAAAAAGCTGGGGCATGATAATAAATAAAGTTATCCATAACATTTTTAGCATCCCAAGCGGAAGACTGGTTGCCGCGCAAGTATTCCTCCTTATTACCAATACCCACAAACTCAAAACCAGCGATTTCAATTAACTCTTTAAAATACTCACTGGTTAAAAAGGTAATGGCATAGCCTCTTGCAGACATTGCCTTCCCAACTGCCACCATTGGGTTAATATCACCGGATGTGCCAAGCGTGAAAATAATTAGCCTTTCAAAACCAGTCACTTTAGCCACCAACACTCATTCTATACACTCTTTTCTATACACTCTTTTCTATACAGTTTAAGTCTGTACTTTTCTTTTCCATTTTTAAAAAAAACGTGAGTTGTATATATGGCGTCAGTGTTGCTAAATATGAAAAAATCAACGTAGTACCCGCCCTTAAATCCAGCCTTACATTTCTCTACAATATCGTTTTTCAAGAATCTATTATCGAACGAATATCCTGATATTAGATGTTTATTATATACAACACCTTCAACGTCATCATAAAAAATTTCTGCCGTTTTTATGTATGACTTATCAATAACCGATTGATAATTATATTTTTTTGTTGCCTCAATTATTTGCATAGAAAATTCCTTAGTAAATAATCCATAAATTATGCTATCGCCAGGAATAAGTTCATTTTCATTGATTTTTCCATTCAACGGAATTCTTATTAAACTTTTTAGATTGACTAAATTAGGCGCAGGATTCCACGCTTTATTTTTCAGTATTACGTTTCTAATACCCATTTTTTTCATATCAGAAACTGAATAAAACCAACCTTCTGAAAACTTTAGACTCGTATAACTATCACCGAAGTATTGTCCGCGATACGGAAGAATTGGATCTACACCAATCATCCTATAAAAATCTATTTCTTTTTTATGCAGAGCTTTTACATCCAATGCTGTTTTTTCATCATGATTCAGGCCATCATTTTTTTTATTGCCATACATATTTGCGCCACCATGCCAAAAAATAACCGAGTTTCTATTTATAAACTTTCTTTTCCCAGCTGGGAAAATATAATTAGCGCAGGATGATCCGCAATACTTATCAATTTCCACATCCAATTTATGCTCATATATTAAATTCGCCATATCGATGGCATGATCAACACTCCCGCCGTAACTATTTACAATTATTTTGTCGATACTACCGCCATTGCTTACCAAAACTCTTGAAAACTCCAAAGCATTTTTTTCAGTTATTTCATCATTAAAATAGAGTTTTTTATCTTCTACATAAATTTTTTTATAGCCGATCACATCAGAAAATGAAAAAACAGGCAAACCCAGAAAAACTAAAATTATTAACTTATGCATATTCACTTCACCAATTTAAAAGAAGGGGGCACCCCCCCTCCCACAATTATCTATTACCACTCGATTGCCTTTGCGCCTGCTCTGCAGCCTGTCGTGCAGCCTGTTCTGCAGCCTGCTGAGCTTGCATCGCATAAAAAAGCGCCATAGCTTCTGCAGCTGCCTGCTGCAAGCCTTGCTGGCTGGATGCATCTGGAGCACAATTCACCTCTGTTGGCGTAACTGTACAAGTCCATCCATCACCACCCACAACACTCTCAACCTCTAACATACTTAATTCGCGCATAATAAAAAACTCCATAAGTTTTGTATCACATTTTAAGTTTAACTCGTTAACCACCATGATTAACGAGGTTTATCTGCCGTCCTGCAGATGCGACCGTTTCCGGTCGGTGTGCGATCAGGATTCGGGTGATGGGGAGATGCTGAATATTGCTATTCACTGCAGCTTCGCCCGCAACATCCAAATGACTGGTCGCTTCGTCCATAAAAAGGATTTTTGGTTGACGATAAAATGCGCGCGCTAAAATCACGCGTTGTTTTTGTCCACCGCTTAAACTGGAACCCATATCGCCTACCAATGTGTTGTATTTCATTGGCATTTTTTCGATGTCCTGATGAATGCAGGCTAATTGCGCGCAGGCCATTACGCGCTGCATCTCAATAGAGGAATCAAAACAGGTAATGTTTTCAGCAATATCGCCACTCATTAATTGATCTTCTTGCATCACAGCCGCAATTTGACTGCGATAGCTTTTGAATTGATTGAGAGGAACATCATCAATCAGTATTTGGCCTTCTGTAGGCTCAATTAAACCCATTAGGCATTTCATTAAGGTAGTTTTGCCGCAACCGCTTGGGCCAGTAATTGCGACTGTTTCTTGTGGATGGATAACGAAATTGAGATTGCGGAAAATCCAAGGTTCTTGTTCGCTAAAGCGATACCCCAAATCTTTTACTTCTATTTTTCCCGTAATGAGTTGTTGTGAATGCTGCAATACATCATTCACTGAAAAGTGTTCCTGATCATCGATTTTTTCAGGTTCTGTCAGCACTACATCGGCAAGGCGACTGAAATGCAGATTTAGCATTTTGAATTCCATCCATTGAGTGATCAGGCTATCCATAGAAGACACAAACCGACCTTTATATGCCATGAAGGCGTAAAGCATACCCAGAGAAATAACGTTACCCATTACAGCCGTTGCGGCAAAATAAATAACTACCAGGTTTTCAATACCAAATAACAATCCATTTAGGGTGGAGTAACCGATATTCCATTTACTGATTTCAATTCCTTTGTTCATTGAATTGGCTAGTTTGTGTTGCCACTGTTGTTGGCGATCATTTTCGCGCTGAAATAGTTTGATGGTTTGAATAGCTCTAATTGACTCCATAAAGTGAGAGCTTTCTTTTGCACTGGCAATAATGGATTCTTCACTTAACCTTCTGAAGGGCTTGTAAGTTGTCCAACGCAACAAGGCATAAAGTGCAACAACCAACAACACAATCAAAGTTAATTTAATGTCGTATAAAAACATCGCCAATAACGTTAGCAATGCCATCACACCATCAACCACCGCTGTAACCAAAGTTGCCGTCAATGCCTTACGAATGGCACCAATAGAACCAAAACGCGAGACGATATCGCCCATGTGTCGTTTTGAAAAATAATCCATCGGCAAACGAATCAAATGCCGAAACAAATTGGCTGACATTTGTATTCCCATGCGATTGGATAAATACAAAATGACATACTCGCGTAATGCCGATGTCGCCAATTGGATAATCAGTAACAAACCAAAACCTAAAGCCAAGACCAATAATAAGTTGGTATCCAATCGCAGCAACACATCATCAACCACTGTTTGCATATAAAACGGATTGGCTAAAGAAAATAGCTGCAATAAAAACGATAACAGCACTACTTGCACAATGCTGCGTTTTAAGCCGGCAATCTTGCTCCAAAAATCACTTAGTTTTAGATTATTGGTCTCATCTTCTTGCTTGAAATCACGCGTAGGCAATAATTCAAGTGCTACACCGGTAAACTGCTGATTAAATTCTTTATCCCCAATCCTGCGCTCACCGACTGCAGGGTCATGAATAATAAAATGCTGACCCGTTATTTTTTTCAACACAACAAAATGATTCATTCCCCAATGCAAAATACATGGCAATGACAACTGAGATAAATTTTGCAGCTCACACCGAATAGCGCGCGGAGCCAAGTGCAACTTCGGCGCAATACTCATAATAAATTTAAGGGATGCACCGTGACTTGAAATGGCAAACTTTCTTCTCAATGAAATCAAATCCGTTTCATGCCCATAAAAGCCACAAATCATGGCCAAACAAGCCAAACCACATTCCGCCATTTCTGTTTGAATAATAACAGGCAACCGTTGTCCACCCGCAAAATTCAATAATGCTTCTGGGCGCAATTTAATTTTGCTAAAGAAATGATTAGATGCATTCATTACAGTCGCCCCTGCAAACTGTAAATAGGATCTAACAACCACTGCAAAATACTGCGCTCACTCAATTTAATATCGGCATTCAATGTCATGCCAGGACGAAGTGGAAAATCTTTTCCGTAGGCTTGTACTGTTATCCGATCCAGTTGCGCCGTAATGCGGTAGACAGGCTCCTGAATTGTTAAGGGTGCATTTAGTAATTCATTCGGCAATAAAATAGTGTTCGATACTTTTTCAATCGTAGCTTTATACATACCAAATTTTTGATAAGGAAATGCCTCATAACGAAGAGTGAGCGATTGCCCTTCAGCTAGGAATCCCGCTGACCTCACAGGTACTAACAGCTGGGCTTTTAATTCACTATTTTCTGGGAGTAATGTGAGCAATGGTGTAGTGCGGCCCAATATGGCTTGCTGGCCCTCAATAGCTTGTAAATTATTGACTATGCCATCACGCGGGGCTTTAATCAGCTGAGTTGATTTACCAATAATTTGATTTTTTTGCTGAGTTAATTCCGATAATTTCTCTTGAATAAAAGATAGTTGATTGGCCTGCTCTTGTGGCAATAAGGCTAATTGTGATTCCAAGCGACTAATTGTATTTTTTTGTGAAACATCTGCCCGCTCCAAGTCCTTTAATTGGTTGTACACCGCCATTTTTTGTTCGTTGATTTGATCCAGTTCCAACTGGGAAACATGGCCTTTTTGTTTTAATTCTGTATATTTTTGATGACGATCTTGTAGCAAAAAATCACGACTTTTGGCCGTTATTGTTTGAGCTTGAATTAACGCTAATTCGGCTTTTCCAGACTGGATTTGTTTGATAAGTGTAGATTCTTGTTCCTGAAAAGCAGGCGCCAAACGAGTCAATTGATCTTGCAATAATTTTTCTTGATGTTGAAATTCAGCAATTAAACTTTCTTCCAATTGTTGCCCCGATCCCAATATAACCTCATTGGAAACCGACAGCAAAACATCACCGGATTTAACTTGTTGACCTTCGGAAACTAAAACAGATTGAATAATTCCCGTACTTTCAGGATAAATGCGGATGACACCTGTTGGCGGTTCAAGCCAGCCATTAACAGTCTCTTTTTTGGCATAGGAACTAAAAACCAACCAAATAAATACAGCCACCAACCAAATAATTAGTAAGCCAATAATACTGTATGAGAAAACTTTGGAATGATCAGTACATCACCATGAAGGCGCTGCCTATGCTGATCCAATGCTTCTTGCCTAAATAAATCCTTCAACATCTATTAAACTCTATTATTATCTTAGTACTATTTTTCTTGAGATATTCTTATAGTAAATTTGCTCGTACGTTAACTTACAATCACCATCACATCAAGAAGACAAATGATGCACACATCACAAACTTTAATAACAATCCACAAACAAAAACATTTTCAAGATCTGAACAAAATGACAGCGCTACCAACAACAAATATGATCAAAAATTAATTGCAACCCTACAATTTTTAGATTAGGAAATTTGTTTTGTATGCCTCATCAGAGGAAAAATAAATAATTATCCAGCAAATAAAATCGCCGCAATAACTGCCACAACGAAGATAATCGGAAACATAAAAATCCATAGAAAATTTAGAGGGCTAAAATGACTATTGGATATTCCCTCGGGATCACCGCAGGCAATATTAGCTGCCTTCTGAGCCTGAAACATAAAAAGGCCTCTGGCAATTAAGTTGAAAAAAATAAATGAATTAACCAAGGTTTCATTGCCACCAACTCTACCTGAGATATTGTCAGCAATAATTGACACCACAACTAAAGTGGCCCATAGATTCGGAGACCATTTATAAGAACTGTCTTTTTCTACAGCTCTCATATCTATAATACCGTATAGGGAATGAGTAAAAAAAATTGAAAATATGGCTCTCGCGACTGGCCACATATCTTCGTTATTCGCGATTTTATATTGCTTCCAACTTCTATAGTTCCAATAAAATCCGTAAAGCCCCATGGTGCAAAAAAACAAAAGGAAAAACTTAAGTTTGGATACCACATAAAATTCTTGAACAACAGGCGCTTCACTTTCAGTGTGCAGACTTGACTCTGGAACTGCATAGATATTGTCTTGCATGATCTTCCCCGGTTTTTATTGTTGAGAAGGCAACTATACTAACCCGAATAAAAAAATAACAGGCCAATGCCTGTTATTTTTTTGGAGCAGGAACATCCTAAACTACTGCAAATAAATTGTGATTTCCTTATTTTCATTTACGATCACTTTGGCATCATTGAAGCTAGGTGGCCCAAAGCTACCGCCATTATTGGAAAAACCATAAGGCTCAGTGGGGATTCCAATCACATTTTTATCTATAGATCCATTATCGTTTTCGTCTTGATACAGAGTAATTGCATAATCACCGGCTTCTAAATCTTTGAATACAACATTGACTGCTTTCTCTGTCATAGCTAATTTCTGCCCTTGAATACCTTGCTTCATCCAAGTCGAATCTGAATTGTGCAATGAAATATATAAAAATCCTTTAGTGGATTTAACATTATCAACCTTAATTGAAAGATCATGTGCGAATGTAGAAAAACTAGTAAGGGTTAAGACTAAAGCCGAAAAATAAATTGATTTCATGAGTTGTTCTCCTGTGATTAACAACCAGGACAGAATAAAGAGAATTCATTCCAATAGAATCAGGTAAAGATCATCAAACCAGACTGGCAGGCGTCATAAAATATAGATCGCAAACATCATCTCGATTAGATGACAAGTGTAATCTCACACCGCCACACCGCATCAACTAAAGACCTTAATCTAAAGCCAAGACCAACGGCATAGTTACAACGAATCGAGAATAACGACCACGACGACTGGACACATTAATTTTTCCTCTGTGTGCAATCACATGACTCATCACTGTACTCATCCCAACAACTCGGCCTGCATCAAGACTAAGCTCAGCAGCACTCAAGCCTTCATTAAAGAATAAAGCCAATAATTGTTTATTACCCCAAGAATCAATTTCCTTTTCACTCCAACGGCCCGAGGCTAGTGCCTTCGCGCGGATTTCATCGTATTTAAGGCCACATCCATCATCCATAACCATTAACTCCATTTCCGTTTCGGATATTTTTGCCAAACGCAGATCAATGCGCCCTTGAATATTTTTTTCACTCATTTCACGATCGTAGGGAGATTCAATTCCATGCTCAACTGCATTGCGAAGTAACTGAATACAAATTTCACGCAGTTGTTGTTGGTAGCCAGGATCCAAAGGAATTTCACTCAATCCGCTGATTACCAAATTAATTCGTTTTCCTTGACGCTGCGCCAAGTGCTGAACAAACTCAGACAGATTATCCCAGCCATCAGTCAGACGGTTCCCTGTAATATTTTTGCTGGTTTTTTCCTTTATGTTCAGCAAAAAGCCACCACCCACCTGATTCAATTTAATTGCCAAGTGCTCAACCTGTTGAGTGTAGGTAATTAAGGATTCAAGCTGGATTGACAATGGTAGAAAATCATTTGTATCGAGATGAGACTTTTGCCTTAACACAACAATCGAATCTTCCATTTTATGCGCAACATTTTCAAAATAATTCAACTGCAAGGCCGCCGCCTCTCCTTTGAAATTATGTATTTCTTTTAATAAACTAATGGCTTTCTCGCTCAACTTGAGGGAGTTGCTAGCAGGAGCTCGCAATATATTATTAAGACGATTGTAGGTGGCGTAACTATTTTCAATAAATTCTTTTAGCAAAATAGGATGCGCATGCAACAAACTGGTTAATATTTCCAGTTGGGATTCATTTTGCTCACGACTTTCATTTAATTCACGAGCCAATTTTACTTGGGCAGTTACATCCGCCACAGTAACCAGCACATGTGAAATGCTATTTCCCTGATAAGCGCGCGCAAAATCAAATCGCAAATGCTTACTGACAAACACACCCGTTTCCTGAAGAATATTGACTTCAATAGAATGAAGCGGATTTAAATCACCAATCAATTTGGTTTTAACATGGGAGTCAAACAACAAATCCATAAAACCGCGTGCTGTTTGCGCATCTTTTCGCTCATCAAGGCATCCAAAACACGCTGAAAGGATTTTCCACCTAAAGAAACCTGCCCCAAAATACTGTTCAATGCCGCCGAATGCTGTTCACCGATAATTAACTGACGATCAATTAAAAACAAACCCTCATTCACTGTTTCGAGAATCTCCATTGTCTCGCGTCTTGCACGATCAATTTGTAGATCTCTCTCACTCAGCCTTCGCAATAGATGAAAGATAATGAAAAAGAAGTTAATAATCGCTAGCGCCATACAAACAAGCTGAATTGTCCGTAAACGAATAGCTTCTGATGCAGCATGCTGTTCAAGCTCAATCGTCAAATTATTCATTAATTCCAATAAAATCAGCGTATGTGTTTTGGCCATTCCTTTCGCTTTTGACAGATCCCCGCTAATGTCATTACTACTTGTTGCGGCATTGATCAGTTGGGTAATAGCAATATTGTATGATTCCCAAATAGCCGCAGCATCTTGCAAACTCTCTTTGGCTTTTTGACGGGTGATGGGGCGAAAATCGACCATACCATTGCCAACACCTTTTACCTGACCACCATGAATAAACGCTTTTAGTGTTTGATCGAACAACTCCTGACTGGATTGCAATTCCGCAAGTGTTCGCTTAAAAAATATAGCATCGTCTTTTGTAGCATCGAGCATATAAAGACTCTTCGCCATTTGTTGCGATAGCATTCGTTGGCGACCGGCGACATTGATACCAACAGCATCATCGGTCATTTGAAATGAAATATAAAAATTGAATGAAAGAACCAAGGCATCCAATAATAAAAAAAGAGCGATAGATATAATGACGCCGCGATACTTCCCAAGCTCAAACTTTAACATCAACCTTTACTCTTTAATGAGGCACCAGAATTCATTGGTATTATCCCAATTTTGAACTGCACGTCCTGTGCCAAAGAAAAAAAACGATTTGATTTGTTACAGAGTTAACTTATTGTTGATTTTTTTGAGCCGTGTGAGCTCATCTGGGTTAGCCAACCTTGCCTCATTCTTTTTCATTTTGCAATTGCATGGCCCACATTTGTGCATATCGGCCATTGGCCGCCAGTAATTCCTGATGCGTTCCTTGTTCTAACACCCTACCCTGCTCAAGAAAAATAATGTTGTCGGCATCAACAACTGTGGACAATCGATGCGCAATGACAATACTGGTATGATTTTTTGCCAACTGCAGCATAGCCTCTAGAATGATCGACTCGGACTCCGAATCTAACGCACTGGTCGCCTCGTCAAATATAATGATTTTCGCTCCCTTTAATAAAACACGCGCAATTGCAATTCGCTGTTTCTCACCGCCTGACACCTTCAAACCACGTTCACCCACCAAGGTTTTATCACCCTCTGGCAAGCTGGTAATAAACTTGTCGAGATTAGCTGATTTTATAACGCGATCAATTTCTTCTGGCAATGCACCAGGTTTGGCGTAAGCAATATTGTCGCGAATGCTGGCATTAAACAGCACCGTATCTTGCGGCACTACGCCTATGATTTGCCGTAAACTTTGCAGAGTGAACTGACTAATGTCCTGACCATCAATCAAAATACGACCAGACTGAGCATCATAAAAACGAAACAACAAACGTGAAAGTGTACTTTTTCCAGCACCCGAGGAACCCACCACTGCCAACTTGGTGCCCGCTGCAATTTTCACCGAAAATCCTTGAAGAATTGGTCTATCCGATGTGTAAGCAAAGTTAACATTATTAAACTCAACTTGCCCTTCATTGAGCTGTAAATCAGTTGCATTTTCTTTCTCAATGATGGTGGATTGTCGTTTTAGCAAGGCCAACATATTTTCCAGATCTGTAACCGCACGACGAATTTCACGATAGATAAATCCCAAAAAATTTAATGGGATAAATAATTGAATCATATAGGCGTTGATCATAACCAAATCACCCAGCGTCATGGTTTGCTTTAACACACTCTCAGCTGCCATCCAAATCATCACTGTAATCGCTAAAGCAATCACCAACGCCTGACCAGAATTTAACACCAATAAGGACATGCGATTTTTTAATTTGGCACTTTCCCAATGCGCCAAGGCATCATCAAAACGTTTTGATTCAAATGACTCATTATTAAAATATTTCACCGTTTCATAATTTAATAAAGAATCAACGGCACGAGTATTAGTCGATGAGTCCGCCTGATTAGCTTCACGAATATATTGATTACGCCATTCAGTCGTTGCTACTGTAAAGATGACATAGATCACCACTGCAATCAGGGTCACCAACCCGTACCAGAACGAAAACAAACTGGATAAAATAATAGTCACCATCAAAATTTCGAATAGCGTGGGCACTATATTGAACATTAAAAAACGCATCAAAAAACTGATGCCGTTAGTGCCTCGCTCAATGTCGCGACTAATGCCGCCCGTTGCACGCTCCAAGTGAAAGGATAGATCCAATGCATGTAGATGATTAAAAACCCGCAACCCGATTTTTCGCATTGCACGTTCTGTTACTCGGCTAAACAATGCATCACGCAATTCACCAAAAAAAACACTACCAAAACGTAATGCACCATAAAAGACAATAAAAAATACCGGCAATACCAAAACATTGGAAAGACTTTTATCGACACCATCCACAATATGTTTCAACGCCCAAGGCATTAATAAGCTAGCCCCTTTCGCGGCTAATAGCGCCGCAATTGCCAAGACCACACGCCCCTTAAATTCCCAGAGATAGGGCAATAGATAAAGTGCAACTTCTTTTAAAGACAATGATTTTTCAGAGGGAGAACGAGGCTCATTATTAGGATGAACCGATAAACCTGAAGAGTGCATACCGCGCATAAGATTTTCACTCGTTTTGATGAGTGAATCATCTTATCCTAGTTAGCTGAATTTCGGAGACCTTATTGATTCGACTCAATAATTTTGCGCAATATATTTCGATAAGGTTTCAAATTTGGTGGGATCATTATCCACGAAGCGAATAATAATTTTCATAGCAAGAGTATCCGGTCGGTTTTCAGCTGCTTGAATTGCATGTACATAACCGTTGACTCGCGCTAAATTTTGGCTATCTCCGGTTTCAATATCCACCACTACTTGATCAAACACAGTGGGTAATTTATCAACTCGCTCCATCGAACAACTCATCAGCTGCAAGGACATTTCACGAATAATACAAGCACAAGTCACATTATTTGGAAAACGTAATTGCGCCTTTCCCTTTGCCTGCACTTTGACGGGCGCAAGCGCAGGCGTGTCTTTTTTAGTGAGTAAAGGATTGGTTTGTAAAAGTGCTGCCGTACCGGACGAGACAGCCTTGGGAGCAACAGTTTCAGCTCGCCCAGAGGTCAATACATCAATAGACCCAAAAGCGACACCTTGCCCAGCAGCGGCTTTAACCGGAGCCACGGCTGGCATTTTGCCAATCGCTTTTAATTGTTTACCAACTTTACGCAATAACTCTTCAGGCGTGAAAGGCTTGGTGATGTAATCCGACACACCTAATTGCACCGCTTTCACCACGTGATCACGATCACCCCGACTGGTGATCATAATGAACGGCAATTTGGCGTATTCGGCATTTCCTCGTATTTCGCGCAGCAATTCTTCGCCAGTCATAATCGGCATTTCCCAATCCGACAATACAATTTCTGGCTGCCATTGTTTGATTAAAGCCAATGCACGAGCACCATCAGCAGCTTCGTTAAGCTCTAAGCCAGGTATTCTGTCACGCAGTTGTTTTTTAACCATATCGCGAATGAATGGCGCATCATCCACAACCAAAATCCGTACGCCCATAATTAACTCCGATTCCTAGATCTTTATTGAGACTAGTCCAGAATTGATATTTTTCCTGAAATTAGAGGCTTGCTTGTCGATTATGGCGAATGGTGAGGTCAATATTGGATTCATCATCCAAAAATTCACCTTGATGGGCAGCTTCTACTGAGATACGCATCCAATATTTCAATTCATCAGGCTTGCTGAGAACCTCATCAGGCAATTGAAAAAAATAGGACTCAATTTTATCCGCACAACGAGGCTGAAATGCCTCCATTTGATTGGCTTCAAATAAACAACGTGAGTCTTCATTGGCGCGAAAGTAGAGTTTGTCTTGAAGGATTATGGCGAATTGAACGCCAAGATGATAAATCCCAATACCATTAAAAATCCGACGACAGGTTACAGGTGCAACGCTGATCATTGCATCCATCGCCTGTTTTACGTAATGTGAATTCAACGGCATAGGTGTAGAGTCTTATGGTTATTGGTTGTAAAAAACTTTGCTCACACTAATTTGGCCGACTCACAAAATCAAGTATTAAAAACACGATTTGTTGTGATTTTTTATGTCTTTTTTGTTGCATTAGCACAATATATAGACAATTACCTATTTTACATTTGAAGCATTTTGATGCGATTTTTATAACCGGATTAAAAATCAATTGCTTGCGAACTATGGCATCATTACTGCTTTCGACCCTGAGATGTTATTGAGGACGCTTTATGTCAATCATCCGATTATTTGTAATCACATTTTTTTGTGTATTGATTTCTGCCTGTGTTACCAACCCTGTTACCGGCAAAAAAGAATTCACCACCATGTCACCAGAAGACGAGGTGGCGCAAGGCACTCAAAACTACATGCCAGCACAACAGATGCAAGGCGGCCAATATCAAGTTGATCCAGCGCTCACTGCTTATGTTCAAACCATTGGTAAAAAATTGGTTGCTGTTAGTGACCGTAAAGAACTGCCTTATGAATTTGTAGTGTTAAATAACGACATCCCCAATGCATGGGCAATGCCTGGCGGCAAACTCGCCATCAATCGCGGGTTACTGATTTATTTGCAAGATGAAGCCCAACTCGCTGCAGTATTAGGGCATGAAATCGTTCACGCTGCTGCTCGTCATGGCGCCCAACAACAAACACAAGGAACGCTATTAGGTGTAGGGACATTAGTGACTAGCCTAGTCTTGGCAGAAAAAAAACCGGAATACGGACTAGCCGCAATGGGCGTTATGACTGTGGGTTCACAAGCTTGGCAGGCAAAATACAGTCGTGCTCACGAAACCCAATCTGATACTGTCGGCATGAAGTACATGCACAAAGCGGGTTACGATCCACAAGCCGCTGTTGAATTACAGGAAATCTTTTTAAAGCTTCAAGACGGTAAAGAACCGGGATTTATCGATGGTTTATTTGCCAGCCATCCGCCTTCAAAAGCGCGTATAGCCGCTAATAAAAAAGAAGCCACAAAATATTCCGGTGGCCTGCGCAATAAAAGCCAGTACCAAAAAGCCATTGCGCAATTAGTAAAAGATAAACCTGCTTACGAAAAATTTGAAAATGCTCAGAAAGCCATGAGCATGAAAAATTATATCGATGCGCTAGCTCTGGTTGATCAAGCCATTCAACAGCAACCACGCGAAAATTTATTTTGGGATTTAAAAGGCGAAGCTTTGTTGCGTCAAGAAAAGCCGACTGAGGCGATAAATGCATTAACTCAATCCATTGAGCAGAATCCAAAATATTTTAAACCTTACGTGATGCGAGGCGTTGCCTACCAAGCGACTAACAAACTGGATCTCGCGGAAAAAGATTTGCTCACCAGTCAGCGTTATTTACCTACACAAGATGCAGTTTATTATTTGGGTGAAGTCTATTTAAGCAAAGGTAATCGCAGCAAAGCGTCTGAATATTTCCAACAGGCAGCACAAGCCGGTGGAGAATTGGGTGCGGCAGCGACGAAAAAGTTAGAGAGCATGTAAGAAGTAAAAAGAAACTCACATGAAAAAATAATTAATTTGCTCGACAAGATCACTCATATCACCGGCACCTGCATTTCTTGGCTGACAATCACCATGATATTGGCGGTGTGCCTCGTGGTCTTTTCTCGCCTGTTGGGCGTGGAGCTAATCAAGCTCAACGAATCGATTACCTACATGCATGCAGCTGTTTTTATGTTGGCAATTGGATGGACTCTACAACGCGATGGACATGTACGAGTGGATATTTTTTATCGCCAACATTCTGAAACCACACGCGCTTGGATTGATATGCTGGGCACACTGCTATTCACCATTCCATTCATGCTATTTGTTGGCATAGGCAGCTGGGATTTTGTGTCTGAAAGCTGGCGAATTCAAGAAGGCTCAAATGATACCGGCGGGCTTGAATTGGTGTTTCTACTGAAAAGTTTAATTCCACTCATGGCCTTAAGTGTTGTATTGCAATCCTTGGTGATCGTTACAGCTAAATTAATTTTTTTGATGACAAGCCACAGCTTATTGCAAAAACCAGAACAAGAATCACAACATGTTAATTGAATTAATTCCGCTTTTTTTATTCGCAGTCATTTGTTTATTTTTAATGCTGGGATACCCGGTTGCTTTTACTCTTTCAGGCGTTGCATTAATTTTTGCAGGCTTCGGAATTATTGGCGGAATTTTTGATGCCAGCTTATTAAAAAGTTTTCCATCCCGCCTATACGGCATTATTAATAACAACACCCTCATTGCGGTGCCTTTATTTATTTTTATGGGCAACGTATTAGAAAAAACCAAACTGGCGGAAGATTTATTAAGCAATATGGCGAAAGCCTGCGGTCGATTTCCTGGTGGGCTGGGTTTGTCAGTGGTTTTTGTGGGAACATTACTCGCAGCCAGTACAGGCATTGTCGGTGCAACCGTAGTGACAATGGGATTAATGTCCTTACCACTTTTATTAAAACGTGGTTATTCCCCCAGCATTGCCACTGGCACTATTTGCGCGACAGGAACGCTTGGGCAAATTATTCCGCCTTCAATTGTCTTGGTGTTATTAGGTGATGTACTTTCCAGTGCTTATCAACAAGCGCAATTAAATTTAGGTGTATTCAATCCTAAAACTATTTCTGTCGGCGATTTATTTGTTGCTGCAATCATTCCAGGTTTATTGCTGGTTGCACTTTATATGCTGTATTTAATATTTACCGCTTTTTTTAGACCAAGCATTATTGCACCTGTCCTTCCTATTAATAACGAAGAAAAGTTACCTTTCAAAGATATTTTCTTCAGCCTTGCCCCCGTTCTCACATTAATTCTTTTGGTATTGGGTTCCATTTTAATAGGCGCTGCCACGCCCACCCAAGCCGCAGGTGTCGGCGCTTTGGGTGCCTGCTTATTAGCACTTGGCAAAAAACAATTATCTATAAAGGCCCTACGCGAAATCGCTCGCTCAACCACTGAAATCACCGCCATGATTTTTATGATCTTAATTGGCGCCTCATTATTTTCATTGGTTTTTCGCGGGTTCGGCGGCGAGGAATTAGTCCATCACTTTTTCACCCAATTACCCGGCGGCGTTTTTACTGCAATTTTATTGGTGATGCTCGTCATTTTTTTACTGGGTTTTATTCTCGATTTTATTGAAATTATTTTTGTGGTGATTCCGATTGTTGGCCCAGTATTGTTGATGATGGGTGTTGATCCGATTTGGCTGGGCATTATGATCGCGATTAATTTACAAACCTCTTTCTTAACACCACCATTTGGATTTTCGTTATTTTATTTACGTGGTGTTGCGCCTGATTCGATTAAAACTGGTGAGATTTATCGCGGTGTCATTCCGTTTATTATTTTGCAAGTTTTGCTCTTGTGTATTTTGGCTTACTGGCCGCAAGTCGTTACCTGGTTACCTGAGTTACTACATCCATCCAAGTGAGAAATCGTTATGCCACAACATCAAGATCAGCTCCAACCTAAAGGTGAATTGGCATTACAAACGATTACTATGCCAGCCGATACCAATCCCTTCGGTGATATTTTTGGTGGATGGGTAATGGCACAAATGGATATTGCCGGTGCCATTCATGCCAATCATGTAGCCAAAGGCAGAGTCACCACTGTCGCGGTTGGCAGCATGGAATTTATCCGGCCAGTTCCTGTTGGCGCTGTCATCAGCTGTTACACCCACACCTTAAAAATTGGCAACACCAGTATTCGCGTTAAAGTGGAAGTTTGGATTAAAGACTTCATCACCCACCAACTCAGCCTTGTCACACAAGGCGAATATATTTATGTGGCGATAGATACCAAGGGACATAAACGATCGATTATTCACGCTGAATAAAAACGAAAAAATCGATATTGACATTCTCTGCTGGGATTTTATTTGCTAGCTGATATCTTTGAGCAGTGATTGAGTTCAACACAAATTCGTCGGGGCCAGCATGATAAAAGACTCTGCACACAATTATGGAATTGTCTCGATTCTTTTGCATTGGCTATCCGCCGTTATCCTTATTTTTCTATTTGCGTTAGGCATTTATATGACCGGCTTAAGCTACTACGATGAGTGGTATCATAAGGGGCCTGCTTTGCATATTAGCTTAGGAATTTTATTATTTTTTGCAACTCTGTTGCGATTGTTCTGGAGAAAAACCAACACGACTCCACAAGATTTATCACCCGTTAAAGCCGCCAACCTTGCCGCAAAATTAATTAAAATATTCTTGTACATTTTGATTTTTATTGTCGCCATCACCGGTTATCTAATTACCACCGCTGAAGGTCAAGACGCAGATGTATTTGGTTGGTTTGGTGTACCTGCCAGCATCGAATTAGAAGCCAATCGAGTTGATCTCGCCGGTGAAATTCATGAATATGCCGCTTGGCTAATTATTATTATCGCAACTTTACACGCAGGCGCCGCACTTCTTCACCATTTTGTATTCAAAGACAAAACCTTAAAGCGTATGATTTTTCCCAATGTAAAACCTTGATCATCTACACCACAATTTTTCAACCCAGTTAATTAACCACAACCAGGAGCTCAACCATGTTAAGTCTCAAAAAATCCTTAATTGCCTCTGCCATTATTGCAGCCAGCAGTTTTAGTCTTAATACATCAGCCGCTGATTATGTTATCGATACTAAAGGCGCTCATGCGTCAATAAATTTTGCAGTTATCCATTTAGGTTACAGCGTTCTTACTGGCCGTTTCGATAAATTCGAAGGCGAATTCAGCTACGACCCAGCCAATATTGAGGCGAGCAAAGTGAGTGTGACAATTGACACCAGCAGCGTTAATTCCAATCATGCAGAACGAGACAAACACTTAAGAAGTGGCGACTTTTTAACCGTTGATAAATTTCCAAAAGCGACTTTTGTCAGCACCAAAGTCATCATTGATAAAGCCAACAAAGATGAATTTGACATAGTCGGCGACTTAACACTCAACGGCGTAACTAAAAGCGTCACTCTCGATGTTAAAAAAGTTGGCGAAGGAAAAGATCCTTGGAACCCTAATGGCTACCGCGCCGGTTTCTCGGGCGAAACTGAAATCAACATGCGCGATTTCAATATCAAAATGGATTTAGGCCCAGCGTCACAAACTGTGAAATTGGAATTGGAAGTTGAAGGCATCAGAAAATAATTTTTGATTATTAGCTTGAAATAAAAAACCACGCGTTGATGCGTGGTTTTTTATTGGCTAAACCAAATTTTTAAGCCATGGACACTTGATTATACATTAAGCGCTCATACAACTATCCACTTCATTTGCCGAACCCAATATTACTGCCACTCGTTCGTGTAATGCTTTTGGCTGTATAGTCAAAATTGATTGTGATTCATTCAAAGCCTTTCCGCCGGCATTTTCAACCAACATAGCGATAGGATTGGCCTCATAAAGCAAACGCAGTTTTGCGGGTTGTTTTGGATTGCGATTGTCAGATGGATATAAAAAAATTCCACCGCGCATCATCACTCGATGAACATCACCTACCATGGCACCATTCCAACGCATATTGAAATTTTTTCCGCGCGATCCGCTTGCACCCAGAATCAATTCACCAATGTAATGGCGCATTTTTTCGGACCAAAAACGCTGGTTACTCATATTGATGGAAAACTCTTGTGTGTCTTTTGCGATTTGCATCTGCTCGTTGGTTAACACAAAAGTGGATTTGGATTCATCCAGCGTAAAACATTGTGTGGTTTTTCCCAGTGACATAACCAATTGTGTTGAAGGCCCATAAAGTATGTAACCAGCAGCCAATTGTTGCCTACCCGGTTGTAAAAACTGTGCTTCGTTATCAACAGCCAAATCGGCAAGCCTTGGATAAATCGTAAAAATACTGCCTATCTGACCGTTAATATCGATATTGGATGAACCATCCAATGGATCAAAAGCCACTAAAAATTTCCCAGTGCTGTTGGCAGGAACAATACTGTCCTCTTCTTCGGATGCAATAGCCGCAACAGTTGAAAAATTGATTAAGGTGTCTTTAATCATTTGATTCGCAATGACATCTAATTTTTTTTGATCTTCGCCTTGAATATTTTGCGAATCGGCTGCGCCTAGAATATTGGCGAGCGCTCCTTGCCGCACCAAATGACTGATTTTATTTCCAGTTTCCGCCAATAACTCCACCAACTCAATTAAAGACGATTCAATTTTTGTAGAACGTAAATAATCATGTAAAGTTTTCATACCATTACCTGTAACGATTGATACAATTTAAATCAGCAAAAGTTTGCTCCAATCGTTTTACCATGAAGCTTTCACTTTGGCGCAACCAGATGCGGGGATCGTAATATTTTTTGTTAGGTTTATCCTCACCCTCTGGATTGCCAATTTGCCCCTGTAAATATCCCGTCTTATTGTTATAAAAATTTAATGTCCCCTCCCAAAAAGCCCATTGGGTGTCGGTATCTATATTCATTTTCACAACACCGTATGCGATTGATTCAGCAATTTCTTCTGGTTCTGATCCTGATCCACCATGAAAAACAAAGTCCAATGGTTTGTTCGACAAGCCAAATTGTTGGCTCACAAATTCTTGTGAGTTGTGCAAAATTTTTGGAGTTAATTTTACATTGCCAGGTTTGTATACCCCGTGTACATTTCCGAAAGACGCAGCAATCGTAAAATTGTTACTGATTTTGCTTAACCGCTCATAAGCATAAGCAACATCTTCTGGTTGCGTATAAAGGGCAGAATTATCGAGATCGGAATTATCAACACCGTCTTCTTCCCCCCCGGTACAACCTAGCTCGATTTCAAGTGTGACACCCATCTGTTGCATGCGACGTAAATATTGCGACGATATTTCAATATTTTCTTCAAGACTTTCTTCAGATAAGTCAATCATATGTGAACTAAATAGTGGCTTGCCAACCAATGTCATAAAATCTTCACTGGCATCCAGTAAAGCATCTATCCAAGGCAATAATTTTTTTGCTGCGTGATCGGTATGTAAAATCACTGGCACACCATAAAATTCTGCAACCTGATGAACATAATGTGCGGCAGCGATGGATCCTTGAATACTGGGCTGCAACCCTTCCAAAGCGGCACCCTTGCCGACAAAAAATGCTGATCCTCCTTGCGATAATTGCACAATGACGGGCGAGTTAATTTTACTTGCAGCCTCTAACACTGCATTAATGCTGTTAGTGTTGTACACATTAACCGCAGGGTAAGCAAAGCCGCCTGCTTTCGCGGCGTTAAATAATTTTTTTACTGCAACACCCGTAGCAACACCGGGCGCAACTGATTGGGCTAAAGAGTTCATCTCACATCTCACTTTGTGGTTGATTGTGTTGATGACCGATTTTTTTTGCTGATTAAAAAAAGTTTTTTGAAAATCTTGACCCCCTCCTAACCTCCCCCTTCTAGGGGATGGTTAGGATGGGGTCATGCTGTTAATTCCGAAGCCCTCTCACAAATCGCTAAAAAATGTCCCGGATCAAGACTGGCACCACCAACCAATAACCCATCAACATCTTTTTGCTTTAACAATTCATTGGCATTGTTTTTATTCACACTGCCACCATATAAAATTCGAATACGATCTGCCGTTTTCTGATCAAAAATTTTGGCCAATTCACTACGAATATACTGGTGAATATCTTGTGCAATTTGTGGTGTTGCGGCGAGACCAGTGCCGATCGCCCATACAGGCTCATAGGCAACGCACAGATCTCCGATTGATAAATCTACTCCGCTTAATCCTTCATACATTTGTTTGTGTAAGACTTGCTGCGTTGTTCCCGCTTCACGCTCCTCCTGATTTTCACCGACACATAACACAGGTAATAATCCATGATTGATCGCCGTACGCACTTTTATTCGGCAGCCTTCATTATTTTCTGCAAACATTGCTCGACGCTCGGAGTGCCCAATCAAACAAAGTGAACAACCCGCTTGCTTTAACATTTGCGCAGAGGTTTCACCGGTATAAGCGCCAGATTCATAACGGCTGACATTCTGGCTGCCAATTTGCAATTCGGAATACTGCAAAAAAGTCATCATGTCGCGCATGTAAAGATAGGGAGGGCAGATAGCAATTTGTGCTGAAAAATGTTTTCCAATAAATGAAGCCACCGATGTGCAGATCAGATCCAGGCCGCCATTTAATTTCCAATTGGCAATCACAATAGGTTTACGCATATTGGTTTTCCGCTTTTTAATTGAGAGTTTTGCATCAATCAAAATTAACCGTCATGCCTGCGAAAGCGGGCGCCTTCCAGAGATGACACAGCAGAAATGAACGAGAAGAGAATTTTTATGGTGCCAGCCATAAAAGTAGCGCTCATTTCATGCCGATTGAGTCAATTACTTTTATTGCCGATTGAGAAGTGGCTTCTAACGAGCCATAGAACGCATCCTACCCCAAATTTGAAACAGAATTCAAGCGTTTTTGAATAAAAATATTCAATTAAATCAAGTTGTTAGACGTAATCGTGTTACAAATTTTGCAAGTTAAAATGTTAACGTTTACATCGTCATCCCTGCGAAGGCAGGGATCCAGTCTTTGATTTCATTGATATTTGTTTATTGCTGGATTCCTGCCTTCGCAGGAATGACGGTAAATTTTGATTCATGCGTAGCTCTCCTTATTAATTTTTATTTTGAACTCAAGCGCATCACCCTAACCGCATGCGCGGGAATTTCCAGATTCAATGTGTCAGCAGTAGAACCTTGAGTAGCATTCCAAATATCTCGCCATTGATAAACTTTTTTATCAAACCAAATTTCGTGCTTGCTGATATCGTCCTTCATGTAATGTTCTTTCCATTTGAGTTGATAGTTTTTGGCTGCATCAGCGCGATTCAAAAACAACACTGCGTAATCACCTTTTTCAAGTGGCTTGATAAAAACTTCTATATCACCTTCATCCAACCACTTCATGGCTTGAACACCCAACTTGTCCTGATTGATTGCAATCATATCTTTGTTGGTTAGGATTTTTTTGGTGCTGTCGGACATGCTGCGCAAATCATTGCCAGCAATCAGCGGTGAAGTCATCATTGCCCACAATGAAAAGTGTGCGCGATCCTCTTCTTCATTCATACCGTTGCCCACTTCCATCATATCCATATCGTTCCAGTGACCTGGGCCAGCATATTTACGTAAACCTGCTTGCTTGTCCAAAATTGGTAAGACTCCCCATGACGACCATGAACCATGATTGTGCTCACAATTCCAACAAGGATATATGTCGCCCGTTGTGCGCCAGGAGTGCCCAACATCTGTCGCCCATTCCCAAGGTTTATTATCGCCCCACTCACAAATACTGAATAACATTGGACGACCCGATTTATAAATTGCATCACGCATGGTGGTATAAGCCGATTTAGGATTAATGTCTTGGGTATCGCACCAATCATATTTCACATAATCAATTCCCAATTTGCGTAAGTAATCGCATCCTGATATTCGTGACCACGACTACCGGGACGACCTGCGCAGGTTTTATTACCGGCATCCGAATAAATACCTAATTTCAAACCTTTGGCGTGAACATAATCCGCCAAAGCTTTCATTCCCGATGGAAATAATTTTTTATCAGGATGAATAAAACCTTTTTCATCACGTTGCCCATGCCAACAGTCATCTATGTTGATGTAGACATAACCAGCGTCTTTCATTCCGCTGGAGACCATTGCATCTGCCATTGCGCGAATCATGTTTTCATCGACATTACAAGCAAAGGTGTTCCAACTATTCCAACCCATTTGTGGTGTCTTGCCCAGCTGATCAAATTTTTGTGCTTGCGCTATTGATGCAATCAATAACATAAAAAAACTGATAAATTTGAATATGTTTTTTATTTTCATAAAAGAACCCATTGTTATAGAAAATTTTATTTCTCATTCAATTTTTTAATCGATTTATTAAACTTTCTAATTATTTTTATGGTGGACTTATCCGAATCGAACACACCATACATGCCTTGCTGTTCCTGTGGTGGATCCCCCATTAAATCGTCACCTTCTTGCCACCAATAATCAGGTCGATCGGTACGTGCAGTACCATTCCATGCCCAAAAGTTATAGCCGGCAATGGCTTCGCCTTTTTGCATGCGCGACAACAAGACATCAAATACATGTTGATAAAATTTATCGCGATACTGTGTTTTGGCTTTTATATCATAGGAACCCAAATCGCGATCAAGGCCAAACTCTTCCAGAACTATCGGCATATTCATTTTATTTGCCCAATCAATATGCGAATGCAAATAGTCCTGACCTTTTTGCCAGGCAGAATTCCAGGTTTCTTCAGGTTTGTATTGATCGAACCAACTCCAATTGCGAACCCACATGTGATAAGTCAGGTAATTCACATTGGGCAAACTATGTGCATCTACAAATAATTGTTGATCGCGCGCAGAACCCCATAAACCTTCACTGCCCGTCGAAATTAGATGTTTAGCATCAAGACTGCGAATGTAGCCAGTTGTTTCTTTTATCCAATTAATATAAATCTTTTTTTCTTTCGCTGTTGCTTGATCATTTCCCGGGCGAGGCTCATTCGCTAATTGCCAAGACATAATCGTTGCATCTTCTTTATAGGCTTTACCATTGATAGTGTTAATGCGACTGACAATTTTATCGATTGTTTTGCGAAATTCGGTCTGTGCTTTTTCGCTTTGATAAAAGCTGGCAGACTTCGCCATAAATCCATTCCAATCTTTGGTAACATTGGGGTCTTGTACTGGCTTTCCATCAATCCAACTCATGTATTGCGTCATGCCGCCAGACCACTGCCAAAAATTATTCAAATACAAAACCACTGTCATATCGCGTTTGGCTAATTCAATTAATAAATAATCCAAACCGATTAATAAACTTTCATCGTAATTACCAAAACCATTAGTAGTGGCTGGCTTAACAGCAGAATTAATATCGCTCTTTTCAGAAACAGCCAAGACACGCAAATTGTTCACACCCATTTTTTTAGTGTATCCAATTCGTTCTTTAATCTGTTTCTATCACCCACTGCTGAAGGAGATCCCAGATAAGCGGCATACCACATATTGGTGCCGGCGATGTAATAGGGTTTGCCGGATTTTTTAAATTGAAGGCCATCGACGCTGACGAAGGTTTCTGTGGATGCGAATGACTGACACGAAAAGATTCCCAGTAGTATTGCGATATAGAATTTAATTGTTTTCATTATTGTTTACCTGTTGTGCGTTAATACATGGAACTGAATTTGTATTGCTAAGAGAGTGTTTTCCCCTCTCCCCTACCCCCTCTCCCTTGATGGGACGACTGCATGGATGCAGGAGGTAGAACAACCATGGAGCTGTTGTCGAGAGGGTTGGGGAGAGGGTGTTTATCTCAACAACCTCATCACTTCCATCATCGCCCTGCCATTGTGATAAGGGCACTTCCAAAATCCCGCTTTGTAATCCGACTGCCGACTGGCATCATCTTTTTTCGATAACCAAAACCACTCGCCATTTTCAGTATCAATTTGATGTTGTTTGATAAAATCCCACACAGCTTCTGCCGCCAAAAAATATTTTTCTTCTTTTGTCCAACGCCAAGCGTAAAGGTACCCCACCAAGGCTTCAGCCTGCACCCACCAAACAGATTCGGTATTTTCAATCTGCGCTGAAAAATCAAAACCATCTTTGATATGACCATCAGCAGCAGGTGCCGTTAAATAGTTAATCTCAACAATTTTTATTAAATCAGGCAACATCTTTTGTTGCAGTGTTTGATCACCTAATACATCCAATGCTAGACCAATTAACCATGCCGCTTCTATATCGTGTCCATAAGTAAAACCGGGCGAGTGATCCTGCCATTGCAAATCCATAAACATGCGCAGGTGACCAGTACTGCGATCCATCATATATCGATCAAACATGTCTATGTTATAACGCAGAGCTTGGTGAACTTTTTCTTGAGAATAGACTTTATACAAACTCGTGTAGGCTTCCAGAATATGTAAATGGGTATTCTGTGATTTTGGAAAATTCAAATCTTTATCACTTAATCGCAAATCCTCAATTGGTTTCCAATCTCGCGTGAAAGCTTCAAGATAGCCTTGATTTTTTTGATCAACACCACAAGCTTCTATCAACTCAAACAAATGAATTGCCAGATCAAGCGCGGCGGAATCTCCGCTTAATTTGTAATAACTACTTAATGCATAGATCGCAAATGCTTGGGCATAGATTTGTTTTTTGCTGTTAGCAATTTTCCCTTCTGCAGTTAACTCCCAATAAACACCACCGAATTTATGATCAACAAAATAATCACGCAAATATTCATAAGCGCGATTAGCCGCTTGATGATAATTTTCAGAATCAACTTGCAGTGCTACTTCACTAAAAAACCAGAGAATGCGGGTGTTTAGTATCACGCCTTTATTGGCATTGATAACAGGCGAATTATCAGCCGCAACTTCACCAAAAAAACCACCCTGAATGAAATCTTGCGAATAATCCTGCCACCAATCCGCAATTCGGATCAACTCCGCACGCGACTCAGCAATTAACTGTGTTGATTTAATTGTCACCCCTGCATTCATAATAAATTTTTCATAATCTGCAAATTAGCGCCAATTAACTGATTGCGCGTTTGCACTGACGCAGCAGAACGCAAACCATCTTCCGGTGTGTTTTTGCAGTAATCAATTAATTTTTCGACGGTTGAAGTCGCTACATGCATGCGTGTATCCGATGAGGCGTAGTAAATATAGACTTCATTTTTTTCGTTCAGTATCCAACCATTAGCAAAAGTCACGTTGGACACATCACCTACACGTTCTTCGCCATGGGGTGCAATAAAATGTCCGGCAGGCCTATGACTAATCACCCATGGGCGATCAAGTTCAGTCATAAACATATACAAGGTGTAACGCAAACCGGCTGCGGTGTTACGCACGCCGTGAGCGAGATGCAACCAGCCCTCTTCTGTTTTTATTGGCGCAGGACCTTGTCCATTTTTAACTTCTTTGATGGTGTGATAAATTTTCGGGTCAACAATGACTTCCGATTTTATTTCAGCATTGATCATGGAATCACTTAAACCCCAACCAATTCCACCACCACCCCCAACAGAAATAAATCCATCTTGCGGGCGTGTATAAAGTGCGTATTTACCTTCGACAAATTCCGGATGCAAAACCACATTGCGTTGTTGACCTGAATAGGTAATTAAATCCGGTAAACGTTCCCAGGTTTTTAAATCTTTAGTACGCGCTATGCCACATTGGGCTTCAGCTGCTGAAGTATCGTTGGGGCGAGTATCGTCTTTGCGTTCAGTGCAAAATAATCCGTAAATCCAACCATCTTGATGCGCGGTTAAACGCATATCGTAGACGTTAGTATCAGGGCGTTCAGTTTCCGGCATAGTGATCGGGTAATCCCAAAAGCGAAAATTATCAATTCCGTTTGAACTTTCTGCTATAGCAAAAAAAGATTTGCGATCTACACCTTCAACGCGCACTGCCAAAATATATTTTCCATTCCAATAGAGCGCACCGGAATTAAATGCGGCATTAACACCTTGCCTTTCCATTAAAAACGGATTGGTTTTTTCGTTGAGGTCATAACGCCAAAAAACTGGAGCATGTTCGGCTGTCAAAATCGGATTTTGATAGCAATCGTAAATACCATTGCCAGATGATTTTTTTTGATTTTTTTGGCTAATTAATACTTCATGTTGCTGAAACAGTTGTTTCACTTTTTGTTTGAATTCACTCATATTTT
This sequence comes from Cellvibrio sp., assembly GCA_016712405.1. Lineage (GTDB taxonomy): Bacteria > Pseudomonadota > Gammaproteobacteria > Pseudomonadales > Cellvibrionaceae > Cellvibrio. The sequence goes on along the minus strand of JADJRD010000014.1, from coordinate 530,601 downwards.
TCTCTGTTAACTCCGATATTTTTCTGAACTACCAGACCCCACCCTAGCCCTCCCCTTGCCAGGGGAGGGGACCAGTTCCTCCGCCTGGCAAGGAAAAGGTTAGGAGGGGGTCGCAAATTCCTGCCAGTATTGAATCACCATAAAAATCGGCGCGGCGGTTAAAGAGGTTTGCCAAATTACACCGACCAGTACATTAATTGCATCGCGTGAAAAGTTTGGATTGGCTTTTATATCCGGATAATCTTTTTGGACTTCGGCCAATACTGGAGCCCAAAACCCCCAAGGGCGTACTTTGATGTAAAAATTTTTCAAGACTTGCATATCATCCGGTTTGGTTAAAAGTGACCCCACCACAGAAGCGACAACACAAGCAATAAACATAAATGGAAATGCATGCAAAGGTGATATGTCAGTAAAAATCAGCGGGAAAGCAATTACAAATCCAGTCACCATTCCCCAAAAATAACCGAAGCCATTGAATCGCCACCAATACCACTTCAATAAATTCGCTGCGGTGTAACCGCCATAAAGTGCACTCACAATCCAACCAATAATTTGATTAAGACTTGGGATATAAAATCCAATCGCCACACCAAGAATGACAAAAATAACCGACACCAGATAACTCATTTTCACGTAAGTTTTGGCTTCGGCATTCGGATTAATGTAGCGTTTGTAAATATCGTTAATCACATAAGCCGGTGCAGCATTCACTGTCGCGGCGAAAGTGGACATAAATGCCGCTAATAATCCTGCGATTAACAAACCTAATAAACCGCTGGGAATAATGTCACCTGCCAATACCATAGGTAATATTTGCTCAAAATCGATTTTGTCACCCATCGCATTGAGATCATCGGTGAAAAAATGTAACGCCAAAACAGCAAGACCGGTGATTAACATGTAGCGAGGGAAAAGCAGCACCAGCGATACAAAGCCACTCATTTTTGCCGCTTCTTTGGGAGATTTTGCAGAAAGCACGCGCTGCATATCGTAAGTGGGTTGTGGCCCCGCCATGCTTTGCAAAATACCTTTGAACAGCAGCAACATGAAAAATATTGCAAACGGTGAATAACCATCACTGGTAATTTTGTTATTGGCCTCGGCTAATTTTTTTGACCAATCCAGATGAAATTCGCCGCCCAACCACAATTGCGACCAACCTTCAGGCACCAGATTTTTTAACATATCCGGCGAGACGGTCTGCATAGCAATTATGCCAACGGCGATGCACGCAATAGTCATAATGATAAATTGCATCACTTCAGTGAAAACCACACTGAACATACCACCTTTGACCACATAAACAGTGGTCACCAAGGTGATTAACAATCCATAAAAAACATCATTGAGATGCGGATCCGCTGACAACTGCCAAGGCATAAATACTGCTGCGAATTTACCTATACCGATAAATCCGTACGCAATAAAACCAATTACATTAACTAGTGCAAATAGCACCACAATAAAATGTGAAAGCCGCGCACCTGTGCCATCACCGAAACGAAAATTAATCCACTCGGCGCCGGTCATCACACCGGAACGACGAAGCCATGCAGATAAAAAAATCATCAGAAAAATTTGATTGAATACCGGCCACAACCAGGGCACATAAACACTGGTGACACCGTAGACAAACAGCAAATACACCATCCACATGGTGCCGGAAATATCAAACATGCCCGAGGCGTTGGATAAACCCAACTGCCACCAAGACAATTTATTGCCGCCCAGAAAATAACTGTTGATGTCCTTGGAGGCGCGATTAGCGATCCAAAAGCCTATGACTAAAGTGAGCAGCACATAAGCCAAAATGATGAGTAAATCCAACAGTGGAAGATTCATGAAAACAACCTGATTATTATGTCAATTCGAATTCTGGTCGCCCAAACCCGAGCCATTGGAAATGCACAATTGCGCATAACAAACTCGTCTCAAACGCTTGAAGACTCGCAATGTAACCGATTACAGTTGTTTTATCCACTAGTCTTTGACAAGTATCACTAGTAAATTTTGGGAGGGTTGTTTTTAATGACTCTCGCTATCAATCAGAATCCTAAGCCTATGTCCAATATTCGTGATGTCGCTCGTCTAGCTGATGTATCAGTTGCCACTGTCTCGCGTGCATTGAGCAACCCTGAAAAGGTCTCGCCCGGCAGCTTGGCAAAAGTTCATGCTGCCATTGCCGAACTTAGTTACAAGCCCAATATGCTGGCGCGAAACTTTCGATCAGCTCGCGCTTACGCCGTATTGGTGATGGTGCCGGATATTGCCAACCCTTTTTATTCCTTATTTATTCGCGCACTGGAAGACAGAGCCCAACAAAAAGGCTATGCCGTGCTGTTGGGCGACACACGCGGCACACCTGAACGCGAACTGGAATATATCCGCCGCGTCGAAACCCGTTTAGCGGATGGCATCATCCAACTACGCCCAAGCTCTGAAAAAAGTCAAAATATTATTCCGCCTGATGTGCCTTGCGTGAACGCTTGCGGATGCGAATTCACCAGCGGCCCCGCCATTCGTATTGATAATCGCAAGGCTGCCAAGATGATGGTGGATTATTTAATTTCACTGGGTCACAAACGTATTGGCGTTATTTCTGGGCTGCGTGATAACCCTCATGCGATTGATCGTTTAGCTGGCTATAAGGATGCTCTCGAAGAAGCTGGAATTCCTTTTGACAAGGATTTGATTGCTGAAGGGGACTTTACAATGTGGTCTGGTCTCAATGCTGCATTTCAATTCTGTAATATGGATGTGAAACCCACTGCGATTTTTTCCATGAACGACGAAATGGCGATTGGCGCCATGCAAACGCTTAAATCAAATGGATTCAGAATTCCGGAAGATATTTCCGTCACCGGGTTTGATGATATTTCCTACGCAAAATACTCCGACCCCAGCCTGACCACCATTTCCCAACCAGCAGAAGAAATGGGCAAGCTGGCTATGGATATGTTGTTAAAAATGATCGAAGGCGAACCCCTGAGCCAACGCGAATGTGTACTGCCCACTGAATTTATTATTCGAAAAAGTACCGCGCCGGTAAAAAAGTAATTTAGTAGCAACGTTACAGTAATCAATTTAAAAATTATGAATACCTTAAAGCAAAATGTTATGCTCCTCATAGTCATAAAAAATTTCATTCGTTTGCCAAGCATCTAAACATCAGGAAGAATCTATGAATAACGGTATTAATATTGAAAGTTGTCTGCATAAGTTAATTAACTTAATGCTTGCTATAGTTCTATCAACATCAATGAATGTCATCGCATCTTCATGCCCAGATATTGCAACCTTAGGAGCTGTATCAAATAATTCAGCTTTTGCAAAATTTAATACTGTAACAATTAATTCTGCATTATCGACTTATAGCTGTGTAACGATACCTAAAGGTATTTTTTGGGTTTCAGTTTCAGCTGGAGGCATTATTGTTTCATCAGGAAATACAATTAAAGGAGTTAATTCTGAGTCTTCAATGTTGGTTGCAGCGGATCGCTCTCCCGGATCAATTATCAGCAGGAAAATTCCTATTGCGAGAGATGATTATGTGCAGGGAGTGAGAATTCACGATATAGGAGTTGTGTTGAATCACGGTACATACCACACACAAAATCCAGTAATGATTGGCATCGATTTCAGTCATATTACTGGCAGCCATATCTCAAATGTGTATGTAGGAAATGCTCCTGAAGGAATAGCAAAATTGGCTATACCAACTCCCCCGAAGAGTGATCAAACTCAAGGAATAGGTATTAAATTATGTACATACAATAGTGGTCTTGGTACTTTATATTCAGGCGGTGAGAGAAATATTATTGAGAAAACAAAAATCTGGGGCGCCAAAATCGGAATCTCTATCGACGATCAAACCTGTAATCAATCTGCAGCGCATGCAACCATAATTCGAGATAGTGATATTCAGACAGTTGAATATGGAATCGCACAGCAATCAAATGCAACTGCCGGAGTTACTCTAAGTGGTAATACAATACAAGATTTTGTTTCTGCCGGCGGCAATCCAGAGACTATGATGTGCGCCTATTATATCAAAGGCTATTCTATTAATATTCAGGGTGGGTACATTGAAGGAAGATCTACCAATCCGTTATTTGCGTTGTACTTGGGAGATAATGCCCATGGAGTCAAAGCTGATTTAGGGTATGTTTCATTGAATGTCCCTGATTCAAATCACCCTGGTACACCTACTCCACTTGTACAAATGATTCGGATGGCTGGCTATCGAAATTTAATTACGGGTTATGATATGTTCTCTTCAGGCAACTGGATTAACCTCTCGAATTAAGAATAAACAGACATCGTTTGTAAAGCAAAAATGCTGAAATGTTGTCATGTAGTTGAAAAAATTTAATGCAACATTGCACCTTGATATAGCTGGCGAACTTTTTCCGCGCTGAAATGGTAGTGTTGATTGCAAAACTGGCAATCCATGTCAACACTGCCTTTTTCGGTAAGTATATCTTCCAGCTCATCTTTGCCTAAAGCAACCAGCGCTTGAATGCATCTTTCTTCTGAACAAGAACAAGCAAAATGTAATTCGCGTGGATCATAAACACGCAACTCTTGTTCGTGAAATAATCGATACAAAATATCCAAATGATTTAATTGTAAAATTTCCGCAGGTTTTAGGGTTGCCGCTAAAGTTACCAGCGTTTCCCAATGTTCTGCATTGACTTCTGCGCTGGCGATTTGTTGTGGTAAAGCTTGCAGCATTAATCCGTGCGCAGTCTGTGAATTCACCGTCAACCAAATACGTGTAGCCAATTGTTCGGATTGCTCAAAATAATGTTCAATGCAAGCGGCAAGATTATCCGCTTCCATGGGCACAATTCCCTGATAACGCTCCAATTTCCCCGCAAAATTTTCGGCGCGCTTGGGTTCAATGGTAATGACTATTACACCTTGCCCTAACAACTCACGCAAATTGGCAGCGAGCGCAACTTCATCGGTTAATTCAATATCCGGATTTTGCCGAATAATGCCGCGCACTTCATTATGATGTGTACATTCCGCCATCACCGTTGACACTGGGCCATTGCCATGCGCTTGCAGAATTATTTTTCCATCCATTTTTAAGGTGGACGATAACAAACCCACAATTGCTAAAAACTCTCCCAATAATTTTTGCATGGAAGGTGGATAAGGGTTATTTTCCATTACTTGTCGATAGGCTTGTTTCAAACTGACTATTTCGCCACGGATATCACAATTGTCGAATAAAAATTTGTGCAGGTGATCGGTATTACTCATATGTCTTGCTCGAAAATATTCTGAAATCGATGAATCTGTCGTCGTTCTTTTTTGTTGGGTTTGTGATCGCTGATAATAAAATTCGCCAAGCCTGCTTTACGATCGGCGGCTTGTTTTTCACGTTGTTGTTTACTGGCTTCAGTTTCTTCGTAAAGCAAAGCCGCTTCGGGTGCGCCACGCCGCTGATCCGATAAAGCTTTTACTATCACAATTTTTTCCGTTAAATCCTGACGAATGGTTAACTCCAAACCAATTACCACTTCTTTACTGGCTTTTACCCGTTGACCGTCGCAATGAATTTTTCCACCTTCGATGGCTTGTTTGGCTAAATTGCGGGTTTTAAAAAAACGGGCAGCCCATAACCACTTATCGATACGAATTTTATCATCATCGATATCATCGTCGTCAGTAGAGGTGCGCTGTGCTTTGCGAGTCATAATATTTTTATTCCGAACACTTATTTCACAATCGGCAGAATTTCATCAAAGTGATGAACCGCAGGAAATTCTTCCATGATTCTATGTTGCTGGCTATCCGGCTGATGAATTCCCAATAGATGAGCAATACCAAATTCCTGAGCCGTTTTCAGTACGCTGACGGTATCGTCAATAAACAAACTACGAGCAGGATTAAAACTGAATTGATTCGCCATTTGCGTCCAAAAACGAATTGATTCCTTAGGCTCTTCAAAATCATGCGAAGAAATAATTTTATCCAGATACGTATCCAATCCCGTCATGGCGATTTTCAAATTGACACTGTCACGGTGGGCGTTAGTCACCAACCAAATTTGTTTATTGGCTTGACGCAATTCAGTTAGAAATTCTTTGACATGGGGACGATAAGCAATCTTGTGTTGCACTTCTTTTTTTAACGCGGGGATATCGACTGAAAAAGTCTCAGACCAAAAATCCAAACAGTACCATTGCAATGTGCCACGATAAGATTCGATTTGGGTATTCAGTTTGTGCAGGGTGTCATCCATATCCAATCCATGAATATCGGCGTATCGCTTGGGTAACCAGGTTTGCCAAAAATAGTTATCAAAATGTAAATCCAGCAAAGTACCATCCATGTCCAGCAGCACTGTGTCTATTGCTTGCCAATTAATTTTGCAATTTCCGGACTGATTTGTTTCAGTCGCTTGGGTTGCTGTTACCATACGCACAACTCATTTGTTCATTTAAGGGATCTCACAGGTTATGCCGCCAGATTCAAACACACCAAAATCGGACAAACAAAAACCTGAAATACTGCACCGTAAAACGGTCACGCACAGCCGCTTGTTTCGCGCAGATGAAATCCATTTACGTTTCAGTAACGGTGAAGAACGGCATTACGAAAAACTTTGTTCTGGCGGTAATGGTGCAGTGCTTATTGTACCCTTGCTGGATGAAAATACGGTGCTTTTGGTGCGTGAATATGCCATGGGATTGGAAAATTACCACCTGGCCTTTGCCAAAGGTGCACGCGACCCTGGCGAAAGCCTTTATGAAGCTGCCAATCGGGAGCTAAAAGAAGAAGTGGGTTATGGCGCAACTGAATTGGTCTTTTTAAAACGAATTTATCTTTCTCCTTCTTATATGGAACACAGTATTAATGTGTTTGCTGCGAGAGGCCTCTACCCCGAAAAACTAGAAGGTGACGAGCCTGAACCTATAGAGATCGAAGCCTTGAAACTCAGTGAGATCAATCAATTTATGATGCGCGCTGACGTATGCGAAGGCCGAAGCATGGCAGCGTTATTTTTAGTACGCGAATGGCTGGCAGGGAATTTTGTCCCCAGTGAAGAATGCCCCTCATGATTCAATTCTCCCAAGTTCAACTTCAAGCACTTATCAATCTGGTTAAATTGGCAGGCGAAGACATACTGGAGATTTATCATCACCCGGAATCCACCCAATTAATCGCTAAAGTTGATAGTTCGCCGCTGACCGCCGCCGATTTGGCTGCGCACAAACGTCTAGTTGAAGGCTTAGGTCAAATTCTGGATTTGCCGATTCTCTCGGAAGAAAGCAATCCTTCGGATTATCAAGATCGCCACCAATGGCAAAGCTTTTGGTTGATTGATCCCCTTGATGGCACCAAAGAATTTTTAGCCCGCAACGGCCAATTCACAGTGAATGTGGCTCTGATCCATAAGGGAAAATCCATTCTCGGGGTGGTTTATCAACCAGTCACTTACACTTGTTATTGGGGATTGTTGGCAGATGAGGATTGGCAATTGGATCAGCTTTCACCCCTAGCACAACGGCAATTGAAAAAAGAACCACCCGAAACCATTCGATGTGAACCCCTCACCAATCGCTATCACAACAAACAACCATTACGGGCACTGGTGAGCCAGCATCATCACAGTCAAAAATCCCAAGAAAAACTGGAATTAATTCAAGAGTACTGGCCAGCACCCCTGGAAATCATTCCCTTGGGAAGCTCACTGAAAATCTGCGCCATTGCTGAAGGCAGTGCAGATCTTTATTTACGATTAGGGCCAACCAGTGAATGGGATATTGCGGCGGCTCAAGCAGTACTCGAAGCGGCAGGTGCACACTTGGTTTCCTTAAAATCTCCCCACTCTTCTTTCACCTACAATCAACGTCCAACACTTTTAAATAATGATTTTTGCGCCGCCAGTCATACCGAACTAGTCTTGGAATGGTTAAAGACTCGAAAACACCCTTAATTCCCTAAAACTCAGTGAGCCTGGCTCGCAAGACCTCTAAATATGGGCTACTTTGATATAGGAAACGGGATATTTAAGTTTTACGGGTTGACTGATTGAGGCAGGGCATGACGAATCACGAACTTGAGCAACAAGCGCAATCCACACACCGCGATAAAATCTTACGCATTAAGCTCACTGCTGACATTGAAAGATTTGAAAGACAACTCGCCAGCTTGAAAACCAGTGGAAATTATGCAAGTTTCGCCGATGTGCACACACTGAAAGAATTAATTCGTACACGACAAGACATGCTAAAACGTTTGAAATAATATCGTCACAAGCGGATAACAGACTTCTGTTTGCTCTCTTACCTAACGAGCCAGAATAAGACCAAAATTGTCACAATCTGATCTTTTGGTAACAATGTAATCTGTTTTTGATCAATCAGAATAAAAATGAAAGGACGCAAAAAATAATATTCAACGCAACTGCTTTACAACTGTGCGGCTAATCACATTCGCCAGAAAAGCAGAAAACTAGAATGCAGGATTCTTTGAATACTGCTATAAACGCATTAGATAACAACCATCGGAGTTACTCATGAGAATCGCTCTTCGTTCTCTTGCTCAATTGACACTTATTTTGATTAGCCTGTATTCATCTTTTTCCTACGCTGAAGATGCCACCCCCACTGCTGATACTGAAGCACTCAAAGAGTCTGTATTGACATTAAATCGTGATCTGCTGATTTTGGAAGAGGAGTTGCTCTACCCTGCCAGCAGTCAAGTCGCCATTTACCTTTCAATGGATCTAGGGACTTTCTTTGCGCTAGATGCTGTTAAAGTCGAAATCGACAATCAATTGATCACCAGCGAGCTTTATAGCGACAAACAAACTCAAGCTTTATTTCGTGGCGGCGTACAACGACTTTATGTCGGCAATTTAAAAACCGGCGAGCATGAAATCAGTGCAATTTTTACAGGTCGCGGCCCCAATAAAGATTACAAACGCGGTGCCAAATTAATTGTTAATAAAACCACCGATCCTTTAGTTCTCGAATTACGCATTCAAGATTCTGAATCGCAAATGCAACCCAAGTTTGATATCAAACAATGGGAAATGTAATGTCTTTTTTGTCACGCAAGAAAATATTGCATCTAGCATCTGTTCTGCTGGCAGTTTCTGTCAGCCCCGTTACGCTTGCGAAAGAAAAACCCAAAACATCTGTTTCCGATTTACGCTATGGCGTCACGCTTTATCATTACTATCAACAAGACTATCTTTCTGCACTCGCCGAACTAATGGTCGCAGATTCGCGCGATGGCATTCAGGGGCATGGCAACAACCCTGAATTAATTGCTGGCGGCATTAGCTTGGCGTTTGGTATGCAGAATCATGCCGAATCCGTATTCAATAGTATTTTAAATGATGAAAAACGACCACAAACTGCACGTGATGCAGCTTGGTTTTATTTGGGGAAATTGCAATATCTACGCGCTGATTACGAAGGCGCGGCACGTAGCTTTAATCATATTAGCAACAAAGCCTCAGAGAATTTATTAGCGCAAGTCAGCGCGCTGAAAATTAATATCGCCATCCGCCAAAATAATTTTATGCAACTCGATAAAAAATCTTTGGATGAAGACCGTTTATTGGATTGGAACCCCTACGCAACCTATAACCTCGGTGCTGCTTATGCACGTGCTGGAAACTTTGAACAAGCTGAATATTATTTTAATGAATTAAATGATCTGGACGGCGACGAGAGCAGCCTGACACAAAAAGAGTTATGGGCACTTCAAGACAAAGCTGCCACGGCTATGGGTTATAGTTTTTGGCACAAAAAAATATGATCAGGCGGTTACCCAATTTACTCGTGTGCGACTGAATACTTATCAATCACATCATGCATTATTGGGTTTGGGCTGGGCTTATTTGTCGCAACAGCAATATGAAGAAGCATTGCGCCCTTGGCAATTGTTGAGTCAACGAAGTTTGAGTTTTCCGGCTGCTCAGGAATCCATTTTGGCATTGCCTTTTGCTTACGAAAAATTGCAAGCACCGGGTGATGCATTGGCGGCCTACCAAGAAGCTGAATCACGTTTTATTAAAGAAATTCAATTTATTCGCGACATGCGAGAGACGCTTACTGAAGGTGAATTATTAACCTTAATTGGCGGCCCGGCATTAACAGCGAAAGAATTAAAAGAAGCTTGGGAATCATCCAAAGATCAGCCTGGTATCAGTGCAGCAATTGCAGCGGAAGGCGAACACTGGCTTAAACTGGAAAGCAATAGCATTATCAAAACCCGCTCCGTTTATTTGAGCGAATTATTTTCACAAAGTCGCTTTCAAACCCGGGTACTGGATATTCGCGATTTATTAAGTTTGCAAAAAGTGTTATCCAACTGGGAGCCAAAACTCGCCATCTACAAAGAGTTATTATTAGAAAAACAAACAAATCGCACTCAAGAAAAGCAACAAGCTATTCAACAAAAAGTGGATCAACAAGTCAGCCATCTTATTTCAAAACGAGATGCCTTGACTGCGCGCATCAACCAAATTCAAACCGAGCAAGATTATCTCGCACTTGCGGATGCCGATACCAAACAACTTTACACCATTGTCGAGCGTGCTGAAAAAGCCTTGAAAAATTTGCAAGCAGCAGGCAAAGAGAATGCTGACGCGATGGAACGATTGCGCATGTATAAAGGCATTTTGGTTTGGCGTGCAGCGCAAACCTATTCCGGCGGCATGGCAGAATTACAAGGCAATTTGAAAACGATTGTCAGCACTCTGGACAATACATTGGCGACACAAAATCGTATTCGTGAAATCACCACAACCAGTTTTGATATTCAACCCATGTTAGTCAAACTGGAAAAGCTGACTCAGGAAAACACCCATCAATTGGCAGTCACTGATCAATTATTAAATGAACAAACAGGTTATCTGCGTCGTGATGTTGACTCCCAACTGGACGCACACGAAAAACGTTTAACGCATTATTTAGCGCAAGCCCAATTAGCCATTGCACGTTTGTATGACACAGCGCTAAGGAAACAAGCTCAATGAAATCAATTAGCCAAATCAGCACACGCGTTTGTTTGCCCGCATTTTTACTGATCTCATTGCTGAGCATTACGGCTTGTAGCTTTATCGGTGATGATCGCGGTCCGACTTTAGCTGATTTACCTAAAGCGAAAAAACCCAACAATTCAAAACCGGTAACAATTCAATCCATTTCCGATATTGAACAGAGTTATCAAAAAGCCTTAACCGCCGAACACGAACCCGCATTACGCGAACAAATTCAAGCGCGAATTGCCGATCTGGAAATGATACGAAGCGAGCAAGCTCAATTAAATGCAGAAGAAGCGGGACGACATTACGATAAACCCATTGCTCTCTATCGTGATTTACTGACTCAACAATCAACAGGAAGTGTTCCCGCAAAAGGTATAGCCGCCGATCAATTACGTTATAAATTAGCGAAAGCTTTATCAATGGATGGCCGCAGTGAAGAAGCAGCGCAAGTTCTGGATCAATTGGCGACCGAAAATTCCAGTTCGCCATTTATCGCTGAAACACAATTTCGTCGCGCCGAAAAAGCCTTTGCCGATGGTGACTACTCTGCCGCTGAGCGCAATTATGAAAGTGTACTAAATGGTGATAACCCTGCACTTAAACAAAATGCACTTTACATGAAAGGCTGGGCGCAATTTAAACGCAGCCAGTACGATGTCGCATTAATTTCTTTTACACAGGTGTTGGATCAATTATTAGGATCAGCGCAAAAGCCCGAAGAAATTGACAATGCCATTACCGAAATGGGCCCGTCAAAAGCCAATCTGGTAAAAGATACTTTACGTGTGATGGCCATTGGTTTGTCTTATTTGGATGGAGCAAAATCCATTTCACAACTGGAAGCCGATACCGGTGGCTCACGTCCTTATCAATTTATGATTTACCAACAATTAGGTAATTTGTATCTTGAACAAAAACGATTTACGGACAGCGCTGAAACTTATCAGCATTTTGTTGAAGAAAATCCGAATTCCGATTTTGCTCCTAGCTTTAGTATCAAAGTCATTGATGTTTATCAGCAAGGTGATTTTCCAAGTTTGGTTTTACCCGCAAAAAAAGATTTTGTTCAGCGCTATGGTATAAATAGTCAATTTTGGACACAACGCCAAGGAAATATTGGTGCGAGCTCACTTGCCTATCTACATCAATCATTAGTTGAACTTGCACAGTTTGATCATGCAGAAGCGCAAGGTTTGCAAGCTGCAAACAATTCCAACGAAGCCACTGCCGCATTTACTCGTGCAGCCAGATGGTATCGCGAATTTGTGCAAACCTTTCCAAATGATCCACAAACACCAGAAATGCATTTCTTATTGGCGGAAAGTTTAAATCAATCGGGTGATTTGGCGGCAGCACTAACGGCCTATGAAGTAGTGGCTTATGACTACAAAGACAAACTGCGCGGCGCTGAAGCTGGTTATGCCACTGTATTGTTACCACAACAATTAATTTCCAATTCACGCAACATTTCGCAAGATCAACTTTCTTAGTGGGCGGATCGTAAAATTGAAAATGCCTTACGTTTTGCTGAGTTTTACCCCACCGATGCACGCGCGATAAATGTGTTGGCCGATGCAGGCAGTGAACTCTTACAACAGAATCGTTTTCCTGAAGCAAAAATTGTGGCGGAACGTGTACTCTCATGGCAACCCGCTGCTGACGGCAAACTACAATTTAGCAGTTGGTTAATTTTGGGCCATAGCCGTTACGAATTAAAAGAATTCGCAGCAGCTGAACAAGCTTATCTCCAAGTACAAAGAATGTTACCGGCTTACGGACAATTACCTGGTGCACCCACCGCACAACAAGTGAATGAACGTGTAGCAGCCAGTATTTACAAACAAGCCGAGCTTGGCTTGGAACAGGGCAATAAAGATGAAGCCATCGCACAATTGTTGCGTGTTGCCGAAACCTCGCCAGGAACTGAAATTGCGGTAAAAGCCCAGTTCGATGCAGGGGTTTATTTATTAGAACAAGAAAAATGGGCGCAAGCCGAAAACGTATATTTATCTTTCCGAAAAAAATATCCGCAACATGAGTTAGCAGCAACCATACCCGCCAAAATGGTATTGATTTATCAAAACCAGAGTAAATGGCAATTAGCTGCCGATGAATTGAGCATTATGGAACGCACCAGCAATGACCCTGAAGTAAAACGTCAATCATTGTTTATGGGCGCCGAGCTTTATGAAAAATCCGGTAATCGCGCACTCTCTATTGAAAAATATTCACGCTATGCAAAAGAATATTCGCGCCCTCTGCCAGAAAATATGGAAGCACAACATAAACTCACCGAACTATATAAACAAACAGGCGAGCGAGATAAGCGCCTATATTGGTTACAAAATATTATTACCAGTCATCAACGTGCTGGCTCAGCAAAAACCGATCGTTCAACTTGGTTAGCCGCCAGTGCGCAGTCAGAACTGTCCCAACCCAGTGTCGATGAATTTAAAAATATTCAACTCACCGCACCGCTGAAAAATAGCTTGCCGCGAAAACGTGCTGCGCTTGAAAAAGCCTTGAAGTCGCAAGAACAAATTTTGAGTTATGGTGTTGCCGAATTTACCACCAAAGCCAATTACAATATTGGTGAAATTTATGCACAACTCAGTCGCGACCTGATGAGCTCACAACGCCCAAAAAATCTGGATGAATTAGCACTAGAAGAATACAACTCACTTTTGGAAGAACAGGCTTATCCCTTTGAAGAAAAAGCGATTGAAATCCACGAAGCGAATATTAAACGCAGTTGGGAAGGCACTTACGACGATTGGGTCAAACAAAGTTTTGCTGTGTTGGCGAAACTCTTACCTGCTCGCTATAACAAAAATGAAACACGTGTGGAGGTGAGTGATGCGATTCATTAATTCACCAAGAGTTGTTTTAATCCCCCCGGCACGGTGGGAAGAACGAAAACAAATCATTTTGATTAGTTTGCTTGCAGCTTGTAGCAGTTCGCCTGAAAAAAATCATCGAAAAAATCTCAAGGTGATGCCTTTGTGGTGGAAGGTTCAATATTGCCACCAGGTCCAGCTACGCCTAATCCTTATTTACAAGATATGCCCAGTATTAATAAAACAATTGCCAGTCAATTTGCGTCTGCACAAAATGCCATGCGCAACCAGCAGTGGTCGCAAGCCGAAAATTTCTTACTGCAAATTATTGCAGTAAACGACAAACTTTCCGGTGCTCATTTAAATTTGGCGAATGTTTACGCAGCACAAAAAGAAAAAGATAAAGCAGAAACCTCTTATCAGATGGCAATTACCGCCAACCCGAAAAATCTGGATGCTTATAATCAATTTGCTATTTTCAAACGTGAACAAGGTGATTTCACTGGTGCCGAAAATTTATATAAACAAGCCATTACCGTCTGGCCATTTCATGCTACCAGCCATAAAAATATTGCCATTCTTTACGACTTATATTTAGGCAAGCCTGAGCAAGCCTTACCGCATTACGAAGCTTATTTTCAATTGGTCGGTGAAGACAAACAGGCCGCCAGTTGGATTGCAGATTTACAACGCCGCCTGGGCATTCAACCCAAGCCTAAAGCAAAACCTGCAGAAGAAACCACTGAAGCTGAAGATGATATGACTGTCGAAGCAACTGACGTTGAATCCGCTGAAGCAACAACCGAATCAACAGACACTGAAGTTGAGCCTGCTGAAGAAGAGGTGACAGAATGAAAAAGTTTTTCAAAAGACCCCACCCTAACCCTCCCCTCGGTAACCGCTCCCTGCGTTACTCTACCTCCTGCATCCCTGCAGTCGTTACCAGGGGAGGGAATTGCTCCTCCCCCTGGCAAGGGGGAGGCTGGGAGGGGGTCTTTTCAACAAGCCTTAGTGTATTTTTATTATTAATTTCGATGCAAAGTTTCGCCAAAGAAGAATCAAGCGCCGAATCAACTAATATTGCGACAGCCTCTTCAACCGATTCCACGGCAGAAAAAAAACCTGCTGAAAAAAAAATGGTTTCAGAAGCCAATATCAGTTTACGTACTACAGTTACAGGTAATCAGGAACAGCCATTGGTGATGTACATATTGCCTTGGCAATCACCGGATAGCCCGGAGTTTGATTTAGAAATGCAAAGTAGTCAGGCGGATGCCGTTTTCGGCCACATGGAACGTGAAGAATTAAATCGCCAGCTGGATTCAGCAGGTGAGTTAGACGAAGAAGATAATTAAGTTTTTTAAACCACTAACCATTCATTTTTTATCATTAGCAAGTATGAGGTCAGTTTTATGGATTCTTTAATTCGTTTTTTCCAGGAAGGCGGCGCCTTCATGTATCCAATCGGTATTGTGTTAATCGTTGGTATCGCTATTGCGGTCGAACGCTGGGTGGTCTTGGCATCCTCCAAATCACAAAACCGCAGCACATTTAATCGCATTATGCCGATGCTGGTAAAAAGGATTACGGTGCAATTATCAATTTGGGCAAATCAACTGATGCTCCTGTAGCCAGAATAATTGCTGCGGGCATTGCTCGCATGGCGAGTTCTCCACGTCGCGAAGATATTGAGTTGGCGATGGAAGAAGGCGTAATGGAAGCCATGCCGCGCTTGGAAAAACGTACAGCCTATTTAGCAACTTTGGCAAATATTGCAACGCTGCTTGGATTACTCGGAACCATTATCGGTTTGATTCAAGCATTTACTGCAGTAGCCAGTGCTGATCCTGCCGAAAAAGCTGCTCTATTGTCATCATCTATTGCGGTTGCGATGAACACCACTGCATTTGGTTTGATTGCCGCAATTCCTTTGTTAATGGCGCATGCAATGCTGGTCAGCAAAACCACAGAAATTATTGATAGCTTGGAAATGGCTGGAGTGAAATGTTTAAACATTATCAGTCACACACAAGAAACTCCACGCGCACGTTCGCAAGATGCTGCACCAGCAAAAGCTTAAGCAGAGATGTCATCTATTTAACCAAAATTATTTGGGAAGCGAATTATGCGCATGAAACGGCGAAACACAGAAGAAGCTGACTTGGATGTTACTTCATTCATGAATTTGATGATCATTCTGGTGCCGGTGTTATTGATGGGGATGGTGCTGTCACGCATCACTGTATTGGATTTAAAACTGCCCGACCTCGCAGACTCCAGTATTCCCTCAGAAGAACCACCGCAGCAATTGGAAGTGATTATTCGTGAAGATAAATTCGAAATAAATTATCCATCTGGTGTGAAATTAAAATGGATAGAAAAAACCGAAAAAGGTGAATACGACTACGCTTTGTTATCCGATGTATTGCAAGAAACCAAACGTCAGCTGGAAGACAAAGGTATTCAGAAAAAAGATATCTATTTGTTATCTGAAAGCACAACTAATTATCAAACCATCATCAGCACTATGGACACTATTCGTTCATTTAAAGCAGTAGTGGCGGCCTCTGTTGTGAATGCCGAATTATTTCCGGAAGTTGCTTTAGGTGATGCGCCACCGGCAGGACAATCGATTCAAGCTATAACGGAGGGAGCACAATGAAACAATCCCTTCGTGCAAAACGCATGGCAAAACGTAACAAACGTTTATTGCAAGCACCTAAATTAAACCTGGTTTCCTTAATGGATATTTTTACCATTTTGGTATTTTTCCTCTTGGTGAATTCCGGTGATGTTGAGGTATTACAAACCGACAAAAGTATTAAATTACCTATGTCTGTGTCCGAACAAAAACCGGATAACAACTTGATTGTGCTGATCAGCAATGAAGATCTATTGGTAGGTGGTCAACGCATTGCCGCTATTAAAGATTTGGTTGCCAGCCAAGATCAAACCTTTGCACCCTTGACCAAAGAGTTAAAATATCAAGCACAAAAAGCAGGCCATTATCGCCAGAAAAAGAATTAACCGGCAGACCCGTCACCATTATGGCGGATGAAAAAGTGCCTTACTCCACTTTGAAAAAAATCATGTCGACCTGTGCAATGGCAGAGTATCGCGACATAGCACTGGCGGTAACACAAAAACAAATCAGTGCCAATTCATCGGATCAGGGAGGCTAACCATGAATGCTTTCCTGAACATGCAATTGCCCTGGAGCTCATCCATTCTGGATGACAAGCGTTATTTCAATATTCTGACTGTTTTAGCAGGCTTGATGTTGGTTGATGAGTATCATCATTACCATTACTGATGTGCCAGAATTAACGCGCGCTGAAAAAGAAGAATTACCACCGCAATTGGCTCGCGTCATTTTGGAGAAAAAAGAATTACCTCCACCAAAACCGGTTGAACCTCCGAAGGAAGAAAAAAAGCCTGAGGAGAAAAAACCTGACCCCAAACCGGATGTAAAACCCGAGCCAAAACCTAAGCCAGAAATTGACCGTGCAAAACAGCAAGCTGAAGCGGAAATTGCACAATTCAAAGATGATTTGGCGGATATGCGTGAGATGTTGCCAACAGCGAATTTGCAAGCTGCCAACACCACCGCAATAGGCCAAACTCAAGCAACTCAGATTGATCGCGCTATGTTAACCAGTGGAGCAAAAGTGGCCAGTGGTGGCATCAGTAGTGCGAACTTGAGTCGTGATGTCGGCGGCGTTGCACTTTCCGGTCGCGAAAATACCAAAGTCAAAAGTACGCTGGCTGAAAACGCCAAAAAAGCGAATACCGCGACAGCGGGTAATAGTGATGGTGCGGGTGGAGCAGCGAGAGATCGCAGCGAAATTTCCCGCGTAATGGATCAACACAAGGGCGCAATTTATCAAATCTACAATAAAGCCTTGCGTCAAAACGCAACACTGCAAGGCAAAATGGTGGTGAAAATTGTGATAGACCCTAACGGAAAAATTGTTGATGCCTCGATTGTATCCAGTGAATTAGCTGATAAAGAGTTGGAAAGCGCAATACTTCGCCGTATCCGTATGATTACCTTCCCCGCGTCCAATGTGATACGAACAACGGTCAATCAAACCTTTGATTTCTTACCTCAGTAAAAATAAAAAACCGCCGAAAGGCGGTTTTTTATTTTTCTTTACAACAGGATGTTTAATGATTCGATTTAGCCATAGCACTGGCACGTTGCACCAGCAAATCGGTGTAGGCGATACCGATTGCTGAAACAATAAACGACATATGAATAATGGTTTGCCACATAACGCCGTCAGCTGTAATTTTGGGGCAAAGAGGTTTCGATTTCCCTGTTGACTCGTAAAGCTTTATCAGTTGACCACAGTCCACACCGATATATCCGGCTTCAATAAATGTTTTTAACAAATGAATGGAAGATATTCCAATAATCGCCATCGCCAACTTCACTTTTAGCACTGTGGCGTTCACGTGACTTAACCATTCTGGCTGATCAGGATGTCCATCCAAACGCAAACGCGACACAAAAGTTTCATAACCGCCAACGATGACCATTACTAGCAAATTGGAAATCATTACCACATCTATCAAACCCAACACTATTAACATAATGTCTTGTTCTGAAAGGGAACGGACATCTTTCACCAAATGTATTAATTCGCTAACAAACAAAAATACGTAAGCACATTGAGCAACAATCAAACCCAAATACAGTGGCAACTGTAACCAGCGCGAACTAAAAATTAATCTGGGGAAAAACTCCAGGGGCTTTTGTTCAATCTTGTCGTTCATAATTGATTTCCTACATTAAGTTGTAATTATTGGATTTTGGAAAATCCAGAGTAAAAAATTCGTGTCCATACTAATAAGCTACAACATCACAATACAAGAAATTTTATGTATTGTGATGACAGTTGTTACCACAAACCGGACAATCTAAATCTTTAGATAGTCTAATTTCTCGCCATTCAGTATATTTCGCATCAAACAACAACAATCGACCTGCGAGATTTGCACCAAAACTTACAATCAACTTGATGGCTTCCAATGCTTGCACTGAACCTATGATGCCCACCAAAGGCGCCAGAACACCATTAGCAGCACAGGTTAAATCGTCTGCAGATTCCTCATACAAGCAGCGATAACAAGGACTTTTTTCGTCGCGCGCATCAAATACTGTGACCTGCCCTTCTAAACGAATTGCCGCACCGGAGACCAGCGGAACTTTTGCCGCAACACAGGCTGCATTAATTGCAAATCGCGTTTGAAAATTATCAGTGCAGTCTACCACCACACTGACTTGTTTAACTTGTTCAAGAAGACTCACATCATCCAACATTTTTTCGATGCAGCTAATTTGAATTTCCGGATTTAACTCCCGCAACATCTTTGCAGCGGATTGCGATTTGTTTTCACCAATACGATGGGTGGTGTGTGCAATTTGTCGCTGTAAATTGGTGAGGTCTACTGAATCAAAATCGGCCAGAATTAAATGTCCGACTCCAGCAGCAGCTAAATACATAGCCACCGGCGAGCCCAACCCTCCCAATCCCACAATCAGTACACTCGCCGCCAATAATTTTTCTTGCCCTTCGATATCAATATCGGGGAGCATTATTTGGCGGGAGTAACGGAGCAGTTGTTGGTCGTTCATTTTGTTTCTCGCTAATATTGGTACTTCACACACGCGGGTCTTGACCAGCTCTATATTTTCGCAAATGTCACTCTATCATTTCCACCATAATCTTTTCGTGTCTGAATATTAAAATATCCATTTTCGATTAATAATTTTTTTACAGCTTCAGCTTGATCATAACCATGCTCCAACACCAACCAACCCGACGATATTAAATATTTTTTCGCATGATGAATAATATGTTTTATATCCGCCAAACCTTTTTCATCCGAAACCAATGCCGTTAAAGGTTCAAATCGTATATCGCCTTGAGTTAAATGCGAATCCAGTGGATCAATATAAGGAGGATTGCTGACAATCACATCAAACTGTTGATTATTGATATTTGCAAACCAATTGCTAATTTTTAACTCAACATTTTTCAATTGAAATTTATGACGATTTGTTTCCGCCAAATCAATTGCAGCGGGCGACTGATCGACACCCAAAACATTCCAGGATTTTTTTTCACTCGCCAATGCCAACGCAATAGCACCTATTCCTGTTCCTAAATCCAGGCAACGACGGGAATGATCAGATTGATCACCTGAAAATAATTCCAATACTGCTTCAACTAATAACTCAGTATCAGGACGAGGAATCAAAGTCGAATCATTGACATCAAATGATAATGACCAGAATTCCCGTTGACCAATAATATGAGCAATCGGTTCACCTTTTTTTCGGCGCGACAGTAGTTCTTGAAATTGTTTTGTTTGCTCTGTTGTCAGCAAATGATCTGACCAAGTAAATAACCAAGTGCGATTTTTTTGTAATAAATGAGTCAGTAATAACTCAATATCCAGACGCGCAGTGTCGCTCACTGAAGCAATTTCTTCAGTGAGTTTCAGACATTGTGCAATGGATAGCTGAGTCATTTTTTGAATTTATTCCCCAATCGCCGCCAACAAATCCGCCTGATATTCATGCGCAAGCGGCGACAATACAGGATCCAAATCACCCTCCATAATCGCATCCAAGGAATAGAGCGTTAAATTAATTCGGTGATCCGTCATGCGGCCTTGTGGGTAGTTGTAAGTACGAATGCGTTCGGATCTATCGCCACTGCCTACTAGATTTCTGCGCTCGTCGGAAATCGTTTTATGTGCAGCCTCTTCTTGCATGGTTTTTAATTTTGTCGCTAACAAACTCATCGCACGTGCACGGTTTTTATGTTGCGAACGCTCGTCCTGACACTCAACCACAAGACCTGTCGGCAAATGCACGATTCGAATAGCAGAATCAGTTTTGTTAACGTGCTGACCGCCAGCACCGGATGATCGATAAGTATCGACACGCAAATCGGCTTTGTTGATATTCACCTCTTCCATTTCGTCCGCTTCTGCCATTACCGCAACCGTGCAAGCAGATGTATGAATACGACCCTGAGATTCAGTTTCAGGCACACGCTGTACACGATGCGCGCCTGATTCGAATTTCAATCGACCATAAACACCTGATCCTGTCACCAGCGAAATAATTTCTTTAAACCCGCCATGCTCACCTTCGTTCTGGCTGAGTATTTCAAGACGCCAGCCTTGTTTTTCTGCATAACGCGAATACATTCGAAATAAATCGCCGGAAAAAATTGCTGCTTCGTCTCCGCCAGTTCCCGCACGAATTTCCAGATAGCAATTTTTTTCGTCGTTGGGATCTTTCGGCAATAATAATTTTTGTAGATCCAATTCTGTTGGCTCTATCGCAGCTTCACATTCTTTTAACTCTTCTGCTGCCATTTCTTTCATGTCGTCGTCGCCTTCAATCAACAACTGTTTGGCTTCTGCAATATCAGCTAATAATTGTTGATATTTTTTATAGGCAATGACGACCGGTTTCCAGCTCGGCATATTCTTTGGATAAATCGCGAAAACGATTTTGATTGTTAATAACATCGGCTTCAGACAATAAAGCACTGACTTCTTCATAACGCTCTTTGAGTCGTTCCAGCTTTTCCACTATGGAGGATTTCATTTGTGACACTTCTCGTAAAAAATATTAGAAAAATAGAATTAGGTTAAATTAGAAAAGAATATTAAGCGGCGCTAATGATCAGCAGAGTCATCCAGCTTGATTGCGAATAATTCCTGCGCAGCACGCATCACATAATGCTTTTGGCTGGCGCTGGCATCTTTTAAGACAGTGGTGGGAGAATGAAGCAATTTATTCGTCAGGTTACGAGCCAATTGCGATAAAACATCTTCCGCATTTGCACCTGACTGCAATTGTTTTAAGGATTTTTGCAATTCAAGATCGCGGGTTTGCTCTGCTTGATTGCGATAATGCTTGATCAAATCAACGGCATTTAATTCACGCTGTTGTTTTAAATAATCATCAACACCTTGATCAATAATTAACTGCGCCTGATCAGCGGCTAACACACGGGATTTTTTATTTTCATCAATCACCGCATGCAAATCATCAACCGTATACAGATACACATCATCCAGTTCGGCAACCTGTGATTCGATATCGCGCGGCACCGCTATATCCAACATAAACATAGGTTTGTGTTTACGTTTTTTCAGCGCTGACTCCACAGCACCTTTGCCCAATAAAGGTAATTGACTGGCGGTGGAGGAAATCACTATGTCAGCGCGATGCAATTGCTCGGGAATATCCGCCAATAAAAACGCTTCACCATTAAACTCTGCGGCCAATCTTTGCGCACGATCCAAGGTGCGATTGGCGACAAGAATTTTTTTAATGCCATGCTCTGCTAAATGTCTCGCAACCAATGAAATCGTTTCGCCAGCACCGATTAATAAAGCTGTATCATCTTTCAAATTAGAAAAAATTTGTTGCGCCAAACTAACAGCAGCGTAAGCAACCGATACAGGATTTTCACCAATCGCCGTTTCGGTACGCACTCGTTTGGCCACATTAAATACATGCTGAAAAGCAGAGTGTAATTCACTGCCCAAACTGCCTGCATCTTTTGCAACCGCAAATGCCGATTTCATCTGGCCAAGAATTTGCGGCTCACCCAAGACCAACGAATCCAATCCGCCAGCGACTTTCATCATGTGCCGCAGAGCGTCCTGATTTTCATAGACATAAAGACTTTTTTTCAGATCTTCAGCTGGAACATTGGTGTGTGCTAACAACCAGCGCTCAAGAATTTCAATTTGCTCAGCCACAGCATAAATTTCTGTGCGATTACAGGTGGACAATATGGCCACCTCAGACAACCCCTCCTGCTCTGAAGCATCTTTCAAAGCAGCGCCTATAATTTCTGGCGAAAACGCGACCTTCTCGCGCAAAGCGAGCGGTGCGGAATTATGATTAATGCCAAAGGCAATGAGTGTCATCTTATCGGGTTACAGTCATTGGAAATTAAAGGCCGGTATTGTCAGGTTAGTCACAGGCGCTGACAAGGTCTAAATTTTGCGCGTTATTAGAGACTAGCCAAAAACCGCCTATACTCAACAAAACCTCTGGGGATTAATGTATGAAAACGCCTCGATGCCCCTGCATTATTGATATCGAAGCTTCAGGATTTGGAGCTCACAGCTATCCTATTGAAATTGGAGTTGTAATAGCAGACGGTTCTCGATACTGCAGTTTGATTACACCTCAAGATGATTGGGTTCACTGGAGCGACCAAGCCGAGTCAGTACATAAAATTTCCCGCCAGATGCTCCAAGAAAAAGGCAAACCTGCCGATCAAGTCTGCAAAGAGCTCAACCGTTTTCTAGGAAACCAATCTGCTTACAGCGATGCTTGGGTACATGACAGCCCTTGGCTAACACGTCTTTTCTGGGCGGGCAGATCCAACCCTGAGTTTCATATGAGCCCCATTGAAATTATTACTACCGAAGAACAACTTTTGATTTGGGACGACACCAAACAACTCCTCACCCATCAGCTCAAGATTCATCGACATCGCGCTAGCGCTGACGCCTTTCTCATTCAGCAAACCTGGCTTATGACCAAACAGCAAGTCTCTTTTGCTCCCAAAATGAGTGCAATTCGATAATTTGATTTATCATGCGTCCGTTCACCCCTTGATAGAGTCGCCATGAAAATTCGATTTTTATTCCTTATCTCTTGTGCATTATTCTTATCTGCTTGTGCAAACAAACCCCACCCCAGATCAATCGCACTCGGCATTCATGAAGCCAGCCTGGCATCCATTAACCAGTGGCAATTATCCGGAAAGTTAGGCATCAAAACTCCAGAAGAAAGCGGTAGCCTTAGCCTTCGATGGCACCAACAATCTGACAGTTATGAAATTTCCTTAACCAGCCCATTGGGACAAAAATCCTTTTTGATTTCCGGCGATCTCTCACAAGTAACCTTCAAAGAAAAAGGCAAACCCAGTATCACGGGCCGCTCTCCAGAAGCCTTACTGAAAAAAACAACGGGATGGAATTTACCCTTAACAGAGTTGAATTATTGGATACGTGGTTTACCCGCCCCTAAAGGCAACGTTAAACAGATCACACCTAATGCGATAGGTCTAATCGAACAACTGGAACAGTCCGACTGGGTAATTGACTACCCCTTTTATCACTCAATCCAAAATCAAGATCAACTGATCTATTTACCCAAAAAAATTGTTATCCAACATAAAGATTTCCGCTTAACCCTGGTCATTCGTGAATGGAAACTTTGAACCCATGAATTCCACTTTGAGCCTCTTATCTCCCGCCAAGTTAAATTTGTTTTTACACATCACCGGTCGTCGTAGTGATGGATATCATCAACTGCAAACCTTGTTTCAATTATTGGATTACGGTGATCAGCTTGATTTTGAACTTATTGATGATGATTTGATTCTTCTAGAACCCGCACTTCCCGGCGTAAAGTTTGAAGACAACCTGATTGTGCGTGCAGCCCAATCACTGCTTCCCTATAAAACTTCACTCAAAGGCATCCGGATTCATCTGCAAAAAAAAGCTGCCTATGGGGGGCGGAATCGGTGGCGGCAGTAGCAACGCAGCTACCACGCTTGTGGCGCTAAATCATCTCTGGCAATGTGATTTAAATCGGCAGCAATTGAGTGAAATCGGATTGGCTTTAGGTGCGGATGTACCAGTGTTTGTTCAGGGTCGAACTGCTTGGGCAGAAGGTGTCGGCGAACAACTGGAACCCATTGATTTAGCTACAAATTGGTTCCTTGTGGTACAGCCAGATTGCCATGTTTCAACCGCTGCAATTTTTTCACACAAAGATTTGACAAGAGATACGCCGGCCATTAAAGTGGCGGCCTTTCTTGAAGGGGGTGGTCATAACGACTGCCAGCCGCTGGTAAGAAAACTTTACCCTGAGGTAAATGAGTGCTTGCAGTGGTTGGAAAAGTTGGGATACCAACCTCGAATGACAGGTACAGGTGCGTGTGTATTTGTAAGCTTGCCGAACGCTGAATCAGCCTTCGAAGCGCAAACAAAAATAGCGGACTTGCGAGTAAATGGCCTACAAGTGAAAAGCTTTGTTGCACAAGGCATTAACCGTTCGCCCAGTTACTCTTTATTACCAAGTCATTAATCATCCACAGGGGTATCGCCAAGTGGTAAGGCAGCGGGTTTTGATCCCGCCATTCAGAGGTTCGAATCCTTTTACCCCTGCCATTTTTTCTTTAGCCATTATGTAAAGTTGGGCAGCAGCCGACAGGAAAATTCCCTAAAGATGAAACCTGTGCAGTTTTTCTATACCGACAGTTTTTTCATACCGACTTAAAAGGTACTCGACGTGTCTGAATTAATGGTATTTACCGGTAACGCCAATCCCGAACTCGCTAAAAAGATTGTCGAGAACCTCGGCATATCTCTGGGTGAGGTCTCTGTATCACAATTTTCCGATGGCGAAATTAATGTCGAACTCTTGACCAATGTGCGTGGTCGCGATGTCTTTGTGGTTCAACCTACCTGTGCACCGACCAATGATAATCTGATGGAACTGATTGTGATGGTTGACGCACTGCGTCGCGCATCAGCAGGTCGCATCACTGCCGTTGTCCCCTACTTTGGTTATGCCCGTCAAGACCGTCGTGTTCGCTCTGCACGCGTGCCCATTACCGCCAAAGTGGTTGCTGACATGATGGTAAGTGTAGGTGTCGATCGCGTATTAACAGTGGATCTTCACGCTGAACAAATTCAAGGCTTCTTTGATGTACCTGTAGATAACGTTTATGGCTCGCCCGTACTACTGGAAGACATTGAACAACAAGATTTTTCCGATTTAATTACCGTGTCTCCTGATATTGGTGGCGTAGTGCGAGCGCGCGCTGTTGCCAAACAATTGGGTACGGATCTGGCGATTATTGATAAACGTCGCCCACGCGCCAATGTAGCTGAAGTCATGCACATCATTGGTGAAATAGAAAATAAAACCTGCTTGCTGGTCGACGACATTATCGATACTGCTGGCACACTCTGTAGCGCTGCAAAAGCACTCAAAGAACACGGCGCGAAAAAAGTGATCGCCTACTGTACTCACCCGGTTTTATCCGGCAAGGCTATAGAAAATATTAACAACTCATTGCTGGATGAATTAGTTGTCACAGACTCAATTCCATTAAGCAAAGCCGCTCAACAATGTTCACGCATTCGTGTATTAACCTTATCGAGAATGCTGGGCGAAGCCATGCGCCGTTTGAGCAATGAAGAATCCTTGAGTGCTATGTTTCGCGATTAGCGAAATACTTGGTCTAAAAAGTTTCGCGATTAGCAAAACATAGCGCTCAATAAACCACCCGACATCATTCGGGTTTTTGCAACCCCTGAAAGTTCTGGTCGCGGACTGACAGGTTATAACTGAGAGGACATTATCATGTCTGAAGACTTTAAATTAGACGCCACAGCACGTAACGACATGGGGAAAGGTGCGAGCCGCCGCCTGCGTCGTTTGGCTGATCAAGTACCTGCCATTATTTATGGCGGTAAAAAAGATCCGCAAAACGTTAGTGTTTCGCACAATGAATTGTCGAAGCATTTACAACACGAATCTTTCTACTCACACATCATCAGCTTGAATGTTGATGGCAAAGCAGAAGATGTGATTTTGAAAGATTTACAACGTCACCCTTCAAAGCCAGTTGTGTTACACGCTGACTTTTTGCGTATCGACAAATCCACCAAAGTTCACACTCATGTACCACTCCACTTCATCAACGAAGCAGCGAGTAAAGCAGTGAAAATTCAAGGTGGTAAAGTGGTTCACAACCTGACTCAATTGGACATTGTGTGCTTGCCACACAATTTGCCAGAGTTCATTGAAGTGGATTTGATTGATACTGAAATTGGTCAAATCATTCACATTTCCGATCTGAAGTTACCATCAGGTGTAACATCTGCGGATCTGTTAAAAGGTGAATCACACAACTTGGCAGTTGCCACCATTGTGAAACCAAAAGGTGCTGCAGAAGAAAGCGAAGAGGCTTAATTCTTGCGTTAACCAAAAAGGGCAGACTCTTCGGACTCTGCCCTTTTTTATTGAATTTGCGTAGGTCATTTAAAAAATTGAATTCATCATGCCCAATATTCAACTGATTGTCGGCCTCGGAAATCCAGGCAGCGAATATGAAAATTCCCGCCACAATGCTGGCGAAGATTTTGTGCGAGCATTTGCCAGAAAATGCGGTGCGAATTTAATGATGGATAATAAATATTTTGGATTTACAGCAAAAACACAATTTCAAGGCCAAGAAATTCGTTTGTTGATTCCGACTACCTATATGAATCGCAGCGGACAAGCAGTTGGCGCATTGGCAAATTTTTTTAAGATCCCAACTGAAGCCATTTTAGTTGCACACGATGAACTGGATTTAGCACCCGGTGTTGCACGTTTTAAACAAGGTGGCGGCCACGGTGGTCACAATGGCTTAAAAGATATTATCGCCGCACTCGGCAACAACCCAAATTTTGTACGTTTGCGTTTGGGCATCGGTCATCCGGGTGTTGCGGCGCAAGTGGCTAATTTTGTTTTAAAAAGAGCACCCGCCGCAGAACAAGAATTAATTGAAAAATCAATCACAAAAGCGACTGATTGCATGCCCGATGCGATAGCAGGTGATTGGAATAAAGCCATGAAGAATTTACACACACAATAAAAACAATATCAAAACACAATTTTTACTGGCGAAGGTTTATTTTTATCGTCAGGCGTTTGATTCGTACTGTCGGCATCACCGATTTCGCCATTACCTAAATTCCCGGATTTATTTCTACCCCAAGTCCAAATTTCTCCATTAGTGAGCTGTACAAAAACATGATTGGATGAGCTGCCCGTCATTACATCTCTTACATTACCAAGGCTGGTAATTTGCACAGGAGAAGACTGCAAAAGACGATTGGAATCGTTGAGAAGTGGCAAATTAACGTAGGTGCCATTTCCAACCGATCCATACATGGTTTCACCCCATGACCAAAGCTGGCCTGAGTTTGTTAATGCATAAGCACCCGCTGCACGCGCGACAACTTTTTTGACGTCGGTAATCGCCAAGATTTTGGGTGAGGTAATAATGTTTGTTGTGCCATCACCCACACAACCCAATCGATTAATTCCCCAAGCCCAGATTTGTCCTTGATTGTTGACGGCATAAGCACAACCTTCACCTGCCGCAATACCGACAATATTACTGAGTGTGGAAATTTTGGTCGGTGTACGCAGTGATTGATAAGTTTGATTGCCATGCCCCAAGGCTGCCGCCAAATAGTCTCCAAAGCCCCAACTCCAGACGTCTCCATTTTCATCGAGCGCTAGATTGAAGCAATATCCTGCAGAGATCTGACTGACTTTTGTTGGGATGGGCACTTCGTAAGGTGATGTCACATGATACTGACTAGCCACACCGCCTATTGCACCACTACAACCTGTCGTCGTGGTATTGATTGGGCTGGCTCCCACTTGTCCATTTTCATTCATTCCCCATGCGTAAACTTTTCCTTCCGTGTTTAACGCCAGGTTGTGCCTTGCTCCACTCGATATGGCAACCACTTTGTGCAATCCGTTCACCAAATAGGGAGCTCCATCATTGTCAGTGCTAATAGCACCATTACCCCGCTGACCAGTATCGTTAACACCAAAGGTGTAAACGCGACCACCTCTGTTCAATGCCATGCCCTGATAACCGCCAGCAGAAACAGCCACTAACTCATCATCAATTGCTGTATTCAGTTGAGGTGTGCTGTATTTAAGACCAACATCGTTATTTCCTACCCCCAATTGACCCGCTCGATTGGAGCCCCAGGCATAAGGCAAACCGACATTCGAAACACCCAATGTTTGATAGGTGCCGGGGCTGATCACCCGCTCCCCATTTTTTAATAATTCCGCGTTAGGTCTTTTGTGGCTTAACAACCACTCGTAAATATTGACCCCGGAAGAATCCAACTGTTTTGTCGTTAAACTGAAGCGATTACTGGGATTGTAAGTTGTTGACCAAGAATCATGCCCTACACCTGCAAATTCCGTTAAGAGTGCGGCTTGAGGATTAACTGTGCATTGCACATTCACAGCCGTAGTATTTATGGTTTTGTTGATAAGAATCCCATTTATTGCATCAACAAATTCGCGTGAACGATCAATCGACACAGAACGATCTTCTGTGCCATGGAAAGCCCAAACAGGAATCGCTTCTTTCGACATGTTGCATGCCGCATTACTGACTTGATCTGCACCCGCAATCGGCACAATCGCAGCTAATTCTGCGGCATAAAAATTTTTCGGATTACTGCGTTGCGAACGCGCATAGGCCCAAGTAATACCACCGCCCATGGATAAACCCGTCATATAAATTCGTGACGTATCCACCCGTAAATTAGTTTTTGCGTAATCAAATACTGCACGAATATGCTCAACACTCCACCAACTGTTAACTTGAGGAGACTGAGGTGATATCACAATAAAACAGGATTCAACGCCCTCCACCGTAAAACACATATTGTGATTTTGATTAATATGTTTAGGCGGGCCATTCACCATAATTCGGGCATATTCAGTTGCATCAGCCGATGGATCATCATTTTGCGACCTCTCACCAGATCCATGCGCAAACACTAATAAGGGATATTTTTTTGTGGTCGCAGTTGCATAATCTTCTGGCGTGTATTCCAAAAAACGAATACGCACTGTTGAACTGCTATTTGAATAATTAATGGATTTTTTGACTTGTCTTGCGCTGGGCAAATTGCCAGCAGAGCTGCTCGAAGTGCTGGATGAACTGATCAAACTTGAACTACTGGAACTCAAAGAACTGGAACGACTCGAAGATAGATTCGAAGATAGACTCGAAGATAGACTCGAAGATAGGCTCGAAGAACTGCTCGAAGTCGCAACACTGCTCATTGAAGATACAGAGACCAAACTCGATAAACTGGAACTGGATAAAGAACTCGAGACCCCTGACAAACTCGACGACGAAGAAAGCATTCGACTGTAGGAACTTGCCGAGCTAATAACAGAAGCATTGCTGCTAGCAACCGATAGAGCCTGCGAGCTTGACGTCACTGATTGAGAAATCTGCCCTGAGGATGAATTCACAGGTGAATCTGAATCTCCTCCGCCACCGCCACCACAAGCGGTAAGAAGCATTAAACCGAGATAGAGTAGTACATGGGGCAATTGCATTTTCTTCATTCTAACTGCTCTTAAAAACCTAAAAACAAGCCATAATTTTTCACATGCTACCATTGCCCGCTGATTATCCATATAAGCATTAGCCGCTGAGCAAATTCTTCCAACCCTAAGCCCTTGCCCAAGTAAAGTATGTATAATCGGCACCCTCTTATTTTCAACATCTTTTAGATTTCTGGATCAAGTTATGGGCTTTAATTGCGGCATAGTCGGCCTTCCTAACGTCGGCAAATCAACCTTATTCAATGCACTCACCAATGCCGGTATCAGTGCCGAAAACTTCCCCTTTTGCACTATCGAACCCAATGCCGGAATTGTCGCGGTACCCGATCCTCGTCAGGACAAACTGGCTGAGCTGGTCAAACCTGAACGCATAGTCCCTACTACTATGGAATTTATCGACATTGCCGGGATTGTTGCCGGCGCTTCAAAAGGCGAAGGGCTTGGAAATAAGTTTCTGGCAAACATCCGTGAAACTGATGCTATCGCCCATGTCGTTCGCTGTTTTGACGATGACAATGTGATTCACGTTGCCAACAAGGTAAATCCAGCGGCCGATATCGATGTGATCAACACCGAATTGGCACTGGCCGATTTGGATGCTGTAGAAAAAGCACTGAATCGCTTTGCCAAATCCGCCAAGAGCGGCGACAAACATGCAGTTGCCATGAAATCGCTTTTAGAAAAAATCCAACCGCATTTGAATGAAGCCAAACCACTTCGCTCTTTCAATTTAGATAAAGACGAAGTTGCGATGCTGAAAGAGATTAATCTGCTCACTCTTAAACCGACTATGTATATCGCCAACGTGTCAGAGAATGGATTTGAAAATAATCCGCACCTCGACACAGTGAGAAAAATTGCCGCTGAAGAAAAATCCATTGTGGTGCCCATCTGCAACAAACTCGAAGCCGACATTGCAGAACTGGATGGCGATGACAAAAAAGAATTTCTCGACGAAATGGGCATGGAAGAACCGGGATTAAATCGCGTGATTCGTGCCGGTTATCAATTATTGGGCCTGCAAACTTATTTCACTGCTGGCGTCAAAGAAGTTCGTGCTTGGACAATTCCGGTTGGTGCAACCGCACCTCAAGCCGCCGGCGTTATTCACACCGACTTCGAAAAAGGTTTTATTCGCGCAGAAACCATTGCCTATGAAGATTTCATTCAATACAAAGGCGAACAGGGCGCAAAAACCGCCGGTAAATCTCGCAAAGAAGGCAAGGAATATATTGTGAAAGATGGCGATGTCATGCACTTTTTGTTTAACGTGTGATGCCTCTTTTGCACTAAAAACCTGGTTTTGATTTAAGCAATTATTCTAAGAAGCACGCAATAAACTGACTATACTGCCCAAGCACTCAACAGGTCTTCCATTATGGTGATTGGCGATTACTTGGGCTATTCCTCTCTGGGTTACGGTGTGTTCCGCACACGCACTAACCCATCAGAAGCGGCTGTAACACTGGAAGCCAAGCTCGACCCACAAAAGCCCAATCAATATTCCGTTCAAACACCCCCGCCCCTGATTGCTCCACCCGAAAAAGCCAGCGATGCAAAAAATACAGGGAAACGCGCCCCACAAAATACTGATCCAGTGAGTCGCATTTTTAATGCCGTTGCTGATTCCACTTCTATTCGTAAATCGGTTATTGATGTTTTTGTTTAGTCATTTATAAACCCAATTCACTCAGACTTGCATGGTCATCTGGCCTGCGGCCTTGAGCCTAATGCTTTGTGGATTTAATGTTGTAGAGGTTGCCGCGGGGATAAGGCGCCGAATTAATTTTATAGGTCATTTATAGCAAATTATTAACTAATAAGTACTATTGTTGGTCAAATATGACCATTTGACATTTCGGGATAATATAGTGTCACTCACACATTTGCTTTATTCCCCCGCCGAGCTTGCTCGCTCCTTGGGGCAAAATGCCAAACAGTTGCGGCTGGCCAAGAATTTGTCACGCAAGACGCTGGCCGAGTTGTCCGGTGTGTCTGAATCCTCCATCAAGCGCTTTGAAGTCAGCGGTTCAATTACCTTGGAATCTATGATTCTGCTTGCAGTGGCACTTGATCAGCTCGCGCCTGTTGCCGCCCTCTTTACACCAGAGCAACCGGCTTCAATGGCTGAATTGAAAAATACCAAGCGTAAAAGAGGGACAAAATGACAGCACAAGGAAAGCCACAAAAATTTAAACCGTCGGAGCTACGATTCTGGCGTAGCGTAAAACACGTGGGCGACGTCACTATGAGGGGTCGGCTGAACGAATTGTTAGACCGAGCCCGCTTTCATCCGATTACAAGTTGTCGTGTTTCGTGCGCCGGCTAATAGGGCAAGTTGACCAGCCAAGCATGTAATAAAGACTACATGCTCCAGTTAAGGTGGTAACGAATAACATGACTGCGAGCACTGCAAGTGTGATGGCGAGACCGCCGTCTACAAGCCCAGTGTACCAAGCCCAACCCACAATTAGCGCAGGCAGTGCGCGTAGTATCCTGTCCCATACAGCTACATTTTTTGTGGCTAGAATTGCTTTAATTGACATTGCATTTTCTCCTGGATTAGGCCGCTTGGCGGCAATAGGTTTCAAGCGAACGGATACCCTGTTCGTATAGACCAGCTAACATTTGGTCTATCATTTCGAAATATTGCTCATCGCATTCATACTCAGCGCCCCATTGAATGGTTGCTGTATTGTCGTCTAAGTCACTCACAACAACTGTCCCGACCACATTGCTAGCGGGCAATGGGTGCTGATTGACTGCATAAACGAAGCGACGCAAGTTGTGGTCTACAGCAATGATCTTCTCTTCAAGCTTGGCTCCGTCTGCCATGACACATGAACGTTGTGCACCAACGCCATCACCATTGAGCTCACAGGCAGTAATTACAGCTCCGAACCAGTGATGGACGTCGCCACCTTTGGAGATGACATGCCAAGCACTCGCTGCAGGTATTTGTACTGTTAACGAAACTTTAGTGGTTCTCTTCATGTCTCCGTATCCTCACATAATATGACAACGATCGCTGTCTTTTGGGCAAAAAAAATCAACCCAGTCTTTTTAAGGCTGTGCTGACAACATCGTTCAGAGTGTTTTTTGAAACTCCAGCGCGTCCAAGCACACAAAGACTCTGAATAATTCCAAACAGAAAGTTTACTTCTGCTGTTACTTCCGACGGGGTTAGCTCAATCTGCTTTTTGGCAATTGCCCCTTTCAGAGCATTGAGAAGCGCACGGCGGATTTGCGTAAAAAAAAGCTTCCACATGATTGGCGATTGCTTCGTTCTCGCGACCAAATTCTACGGCTGTATTGCAGATAAGGCACCCCATCGAGCCCTCAGATGTGGACGCGCTGGACACGAGCTTGTCGAGAAGGCCCTGTATATCGGCGACGTCAGCCTCAGCCCGCATAAGAGCGCTCAAGTTCTGCTTTGCCATGAGATGCTGGTAATTTACCAACACAGCAAGAAACAGCTGTTCCTTACCTTCAAACATTCGGTAGAGACTCTTGCGTCCAATACCGGTGCTGTTTTCAAGATCGGAAACGGATGTCCGTTCGTAGCCTTTGCTCCAGAAAGCAACCATTGCTTTCTGTAAAGCTTCACCCGGCTCGAACTCCAGCTGTCGTCCCACGGCTAAAACCCCCTAAAATTGTAATTTTCCTAAGATTAATGGGCAGGGCACAATTTGTCAACAATCGTTGTCAAATAAAATCAAGCTAATAATTGGGGTCAATAATTGATTGGGGTCACTCATTAGCCGTCCTGAGTCAATAGGGCAAAAGAATTCCTGAGCTTTTGCCCTGCCGTTAAAAATAAACTGATTTACGTTTAATAGCCCGTAGGTACGATTAGCGCAGCGTGAGCGTACGCATGAAAAACCCATCGCCAAAATTCAGGAGGCAAGGAAATGCCCAATTATCGCCGCTTACACATACCCGTCTCCACATGGTTTTTTACTGTCAACCTGCTGGCCTTACTCAACATTTCATAAATATGTAAAGCAGGAATTTACCCTGCCAACTGGTGTGGGGATGGCAGCGTAAAAATAGAAACCGGTGAATAACGGGCGTACGATTACGTGGCGAGTAACATGCGTACGATTACGCTGCGCTAATCGTACCTACGTTAATGTGTGCTTGGGTGTAGAAAATGTTGACACGCGACACTCTGATATTTTTCAATTGATTTGACTAAAAAAAGGAATATACAATGACTGCAGGCACAGAACATCGGAAATTTTTTGATTACCAATAAACACGTCAGCATTGCACTCTTTGAAAGAATAAATTGCACCATACCAAACCGATTCATGTACAGCCTTATTCGCCAAAAAAATGTATCGCCAATCCAATCAAAAAAATAACTGTTATCAACACCCCTTCCAAACAAAAGAAAA
Source organism: Cellvibrio sp. (assembly GCA_016712405.1). GTDB lineage: Bacteria > Pseudomonadota > Gammaproteobacteria > Pseudomonadales > Cellvibrionaceae > Cellvibrio. The sequence goes on along the minus strand of JADJRD010000014.1, from coordinate 496,098 downwards.
ATCCCATAATTTGTTTGGCTAGTAATTTTCTTTTGTTGAGTGACTCGTCATCCATAACCAAACCTTAATTCACAACCGTTTTAAACACATCAAAATAAGTCGGAAATGTTTTTGCTGTGCATTTTGGATCATTAATTCGCACTGGCACACCACCGAAGGTTGCCAGTGAAAAACACATGGCCATGCGGTGATCATCGTATGTATCGATTGCCGCATTGGGAATTAATTTTTCAACTGGCGTAATGCGCAACCAATCTTCACCTTCTTCCACTATTGCGCCGAGTTTACGTAACTCAGTGGCCATTGCAGAAATCCGATCCGTTTCTTTTACGCGCCAACTGGCGATATTGGTTAAGCGTGAGGGGCCATCGCAAAAAAGTGCAACCACTGCCAATGTCATAGCAGCATCAGGAATATGGTTGAAATCACGATCAAACGCTTTTAGCGGTGATGAAGGCGCGGAAGCTTCAATCCAATTTTCACCTTTGATAATTTTCACACCTATGGCTTCGAGTGCATCGGCAAAAGCCACGTCACCCTGAATGCTGTTGGCGCCCACACCTTGAACACGAAGTGGCCCACCACCCAAAGCACCTGCGGCTAAAAAATAAGACGCTGACGATGCATCGCCTTCTACAAATACACGACCGGGGCTTTGATAACCCGCAGCAGCAGGAACTGTAAATCGCTCCCAACCATCGCGTTGAACATTGACGCCAAATTGCGCCATCAGCTTCAGGGTAATCTCGATATAAGGCTTGGAAATTAATTCGCTAACCATCTCGATTCGGGTTTCTTGACCCGTCATAGGTAAAGCCATTAGCAAAGCGGTTAAAAATTGACTGGAAACATCGCCTCGAATTTTAATACTCCCCTCCCCTGGCAAGGGGAGGGTTAGGGTGGGGTCAAGCTTCGCTGGCTTGATCAATAAAGGTGGAAAACCTTCCTGCCCGAGATAGCTAATGTCAGCGCCGACTTGGCGTAAAGCGTCTACCAAATCCCCAATAGGGCGTTCGTGCATGCGTGGCACACCATGAAGCTTGTAAGTACCACCACTGAAAGCCAAGGCTGCTGTTAAAGGGCGAAAGGCAGTTCCGGCATTACCCAAAAACAAATCCGCCTCTTTTCCGGGAAAACTACCGCCCGTTCCCACTACTACATAATCATTTTCACCGGTTTTGGTGACACTGACATCCAGTGCCGAAAGGGCTTCCAGCATACGGTCGGTATCATCCGACTTGAGCAAATCGCGGATCTCCGTTGTGCCCTTGGCAAGGGCAGCCAACAAGAGCGTGCGGTTGGAAATACTTTTGGAGCCAGGCAATTGCACTGTGCCCTGAGCACGCGAAACCGGGGTGAGATCAAGAAATTCCATCGTGAGCCTTTTTATGAACTTGTTCAAAAACGGTGATTAACTGAGGCTGCGCATGATATACGGATCAACCCGTCACTGCATCAGCCGATCGGCCTTTTAGCGGTTGACAAGCCCCTCTCCTATAGCCAAAATGCGCCCCTCTTTTGCGACTGACCTGTTGCAGATTTGGCTAGATAGCTCAGCCGGTTAGAGCACAGCACTCATAATGCTGGGGTCGGCGGTTCAAGTCCGCCTCTAGCTACCAAATAACAAAGCCCTGATTTTTGTAAAAAATTTCAGGGCTTTTTTATTATCCTAAAAACAATCCCTTGCCGCCTTCAATTAGCAATTTGATTCCTGCCAAAAACAAAAAACCATAACTGATCCAATAGAAAATCTTATCGGATACTTTTTTGTGCAGATAAAAACCAAAAGCCACGCCTAAAGGGGCAAGAGGCAAGAGAACGAGTGCGGTATAAAAAGCACCTGAATCCAATTGTCCCAATGCGATATAGGGAATGAGTTTGAGCAAATTCACTAAAGCGAAAAAAACAATCGTTGTGCCAGCCAATAACGACTTAGACATTTGTTGTGGCAGTAAATAAATCGCAACAGGAGGCCACCAGCATGAGCAATATAACTAACGTACCCTGCCAAGGCACCCCAAAAACTTCCAGTAATTTTATTGGGCGATTTCTGCTGCATTTGTTCGAGATAATGTTTGCCCCAGAGATAATGAATCACAAAAAAAATCGACAGGCATCCAATACCAAAACGGATCATATCGGCATTGGCCATTTCAAAAGTTAGGGCACCTGCGATAGTACCCAGTAATGCACCGGGTAATAAAATTTGTAGATTTAATTTATCCCAAATTCCACGAAAGTTTTTCCAACTAAAAATATCCATCACGCATAAAATGGGGAGCAAAATGGCCGCAGCCAAACGCGGATCAATCATCAGAGATAATAACGGAACGGCCAACATGCCAAAGCCGCCACCAAATCCTCCCTTTGACATTCCAACTAGAAACACCACAGGAATTGCCAAGAGATAAAAGTAAAGATCCGTAATCATAAGAACACTGCGCTCATTATAAAATGAGCGCAGCATGAGGGAAATTAATGGAAGAGCAAAGTATTTTTATCTTTCTTGTCACTCCATGGTGACGGGATAGGAATCAAATTCGCAATAATTCGAGTCTATATCGCAAACCTCCAGCAAAAGATAAAGATTTTTGGGGATAACATTAAAGAGTGGCTCCACATCCACATCTTTAATACTGGTATCGCAATTCATAAATAGATCTTCAGTGTATTCACATACCCAATTTCCTGCCTGATCACAAACCAAACCAGCACCACAAACAGTGGAACCTATGGTGATGCTATTACTCAAAGTGTCGCGATCATTAATTTTCAAACTGACCCGGTAATTTTCCAAACTATTTACTTTCCAAAAAATCTCAAAAAGCCCTCCATACTCATAAGGCGATAATCGAAGCGCTGCATTGGAATTAGAGGTATCGACATCATAACTGTCGATCATATGAAATGATCTTAATTCGGGAACGGGGTTATCATCATAAACCTGTACAGGTTCTTCATCACAAGCAACGAGCAATAGACTTAATACGATTACAAAAACGAGCAGCGGTTTGTTCATTACAGTCTCCAGAAGAGGATTTTCCAGGCCTTCGACTAATGATACTATCGACCAACAACTGAATTGCGGCTGAATTCAACCGTTCCGATCACCACAGGAGCACATCATGAGAAAAATTACTTTTATCTGTTTATGCCTATTCATGACTTCCCCAATTTACGCATCAAATGAATCAGATGCCGTCACTCAAGCTGTTAATCAACTCACGCAAGCACTGATTGATCCAGACACCCAAACACTCGATAAATTAACTGCAGAAAAATTAAGTTACGGCCATTCAAGTGGCATGGTAGAAAATAAAGATGCCTTTATCGAAAAACTGGTTTCAGGTCGCTCGGATTTTGTAAAGATTATTCTGGAAAATCAAAGTATCAGCATTTCTGGCGATGTCGCTTTGGTTCGCCACGACCTTAAAGCTGACATTGTTGATGGAGGCAATCCTGCAAGCATCCATCTGGGAATTTTATTAGTCTGGCAAAAACAATCCGGCGAATGGAAACTCTTGGCACGTCAAGCGATGAAATATTTACCCACCACTAAATAACGGAACATATCCCCATGAAACTTTATGGTAGTTACACCTCACCCTTTGTTCGTCACTGCAGAATTGTGTTACTCGAAACCGGTATTGACTGCGAGTTTATTGAAACCGACCTGGCTGCAAGCGCGGTAAAATCACCAACAAAGCGCGTTCCATTTTTGGAGGATGGCGATATTTTTCTTACCGACTCCAGCGCCATTATCAAGCACCTTCGTGAAAAAGCAGGAAGCCAATTTTGCGCAACCACTCACGAACTCAACAAATTTTGTTTAGTAAATTCTGTATTGGATACTGTCGTCAATTTATTTTTTATTAAACGCGACGGCGTGGATATTTCCAGCATTCCTTATTTGCAACGACAGGCTGCACGCATCCAGTCCACCCTGGAGGAATTAAATAACACAGCATTTGCTTTACAGGCGCCTTATGATGACGCCGATTTACGTTTGGGGTCATTTATGAGCTGGGCCATCCTCCGCAATCAAATTGATTTCTCGCGTTACCCACAGCTGGAAAAATTCTATCAAGCAATTTTAACCTATGATGCTTTTGCAAAGACTTCAGCGACGCTCAATCTCTAATACCGAAAATAGAGCCAAAAAAATATAGACTCTGGAGCTGAATCGCCTATCCAAGCCCATAGAAAGATCCACCCTTCTAATAATGTCATTGACGCCATATATTTCACTCTGTAGGATTCAATCCCACAGTATGAAACAAATTTTATTCGCTATTCTTATGCAATAGTTTTTGAATTTATCAACCGGTGTAATGAGAATGACCCTAGAAACCCATTTAAAAACCCCAAAAATCAAACAGGTAAGAGCCTACGTTATCAAGGGGGGCGAAGGCGGTGGAGGGGCTGATTACCACGATCAGGGCGAAGGCCATTGGATTGATAACCATATTGCCACCTCAATGGGTCGTTACCCCGAATACCGGCAGAGCCGTAAGAGCTTTGGTATTAATGTGCTGGGAACCTTGGTGGTGCAAATCGAATGTGAAGATGGCACTACCGGTTTTGCAGTCACCACTGGTGGCGAACCAGCAGCATATATGGTCGAAAAACATTTCGCCCGTTTTCTTGAAGGCCGCAGCCCTTTTGATTACGAAACTATTTGGGATCAAATGTATTTTGCGTCGCAATATTACGGGCGCAAAGGCATAGTCGTGAATGCAATTTCTGGTGTGGACTTGGCGTTGTGGGATTTAATGGGTCGCCTGCGCGATGAACCGGTTTATCGATTACTGGGTGGCGCTGTACGCAATGAATTGCAATTTTATGCCACAGGCGCACGCCCTGATCTCGCCAAAAAAATGGGATTTATCGGTGGCAAATTACCTTTACTTCATGGACCCATTGAAGGCGATGAAGGCCTGAAAAAAAATGTCGCCTGGCTTGCAGAAATGCGCGAAAAATGTGGCGAGGATTTTTGGTTAATGTACGACTGTTGGATGGCGTTGGATGTCAATTATGCAACGCGTTTGGCTCATGCTTGCGCACCGTATAATTTGAAATGGATTGAAGAAGCGATTTCGCCTGATGATTATTGGGGCTATCAACAGCTTAAAAAACAAATTCCGCCCGGCATGTTAGTGACCACAGGCGAACATGAAGCCACCCGCTGGGGCTTTCGCATGTTAATGGAAATGGATTGCTGCGATTTAATTCAACCCGATGTGGGTTGGTGTGGTGGCATCACCGAATTATTAAAAATTTCCGCCATGGCCGATGCACGCGGCATTATGGTTGTGCCACACGGCTCATCAGTTTACAGCTATCACTTTGTGATCACTCGTCACAATTCTCCCTTCGCCGAATTTTTAATGATGGCTCCAAAAGCCGATCATGTAGCACCCATGTTCCATCCACAATTATTGGGTGAACCGGTTCCAATCAATGGACGCATTAATGTTTCTGCTTTGGATAAACCGGGATTTGGTGTGGAGTTAAATCCGGATGTGAAATTGTTTCGGCCTTATGAACATTAAAACAAGACCCCACCCTAACCCTCCCCTTACCAGGGGAGGGGACAGATTTCACTCTGCATCAAGTAGGGAGTAAAGTCCCTCCCCCTGGCAAGGGGAGGTTAGGAGGGGGTCTTGATTTCAAATCAAAAAAATATTTCGAGTTTTTACTTTATGAAATTTTGTCGTTACGGTGTAACAGGTTTTGAAAAACCAGGCGTGATAGATGCTGAGGGTAGCTTGCGCGACTTAAGTTCAATCATTGCAGATTTCACTCCTGATCAAGTGCGTTTATCCAAATTATCGCCACTACAATCACTGAATATAAATCAATTACCCATTGTAGAAAGCGCTCAACGTTTTGGTATTCCAGTTTCAGGTATCGGAAAGATTATTGCAGTGGGATTAAATTATGCGGATCACGCAGCTGAATCCAATTTACCTGTTCCACCTGAACCGATTTTTTTTACCAAAGCCATTACCTCACTCACTGGCCCTAATGATGATGTGATGAAACCCCGCGATGCGACCAAAATGGATTGGGAAGTGGAGCTGGGTGTGATTATTGGTAAAACCTGTCGTTATGTTGAAGAAGTAGATGCTCTGTCGCATGTTGCGGGTTACACGCTAGTGAATGATATTTCCGAACGCGCGTTTCAAAAAGAACGCGGCACTCAATGGGTAAAAGGAAAAGGCTGCGATACTTTTTGTCCGGCTGGCCCTTATTTGGTTACACCCGATGAAGTGGGTGATGTACAAAATCTGGATATGTTTTTGAATGTGAATAATCAACGCATGCAAACCGGCAATACCAAAACCATGATTTTTAGCGTGGCACAGTGCATCAGTTATATTTCACGTTTTATCACACTGCAACCTGGCGATTTATTAATTACCGGCACACCACCTGGCGTTGGTGAAGGTAAAAAACCGAATTCCATGTATTTAAATGTTGGCGATGTAATGCATCTCGGCATTTCAACACTCGGCGAACAACAACAAAAAGTCAGCGCCTTTAATTTAGCCACCCAGGAAATTATTGAATGATATTTTCAAATCGATTTAAAGATCGCACCGCCATTGTTACCGGGGGCGCTTCAGGCCTTGGCAAAGCAGTTGCTGCAAGAATTGTTGCTGAAGGTGGCAATGTAGTCTTGTGGGATATGAATGCCGATTTATTAAAAATCGTTGCAGAAGAAATTCGTGCAAAAGGTTTTATGGCAATTGATGTTTCCAATGCAGATGACGTTAATCAAGCGGCTGAAAAATCTCTCGCTGTACTCGGCAAAATCGACATTTTAATTAACGCTGCCGGCATTACGGGTGCAACCCAACCTGTGTGGGAATTCCCTATCGATTCTTGGTTGCGTGTGATGGATATTAACTTAAACGGATTATTTTATTGTTGCCGCAGTGTGGTGCCACTGATGTTAAAAAATAATTACGGCCGCCTAGTGAATATTGCATCGGTCGCGGGAAAAGAAGGCAACCCCAACGCCAGCGCTTATTCAGCATCTAAAGCCGGTGTGATTGGCTTGACCAAATCACTCGGAAAAGAATTGGCAACAAAAAATATTATTGTTAATGCTTTAACACCTGCCACATTCGACAGCCCGATTCTGGAGCAACTGCCGCAATCCCAAGTGGATTATATGCGTTCAAAAATCCCTATGGGACGATTGGGTATGATTGATGAATCTGTTGCCATGGTGTGCTTTATGGCATCGGAAGAATGTTCATTTACGACCGCATCGGTGTTTGATACTTCAGGTGGCAGGACGACTTATTAAATGAAAATTAATCGTTTTGTAGATGCCCATATGCATTTGTGGGATTTACATCATATTCGTTATCCCTGGCTGACACCGCCGTTCAACAGTAATGGCCCCAATGGCAGCGTCGAACCTATAGCGTCAGATTATTTATTGGAAAATTATTTTACGGATGCACAAGATATTCCCGTAAAAAAGTTAGTGCATATAGAAGCGGGAGCGCATCCTGATGATGCTGTTAAAGAAACGCAATGGTTGCAAACACTTGTAGAAAAAAATAATTTATATCTAGCGATAGTGGCTTATGCCGCATTAAACAATCCTGATTTGGAACAAATGCTGGAAGCTCACAGCGAATATAAAAATGTTCGCGGCATTCGCCATATTATTAATTGGCACCCTGATCCATCATTGACCTATACCCGCCAAAACTGTTTGGAAGATTCAGCTTTTCATCGCGGCTATAGACTATTGAAAAAATTTAATTTGTCATTTGATTTACAAGTTTATCCCAATCAAATGCTACAGGCTTATGAACTGGCAAAACATCATCCAAATACACCGCTGATTCTCAATCATATGGGCATGCCGGTTGACCTGGATAAAAGCGAATGGAAAAAAGGTATTCAATCACTGGCTCAATTAAGTCATGCCTCAATCAAAATTTCCGGTTTTGGTTTTATTAATCGCCACTGGCAACTGCCGGAAATGCGCGAACTGGTTTTATACAGCATTGAACATTTTGGAACTGATCGCATCATGTTCGCCAGCGATTATCCAACCGATAAATTATTTAATTCATTTGCTCAAGCGTTTAATACTTATCAACAGATAACAGAAAATTTTAGTGCAAATGAAATTGAGTCCATGTTTGCGGCGAATGCTGAGAGGATTTATCGAATTTAAAAGCTTCACCCCACCCTAACCCTCCCCTTGGCAACGACTGCATGGATGCAGGAGGTAGAGTAACGCAGGAGCAGTTGCCGGGGGGAGGGAACAGATTTCACTCTGCATTAATTAGGGAGTAAAGTCCCTCCCCCTTGCCAAGGGGGAGGCTAGGAGGGGGTGAAGGACTTCGAAGATAAATTTAAAAACATAATCAATAACGAGGTTACAAAATGACTCCCAATCCATTAATTGGTGTTTTATTTCATTGGTTAGGCGGGCTAGCTTCTGCGAGTTTTTATGTTCCCTATAAACGCATTCGAGGTTGGTCCTGGGAAATTTTTTGGTTGACCGGTGGTTTATTTTCCTGGGTGATTGCGCCTTGGTTATTTGCATCTATACAAACTGAGAATTTATTTTCAGTATTAGCCAACACCCCCACCAATGTTTTATTTTGGTGTTATCTCTGGGGTGCGCTGTGGGGTATGGGCGGATTAGCCTTTGGTTTAACCATGCGATATTTGGGATTGTCACTGGGCATGGCCGTTGCATTGGGATTATCCACAGTAATCGGCACTATGGGCCCACCGATTTTTAACGGCACAGTGGCAACATTAGCCGCAACCACTAGCGGACAAATTGTTTTTTTAGGTATTGCTGTAGTGTTAATTGGCATAGTGATAATCGCAATTGCCGGTAATGCCAAAGAAAAACAACTCAACAACTCTAATCAGGATCGTGGTGAATTTAATTTAAAGAAAGGCATATTGATTGCTATTTTTTCCGGCGTCATGTCATCTTGTTTTGCATTTGGCTTGGCTGCAGGCGAATCGATTCGTGATGCGTCATTTTTAGCAGGCACATCTGCTTCATGGAAAGGTTTACCGGTGTTATGCGTAATTCTGGCAGGTGGCTTTACCACTAATTTAATTTGGTGTTCTTATTTAATTTTAAGCAACAAATCCGCAGAACAATTTTTTAAAACCAATATTCCACAAACTTCTTTGCGTGTGAATTATTTATTAGCCGCACTGGGCGGCACTCTTTGGTACTTCCAATTTTTCTTTTACACCTTAGGTGAAAGCCAAATGGGACAATTCGGTTTTTCCAGCTGGACCTTGCACATGGCCTCGATCATTCTTTTTTCAACACTCTGGGGATTTGCTTTGTCGGAATGGAAAGGCACCAGCAGTAAAACAAAATTATTGGTGTGGGCTGGAATTTTAATTTTGGTATTGTCAACCGTGCTTATTGGATTTGGAAATTCATTGAGCGGGTAGTTTTTTACCATTCACCTATTTTTCAGGAATGTATATGCGCACACCATTGATAAAAATACTGCCGCTTTTATTGGCAGTTATTTTTTCCGGATTTTCTTGTGCTGACCCATGGGTTCCGGATTTGGGAAATGGCTATTACAAAAACCCTATACTTTTTGCAGATTATTCTGACCCAGATATTATCAAAGTTGGCAGCGATTTTTATATGGTGGCATCCAGCTTCAATGCAATGCCTGGCATTCCCGTTTTACATTCCAGGGATTTAATTAACTGGGAAATTATTAATCACGTTTATCCGCGATTGCCATTTGAAAAACATGATCGTCATGCTCATGGATTAGGCTCCTGGGCACCATCAATCAATTATCACAAGGGTACTTTTTATGTTTATTTTTGCACTCCGGATTTGGGTTTATTTGTTGCGACAACCCAAAACCCTGCAGGGAAATGGACACTTACCCATATAACGGATGTTGAACTTTGGGAAGACCCGGATGTAATTTGGGATGATGACGGGCAAGCTTATTTAGTGCGCGGAAAAGTTCGTGCTGACATTCTTTACCTGCACAAATTAAGTGCTGATGGCAAAAAATTACTGGATGACGGACAAATTATTTATAAAGATTTACAAAATCAACCCGTCATCGAAGGTCCAAAGTTTTTAAAACATAATGGCTATTATTATATATTCGCGCCAGCCGGTGGAGTAACAACAGGGTGGCAAGCTGTTTTGCGTTCAAAATCAATTTATGGTCCTTATGAAGCCAAAACAGTTATGCATCAGGGCGATACTGATATTAATGGACCCCATCAGGGTGGCATGGTAGAGCTGGATTCTGGTGAGTGGTGGTTTATGCATTTTCAAGATCGTGGTGTTTATGGACGCATTACACATTTACAACCTATGAGATGGATAAATGATTGGCCAGTCATAGGCGAAGATAAAAATGGTGACGGTATTGGCGAGCCTGTATCGTCATGGAAGAAACCCGATATTGGAAAAACATTTCCAATAAAAACTCCGCAAACCAGCGATGAATTCAATACTAAAAAATTAGGCCTGCAATGGCAGTGGCATGCCAACCCAAAAGCAGAATGGTATTCACTTAATCGCGCACATAAAAATCATTTACGCTTATATAGCATTCAAAATCTAACTCAAGCAGGCAACTTGCGATTTGCTCCAAATCTGTTGTTGCAGAAATTTCCTGCACCCGCATTTTCAGCAAACGCCCAAGTGACTTTTCATCCTGAAGGAGAAAAAGATAGAGCCGGTTTGGTTGTGATGGGAAAAACCTGGGCTTACCTGGCTTTCTTTAAAAAGGAGGCAGAAGTTCGATTAGGTTTATTCGAAGGAACCTATGATCAATATGATGATGTCACCAGGAAAATAAATTCCGTCTCGTGGCAAGCCAACGCACAAAATGAATACTCAGCCACTCTGAAAGTTGAAATTGTTGAAGGTGGCAATAGCCAATTTTCTTACAGCAGAGATGGCATCACATTTACTGCAATCGGCGAACCCTTTCAGGCGACGGCAGGTATTTGGATTGGCGCAAAAGTTGGATTATTCAGCCTGAACTCCAGCATTCATAAAAGCTCAGGTTATTTGGATGTTGATTGCTTTAGGGTGGAATAAATTTCTTCCAAAAGTTGAGGGTTAAAAACCCTCAACTTTTACATCCCATCCCAAGTTTTTTGGAAACCCAATAAATTCTCCAGCGGCATTTTTTTCCAACATCACCGCAACAGCGGTCAACAAAGAAGCATTCGCTGGTAAATAGACCGCCAAATCTGCACCGACTTGTGGGCAATGGCCGTTAAATAAATAGTGATTGTTTTTACTTTTCATCAATAACAAATCCACCGCATCATCGCGACCTAAACGAGCAGATGCCATTGCCAACATGGGATAATCCCAGCCCCAGATTTTAGTATCAAATCTCCAATACTTTAAGACTGTATCGAGCGTGTTGTTCATAATTTTTTTATCAAGATACGCATCATTAAAGAATGCGGTGGGTGCGAGCATGCTGGGGTGATCTTCGCGACTGGCGGGGTTATCGAAAGTATCAGGAATGGATTCTATAGCGACATATTTTCCATCTTTCACTGGCAATGTGGATAATAAATTTAATTGCTCTTGCCATTTTTTATTAATCGGCAAGCGCTGACGAACTCGCCAGGCTTGTGCAGTTTCCAAACCATAACGCCAATAGGCTAATTCATAAGTTGGGTTGCGACTTTCTGTGGGCGTGTAGATTTCTTGTGAAATCCAGATCGGCGAATCCAATATATAACGATTATTTTTTTCATCCCACACCAACATTGATGACATGGCCTGCGCAGTTTCGTCTACCAGCACCGAATAGGTTTTCAGAATTTTTTTATTGCCAGTTTTTTCATAAAGCATTTCTGCCAAGTGAATAGCATGTGGCTGGTTCCAAATAATTAAAGGATTTCCACCAGGACTTTCACGGCCATCAGGCCCCACCATTTTTGGCCAGCGTGCGCCTTCAAGGCCGCGATTTTTAGCAATATTTCGCGCAACATCCAAATGATTTTGATACCAATTCAACATGGGCAATGCATAGTCACTGCGATCCCAGAGTATCCAATGTGCATAATGCATCCATGCCATTTCAGTATGGAATTTCCCGTACCAGGAACTTGAGATTAGCCCTGTTTCTTGCGCAGGAATATCGGATCGCGATTGTGCAGCTAGCAGATATTGCGAAAGAATAATTCGTCGTTGCAACTCATCCGCTTGTGGATTTTTACTGTGGGTTAAATCAATAAAATTTCCTGTACTCCAATATTGATTCCAATATTTTTTCGCCGACTTCGCTATTTTTTTAACATTAATAGCTGATGCTTTGGGAGAATCTTGATTAAGATATTCAACCGTGAATTGAAAACTACTCGTATCATTAACAGGCTGTATTGAAAACTGATGCGCAGCCACTTGTTCTATATTGGCCTTACCCTGCCAGCGAATCAAAACTGTAAATACTTGATCGTCTACTATCCTTTCCAGCACTAATGATGCTTTGCTTTTTTTAAGAATTTTCGTCTTGTGTTCCTGGTTATTCTGCCAATCCATATCCGGTGTGTTTTTAACAGAAAAATCATAGCCACGAGGAAAATGAAATTCGAATGCCAAGCGCGAATTTTTATTTAATGCCGAGTCAATTTTAAAACCCATGAGATCCCGCTCAGCATGAACTACAGATTCAACACTCACTGCTTGCCCATCGAGAGAATAACTGCTGGTTAATTTGCCACTCCATAAATCCAAATGCTGTTTGATATTATTGATTTTTTCCGGGTTAATTTTTTTGCCATCTAACAGCAAACTAATACGCCCTAATGGTAAATCGTGTGGATTTTGTCGTAACCATTGCGCGGCAGGGCTATCCATTTTGGTTGGAAAATTAACCTGGCGGCCATAGGCGGAGTATTCTTCGTTTGCAGCAGAAAGCTGATAATTCCCTGATTTTGAGTGCCAGGCCCAACGCGATTTGGTTTCCAGAGGGAACCCAGCAGCAAAATAATCATCCGCAAATGATTGAAAACCTGTGACATCAGCGGTGAAGGCAAATTTTCCGTTACCGAGAGTGAAAGGACTGAGTTTGTCGATACTATTCAAGGTTGGGGAAAATTGGGTAACGATTTCTTGTCTATTAATTTTTTCTGTTTTTGGCTTGATCGATTCTGCAATCGCACTGGAACAGAAAAATCCTACGCAGAGAAAAATAATCCATCGATTCACCATAGAAGCCCTCGTACCAATCAATATTTATTTTACACTTAAATGAGTTTTACATGAATCAACGTTCATCGTCATCCCTGCGCAGGCAGGGATCCAGCTTTTGATTTTACTGAAATTTTTAACCATTGGATTTGCTTCGCTGGTCTGACGGCTCCTGCCTTCGCAGGAATGACGGGTGATTTTGATTCATGCGAAGCTCTCTATCAAAAATAAAAAAAGCAGCCCGCTCAAAGAACGGGCTGCAAGGGGAGGTCAAACACAAACTAGAATTTGGCGTTAACACCAATAAAATATTCCTGACCCAATACATCATAGGTTGCCGCATAAGCATTAGTTCTGGGTGCGACTGATGTCACGGGTGGATCATTATCCAATAAGTTATTTACACCACCGTAAACTTGGATATTTTCCATTACATCAGCAGTAAAAGAAAAATCCAAATAACTTTGAGCATCCAGTGTTGGGTAAACCAAGGTATCCAACGCGGGCACTGTTCCACCAGAACGCTTAGGCAACAGATGGCGATCCACTGTCACTGAACTCATGTACCGATGACGCAGACTCAATGAGTAACTATTCAATTCCCAAGTAATACGAGTAACGCCGCGAGTTTCAGGAATCGGTTCACCGCATGTCGAACCAAATGCACCCTCACAGTGATTCACTATATTCGGAAATGCTTCGACAGGAGTCAGCGCAAATTCATTCACGCGAGTCCAATCAGTTCCTAAACTGATTTTGCTATTGGGTAAATCGAAACTATAACGAATCGCCAAATCAATACCGGAGGTTTCAAGTGCACCGGTGTTAGCCTGGCGAATTTGTACGGCAGAACTGTCAGTAATCGCGCCCGTGTTGGCATCGCGACTAATTGCTCGACAGAACTCACTGTTTTCATCCTGAATCACGTTGTAACAAAGATTCAACGTGTTGTTCAAACCACCGCCCAGTTGCGCTATCGCACCATCGAGCGTGATGTTGAAATAGTCGATGCTCATACGTAAATTGGGCACTGCTGATGGGCTAACAACAACACCAAAGGTTTTGGTATCGGAAGTTTCTTCACCCACATTCGGATTACCGCCAAAATCTGCTGGAATTATGTTGTTAGGTTGCACACCTGCCGTAAATACTTGTGAAGAAGGAACACCTGTCGCCGCGCATAGCTCACGCACCGCTTGTGTTTGACCTGCTGTCGGTTGACGACTAGAACATGGATCAGTTGCTGTCTCAACCGAACGACGTAAACCACCAAAAAGTTCTGTCATATTAGGTGCACGAATTGCACGTTGAAATTGCCCGCGGAAAGTCACACTGTCGACGACCTGCCATTCCAATCCACCCAAATAAGTAGATGCGTTACCAATTCCGGACAAACTGTAATCTGAATATCGGAACGCAGCATTGGCTGTTAAATTCTGAATACCCGTAACATCTTTCACTAAAGGCAAACGAAACTCACTGAAGAGCTCCTTCACACTTAAGCTACCTTTTGTTGGCAAACCCGCATTGAATCCAGCAACATCACCGGATGATAAATAAGAATCGGGTTTAAATTCAGCGCTGGTTTTTCGCCATTCAGTACCCAAAGCAAATCCAGCAGCGCCCGCTGGCATTTGGAATAAATCACCAGAAATGCTTGCAGCAATCACTTCCATTTTGGCGTCAGTGGTATTGATTGCGCTGATGCCAATCGCATCCGCACAAGCATCATCAATATTTAAACCGAAAACATTACACACTGGCGCAGTAGCACCATTTGAAAGCAAAGAGGCTTGTAGTCGGCTGCGTGACAATGCGTTGTATAAGTTTTCGGTGGTGTCTGTTGTGGCGTGACTGTAGTAAATATCGTAATTTAAATCAGACATAAAAATGTCAGACACACTACCCAAATCACCCGTCACACCAACCGCTGTACGATACACATCGCGCTCGGTTTCTGAACGTCGATTACCCACTTCACGATAGCGTTTGCCCAATGTCACTACCGCCAAACCATCACCCGCAACTGTCGAACGCAAGACAGGCCCTGTGGTGATATTGGTAGTGCCCGTCTCACGCAAATCCAACTGATTCAGCACTTCTCGCATTTGCGAAGTGAGGTAAGGGTTATTCACATTCAGCAAAGTGTTAGTGCCTACGTTACTGGGCGCCAGTTGTGCATCAACCACGTTGTTACTGAAATGAAATTCCAAATAGCCGCGCGCAGTTTCTGAAAAATCGTAGTGACTAAACACATTGGCCATAGTTCTTTCTTGCGGGACTATGATGTAGTTATCTGGTCCCAAATTAAAACGATCTTGTGGGTCTTGCGCTGCACGAATGGTATTGCCAGCCTCATCAAAAGTCAGACCAAACGAACCAAAACTACCAATGCCAGCTGCCGTATAAGCCGCATTTAAATTGGCATTGGACTGAGCTGATCCAGGCAAAGGAATACCCGAAATACGTGAGGTAGGAATATCACCGCTACCGCCGCGCACAAAACCGAGATCGCCCCCCATGGCTTTACAATTCGCCAGACTAGCGCCTGCTAATGGGGTGCCGGCACTGTGATCTGTTCCACTACCTGCCACCACACAACCATCAGACAATGAATCAAACGCAAAATCACCTCGTTCGCCGCGGGTGATACCGCCACGCTCCAACATATTTAATGACATCACCAGATTGCCACGGCCACCATCAAAATTGGTACCTGCTGTTAAATCAACTGTGTAATTTCCAGTACTGGTAGGGCTATCCGCACCATACTGCAGATTCACTTCTGCGCCTTCAAAATCATCGCGCATGATGAAGTTGACTACACCGGTAATTGCATCCGAACCATAAACTGCAGATGATCCACCCGTAACGATTTCAGTTCGTTCAATAAGCGCAGCAGGAATAGTATTTAAATCAGTGACTTGATCGGCTACGTGAATCGCAAAGCGACGACCATTAACCAGTACCAAGTTGCGGGTTGCACCGAAACCACGCAGGTTGACATCGGCAGTACCACCCGGAACTGTATTTGCCGAGGAGCCGCCATTGGTCGATGCCACAAACTGAGGGGACTTACTCAGTTGGTCTTCAATATTGACCTTGCCTGATAACTTGATGTCTTCAGATGTAACAACAGAAACCGGTGTAGACGCATCAAAGCCATCTCGCTTGATGCGCGATCCAGTTACCACACCTTCATTCACCTCAGTTTGAGCACCTGCATCTGTCTGCGCCTGCAATACCGAACTCATTAAGGATAAACATAACAGGCTTAAGCCCCCAACACTGGCAGGTAATATTGAAGACGATCGAATAGGATGTTTTTTCATAACCTAATTTCCATTATTGATTGATATTTATTATTTGCCTCGGGTTCACCAAACCCCGAACTACAGGCAAGAGTCGGTTGCAGCAAAATCAGATTCCGGTTGTCGCTCTTTAGTCTTATAGTCACAGCTTGGGCAGGCTAAACTAGCAACCAATCCCAATAGCGAAAATCCAAGCAACTGAACAATGTGAAATCGCAATATTAATTTCACACTATGGGATTAAATCCTACAGAATGAAACAAATAGCGTCAATGACAGAATTGAGGATTATTTTTTATTCTTTTCTGGGTTGACATTGGCTATCTAGTACCACAATATGATACTCAATACCTAATGGTGAGATAAATGCAGGAATTTGAACATAATAATGATTCACAGGATGAAGGCAAAGGAAAGAGCTTATCTGGTGCTCAAACCTTAATTCGAGGGTTAGAAATCTTGTCGGTGATTGGCGATGGAACCGTCAATTTGCAAGATATTGCCAACAAATTGGGGTTGTCACGATCGACCACCCACCGATTATCAACTGCCATGGTCGAACAACGATTCCTCAACTTTACCCCCCGTATTGGTTATAGCTTGGGAGCCAAGTTAATTGAGTTAGGCCATAAAGCCTCCCAACAAATGAGTCTACCTCGTGTTGCCCATGAACATCTCTCACTCTTGGCAATGGCAACTGGCGATACAGTTCATCTAGGAATCTTGGACAACGACAGCGCACTCTATCTCGACAAAATTTCTGGTTCTCGCCGCATTGAAATCAGTTCGCGTATCGGCGAACGCCAACATTTGAGTTCAACGGGATTAGGTAAAGCACTACTGCTAGATCACACCCCTAGGCAACTTGAAGAAATTTATAATCGCGAACAAAGTCAATATCACACTAATTTCGAAAATTGGCTTGCTCGCATGAAAGAATATAGCCGTCAGGGTTGTGCATTTGATTTGGAAGAAAATGAAGATCGAATACGTTGTGTTGCTGCTCCGATTCGAAATGCTGCAAACAAAATTATGGGTTCAATTAGCGTTGCCTCTGCAGCTCAATATATGGATGATCAACGAATGAATGAATTACGCATTCCTGTTATCGCTACAGCCAAAGAAATTTCCCGCGAATTCGGTTGGCAAGATAAATCCATTTTCAACGAATAAAGAATAGCTTTTCCAGGTGGCGTCTATGTTACTTAAAGACAAGAGAGTGTTAATCACCGGTGCTACACGAGGCATAGGCCGAGCAACAGCACTCAGTTGTGCAGCACAAGGGGCCGATATTGGCATTAACAGTTTTCAAGATGATGCAATGGCTGAAAGTTTAATTTACGAAATTAAACAATTAGGTCGACGTGCATTTTATTGCGAGGGCGATGTTGCCAATCCACAATCAGCAACCGATTTTATTCATGCAGCAGTGCAGCACTTTGGTGGCTTGGATGTTTTTGTTTCCAATGCTGGCATCTGCCCTTTTCATAGTTTTTTAGATATGCCCGTCGATATTTTGCAACGTACAACAAATGTGAATTTTCTCGGCACTTACACCATGTGTCAGGCAGCGGCGCAGCAAATGGTCAAACAAGGTAGAGATGCACAGGGTCGCGGCGGTTCGATTATTGCCATCAGTTCTATTTCTGCACTTGTCGGCGGCGAACTTCAAACACATTACACACCCACCAAAGCTGGTGTGCATTCTTTAATGCAATCCTGTGCAATTGCACTCGGACAATTTGGTATTCGCTGCAATTCTGTTATGCCCGGCACTGTGCTGACTGATATCAATAAAGATGATTTGAGTGATCCACAAAAACGCGCACATTTAGAAAAACGCATTCCGCTCGGACGATTTGGCGAATCCAAAGATATAGCCAATGTAGTGGTATTTTTAGCGTCTGATCTCGCAGATTATGTGACCGGCGCTTCAGTGTTAGCAGACGGCGGAATGTTTGTGAACTTGCAATAATTTTTTAAGAGAAAAACACAATAATGATTTTAGCCAATATCGACGATTACCGAAAACTTGCACAAAAACGATTACCGCATTTTTTATTTGAATACATTGATGGCGGCGCATTCAGTGAAACCACTTTGCGAAACAACACCGCAGATTTACAAACCATTTCGTTACGCCAACGCGTATTGCGTGATGTTTCTTCCGTTTCAACACAAACCCATTTATTCGGAAAAGAATATGCAATGCCGATTGGCTTATCACCAGTCGGCATCGCCGGTTTAAATGCGCGACGCGGTGAAGTGCAGGCTGCGCAAGCAGCAGAAGAATTTCAGGTTCCGTTTTGTCTTTCCACTGTTTCGGCTTGTTCGATTGATGCAGTTCGCGCAGGTGTCAAGAATCCATTTTGGTTTCAACTTTATATGATTAAAGATCGCGGATTTTTACGCGAAATATTAGCACGCGCAAAAGCCGCAGGTGCGGACACCTTATTATTCACAGTTGATATGCCAGTGCCCGCAACACGTTATCGCGATATGCGTTCCGGTTTATCGTCCGGTTCTATTTTGCAACGCAAAATTACGCGCGCTTGTCAGGTAATGACGCGACCACATTGGGCGTGGGATGTCGGTTTGTTAGGTCGACCACACACCCTCGGCAATATTGCACCTGTGCTAGGCGATAATGCAGGCATTGATGAATTTTGGACTTGGCTCGCGAATAATTTTGATCCCACAGTGACTTGGGCGGACATAGATCGCATTCGCAATGAATGGGACGGAAAATTTATTATCAAAGGCATTCTTGACTCAGAAGACGCAAAACAAGCTGCCACGATTGGTGCTGATGGAATTATTGTTTCCAATCACGGCGGACGACAATTAGATGGTGCCCAGTCTTCTATTCGTGCATTACCTAAAATTGCAGAAGCCGTTGGCAATGATCTCAGCATCATTATGGACAGTGGAATTCGCAGCGGACTTGATGTGGTTCGTTCACTCGCATTGGGTGCAGATTTTGTGATGATCGGCAGACCTTGGGTTTATGCTTTGGCTGCAAGACAAAAAAAAGGTGTGCAGGAAATTTTAAGCATTTTAAAAAATGAAATGCGTGTGGCTATGGCTTTGTCTGGATGTACATCAATCGATGACATTAAAAATAAAACTATCGTCATTCCTGCGCAGGCAGGAATCTAGTTTCGAACAAATGGATTCCTGCCTTCGCAGGAATGACGAGTTCGAATAAACACAGTGTCTTTGTCATGCCAAAAGAGCATCCAATGAGGTCAACATGTTCAACCGGAAATCACTGCTAAATTTTTTTAGTATCTCAGTTTTATTGAGCCTGAGTTATTTCGCTATAGCAAAAGAAAACACTCGAGCAACACTTATTAGCGAGAACGAAAAATTAATCATTGATGTCCGTGATCAACAGTTCAAGCTGGATATAATCAGCAATAACAAAAAAATAATTGCATTGAACGATATTTACTTTAACGAAACCGCCGCATTGAAATGGACTTTATACAACACCACCGACAATACGATTTCACTTATAGGTGAATTTCCTGCACATGTAGACTTCTATGCATTAGTCACTGACACACAACCGCGAATGGTGACACTCACACTGAACAAAGTGAATGGCGGCTTCAGAATTAATGCCGAACCGACTTGGGGAAGAACCACTTCATTACATTTGACTTATTTGGGCGATCATTTTTTTGGCTTATCCGAACCCTTACAGCCTGACAACCAACTGTCACCGGATCTGACTGGCAGCAGCATCAATGTCGACATCAACAGTGAAGATGCTTATATCCATGAAAATTATGCAACGGCATATTCCGCTTTTTATATCAGCAGTTTTGGTTATGGCTCTTTCTTCGATAGTTTTGCACGCGGACGTTATGATTTTGCGATTAACGGAAAAAATCGTATCACACACGACACAGGCAAACTGGATTGGTATATTTTCCCCGGTAAAGACGGCGTCGACATTCAGAAAACATATTATTCGTTAATTGGCGCACCCAAAACATTACCCATCTGGAGCCTTGGGCCTATGGGTTGGCGCGATCAAAATAATGGCGGCGCCAAAGAAATTCTTGATGATGTGAAAAAAATGCGCGAACTGAAAATTCCTTTCACATCCTGGTTTGTCGATCGTCCCTATGCTGATGGTGCTCATGCCTGGTCAAAAATGAATTTCAATTCACTCTTTGCTAATCCAGAACAATGGATCAAACAATTACGCGAGCAAGAAGGCGTAGAATTTATGACCTGGACAGCCACTGCGACATTTGGCGATACAAATGTCGCTAAGCATTTGCAGGGGAAATTTTCTTATCTGGATTTAACCGATACAAATACGGTTGAGATTTTCCAAAAAAATCTCGCCGAAAAACAACACGCTTTTGGAGTCAAAGGCCACAAAATTGATCGCGCTGATGAAGCCTTTCCCGTGAATGAAGATTGGGCAGATGTCAGTATCGGCATTCCCAGTCGTCGCAATCAATATTCTTATTTAATGGCAAAAGTTCACGATGAAGCTTTGCGTAAGAAATGGGGCGACGATCAAATTACCTTTGCTCGCTCTGCCTACCAACGCAGCCAACCTTATTTAAGTGCTATCTGGGGCGGTGATCCGCGCACCAGCTGGGAAGGCTTACAAGCGAATTTTGCCAACGCCATGCGTGCATCCTTTATGGGTTTTCCTGTTTGGGGAACGGATGTCGGCGGTTACCAAGGTGAAGGTTATATTCCGGAAAATCTTTATATTCGCTGGATGCAAGCAGGCAGTATGACCGGTTTATTTGAAATAAAATTGGATGGTGCCGGCGGCGCCGGAAAAGATCGCATGCCTTGGCGTTATGATGAAAAGTTCCAAAAAATGTTTCGAAGTATTTGCAATGATCGCATGACTTTTTTGCCGTATCTCTATTCACTTGCCAATACTAGTGCTACGAATGGAGCAATGATGCAGCCGCTTGCTTATCGTCATGTCAACGATAAAAACACTTACGATATCCATGATCAATTTTATTTAGGCAAAGCGATTTTAGTAGCGCCGGTGATGCAAGATAGTGAAAAACGAAAGGTGTATTTACCGCAAGGTAACTGGATTGATTTCAATAACACCGCCATGAGTTATACAGGAGGAAAAACAATTGAAGTACAAGCACCACTCGATACATTGCCGCGATTTATTGCCGAAAATTCAATTTTTGTAACAGGTTTTATTTACCAAGGTAGTGATCGCAATTGGATTAGATATTTAAATTGGCAAGGAGATATCACCATTACCGCCACGCCTTCCACTAAAAATGGTTCAACGCAGTTTGATTATGTGGACTATAAAGATGGCAATAAAATTAAAGCCTATACCATGAAAAAAATCGGATCGAAAATTTCAATTCAAATACCCAAGCTAAAACATGATGCACGATTAAAAATTCTGATTCCAAAAGAGCCAACGTCGGTTTTACTAAATAATAAACCCGTTGAATTTAATTATGACCGACAAGAAAAACAGGGCTATCTCTATTTGATTCCAAATACGGATAACAAGGTTGTGTTGGAATAAAATTAAAGATAACCAAAAATTAAATCGATTATCGAGCCAGCGCGTTCTTTTCTGGTGTGCGCGGATGATAGTGAACAATAAGCTCCGGGCGCGCTTTCAGTTCTTCCAGATAAGCCAATGCTTCTTTATCTGTAGAAAAATGAGGCACGCCTATTTTGTTTAGACCGGAGTGATAAATCTTGCCATCTACCGTAAAATCATACGTCGTTTCAACAAGAAAATGACGACCACTTGGCTGATTGACACGTCCGCTCGAACCCACAACAACTTCAGCCGAGATAAGTCGTGCCGTTGCAGTAGGCCAGCTTTTATAGTTTTTATCATCCGACATTTTTTGCCCAATAAAATACACAGCAAATATAACGGCTATTAAGGTCACAGCCTTGTTGAAAATATTGGACATATCCACTACTCGATTAAAAAAGACAAAGACGATTCAACGCGGAGTATATCCTATACCTGCCCCAGATCACCGCCAATTTCCTGACACACCGTGAACACTTCACCTCCTCTCTGTGCACTGGATAGCAGAATTGTAAACCCACCAAAATTGCATGACGCAGTTCGCACTGGATTCTTTAGGCATGGATATATGATTCCTCAACAATCAAATTGTCTTCAGAGATGACCTATGAGCTACGAGCTTTATCTTTACAACCACCAGGTTAAACACATGATGGATGATGGTTATACCATCGAAGAGATTGAGGTCCCGCAGATTCCAGCCAATATTATTCATTCCTTTCGCAATCGACTGGAACAATATGACTATGAATTAGTCAGCGAAAATGCAGATTGTTACGAATACCAACACACAGACAAAAACTGGGGGGTCAGTGTCAGCATTCTCAACACCGGGATTTGTTTCTCGATACCTTTTTCAGCTGATTTTGATCATGCATTGTTCGAGGCACGGATGACTTCCGCCGAACTCTGCGACACACCCGAACTACTGGTTTATGATCCTCAGGGTGATGAATGGGTGGTGGAATAATTAACTATAACTATTCAAACGGAATAATTTTCACCGCTTCAATTTGATTTTTTTCTTCTTCAGTTTGATTTACGCGATTGTCCAATTCCCTTGCAACCGGCTTGAAATGCATTTCATCTTTAAAACCACAGGCAACACATTCACGAAAATCTTTACCATCTTCATTGTAGACAACTAATTTATCCATTGCCGAACACTTTGGGCAAACTGCACCTGCGACAAAACGGCGTTTTTGACTAAAAGACATTTTTACTTCTCTACTTCATCTACATCCAGCGCCCGCGAAAGCGGGCAATGGTTTGCAAAATGTGATTGGTTTCGGATTGTAATTTTTCTGCGGGAATAAAATTCAATCGCTCTAAAGTTGCTCCACTCCAAATTGTTACCGATGCGGTTTTATGCAGACGCTGAATAGGCCCCTGCGCCAGTTGCAATTTTTGAATTTTGATTTGGGGAACATAGGTGGTATTTATTCCAAGTATGCCCTGTTTAACCGCGTAACCTTCATGATTGATTTCGTAACCTATGGAATACCAGTTTTTTATACTTAACAACACAATGAGTATCGCCAGAACCAACACCCAATACATTGGCACTTCACTGAATAACGCAAAAATTGCAACTGATCCACAGATTAGGGTTCCCCATATCAAACTATCCCACAGAATTTTCATCGGCGAGCAACGTTTCCATGCTACTTTTCGAATATTCAGTTGCTGCAAAATATCCTGTAATTGTTCTTCAGTGACAACCGGAATAATAAAACCTAAATTTATCTCACCTTGTTTTCGAACCGCTTCGTTAGTTTGCCGTACGTAAACTGAGTAACGCTTTAATAAACGCGCAATCAAGCTTTGTTTGATGATGAGAGTCTGCAATTTATGTTTGCGGAACCCACTGGCCATGCGATTAATTAATCCTGCATGAAATTGATAGCGGCCGTTTTGTACAGTCAAGGTGTAATCCCAATATTTGACCATCGCCAGCAAAATCGACATTACATAGACTACCGCCAATATCAGCAATACGACGAGCGTGACCGCAATAATTCCAAACCATAAATTGTGATTAGAAAGATAATCAAGCAACTTTATTACTAGCCAGGAATCGCCGAGCTTTTCTGAAATATAAATCCAGATTTTTTCGTTTTGCCCGAGTATAGGGGCCAGTATGGCAACATAGTAAATTAGCGTATTGTGCATTAAGCCGTATCGCAATAAATCAAGAGGATTAAGTTTGATTTGGTATTCAATTGCTTCGGAATGGGTTATTACAGTGGCGGCTGATGGATTTGCTGTTGATTGATCGAGAGTCTCCTGTTGTTTGATAGCAGGATTTTTTTTGGCATCCAATACCAACTGTTTAATTTTGCTCGCCAGTTGATGACTGATACCCGGCAGACTGACGGCTTCTTTACCACCTGCACTTTCTAACTGCAGAGTCCAAAGATTAAAGGGGCGGAAATAAAAAGCCTGTTCAAGGTTTGCTTCCTGCACCCGCTCAAAATAAAGCGTAAGATTTTTTTTGAACATTAATCCCTGACGGATCTGAATTTTTTCATCGTCAAAATGAAAACTAAAAACCAATAGTTGATTAGCGCAGCAGCCAGAATCAGTAGACCAAATCCCGCTACGCCAATTTCAAATACCCATTCACGCGTAGCAGGAATCGCCAAGGCACCGGCTAGAGCCGGCCAGAGGTTTAGTGCTTGATTAATATTGCGGATAAAGAAGTAAAGAACAGAAATCGGCGAGATGCGCGACCAATCAGAGGCTTTCATCGCTTTCAATTTCCTCTGCATTGATTTTTTTCAGCAACTGCGCTTTTATTTTCTGTGCAGTTTCCAATGCAAGGCCTGGCAGTTTCATATCAGACCCCATAGTGCCAGCAGTATAGACCACCAAACAACCCAGCCCAAGATAACGCTCAAGCGGCCCTTGAGTGACTTCCAGATGCTGAATACGATTGCAAGAAATTGCCAGATGTCGCCAATAGAGATAACCACGCCTTAATTGAATATCATCGTCACGCAAAACATATTGCAATCGTTTAGTAGTGTTAGGCACCCATACAAAAAACAACCAACCCAATATCAGCAGAGCAATTGCGAATAATGAATAGAGAAACACACGAGTTCCAGGAGGAAGAACCCAATAGAGAAATATCAGCGCACCGGATAAAACCAGCATTTGTATCAACTGATGTATTCGCAGTAATTTTTTATAAGCGGGATCGACTAGCTGCCACTCCAAAGATTTAACGTCTTCAACAAATTCCAGATCCATGAGCTTGCCTCTTTTGATTGTTGTTTATAAAGTTTAGGGCAGGCACGGGGGCCAGCCCCTACAGGTTAATTTTTTTGAAAAATTAACTGACGATTAAATTATCGCGATGAATTAATTCGGCGTCGTCTTGATAACCTAAAATTTCGATAATGTGTGCGCTGGGTTTACCAATGATTTTGCGCGCTTCGTCGGCATGGTAATTCACCAAACCGCGAGCAATTTCTTTTTGTTCCTGATCAACGCAAACCACCATATCGCCGCGAGTAAAATCACCGCGCACTTCTGTTACACCAACCGGTAATAAACTTTTCCCCTGATCGCGTAATACCCGCACAGCGCCATCATCCAATACCAAAGTACCGCGTGTTTGCAATTGACCGGACAACCAACGTTTGCGTGCGGCTTGTGGTTGTTGTGCTGCCCACAAGAATGTACCTATATCATCACCCGCCGCAATACGCATCAATGCATTTTCAATTCGGCCACCCACAATCACTGTATCCGCACCTGAGCGCGCAGCAACACGTGCCGCACGTACTTTGGTGATCATGCCGCCACGCCCAAGAGCGCCACCAGTGCCACCCGCCATTTGTTCAAGGCGTGTGTCGTCAGCCGCAATTTCACTTAATAATTTTGCATCAGGATTGGAGCGCGGATCCGAATCGTACATACCTTTCTGATCAGTCAAAATCACTAACAAATCAGCATCGATTAAATTAGCGACTAATGCACCCAGCGTATCGTTATCACCAAAACGGATTTCGTCCGTCACAACCGTATCGTTTTCATTGATAACAGGAACGACTTTTAAATTGACTAATGTTTTTAACGTCGAACGCGCATTTAAATAACGCTGACGAGAAGAAAAATCATCATGATCCAACAAGACTTGTGCAGTAAGTAATCCATAACGTTGAAATTCTACTTCATAAGTTTGGATCAAACTCATTTGGCCAACAGCAGCGGCCGCTTGCAATTGGTGAATTTCTGTCGGGCGAGAATCCCAACCTAAACGACGCATACCTGCAGCCACCGCACCAGAAGAAACCAATACCAATTCAATTCCTTGATTGCGCAATTCCGCCATTTGCTGAACCCATCCTGCAATAGCGGTTGTATCCAATCCTTTTCCGTCATTGGTTAATAGTGCGCTGCCAATTTTGACGACCCAGCGTTTGGTAGTAGGAATTTTTTCGCGTTTTTTCATTTTAATTTAAATCAATAATCCGCATAAATTATTTCAACATCGTAATCGTCTTCATTGAAATCTTCACCGCGCGCTTTTTTAGCGGCTCGATGGATTTCACGCAACTCTTCAATACGATCACGCGCCTCTTGCGCCATTTGATTTTGTAATTCCAATTCGCGCTCGCGCACTTCAGGATTTTCTCGCTCTTCGACCCAAATGAGCTCAAGATAATCCATTATTCTGCCACTCAATGCAGCAGTTCCTTCACTCTTGAGGGCCGAAATTCGAAACACTGGCCCTTGCCAATTTAAGGACTTCACTATCGCATTGCAACGCTCTTCCGCTTCTTCGGGAGACAACAAATCCAATTTATTCAATAACAACCATCTATCACGACCTGCAAGTGTTGAACTGAATTTTTCCAACTCGCGCGCAATAATGCGAACGTTCTCTGCAGGATCCGAATTATCGACAGGTGCCATATCCACAATGTGCAACAACAATCGACAACGTGTTAAATGTTTTAAAAATCTTACGCCAAGACCTGCGCCTTCCGACGCACCTTCAATCAATCCAGGAATATCCGCAATCACAAAACTGCGATGCTGTTGAACTTTTACCACGCCGAGATTAGGCACAAGCGTGGTGAAAGGGTAATCAGCAACTTTAGGTTTGGCAGAGCTGACTGCGCGAATAAAACTGGATTTACCAGCGTTAGGCAAACCTAACATGCCGACATCTGCCAATACTTTTAATTCGAGCTTGAGATTACGCGCTTCACCTTCAGTACCAGGAGTGGTTTTACGCGGAACGCGGTTGGTACTGGATTTGAAGCGAGTATTACCCAGGCCATGAAAACCGCCTTGGGCAACTTTTAAGATTTGACCATTTTCGGTGAGATCGCCAAAGATTTCTTCTGTGTCGGTATCAATGACTGTGGTACCCACGGGCACTGGCAAATACAAATCCTCACCTTTAGCGCCAGTACAGTCTTTAGTTCCACCCTTCTCACCATCTTCAGCTTTGTATTTAGGCTGAAAACGATAATCAATGAGTGTATTGAGGTTTTCATCGGCTTTCAGGTAAACACTGCCACCATCACCACCATCACCCCCATTGGGGCCACCCTTGGAGATAAATTTTTCCTTACGGAAACTCATCATTCCATTACCGCCTTTACCGGCTTCGACAGAAATGGGGGCTTCATCAACAAATTTCACAATTATCTCCAAGGTAAATATAAAAAAGCCCTGACGGGGTACGACAGGGCTTTTTATTGTTCTTTTTGCCAGCCACTTTCGTAACCAGCAGATGATTGACCGTAATTACACAGCTTCGATGCTGATGAAACGACGGCTATGCTCACCTTTAATTTCAAATTTCACTTTGCCATCCACTTTCGCAAAAATGGTATGGTCTTTACCAATTCCGGTGTTAACACCAGGGTGGAACTGAGTACCGCGTTGGCGAACGATAATGCTGCCTGCCGACACCAATTCGCCGCCGTACGCTTTAACACCCAAGCGTTTCGCTTCTGAATCGCGACCGTTACGGGTACTACCACCAGCTTTTTTGTGAGCCATTTTGTTAGTCCTCTAATTAAGCCTTGATTGCAGTGATTTTCACTTCAGTGAACCACTGACGGTGACCTTGACGCTTCATGTGGTGCTTACGACGACGGAATTTGATGATCTTCACTTTGTCAGCACGACCTTGAGCTACCACTTCGGCGATAACTTTAGCACCTGCAACTACAGGAGCACCGATCTTCACATCGTCGCCCACAGCTACCAGATACACTTTGTCGAATTCAACTGTGCCGCCAGTGGCGACTTCGATTTTTTCGAGTTTCAGGGTTTCGCCTTCCACTACGCGATGTTGTTTACCACCGCTTTCAAAGATTGCGTACATATTTGCTCCACTTATTTATCCAAGGATTAGTTGGACACTTGGACGACGCGAAGTAGCCGGGCGACATGCCTTGGCATTTGTGACTAGCATCGTATAGCCCTTTTTCAGGGGCGGCGATTGTATGCCAAGCGAGGGGCTGATTGCAACCAAAACCCAGCCAAACCCACTATCCCCCCACAGAATCCAGGCAAAATGATTCAGGCTACAGCCAAGCCAACCGCTCATACAAAATTCGCAATCGCTGTTTAGTGCCTTGGGGTAATTTTTTGACAACCAGATCGTAGGAATGATCTATCTGGCGAAATACTTCACTCATTGGGAGCGTCCTGGTTAAATCCAGAGTATTCCAATGTTTTTTATTCATATGATATCCAGGCTTCACTTCATCAAAAACTGATCGCAGTTGTTCAGCTAACACCGGATCACATTTTAAATTGATACCCTCTCCCTTTTTGTCGTTGAAATAGATGGCGAAGATCTTTCCTTGTATTTTGTAAACATGAATATCGGCACCGAAAGGATAATCCAACTCCGTTTCAGGTAATGACATTAAATAATCATGTATTGGATTGTTTTTCATAATGCGCAAAAGTGAATTTAATCAATCCACTTATTTTGTTTAAGCCACAAGTCCAACGCTTGTGGCCAGCTGGAAATACTGCCCTGACCTTGAACCATTCCCAAACCATGAATGCTGCTTTGATAAATATGCAATTCGGAATTGGCATTGTATTTCTGCACTTCAATGAAGAATGTCAGGCTGTTGGCAACGGGTACCGCTTGATCTGCCACACCATGAAACATGAAAACCGGAGGCACATCTTTTTTAACTTGAAGCTCCAAGGAATTTTCTGCCATCAATTCCGCTGAAGGATTTTCACCCAACAAGGCTTTCCGTGATCCTTGATGCGCATGTGTAGCTTGCATACTAATTACTGGATAACCCAATACCGCAAAATCAGGTTTAGCGCTGACCTTTACTAAAGGATCTTCTTCTTTTGTCACGAAATCATGGCGAGTTAAAACACTGGCCGCTACATGCCCACCCGCCGAAAAACCCAATATCCCAATTTTGTTGGGATCAAGATTCCATTCTGCCGCACGACTGCGCACCAATCTCACCGCACGCAATCCATCCAGAAGCGGCGCAGGATATCCATATTCCTGCATCCGATATTTCACTACAAAAACCGTAATTCCTCGTTCAGTAAACCATTTGGCTATATCAAAGGCTTCGTGAAAAATCGCCAAACGAATATAACCACCGCCCGGGAAAATAATGATAGAGGTTCCATTGGCTTTATTTTTTTCAGGAAGAAATGACGTGATGCTAGGATTGTCGACAAAATAAACACGCTGATCTTTAATTGTTTCGCGATCAGGCGTTACTAATGGTTTTTCGGGCCATAAATAGATAGGGGACGGCATAGACTCGGCTTCATCAGCGACTGAATAGGGCGCACATAATAACAAATACACCAACAGAAACTTTTTAATTCGAATACTCATCCACATACATGATTAACCTGATTTATTTTGTAATTGAAGTGCTTCGGCTTTTCTTCGCATTTTTTTGGCTTTGTTTGAATAGCCATTTAATTCATAGACTTCCGCCGCCAACAAAAACAATCTGTCATCTTTATTTTGTTTCTTAAGGGCGCTTTCTATCCATTTTGTTGCCAGAGGCAGATCTTGATGTGCCTTAGCCTTTTTCGCAAGCTGATATAAATAATAGGGGTTTGCTGCACGATAGCTTTTTACTTTTTCTCGATACAAAGAAGCATCTTCAAATCTTTCCATTTTTTCATATAACACCGCAAGATTATGCAACACAGATAAATCCTCTGTATTGAATGATAGGGCTTTTTGGTACACAGCTTCCGCAAGTGATAGTTCACCCAATCGCCAATATAGAGTGCCCAAATTACTCCAAATAAAACTTTCATTATTCGACCTAAGTGCGCGCCTCAAAAAAAGAAAAGACTGTTGGTAATTTTCTTTTTCCAGAAACTCCATAGCTTTGTTGTTATAAAAAAGTGCCTCAACAGCAATATCATCAAGAAGTTGCTGAGAATATGCAGATCGGTATCGACGCATTTCCAAGTCCACCACCACATCCGATACATCAGCAACCTGCACACCACCTGTCAGTAAAGTTTTTGTTGAAAATTGTCGTAATTTCACTTTCGCATTGACATGCTTCATCAAAAAATAGGCATCACTATCACCCCTATACCAAGTGGGTGGAATCAAGACCTGATTAACCTTTGCATTCAGCCCTATGTGCCTTGCCATGGCAACATAAAGCAAGGTATAGCCCAAACAATTCGCTGTATTGGTTTTAAATACTTCAGCTGCAGAGCCTGTGCCCTCTACTCTATAACGAATCCCCCTACCTCCCCGCTCGGAAGATTTCATGAGCGCATTGTGCAACAGCTCTGCCTGTTCGTCCTGATTTCGAGCCTTCTTGGTTGTGTGCGTCGCAAACTCTTTCATTTCATCTGTCAAAGCAAAAAGCTCAAGCTCAGGCAACTCCTTACCGTCAACAACCCGATGAAAAATAGCTTCACCAGTAAGGGCTTTGTCCAACTCAGGGCTGGAAAAATAAACCGTTTTTTTATGAGGGTAGGATGCGCAAGCAGATAAGAACAATATACAAGCAACAATCGATATATATCTCATAGAATCCTCCTGAGGCATAAACCTCTAATGTCAGATTCACTTTAGTGAGTAATTGGCAAAAAGTAATGACCAAACAATAGATTCAAGCCGACCATTTACTGACTGATAAAAGACCATCAAGTCAAATAAATATAATTGCCCTCTATCAGTTTAAACGGAGATAAAAAAGGCCAACTTTATAAAAAATTGGCCTTCAACTTACATAACAAACTGTCGACTGATACTTACAAACTTACTGATTCACTTTTGAGCCTTGCTGGGATCACCAACACCATATTGACCATGCTGCAAAGAACGGTTCTCCTGATCGTCGCTAATCTTTTTTAATTCACGCACTTTCTCATAATAATCACGCTTTCCCTGAACATAACCCTGTTGAAAATCAGCCCTAAGCTCCAGAGGACAAACATTCGGAAGCTCCTGGTTCGCTGCCCCCAACTTCCGCCCATTCTCCTTAGTACAAATATCAATTAGTGCTCTCGCATAACCATCGATAAAAGCTGCTTTTGCGGTGGGATCAAGACTCGAGCCACAGGTTTCAATATAAGTATCAAAAGTCCTGATGGAACTAAGTGCCTTGGCCGTTTGCATTCCAAGCTCTTTCCAGTTTTCACCATGACAACTAACATTTGCGAAAGGCCTATCAGCACCCGCACAACCAAATAATAATGCTATCAAACCAATCACTGTTACCGCTTTAAACATTTTTAAACCCTCAGTTTGCCTAGTTTTATACACTATTGATGCTAACTCTTTCTAAAAAAAATACTCTAACCGACAACAAACTAAAGCCTTACCATTCACTTACCAAAAAAAGTTTATTTAAATCAAGCACTCTCACGATTACGAATTATGTTTTCCAATATGGTAATCGTGTCTTGCAAATCAGACATATCCGGATACTTTTTATAGACGTCACGTAACACTGAAACCGCTGAATTGTAATTTTGCGAATCAATAAACATTTGTGCTCGCCCAATCATGGCTTTCTTTTCATATTGAGGCAGAGCTTCAGCTCTCAAGTAATAGAATTCCGACTGAACGTAATCTTTTTGGGAAACCAAAAATTCAGCGTAACTCATCAAAGCATCACCAGAAGATGGATTTTTTTCTAATGCATTTTTATAGTGCGTATTAGCATTCACATATTGTTGTTTATATTGGGCCACTCTGCCCGAATGCAGGTAATACGCGAATTGATCTTCAATCGATAAACTTCCAAGTTTTGACGCATAAAGTTTCAATAATTGTTCTGCTTGATCATATTGAGCAGCTTGGACCAGCCAGCTCACATAATCAAATAGAGAACCCGCATCCAATTTGCCTTTGCTCATAAGATTTGCCATAAGCTCTGATGCGCGATCGTAACTTTTTACACGCAAATGAAGTTGCGCTGCAGTTTTCAAATTAGCGGCATCAGCATCCCCCAGTAGAATAGCCATTTCGAGGCTACCCAATGCCATTTCTTTATTATCCATTTGCAATGCAAGCGCAGCCTGATTTAACCAGATTTGCGGATCATCGGGACGCTTTTGAATTAATTCTTTTATGTAAGCCAAAGTAGCTTCATACATTTTGGCTTGAGATAAAGCTGCCAACAGTCCACGCTGCCATTGCACATTTTCCGGCTCCAGCGCCAATGCCTGTTGATATGCACTAATTGCCGAAGTCGCACCATGCAAGGTTAAATTTAAGTAACCTAATTGCCCATGAACAATAGCTTCATTCGAACCGTAAGCAACTGCGTTGGCAAAATATTGTCTTGCTTTAACAAAGTCCTCACGAACTAAATCCAACTGCCCCAAATCACTATGCGCACGCACCAATTGCGGCATACGCGCCAACACACTTAAATAAGTTGCTTCAGCCTTGTCGTATTCCTTTACTGAAAAATACACCTGAGCTTTCAGCATCAACATTGCCGGACTTAATTCAAGATCATAGTATTTATCCAACTCAGACAAGACTTTTTGTCTATCGCCGGAATCCAATAGATCTTTTAGTGCAACCGCTCTTTCAACTTCTTCAAGTGCAATTGCGGCTTCTCTTGAACTGAAGAGCGGAGAATATTGCGGCAATATAAATTCCGGTTTTTTCAATTTTATTTCAAAAATATGATTGGATTCTGCAGTAGTATCAACTGCCAAAAAGGCAGCGATCAATGCAATCCATAGCTTTTGTTTGGCAACTCGACCTGTAATTTTCATTAATACCTAGATCCTTAAACTAAAATTCAATGCATATAAATAAACGGCCTGAACCGGCTGCCCATTTTTTCGAGGAACAGTAAATTGGGAGTTGTTAATGGAT
The DNA here is from genome assembly GCA_016712405.1 of Cellvibrio sp. GTDB lineage: Bacteria > Pseudomonadota > Gammaproteobacteria > Pseudomonadales > Cellvibrionaceae > Cellvibrio. The sequence goes on along the minus strand of JADJRD010000014.1, from coordinate 462,649 downwards.
TTGCGAATAACCGCAATCATTTCCGGATAAACCGGATCAATAATTTTTTTAACATAGGCCCTACCGGTTTGATCAATAATAATTTCCACTTTTGTTTCAACCCGGTTTATCCCTCGACGACTTAATTCCGGTGGGAAACTGATGTGATTGCTGGAAACTAATTTCGGGCGCGGGCCTTCACCCACACCCAACAAATTAATAGAGGGCGCCGAAGGCGTTTCTTCGGACGCCTGTAATTTTATTGGCGGAGGGGGAGGTGGCGGCGGTGGAACAAAAGACTCCAATTGGCGAATTTCAACTTGATCGTCTTGTTGTTGGGTGGCTGAATCCAGCATCAGGATTAGCCAAGTGAGCAAGCAAACCAATAGCAAGCTCAAAAGCCATGGTATGTATTTCAGCCAATATTGTGTTTTCCCTGTTTGGATCGGCATCGTTTACTCCGACACCAAAGTCGCAATGTTTATTTTTTCGATGCCCGCTAATTTTGCTTGATCAATAACTCGCACCAGCACATCAGTGGGAACTGATTTATCTGCCTGAATCACCAAAGGTTTGGGTTCATTTTTGGTTAATTGAGTGAGGGTATTGCGCACCCCCGAAATTCCAATGTTGGTTCCACCATAAATCACTTCATGGGATCGGGTAATCGCCAACAGAATAATCGAATTTTGAATGGATTTTGAAGAAATCGCTTGTGGCTTATCCACATCCACACCGGTTTCTTTGACAAAAACAGTGGTGACTATAAAAAAAATCAGCAGGATAAAAACCACATCCAACAAGGGCGTTAAATCAATGTCCTGGCCTTTGGCTTCTTGAATTTTTTGTTCAATTGACGATTTCATTTGCTAACTTGATTTCCCATTTGGTTTTTTTACGTTGTAGATAGTTGAGCATTAACAAACCGGGTATCACCGTGACCAAACCCAACTCTGTAGTAAATAATGCTTCGGCAATTCCACCACTAATAATTTCTTGTATGGCAAAAGATTTTTCCACCGACATGCGGAAAAAAGTATCCAATAAACCGGTAATTGTCCCCAACAACCCCAACAGCGGTAATGACGACAACATATCTTTGAGAGGGCCATACCAAAAGCTGGATTTTTCATACCAAGCCTTATCCATTTTTAGAAAAAAGCAGAGATTGAGTAAAATCGCATAGGTGATAAAAGCCATTAAAAAAATGGCCCAGACCACAATGCTTTTTAACCAGTAATATTCTGACGAAAGATCCATAGTTTCTGACCTGGCTAAAAATCACATTGCTTAACTAAAATTCACTTTACTCACTTTAATCGCAAAGCTTTCCAGATCATGCAAATAAGATTTTATTTTTCTGGAAAGTAAAGCACTGGCGATCAATGAGGGGATCGCGACCACCAAACCCAACTCTGTTGTAATCAACGCGATAGAAATACCGCCCGATACTGTAGAGGCATCGCCAGTTCCAAAAATAGTCATCATTTTGAATGTGGTAATCATGCCTGATACTGCTCCTAACAAACCCAATAGCGCTGCTATAGAGGCAGTAACACTCACCAGATTCATAAAGCGCTCAACTTTGTGCCTATACTCCATTAAATAGGCAACCATAAAATCATCGCGCTGCTGAGAAACCAGCGTCCGTTTCACTATGTCGATCAGTTGTTGTTGCGGCAACCCCGCTTGAGCAATTGCATTCTTGACTTCAAAACTATCCGGTGCATTTTTGTTAGCGATTAGAAGGTCTCCCAACTCTTTGTGGAGTTTTGGCAAGCGTATAAATTCAATGGCTTTGACGATTGAAATAATCAACGCGAGAATACCAAACAACACAATCGGAATTGCCCAGGCGCCACCTTTTTCAATATGGCCTAACAATGTGTCATTTTGTCCAATCAATTCAAAAGCCTTACCTAAAGTCGGATCAAAACTCACCAGCCCAGTACCGGTTGCACTCAATGCTTCAATGTGATTTTTTTGTTGACTATCAAAAACAAAAGCCAATCGAGACTCACCTGCCAACTCAGCCACTATTCCGGCCAAATCCAATTCCTGGTTATAGGCCAGTTTAATTGCACCCAGTTGCAAAGACTGACTTGGGACTACTTCACCAGAGGGCGTTATCAGTTCCGAGTTTACCCACGCCGGATTTAATTTTGATGTGATATCTGCAGCGATAAGCGTTAAAGCTTCAGGCTTTACCTGCTTCTCTTCACCAGGTAAAGCGTTGATCAGCCCAGTTGATTCTAGATAATGTACCAATAAACTTTGCTGATAATTACTTTGACTGGACCATTGATCAACACGCGTTTTTAATTGTTCCAAGCTAAGAAGTTGCTCATCTTTTTCACGGCGTATCACTGCCGCTTTCTCACGCAAGTCTTTCAATGCTTGCTGCTGTCTATCCAATGTATTGGCATAGGCCGCACTTTCTTGCGTAATCTTTTTTTGCAAATTTTGCAGCTCAGCTTGTGACTTGCTGATACGTTCGATTAATTTTTTTTCAACTTCTGCGTTAGCACTTGCCAGAATTGGCAAACAACATAAAGCAAACATACCCGCAATGATTTTTATAGTTTTCATGATCAATTATCCTTTGTTTCCAGTTTTACAGGTAACGAAACCAATTCCGCTAACGCAGGGTTTTCCATAATACTGATCAAAGTTTCTATTTCCTTCGGATCCAACTCCTGACCCAATTCACTCTCAGCATCCTGATTGCTCCACCATTTCCAACCTAAAGCAGTTGCCCGCCCATAACCGTATTCACTGGCATCCTCGCTAAGATACCAACCCTGGGTTAATCCCAAATAAATTTGTGTTACGCGAACTGAACGTGTGGATTCCTGACCTGTAACCGGTAATTCGATGGTGGCTTTGTTGATGGCAACACGCTGATCAAATTCATTAATTAGTTTATAAATCGACAACAAGCGCTCAAGCTTCTCACTGCCAGTCAGATCTGATTGAAGAGTTTTCATTTTTACGTCGACTTCCGTTGCCAGTGGTGGCGGTAATCGGTATTGAATGGAGTGAAGGGATTCTATTGCCTTACTGACCTGCTCTCCCAAGAGTGCTTGCTCTTGTTCGAGGCGCTCTTGATCGGTGAGCAAGGTCTTTCGACGCTGATCCGTGTCAGAACGGGACTCAGCAGTTTGCGACAACACTTCCTGTAATGAGCCCTGTTCCGCAACCAGCAATTGTTGGCGCCGCTCCAGTTCGGCCTTACGTTCTGCCCATTCCGTCTGCAGTTTACCTTTTTGACTTTCCAGCTTGATCCACTGCTGCATCAACTCGTCTGTATTGGCTTTAGATATACCGGCAAAGGGGATTACAACCAATAACACTCCAATCAATCGCTTGCTTAACATCTGTGTTCCTTATTATCAGTACTTATGATCACTATAACGGACGTATTAAGACGCCCCTATCTATTTATTCTTTTATAAATATCTATTTGGTCAGTGCAAACCACTCATCTATTTATAATATGAATGCCGATTTGACCCGCCGCCATGCTTGGCTCAAGAATGACGCAAAACTTACCTCAAAACATGAGTTTGAACTCTAACAACCAGCGCGCAAAATACACTTACCAAGCAAAAACGCTGCACTTACCATTGGCTTACCACTATAATCTGTGTTCTTTTTATCCCGATTTATTCCGTTATCCTAACGATTTAGACATTAAGGCTCCATGATGGTGATGCAAGATCAATATAACCCCGCCGAAGTAGAAACCCTGGCACAAGCTCATTGGGAAAAACACCAAAGCTTCAAAGTGACCGAAGATACCAGCAAAGAAAAGTTCTACTGCCTGGCGATGTTTCCCTACCCCAGCGGCAAACTGCATATGGGACATGTGCGCAACTACACCATTACTGATGTGATCTCTCGCTACCAACGTATGCAGGGTAAAAATGTGCTTCATCCCATGGGTTGGGATGCTTTTGGTCTACCTGCGGAAAACGCTGCGCTCAAACACAATACGGCTCCCGCCAAGTGGACTTACTCCAACACTGACCATATGCGCAGCCAGTTGAAACAATTAGGTTTTGGTTTTGATTGGTCTCGCGAATTGACCACCTGTAAACCTGAGTACTACAAATGGGAACAGTGGTTTTTCACTCGCTTGTACGAGAAAGGTCTTGTCTATAAGAAGATGTCCACAGTCAACTGGGACCCGATTGACCAAACCGTATTAGCCAACGAGCAAGTCATCGACGGCCGCGGCTGGCGCTCAGGCGCATTGGTTGAACGCAAGGAAATCCCGCAGTGGTTTATCAAGATCACCGATTATGCGGAAGAATTATTGAACGATTTGGACAAGCTCCCCAATTGGCCAGAGCAAGTCAAAACCATGCAGCGCAATTGGATCGGTAAAAGCCGTGGCTTGGAAATGCGTTTTGATTTGCAATCGCCTGTGGGTGAATTTACCGGTTTCGACATTTATACCACCCGCCCCGATACCTTGATGGGCGTGACCTATGTGAGCCTCGCGGCTGAACATCCCATTTCAAAATTGTTATCAGCGAAGAATCCAGCACTTGCTAAATTTATTGCCGACTGCAAAGTGCAATCAGTCGCCGAAGCCGATATGGCCACTATGGATAAGAAAGGTATGGATACCGGCATTAAGGCTTTGCATCCCATCACCGGCGAACCGGTCGCCGTGTGGGTCGCCAACTATGTATTGATGGATTACGGCTCAGGGGCTGTGATGGCAGTGCCTGCGCATGATGAACGTGATTACGAGTTTGCCAAAAAATATGATTTACCGATAAGCGTGGTAATTAGCCCTGCAGACTTGACCCCCTCTAACTCCCCCTTGCCAGGGGGAGGACCAGACTCCACCCCTAGGAAGGGGGAGCCGGAGGGGGTCTTACCCTTCACCGAAAAAGGCATACTCATCAACTCCGGCGAATACAACGGACTCGATTTCAACGCAGCCTTTGATGCAATCGCTTCCACCTTGGAAATGGCCAATAAAGGAAGAGTGAAAACCAATTATCGTTTGCGTGATTGGGGTGTCTCTCGCCAACGTTATTGGGGTGCGCCCATTCCTATGTTCAATTTGCCAGAAGGCGGAGAAATTCCGGTTCCAGCACATAAGCTTCCGGTTTTATTACCTGAAGATGTAATCATGAATGGAGTTCAATCCCCGATAAAAGCCGATCTCAATTGGAAAAAAGACGAGCTCGACGGCAAATATATCGAACGCGAAACCGATACCTTCGATACCTTTATGGAATCCAGCTGGTATTACGCACGTTACACTTGCCCGCAATTTACCGGCGGCATGATCGACAAAAAAGCTGCCGATTATTGGTTGCCTGTGGATCAATATGTGGGCGGTATCGAACACGCCATTTTGCATTTGCTTTACTCACGTTTCTTCCACAAATTAATGCGCGATGAAGGTTTGGTCAGCGGCGACGAACCTTTCGAACGTTTGCTTTGTCAGGGCATGGTGAATGCTGAATCTTTTTTTACTAAAGAAGCGGATGGCAAAGAAAATTGGATCGAACCCGAGAATGTGGTTATTGAACGAGATGAAAAAGGTCGCTTGATTAAAGCCTCACACAAACAAACCGGAAAAGCAGTGGAATTTGGTGGCGTAATTAAAATGTCCAAATCCAAAGCCAATGGTGTTGATCCGGAATCGGTAATCAATCAATACGGCGCGGATACTGTGCGTTTGTTTACTATGTTTGCTGCGCCGCCGGAACAAAGTTTGGAATGGAGTGATTCGGGCGTTGAAGGTGCAAGCCGTTTTCTTCGTCGCCTGTGGAAAGCGGTTGAGGGACATATCAATGCAGGCACGCCAGCAACATTAGATGTCAAGGTTTTGCCTCAATCGCAAAAAGATTTACGTCGTAAAACTCACGAGACCATTCAAAAAGTGAGTGACGATTACGGACGTCGTCAAACATTTAATACTGCAATAGCAGCCACTATGGAATTGCTTAATGAAACTGGCAAACTTTCTGATCGCGCCAATCCACAAGGCTTAGCAGTTGAACGAGAAGCATTGGAAGCGGCGATTTTATTACTCGCACCAATTGTGCCCCACATCACTCAATACTTGTGGCAAGCCTTGGGGCATAACAGTATTCCGTTGAATGAAAGTTGGCCCCAGTTAGATGAAGCCGCACTGGTTCGGTCAACCATTGAAGTGGTCGTTCAAGTCAATGGAAAATTGCGCGGCAAATTGGATGCTGCCGTTGACGCGCCAAAAGAATGGTTAGAGCAAAACGCACTGATACAAGAAAATGTACAGAAATTTTTGGAAGGCGTAACTGTGCGTAAAATTATTATTGTGCCGAACAAGCTTGTGAATATTGTGGCGAGTTAAATGAAAAAATCCTTAATTATTTTTTGCATTTTCCTGCTCACTGCTTGCGGCTGGCATTTGCGCGGCAGTGATCCGAAGCTTTCGTCGCAATTGCAATGGACTGATATTGCGATTTCAGCAGATGACGAACATACCGCATTTTTTACTTATCTTCGTCCGGCGTTAGATACCTACCACCTAAAAGAAAGTGAATCGGCGACAAATCAATTACAGATTCAAAATTTAGAGCTGGATCGACGCACAGCAGGTGTTGGTGCCGACGCACTGACCAGCGCTTACGAATTAACATTAAGTGTGGAATATCGATTGGGAAGCGATCAACAATCGTCAGAAAAATTTACTCGCGCTAGTGTTACTCGCACTTACAATTACAATTTAAATAACGCCAACGGCGCTGCACAAGAAGAAGCCTTAATACTTCGTGAAATGCATCGTGAATTAGCGCAACAAATTTTGCGCCGAACACGATTACTGCTTAGTCAACGCTCAGACAATAAAGATCATGGCCAAACTTCGCCCTGATCAATTGAGTTCAACACTGAATAAAACACTGGCGGCCGTCTATTTGGTGTCCGGTGATGAACCTCTGCTAATACAAGAAACCTGCGATCAAATCCGCAAAGCTGCTCGCCAACAAGGTTTTACCGAACGCGAAATTTTTCATGCAGAAACCAGTTTCGACTGGAATCAATTACTCGCATCCGCCAACAGTTTGTCACTATTTGCTGACAAAAAAATCTTTGAAATTCGCATGCCAAATGGCAAACCTGGCGACAAGGGCACTAAAGCCATCCAAGAATATTTAGAAAACCCTTCGCCTGATAATTTACTGCTGGTTATCACTGAAAAACTGGACTCCAGCACACAAAAAAGCAAATGGGTAAAAGCTATTGAAGACAATGGAATTCACGTACAAATCTGGCCAATTCCGCCCAGCCAGCTATCACGTTGGATTGCAACACGGTTACAACAAGCAAACTTATCTGCCGATCAAAATGCGATTGATTTATTAGCTTCACGCATTGAAGGTAATTTATTGGCCGCCGTACAAGAAATTGAAAAATTAGCGCTACTCACAACCAACAATCATATCAATTATGAATTAATGGCCAGTGCAGTTGCCGATAGTGCGCGTTACGATGTTTTTAGTCTTGCCGACAAAGCCCTGCAGGGTGATGTACGTGCAGCCGCAAAAACCCTGCAAGGGTTAAAAGGCGAAGGCACCGATGTCATCACTTTGCTTTGGGCAGTCTTGCGCGATATTCGCAGCCTGAATCTAATCGCTCAAGCCACCGCACAAGGTAAATCTTTCGAAACAGCAGCAAGACAAGCTGGGATTTGGGAAAAACGACAGCCTTTAATTCAAAATGCGTTACGTCGACTCAAATCTGGGCAATTGCAACAGATGTTACGCAAAGCCAATGCAATTGATAAATCCATTAAAGGAATGCGCAACGCAGAACCTTGGGATGAATTGTTGGATTTGGTATTAAACCTCGCCGGCGTACAAAGCTTGAATAATCAAAACGAAAGATTAACCTTAAAAAACTAATAAAAAAATACAACAGCACTCACCCTTCCCGTTGATATCCTAACAAAGGAACATTTTATGAATCGCCATTATTTGCGTTGGTTGCAATATTTTTTATTGATCGGAATATGTTTCTCGTCCGCTGCAATTTCACAAGATTCCATTTCAGGAAGTAGCCCTTCCAAACGCACCACAGAATTTTCATGGATGTCAGTCAATACTTGGGACAAAATGCATGCCGAAGATACCTTGGTTGCACAATATGATCAGGTCGATCTGTTATTTGTTGGTGACTCAATAACTGCAGGTTGGGATTGGCAGATCTGGCAAAAAAACTTTGCGCCATTAAAAGCAGCGAATTTTGGTATTGTAGGTGATCACACAGGGAATACTTTATGGCGGCTACAACACGGCGCTATAGGCAACATCAAACCTAAATTAATTGTGGTATTAATCGGTGTTAATAATTTTGGTCATTTAAACGAATCACCCGAACAAGTGGCAGCCGGCGTTGGTAAAGTTATTCAACAACTGCAACTCGCTTGGCCAAACAGCAAAATTTTATTAAATGGCGTATTTCCATTTGATCAAGATGCAAAATCACCCAATCGCAATAAAGTAAAAGAACTCAACAAACGCATCAGCAAATTGCACATAAAAAATACAATTATTTTTAAAGATTACGGCCCCTTGCTATTGGAAAAAGATGGCAGTATTTCACCGGACATTATGGGTGACTTTTTACATCCGACAGCAAAAGGCTATCAAGTGTGGGCGGATGCTATGACGCCGGATATTTTAGAATTGATGAAGTAAGCATTACAAATCGAAAAAGATAACTCACAATGAAAAAACTTATCTCAATCATCAGCATTTTATTGTTAACTGCTTGTCAGCAATTGCAAACAGAGACCACTAACGTGATTCAGATTTCTGCCAGTGATTCCCATATCACCATCATGGGTCGCACTCACATCAACGCTGACAAAAGTGTTTTGCTGGGATATCCCGGTGTCAGTTTTTTTCTGGAAGCAGAAGGCACACAACTGTCAGTGAATATTAAAAGCAATAACGGTAATTCCTGGATTGATGTGATAGTGGACGAGCAACCTGCAAAAGCGATCAAGATCGGCAATCAATTACAAAAAGTTGAATTGTTTTCTTTTGTAGAATCCGGAAAACATAAAGTAAGACTCACACACCGCTCTGAAAACTGGCATGGCAATATCACCATTAACGGGTTTTCATTAAATGGCAAACAATTTTTACCTGCACCCGAATTACCCAAGCGCAAACTATTAGTGCTGGGCGATTCAGTCACTTGCGGCGCAGCGATTGACCGCGTATCCGCCGAACAGAAAAACACTCGTTGGTGGAATGCACGCGAGTCTTACGGCATGCTCATTGCGGACTCGTTAAACGCGCAGGTACATTTAGTCTGCTGGGGTGGTCGCGGATTAATTCGCAGCTGGAATGGCAAAACAGACGAGCAAAACTTACCCGATTTTTATGAATTGGCTGTCGGCGATAATGACAAGAAGTTGCAGTGGGATCACCCACAATACCAACCAGATTTAATTATTAGTGCAATGGGCACCAATGATTTCAGCTCAGGTATTCCCGATCGCGAAACTTATGTCTCCACTTATGTAAAATTTATTCAAAAATTAAGAGGCAATCACCCCCAAGCTGAAATTATGTTAATCGAAGGTTCGATTTTGAATGGGGAAAATAAAACAGCGTTAGTGGATTATCTTGCAGAAACAGTGAAGCGAGTAAATGATTCTAAAGTGCATCAAGGAAAATCCAGCTATCACTCTGGTGATGCGAGTGACGCGCATCCAACAAAAGAACAACACGCATTGATGGCAAAAGAATTAACCGAACAAATTAAGCAATTGATGGGTTGGTAGGCTGGGGGGCAAACCCCAAGATTGGAATTTGATTGAAAAATTTTGCTGGGGTTTGCACCCCAACGCAAAATCAGGCCTTTTCAGGCCCGAAAGGTTTCATCATCAAAATTAATTTCGGCAACAAGGTTAAGCTACCTACAATCGCCATAAACATAGCGAATGCAGTCAAAACACCAAAATAAATTGACGGAATAAATTGCGAGAGCATCAATATTGAAAAGCCCACAATAATAGTCGCCGATGTGTAATACATGGCGCGACCAATTGATGCATGTGATCGGTGCATTGCCGCAATATAATTTTGATCTATCGCAAATTCCTCGCGATAGCGATAAAAATATTGAATGGCTTGATCCACACCCACACCGACAACAATTGCGGCAATAGTAGTAGTCATCATATCCAGCGGAATTCCTGCATGCCCCATAGCCCCCAGTACAGCGCTAGCTGCCATCATATTCGGCAGTATAGAAATCACGGCAATTTTGAATGAATGGAATAACACCACAATCATTAACATAATCGACACAAATACCACACCAATGGTTGCGATTTGCGAAGCAAATAAACTCTCCAGCATATTATTGTAGAGCACCAACATACCGGTGAAATGGACCTGTTCTTCTTTTAAACCGACTTCATTAATCGCGTAACTGCGTATTTTCTTAACTAGTTCAGCCCGCTTTAATTCAGGCGTTGTTTCAATCACACGCAAGGTAATTCGAGTTTGTTGATGCTCGTCAGAGAGATAAGGATTAATCATAAATTTTTTGATTTCATCCGAGAGCATATTGCGCATCACGTTCAGTTCAAATTCGTTTAACTTTCCTTTGTTCACATCGTTTGCTAACTGATAGGCAATGGCAAGCGAACTCACTTTTCCGACTTCAGGTAAAGTTTCAAGATAATCATGCAATTGTTTAATTTGATCCATACCACTTACACTGTACCAATAACTTGGTGCTGCAGAGGTCTCGTCGTCCCCAAATGCATTTTCATCCATTTCACCTGATGAATCTTCAGCAAAAGGATCTTCAGAAAATGGATCTTCGGATATATCACCAAATTCTGAATCAACTGCTGTAGCCTCACCAGTTGATTCACTTTCCACCACATCGGCGACAGGTTCGGGTTGATCAGCATCCAGAATAATATCCAATGACACGGTTCCACCCAATTGGGTATCAATCACACTTAAACCCTGATGAATTTCGCTGTCAGATTTAAAATAATCGACAAAACGATTTTCAACTTCCAGTTTGGCAATACCCCAAACACTGATCGCAATCACCGCCAAACTAATGAACAGAATTTTTCCGCCATGAAATTCCGCCAAACGTGAAAATAGTAAAGTCGTGGCAGCAGATTTATCACCCTTATCTTTTGGCTCACCTTTTGGTAACAACATTAATCCCGCAGGTAGAACCACGAAGGTCATAATAAATCCCACCACCAATCCAATTGTCATCATCCAACCAAAATCAATAACCGGACGAATTCCACTCATAATTAATGAAAGAAAGGCCACTATGGTCGTGAGCGCAGAATACAAACAAGGTACAACCATATTGCGTACTGTTTCGAGCACTATATCGGCTTGATCCAATTCAGGATCCGCCGCGTGAATTTCGCGATTACGCACAACGATATAAATCGTAAACGCAAACACCATAATTAATAACAAGGCAACAAAATTGGATGAGATTACCGTCATACGCCAATCAATCCAACTTAACCAACCGACCATTAAAATGACCGACAATATGCAAGCCGCCAAAGGTAAAATAACAAAACGCCATTGACGAAATAAAATCGCCAACATGAAGACAATAAATCCAATAAGCGCTGCACCAAAGACCACCAAATCGCTTTTGATATAGGAAATCATATCGCTGGTGATCATGGTCACGCCGCCCAAAAATATTTGGGCTTGATCTTGATAACGTCTGGCAATACCACGCACAATTTCCACGCGCGCCGCATCATCAACTGCAACGGCCGTTCGATAAGCCAAAAACTCTGCTGCGACCTGCTCTAATTCTTTTTCTTCTTCTTTGCTCAACCCTTGAGTATCGCGCTTTTCTCGCAAAGCATCGCGATGACGGGCCATTTCGATATATTGATTATTCACTTTTAAATTCAACAAAATCGCCGAGGTTTTTCCATCAGGACTTAGCAAGGTATCGCGATAAACCGGGCTGGTTAAAAATTCTTTTTTTGCTTCATTAAAATCCACTCCTGGCGATAATAAATTGCGAGGATGCTCTTTCACTTGCACCAAAGGTCGCATGGGACTATAGAGCAGGGGGACATCTAAAACAGAATAGACACTGGCAACCCCTTCTACTTTTGCAAGGTCATCACGTAACCGAGTCAGTGTCGCAATCGACTCAGCTGAAAACATATCCACTGTGGGTGAATAGGTCAGCACCAGAATATCGCCAGATTGATATCGCTTGGAAATTTCACGGTGATAATCAATCGAATTGTCATGTTCGAGCGTTAATGAATCCGCAGAAGCATCCAACTTAAAATTGGTCATACCAAAGGCTGCGATAAACGTCAGAATTAGAATGCCACTCATTATGTGAAGCGGGCGATTGATGACAGATGCGAGGTATAAACGATAAATAAATCGGGACATGGGATTAACCTGAAGAAATTTCCTTGGGCATTCGCCTGCAATAACGAGCGCCATTTAACAGCTTGTACATTATGCCAGCAGAGACTCTGGACTTAAACCAAGCGACCTGACTACAATCCGCCTGCGTCAATAAGTGCCTATAAAAGGCAGTTAAACACTCCTTTCTTTTGATTTATGCGTTTGACGGAACCGATCCATGCTGAAACTTCATCTCAAGGATAATCAACAGCCTCCGCTATGGGTGGTCGAGAAGCGTTTTCACATGGGCAGCGCCGCCGAAAATCATTTAGTCTTGACTGAGCCGGGCATAGACCCAATACACGCCAAGTTGGTTCAAGAAAACAATAAATACTTCCTAAAAGACAACAACTCTTCCACAGGCAGCTTTGTCAACGGACAAAGAATCACCCATAAAGAGATTCTTCCTGGCGACATTATCCGTATCGCCAACACCGAAATTATTGTTCTGGACCCTCGCAGTAGCACCGCCGAACCCCAACCCAACCATTATTCGCCGCCCTGGCGTTTGGTTTCCGAAAGCAGTTGGTTATCAGGCAAGCACTTTATTATCCCTCTAGATAAAACCGTGTTACTGGGTCGAGACCAGAAATGCGACATAGTCATTCCTGGCTCCCATTTATCGCGTAAACACTTGGAGATTCAGGTCGAAGGCAATGTATTACGCATCAAGGATCTCAAATCAGCAAATGGCACCTACCTGAATGACATGCGCATCGAGGGCTCCACTACCGCAGGCAATGGCGATCGATTGCGATTGGATGTATACAATTTTCGGGTCGTTGCCCCAGAAACCGAAGAAAACAAAACGCGGGTGCGAAAGCCGATTGAAGAACTGGTCAGACCCGTTGAACGCAAAGAAATGAGCTCAGATCCAAAACGCTGGAAAACACGCCCCACCTCACCCGGCAATCGGGTTGAACCGGTTTATAACGAACAAAAAAAGCAAGTTCTAATCGGAATTGGGCTATTAATTACCGCTGTTGCCATTATTAGCATTGCGATTTTGTGGTAGTTCTTGTGGTAGTATCGCCACCTCAATTATTAACCCGCTAATCTAAACCTTATCAGGAAATTACCATGAGTCTTGATCTTGTCCCTGCAGGCAAAAGCCTGCCCGATGATTTTTATGTTGTTATCGAAATTCCGATGAATTCCGGCATCAAGTACGAAATAGATAAAGACAGCAGCAGCCTGTTTGTCGATCGTATTGTCAGCACAGCAATGTATTACCCTTGCAATTATGGCTACATCCCACAAACCCTTTGTGGTGATGGCGATGCCGCCGATGTGCTGGTGGTTTTCCCACAACCCGTTCAAGCGGGCTCTGTTATTCGTTGCCGTCCATTGGGTGTTTTGAAAATGACCGATGAAGCGGGCGAAGATGCAAAAATTGTTGCAGTACCGCATGACAAGTTGACCACCATTTACAGCAAAGTTAAAAGCTTGGCTGATCTGCCCGAAGTTACCGTTAAACAAATCGAACATTTCTTTGAGCATTACAAAGATTTGGAAAAAGGCAAGTGGGTAAAAGTGGCAGGCTGGGGTGATCTTGAAGAGGCTCGCGCCGAAATTTTAAAAGCGGCTGAAACCTACAAAGCACAAAAATAAATTTGATACTATTTTACTAAAAAATGCTCAGTTGTGAGAGACCAAGAGATCAGCCCACTGATCTCTTGTAAGAGCGACCCGTTTTCCTCAAGGATAAGAACCACAATAAAAACCAGTGACATACAAGCACGACAAGAAATAAAAACCGTCACGCACTTTAACTACGAGGTTTTACTCTATGCAAGAATCTACGCATAAGCTCTCGATCAAAGAAAAAATAGGCTACTCCATGGGTGATGCCGCTGCCAACTTTGTGTGGCGAAGCGGTTTTTTCATTCCTGTTTTTTACACCGATACCTTTGGTCTCGCTGCCGCACACGCTGCCATTTTGATTTTAATTGTGCGATTGTCCGATGGCATCACCGATATCATCATGGGCTCAATTGCTGATCGCACAGAAACACGCCAAGGCAAATTTCGCCCCTGGATTTTATGGTCAACGCCATTTCTTGCATTATTCCTTGCGTTAATTTTTACCACTCCGGATTTTAGTTATAACGGCAAATTAATTTACGCCTTTATTATTTATTTTTGTTTAACTCTGGCCTACACCGCCAATAATGTTCCCTATGGCGCACTTATGGGCACCATGACCGATAGCGTAAAAGAACGCGCAAGCTTATCCAGCTTTCGCTTTATTGGTGCCTTTACCGGCGGTCTTTTAGTAATGACCAGCATGCCCGAAATGGTTAAATACTTTGGCAAAGGCGATGAAGCGTTAGGCTATCAACGCACCATGTTAATTTTTGCAGCCTTATTAATGGTATTTTTGTTTATTACCTATAAAACAACTGTTGAGCGAATTAAACCTCCTGCCCAGATCAATGGTAGTTTTTGGACAGAAATGAAAGACTTATTTTCTAATTTACCTGTTATTTTGATACCCGTTTTTGGCATTAGTATTTTTATCATCAGCTTGGCGCAAACCACTTGGCCATCAGATTATAAATATGCCGCACTAATATTTATGCTATTGAGTTTTGTTTACACCGTTTATCTGCGTAACAGAATCATTCGTCGTCCGCGCGAAACCTTAACCAACACACAAAAAGATTTGGCTGATTTATTAACCAATCAACCTTGGCTAATTTTGTTGGGTGTTGGCATTATGTTTGGACTTTTCACTGTAGTCCGCCCAAGTGCCGCCAGCTATTACTTCACTTATTATTTGCAACGACCTGATTTAACCGGGTTTTATTTTTTAATCACCTTAATTGCTTCCTTGGCCGCTGCAGTAGCTACAGGCTGGCTCTCAAATAAATTTAGCAAACGCAATTTAATGGTTGCAGCTTTTACTTGGGGCTCAGTATTTAATGGTGCGATTTATTTTGTACCACAAGAAAATGTCAACCTGATGCTGGCGCTAGCCACTGTTGGTGAATTTTTTGCTGGAATGATGCCCGTTTTATTCTTCAGTATGATGGGTGACACAGTCGATTATTCCGAATGGAAAAATCATCGTCGTGCCACAGGCTTAATCTTCTCAGCAGGTACTTTCATTAACAAAACCGGTCATGGTTTTGCGGGTGCAATGGTATTAATTGTCTTGGCTATCTATGGGTATGACGCCAAAGTAGAAAGCACCATTACTGATTCTGTTCCCGGCATGGTGCTGCTGATGACAGGAATACCTGTGGTAATAGGAATCATCGGCATAATTTTCACTTTGCTTTATCCCTTAGGCGACAAAAAGATGAAACAAATTGAAAATGATTTAATTGTTCGTCGCCAGCAACTTAACGCTGAGTAGTCGTAAATAAATCCCCGTCAAAAAAACCTGGCGGGGATTTTTTCGAAATTTTGGCAGAACAAGTATAGTATTGGCATTTGAATACATACTTGGATGGGTGCTAGCATTTTCCTGAGCACAATGGCTGCAACTTTATGAATAAGCCTGATACCCGAACCGCAATGCTCCAACTGATTGAGCAAATACGTTCTAGCATCCCGTTTGATGAGCTGGACGATTCTCGAGTCTGTACCGGGAAATGCGTGGGCTGCGCTAAAAAATTACTTGAATATTTGGAGCAAGAAATCATTTCTTGGGAATACAGCTTGAACCAAGGCGATCACCCTAGTTTGGGTGATGTTAATAAGCTTGCCCGCAGTGCTAAAAAAATCTATAAAGTTTTACAGGCAAATAACCTTCTTTAATTTCGCATCGTCATCCCTGCGAAGGCAGGAATGACGGTAAAGTCTGATTCGTGCAAAGCTCTCTCTTTAGCTATTTTCCCGCAGTCTGCTTATCAAAACTTCCTGAATATTTTTCAATCCACTCTATTGCTACCACTGAACGAGGCATTCACCAGAAGGCCTTCTTTATATTAGATTCTAATGAGCAAAACAGCACTTAAAACCCAATCAAACGGGATAAGAAGCCGCTTTAGTTTACCATCCATAATTTGCTAGACTTCCAATGTCCATACTAAGGTATTCACCATGAACAAAGAATTCTCCCCTATAGTGTCCGAGTTTGAATCAGCGGAACAAGAAGCCAGTTATAACGAATGGTTTATCGCAAAGGTTAATGCCAGCCTCGCAGATCCCCGTCCATCAATCCCTCACGATCAAGTAATGGCAAAAATGGAAGCCATTATTATTGCCGCTGAACAAAAAAGGAAATCGGCCTGATGTTACCAATAGTATGGCTTCCATCTGCAGATGAAGACCTGGAGCGAATTATTACCTACATTGCAGAAGTGAATCCTCTAGCGGCAAGAAAGCTAAAAAATAGACTTGAAGATGTATTGCTTCCCCTTTCCGAACACCCCTACCTTCATCGACCAAGCGATAGGGTTCAAGGTCTTAGAGAGTTGGTTGCACATCCCAATTATGTTTTGGTCTACCGGGTTGCAACAAACTCTATAGAAGTTGTGAATGTTGTTCATGCAAGGCAAGAATACCCGCCGATCCAATAATTGAATCAGCAAAGCATTATTAAAACGAATAAAATGAAGTCAGCCATAAGCCGGGTTCTGTCGTGGACAGTCATTCATCTGGGACTGATGTCACCATCAGCCTCAAGCAACCTACCCGCCCTCGATACGGGCCGCATCATTGAGGGCCTATTTGGTCTTGCTCCGAGCGGGGTTTACCATGCCGCAGCCTGTTGCCAGTTGCGCGGTGCGCTCTTACCGCACCCTTTCACCCTTACCGGTTCTGGTTTGCCTTCACGCTAAAAGCGATCCAGCACCTTGAACTTAGGCGGTCTACTCTCTGTTGCACTTTCCGTGGGTTCACACCCCCCAGGTGTTACCTGGCGCTCTGCCCTGTGGAGCCCGGACTTTCCTCCCCTGCGCACCCTTTTATCTGCAAGCAAATAATCGAGACATCACAAGAGCGACTGTCTGGCCAACTTCGGGCGGCACTCTATAGCGTCTTATTCAGAAGCACAATGCAAACTTATGCAGTGATTCGCGCCAGAACCTGTGCTTTTCAAAGGATTACTGGTATTTTTGCATTCGTCAGCTATAGATTATCAATGATAATGCTGCACCTCTGTTTGATCATGACAATACCCACGAATAATTCAGTCAGTTAATGGAGCTATCCTGTGAAAAAATCCGGCGTAAAATTACTCAGTTTGATCATTTCCGGTTTAATCTCAAATGCCGTCATTGCTGAAGAAGCAGCACTGGAAGAAATTCTGATCACCGCACAAAAACGTGTGCAAAAATTACAAGATGTCCCCATTTCGGTTAACACGCTGAGCGGCGAAAAAATTGAAGATGCGGGCATCACCAGTATCGAGCGCATCGCCGATTACATTCCCAGTTTTAATATGACGCAAACCGGTATAGGCACCAATATTGCGATTCGCGGTATTAGTTCTGGTGTTAACCAAGGCTTTGAACAATCCGCCGCACAATTTGTGGATGGCATTCACTACGGCAGATCACAATTAGCACGCTCGCCATTTTTGGATATTGAACGTATTGAAGTCTTGCGCGGCCCTCAAAGTATTATTTTCGGCAAAAACTCAACGGCAGGTGCCATCAGCATCACCACCGCAAAACCAACTGATGATTTCGAAGGCAAAATTTCTGCACTCTATGAACCTGAATACGGCGAGCAGGATTTACGCTTGGTTTTATCAGGTCCATTTAGTGACACTTTTTCAGGCAGACTGGCAATACTGAGCAGTAGTGTTGATGGTTATATGGAAAACATCACCCTCAACCGCGATGAATCAGGTGATGATAATCGAGTGGTTCGCGGCAGTTTGCGTTGGCAACCAACCGATGATTGGGATATTAATTTAAAAATCGAAGATGGCTCGTTTGACAGTGACGGGCGCAACATTGAAGTTGTTAAACCTGTTACTTACGCAGCACCGGGATCAACCGGCGTTACCCAATATCGTGATGCACTGAATACCTTAACCCAAGGTCAGTATTGGATGAATACGGCGCAAGATTGGAAACGCGAATCCAACGGTGATTACAGTTATAACGATACGGCAAATCAAACGCTGTCGATCGAATATGAGATGGAAAATCACACCATCACCTCTGTCACCGGACACAACGCTTACGACTATGAAGAATTGTGTGATTGCGATTTTACTGGCGCACCGGGTTTTACAATTTTATCTAATGAAGACTACACGCAATTCAGTCAAGAGTTGCGTATTGCATCCGCCGAAGATCAAACCTTCAGTTATCTCGCCGGTGTATTTTTTCAAAATAGCTCGCTCGATTTTCACGATACTATTGGCGTTCCAACCAATAGTTTTATCGCCACTGCGTTTGTCTCACGATTAGGCGCAACAGCAGCTAATGCATTACGTGGTGCATCAACTCAACGCGATTTTGAGCAAGATACAAATTTAAGTGCAATCTTCGCCCAAGGCACTTGGAACTTTACGGACACATCTCGTTTAATTTTAGGCGCACGATTCACGCAAGAAACCAAAGACGCCATGCGTCACCAGTATCATGTAACACCTTTAGGCGTCACTCTTCCTCAAGGTGGAATTTCAGATGCTTACAACAGTTTGTGGAGTATTTTTAAAGTTGATCCCCACACAGTGGATGGTGACAGAGACGAATCTGCTTTCACTCCATTAATCACCTATCAATGGGATATCAATTCAACCGATATGCTTTATGCGACCTACACCACTGGCTTTAAATCAGGTGGGTTTGATGTTCGCTCAAACGCAGCACCCAACACACTCGGCGGAATTTATAACGGCCCATCACCCATACCCAACATCGAAGGCACCTGGGAATTCGAAGAAGAAAAAGTTAACAACTTCGAACTGGGCGGAAAATTTTTGTTTGGCGGCGCAGCAGAATTAAATGTTGCACTCTTCCGTTCTGAATTTACTGATATGCAAACCAGTCAATTCGACGGCTCACTCAGTTTCAATG
Source organism: Cellvibrio sp. (assembly GCA_016712405.1). GTDB lineage: Bacteria > Pseudomonadota > Gammaproteobacteria > Pseudomonadales > Cellvibrionaceae > Cellvibrio. The sequence goes on along the minus strand of JADJRD010000014.1, from coordinate 443,217 downwards.
TCACCAATGCGGGTGAAGCGTTGGTACAAGGTTTAGAAGTGGATGGTCGCTGGGCAGTCACTGATCCCGTTTTGTTGCGCGGTGGTGTTGCATTTATTGATTTCGAATACACCGATTTTAAAAATGCCCAATGTTATTTTGGTCAAGTTGATAACATCGGCCCTGCTGGAGATGGTGTCTGCGATGCTACCGGTAAACGCCGCGAATTCACGCCAGAAATCCAAGGCAATTTAGGTGTGGATTACACAGTGGAATTTAGCGGTATGAAACTGGTGAGCACCTTAGATGTCATTTACAGTTCCGACTACCTCACCACACCATCACTCGACCCCAAATTCAAACAAGACGCATACACCAAAATCAATGCACGCATTGCATTAAGCGGTAACGATGACATGTGGGAACTCGCATTGATCGGCAAAAACCTCACTGATGAGGCGATTGTCAGCTACGCCAACGGCCTACCCGTTTCCAGCACACTAACGAGTGGCACAGGTTCAGCCTATTATGCTTTTTATGAAAAACCGGTCACTGTTGCATTACAGGGAACGATTAAATTTTGATATAACGTCCAGATACCGAAAAAAAATAAGCGAGCCATGGCTCGCTTATTTTTTTATTGCTCTTCTGACTCAATAAGAATTTTTATCTCAAGATCCCACCAAAAAATTATTGTTAATAAATACCTCCCAACCAAACTTTCTTTATAGATTGCCTATACTCGGTCATAGGCGCAGTTTAGGCATGCATAACAATTCAATGCACAATCTATAACGAGATCCCCATGAAAACTAATTTATTCATCACCACAGTCTTAATAACCCTGATCACTACACCTACCCATGCTGTAAATAACAACACTTCCAGCGGATTTATTGACTTCAATCTCTACCCCTACCTAAGCGATGTTGAAACAGATTCAGTTGCGACAATTAACCTAGGCGTCAATTTAAAAAATAGGTTTTCCTATTTCAGTTTTACCAATTTTAGTAATCAAGCCAATCAAGATGAACTGGAAGATGTAACAGGCTTTTACAGCGAACAAAATATCCGCTGGCAAATTCAAGAAAATTCCCCCGTCGATTTAACCTTACAAATGAATTTTCGCAGCGGTGAGAATAATGACCGCCATCGTCTTGGCGCTCGCTGGCGACTCAATGACACTCAAATACTAAAGGAATTTTTTCGAGCCATTAATCTTAGCTGGTCAATTAATTTACACGCCTTACAGATAGACAATGAAGATCCCCATGTATGGCAGCTGGAACATGCCTATCGCATGACTTTTCCGACACTGAGCACACGCCTCTATCTCGCTGGCTTTATCGACCAGACGTTCAACCAGAATTTACCAGCGACTATGCCAAGCAGCCCTCTGGTTTGGGAAACTCAAATTGGTTATGAAATATTTGAAAATTGGTTTGCTGTCGCTGAATATCGCGTCAATCAATATAATCGCGCTGACGTCAATAATGTCGCTTTAGGTGTGGAGTATTTAGTAAAGTGGTAATCGGATCATTCAGATGAAGACTGTACTGCATCACATTCTTCTCGTTTCAGCTCGACATAAAAACAGGCCCCCTCCCCCACTACAGAGTGCACACCAATAGTCCCATTCATTCGCTCGATTAATTCTTTACTAATTGCCAATCCCAAACCTGTACCTCCTTTTTTTCGCGTGGATGATGAGTCAACTTGCGAAAATTTTTTAAAGAGCTTTTGCTGATCCTCAACACTTATCCCCTCACCAGAATCTTTTATTGAAATTCTTACACGATCAGATGAAAGCTGCAGGCTAATATCCACTACCGAATTTGCAGGAGAAAACTTGGCAGCATTTGATAAAAAATTATTAATCACTTGCTGCAATCGCAAAGAGTCCACCAATACACATACAGGTTCAGCCGGGGGCTCAAATAAAAAATTGACGCCATACTGCGCCGCATAGGCCTGGTTAGATTCAACCGAAAATTGAATGATTGGAGTCAAGTCTTGCAACTGGCAATTAAACTCCATTTTGTTCGCTATCAGCTTATCCATATCCAAAATATCGTTGATTAATTCCATTAATCTTTCACTGTTTTTTGTTGCAATAGTTAATATTTTTTTAGCGTTAGGTTCAAAAGCGCCCAACTGACCACTAAGCAGTAATTTAAGACCACCTAAAATAGAAGTGAGTGGTGTTCGCAGCTCATGACTCACTGTGGAGACAAAATCATTTTTTAATTGCTCCAAACGAATTCGCTCGCTAATGTCAATCACCTGTAAAATCCACTGAGCTTCATCATGATGACGAAAACAAATACTTAAACTCACGAGCCCCATAAAGGTATCGCCCGTTGCCATCATTAACCCAGCCTCGCATTGCCACCCATGAACGTCCTTAGATGCATAATCATTTATTAATTCTTCCATTTTTTCTTTCACAAAGGGCTGTATCCCCGGCTCAAAAATTTCCTCCACTCTTTTGTTTGTAAAATAATCTGGATCTGCTCCCAACATGCTGCAAAAACTCGCGTTAATTTGCACCCAGTTCCCTTTATCATCAACCAAGGCAATCCCTTGAGGTGACGCACTGAAAGCGCGCGCAAACTGCAACTGACTTTCATGCAATTCTTGCTTGGCTTGAGCACGCTCTTGAATAGAGCGCAAAAATCGCACCAATAAAAATGCAAGCAACAAAGCCACTAACCACCCACCCACACGCAAGGCCATTAGCCAGGCCGACAGCGGTTCGAGATAAGTTGCTCCAGTCATCACCAAATTCCTTCCCGGCAATGAGACGGCCAACTCTGAACTCATTGAATGCTGTTGTTCCAAACTAAACTCCACCAAGGTTTTTTGTGTGTCCTTATCGACAATAGCCACCCCTAATCCCTTTCGTTTGGCCGCTTCAGAAAGGGTGGCAAACAAGCTATCGGCATTGATAACCGTACTGATGACCCCCCAATATGTGCCATCACTTAAAAAAACGGGTTCACGATAAACTAATCCCAAACCACCCTGCTTCAATTCAATTGGCCCTACGAGTTTGGCCTGCTTGGAGTTAATCACTTCTTGTACGCTCGCCCATTGGGCAGGAACATCGGGATAATACAAACCGAGCGCCGCCTCATTTCCCTCGCGTGGATAGATGTAAGTGATGCGATTACCGGGCGCCATACCAATATTGCGAATATGATTGGCTCTTGAGTGCAAATTGGTTAACCACAAGCCCATTTCCTGTTCTTTCACAACACCATCATTACCTACGATGTATGCTTTTAAACCCAAGGTAAAATAGACAGCCGCATTTAATTCGCTACTCAACAAACTTCTCAATTCAACCAGATCTGAATTCATCGCTTTATATTGCTGACTGCGCAAACCTGATCTTTCATAGACAACGGCCAACTCAATGAGCCCGACCATGCCAATGAACAAGCCAATCGCAATCCACAATCCGATTGAGCTAAATTTGTTGGTTTTACGCATGCAAATGCCTTAAAGGTTGAACGAGTTAGCTATAAACCAAGAGAGTATAGTCAAGCACTGTTGTTTGATGACTGAAATTTTTATCTTAAATATTTGAGTCATCCCAACAAACTAATCGTTCATTTTTCACCTACTCAGCTCTACAATGGCGACCTTTTCATGTCGCACCATTTCCAGCAGGTATTCTCATGGGTCACAAAACCCCGCTTTATCAAATCCACCAACAAATGGGTGGCAAGCTTGTTGATTTCGGGGGTTGGGATATGCCCCTGCATTACGGATCACAAATCGAGGAACATCATAAAGTACGTCAGCAAGCAGGCATGTTTGACGTGTCGCATATGACAGTGGTGGATGTGACCGGAAAAGACGCCAAGGCATACCTTCAATATTTATTAGCCAATGATGTAGCCCGTTTGGATAGCCTGCTGGGTAAAGCACTCTACTCAGGCATGCTGAAACCAGATGGCGGTGTGATTGATGATCTGATTGTGTACAACATGGGTAACTGGTATCGGGTTGTAGTGAATTGCAGTACACGTGAAAAAGATCTGGATTGGATGCATTCGCAAATCAAATCAGACACAAAAGAGTTTGATATCACCCTGAATGAACGAGCCGATTTGACAATGATCGCCATTCAGGGCCCGCAAGCCATCGCCCTCACCAAAACCTGTTTAACCGATAAACAAGCAGCCATTCTCCCTCAACTCAGCATCTTCCAAGGCCTTGCAGTTGGCGAGTGGTTCATTGCCCGCACGGGTTACACCGGTGAAGACGGCTTGGAAATTATGTTGCCCAATAACGAAGCTGAAGCATTTTGGATGGCGCTGGCAAAAGCCGGCGTTTCACCTTGTGGATTGGGTGCGCGTGACACTTTGCGTTTAGAAGCCGGCATGAATCTTTACGGGCACGAAATGGATGAATCTGTATCGCCACAAGTCGCCAACATGAGCTGGACTATTGCATGGGAACCGGCAAGCCGCGACTTTATTGGGCGCAGTGCATTAGAGACTGAAAAGCAAGCGGGGATTCGCGAAGAGTTAGTCGGCCTGGTGTTGCGCGAACGTGGTGTTTTGCGCGCAGAACAAATAGTATCTGCCGAAGGAATTGAAACAAAAGGTGTGATCACCAGCGGGACTTTTTCACCTACGCTCGGTTACTCTATCGCGCTGGCCCGCGTACCTAAATCCAATGCCACTCATTATCAAGTTGAAATGCGCGGCAAATGGGTCAGTGTTGAAAGAGTTAAACCTAATTTCGTTCGCCAAGGCAAAGCTTTGGTTTAATATTGCGTTACTTAAGCTACATACAAAATTATTTACATTAACTATTGGCATTCGTCCTCTATCATTCATAGGAAATCATCATGAGCGATATTCGCAAAGAATTAAAATATCTCAGCAGCCACGAGTGGGCACGCGTTGAAGAAGATGGCACAGTCACTATCGGTATTACCGATCATGCTCAGGATGCATTGGGTGATGTAGTCTATGTTGAAACACCGGAAGTTGGCAGCCGTGTCAATGTTGGCGAAGAAGCTGGCGTTGTGGAATCCGTAAAAGCGGCATCCGATATTTATACCTTAGTATCAGGTGAAGTGGTCGCAGTAAATGATCTACTTCAAGACACCCCGGAAACAGTCAACAACTCACCTTACGACGAAGGCTGGTTCTTTCGCGTAAAACCGGATGATCTTTCAGAACTGGAAGATGCAATGGATGCCGCAGAATATAAAGAAATGTTGGAATCTGAAGATTAATTTTTCTGCTTAAACAAAAATAAAAACGGCGGATTTTATTCCGCCGTTTTTATTTTTGAAACCGAAAGATATCAATGCAAATTTTTTGGATGCACTAACGCAAAAGTGGGAATGGGCACTTCAAATTCTGTGTTGTCATCAAGACGCATTTGATAGCTGCCAGACATAATGCCATTTTCGGTTGCGAGCATCGCACTGCTGGTGTAAGTAAAGCTCGAACCAGACTCCAATCTTGGTTGCTGGCCGACAACACCGACACCTTTTACTTCCTGAATTTGATTTTTATCATCGGTGATAATCCAATGCCGACCAATCAACTGTGCAGGCCCTTTTGAATGATTAGCAATAGTAATGGTGTAAGAGAAAACAAACTTGGATTGCAATGGATCGGATTGCGATTCAATGTATTGCGGTTTAACAGAAATTTCTATTTGTGGATTCATGGATTAACTAATTTGATAAACGGGTATTTGCTTGAAAAAATTTCAATCGCACTCAAAAAATTAAATTATTGAATGCGATCCACATTTACTGTCGAATTTCTTTTTGAATAATTTGAATTTGTCTTGGCCATGGGCCTGCGTCACGCTGTGCCGCCGGCAAACTACCGATTGCAGCTCTGGCTTGCGCATTGGATGCATAATGCCCAGTGACCACCACAAACCAATCTTTACCGGATCGTTTAGTTTTGAATATCAATAATTCAGCATTATTTGATTGCGAACTCACAAATTCTTGCGCAGACTTTAAACTGCTAACGCCTAAAAGTTGAATGGTAAATTGACTGGGTGACCACGCCAAAATCTTCTTTTCATGTGCAGTAAAATTACCTGACAACTCGGAAATAGTGGTTTGCTTGGGTTCGGCTTGATACGAAACACTTTGAGTGCTCGCGGCGGGAGGATTATTTTTTACGGTTTCCTCTGGAATTGATGAGGTTATCTCCTTGATTGTAGCCGCATCAACAACATCTGAATTAGGAATTTCGATTGCCACTGATTCACTTGAAACATCAGACTGATCTACAACCACATTATCAACCTGCACAAGAGATTCTGCTGTATTAGGCAGCGACTGCAATATAGGCTGAACCGGAGTTTCTGTATTCGCTAATGCAATGGACTGATTTGTCACAGACGCAACCGATGATTGAGTTGTGACTGCAGGTACACTGGCAACAACTCGTGCAGTCAAATTTTTATCAGCCTCTTTATCATCAAGATACAAATAAAAAACACCTGCAATAGCAATCACCGCCGAAATAGCAACAATATGAAACACCGGTAAATTTGACCGCCCTGGCTCTTCTTGGGGCATTACTGATTGAAGCAGTTTATCCTGCGCAAATTCATGCACAACACCGAGCTGCCCATGCGCTTGTCGCCACCAAGGATCAACCACAGCATCAGTAAATATTTCGGGGCCCAAATAATCAGCCATTTCCATACGGAAATTTAAATAATCAACTGTTTCTGACAAGCTAAAAGCGGGCAAATGAAAATCACTGATTTGTAACTTATCGGATTCAAGGCCATTTAGTCGCGACACTAATCGCGGTTCACCCACTAACACTATATGGGCTGAATTAGCCTGCAATTTATTTTCAATTAAAGATGCCAAGACTGCGACACTTGATGAATCTAAATGCTCAGCGTTATCGATGATAATAAGAATAAGACCTTCGCTCTCATTTTCTCCATCACTATCAGTTGCCGAGACAAAACTTTCAATTTCTGAGAGAAGATTTTCTACTGAAGCTGGCGAGGGTATTGGAAGATTGAACGATTCGGCTATCGCCACCAATAATTGCTCTAATGTTTGCCCAGCACTCAATGCCAAAAAGCAAAGTTGATCCTGCTCTTCTAATGAGTCAGCCAATGCATGTGCAATGCGCGTTTTGCCAACACCCTGCTCACCAGTAACCACCAGTAAATTTTGACTAAATTGACAAAGGTGCAACAGCTGATCAAGAACCTGACGACGCCCACCACCGGTAAAAAGTGGAAACCCTGGGTCATCTGAAAATGGATCCTCTGACAAACCATATCGCTGACGATAGTCATTCAACAAAGAATTATTTTCTTTTGCTGAGACATCAAAAGAATCAGATCAGCATCAAACAAACTGGTTTGCATATTTATCGCATCAGTATCAGTGAGACGATTATCGGCTTGTGCACGTAGTGGGGAATCCGGTGTCATAATAACCCTCATCTGCTCGACCTTGATTACGCAGCACGACAAGCTGCAAAAGTTTGGCGCAATTGCTCAAGATTTATATCGCTGGTAACTTCAGCCTTACCCATTGCTTGCAGTAACACTAATCGCAAGCGGCCATCCATCACTTTTTTATCAACGCCCATTAAAGATAGAAATTCTTCATCTGTCATATTCGCGGGTGATTTAACGGGCAACTTAGCTCGAATCAAAAGTTGAATAATACGCTGTAAATCCGTCTCACTAATCGCACCACGACGCCAAGATAAGTCTGCTGCCATAACCATCCCCGCAGCCACAGCCTCACCGTGCAGCCAATTGCCATAACCTTGGGCTGTTTCAATCGCATGACCAAAAGTGTGACCTAAATTTAAAATTGCACGCAATCCACTTTCACGCTCATCTTTACCCACAACAAACGCTTTATTTTCACAAGAACGTTTTACAGCATAAGTTAAAGCTTCGACATTTCCTTGCATCAGTTGATCAATATTGTTTTCGAGCCACACAAAAAAATCACTATCAGAAATGAGCCCATATTTAATAATTTCTGCAAGCCCCGCTGAGAGCTCACGAGCAGGTAGGGTTTTTAATAAACTGATATCTGCCATCACCAATTTCGGTTGATAAAAAGCGCCAATCATATTTTTCCCCATGGGATGATTAACTCCGGTTTTACCACCCACAGATGAATCCACCATAGACAATAATGTAGTGGGAATTTGTATAAAATCGACGCCACGCTGATAGGACGCAGCAGCAAACCCAGCCATATCACCCACAACTCCGCCACCTAACGCAATCACAGTGGTGGAACGGTTATGACGGGCAGACAACAAGGTATCAAAAATTTTTGACCAAACATCCAGGGTTTTATATTTTTCACCGTCCGGCAAAATCACTTGATCAATTTGATAATCAGAAAGCGTTTTTTTTAAAGCTTCCAAATAGAGTGGAGCAACAACTGAATTGGTTACTATACAAACTTGTCGACCCTGAATGGTTTTTTTAAGTAGCCCAGCATTTGAAATTAAATCATCACCAATACAAATTGGATAACTACGATCAGCCAATTCCACTTGAAGCAGTTGCATAAGATAAGCTCTGAAAACAGTGATTGCGCCACTTTATCACAAAGTGAACATTGATAAAGGACTTGGACGATTGAGGCCAGTTTAAGAAACGGAAATAACAGCTAACTGTAAAGACTTAGAGAGACTCTTCAATTAACCGAATAATTTCCTGAGCCACCATTTTGGGTGAGCGCTTATCGGTATTGATAATAAAATCTGCTGATTCACGATAGATAGGTTCACGAAGAGCAAGCAAATCAATAATTTTTTGGCGGGGATTTTCAACTTGAAGCAGAGGTCGTTTTTTATCACGTGCCGTGCGCTCGACCAGCTGATCAGTTGAGGCAGTAAGATAACAAACATAGCCCGAATCTTTCATCATCTGACGATTTTCAGGCTTTAAGACAATGCCCCCACCAGTAGCGATCACCAAATTCGACTCTGAACATAAATCCGTTAATACCGCCGTTTCCCGCTCCCTGAATCCAACTTCGCCTTCCATATCGAATATCCAGGGAATATCCGCACCCGTGCGATCTTCAATCACACGATCAGTATCCCGAAATTGGCGATTTAACTCAGAAGCCAGAACACGACCTATAGTCGACTTGCCGGCCCCCATAGGGCCGACAAGAAAAATGTTCGATTTGGACATTATTTATCGAGAGACTCTGCCATTAAGCGAGGAGTAATGAAGATTAACAACTCGGACTTGTCTGTTCTAGTCAATGTACGCTTGAATAAGCGACCCAAAAATGGAATATCACCAAGAACAGGTACCTTATTCTCACTCTTTGCAGTGTCCACACTGAATACACCACCTAATACAACCGTCTGACCATTGTTAACAAGCACTTTTGTATCCAAACGAGTTACATCTATAGTCGGCACACCATTCACTACCGCGCTCAATGCATCTTTGGAAACAGACAAATCCATAATAATTCTATTGTCAGGTGTAATCTGAGGTGTAACCTCGAGCAACAAAACAGCCTCTTTGAAAGATGTTGATGTAGCGCCACTTGCAGAAGCTTCTTGATAGGCAATTTCTTTACCTGATCGAATAGAGGCTGTTTGCTTATCGCTAGTAATTACTTTTGGCTGGGAAACAATCTCAGCATAACCTGTATTTTCAAGTGCCGTTAATTCCAAATCCAAGTAAGCATTGTCAGTAAGGATTCCTACAGCTGCACTACCCGCTGGCGTGCCCGTAGTAGCTAAATCGACCATATCATTTGCTGTCAAATCTATTGTAGCATCCTGCCCAGTGGCTAAATTGTCGAAGAACTGTGAAGGGCTATCGCCATTACCGTTCGCTGTATCTAGCGCCTCTTGAGAACCAACAATATCGACCGTTGCATTGTTATCTCGATAAAAGCTCATCCCGCCCCATCGAATACCCAATTCCCGTTGGAAATTGTTGTTAGCAACTACAATTCTTGCCTCAATCATTACTTGTCGAATTGGAATATCAATTTGATCAACCAAACGCTTAAATGCTTCAATTCTTTCAGATGTATCAGTAATAATAATTGAATTGGTTCGTTCATCTACTGTGCCTGACCCCCGTTCCGACAATACACTTTGGGTTGTAAGGCTGGCCTGACCACCGCCACCGCCACCGCCACCCTTACCTTTACCCCCACCAGCAAAAAGTGAGAACATATCCTTAGCATTGGCATATCTCACTCGGATGTACTCGGTACGTAGTGGCGCAAGTTCTTCCAATTGCTTTTTAGTTTCGATTTCTCGACGCTCGCGCTCCGCAATCTCAGCTGCAGGCGCCACCATCATCACATTGCCACTCAAGCGCTTGTCCAAGCCTTTAGTCTTTAACACCAAATCCAAAGCTTGATCCCAAGGCACACTTTGCAAACGCAATGTAATCCGCCCATTCACTGTGTCACTCGCCACTAAATTCAAGTTAGTAAAATCTGCAATAATTTGTAACACAGCCCTTACTTCAATATCTTGGAAATCGAGAGATAACTTATTGCCTGTATATGAAAATTCTTTCTTTTTCTCAGCCTTTTCACGTTCAGTAAGCGGCTTAACACTAACCACATACTCATTGTCGGTTTGATATGCGAGATAATCAAAATCGCCGGAGGCAGCAATATTGAAAATAACATTATCACCTTCTTGGTTTGATGAAATAACCGATACGGGCGTAGCGAAATCCAGCACATCCAGTCTTCTTCTCAAGCTTTGATCTATCCAAGCATTTTTAAAAGTCAAACGAACTCCAGAACCAGTCTCAACAAGATTAGCGGAAACTTTGGTATTGCTAAGCTTTAAAACAATACGGCCTTCACCTAACTCACCACGACGAAAATCTATGTTGTTAATTTCTGGATGACCCGCACTTGAACTCGTCTCAATTTGATTCGAAATTGCGACTTTTGCCTCGTCAGCTGCATCAGCTCCCGCACTACCAATTTCAACGATATAACCATCTCCGTCTACACGAGAAGAATAAGGAGTCAGATTATCCAAGTTGATAATTAAACGTGTTCGACCATCACTGGTTAAAACCATTGCACTCTGACCATTAGGAACAGCCAATGGAATTCGCCTGTCTTTAACAGAAGAGTCTACATCCGCAAAATCCAATACAATCCGTGCTGGCTTCTCAATTGTGTAACCTTTCGGCTCTGGCGGAGTTTCATCAAACGACATACGGAGCTCAAACTTGTCTCCAGGCAACTGGGACACATCAACTTTTGTCAATGTGGATGCAATTGTCAAAGGGGTAACTAAACTTAACGCCACAACAAATAAAATTCGCATACTTGACCTCAAGGAAAATGTAGCAGCCATTTTGCTTATTCCTTCTCATCCAATTTAATAACACGCGGGTTTTCAACCCAACCACCTACACCATTCGACACCATCTCCATAACCTCAATTTGATTGGCAGTTACCGAGACAATCTTGCCATGATTTTTTCCCATATAATTCCCAACTCTGGCCTTCACAACACTTCCTTGAGAATTATCAATTAAGGCCCAAACCCCACCACTCCAAGTAACAGTACCAACCATTTTCAGTGACGTGATATTGAACTCCTCTAAATACTCAGGGGCACGAGTGAAGTCCGGGACCACTGTTCGCCCACCCTTTAGAGTATTTTCATCGACCAGAACAGGCTTTTCAAAAGGGCTCCGCAGGGTTGACGCCGAATAGACAAATGGTTGATAAGGAACAAATGGTGGCAAATCAGGAATTTCTCCAGAGGGCCTTTTTTGGGTTTCAGCTATATAGTCGTCCAAATCCTGATGTTTATTATCCAAACTGCAGGCAACCAGTAAAGTTGCGAAAGTGATTAAAACCAACCATTTAACCGACTTCATTTACGCGTCCTCCCTTTCCCTTTTTTTACATTCTGGCTCGCTGACTCAATGGCCTTGTACCGATAAGTCTTGGCCAAAATATTCATTTGCAGTGAAAGCCCCTTATTAGGACGATTAATAGAAAAGTCATGTAAAGTTACAATACGAGGCAATGAAGCAACACCACTTACAAAACCACCTAAATCGTGATAACCGCCTTTAACTTCGATACCTATTGGTACCTCTATATAGTAATCAGAAACCACTTCCGACTGAATACCCAAATTATTGATTACCAACCCACTTTCCCTACCCTTAGCGCCAATATCTTCTAACAAACCAGCAATTTCTGTTTTCTGCGGTAATCTTGAAAGCAGCTTATCAAATGTAGCTCTCATTTCTTCCATTTGTAATTTGTAAGCATCCAAGTTTGCTGCTTCGTAACTTTTTTCCTCAAAAGTTTTCTTTAAGGAAATCTCTTTTGATTCAACAGAAAGCAGCTCCTCCTTTAAACCCATAACCCAAACATAATAAGCGCCAAGCAGAATGCAAAATAAGATCAACAAACAAACAAACACCTTACCAGGTAAGGGCCAAACCCCTGCACGATTAAAGTCGATATCGCTCAGATCAAAATCTTTAATTTGTTGCCATGTGGTTTCAAAGGACATTATTTTTTTACTCCCGTTTTAGGAGAACTGCCAAGGTCAGACGTTAGTTCTGGCTGCGTCGCCATCACTGTCATACGGAAACTATTGGCTTGCTCTCCCTCTGCCGGAGCTGCCGTCACCGATGATAATTTAGGATCAGCAAACCATTCAGACTCATCCAAATTACGCATAAACGCAGCGACTCTATTGTACGACTCTGCAACACCAACCAAGGTAATAGCATTTCCTTTCTTATCCATAGATGAAATAAAAACTCCGTCAGGAATAGCGCGAACAAAATCATCAAAATACCGAACAATCACTGGACGGGTTCCTTCCAAATCCTGAATAACTTTGATTCTTGCTAATAGATCTGCTCTCACTTTTTTTATTTCAGCGATCTCCTTAACTTGCAACTCCAATTTTGCAATCTCAGCATTTAGCTTAGCATTTCTAGAATTTTGATTTTCTATAGCAGACTCAACACTTGACACCCAAATATAGGAAACCAAACATGAAAGCAAAAAAACACCTATCAATATAGAAACAAACTCTCGTTTCTTCTCTTCGCGATATGCCTGACGCCAGGGCAATAAGTTAATCTTTGCCATTAGTCGAAACTCCTCATTGCCAAGCCGGTCACAATCATCAGTGAAGGCGCATCATTTGCGAGAGCCACGGCGTTTACACGAGATGAAACCGACATTCTTGCAAAAGGATTTGCAACCAAAGTTTGAGTTCCTATCTTCTCTTCAATCAAACCACTCAGACCTTCCAAGGAGGCAACACCGCCCGCAAGAATAATGTAATCAACATCGTTGTATTGACTTGCAGAAAAGAAAAACTGCAAGGAGCGTGTGACTTGTTGAACGACTGATTCTTTAAATGGAGCCAATACTTCCATCTCATAATCATCCGGTAATCCGCCTTGTTTTTTAGCCAAGCCAGCCTCTTCACGCGACAATCCATATCGACGCTGAATTTCTTCTGTGAGTTGCTTACCACCAAAAAGCTGTTCGCGGGTATAAACCGTTTTACCATCCACAATGACACTTAATGTGGTCATGGATGCACCTATATCGACAACTGCGACCACCTGACCGCCCTGATCCTCCAACTGTTCGGCAATCATCTCGAAAGCCCGTTCCATGCAATAAACTTCGATATCAACTTTCTCAGCCGCCAATTCTGCCTCAGCAAGAACCTGCTGACGCACCTCTACGTTTTCTCGCCGACACGCCGCAAGAAGCACTTCAACCTGCTCTGGATTACGAGGTGAAACACCCCGCACTTCCCAGTCAATTAAAACCTCTTCAAGAGGGAAAGGAATGTATTGATCCGATTCGGCAATGATTTGGTTTTCCATTGCGTCTTCATTCAAGTCCGCAGGCATATCAATTACTTTTGTAATGACTGCCGACCCGGCAACCGCAACGGCTGCAAATTTGGATTTACATTTCGATTGTTTGATTAATGCTTTAATCACCTCAGCTACCGCTGCAGGATCAGCAATATTCTTCTCAACCACTGCATTTGGAGGCAGTGGTTTAACAGCGTAAGCCTCAACGCGGTAACGATCACCACTTCGAGTCAGCTCCAGGAGCTTGACCGAGGTAGAACTGATATCCAGCCCTACAACCGGCTTAGCTTTTTTATCAAGGAAACTTAGAATGCCCATTTTTCTATCTATTTCCGTAACTTAGACGTTGTTTATGTTATAGCACTTTAACTTAAGCCTGCAACAAAGCAATTGATATGTAAACAGTTAAAAAGCCCGTATAATGCCTTACAACCTGCAGTATTTCGCTAACCTATTAATTCGTATAGAAAAAATGTTCAGTAAAAAATCCATACTCGGTATCATTTTGTGGCTGTTACTAACCGGTTTAAGTGTTACCTTGGTGACAACTGCAGGGCTTTATCTCTATTTGGCCCCTAAATTGCCTTCGGTTGACAGCTTGCGGCAAGTACAATTACAGACCCCACTTCGCATTTATTCAAGTGATCACAAGTTAATCGGTGAGTTTGGTGAACAACGTCGCACCCCATTAACCTATGAACAAATTCCACCGCTTTACTTAAAAGCGCTTCTTTCTGCGGAGGATGCTGAATTCTTCAGCCATCATGGCGTTTCTCTAAAAGGGATGTTGCGCGCAGCTTCACAAATATTGAAATCAGGTGCGATTCAATCAGGTGGAAGTACAATTACCCAGCAATTAGCGCGAGATTTTTTTCTGTCGCGCGATCAAAAATTCACCCGAAAAATAAACGAAATTCTTTTATCCGTTCAAATTGAACGAAGATTCACCAAAGAAGAAATTCTGGAATTATTTAACAACAAAATGTTTTTTGGAAAAGGCGCTTATGGCATTCAATCTGCGGCGATGATTTATTATGGAAAGGACATCACCCAACTCACCGCCGCTGAATATGCCTCTATTGTCGGCACCCTGGCTGCCCCCTCCAAATTAAATCCGCTTGCAAATCCCAAGCGATCAATGGCTCGACGAAATTGGATATTGGGACGAATGTTTGAGCTTGGGCACTTAGACAAAGATGCCTATGTGGCCAATATTACCTCACCCAACACTGCCAGTTATCATGGCACTCAATTTGATGTTGATGCCCCTTTCATTGCCGAGATGGCACGCCAGGAAATCCTGGATAATTTCGGACAAGCAACTTACACAGATGGATTAAAAGTATTTACCAGTGTAGATAGCAAACTGCAACTAACCGCGCAACAAGCAGTAATTAAAGGCCTAGTGGATTACGATAAACGTCATGGCTATCGCGGCCCGGAAAAAAACTTTACTGAATCCATCGAACCTGATTTTACAGATTGGCAAGATAAACTACAGGACATTGACTCTCTTGGAGGATTGGAGCCCGCTGCAGTCTTGGAAGTAAAAGAAAAATCAATCATAACTATGTTTGCGAACGGGGAACAAAACGAAATTACTTGGGAGCAAGGTCTGTCTGATGTGCGCCCCTACATCAACGAAAATAGTCGCGGTG
Source organism: Cellvibrio sp. (assembly GCA_016712405.1). Lineage (GTDB taxonomy): Bacteria > Pseudomonadota > Gammaproteobacteria > Pseudomonadales > Cellvibrionaceae > Cellvibrio. The sequence continues at coordinate 427,692 of JADJRD010000014.1, read as the reverse complement.
CCGCTTATGTTTCTGCTGCTAAATTTTTGAAGAAAGGTGATGTCATTCGCCTGAACAAAAATACTGACAACCAATGGGTATTCAGTCAGGTTCCAGCAGCACAATCAGCTCTGGTTTCTATTGATCCAGAAGACGGTGCAATTAAAGCATTAGTGGGCGGATTTGATTTTAAACAAAGTCACTACAATCGTGCTACGCAAGGTTTTCGTCAACCTGGATCAAGCTTTAAACCCTTAATTTATACTGCCGCTCTCGAGAATGGATATACACCCGCATCCATTATCAATGATGCACCCATAGTGATAGAAAATACTGGATCAGGAAAAGATTGGCGTCCCGAAAATGATGACGGAAAATTTATGGGCCCCGTGCGCTTACGACAAGCCCTCTATCGTTCCCGCAATTTGGTTTCCATCAGACTATTACAAATGATGGGCATTCAAACCGCTTTGGATAGCTTTGATCGTTTTGGTTTTAACTCTAAGGAATTTACACGCGATCTCACTATGGCTCTAGGCACTCATGAAGCCACCCCTTTGCAAATGGTCACCGCCTACTCCGCTTTCGCAAATGGCGGCTATAAAATTACACCTTATTTGATTACTCGAATTGAAAACGCAAAAGGTGAAATTGTTTTTGAAGCGAAGCCCCATAAAGTTTGTCGTGTTTGTGAGGAGCCATTACCAACACCCATCTACACAGAAAACGGTGTAGAAATGCCGCCACTCCCCAATAGCAACAACGAAAATGATGCGCCGAGAATTATTGATAAACGCATCGCCTATTTAATGGATTCCATGCTGAAAGATGTAGTCAAGCGTGGTACTGGTCGCTTGGCATTACAACTAAAACGTAATGATCTCGCAGGAAAAACAGGCACCACCAACGGCCCAAGAGATACTTGGTTTTCAGGTTATAGCCCTAAAGTTGCAACCAGTGTTTGGGTTGGCTTTGATCAAAACACACCCCTAGGTCGGCGAGAATTCGGCAGCTCTGCCGCTTTGCCAATCTGGATTGATTATATGGGGGTTGCACTGGATGGTGCCCCCGACGAATTGCCACGGCAGCCTGATGGAATTGTAACCTTACGCATTAACCCGGCGACCGGAAAGCCCGCCTTGCCGGGGGATACAGATGCAATATTTGAGGTATTTTTAGGAGAAGATACGGGCCGAACTTCAGCGGGTGGAAATGACGATATTATTGAAGAGCAAACCACACTGCCCGATGAATTATTTTAAATATTTATACTAAAATTCAACGCAATAAAAAGGCCGCAAGCAAAAAACTTGCGGCCTTTTTATTTAAAAGAAATTAAATCTTTCTAAATTAATCCTTCTTGGTTGCAATACGGCTACCAAAACGTTTGGTAAAGCGATCAATACGACCACCGGTATCAACGATTTTTTGTTTACCTGTGTAGAAGGGGTGGCATGAACCACACACGTCAACGTGGAAATCTTTACCAATAGTAGAACGGGTTTTGAAGCTATTGCCACAACTGCAGTTGACAGCAACTTCAACGTAATTTGGATGGATATCTGCTTTCATGATTTTGGCCTTTAATGTTGTGCCGCCGCCCGATCAATTGCCGGGTACCGCACCAGGGTCGTTTTTGGGAGGCGCGATACTACCAGACTTGGCCTATAAGGCAAGTAGAAAAAGCGCCTGCAGCCTGGACTGCTTTGGCTTATGCTGTGCGTTTTGATTTGCGATTGAATTACCTGAATGAGCCAACCCCCACCTCAAAATCAGCCTCCCCGCATCCTGAGTCTTGCTCTGCCAACGCCTCTGCGCCGTCGTTTCGACTATTTGGCTCCAGCAAATAGCCCCCCAGAACAGGATCAGGATTGGCAACCTGGGCAATTATTTCGTGTGCCTTTTGGTAATCAGTCGATGGTTGGATTGCTACTGGAGATCAAATCTCACACCGATATCCCGATTGAGAAATTACGCCCTGCAACCGAATGGCTGGGACCAGAACAAGCCCTGGACGACGAACAGCTCTCACTCTGCCTTTGGGCAGCTGACTATTACCAATGCCCGATTGGCGACGCCATCAGCACCGCACTGCCCGCTCTTTTGCGACAAGGCCAATGGCAAAAAAGTCAGCATGAACCTCGCTACCGCTTAACGACAGAAGGCAAAGGTCTACCGGAAGGCGCACTCAAGCGCGCACGCAAACAAGCCGTTCTTTTATCTGCATTACAGCAACACAATAATTTGAGCCGCGCGGAAATTGATACCTTAGAAATAAGCTCAACCATTATCAAAGCCCTGATCGATAGAGGCTTGATAGAAACTTATATTCCCGAGCAAACCAAATCGGAAAATGCGGAACCCTTCTGCATCACCAATAATCAATTTCTAAAAGAAAAACCGCTGGATTTAAACCCGGAACAACTCACCGCACTCCAACAAATTCAAGTTGAATCATTTGCCACTTATTTATTAGATGGCACCACTGGCAGCGGCAAAACCGAAATTTATTTGCAAGCCATAGAGCGCTGCTTGTGTGATGGAAAACAAGCCTTGGTGTTGGTTCCGGAAATTGGTTTAACACCGCAAACACTCTCGCGTTTTTTGCGACGATTTAATGTTCCTATTGCCGCTTTACACTCCGGCTTGAATGATCGGGAACGACTCGATGCCTGGATGGATGCGAAAAATGGCACAGCAAAAATTATTATCGGCACACGCTCCGCGATTTTTACACCGCTGAAAAATCCCGGCATGATTATTTTGGATGAAGAACACGATTTATCCTTCAAACAACAAGAAGGATTTCGTTATTCCGCACGCGATTTGGCCGTAGTACGCGCACATAAATTAAATATTCCCTTAATTCTGGGATCAGCCACACCTTCGCTGGAAACTTTGCACAACGCGCAACAAAAACGCTATCAGCATTTACGCTTAACCCAACGCGCAGGCAATGCCAAACCACCTCAAATTCATTTGCTGGATATTCGCGGGCAACAATTGGATGAAGGATTATCGCCACTCACACTCGACAGCATCAGCAAAACGCTCAATCGAAACGAACAAGTGTTAGTGTTTTTAAATCGTCGCGGTTATGCACCGACGCTGGAGTGTCAGGATTGCGGATGGATGGCAGATTGTCGTTATTGCGATGCGCGTATGACGCTGCATCAATCACCCGCGCATTTACATTGTCATCATTGCGATCATCAACGCGGTATTCCAAAAAATTGTCCAAATTGTAAAAGCTCAAGACTGCATCCTTTGGGTCAAGGAACGGAACGCAGCGAAGAAACTTTACGACAAGCGTTTCCGAATACGCCGGTGATTCGTATTGATCGCGATGCCACACGACAAAAAAATTCGCTCAATCGATTACTCGAACCCGTACATCAAGGTGATCCCTGTATTTTGATTGGCACACAAATGTTGGCGAAGGGACATCACTTTCCCAATGTAACTTTAGTCGTCATTCTGGATGCAGACGCAGGACTTTTCAGCACCGATTTTCGCGGCATAGAACGCATGGGGCAATTATTGTTGCAAGTGGCAGGTCGCGCAGGTCGCGCTGAAAAAAACGGTCACGTAATAGTGCAAAGCTTGCATATAGATCATCCTTGGTTGCAAACATTAACTCATTCGGGCTATCACGCTATGGGCGAGTTAATTTTAAAAGAAAGATTAAAACAACAATTACCCCCCTTTCGTCATCTCGCCTTATTACGCGCCGAAAGTAAACGTCCGGAAATCGCACTGGAATTTTTGCGACTAGCTTTATCCCTCGCACAAAAAATTCAGCCATCATCTTCTGAATTGAATTATCTCGGCCCATTGCCTGCGATGATGGAAAAACGCGGCGACAGATTTCGCTATCAACTACACATCAACAGCAATCAACGAAAATTATTACAAACTTTACTTTCCAAATTAGCACTGGAACTCGAAGCCAGCGCGTTGAATCACCGCGTGCGCTGGTCGATTGATGTGGATGCACAGGATATGAGTTAGGCCCTGATTCTGTGACATCTAACGGACATTTGTTTTAGAAAATAACCAATCCCAAACCTCTGCCTTTTTATATGTCTTATCCCAAGCATTGTGTCCGCCATTTGGGTAAAGAGTAAAATTAAATGTTCCGCTTACAAAATTCGTTCCCATTACCCATGCTTGTGGCCCGCCAACTGAATCATAGCTTATGGTGTATTCATTATCTGGCGGAAAAGTACTTGGGAAAGTTGACATCACATTTATTGACATAAACTGATTGACCGTAGGCAAAATACTTGAATGAAGCTTAACTGTTTGGTCGTCATAATTATGAAACAGCCAAATAGGCATATCCTGTAATATCACAGCACGCCAATAGTATTCATAGAGCCCATTACAAATTGGAATGATAGCCGCGAATTTTGATGGCGCTGTTTGTGCGTAATAAAATGTACCGCCTCCCCCCATGCTAGCACCGGTTAAATAGATGCGACTTGTATCAATTCGATATTTTGCAATCAGATAATTCACAATATTGTTTAGTGAGTTTGGATTCCAATAACCAAGAGGATCTGAATTTATGTCGCTTCGATTAATATAAGGTATTTCAGGATGAATGACGAATGCATCTTTAACATGTGAATTTAATGAGTCCCGCCCAGTTGCTAATAATGTCACATCATCTTCAGCAACAAATTCGTTGAATACCCCTGAGCGGAGAGGATAAGGCGTTATTTTCGGACGCCGATCGTTATAGCCATTATCGCCATGTAACACTATCAGCAAAGGATAATTCTTATCAGTATTTGAGTTGTATGTTATCGGCTTATACAAATAAAAATTAAAATTAGTTCCTCCTCCCGAAACCTCAAAGAACCAATCATCAAAAATAGGGGTTTCATTAAAGGCTGATACCGGAATAATTATGTCACCCCCGGAGTCGCGGGCAATCAGCCGATCAGGTCCTTTAACTTCACTGGAGTCATCACCGGAATTTCCACTACCACAGCCAACCACCAAGCAACTTAAAACTAGCAGCCATCCTGCAGACGTAAAATAATTTTTTTGCATGAATCGTTCCATTTTTTCCTGGTTAATTTAAGCGGCGAACCTAAAGATCTTGTTATAGTATTCCATATATAATACCACTAGTGTCCGGTTAAAAACTCAAACAAATTCAACTTGTTATCGCTTTCACTGACCGGCTCTTTGTAATCCGCATCAGGAATAAGCTGTTTTAGCAGTGTTTTTTCGAAAAGTGTCAGCGAAAATATCTGTAGCAATGTGTAGAGCGAAGCATCCGTTGCCAGCTTTTTCTTAATGATGGCTACCAACACATAAACGGAAACGGCAATCCATATTTGTGACTTAACAGCATTTTCTGAGGTGCCGTAAAACTTTTTAATGCGCAGATGTTGCTTGATCCATTTGAAAAATAATTCAACTTGCCAGCGGCTTTTGTAGAGTGCGCAAATGGTTAATGCAGGCAGTGTCATATTATTGGTGATAAAAATATAGGTTTTGTTTGTTTCAGAATCTTTGAAACGAATACGGCGTAATTTATCGGGGTAATCTTTTTTTGCATTAAATCCATCTAGCAAAATAGTTTGATCGCAAATAAGACCTGTACTGCGATCAATCGCAGTTGAATAAACACGATGCGCCAAGAGATTTATTTTTGCTCGTGTAACGAAAAAACTGCCAGCTAAATGCAGTGCGTATAAGCGCGAAAAATCGACATAGCCTTTGTCCATAACATAGAAGGCTCCGGCTTCGGGAACAAGTATGTCGAGCACGTTAACGTCATGCAGCTTACCGTCTGAAACATGTATAAAACTAGGTATATTTCCACGTAAATTCAAAAGGGTGTGTAATTTTACGGCGGCCTTAGCTGAGCGAAATGGAGCCCACGGAAACATTGATAAACATAAATCGATCGTTGTGGAATCGAGCGCATAAACAGTGTTGTCTAAATCGATTCCGAAATTATCTTTTGCGTAAAGTTTTCGTGCTTGTGCAATTAAAATGTGCGCGAAGTCAGAATAAATTTGCCAAGGCCGCACTTCATTGGCATCAGCTAAAGTGGAACGACTAACAGCATCGCGAATGCCTAAGTGATAAAGTTTTGCAGATTGCGCGCCGAGACAAGCTTCAATATCGCGCAAACTTTCGCGATAAGTGAGTTGAGCAAAAGCAAGAATGCGAAAATGTTCTGCACAATTTAATGTGCGAGCTCGGTGATCGCCTTGATGGCGCTTGACGATGCGGTGAAATGTTTTCCATGGCAAGTGCTCCATGATTTGTGTGAAAACCATTTTGCCTGCGTACATAGCTCTGCCCCAACTTTATCAAAAGGCGAGACTATGAAGGGTGGTTAAATGAAAATATATCGTTCAAGTCGGAGACACATTGAAAACCGCTGAAAGCCTTGCCCTGCTTAGCTTTCAGCGATTCGAGTGAGATTTTAACCGGACACTAGTGATATAATACATATTCAAATCATAACAATCGTGCAGCATTGAGATCAATTCAAAACGGATAAATAGGTATGGTTGCAGGAAAAATCAGCGCCCAACTTTTGAAGGATATAGTCGCTCAAGTTTCCAAGCAAGGTGATAAGCGAATTTGGATATTTGCAGACGATTCAATAGAGGCGCTTAAGCCTGAATTTGCTAGTGAGATCATTAAGAAAATTGAAACTGATACTACTTTGCAGATTCACCTTGCAGGAAAAATAGGCAGCGTTGATCGTAATGCCTTTCTGAAGGAATATTTAGGTGAAGAAGAGAAATTACAAGATGCTATTAAAGCATTAATGGGGATTTTTTAAATGAAGCTATTGTATTTTGTGGAATCATTGACGGGCATGCATTTTAATGATGATCACATTTATATGGCGTCAGGTGGTATTTTGTTTGAAAATAATTTTGTAAATTCCGATATCTATTTAAAAGGATTGAACAATATTTCTTTTTTTAATTTTGGTCTAATTAAAACAATGAGCCTTATTAATAACAATCAGGAGCAGGTTATTCAGTTAAGTGACCTTGAATTATTTAGGTCGGCATTTTTGGCTGAACAAGAGAATCCATATATTTGTGATTTTTATGACTCGGTTTTAGTTATGTACAATAGAAATGATGATGGCGAGTCAAAATCTACCTATCTTAATTTGATTGACGGGAAGAGAATTACACCTAAGAATCGAGGCGGTAATAGATACGCTGACAAGGATTGCATTCTAGTATCTAAATCTGGATTTTTATATTGCTCAGATTGGAGTGGTGAATTGCTTTGGCAACGTAAATTCACGGGCGCTCAAGGTCGTTATTCGCCTAATTGTTTATTTGAAAATATCAATAATGGAATATTGATTAACATGGGTGAGTTGAGTGATGGCAGTGGCGCTATAGTCCTGCTGGAAAAAATGACAGGCAATGTTATTTGGGAGAAATTATTTCCTACTCGTATCGAAGATTCGTATCTGATCAATCAAAAAATCTATTGCTGCATGGGCAATAAAATGATGATTATGAATTTACAGGGAGAGATTGAACAAGAATTTGTAGCCGATACAGAGGATCAGCAACATTTGTCATTCTGGACAGATGAAAAATTACTTTATGTATTTACGATGGAATCGAATCAAATTATTGTCTACTCAATGGAAGGTAAATTGATCAGACACTATCAATTCTCTGACCAAAACAAGCTTTGGCATGGCTCAAAAGCTCGTCGTTTTGGGAATACTAATTATTTGCAAATAGGGAGTGGCGGCGATCTTATTGGTGTTGAAGATGGATTATTGACTTGGACTCGGACGAGATTTTGGCTGGCAAGGAATTGGAATTCGAAGAACGACCTGCAATTAGTATTCAGAGTATTAAAGAAGAGGACAAAACGGAGTCCTACCATATACATGTTCCTTGTACGGATATTCGCGAATTATTGCTCCACACAGAAATTGAAGTTCGTCGCTTACTGACTATGCGAGCCAAGGGTTACTATATAGAAAATAAAGAAACTCGAAATAAAAAATTTAACGGCAAAGTGCAGCTTTTTATTAACCCTGCGATTGGTGAAGGATATCGCCCACACTTGGATATGTTAGTAAAACGTTGCCAGCATTTTGCTGAATCCTCTTTTATGACATCAGCCAACGGTAAAAAGGAAATAGCAATCAGCTTGAATTTTTCTCATTAACCCAAAACGGATAAATAAATCATGAGCGCAACGCAAGAATTACACAGACTCAGTATCTTACTGGATAGTGATGAATATGATGACGAGGATGAATACCAAGAGGTATTAGATGAGTACTATCCAGAAGTGGTGTTTGACACTGCTCACAAAGCTGCACTCGAAGGGTCAATTAATGGCATGCATCTTTACGGAATAATGCTCGCCAATAAAGCAATCGAAATAAAAGACCAAACAAAAGATTACCAACACTTAATAGTTGAGGCTAGAGAATGGGTTGCAAAAGCTGCCAAACAGGGTTGCATGGGTGCAATGGAGGATTTGGCATCCGAACAAACTGAATTACTCGATGTACCTATAGAATTACAGCTAGCATTCTACAAGCTTGTCAACGCTGATGACGACTTAGAAGAATATGTGGCATATCTAAAAGACCATTGTTCTTATTTAATAACGGTAGAGCAGCGAACAAAAAGTATCGAGATCTACAATGAACTGGTAAAAACCTTGGAAAAAAACGGAGTTAAAGAAAAGAAAGTATGTGAGTGTATTTTTCCCTAGATAATCGGCGAATTTGAACTGATTAAAACCTGTCTTGTTAGGCTTTATTGCGATTATCAACCTAATCATCTTACAATCGCGTAACTTTTCAAGATATGGTTAATATGAGCAGAGATTTCGCAAAAAAGCCGCGCGGCGGCAAGAGCCGATCCAACAATAGCGGTGCAACGCCGACCTGGTTGTGGTTTGTATTGGGGTTAATTTTGGGTGCCTTTGGCGCAAGCTTGTACTTTATTAAAAATCCGGTTGTGGCACCGGCACCCAAAGTCGAAGAAAAACCCAAAGCGGAGAACAATACCCCCAAACCGCGTTTTGATTTTTACAAATTATTGCAAGAAAGCGAAACCATAGTCCCCGCCAGCGAAACCACCAGTGGTGACAAACCCGTCGAAACTCAAACCAATGTTGAGTACATCATCCAAGTGGGCTCATTTCCCAAAGCAGAAGACGCCGATAAATTACGTGCACAATTAATTTTATTAAATCTGGAAGCCCGCGTTGAGCGAGTGGAAATTCGTAAAAGTGAAATTTGGCACAGAGTTGTTGTGGGCCCATTCGCCACACAAAATGCGCTAACCAATGCGCGAGCACAGCTTGTCAGACATGAATACAACGCTTTGGTATTGAAACGCGATAAAACCAAGCATTAATTTTCAGGAGTCAACTTATTGCAATTCAGCTTTATTGATTCCATCCACAAAATTCAGGCGAGCGAGTGGGATGCACTTTGCCCGCCTGATTATCCTTTTATTCGTCACGCTTTTCTCGCCGCACTGGAAGACAGCCAATCCACTCATATCAAAAACGGTTGGGAAATTTCACATCTAGTCTGCATAGACAATCAGCAATTGGTTGCCGCCATGCCGGGTTACATCAAAACTCATTCTTATGGCGAATACGTATTTGATTGGAGCTGGGCTGATGCCTTTCAACGCTACGGAAAAGATTATTATCCAAAATGGATTAACGCAATTCCGTTTACACCTTGCACAGGCCCTCGTTTATTAGTGGCAGAAAATGTTGATCTGCCATTAATCACAAAAAACATTACAGAATTTTTAAACCAGTCCTGCGAAGAACATCAATTATCCGGTTGGCATTGTTTATTTCCGAATGCGAATTTACATCAAGCACTCAGCGCCTTATCCATCCCCGAACGACTGGGCTGCCAATTTCACTGGTTCAATCGCGATTACACAAGCTTTGACGATTTTTTGTCAAGACTGAATTCACGCAAACGAAAATCCATTAAAAAAGAAAGACAGCAAGTGACTGATCAAGGTTTTCAGTTTTCAATCAAAGAAAATACTACTATCACAGAAGAAGACCTGACGATATTTTATGCGCTTTATCGCAATACTTATCTCAAACGCAGTGGTCATCCGGGTTATTTGTCGTTGGATTTTTTCCTAATGATTGGGCAACGAATGCCAGAAAGTTTAGTATTGATTCAAGCAATCAATCGCGACCAGAAAATCATTGCCGCCTCATTATTTTTTCGTGACCAACATGCTCTCTACGGCCGCTATTGGGGATGTTTTGAGGAATACCAATTTCTGCATTTTGAAACCTGTTATTACCAAGGCATTGATTATGCTATTGCAAATCACTTGCAACGATTTGATGGTGGCGCACAGGGCGAACATAAAATCGCGCGGGGATTTGAGCCAGTGCTGACTTATTCACAACACTGGATTCACGATCACAACTTCCGACCTGCAATTGGCCATTTTTTAAAAGAAGAAGCTGAAGCGGTGAAAGCTTATGCAGAGGAAGCAAAAGGGCTTTTGCCGTTTAAAAAAACTGAAAATTAAAAACCATATTCAATACTAGATCTTCTCAAATTAAGAGTTACGTCGAAAAAAAAGAGCCCTATCAAAAAGCTGCCTCTATCTCTATCTACATTCAGGTTAAATTCAGTTTTCTACCCTAAACTGCACGCCCTCATGTTTTTACGGTAATCTACCAATGAATATAAAAATACTCATTCTAATAGTAAGCGCCAAAACAACCCCACCTAACACCCAAACCTAAAACCGATTAACCTCAAGCCTCCAAAACAATCCAGGAGGCATTATGATTCGACGCAGCAAAGAACAATGGCTATCACTCTTTCAGCAACATGCGGACAGCGGTTTAACCGCCGCTGCATTTTGCAAACAGCATGATCTTGATCAAGCCTATTTCAGTTGCGCAGAACGCAATTGTGTAACACCGACGAAGCGGCATTCATACCAGTTGCTCGCATGAAGCAACATGCCACTACAACAAGCTACAGGCTAGAGTGCCGTTTGGAATCTTGTTCATTGCAATTCGAAAGCTTGCCTGATGTGATTTGGTTGTCGCAACTGATTAAAGCACTGTCATGATTCGCCGGGAATCAGTTACGATTTATGTGCACCGCGACCCTGTGGATTTCCGGCAGTCGATTAATGGGTTAAGTATTCGCGTGAGCGACGTGATGGAGCTGGATGTATTTTCCGGTGCACTGTTTGTGTTTGGCAATCGCTCGCGTAACAAAATCAAAATTCTTTACTGGGACAAAACCGGGTTTTGTTTGTGGTATAAACGCTTGGAGAGGAACAGGTTCAAATGGCCGCGCAAGGGTGATTCTGTTTTGTTATTAACCGATGAGCAGTTTGATTGGTTGTTGCGTGGATTGGATATTGCGAAGTTAACGCCTCACACTGAATCTGTATTTACGGATTTGTTTTAATATAATTATTGTTATTAAAGCAATATTTTTCTGTTGCATGAATGGCATTTTTGGTAAAATACATTCATGCAAAATACTCACGAAATCACTCAAGAAATAGATCAACTAAAAGAAATAATTTCTGAAAAAGATAAAATTATTTCAGAAAACAATAAAGTCATCTCTGATAAAAACAACCGCATTCAACTGCTTGAAGATTACATCCGCTCACTGAATCAAAAACAGTTTGGATCCTCCAGTGAAAAGCTGGAAGCGATTCAGGCTGACTTGTTTGTTGAGGCGGAAGAAGATGAAAGCGCTTCTTCGAATACCGAAGTTGAATCACAAGATGCCACGGTTACTGTTGCAGCGCATCAACGCAAAAAACATCGCGAATCTATTCCTGCGAATTTACCTCGCGTTGAGATTATCCATGATCTGCCTGAAGAGCAGAAAGTCTGCCCGCACGATGGTTCTGTTTTAAAACAAATCGGTTTTGAATCACACGAACAACTGGATGTGATTCCAGCGAAGATTCAAGTGCTGCACCACAAGCGTTTAAAATACGCCTGCCCTTGCTGCGAAGGATTTTTAATCACGGCCAGTAAGCCTGCCCAACCTATCGACAAAAGTATCGCATCACCCGGTTTGCTCGCGAGTGTTGCTACACAAAAATATGTAGATGCTTTACCACTTTATCGACAAACCGACATCTTCAAACGTATTGGCATTGAGTTGGATCGCACCACATTAGCGAATTGGATGATTCGTTGCGGTCAGTTAGTGCAACCACTGATTAATTTGATTCACGAAAAATATTGGATCAAAACATTCTTCACGCAGACGAGACCAGAGTGCAAGTCTTGAATGAACCTGGCCGCGCGGCTGAAACACAGAGTTTTATGTGGGTATTGCGCTGCACAATGCCAACCTGTGCTGCGGTGTTGTTTCAATACGAGCCGACACGCAGTGGAAAAGCCGCTGAAGCTTTACTGCGCGATTATCAAGGCGCACTGATGGTCGATGGTTTTCCGGCTACAACGGTGTGTGCGACAAAATCAACTACATCGAGTAGGGTGTTGGGCACATGCCCGACGCACATTTATCGATGCGCAAAAAATGCAACCCAAAGGCAAAACCGGAAAAGCGGATCAGGCATTGGCCTACATTCAACAACTCTATCGCATTGAAAGTGATATCAAAGAAAAGACATCATCCGAAAAATTGACTGTACGACAACAACAATCCAAACCGATTATCGATAAATTAAAATCCTGGCTGGATAAAAGCATTGCCCATTCGCCGCCTGAATCGGCGATTGGTAAAGCGTTATTTTATTTACACGAGCAATGGCCAAGATTAATTCGTTATCTCGATTCGGGGGATTATCCGATAGATAACAATGCCGCTGAAAATGCTATTAGACCTTTTGTGGTGGGTCGAAAAAATTGGTTGTTCAGTGCGAGTCAAAAAGGCGCAACCTCAAGTGCCAATTTATACAGCTTGATTGAAACTGCAAAAGCCAATGGCCTTGAACCTTATGCCTATTTGAAAAATATTTTTACGGAATTACCTAACGCAACAACTGTTGAAGAAATAGAAAAATGTTTGCCGTGGAATTGTGATCTGAAAAACGAAAACAATAATAAGAAAAATACATTCGAAATAAAAAAGGGAGTCGCGTCCTGCCAACTCCCGCATCCTGCAGTTCAAACGTCATCATGACATCATCGGCTCCTGCCTTTTCCCTACAGTTCAACATCCATTTAATCGTTTCATCCTGAAACGTTTTTCCGTTAACCAAAACCTCCTGTTTTGGTTCCCGTCCTTGCGCTGGTCATTTTATCTATTGAAATTTTATGTGCCAGTGGGAATTTTCGGATTTTGCTGTGCGATATTGCTTACAAGCTGGCAAGAGTGGGGTTTATTTGGCGCTTACTTCTAATAGGCATAACGCTTGCGGGAATATGGCTTTTAGCAGAGGCAGTCAACAAACCTGATAATAACCTGACCATCATCTCTAATAGTTCAGAAGAAGTTGTAAAACAGGAACCAGCTGTTCCGCAACTCAAGATTCCTGAAGAACAACCAAAACAGATTTCATCCATTAAATCCAATTGGGAAATAAAACCTATAGATCCAGCATTCGAAAAACAAATACGCAACGAATATGGAATTGTTAATGGTGATGTTAAACAACTGGTTATCCCTACTGACATGGTCAGCCAATTTAAAAAGGGAGACATATTACAACTATCAACTCCTAACACAGACAACATCATTGAAGTGCAAATATCAGATGCATCCAAAATTGGCGATGTGCCATCAATTGCAGGAAACATAACGGGATCAGGAATTGGCTATGGTGTGGCGCTTTCGCAAAGTGGAGATGTTATAGCAGGAAGCATAGTGACAGAGCAAGGTAGCTGGAGTGTGGATACGGTGAGAGGAGTTACGTTTATAACAAATGGACTAAATACAATCAGCCACGATGATATTGTTCGTTAATTTAATAAATTCAGAGGATGCTATGATGTTAAAAAAAATAAGTTTATTTTTATGTTCATTAGCCTGCGCCTTAAGTGCACAGGCAGTGACTCTAGACTTACTAGTAGTACACGATTACAAAACTTACTCCGCATATGGAGGCAATCCCAGCGTGCGAATTGCCGCAATGGTTAATTGGGCTAATTTTGCATATGCCAATAGTGGAACAGATGTGAAACTTAATTTGGTAAAAATTAAGTATTTAGATCTTCCTCGAAGTGCTGGAACACCGATCAACGTACCTTTTTTAGAAAGAGTGACCAACAACGCAGGTGTTATGGATTTCGGAAGGAATCTATTTAAACCTGCGCTAACCGTTTATATGACAAACGCTATTTTTGATTCGGTAACAGGCCTAGGTGTATGCGGAAACGCTTGGATGCCACCGGCTCCCACTGACATTTACGGGGGAGCAAATGCTGGATTGAAAGCTGTTTCTGTAGTTGCTTACAACTGCTCAGAAAGTATTTTAGCGCACGAAACAGGTCACAATCTGGGTGCAGGACATGGTGCTATGGACGGAAGCAATGGCAACGGCAACGGAAACGGCTACCCAATTTACACTTCGCGCGGATACGGTGTACAAGGCCTTTTTGTAGATGCAATGGCATACCCTCATCTTTATGGCGTAGTAAATAATTTGATGATTTTTTCTTCTCCAAATATTGGTAGTTGCGCAGGCCTTCCATGCGGCACTCCATATGACAATGCCGCTGGAGGAATCAGACAATTTGCACTGCAGGCCGCGAAATATCCTATGTGTTATCCAGCAACATCACCTAATGTAACTGGAGAATTAGGCTTTGTCTGGTCTTGTCAAAAACTATGTACCACAACTACTCCAATCAATATTGGAATGACCTGCTCCAACTCAAGTTGCGCAGAATCATTTGGAAGAACTTGCTATGCAGCTGGCGGATCAGCAAATTACACGGGCAGTTATTCATGTAGCAAGAGCACCACAAGTGCTTGCCCAGTAGTGACGACAACCACTACACCCACCACAACCACTTCCTGTGGTGGCAAATACGTTGGAACCTACTCAACTTCACAAACCAGTAGCAATTATGTTGGCAATAACATAACTAACATCGCAGCCTCTTGCGGAAGTTGTGGTTACAAATTTGAATCAGCCGATAGAGGAATTACTGTCAGCGCCTATTGCGTTACTAAATAGTTCTAAAATGGAAGTTTCAAGCCAGCTCCTGATAAGCTGGCTTTTTTATTTTCTATTTCAATTACGATTTTCGAAGATACCTAAGCTTACACCTCAAAAGCCCACACATCTTGCCCTTCAAACAAACTGACCAGACTTGAAATTAGCGCCTCCACCCCCAGATCTTTCAAAATTTGCAAAATTAAAAGACCTATTTTCGTTAACTTAAGGATTTCCTGTGACAACTATTGTTTCAGTCCGTCGTAACGGGCAAGTGGTAATTGGTGGTGATGGCCAGGTTTCGCTGGGCAACACTATTATGAAAGGCAATGCGCGCAAAGTTCGCCGACTTTATAAAGATCAAGTCATTGCCGGTTTTGCAGGCGGTACTGCCGATGCTTTCACTCTATTTGAGCGTTTCGAAGCCAAACTTGAAGCTCATAATGGTCAACTCACACGTGCAGCCGTTGAATTGGCAAAAGACTGGCGAACCGATCGCAGCATGCAACGCCTTGAAGCCTTGTTAGCCGTTGCTGATAAAGAGGCCTCTTTGATCATCACTGGCAATGGCGATGTGATCCAGCCCGAAGATGATTTAATCGCGATTGGTTCTGGCGGCAATTTTGCACAAGCGGCTGCACGCGCTTTACTCCAAAATACTGATTTGGATGCTCGAACCATTGTCGAAAAAAGTTTAAAAATTGCCGGCGATATTTGCGTATACACCAATCAACAACACACTATTGAAGTGTTGAGTTACTGAAGAGCATCACCCTCTCCCCAACCCTCTCCCATCAAGGGAGAGGGAGCAGAATGAGCTAAAGAAAAATTTGATTATTGAATTAAATCCAGGAAGTATTTTTATGTCATCAATGACTCCACGTGAAATTGTTCACGAACTCGATAAACATATTGTTGGCCAACAAAATGCAAAACGCGCGGTGGCGATTGCACTGAGAAACCGTTGGCGCCGCATGCAAGTTCCCGTCGACATGCGCAACGAAATTACGCCAAAAAATATTTTAATGATTGGGCCGACTGGCGTTGGCAAAACTGAAATTGCACGTCGCCTGGCAAAATTAGCCAATGCACCTTTTATTAAAGTGGAAGCCACCAAATTTACAGAAGTCGGCTATGTTGGCCGCGATGTGGAATCGATTATTCGCGATTTGGTCGATGTCGCCATTAAAATGCGTCGTGAACAAGCAGTGAAATCCGTGCAGCATCGCGCAGCTGAAGCCGCCGAAGAACGTATTCTCGATGTACTCTTACCGCCTGCTCGCGACATCTCCGCAGAAGAAACCAAACACGAATCCAGCACGCGACAAATTTTCCGAAAAAAATTACGCGAAGGCGATTTAAACGATAAAGAAATTGAAATCGATGTCGCTGCTACCAGCGTGGGTGTTGAAATTATGGCACCACCCGGCATGGAAGAAATGACCAATCAATTGCAATCCATGTTTTCTAATTTAGGGCGCGAAAAAACCAAAAAAGTGAAAATGTCGGTCAAAAAAGCCCTGAAACAATTGCAAGACGATGAGGCGGCAAAACTGGTCAGCGAAGAAGATATCAAAACCCAAGCTATAGATGCCGCCGAACAAAACGGCATAGTCTTTATTGACGAAATTGATAAAGTGGCACGCCGCGGAAATGTGTCGGGCGCTGATGTTTCTCGCGAAGGCGTACAACGCGATTTGTTACCCTTAATTGAAGGCTGCACCGTTTCAACCAAACACGGCATGATCAAAACTGATCACATTTTGTTTATTACTTCCGGTGCGTTTCATTTGAGCAAACCGTCAGATTTAATTCCGGAATTACAAGGCCGATTGCCAATTCGTGTTGAACTGAATGCATTAACACCCGACGATTTTGAGCGCATTCTGACAGAACCCACAGCTTCATTAACTGAACAACAAATTGCACTCTTAAAAACAGAAGGTATTGAAATTAGTTTTTCAAAAGATGGCATTCGCCGTATTGCTGAAACTGCATTTGAAGTGAACGAACGAACGGAAAACATTGGCGCTCGTCGTTTACATACAATTCTCGAACGTTTACTGGAGGATATTTCATTTTCTGCGGGTGACGAATCGAAATCCATCGAAATCAATGCTGCTTATGTTGAGCAACATTTAGGTGAATTAGCCAAGAATGAAGATTTGAGTCGCTATATTTTGTAAGCTCGTACTGATTTCATCTGAGCTTTTTTCGATGAAATCAGTACGAATGTTCCTTCATAACAGTTGCGACAGTGCGGAAGGTTTCCACCCAAGCTTGCCGCAACTCTGGCGTCCAATCATCACCCAAACCTACTTTTAGTGTGTGCAACAACGCGTTGCCTACTGGGGTGTAATCTTCAGGCTTCACGCCATATTGTACGTGCCGGTCAGCCAATTGTTGTAACACCGGAACCAGCGCATTGAGGTCATCCAATCCTTTTATCGCCACTTTGAGTGTCGACATTAATTTTTTACCCTGCTCTTTCAATCCTGTCTTGAATAACTTTTTCAAGTTAGGATCGTATTCAAACAAAGTTTTATAAAAAATCTCCGCTGCCGTTTCCGCAATAGGCTCCACTTTTTTAAAGCTTTCCTGAACCAATTGTTTTTGTCGGGATGTAATCGCCATAGCCAAGCCCTCTTGTTGACAGCTTAACCTTAGCTCAAAACCCCAATAAGCCAACAGAAATACCCCAAAGTTATTGATATACTCCTACTGGCCTCATTATTTGATGATTTATATGACACCCAAACGCATCCAACTTAAGCAACAAAGTCAAACACTTCTGATCGACTTTGAAAACGAAGGATTTACTTTCACCGCTGAATTTTTACGTGTTCACTCTCCCAGTGCTGAAGTGAAAGGCCATGGACCGGGACAAGAAGTATTGCAATACGGCAAAAAGGATGTGCTTATATCTCAATTGGAACGCGCAGGTAATTACGGCCTAAAGATTCATTTTAATGATGGTCATAACAGCGGCATTTATACTTGGGACTATTTTTTTGAATTAGGAAAGAACCAAGAGAATCTCTGGCAAGCCTATCTACAAAAATTACACAACGCCGGTCAATCGCGCGAACGAGATACGCAAATTGTTAAATTCATGAATTGAAGCCAGTTCAACTTTTTATTTTTCAGTTGAACTTATAATTACATCAAAATAACCCGAGCTACCGAATATGTTGAAATACTCTTTGTTATTAATAGGCATTTTCTATCTCACCGGATGCTCCAACATTCAATCGCCTAAAAACACCCCCTTACCAACACCTGAAACAGTGACGACAGAACCCACCCCAACACCAATTGCAGCCATTGAAGAACCCGCCCCTAGAGTTAATTTTTTAGACAAACTATTGATTCAATTTCAGGAGTGGAAAGGAACAGGCTATCGCATGGGCGGCATGAGCAAATCTGGCACCGATTGTTCAGGATTTGTATTGATGACCTTTCGCGAAAAATTTGGTATTGAGCTGCCCCGCAGCACGAGTGAACAAAATAAACTGGGGCAAGATGTGAAAAAAACTGATCTAGTTTCTGGCGACCTCGTTTTCTTTCATACCGGCCGTTATGACCATGTTGGCATTTACTTGCAAGACGGCCAGTTTTTACACGCATCCACTCGTGCCGGCGTAAAAATTTCCAATCTTTCTGATTTCTATTGGAAAACCCGATACTGGAAAGCAAAACGTTTGGATTTAACTCAACAGATACAGAAGAAAATTTAATCGCTCGTCAACCAGCTCTCTAACAAAATTCTCGCCGCAATAGAATCGACCGGATTATTTTTATAATCGCGCGAGCCATGTCGCCCCATCACTTCACCTTTTGCTGCAAAACTACTGAGACGCTCATCCACCATTTCAATGGCAACACCAAAACGGCCATGAATTCGATTGGTAAATTTGCGCGCGCGCACACTGAGCTCGCTTTCACTGCCATCCATATTGAGCGGCAATCCGACCAACACTAAATCAGGCTTATATTCCGTCAATAATTTTTCGATTTGATCCCAATTGGGTATGCCATCTTTGGCTTTTAGCCCCGGCAATACATTTGCTGTTTTAGTAATGGTTTGTGCCACAGCGACGCCTATATTTTGCGTGCCGTAATCGAAAGCCAATAGTGTTTTAATGTTATTTTTATCAGGCATGCCCGGCAGTACCTGACATTAATTGCAAGTCAATGCCAAGTGATTGCGCCGCTTGTACCCAACGTTTTTCAACAGGTGTGTGAAAAATAATATTTTTATCTGCCGGCACAGTTAGCCAGGAATTCGCTGCAATTTCTGCCTCTAACTGCCCTTCACCCCAACCGGCATAACCTAATGAAATTAAAAAATCTTTGGGCCCATTACCTTCTGCCATAGCCGCAATAATATCGCGCGACACGGTTAAACTAATCTCATCGGACACTTTTAATGTGGATTGCCATTGAGTATCACTCGAGTGCAGCACGAATCCACGCTCAGGTTGAACCGGGCCACCCGACATTACAATTTGGTCGCCATCGCTGGCATTATCATCCAATTGCATTTGTGCAAAAATTTCTTTTAATTGCATAGGCGTAGCCGTATTGATTACCACTCCCATTGCGCCTTTATCGCTGTGCTCACAAATGTATGTCACCGTGTGCGAAAAAGAAGGATCATTCATTCCTGGCATAGCAATCAAAAAATGATCGCGCAAACTGCCGGGTGTTAATTCTTCTACTTGCGTTAAAAAATCCAAATCCTGATTCATATACTTAATTTGCTGAGGTAGTAATAGAGGTTTCTTTGCCGGTAATTTCAAAATTCCAGGTACGGATAATTTGCAATCGATCCGCCTGCTTACGAATTTCTGCCGGGAATGGTGCGTAGGGTGCCGCCAATCGAACAATTTGTTTGGCCGCATCATCCAACAATCGCTTACCCGATGATTGCATGACTTTGATTTCATAAACAGAGCCGTCAGGGTTTACTGTCACTGACAATCGCAATTGGCCGGTAATTCTACGGGATAGCGCTTCTTTAGGATAATTTTTATGACCTACCTGTTCTATTTTGGTACTCCATTCATGCAGGTATTTTGCATCATAGGACGCTTTGGTGGACACCGAAGTCAAGGTGCGAATGCGCGGGCGCTTGGCATATTCCTGTCGCTGCCTATCTAACTTAGCTTGAAGACTTGCCAGATCATCTATTTGCAAAGGTTGATCTTCTTTTGCACCTTTAATTTTGTCTTCTGTTTTTTCGGATCTGGATTTTTTTGTTCGTTAATTGTTTGAGTACTTTTTGCTGTAGTGGTCACAATCACTTGTTGTTTGTTGTGTTTATCCGAGGCTTTTTGTTGTTGCGGAATGGGATTAACCTTACGAATTTGCGCATCCGCAAATTGCGCCTGTTTATCGGTTGTGAGTTGCTTGGCTTCATCAATAGTGCCACTGGCTTCTTGATTATGCTGCGCAAGAAAATCCACCTCTTCCGGCGTTAAAGGATCTTGATGCGTTGCCAAAGTAATATCAAAAGTCTGCGAGGTGTTACTGGGTTTCGGCAGTTGAAATCCTATCCCTAAAATAACTAATGCATGTAACGCAATTGCCACAAAAATGGTGAAACTTAATCGATCGCCAGCATCCACTGTTGAATTGGCGATCTCTGCAGATTCGGATTTCTGATGCGAACTCTCGATCACCGGACGCTGCGTCACCACACGCACTTTGGTTTTGGGTTTACTCACAAATTTTTGCCTTGCAAACGCTTTTCTATTGCCTTTATCAATTCAGTACCAATTGAAGTGCCATATGCCTTGTCTATTTCACGGGCACAGGTAGGACTGGTGACATTAATTTCTGTGAGGTACTGACCTATAACATCCAAACCAACAAACAATAGGCCCTTTTCTTTCAACACGGGCGCCACCTGTTCAACAATCCAATGATCATGTGAGGTTAGGGGTTGAGCGACACCTCTCCCCCCTGCGGCTAAATTACCTCGGGTTTCACCCTTGGCTGGAATCCGCGCCAAACAATAAGGCACCGCTTCTCCGTCCACGACCAAAATCCGCTTATCCCCATCGACAATCTCGGGAATATACCGCTGCGCCATAATGGTTTGGCGGCCAAAATCCGTCAGAGTTTCCAATATTACGCCTATATTGGGATCGTCATACTGACAACGAAAAATTCGACTACCCCCCATACCGTCCAATGGTTTGAAAATCACATCACCCTGCTGCTCATGAAAATCACGTAAACGCATCATATCCCGCGATACCAAGAGCGGTGGGCAGCATTGCGGAAATTGCGTAGCAAATATTTTTTCATTGCAGTCACGTAGACTTTTAGGGTCATTGACGACCAAAGCCCCCTGTTTTTGGGCGGCCTCGAGTATGTAAGTGCTGTAAATATATTCATTGTCGAAAGGGGGATCTTTTCGCATGAGGACTACATCCAACAACCCCAATTTAATTTCTTGTTGGATTCCCAGTTGAAACCAGGAATCTGGACTATCCTTGACGTTAAGGTTACGCATGCTGCCATAAGCTTCGCCTTGTTGGAGGTATAGATCCGATTGTTCCATGTAGTAAAGCTGCCAACCCCGCTCTTTTGCGGCTAGCAACAATGCCAAGGTGGTATCTTTGTGATACTTGATGTCCGCAATCGGATCCATGACAACACCGAGAGAAATAGGCATACCGTCTTGCTCATTTAGCTAAGGGAAGAGTGCGCAACCTTAAAACCAGATGCTGTTGAAAGCAAGAACGAGTGTCACAGAATCTTCTGTGCTAAGAAAGTCGTAAATTGAACAGATTGCTCATATATTCAAAAGGTTATGGCGAAACCTTAAAAACTGTGTTAAAAGTTTGTTATAACTAAATCCGCCAGTAGTAATCCGTGGGTTTATAACCGACAGATAGCCCCGTCGGTTGTTTGAGCCCAGAACTGACAATCAACCCGATAAAAAGTAAGGTCCGTCTATGGAAGTAACTTATGAAAGCCTCAAAGTGATGGTCATCGATGATAGTAAAACCATCCGCCGCACCGCTGAAACACTTCTCAAAAAAGCAGGCTGCACCGTTATAACAGCGACAGATGGTTTTGATGCGCTGGCAAAAATTGCCGATACTCGCCCTGATATTATTTTTGTTGACATCATGATGCCGCGTCTTGATGGCTACCAGACCTGTGCATTAATTAAAAATAATAGTGAGTTCAAAACCACTCCTGTAATCATGCTGTCCAGTAAAGACGGGCTGTTTGACAAAGCCAAGGGCCGCATTGTGGGTTCAGATCAGTACCTAACCAAACCCTTTAGCAAGAGTGAGTTATTAGGTGCGATTGAAGCTCACGTCCCTCACTTAAAGGCGTCTTGATACAGTTTTTTATAAATAGTTTTTGCGGATATTAAGGAAAAATCCGGGAATTTGGATTCGATCCAATCGCTAGGGATGCACCCTACTAAAAACGCGATTATGTTCCTTTGGAGTAAATATGGCTCGAGTATTGATTATTGATGATTCACCCACTGAAACCTACAAATTGACCAGTATGCTCGAAAAAAGCGGGCACGCAGTCATCACTGCAGACAATGCAGAGTCAGGCATTGCCCTAGCCAAAAAAGAACTGCCCGATTTGGTGTTAATGGATGTGGTCATGCCTGGTTTAAATGGTTTTCAAGCCACCCGCCAATTAACAAAAACCCCGGAAACGGCCCATATCCCCGTGATTATGGTGACCACAAAAGATCAACAGACCGATAGGGTTTGGGGGATGCGTCAAGGTGCCAAGGCCTATTTATCCAAGCCTATTGATCCCGCACTCTTGATGGCAACAATGGCCGAAGTGCTTAAATAACATCGGGCAACCTGTGATTAAGACCATACTAGATAAAAACATAATATTGACGACGGCGCACAATCCGAGCATTCCCGATTGTGTATGCCACAGGTGCGGATAGCGTTTATGTCAGTTGCAGAATCTGCCTTCGAGGCACTATTAAATCTGTCCAGACAAAGTCGGGCCGCAGCCAAAGGATTGCCAGCGCAAGCGGATATTCGTCCACAATGGAGCGGTATCGGCTTTTCACTCATGGGCAGTCTCTTTGTGGCGCCTATGGGTGAGGTCTCTGAGATGCTTGAAGTCCCCAGTTACACTCACTTACCCGGTGTACAACCTTGGGTTAAAGGAGTAGCCAATGTTCGGGGGCGACTATTACCTTTATTTGATATGGGCGTGTTTTTTGGTGATCGACTTGGTGGGTCGCGAAAACAACGCCGAATTCTGATTTTGGAGACTGAAGATCTCTATACCGGCCTGATCGTTGATCAGGTTTTTGGTATGCAACACTTTCCAATGGATGAATACAGTTACCAATCGGGCAAAGTGGCCGAGTCTCTTCAGCCATTTGTGACGGGTAGCTATTCTCAAGGAAGCGAAGTTTGGTCGGTCTTCCGTCCGTCCCTGCTCGCTAATGATGCTCGTTTTACTAATGCAGCAAAAAGTTAAGTCAACCCCAGATAGCCTGTGGTCGTCTGCGGGCAAGAAAAATATTGAGTGCTGGTTCAGGAGTGTGTAGATGAAAACCGACAAGAAAGTAAGTACCTCCGCCAAGGTCAATCCGACCATGGTGATTGCGACAATACTAGCCGTTATCTCGCTAGTAGCCGCTGTTGTTTCAATCATCGTTGTACTGAGAGACTCAGGCAAAGATCAGACTTATCTGACACAGGCAGCCGATTTACGTGCACAAGCCTATCGATTGACAGGCTTGTCACGCGATGCGACATCAGGCGATGAAAAAGCGTTTACTGATTTAGCTGCCGTAATCGAATCCATGAGCAAAACTTGGGAAATGCTGCGAGCTGGAGACGAAACCACTCGCCAAACGCTTTCTCTGGAATTTGCCAACTACGAAAACGTCTGGGGTCGCGTCAAAAAGAATGCACAGGATATTTCAACCAACAAGGACTTGATCGTTAACCTGAATAACGTTGGAAAATTATTGAATGAGAATCTTCCCTCATTACAAGCGGAACACAACAATGTTGTTGAAATATTGCTTGAAGCTGAGGCTCCTGCTGATCAGGTTAACCAAGCCCAGATGCAATCTTGGAAAGCAGAACGTATTGGTCGTAATGTGGATAAAATGTTGCGCGGTGACGCGGATGCAGACACCGCAAAAGATCAATTTAACCTAGACGCCAACTTTTATGCGCGCGTATTGGAAGGCATGAAAAATGGCGACCCTGTATTACAAATCTCTCGCGTAACTGATGCTCAAGCCCGTAGTTCTTTGGATCAGATCACCAGCTTGTTTGATGGTGTAAACAAATCGATTCAAGAGATGGTGGAAGGTTCTACAACACTGACTCGTACCCGTCAGGCGAGTGATGCTTTGTTGAATGATACCCCTCAACTCCTGCAATCTTTAGCGAACATCAACGATAAAATTATTACTCTTCCAGCTACACGAACCATCAACTACAAAGTTGTTATCGCATTTGCCACAGTACTGGCAATGTCACTGTTTGTGATGGGTTTCACCATGTATCGCGGTGCACGTCAACGCGCTAACGAAAACGCCGAAACCAACGAACGTAACCAGACAGCGATTTTGCGTCTGCTCGACGAATTGGCCGACCTCGCGGACGGTGACTTGACCACAACCGCAACCGTAACCGAGGACTTCACCGGTGCGATTGCGGACTCTATCAACTTCACCATTGACCAGCTGCGTATTCTGGTAGCGCGAATCAACGAAACCGCGGTAAACGTATCGGCCGCTGCGCAAGAAACCCAACAAACTGCACTGCATCTCGCTGAAGCATCCGAACACCAAGCACAAGAAATCGCGGGTGCATCTGCTGCGGTAAACGAAATGGCCGTGACCATTGACCAGGTATCGGCAAACGCCGCCGAATCGGCAGCGGTAGCAGAAAGAGCGGTATCTATCGCCGGCAACGGCGCGAAAGTGGTACAAAATACTATTAACGGGATGGATACGATTCGTGAGCAGATTCAAGACACCTCCAAACGTATTAAACGCCTCGGTGAATCGTCACAAGAGATCGGTGATATCGTAAGTTTGATTAACGACATTGCCGACCAAACCAACATCCTCGCACTTAACGCGGCAATTCAAGCATCTATGGCCGGTGACGCGGGCCGCGGGTTCGCGGTGGTAGCGGACGAAGTTCAACGCCTTGCGGAACGTTCCGCAGCAGCAACCAAGCAGATCGAAGCGCTGGTAAAAACCATTCAGAACGATACCAACGAAGCGGTAATTTCGATGGAACAAACCACCTCTGAAGTGGTGCGCGGTGCGCGCCTCGCACAGGATGCGGGTGTGGCACTGGAAGAAATTGAAAACGTATCGACATCACTCGCGGAATTGATCCAAAACATTTCGAACGCTGCTCGCCAACAAGCCTCATCTGCAGGTCACATTTCCAATACGATGAATGTTATTCAGGAAATTACCACGCAAACGTCTGCAGGTACTTCGGCAACAGCACAATCAATTGGTAACCTTGCAGCCATGGCATTGGATCTTCGTGAATCTGTGGCAGGTTTCAAACTGCCTGAAGAAGATGTGGATTCACGTCAATATGCTTCACGCGCGCAGTCTACCCAAGAGTTTGATTCGGACATCATCGATTTAGAAGATGAGCTATTACCCGATGACGACATTTATTCTGAATCCAGAGCCTGATAAAAGCCTGAACTTTTATCATTGGTGATGTTATGGCTTGGTCATTACGCTCATTACCTTCGCTCTCTGAAGAACAGTTTTCTCAATGGGGAAAACTGTTTGAAGAACGCACCGGCATTCAAATTGTGTTTCAGCAAAAACCTTGGCTGGAATCGCAAATTTTTGCACGCATGCGTGAATTACAGTATGAGCAATATGATGACTACTTTGCCTATGTTTCCAATGGAATAGCCGGAAAATTAGAGTGGGCTCTACTGGCAGACAAAGTGGCAGTAAAAGAAACCAGTTTTTTTCGTCACCGGGATTCAATTGAATATTTAAGACATTATTTACAAGACAAAATTTATAAAAATGCGCTTTCTAGTAGTTTTGATGTTTGGAGCATTGGCTGCTCAACAGGTGAAGAGCCTTATTCTTTATCCATGGTGATTAATGATTGTTTTGAATTGGCTTCTCTTAACTCCTATTACGGAATTACAGGAATGGATATTAGCCAAACTGCTTTGGCAACTGCGCGAAAAGCTCGCTATAGCAAACGACGAATGGAATTGGTAAAGCCAGAAGAAATTAAGCGATATTTTGTTGAATGTGCCGATGGTAGTTACGAAGTTGTCAATAAACTTCGCGAACGAATTTGTTTTACACAAATTAATATTATTAATGCGCGACAACTACCCGATGTCAAAGTGGATGTCATTTTTTGTCAGAACCTGTTGGTATATTTTCGTCGCTGGTTGCGACGGGATTTATTAAATGCACTGGTTGATCGATTAAAACCCGGAGGCTTATTAATTCTCGGCCTGGGCGAAGTCGTTGACTGGGAACACCCGAATATTCAGCGCACTGCAGATGATCATGTGCAGGCCTATTTGCGTGTTGAGTCATAATAAAATGAGGAACGACCTGCATGGCAGATAATCGCAACTACGCTGCTCTCGATTGGCTGGTACATGAAATCAGCGAGACGCTAAAAGAAGCACGGCAGTCACTCGAAAATTACGTCGAAAATCCTAGCGATACTTCACGAATTCGTTTTTGTTTGACCCATATTCATCAGGTACATGGCAGCTTGCAAATGGTGGAGTTTTATGGCGCTGCCATGCTCGCCAATGAAATGGAACAACTGACTCAAGCCATGATCGCGGGACGAGTGAGTAACGCAAGTGAAGCACAAGAAGTGCTGATGCGATCTATTCTGCAATTCCCGGTTTATCTCGAACAAGTTAAACAAACTCGTCGCGACAACCCTTTAATTGTTTTACCTTTATTAAATGATTTACGTGCAGTACGAGGTGAAAGCTTACTCACTGACACTAAATTGTTTATGCCCAATCTCGCACCCGCCAAAAAAGTCACGGGTGCACGCTTACCGGTCACACAAGACAATGTACAATTTCAAGCTATGGCATTGAAATTGAGACAAATGTATCAATATGCCGCATCAGGATTTATTCGCGGCGTCAACACCGACGAAAATCTCGCCTACTTGCAAAAAGTTTTTTCGCGCATGCAAAAATTGACGCACGGAACTGCACGTTTTGCTTTGTGGGATATTTGTTTGGCGTTACACGAAGCCTTGGAAATTGACGCACTGGAAATCAGCGTTGCCGTTAAAAATTTATTGCGCCAGCTAGATAAAGAAATCAAATTACTGGCCGTACACGGCGTTAAAGCACTCACCAGTTTCACTAACGATGAGCTAATTAAAAATTTACTTTATTACGTAGCTCGCGCCGGGAAACATGCTCCAGGGTTCTCACCGGAATCACATCTGCAACGCATTTACGACAATTACCAATTAGAACAAGCTTTACTGGAAGGTAAAGAAGCCGGCAATAGTCAAACCAGCAACAATATGATTGCTGCACCCGATGCCGACGCGATGAATTCGGTAGTTTCCGCATTGAAAGAAGAATTAAATCTGGTGAAAAACTCACTGGATGTTTGCTTGGCCGGTGGCGACCACCGTCAGAGCGTGCAGGATTCGCTGCCCATTATTAAACGGGTTGCTGACACACTAGCGGTATTAGGTCTTGGCAATTTACGCAAAAAATTATTACAGCAGGGATCAAATTTAAAACAAACTGTTGAAGGCGGACAGTCACTCACCAATGATGAATTACTCGGCGCTGCTAGCCAAATTATCAGCATCGAAAATGCTCTTGAGAGCTTATTGGAATCCAGCAGTGGATTGCAGGACATTGATTCAGAATCTGAAATTACCTTAACCCGAGCCAAAGAATCTGTCTTGCGTGAATCACGCAATGGCTTGGAGCATGCCAAAGACGCAATTGTTGAATACATAGCCTCACAATGGAATCGCCAACATTTGCAACCTGTACCTGCAACCTTGCGCGAAATACGTGGCGGTTTAGAAATTATGCCACTGCCGCGCCCAGCAAGAATTTTGGGCGCTTGCGCGCGCTACATCGAAGAACAATTACTGGAAAATGAAACCCGCCCACAATGGGCAACCCTGGATACACTTGCCGATGCCATCACCAGTGTCGAATATTATCTTGAGCGATTAACCAGTGGTGGGCGCAAAGAAGAGAATGATCTTTTATTAAGTGTTGCAGAAGATAGTGTGGCTTCTTTGGGGTACGCTGTTGCTAAAGTCAGTCGCAATGAAGGCAATAGTCTATTGCCGGTCTTCAACGAAAAAGCCGATATTGATATTGAACAAGATTCGGAAGATTTAAGTGCGGCCTACGGTGCCTTGCTGCAACCAGAAGTGGAAGAGGTTGATGAAACTGACTCAGCAGAAATGCTGGAAACTATTTATGCTCAAGAACTTCCCAACACTCAATCAAGCGCATCTGATATTGAAATAGATCAAGGGAACAATCTTGATTCCGAATTAACTGAGACTATAGAAAATACTGAAAAGGATTTAGTTGCACCAGAACCGATTGCTCCTGCTGCCATGCCCGTTGGCGGTGGTGTTATCAATCGCAACAACAATGAAGATATCGATGATGAGATTATTGAAATCTTTGTTGAGGAAGCCGCAGAAGTTACCGAAACCATTGCTGAATATTTCCCACGCTGGGCAGAAGATCAAAGTGATAATGAATCCCTCATAGAGTTCCGTCGTGCATTTCATACGTTGAAAGGCAGCGGCCGCATGGTGGGCGCCAATGAAATTGGCGAACTGGCTTGGTCAATCGAAAATATGCTGAACAGGGTAATTGATCACACCATTGATGCAGGCCCCGCTCATATTGGCATTATTGAAAAAGTGCGCGGACTTTTGCCCGATATGATCGCGGCCTTCCGCGATAATCAACCAAATCCTCATGCGGCAATTGCAGAAACCTATAGACAACAAGCACTGAGTTTATCGCAAGGGATTATTCCTGAAGAATTAGCTAACGAGATAAATGAAACCCCACTGATCGCAACGGAAGAGTCGATTTCTGCTCTTGAAGATGACATTAATGTTGTTGAGGAATTAGAAACCGAAACTGCACCTCAAGATCAAGAAGAGATTCAATACTTAGCTGAAGTTTCAGCTGATGACGACATTATTCTGGATCTAGATGAAAACCAAGAGACACTGGATTCGGTTGCTGATGAATCTTCAGAGGAAGAATCATCAGAAGAAATTTTGATCGAAGAAACACTGGAAGAAAATTCCGAAAACAGTGTTTTGCTTGAACTCGATATTAGCGCAGGCGAATCTCCTGTCATCGAAGAATCCCTGCCCCTTATGCAGGTAAATTCTGACGATGAGACCGACATAGATTTGGACGATCCCGATGCCCAACTTTGGGAAATCTTTGGTGCGGAAGCAGAAGGACACTTAAAAGTTATCGCCCGCTTCATTGCAAAAATGGAAGCGGCTGCACCTCTCTATGAACCACCGAGTGAACAGTTACAACGCGCGCTGCATACATTGAAAGGCAGTGCGCATATGGCAGACATTACCCAGGTTGCCGAACTAGCTGCACCGTTGGAAAAATTATTAAAAGAATTCCGTGCTTATCAAGTCAACATTGATGCTGATGTATTACAACTCTTGCGTGATGCAGTTGATTACACTCAAGTCGCGTTGATTCAGCTAAGCCAAAATGAGTCGGTCAATGTTCCTCGGTTACAACAATTTGTTGCACGAGTACATGAGTTACAGGAATTACATATTGCGCCCTTGGTAAAACAAGAGGAGCTCGCCGAAAACGGCCGACATCAAGTTGACCCTGAATTACTCGCTGTATTTATGGCAGAAGAAATGAACCTTCTTCTGGATGCCGATAAAATTATTGCGCAATGGCAAGCTCAGCCCAATGACCGTGAACCGCTTAAACCCATGGTGGCAGAGTTACAACGTCTGACACAGGCGGCAGCTCACGCTTATTTGCCGCCCATGGCAGAGCTGGGCGAAAAAATTCGCACTGTTTATGATGCAGCCATTGCTGGCCATCTCATTTGCAGCTCATCGGTTTGCGCCTGTTTGAATGCCGCGCACTCTGCTCTTTTAGATATGGTTGACGCTGTTGCGGCAGGCCAAAATTTAATGGGCATACCCGATGGGATTAATGATGTACTTGATGAAATCCTCAGTAATGAAGTTGTCACCTTAACCGCCTTAAGTGATGATGCACATTACCATCATGATCTTCATACCAATACAGAATCCACTCAATCGGATAACATCGAAGAAACAACTTCTCATTTGGTGACTGAAAACTCATCTTCAATATCTTCAGATGAAGAATATTTCGCCGAAGAAGAAATTGAATTGGCACCTGTTGCAGACACTTATCTCGGTAAAGAGCTTGAAGATGCTGCCGATGATGATGTGGAATCCAACGAAATATTGAAAGAAATTCAATCAACAAGCTTGTCTGATTTCGCATTGAAAACTTCACCCTCTATTCCTGAAACGGTTGAGCCAGCGACAGATCACAACATTGATAATGACGAGGACTTTGATCCCGAAATTGTTGAAATTTTTATCGATGAGGCGGTGGAGTTACTCGATGATCTGGATCGTGCACTGCATGATTGGGAAGAAGACTGGAACAATCAGGATGCCGTTGAAGAAATGAAACGCTCGCTGCACACCTTTAAAGGTGGTGCGCGCCTTGCGGGACTCACCCATCTTGGTAATTTATCGCACGATTTTGAAACCAAAATTATTGATTTGGATACCCACACTCAACTGGATCAAAATTTCTTTCAACATCTGCATCAATATCAAGATCAAATGCATACAGGTGTCTCACGAGCACGTGCTCGTCTGGCAGGTGAAATGCCTGAAACAGCAATGCCTGTTGTCACACCCGAAACTCAACCTGTTTCTGAAACTCCTTCAGCATTCAACAAGCCCACAATAGTGGTCGACAATACTCGACATCAGGTTGCGGAAGAAACTTCTGACGAATCACTGGCGTTACCGACCTCTGACGACCAAGAAGAAAGGCCCAATGTTTTAGCCTTTGCACCCAGACAAAAACCTGAACCCCTGTCGAAAAGCCATGGCAATTTACCCGACTTTATCACCATGCCAGCGAGCGCACAGGCTCACTTGGCTGCTCGCCGCAGTGGGCCGCAAGAGGTTGTAAAAGTCTCCGCTGAATTGCTGGAAGAGCTGGTGAACCTGGCCGGTGAAACCTCCATCAGCCGTGGCCGTATGGAACAGCAAGTGAGTGACTTGAGTGGTGCTATTGGCGAGATGGATGCCACCATTCAACGTTTGCAGGAGCAATTGCGTCGTCTCGATATTGAAACTGAAGCCCAAGTATTGTTCCGCCAGGAACAGATGGCTCAACACGAAGAATTTGATCCACTGGAGATGGACCGCTATTCCCAACTCCAACAATTGTCGCGTTCGTTAATCGAGTCAGCCTCTGACTTGATGGACTTGAAGTACACACTGTCTGATAAAACGCGCGACACTGAAACGTTATTGTTGCAACAGTCACGAATTAACACTGACTTGCAAGAAGGTTTGATGCGTTCGCGCATGGTTCCTTTCTCGCGTCTGGTACCCCGTTTGCGTCGTATTGTTCGCCAAGCGGCTACCGAACTAGGCAAAGAAGTAGATTTTGATCTGGACAATGTTGAAGGTGAAATGGATCGTACGGTATTGGAACGTATGGTTGCACCTTTGGAGCATATGTTACGTAATGCGGTTGACCATGGTATCGAAATGCCAACAGATCGTACTGCTTCTGGCAAATCGGTCAACGGCCGAATCCTGTTGAGCTTGGCACGTGAAGGCAGTGAAGTTGTACTGCGCTTGAAGGACGACGGCCGTGGTATCAATTTGCAACGAATTCGTGAAAAAGCCATTGAGCGCGGATTAATGGCCGCCGATGCCAAACTCAGTGATGATGAAGTCATCCAGTTCATTTTACATGCCGGCTTTAGTACCGCCGAAAAGGTTACGCAAATTTCCGGCCGTGGCGTGGGCATGGACGTGGTGGCATCCGAGATCAAACAACTCGGCGGCAACATGATCATCAGTTCTGCTTGGGGGCGCGGAACCGAATTTGAAATTCGACTCCCCTTCACCGTATCGGTTAACCGAGCATTGATGATTCAGATTGGTGAAGATCTCTACGCCGTACCACTCAACACCATTGAGGGTATTGTGCGCGTGAGCCCATTCGAGCTGGAGCACTATTATCAGGATCCAACAGCCAGTTTCGACTATGCCGGTGAAAATTATCTAGTGCGCTATCTGGGTGGACTTCTGGATTCCGATACCAAACCCAAACTCGATGGCCAAGGCTTGCCTTTACCCGTCATTCTTGTGCGAAGTGCAGACCAAACCGTTGCTCTACAAGTGGACAGACTATTAGGTAGCCGCGAGATTGTAGTAAAAACCCTGGGAATGCAATTTGGTTCAGTTCGTGGCGTATCAGGCGCTACGATCATGGGTGATGGTAGCGTGGTCGTGATTTTGGATTTGCACGCCGTTATTCGCGAACAACGCGCTCTGAATTTACAATTAGTGCCTATGGATTTGCCAAGTTTGTCTGCACCTACAGTCGAAGAGGACACCAGCGAAAAAACCGTTATGGTGGTGGACGACTCAGTAACCGTACGCAAGGTAACCAGCCGCTTCTTGGAGCGCGAAGGTTTCCGTGTCATCACCGCCAAAGACGGTGCTGAAGCCTTGCAAGTCCTACAGGATCAAATCCCGGATTTGATGTTGCTCGATATCGAAATGCCGCGCATGGACGGTTTCGAAGTCGCGAAAAATGTTCGATCCAGTTCCCGCCTAAAAGGCTTGCCAATCATCATGATTACCTCGCGTACCGGCGATAAACACCGCGAACGCGCTTTTAGCTTGGGTGTGGATAAATACATGGGTAAACCTTACCAAGAAGATTTATTGTTAACCAATATTCGGGAACTATTAAAGCTACGGGTGAAATAATACCGTGGCTGAATTGCACATAGGCCTGGTGATTGATCACCCCCAAAAGCAAATACCCTTGACCCAACTGGTGCTTCAGGCGGGTCACAGGGTTGTGTGTCAGTGTGTATTGACCACTGAAAGCCAACTCCCCAACCTTCAACCCCAAGCTTGGTTATTGGATATTGCCAGTGATTATGATGGTGACTCAACATTGGTTGATCAGCTTCTGCATCAAGATCAAGTGCCAGTGTTATTGATTGATAGCTCAGAACCCGGTTTCCACCGCGAAGCGCAAATCCAATGGATCAAACGAACGCAACAACGGCTGGAACAACTCGTCGGCGACGTTGAATTACAGCGACAAAAAGCCGCTAACGAATGCTGGATTCTCGCTGCATCAACCGGCGGGCCTGCCGCCATCAATACTTTTATCCAAGCTCTGCCAGAAAACTTACCCTATGCCTTTATCTATATTCAGCATATAGATCCAAGACAAGGTGAAAGCCTGGCTCGCAGCTTAGGAAAAATCTCTGGCTACAGCTGTGAACCCGCTGAACAGGGTACAGTTTTATCCGCCGGTAAAATTATTTTGCTAACCTCCCGCGAACGAGTTGAGGTGCTTGGCAATAAAACGCTGCTCCTCCACAAGAACAGTACTTGGAATAGCCATTACATACCCTCCATCAACCAACTTACCGCCAACATTGCGCACATTTATAAACAGTCCTGTGGCTTGATTATCTTCACAGGCATGGGGGATGATGGTGCCGCCAGTTGTCGCCTACTCAGCCAACAAGGTGGAACTGTTTGGGCGCAACTTCCCGAAAGTGCAACCAGTGACTCAATGCCGCGCGCCGCTATAGCGACAGGTTGTGTTAGCCTTATAGGAACGCCTGAACACTTAGCGGAAGCATTAGCCGCTCGTTTAAAAAATCGATTCAGCAAAGAGAACCCAGCATGATAGACACTCATCGAATTGAAGGAAAAACGCAAGAGATTGCCAGCTTACTGGTACCCATGAATGGCAACAGTTTACTGATTCCTAACGTTACGGTTGCCGAAATTGTGCCGGTTAGTCAGGTTACACCTGTGTTGCGATCACCCGACTGGTATTTGGGCACTTGTCGCTGGCGAGAACAAACCGTACCCCTACTGGCGTATGAAGTACTCAACGGTGATGAAAAACCTTTTGTGAATGCGCGATCACGATTTGCCGTACTCAACACAACAGGTATGAATGACTCATTGCCATTTATTGCGGTGTTAACTCAAGGCTTACCCAGACTCGCTCGTGTCACAGATGATGAAATCGGCAAACGCGATGACATAGACAATAAAGAATTTGAATTAATGCATATTTCCTGGGCAGGTGAAGAAGCAGTAATCCCAAATATTCCGAAAATGGAATCCTTCTTTCTCGAGTATTTACGCAACAATCAACGTTAAGAAATTAAAATGTTAAATCAATTAAAATGTATCTCGATTTTTTTTAGCGCCTTAATCCTGTCCGCCTGTGGAGCAGAACGCGATACTCCGTTTAATCCTAGCGGAAACACTAATAGTTCGTCTGCCGCCAGCATTGGTGCTTCAGTTCCCGTAAAAGAAATTTACAAATATGACGAAATCAATCCAGCTCAACCTGTCTTTATTGATTTCACCAATAAACAAATTGTGGTTGCCAGCACAGAAGACGAATTTGAATATTATTGGGACATTTACAAAAATGGCGTTGCGATACCCACTGATCTTGATTTTGACAAAGTTCAAGTAGTCATTTTGGATCTAGGCAATATCGGTAACTGCACACAAATTACTAGCTATCGAAATATCAGAGCTAACGAGTATTCCGGCAATACCGTTTTGGTTAATTTTAATTATCGCGAATCAGGCTCAAGCAGTTCAACTTCCAGTAGCAGCAGTGCATCCAGTTGCGCCAATCTGGAAGAAAAACGTCCCTTCTATTTTTATTCGATTGAATCACGTAAAAAAATTCTGATTGATGAAAATGTCAGCTTTGAGTAACTCTACTAACAATTAACGATTGCTGATGACCATGGATCAGTTCATTGAATTTTTAACCCAGCAAGATCCCAACTGGGGGACTATCATTTTCTTGATGGCAATGAGTGTTGGTGTTGCCATCTTTCATACGGTCATCTTTGCAGGTCTATTTGATCTTGAATTTAATAAAAAACTATTTTTTTATTGCCAACCCCTCTGTCATTCTTGCCTGCGCGCTGATTGATACGCGCTGGGGGTTGGCTGCTTTTCTAATAATATTTGCATCCGTTTTCTTATTCGCATTTATCGGCATGTTTGTGGCTGGATTTCGTAGCAATAACGAAGAAAAAAAAGAAAGAGAAAAGTTTTACCTTCAACACCAACGAACACCACCATCCAAAGCTCGAAAACATTTTCTGCAAATTATATTTTTAGTCTGTATTGGCTGTAGTTATTTCTATATTGGATATTACTGCTTATTGATTGCATTTATTTTTCTGTTAGCGATTGGCATATTTATGCCTACTAACAAAAGCCGTTTTTTAAAATATCAAACTGTTTTGCCTGTCTCCAAAATTCGATCGCTGGCTATGGGATTGGTGGAAGTAGAAGGCAAATTAATCATGACCGCACCATTGAAAGCACCACTCAGCGGGGATGATTGCATAGGATTTCATTACACTATAGAAACCATCAGCCGTGACAATAACGGTAGGGATAGTTATTCAATTGTTTTTTCAGAAACCATTTGCAATGATTTTTTGATTGAAGATGAAACAGGAAGCATAAAAGTCAACGCAAACAATATCGAATGGTTTTGGGTTAAGAGTCATACCGAAGAACACAACAATAGTAAACGCTACACTGAATACATTATCAGACATGGCGACCCAATGTTATTGATTGGCACAGCCTCGGTTGAGATGGACAACAACACGCCTATTATCCAATATGATAATTTTCGAAAAGTATTGGCCATGGCACCACCCACCGCGGTTAAGAGTTTTAATGTTTACAAACCCTTTCGGCATTCATTTATTTTTTATAGTTGTATTTATTTAATTTTGATAGCTCTGGTATTGGTTAGCCCCGTTGAAATCCAATCAAACCAAGTGATCATCAAAATGCCTGATTGGAAAATATTAAAATCTTCAACAACTGAAGAGACTGCGCCATGATGTTAACCGCCATCGCTTACACAATTCTGGCATTTATCATTATCGGCCTTATCATCTATGTAATTTCCATTTTTAATCAACTGGTGATGTTAAGGCTCAATATAGATAAATGTTTTCATAACATCGATATATTACTTAAGCAGCGTGCAGACGAAATTCCTCAATTAGTCAGTATTGCTAAACAAGCCATGCAGTATGAACAACAAACACTTGAGCAACTAACAGAATTAAGAAGTCGTTTTTTACAAGCAAAGAATACTGAACAAAAAATACAAATAGCCAATATCATCAACCAATTAACGCCTGCTATTTTTGCACGAGTGGAAGCCCACCCTGACTTAAAAACCAATGAGAATATGCTGGCTTTACAAAGCAGGATTTCTGAAATAGAAAATGCAATTTCTGACAGGATGGAATTTTTCAACGACAGCGTCACTCTCTACAATATTGCCATTCATGAATTTCCTAACTTGATTCTTGCAAAATTACCTTGGTATCGAGATAGAAGCTTATTAAAACTGGAGCATGATTATCATGGAATTAAGCGTTGAGCTGATTGACTACTTGAATAAAATTAATCAGGATCCTGAGTATATGGTTCTCTGGGCGGCCTTCGGTGTGCCTGCGTTACTTGCCGCACTGGCAATACCTTTTGGCGTGCTACGAAAAATCGGGGTTCCACAAGCACCTTCCATTTATGCTTTTGTTGCAGCGGTATTTTTATGTAATTGGCTGATGGGGTTTTTATCACAAATGGCATTTATGATTTTGGGTGTACCCGGAATAAAAATGTTATTGCTCTGGCTGATTATGTTTTTTGTCTATAGCATTTTTGTTAGCTTGAACTATGTCTATATTCAAAAATGGGTGAATGAAGTCACGAAAAACAAAATTAAAAAATAGCACCTAACTGGAACCATTCATGATGATGATTTTCCAGTTCGAAAATAAAAATGAAAATCCATAATCGTCTTTATCGCGATTAAAAAAAGCAAACCTATATCAGGATTTTCCATTATCAGCAAAGCGTACCCGCAGGCAATAATAGTAAAATGCGTAA
Organism: Cellvibrio sp.; assembly: GCA_016712405.1. Taxonomy (GTDB): domain Bacteria; phylum Pseudomonadota; class Gammaproteobacteria; order Pseudomonadales; family Cellvibrionaceae; genus Cellvibrio. The sequence continues at coordinate 390,251 of JADJRD010000014.1, read as the reverse complement.
GCATTATTCGCTTATAGCCCGACCATACAATATCACCAACATCTTGAGCAGACTTAAACCAATCCCGAATCCAATCTACCAGGTGAACAAGAACAAGCCCTAGAACAGCCATTTCCATCGCCCCTGATTTAATCATTGACACGCTGACATAAAACAAGTCCAGCGGTGCATTATCGCCAAATTTCATTTGATCAAAAATAACCATAATGAAGATGCCGTGGAAAATACAAAACAACGTGTAATGAAAAGCCGTAAAAGGGATTGCATAGAGGCTAACAATTACTTCAAGGATTCCTGAATAGCGGCGAATCAGCATTCGCAACACCATGAATAAACCAATAATTAAATTTTCCAGCCAGTAGAGAAATATCAAATCAAAGCTTTTCCAATCCAAAACAACTACAGCATAAACAGGAATTAAATTACACAAAATAATGAGCAAGGCTAGAATTGGTTTAGGAATTAAACTATTCACCCAAGTCGCCCCACAAATATTGCACCAAACTGATTGCGGCTACAGGAGCAGTTTCTGTACGCAATACCCTTGGACCCAATCGCAATGATTGAAATTTTTCGTTTTCTGCAAGAATAATTTCTTCTTCACTTAACCCGCCTTCTGGCCCAATTAACAAAGTGACGCTTTTCGGTGCTGATGATTCTGAGAGGCTTTGGTCGTTACGATGATGCAATACAAAACGATAATCCGTTGATACTGTTTTTAACCAGCTATCGATTGCTTGAGGTTCTTGCAGAATGGGCAATAAATTTCTCTGGCATTGCTCACAAGCACTGATAATAATTTGCTGCCAGTGTTGCATTTTTTTATCTTGTTTTTCGCCTTTGATTTTAACTTCGGTACGTTCGGTGATTAAGGGAATAATTTGTGTAACGCCTAATTCCGTTGCTTTTTGTAAAACCCAATCCATGCGTTCACCGCGCGAAATGCCAATTGCCAAATGTAATTCCAATGGTGATTGTCGATTGCCTTCAGAAAATTGACTAATTTGAATAGCGATTTGTTTTTTACCGATTTCTTTTATCTGCGCAGAATATTCACCGCCCTGACCATTAAAGACAATTAATTCCCGCCCCTCTTGCATGCGCAGTACTTTCGACAAATAGTGTGATGCGTTTTCATTTAACAATACCGAATCTGTTATTGCCAAAGCTTGATCGATGTAAATTCTGGGAATTCGCATAAATAATGTTTACCTGACCAATAATTTATTGTTTGTTCAATTGCAAAAAAGACCCCACCTAACCCTCCCCTTGCCAGGAGGGGATCAGTTCCTCCCCCTGGCAAGGGGGAGGTTAGGAGGGGGTCTTTTTCCAATCGCGAACCCAAAAACAAATTCGCGGCGCCTGTATGCTGCGTTAATGCATCAGCCGCTAACAAAATTGCACCACAAGTCCAAGTGGTTTTTTCTTTTGGCCAAATGACTTGATCGCGAAAATTAAAGCCCGTCCAATAACCGCCGTCATCATCCAAAAATTGAAATAACCAACTGAATAAATTCACGGCCTTTGCGTGCTCACCTGCAGCCAATAAGGCTAAAGTCAATTCACAAGATTCGGCCACAGTCACCCAAGGCTCGTCACTCACACAACGACAACCGACATTGTTTTCTACAAATATGTTCCATTTATTTTCTATACGATGCTGTGCCGCTTTACCATGCACAACGCCGGTTAAAATCGGATAGAACCAATCCATGGAAAATCGGGTTTTGGATTCCCAAGTACGATCAAAATATTCTGGATGCGTTAATGCATGACCTAATTGTCGATAAGATTTTCGCCAATCGCTGGCATCAACAGCCAATTCTTCTGCAATTGAGATTGCGCATTCAAGACTTTTATAAATAGAACTGGATGCCGTAATTAACGCATCTTTTTGTGGTTGATTGTTGATGTCAACTGCCCAATAAATTTCACCTGTAGGTGATTGATAACACAACACAAAATCAATCGCTTTTTGTACAACTGGTAAATACTGAACAAGAAATTTTTTATCTTGAGTGACTAAAAAATAATGCCAAATGCCTGTTGCCACATAAGCAATGAAATTGGTTTCCCGATGATTTTTATCAACCGCCTCACCCTCAATATAATTCGCCCACCAACTGCCATCTTCCAATTGATTGTCTGCCAGCCATTGATAAGCTTTTTGTGCCGCCGTAAATTCACCACCAATTACCAAACCCATCGCTGCTTCAATGTGATCCCAAGGGTCAACCTTGCCCATCGCAAACCAAGGAATAGCGCCATCAGATAATTGAGTTCGCAGAATGTAATTCACTGTCGGTCGCAGCAAAGATTCCGGGAATATGTTTTTAGTTAATAGTAAATTTTGCATTGGATGTCGTTAATTAGATTTTATTGTAAGGTGCGTGGAGCGCCGCGATACGCATCGCGATCTTGATAGTACATGATGCGTATGGTTTCACTCCACAGCATCCTACGGGAGTTATTGTTTAACAAAATACATCACCACACTTTTTCCTATTACAGGATTTAAACATTTCTCCAGCGTTTTTGTAAGCCAAGGCTTCTGCATTAAATCCCAAACCAAGAAACGATGATAGAGTTTTATGAGACGCGAATTATCCTGTGACTTCCAGAATAGACATTTTAACCACCAATAAGGAACATGTAATGCATGAGCCCAATGTCGTTTATACAATATAAAACCCGAGTTGGTTAAGGATTGTTTAAGTGTTTTCGATTTAAATATTCGAATATGCCCGCCTTGCACTTGATGATAGGCATCACTTAACCACCAACATATTTTTTCCGGCCAATAGCGGGGAACAGAAATCGCCACCAGCCCATTGGGTTTTAATACACGATAAATTTCTGCCAATACAATTGAATAGTCTTCAATGTGCTCCAGAACTTCGCTGCAAATAATTTTATCGATGCTAGCATCTGCAAAAGGCAGCTTGTCTGCATTCACTTGCTGTAAATAAAACTTGCCTTGGCCCATAGATGCAAACGGCTCAAATTTCTGCATAGTGGTTTGTAAATCACGAAAACTGAGATCCACTCCTATTGAAATAATATTTTCATGCAAATAGGCATTGATGCAATGTCGACCTTCACCGCACCCCAAGTCCAACATCACGTCATTGGGAGCCAAAGGAAAATAGCGGAAATCAATGGTCTGCATTTTTTATCTTGTCGATAGTGTGAAGAGGTATGGCATGAATAATAAGCAGTACCGCAATTGCGGCTGAGACATGCTTTAAACTGTGGCCACTCATTTGCCCAAGTGTTTGATAAATAATTGCATCGAAATGTTCTAGCAGTTTCGCGAGAAAATAGAACACAAACGCCCACAATAAATAGCCACTACTAAAATAGCGTTTGGGGTATAACCGTAAAATCAACGGAATTAACACAATCGGTAAAAATTGTACCAAAGCATAAAAACGTAAATCGCCCCGCCCTTGTGATTCGGTCCAATCCCAATAGAAAACTGATGCAGCGCCCACAATCAATAAAGGAATCAAGGTATAGGTTTTAGGGTTTGATAATACACGCTCATGCAGCAACAGCGAGAACAACGCCATAAAAGCAATAGTCATAGGCAATCTATCCCAAACCAAGGTGTAATTATTGGGATTGAAATGGTAGTAACCCGAACCGAAACACACCAGAATCACGCCAATACAAAAACAGAAATAAGCAGAAGCAATATGTTCGATATTGATTTTTTTGAATCGCCATAATCCATAAATACCTACCAATAGAAATGGCAAATTAGACATCACATTCCAAAAATGATTAATGCTGCAGAGATGGCGTTGATCTGCAAATTGATGGTAGTGAGGATCTTGTGGAATCGGAGCGATAAAAAACATTATCGCAATGGATAAAAAAATAATTGTGCACAAAAGTATATTGGCTGTTTTAATTTTCATTGGGTTTCCTTTGTGGTGTCGAATAAAAAGACCCCACCCTAACCCTCCCCTTGCCAGGAGAGGGGATCTGTTCCTCCCCCTGGGAAGGGGGAGGCTAGGAGGGGGTCTTTTTCACGCATTCGAATTAATTTTCGATTTATAATAGACCACCATCTTCTCAGCGACTTTTTTCCAACTCAATTGTTGAAGGCTATGTTGCCTGCCTTTTTCTGAAAAAGCTCGCTGTAGATTTTCATTGTTGAGTAATTCGCGAATGGCTTTGCTTAACTCATTAACATCGCCGGCTTTTACTAAATAAGCAGCATCTCCCACAACTTCCGGCAAGGCGCCACCATCTGAAGAAATTAACGGAATACCACACGCCAAAGCTTCAGCAGCCGGCAAACCAAAACCCTCATAGAGCGATGGCACTATGGCAACACTGGCTTTGGCATATTCTTGAACCAATTCCTCTGTCGAAATCCCAGACTTGAATTCAACAATATTATGAAGCTGTAATTTTTCTAATTCTTTTTCGGTATCGCCTTCTTTTTTTAATTGCCCGATAACAACCAGTTTCAATTGAGGAAAATCTGTTTTGACATTTGCAACTGCATTCAACAAAATTGATAAACCTTTTACCGGTTGATCCGAAGATGCAGTGGTGATTAATCGATATTGTCGACGCTCAGTCTTATCTAATGGACGAAATATACTGGTATCAACTCCACAACCAATCACTGTTATTTTTTCAGCATCACAATCAAAGGCTTGTTGAATATCCTGATTGGATTGTTCAGATACAGTAACAATATGCTGCAGTTGTTTGACGACTTTTTTTTGCATATCAATAAAACTGTACCAACGATCAATCAATATTCGTTGATTTTTAGTAGTGGCTGCTGCAATCGCCAGTTCATGGTCACGAGTCACCGGGTGATGAATAGTCACGACAAGATTGTGAAATTGTTTTTGCAAATCCAACAAGCCGTAACACAAACTTTGGTTATCGTGAATAATGTCGTAATTGATAGAATTATTTTGAAAAAATTTTACTAACCGTCGACCAAAACAATAGGGCTCACCAAATGCGCCCGTCAATTTAGACCACCATTCGTAAAAATCAGTCCAGGAAAATAAATGTTTGATTTTCAATGCGCGAACAGGATGAGGATGCGCATACAAATCCAAACTGGGCAATTGAATTAAACGCACACGCGAATCCAATTCGGGGTAAGGCGGCCCGGAAATCACATCAACCTGATGCCCAAGATCAACCAGTGCCTTGCTGAGATAATGCACATAAATACCTTGTCCACCCACATGGGGATGACTGCGGTATCCGAGAAGTGCAATTCGTAATGAAATTGAAGACAACAAAAAAGCCCCCGAGCCAAAAAATAACTGGAGGCATTATAAGCGGAGGGGAGCTAATTAATGAATTCGTCCTGCATCGACCTTCTTGTCGATTACAGCCAATACTGTGCAAGCAACCAAAAATAGAATCAATACACCTGATAAACCCGCAGTAGCAATGATGCCCGATACCAACATACACACCTCACGATTGCTTTTTCGTTAGGTGTAGAGTGCGCCTGTAGCCGCAGATGATTGTTGATGTGGATCAAGGGAATTGTTGCAAGGCTTGATGCAAAACAAATAACAGCAGAGGAGTTACAAACCATCCGCTGTAAAAGTTTTCATTACATAATCCACACGCTGTTCAGCGGTGCGGTGCATACGCTCTTTTAAGGACTCAACGTGACGCAATCGGGGCAATAACCCACGACCGTTGGCGACCTGAATAGCGAGACCTGGACGAGCATTAAGCTCCAAGAGTTGTGCGCCGCGCACCTTATCCAGAACCAGATCCGTTCCTATATAACCCAAGCCTGTCATTTCATAACAACGTGCCGCCAACAATAACCAATTTCGCCAATCAGCTATTTGGATTTCATTTAATGCTCGCTTGGTATCTGGATGATGCGTCACTGGTTTGGAATGTTGCACCGCATTGAGCGCGCGACCTGTCGCTATATCCAAACCCACGCCAACGGCACCTTGATGTAAATTAGCTTTGCCATCGGATTTATGTGTAGCCAACCGCAACATAGCCATAACCGGATAGCCTTTAAAAATAATAATACGAATATCCGGAACACCTTCGTAAGAATAATCTTTAAAATAATCATCAAATTGAATTAAATCTTCAATAATCACCACATCCGGTTTACCGCCAAGCGAATACAAACCGGCGAGAGCGTTAGACATGTGACGACGAATATCTTCCAATGTGATTTCCGCACCAGAGGATTTAATAAATTTTTCACCTTTGCGACCAATAATCACCAATATTCCCTTACCACCAGAACCTTTTGCCGGTTTAACAGCAAAAGCTTCGAGTGCCATTATCTTATCTTCAATGTGCTCAATTTCATGCTGTGAATTCACCACGAAAAATAATTTTGGCGTTGCGACCTCATACTCCTCTGCCAATAATTTCGTTTTTAATTTGTTATCAACCAAAGGAAATAAACTACGCGGATTGTAAGCGGCAATAAAATCATGATTACGGCAATTCATACCGAGAATACCCATGCGCTTTAATTGCCAAGGGCTTACCCAGGAATTCCACCAATTTTTTACTCCGGCAGGGCTCATTAATGACGGTGTTTTTTTTGCATCAACCCCGGCATTCACAGATGGCTGACTCATGCATCAGCCCCTGTATTTTTCCCGATATCTTTCCTGCATTATTGTCCACCATAGCGCGGAAACGACGCAGCTCTGACAATTTGTAACCGGTGTATTGACCCATTAACATAATTAACGCCAGTGCAACCAAATTTAATTCTGGAAAATTAAATGTCAGATGTTCAATTATCGATACTTTCATCAATGCGTAAGCCAATACTGCGACCAATATGCTACCACCACCTTGAATCACAACTTCTTTCGGACCCTCCTCCTCCCAGAGAATTGACATTCGCTCAATCGTCCAGGCGATAATAATCATCGGGAAGAAAGTAATGGTCATACCGGTATTAAGGCCCATTTGGTAACCAATTAAACTCAATGCAGAAATAATAAAAATAACCAAGACGACTAGAGTTGCAATTCTTGATATCAACAATAAATTAAGTCGCGACAGATAAGTTCTCAACACCAATCCCATAGCAACCACCAACACAAAACTCACAACACCTAACACCAAGGATGTTTGCAAAAATGCCATAGCAATCAAAATCGGCATAAATGTACCGGAAGTTTTTAATCCAATAATGATTCGCATAAACACTACCACTAGCGCACCAATTGGCAACAACAACAATAACTTAAACATACTTTGCTCTTCATTTGGCAAGCGCTGTATGCTGATAACATTAAATAAACTATCTTTATTTTGCGCACCAACCAAATCGAGCGCAGGCACTGTTTGGCGAATCATTGAAAAACTCACGCGTGAACCTGTACCGCCAGCAACATCCAAAATAGATTCGCCACCGGTATGCCACAACAATAAGTTGGCAGGAACACCCTGCTCACCTGTGTAGGGGTTAAATAAAATCCACTCCTTACCATCAAACAACTGTACCAATCGAGTGAGGCTTTGATGACGACGCGCATCCTGCAAATACAAACCTAAAGCTGGACGCGCAGGAATACTGGCTTGATTTAATAATTTTGCAGCAGTACCGATTTATCTGTTTCAGCAGAAAGTAAAAGCGCTGCATTTTGTTCTGCATCTGTCGACGCCAAGGTTTTAATTAATTCACGCGCAAAACTTTGTGCGTTACTGGATTTCGCCCAAGCGGTTTCCAACACCTGAGCTGCTGCCGTTTCCTGTGGTGCACCATCCCAATCCACTTGCTCGACTTGCGGCAATGTCATTTCATTTTTGAGCTCTACTGGTTCACCTTGCGTATCGACAAATTGCGCTTTGTAGTAAATCGTTTGCGAGCCCTGAGCCTCACGCTTAGTCCACTCTCCTCGTCTTGCGCCATTTTCGGTGACAACAGAATAACCGTAACCGGGAGCCAATACTTGCTCACTAAAATTTTTATAGCCATCTGGATTATCAGGCAAACCTAATCGTGCAGTTACCGCCTCATCAGTCGCCTCAAAATCTATTCGCGCATCAACCAACCAGACAGACTTTTGTATCCCAGGAGCAAAAGGAATTTCCATATAGTAATGACGAAGCCAGGCTGTCGCCAAACCTCCTAACATCAGCAAGGTAATTACCGTATAAAAAGGGGCTCGTGATGATTTTTTCATGCGCAGGTTCCAACAAATTTCGATTTAATTATGGGTCATTCCTGCGAAGGCAGGAATGACGGAAATCCTTACTCTGTTTTTTCTTTTGTTTCAGATTTTTTATTTTCTTCACGAGCGTCTTTTTCTTCTCGTTTAATACTGGTCATGTATTCACCGCTGACATCAACCAACATGACATCACGTAATAAATTGCGACCCAGAACAATTGGGAACTCCGAGCCACTTCGATCTGCTAATACAAATTGCCCTTTTTGTGTAAGTTTACCCACAGTAAATCGAACCTCTACAATTGGACGACGCTCAGTAGCTTTATTAGCCCCCTGAATATTTTGAAAACTCAGTAATTTTCTTTCCAATACATGGGGTTCTTTATTTTCAGGATTATACAAAGTGAATCTAACCCACTCATCACTATTGCGTTCAAACATTTGAATATTACGCGCATCTAAAATCGAGTGAGCCAATTGTGGGCTGACTTTCGCAGACATGATTAAATTCACACCGGTTAACAACACTCTTTCACGTAGGCCAACAATTTGTTTGTCTGTATTGGGCTGCTCTTTACTTTTGGCAGGTTGTTTCTCAGCAGGCAGCGGCGGGCATGCTACCTGCGTAATTTTTTCTATCACTTGCGGTTTGGCTTCAATCAATTTTTGCTGCTCCAGCAACTGCGATTGAATTTGTTGTATATGGGACAGAAGTTGATCTTGTCTTTCCTCAACTCGTTTACCCTGAACTTCTTGCTGTGCAAGGGTCGACTGCAGCTGCTTTAATTCTTCCCCATGACTATCAACGGGCTGATGCGCACAACCACCACAAATGAGAAGGATGAGAATGAGGCTAGACGGAAGGTGAAAAAAAGAACTCATTATGACTTTCCTGACAGGTATAGGAGCAAAACGATGGGGCGCATTTTAGCCATTAGTTATAGCTGAAAACACCACTATTTGCGCTGGCAGCACAGTTAGGATAAAAAGCTTGAAATTAAGTGACAAAATTCAGATCCCAGTGCATCCAATTTCTGATTTACTTTGTCCAATTCGTGAATTGATCATGTCACCCCCATCAGCCCTCAGGAGCCACTTATGTCTAACCCGGAAACTCAGGTAACCCCCTCCGAAACCACCAAACCATTAAAACCCCATTCACCCAACTGGGTTTTTGGTCTGGCAGTCGTTGTCATCGGCGGCCTTCTTTTGGCACGCAATTTAGGAATCGAGCTCTTCTTTCTGGACTTCCACAACTGGTGGGCATTTTTCATTCTCGCCGCCGCCGTCAACCCTCTATTTAACGCGTATCAATCGTTCAAAACCGAAGGCTTTACCTATAACACTCTTATCTCATTAGTGTCTGGCAGCACAATCGTATTTATTGCCTTGATATTCCTACTGGATTTACCACTTGGTACCTGGTGGCCAAGTTTCATTATTATTGGCGGGCTTTATATGATGACGAGTGGGAAACGGTGAATAGCCTGTACAGTAGATCGTTGTTGGCGCGATGATTCTCATGTCGCTTAGCGGATGTGAGATTCATCAAAGCAGCTCCGAATAAATTCCATTATTATCAAATGCTCAGTTAATCCAACAAATTAAAAACACATTGGCATAGGTTTCACAGACAAGCCCCCCATTTATTTTTCAAAACGATGTATTTTCTAAACTTTTATCCAAATGAAGGTAATGACTAACTCCAGCACGGCTCACAGATAGCACCAATCGAGATTTGGCAGTAACACTAAATGGTTTTTCGCTAAAGAAATTAACACCCGCAAAATCCACCCTTGAATTATTTAAATTAACCACTCCCTTGATTGACCCTGATGTCATCATCACTACGGCATTTTTGAACTGCGATGAACTGGAATCGCCTATAAACCGTGAATTAACTATTTCAATAAGAGAATCAGAGACGATTAATTCATTGGCCGTTACTTCATCCAATAACACAGCCGTGCATTCATCAATTACAATTCGATTGTAATGTCCACGCAAAACATCGCCTACCGAATTTTTACATTCATAATTTTGATTATGTGCAACATTGTTTGAAATGTTTTTTGCTGGCGGCAGAGTATTAAAGTTAGACAACAAGTATTGCGATACCAGTTGTGGATGGCTCAACATAGGAGAATGTCCCGCATCGTCAATAATGTTCAATTTAGAATGAGTGATATTAGCAAAGAGCAATTGGCCCGTACGAAGTGGAGCAACTTGATCTTGCTTGCCCCACAAAATAAATACCGGTTTTTGCTGCTCAAATATTGCCGCCGAAAAATTTTCTTCGATCAAACTTAACGCTGCATTGATATTGGGGTATTTTTTTAATGTCATCCCCCAAACCATTTCATTTTTATTCAAAATAGCGGTTGGATCAGGCAATCGCAACATCTTTTCGATCATGTTATTGCCAACATCTTGCAATCCGACAACGTATGCCAAAAGCGGATTAGGTAATAATTCTGTATTTAAAGGAATGCGATCAGTGGCACTATGCTTAACAAAAGCTGTCCGCTGTAAGATTCCAGCAGCGTCGATAATAGCTATTTGTTTTATATCATCTGGAAATTGATGCGCATAACCCAAAGTAACCGCCGCACCCATAGAATGACCAACAACAGTAATAGGCTTGGTGCTGAAGCGGGTTTTTACAAAATGCAACAAGCGCACGTAACGATCAGGCGATAATTTGGCAATAGGTGTTGGGGAGTTAGCAAAACCAGGCAAATCTAATAAAACAACGCGATAATTCTGTTCCAATGCAGGTACTATTCGCAGCCAGTCACGCAATCCATTTTGCCCCAAACCATGAACCAACATCACCACTGGTGCAGAAATTTTTCCGGTATCCGTCACAAACATTTGTGTACCAAACTCTGGCTCATCAAGCCAATAACTTCGCCAATGACTAGGTAAGTTATGCGAAGCTGAGTTAGTCGGAATCAAATCAGCAATCGCTGTTTTCGATAGAAATATGGCGCACAGGATAAATAGTATTTGGCGAATCACTATCAATTCTCTTTATAAAATCGCGGATACTCTTCCGGTAATCGACGAAAGCGTTTGTATTCCCATTGATACTGAGCAGGCGCACGCTTAACGCAAGCAGCAACACTGGCATTTAAACCTGTCACTGATGTGAGTTGATCTTCATTATAAATTGCGGGATCAGCTTCAATCACAACGATTTTAAAACCGCCCTTCACCCGCTCAGCATAACAAGAACAAACCGCACAACCTGTGCGCTGAATTAATCCGTGAACCAAGGTCATTGTGAGTGCAGGAACATTCATGAAAGGTGCAATTTGACTGCCGGATTCTTTGTCGGGAACTTGATCAGGAAGTATTCCAACAATAGTTCCGTTTTGCAGTGCTTTGAATAACATCATCACACCTTTGCGATTGGTCGGAGCCATGCTGATATTTAATTTGCTGCGACCTGCAAGCACCAATTTATCCATTTCTGGGTTTCCCAGTGGCTGATACATAGCCGTTAAATGTGCAACGCTCGCCAAATAAGGCGCAACAACCTCCCAATTGCCATGATGCGGTGCTAATACTAAAACCCCTTTTCCTGCTGCGACTTTTGCGCGCAGCAATTCATCACCCTCCATTGCCACAATTTTATTTTCGAGCCATTGCCAGGAGTTTCGCCAAATAGCACCCGCCTCCAGTGCGGTTTTGGCAGTTTCTTGCAAACTTTGTTTAGCAAGTTTTTTTTGTTCAAACGGCGACAAATCAGGAAAACAGAGCTGAATATTTCTCAGTGTAATTTTTGCCGGGCGACTGTTTAATGCCCAAGTAAGATGACCGATTTGCTGTCCCAAGAATCGAACCCAGCTCAACGGTAACAAAGCAAAACATTTGAATAAAAATGGCAGAAGGGAATTTTTCATAAAAATTATCCCAGTGCTTATTCGTTGCTGTCTTTAGGCGTAATGAATCGCCCCAACAACAAACCGATTTCAAATAACATCCACATGGGAATGGCTAATAAAAATTGCGACATGATATCCGGCGGTGTTAACAACATACCAATCACAAAACAGGCAACGATAATGTAAGGTCTTTTTTGTGCGAGGCCTTCGACGGTTACTATGCCGGAACGAATCATCAATAAAGTGGCGATGGGAATTTCAAAAATAAATCCAAATGCAAAAAACATGTGCAGGACAAAATCCAGGTATTTGCTGATATCCGTTTTGGTTTCAACCCCCTCCAATGTAATGCCCGTCATAAATTTGAAGATTAGCGGAAAGACAATAAAGTAAGCGAATGCCATACCCGTAAAAAATAAAATGACACTGGAGCCGAGTAGCGGGAGGGCAAACGTTTTTTCGTGCTTATACAAACCCGGTGCAATAAACGCCCAAACCTGAAATAAAAAATAAGGCACAGTAATTAACATGGCAACAAAAAAAGTTAATCGCATGGGCGTAAAAAAAGGCGAGGCAACATCGGTGGCAATCATGCCGCCACCTTCAGGCAGAACATTGAGCAAAGGCTTGGCAACTATTTCGTAAATATCCGTTTGATAGATAAATAAAATACCGAAGCTAACAAATAAGCAGATGACAACACGCAACAAACGGTTGCGCAATTCAATTAAATGTTCAACCAGAGGCTGTTCGTTGCTGGATTCTTTTTCGGTCATACTTTAGTGGGGCTATCAGGATTGGGAGTAGGCTCTGTTATCTGCTCAACGATAGGTTCGTTTATGTGTGCATGATCAGGCAATTCTTCCAGCGGCCTGTAAAGAGCTGAACGCTGCTCTTCCGTTAAGTCAGCTAATGGATTTTTAATTTCCTGCTCAATACTACTCAAGCCTTGAGTCATCTCTGCGCGGGTTTTTTCCAAACTGCGCATAATTTCTTCATTGTAGAGTTGACGACGAATATCATCCGCGCCAATTTGTCGCTCAATTTCACTGCGAGTTTCACGAATACTGCGCTTTAATCGACCTATCCAAAGCGCAACTGTGCGCACAGTTTCCGGCAGTCGTTCAGGGCCTATCACTATCAAAATGACCACCAAACACACCATCATTTCGCCAAAGCTAATATCAAACACTGGATAACCTTACTCTTTGTGTTCGTTTTTTTCAGTTTGTTTGACGGATTGTGATTGATTTTGTTGTTCCAGTTTCTGAGGCTCTTCCTCTTTATTTTTATCATCATTACTCATGGAATTTTTAAATCCTTTAATCGCTTGACCTATATCACTACCAAGACTGCGCAAGCGTTTACCTCCGAACAACAACAAAATAATGACCGCGATAATGAGTAGTTGTGTTGGGCTGCCAAAATTACCTGCTGCAAATAGAAAATATTCCTCTTTCAAAATAAATTAATGATGAGATTGGTTGCGTGATGCTTTTTCGTCGTGCCCGGAAATATCAAAACGCCGCGCTAATTCTTGCAGAACAGCATCAGCATTTTCACCCAAATGCGACAGCATGACTAAACTGTGAAACCACAAATCGGCCGTTTCATAAATCAGATCATCCGTGTTGCCGGAAACGGCGGCATCTTTTGCAGCCAGAATCGTTTCTGTGCATTCTTCACCGACTTTTTCCAATATTTTATTGAGTCCTTTTTTATGCAAACTGGCAACATAAGAACTGTCAGCGTCAGCATGTTTTTTGCGCGCCTCCAAAATTTCTGTCAATTGCTTTAATACATCACTTTTCATGAGTATGACTCTTGGAATGATAAATGGCTTCTGGATCTTTGAGTACAGGATCGACCACTTGCCATTCATTGCCATCCAGTACCCGATAAAAACAGGATTCGCGCCCGGTGTGGCAAGCAATTCCGCCCAGCTGCTCAACTTGCAAAATAATCACGTCATCATCGCAGTCCAGACGGATTTCCACAATTTTTTGTACGTGCCCTGAGGTTTCACCCTTGTGCCAAAGTTGCCCGCGCGAACGCGACCAGTAAACGGCTTCACCTTTTTCGGCGGTTAATGCCAAAGATTCACGATTCATCCAGGCCATCATCAACACCCGACCGGATTTGGCATCCTGGGCAATTGCCGGAATCAAACCATCAGTGTTCCAGTGTAACTCGTCTAACCAGTTTTTCATTAATGAAGGTCTTCTTTAAAGTGAGTCTGAATATCCATTTGTTTGTGTGGTATCCCGATAATGTCGATTCCTTCGATGTGTATCAGGTAAAAGACCAAGTGTTCCTCATGTGGAAACACATAAAAACCTTCTTGAATATCAGCTCTGTGTTTTCCCAAGTATGCATTATTCAGAATCCAATCAAATCGCACTTCAAGTTGCTTTAGGTAACGATTTCGCTGATCTTTACCCCAGCGAGCCAGAGTGTATTGTCCAATGTTGAGCAAGTCCTCCTTTGCTCTTGGTGTAATCCTGTACTTTTTCATTAGCTTCGGTCATCCAATTCCTGAATTAAGTTATCCATTGAAAAATTTTCTACAAATTGATTAGCCTTTGCTTGTTCTGCACCTTGCGACAGGTGATTGCGTAAAGCCTCCAGCTTGGTTTTACGCTCTTCCATAAATCGCAAAGCATCCCGAATAACTTCACTTGCAGATCCATAACGCCCGCCGGAAATTTCATTTTTAATGAAAGTTTCCCAGTGCTCACCCAAACTTAAACTGGTCGTTGCCATGTTAGCCTCCTATATTCACATTTAACAAAAATGAATATAGCTAGTCAGAAAGGCAAAATCAACTTGTAAGACCTTGTGAGAGAATTGCCATCACATTTTCCCGTAAATGTTCTGGATTTATAGTCCCCAATACCGCTGAAGATACAGCCTGTGGTTTCAGGGCAAACCCCAAGGCTGATTGGATCTTCTTCTGTGCATCCAAGGGGGAGTCATGATGGCAGACTTGGCCGCTGGCGAACACCTTTTTGAGCAGTACGCCAGTTCCGGATTTGGCACAAGCCTCAATTACCGGGGCGTCTTCAGGTTGCTGCTGATTGTAGGTGAGCATCACTACATCTGTCATGTCAGAAGCCAGTAAGCCGCCTGCAACAGTTTTGCTGGAGATGCCGTGCGCACGAATCCAGCCTTCTTGTTTGAGTTGGATTAAGGTATCCAATGCCTCGGTTTGAGTGAGGATTTTTTCGTCTTCGCCATCGGAATGTATTAACACCAGATCTAAATAATCGGTTCGTAAACGACGCAGACTGCGTTCAACACTGGCGCGAATCTGTTTGGCTGAAAAATCGAATTGGGACCAAGCTTCATCCCTGGCTTTATTCAAGATAAATTCTTCACCCGCTTTGGTGGAGATGATCCAATCCTTGCGCGAGGATTTGAGTAAGTCACCCAAACGCTCTTCGCTGAAACCATAGGCTGGCGCCGTGTCGATTAAATTCATTCCGCATTCGCGCGCAACATCCAGCAATTGTTTTAATTGCGCATCATCAGGCAGAGTAAATTTTTCTGTGTAGCGTAAATTATGGGTGCGACCAAATTTGACTGTGCCCAATCCTAAACAGCTGACCTCAATTCCAATTTTTCCCAAAGGGCGATGCGGTAACATTTTTTACAAACTCTCCATCAATCTTCATTATCTTCAGCAAATCGTCTTGCCAAACTTTGTTCAACCGGAATTGCGGGTGGAAACGCAATTTCCCAAGGCGTTTTTGCAATGGGTGCTGGTGTGAGTGAATGTAAATCGGCTTTGCGATTGTTAAACAACGGCTTTAATTCTTTTGCCTCCAGTAACGACAAAATCTGGTTAGCCATATTCGGAGCCAAGGTTAATTTGGTTGGCCAACCTATACAGATGTTAGTGTCAGGCAAGGCTTCTACAAAGGCATTATCAGGGCGAATTAATCCCGGCTGTTTAGGTTCAGCACGATTAATTTTCAGTGTGGCCCAGCCCGCTTTTTCAAAATTGATCCAGGGAATTAATTCCGTTAATTCTGATTTTGCCAAGGCAATTAATTCATCTTCGCTGAGATGCGCACCTTTTTCGGCAAGGCTACCACCGAGGTACCAAATGCGCTCTCCCGCTGGCAAGCGATGACTGGAAATCGTAAGTCTCGGTGTGCTATCCATACCAACGCAGTGACCAAAAAATCAAACGGATATTGGTGTTTAATCATCACTTGTTGCAAAGGTCGCAATTGTTGTTCCGGCTGAGCAAATCCCAATTGATTCAGCAAATCTTGATTGCCTTCTCCACCACACAAAACAAATTGTTGCGCCTGAATTTCCAACGAATCTGCACGCAAAGAATAAATATCGTCTGTCGTTTTTTGTAATTGGTAATCATCAATTACAAAACAACGGCCATCCAAATTGTGCGCGAGGTTGGCAATCAAACTGGGGACATCCAGCACCAGATCATCTAATCGATATAAAGAACCGGTAAAATCCTGATGCCGAAGAAATGCAGGTCGGCGATCATCAGTCACCGGAGTCACGCGGCCGCGCGTAATTTTGCTGGCAAAAAAAGTCGTAAGACGTGAAGCGACGCTCTCGCCAGACCAAAGAAAAAAATGATCGCTGAGGATACGGGTATCACGCAGGGAAATATCACCTTCACCACAAAGGCAATTGCGCCAATAGGCTGGCATCTCGGCTATTGCCTCTGAAGCCCCCGTGAGAGCACCTGCCAATGTGTATTTCATACCACCATGAATCATGCCTTGTGATGCTATAGTTTGGCCGCTGCCCAAAGGTTGCTTGCTCAACAACAACACATCCAGACCTCGAGCCTTTGCCAGATTAGCCAACCACAAACCGGCCACACCGCCGCCCAGTATGCAGAGGTCGGTTTTCAGTGAATTTGTGCTGGATGATTCGGACATAAATAACAAAAGACCTGAATAAAATTTCGATCTGGTAAAAAGATGGGCAGTATAAGCGTTATTACTTTAAGATTTACAAAAAATATCGAGATCTTGTTATGCCGCTTCGCCTGTTAATTACACAAACCCGCTCAGAACTGAGCCAATCCTTAATGAGTGCTTTGCAACCCTTATTAGCGATTGATGACTTAATTTATTTCAGTGATGTAACCTCACTGGAATCACTCAACATTAATTGTGTATTAAATTGCAGCATGCTGGACCAACAATATCCAACAGCCTTGGCTGAAACCCAAATTATTAGCCGATTTTGTCGCCAGCATAAAATTCCTCTCATTCACCTTTCCAGTTATCGCGTTTTTTCCGCCATTAAGAAAAATATTCACAATGAAAAAGATCAACCACAGCCGATCTCTGACGAAGACAAGCAATGGATGATTGCAGAAGAACTCAGTGCCACTGCAGAGAAACATATTATTCTGCGCACAAGCTGGCTAATTGGCCCGGAAGGACACAATTTACTCACCCAATTGCTATCAGGGTTCTTAAACGGAGCGCGAATCAATGTACACCAAGACTTACGCGGCGCCCCAACATCAGTAGACGATTTAGCCAGAGTCCTGGCGGCAATCATTAAACAAATTCACTGTGGCGCAGACAACTGGGGCGTAATGCATTATTGCTCCAGCGATCATTGCAGCGAAGAAGAGTTTGCAGAGCAAATCTTGCAACATCTCATTCAATATCAACTGCTCACAGCAGAACCCAGCCTGCAATTAATTGATGCTGATGAAGAAGACCGTAGTGTCAGCGCCATATTAGCCTGCAGACGACTTCGTGAATGCTTTGGAATTCAGGGCAGAAGTTGGCGGCCGAATTTATTGCTGCTCATTAAAGAATGGCTGGCGAATAAAAATAAACAAGGTGCTGACTCATGATGCTGATTGAAAGTGCTCAAAATTCAAAATACAAATTGTTTAAATCTTTATTGTCATCAAAGGGCATCAAACAAGAGCAGTTATTTATTTTATCTGGCAAAAGCTAGTTGAAGAATCCATTCAATATCGACGTAAATTAATTCAGTGGGAGCTAGTTCCTCAAGGTCACGCATCCATTACGCATTTGCCTACTGATCATATTCTGCAATTACCGAATGGCTTATTTAAGGAATTAGATTCTTTGGGTACAGGTTTTAATTTATTGGTAATGCAAGTGCCTGAGTTTTCATCAGGTGAGTTATCGCAAGCCGCCGAAGGCGCGGAGCTGATATTGCCTTTAGGTGATCCATCCAATCTCGGCGCCATGATTCGTTCTGCTGCAGCTTTTGGTGTGAAAAAAATCTGGTTAACAAAAGAATCTGCTCATCCTTTTTTACCTAAATCCATCAAAGCCAGTAGCGGTGCCTGTTTTTTAGTGGATTTTATATTGGGGCCATCCATTCAGGACATTCAAACACCCTGCATTGCCCTGGATGCTGACGGGAAAGAGTTGCAGACATTTCACTGGCCAGAAAATTTTCGTTTACTGGTGGGGGAAGAAGGCCCAGGCGTACCTTCACAAATCCCCATCACCCCCATATCCATCCACATGGCACCCGGTATTGAATCACTTAACGCCACTGTTGCTATGAGTATTGCGTTGTATCAGTGGAAATCTCGTCAATCAAATTAAGTCTGTATTTTAAAGATTATTTTCTGTGACCATTTTGGTTATTAAGGTGATTCTATGAAATTTTTTGCCTCATGCTTAATCTGTATTTTTCTTTCGGCCTGTAGCAGCAAAAATATAGAAAGACATCAAATCAATTCCTGGGAAGCCGATATTGGCTATTCGCAAATAGTCAAACACGGCAATCTATTTTATTTTTCAGGTGTGACTTGTGGTGGAGCAACAGATGCAGATGCATTACCTATGTGTTATCAGGCGCTAGATGAATTGTTGAAAAAAATGAATCTCTCACGGGACAAAATAATTCAGGAAACCATTTATGCCCGCAACATTGAAAATCTGAAAAAGCAAATTCCCATGCGAAAACAATGGTACGGCGAACATTTTCCCGCGGCAACCTGGGTACAGGTTGATCGACTTTATGATGAATCACACAGATTTGAAATTGAGTTGATTGTGAGTGAATGATTTTCTTTGTGAAAAATATATGGGTCAAGGTAGGGTTAAATAATCGACAAACCGGAAAGGAAAATATGCCTGTTGATGGGACAGGCTCCCAGGTGAATTCAATAGTAACTTAATGAAAATCATTCGTCTTGCTTATAATCACCCGTTGGCAAGCAAGTATATCGACCATTTGGCTCGTCGGTATAAGTTCCACCATTTACAAAGGATATTTGACCATAGCAAGCGCCAAATGAGTAAGAACCTCCGTCCTCAATACGAAAATTTGTTTCCTCACCTTCGTCAATATTGCTTGAATGCGTATAGTAACCGCCATCTGGTCCATCCCCGCAACGATCGCTTGAAAACTCCAGCTCACCACAATACAAAATAAAAACAGGAGCGCCGCAATCATTCTCAACAGCAATCTCTATGCCGTTAGGCTGCGGATTTCCCTCTCCAGCAGTTACGCAGAGATGGGCAGACTTACCAGGATTGTCTGCGTAAGCCTGAAGTGAAAAAACAATAAATAATGCAAGAATTTTTTTCATAATAATTTAACGTCAATAAGATTAAGGGAGAACAACATTATCTATTTTAAGCACAGGATTCTCTACAGAGACGCCATGTTCAAACACAAAACCTACGGATGTTATTTTTGACAGATTGACATCAAAAGGAGACTCCCAATTGCTATAAAATTCCTGATTACTTTGAACTGTTACGCCAGATTGTGTAAGGGTATAAGACAGGTTCAGCCAACCATCGGACCCCGATGTCATCCAAAGCTTTAGCAGATCATCAGAAATACGGCTAATTGTTAGATTCCCCAAATCATCTTCGATATATAACTGTACAAAATGACCATTTCTTAAATAAGATTCAGGAAGATAAATATCTACAGATAATGTTGAGCCGTTTAGATCGGCAGGGCTGAGCAAGAAGGTTTCAACGAGATGTAAATTGTTTGGAGCCTGAAGAGCAATATTCAGAGCACCATTTTCTAACGATAGTGTTACGTGAGAATTTGGTAAATTAATAGAAGACGAGGTCCATGCATCCGCAGAGGAAGGGGATGTGAAACTTTCATCCAGTTGCACAGCCTTGCGGTAGGGCTTTTGTTGTTTGGCGACAATAGAACTCAGCTCGGTGTTGGGGTTTGCCAAGCTATAATAAGTTAAATACTGTTGATAGTATTTTTTGTAATCACCAGAGCTATTGTTAACCAAGCATTGGTAAAAAGGCTTACCTACGTAGTTAAAGGTATAATCATCCCCTACAAGATTGCAACTGGTTGCACGAGAATAGCTTTTTTGTTGGCTAATACAGGGGCCATTACTCACATCTACAGAATGAGAACCACCAACAGGTGCCGGACAAGTAAAGGAATAAGTAACTTGTGGATAATCTAAAGCATCTGAACTGCCCGATCCGCTAGATCCACCAGAACCTGAGCTGGAATCATCACTCTCTTCCTCTTCTCCGTAACATCCCATCAAAGCAGTCAAACAAAATAGGGTTAACAACACAGGTTTTAAGAAAGATTTCATTACAGTTCTCCAAAATAGACGCCATTAAAGTGTGAATTGTGTCACGCTTTGATTCTGATGCAGGGCATTTACCGCTGTCATCACCCATTTGAGGTAAATGCGGAAGGTTAAGACAATAACGTTCTGCCTATTTGAAAGTTGGTGTGTAAGACTCAAGCACAGAGCTACGATTTAGCCAGTAACGAGCCTGCTTGGTTCCAGTGCCAAATTTGCCCTTTGCAAGGAAAACATCAGGCCTAAAATCTCCATCCAAATCACCCACAGCAGAAGCGTACACAGGTGCGGTTTGTAGATTTAAATGTGTGACAGTTACGTTTTCCAGCCGATGGTCGGCTGTTCCAAATAAAAGCAACTTAGCTGCGCCGGGATAAGGTTCGCCGTCATACCCAGCATTTGGAAACAAAAAGTCAGGGAGGTTATCATTATTGAAGTCTGCGATTAACGGCGCTGCAGGATTATCAACGATTGGCGCACCGCCAATAAAAATAGTGTCATCCCAAACAAAAGCACCTGTCTTATTGTTGATAAAAGCATGAACTGGCGCCGCCACGTTCCGAGCATATGTCAATGCATCACGAATACCATCACCATTCAAATCAATTAACGTTGTAAACAACAAATTTCCATTAGGGTTAACCATTTGATTATTCGTAGGCAAGGCGCCCGTTTTCAAGTCAAAACTTAATTTTTCTGGTGTTGATGTATTAAGTATTTTAAAGATTATTTTCTGTGACCATTTTGGTTATTAAGGTGATTCTATGAAATTTTTTGCCTCATGCTTAATCTGTATTTTTCTTTCGGCATGTACCAGCAAAAATATAGAAAGACATCAAATCAATTCCTGGGAAGCCGATATTGGCTATTCGCAAATAGTCAAACACGGCAATCTATTTTATTTTTCAGGTGTGACTTGTGGTGGGGCAACAGATGCAGATGCATTACCTATGTGTTATCAGGCGCTAGATGATTTGTTGAAAAAAATGAATCTCACACGGGACAAAATAATTCAGGAAACCATTTATGCCCGCAACATTGAAAATCTGAAAAAGCAAATTCCCATGCGAAAACAATGGTACGGCGAACATTTTCCTGCGGCAACTTGGGTACAAGTAGATCGACTTTATGATGAATCACACAGATTTGAAATTGAGTTGATTGTGAGTGAATGATTTTCTATGTGAAAAATGTATGGGTTAAAGCCCATCAAAACAAGCCCTACCAAGTCACCAGTACTTGAGCTGTTTTTAAAAATATTTTCAGAAACAGCTCAGTATTAATTTTGCAGTTATTAGTAAGCACATCCCTGTGTCACTGATATATCGTTATTTGGAGCGCGCTTTCGTTGTTATGGCTTAAATTCTTGATTGCCGCCGTATTCAATACCACCTGGGTGCTCTAGCCATATCCACACTGCAGACCATGTCGCAGTTCCACTATAGGCAGTGGTTGTGACCGTACCACTAGTAGCATCACAGGCCACATCATCAGCGCGACTATCTTCGTAACCCGCACTGCCATCAACTTGATAGCCGACAGTGTTCATACAAATCCCAACTGCTTCCGGCAGCGTCCAAGTCACTGTTAAATCACCACCAGCGGTCGCTTGCGCAAGATTGGTAATGGGATTGTCACCTTTTCTGACGCCAGTGATCAGAGGAAACAAACTAGCTGCGTTGGTTTGTGCGTATGAAACTGTTGGGGGTATAGCATATAAGGGGCGCAAAAATGAACTCCCAATCTGTTGCCAGGAACTGTCGTAAGTACGCACGGTGTAGTGACGACCCACTTCAACTTCAGCCCGGGTAAAACAGACTACATTCGGATACGCCGCACAGTCACGCAACCACTCACCTTGATCACTGCCATCAGCATTCAACAAACCACCCACCGACAAATCAAATACCACTCCTTTTGCACTGTTGTATTGAGACGGATATTGATAATTGAGTCCCGGACCTTCAATGACGACATAACGAACATTCGTATTAAATGACTCAATGTCCAATTCAAAATGACTGTCGTAATGCCACTGACCGCTGTTAAAGTCGCGCCACACTTGGCCATATACATCAACATAGGATTGCTGCTGATCGCCGGCAATTTTCCATACGCCGTTCACTTTATTGACATACCACTCAGCCACTTCATTAATCGGTTGATCATCAACAAACATGGTGGCAGAAATCAACCATTGCGTATCTGAAATTTTTTCGACGATCGAATAATTGCCAAATGTCCAAGCCGTACCCGGATCATCATGCAATATTTGATTAGGATCGGTGCTGCCGCCTTCTAAATAATTGGGGGCATCAAACAAGGCTAAAAAGGCTGGAGCATTATCACTCGGTACACTCGTTGCAAATTGCGCAGCAAATGTATCAAACAAAACCATAATCGCATCAAAATCGCTTAATGCGGCGACAAGAGACCCAGGGTTTGGTAAAGAGCTGGTATCGCTACTGCTAGTCACATCGTCAACAATCTGCTGCTGTGTTAACACATTGGTGATGGTCATGGTGTTGTTTGCCGGATCGGGCTCTACCCTTAACACATCCAATGCCGCATCCAAACCAGTGTGATCGGTATTGAACGATTCACGCATCAGATCCAATCCAGCAGCTAAACCCAAGGCCGATAAAACTGGTTGCAACCGTGCAGTAACTTGAGCACGAGCCGCTTCAACTTGGCTGTCGCTCAGCTGCGCAAAATTAGGGCTATCAAAATAATTTTGCGTAATTTGGCCGATTACATTCGCCATGATCAAATCAGTAAAGGGGGTGATATTGATGTTGCCACCCAAATCCGCATTTTGCGCTATAGAGCTAAAGTTAACTGTACGTCCGCCCACAGTACCACGTGCATTTAGCAATAATGGTGCGGTCATACCTGTAACATTCAAAGAATAACTACCATCCAATTCGATTGCAGAATTGCGCACTGTACCGTTGGAGTCTTTAACCCATACAGTACCGACAATAGGCGCCCCAGCAGCAGCTTTACCACTGATAGTTTCGGGGATCGAACTCGCCGCCGAGCTTGAGACGCTGGAACTGGATGAAACGTTGGAACTAGAGGTGGAATTACTACTGGCGCTAGAGCTTACAACGCTTGATGCCTGGCTAGAGACGCTAGAAGAAACACTCGATGCCTGACTTGAAACACTGGAATCGACACTCGATGTTTGGCTTGAAACACTGGAAGATTGACTTGATGCAAGACTTGGTGCCGAACTAGAAACTTGGCTTAAAGCGCTTGATGCCTGACTGGATAGACTTGATGCAATACTTAGAGCTTGGCTACTCACTGAATTAGCAGACTTACTGCCTCCGCCACTACCGCTACCACAGGCAATGAGACTCAAAATAAAACAGGCAAGCAGCCCCTTTTGAAAGGTTAACAACATAACTCACTCCTCAAGTAGGTGATTTTTTGGAGATAATGATAAACAGATCACATTGTGATTCTAGAATGTGCGCAGAAACAGAGGCATCACCCATTTGAGGTAAATGAAAGGTTTAGGGCAGTAAACCTTCTAGCTGTTTAAAGAAAAGCGCAGGATGTTCAAATTGCGGGAAATGGTGACATCCCTCAAGCACTTGCGATTGTACGTAAGGTGCACAGCGAATATTCGCAGCATTTGGGATATGTTCGCCGTTAAGCGCATAAATCGGACAGTGAATATTTTGGAAAGCATTATCCGGAGACCAGCGCAAAAGATCGTGCCAAACAGGTAGCATCAGCTCTGGATTAGCGCTCGACATACGCCTCTTGATCCATAGACGAGTATCAGGATTGATAATGCTTGAGGTTGTATTGTCGACCAGATACTCCATAGCGGAAACAAAATTCTCTATAAACGGTGTTTCTACAGAGTCAATGGTTTGCTGGTCCATATCGCCATAAGGCAAGCCGAAGGTATCCACCAGAATAATTTCTTGAAGTTGAGGATTATGCTTAAGTTGTGCAGCAGCCTCCAGAGCTACACATCCCCCCATGGAATGCCCAGCCAAGAGCCAAGTGCCAGGGATGACTTGAGTTGCGACGCAACATAATTGGCCAGCTCAAGGATAGTGGAAGCAGTTTTATTCCCAGAATATTCAGGATGCCCAGGCAAGGTCAGCCTGTGGGTTTTAATATGCGGTTTGGCATCGGCCAAATAATCACAGGTAGCCTCCCAATCGCTGGCTCTACAGCCCCACCCATGAATAAAAAACAAGTTAATGGATTTATTTGACATCAGACAAGTCCTCAAAGGAAAAAAGCGAGCTAATATAGAGCGATGTAATATTAGATGCCAATTACAAAAAAATGAATATCTCCGATCGAACCCTTGGTTTAAAAATGGTCCATGCACAGGAATCCTTATTGGATAGTCTTTATGCAGCCGTGTCACAGCAAGAAACCTGGGAGGTTTTTCTGCGACAACTGGTGAACCTAACCGAATCCCGCTCTGCGCGTATGCTGCTGATGAACCAGGACGCCAATCAAGTTTTACAAAGTGTTCGAGTAAACATAGACGATACTTATCATCAGCGGTATGTGAATTATTATGTGAATGCATGCCCTTGGCGACTTGAACTGTCACAGAAGACGCAAGGAAAACTCTATTCCACCTATTTGGATTTTTCTTGTCGACAGGATGATTTTTATAAAACAGAATTTTTTAATGATTGGGCTCGGGAACAAGATATACATCACGGAGTATGTGGTACCGTATTTCAGGCAGGCAATCAAAAGGTTCAATTGTTAATTCAACGCGGTAGAGGACAAGGGCATTATTCAAAAGCTGTTTGCATGCTGTTGAATCAATTTTTGCCACACGTACGACAGGCGCTAAAAATGAATGCGCTTCAAGAATCCATGCAAACCCGCATGACCATCGACACCCAGCAACTGCAATTTAATCAAAAAGTGTTACTACTGAACGAGCAACAACATGTTGTTTACTGCTCGGATGAATTGGAAAAACTCTTGGCCTCTTGTGGAATATATATTCAGCACAATCAAGTAACAATTAAGGATACCCAGCAACCTAAATGCTTACTTAATGCCATAGCGGAAGTTTCCAATACTGCTAATGCGATAACAACACAAGAAAAATATTGTCAATTGATTCGTCCAATGGCGCCACCAATCACCTGCATGATTGCTCCTGTATATATTGGTGCAAAGCAGTTTTCGTTCTGGTCATCCCCGATACAAACAGCAATCTATTTTTATGACCCCGATAAGAAAATTGACATTAATCTATCGCGACTTATGAATATTTTCGGCTTAACAGAAGCAGAAGCCAAGGTTTGTCAATCTATCGTTCAAGGTTATGACCCACAACAAATTGCCGAAAAAGATTCCCGCTCATCCCACACGGTTCGCTCACAACTGAAATCCATTTTTAGCAAACTCGGCTGCAGCAAACAAATTCAATTGTGTTCAATTATTCTAAATTCTCCTGCCGCCGAACAAAAACAAACCAGACTATTCAACGATACATTTTAAACAATAGATCAAGTAAACACTTTTATGATGAATCACACAGATTTGAAATTGAGTTGATTGTGAGTGAATAATTTTCTCTGAAGCAATAAAAAAGCGAACTCAATGGTTCGCTTTTTTATTGCGGTATCACTGAAAACTAAAATCAGATTTTTTGGAAAACCAATGTCGCGTTAGTACCACCAAAACCGAAGCTGTTGGACATCACACGATTTAATTTCACATTGTCCTGACGCTTCAACACAATCGGCATGCCTTCGGCTTCAGGGTCGAGCGTTTCGATATTAGCGGACGCACAAATAAAATCGTGCTCCATCATCAATAAACTGTAAATCGCTTCTTGTACGCCAGTTGCGCCGAGACTGTGGCCAGTTAAGGATTTGGTTGAGCTAATTGGCGGAATTTTATTACCGAAAGTTTCTTTGACCGCTTTCAATTCTGCGAGATCGCCAACGGGTGTTGAGGTGCCGTGTGAGTTGATGTAATCAATATCACCCTTGACTGTTGTCAAAGCTTGTTTCATACAGCGCACGGCGCCTTCGCCTGATGGTGCAACCATGTCGTAGCCGTCTGAGGTTGCGCCGTAGCCAACCAATTCAGCATAAATTTTTGCGCCGCGTGCTTTGGCGTGTTCGTATTCTTCAAGCACCAAACAGCCGCCACCACCAGCGATAACAAAACCATCGCGATTGGCATCATATGCACGCGACGCTTTATCCGGAGTTTCGTTGTATTTGGTTGAGAGTGCGCCCATAGCATCAAAGAGTGCAGTGAGAGTCCAATGCTCTTCTTCGCCACCGCCGGCAAACACAATATCTTGTTTGCCGAGTTGGATTAATTCCATAGCGTTACCAACACAGTGAGCACTGGTAGCACAAGCCGAAGAAATGGAATAGTTAACGCCTTTGATTTTGAAAGGAGTTGCCAAGCAAGCGGAAGTGGTGCTGCCCATGGTTTGGGTAACGCGATAAGGCCCAACACGCTTCAAACCTTTTTCACGAAGAATATCTGCGGCCTCAACCAAATTCATGGAAGATGCGCCACCCGAACCCATAATGATGCCAGCACGCTCATTGGAAACTTGATCTTCTGTTAAACCAGAATCTGCAATCGCTTGTTGCATGGAAAGATAGGCATAGGCAGCCGCATCACCCATAAAACGCAATACTTTGCGATCAATCAATTCTGCAAGATTAATCTCGATAGAACCGGCAACATGACTGCGAAAGCCCATTTCTTTATAGCTTTCCTGAAATTTAATTCCAGAACGACCAGCGCGTAACGCGTCCAGTACAGCGGAGATATCATTGCCCAGACAGGACACTATTCCCATTCCGGTTACAACAACGCGCTTCATAGGCAACCTCGTTTATCTCTCAGAAAATTCGTTTTCTTGGTCACAATCAATTAAAAAATATCGGTATTTTGAAACAATCCCACACGCAAATCGTTGGCGAAATAAATATCTTTGCCATCACAGGATACGCGACCATCTGCGATTCCCATAATTAATTTGCGTTCGATAACACGCTTGAGATTGATGTGATAAGTGATTTTTTTAGCCGTTGGTAAAATTTGACCCGTGAATTTGACTTCACCACAACCCAAGGCACGACCACGACCAGGGTTACCGCGCCAGCCCAGATAGAAGCCAACTAATTGCCACATAGCATCAAGACCCAAACAACCTGGCATGACAGGGTCACCAGGGAAATGACATTCAAAAAACCACAAGTCGGGTTTGATATCCAATTCGGCGACAATTTCACCCTTGCCAAATTCACCACCGGTCAAACTGATATGGGCAATGCGATCCAACATCAACATATTGGGCATTGGCAACTGCGCGTTACCCGGGCCAAAGAGATTGCCTCTGCCGCACTCAAGAAGGTCTTCGTAACTGTAGGAAGGCTTGGGTACAAATGGTGTCATGTTCTTATCCGTTTCATTGGGAGGATGTTGCCGGCACCGGTGGCCCGCAAACAAAGGCCGCCATTCTAAGGGTTTTGGTTTTTATGTCCAGTTTATGTCACCCGCTCGATCACCCCGGTGAAAATCAATAACTTCTGGCAAGCGAAAACTCAGCAAGTTCCTTCATGGCTTGAGTGTAGGCGTTGATTTCGAGCTTGGAGAGCTGATCCAGCGCATAGGCGACCTGTTGTTTGGCGCAATCCAAGGTGTAGTCCATACCGCCGGTTGCTTGAACTATCTTGAGAATGGCAGGCAGTTGGCTGGCATCGCCCTGACGGAGAGCTTGAGCGATCAAGTCTGCATCCTCTTTGTTGGCATTGCGCATGGCGTGTATCAGCGGCAAAGTGGGCTTGCCTTCCGCCAAATCATCACCCACATTTTTTCCCATAGTTTCGGCGTCGCTGATGTAATCGAGTGCATCATCAACCAATTGAAAGGCGATACCGACATGCAATCCATATTGATGCAGGGCCTTGCGTTGTTCGGAATTTGCGCCGGAAATAACTGCAGCGACTTCACAGGCAGCCGCAAATAAAATCGCGGTTTTTTTATCGATCACTCGAAAATAATTGGCTTCAGTCACAGAGGGGTCTTTGGCGTTGACTAGTTGCTGCACTTCGCCCTCAGCAATTTTATTCGTGGTGTTACTCAGTATGGCCATTACATCCATATTATTAAGTGTGACCATCATCTGAAATGCGCGCGAATACAAAAAATCACCGACCAATACGCTGGGTGCATTACCCCATTGGGCATTGGCCGTCGGGCGACCACGACGCAGGTTGGACATATCCACCACATCGTCATGCAGCAGCGTGGCGGTGTGAATAAACTCGATAATCGCCGCCAGATTAATGTGGGACTTGCCCTGATAATTCAATGCATTTGCCGTCAACAACACCAATAAAGGCCGCAAACGCTTGCCACCCGCCTCCACCAAATACTGCCCGATATTTTCGACCAGCCCAACATCCGAATGAAGTTGTTGAATGATCAGTTGATTGACCGCAGAGAAATCATCTTTGACGATTTGATGGAAAGGCAGCATAGAAAAGTCACACCCATAAAAAGATGCGCAATGCTAACAGCTTGCCGAGTTTTTTGGCACTATGCCTGACTTGCAGGCCATTTGTTGCGCCCAATCTGGATGAGAATCAATCATGCACCCATACAATCCCCTTGATCCCTTCCAAAAAGAGTTAGTTGCCGCACGCCAACGCGCCAAAAAATTGTGTCGCGCTATCAATGCGCTTGATGCTGATCAAACCAAAGCGCGCAAACCTTTATATCAACAATTATTTGCTCAGGTTTCTTCAGCTTATATTGAGCCCAATTTCTTTTGTGATTACGGCAGTAATATTTTTCTCGGCGAGCGTTTCTACGCCAATCACAATTGTGTGATTTTGGATGTGGCTAAAGTCAGCATTGGCAACAACGTGATGCTGGGGCCAAACGTGCAAATCTATACCACCACTCATCCGCTGGATCCGATTGAGCGTGCGACCGGAAAAGAATTTTGTGCGAAAGTCACCATTGGCAATAACTGTTGGATAGGAGGTGGCGCGATCATTTTGCCGGGTGTCACTATTGGTGATAATTCGGTGATAGGTGCGGGTAGTGTGGTCACTAAAGATATTTCAGCGAATGTGGTGGCAGTGGGGAATCCTTGTGTGGCAATGAAAGAGATTTAAATATTAAGGCGAATTTTTCAAAACAAAAATTCGCCGATTCTGTTTCATAAATTCAGATGCTTCCCTGAATATTTTCATAGAATCAAAAACCGCCACCAAGCTGCCATCCCGCTCCGCAAGTGCCAAGCCTCGATTAAGCCTATCTGCCAACTCCAAATTGGTTTTATTAACAAAAAACGAATAGCTAATGGGAGTTTGATATTGAAGTAAAAGACTTGATTCAATGCTAACGTGAGAAGCAAAATGTTGGCCCAAGATCAAATCTCCTGACGCCTCATGCAGCCCTCTAGAAATATAATCAAATCGCCCCGCTGCCAACATTTTAATGATTGAACCGTAATAAGGAGCAGTACTGACTTTAATTCCATTCATCTGCAAAATTTTGGTGGATGTCCATCTGTCGCCGCCACCGGAAGTCAATTGCTTAAACTCTTCAAAACTGGCAATGCGTGAAAACTTCTGTTGATCTCCAGGCCTAATCACAAGGACTCGATAATTGTTTAAACTGCGCAGCAAATCGTGAGGAATTAATTGCATCAATGCTTCCCGCTCAGGCGTCACCGAGGCCCACATCACATCCGCCCTATCCCCTTTCATTAGCATATGGGTTGCGCGATCGAATGAGTAATAATCCTTACTGTAATGCAATTCAAAATCACCATCCGTTGATCGGGTTTTTTCCAACACCAAACGCAAAACTTGCTGATAGTAATAAACAGGATCGTTGACATCCGAAACCTCTGGATAGGCCACATAAATTTTGGGCACAGCAGGATGCGCAGATTCGACAGCCCAAGCACCAAACCCCATCATTAGCCCCATCAACAACCAGCAAAATCGCATAGATTTCCCCTGTGTGAATATGGGTATAGCAGAAATCCTGAAATCTTCTGCCACAGGGAGAAATTTCATCGTTATAATCGCCCGCATTTTTAGCTCTTCTATTGTTAAATTGGGTTCACCATGTCTGAAAAACGATACGACGTCAGTACATTTCAGGGTTTGATTCTCGCCCTGCAAGATTATTGGGCACGCCAGGGTTGCGTCATTTTGCAACCCTTGGATCTGGAGGTTGGCGCTGGCACATTCCATCCAGCCACTTTCCTACGATCCATCGGCCCTGAAACCTGGAATACGGCATATGTCCAACCCTGCCGCCGACCGAAGGATGGCCGTTATGGCGAAAACCCCAATCGATTACAGCACTACTATCAGTTTCAGGTCGCACTGAAACCTTCGCCCGACAATATTCAGGATTTGTATTTAGGCTCATTACGTGAAATGGGTATTGATACCTCCATTCATGACATACGGTTTGTGGAAGATAACTGGGAATCGCCCACTCTGGGTGCTTGGGGTCTTGGCTGGGAGGTCTGGCTGAATGGAATGGAAGTCACTCAATTTACTTACTTTCAGCAAGTGGGGGGATTGGAATGTTTCCCGGTCACGGGTGAAATTACTTACGGTATTGAGCGCATCGCTATGTACCTGCAAGGTGTCGATTCCATTTTTGATTTGGTTTGGACGATGAATCCCAATGGCGACAAAGTCACCTACGGCGATGCGTTCCATCAAAACGAAGTCGAAATGTCGACCTTCAATTTTGAAGAAGCCGATACTGAATTCTTATTTAACAGTTTTGATTTTTACGAAAAAGAATCCACACGCTTAATGGCAAAAAATTTACCTTTGCCCGCTTATGAAATGGTAATGAAAGCCTCACATGCATTTAATTTGCTCGATGCTCGCCACGCCATTTCGGTTACTGAACGCCAACGCTTTATTTTGCGTGTGCGCACTTTAGCGCGCGCCGTTGCACAAGCTTATTACGATAGCCGCAAAGCACTCGGGTTCCCACTCGCTCCCGACGATTTACGCCAACAGATTTTAGCGGCCGCAGGAGAAGAAAAATAATGTCTGATTTCTTAGTCGAACTGGGAACCGAAGAGTTACCACCAAAAGCCTTGAAAAATTTGATGTTGTCTTTTGCGGAGACCATTGAATCTCATTTAAAAAATGAAGAATTATCTTTTACAGCAATAAAACCTTTTGCAGCACCCCGTCGCCTGGCGGTATTGGTTGAAAATCTCGCCGAACAAACGCCCTCAAAAGAATTAGTTGTGTGGGGCCCGCCTGCTGCTATTGCATTTGATAAAGATGGGCAACCCACTAAAGCCGCGTTGGCATTTGCTGAAAAAAATGGCATTGATGCTTCCGCATTAAAAACAGAGCGCGATGGCAAAGCTGAAAAATTGGTTGCACGCATTAGTGCGCAAGGTAAAAAGACTGTTGATTTACTCGAAGCCATTGTTAACGATGCACTCGCAAAATTGCCTATCGCCAAACGTATGCGTTGGGGTGCAAAACGCGAAGAGTTTGTTCGCCCTGCACATTGGCTGGTGATGTTGTTCGGTAGTCAAATTATCAATGCAAAAATTTTGGGGTTAAGCGCAGGTCGCAGCACACGCGGTCACAGATTCCATCACAATCAAATCATTGATTTGGCGCAAGCGAGTGATTATGCCAGTGTGTTAAAAAATACCGGTTATGTGATTGCTGATTTCGCTGAACGCAGCGCCATCATCAAACAACAAGTTGAAACCGAAGCGAAAAAAATCGGCGGCACTGCAGTGATTGGTGAAGCTCTGTTAGATGAAGTCACCGCGTTAGTCGAGTGGCCAGTTGCACTCACCGGAAAATTTGAAGAGCGCTTCTTGCAAGTTCCGGCAGAAGCCTTAATCGCCTCAATGAAAGAGCATCAAAAATATTTCCATGTGGTGGACACTAACGGCAAACTGAAAAATAATTTTATTACTGTCGCCAACATTCAAAGTAAAGATGCATCGCAAATCATCGACGGCAACGAACGTGTGATTCGCCCGCGTTTATCCGATGCCGCTTTCTTTTTTGAAACCGATAAAAAAACTAGCCTTGCATCATTGCGTGAACGTTTGAAAACGATTGTATTCCAGGCACAACTGGGTACCATCTTTGAAAAAACCGAACGCGTTGCCAAACTCGCGCAATTTATTGCAGCAAAATTAAATGCCGATGAAAGGTTGGCGATTCGTGCGGGCGAACTTTGTAAATCCGATTTGGTCACCAATATGGTGGGTGAATTTGACGATATGCAAGGTATCGCGGGTTACTACTACGCATTAAATGATGGCGAAAACAAAGAAGTCGCCGCTGCAATGAACGAGCAATATATGCCGCGCTTTGCGGGCGACCAATTACCTTCAACCATTACCGGTGCGATTATCGCACTGGCTGATCGTCTGGATACCATCAGTGGTATTTTTGGAATTGGCCAACAACCTTCCGGCTCAAAAGATCCTTTCGCTTTGCGTCGTGCCAGTATTGCTGTTCTGCGTCTGCTGGTAGAAAAAAATCTCACATTGGATTTGCGTGAATTGTTAACCTTTGCTAAATCACAACACAAAAATTTAACAGTTGGCGATGAGCTGGTGGAGCAAGTATTAAGCTACATGCTCGACCGTTTCCGTGCAATGTTTGAAGATGCGAATATTCCTGCTGAAGTTTTCCAATCTGTGAACGCAAAACAATTATCACAGCCATTGGATATTAATCAGCGCGTATTGGCTGTGCATGAATTTAGCAAATTACCACAAGCCCAAGCATTGGCGGCGGCGAACAAGCGTGTGTCGAATATTTTGAGCAAACAAAATTCCAGCATCTCCACTGATGTGGATACTAGTTTGCTTAAAGAAGATGCCGAAAAAAATCTGGCGCAAGCAGTCAATGCAAAAACTGCTTTGGTTGCACCTTTATTTGCATCACGCGAATACACCAAAGCATTAGCAGCATTGGCTGATTTGCAACAACCCGTCGATGCATTTTTCGATAATGTGATGGTAATGTGTGATGACGTTGCATTACAGCAAAATCGTTTGGCGTTGTTGTCGAAATTGCGTGGATTGTTTTTAGAGATTGCGGATATTTCGTATTTGGTGCCGAGTAAAAACTAGACCCCACCCTAACCCTCCCCTTGCCAGGGGAGGGGGCAAATCGCACTCCGTATTAAGCAGGGAGTAAAGTCCCTCCCCCTGGCAAGGGGGGGGGTTAGGAGGGGGTCAACCAACGAGAACAAAATGAAACTAATCATCCTCGACCGCGACGGCGTAATCAATTACGACCGCGATGACTATGTGAAATCGGTTGATGAATGTGTGCCGATTGAAGGCAGCATTGAAGCCATTGCGCGTTTGCATCAAGCCGGTTTTACGATTGTGGTAGCAACCAATCAAGCGGGTTTGGCGAAAGACAAATTCGATCTCGATGATCTTGAAGCCATGCATGAAAAAATTACAAGGCTGGTTGAAGAAGCGGGCGGTGAAATAGGCGCAATTTTTTATTGCCCGCATCACCCGGACGACAATTGCAAGTGTCGCAAACCCAAACCAGGATTAATCGACGCAATTGAAGCCGAGTTTAATATTTCTGCCGAAGGTTTTTATTTTGTTGGCGATAGTTTGCGAGATTTGCAAGCGGGCGCACAAAAGGGATGTCGATTGGCCTTGGTGAAAACGGGTAACGGATTAAAAACTTTATCGCAATTAGGCAATCCGGAATTGCAAACTGACAGCCCAATATTGGACATTAGAGATATCAACGCTTTTGATAATTTAAAACATTTTGCTGATGTTATTTTGGATCATTGATTACCACAAAGAGAATTTTAATTTTGCTTTATTTCCGAAGTTTAATTTTTAGCATAGGCTACAACATTACCAGTGCAATCGCCGGACTTGTTGCCGTGATCATTTGGCCCATCATGCCCTATTCATGGCGCTGGCGAATTGTGACTTGCTGGAACCGATTTGTGATGTTGTGGTTGCGTGTCTGTTGCAATATGCGTTATGAAATTGTTGGGCACAAACATGCCGAGAAATTTCCCTGTGTAGTTTTGGCAAAACATCAAAGCACTTGGGAAACCATGTTTCTGCAATTTTATTTTGGCCCTGTTAGCACCATTTTAAAAAGAGAATTATTTCGTATTCCATTTTTTGGTTGGGGGCTGGCAAGTTTGCGCCCTATCGCCATTAATCGAGGCACGCCGATTCAAGCGTTGAAAGAAATCAAAACCATTGGCATCAAACGCCTTCAGCAAGGAAATAATTTATTAATTTACCCTGAAGGAACCCGTACTGCTTATGGACAAATTGGTAATTATGCTCGCAGTGGTGCCGATATTGCGATTAGCGCCGGCGTCCCCGTAATCGCAGTTGCACACAATGGTGGAAAATACTGGCCGCACAAACGCTTTATAAAATATCCCGGCACAATCAAAGTGGTGATCAGCGAGCCTTTTAATACTGAAGGAAAGGATCGAAAAGAATTAACAGAAGAAATTAAAAATTGGATTGAAGGTGAAATTGCCAAAATGAATTAAACAGTACGATTTCTTCACGAGCCTATTTCTTGCGTCGTCATCCCCGCAAAAGCGGGATCCAGCTGTCAAAAAAATCTCAATAAAATCAATTACTTTTTGGGGATAGATGTCACTGCCTGCACCCACAGCATCCGGACAACTCTGATCGCAAAACCAGTCTGGATCAAAAACCGCAAAAAGGTCGTCCCATGTTGTTTGGAAGCTTAAGGTGGGTCTGATTTAGTCGTCAAAATCAATAATCATTCTTCTGAATCCTCAATCTACTTTTTGCACCAAAACTAGATTTAACCCATTAGCTCTTCACCAAATAT
This sequence comes from Cellvibrio sp., assembly GCA_016712405.1. Classification (GTDB taxonomy): domain Bacteria; phylum Pseudomonadota; class Gammaproteobacteria; order Pseudomonadales; family Cellvibrionaceae; genus Cellvibrio. The sequence goes on along the minus strand of JADJRD010000014.1, from coordinate 354,731 downwards.
CTCACATTTACAATCCATATTGATCGGCCTAAGATCGGACCTACTGTTTGGATTCACAGCACTGTATTTATATACAAACATTTAGCACTTCAGTAAATAGGAGAAAATTTAAAACATGAAAAAAGAGTTAAATTTTAGATTTATAAATGCAGCAGCAAAGCGAGATTTTTTGAATTTGCCGAAAGACATAATCAGTCAGTTCGGCTCAGATCTAAACGCTGTCCAGCAAGGTCAAAGACCTTTCTCAGATTTTGAAGACTTGTCCAGCACAATTGGAGCGGGTGTGATCGAGCTGAAGGAGAATGGTAGCCCAGCGTACAGAGCGGTCTACTGTGCAAAACACTTAAATACAGTTTATATACTGCATGCCTTCACAAAGACTACAAATGGCGTTGATCGGCCAGCAATGAACACGGTGCTGCTACGCTACAAGGAAATGATGGCGGAGGTAAGCAAGATGAAAAATGCTAATAAAAAGCAGACTAAACCGCACTGACAGCACATCTTACTCTCGATGAACGATGAGCGTTAGACGATTGATAAGTTGGTTTAAATTGAAAACCGAGTTTGGCTAAATAGCCTATCAACTTGTCAGAAGAAAATTTATCAACCTTGCCTCTGACAAGCTCGCTGACGCGAGGTTGGGGGATACCCAGTACATCCATAATATCAGCTTGAGACAACCCTCTATCCTCGAAAATTTGACGCATAACAAGCATCAGATCTGATCGGAATTTCAAATCCGCTGCCTCAGCCTTATCTTCGGTAATAGCATCAAATATGTTGTTGTATGCTAATTGCTCCACGGTAAATCCCCCCATCGCATTTATACAAAATCTTGTATATTGTAACCGCTATTTTTGTGATAATTGCTCAAGCTGGCAGCCTTTACACTTCTTTACTCTGGATGTTTTGTCGATCTGTTTCAAGCTGAGGCTCACATTTTATCCACCAAAAATCTCCGGGCTGTGATCCAAAAAATACTGCCCATCTTTTTCATAAAAAGCCGCTTGCTCATCAGTGATGGTGATCGCTAAATCATCGTGACAAAGTTCATAGTCGATAAAATCATCGCCCTGATAAACGCGGAAAAAATACACACCCTCAATCGAGCGACAAAGAATTCCCGATTGGCCTTTGGCGGATTTAATTTGGTTGCTCATAGATTTTTTCCAATAAAAAAGGCATCTGAGTGTGCAGATGCCTTTTGGATAAACGCGACTTATATTCAGATTAAGATTTAGCTCTTTCTTCCAGAATAGCAACAGCTGGCAATACTTTACCTTCAACGAATTCCAGGAAGGCACCGCCACCGGTGGAAACGTAAGACACTTTATCAGCCAAATTCCACTTATCGATTGCAGCCAAAGTATCGCCACCGCCTGCAACAGAAAAGCCGGCGCTATCTGCAATTGCGCGTGCAACCACTTCAGTGCCCTTTGCGAAAGAATCAAATTCAAATACACCGCAGGGACCATTCCACAAAATGGTTTTGGCATTTTTGATTATCTCGGCAACGCGCGCGGCGGTTTCGGGGCCGTAGTCGATAATTTCTTCGTCAGCTTGAATTTCGTTGGCTTTTTTCACTACACACACAGAATTGTGGTTCCACTCTTTGAAACCTTCTTTGGTGGTGCGAACGTCAGTTGCATAAACCACTTCTGTTTGTGCGCGCAAACGTTGAGCTTCGGGGATTAAATCTTTTTCGTAAAGTGACTTGCCGACTTCGTTGCCTGCTGATGCAACGAAGGTGTTGGAGATACCACCACCGACAACCAAAATGTCAGCAATTTTTGAAACTGCATCCAACACACTTAATTTGGTAGAAACTTTTGAACCGCCCACAATCGCAACCAATGGACGAGCAGGGTTATCCAGCACTTTACCTAATGCATCTAATTCAGCTGATAACAAAGGCCCGGCACAAGCAATCGGCGCAAATTTAGCAACACCATGTGTAGAAGCTTGAGCGCGATGCGCAGTGCCAAAGGCATCCATCACAAACACATCACAAAGAGCCGCCATTTTTTTGGATAGCTCGTCAGTATTTTTGCCTTCGCCAAGATTAAAACGAACGTTTTCCAACAAAACCAGATCACCCTTCATTTCAAAACCATCGACCCAGTTTTTAACTAGGGGAACGTCGCGACCTAATTTTTCACTCAGGTATTTTGCAACTGGCGCCAATGAAGAGGCCTCATCGTAAACACCTTCGTCTGGACGACCCAAATGTGACATCACCATGACTTTGGCACCTTTGGACAAGGCTTCTTTAATGGTGGGGATTGAGGCATCAATGCGCACAGCACTGGTGATACGGCCATTTTCCAAAGGCACGTTAAGGTCCTGGCGGATTAATACGCGCTTGCCAGCCAAATTCTGGTCTTTCATAAGTTTTACGGTCATGCTGATTACCTTTGAATTTGAGCCCTATAAGCTCCGATGAGAAAAGCGTGAAGATGCAGTTTACACAAAAGAAGTTTTACCTAAAAACAAAACACCCAACTTACGTCGGGTGTTTGTACATCGAAATCTGAATTAATCTTCCAATAATTCTTCTGCAGTGGCGACTATGTTGTCGACGGTGAAACCGAAATGCTCCAGCAGTTTTGGACCCGGCGCTGACTCACCGAAAGTGGTCATACCGACTATGCGACCATCAAAACCGACGTACTTGTACCAGAAATCCACATGCGCCGTTTCAACGGCAACGCGTGCAAAAACATGGCTTGGCAGAACCGATTCTTTGTAGGCAGCATCCTGACGATCAAACACTGAAGTAGAGGGCATGGACACTACGCGCACATTGTGGCCTTTCGCTTTCAGGGCTTCAGCCGCTTTAACGGTCACACCCACTTCGGAACCTGTAGAAATCAAAATTAACTCAGGCTCACCAACAGAATCCACCAACACATAACCACCTTTGGCGATATTGGCAACTTGTTCCGGGGTGCGAGCGAAGCTATCCAGATTTTGACGGCTGAATACCAGCGCAGATGGACCGTTTTTGCGCTCAATAGCAGACTTCCAGGAAACTGCGGTTTCAGCGGCGTCCGCTGTACGCCAAGTATCAAGGTTAGGCGTCAAACGTAAGCTGGCCAGCACCTCAACAGGTTGATGGGTTGGACCATCTTCACCTTGGCCGATTGAGTCGTGGGTATAAACGAAAATATTGCGCAGCTTCATCAGCGCCGACATACGCACAGCATTAGCGGCGTATTGATAGAACATCAGGAAAGTAGCACCGTAAGGAATTAATCCACCATGGGCAGAAATACCGTTCATTATGGCACTCATGCCGAATTCGCGTACACCGTAATAAATGTAGTTACCACTGGCGTCTTTGGCGTCCACGCCTTTTGAGCTCTTGACCAGAGTCAGGTTGGAACCGGCCAGGTCAGCAGAACCGCCTAACAACTCAGGCAATACTGCCGCATAGGCAGCGATTGAGTTTTGAGACGCTTTACGGCTGGCAATTTTTTCGCCTTTGGCTTGGCACTCAGCAATAAAGGCTTCAGCTTTTGCAGCGAAATCGGCTGGCAGTTCATTGTTGATGACGCGGCGCTCAAATTCAGCAGCCAATGCAGGGTGAGCGGATTTGTAAGCCGCGAACTTGTCGCTCCAAGATTTTTCAGCCGCAGAACCTTTGGCTTTTGCATCCCAACCAGCGTACACATCCCGCGGGATTACAAAGGGTTCGTATTCCCAGTTCAGAGTCTTGCGAACCAACGCCACTTCTTCGAGACCCAGCGGTGAGCCGTGGCAGTCGTGAGAGGCTTGTTTGTTGGGTGAACCAAAACCAATGATAGTTTTCGTCACAATCAAGGTTGGTTTCGCAGTTTCAGCACGAGCCGCTTCTATAGCAGCTTTGATGGCGGCAGCGTCGTGGCCATCGACCGCACGGATTACATGCCATCCGTAAGCTTCAAAACGTTTTGGCGTATCATCGGTAAACCAACCCTCAACGTGACCATCAATAGAGATGCCGTTGTCATCGTAGAACGCGATTAATTTGCCCAAGCCCAAAGTGCCAGCCAAAGAGCAAGCCTCGTGGCTAACGCCTTCCATCATGCAGCCATCACCCAAGAAGCAGTAGGTGTAATGATCAACAACTTTGTGCGCATCGCGGTTGAATTGCGCCGCCAAAATCTTTTCAGCTAACGCCATACCCACCGCATTCACAATACCTTGACCCAGTGGGCCAGTCGTAGTTTCAACGCCAGGGGTATAACCCAATTCCGGGTGGCCTGGTGTTTTGGAGTGCAACTGACGGAATTGCTTCAATTCGTCCATCGGCAAATCATAGCCAGACAGGTGCAACAAAGAATAAATCAGCATTGAGCCATGGCCATTGGAAAGCACGAAACGGTCGCGATCAACCCAAGATGGGTTTTGTGGATTGTGTTTCAAAAAATCATTCCAGAGGACTTCGGCAATATCCGCCATCCCCATTGGAGCACCGGGATGACCCGAATTAGCTTTTTGAACGGCATCCATGGAAAGGACACGAATAGCATTGGCAAGGTGTTGACGAGTTGACATGAAACTCAAGGCTCCTGAAAAAGTGAAAAAACAGACTGGGTCGAATGCTACCTATTGAGTAGTCTTTAAGTGTTGATGCCGAGCGCATTAAAAGCGCTGTGCATTCTCGCTCAGCATCAACCTTGGGTAAAGTTGAACTTGGTGAATATTCGGGCGCATATAATATAGTTAAACAGACTATATGATCAATCCACTAATTCTGAATAACCAAACCATCCATCTATATCAAAATATTTTGATATAGATGATTTCGACTGCTAGACTTGCCGACATGAATCAATCAATAGCCTCCCAATCTCCCGCCGAATTCCCCTTGTTGACCGATGTGGTTCAACACCAGATGGATGTGAGCGCCCTTTCCAGCCTGCTAAAAGCGGCAGGCGACGAGTTGCGATTGGACATTTTGCGAGTACTCTCCCAGGACTCTTATGGGGTGCTGGAACTCAGCCGTTTATTCGACACCAAACAATCGGGCATGAGCCACCATCTCAAGGTATTAGCCAGTGCAGGCTTGTTAAGTTCACGTCGCGAAGGCAATTCGATTTTTTATCGCCGCGCTTATTTATCACCGGAACATTCTCTGGCGAATCTGCAACAACAATTATTTGCCACAGTCGATGAGATTCAATTGTCGCCCGATCTTCAACAAAAAATCGAAGAGTTGCGACAGGAACGCAATCAAGCGGCACAAACTTTTTTTACCGAAAACGCAGACAAGTTTCGCGCACAACAAGACTTGATCGCCAGCTATCCAGTTTATGCTGATCAAGTCACCAGTTTATTGAACAACACTTTGTTGAAGCACAAACAATTAGCTTTGGAAATTGGTCCCGGTGAAGGTGAATTTTTGAGTCTCTTGTCACAACAATTTAATCAAGTTGTGGCTTTGGATAACTCCAAACAAATGTTGGAAAAAGCCAAACACTTTGTGCAGAGCAAATCCTTGCGCAATATCGAATTTATCTTGGGTGACACTCAAATTTTAAACGCACAAAAAATTCTGGCCGATTGTATTGTGGTGAATATGGTGCTGCATCACATTGCATCACCAGCAGATATTTTTGTCGATTTAAGTCGCAGCCTCGCACCGGGCGGCGCTTTATTGATCTGTGATTTATGCCGTCACGAACAAACCTGGGCACGCGAAGCCTGTGGTGATTTATGGCAAGGATTCGAACCCCAGGATTTTTCACGCTGGGCCAAAGCCGCAAAATTGGATGAAGGGCAAAGTGTGTATTTTGCGTTGCGCAATGGATTTCAAATTCAATTGCGACAGTTTTTTAAACCGAGTTTGTGACCCCCTCCTAGCCTCCCCCTTGCCAGGGGGAGGAACTATCCCCTCCCCTGGCAAGGGGAGGGTTAGGGTGGGGCCAAGCGTTTTAAATTAATTTTTTATTTAACATTTGTATTTTTTAAGAAGGAAAAAATCATGTCCGAATATTCAGTCTTCACCTCCGAATCCGTTTCTGAAGGTCATCCCGATAAAATGGCCGACCAAATTTCTGATGCGGTATTGGATGCAATTATCAAAGATGATCCCAACGCGCGCGTAGCGGTAGAAACTTTAGTTAAAACCGGTATGGCAATTGTCGCTGGTGAAGTGCGCACATCCACTTATGTTGACCTTGAAGATTTAATTCGTCAGGTAATTTTGGACATTGGTTACAACTCCAGTGATGTAGGTTTCGATGGTGCGAGCTGCGCAGTATTGAATGCTATAGGAAAACAATCGGCGGATATCGCCATGGGTGTTGATGAAGCCGACAACAAAGACATGGGCGCAGGCGATCAAGGTTTAATGTTTGGCTACGCAACAAATGAAACTGCAGTGTTAATGCCCGCACCAATTTTTTACGCACATCGCCTCGTTGAAAAACAAGCCGAGTTGCGCAAAAACGGCACGCTGAAATGGTTACGCCCAGATGCAAAAAGCCAAGTGACCTTACGTTACGAAAATGGCAAACCAGTAGCAGTTGATGCTGTCGTGCTTTCAACACAACACAGCCCCGACGTAAAACAATCCGAAATTCACGAAGCTGTGCGCGAACTTATTTTGAAAAAAGTATTGCCTGCTGAATGGCTGCACAAAGATACGCAATATCACATTAATCCAACCGGCCAATTTATTATCGGTGGGCCAGTGGGTGATTGTGGATTAACAGGTCGCAAAATTATTGTGGACTCTTACGGCGGTATGGCACGTCACGGTGGCGGGGCATTCTCTGGAAAAGATCCGTCGAAAGTTGACCGCTCTGCCGCTTACGCCGGCCGTTATGTAGCAAAAAATTTAGTCGCGGCAGGTATTGCTGATCGTTTGGAAATTCAAGTGAGCTACGCGATTGGTGTCGCAGAGCCTACATCAATTTCTGTGAACGCATTTGGCACAGGAAAATTACCGGATGCAGAAATTGTGAAATTAGTGCGCGAACATTTTGATTTGCGTCCGCGCGGATTAATTCAAATGTTGAACTTGAAGCGTCCAATTTATCGCAACACCGCTGCTTACGGACATTTCGGTCGTGAGCTGCCCGACTTTACGTGGGAAAAAACGGATAAGGCAGATGCGCTGAAGAAAGCGCTTTAATTTTATTTCAAAAGACCCCCTCTCAATCTCCCCCTTGCCAGGGGGAGAAGCTCAATCCCCTCCCCTGGCAAAGCAATATTTTCTCTACACAAGATCACGCTGCTGCTGCTATTGCTGCTGCGGGTATTCCAGTATTTGCCTGGAAAGGTGAAACCGAAGAAGAATTTTGGTGGTGTATCGAACAAACTATTTTGAAAGATGGTCAGCCTTGGGCAGCCAATATGATTTTGGATGACGGTGGTGATGTGACCCAAATCGTTCACGAAAAATATCCACAAATGCTCGATAAAATTCACGGCATTTCTGAAGAAACCACAACTGGCGTACATCGTTTACTCGACATGCTGAAAAAAGGTCAGTTAAAAGTGCCTGCAATCAATGTGAATGATGCGGTTACCAAAAGTAAAAACGACAACAAATACGGTTGCCGTCACAGTTTGAACGATGCCATTAAACGCGGTACCGATCATTTACTCGCAGGTAAAAAAGCTTTGGTGATTGGTTTTGGTGATGTAGGTAAAGGTTCTGCGGCATCTTTACGTCAAGAAGGCATGATCGTAAAAATTACTGAGATTGATCCAATCTGTGCGATGCAAGCTTGCATGGAAGGTTACGAAGTTGTGTCGCCTTACAACAACGGCATCAATACCGGAAAATACGAAGACATTAATCATGCTGTACTCGGCACAACGGATTTAGTCGTAACAACAACCGGCAATGTGAATGTCTGTGATTCTGCCATGTTGCGCGCTTTAAAACGCAGCGCTGTAGTGTGTAATATCGGCCACTTCGACAGCGAAATTGATACCGCGTTTATGCGCAAAAATTGGGAGTGGGAAGAAGTCAAACCACAAGTACATAAAGTTTATCGCGATAAAAAAACTAACGATCATTTAATTATTTTGTCCGAAGGTCGTTTGGTGAATTTAGGTAATGCTACCGGTCACCCTTCACGCATCATGGATGGCTCTTTCGCCAACCAAGTGCTCGCACAAATGTATTTGTACGAAAGAAAATTTGCTGACCTTCCCGCTGCGCAAAAAAATGAACACTTATACGTGCGCGTGTTGCCTAAAAAATTAGATGAAGAAGTCGCAAAAGACATGGTTGAAGGTTTCGGCGGCGTCATCACCAAATTAACCGCAAAACAAGCAGACTATATTGGCGTGGAAGTTGAAGGGCCTTATAAGCCGGAAAGTTACAAATATTAAAAACTTGCACCAACAATTCCCCTCCTCCGGAGGGGTGGCAGGCAAAGCCTGACGGGGTGGTGCTTTTAAGATTGACCACCCCACCCCCTTCGGGGGCACCCCTCCAAAGGAGGGGAATTAAAAAAACCAAATTCAGGATCTCATCATGCAAGACTCACAACCGCGTTTAAGTTTTGAATTTTTTCCGCCAAAAACACCTGAAGGCCGTGAAAAATTATTTCAGGTTCGCGATAAATTAATGGAATTTGAACCTGACTTTTTTTCAGTCACCTATGGCGCGGGGGGATCAACCCGTGACAACACAAAAGGCATAGTCACTCAATTCAAAAAAGAAGGCGTGAGTGTTGCCCCCCATTTATCCTTTGGTGGTGACGATGAAGAAACGATTAAAGAATTAATTCAAGAATATCTCGATGCCGGTGTGGATCGTATAGTTGCACTGCGCGGCGATATGCCCTCTGGTGTCGGCGGCGCTTATCAATTGGTTTATGCCAATGAGCTGGTAGCATTTATCCGCAAACATTTTGGCGAACAATTTCACCTTGAAGTGGCTGCCTATCCAGAAATTCATCCACAAGCGAAAAGTTATGGCGCTGATTTGAATTACTTGAAAGGAAAATTTGACGCAGGTGCCAACAGCGCGATCACACAATATTTTTTCAACCCTGATTCTTATTTTTATTTTATCGAACAATGCCACAAAATCGGCATCACCCAACCGATTTACCCCGGCATTATGCCCATCATCAATTACAAAAATTTAACCCGTTTTTCTGACAGCTGCGGTGCCGAAATCCCACGCTGGTTACGCAAAGCTCTAGAAAATTTTGGTGATGATGAAGCCAGCCTGAAAAGTTTTGGTGTTGATTTGGTTACCGAGTTGTGTGACGTGCTGTTAGAAAACGAAGCCCCCGGCTTGCACTTCTATACCATGAACCAAACCGAACCCACCGCGCAGATTGTGAAAAATTTGGGAATGATTACGGCGGAGTAATCTGAATGTCGAATCAAGAGCATTGGGAAAAAGTTTATCAAACCAAATCATCTGATGCGGTCAGTTGGTTTCAACCCCATGCGGACAAATCTTTATCTCTGATTAACTCCTGCAAGCTATCACCCAGTGATTCGATTATTGATGTAGGTGCAGGCGCATCGATATTGGTTGATGATTTGTTGCGGCTCGGATATTCCAATATCTCGTTATTGGATATTTCAAAAACCGCACTGGATATCACTAAAAATCGTTTGGCAGAAAAAGCCCGCTTGGTCAGTTGGTTGGATGCTGACATTACACAAACATTATTACCAAAAAATGAATATCAACTCTGGCATGACCGAGCCGTGTTTCACTTCTTGACGGATGAACCGGCCCGCGAAGCTTATAAGAAAAATCTTTTACACGCATTAAAAGCAAAAGGCTTTTTAGTCATAGCCACTTTTGCTGATGATGGCCCCGAAAAGTGCAGCAACTTGAATATTGTTCGTTATTCCAGTGAATCACTGTTTGCAGAATTCAGCTCTGATTTTGATTTACTCACTACGGAAAAAGAAACGCATCAAACTCCCTTTAATACAACACAACATTTTGTCTATGCAGTGATGCAACGAAAATAATCAATTCTTCGGAAAAATCGTCCTAACACCCTCTTTAGCCCCCAACAACAAAACATCCGCACCTTTCGCCGCGAATAATCCATTGGTGACTACACCGGTGATTTGGTTGAGTGTATTTTCCAATGCGATGGCATCAGTAATTTTTAAATTGTAAACATCCAAAATTACATTGCCGTTATCAGTCACCACACCTTCACGATAAACCGGTGCGCCGCCGAGTTTGACAATTTCGCGGGCAACATAAGAACGTGCCATGGGAATAACTTCGACAGGCAATGGGAATTTACCCAAGACATCAACCCATTTGCTTTCATCTGCTATGCAAACAAATTCTTTGGAAACAGCGCGGACAATTTTTTCGCGGGTTAATGCCGCGCCGCCGCCTTTGATTAAATGCAATTGTGCGTTGCTTTCGTCGGCGCCGTCCACGTAAACCACCAGCTCGCTAACTGAGTTGCAATCGAGAACTTCAATACCCAATTTTTTCAAACGAATAGCGGAGGCTTCCGAACTGGCGACTGCTGCCGAAAATTGGCTTTTAATCTCGCCGAGAAAATCGATAAAAAAGTTGGCGGTTGAGCCTGTACCTACACCGATAATTGAATCGGAAAATAATTTGGGTTTGATGTAATCAATAGCAGCGCGGGCAACAGCTTGTTTTAATTGGTCTTGAGTCATAATCAAATCTCGGAAAATTATCTTTTTACTCTAGGGGCGCTGCTTGCCGCGCCCTCGGGGTAATTCAGGGCGCAGCGAGCGGCGCCCCTACTATGGAAATACGGCACCAGATTATAGAATGCGCGCATTATACAGATCCGAAGATGCCAGTTACTGACAAATTGTTTACACTTGGCGCTTTCTGTTGATGACACCCTAAAACCATGACCGAATCCTACATAAAACGCATACTCAATCCGCGCATCTACGACCTGGCAATCGAAACGCCTCTCGACCAAGCTCGCCTTCTGTCGCAGCGCACAGGCAATAAAGTCCTGTTAAAACGTGAAGATTTACAGCCAGTGTTTTCATTTAAATTACGCGGCGCTTACAACAAGCTGTTACAGCTCACCGAAGAAGAGCGCAATCGCGGTGTGATTTGCGCCTCTGCCGGCAACCATGCTCAAGGCGTTGCCTTGGGCTCTCAGCACCTCGGTATTAAAGCCACTATCGTGATGCCTCGCACTACGCCCGCCATTAAAGTCGATGCAGTGAAAGCGCGCGGAGCGAAAGTGGTACTGCATGGCGACAGTTACGATGAAGCCTCAACCCATGCCAAAAAGTTGGTCGAAGAAAAAGGGCTTACCTATATACATCCTTTTGATGATCCCGATGTGATTGCCGGCCAAGGGACTATCGGCATGGAAATTTTGCGACAGTATCCCGGAAAAATCGATGCGATTTTTATCGCGGTCGGCGGTGGCGGATTAGCAGCGGGCGTTTCCGCCTATGTCAAATATTTGCGACCCGAAACCAAAATTATTGCTGTGGAATCCGAAGAATCGGCGTGTTTGTTTGCCGCAATGGAAAAGAAAAAACGTGTAGTGTTATCACAAGTCGGAATTTTTGCTGACGGTATTGCGGTGGCACAAATCGGTGAAGAAACTTTCCGCATTTTGCGCAAAACCCTTGATGAGTGCATGACCGTAACTACCGATGAAATTTGTGCAGGCATTAAAGATATTTTTGAGGACACTCGTTCAATTGCCGAACCAGCAGGTGCAACCAGTGTCGCCGGTTTAAAAAAATACGTCGCGCAACATGGCATTACTGGGCAAACTCTGGTTGCAATTGATTGCGGCGCCAATATTAATTTTGATCGCCTACGTTATATCAGCGAACGCACCGAAATCGGCGAACAACGGGAAGCCATTTTGGCGGTTACTATTCCCGAGCGTCCAGGCGCTTACAAAGAATTTTGCAAAGCATTAGGCAAGCGCAACATCACCGAATTTAATTATCGCTACGCTGATAAAAGCGAAGCGAGAATTTTTGTTGGAGTACAGGTTGCGGCTGGCGGTAATGATCGGAAAGAATTAGTTGCTGATTTAATTCAACAGGGTTATGACGTAACTGATATGACTGAAAATGAATTAGCAAAATTACACATTCGCCATTTAGTCGGCGGTCGCGCGCCCTATATTGCCGATGAAGTTCTCTATCGCTTTGAATTTCCGGAACGCCCGGGCGCATTAGTCACATTTTTGAATAAGCTCGCCGGTCGTTGGAATATTTCTCTATTCCACTACCGCAACCACGGCTCCGCATCTGCCCGCGTTTTGGTTGGTATGCAAGTGCCTAAAAAAGATTATTCAGAATTAAAAATATTTTTAAGCGATTTAAATTATCCCTATTGGGATGAAACGCAGAATCCGGCGTTTAAGTTTTTTTTGGGTTGAGAAATATCCTAACCACAAATTGGAGTACCTATGCTCATCACTCAGGTTAAATTAAAAAACTGGCGGAACTTTAGAGAGTTTGACGCAAAATTTAGAGATATTACGTATATTCTAGGTCCGAACGCTTCAGGAAAATCTAATTTGTTGGATGTGTTCAGATTCTTACGGGATATCAGTAAGCCCAAGGGAGGAGGACTTCAAGCTGCCGTCGATGATCGAGGTGGAATTAGCAAGATTCGTTGCTTGCATGCTAGACAAGATCCCGAGATTTCCATAGAGGTTTCGTTATCAGAATCAGCAGATGAAGAGCCAACATGGAAATACCTACTTGCATTCAAATCAAATAAAAAGCAAATTCTTATTACAAGAGAAAGTGTATGGAAAAATGGTAAAGAAGTTATTACTCCTCGCCCCAATGAATTTGATCTTAAAGACTCAAAATTATTAACTCAAACTCATCTGGAACAAATTCAAACAAATTCAAAATTTAGGGAATTGGCAGATTTATTTGAAGATATAACTTATCTGCATATTGTTCCACAGCTTCTAAAATTTTCCGAACAAATTGGAGGTCAGATTCTGTCTGAAGATCCTTTCGGCCAGGGATTTATGGAACGAGTTGCAAAGACACCAGAAAAAACCCGAGCAACTAAATTAAAAAAAATTGGGGGGGCATTAAAAATAGCAGTTCCGCAATTTGATGAATTGAAGTTTGACAAGGATGAGCTTGGAAAACCACATTTACATGCTTTGTATAAGCATCATAGACCAAATGCCGGATGGCAATCAGAAGAACATTTTTCTGACGGAACACTACGACTTCTTGGGTTACTATGGTCACTACTAGAGGGCAATGCTTTGCTTCTTTTAGAGGAGCCGGAAATTTCACTTAACAGTGAAATTGTTAAGCAAATTCCTTTAATTATTCATCGACTACAAAGGAATAAGAAGCACAAAAGACAAATTATAATTAGCACCCACAGTGATGCCCTCCTTAGTAACCCAGGGATCGATGGACGTGGCGTTATACTTTTAGAGAGCGGCCCTGACGGCACCAAAGTTAGATCTTTAAATGAGGAAGAAAAATTATCTTTGGATGCTGGACTTTCTATCGCGGAGGTTGTACTTCCAAAAGCAAAACCAACACATGTAACACAGCTGGGGTTATGGAAAATATGATTCTTGTTACGGAAGATGACTTAAGTGAAGCTATAGGTAAAAAAATTATTCAGCAATTATTGCCTCAATTTACCATAACCCAATCCTTGGGCAAGCAGGGATTTGGATATATTAAGTCAAGGATGAAAAGCTGGAATGAAATCGCACAACACAAGCATGTACTAATAATTGCCGATCTTGATTTACAAGAGTGCGCTCCCCGTATGAAAGTAGAATGGACTCAGAACTTAAAGCTCAACCATAATTTGATTTTTAGAATTGCAGTAAGAGAATCTGAATCTTGGGTGTTAGCCGATCATGATTCCCTAATTAAAATTATTCCTCGTGCAAAGCCTATTAATAATCCAGATCTTTTAGTAGATCCCAAGCAGTCTCTGCTTAATTTGATAAATAGATATGGATCAAGAAAAACTAAAAATGAGCTAATAAGGGTAGACAATGGTAATTGTTATCAGGGAATAGCTTATAACCATACATTAAGTGAATTAATCGAAGAGCATTGGGATTGCTTTCGTGCAGCACAACACTCCGAAAGCCTTCAGCGCACGATTAATTCTTTACGACAGTTGCAATAATCTATATCCGTCACCACCAAATCCAACCCCACATCCCACTCCTCCGCATCAATTTTTCCACACGTTGACACTCGTGCGCAACCCCAATCAATAAAGGTTTTGATTTGGGTTTTTGTTTTTGAAGGCGAAGGTTGTGTCGTAGAAGCCGCCGCCCATACCGAGGCGATTGGCGTTGGTATCGAAACCCACTAAGGGCGTAAAAACCATATCCAATAAATGAGCAGGTAATTTTGGATTGTGATGGGGGTCGGGCTCGAAAACTCTAAAACGGTTTTGAATCAACTTGGTTTCCGGGGTGAAAAGGACAAACCAGAGTTCGCGTGATTTACCCGGTTTTATGACCGGCAAATAAACTTCTTTACCCATCGCCCAAGATTGATGAATCAAAGGCTCCAAATCAATTTCGCCGTCACTCGATAAATAAGCGGCTATACGTTTTGATTTTAAATATGTTGGGAGTTTAAGAATTTGCTTGAGCAAATTGATTGAGGCTTCTGCTTGTTGTTTGCTACTGATTGCATTACGAACAACACGAAGGGTTTTGCGCAAATCTTCTTTCAGAAAATCGTCATCACTCATATTATTAATGGTACCTGATATTGTGAATCAATTTTGATGCCCCGCTTTAATAGAAAATTATCTTAATGAACCTTTGTGGTTGCCTCACATAATTTCATGGATCGCAGATCATTCAAAAATCCCGCTATTTTTTCATCTTGATCTATCTCAGGGTATTTCACTGATAATTCGTGGCTTTCTTTTAAACTATCTGTGTTAATCGGAACCAACTCAGAACTCTCTAAACAATATACATTTATCCCTGTGTAGTGTATCGAGCTTCCACCACAAACGCTGTGGTATGTTTCCAACAAGACCACAATTGGCTCATCCTTGTTAATCAATTCCAAATTTGCATACAAACAATCAACTATCATATTCGAGAAGGCTGAATTTGAATTATATTCAAAAATATACTTTTCAACAGGATCAGATGGCGGCTCATCGAATCCTAATATTTTCAGATATTTAGCTCTTATTGTTCGCTGAGACTTTGCATCAAGCCTATCGTATAGCTCCATGGCTCGAGATTGGAATGAAAAATAAATACTGAGATCACCCATTGGAGTAGCCTCTACTAAAAATCTAGAATTACGATTTTCATCTTTGTAATTATTCCGAGAAAACAGCCAATCCTTTTGGTCGCGTACGATTGCATCTTTATTGACTGAGTTGCGGATTAAAAGTGAATACACATCATGAATAAACTGGTCAGCCAAAGAGAGGCTTTCGTCATTACAGATTTCAACTTCAATTGCTAACTTTGCTTTTTTGCAATCAAACGACGGGCCTATTTTTACATCAGAGGCGTACAAGCTGCCGCTTAATAAGATAACCAAGCCGGTATAAATAAATTTATTGAACATAATGACGAATGTATATGGTGTGATAGCCGAAATTAGGCGATCAGTTATGAGAACAACAAAGAAAAATATTGAAAAGAAACCCCGAAATGCCGCTACCAAACCGGCCTTGAACCCAAAGGCTCAAGGTGGCGATACCTGTGGTTTTTTAGGCTTTCCGTCAGGCGGACATGCACACCAAACTCAACGAGATATTGCCGGATTTACATTTATCGGCTCAAGGACATGTTGGTTCACGAGCATCTCAGGGTTTTACGAAGTATAACCCAGCTAATTGAAAAAGCCTTATAAGAAATTCAGTAAACTTTTATCAATCTTATCGTTTAAGCGTTGCAAATCGCTATGACTTGCGCTCATGCCTGTGGCTTGTCGCGCCTGTAATAATTCATGACTCAAATTTAGGGCGGCCATAACAGCAATTCGTTCTAATCCAACAATGCTGCCAGTACCACGAATGGTTTTCATGCGCTCGTTTAATAATTGCGCAGAATCCAACAAGGCTTGTCGCTCATCAGTGGGGCAAGCGACTTGATATTCTTTATCCAAAATTCGGACAGTAACCGTTTCGTTTGACATCTATTCCACATCCAGACTTTTAAGATGAGTAATCATAGCTTCGACCCGGGTACGGGCGAGTTCGTTTTTTTCGATTAAGCGTTGACGCTCGCGTTGCCAATCACTTTCGCGAGCCTTGAGATCTGCATTTTCCTGTTTCAGTCGCTGACAAACCATCAGCAACCGATCAAGCTTGGTTTCAAGTGAGAGTAAAAGGTCGTTGGACATAAGATGAATAACCTGTGGTGGCGCAAGCGCCCACTATATTGTGAGCTTGGTAATCTGGTCAATGATGCGACCAAGCCTTGTGATAGGATACCGACCCGTAACCTGCATATTAGCTTCTATTGTGGATCTATTCGGAGTATTTGATGAGCGACCTGCCGCTTCCCGCTAAAATCGATTTTGACCAACTTGCCAATGCCCTCGCCCCTCTGGGCACCTTGAACAGCCCTTCTGAATTACACGGATTACTCTGCGGAAAACTCGCCGGTGGTGCACAGGTTTCGGAAATTCAATGGTTATTGGATGCAGTGGAATTTTTGGATTTCACCAATGCACCTGAACCTCATGTGCGCGATTTACTGGCGCAGGTGTATCACATCACCCGCGAACAATTGAGCAATGATTTTTCGTTGACATTATTGCTGCCCAACGACGATGAATTAATTTCCGATAGAGTCATGGCGCTCAGCCAATGGTGTCACGGATTTTTAACCGGATTCGGTAGCGCTGATGCAAAAAATCGCACACTGGATGAAGAGGCACGAGATATGCTGAGCGACCTCGCCGCTATTGTTCAAATTCAAGTGGACGATGAAGAAGACGAAGATGCCAACGAAGCGGATTACATGGAAGTCACTGAATATGTGCGCGTGATTGCATCGAGTTTTTATGAAGAGTTCGCAGCACCGCAAGAAGTCACTCCGCCAGCATCACAACAAATTCACTAATAATTTTTTACCGGAAAAATTATGCGCATCACCAAAACAGAATTTGCTCGTCGTCGCAAACAATTAATGGACATGATGGAACCCAATTCCATCGCTATTTTGCCTGCCGCACCTGAACGAGTGCGCAGCCGAGATACGGAATATCATTATCGACAAGACAGCGATTTTTTATATTTATCCGGCTTCGAAGAACCGCAAGCGGTGATTGCATTAATTCCTGGGCGTGAACATGGCTCTTTTGTGATGTTTGTGCGCGAACGCAATCGTGAACGCGAAATTTGGGACGGTTATCGCGCAGGCCCGGAAGGTGCCTGTGAAGAATTTGGTGCAGACGATGCATTTCCAATTGATGATATAGACGATATTTTGCCAGGCTTACTCGAAGGTCGTCAGCGTGTTTATTACGCTATGGGAAAAGACGGTGAATTTGATAAACAAGTGATGGAATGGATTAATAGCATTCGCGCAAAAGTTCGCTCAGGCGCAACACCACCCGGTGAATTTCTCGATTTAAGTCACATACTGCACGACATGCGTTTATTTAAAAGCGCCGCTGAAATTCGCGTAATGAAAGAAGCGGCTGACATTTCAGCTGCAGCCCATATCCGTGC
The DNA here is from genome assembly GCA_016712405.1 of Cellvibrio sp. GTDB lineage: Bacteria > Pseudomonadota > Gammaproteobacteria > Pseudomonadales > Cellvibrionaceae > Cellvibrio. The sequence continues at coordinate 337,090 of JADJRD010000014.1, read as the reverse complement.
GATGAAAGCTTGTGACCCCGGCGTAATGGAGTATCAACTCGAAGCTGAAATCCTTCACGAATTCCATCGCAACGGCGCGCGCTTTCCTGCCTACAACTCGATTGTCGGTGGCGGAAAAAACGGCTGCATTTTGCATTACATTGAAAATTCTGCAGCAATAAAAAATGGTGATTTGGTATTAATCGATGCCGGTTGCGAATTGGATTATTACGCAGCCGACATCACACGTACTTTCCCCGCCAACGGAAAATTTTCCAACGAACAAAAAATTCTCTACGAAATTTGTTTGAATGCGCAACTCGCCGCAATAGAAGTCGCCAAACCCGGCAATCATTGGAATGATCCACACGAAGCGACTGTGCGTGTTATCACTAAAGGATTAATCGATATAGGTTTGCTGGAGGGTGAACCGGAAGCATTAATTCAATCCGAAGCTTACAAAGAATTTTACATGCACCGCGCCGGCCACTGGTTAGGCATGGACGTACACGATGTTGGCGATTACAAAGTCGGCGGCGAATGGCGCTTACTCGAACCTGGAATGGTGATGACAGTCGAACCCGGAATTTACGTCGCACCCGACAACGAAAAAGTCGCCAAAAAATGGCGCGGCATTGGTATTCGAATTGAAGATGATGTAGTGATTACCAAAGACGGCAATGAAGTCTTGACGAAAAATGTTCCAAAAACGGTGAAGGAAATTGAAAAGTTGATGAAAGCATCTTAATAATGAAGCAAAAAAAACTACAAACGATGCAAAAAAAGCTACACATCGAGAAACCTCATGCGAAGTATAGATAAACAAAATTTCAATATCACCATCATCGGTGGCGGCATGGTCGGCATGAGCCTGGCCTTGCTGTTGGCGCGCCGAAATTCGGATTGGAAAATTGCGCTGTTGGATGCGCAGGAATTTCCTGATGATACGATGGATAAATTATTTCAACCCAGTTTTGATGCACGCTCCACAGCGATTGCGCATGGCAGCATGGAAATTTTTCAGTCGCTAGGAATTTGGGATAAATTGAATCAACAGGCAACGGCGATTAAAAAAATTCATATCAGTGATGCCGACCACTTAATGGGTGGATTCATTAACGCGGACGATTATGGCATTGATGCCGTGGGTTATGTAATTCCCAATCAATGGATTGGCCGAGTGTTAACTTCTGCATTACAAACACAAGAAAATATCACATTGTTTTCTTCAGTCACTGTTCAAAAAGTGTTGCCGAAAATTTCAGGTGCAGAATTACAGCTGGCTGCAAATTCAAAACAAGCTGATACGATCATGACAGATTTGGTGGTAATGGCGGATGGCGGTAAGTCTCCACTGTCGCAGCAACTGGGTATTGATTTTACGGTTGAGTCTTATCAACAAACGGCAATTATTACCAATGTTGCTTTTACTGAATCACATCAGCATGTGGCTTATGAACGATTTACAGAGCTGGGGCCAATCGCATTATTGCCGCTGGGTAAAATCGCATCCGCACAAGAAGCAGCACTGGTTCTGACCTTACCTAAAGAACAAGCAAACGAATTATTGAATTCATCTGACGACCTTTTTTTAGCACATTTACAAAAACGTTTTGGTCAGCGATTGGGGAAATTTAATCGCGTCGGTGAACGTAAAGCTTTTCCACTGCAACTTATTACTGCAAAGGAGCAAATTCGTTCGCATTTAGTATTGATTGGTAATGCAGCACACTTTTTACATCCAGTCGCCGGCCAAGGATTTAATTTGTCATTACGGGATTGTGTACAACTGACAAAACATTTAGCAGATTCCAGAAAGCCTTTAGGTGATTTATCAAGATTGCAAGCCTATTTGCAAGATCAACAACGCGATCAAAACACCACTATCCTATTCAGTGATCAATTGGTAAAAATTTTTTCCAGTGCACGATTGCCCCTTATTGCTTTGCGTCATTTGGGCTTTATAGGTTTGGAATCCATTCCTGCTGCCAAAAAATTATTGGTGGATCAAACCATGGGTAAACACTATGCCTGAAACAGTTGATATCACGATTATTGGTGCAGGACTTGTCGGTGCCAGTTTGGCTTGTGCGATTGCACAGCAGGATGCTGAAAAAAAACTACGAATTAATTTGGTTGATGCATCCAATGACTTAAATGAATTTTCAGGCGAAAGTTTTGATCCTCGTGTGGTGGCACTCACTCAAGCTTCACAACATTTTTTAACTGAACTGGGCGTATGGGGTGATATTGTTACACAACGTGTTTGTGCCTATTCACAAATGCATGTGTGGGACGGTGAAGGCACTGGCAGCATTCATTTTGATTCCGCTGAAGTGGCATCGTCTCACTTAGGGCATATCGTTGAAAATTCTGTCGTGTTAAATGCATTACAAAGAAAGCTATCTGCTTATTCACAGATTGAGTTTATTCGATCGGCAAGTCTGCTAGATGTTCATCGACAAGAATCAACAACTGACATAGTGCTTAATCAAGGTGAATGCGTTGTTACGCGCTTATTGATTGGTGCAGATGGCGCGCAATCTCGCGTTCGCGATTTGGCTAATTTTGCAACACGCGAATGGAATTATGGACACAAAGCAATAGTCACTACCGCGCAAACCGAATTGCCACATCAATTTACAGCCTGGCAGCGTTTTATGCATACAGGACCTTTGGCTTTTTTACCTTTGCCTGATGTGAATGGAAAACATTTTTGTTCGATTGTTTGGTCAGCCGAAGATTCGCTGGCAGATAATCTAATGGCAATGAATGATGATGACTTTTGTCGCGCATTGGAAAAAGCATTTGAACATCGCTTAGGGAAAGTTCTGCACTGCGCACCACGATTTATTTATCCATTGCGACAACGTCACGCTAAAGATTATATGCAACCGCAAATCGCACTCGTCGGCGACGCTTCACACAATCTTCTTCCACTTGCCTGTCAAGGTGTGAATTTGGGATTTTTAGATGCACAAGTGCTTGCACAAGAAGTTTCGCGCGCGCAACAAAGAAGCATTTCTCTGGATGACTTTTCGATTCTGCGTCGTTATCAACGGCAAAGGTTAGGCCACAATCTGAGCATGATGTCAGCGATGGAAGGCTTCAAACAGTTATTTGCCAATCGATCTTTATCTGCCAATTGGTTACGCAATTTTGGCATGAGTCAACTAGACTCAACTTCAGCAATTAAAAAATTGATTATTCAACAAGCCATGGGGATTTGATTGTGGATTTTTTATCTATTCTGTCGATAGAGCCTTTTAGTTGGCACGCCGTTGGCACCTCATTACTCTGCGGCACCATTATTGGCGCAGAAAGACAATTGCGTGGCAAGCCCGTGGGTATTCGAACATCATCATTAATTACCCTGGGTACTTATATTTTTATTGCCGCCTCGATGGTGGTTTCTACGGGTGTTGATCAAAATGGAACTCGCGTTGTAACTGATCCTTCACGAATCATTGGACAAGTGATCACCGGCATAGGATTTTTGGGCGCAGGTGTTATGCTGGCTCGCGATGGTTTTGTGTTGGGTGTGACTTCCGCTGCCACCATTTGGTCTCTGGCCGCTATTGGTGTGTGTATTGCCATAGGTTACAACTTGGTGGCCATCAAATTATCGCTGGTTGTGATTACTGTTTTAGTTGGCGTCGACTTACTTGAAGATTACTCTCAAGCATTTACTCGAGGCGTCCATAAAAAATATCAAACCTGGATTGGAAAAACGAAAAAATCGTCCGATTGATGTTATTTTTTATTTGATATCACACATGAAAAAATTTGCTTTGTTATTAAATTATCTGATGATTGGCTTGTTTGTACTTTCAATCGCCCTATTTATCAGTTTTGGCCATATTGTCGGCATTTTTTTAGCTTTTGTCGCTGCGATTATTACCTTTGGATTGTGGAAAAAATCACGCTGGGGATATTTTGCGGCTGCAGCTTTTGGTTTGGCTTGTTTCCAATTAGCCAAACAGGGCTATCAATTTCAAACACTCAAACGAGAAGCCATGACATTGGGTATATTGATGATTCCAATCGCTATTTTTTTACATGAACAATTGGCCAAACCAAAAGAAATCCAAGACAAAACCTATCCATCTTAAGCAACACCGGATCTAATCTATCAAAATAGCCACATCACTTATGAGCAGGCTAACCGGAAGGATTATCCATGCGCTTTACATCCTACCTATACCTAATAAAGCAACGCAGATTTATGCGACATGAGAGATTCTGTGTTACCCCTCGTTACTAAAATTGGAGGCTTTCAGCAATTTCATGGATATTTGCTTGACTCACTATAACAACTGCTTTACTTTTGCCCTCGCTACAGATTGAGATCCGCCCCAAGCTCCGCCTTTTGTAAGACCCCTTGCTCAAGACCACTTTGGACGACCACGACCTGAGCAATAGCTCTAGTAAGCTATTTCACCCTGGCTTTATTAACATAGAGTCGGTTTTTATGTTTGGTCAGCTGCTCAGCTGACAAGTTTATGCAAGACGAGGAATGTATGTTAGATGTGTTCTCTGGTGTTGTTAAGTGGTTTAACGATGACAAAGGTTACGGTTTTATTGAGCGTGATGGTGGTGCGGATGTATTCGTTCACTTTCGTGCAATTAACGGCAACGGCCGTAAAACCTTGAAAGAAGGTCAAAAAGTGACTTTCGAAGTGACCCAAGGTCAAAAAGGTCCACAAGCTGAAAACGTAACACCTCTTTAATAGGGTGTTGTGTTGAAAAGGGCGATTGAGCAATCAATCGCCTTTCTTGTTTTTAGGCCTTCTAAATGTATTTTGATATTTACGGTGTTCTCTGGCTTCTCGCTTTTGTAAGCCTTGCTGCTCTTTGGTATAAAAATCTTGCCTATAAAGATCTGGCCTACAAGTCTGCTTTGCAATTTTGTCGTGAAGCTGACGTCCAACTCTTGGATCAAACCATAGTATTACGCTCAATTCGCCCCGCAAAAGATTTACGTCAGCAATGGTTTCTTCGCCGACATTATCACTTTGAATTCACCTCAACCGGTGCTGATCGCTACAATGGTGGTGTAACGCTTTTGGGTAAAATGGTGATTGATATTCAATTAGCAGCACATAGGCTGCACTGATCCTTTTCTGATCTTAAAAGAAACCATTATGAAAACTTCATACCCGGAAAAAGTCGGCGGCTGGAAAGTCAAATCATCACATATTGCCTATGAAAACCCCTGGATAAAAGTCACACATGACCAAGTCATTACCCCCAAAGGCACAGATGGTATTTACGGCACAGTGCATTTTAAAAATATCGCTATAGGTGTATTGCCAATCGATGAAGAAGGCAACACCTGGTTGGTTAAACAAAGTCGTTACACATTGAATCAATACACTTGGGAAATACCTGAAGGTGGCTGCCCCGAAGGTGAAGACCCGGTCAATGCCGCACGTCGTGAATTGGAAGAAGAGGTTGGATTAAAAGCTGCAGAAGTCACCGAGCTCATGCGCATGCACTTATCTAATTCTGTTTCCGATGAGTTAGCGATTATTTTTGTTGCCAAAGGATTATCTGCCGGGCAACAAGCATTGGAATCCACAGAAGATATCGAGTATAAAAAAATGCCACTCACCGAAGCCATTGCGATGGTCAAACGAGGAGACATCACTGACAGCATCTCAGTCGCCGCTTTATTAAGAATTTGTTTATGAAAAGCAAACATAATTTTTGGCTTGGTATATTTTTCCATCTCCTCCCTTGTGGGAGAGGGGGATTAACGTTACAACATTATTTTCTATTTATTCTCATTTTTATTTTTAGCTTTTCGGCAAAAGCTGAAGAAAAAAACTGGGAGCTAGGATTAGGCCTTGGCGCACTGCACGGCCCTGATTATCGTGGCTCAGCAGAATATCGAACTTTTGCCAGCCCGATTCCTTATTTTCTTTATCATGGAAAATTTATTCGCTCAGATAGAGACGGTATTCGCGGTAGTTTTTTCGAATCAAATAATTTGGAGTTCAGCTTAAGCGCAAGCGCAGCTATTTCTCCTGACACAGATGAAAACGAATTACGTCAAGGCATGCCGGAATTAGGATCTACTTTCGAAATAGGCCCATCGCTGAATTACAAATTAACTGGCAATGATTTTTCAAACGGACTTACATTACAACTACCCCTGCGAGCTGTTTTTGCATTTGCAGATGATGCAGGATATGCAGGATACCTGTTTCAGCCGCAACTGGCTTACAGAACAAAATTCGCTGATTGGAATCTTCATTATCGTCTGGGCATCACCTACGCCGACAATCGCTATCATGATTATTACTACTCAGTTACACCCGAATATGCCACATCAACACGACCAACATTTGATGCATCAAGTGGATACAGTGGTTTCTATAGTCAAATCGCGTTTACTCGAAAAATTAAATCCGAAAAACTCAATATGCGACTAGCATTTTTTCTACGCTACGAAAATTTAAGCGGCAGTGATTTTACAGACAGCCCACTTGTCGAAACAAGAGATGTTTGGCGAAGCGGTATGGCAATTATTTGGGTGATACGGTAATCAATTCAATCTTGCTGATTAGGTTTAAATCTTGATCGCAACCAATTCCAAATAGAATTTTTTCCCAACATATATTTATCCAACTCATCCTGATTTTTAAAATAAAAATCAGGATCTTTAAACATCATTTCGCGTTTCAACATTCGACGATTGGGATTGATGTGTTTAATTACCCGAGCCGGATTACCTGCCGCAACCACATTGGCGGGAATATGTTTGGTGACAACCGAGCCTGCACCAATCACAGAGTTTTCACCGATGGTCACACCTTTATTCACAATCACGCTTTCACCAAGCCACACATTATTTTCAACCACTACTGGTTTAGTACAACGAAAAGGTCGGATGCGATTGTAAATACCATGCCAATCACTATCGCTAATATAAACATTTGCTGCAAACATACAGTTATTACCAATACGAATAGATTCCGCTGCAGAAATACGCGTGCCGGGCGATATCAAACAATAATCGCCGATACTAATTTCTGCGTGATTCATTTTGCCGGGCCAGGTAGTAAAACGAACTTTGTTATCTGACGAACAAATTATTTGTGCGAATTTTCCCAAATGAATATTACGACCAAAAATTACCAGGCTGCGAGGGTGTGCAATTTCCGGAATACTGCCTAAAGAATCAAATTGAGGAACGATAAAGCGTCCTACATACCAGTAATTAATTTTCTTGTAGAGGGCTTTAACAAAATAAGGGGTATTGTTGCGACGCATTGATTTTGCTCTTATCCGAATTCATAACAGTGTATGATACAAACAACTTTTTACGGAACAAACTTATGTTGCCAATTGATATCGACAGTGTAAAAGGATTCTTGGATAAAACCGAGGGTGAAGCACTCTATCAACTTGCATTCGCGGCATCGGATTTCGGCCCCTGTCTGGAAATTGGCAGCTATTGTGGTAAATCCACTGTTTATTTGGGTACAGCCTGCCAACAAAAGAAAAATGTTTTATTTGCTGTGGATCATCATCGCGGCAGTGAAGAGCATCAATTGGGCGAGGAATATCATGATCCTGACTTGTTTGATGCTGAATCCCACAAAATGGATAGCTTTCGTGAATTTCGCAAAACTCTTTCGCGTGCAAAACTCGAAGACACAGTTGTACCCCTAGTAGCACCGTCTCGATTAGCAGCACAATGTTGGACAACACCCTTGTCGTTGGTTTTTATTGATGGTGGGCACAGCACGCAAGCGGCGCTGAATGATTATGAATGCTGGAGCCCACATATAATGCCCGGCGGATATTTAGCAATTCACGATGTATTTCCCAATCCGGCAGATGGCGGTCGGCCACCTTATGAAATTTGGTGCAAAGCCATTGCATCAGGATTATTTGAAGAACAACCTTTGATTAAAACATTGGGGATTTTGCGTCGTAAATAATTGCAACTGCAAATTAAACATTATTAGGGCTATTAATGAATTTATTTTCTAACTTACCACTCAGCGAATCCATGCTCACAAATTTGGATTCCCTTGAATACAAAGAAATGACGCCGATACAAGCGCAAAGCTTGCCGTTAATTTTGCAAGGAGTGGATATTATCGGTAAAGCCAAAACTGGTAGCGGAAAAACAGCAGCATTTGCGATTGGTTTATTGCATCAAATGCAAGCGGATGCTTATCACACACAAGCATTAGTACTTTGCCCCACCCGGGAATTGGCCGACCAAGTCGCCAAAGAAATTCGTCGTCTGGCTCGTATGATTCCCAATATTAAAGTGCTCACACTTTGTGGTGGTGTTTCTATAGGGCCACAGCTTGCATCACTGGAACGTGGTGCGCATATAGTGGTTGGAACACCGGGACGATTAGTTGACCACTTGCGTAAAAATTCATTACAACTCAATCAAATAAAACAATTAGTGCTTGATGAAGCCGATCGCATGTTGGATATGGGATTTTCTGAAGACATAGATCAAATTATTGCCGCCTGCCCTGATGAAAAACAAACACTGTTATTTTCGGCAACTTATCCAAAAGATATAGAAGCGATCAGCAAACGATGTCAAAAAAATCCTCAAATGGTTAGCGTGGAAACCACTGAAATTAATACCGCTATTACTCAAGCATTTTTTGAGGTGTCATCCAGCCATGACAAATTGCACGCTTTGCTTAAATTACTGGCGGAATACAAACCTAAATCCTGCATAGTATTTTGCAACACCAAACAAACTTGTAATGAAGTCCTGGAATTTCTACAAGAACAGAATATTTCGTCAGTCGCTTTACACGGTGATCTGGAACAAAAACAGCGCGATCAAGTGTTGGTTCGTTTTGCCAATCGCAGCGTATCAGTCTTGATTGCAACCGATGTGGCTGCACGCGGTTTGGACATCAAACAACTGGATGCCGTCATCAATTTTGATTTGGCTCGCGACAGCGAAGTGCATATTCATCGTGTCGGCAGAACGGGGCGTGCGGGTGAAACGGGTATCGCGCTTAACTTAATTTCCCCGCAAGATTTAGCTGCATTAAATCGCTTGGAAAATTTTGCCAGTATTCAAATCGAATTAAAAAAGTTGCCTGCAAGCAAACCTATTGTTGATTTGGAACCCGAGATGGTGACGCTGAATATTGACGGTGGAAAAAAAGATAAATTGCGCGCGGGCGATATTTTGGGAGCACTAACAAAAGACGCAGGCATTGGCGGAGATAAAATTGGCAAAATTGATATTTTTGATTTTGCGGCTTATGTAGCCATTGAAAGAAGTGTTGCTCATCAGGCTCTGAAACAATTACAAACCAAACCTTTAAAAGGCAAGCAATTCAGAGCCCGAAAATTGTAGCTTTGTTTTAGCCGACTTTTTGTAACCAACTTACAGCAGACTGTGTTGGCAATCGCAATCTAACGCCCTTGTCTGACAAGGCTTGTATTTGACGACTATTGAGCTCCAAAACAAATGCATCGTAATTTTTACGAATGTCTGTTTCGGTAGATGCTGCTGATTTTTGAAGAAGCGTCAATATTCCGTCTTCTAAAGAAATTCTATAACGAACGCCATTCTTACGAAAAAAACTGCTTGAGAGTTGCTGTAGATGAAAAATCGCTGACTGAGAAAAAATTAGTCCTGTCATAGTGCCCTCTATCGATTAGGTTGGTTGCGAGGGGGCACTCTACGGGAAACTGATGAACAGTTTATGAACACAGTCTCATTTACATCTAAACATATCCAAGCGGTGATTTCAGTCACAGTCCGCCAGTGAATTAGCTCTGACCAATAGAGCGACAGCGTTCTGATATTGAATCAAGCTGATCGATCATCCGTTTTATTCAAACGCTTTGCCATTTCATCCGTTGCACGCACCAACGCATCGACAATTCCAGGCTCGCGTGAGGCATGGCCGGCTTCGCGGATGATTTGTAGTTCGGAATTGGGCCAAGCTTTGTGGAGTAAATAGGCGTTATCGAGTGGGCAAATGACGTCATAACGACCGTGCACAATCACCCCGGGAATATTGGCGAGTTTGTGAGCGTCGCGTAGGATTTGATTGGGCGCAAGAAAAACATTGTTCACAAAATAATGTGCTTCAATTCGTGCGAGCGCGAGTGCGCGATGGGGTTCAGTGAAGGAATCTACAACATCGGGACAAGGCTTTAGCGTTGCTGTTTTACCTTCCCATCCAGCCCAATTTTTAGCGGCGGACATTTGCATAATTTGGTTTTCGCCGATCAGTTGTTTGTAGTAAGCACTGATCATATCGCCGCGTTCGTCTTCTGGAATTTGATGCACAAATTCTTCCCAAAAATCGGGAAACAAACGATTCGCACCTTCTTGGTAAAACCACAACAAATCTTCACGGCGACATAAAAAAATCCCGCGCAAAATTAAACCCAAAACCCGTTCTGGATAAGCTTCAGCGTAGAGCAAACTTAAGGTTGATCCCCATGAACCACCAAACAGTACCCATTGCTCAATGCCCAAGTGCTGGCGGATGGTTTCCATGTCGGCGAGTAAATCCTGAGTGGTATTGTTTTCAAGTTCAGCATGTGGGAGTGAACGGCCTGCTCCGCGCTGATCAAACAGAATAATGCGATATTTTTCAGGATCAAAAAAACGCCGGTCGTATTTACCACAGCCACCACCGGGGCCGCCGTGAACAAATAAAACCGGAATCCCGTCAGGATTTCCAGACTCATCAACATACAAGTGATGCGGAGGATCAACTTCCAACATATGACGTTCGTAGGGTTTTATTTCGGGGTAAAAGCTGTACATAGACTCGCCTTGTCGATCTGGAAAAAGTTATTTAAAGGTAGCACATCCCTTCAGAATTCACCCGTCACTGACAGCTTTTGTCAGTAGAAACGGGTAAATTAATCCAACGCAATCCAACAGGGCATAACCATGCTGCGAGCTGAACGCCTTTTCCAACTCACTACCCTACTCAGAAACCGTCGAACGGTTCTCACGGCTAAACAATTGAGCGACCATTTGGGCGTATCCGAGCGAACCATTTATCGCGACATTCAATCCTTGAGTCTTTCGGGTGTACCAGTTGAAGGTGAGGCAGGTGTGGGCTATCGCTTGTCGAGGCATTATCAATTACCACCTTTGATGTTTGATCGACATGAAGTGGAAGCCTTGTTGTTAGGGGCTCGGATGGTTGCCAGCTGGGGTGATCCGGAAATGGGGCGCCATGCCAAACAATCGATGCAGAAAATTCTCGCCGTATTACCCGATAACCTCCGGCACCACGATGAAAATCTGCCGTTACTGGTACCCCAAATCAATGAAGCCCAACATTTTTACACAGCACACAGCCAAGCATTAAGGTCCGCAATCCGTGAGCGCCAGCGAGTGGAAATAGATTACCAGCGTGAAGATGGCGAAGCTTCAACACGGACTATAGAGTCGCTGGGGCTAATCTTTTGGGGCAAGGTCTGGACTTTGGTGGCTTGGTGCCAATTGCGTAATGACTACCGCACTTTTCGGCTCGACCGCATTCAGTATTTGCGCGTCCTCGAGGATAAATTCGAAACCAGTGACAACAAATCGCTCAATCACTATTTGAAGTTGATGGAAAATCAATGCGGCCAAAATACTAATTAATTTGCTCTGCTAACATTTTCACAAAACCTGGCCTTGGCGGCTTATTTGGCGGCAACTGTCGTCACCGACAGCAAAATAATTCCTCTAGATTGAGTCCGTCGCCCACCTGGCTTCGATAATTCCTCGATATAGAGATAAATTCAAATCGTAAATAATATACAAAACTGTTAACAATCCTTGATTTGCTGAATGCGCCCTAGGGGTTTAGGCTTAGGGCTGTTTTCACTTTTACTGGAACCGCTCTATGAAAATTTTTCACTTGGGTTTGTTGTCCTTGGGTTTGTTGGCAACTGTCTGTGTTGCCGATACCGATGTCAAAACCGAACGTTATGAAATTACCATAAAACCTGTAGCGACCGGTTTGCAAAATCCTTGGGGGCTTACCCAATTACCCGATGGTAATTTTTTAGTGACGGAAAGAACCGGCACAATGCGCATCGTCAGTGCTGCCGGAAAAATAGGTGAACCCATCAGTGGTTTACCTACAATAGAAGTCAAAGGTCAGGGCGGTTTACTGGATGTAACTTTGGCACCTGATTTTTCTACCAGCCAGAAAATTTATTTCAGTTACACAGAGCCCGCAAATGGCGGCAACAGTACTGCTGTAAGTTATGGCGTATTGAAAAATAATCGCCTGGAAAATGTCACTCGCGTCTTCAGCCAACAACCCAAAGTCGACAGCAGCGCACATTTTGGTTCGCGTTTAATTTGGCGAAAAGATGGCACTCTTTTTATTACTTTAGGTGATAGATACGAGAGAAAAGATGAAGCACAAACATTAAATACCCACCATGGAAAAGTGGTTAGAATTAATGCCGATGGCTCTGTGCCAAAAGATAATCCTTTTGTTAATACACCTAATGCCCTACCGGAAATTTGGTCTTATGGTCACCGCAATATGCAAGGCGGAGCGATTAATCCCACAACTGGTGAGCTGTGGTCCGGTGAACATGGCCCGCAAGGCGGGGACGAAATTAACATTGATCGCGCCGGAAAAAATTATGGCTGGCCAGTGATCACTTATGGTGAAAATTACGGTGGTGGAAAAATTGGCGATGGAATTACCAGCAAATCCGGTATGGAACAACCACTTCATTATTGGGTGCCATCCATAGCCACAGCCGGATTTATTTTTTATACCGGCAGTCAATTTCCTGAATGGAACAACAATATTATTCTCGGCGCTCTAAATGGAAAAACACTGGTAAGACTGGTAACAGACGGCGATAAAATTATTCACGAAGAAAGATTATTCAGTAAAGAACTTGATCAACGTATTCGCTCTGTTGCTCAAGCGACAGATGGAACGATTTATTTTATTACTGACGACCCCAAAGGCAGCCTCTATCGCATTACTCGCAAACCATAATTCAATTAATTTTTCAAAATGGGTGCTACTTTCCGCGCCCCTTTAGGGAATTATATCAGTCCAAACATGTATCTATTTGTCTACGGCACACTTCGCAAAACTTTTTCTCCACACGCACCCAGCGCGCATCATCGTTTTCTAGCAGATGCCATATTCTGCGGCAAAGCCTCAATCAAAGGCCATCTCTATTCACTGGGCAACTACCCTGCATTTGTGCTCGATGAAAATTCACCCACTTTGGTTAAAGGCGAAATTTATCAAATTAATGAAAGAACTCTGACAATTCTCGATGAATACGAAGAAATAGATTCGCAAAATCCCAACAGCGAATATCAACGCCGAAAACTCGACATAGTCACCGATCATGATCAAGCATTAAGCGTTTGGGTCTATTTGATGAATCAACAACCCGATGGAAAAGAATTGATTGAATCGGGTGATTGGTGTTGTGAGTTTTGATTTTTAATTGCTCTTGCAAAACCCAATATCAATTAGTTAATAATTCTCAATTCTCGAAAAACTATTCCTGCCTTAGTTTTAAAAAAGCTTTTAAAGCAGCTTCCACCGCTTCGATCTGATCTTGTTTATGGCGCCTGGCCCAAAAGCGGTAGATCCACTCTTCAACACCAAAAGAGGGAGCAAAAGACGGGGAGGGAGTGTCACGTATACATCCCATGTCGGAATAAAACCCCACCTGAATAAATGGGTTAGTGTCTGCTGGCCAATCCGGTTCTGGAGACATAAAAAAATGATCATTGGGCTCTGGGTAACGACTTGCTGCTGACTGTAATTTTTCTGGCCAATTTTCTACTGCTCTAATCTTATCCAAGTAATCAAGAAATACTTTTGCCGCAACTTCAAAATTAGGTGGCATGGATTTTACATAGGTTTTATCCATAACCTTGTTCAATATAAACATCGCCTGAGCATTACTAATGTTGTTTGCGACCCCAACAGATTTAATATTGAAATAATCATCGATCGCTGTTGCAACGGCGGCGCAGGTATTTTCTGCTGTCGTCTGCTTGTCCAGAATGGGTTTCAATGTTGCAAAGATCGACTTATAGGGCATTCCCCAGAGGCTTGTTGTGGATTCATCCAAGTTAGGCAATTCAACAACCTTGCGTTCAGCAACCGTTACTGCTTGCCTGCTCAGGTTATTAAGAATGGTCCAGTAGGGATAGGCACTAGCCACAGAGCTATCGGCGAACACCAAATCATCTTTATCAACACGCCAATCGTGGTAGTGGTCGATAAAAGCTCCACAGGTTTCTTGGACAAAAAAAAGGTTAACTTCCTCATGATCATTTTCTGGAGTGCTGTAATTTTTTATGGAGCCATCCACTGAGAAAAACCTTAGACCACCCTGAAGGTAGTTCCCACAACGCCCACCGCTGCTAGAAGAATAATTAAGTGTACTCGTATAGATAATTCCGCTTTGGGTTAAATAAAAACGTAATTCCAAGGGTGTGAATCTCTCGCCATCAAAACAAGTTTCGCATCCTACAAGTTGTGCTTGAACGAGGTTTAAACGCTGTTCGTCGTTTTGAATAAAAATATCCTGTACCAAATAAGCTGCGTAATCGTCTTCTGGCTGTAGTTTCTGGGGTGATGTAATTTCAACAGCATCAATGTTTATTACACCAACGCGCACGCGCGAACGGCTTTGCGTTAAAAAAGCGCGGCTTATCAGTGCGCCACGGTTTAGTGCATCCAATGCGTTCTGATAATAGTAATTAATGCAATGATCCTTGTCTGCCGGGGGACCAGGGTAAAGATCAATAGCGGAAATGCTTTGATCATAGGCTTGGTACCCGAAATCAATCGATATATCGAGTAGGGCTTTAGGGGGCTGTTCGCCGCACCAAATATCGCGCTCACGAACCCAGAGCTGTTGCATTTGCTTTGCTGTTACACGCGCTGCTTCAGGCAATTTTTTGATGAACTGGTTATAGGCTTTCGCAAGTTTTGTGTCAGCCTCAGCAAGCGTTGGGTTAGCGCAAATGCGTTTTTCAGTAAAGGTTGATGCGTTTTTGCAATTAAAGGAAGGGTTTGCACTGACAATGCCAGCTAGTGTAAAAAGCAAACAACAGGCTAGCACCGGTCTACAAAAGCGATGCACTGTTTTCATATCAGAAAACTCCTTTAATTATTATTTCCGCCACCTAGCATAGCCTGTAGACAAAAATGTTGTAGTAATTTCACAAGCATTTTGTCTATTGAACCTGATACCGCTTATTCTTCACAACAATATTCGGCGGAATTTTGTGTTGATTAAAATAATCGTACCCAGGCTTTAGATTTTTCCAGAAAGAATACCATTGGTGATTCTGAAATCGATTTAGTGTTTCGTCATCCAATTCAAACGGAAAAACATGTACTCTGAAAAAGGGTTGACCCTTCTTAAAGGCAGCGACAGCCATTGCATAAATTTCTTCGATGTTATCATCGCCCATAGCGTAACAACCTATCGACACACAATTGCCATGAACCATCAATGCACTACCGGTGTAACCTTGGGCTCTATCATAGGCATTGGGATAGCCCAGATTAAATGACATATGATATGAACTCCAAGGGTTCAAACTATCGGGGCGCACTGCATAAAAGCCTTCGGGAGCTTGATTATCGCCTTGTTTTGTTTTTGGCCCCAATTCGCCCGAGAAATGACAAATAGAATAAGTTTTAAATAGTTGAAAACTATTTTTCTTTTGCACCCAGACTTCCAATTTTTCGGTGGATTTAAATATTCGAATAAAAATAGGGCTGCCATATTGCAAGCCTTTAGCTTGCAAAGATTTTTGCAAATCGGCTTGAATCGATTTTATAGCTTTTTCAACGCGAGGACTTGAAGGGATTTCAACAGAATAAACAAAGCTGGAAAAAATACAGAGTATGAGTAGAAATATTTTTAGCATGATTTCCCTTCTGGCAAGATTATTGATAAGCGTCATCAATAATCTTGCTTGTAGAAAAATTAGGGTTGGGTTTCAGCGGGAGCTTCTGTTGGCGTTTCTACTGGAGCAGGTGCAGCGTCGCGAACATAAGTAATTTTTTGGTGCCACCTTCACAACTACCTACGATTTTTTGATCAGCAACCTCGGCATTATCAACAATCGTTAATGTGTAATTTTGACACCTTTTGCATCTAATTTATCAGCAATTTCATTTTTCAATTCGCCGCAAGGTTTAAATGCAAATGCATTGAGGGATAAAACGGATAAACCAATCGCTACTAATAAATACTTCATATAACTCTCCTGTTGTGGGTTCATGAGCTAGGTGGGTCTGGCTCGTCATGATGCAGTATAAAACTGAACCCAAACAAAATGAATGTAATAGAATAAATATTCTTTGATCTCAACTTGAGCCTTACCAGTATTAGCTCAGATTCAACTATGGTGTTAGCAATTTACTCACGTTATATTGGCCGCTCAACCTTGGTAAGACAGACTTATGCCTAAATTCACTGCACTGAATCGCGACCCTGATACCCATTTTCATTCACCGACCAATTTGCTGAAAACCGGTGTATTGCTGGTGAACTTAGGCACGCCTGACGAACCCACACCTAAAGCCTTGCGTCGATATTTGGCAGAATTTTTATCGGATCCAAGAGTGATTGAGGTGCCACGCTTGATTTGGTGGTGCATTTTACATGGCGTTATTTTGCGAATTCGCCCAAGAAAATCAGCAGCAGTCTACAAGTCGGTTTGGACAACAGAAGGCTCACCTTTATTGGTGATAGCCAAACGTCAAACAGCAGCCATTCAAACCGCATTGGGGAATTCTGCTTCTGTAAAACTGGCGATGCGCTATGGCAATCCATCGATTAAATCTGTGCTGGATGAGTTTCAACAAGAAGCTGTACGAAAAATTATTGTCTTACCACTTTATCCACAATATGCAGGGCCAACGACGGGCTCAACGTTTGATGCGGTTGCGGATGCGTTAAAAAAATGGCGATGGGTACCCGAGCTGCATTTTATTAACCAGTATTGCGACCACCCCTTATACATAGAATCACTCGCCAATTCGATTCGGGATTTTTTAACCACTCACGAAATGCCACAAAAAATTATTTTCTCCTATCACGGTATTCCCAAGCGATATTTACTGGCAGGTGATCCCTATTTTTGTTTCTGCCAAAAAACCACACGTTTGGTGCAAGAAAAATTGGGATTGGATAACGACGCTCTCATTACCAGTTTCCAGTCTCGCGTTGGCCGCGAAGAGTGGTTAAAACCCTACACTGATGAATTGTTAGCCGAATTACCGTCAAACAATATTAAAAAAATAGCCATCATTTCGCCTGCGTTCAGTGCGGATTGTTTGGAAACCTTGGAAGAGCTTGCTGTAGAAAATTGTCATCGATTTATTAACGCAGGCGGAGAGTCATATCATTATATTCCCGCACTAAATGATCGGCATGATCACATCCAAGCCTTGGCCAACATCATCCGAAATCACCTCACCTAAACCATGAACTCCGGCTTCAAGGAACACAGAATTTGGCAAGGCTCAAAAAAAATATTCGTTTTTTGTTGTTGCCTTATTTTATCCAGCCCGTTAATAGCCAAACCCAAAAATTTGACTTTTGATCGTCTAATAGCAAAAGCGATCGAACGTAAAATTGCCGATGTTCAATTGACACTGACAACCGAAGAACAACACCCCAGTTACTATAACCAAGCACTGATAGAGTTTTATCAACAGCGAAATTTTAGACCGGTTTGGACAAAAAAATCGCTCTCGCAATTGATTCGCAATATTGAATCGCTGGAATCCGATGGATTGAATCCCCAAGATTATTCACTGTCACACTTGAAAACAGCTTTGCCTATAGTCGAGATGCGCAATAAGGATGCAATTCCTTTACGAGTCAATGATGAATTACAAGCGACCGGAAATTATCTTGCTGCTATTTTTCATTTGCGCTACGGAAAAGTGAATCACGAAACTCAAGAGGCACAATCCCAGTTTGATTTACTTCTGTTAACAGAAGTTTTTGGTGAGCATTTAACGACAGCGGTGGAAAAGATTCAGTTGGATGAACTATTTCAAAAAGCGCGACCGAATAATTTCTACTATCAACAATGGGCTGAGGGTTTACACCTATATAAACAACATGCAATAGCAGGAGGCTGGCCTAGCCTCGCAAATGATTCAACCTTAAAACCCTGTATGTTTGATCCACAGGTAGCCGTGTTGCGCAATCGATTACGCATAACAGGCGAATATACTGATCCATTACCCGAAGAAACCCTAAACGGTGCACTGAATTCTCTCAACGCTTGTTTGGCAATTTATCCTGCAAGTTCATCTTCTGCTTCATCCAGTGCGGCAAGCTCATCCAGTGAAAATGTTTCTTCCGTATCATCTGCAGAATCACAATCATCCAGCTCCCCATCCTCATCGAGTTCTGATGAATTTTTTGATCCGCGTTTGGTCGATGCCGTTAAACAATTTCAAAGTAATCACTATTTGGAAATAGACGGAAACGTGGGCTCAGCAACCAAAGCTGTGTTAAATATTTCTGCTCAAGAACGTATTGATCAAATTCGCGTGAATCTTGATAGAGCGCGCAGTCTGTTACGTCAACTACCCGCAGATTTAGTACTCGTGGATCTGGCCGGTTTTAAAATCACTTACTACAAAGCAACAAAACCTATTTGGGAATCGCGGGTACAAGTGGGAATGACCTATCGTGCCACACCACTATTTCAATCAGAGATTCACTACTTAACCTTGAATCCCACCTGGACAGTACCACCCACGATTCTGCGAAAAGATGTGTTACCTAAAATTCGAAAAGATATTGAATTTTTAACCGCCAACAATATTCATGTTTTTAATTCAGAGGGAACAGAATTGGATCCCGCCGTTATCAATTGGAATGCACCAGGAAATATTACCTTACGACAAGACGCAGGAAATGATGCAGCTTTGGGTAAAGCAGTAATACGTTTCCCCAATCACTTATCAATCTATTTACATGACACGCCCTACCAACGCCTGTTTAAACGCAGTCAACGCGCGTTCAGTTCGGGCTGTATTCGTGTGGAAAGAATTCTGGAGTTGGTTGAGCTGCTACTAAACGAAACACCCGGTTTCAATAAAATAGAGGTCGATTCGATTATTCAAACCGGCAAAACGCGTAACATCTCATTAGCAAAGCGAATTCCATTGATGCTGGCCTATTGGACGATAGAGTTTAAGGACGACAAGTTGCGCTTCAAACCGGACATTTACCTCCGCGATAAAATTGCATTAAAGGCGCTGAACCAGAATTAACACCATAAGATGCGCGCCTGACCAAGTTAATAGTAAACTCACTCCCGTTTGGTTGATCACAAATGTCACAAGCAATCCGTGACAAACCAAACTGTTTTCCCAATGCCTCACTCAGCACACTGTGACACTATTCGAGGCAGAGAATAACTATTCAACACCTTAGCTAAATTAGGATACTGACGTGGCAAATCAAGACGAACTTATTTCGCAATTACGCATTCAACGTGACGAACAACCCCAATCACCCCAAGCCCGCTTGTGGATCATGGCAGCGGTAGCCTTATTGGCTGCAATTGTTGTGATCTACACTTTTTTTCATGAACCCGATCCCGTCGAAGTGAAAATCGAAATGGCCAGTGTTGCCGTTGCTGATTCATCCGAGGCAAGAGTATTGGATGCCACCGGATATGTTGTCGCACGTCGCATGGCAACTGTTTCATCAAAAGTCACAGGCAAGGTTGCCGAAATTTTTATTGAAGAAGGAATGTTCGTTGAAAAAGATCAAGTGGTTGCACGCTTGGACGATGTGAATACAAAAAAATCGCTGGAACTATATCGCGCGCAGTGGCAAGCATCCAAAACCATGGTGGCAGAAACCCAAGCGCGATTGACTGAAGCCAAATTAACCTTGGATCGCAATACAGAATTAGCCAGGCAACAATTAGTCAGCGCTGCTGCACTCGATAGAGCACGCGCCGATTTTGAATCACTTACAGCGCAATTAGCTTCTCGCCGCGCAGAGGTCAATGTGTCAGAAAAACGTTTGGCACTGGAACAACAATATTTGGATGACATGCAATTACGAGCACCTTTTGCCGGCGTGGTCATCAGCAAAGATTCACAACCCGGTGAAATGATTTCGCCTATGTCTGCTGGTGGTGGATTCACGCGAACAGGTATTTGTACTCTCGTGGACATGGCCTCCTTGGAAATTGAAGTGGATGTGAATGAATCCTACATTCAGCGCGTGCGTGTTGATCAATTTGTACAAGCAATACTTGAAGCATATCCCGATTGGAAAATTCCCGCGAAAGTGATTGCCATCATTCCTGCAGCGGATCGTCAGAAAGCAACAGTGAAAGTACGCATAGGTTTTCAGGTCACTGATCCGCGCATTCTTCCGGAAATGGGTGTGAAAGTCGCCTTTATGAATGCGGAACCTCAAGTAGAAACTGAATCTAAAAAAACCTTGGGCATTCGTGTGCCCACCACCGCCGTTCGTTCAGACGGTGAAGATAAATATGTATTTGTTGTTAAAGAAAAATTTGCAGAAATTCGCAAAGTGACGCTCTCTGCCAGTTATGGTTCTGATGTGTATATTTCATCCGGCATTAAAGCAGGCGAAGATTTTGTTGTCGACATTCCTGATGAATTGCAGGATGGAATGCGAGTGACTTATTGATTTAAAACACCCTCTCCCTAACCCTCTCCCATTAAGGGAGAGGGAACAGATTTTGGTTCTTACGAAAATATTTGTAATTTGAAAAAGCTTACAAATTTACGAAATATTTGAATGGAGCCAATTCCCCTCTCCCCTTGTGGGAGAGGGGCAAGGGGAGAGGTGGAAGCCAAATTCACCACCACAGGAGCACAAAAAATGACTGCCCAAGCCGTAAATAAATCTGCCATTGGCTCGACACTGGTCGAATTAAAATCGATCAGCAAACATTATCGGAAGGGAAAGGAAAAAGTGAATGTATTGAATGAATTGAATCTCACTATTAATCGCGGAGATTTTTTGGCGCTGATGGGGCCGTCAGGCTCAGGAAAAACAACCCTGCTAAATTTATTGGGTGGATTAGATAAACCCAGTTCCGGTGAATTAATTATTGGTGGTGCGAGATTGGATCAAATGTCCAATTCACAACTGACTCGTTGGCGCGCACAAAATGTCGGTTTCATTTTTCAGTTTTATAATTTAATGCCCGTGCTCACTGCTGAAAAAAATGTTGAATTACCTTTGTTGTTAACCAATCTCAGCAGTGCGCAACGCAAGAAACATGTCGCCGCTGCTTTATCTTTAGTTGGGTTATCCGAGCGCGCCGATCACTATCCCAATGAATTATCCGGCGGTCAGGAACAACGTGTCGCTATTGCACGCGCATTGGTAAGCGATCCACAAATTTTATTATGTGACGAACCCACAGGTGATTTGGATCGCACCACAGCGGATGAAATTTTGAATTTGCTACAAACCTTGAATCAACAACAAGGCAAAACCATCGTGATGGTAACGCACGACCCACGCGCGGCAGATCACGCCAAAACGATTCTCAACATGGATAAAGGCAGGCTGGTGTAATCATGTACTACCTCTATTTCATTATGAAAAATCTCGGACGAAAAAAAGTCCGCACGATTTTGACATGCTTATCGATTGTGATTGCGTTTTTATTGTTTGGATTGTTGCGCACATTAGGCAGTGCTTTTGATCAGGGTGCCGAACTTGCAGGTGAAGATCGCTTGGTAACGATTAATAAAATTACGTTGATTCAGCCTCTACCCTATAACTATCTCACAAAAGTTAAAATGCTTGATACTGTTGCCATTGCGACACAATCCAATTGGTTTGGCGGTTATTATCAAGAACCCAGAAATCGCTTCTCACAATTTGCCATAGAAGCAGACGATTATTTTTCAATCTATGAAGATCTGTACAGTCTACCCGAAGATCAAATGAAAGCTTGGAAAGCCAATAGAATTGGCGTGGTAATTGGAAAAGCACTAGTTGATCAATACCAGTGGAAAATTGGCGATCGCATTCCTCTAATCGGTATGTTTCCACAACAAGGCGGAAACACCACTTGGGAATTTGAAGTCAGCGGTATTTACGAAGCCAAAACAAAAGGCGCAGAAACCAATGTAATGCTAATGCACTATTCCTATTTTGATGAGGCTCGTCAATATGGAAAAGGAACTCTCGGCTGGATGATCATTAAGGTGAAAGATAAAAATCAATCTGAATTGGTTGCCAAACAAGTCGATGCACTCTTCGCTAATTCGGCGGCTGAAACCAAAACCAGTAGCGAAAAAGATTTCACCAAATCCTTTGCTAAACAATTTGCCGATATAGGTTTTATCACTTCAATTATTTTAGCGGCAGTTTTTTTTACTATGTTATTAGTCGCAGGCAACACCATGACGCAAAGCTTTCGTGAGCGAATTCCTGAATTAGCTGTATTAAAAACTCTGGGATTTGCCGATGCAACTGTAATGTGGCTAGTACTAGGCGAAGCTATATTTTTATCGGTTGTCGGTGGATTAATCGGTTTGTTGTTTGCGTGGCTGATTGTAGCTGGAGCAGCAGATGCTTTGGCAGCAACCCTGCCTGGATTAATGATGACAATGGATGTTTTGATACAAGGACTCCTGTTCGTTATTTTATTTGGCATAGTCACTGGCGCCATTCCAGCCATTCAAGGTTTGCGTTTACAAATCGTCACCGCACTGCGTAGCAGGAGATAAATCATGTCGAGCAGTTTTTTACAAATTCCAATTATTAGCTGGATGAATATTAAAAATATTCCTCAACGCCTGGGCACTTCTTCTGTAGCGGTTTTTGGTGTGGCTTGTGTGGTGGGCGTATTTATCGGTGTGCTTTCAATGGCAACTGGTTTTCAGCGTACCATGTTAAAAGGCGGTGCTGAGGATGTAGCAATTATTATGCGCTCTGGCGCAACATCGGAAATGGCCAGCGGACTCGGTTATGCGCAAGCTCAAGAAATTTCACATTTACCCGGTATTGTTCGCGATGGTGAAGAGCCCGTCAGTTCGCCGGAACTCTATGTGGTAGTCGACGTCACTAAACGCACAACCAATACCTCTGCAAACGTTCCTTTACGCGGCGTACTTTCTGCTGCATTTACGGTTAGAAAGAATTTGAAAATTGTTGAAGGCCGAACATTTACACCCGGCACGAATGAATTGGTGGTGGGTCGCGCAGTACAACGCCAATTTGCGCAACTCAATGTTGGCGACAAAATAAAATTTGGTTCAACTGAATGGACAGTCGTCGGCGCATTTGAAGCAGATGGTGGCCTAGCAGAATCAGAATTGTGGTGCGACGCAAAAGTCCTGCAAGAAGTGTATCGTCGCGGAAATTCCTTTCAAACCATTCGCGTAAAACTGGATGGCGCAGACGGGATGCAAAAATTAAAAACAGGCTTAGCTTCTAATCCTACGTTTAATTTTTCAGCACAATTGGAATCGGACTATTTAGCAGAACAATCAAAACCCCTCACCCTCTTTATTAAAACGATTGGTTGGCCAGTCGCTATTTTAATGGCCATAGGTGCGATTTTCGGTGCGATCAACACTATGTACACCTCGGTATCCACCCGCACACGCGAAATTGCCACTCTGCGCGCGATTGGTTTCGGTTCGTTACCCGTCGCAATTTCTACTCTGGTTGAATCCATTTTGTTATCGCTCATAGGCGGCGTCATTGGTGCAGTGATTGTGTATCTTTTATTTAATGGTTACACAGTTTCGACATTGAATTTTTCCAGCTTTAGTCAGGTAGTATTTGATTTCGCGGTTACCAAAGATTTAATTGTGCAAGGTATTTGGTTTGCAGTGATCATCGGATTTATTGGTGGATTTTTTCCCGCGATTCGTGCAGCCAATTTACCAATTGCAACAGCATTGCGCGAAGTCTAAACAAACCGCTCCAGAGTTGACACTATGCGCATCGATTTCCACATCAATTTCGCCGGTCAATGCCAGAAAGCATTTGAATTTTATCAATCCATATTAGGTGGCAATATTGAATTATTAACCTACGAGAATTCCCCTGCAAAAAAACCAGGTTCCCGAGAATTGGCTTCATAAAATTGTTCATGGAAGTTTTCATTTGAACAATTTACAAATTGCTGGGACTGATGTGTTACCTGAAAATTATCTGGCGCCACAGGGCTTTCAATTGCTACTGCAAATGGAAGCCAATATCGAAGCTGGACGTGTTTTCGACGCCCTCTCTCAGGATGGTCTTGTCATCATGCCACTACAGAAAACCTTTTGGACTCAATCTTTCGGCATAGTCACAGATCAATTTGGTATTACCTGGGAAATCAATTCCAATGAGGAATAAGTAAAAATCCCTCCAAGTGATCTCTTTTGAATTGGCCTCCGTAGAAACGGGTTACAAAACAATTCACAGGGCGCATAATGAGACTCAAAATAGCAACAGGTCAGGCAGCCTCCATGCATGGATCAGAAACATCCACGCCAAATCAGGATTGGGCGGAATTACTGAAAAGAGTCGCAGTACGAGATGATCGAGCAGCTTTTCGTGAGCTTTACAATCACTTTGCGCCGCGCATCAAAGCCTACGCAATTAACCAGCGTTTTGGTCAGCAGGCTGAAGTCTTGGTACAAGAAGTCATGACCAGTGTTTGGAAAAATGCGGACAAATACAATGAAGGCATCGCTAATGTCTCTACCTGGATTTTTACCATAGCGCGTAATCAGCGAATTGATATTTTACGGCGAATGAATCGTACAAATGTCGAAGTGGTGATTGAAACCGAAGAGTTATGGCAAATTCCAACAGAGGACACTACCGTCCATTCCATCCAACAAATATCAACCGAAAGTTTTGTCAAAAAATCCATTGATACTTTACCGGAAGAACAAATGATCGCACTGCGAAAAGTTTACTATGAAGGTAAAACTCACGAAGAAGTTGCAGAGGAATTAAATATCCCACTGGGCACAGTAAAAGGTCGAATTCGTTTGTCCTTGCAAAAATTACGCATGATATTCGAGGCAAAAGACTTATGAGCCACTATCATCCCGATGAATTGATGTTAATGAATTATGCAGCTGGCAATCTTCCCACTGCAGAAGCATTGATTATTTCTGTACATCTTGCTTCATGTCATCAGTGTCAAACTTACGTGCGTCAAACCAATTTACTGGGTGGTGTTTTATTTGAAAAAATCACGCCCGCTACTGATGACAAGCTTGATGATGTAGATGCATTTATCGCTGCCCTGCCTGACAGAAAAAATAATCTCAATGGAAAAAATTCTTCTACCCCCTCGGGATACCGAAATCCATTGGGACAATATTTGCCTGATGACCTGCGAACCCTTGCATGGAAAAAACAAACCAACACCATCAGCAAATTTGATTTAAATGGTTTAGTTGGCGAAAAGGGTGCAAATGTCACGCTTCAAAAAATCTCTGCAGGTGCTCGTGTGCCAAAACACACACACAAAGGTACCGAATACACCTTGATCTTGAGCGGAGGGTTTTCAGATGAGCTGGGTGTTTACCATAAAGGTGACTTTATTAGTCGTGATGCCAGCCATAAACACAGCCCGACTGCACTTCAAAACGAGGATTGCATTTGCCTTACGGTGTTGGATGCACCGATTCGATTTACCGGTTGGATGCGAATACTCAACCCCTTTCTGTCATAAATAATATCTATTAACAAACCCTTAAAGCCCCCACCCCACTATCACCCCTTCTGGCTAGACTGACACCAGGTGTAATCACTTGATGTCAGTGACGGCGGCAAAGATCATGGCTCTCACTGCCATGAGCCAAGAGCCGCTCCAATCCAAAATCATGGGCTTGAAAACAGGAGCAAATTCAATTTTGGTCTATGCTAAAAGGACTTCTATTGGCTTTGGCATGATATGGACTGGATTAACTCACTCCCTCTATTGGTATTCCAATACCACTTTACGGACGATGATCAATTTCAGATTGATCAAATCAACTCGCATGTGATTTCCTGTTTGGGAATAAGCCCTTCACTTTGCTACGAAAACTCTCAGGTATTTCTCGAAGCACTTTCTACTCAAATACCGATTAGAACCCTGCTAAAAGAAGCCTGCATGCTGGTATGTAATTTGACCAAAGAAATTTCGGTCGCTGATAAAAGAATGCTCCTCAACATAACACCTTTGGAATCATCCCGGTTAGAAGGGGTGGGTGTATTAACCGACATCAGCCCACAATTTCAGGAAATGCAGGCTATACGACAACAAATTCAATTTTTAATCTCTGCACAGAATCAATTAAGCGATCTTTTTTATTACAAAGATCGCGACTCACGCTATTTGGGCGGCAACCGTGCTTGGAGTCGATTACATGGAGAAGAAGACCCTCAACGATTAATTGGCAAATCAGATATGGATTCGCCCAATCTGCCCGACGAATTAAAACAACAATTGTTGATTGAAGAACAACTGTTAATGCGCCATCAAGAATCCGTTCGCAAACGCGAGCATGTTATCTCTAATTCTGGCGATGATATTTATTATGAATCCCTAAAAACGCCTTTCTTCAACGACCAACATGAAGTGATAGGTTTAGTTGGCGTTACACGAGACGTCACCGAGCAAGTATTGACGGAAATTGCTTTACAACAAGCGCAAGAGGAAGCCCTGCATTTAGCTCAAGTAAAAAGTTCGTTTTTAGCCGTTATGAGTCACGAAATCCGTACGCCGATGAATGGTGTTATTGGTTGCGCTTCGCTATTGAATGAAACGGAATTAAATGAAGAACAACGACAACTGTTAAACACCATTCAATCCAGTGGTGAGAGTTTGTTGGTTATTATTAATGATATTTTGGATTATTCGAAAATTGATGCCGGAAAAATGGAATTTGATCAAAGTCCTTTTGATTTACGCACACTAATAGAAGAATGCCTGGAGTTATTTTCAAAACAAGTCAATGAAAAAGGATTGGAAATCAACTATTTATTAGCCCAGGATCTTCCCGCTATTTTGATTGGAGATTCCTCACGCATTCGCCAAATTATTAACAATTTATTAGGCAATGCCATTAAGTTTACCGAAAAAGGCGAAGTGTTTGTTGATGTGAGCTTAGTGAATAAAGATCCTGAAACATTGCGTTGTGAAATATTATTTGCCATTAAAGATACTGGAATAGGAATAGCCAAAGAGAATCAAGCACAACTATTTAATGCTTTCAGCCAGGCAGATGGCAGCATCACTCGCCGCTACGGCGGCACAGGCTTGGGTCTGGCCATTAGTAAAAAAATAGTTGAGCAAATGCATGGGAAATTATGGTTAGAAAGCGAAATTCATCGAGGCTCTACATTTTTTGTATCACTGAATTTACCTTTTGACGATAGCCAACAACAGCAAAACATAATGACAGAGATTGAGGGCTTTAAAGGATTGAAATGTTTAATCGTTGACGACAATGCCACCAATCGTCGTGTACTTTCAAACACACTTTTGCAATGGGGAATGCAAGTCGCCGCCGTTGAAACTCCTGAAGCAACTCTCGAAAATCTGGAGCTAGGACAAATCTACGATTTAATTATTCTGGATTTTTGCATGCCGCGTGTGAGCGGAGGAATGCTGGCGAGAAAAATTCAAACATTTCCGCAATTGCGCAACAAACCTATCGTTATATTGAGCAGTGCACATGTCAATAAAAAAGACTGGCCAGAAGTCAATGCGACCCTAATGAAACCTGTCAGGACTAACACGCTAAAACGAACCCTGTTGCAATTAATGGGGCATCAAGAACACAAATCAACTAATCATGATCATCTTGTTACCCAACACCAGACTCGCTTGTTAGTTGTGGAAGATAATCACGTCAATCAAATGGTTGTCACCATGATGCTAAAAAAATTGGGCTATCAAAATGTTTCCTGTGTCGCAGACGGACAAGAAGCGATTGAGGCTGTACGACAACGAGAACCGGATATTATTTTGATGGATATACAAATGGATCGAATGGATGGTTACACCGCAACCAGAATTATTCGACAAGAGAAAAACCATCCTTCTAAGCCTTGGATTATTGCACTCACTGCTGGCGTGCAAGCAGAAGACAGTGACAATGCCTACAACGCGGGCATGAATGATTTTATTACCAAACCTGTACAACTAAAAACGCTGGCAGTTGCGATGGAAAATGCCTTGGCTAACACGGCCGGGACAATCTAAATCAACAATGGCAGAGGCAAATACCCATTGAAACGGCGACTCTACTTGTATGTCTGACGAAACAAAACTTATTGCAATAGATCAATTGCGTATTGGCATGTTTATCAAACTGGATTTGAACTGGTTTCAGCATTCGTTTTCCATGAATTCGTTCAAAATTACTAACGAACAACAAATGAAGGAATTGCGAGCCCTCAAGTTAAAACACATTCGTTATATACCGTCCAAATCCGATTTGGAAGTTGCCCCGATTAAAATTGATATTTCCAATATCCCCCCATTAGAAGCTGAAGCCGAAAAACAGGTATTCGACTCAATTGTTGAAGCCAAACGAGCGCGTTTTGAAAAGCTGAAAAAACAACGTGAGGATATTGCCCGCTGCGAAGAAAAATTTGTGAAGGCGGCAGGCGTTATTCGCGACATTAACAAATCAATTTTTGCTAAACCTGCTGAAACCATTAAAGAAGCTGGAAAACTAATTGATCTCATTGCTGATGGATTTGTCGGCGCGAGTGACAATGTGATGCATTTAATTCAAAACGCTGGCAGCAGTGAAGATGTATATTTTCATAATTTAAATGTATCCGTATTAGCCATGATGCTTGCATCCGAAATGAAATGTGATGAAGAAGAAGTTAAACAAGTAGGAATGGCTGCACTTTTTCACGATTTAGGTAAAACAAAAATTCCCGACAAAGTACTGTTGAAAGTTGACGGCTTATCTAAAGCAGAAACCGATTTACTTAAATTACACACACAATACGGCGTGGAAATTGCCGCAAAAGTGGGCTTACCAAAATTTGTTGCCGAAGCCATGGCGAATCACCATGAACATATGGATGGTTCAGGCTACCCTCGCCAACTTAAGGGTGATGCCATCAGTAAAATCACGCGCATTATTACTATCGCCAATGTTTACGATAATTTGTGCAATCATCCAGACCCTCGCCAATCCATCACGCCTCACGAAGCGCTTTCCAGTATGTATGCACATCGACGCGCACAATTTGATCCAGTCGCCATGGCGACAATGGTAAAAAGTTTAGGTGTTTATCCGCCTGGCACCTTAGTGCGCTTATCGAATGAAGCGATTGGCTTGGTGATGAATGTGAATGTCGGCAAGCCTTTGCGTCCTCGTGTGTTGGTTTATGATGCTGACATTCCCAAAGAAGATGCAATGATTTTGGATTTAGCGGATGAAACAGCCGACGTGGCAGTCTCGGCCAGCATTCGCCCTGGCGCATTGCCTAAAGCCATTTTTGAATATTTAAATCCGCGAAAACGCGTGAATTATTATGCGGAATCAAAATCGAAACAGGCTGCCACTACGCCTACCAAGGCTGGTTGATTCAATATGCCAAACTTACCAGATCAGGCCCTATTTTCGTATATCTTTCAGCAAGCTAATGAAGCTTGTATTGTGGTAAGTCAGGATTTAATTATTCAGGACATTAATCGAAAGGCCTGTCAATTAATTTCGTCCGGTCGCGATAGTTTGTTAGGAATTTCTCTAACAAGTATTGAATGCGCATTACAAGATATTTTTTTCTGGGACGAACTAAATGCGAATCCACACCTTCACATATCTAAAGTGATTGAAAGCGAATGGCTAACACATAATGGCACCGCCATTCCAATCGAAAAGCGAGTAGAAGGTTTTCAAGTTGAGAATACTCAATATTGGATTATTTTTGCGCAAGACATTCGAGAGCGAAATCGCATAGCGCAAGAACAGCTGTCGCTATCATCACAATTACAAAGTTCTCTTGAAGCCACAGCAGAAGGCATAATGTCAATCGACCAACACGGCAAGTTGGTTAACATCAATCGCCGCCTGATTGAAATGTGGCAACTTCCTGAAGATCTGATAGTGTCTGGCAACCCCGATGCGATAATGCTGCATTTACAAAATTCATTAGACAATGCAGATTTTCTGCAAAAAGCACTCAGCGATATTAATCAAGATCCGGAAATCGAAACGGAAATTACCTTGCAATTTAAAGATGGCCGCTACTGCGTATTCAACACCAAACCCGAGTACTTACGCGATCGACTGATTGGCCGCGTTTACAGCTTGCGTGACATCACCGCCATGAAAAAAGTAGAGCAGGATTTAGTGAATGCTCTATCGCTTGCCGAACAAGCGGTACAAGAAAAAACATTTATGCTCGATGCGTTGAAAATGAGCGAATCACGCTTACGACGGCTGATTAATTCGAGTTTAATTGGCATCTGCCAAGGCGACATGAAAGGTCAATTGACACTCATCAATGATGCACTGGTTCAATTAATGGGTTTAACCAAAGCAGATCTGATTCAATATCGATTGGATTGGCTAACCTTTACCCCCATCGAATTTCAACAGACTCACCAAACCGCTTTACAAGAATTAAAAACAAAGGGGCAAACAGCGCCCTTTTATGCAGAGTTGATTCATAAACGCGGACACAACATTCCTGTAATGGTTGGCCTGGCGCAATTAGAGGGCTCGGAGTTTGAATGGGTAGGTTTTATTTTGGATTTAACCGAACAGAAAAAAGCAGACCGATTGAAATCGGAATTTATTTCTGTCGTGAGTCACGAATTGCGTACGCCGATTACCTCTATTCGCGGAGCCATGAGTATTCTGGAACAAGGTGTTGCGGGCGAATTAACTCCGAAAGCACTGGAACTAGTCGCAATCGCACATCGCAACAGCAAACGATTGGCGCTTTTAGTAAACGATATTTTGGATATGGAAAAATTGTTGTCGGGTAAAATGCAATTTAAATCCGAATCTTTTGATTTAATTCAACTGGCTCAGCAAGCCATAGACACTAACGCAACCTATGCTTCCGCATTACAGGTAAGCTATCAATTAGCAGCGCACACTCGCATTCACATGGTAATCGGCGATGCAGAAAGAACCATGCAAGTCTTCGCCAACTTAATGTCAAATGCGGCAAAATTTTCTCCGAAAGGTGAAGTGGTCACTATCGAAATTTCTGCGACCCAACAGCATCTTCGCGTAGAAGTGAAAGATAAAGGCCCCGGTATTCCTGCCGAGTTTCGCAATCGAATATTTTCTAAATTTGCACAAGCTGATGGCACCAATACTCGACAACAAGGCGGCACAGGTTTAGGCCTCGCCATTTCCAAAACCATCATCGAAAAAATGTCCGGTGAAATTGGTTTTGACAGCGAAGTCGGCAAAGGCAGCACCTTTTGGTTTAGTTTGCCGAGAAGCCATCACACAGAGAGCAGTGTGTAGCTGCGCCGCCATAAAAAAGGGAGCCGAAGCTCCCTTAGAACCTGAACGACAGATATTCCCTTAAAATATTTTTCCTAAATTGATCAATTGTGTTTCACCGTTATGATCATTGACGCCATCATTGTCAGTCACAATATAAACATCACCATTTGCCATCAAGGCAGTACCTTCTACTTTTTCGATCAATGAACCTTTGGTAGCAGCCAAGGCCGGTTTAATGTCTTTAATTAAGGTTTTGGTAATAGTTTGTCCATCAGTCACAGCTTGTAAATTAATTCTGTACAAGCGTTTGATTGAAGCATCAGGACCGCCACGATTATCGCGCTCCAATATCATAAACTCGCCATTACCTATCGATGTAATTTCTGACAAACCTACCCAACCACCGGCAAATTGTGAGCTGTAAACATCCAGTGGATAGTAAACAAATTTCCAGGTTTGATTGGCGAGATCATAAATACCGATGCGTGGATTGGTTTCACCGGCCCATGCGCGTTGAAACGCGAGATACAAACTGTTGTTGTATTCAGCTATACCTTCATAACCATTGTTGGTTTGCAATGCATTCACGGGTGCCGGCAAAGAAATCACCGATTGAATAACACCGTAGCTATCGGTTTTAAAAATTAAATTACTGGATTTTGCATCAGCCGCTGCACCAGAACCTTCAGATGCAATCCAAAATCCACCATCAACTGCTTGTGCCAAACCTTCGGGGTCAATATTCACTGATTTATCAGCGTTAATCATCGCCGCTAATTCAGCGTTGGAAAAACTGGCGAGATTGGCATTCACACCGGAGGTGGCGAAGACGTTGTTGCTATCCATAATTTTTGTTTCGTGAACAATTAATGCAGGCTTGTTACTGATATCCAAAGTGAAGATTCGGTTTTGTCCGAAAAAACTATCTTCAATGGAATAAATAATATCGGGATTAATGGCATCCGCAGTTAAAGCAGACAAAGCACCCCAGGGAATGGGATTGCCGCTGTCACGATTGACTGATTGCACGGTGGGATATTTTGCAGATTGCAAATTGTAACTGTACAAATTAATACCAGCGCGAATAGCTGCATTTCGTATATCACTTTCCGATGCTACCGCTAATAAATTTCGCGATGGAATTGCCAAACCACCTTCCGGTGCTGCACTTGCCGGTAAAGCTTGTTTAAATACCGGTTTCTTGGGATCGGCCAAATCATAAACAAAAACCAAACTGGAACGCTCGGAATTGACAAACAAATAACGATCATTTCCAAATACACCCAGCTCAATATTTTCAGGCTCATTACCTTTGGCATCAGAGCGGCGATCTTGATAGTGACCAAAACGAATCGCTAAATTATCCAATTCATTGCCTGAATCCCATACCACTTCACCCTGGCCATTAAAAATAGTGAAGCCGCGTGAACCACCGTTTAAATCGCCTTCGTTCGCGGTTGCGAAATAATCATTATTAATCCAACTCACACCATCCGGTTCACGCAAACGAGCGTTTTGCACTTCATCTGTTTTAATAATCGCAGGGCGATTATCGGTTAAATCCACATTCACTAAATCCACACTGCCTGCGGTGAAATGGCGAACAACCGTTCCTGTTACCACATTCACTAATGCAATGTGATTATTTTCTTGCATTGTCACCACTGCGATATTGTCGGAATTAATATCCACAAATTCCGGTTCCGGGTCAGCTGAATATAATGCAGCAATTCCGGTTAAATCCACATCGCGTTTGGTCCAAGCGGTAGGCGCTGTCGCGGTCATATCGACAATTACTAATTTCCCTGCAGGCAATTGTGGTGGCACACCGCCATTCAAACTTTCATCGCGTTCATTTTCGATAACAACCACAGCATATTTTCCGTCAGGGCTCACGGCAACCGAATCAGGTTGTCCTCCCAAATCGATAGAATGAATTGCGGTTTTACTCGCAATATCAACCACCAATAATTTTCCAGAAACATTAATAAAATCGGTAGAAGTATTGACTGCTACCAATGCATTTGCACCTTTTACTGCAACCGACGTTGGCTCGCCACCCATTGCCAAAACGCCAATCGCTTTAGGTGAATTGGCATTGGTAATATCCACAAAACCAATTTGGTTTTTTGGGCTGTCGGTATAAATCAAGGTCATTCCATCAACACTGGCCGCAACAATTTCGGCAACGGTAACATCGTTGGTATTGCAAGTTGCATTGATTTGCATGCAACTCGGAAGCGTTGCGATGCGATTAAAATTCATCTGACTATTCACAATGGTTTTATCGCATTGATAACTGGTTTGCGTCACTTCGGTTGTTTGCAAACTATTGTCGTTATTAGTATCCAGGCCGGATTCAATTTTAATCCCACCTTTAAAACACTGTGCATTTCCTGCTGCTAATGTTGTTTGGCTAAT
Organism: Cellvibrio sp.; assembly: GCA_016712405.1. Taxonomy (GTDB): domain Bacteria; phylum Pseudomonadota; class Gammaproteobacteria; order Pseudomonadales; family Cellvibrionaceae; genus Cellvibrio. The sequence continues at coordinate 303,227 of JADJRD010000014.1, read as the reverse complement.
TAAACTTTTTACACCGTTAGCACCATTGCTGCCATTTGTGCCGTTGGTACCATTAGCTCCATCTTTTCCATCATCGCCACCACAAGCGGTTAACACCAAAGATAAACCTGCTACTACGGCTAAAGATAAAAGATTTTTTCTATAGATCATAAAGCTCACCGGATGTTGATTAATAAGACATTCGGTGAAGAGGGTGACGGGGAAATATGACGAATGGGTTTCAATAAAGTGAAGTTTTCATTAATGGATAATAAAAACTAGAGTCAAGGTTAGCCTTGTCTGACATTAAACTTCAGAACGGCAGTCAAATTTATTATCGCCTTATCTCTTAAATGATTTAACGGCATATTCCTTTTTAACGATAATCACTTCACATTTTTTATTAATTTCTAGTTGATACTGAAACTGATCTACGCGCTCTTCTTGTGGAAGTGACACTTGATATTCTCCACTGGCAACCTCAACAATTTCACTGATCCCTCCACCGCCCGTCCAAGTATAGGTCTTATTGAGATCATCGATGATTTTAGTCAGCATCAGGCTCGAACGCTGAAGTGCAGTATCGCACTCAGCGTTGGCCTTAATCGCTAAACATAAGATTGCAAAAGAAATCCCTTTAATCAAAAGACGAATTTTGAAATTTTTTATTAAATACATTAAGAGTTCACCAATAAATCTTTTAGCAATTGCTCGTGCCGCTCAACTTGGCGATCCAATCGCAAATGTTGACTGGTAATTAATGCTTGAAACTGAGCAAGCGCAACAGTGAAATCATCATTAATAATTAAATAATCGGCTTCAGGGTAATGCGACATTTCATTGATGGCTTCTGCCATGCGGGCATTAATGACAGACTCATCATCTTGACCACGACTGGTCAAACGCTGACGCAAACACGCTAAAGACGGCGGCAAAATAAATAGACCAACTGTGCCCGGAATTAATCGACGCACCTGTTGCGCACCCTGCCAATCAATTTCGAGAATGACATCAACACCTTGTTTTAAAGTTTCCATCACCCATTTTTGTGATGTGCCATATAAATTTCCAAACACTCTTGCATGCTCTAAAAAATCACCTGCCTCCAACATTTCTTCAAACAGATCACGTGTAACGAAGTGATAATTCACCCCATCCACTTCACCGGGCCGCATTGCTCGAGTGGTATGCGAAACGGAAACGCAGACTTCAGGATTCGATTTAACCAATGCACCCACCAAACTGGTTTTACCGGCACCTGAAGGTGCAGACACAGTAAAAAGAGTTCCCATGCTTTTCATAAAAAATTTCCAAAAAATATTACTGACTAAATTGCGCATCCATCCAAACTGCTCGCTCACGTTGCCAACGAATCATCTCATTGACTTCAGCATCATAACTGCCCATCACAACGCGGGTATACCAGCTTGTCCAATTAAATATGGGCCACTTTTCAAAGTTCTTGGCCTGCATTTTATTTAACCAAACTGCACGAGCTTGTGCATATTCAAATATCAACCCTATCTTGCCCTCTGCTTTTAACGTCTGCCATCGCGTTTTCACTTTAGCGGCAAAAGCCGGATCTTGAAACAGACGTGTAAACCATGGCGCATTACGTATATGCCAACCATAAGTTTTATCAACATTGTTGTAGCCCGCATTACCTAACGCCAAATCAAAATCCCAAATGGGACCAAAAAATATTTTTCCATCACGTTTTTTGTACATCCAAAAACTGGCGACTGCACCATCAACATTTTTAAATAATTCGTTGATGATGTAATAGTTAACGGCTGAGTCCACATCAATATAAGCAGCATAACCGTTTGTCGCATCGGCAAATTGACTAGAGTATAAGGCTGTTTCAAAATCTCGAAGGTAATTGGTGATGTAATCCCGTTGCGCCATCCAAGCGTTATCATGCAGATCTTCTGGATTATCCAAACAAACCGGATCCATACCATGAGTCGAATCAACACAATAATCCACATCACGCGCAATATTGACCGATCCTGCACACTCTGCAGCAGCGTAGGTAATATTCTTACAAAAATCGATATGATGGCGAAAATCCACTTCCATCATATAACCACCTGAAATTTTATCCGGTGTAGTATCGGTCACTTTTAATTCGGGAATATTCACGCGATCTTTCGCTATGCGCAAATGTTCAACCAATTGATAAACACCTTCGTAACTACCGTTCACTTTTAGTTCAACAAATTTTGCGCGGCTGGTGTACTCCATTCCTAATTGTTGACTCCACATCAATGCAATGTCATTTCGGATTAACGTTTTATCAGCATAATTTGCTAACAACACCCAATGTTTACTGGATGGCATGCCCAATAATGCAGCAGCGTTGGTGAATTTTAATCTGTAGGGTTTTTTGGGCCAATCCCAAGTAGAGTTACCACGCCCGCGAATCTCCATAGCGCCTTCGGTAATCGTAGCGCCATCAGTTAATTGATAATTTCCATTGATGTAGGTTTCTCTGGATGTGACAGCAGCTGAATTTTCCGTCGTAATATTTAATGTCGGCAAAGTGTCAGTAGTCCCTACTGGAAAATCAGTTGGCAAACTCACAGGCAAAGGAAATGCGGCGAGACTGCTCGAAGATGAAACCGAGCTGCTGGCAACTTCAGCATCACTACTACCACCACCTCCTCCACAAGCAACAAGCAAGGAGAATAGCAAGAGAGTTAATGGCGTTTTGATGTTGAGTTTGAGCCGATTCATAAAGATTTCACTCGTGATGATTATGGTTATATTGCGCAAGGCAAAAGCCTACACCCTTCAAATATTTTTTAACAGCTCTTTAATATCACTCACATGCCGACGACTGATTAGAGGCTTGCTGCTGATATCCGACAAGCGCAAAAAGTATTGACCCTGCGCATCCCGATCCAAAGCTTCTATATGTTGTTTGGATGCCAAAGCATTGCGATGAATGCGTACAAGTTTTTCGGGAAATTCATCTTGCAATTCTTTTAAGGTTTCGTCCAACAAATGCTCGCCATGCGTATGGTACACAGTGACATATTTATGATCCGCTACAAAGTAACGAATATTGCTGATGGGAATTAATTCTATGCCACGGTGTGTTCGAGCACTGATATGTTGTCGTTGCGACGCGCAATCGGATTTTTTTTCTAACGCAACAGCACGTTGAATTTTATTTAATTTTTGCGCCTTCTCTAATACTTGCACCAACTGCTCAGACTTAACCGGTTTTAATAAATAACCAACCGCCGTTGTACCAAAGGCTTCTATTGCATGAGAGTCATAGGCTGTGCAGAACACAATTGCGGGCGGGTCTTCTAATTGACTTAATTCATGCGCAAGAGTCAGCCCATCTTTCCCGGGCATACGAATATCCAACAAAATTAAATCCGGATCTTCTTGCACAATTAACATCATGGCAGCGTCTGCATTTTCCGCTTCGAGAATTCGCTCCACCATGGGTATTTTTTCAACCATGCGCACTAAACGTTCGCGCGCAAGCTGCTCATCATCCACTATGACTATATCCATTAGTTTTCACCTCGAATAGGGCAAAAAATATAGGTAGTGAATTGGCCCTGCTCTGCACTGCTGGATAAACGTGCCGCATCACCATAGTGCGCCTTTAATCGTCGACGAATATTATCCAATGCCATTCGATTATGACGATGTGTCGGATCTGTATCCGTATTTTTTTTAGCAAGCTTATAAGGATTTATAATCACAATACTCAACAATTTATCTTTTTGTGAAATTTTAATACTGATTGTTCCCCCTTCTTGTAAAGGTTCAATGCCATGCAAAATTGCGTTTTCCAATAAAGGTTGCAACATCAAACTGGGAATCAAGCTATTTGTTTTGTGTTCGGAAATTTGCCAATCAATGTGCAATCGCTTACCCAAGCGCAAGGATTCTATTGCCAAATATCGACGACACAATTCCACTTCGCGCTCCAATGCAATTAATGTTGGCTCCGCAAGACTGGCTCGAAATAATTCGGAAAGATCTTCCACTACTCTCTCTGCTGTTTCAGGTGCGGATACAATTAAACTGGCGATGCTGTTCATACTGTTAAATAAGAAATGGGGGCGAATCCTCGATTGAAGCGCCTGCACTCTTGCCTGCATTTCCGCTTCACGCTGATTACGCAATTGCTGCTGCACAAACAAATAACGCAACAAAATACCGGCTGAAATTACAGTAATGAATAGATTGTTGAGAATTGCCCAATAATCCAGTGAAAAATGCGCGTCTGGCAAGACTAATCCACCAACAAAACCGTACAACAAAAATTGTCCGACTATGGATAACGCCAAATTCACCAGCAACATCACCCCAATTGATAAACTTCCCGCTTTCACAGTGGTCAATTGAGCCAAAACTCCCCGCAAGCGACATAGCACCAAAGCCCCAATCAGGGTATTCCATTGCACCATCACCGAGACCATCGCCAACTGATCCCAATCCACACGGGGCAATCTGTTATCGCTGATACAAATCAATATCGCCAACAATTCAGCCACCAGCACCAACAAGAAGAGGGACTGACTTTCGCAAAGATTGGGCAGGAAATCGCTGCCTTTGCTCGAAGAAGGTTGATTGGAGCTTGACTCACTGGTCATAATGCGCCTCATTTTTATGTCTTAGCCCATTTTTTGTTTTCATCATAGCAGGCAGATCCTATTCCATGAGCCAGAACGACCAACCCATCAAACCCTGGGGCGGACGCTTTTCCGAAGCGACCGATGCATTTGTTGAACGCTTCACCGCGTCAGTCACCTTTGACCAACGACTTTTTCATCACGACATTAACGGCTCAATCGCCCATGCAACCATGTTAACCAAAGCGGGCGTTTTGTCGCAGGATGAACTGCAAAAAATCCAGCAAGGTTTGGAATCCATTCGCCAGCAAATCAATGCCGGACAATTTGATTGGTCAATCAGCCTTGAAGATGTGCATATGAACATCGAAGCACGCTTAACCGAGAGCATCGGCATAGCGGGCAAAAAGCTTCATACAGGACGTTCGCGTAACGATCAAGTCGCTACCGACATTCGCCTCTATATGCGCGACGAAATTGATGCAATCTGTAAAGAACTGACCCGCTTGCAAACGGGTTTGGCGGATTTAGCGGAGCGCGAATTCGATACCATCATGCCCGGCTTCACCCATTTACAAACCGCACAACCTGTCACCTTTGGCCACCATATGCTGGCTTGGTTTGAAATGTTGCAACGCGATTATGGTCGTTTGATAGATTGTCGCAAACGTTTAAATTATTCACCCTTGGGCGCCGCTGCACTCGCTGGCACCACCTACCCGATTGATCGCCATTACACCGCCGAATTATTGGGCTTTACTGCACCAACCGAAAATTCGTTGGATTCAGTGAGTGACCGCGATTTTGCAATCGAATTTTGCGCTTTCGCCAGCATTTTAATGACGCACATGTCACGCATGAGTGAAGAACTAGTGCTCTGGACTTCATCGCAATTTAATTTTATTAATTTACCGGATCGCTTCTGCACCGGCTCATCCATCATGCCGCAGAAAAAAAATCCCGACGTGCCTGAATTAGTGCGCGGCAAAACCGGTCGAGTGAATGGGCATTTAATTGCTTTGTTAACGCTAATGAAATCCCAACCTTTGGCTTACAACAAAGATAATCAGGAAGACAAAGAACCGGTATTCGATGCTATAGACACAGTGAAGGATTGTTTACGCGCATTCGCCGATATGATCCCCGCGATTCAACCGAAAAAAGATCGCATGCACGAAGCCGCCAAACGCGGATTTTCTACTGCAACTGATCTCGCCGATTATTTAGTTCGCAAAGGCGTCGCATTTCGTGATGCACATGAAATCGTTGGCAAGTCTGTCGCTTACGGCGTACAAACCGGAAAAGATTTATCCGAAATGTCACTCAGCGAATTACAACAATTTTCAAAAACCATCGAACAAGATGTGTTTGCCGTATTAACACTGGAAGGTTCAGTTGCCGCGAGGAATCATATTGGTGGTACTGCACCCTTGCAGGTGAAGGCAGCGGCAGGTCGGGCGAAAGCGAGTTTGGCTGGAAGATAAAATACACCGCACTACACCGCACTACACCGCACCTAGTTGCGGTGTTTTTCATATTTAACTGCTGATTGATTCAAACATCCAAGCAACGCGTGGCCTCACCCGCTCGCGCCAGATCGCAACCGCCAAACCCCATTAGCAATTCAGCCAATCTGGTCTAGCCTTAAGCTTATTTCTCCTTGTTTTTGTTACAGGCTTTTAAGGATCAATGAATGGCGCACAATTCATCAGGTGACAATCTCTCAAGTTGCATATTCGCGAACTTGAAGAGGAACTGACATCACTTAAAAAACGTATGACCGAAAGGGATGCGCGTTTTGATTATGCGATGGAAGCGACTAATGATGGGTTGTGGGATTGGGATTTACGTACCAATAAAATGTATTTCAGTCGTTCGTTTTTACGCATGTTGGGTTATGACTATCAGGATTTACCCGGCGACCTGCGCACATTTCGCCGCTATTTTTTGCACCCCGAAGATTTGGATGCACTGGAAAAACAATATCAATCGGCGATTGATTCCCACGAGTATTCAGTAACCTCTCAATATCGATTGCTGCATAAAGAGGGGCACAGTATTTGGGTACAAACCAAATCCAAATTTTTTGAAGCTGATGAAACCGGACGTGCCTGGCGATGCGTGGGGATGAATACCGATGTTACCGAATATATTCGTCGGCACGATGAATTGCTCAGTGCCAAAGCCCAAGCTGATAAAGCCAACAGAATCAAAAGCGAATTTCTCGCTAGAATCAATCACGAAATACGCACCCCCATGAATGCCATTATTGGCATAGGTTATTTGTTAAAAGACACTCGACTTGACGAACAACAGCTTAGTTATTTACAAAGTTTGCATGTAGCCGCGGATTCACTACTCCAGATGATGAATCAACTATTGGATTTTTCAAAAATTGAATCCGGCAGTGTCATTTTAGAAAATAGTCATTTTGATATTTTTCAACTGTTTGAAAAGATGTCGCGTCTATTTGAAAGCAGTGCTTTACATAGAAAAGTTAATATACATTTAAATGTCGATAAAAATGTTCCTCAATTTTTACGCGGCGACGCCTCAAGATTAAGCCAAATACTCAATCATTTTGTTGGCAACTGTTTTCAACATGGCAATACAGACGAAGTGTTTATTGCGGTCAAAAAAATCAACTTAAGTGAAAAAAATATCTGTTTGGAATTTAGAATAGAAGATAGCGGCAGTGGCATTGCGCCGGAAATCAATCAACAAATTCAGGACAAAATCAATTTACAAAAGGACTGGTCACCTAAAGATCAATCCACTGGACTCTATATTTGCAATCATCTTATCCAATTGATGCAAGGCAGTTTGGCAATAAGTTCACAACAAGGCCATGGTACGCAGGTTATTTTTAGCGTAAATCTAGAACCCAGCCGACTCGGCGAACGATTTGTTTTGGAAAAAATACGAAACTTAGATTGTTTACGCGTATTGGTTATTGATGACAACCATATTGCCCGAACCATTATTGCAACAACCGCACGAAGCCTGCATCTACAAACAGACGAATGCGATGACGCACAAATAGCATGGCAAAAAATTTATGCGGCAGATGCCAAAAATCAACCCTATCATTTTTTGTTGGTAGATTATCGCATGCCCAACATGGATGGATTGGAGCTCACTGGTTTAATTAAAAAATCGCACCTCATCAAACACCGGCCTTTGGTTTGCCTCATTTCTGCGATGCAACAAGATGAAATTTGCCAAACCAGCGATAATTCCCAGCTAATTGATGCCTATCTCAGCAAACCCATTAGCGAATCTCGCTTGTATGAAACCATCAGCCATGCAATCACACAACACCCTGAACTTGAACTGCTTAGTCGATCACCTGAACCTAGTTGTAATATTTTTTCTGAACTGGAACAGTTCCATGTATTAATCGCGGAAGACAATTTAGTTAATCAACAAGTGCTCAAAGGAATTTTACGCAAAAAGAATATTCGCCACCAAATTGCCAACAATGGCCGTGAAGCTGTTGATATTTTATCAACCAGTCAAGAACCCTTTGATGCAATTTTAATGGATTTGGAAATGCCGGAATTAAATGGCATTGAAGCCACACAAGCTATTCGCAGTGGGCAGAAACAAGCCAACATTCCAATCATTGCAGTTACGGCACAAGCCATGCGAGGTGATCGGGATACCTGTTTATCAGCAGGCATGGATGGCTATCTGTGCAAACCGGTTAACCCTGAACTTTTATATCAAACACTATTTGATATTGTGAGTAGTAAAAACCGGGCATCCGACAATGCCAAAACTCATCAATAATTTACCGATAGACATACAGAATATCGAAGAAGGTTTAGATAGAAAGCAATTAATGTTTCTTAAACAACGTTTTTTGCACATTAATCAAACCCGATTTGAGCGCAGCTGCCACGTGCTTACTGAAAGGCAGCAACATTTTCTGACGCTTTTACCTTTGTTATTTCATGTCAATCACCCTCTGTTGCCCGGTTACATTTCTAACCAGGTTCCCTGCGGGGTCGCACATTACTCACCACAAAAAAATGAACTTCAATTAGCGAAAATTCTCGCCCGTTCATTTCATTACCAAAAAGATATTGCCATTAAAAGTGCAGCCATAGATGCACTTTTTGTCATGGGTAGCCCAGGCACTATTGCACAAACTGATTCGAGTGATTTGGATTTATGGGTATGTTATCGCAATGATTTAACACAGCAAAAACGTGAATTGCTGAAACAAAAAGCCGATGCCTTAATGGCTTGGACAAAAAAAAATATTCATTTAACCGTTCATTGCTACTTAATGCAAAGCGATGCATTTAAAACAGAAAAAAAACTCGCATTCAATAGCGAATCCAGTGGCACCGCTCAGTATTATTTACTGCTGGATGAATTTTATCGAACCGCTTTATGGTTGGCAGGCAAGGTTCCGCTCTGGTGGTTTGTACCTGCCGAACGAGAACTCGATTACGATCATTACGCTGAAACGCTAATTAAAAAACGATTTTTAAAATCCGTCGACGTAATTGATTTTGGGGGCGTAGCCAAAATACCACCAGAAGAATATTTGGGTGCTGGCATTTGGCAACTCTATAAAGCCATTGAATCCCCTTATAAATCCGTACTGAAACTGTTATTGCTGGAAATTTATGCCACCCAAGAAAACACCCCATTAGCGCAACCTTTAGCGCTAGGATTTAAACGCGCCGTTTATTCCGGCATTACTCATGCAGATCAACTCGACCCTTATCTTTTTATTTATCAACGTATTGAAGAGTATCTAATTACCATAGGTAATCATGAACGATTAGAACTGATTCGCCGGTGTTTTTATTTTAAAGTTAACAAACCTTTATCCAAGGAAAATCGATCCTCATGGCAAGCAGATTTATTGAGATCAAAGGTTAATCAATGGTCATGGCCCACAACCCAATTACAACAATTGGATAATCGATCGCACTGGACTATTGATCTCGTGTTAGCAGAACATCGACTACTTGAAAATGAATTAAGTCATTGTTATCAGCTGTTAAATAATCTACACAAACACTTGGGATTAGAAGCCAGTATTAATCGCGAACAATTAACAATTCTTGGACGAAAACTCTATTCCGAATTTGAGCGCCGCTCAGGAAAAGTCCATTTAGTCAATTTTGATATCTCAAAAAATTTAACCGAAAAGGAACTATTTTTTATTCAGAACAATTCCAATGGAAAATATTGGCTTTTACAAACGGAAAGCCATTCCTCTTCAAATCACATTCAATCTATACTCAAACATTCACCGCAATTGATTGAGTTATTGGTATGGGGATTAGCCAATGGAGTCATATCGCATACAACAAAGCTACAGTTTGTGTCGCGCACTTTCGCTGCCAACTTTTCACATCATCAACTCATCAGCTGTATCGAACAATGGCTACCCGAAAAATCAGTGGATATAGATAACCAAGCTTTCCATGCGCCTGCGTATATCACAGGATTTTTATTGATTGCCAATTTAGGCCATGAAAGACAAACTGAGTTGAAAAAAAAAGGAATGCAGCTTATCAGTGAGCGCAACGATGCTTTAGGCTATAGCGGTTTTCGCGAAAATCTGGTGCAGAGCCTGGATTGCATCTATGTCAATTCATGGGGTGAAATTATTTGCCGGAATTTTGAAAAAGATTCATTAATCCAATTTATGCAACATTATTTACAGTTGATTAGTCGACAAGGCTTTCATTTTCCGGACATTATGTTTCGCTGTTTTAATTCTGGAAATGGCAATATGATTGCATCAAGACTGGAAGAACTGTGGAAGCAATTTCATTATTGTTTTATAGGTTCTGGCGAAAAGCAACCCCGGTTTTTGTTTGAATCCGGTGAACAATATGTGCTTATCGAATCACCACTGATCAGCCAAGAGCCCGTTTATAGAACCACTCAACTGTCATCACTGCTGGATAAACTATCAACCCCCAGCTATGCAGAGAGTAAATTGTTTATAGACCCCTTCGCTTTAACCGATACACCCATTCAACGCATTAACCAATTCTATTCCAATCGAGCCATTCAACTTTTTTATTACCTTCATTCTCATACGGCCGATATTTATTTATTAGATGAAAAAGGTGCTTTGTTTTTTCATTCTTGCCACTATCACTCAACACCGAGCCTCTTACGTCCTTTATGTTTTTTTCTACAGAACCTTATCAACAAACTAGAATTTGTAACAAGTATTGAACACACAGCCCCAAAATTATTGTGCTTTGAAATTCACAAAAAAAATCGATTAATCAATTCCAATCACGCCGATTGGATTCTGGAAGCGCGCAAAATAGAAGGCGATTTGCGCCACCTCCCTCTATTTAACATCAAGGTGATTGCAGAGATACAGGACAATAATAACCCCCAATTTTTGATCTATTGCAATCAACAAGAATTTTCCACTTACCTCTATGGCGATCAGGTGTTTGAGCAAGTAGCGACCTACATTAAAAGCCAACGCAAAGATCAGGATCTCTACCCCTGTTACATTACCGATTTGGATATTGCTCGCCACCATCGTTTTACCGCCGAGCTTTCCTTGATAGAATTTTGGCGAATGAAAATTGATCTTGAAGAAAAAATTAATGCTGCCTATCGCGCTTTACATCGACCTCATCAGAGTTAGTAGATTTATATGAAACATTTTATTGCGATTTTTTTTATTCTGGTTTTTTCACTGCCCTCCAAGGCCAATATCCCTATTCATTATTTGCCTACGGAAGATCCTGGCGATGCGCGCCTTGTTTATATTCTTGAGCTCCTTAAACTTTCGCTAAGTAAAAGCGCACCCAATGAAACGATTGAGTTTATTCCTTTACCGGCCGTCATCAGCTATGCGCGAGCGATTCACGAATTAAAACGGGATTCATATCCCAATTATTTTACACCCGGTGGTGTCAATATCGAACTCTTGGGCACCGACAATTTGCAAGCCGTTGATTTCCCTCTGGATCACGGACTACTCTCCTATCGAATCTGTTTTGTGTCACACCAAGCTAAAAGAAAAGTTACTCAAATCAATTCTATTGAGGAGTTGCGTCAATTTACGATTGCACAGGGAACCAATTGGCCAGATGTATCTATATTGAAAAAAAATGGCTTTAAGGTTGTCGAAGTTCCTCTTTACACCAGCTTATTTAAAATGGTCGTCAGCAACAGGGTGGATTTGGTTTGCCGGGGAATGAATGAATTACGAAGTGAATTAAAGCAATTTAAACACTATGGAAAATTAACTTATGACAAAAGTTTTGTGTTGATTTACACCATGCCTTATAAGCTCTATTTTAATAAATCCAGTGCAGAATTGATTGCAAAAATTGAATTAGGTTTGGCTATGGCCAAGCAAGATGGGTCGCTTGATAAATTGTTTAAAGCCTATTTTGCGGATGATCTGGCTTTTGCCAAATTGTCCCAACGCAAGCGATTTGTTTTAACAACAGGATACGAAAATTCGTTTTCAGATCACTACAAACAGTATCTTTATAATCCCTTTCAATAGCCGCATAGCGGATCGAGTAAAAAAGTAACAGTGGCACTTGTCGGCTAGAAAACAAGTGGGTGCCCGTGTTATAAAGCGCCACTCAAGGGATAGGTTCTGTGTTGCACACCATACTGGATCGAATAGACCATAATAAATAATAGGTAAGTCCCATGTTAAGTTTGTCACTTCGCCAGCAGGTTGCCATTTGTGCAATTCTGGTTGGCATACACCTTGTGTTGTTTGTATTTGCGCCCACCTGAGGCCATAAAAAAACCCGGTTCTGAACCGGGTTTTTTATGGCCTGCCAATACACCCATTTAATTGCCGCATTGATAGACATCAAAACTTTGACGACCATCCATAGGTTGTCCAATCGGTACAATCGTATCACCGCCCGCATCCATTGCATCATTACGCGCAAGGTTGGTTAATTCTTTAGCAATGGTTTCGGGGCTACGTTTCATGCTCCCAACATAATTGCCGCGAGTTTTCACTGTCAATACACTGACTTTACTGCACCCCTGAACTGCGGATGCATTGGAAACAGCAACATTGCTTCCTGTTTCGCTCACTTTTACAAAATTACAGGCGCTTAAGCTCAAGACAGCAGCCAACATAAATACAGATTTTTTCATAACAATTCTCCCCCTATCTTCAGTAATAAACCTAATAAATTGCGAGTGGCTACACTAATCGCAACTGAATGGACTTGCAACTGATCAAGAAGTTTTTAATGGCAAATAAATATGGGTGATTCGATCAGTTTCAGGCACATCGGGATAAAAGGATACGCGCTCAAAAAATAAAGGAAAATCACGCAACTCATAATCTGATTCCTGCAACCAATCGCGATATAAATAATTAACGGCGGCGGCCAGACCCGCATCTGAACCCTGATGACAAATTCGTGCACAAAGCCCGGCAGGAATTTTTCCGGAAATTACCCCCTGAAGATTAGTTTCGACTGGTTGATTATATTTCGGCCGCCAAATCAAATTGATATTCTTCATCCGACGTTGATTCAAGATCAGCGTAGATAATATTAAATGTACGACTGATGCTGGGCGGAACACGATTTTCTTTTCGCCATTCAATAAAGCGCCGAATAGTATTGCCTAATAAATGCGGCGCACCTTGTGTTCAATCTTCGCCAAAATAACATCGGGAAACTGAATCATGTCAACTTGATAATCAATCTTGCTATTTTTCATACTGATACTCCGAATTTGATTTAACCAGTTTTCCTGTTGCTTTAACAAAACCCAATCAGGTGATTGCCTAAATGCACTGGGCGTTTGTTGACAAGATTGTTTGAATGCGCGCGAAAATGCCTCGCTACTTTCATAGGACAATCGCAAAGATATCTCCGTAATACTGATATCGGAGCGATACGCCAATAGATGCGCGGCCTGTTTAAATCGAATGGCTTTTAAATAGGCCCCCAGATTCACGCCAAACACAGCAGCAAACTGTCGATGAAAATGAAACGGAGAGAGGTAAGCCGCTTGGCTAAGAGTCTCTGTCGATAAACTCTGATCCAAATGCCTATCAATATAATCAAGCAATTCAAAAGTCGCCGCTGGTAATTTGCCAACACTGATACTCCCAGTGAAATAGAAGAGCACAGAATATCGAACTCGCTATCGAATAACCTGATACTTATTGCGCATTTTGGTGACAGCTCGCATTCATTCCAGCACAAGTCTAGGCATAATCTATTCAAACAGGTATCTTTATCAGACTTTACATCCTCAGCTCAAGGGTCGAGCTGCTCACAATAATCATCCTTTTCAAAGGAGTTTGCTCATGTCAATTTTCAGAACTCAAGGACTCAAACGTTTTCGCCGCATTGCCTTCGTGATTCTTTTTTGGGTTAGTCTTTCAATGGGCATAACGCTGATCGGTGGGAAAATTTTTCAGCAGTTGGATCGTGACCCCTATCGTGGTGCTATGAATATTCAAGAAGGCGAATTTAACGAAGGATATTCGGTCCCCGTGTATTTGGATCAAGGTTGGAATAATGCCGATAGCTTGTGGTTCTATACCACCACACAAGGTTCTGTGTTGTTGCCGCTGGATTTTTTTATTGCGCTGGAACAATCCGAATCAGAAACTTTATTTTTGGATCCACTGAACATTGATAAATATCGATATCTACCACAACGAAAAACATTTTTTAATGAGCATGCATTACCTGTTGGTTTTGCCGTGGATGAATATCGCAATAAAGATTATGTCGGTTATACCTGCGCCGCTTGTCATACAGCTCAAATTAATTATAACTCCCAAGCCATTCGCATTGATGGTGGCCCAGCAATGGCGGATATGGTTGGATTCTTGAGTGCATTGACCAAGAGCATGCAAGCCACCCTGGATCAGCCCAACAAATTTAATCGATTTGCCAACAAGGTCATCGCATTGGATAACGATTACGAAAACGAAACGGATATTCGTGAAGATCTGCAACGCTGGACTTCTACCATCCAACATTACAATCAATTAAATCATTCTAATTTGGCTTATGGCTATGCACGCCTCGATGCTTTTGGCCGAATTTATAATCGGGTGTTGCAACATGTGATTAATCGGGATCAATTGCGCATTGCTTTACAAAATATTGCTGATGAAGATAACAAAGCACTGCTTGACCCTGCACAAATTGAATTGGTTATTCAGGGCCTCAATGAAACCATTGTGGGTGATGATGGATTTGCCAAAATGTTAAAACGTTTGCAGATGACGGAACCTGGATATCCTGCGTTAAATGATCAACAAATGATGCTCGTCAAAGACGCCATTTTTAATGAACCCAATGCACCGGTGAGTTATCCCTTTTTATGGGATATTACTCACTCAGATTATGTGCAATGGAATGGCTTGGCGAATAATGCCACGCTTGGACCTTTGGGTCGCAATACTGGTGAGGTGATTGGCGTATTCGCCAAATTGGATTGGGAGGCAGAAAAACCCGGCTTTAGTTTGTCTGCCAAGTTAACAGGGCAAGAAAACAAAAAGCATCGCGTGAAATTTACCTCTTCAGTGGATGGCATTAATTTAGAACGATTGGAGGGACATTTACATTCATTAAAATCACCCGTTTGGCCACAAGAAATTTTAGGCAAAATTGATCAAGAATCAGCTCTTCGCGGACAACGTCTTTACGCAGAATATTGTGAATCTTGCCACCAAATTATTAATCGAAGTGACTTCAAGCGATTGGTGACCGCGAATATGTCCAGCCTGGACGTGGTAGGAACCGATCCGGTCATGGCAGAAAATAGCGTCAACTACAAAGGCTACGCAGGCAATTTCGCCAATACTTATTTAGCAGAAGATGTCGGCACTTTGGTATTACAAGATCAAGCGGCTGTTGCACAGATTCTCACCGCTGTCACCAAGGGTGTAGTCGTCACTCCAGACACCGATAAAAATTGGTTCCGTCGTCGATTGGATCAGCTGTACATGTTTGCAGCTTCCTTAATTGATAATCCCATTAAGCCCAATGTAAAACATGGCAATTACAAGCCAGATACCACTGCCAGCCCCTATCAATCCTTACTGGCTTACAAAGGGCGCTCGCTGAATGGTATTTGGGCAACAGCACCTTATTTGCATAATGGTTCAGTTCCTAGTCTCTATGAATTGCTATTACCCAAAAAACGCGAAGGTGACGCAGTAGAGGGGCTTTATCGTCCAGATACTTTTGTCGTGGGCAGTCGAAAATTTGATCTCAAAAAACTCGGCTTTCGCGATGCTGGATATTCCGGCACCCTGTTTGATACCAGCTTAAGGGCAATGGCAATCAGGGTCATGAATATGGCACTACCCATACATCCGCCGACCAACCACAAAGGCCGCTCACCGATCCCGAGCGATGGGATTTAGTGGAATATATGAAGACTTTGTAAGCTTCAACAAACAGGTTAGGGTTGGCAGCTGGGCGGTTTCTGAGCATAATGGCAACCCTTTCCAAAAACCCGTTCTGGTAGATAGATATGGCACGTATTACCGTTGAAGATTGTTTGCAGCATGTGGATAACCGTTTTGAATTGGTCATGGTGAGCAGCCGCCGTGCTCGTCAATTGGCTATAGGTGGCAAAACACCTTTTGTTCCCGAAGAAAACGATAAACCCACCGTGATTGCATTGCGTGAAATCGAAGAAGGCTTTATCGACGCCAGCATTCTTCTGGAAAAAGAAGTACTGCCACAACCTAAACCCGAGCGCGTTTACGACAACGAGATTTAATTGCTTTCAAGCCGGAGGTTGGCGTGCAAACTCTGGAGACCCTAAGCCATAGACTGGCGTCTTATCTGGATGCAAATCAGATCAGCGGGGTTCAGCGCGCCTATCTCTACGCCGAACAAGCCCACGACGGACAAAAACGTCGCAGCG
Source organism: Cellvibrio sp. (assembly GCA_016712405.1). Classification (GTDB taxonomy): domain Bacteria; phylum Pseudomonadota; class Gammaproteobacteria; order Pseudomonadales; family Cellvibrionaceae; genus Cellvibrio. The sequence goes on along the minus strand of JADJRD010000014.1, from coordinate 286,749 downwards.
GCGAAGCCTATATCACCCACCCCCTGGCTGTAGCCGACATACTCGCCAGCATGCATATGGATCATCAAAGCCTGATGGCGGCCATGTTGCATGATGTGATTGAAGACACTGGCATCAGCAAAAAGCCTTGGCCATACAATTTGGTGATGCGGTGGCCGATTTTGGTCGATGGCGTTAGCAAATTAACCCAAATCGAATTTGAAACTCACGCTGAAAAACAAGCCGAAAACTTTCAGAAGATGGCCTTGGCCATGGCCAATGATTTGCGCGTAATCATGGTCAAACTTGCCGACCGACTACACAACATGCGCACCTTGGGCGCCATGCCTAACGACAAAAAACGTCGCATCGCCAAAGAGACGCTGGAAATTTATGCCCCTATTGCCCACCGATTAGGGATGAATGATGTTCGCATAGAATTGGAAGATCGCAGTTTTATCGCCATGTATCCATTACGCGCTTCACGTATGCAAGCCGCATTACGCAGCGCACGTGGCAATCGCAAAGAATTAGTAGAACAAATTCAAACTGCCATCGAAAAACGTTTGTTGCGCGAAGAAATTAACGGCCTTGTCATTGGTCGTGAAAAACATATCTACAGCATTTACGAAAAAATGCGCAGCAAGAAAAAATCTTTTAAAGAAATCATGGATGTTTATGCGTTTCGAATTATTGTCGACAAAGTCGATACTTGTTATCGCGTACTCGGAATAGTGCACAATCTTTACAAACCGGTTGCAGGCGAGTTTAAAGATTACATCGCCATTCCCAAGGCCAACGGCTACCAAAGTTTACACAGCGTATTAATTGGCATGCACGGCGTGCCTATTGAAGTGCAAATTCGCACTAAAGAAATGGACGAAATGGCGAATAGTGGAATCGCTGCGCATTTTCTCTATAAAGCCAACAGTGATGAAGGGTTAAGTGCAAGCCACAATCGCGCGCGCCAATGGGTGCAGGGCTTGTTGGAAATGCAACGCAATGCTGGCAACTCGTTGGAATTTATTGAAAACGTTAAAATTGATTTATTCCCCGACGAAGTTTACGTATTCACCCCCAAAGGAAAAATTGTTGAATTACCTTCTGGCGCAACTGCAGTAGATTTTGCCTACGCAGTTCATACCGATGTTGGCAACACCTGCGTGGCTTGCCGCATTAACGAACGCATGGCTTCACTGTCCCAACCTTTGCACAGTGGCCAACGCATCACCATTATTACTGCACCCAACGCACAACCGAATCCCAATTGGTTAAATTTTGCTGTGAGCGCAAAAGCGCGCAGTGCGATTCGTCATTATTTAAAACATCAACGTCATCATCAATCAGTGAGTTTGGGCAAACGCATGTTGCATCGAGCGCTTGCCGATTTACACTTGGAAATGGATCAAATCAACGATCAACAAAAAGTGGATTTATTAAAAGCGGTGCAACTCGATAATATGGATTTGTTATTTGAAGAAATTGGATTGGGCAAACGCCCCGCACACAGTGTGGCACGACTCATCCATCCCGACGCGGAAATTAAACGCACTGCATCACACTCTGCAATTACGATTGATTCTGCCGACGGCATGATCATTAGTTTTGCTCGCTGCTGCCGCCCCATTCCCGGCGACCCCATTATTGGCCACATCAGTTCCGGAAAAGGATTAGTCATTCACCAGGACACCTGTCGTAATATTGCAGAGATCCGCCACAACCCCGAAAAAATCAGCCAAGTGAATTGGGCAGCACAAGTCAGCGGCGAATTTTTAGTGGATATGCGAATTGATGTGGAAAGTGAGCGTGGCATCATCGCCATTCTGGCAACCCGCATTACCGAACAAGGCGCCAACATTGAACACATCAACGTACACGAACGCGATGCGCACAACAGCGTGATTCATATTTGCATCGGTGTACACAATCGTATTCACCTCGCCAATATTATGCGCCGGGTGCGTACGCTCAATTTCGTTATCCGCGTCCATCGCGCAAAACATTAACTCACCCCCCTCCTGGCCTCCCCCCTTAGCAACGACTGCATGGATGCAGGAGGTAGAGTAACGCAGGAACGGTTACCGAGGGGAAGGGACTAACTCCTTCCCCTTGCTAAGGGGAAGGCCGGGATGAAGTGAAAATTTTTTTAATTTTTATTTTTAAATCAGGAGTAATCAAATGACCAACAAAGCAGTAATACACAGTGACAACGCCCCCGCCGCCATCGGCACTTATTCACAAGCCATTAAAGTGAACAACACCGTTTACTTATCAGGTCAAATTCCACTCGACCCCAAAACCATGGTATTGGTAGAAGGCGATTTCGCCGCACAAGCCCATCAAGTATTTAAAAATTTACGCGCAGTTTGTTTGGCCGCTGACGGTGATTTACAACAGATTGTGAAACTCAATATTTATTTAACCGACCTGGCCAATTTCCCAATCGTCAACGAAGTCATGAGCCAATACTTTCAACAACCTTACCCCGCCCGCGCCGCAATCGGGATTAATCAATTGCCGAGAAATTCATTAATTGAAGCGGATGGGGTGATGGTGATTTAGTTTTAAAATAAAGTTCAAAGGCCTGATCGCAGCGGCAGGAGAGATGATCAGGCTGAAACGACTTAAAACCATATTTCTGATAAAGACCAATCCATTTTCGATGAGCACTGCAATGCCTTGTTAAGATTTTAATTTTGGCTGGTTATGTAAAAATAGAACCAAGTTTTTTACTGTAGTTACCTGATTCCAATATGGATTAGATTCAGGGTTGTCAGTACTTATGCCAAGTTTTTCTGCAATTTCAAAATATATATCATCAAGATCTTCCAGATCCATTTTGTATATTTCATTAAAACAGTCATTGGCCTCAACAGGAAAGTTTGCGCCTTCATATTTTCCTGCCCATGCCTGGACGTGGTTATAGACCTCTCTCATTATTTTGGTATCTACGTTGCGATAATCAAACGACTTTGCATAAGCGCAAATAGTTGAGTTTTTGCGATTTAAAGCTATAGATCGCATACGGCGATGATTCCAAAATGAAAAAGCCGAAATTAACATCATTACGATTCCAAAAATTACGATAATTTTCATTTAATTTTAAGCATAAGAAGCTGCTGACAAAACCGACTATATATTCCCTCTCTTTATAATTTCAAGTATTTTCTAGTAGCAGGTAGGTGTGGCAGTGATTCACCCCTTTTTCATAACGCCAATTTTCAATTCATCAAACCAATGAATAAATCGCTGCACATCAGCACCTTGAAAGATGGCACCATGTTGTGGGCACATCATATCGATATCCAATTTACTGACACGCTCACACCAATCACGTTTCGCGGGTTCCGATCCCATCCAGCGACGATGAAAACCTTCAGCGTGTTTAATCACCTTATCAAAATCTTGCACAAACATTTGTGTGTCGTCAGCTGGTAGTAAAGCAGCGCCAATATCGCCTGAAAATAAAATTTTTGCAGTCGCATCATACAAATTTAAATTACCCGATGAGTGCAAATAGTGCGCAGGAATTGCACGCAACTCCAACCCATTTAAATTTATTGGCATACCTTCATCAGGAATGGGGATGAAGGTGTTTTTATTCCCACCAAAATGCGGAATAAACCCTGCCCATAGCCAAGGCACATAACAAGGCAAGTCTGGATTAAATTCCAACCAAAGGGACAAGGAAGAAATAATGTCAGGATCTTGATGGGAAGCAAATAAGGCAGAAATATTTTCAGGGTTTGCCGCCGCTGAAATTGCCGCAAATACCGATGGGAAAATTTCAATTCCACCTGGATCAGTTAATATAGATTTTTCTTTGTAACTGATTAGATATTCGTTGGTGTCGATTAAAAAATCTGGCCTCTCGGGATCACGCGCAATGACACGCCAAATATGTTCACCGTTTTGATAAATTGTAAATGCACGCTTCATAGCATTCTATCTCACCGTAAAGAATTCCGTTTTAAATAGCCTTGTATCTGCTGCAAAATTCCCGGAATTGAATCTATGTAGTAACTAAACTCCGTAGCAATTTGCGCAAGAATTTGATGAAAACCACCGCCATAAGTCGCTTCAATTTTGAGTGATCGAGCAATCACGCTACCGAATCGACCCGCTGTTTCCGCATCATCGATGTAGCGCGCCAAATCTTGATACACTTTATTTAATCCCGTCTCCAATTCTGCTAATTTTTTATTTGAAAAAGCCAAACGCTGCCGCACCAATTGATGGTGTGATGCTTTTTCTGTGGTTTGCAGTATGTAGTTAACGTGGCTATAGCGCTGAAATTGGCTGACAATTGCTACCGAGCCATAAGAAAGAGTCATCAACACCCGCATTGTCGTGGTCAAATCCTTGCTGAATGTGCGCAACTCATCCGATATCACCCCAAACCCCAATGCCAACTTTCCCGCTCTTCTGGATAACAAAATAGCATTGAGCGCCAGCAAATTAATGCGCCGCGCCTGCGTCACAACCGTTTTGATATTTTCGTTAATCCGCACTATGCGCATCAAATCATTCATTGCCGCCATACACCCTCCGCCAGTCCTTGGTTAGGTATAGCAGTAAAATGGAATTTTGGCAGGTGGGTCAGGCGAAATTGGATGTTGTTCGAGTGTTGGCAGATGATCAATTTTGTGGGCATACGACATTCGCACAAAAACCAGACCCCAATCGAGGAACTGATTACCTCAGTATTCACAGCAATCCAATGCCTGATATACAATCACCCACTATCGAGAACACAAACGACCCACTTGTGGATAACAACATAAATAAGATCTGATGGAGCCGAAGAGTTGATATTACACACAGCCTGCAAATGCGGGACAATTTATTAAAGGCAGGAAAACAAGTCGAGTTTTTATCATTGCCTGCAGAAGACCACTTTCTCCGCAATGAATAGGTTTTTGGATAAATGCTTACCTACACACCCCCAGAATAATCACATGATATTTTCTATGAACACTATCAAAGAAGTTTCCAGCATTACCTCCGAACATTTTCGTAATGAAATTGTTCGGAGCTCACAACCTGTTGTTATACGAGGCCTCGTGAATGACTGGCCTATGGTGCAAGCAGCGAAAAAAAGCAATCTTGCATTTTGTGATTATTTGAAGCGCTTTGATCGCGGCCTTAACTTGGACACCATGACCGGGCCCGCATCCATTAAAGGTAGAATTTTTTATAATTCAGATTTGAGTGGTTTAAATTCCAGAATGGGCCAAAGCAAACTTGGCCCATCACTGGATTATATTATTGAACACGCGAAAGATGACCCCGCCCCTTTATTGGCCATGCAATCCGTTGTCATTTCACAATACCTTCCTGGCTTACAACTGGAAAATAAATTGCATTTATTGCCCGACGCCATTTCGCCCAGAATTTGGATTGGCGGCAAGGCAATTGTGGCTGCGCATTATGATGCCGCAGAAAATATTGCATGCTGCGTTGCAGGCAAACGAAAATTCACTTTGTTTCCACCCGAACAAATTGCCAATCTCTACATCGGCCCACTCGAACTAACTCCTGCAGGCGCCACGATTAGCATGGTGGATCTTGAAAATCCCGACTTTGAAAAATATCCAAATTTTCAACATGCGCTTAACGCTGCGCAGCAAGCAGTCTTGGAGCCAGGAGATGCCATCTATATTCCTTATTTGTGGTGGCACAACGTTCAAGCTTTAGACGAGCTGAACGTACTCATTAATTACTGGTGGGGAGAGCCAGAGGAAGAACGTATCGACCCTCGAAATGCACTTTATCACGCAATGATGACCATTCGCTTTTTACCACCGCATTATCGAGAACATTGGAAACACATGTTCGACCACTACGTTTTCCACAAAAATGGTGACCCTGGTGAACATTTACCAGAAGAACGACTGGGCATCCTAAGCAGAACCAAACCCATTGCCATGATAAAGAAAATGCGTTTGGCATTAGCAAAAGCTCTTAGTCGAACTTAAGTTTATGGCGCGGAGCTTTTCTTATTTCATTTTACTCATCATGGATGCGCAATTTTGTCTAATAAAATCAGCATGTTTGGGCATTGATGTTATTCGATTCTGAACCGCTGTGCGAACTCTCATCAAGCGCGCTTTGAGATCTTCATCTGAAATAGTATCGGCAACAGGGTGGTAGCCTTGAGGCATTAATCCCTGACCAAACAACACAGCAAACCAACTATCCTCTTTAAATAATTCGCTTGTGCGAGGCATAACCTCACCGCGCAGCTTAAAAAATTTCTAATTTTTCCTCTAGCGACTCAGGAATCGACATGTTTTTTACATAACGCCAGAAATCAGTATCTTCTCGCTCTGTCACCTTGTAATGCGCAATTAAAAAATCTTTAACGCCCTCGTATTCCAAGTACATCTCATCGTTATAACGTTTAATCATTCGCTCATTAAACCCATCACGAGGAAACATGGTCAAAATTTTAGAAATGCCTACTTGCACAAGATGAATACTGGTCGACTCCAAGGGCTCAAGAAACCCATTAGCCAAACCTAGTGTCACGCAATTTTTTATCCAGCTTTTTTTCTAACGCCTGTTACAAACCGTAAACTTTTTGGTTTATCTAAAGCTCTACCATCTAACCGAGATAAAAGTTTATCTGCGGCCTCATCTTCACTGATGTATTGATCACAAAACACATAACCATTTCCAATGCGGTGCTGAAGCGGAATACGCCACTGCCAGCCCGACTCTCGAGCAGTTGATCTGGTAAAGGGCAATAGCTCACCCGCTGACTCACATGGCACGGCTGCTGCGCGATTCACCGGCAACCAATGACTCCAGTCATAATATCCGGCCTGATAAACCTGCTCGATTAATATCCCCTTAAACCCCGAGCAATCAATAAAGAAATCGCCCTCAATTGTTTCACCATTTTTTAACACTAGAGAGGAAATATAACCATTATCTGGATGTTGATTTACCGACTCAATCATACCCTCTATTCGACTGACGCCCAATTTTTCAGCATACCTACGTAAGTAAGCTGCATAGAGTGACGCGTCAAAATGAAATGCATAATAGATGTCTGGCATAACTTTAGGGCCAGGCTCATTAGTTGTTCGCATAAACTTTAGGGAACGTGCAGCTTCGGTTTCGGCATTAAACCTGGAGAAATCAAGACCACCACCTGCCTTATACCAACGCAACCAGTAGTGCATAAAACTAATTCCATCCATGTCAACGCCAATATGGCCAAATGGATGAAAATAGCTATGCCCCACCTTGCGCCAATCAGCAAACTCTATTCCTAATTTAAAGGTTGCATTGGTTTCTCGTACAAACTCATTTTCATCCAACCCCAATACATTTTTATTAAATAAATTTATCAATGGAAGCGTAGCTTCACCAACACCCACAGTTCCTATTTGCTCCGACTCCACCAGTGTAATCTTGCACGAACGACAGCCTATGGTTTTTGACAATGCCGCAGCAGTCATCCACCCAGCGGTACCGCCACCCACGATAATTATATTTTTTATTCGCTGATTCATAATCATGAAAATATTGAAGATTTAGAGGATTCTGTATTGATTTCTATATGCGACTGCATACTGGGCATAGCTGCAACCTCTGCTGCTATATACTGCAATATTTTTTGGAAATGTTTAACTTGATCAGGACGAGAAACCTTTTCCACTAAAGGATCATAGGTTTCAGGCATTATGCCATGTCCAATTAAAATTGATGCCCAGTTCTCTTCCAAAAAAGTTTCATCCTCACACATTGCAACCATACCCCGAGAAGAAAATAACGAAATTTTTTCCTCCAAGCTTTGTGGTATTTGCATATTGCGTTGAGCATCCCATAAAGGCTCGCCATGACGCTGATTCAATTTATAGTGTGCCACCAAAAAATCCCTGATATTAGTCAAATGCGATTGCATTTTTTCATTATATAAATCTGCTTCCAGTTTTAAATCACCTGAATTTGGAAATAGCCTACGCAAGAAAAGCATCGATAAATGTAATATATGCAATTGAGTGGCATCTAATGGCTCAATGCTCGCAGCCGATTCCCCAATCGCAACGCAGTTGCCTATCCAGGATTTTTTTCTAGCGCCCGTCTTTATTGTTGACTGAACGACCGATTCAGCTTTTAGACTGGCTTTTGATACTTTATTTACTTTATTAATTATCTGCTCAGCAGTTGCATATTCAGATGAATAAATTGCCGTTAAGGCTGTTCTATTCAACAAAGGGAAATAGCCTATCCATCCCTGTTGAAAAGCGACTATTTGCGCAAACCCAGGCATTGGTGACAGCGGAGGTAAAGATGCTGTTATTTTTTTATCACATGGTAACCACTGACCCCAAGATTCAAAATTATCAGCAGCTTCCAATTGTGATATCAATATTGCATCTTCACCCGATGCATCTATATACAGATCAGCTTGAACCTGACTACCATCAGACAAATGTAGGCAGCTGATATTTCCATCAATTTGATCGAGTGATTTGAGCTCGCCAATCTTGTGCACCACCCCTAAGCCTATCGCTTCTTTTGCTATAGCACTTATATAGGGCAGGGCATTCAAATGATATCCATAGGTCGCATTTGAAACCTGAGCCGCAGAGTCGCTAAGAGAGGGAAATTTTCCTTGCTTGGCAGCCTCAACGACAAACGAAAAATCTTCAAGAGGGAGCTCGAGCTGCATATGTTTGCGAGCCTTCACCCAATAGTGAAGAAATTCAATATTATTCACAGGCACACCATGCGTGTCATATCCATGAAAAAATGATGTTGACTCTCCACTCCAATTAAAAAATCGCTGCCCCAAACTACACTGCCCAGCAGTTTTAAACACTACTGATTCTCGTAGACCCATGACCTTATGCAACACTTGATGACTAGGCAGAACAGAATAAAACTCATGAGGGTGCAATTTTGAGGGCAACTCAATTAACACAATTTCAATTGGATTTTCCGCTTTCAAAAAACTTAAACGTAAAATTAGTGCTGCTAGCCATGCGTCCGCATCACGACCCACCACAGCAACTTTTTTGATTGGCTTATCCATTTAATATTTCAACCTCACATTTTTGATGGGCAGTAATCAGCCACAAACTCTGCATGCTGCGGCATCAGTTCAACTCTACGCTGAATCATGACTTCCAATTCGTCCAATTTGGTTTTTATTTGCCCGTCGGGCAGATTCGAAATATAAGGATCGAAACCTTCTTGGTATAAGCCTTGACCAATAAAGACTGAAATCCAACTTGGCGGTGCGAATAATCCATACTTATAACTATCTATATAACCTCTCTCCTTAAAAGCTTTCATTTTCATTTGCAAACTATCCGGCACTGACATCTGGCGACAATACCGCCACAACTCGCCGTCATCTCGCTCATTTAATTTGTAGTGAAGAATTAAAAAATCCCTGACTCGCCCATACTCTATATCAGTCAACCGATTAAATTCATTACTCAATGCTGAACTGAATGTTTTATTGGGGAACAATTTTAGAAAGTTAGTTACAGCAACCTGTATTAAGTAAATACTGGTCGACTCCAACGGCTCCAAGAACCCACTTGCCAGCCCTATTGCCACACAATTTTTTTGCCAAGATTTTTTAAATCGCCCTGCCGAAAACCGAATAATCTTTGGATCTTTAACGGCAGGCGCATCTAAATCTCGCAACAAATTATTGGTTGCTTCATCATCACTAAGGTAATGATTGGAATAAATCAGCCCGTTCCCTGTTCTGCTTTGCAAAGGAATTCTCCATTGCCAACCATTCGCTTTTGCAATAGACCGTGTATAGGGCGGAAAGTCGCCTGACCTTTCAGACTGCACCGCAACTGCGCGGTTGCAAACCAACCAAGGCGACCAATCCTCCCATTCTGCTTTGAGGGTTTTACCCAGCAAGAGTGACTGAAAACCACTGCAATCAATAAAATAATCCCCTGTGATTTCTTCTCCTGATTCAAGCAGCAAGGATTTTACATAACCAGATTCAGAATCTTGTTTTACTTCTACAATTTTTCCTTCTGTTCTCTGCAAACCTCTTTCTTCAGCAAACTTACGCAAATACTGCGCATAGAGCCCCGCATCAAAATGATAAGCATAAGCGTAGGTAGAATTGATTTCAGCCTGATCGTCAACCGGGAAGTCGCATCGATTCATTCGACATGCTTGCACAGCATATGAATAGGCTTCTATCGATTTGACACCCCCCATTTTTTTGTACTTACCCCATAGCTGATGGAAATCAACTCCCGAAACAGGATCGCCAAATTTTCCGAACGGATGAATATAAGAATTTCCTTTTTTCCCCCAATCAACAAACTCAATACCCAACTTAAAAGTGGCATTGGTTTTCGCCATCATATCCGCTTCGTTAATACCAATAGAGTCATTAAAATCTTTCATTTGTGGCAAGGTAGCTTCCCCCACCCCAACACTACCAATCTGATCGGATTCAATTAGTTTGACATCGCAAACCTTATCCGTAGCAACACTCACTAAAGCAGCTGCAGCCATCCAGCCAGCCGTTCCGCCACCCACAATCACAATCGTTAAAGATTCAGACATTTTTTCTTTCCACAAATAAAAAATGCGCTGCCTTTGCAGACAGCGCATTCTCAAAGGCCACTCTTAGAAATAAGTCAACTTGATACCGAGAGTATATGTTGTACCGTATTGGAACCAAGCGTTAGGCAATGTCAAACCAGGTTGTTCAGCATCATCGTAGTCAGTTACTTGTTGACGCAAATGCGTTTTCGCATTTAACAAGTTCTTCACTTCCAGAGCAACTTCCAAGTTTTCATTGATTGAATAACTCAAAGAACCGTCTACCTGACCATAAGCATCAGTCCAGATTGGCAACGCAACGCAGCAGTCAATCGCAGTTTGCAGATACTCGGAACGCCAGCTATAAGCCATACGAGATTTCCAATCACCTTTTTCGTACATCAACACGAAGTTGTAGGCATCTTTGGACAAACCTTCCAACACGTCTACAGCAACCTGATTTGGTGCCTGTCCAGTTATAGTTGTTCCAGAACCACCAACATTGGTTACATTTGTGTTAGTGATGCCTTCATTATTGATCCGCGTGTAGTTCGCCTGAACCCCTAAACCATCAAAAGGCTCTGGGAAGAAGTCAAAGAAACGTTGATACGCCAACTCAAAACCATCTATCTCAGCACCCTCACCATTCAACGGCCCTCTCACCTCAACAGTACGGGTAACTCCGTTGTTAGTGATTTCTCGATAGTAAGTACCGAATTGAATGTAGTCATCAAACTCTTTTTGGAAGTAGGTAGCAGTAAATGAACCCACTTTTCCAAAATAATATTCCAGAGCCAAGTCAAACTGAGTGGCTTGAACGGGCTTCAGGAATGGGTTCTGAGCACTGGCGGTATACTTAACATTTGCACCTGTAATGGCACCATTTGAGTTCTTAATCCACAAAGGATCATCCGCATTACTTATGCTTGGAGCGGTTGCACTCAGACCTACATAGCTTTTTAAATTACCAATATCAGGTCTGGATATAGCTTTAGACGCGGCAAACCGAACCAGCCAATCATCATTAATATCCATTTTAATGTTCAGGCTTGGCAACACATTATCAAACTCATTTGTTACTGAGTCTGTGTATATAGATCCATCAGCAAAGGCTTTATCTTCGGCTGATAAATAATAACCCAGGTTGAAAGGTACGGGAGGAACCTGGTTTGGCTGCTCAGTTGTAACAGCAGAAGAGTTCAATTGGCCTTCTGAAAATCTGGCCATACTGGTTCCGCCGCTGCTAACCAACTCAGTTTCAACATATCTGACACCGATATTGCCCGTTATTGGCATATCACCAATAGCCAAATCTTCACCGCCAAAGTTCAACTGCACGAAAAATGCTGTTGTTTCTTCAGAGACATCTGCCACTTCAGAAGGGGTGAAGCAAGTGCCCGCAACCTCTTGAGAGCGATCCCCAACATTGGAACAAATAGGATCCCAGCCGGTTCCCGCTGGCAAATTCCACAAAGTAGAAGTTGAAAACTGAGAGGCAAACTTCTGCTGATTCTGCAACAGATCCATATCGGCAAATACAAATTCAGTCGCATTTATATGATGCAAATCGCCTTTGAAGGTGTGGTTAGTGTAGTAGCCCTCTGCGTAACCATTAAACGTTCTAGGGATTCGAGGCGTAAATCCAGGCTTATTTTCATCATCACCGTCATGATTCCACATGTAAGTGCCGGGTCCATGTCTATCCAAATTGAAGTAAGATTTATCACCACCCCATGAATTCGACACGTTTTGCCAGTTATAAGTACTCCAGCGAACGGTTTGATCTCGATCAGCAAAACGGGCGCCCGCCTTTACTGATTGAATCCAACCAGAATCTACATCAAATTCAAAATCAGCTCTAGCTGCAAACTCATCCCCTTCACTATCCTCAATGTGATCCATAATGGAGCGAATATAGTAGTTATTGGGATTGGTCCAACCACCATCAGATAAAGACACATTGACTGTCGGAACATTAATTTCCAAACGTGGCAAGCCATTACCTAGATTCAAATTAACATCAGCAAAAGTACTGAAACCTGTTTCAATATCGTAGTTTTCGACTGTGGATTCAACAAACTGAACATCAAACGCGGCGCGGAAGCGATCCGTTGGAGCCCACTTCAAGTTAAAACCAAGATCTTCAGTAATATTGGTATTGTTGGCAGAGCGGGTGGTGGTGACCATATCCACAGCACGACGAGCTGCTACTGGATTAGTGGCCATCGAACAGTTATTCCAAGTATAACAAGCCACAACCATTGGTTGCCCATCAGCGTTAAGCGCACCCGGACCCCACCAGCCAGTATTATTAGCCGTTAAGTGGCCAGACTGAAACAATCCATTTTTATCAAATGAAAAGGCCGGAGATCCGGCGCTTGGCTGGGGCGCAGAGTTTGGAATTTCACCATTGCCACCAGGCTTCAAACTATAAAATACACTTTGACCATAGGACAAATCTGCAGGGTATACACCTACCACATACTCTTCCCATGCGTTGTCATACTTTGAACGGTTATATTGGAGAGTTGCCAAGAATACTTCATTGGTATCCCGCCATTGTGCAGCTAAGGCGACCCCGTTACGCTCACGTTCGAAGAAATTGTCGCGGTAACTAACAGCAGCAGGAATATAGACATAGGAATCGACGCCGTTAACTGCAACGCCATCACCGCCGACCCCTACATTATAAATATCTTCAAAACGGTTCATACGATAGAGTTGATTACCCTGAGAAAGAGTAGTTTCCTCTACGAAAGCTAAGTTGCCCAAAAGACCGAATTCACCAACACTGGTCTCCCAGCGATTACTGTACAAACCCGACACTTTAGGTGAAAACTCTTCTGCCAACTCGGGTAGTCAGATTTGACCGTCAAGGCTATCGCCTGACCATCGGAGTCGAATGGAACACGAGTACGCATGTTAACGGTACCCGCAATACCACCCTCGATTAATTCAGCCATTTGGTTTTTATAGGTGTCTACACCTGCCATCAGCTCGGAAGATACGTCAGACCAACTCAAACCACGTGAAGAGTTAGCACTGAATGAATCACGACCATTAAATTCTGTACGAACCTGGTTCAAACCACGAACCACAACCCCTGAAGGCTCTGCAGAAAAGTGCGCAGTATCACCTGAGGCAGCAAAACGGTTTACCGAAATACCTGCTACACGCTGCAGCGCTTCTGCAACTGAGGTATCAGGAAAAGAACCCAAATCTTTTGCAGTGATTGAGTCAACAACTGTCGCTGCATTTCGCTTGATTTCTTGAGCACTGCCCAAAGCGTCACGCATACTGCCTACTACCACTACCTCTTCAACATCTTCTTCTGCCGCATCTTGTGCAAATGCCGGCATGGCCGATGCCATGACACACAAAGCCAGTAACGACTTTTTGAATTTTTTATCTTGTTGAATTTTATGGAAACCCATAGCCAACCCCTAAAGTAATTATGATTAGATAACTCAGGAGGCCCTTAGCTTTTGTAAGAGCCCACTTTATTAGTGATGCAGGGAAGCCATACTCCACCTGCAGCCACGGGCATCGTAGCTGTGGCCTTGGAGACGTGTCAATTGTGGGGGGCTGTAAAGAATTATTATTGAAAAATCAGAGGGTTGTGGCAGTAACAGCTGCCACAAAAAGTAACACATAGTGAGAAGTGGGCCACATTTTTCTTCAATTTGTTACCGTTTTCATTTTTTTAATATTAGCCAGTAAAAGGATGCCTTAAGACTATAGTTTCAACCCTGTCAGGGCCAGTTGAAATAATATCGATTGGCGCACCAATCAACCCCGAAAGCCGCTCAATATAAGCACGCGCATTAGGTGGAAGCTGACCCAATGTTTGAGCCCCTACGGTGGATTCGGACCAACCCGGCATTTCTTCATAGATGGGTTTTATGCCTGACCAACCATCAGCGTCATAAGGCATTGAGCTGATAGGCTCATTTTTAGCATTTAGATATCCCACACAGATTTTGACTGTTTCAAGCCCATCCAACACATCCAGCTTGGTTAAACAGATACCGGTCACACTGTTGATGCGATTGGCATGTTTTACCGCTACTGCGTCAAACCAACCACAACGACGTTTGCGGCCTGTCGTTGCACCGAATTCGTGGCCTTTTTTACCCAGGTACTCGCCTACCTCACAACTCAACTCGGTTGGGAAAGGCCCTGATCCAACACGGGTGGTGTAAGCCTTGGTAATACCCAATACGTAATCTAGATATAAAGGGCCAAAGCCCGAACCTGTCGCCGTGCCGCCTGCCGTAGTATTGGACGAGGTCACGAAGGGATAAGTGCCATGGTCTATATCTAACAACGAACCTTGCGCACCCTCAAAGAGAATACTTTCACCTTGCTCGCGGGCTTGATGCAATAGCTCTGTCACATCCGCCATCATTGGCAGCAACTCTTCAGCCCAAGCCTGGCAATCAGCCAAGACTTTATCGAAACTGACAGGCTCAACTTTGAAGTAATGGGTTAAAACAAAATTATGATACGTCAGGATTTCTTTTAGCTTTTCCGCAAAGCTCTTCAAATCTTTCAAATCACCTAAACGCAAACCACGACGAGCCACTTTGTCTTCATAAGCCGGACCAATGCCACGACCTGTTGTACCAATTTTGGCATCGCCACGCGCCAATTCGCGTGCCTGATCCAACGCCACATGGTATTGCAGAATCAAAGGGCAGGCTGGCGATAAACGCAGACGCTTACGAACAGGAACGCCTGTTGCCTCCAGCTCGGAAATTTCTTTCAACAAGGCTTCCGGGGACAAAACCACACCGTTGCCGATCAGGCAAGTCACACCGTCACGAAGAATGCCGGATGGAATCAGGTGCAGGACGGTTTTTTTACCTTCGATCACCAGGGTGTGGCCCGCGTTGTGACCACCCTGAAAACGCGTCACTAATGACACCTGATCTGTCAGCAAATCCACAATCTTGCCTTTACCTTCATCACCCCATTGAGTGCCCAACACAACGACGTTCTTACCCATGACTGGTTTAACTCTCTGCTAATTAAATCGAATGAATATAAGGAACAACTTGATACTGACCATCTTTCAAAATTAATTGACGATCACAACCCAATTCTTGCCAATCGGATGACCGATGAATACTCGTCACTCTTTCGCCGGCTTGCCGTAATTCTTGTATGGCCTGCCATTGTGCTTCTTCGGACGTTTCCTCCACCCCGATAGCGTTGACATCAACAGGCTGGAGCAAACCCAGCTTGCTAATTGCTGTGATATCCACGGCAAAACCTGTTGCTGGGCGCGAACGTCCGAAAACTTCACCTATATGGTCGTAACGACCACCACTGGCGATGGGATTACCATAGCCAGGTGCAAAAGCCGCAAACACTACGCCGGTGAGGTAATGATAGCCGCGCAACTCACCCAAATCGAAATACAGCTCAGCATCGGGATAACGCTGTGCAATCACCTCAGCAACCTGCTCGAGTTGACTCAGCGCAGCTTGAATTGCCGGAATCCCAACATAAATAGATTTAGCTTTTTCCAGCAAAGATGCATCACCCGCAAGATTAGGTAATGCCAAAAACAACGCGGCCAGCTTGCCATCGGTTAAATGGGTTTTAATCCATTCATGAATTTCGGTCATAGCTTTGCGCTGCAGCAAATCGAAGAAACTATCCTCTTGCGACTTGTTGAGTTGGGCAAATCTTGCCAGAGCGCGGTAAATGCCAATATGACCCAAATCAATATGTAATTTAGGCAGTCCCGCCAACTTGAGGGATTCAAGTAAGAGAGATACCACTTCGATATCCGCCGAAACACCCGACTCACCATAGCATTCAATGCCAGCTTGAATGGGGGTGCGAGTGGCTAGAGGGTTTTTCGGGCGGGCATGCACCACATGGCCTGCATAACATAAACGGCTGGTGCCTTGACGAATAAAACTGTGTGCATCCATACGAGCAGTTTGTGGGGTGATATCAGCACGAATACCCAAGGTACGGCCAGTGAGTTGATCAGTCATTTTAAAGGTGAGCAAATCTACGTCTCGACCCATGCCAATCAATAAAGAATCCGTGTACTCCACCAAGGGTGGAATTACCATGTCATAACCCCATGCGCTGTAAAGATCCAGCAAACGGCGGCGCAACTTGTCTATGGCCTTGGCTTCAGCGGGCAGAATTTCTTCAATACCCTCTGGCAAAAGCCAGCGATCAGCGTATGTCATGAAAGGCTCGATATGCGGGTTATCAGGTTGATGCACATAAAAAAACCGAGTTTCTGGCTCGGTTGCGGCATTCTATCAGCATTGCCAAGTCCTCGCACCAGAACAATGAGAGGAATTGCTAAAAAGCGCCAATGGCGCTTTTTATGAACAATCAAATATCTATTGTGCTCTACCTTTGGGATCTTTCAGGTAGCGGAAGAAATCACTTTGCGGGTCAATCACCATCAAATCACCTTTGTTTTGGAAGGCATTTCGATAAGCGTTGAGGCTGCGCACAAAGTTGTAAAACTCAGGGTCTTTAGAATAAGCAGCAGCAAAAATTGCAGCGGCTTTTGCATCACCCTCACCGCGTAAACGCTCGGCCTGACCATAAGCCTCCGCTTCGATTACCGCTTTTTGGCGATCAGCATCAGCTTTAATTTTTTCAGCTTGTGCAGTACCACTTGAACGATATTCGCGGGCTTCTTTTTCGCGATCCGCTGCCATACGGGTGAACACCGAATTACTGACCTCTTCCGGGAAATCAATACGCTTGATGCGAATATCCTTCACCTCCACACCCATATCACGTACTGCTTGGGCATTCGTAGACTCAGTGATTTCTGCCATCAATTCATCGCGTTTGCCTGACACCACATCATGCAAAGTTCGTCGACCAAACTGATTACGCAAACCATCGGCTACAGGCTTGGATAAAAGATCGGCTGCAACAACCTCATCCCCTCCAGTCACCTTGTAATAAGCTTCAACATCTTTTACACGCCATTTAATGTAATAACTCACGACCAAACGCTTTTTCTCGCTCGTATAAAAGTTTTCCGGGCGCGCATCGGTAGTCATTAAACGCGCATCGAATTTTTTCACTTTTGCCCAAGGTAATTTGAAATGCAGTCCCGGTTTTAAATCAGTATTTTCCAAACGACCGAATTCCAAAAGCACAGCACGTTGGTATTCAGTAACAACAAACATTGAACTAAACGCCACAAAAAAATGACCAAAAAACTCATCAAAAACACAAGAGATTTATTATTCATTAGCGTATCTCCCGACGAGTAGCTGGCGCAGAGGTTTCAATCACCGTTGAACCACTTTGTTGAACAGGATTGATTCTGGTTGGTGTTGTGTTATTGATAATTTTATCCAAAGGCAAATACATCATATTGTTGCCGCCTTTCACATCCACCATAACTTTTGAGGAGTTACTCATCACATTTTCCATGGTTTCCAAGTACAAACGTTGACGAGTGACGTCAGGGGCTCGCTTATATTCTGCGAGTAAACTTTCAAAACGATTGGATTCACCTTGCGCCCGGGAAATAACTGCTGATTTGTAACCCTCTGCTTCAGCCAACAATCGTTGTGCATTACCTTTGGCTTCATTTACGACACCATTGGAATAAGATTGCGCTTGATTCACAGAACGCTGCTCATCTTCTTTTGCTTTAATCACATCATCAAACGCCGATCGAACTTCTTCCGGTGGTCGCGACTCTTGAATGTTGACACTCACAATTTGAATGCCTGACTCATACAAATCCAAATAGGATTGCAATCGTTGCTTCACTTCTACTGCAATAGCTTCTCGCCCTTCAGATAACACCTGATTCAATTCCGTAGAACCTACCACATGGCGAACAGCAGAATCAGTTGCATGCTGCAAACTGATTTCCGGATCACGCACACTTAACACAAATTTTTCACATCACTAATGTTGTATTGAACTGCCAACGGCAATTCAACAATGCTTTCGTCTTTGGTGAGCATTAAACTTTTTGCGGTGTTGGTGTACTGACGAGTTGATGTTGTGCTCTCGATAATGACCTCATCAATCATTGGCATACGCCACTTCAAACCTTCGTCTTCGATATCATAAAAGGCTCCAAAACGAAGAATCACCGCACGCTCTTTCGCATCAACTTGGTAGATTCCCAATAGCCCCCAAATGACGACCAAAAGCACAGCAGCAACGCCCAAAATGCCGCCAATACCACCGGATGAGCTATTGGACCCACCCGACTTATTCCCGCCAAACAGGCCGTTGATTTTATCTTGAAGCTTACGAAACGCCTCGTCCAAATCGGGTGGGCCATCGTTTTGCCTCGGTTCCCCCAAGGGTTTTGGTCTTTTCCCGGTTCATTCCAGGCCATAGGTTTCTCCCAGTGTCATTTCAAAATAAAAGCGTTTTGTTTAACTAATCCGCCCATTGCAGATTATCAAATTGTTCGGATACTGTTTTTAACAAACGGAGTAAGTCATCCTTTGGAACCCGCACATCCAGTACGGCTTTTCCATCATCCAAATAGGATTCGCCTGATACCGCCTGTTGCGCATAAAGCAGGGCTCGCAGCTTGCCTTGTTGTGGCGTTAACAACAAGCGCCCAACAATCATTTCTGTGCCCAATAATTCAATGATGGCCTTGTGTAATAAATCGCATCCCTCGCCCGACTGGGCAGACAACCAAACTGCAGCCGGTTTTCCGGCTTCATCCCTATCAATTCTGGGGGTGCGATCAGCCAATAAATCCAACTTGTTGTAAACCTTTAACTGCGGCAAATCCGCTGCATCTATTTCAGCCAATACCAATTCAACTTGTTCTATATTGCGCGTCATTTCATCTGCTGCCGCATCGATGACATGCAACAACAAAGTTGAATTGCTGGCCTCTTCCAATGTGGCTCGAAAAGCATCTACCAGCCTGTGCGGCAAATGGCTGATAAAACCCACGGTATCTGCCATAACGACCCCGCCAATATCGGCAAATTCTATACGGCGCATAGTGGGGTCAAGCGTGGCAAATAATTGATTCTCGGCGTATACGTTTTCGCCAGTAATTTGGTTGAATAAAGTGGATTTACCGGCGTTGGTATAACCCACTAGAGACACTGTCGGAATGGCGGCTTTTTGTCGGGATTTACGACCTTGTTCGCGCTGCGAGCGGACTTTCTCCAACTTCTGTTCAATCATGGTGATGCGATTACGCAGCAATCGACGGTCAGTCTCCAGCTGGGTTTCACCCGGGCCACGCAAACCTATTCCGCCTTTTTGACGCTCAAGGTGAGTCCAACCACGAATCAGTCGTGTCGATTGATGATGCAGTTGTGCTAGCTCAACCTGAAGCTTTCCCTCAAAGGTTCGTGCACGCTGGGCAAAAATATCAAGAATCAGACCTGTGCGATCCAACACACGGCATTGCAATTCTTTTTCAAGATTACGTTCCTGACTGGGCGTGAGCGTGTGATTGAAAATAGCCAATTCAGCTTTATGTTCTTCGACCAAAGCTTTCAGCTCTTGGAGCTTGCCAGTACTGATTAAAAATTTTGCGGTAGGAACAATGCGGGAACCTGTCAGAAATGCAACAGGGTCGCCGCCAGCAGAGAGCACTAACTCTTCAAACTCGCGAGGATCATCAGGCTCTTGCCCATGAGATAAATTCAGGTGAACCAGCACCGCCAGCTCACCTGATTGGGGACGATCAAAAAACAAGTAATAACCTCTAGGTTATGCCTCTGGCTGCTCGTCGTCTTCACCTTCCAACACGCCCGCTTCGTTCAACAGGGGAACGCGCACTGCACGGGAAGGAACAACGGTAGATATGGCATGCTTGTAAACCATTTGACTCACGGTGTTTTTCAGAAGCACCACAAATTGATCAAAAGATTCAACTTGTCCTTGCAACTTGATACCGTTGACTAAGTAAATGGATACAGGAACGCGCTCTTTTCGCAGCACATTCAAGTAAGGGTCTTGTAAACTATGCCCTTTTGACATGGTTATTCTCCTCGGGATAAAAATAAATTGGGTTGATTGTTTGGCTGAACAGAGTCTTAATAACTCGCTGCTATTATATGGCTGTCGATTGCAAAAAATTCAAGGCATTCTCGATAATTTCTTTTTTTAACAGTTCACGCCCCTGCTCATCCTGAGTATAGAGCCAATATAAGGGCGATGGTTCAATTGACCAACCTTTTAGCCAAGTCAATTGTCGTTTTGCTAACTGCCTTGTCGCAATAATTCCCCGGTCTATCATCTCGTCGTAGCTTAATTGCTGCCCAAGATATTCCCATACCTGACGATATCCCACTGCACGAATCGCGGGCAAATCCGGATGCAAATCCCCCCGCTCAAATAAGCCTCGCACCTCATCAATCATTCCCGCATCCAACATCTTTAAAAAACGCTGTTCAATGCGCCGATGCAATACTGACCTATCCCTGGGGGAGATTGCCATTTGCGAAACCTTATAACGTTCAGCAAAGGATTTTCGATCATGCGATTGCTGCACTTCTCGCAGCTGCGTCATAGTTTTGCCGCTGACTAAAAACACCTCCAGCGCACGACTTAATCGTTGTGAATGATTGGGATGAATCTCCGCCGCCATTTGTGGATCAACATCAGCCAATTGCTGATGCACATAAGCCCAGCCGTGCAACTCAGCATCCTTTTCTATTTTCGCGCGAACTTCTGCATCTGCTTCCGGCATATCCGCCAAGCCATCCAACAAAGCTTTGAAATACAACATAGTCCCGCCAACCAATAACGGAATTTTTCCTTGCGCATGAATATCCGCAATTTCACGCTCCGCATCCGCCACAAAGTCAGCTGCAGAATAAGGTTCAGAGGGATCACGAATATCAATTAATCGATGTGGATATTTTTCCAATTCCTGTTTTGATGGTTTCGCCGATCCAATATCCATACCCCGATAAACCAATGCAGAATCCACACTGATTAACTCCACCGGCAAATGATCATGCAAGGCCATAGCCAAATCCGTTTTACCGGAAGCAGTAGGGCCCATAAGGAAAATAACGGGAAGCTTTTTATTCATCGGATCTCTGTAGTTTGATCTAGCAATTTATGCAAAATAGAAGTTCAACTTCGTTTTTGTATGGATTTTTATTCTCGCAATTTATTTATTAAGAACACCTTCATATGCATTTTCAATTTGCGATTGGCACGAACAGAGCCGTGGCAAATCACTACCGACAGACGCAGATTTTAGCAAGCTAAGATGCTGTAGGCATTGAGTGACTGAAGTCATTTAACATTTCGCCTGCGGCCAACACTTTCGTCATTTTTCAATTCAATAACCAATCGATCCTGATCTTGTAATAATTTTTCTGCCCAAGAAAATTCTTCATACTGATAGAACCGCTGATCGAAACTTCCATCCGCCACGGACATTTTCAATCCTTTTTCAATTCGTTCGGCCAGTGCCGTATTTTTCTCAGCAACGTAGAAACAAAATGGATTTTCATAATGCAACAGAAGCTTTCGCTCAATGACGATACCATGGGACTCATAGGCTTTCGCTTCTGGTAAAGCCTGATACACTCCGCGAGGAAAATAATCAAATCTCCCCGCCTTTAACATTTTAAATAAATTGGCATAGCTCACGCTTGTAACCGTGGGCAAATGATTGGCCGCCATCACCTCTGTATCATACCAGTGAGACCCCATGCCTGCTTTAAGCCTACTTAACTCCGTCAAGGTATGAACTCGATCAAATCGATTCTGATCATTCTGTCGAATCAATAATATGCGGTAATCACTTAAATTTTTTAGTATCCGGATCGGTATAGGTCGTACAGCATAATTATCCACTTCTTGGTAAGGCCTCCACATGACACTTAACTCGCCCGTTTCAACGGATCTCATAATTCTGTTACCTGCGATGCCGGGCTTGATGACTATTAACTCTACAGAACCATATTCTTTTCGTGTTTTTTCAAGAACCAACTCCAGTAGTTTATGGAAATAAGCTCCATTAGACACTGCAATTTTTATCTGTTGCGGAGCAATATTTTTTTCATTCGCAAAACCAAAAAATGACATGCACAACAAAATGCTCGCAAATAGACAAAATCTAACAATGCTTTGAATTATGTTAGCAATATTACTAAATAAACCCATCGGATTATTTTTCTGAATGGGCGGCATGAGCATCATAACTTTTCCGCCATAAAAGATTTTAATTGATTAATTTTGGCCTCTGCCTTTTCAACTTCTTCACTGACCAATTGCATCAAATTGAGATGAGGATTAATCCGTAATATAGCCTCATGCTGCTCCTCTACACTTAAGCCACCTATGCGCTCGTTGTGAATTTTTAGTATATGAGACAGAGAACCTTCGAGACCTGATTTTTTTCTAATTTCCGAGTCTTGCATCAAGAAATCAACTGCACCTATTTTTCGATTTAAAAATCTATTTAGATCGCTAATTTTCTCTTGTATAGAAAAAATTTCATTTTGAGCAAATGCGTAATTTATTTTTAGCTTAGATTTTGAAGTAAAAAGATCACCTATTATCACTACTGCAAATAAAATCGATGCCGCTATTGGCAGAAACGGATGAATGTCAACCAAAAACTCCTTACCGATTATTGAAAATGGAAAAACGATAACTATCACCGCCTCAACAATTTTCCGCACCTTAGATCTATCGTCTATTGACTCTTCAATTAACGAAACACCGCATGATTTACATGTAGATACGCTTGACCAAACACTAGAACTAACCAATCCTTCACAAGAAGGGCAATTATAATTTTTCCTAAAAAATTCTTTCATTGTCACTGCCCCCGCATAAACATCTTATCCAAATCATCCAACGACTGAAGCAGCCATGTGGGTCTGCCGTGATTGCATTGGCCGCTGCGTTCGGTGGCCTCCATGTCGCGGAGTAATGCATTCATTTCAGGGATGGTTAATTTGCGGTTGGCGCGAACAGAGCCGTGGCAGGTCATGGTGGATAAAATATCGTTGATGTGGTGTTGGATACGTTCGCTGCTGCCGTGTTCGATTAGATCGGAGAGCACATCGCGAACTAATTGTTCGACTTTGGCTTTTTGTAAAATAATTGGAATTTGGCGAATTAATAAAGTTTCGGGGCCGGCGCGTTGCAATTCAAAACCCAGCGATTGAAAAATGCTTTGGAAATTATCGGCACAGTCGGCTTCTTTTTCGCTGACGGCAATGGATTCTGGCACCAATAAAGGTTGCGCATGAATTCCGCCTTCGCCAAATGCAGATTTCATTCTTTCATAAGTGACACGTTCATGTGCGGCATGCATGTCGACCATAATTAAACCTTGCGCGTTTTCAGCGAGAATATAAATGCCTTTTAATTGTGCGATGGCATAACCGAGAGGTGGAATATCCTCACTGGGTGATTCAGGTAAATCTTGTGGCGGTTGATGTAAAGCAGAATAAACCGCCATTTGTTCACGCACAACAGATGAACTGGTTGAAAGAAAGGGGTCAGAGCCCTTTATATATAAAGGGCTCTGACCCCTTTCTTCCGCAAAACCAACATTTTCCTGGCCTTTAAATTCTCCAGCAGCGATGCCTTCTATTTTTGTTTGCGAATAATCGACAGAGTGTAGTTGGCGATCTAGTGTATCTTCGGGTCGTACATTCGCCAGTGCGTGATGCAAACTGGAATAAATAAAATCATGCACATTGCGATTATCGCGAAAGCGTACTTCATGTTTGGTGGGATGCACATTCACATCGACTGTTGAAGCATCCAACTCCAAATACAAAACAAATGCGGGATGACGACCGTGATGCAACACATCCTGAAAGGCTTGGCGCACAGCATGACCCACTAATTTGTCGCGAATCGCACGACCATTCACATAAAAATTTTGCAGATCCGCTTGGCTGCGTGAAAAAGCGGGCTGTGCCACCCAACCCCATAGCCGATAATTTCCTCGTTCGATTTCAATGTGCACTGCGTTTTCCATAAATGCGGGGCCGCAAATTTGTGCAACACGACGTTCACGTTCCAATTGCGTATCACCTGCACGCCAGGAATATATGGTGCGGCCATTGTGGCGCAAATTAAATGCCACATCGAAACGTGAAAGTGCCAAACGTTTTACAACATCTTCAAGATGAGTGTATTCAGTTTTTTCTGTGCGTAAAAACTTTCGACGTGCGGGCGTATTGAAAAATAAATCGCGCACCTCAACAGTGGTGCCACGCGGATGGGGCGCGGGTGATAATTGAGTTTCCATGTCGCGGCCTTCAGCCACCACTTGCCAACCCGAATCATTTTCTTGTGTACTGCTGATGAGAGCCAAGCGTGCAACAGAGCTGATACTGGCTAAAGCTTCGCCGCGAAAACCTAAGGTAGCAACGGCTTCGAGATCATCTAATTCATAAATTTTGCTGGTGGCGTGACGACTTAATGCCAGGGACAAATCCTCTTTATCAATTCCACTACCGTTATCACGCACACGAATTAATTTAATGCCGCCATCTTCAACATCAATATCCAAACGGGTTGCACCGGCGTCCAAAGAATTTTCCAACAATTCTTTAATTACGGATGATGGCCGCTCAACCACTTCACCAGCAGCAATTTGATTGGCGAGTCGCGGGCTGAGCAATTTAATTTTTCGCATAATTAATTCACTAAAAAGTTATTACCAATCATATTGATCTACCCTAGTTCGTCATCCCTGCGAAGGCAGGATCCATGCACTTTGTAAGATATCTGGACTCCTGCATTCGCAGGAATGACCGATATGATTAACTCGCGGGAATTTTTAACTTTTGACCTAACTTCACAACCGAATTTTTCATCTTGTTGTATTCCATAATACGTTTGGCATTAACTTTATAACGCAATGAAATGGACGACAAAGTATCACCCTTCACAACCAAATGAATTCTATCGGGTGCTTTAGTCACAGGCGGTTTATAGACGCCAGAATTTTGCGTTACAACTGTCGATGAAACTACTGATGATGAGGCAACAGCTTCATGCACATCCGCAGGAGGGTGTTGTGCAAAATAAGATTTCACACCTTTAAGAATTGAATTAGCGATTTGTTTTCGATAGATCGGTGTACCCAGTTTTTTCGCTTCATCAGGATTCGAAATAAAACCCGTTTCCACCAAAATCGAAGGCACATCTGGCGCCTTCAACACCATAAATCCTGCTTGCTCGACTCGACGCTTATGCAAATGGGCAACACCCCCCATTTGATTCAGCACTTGATGACCCACTTGCAAACTCGAATTTAAGGTTGCTGTCATGGATAAATCCACCAACACACCCGCAAGCACTTCGTCTTTATCATCCAAACTGATACTGCCAACCCCCCCAATCAAATCTGATTCATTTTCACGCTGCGCTAAAAATCGCGCAGTTTCGGATGTCGCACCATTACGAGAAAGCGCAAATACTGATGCGCCTTTTGCAGAAGGTTTTGAAAAAGCATCTGCATGAATCGAAATAAATAAATCGGCTTTGTGGCTGCGCGCAATATCGCGGCGTTTTTTGAGTGGAATAAAATAATCCGTTGAGCGAGTTAACTTTCCTTCATAACCTGGCTGAGCATTAATCAAAGCCACTAATTCTTTTGAGATAGCTAAGGTCACATCTTTTTCGCGAATTTTTTTCGGGCCAATTGCTCCGGGATCTTCACCCCCATGACCAGGGTCGACCACTATGATAATTTTTCGTTTTGATCCACCAACCGATTGCGGCTTTTGCACAGATTGTGCGCCAGACGACGGTAAAACAGGATTGGATTGAGTATGTTGTTCGCTCTTTGTCAGTGCAGAATTTTCGTCGGTTGGTTGCAGCGGATTGATCACATCATCGTACAAGTCAATAACTAACCGATCATGCATACTGCCGACGCGCTTGAGTAAAAAGCTATTGGGCTTAACGGGTGTATTCAAATCCAAAATTAATTTGATTGATGTGGCGCTGACGTTTTGGATACGAATGGATTTTATCGGTGTATCCGCCAAAGGCAGGTTACTCAACGAGGTTTTTAATTGGGTGTTGGGCAAATCAATCAGCAGTCGAGTAGGCTGATTTAACAAACTCAGGCTATGCTGAACGGGGGCATCAAGGTCCAACACCACACGAGTATGATCCGGCGCACGCCACAAACGAACACCATTGACATTGGTGGCTTCAGCCATAACGGCAAACTGAAGCCCCAAGAGAAAAAACAAACTGGTAATCCAACGAGCACAGGGCATAACGCATCTCAAAACCGGTAGCTAAGCGATCAGGCACTCTACCCAAACCATTGAGAAGACTCCAGCTTCGTAAGGCCAGCCAATTGAATTGATTGCAGATTATTGGAGATTAGACATGCACACACTGACGCGAAATCTACGCCATCTGGCTTGGATGACTTGGACAATTCCCTTCATGGCCAGCTCCAGCTTCGCTATTAGTTATGGCACTTATGATGCACGCGCATTAGCCATGGGGGGCGCGGCAACGGCTGTCGGCAAACCTGAACAAGCCGCATTTTATAATCCAGCACTCCTGGGGCTTCACGATAAAGATGAAGACGATTCCCGTGATGGCCGTTTTTATTTCCCGATGATTTTGGCCCAAGTCTCCGATTCAGTCGAAACCGCCGCCGACACCTACGAGGACGAGCTGGATCAACAACTCAGCGATGCTGTCGCCATCTATAACCAAGGCCAGCTTCAAGCGGCGGCGGCCAATGTCTCGCAAACCGCAACAGATCTACGCGCCTCATTGAATGATATTGGCGATGATGATTTGAGTCTGGACGGATTTGTTGGCATGTCCATCAGCGAACCCAGCCTGTTTGAAGGCGGCGCACTTTATATGGGCGCACGTTTTATTGTGGTCGGCTCCCCAGCTATTACCGATACCGACTTAAACCTGCTGGATCGCTATATTGAAGCCATGAATAGTGTTGCGGCAGGGACTGACCCGGCTGTGGTTGCAGCCACCTATCCAGATTTGTTTGATGCCAACGGCAATCTGATCGACACCACCACCACCTTGACCTCAACTGCTGATGTAGGGGCGCTGGGCATTGGCGAATGGGGAATTGGTTTGGGTAAGTCATGGGATTTATGGGATCAAAAACTGGCCCTAGGCATCACCCCAAAACTCATGCGCGTTGACGCCTTTCGTGACAATGTAGATTTCAATGCGGGCAACGATGTCGATGGCATAGAAGATAGCTTCTCTGATACCCAATCCACTTACACCAGTTTCAATGTGGATATAGGTATCTCTGCCCAAGTGTTTGATCATTACATTGTGAGCTTTACCGGTAAGGAGTTACTCGAAAAAACCTTTAATACCCGCGGCGATCCAGACCCCATCACCGGCGAACCTACTGATGGCCCCCCGATTACGCTCTCCCCTCGCTATCGAATGGGGCTTGCTTACGTAAATAACGCCTTCAGCCTAGGAATAGACTACGACCTAGAGGAATCCGTCCCTATGGCAGGCGAACTCGGCACTCAAGAATTAGGCATAGGCGCTGAATATATTTTATTTAACAGCCTCGCCCTGCGCGCCGGCTACAAAACCGATCAAACCGAAGGAGGCGGTAGTTACAGCTCTTTCGGCTTAGGCTGGCGTGTTAGCCGTTTTGTTATCGACTTTGCCTACACCAGTGGCGAAATTTCACAAGCAGGCGCACTGCAATTAGGTTGGACGTTTTAATACAAAACCCTCAAACAACAATGCCCTCAATCGAGGGCATTGTTGTCACCGCCGAAACATTAATTGTTGTTAATGATTATGCCCACCCACACCATGAGCATGACCATGTTGCAACTCTTCGTCAGTCGCATCGCGCACTTCGGCGATTTCTATTTCAAAGTTCAAGGTTTTACCTGCTAATGGGTGATTGCTATCAATATCCACATTAAATTTACCAACTTTTAATACTATCGCCTCCCAGGGTCCATTCTGGGTATTGACCGCCACTTTCATGCCGGGCTTTAAACGGTTTTTAATTTTTTCGTGATCATGTAAATGTTTGATCGGAACTCGCTGAACAGCGCCCTCACGACGCAAACCATAACCTTGTTCTGGTGTAACTGTGACAGAAACCTTATCACCTTGATTTTTTCCATCCATCGCGGCTTCCAAAGAAGCCAATAGATTGTTGTGCCCGTGAAGATACAAGGTCGGCTCAGCACCATAGGACTCCTCTAACAAACCACCCCCAACCTCATGCAATCGATAATGAAAACTCACAACTTTATTGGCAGATACGGACATAATAGGCACCCTATAAATAATTAGGCGCGCATTATAGCCATGACAGCCCCCAAGACTCACCTATCCCTTGCTGAAAACCAGATTCACCTCTGGCGATTCAATCTGGAAACCCCACCAAGCGATTGGCAAGCAAAAGGCCGCTTCCTTTTATCCGACGATGAGAACGAACGCGCCGCCAAATTCAAACGCGGTGGCGATGACTACATCAACACGCGAATTTTTATGCGTAGAATTCTCGCGCAATACACTGACACTCCCCCGCAAGCGTTGATATTTGACCGCAACCCTTACGGCAAACCTTTTTTACGACAAAGCGACATCCAATTCAATTTAAGCCACAGCCGCCAATGGGCAGTATTGGCCGTAGGGCTCAATTGTGACCTGGGAATTGATGTCGAAAGCACCAGCGATAGACGCTCCATTTTAAATATCGCCCAACATTATTTTCATCCAAATGAAATTGCCGATTTAGAAAAAATGTCTGATAAAGCAGAACAACAAGATTATTTTTTTAGGCTCTGGACACTCAAAGAGTCTTTCGTAAAAGGTTTGGGCACAGGTATTTCAACTGGCCTGGATAAAATGAGTTTTTCGTTCGACCATCACCAAAAAATTACCGCCAACTTTTCACCCGACTTACCACTCAAAACCCCAAATGCCTGGCAGTTTTTTCAATATCAATTGCATGAAGCGTCGGTAAAGAATTGGTGTGCCGTGGCGGTGAGAGCGGATTTTAGGGCTGAGGTTTTGTGGATGTAATGAAACAATTTATCATTGGCTGCTTGAGAATTTAAGCACTTGAGAACTTAGCACACGCCGGTCTTGATCGCGCTAAAGGAATTTAATCAATTTTTTTCATTAATCTCTTCATCAGTAAACTTTTCATGTCACGTCTGACATCCACTATCATATGAATCAAGATTTTGTTGTCATCTATTTCATAAATAATTCGATTCATATCGCAGATAATTTGTTGGTACTGATTAAGTTGGAGTTCTATAACTTCTATTGGAATGGATCCGGAATAAGGAAAACGCTGTATTTGTTTCAGGGCAGTTTTTAGTTGATTGGAGGTTTTTTTCCAGATGCCTGCTGAAAAACGTTGATTAACATAATGTTTGATTTCTTTAAGATCCGTTTCGGCAGATTCGAGAACAATCAATGAATAATGCATGGCTATCCTTATTCATCCTTGTCGAGATCGGCAAACACTTCATCCAGTGATCGATATTTACCTTGTTCATACTCTTTGCGCCCAAGGGCTAGAAGCTTCAACATTGCGAGAGTTTCTTCTTGTTCTTCAAAGGTTTTCACATCCATTACAACAAGTTTGGCTTCACCATTTTGTGTAATTAGGAAAGGCTGTCTGGTTTCATTAATCTCTTTAATCACTTCTGCTGCATGACTTTTGAGATAGCTGATGGGTTTAATGTGGGATGAAAGCTTCATAATGGATATCCGAGGACAAAAATGTCAGACCAATATTAGTCTTTTAAAAGACCGATTGGAAGCCCGACCAAAAAACAAATTCGTGATCTATAGTTTTGATTGCTTTACAATCGCGCCTCGTCCGATGCGCGTCAGCATCATGTGGTACAAGTGCTATATCAAGCGACACCCAGAGGCGTTCTGCCTGCAAGTGAAATTCCCCTTTTTGACTTATGGAGACCCCATGAAATTTCGCTTTCCTATCGTTATCATCGATGAAGATTTCCGTTCGGAAAACACCTCTGGGCTGGGCATTCGCGCCTTGGCGGATGCTATAGAACAAGAAAGCTGGGAAGTATTGGGGGTGACCAGTTACGGCGACTTATCTCAATTTGCGCAGCAGCAATCCCGAGCTTCGGCGTTTATATTGTCAATTGACGACGAAGAATTTGGCGCCGGCTCGCAAGAAGAGACGGATCTTGCACTCAAATCACTGCGCGCATTTGTGGAAGAAATTCGCTACAAAAACGCCGACATTCCGATTTATTTGTATGGCGAAACGCGCACCTCACGCCACATACCTAACGACATTCTGCGTGAGCTGCACGGCTTTATTCATATGTTTGAAGACACACCAGAATTTGTCGCACGCCATATTATTCGCGAAGCTAAATCTTATCTTGATGGATTAGCGCCACCCTTCTTCCGCGCACTGGTGCATTATGCACAAGACGGTTCTTATTCTTGGCACTGCCCTGGTCACTCAGGCGGCGTTGCATTTTTGAAATCACCCATCGGACAAATGTTTCATCAATTTTTTGGTGAGCGCATGTTGCGGGCTGACGTATGTAATGCCGTAGAAGAATTAGGACAATTGTTGGATCACACCGGCCCAATCGCTGCATCAGAACGTAATGCGGCGCGTATTTTTAACGCTGACCATTGCTATTTTGTGACTAACGGAACCTCCACATCCAACAAAATGGTATGGCACTCCACCGTAGCACCGGGCGATATTGTGGTGGTAGATCGCAACTGTCACAAATCTATTCTTCACTCCATTATTATGTGCGGCGCGATACCGGTATTTTTAATGCCGACACGCAACCACTTCGGCATTATCGGCCCAATTCCATTAGAAGAATTTTCCATGGAAAGCATTCAGAAAAAATCGAAGCTAACCCATTTGCGCGCGAAGCGAAAAAAAAAAGCCACGTATTTTGACTATTACCCAATCCACTTATGATGGCGTTTTGTATAACGTTGAAACATTAAAAACTATGCTTGATGGCAAAATTGATACTTTGCATTTCGATGAAGCGTGGCTACCACACGCCACATTCCATCACTTTTATAGAGATATGCACGCGATCGGCAAAGACAGACCTCGCGCAAAAGAGTCGATGATTTTCTCAACGCAATCGACTCACAAATTACTCGCAGGCTTATCGCAAGCATCACAAGTTTTGGTGCGCGAATCCGAAAAAGTAAAATTAGATCAAGATGCATTTAATGAAGCCTATTTGATGCACACCTCAACCTCGCCGCAATATTCAATCATTGCCTCTTGCGATATTGCTGCCGCCATGATGGAAGCGCCGGGTGGTCAAGCCTTGGTTGAAGAATCGATTTTAGAAGCACTCGATTTCCGTCGCGCCATGAAGAAAGTGGACGCTGAATGGGGACAAGATTGGTGGTTTCAGGTGTGGGGCCCCGATGAATTTTCTGATGATGGCATTGGCACCCGCGAAGACTGGGTATTGCGCAGCGATGATAATTGGCATGGCTTCGGCAAACTCGC
This sequence comes from Cellvibrio sp., assembly GCA_016712405.1. GTDB lineage: Bacteria > Pseudomonadota > Gammaproteobacteria > Pseudomonadales > Cellvibrionaceae > Cellvibrio. The sequence continues at coordinate 254,744 of JADJRD010000014.1, read as the reverse complement.
ACCGAATTTCAATATGCTTGATCCAATCAAAGCGACCATTGTTAACCCTGGCTTGTCCGTAAACGGTCAATTCAGTGAAACTGGAATTCCTGCATCAATCGTTACCAAATATCTCGCCGAAAACGGTGTGATTATTGAAAAATGTGGGCTCTATTCATTCTTCATTATGTTCACCATCGGCATCACCAAAGGCCGCTGGAATACTTTGTTGACTGCACTGCAACAATTTAAAGATGACTATGATAAAAACCAACCAATGTGGCGCATCATGCCGGAATTCGCACAAGCAAATCCGCGCTACGAACGCATGGGCTTAAAAGAGCTGTGTCAACAAATTCACGATTTCTACAGAACATACGATGTCGCACGACTCACAACCGAAATGTATTTGTCCGACATGCAACCCGCGATGAAACCTTCCGACGCTTTCGCCAAAATGGCGCACCGCGAAATCGAACGTGTGCCGCTCAATGAATTAGAAGGCCGCATCACTTCTATTTTGTTAACGCCATACCCACCAGGAATTCCATTATTAATTCCCGGCGAACGCTTCAATAAAACCATCGTGGATTATTTAAAATTCGCCCGCGATTTCAACGAAAAATTCCCCGGCTTCGAAACCGATGTTCACGGTTTAGTGAAACGCGAGGTCGATGGCAGGAAAGATTATTTTGTGGATTGCGTGAAGCAGTAGAGAATAAAAAGCCATCCGTCAGGATGGCTCTTTTGTTTGAGAATTAAACAAGGATACATCATGAGATTTATAATTTTTTTACTTGTTCTGGTTTCTTCCCTAACCTTTTCAAAAGAGAAATTTGAGTTTGGGAAAGCAGAAAAACATACATTGTTGGCTATAGATGATTCCAAACTTTATCGAATAAATGAGAATGAAGATTTCAAAAGATGTATCATGGACGCCTCTAATGCGAAAGCTCTTGGAAAGTCACTTAGTTCCTTTGCGATAGAAGTTGAAGAGGCCGCAAAGAAAAAATCCATCTAATTCGAATAAATATTGTAGTGCGCTTGCCAATTATTGGTCTGGATCTTATGCCAAAACAATTAAAATTACTCGTGAAATTATAAACGATGACTATCCTGTCTCTTATATGCTTTTAGCTGATGCTTTGATGAGAGTCGAAAAACCAGATAAAAAGGAATTATTTCAATATTGGTTCAAAGCAGCCAAATCTGGGCATATTGAGTCACTGCACTCGATTGGTAAAGCAAATATCGATGGATTTGGCATACAACGGGACATTAATTATGGAATAGAGTTACATGAAAAATTGGCTGCTTCTGGTTTTGCAATGTCCGCATTTAGTCTTTTCACAGTCTATTATCATGGAAAGTCCGTAAAGAAAGACATCGAATTAGCCAATAAGTGGTTAATCCAGGCAGCAGATTTAGGTGATGCCAATTCGCAACATATACTCGCCGCACATTATATGAACGGCGATAGTGATGGTATTGAAAGAGATTTGGATAAAGCGCTCGTTTACGCAAGTCGTGCTGCTCAACAAGGGTGGCCTGCAGCAATTGGGATGGTTGGATATTTGTTGATTGTAGGAAAGGAAGATAACTTATATAGAGGGTATCAACTTATAAAGGAGGCAGAGAAAACTAGACCGGAAGATTCTAAGAAAATTTTGCGTAACTTACATTGTTTTGATTTAAGTGATTCAGAAAAAATAAATATATGTGTTTATCATAAGCTATTTAGCCATCATAAATATCAGTTGTATTTAACAAACGATTCAGAGCAACCTCTTTTTCGATTGATTGATGATACAGTCGAAAATATAAACATAGAAAGCAAAGTTGGTAAATTAACGGGAGGGTGCAAAGCAACTTCCGGAAAGAGCGACAACACTCCAATTGAACTGGGCCGATCCTGTGAATTCTTTCTAAATGGAAAACCGTTTGGGAAAAGGTATTCATGGAAATGGAAGGATCTTGAATAGACACATTATTTACTGGATTCTTATTTTTATTGGGAATCAAACACCAGAAAAGTGATATCGCCGCGCCTTGGCAGAATGGGCGAATTGAACGATTTTTCGGAACGTTTAAGGAACGCATTAAAAATCTGGTGATTCATAATTCCAATACGTTGCCAGAATTATTGTATGACTTTCAATTCTGGTACAACAGTGTGAGGCCGCACAGTTACCTTGATGGAAAAACCCCCGATGAAGTTTGGAATAATGTTGATGTTTTCACACATGGTTATAAACGTGCAATTTGGTATGAGAAATGGGATGGATTGCTGACAGGTTATTACTTAAAAACCTAATCGAAAAATTCATTTTCATGTTAATTTCCTTGCCGGAAGTTACTGTCCGCAGACAAACACATTTTTCGAAAAATAATCGTTCGTTATTTGATCTAAAAGCCGTTGTCGTTTATTGGCCGAGTAAAGTCTTTTGTAAAAACGTGAGTTATTTTTGAAAATAAATTGCAGTTCCTTTGCAATTTTATTTGAAAAATGGATATTTTTCGGGGTAGGCAAATGTCGCGGTCAGACGGACAGGACACTGCGGACAGGACACCTTTGCATTTTTTTTGAAAAATGGTGGTTTTCAGATGGGGATTAATGTTGCGGACATGCGGACAGGACAGCACCAGCTTTAGAGGTTTGCATTCTCTTCCTGCAAAGCGAATGCGGTGGGTCAACCACCATCTTTTAGAGAGTTACGCTTGGCTTTTGTAAAAAAATTCTCTTTTACTTTTCACAAGCTCCCAGCACACGTCAAACGGACAGGACAACGAGACAACACTAAATTCGAATTTCTTTTTCAACCAAACTTCCAGTTGTCTTTACTATAATATTGGCAATATCGTTAAAATAATCCTCTTTTAAATTTAAAGCCCACATGCAATTGCATTTAATAAATGAATCTTTAAAAAATCCGTTATCTAAATCATTTTTCATTAATGCAGACCCCATCATCCCATGACCAGAGCCTTGAAATATGTAAAATAGTTTCGGTACTGGTTGACTTGCGATATAAATTTCGATGGGAAACACCGAATCATTCGGGGTCTGCTGTTCTGAACTATAAATTCCTACACGATAATATTTCATTTTCATAGGGTTGCTACTGTAAGTAATAATAAGAGACAGGATTCAACAGTGAAGTGCATAACAATTTAACTGGCTTCATCATTCCAATCCCACAATCGAGGCAATCTTGATTTTTTTTCACGGTTAGCACATTTAAGCCAATGTTGGTGGTAGCGAAGTTTGCCATAAAGAATTTATCTGGTTAACGAAATTTAGGTTTTAATTTAGTAATTATCTCAAATCGAAAATGATATCTTCATCTCTGTCGGTTTTATATTTCATTATGAGCCCAAGTTCAAGCAGCTTTACTGCAGAGCGTCCAGAGATGGAAAATGGATAATTTTCTAAATTAACAACAATTAACTCATAAGCTAGACCGTATTCTCCCGCTATCTCGATATATTCCCTTATGTGCTGCATGTTTCCTTCAAAAGAAAGCATATTGTTCGGGTATAGCTCTGACAATTGATGCTGCTGTTCCATCTCTTCAAAGATTAGGAGCAGATCGTTCTCAATGAATTCATAATTATAGGTTGTCATTTTTTTGGATTCCTAGGTGTGTTAGTCGGGTATGCAGTCACAATTCTGCCTTTTCTTGTATCGACAACAACTTTAATCTCGATATTGTCTACAATCTTTGTGGTTTCAATATATCCACGGGAATCTGGTTTGCTCCAGCTTAGATTTGGGTCTGTCGCAATTTCAGATACTGAATTTTTTATTTTTTGATCATTCCAATCTTGAGGAAATTCTGTTTTTCCAGGCATTCCTGTTCCATATCTATGTCCTCCAGAGCTTGGTCCATCACCGTCTAGAATATGGGTGGCTGCCTTAGAGTCCAGTATTGATAGGTCTTCATCCAAGTGGAAATTTGGTGTATCTGATGAGTCGAGAGTATTTTTGTTGGCATTAAAAATATCATCAAAATTTAATTGATCAGATGAAGAGCCGTTAAGCAATTTGCCCGGATCAGTTGCAGCATTATCAATTAATTTTGATTCCGGCAATATCTCAACATTATCAAACTTAATTACTTGATTGTCTGCATGCAATTGCCAAGCCCCACCTTGTCCGTATTGTGGATAGGCTTCGGCAAAAGGCTCCAGCTTGGATGGATCAGTGTTTCCTTTCCATTTAGGTACAAATGCAGTTATTTCACCATTTTCATACAATTGAAGCGTATCAAAGTCACCTCTTAATCTCGCATCACTCCAAGATAGCTCAGGATCTAATGGCGTAACAAATTCAGGGCCTCGCACTTGAAATGCTTCACGGGCTTCAATTCCTGAATCATATTTTTCAAAACCAAAAAATGATACAGGTGCTTCATCGTTATCTAATGTTTTTAATGCGTATTCGTTAACAGTACCATCATCATTAAAAAGCCTCATATAACGATAACCAGTTGCTGGTAATGTCTGTTCAGGCCCCAATGGGCCAACATAAAAATCGGGGCGTTCGCGATTTAAATTTAAATTGACTTCTGATGTAGTCGGAAATTTCTGCTCAAACAACTCATCATCAACCGATTCGCTCCAATTGAAATCAGTTTCAATTTCCTGATCAACAATAACGTATTCAGCTTTTCGTTCTGGTGGCAGTGTTACATTAAACAAATCATCATCGACATTCGTCGGCACGCTCTCAATTACCGTTTCGAGTGTTTCCGAGGTTCCTTTTTTAACAAGAGTTCCTGTTCCCAACGTCGCAATTTCTGCTGTAGTTCCAATACCGCCCCAAATAGATTTAGCATTTTTATCAGTGTAGGTTTCTTGATCGCCTAGCAACTTATAAAAATACGCTTGTTGTCCTTGCGTTCCATACATTGTGAAGTCTGGTTTGAAGCAATTGGTGGTTTTACTGCAAGCATCGTAAACATCACCAGGAATTGCCGTTACCCCATCCCACATTGTTCCAAGAGTATCAGGTATCAAACTCCAGCCTTTTTGATCTATGGCGGTACCTAAGGCATTCCATGTACTGGAAACATCTTTGCAGTTTCATCGGTAAAATTTGCATCCAGTTTTGGCATAGTGCCATCGAGTGTTGCATTTTCGACAAGAAAATCTTCATATCCATATTCAACACCATATATTTTTACACCTGGTCGCCTTGCATCATAATCAGGATTTTCCAATGAATAAGCGGCGGCCAGTCCTGCTGTGAAATCAGATTTTGTAGTATTTCCTGCCGTAAATACGCCTTCTATAAACGTTCCTTCGTTAGTTTCGATGGTGACGGTTTGCCCTTTACCCTTATCCAACAAAAAGGCACGCGCATCAGCACTTTCTTGAATATGGGGTTGCGAAGCCCAAGTATCATCAACCATTAATAACGCTTGCTGCGTTAATTCCTGGCGTGCTTGTTGTTCAGTTATTCCTTTCTTATCTGCATATTCTTTCGCATTGTCTTTAACGATTTTCAATTCAGGCAATTGCAACTGCCTGAATTCCATATCACGCGCACGTTGACTGCCAATGGTCACATTATTTTTTGCAATCGTTGCATCATTTTTATTATCTTCACGCCACTGATCAATCCCAACACCCTGACCTGTTTGTCTGCCTTCGTTGATATTCTCTTCACGCCACACATACGCAGCTTGTGCAGCGTATTGATTGGCATTGTGATCATCCGGGTTGGTGCTGTGGCGAGCTTCTTCGGCGATACTGGTGATGAAATCGCTTTGATTTTGTAAATCGGTTTTATCAATGTTGACGCCGACGATATGGGTGTTGGTCTCGTTATTGTTAATAGCTACCGCTTTGGCCTCACCAGGTAATCCGGTTTTAACTGTTTGGGAATAAAGTGCCGCATCGATATCAGTTCTGCCTGTCATGCCATCAACTAAATACTGCATGGCTGCTTGATTGCCATCGACAGAATAAAGCGTAGCGTTATTCAGAATGTCCACGCCGTCTTTATTTTTGCCATCTTGGCCGGTGAATTGAATTTGATTGGACAGATTGGCGCGACCATCCAAAGTGTTGTAGCGACCGTCTTGCAGGCGCTCATAATTTTCTATCAGATTATTGCCTTCACCAAAACTCAATAAATTGAGCCCGCCTTCGTGATTAACACCGATAATATTTTGACGTGTGGCAACAGTAAAATCTTTAACACTGTTATCCATTTCCACTGCATTACTGGTGTTAATAAAACCTTGATTCTCTTTCTTATCGTTATATTCAGCCCAAGCTAGATTTCGCTGCTCTTGCGTCATACCTTTAAGCTGTTCATCCGTCGGCGCTTTAATTTCACCCTGCGCAACAGTGAACAATGCGTTTTCCATTCCATCGAATATTTCCATAAACCCAAGCGAATCACCAATCAATCGACTGGGATCCGTCATACGAGCGACAAGATGATCGCGCCGATCTTTGTTCGCCAACATGTCAATCGTATCGCTCTGTACATACACATCGATATTGGTGGATTTATCTTTGGTGATAATTTGTGTTTCAGTTAAATCGCGATTAATTCCAGCGAGGCTATCGGTTCCATTTTCAATATCGCTTTGAATGGTGATATTGCCGTTGCCTAAGGTTGCAAGTGTGTCTTGTTTTTTATTGTGCGATGAATATTGGGCATCGATTCCGTAACTATCGACGCCGGCTTTAGCATTAGCACCTTCGCCTTTACCACCACCAATACTCACACCCACATAGGTACTTTTTTCTTTGTCGTGGTCTTTTAAATCGGTGAAACCGAATGTTTTTGTGGTGAGATTAAAATTATTTCCTGCAGTTTTATTTCCTTCTGCATCAGTTGTCATGTTGCCCAACACTGCACCATCGAGTTGCGTGTGATTTTTTACATTCACATTAATACTGTTGCTGCCGGTTAAACTGGTTTGATTCGCCGTCCAAGCGCTGCTGCCTTCGGTTTCGCCGTAACCTACACTTACGCTGGCGCTAACACCCGCACCAACAGTTACACTGAAACTGGCATCGTATTTATGGCCTTTCACATCACCCGTGTTTTGTTCTGATGCAATCGTTAAATTATTGCCGACATTCACATCAACATCTTTACCACTGACATTCGCGCCTTTAAGCGTTGTATCGTTTCCACTGGTGATAGACAACTTCTCGCCAGCATTGACTTGTGAATTGCGGTGCGTAATGTTTTTGCGATCCAATTCTTCTTCGCCAATCGAACCATTGGCTGTGAACCCCATACCATCTTTTCCAAAACTTACACCGGCATTCAAACTTTTGTATTCCGAATCAAATTCACTGCGAGTGTATTCTTCAGCAGAGGTGATGTTGACGTCGTGGACGGCATCCAAGGTGATATCGCGGGTCGCTAATAAATCACTGCCTTTGACATTAATGTCATTCTTAGCCGTAAGCGAAATATTTTCAGCATTCAATTTACTTGCATTGGCGGTAATATCTTTATTAGTTGTTTCACTGCTGGAGAGTGTAAAACCACCAGTCAAGCTCACATTGCCTTTACCACCCTGCAAATCCAATCCTGTTTTGTGAAAACTATTTTTGGATTTGCTGTCAGTGGTGTTTTCCGACGCGGTGATATTAATGTCATTCGCATCAATCGTAATATTGCGTTTCGCATTCACTTCACTGCCATGAACAGTTGCTGTTTCACCGGCTGTGATACTGACATCTTCTTGTGCATTTAATTTACTGCCATAGGCAACAGAATTGGTCTCTGTTTGTTTTTCGGTAATGCTGGTGCGACCCAAATGTGCGCTGGCACTGGGACCTGAATTACTGATGGCATCAATGGCTCGCATACCCGTACTGGCATCACTGATTGCATTGCCTTCACTATCAAAAAGATCACCCAAACTTTCAATGGAGTCACCCAGATTTCCCAAATTGTGATTAGCCGTAACGGTTAATCCATCTTTAATGTTTTCGTGTTCATTAATTTGTTGATAGGATTCATCACTCGCGCCAATCGTGACATTGCGCTTGGCATCGAGCCGTATGGATTTTTCAGAATTAATTTCAGAGCCAGCAAGATTAATATCGCGGTTGGCGGTAATAATGGTGCTTTCAGTTGAGTTAAGCGATGTAGAAATAGACACTTTGTCGCGCGTTTCCAAACGATCACGATTGGTTTCTTCACCTGCAAACACCGTGACACCATTGCTGTCATCACTCCAACTAATTCCATTACGGCTCACCGATCTTTCCTGACCGGATTTCACGTCATCTTGTGCCGCGAGTAAATTCACATCACGACCAGCATCGGCCGTAATGTTTTTACCGCTAATGGTGGAACCGACAATGTTAATATCACGCTTGGCTGATAAATTGACATCGCCACCACAAACACCTTCATCATCGCAATCCGCACTGAAAAAATTACCTATTTGGTAAGTATCGGTGCTATCTGTGCCATTCTTGGTAGTTTTATCGAAGGTTATTCCATCCTTTCTGATTTTGAGATTCATCGACTTCTTGCTTTGCTTTTCTTCATTCAGATAGGTGTTATTGGCAGTTAATAAATTCACATCCCCTTCTTCATCAGTGAGTCCTGCATCAATTTGGACATCGCCTTTGGTCATAACTGCAGCAGAAATCAAAGTGGCATCACTACCTGCTAACACAACGGCGTCGTTACCCGACTGGATTTGCGTGCCGATTTGTTCAGTGGAATTGTGGGTGGATGATTTGCTCTTACCTGTCAATCCGCCCACACCAGATTTTTTACGCAGGTGATAATCAATGGAATTAACCTCGACCGTACCTAGAGTGACATCTTCTTTTGCAGCAATCACCACATCGCCATCGTTACTGGCGATCACTGCGCCATTCAAATTCACATTGCGACTGTTAGTTAATCCAATATTACCTTCTGCATCGGCAACAGCATTGATCATTACATCGTTGCCAGCATCGATTGTCCCACCCACCACATTCTCAACCAAGGTTTCATCAATCTTGGTTTTACTGCGGCCAAAGGATTTTTTCTTTTTGCTGTAGGAATAGTCGTAGTCGGAATCGACAACAGCGCTGATATTGGTGTCGCGGTCTGCGCTTAAATACACATCATCATTAGCCGTAATATTGGTTCCAACCAAATTGTTATCCCGGCCTGCGTCAATTGAAACTGTTCCGCCCGATTTTACATTCACTAGATCATGTTCCGTGGTGTTGTGAATTTCTTTTTTGCGTTTGGCTTTGTATTCGTAATTGGATTCGTTTTTCATTGCTTGTAAATTGACATCACGATCGGCTTGTAAATTAATATTGCCGCCTGCTGTAAAATCCGAACCTTCCGCTTGAATATCTCTACCTGCCTCAACCGTGATGTTGCCACCCGCCGCAAGATTGGTTGCCGTGTATTGCACCGAATTGGATTTCACTTTTTTACTGGTAACACTTTCTTCGACTTTGGTGGCTTTTAATAACACATCCTGACCCGCAATCAGCTTGAGATTATTTTGTGCGCTGAGGTTGCCCGTCAGCTCAACATTTTTGTTGGCGTCCAGCGTAATGTTATTACCGTTAATTTGACCTTGATTATTAACCACATCGCCTTGTGTGGATTGTAAAAATATATTTTGTGCGGCATTCATTTTGCCTGCCGATGTGTTGAGCAAATTGCCTTGTGCAATCGCAATCACATTATTAGCGTCGATACTACCGTTTTGTGTGAGTTGGCCTGCCGCTAATAAACGCACATCGCCTTGCGCAAATAATCTACCGTCTTGTTGTAAATCGCCGCGTGTTGCCAATAACAAATGGCCACCTGCACCTAGGCTTTCGGTATTGCGCAACAGATCAGCCGACAGCGATAAATTTTTACCTGCAAACATACTGCTTTGGTTATTAATGGATGTTGCCGCCAGCGAGATATTGCCATTCGCACCAATCGCCGCTTTACTCGCCGCAATTTTTTCCGGGCTGACGCTGGTTAAATATAAATGCGGAACTAACACTTCCTGGCCATTTATTTTCTTTTTCACTAACCACATCATGTCTTGCGTGAGTGATGCGCATTGTTCGGGTGTTAATTCAACACCAATGCTTAATTGTAAATTGCTGGCTGTAGTCACAGCGTTGTCCATCAACAATTGCATTAAATCGTAATCGTTGGTTATGTCGCCGATATAGCGCGAATTGGTTTCTTTAATTAAGGCATCACGAATCAACATGTTCTCAAAAAATGCGTCGCCCAAACGTTTGATGGTTTGGTCAGCGTTGTAACCCAGCGCATCTAATAAATAATCTGAACTAAGGAAGTTTTCATAGAGTGTAAATTCAGGACGAGTTTCGATTAGATATTTTGAATCCGGGTTTTTATGTAGGTTGGTGTGGAGTGAAGCGATACCCAACACAATAGAGAGCAATGCTTGTATCACAAGCATATTCATTTTTTGTGGGAGGTGATAAAGGTATAATTTCATCAATTTTTTATTGAATGATTAAGGATAAAACGTGCTCGCATTATATTGGCTTTTGCTTCACTTTGAATGGTTTTTTTACAGATTCATGCAGGTATTTTTTCTAACAACGGACAACGCTGAAGGCGACTTCAAACGACTGTCGCTATTAATGGAATCTGATCAAGATCAACTCAACATCAACGATCAGTTGCGCGTCATTACCATTGGTTTCAAATACCGCAAAAAACCACAATGGGTCATTGATGAAATCATTGAACTCAAAGCCATCAATCCACATTTAAGCATTCGAAAACTCATGGAGTTATTTAACCGCTTACATACTGAAAAGAATCAAATGACAGTTGGCAGAACCTTTGTCGGTAAAATATTACAGCGACATCAATACGAAATCGAAGTATTGAGAAAGAAGATTAAAAACAGAAGGCCAGCAAAGGTGAAACGAAACCTGTGCTGGGGTGTTGATTTAACCTACGTGACAACAGAATCTAAAGAGCAACTTCCGATTATTGGCATGATCGACTACGGCTCACGTAAAAATGTTTGTCTAAATTACATCAAGAGCAAGCATTCAATTGTATTAATCGGTGAGCTATTAAACGCAATCATCAAATTTGGAAAGCCAAAGTCAATTAAAACTGATAACGAAGCGGTTTTCACCTCAATGGTATTTACCAGTTTTTTGTTCCTATTCGGAATCAAACACCAAAAAAGTGATGTGGCGGCACCTTGGCAGAACGGTAGAATTGAACGGTTCTTTGGAACCTTTAAGGAAAAGGCGAGGCAGATTGTTATTGCTAACAGTGATGACTTAACGCAAAAGCTTGTTGAATTTAGCTATTGGTATAATTCTATAAGGTCGCATAGTTACCTTGATGGAAAAACACCCGACGAAGTTTGGAATAATGTTGATGTTTTTAGACAAGGTTACAAACGCGCGATTTGGTATGAGAAATGGGATGGGTTGCTGACGGGTTATTATTTAAAAACCTGATAGAAAAATAATTTCAAGTAAAATTATCTATCGGATGACGCTGTCCGCGGACAAGTACATATTTTAAGGAAAAATTTTTAGCTTTTTTTAGGGGGAGGGGGGTTGGGTAAAAAAATTTTTTTGGGGGGTTCCCCCCAAAAATTAAAAAAATTTTAAAAAAAAATTTCCGGTTCTTTTTAAATTTTTTAAAAAAGGAGGGTTTGGGGGGGGGGGGTTTGGGGGGGGGGCGGCGGGCGGGGCACCGCGGACAGGCACCGCTTTCTGAAAAAATCGCTCGTTATTTGAACGAAAAGTTGGTGCCAATAAATAGTGAAAATGGATTTTTAACGAATTTGTGAAATGTTTTTAAAATAAATTGCAGATCCGTTGCAATTTTTTTGAAAAATGGAATTTTTTATGGACGAATAAATGTCGCGGTCAGACGGACAGGACAATGCAAATCATTAAAATTGGAAGACGTAAAATATTCATATTTTCCTCTTTAGTTAGACGATCTAGTTTTTGACTTAAAGTAAAAATGACAGCAGCACTTCACAAAAATTAACATTAAAAGAACTTTTTAGATTTTGCGATTAACCATCAAATCGAAAACGAGGACCCACACCCACAAGTACTGGATGCGTTGGGATTTTGAATGACAAATTTAGAACCCTGCAGACTTTCTTCGTAGTCGACTTGAGCGCCGACGAGATAGGGGTAGCTCATAGCATCGACCACAACTTTAATTCCGCCTTTTTCGACAACTGAATCGTCTTCAGCCAAGGCTTCATCGAAAGTGAAACCATATTGAAAGCCTGAGCAGCCACCACCGGTGACATAGACACGAAGCTTTAAATCGGGATTACCTTCTTCGTCAACCAAGCTTCTGACTTTTGCCACAGCAGAATCAGTCACTTGCAAGACTTGAGGTATGTAGACTTCAGCACCCGACATGGAAACTCCCAATAAAAATTCGATCAGGCGCGATTATCTTAAAGACCAAGCAATTTGGTCAACTATTATTATGCCTTTGGTGGAACGGGCTTAGGCTCTTCTGATGCACTGATCATATTCCCATTGACTTGAGCCCCTTTCACCATCTGAATCGCATGGTAGTGGACAGCGCCTTTAACTACGCCTTTTGCCGCCATATCCAATTGTTTGGATGAATAGACGTTTCCAACCACCGTACCATTGATGGTGATATTGGGAACACGAATATCGCCTTCGACGACTCCAGTGTCGTTAATAATCAAGCGCGCTTCTTTCCCTGCCTCAACCAAGATATTGCCAATGACCTTCCCTTCTACGGTTAGCTCTCCCGAAAAAGTCACATCGCCTTTGATATGTGTCGTACGTGAAATCAGTGTCGGGGTATTTGCGGAAAATGCCATGATAATTTCCTATGTATTAGGTGAAGTAATTGTTGCGGGTGTTGATGCGCGAGGCCATTCAACCTGGCTTTCCACTCGCGTGGCGTCGCGGCGAGGAGATGTCACTTGCAACTCAATACGCGTTGGCTCAAACCCTTGAGGTAAATTGACATCAACTTCTATGTTTTGAAAAATTTTAAAGTTCAATGGGATAATTTCTGTAAACGCTGGGTCATTTTCTTTGACAACCACTAATTGATGCAAAGAATATTTTTTCTCTTTTTCTGCTTCTCGCCCTACCAAGATCCAACGTAATTCACCTTCAAAATCACCTTCACTTTCCGATAATTTTTGAATTGCCAACTTCACACGAAATGAATTTTCTTGTTCATTGGGATTAACAGAAAAGGTGCCGAAACTGATGCCTTTAGGATTGCGAAAATCCTTGGACAACATCATACGATAAACGGCAATGCTTCTTTCCAGCTCACCAATTTTTTCTTGTTGCTGCAATACTTGTTTACGCACTGATTCTGCTGCCTGATGATCAACATCGGTAGTCACTTGATAGTGCGTAAGCTGTTCCTGAAATGCCAAATTGGCTGTGGTTAATTCTTCCAATTGATTACGCAATTCCGCGGTTTGCTCAGGCGATAGCAGTGTTTTTCGCTCGTGATAAATCGTATAAAAATGTACTGCAGCCAACGCCAATACAAACAATACAAAAACCAACAGCCCAAGCAAAAATGATCGCAATGGGCGATGGGGAACTACTTTCATCCGATACACTGGTGCAATTTTGACTGTATCCATTATGATCGCCTTATTTTTTTATGATTTTTAATGGAATCAGCACTTCTTTAGGGAAGAAGTGCTACAACATCCAGCCCCGCTTTTTCATCAAAACCAAACATAATATTCATGTTTTGTACGGCCTGGCCGGATGCGCCCTTAGTGAGGTTATCGATCACTGATAACACCACTACAGTATCGCGCGATTGCGGGCGCAAAACTGAGATGCGGCAGACATTTGAACCTTTCACACTTCTCGTTTGTGGCAATTCACCCGCCGGTAATACATCCACAAAAGGTTCGTTGGCATAACGCTGCTCGTAGAGAGACTGTAAATCAGGGACTGAGTTCACATCCAACAGGTTCGCATAAAGCGTGGCATGTATACCGCGAATAATCGGTAACAAGTGCGGCACAAAGGTTAAGTTCACGGGTGCTGCGCCTTTAGGTTGTACATCGCGCAAGCCTTGTTCTATCTCCGGCAAATGTCTGTGTCCGGATACGCCATAAGCTTTAAAACTATCGCTGATTTCCATCAGCAAATTATCAATTTTTGCCTGACGACCCGCACCGCTGGCACCACTAGCGGCGTTGGCAATTAATCGGGTCGGATCAACCAGATTATTTTCCAACAACGGAATCAAACCCAATTGTGTGGCAGTGGGATAACAACCCGGACAAGCAATTAATTTTGCATTTTTGATGGCAGCACGATTCACTTCCGGCAAACCATAGACAGCTTGTGCAACCAGATCAGGTGCCGCATGGGCTTGGTGATACCACTTTTCCCAAAGTGGTACATCACGAATTCTGAAATCCGCTGAAAGATCAATAATGCGCGTATCGGATTTCATCAGGGCTGGCATCATGCTTTGGGCAACACCATGAGGCGTTGCAAAGAAAACCACATCCAAAGCAGAAAGCTGTGCAACATCCGGTTCAACAAATGCCAGATCAATATGGCCACGCAAGTTGGGGTAAATATCGGCGACTTTAATGCCCGCTTCAGCACGTGACGTAATCACTGCCACTTCGACATGAGGATGTTTTGCCAACAAACGTAATAACTCAACGCCTGTATAACCCGTCGCCCCAACAATACCCGCTTTGATCACACCAAACCTCCGACAACTTTCAAGTGTTTGCGTCAATGGATGACTCTGGGTATGGTAGCGCCCAGAGTCTTTCTAATCAGAAAATGCGGCAATTAGAAAAAGAGAAAAGAGGGCTATGATAAGAGCCTTAACCATAAATCGAAAGTAAAAGCTGTCGTTTTAGCGACTGACAAGCAGGATTCGCTGCTTTTTCTGAGGCCGCGGGGTTGATTACCGGCAAATCGGAAGGTGCCGTGATTATCGTTTTTGATTTACCCATGACGCTATTGGCTTGGTTGGCCGCAGCTATTTTCGCCGTCGCTTATATCCGTGTACACACACTGCCGTAATAAGTATTATTTATTCAAGGGCGACTAGCTTCGCCGCATATTCATCCACCCAAATAAATTATTCTTAGAGAATCATCATGTTATTTCTTTGGATCAAAGCTTTACACATTATTGCGGTTATTACCTGGATGGCGGCTATTTTTTATTTGCCGCGATTATTTGTTTACCACAGCATGAGTGAAGATCAAATCAGCCGTGATAGATTTGTCATCATGGAACAAAAATTACTGCGCATTATCGGCAACCCTTCGATGATCGCCGTGTATATTTTTGGCATCTGGATGACTTATCTCAACTGGAATTATTACTCCCTACAAATATGGTACTGGTGCAAAATTTTATTGATTGTAATACTAACCGGTTATCATCATGCTTGTGTTGCTTACTTCAAACAATTACGCGCTGGTCGCTGTACTAAATCGCATAAATTTTTTCGTATTTTTAATGAAATCCCAGTGTTGATTTTATTTGGCATTGTGATTTTAGTTGTAGTGAAACCTTTCTAATATGCTGTACGCCATTACTGATTCCAATCTACTCAACGATGATAAATTGTTCTCTGGCGTTGAAGCCACTTTAAATGCTGGCTGCGACTGGATTCAATATCGCGACAAATCACAAGACCAAGCCAAACGCTTGAAAGAAGCCAGTCAACTTTTAAAAATATGTAATCGCTATTCGGCATCACTAATGATTAATGATGACCTGTTGTTGGCTAAAAAAATTAATGCTCATGGTGTTCACTTAGGACAAGGCGACGGCGATGTAAAAGTAGCACGAAAATTATTAGGTAAGGATTCCATAATCGGTGTTACTTGTCACAACTCACTGGATCTTGCGCAAAAAGCAATTGATGATGGCGCCAGTTATATCGCATTTGGGCGCTTTTTTTCATCCAACACCAAACCTGATGCGCAGGGCGCTTCACTGGATCTACTAGTCGCCGCCAGAAAAAATTTCTCGCATATCAAAATAGTTGCGATTGGCGGCATTACCCCTGAGAATGCCAAGATGATTTTAGATGCAGGCGCAAACAAAATCGCTGTTTGTCACGGGTTGTTTTCAGCAGACAATATTGAAGCCCAAACAAAACGATTTATCAAAAATTAAATCTATTCAGGATTAATCATGACCCGTTCCGAAGAATTATTTGCACAAGCTCAACAACATATTCCCGGTGGCGTAAATTCACCTGTTCGCGCATTTCGTGCAGTCGGCGGCACACCGATTTTTTTTGAAAAAGCATTGGGCGCTTATGTTTGGGATGCGGACGGAAAACAGTATATTGATTACGTGCAAAGCTGGGGCCCGATGGTGTTGGGGCATGCACATCCTGAGGTGATCAACACTGTGATTGAAACCGCAAAATTCGGTTTAAGTTTTGGCGCCCCCACTGAACGCGAAACCACTCTCGCTGAAAAATTGTGCGCATTAATGCCCGGCATGGATATGGTGCGCTTTGTCAGTTCAGGCACCGAAGCCACCATGAGTGCAATCCGTTTAGCGCGAGCATTCACATCGCGCGATAAAATTATTAAATTCGAAGGTTGTTATCACGGCCATTCCGATTCTTTATTAATTAAAGCCGGTTCGGGCGCATTAACTTTAGGCGTCCCCAGCTCACCCGGCGTTCCCAAAGTATTAGCGGATCACACCATCACTCTCGACTACAACGATTCACAACAAGTGCGCGATTGCTTTGCACAACATGGCGATCAAATCGCCTGCATTATTGTTGAACCGGTTGTTGGCAATATGAATTGTGTCCCACCGGTTGCCGGATTTTTAGAAACACTGCGCGAGGTTTGCGATCAATACGGCAGTTTGTTAATTCTTGATGAAGTCATGACAGGTTTTCGCGTAAGCCATCAAGGCGCACAAGGTTATTACAATATTCGTGCTGACATCACTACGCTCGGCAAAGTGATTGGCGGTGGCATGCCTGTTGGCGCGTTTGGTGGTCGCCGCGATGTGATGCAAATGATTGCCCCTTCCGGCCCGGTTTATCAGGCAGGGACTTTATCCGGGAACCCCGTTGCTATGGCCGCAGGATTAAAAACCCTGGAATTGTTGGAACAAAAAGATTTTTATAAAAACCTGAGCGAACGTACAACAGAGTTAGTCAACGGTTTGCAGCAACTTGCAGATGAAGCCGGGATTCCTTTTACCACCAATCACGTCGGCAGTATGTTTGGCTTCTTCTTTACTGAAGAAAAAAAGGTTACCAACTTCAAACAAGTCATGGCCTGTAACATTCCTCGATTCAATCAATTTTTTCACGGCCTGTTAAAACGCGGCGTTTATCTTGCACCTGCGTCTTATGAAGCAGGCTTCATGTCAGCGGCACACACCAAAGAAGATATTAAAAATACTTTAGCCGCGGCAAAAGAAGTGTTTGCAGAATTAAATTGATGCCAAAATAATAGGGCGCCCACGCGCCCTATTAATGTTAATTACTAATATTCACTTCGTAATATCCAGTATTGTCATTCATTTCTTGATCGGTGACCTTATCATTGACAGCAAAAAATAATTCGCCATCTCTATCTGCCACTAATGTATAAGAATCGCCCACCATCAACCAACGCCCATTAACACCAATTTTCACCATTAGTGCGCCCACTGGACGACCACTTACCAAACAAGTAGTTGCGTTACACGTCAAAGTTCCCTTCGGAGTCGAGACTGGAAAACTCTGATTCGCAGGCCAAGTGGCCACACTACCTCTTGCGGTCAATCTCACAACCTGACCACTAAGGACTTTGATATTGGATGAAGTATTCTGACTAAATCCTTGCACATGAAGCTGATGAGGTAAACTTAGGTAGACTCTACTTGCATTGTCAACCCAATAGAAGGCCGCTCCCTGGTAACGAACTTTCTCATACTCCAAAAACTGAATAACCAACTCATTCATTCCTACAACAAAGGGCGTTCGATTCTGATGCTTACAAACGAGGCGACTTTTTAAATTAAATTCAAGTTTGTACTGCTGAACACAAGCTAAAAACCAACTGGTTACGTCCAATCCATTTATAAATGCCTGAACTCTATTTGCAGAAGGAAATGCAGTTTGATGAAGAAATGGCTCAATATTTATTTCTTCAGGCGTTTCTATTACAAATTCCATCGACTGACCGTTGAAGTATTGTCCATCCTGCGGAGAAACATTTAAAAAACCAACTTCTTGTGCCCTCAGATGGCCGACAAAAAGCACCTCTAGAATTATTCCTATTCTTACCAATAACTTTATATGCTTCATTTCAGTTTCCTGTCTTTAAATAGTTAAATTAAGATCCATGCATACATTTGCATGCCATTCAATTCTAACAATAAACAATAGAAAAACACTATGAACGCCCTGCAGAGTAATTTTCCAAGTTTAGCCAGCCAGCCCACCTCTCATTTCCGGAGCCCCCAGCTATGATTTTTTCTGATCTACTGACAACCTTTGACACCAACATCACGTATATAATCGGCGGCTTGATTCGAAGCCTTATGATTTTCAGCTAATGAGAGAGATTGATGGATACCATCCTGGTTCGCGGTGCACGTACACACAATTTAAAAAATATAGATCTGGATATTCCACGCGACAAACTAGTCGTGATCACTGGCCCCTCAGGTTCGGGCAAATCCTCCCTCGCGTTTGATACGCTTTATGCAGAAGGTCAGCGTCGTTATGTAGAGTCACTGTCGACTTATGCGCGCCAATTTCTATCCATGATGGAAAAGCCTGATGTGGATCATGTGGAAGGATTAAGCCCGGCGATCTCCATCGAACAAAAATCGACTTCGCACAATCCACGCTCAACTGTGGGTACCATCACCGAAATTTATGATTATTTGCGATTGCTTTATGCGCGTGTGGGTGAGCCGCGTTGTCCCACGCATGATTTACCACTCGCTGCACAAACTATCAGCGAAATGGTGGATACCGTTTTAGCACTGCCTGCTGACACCAAGCTAATGTTAATTGCCCCTATAGTGCGCGACCGTAAAGGTGAGCACCAACATGTGTTTGATCAACTGAAACGCGATGGATTTATTCGTGTGCGTGTTGATGGGACCTTGTGTGATCTTGATGACACACCCAAGCTGGATAAAAAGAAAAAACACAGCATCGATGTAGTGATTGATCGTTTTAAAGTGCGCGAAGATTTGAAATTGCGCCTGGCCGAATCCTTTGAAACTGCTTTACGTTTAGGTGAAGGATTAGCAGGCATTAGTTACATGGATGGCGATGGCGAAGACCGATTATTTTCGGCGCGCCATGCTTGCCCGATTTGTGATTATAGTTTGACAGAATTAGAACCACGTTTATTTTCGTTTAATAATCCTGCCGGCGCTTGCCCCACTTGTGATGGCTTGGGCGTGCATCAATTTTTTGATGAAGACAAAGTGATTCAAGATGACAGCTTGAGTTTGGCCGATGGCGCCATTCGCGGCTGGGACAAACGTAATGTCTATTATTTCCATATGCTCTCATCACTCGCCGAACATTATGGATTCAAAATCGATATTGCTTGGAGCAAACTAAAAGCCAAACATCGCGAAGCTATTTTGTATGGATCAGGCGATGAAGAGATTGAATTTAATTATATTAATGATCGCGGTGATGTTTATCGTCGCACTCACACATTTGAAGGTGTTCTCAATAATATGGAACGCCGCTACCGCGATACTGAATCCAATTCAGTGCGTGAAGATTTAATTAAATTTTTATCTACACAACCTTGCCCCGATTGTGGCGGCACTCGTTTACGCACCGAAGCTCGTCATGTGTTTATTGACGGAAAAAATTTACCCAGCATTACTGAATTACCCATTGCTGATGCATTGAGTTATTACCAACAACTGCAATTCAGCGGCAGAAAGGCGGGCATTGCCGATAAAGTATTAAAAGAATTGCGCGAACGTTTGGGATTTTTAGTCGATGTGGGTTTAAATTATTTAACACTGAATCGAAGTGCAGAAACCTTATCCGGTGGTGAAGCGCAACGTATTCGTTTAGCCAGCCAAATCGGTGCTGGGCTTGTAGGCGTTATGTATATTCTCGATGAACCTTCAATTGGCTTACATCAACGCGACAACGAGCGCTTATTGAAAACACTGACACATTTACGCGATTTGGGTAACACGGTGATTGTGGTAGAACATGATGAAGATGCCATTCGGCTTGCGGATCATGTGATTGATATTGGCCCGGGTGCTGGTGTACACGGCGGACAAATTATCGCGCAAGGAAAAGTCAAGGATATTATGAATACGCCGGAATCGATTACCGGACAATATTTAAGTGGCGCAAAACAAATTGCAATTCCGAGTATTCGCCACCCTGCTCGTGATAAACAATGGTTAAAACTGATCGGAGCAAAAGGAAATAATTTACAAAATGTTACGCTAGAAATTCCTTACGGTGTCATGACTTGTGTGACGGGAGTTTCTGGCTCTGGAAAATCGACATTGATTAATGGCACTTTATTTCCACTCGCTGCCACTGCATTAAATGGCGCAAGCACACTGACGCCTAAAGCGCATGAACAAATTATCGGTTTGGATTTATTTGATAAATGTGTCGATATAGATCAAAGCCCGATTGGTCGCACACCACGATCAAACCCTGCCACCTACACGCAAATTTTCACCCCGATTCGTGAATTATTTTCCGGCACCCAAGAAGCGCGCTCACGCGGCTATCAACCTGGACGATTCAGTTTTAACGTAAAAGGCGGCCGCTGCGAAGCTTGTGAAGGCGATGGCGTGACCAAAGTTGAAATGCATTTTCTGCCTGATGTTTATGTGCCTTGCGATGTATGCAAAGGCAAACGTTACAATCGGGAAACACTCGACGTGCAATACAAAGGCAAAAACATTCATCAAGTATTGGAAATGACCGTTGAAGATGCTCGACAATTTTTTGATGCCGTGCCCGCAATCGCCAATAAATTGCAAACTTTGTTGGATGTAGGCTTGGGTTATATTTGTTTAGGGCAATCCGCCACCACCTTATCCGGTGGTGAAGCACAACGCGTCAAACTTGCCAAAGAATTATCCAAACGCGATACAGGAAAAACACTTTATATTTTGGACGAACCAACAACAGGTTTACATTTTTACGATATACAACAATTGCTTAATGTATTGCATCGTTTGCGCGATCACGGCAACACTGTCGTTGTTATCGAACACAATCTTGATGTGATTAAAACCGCTGATTGGATTGTTGATCTCGGCCCTGAAGGCGGCAGTGGCGGCGGACAAATTATTGCAACAGGAACGCCGGAAGATGTTTCAAAAAGCCCAGCATCGCATACCGGACGTTTTTTGGCGGGGATGTTAAAAGGAAGGAAAAGGGGCAAAAAGTGATAGCTCTTTTTCATCTGCTCTATAAATAAAAAACCCGCCAGTTTGGCGGGTTTTTTATACTAACTTGATGCTTTCGCTATCTCGGCAATTTTTTTCTGATTTTCAGCAGCTCGCTTCCACTGCTCAGCAAAACGCTTGGATCGCTCATCTTTGGCTGCTCGCTCAAAATAAGTGATCGCCGATTCGTAGTTTTTCATTTCAAATTCTGCTTGGCCTATTGTCATATTGGCTCGATCAGCTCTTTTCACACCTTTGCTAATCGCTTCTTTGGCCCATTTGACAGCTTCCTTGTGTTTGTCATTCAACATATACATTTCGGCCAAACCAAGAATCAAATCACCATCAGTCGATTTTTGAGCAGCCTTTTCATATTCAGCCAAGGACTTTTTATCCTCACGCGCATTTCTCAAAACATCCGCCAAAAACTTCAGATTTTTAGCATTCGCCTCAATGGTTTTATCAGTATAGATACCTTTTTCCATTACTTTTGCTGCTTTGTAGGGCGCTTCCTGCTCCCAAAATAATGCAGCCAGCGTAGTTAAATCTTTTTCTCCTTCCAGTCCACCCATCATATAACAGGCTTCAAGAGCAGCTAATCGCTGTTTGGGTTGATCCATCATTCCATAAAGCTGGCTTAGTGTTTTCCAGTAGGACGGCTTTGAATAATGGGTAATCAGCTTTTCAATTACCACTTTTGCGTTTTTGTAATCTTCTTTATCTAAGTAAAGACCGCGTTGTAAGTTGTACCAGCTTTCACTAGGCACCTTACCTGCTGCTTCTTGTAATTTTACTGCTTCATTAATATTCAATAGCGCATTATTTTTGTCTTCAACTTGATAATACAAAGAAGAAAAGAGGTAATACTGCTCAGGTTTAATCTCAGCAACATAATCTGTCCATTTAAGCATTGTTTCCAACGCTTTCTTTGGGTTTTCCGTTGCACCATAGAGTTGCCCAAGCACCTGATAGGCTTGTGCTTCAGCAGCCACTTGGATGTTGGGACTCAAAGCGATGTATTTGTTAAAAAACTCAATGGCCTTGGGATAATTTTCTTGCTGAGCATAGGCATATGCAGACAACTGATAAATGTTGGCATACTCAGATGGATTCAGCTTTGCAGTTGGTATTGCGCTCAAAACCTGAATCACTTTTTGTGGTTGAGGCTTATTTTTCGGATCTGCTGGCTGTAAAAACTCATAAGCTTCTTGAACCTTTTTTCCAACACTTTCACTAACTGCAGGTGGAGTGCGCTTTTCAAATTGTTTGTTTTTCGCTTTAACTTGAGCTTGTGCAATACCCGAAGTAAATAGGTTTTGTTCAGGGTTTATTGCATTGGCAACAAAACCCACTATTGCAGGAGTAGCCACTAGCAAAGTTGCCAGACAGGTTTTATTAATCAGGCCGCAAACCTTGTGTAATGCGCGTTTCACTGTTTGACTCCTTACTTAGCCATTTGATAGGTGAGTTTATAACGGACACCAGGCACTTCTATCGCCTTGCCATCTTGCACCTTAGGCTTGAATTTAAATTTGGATACAGCTTTTATAGATGCTCGATTCCATACGGTTGTAGGCTGGCCATCTTTCTTGTTAATACAAAGCTCTGGAACTGCAACTATGTCTCGAGTAGCGCCCGTTTCGGTAACGACAAACTCCACCGTGCAACTACCTTCCATACCTCGAGAAAGCGCTGAAGATGGATATTCATGCGCCACAGTTACAATCGGCATGTAATTTCCTTCGTTCAGACTGATCCCTTGTGGGCCACCAAATGTAGGCTTCACAATCGAGACCTGCATGTTGATACCACCCACACCTGCATCAGGTGCAGCAAATTCAGGCTCTGGAAGTTCGGGCGGTTGAGCCTCAGGCTCTTGTGGTTTCTCAGGTTTCGCGTCTTCGAATCGATTGACGATCTCGGTTTTCGGCATACGCATATCCGGGATCTTCACTTGCTTGGCCTGATCAGGCTCTTTCATCTCATTGTTGACCAGGCTATTCATTAAATAAAATAGCCCAAAGGTAGTCAAAGAACCCAACAAAATAGCCAGTAATACTAAAGGTAATAGAGATTTTTCAGCTTTCATAACAGTCTATTTCTTGGTTGTCGATACAGAGACTTCTGCAACACCTGCTTCTTGAGCAGCCTTGGCAACGTCTACCACAAATTTGATATCCGCTTGCTTGTCCGCTTGAATAGAAACAGTACCTTTAGGATTATCAGCGCGCATACGCTCGATAACCAGCTTGACACCACGAGGGTCGACTTTCTTTTTATCGATCCAGATCTCATTATCACTCCCCACTGCCACCAAAATGGTCGCCGCTGGTTTTGGATCTGACATTACCGCATCTGGACGTTCTATTTCTTTACCCGTTTCTTTAATGAAAGTCGCGGTTACAATGAAGAAGATCAACATAATGAACACCACATCCAACATGGGTGTCAGGTCAATTGCCTGAGCTTCTTCTTGAGGTTTTGCACTTTTCCTGCTCATGAGACATCTCTTTAGTACAGGTTAATCTGTAGACCTAACAATGAACCACTTAGTGATCCATTGTTAGATGATCAGCAAACAAGGCTTTTTCATCACCCGATATACGCTGAAGATAGGTATTGGCAAACACGCCAGAAATCGCTGCCACCATTCCTGACATTGTTGGTATGGTCGCTTTGGATACACCGCCGGCCATGGACTTGGCATCACCACCACCCGATAAAGACAACACACTGAATACTTCAATCATTCCGGTCACAGTTCCTAGCAATCCCATTAAAGGGCACATAGCAACCAAGGCGGTAATCATGTCTAAATTGTTGTCTATTTTTTCGTTCATACGAGAAATCATCGCATTACGAATCTGATGGGCGTTCCATGACTTGCGCTCGGTTCTTGCCTCCCAAACAGAAAGCGACTGCTGAACATCAGCTCTCAGAGCCCCTTTTAAAAAGAGGACTCTCTCAAAAACCAATATCCACATCCATAGCGTCAGGACAGCGATGGCATACATCAGTACGCCACCTTGTGCCATGAACGCGCTTAGGGAGTCGAGTATATTCGACATAGTTTACCCCTTACTTACGCGCAGAACGTTCAGCGTTTTCCGCCACAATACCCGTTGCCTGCTCTTCCAATATATGGGTCACAGCTTTAGCGCGACCATTAACCAAGGTGTGCATCAGCACGACTGGAATCGCAACAACAAGACCTTGAACTGTAGTGACCAAGGCTGCAGAAATACCACCCGCCATGTTTTTGGGATCGCCAGCACCAAAGATTGTGATTGCCTGGAAGGTTTCGATCATACCGGTAACCGTACCCAACAATCCTAACAAGGGAGCAACAGCAGCAATGATTTTCAAAATAGCCAAGCCACTTTCAATAGAGGGACGCTCTTTAAGAATCGCTTCTTCCATTTTCAATTCCAATGTCTCGGTATCAACGCTCTTATTCTCTTGCGCCACTTTCAATACACGACCCAATGGGTTGTTACTGTTTGGAGTAGAAGACTTCAACTGAGCCTTAACTTTTCCACTAACAGCGAAGAGAACCAATACACGGAAGATACCCAACAAAACACCAATCACACCTACCGCAACAATGACATAACCAACTTTGCCACCTTGATCGAGCCTTTCCATAAAGGTGGGCTTATCAATCAATGCCGTTAAGAGTTGGCCGCCCGCTGGACCTGTTGGGTCTACCCCAAAGTCAACAGCCGAGGTTGCGTTTTGGATGGCTGCCGCTGAAGAAGTAAAATCAGCATCAGGTTGACGCTCAAGCTCAATGATTTTGTCAGTATCAACATTGTAAGAAAGATACTTGCCTTCAGAGACCAGGTTATAACCACCAACACGAACAACTGTTTGGCTAACGGTCTCGCCGCTTGGCTTAATGACATCAGTGGTAAATGACACCACTTTGCCACTTTCAGCCAATTCAAACAGAATTTCAGACCAGAGGCGCTCAATCTCTTCTATATCAGGAAGATTCACACCACTGTTCATCTTCTCGATTAACACCTCAAGGAAGTCACCACGATTGGGGTACTGGGCGCTCACGATTGAGACATCTAACTTGGCACGCAAATCGCCCGCGGTAGAAGTCAAATGACCAAACAATTCACGCATAGAACCCAAACGCTCTTGAAGCTGCTGCTTCTTTTGGGTGACCAGCAATTGCTGCTCAGCATACTTTTTGTCCAGCACCGCAGAACGAGCTTCTTCCGCCGCACGAGTGGCCTTAGCCTGAGCCAGCAAATTGGCTTGATTGTTTTTGTCGCGAAGGAACTCTTGCTCGCGTTGTTTATGCTCAGCCGATTCACCAACTTGAGATTTTTTTACCATCTCAACTAATTGATCAACACTGGTAGCTTTTTCTTGAGCAAAGACAGCGCCTGAAATAAAGCCGGCAGCCGCTAACAATACACAAGCTTTAACAAAATTCATTTTCATTGCACTGCCTCCGGAGCTTGAACTTTAACCAGCATAATGTCTTTAGAGGCCTGATCACGCGCAATACGCAAACCTTTCAACACGCCTGCATTGTAGGAACTATCGAGCGATACCCACGCTTTTTGCGCGACATCCCAATATCCACTTTGCTTACCATCAGTTGTTTGATACATCAAAGACACACGACCCACACGAAGGATTTTCACTGTGCGCTTTTCAGTGCCAGGGCCATCGATTTCTTCGTTAGAATCATAAGATTGCAATGTATTGGAGTAATCTGATTCGAATTTGTAGGCTTCCAACACCTGACGGAACTTCTCTGATACCGAAATATCCGCACGCTCTTGGTTGGTTCTTACGTCAGCAATGATAGCCCTACGCTCTTCAAGCTTGAAAGGTTTGTCGAATTCAACAAACTGCTCCAGAGTATCCAGCATTTTGAAAATCAACGGCTGAATTTGGCGCTCAATGACGGTCACTTTTTCAATTGATTTTTCAAGATCAGTCACAACACCCAACTGGGCATCAACTTGCTTTTGCATTTGGGCGTTATACACACGCAAATCATCAATCAGCTTGTTTTGTGCCTTGAATTGCTGGGTCAAGTCGTCAGTTTCCTGAGCTAACCTGTCAATACGTTTTTGTGAGTCTGCCGCCAAAGTCACTTTGGCTTGGCCTACTTGGAGCACTGTATCCAGATTTTGGTCTGCCATAGCAGCGCTACCGAATAGCGCGCTGACAGATAGCGCAGTGGTCATCACCACGGCGTTGAATCGCTGCTTTTTCATAATCCCCCCAACTCGGGCGTTCAATCAATTGAGTATGTGACAATAAGCTGCCACGCACGCTTTTCCACGTAGCTCCTATAAAAAACTTATAGAGAGCAGCCTAAGAACGCCGCATTGTAATAAGCGAAATTCACCGCATCCAATGATTTGTCCAAAAGCTTTGTTACGTGTGTACTTTTGTATCACCAAGGTAACAGTAGACACATGAAACGATAACCCGGTAACACTTTGGCCGCACAAAATTCTGTAAACACTCGAAAATTGCACTTCCTTAAGAACATTTCGCTATTAGCGTTTATTTTTTAACCGTTCGACTCAAGTCGATCATAAATCCTAAATTCATGAGGCTCTGATGCAAGCTCATCTCCTGCCTGCAGCCTACTCAAACGCCACTCTGTATCAGGTAGCACAGGAAACCAAGCATCACCTTCCACATCACGATCGATATAAGTCAAGTAAACCCTATCGGCAATTGTCAGGGCTGCTTTATAAATCTCTGCCCCGCCGATAATCATAGCTTCCCATTCGGAATTATCCTGCTGCATTAACACTTTTTTCGCTTTTTCTACAGCGCCATTCAAATCACTTGCCACTAACACGCCATCATGCCCCCAATTGGGATTACGCGTGATAACAATATTGGTTCGATTAGGTAAAGGCTTGCCAATCGACTCAAATGTTTTTCTTCCCATGATCACCGGCTTACCAGTTGTCATTGCACGAAAATATTTTAAATCTTGCGGAAGATGCCAAGGTAACTGGTTGTTTTTGCCAATCACACCATTGCGTGCTGCTGCCACTATAATCGACAATTTCACCATGATTTTTACACCGCTATCGGAGCAACAATTCGCGGGTGCGGTTCATATCCTTCAAATTCAAAATCTGCCAATTCGTAATCAAAAATACTGTTCGGCCGACGGCGAATTTGTAGTTTAGGGAGTTTTCTAGGTTCGCGTGTTAATTGTTCGTAAACAATTTCCGGCGTGATGTGATTGTTATACAAATGACAATCACCAAAGGTATGCACAAAATCACCCACATCCAAATCACATTGTTGCGCGATCATATGCGTGAGTAATGCATAGCTTGCGATATTAAATGGCACACCCAAAAACAAATCAGCACTGCGCTGGTATAACTGACAAGATAATTTTCCTTCAGCAACATAAAACTGAAACAGCGTGTGGCAGGCCGCGAGGGCCATTCGACCTTGGTGAACATTGTCTTGTGGACTAATGGTTTCATCAGGCAAATCAGCCGGATTCCAAGCACTAACAATCAAACGACGCGAATAAGGTGTTTTTTTAATTTGTTCGATGACTTGCGAAATCTGATCGACTGTCGAACCATCAGGACAAGCCCATCTGCGCCATTGCTTTCCATACACAGGACCAAGATCACCCTCCTCTGTTGCCCATTCATTCCAGATATTACAACCGCGCTCTTGCAACCAGGTGACATCGGTTCTGCCCTGTAAAAACCAAAGCAATTCCACAATAATACTTTTGAGATGAACTGTTTTGGTGGTAACTAAAGGAAAGCCTTGGCTCAAATCAAAACGTAACTGACGACCAAAAACAGAACGAGTACCAGTGCCAGTGCGATCACCGCGAGTAATGCCACCGTCAACCACATCGCGCATTAAATCTAAATATTGCTGCATGAAAACCTCAAAAAATACATTTTATTTTTTTGTCTTTTTAACTGATTTTTGTTTGGCTTATTTGGTGCTGAATCAGCAGAGACCAAATAACGACGACCAAAAGTGTAAGCATAAATTAATACGCAAACGCCAAAAGAAAACATCAGAATACTTAAATCCTGGCCTCGCGATTGCCCAATAAATCCACTGACACCTACATCAGGCTCGCGATAAAATTCGACGATAAAGCGAAATACAGAATATCCCATCAAAAAAATTGCACTCACTGCGCCACGCGGACGAGGCTTGCGTGAAAACCAAAACACAATCACAAATAACAACAAACCTTCAAGGCAAGCTTGATATAACTGCGAAGGATGTCGAATTAATTGTTCAACGTCTTTTGGAAAAATCATTCCCCAAGAAACATCGGTCGCACGCCCCCATAATTCACCGCCAATAAAATTACCAATACGACCAAAAAACAAGCCCAACGGCACTAAAGGCGCAACAAAATCCATTAAGCCAACATAACTGATTTTTAATTTCCATGCGTAGAGATACATAGACAACATCACACCTAACAATCCGCCATGAAACGACATCCCGCCTTCCCAGAGACGTAAAGCCCATAGTGGATCTTCTTTAAAAGTTTCAAAATTATAGAAAAATACCGACCCTAATCGACCACCAATAATGACACCGAAGGCACCCCAGGTAATTAGATCTTCGACTTGCTGACGATTAATAATCGCATTAGGTAATTTGGCGCGCTGTACGCCGATATACCATGCCGTCACAAAAGCACAGAGATAGGTAATGCCATACCAATGAACGGCAAGCGGACCTAATTTAAAGGCTATGGGATCAATGTTGTGATAGGGGATCATAGGAAACCTGATTAATAAATTAGCAAGCAGTGTAGGTGAATCTATATGACAAAAAAACCATTGGTTTAATTCATTTCTTCCGCCCCTGAAGGCACCAGCAACCGCATTACCCCAGCTTCTCGCAAATATTGATTTACATAACGATGAATGCTGTCGCCATTAGACATTCGCATCGCTTCAGTTAACAAATATTTGGCCTGAACCATGGTTACCGAACGAATCACCGATTTCACTTTTGGTAAATTCGTTGCACTCATGGATAAAATATCAAAGCCCATTGCCATTAATAATACAGCCGCCGCAGGATCACCTGCTAACTCGCCACAAATACTCACGCTAATACCTGCATCATGCGCAGCAAAAACAACTGACTGCAACGCACGTAATACTGCAGGATGAAACGCCTGATACAAATCGGCCACCTGTGCATTATTGCGATCCACCGCCAATAAGTATTGTGTGAGGTCATTACTACCAACAGATAAAAAACTCACTTTACGCGCGAGTTCTGAAGCGAGATAAACCGCTGCAGGGACTTCCACCATCACACCGATTTGCGGCATGCGGACTCTATGACCTTCTTCCAATAATTCTTTATAAACGCGATTGATCAATCCTTTTGATGCATCCACTTCCTGAATATTGGTGATCATCGGCAACAGGATTTTTAGATTATCCAAACCTTCACTCGCTTTAATCATCGCGCGAATTTGTACTAGAAAAATCTCTGGATGATCCAGTGTCACACGAATACCACGCCAACCCAAAAAAGGATTCGCTTCGGAGATTGGAAAATAAGGCAGGGATTTATCACCGCCAATATCCAAGGTGCGCATGGTCACTGTGTGCGGAGCAAAAGCTTCTAATTGTTCGCGATAAATTGCGCGTTGTTCTTCTTCACTGGGAAAACGTTCGCGCAATAAAAAAGGCACTTCGGTTCGATACAAGCCCACACCTTCTGCACCGCGTTCGAGTGAACGCAATACATCCGCCATCAAGCCAGTATTAACAAATAAGGGCATGCGGTGATTATCGCGGGTGATGCAGGGTAAATCTTTAAGAGCCTCCAGCCCTTTAACCATCTCTTGTTCTTCAAGAAAAATTTTCTCGTAATGCTTGCGCAATTGTTCATTGGGGTCGGTAAAGACCGCACCACGATAACCATCAACAATGACTGGTCGGCCGTCCAATTGAGTGTAAGGTAAATCCACCGCACCCATGACCGCCGGCACGTCCATAGCGCGAGCGAGAATAGCCACGTGAGAATTACTGGAACCCAGTACTGACACCAATCCCGCTAATTTTTCTTTGGGGATTTCGCCTAACATTGAAGCCGTTAATTCTTCGCCTATCAAAATTGTTTTGTCGGGATAAACCCGCTCTTCCTGATTAATGTTTTGAAGATAAGCCAATACCCGACAACCCAAATCGCGGAGATCCGCCGCACGTTCACGCAGATAGGCATCCGGCATAGAATTGAAGACGCTTTCATGAGCCAAAATCACCTGGCTCCAGGCGTAGGCCGCATCGATACCAGAACGAATTTTATCGGTGACTTCGGCACCCAAACTCGCATCATCGAGAATCGCAATGTAGGCATCAAAGAGCGCTTGTTCTTGTTGATTGATTCGAGATTTAAACCCAGCCCCCAAGGTTTTCATATCCTGACGCACGGAGGGCAAGGCATCTGAAAACAATCGGATTTCTTTATCTACATCTTTGCAGGCACGTTTGGGGACAGACCGCAAATCGGCTTTTGGGGAGATAACAACAATTTCACCCAGCGCCACGCCACTCGAACCCGACACCCCTTTGAATCTGGCTTGAACGGCTTTCTCCCCTGCAGGAACGACTACACCTGTCGCTTCTGCATGAGCAATCACTCCCGCCAACTGAGCAGACATAGTGACCAGAAAAGCCTCTTCACCTTCATCAAAGCGACGACGTTCGACTTGCTGGACAACCAAAACACCCAAGACTTTACGATGGTGAATAATGGGGACGCCGAGAAATGCGCTATAACGTTCTTCACCGGTTTCAGGAAAATATTGGTAGCTAGGATGTGCTTCTGCTTGATCCAAATTGATGGGCTCTTCCCTCACCACCACTCGCCCCACCAAGCCTGCACCGGCTGCTAATCGAACCGAACCCACAGCAGCTGGATTTAAACCATCCGTCGCCATCAACACATAATCATCGTTCGCATCGCGCAGATAAACTGAACAGACATGAGTCTGCATAGCGGTTTTCACGCGTTGAACGATAATCGCCAACGCTGAATTCATGTCGCGCGCAGAATTAACTTCCTGAACTATGGACCTTAAAGAGTTGAGCATAGTGGCTTAATTATTCTCGAGTAATACCAAGGGAATCGACGCAATATAATCACTGTGTGCCAGCGATAACTCCTTTAGAGCTCGGCGGTAGACATCACGTTTAAAAGTGACCACTTTGCCCAAGGGATACCAGTAACTCACCCATCGCCATTCATCAAACTCAGGTTTATCGACCTGATTATTGAGTTTGACCGCAGTGTCATCAGACAACAAACGCAGCAAAAACCAACGTTGTTTTTGGCCAATGCATAGAGGCTGCGAATGATGGCGCACCATTCTGTCCGGCAGTCGATACCTCAACCAGCCCCGAGTAGACGCCAAGAGCTTAACATCCGCAGGGCGCAACCCAACTTCCTCATAGAGCTCCCGAAATAAGGCTTCTTCGGGAGATTCATGTTCATTAATTCCACCTTGAGGAAACTGCCAAGCATCTTGCCCGCCTACTCGACGCGCCCAGAGCAATTGCCCCACGGAATTGGTCAAAATAATCCCCACATTGGGGCGAAACCCATCGGCATCTATCACGTTTACAGTTTCCAATCTTCTTGGCCGAACCAGGCAGCCAGGGGGAAATAAGTGAGCTTATCGGCTGAGCCATAAACCCCGTTTTTCTGCACTATATCAGGGTTAATCGAGCTGGCAAGCTGCAAAATTGCCTTTCAAAAATATGGGGGATCTTCGGGACACGGTGACAGGAAGCGCAGGGAGCCGACAGGATGCAGCTCCCTTTTTTTCATTTTTAGTTTGTTTCTCTTTTCGATTTCATTGCGTTTCGAATCATCACACCTGGAATTACCAAAATACTGGTTAAAAACATCAAAGCTATCCAAGTCAAAATCGTCGATTTAATATCAATCAATACACGAGTGGACAGAATGGTGTTGGTCACAGGAATATAGAGCTGATCTTTAACACCTACAGATTCAATACTGAGCTGTTCATATATGCGCTCAGACACTTCATACAACCCAACTAGCTTATCCACAATTAATGGAATTTGTTTTTTGGTTGATTCCAGATAAGTTTTATATTCTTCAGTTTTTTGAATACCCACAGATTTTTTGACTGCATCCAACACTAATTGGGCATCCTTAATACTTGCCTCTAGAGCTGCCACTTCGCCCATAAGTTTAATCCACTGAGTGTGTAATTTCTGACGATATTTTTGCCTGTTAGCATCCCCAGACAGGCTAACAAGCTTGTCAACCACATCAGCATTAATATCAGAAAGTGCTGCCGTGCCTGCTCCTCCATTCGCCACTTTAGAAGAGTCATTGTATGAGTCATAAACAGTTTGCACTGATTGAGCCTTGATTTTCAGTGCATCCAGTTGGAGATTTAATTTTTTGATTCGATCTTGATAGTAATAAATGGTTTTTTGTGTTGACTCGGTCAATCCCAATTCACGAACCGGTGCTACCAAGCTACCTAATAAATAGTTTCCCATATCTTCAGCAGCATAGGTGAGATCCAAAGTCTTCATTCCGGTAACTGGATCTAAAGTTGATTGAGACCCTTCATATTCCGATAACTTACTAATGTTAGTTTTCAGCGCTTGGAGTTTCTCCGCAATGATGTCGCCTGCGACTAATGGATCTTCATTCAAAATTAATTCTTTATTGATGGAATTGGCCGATGCCAGCTGCACATTAATATTCAGCACACCCTTTTGTTTGATTGCACGCTCAGCCCAAATGGCAGGGATATCATTGAGTAACTTATCGGCCACATCTTTCGGTAAATCTTTTTTCACCAATCGCAAACTAATTAAAGCCTCACCAGAAGTCGCCTGTTCAATATCCTTTTCCATTTGCTTTTGCAGTTCACCGATCTGATCAGCGGTGAGTTTTTTATCCGCCATTAAAATGCCGTAACGCTTCATCAATAATGGATAGCTGGGTGAATAGGGGGATGCTGTTAGCGCAGCCTGTAATTCAGACACACTCCATTCATAGTCTTTTATATTGTTACGCTCGTAGGCGATTTTAATTACAGCAGGAGCCACAATATCGCTGTAAGCAAATTTGGCCCCACTCGGAAACAACAATTTGTGAGCATTGGGAAAAGTTAAACGTATGGGCTTACTGTAAACGGTTTCCTGGGTTACGGCTGCAATTTGTATGGCTTTGATCCCTCCATAAATCGCAGAAACAATAATCAATGCAACCAACCAATGCTTCCATGTGGCAAGTGCAGACTTGAGCAGTTGCAACAGGTCAATCTCATCACTCACTGGCAAGTCTTGTGTAGGGGTATTCAAGGTGATTCTCTTTTAGTTATTGCGGATATTATGCTGGCGCGTATTAGACATGGCCGGCAACAAATTGTAAACCGCCACCCAATCTGGAAGTTTCCCCCAGCATCTTGCAGCAGAATCAGCTAGAATTACGCGCAGAAAAAGGCCATTACCTAAGATGAAGGAGTCAGTGCAATGATCCGCACACTTTTTGAATCACCACGACAAATAAAACGCAGTGTTTCGGTGGTTTTTGATGTTGCCTCAATATCCGTCGCACTCTACCTAGCAATGTGCCTCCGGCTAGGCACATTAGTTCCTCCAATAGGCCAGCATGAGCTCGCCATGTTGGCCATTACAACCTTGCTCAGCCTTGTTATTTTTATTCGTATGGGAATGTACAGGGCGATACTGCGTTATTTGTCTGCACAAGCCATTATTACGGTAGCCGTTTGTGTTTGTGCTTCTGGATTAGTCCTTGCGCTTGCCAGTTTTTTTACTCATTCCAGCACACCTCGATCAGTACCCTTGATCTACACACTGGTACTACTCGTGTTAATTGGCGTTCCTAGAATGCTGGTTCGCAGCATTGTGCTGATGCTCAATAATGCGGATACAGAAGGTAAGTTACCGGTGATTATTTATGGCGCAGGGAATACCGGCCATCAATTGTTATCGGCATTGAGCACATCAAATTACAGCGTCAAAGCTTTTGTGGATGATAATAGTCGTTTACACAAAACTACCATTAGCGGAGTCAAGATTCACTCGCCCAACAACTTAACTAAATTAATTAAACAACACGCCCCTAAAAAAATTCTATTGGCCTTGGGCAACGCTAATAATGCCAGCAAATCTAGAGTGCTAAAACTTTTGGAACCTTTGGCTATAGAAGTACAAACCATTCCCGCAGTCGCAGACATACTCAGTGGCAAAACCAGAATCGAAAATGTTAAAGATGTTGAAATAGAAGATTTGCTCGGTCGTGATCCAGTACAGCCGAATCCCAAATTATTGGATGCCTGCATCAAGAATAAAGTGGTGATGGTAACCGGAGCGGGGGGCTCAATTGGTAGTGAGCTATGCCGACAAATCATTAAACATGCCCCCAAAACCCTGATTCTGTTTGAACTCAATGAATTTGCTCTCTACTCCATAGAAAAAGAATTATGCTCCAATTTATTTAAGACAGGACAGCCCGTAGAAATAGTTGCATTGCTAGGTTCGGTACAAAACGAATTGCGACTTGTTATGGCGATGCAGGCCTACGATGTACAAACTGTATATCACGCTGCAGCTTACAAACATGTCCCCCTTGTGGAGCACAATATAGTTGAGGGTGTAAATAATAATGTAATGGGCACATGGCATTGCGCCGAAGCTTCCATTAAAGCGAATGTAGAATCTTTTGTTTTAATTTCAACAGACAAAGCTGTACGCCCCACTAATATTATGGGCACCACCAAGCGCTTAGCAGAATTGGTATTGCAAGGCTTGGCGCAACGACAAACTAAAACACGTTTTACTATGGTGCGCTTCGGTAATGTATTAGGTTCTTCAGGCTCCGTTGTTCCATTATTTCGTCAACAAATAAAAGAAGGTGGCCCCGTTACAGTCACTCACCCCGAGATCATTCGTTATTTTATGACGATTCCTGAAGCAGCTGAATTAGTAATTCAAGCTGGTTCAATGGGTAAGGGTGGTGATGTATTTGTGTTAGATATGGGTGAACCTGTCAAAATTGTTGATTTGGCACGACGAATGATCCATTTATCAGGCCTGGAAATAAAAGATGAAAAACACTCTAATGGTGATATTGAAATTCAATTCTCTGGGTTACGTCCCGGCGAAAAATTGTTTGAAGAGTTATTGATTGGGGATAATGTGAGCGGTACTGAACATGCTCGAATTATGAGAGCACAAGAACATTCGTTAAGTTGGCTCGAAACAGAATCATTAATTGTTGAGTTGAAAAGAGCTTGTGATTCTTATAAATGTGATTTGCTAAAAGAATTGTTGTTGCATGCACCAACCGGGTACTCCTCTACGGAAAAACTAAGGGATGCAATTTGGATTAAGCGCACAAAAATGAAACTTAAGCTTATTTAAAATAAATTAATATGGATAAAAAGAGATGATCTTACTTGTCTTAGAGGAATTGCGGTTCTGGGAGTTCTTTTTTTCATGCACAGGTTGATTTCCTTTCCGGTGGGTATGTTGGAGTAGATGTATTCTTTGTGCTGAGTGGCTTTTTAATTGCCAATTCCATTCAGTCCCGCATTAAAAATAAAAATTTTAACTTAATTGAGTTCTACCTGCGCAGAGCGGCTAGAATATTCCCTGCTTCGATTACAGTTTTAGTTGTCGTATGGTTTGTAGGCAGACAAGTTCTGTTTCCTGAAGAGCTTAGTGAATTAGCTAAAAGCATCACATCATTTCTAATGCTAAAAAATAATTTTTGGGCGGCTGAATCAATAAGTTATTTCGGAATTGAGCTGAATCAAAAACCTTTAATTCATTATTGGAGCTTAACAATTGAAATTCAGTTTTATATTGTATTTCCGTTTATTGTGAGAGGCTTCTTAAGAGCGAACAACAGAAATTTACTTTTAGTAATTCTAATTGCAATATTAATGGTTTCTTTTATTTATACGTATATTAATGCACCTAAAAACTTAGAAAAAGCTTATTTTTCCAGTGTAATGAGAGTGTGGGAGTTCACTTTGGGTGCTACGGCCAGCATGTTAATTTTCCCTAAAAATTTAACTTTTGAAAACACTATCATGCAAAATTTTGTGCCCATGGTCGGCTATTCGCTTATTATCGGATCTTTTTTTCTGCTCGACAATAGATCGGGTTTTCCTGGGGCTCTTGCTCTTTTTCCTTGTGTGGGGACAGTATTAATACTTTGGGGCAGTCAAAGAAATTTATTTATTAATAAATTATTTATCAACTGGACTTTAGAAAACCACCCACCCCGCCAACCCCAGGTTAGCGCCAAAAAAATTCTAGCTCCATCATTATTGCCCCATGATTTTTATAGAAAAATCATGGGGCAGTTTATTTTCTCACCAAAACCTAGGATGGCGGCCTTATTTTATTGCAGGTCGTACTCCACCACTCCAAAACGCTAACACGCTGAAAATGTTTTACCAATCCATCACGGATTTTCCTGCGGTCACCTCCGCTTTATTGCGCCAAGGTAACTGCAACATGACGCCGTCCAGTTTTTCCGCTGGCATCAACGACAACAATTGAATTAATCCGTAGCCTATTGTCGTTAACTGTACCCAACGATTTATTGTCTGTCGCGCCTGTTGCCAGGCCTCTTTTACTCCCCAGGAATTTTTCAATTCATTGAACGTGCTTTCAATACTCCAGCGCTTCGCGTAAGCAACAATAATTTCTTCTGCACTTAATTCGCTACTCGTTGACAGAAGCAGACGTGTCTTATTCCACTTTTCATTTCTTTCGTCATAAAATTCGCACCAGACCGCGCCGACTTTTGCGCCTTTGATAAAACGAGCCAACACGACTTTATGGCGATATCGCAACCGCTGATTCTTTCCATATAAGAATAACGTTGCTTCTGTCGTTGCCATGCGATTGACTCGCGACTCCGTAACTTGTTTTCCATATTTGGCAGGTCTGCCGCGCTGTTTTTCGTTGGGGTTGCAGGCATATCGTACAAGCGGGTGTCGTGGCGTACTTGCCCGATCACATCAATTTCTTGCGCTAACATCGCCAGAATAAGATCGCCGCGCATGTACCAGCTATCCATCAATAATCGCACGGTTTTGCCGCTGTATAAGCTCGATACACTGCGGATCAGTGTTTGCGCGGCGCGCAATTTCCCGGTGTTGCCTGCGGTAGGCATTAATCTGATAACAAAGGAATGGCGATATTATTTCCTTTTTCTCGCCTGGCAATTTGTGCAAGCGTCACCCCAGCATTGTCCACGAACAAAACGCGCCAAATTAGGTTTGTTGCCATGCTGATGATGAATCTGGCTTGCGGGCGCTTTTTCTGAGCTGCGCAGCATAAGCGTGTCATCTATGGCTAAATAAATAATCTCTCCGCCTACTTGTTGAATAACAACACGTACAAATGCGCGAGCGAGTGATAACCACGACCATTTCCCTTGCCGCAAACATTTGTAGTAACTCGTCCAGTGCTTTTGCGTGCTTAGCATCACCCAGCTTTGCGTGACAAAGCCAGAGCGCGTGAGCATGGCTCCGACTAACAATTCAAAGGCAGGTGCCTACTGCACGCAAGGGTAGACTTTACCTAAAATTGTTATCCAATCACCCAGTTCGCGTGGGATGTTGCTGCATCCTTTGTTGAGCATTGCGGCCTCCAGATAGTCATCGAAAACTTTGAAGGCCGCGCCTTGACTACTCCTTAAATTCAACACAGTAGTCAAGGCGCGGCAGAATTTTTGCCGCATTTTTGTCAAGCTTTTTTTGAAAAATTTAACTCTGAGATTCTAAAGTCCAGTTTATCAATAAACCTTTAATTATTATTGGTACCATCTCTTTCAGTCTGTATCTTATACATCAGCCTTTGATGGCTTACTATCGCATACTGTCAGGTAGAAATTTTGAATATTATGAAACATATATGCTTATGGTGGCGTCGTTTTTTTTGGGGTGGGTACTTTACAGATTTGTTGAAAGTCCGCCAGTGGCTCAAAGAGCAGGCTCAAATAGTTTGGTGCTATATGCGCTAATTGCTCTTTTAGGTGGGTTTACTGCATACGATGCAATAAGAACTACTAATAAAATGCAGGGTGATTTTATATTATCGAGTGATGTAAAAACCTATTTGAACTATAGGTACGATAACAATCCCAGAATAGCTGAATGTAGGGTTGATAATAGAATTATAGATCCAGATAGTGCTTGCTTGTATGGAGAAAAAAATAATTCAAAAATTGTTCTATGGGGAGATAGTCACGCAGATCAAATCGTATATCCTCTTGCGAAAGTCTTTTCAAAGGATGGATATTCAGTTTTAGAGTATGCTATTGCAGGTTGCCCTCCCATTACAGATGTTGAGTCACCGAATGGCAATCGAAAGTGTAATGAAAACTCAAGGGTAATACTTGACCATTTGGTCAATACTAACGAAGTACATTATGTGCTGCTCCATGCTTATTGGATTGGTTATTTTAATGAGAATTTAATTTTACCGTCCGATGTTTTAACTATAAAAAAATCTCTTGAGCATGTAGTAAATACATTAACTAAAAGCGGTAAAGAAGTTTTCCTCATTGATTCCGTGCCGAGAATGAAAGTTAATCCTCCGCTATATATGGCGAGACGAGCTTTGCTAAAATATGTATCAAGCGATGACATATTTTTTAAAAGGGAGAGAATATGAAGAACAAGCAGGAACTATAAACCAAGTGCTAAGCTCGATAGTCCCCAAGGAGAATATGTTGAAAATTAGTGATCTCTTATTTGATAGTAAATCTGATCGATATTTTGCTGTAAAGGCAGGCGTAGTTTTGTATAGGGATGATAATCATTTGTCGCTCTCTGGTGCAGAGTTTGTATCAGAAGCACTTGTAAATAGGATTTTACGCAAGAAAGATAATGATCGTAAAATTTCTGAGCTTATTCAGTGATGCTTAACAAAGGAGGTGGCTTTGGTCTAAATTAAAAATTTTTATGCTGGTTTCACCTTTTCCACTGATAATGTGTCCGCGCTAAACTCAAAGGATTTTATCATTCGGCGTAGCAAAATGCACAACGCGCTAGTCTCTTCCAAATACATTCTAACTACATACAACCGTTTGTTCGCTGCTGAATCAATAAGCGGGGTGTAACAAGTATTTTGTGGCGGGCATGAAACAATAGCGGCAGGTATTCAATTTTTTATTATGCTTACAATAACGGTTGGAGAGGTATTTATTATCTTAGACAGTGCAAGATCAAGTGGGTATATTATATAGTCGCCCGTTAAAAACCCACTTTAAAAATCCACAATTCAAGCGATAGTGACTGCGTGAAAAACAC
The DNA here is from genome assembly GCA_016712405.1 of Cellvibrio sp. Classification (GTDB taxonomy): domain Bacteria; phylum Pseudomonadota; class Gammaproteobacteria; order Pseudomonadales; family Cellvibrionaceae; genus Cellvibrio. The sequence goes on along the minus strand of JADJRD010000014.1, from coordinate 214,978 downwards.
AGTCACTATTTTTCGACAATAACGCCGATAACCATTGCCAGATTTTGGGACAAAAAATCGCAGCCACCGAAGTAAGCAAGCGAAAGTTGTAACCAATACCTGCCAACAACGCATTGATTTTGTCGCCATCAATACCTTTTAAGAAATTTCTGCCTAATGCATGATCCGATTTCAAATGCCCAATAATCGGTTCAACAACGCTGCGACGTTTTAATTCTTTTTTAATCGTACCTTTCACGCCTCGTTTTTGTCCCGATTTAAAAACGCGATATTTAGTCGCCCCTGAAAAACCAACTAACGCATTGAAAAATATAAAAATAACCAAAAAATAGCGACATCAAATCGACCAAAAATGATAAAATTTCCTTACATTTTTTGGTCGAAATGAGAAATAAAAAAACATGTTAAAAGCCACAGAACAACATCAACAAACAAGTTTTTTGGCGGTGATTTAATCGATCAGCTAGACCCAAAAAAGATCCGCTGCTGCTGCTATCCAACGCCATTCCTTGGCAAGAATTTGAAAAAGACTTTATCGGCGAATACACGCAAGGTATTGGTCGGCCGAGCATCCCCATTCGCGTGATGGTGGGCTTACTAATACTCAAGCAATTAGAAAATTTGAGCGATGAACGTGTGGTGTTGGCGTGGAAACAAAATCCGTATTACCAAGCATTTTGCGGCATTAAAAACTTTCACAACCAATTACCCTGTCATGCTACGGAATTGGTGCATTTTAGAAAACGTATTGGCGCAAAAGGTGTTGAAAAAATATTTGTGATGTCTGTGAAGTTGCACGATAAAAAAGCGGAAGAGTCGATAGTCAATGTTGATACCACCGTACAAGAGAAAGCAATAACCTATCCAACGGATGGAAAACTCGCCATCAAGATTATCAATCGTTTAAATAAATTAGCAAAGGCAATAACATTGCGCAGCGGCGTACATTTGTCAAAGAAGTTAAATCATTACGCATTAATTTACGTTTCTTTCGTCATGTCAAAAGCGTGCAAAAGCGGTTAAAGCGATCAAGCGTTTGCGTACAATAGCGGGAGTTTTACTGAGGGAATTAGAACGAAAATTACCGCAACTGATTGCCGATAAGCAAACAGAAAACTTTGCGTTATACCAAAAAGTGTTGACGCAAAAGAAACATGACAGTGACAAAGTTTACAGTTTGCACGAACCGCAGGCTTACTGTGTGGCGAAAGGAAAAGATCATAAGCCGTATGAATACGGTGCAAAAGCGTCGATTGTCACCACCTCAACAGGCAACATAATTTTGAGCGCTGTGAGCCATGAAAAAAATATTGCTGATGTAAATACACTGGATGAAGTATTAGAAAAAGCACAGTCGGTTCGGATCAGTAAAATTCAAGAAGCTGTGTGTGATCGCGGCTATCGTGGTCGAAAAGAAGTGAAGGGGATTAAGATTATATTGCCAGAGAATCCGAAGAAAAAAGATACGCGTTATGAGCGTGAAAAAAAGCGAGCGAAATGTCGACGACGCGCGGCCATTGAACCGATCATTGGTCATTTGAAATCGGGTTTTCGACTAGCGAGAAAATTATTTGAAGGGTGCGGCTGGTGATCAGATTAATTTATTGATGGCGGCATGTGCGTGGAATTTAAGAAAATGGATGATCGCTGCATTGGAGGCATTTTTTTGTTGCGTAAAATGGCCTAATGCCAGGGAAAATAGTAGGATTTTTAGCGAGTTAACGCAGAGTTGGTTGATCTGCAGTATCTCAAAATGGTTTTATTCACGTGTGATATGGATATTGGTGCGGTGAAATTTGTACTGATGGATTTTAAATTGTTTTTCAGGGGCGACTATTTATGTTCGTAATCATGCCCTTGATAACCTTTATCGACATAAATTCGTTCTGGTGTGACACCTGTTTGCTCTGTGAAGGATTTCAATATGGGCGCAAGTGTGTGCCCATCAAACGGATTTAGATGTAAAGCACCAATGTGCAAAACAAAATGCCCGCCCGGTGCAGAATTGACATTGGTTGTTACCGACACTTTGCAGCCAAACTCATAAGGCTTATGTGCTTTGCCTTTACCAATGCATTCTGTTTCTGGCGCATGCCATGAATAGATTTTTCTTTGCTGTGACGCTGTTGATGTTGCGCAGTAAATGCCTTTAATAAATCCCCCGCAAAAATATCTTTCAGTGCATCATTACCCTGTATTTTACGGCTAATATCACGAATTACTCGACCTAACCGTGTACGAATGAATTTCTCTTCTCGCTTTGCACGTTTCATTTGTTTGGCGTGACGATAGCGTCCACTTTTAATCGCTGCACGTTTAACCACGCGTTCATAGGTTTGACGTAAATCGATATTGTTTCTCTTGGCAAGATCGACCAGAGAGGTGATGGCTTTGCGCATCAAACCTACATCGGTTGGAAAAGTCACGGCTTTTGGTTGAACGGTGGTATCCACCACAATGCGTTTAAGTTGATCGGTTTTTAATGCCTTTGATACAAAGGCAATGCGTAAACTTTCTTGTAATAACTGCTCAAAAATGATTCGCCGACTCGCTTGCGCCAATGCGTCATGGACGAGCGCTGAATGGGAAAAGTATGTTGAAAAAATTCTTCGCCGCAAAAATACTGGTAATACGGATTTTCAACCCAGCGTTCGCAAACAGCTTCGTCTGATAATTGGTAAGCGCCAAATAAACCCCACCTAACGCTCAATCCCAAAACGATTTAACCTCAAGCCTCCAAATAATTACCGGAGGCTTTTATGATTCGTCGCAGCAAAGAACAATGGCTATCACTCTTTCAGCAACATGCGGACAGCGGTTTGTCCGCCGCCGAGTTTTGCAAACAACATGAACTTTGCGATAAGCATTTCAGTCTGCGCAAAAAACAATTATTAGCAGCCAATTTTATTCCTGTAATCGTTAAGCCAAAAAAAGAAAAAATGATTTCGATACCTGAAAAGAAAATGAGTGTGCAATGTCGTCTGGACTCCTGCGTACTTCAGTTTGAGAGTTTGCCTGATGTGGCCTGGCTGTCGCAACTGATTAAAGTGCTGTTATGATTCGCTGGGAATCAGTCGCGATTTACATACACCGCGATCCAGTGGATTTTCGACAATCGATTAATGGGTTAAGTATTCGCGTGAACGACATGATGGAGTTGGATGCGTTTTCCGGTGCACTGTTTGTGTTTGGCAATCGCTCGCGTAACAAAATCAAGGTTTTGTATTGGGATAAAACCGGGTTTTGTTTGTGGTATAAACGCTTGGAGAAGAACAAGTTCAAATGGCCGCGCAAGGGTGATTCTGTTTTGTTATTAACCGATGAGCAGTTTGATTGGTTGTTGCGTGGATTGGATATTGCGAAGTTAACGCCTCACACTGAATCTGTATTTACGGATTTGTTTTAATATAATTATTGTTATTAAAGAAATATTTTTCTGTTGCATGAATGGCATTTTTGGTAAAATACATTCATGCAAAATACTCAAGAAATAGATCAACTAAAAGAAATAATTTCTGAAAAAGATAAAATTATTTCAGAAAACAATAAAGTCATCTCTGATAAAAACAACCGCATTCAACTGCTCGAAGACTACATTCGCTCACTGAATCAAAAACAGTTTGGCTCTTCCAGTGAAAAGCTGGAAGCGATTCAGGCTGACTTGTTTGTTGAGGCGGAAGAAGATGAAAGCGCTTCTTCGAATACCGAAGTTGAATCACAAGATGCCACGGTTACTGTTACAGCGCATCAACGCAAAAACATCGCGAATCTATTCCTGCGAATTTACCTCGCGTTGAGATTATCCATGATCTGCCTGAAGAGCAGAAAGTCTGCCCGCACGATGGTTCTGTTTTAAAAAAATCGGTTTTGAATCACACGAACAACTGGATGTGATTCCAGCGAAGATTCAAGTGCTGCACCACAAGCGTTTAAAATACGCCTGCCCTTGCTGCGAAGGATTTTTAATCACGGCCAGTAAGCCTGCCCAACCTATCGACAAAAGTATCGCATCACCCGGTTTGCTCGCGAGTGTTGCTACACAAAATATGTAGATGCTTTACCACTTTATCGACAAACCGACATCTTCAAACGTATTGGCATTGAATTGGATCGCACCACATTAGCGAATTGGATGATTCGTTGCGGTCAGTTAGTGCAACCACTGATTAATTTGATTCACGAAAAAATATTGGATCAAAACATTCTTCACGCAGACGAGACAATAGTGCAAGTCTTGAATGAACCTGGCCGCGCGGCTGAAACACAGAGTTTTATGTGGGTATTGCGCTGCACAATGCCAACCTGTGCTGCGGTGTTGTTTCAATACGAGCCGACACGCAGTGGAAAAGCCGCTGAAGCTTTACTGCGCGATTATCAAGGCGCACTGATGGTCGATGGTTTTTCCGGCTACAACGGTGTGTGCGACAAAAATCAACTACATCGATTAGGTTGTTGGGCACATGCACGACGCAAATTTGTCGATGCGCAAAAAATGCAACCCAAAGGCAAAACCGGAAAAGCGGATCAGGCATTGGCCTACATTCAACAACTCTATCGCATTGAAAGTGATATCAAAGAAAAGACATCATCCGAAAAATTGACTGTACGACAACAACAATCCAAACCGATTATCGATAAATTAAAATCCTGGCTGGATAAAAGCATTGCCCATTCGCCGCCTGAATCGGCGATTGGTAAAGCGTTATTTTATTTACACGAGCAATGGCCAAGATTAATTCGTTATCTCGATTCGGGGGATTATCCGATAGATAACAATGCCGCTGAAAATGCTATTAGACCTTTTGTGGTGGGTCGAAAAAATTGGTTGTTCAGTGCGAGTCAAAAAGGCGCAACCTCAAGTGCCAATTTATACAGCTTGATTGAAACTGCAAAAGCCAATGGCCTTGAACCTTATGCCTATTTGAAAAATATTTTTACGGAATTACCTAACGCAACAACTGTTGAAGAAATAGAAAAATGTTTGCCGTGGAATTGTGATCTGAAAAACGAAAACAATAATAAGAAAAATACATTCGAAATAAAAAAGGGAGTCGCGTCCTGCCAACTCCCGCATCCTGCAGTTCAAACGTCATCATGACATCATCGGCTCCTGTCTTTGTCCCTACAGTTCAACATCCATTTAATCGCTTCATCCTGAAACGGTTTTCCGTTAACCGAAACTTCCTGTTTTGGTTCCCGTCCTTGCGCTGGTCATTTTATCTATTGAAATTTTATGTGCCAGTGGGAATTTTCGGATTTTGCTGTGCGATATTGCTTACAAGCTGGCAAGAGTGGGGTTTATTTGGCGCTTACGATAATTGGTACATGCTTTTTAAAATATGCAGACCGATCATAAAGCGAGAGGGAATTGCAGGGCGGCCCTCAACAGCGAAAAACGGTTGCACCTGTTGGTCGATATGCGCCCAATCAATTTTATCGGCTAGCCGTACGAGCTCATGCTGAGTGTTGATGATTTGGGTTAAGCGAGAACGAAAAAGATCGTCGATTTTCGTTTCTTTTGATGGGCGGGGTTTCACAATAATGAACTCCAAATCGCAAGGTTTTGTATAGTCTAATGCGGTTTTCTTGCAATTTGGAGTGTTAATTTCGCTTATTTTTTTCTTTGAAATTAGTGAGTTAAGTGGTTTTTAACGGGCGACTATATAATTATCAATTAATTGCCCCGAAAACCCCAATCTAGTTTCACAAGTAAACGCGGACAATAGCCCAAAATAAAACTGATGTTGAGCACACGGTAATTCATTTTTTATAAAAAATCTCCAGCCATTCTTCCTCGCCCCAAACTTTAAAATTAATTTTTCAAAAAGTGATTTACCATTATCAATTGTTATTATGGTACCCTCATTGCGCAGGGTTCTTGATGCTAGATTTTGCATGAAAATATTACAATCATTGATACTACTTTTTTCCAGCCGAAACAGCCCTCCCAACACACTTTTCATTATTACTAAATCGTATTTTTTATTGATAGTAAATGCATCAATTTTTTCTACGATGTATACAGTGTTTGATGGATATTTTGCACATACTTCATTCACTATATTTTCAACAGCATGCTTCTGGTCATCTGTATAATATCCAATAGTGATCCTCTCGCTGAGCCCATGAAAAACTAGAGAAGCTGCAGAAAACTTTCCCGCTCCAATTTCAAGTACATCTTTTGGGATGTTGTTAATGTACTGCTGCGCTTCTAAAAATGGCTTAGACCACACTTTAAAATTCCATCCAAAACTAAGCCGCAAGAGCCCTTTGTTTTTATACAAGTCAATATCGTTCATCGTATTTATCTTTGCCTATTTGTAAGGTAAGTAATGCTAAGATGGTATTTTTTTATTAGTTGCACTAGAACCATAGGCTATAATTAACCCTATAGGAATCCAATAGAAAAACCATTTTGCGCCAAGTTCTCCAAAAAAACATCTACCATCAAATAGGTTGAACAACAGCCCATATCCCAACCATAGGAAAAGTAATGGTTCGACAGCAGGCGACAGCTTCAACTTAAATACAAGCCGCAAATGCCAAAGAAAAAGCGAAATCCCAATAATACCTGTACGGTAAATTGTATCTAACCATGCGCTGTGTGCATGATTATAAGCCATGCCCTCAATCGATATCGTTGTGTTTTTGGAAAGCCCTATTCCAACTAATTGATTAGTTTTGAAGGATTCATATACATGCGACCAAATGGCAGATCTTAACCCAATATGGTATCCACGAGTACCAAAATCAAACGCATTGGGATATAGAAAAAACAAGCAAAGCACGAATAAACCAAAAGTCAGCATTAGCGGAAATAATCGCGCGCAGGCTGGTCTATATAAAATAATTAGAATTGCCAGCATAATCACGAATGCCAATAAAGCCCCTCTACTAAAAGACGCTATTAATCCCGTTGCCGCACATGCAGAGAAAAAATAAAAGGCATAAAATTTTCCTTTTGAGTCTGCTGATAAGGCAATGGTAATTGAGAGCAAAGTCAATATGCCTGAAAATGCACCAACTTCATTTTGATTTCTGAAAACATTCCAGCCACTGAAGCGAGCCTCAGCATAAGATGGCACATATAAAAATAGGAAATAATAAACAACGGATAATAAAATTGTGAGGGAGCCCAATGCAACAAACCATAGTATGTAATTAATTAATTCCACTTCTCTCTTTTCAAATATTAATCTTGCGCCGCAAAGCCAAGCTGTTAGAGTTACCAACTGAATCAATTGAAATGCAATATCGGGTTGCTTTGACCAAGTTGTACTAAAAGCTGAGAATCCTCCAAATGCCAAAGCAGAAAATGCTGCCCATCCTCCGTAAAACTTCAACCGAAGTCCACTTGTGAGTAATAGAAAAAAAACAGGAAGAAAAAATAATAATGCAAAAAGCCCCTGTATCCCATCCCTAGAAGGAGACCAAAGAAAAGAAAAGATAAAGACTAACAAGCCGAATGAAGACCACCGGAAAGCTATTTTCTCGAGTTTTTTTTCTCCAAAAGAATCACTCGATCGCATAGCTCAAGCCTTAAGATGATGTGCAATGCGATCTGTAACATACTGTAAATCGTCTGTTGTTAAAGAAGGGTATATTGGAAGTGAAATACAATTCCTCCAAATCCATTCAGAATTCGGGTAGTGGTTTTCGTTTAGATTGTAAGTGCTTTTATAGTATGTCATTTGATGAAGGGGTTTATAATGAACCGATGTACCTATACCATCTGTTGATAATTTTTCAATTAGTTCATTCCTAGATATCGGAGCACTTTCATTCAATGTGATTGGGAAAAGATGCCAAGCATGATGAGCAAACGGAACACGTAGGTTAGGTAGATTGATCTTTTCCATACCCCCAAGTTTTTTAAAATAAAATTCTGCGCATCGAATTCTATTTTCGTGCATGACATAAGCCCTTTCCAATTGAGCCAATCCGATAGCTGCATTTATATCAGGCATATTGTATTTGAATCCCGGCGCAACAACATCATATTCCCAGTTGGATTTTGAAGAGGTAAATCTATCCCAAACATCTCTATTTATACCATGTAATCGCATTAATTTTATCCTAGCCGCAAGCTCATCGTCGTTAGTTGCAATGACTCCTCCTTCGCCTGTGGTTATTGTTTTGTTTGCATAGAAACTGAAACATGAAATATGGCCACGGCCACCTACGGCTACGCCTCCATCTGTAGCGGGAAAAGCATGTGCAGCGTCCTCAATAATTTGAATGTTGTTACTCTTGCAAATGCCATAAATTGAGCCAGGTTATGGGGGTCTAGATCCAAGGATTGCCCCCAAAATGGACAGCCATCAATACTTTAACATCAGGATATAGCTTAATTGCTTTTGATAAAATATCAGGAGTCAATAAGGCGGTCGAACGATCTACATCAAGGAATATCGGATCTGCACCCATATAGCGAATGACTTCAGCTGTTGCAGTAAACGTCATTGTAGGAACAAATACTTTCTCACCTGCTTTTACGTTTAGTGCATCAAGCGCAAGATGAAGGGCTGATGTGCATGAATTCACCGCAAAGACGTTTTTAACATTTATTGCTTTTGCAAAATTCTGCTCGAATTCTTTTGCTTTTGCCGCAGTTGTCAACCAACCACTTTCAATCACCTCCTTAACATATGACAACTCGTTTCCATTGCAATCAATTTTGGAAAAAGGAATTTTGCGCATAGGGCTCTCTATTTAAAAACAGCAATCAACGTTGCTAGAATGATTTTAACATCTCCAATCGTAGACCTAGAATTAATATAGGCCTCATATATACTAAGTTTTTGGGGAAGTATTATAAATCTGTAAGTTTCTTCCGGATTGGCTGATTGGCTTAATAGTGTTTCTTCATTGCGATATTTGATAGATGCCGGATCAGTAATCCCTGGGCGCACAGTATGAATGTAGGCCCATCGAGCTGGATAAACATCAACCCACTTTCTCACTTCTGGTCGGGGCCCAACAAGAGACATATCTCCCGCCAAAACATTAAACAATTGTGGAAGCTCATCGAGTTTAGTTGCTCTAAGAATTCTGCCTATTTTAGTTACACGACTAGTATTTCCTATATCAAATGAGCCAAGCCTAGAGCGAGAGCAATTTTCCATTGTTCTAAACTTATAAAGAGTGAACGTCACTCCATTTAATCCTACTCTCTCCTGAATAAAAAATACCGGCCTACCCTGGAAAGCCAACAATAGAAGCACCAGAAAAATAAAAACTGGTATCAAAATAATCACCCCAATACTAGCTATCATAAAATCTAAGAATCTTTTCATATAGTCATTATCTGGAGCTCTTTATTGAAGCTGTACGAATACCAAAAATTATCTTTACTAATCCAATCCAATAGCCACAACCATATGCAACATGTGTCGTAAGCATTGCGCATAGAACATGTGGATAATAAGTTATTTTTTTCCTTTTAGAATTGTTAAAATATGCACGTGCTGAAAGGTCCCTTTGTGGTGAAAATCGATATCAGAATATATAAAAACACTACCATAAAGAGAGTAACTATAGAATATGAAAGCCCCAAAATAGATAAGAAAATTAATAGTAATAAGCCTGCAACAAACAATGGAGGCACAAGCTGCCTAACCGTTGTGGGACGACGAAGTTTTGCCAGTACTAATGGCTTAAACATCCCATATTGATAATACATTGCCCATAGTTTTGAGTATGTTTCTCTAGGAAAGTAAATAACTCTCATATCCGGAAGAAGTATTATCCTACCATTCGCATTCACAATGCGCCCATTGAATTCATCATCTTGATTGCGAATTAATTCTGTATCAAACTTGCCTAGACGCTCAAATATCTCCCTTCTGAAGCAACCAAATGGTACTGTATCAACAACCTGAGGGCTCGTTATTCTTAAACGAAAAAGTGCAGAGCCGATTCCATATTGATGTGACAAAATGTGTGCTATTGAATGCGCTTTTATTGAATCATTTGGGGGCGTGGTATCAATTGCATATCCAACATTATCTGTACAAGGATTTTTCTCCATATGATGAATCAACGAAGAGATATAGTTAGGTGGGTAATGTGCATGCACATCCATTCTAATAATATACCTTCCGGAAGAAGCATCAATCCCTATGTTTAGTGCAGGAGAGACAGTACCAAATTGATTTTCGAGTAGTATGAGATTACGTCTATTCGCACAAAAAAATGCAACTCTTTCTGCTGTGCCATCACTAGATCCGCCGTCAATGATAAAGACTTCTCCACTGCAGTCAATAAACGCATCTTGCGCAAACACACTCTCAATCACCTGATCGATGTATTTAATTTCATTTTTACATGGAATTATAACCGAAAAATCAATAATGTTATTTGTCAATAGCATGCTCCCTAAGAGTTGATTGTGGATGCTTTTGCTTAACAAGAAATACAGAAATCAAGGCAAGCATTAAGATAAAAGAATCTCCATAAACCAAGACGTTTGCAATAGAAAATACAAAAGAGCCAATAAATGAATACAACATCCAAGTCTTATCATGCCTATTTTTTACCTTACTGCAAATACAGAAAAAACATACTACTAACAAAGTTAGATAGAATAACAATGCAATAGCCCCCCCTTCAATTAGCAGCTCTAAAATACTATTGTGTGTACTTTGGACGTTTCGTAACGGCAATAACAATTCTCTTGATTGATTTAAACCATAACCAAAGATAGGGCTATTCCATATTAAATTGAGTGTGAATTCCCACAATTCCCAGCGACCACTACCTGTCTCCGCTCTAGCCAGGCGAGTAGCAGCAAATTCGTTGAAATTTTCTATTTCCGATTCATCTACAAAAAAGTTCAATATCAAATAGACAACAGCAAAGATTGATACCCCCAAAACCACAATAGATGCAATCTGTTTCGCCTTTAAACTTAGTAATGCGCGCATTAAATAAACACAAATCAAAATGAAGCATGCAAAATAGGTTGTTGTTGACATTGTAAGTAGTATGCAAACCAAAATTATTGCATACATATAAAATGGTAATTTGCGTTCATATGAGAGTAATATAGGAAGTAGCACCATAGCGTAAATGCCGAAATTATTTGGACTGTCACAAATACCTCTAAACCTTGGAGCTACCCCACCTTCTAAAAAAAGTCCCTGAACGCCAATGAATCCCTTGCTTTCGTCATAAGTCCCGCTCAAATACCCAAAAAAGTAAAAAGCAATGCAACCAGTGACATACCAAAGGAAGGAGCCCACGAAAAATAGTTTTGCTGCTTGAGCCAAGGTCATTCTGAGCTCATCTAAAGAAAGGGGTTCTGCATAAATTTTTATAATGATTAAAGATGCCAACAACACTACTAACCCCACCATTAAGTGAAGCCCAAGCCCTAATGATTGCGCATAGAAGATAGTAAGCGAGAGATAGCTATACAATAGTAAAAGTAGCAGATCAATAATTGAAACGCTAAAGATCACCCGTCGATGCTGAATCATTTTGATAAAAACCACTAGATACAAAATGAGAACTAACACCATGTAAGGTCGTATAGGAGTCAATTCCAGCGGTATCGAAAACTGCTGAGCACCGAATGACAATATTAGCAATAATAAAGTCTTTGATCTTTTGATGGTAGACAAAAATTAACCTACATGAAAACAAAATTGTTTCAATTTACCCTTCCTTGTAACTTCAATTCGAAATAATGCGCCTGATTTCTCGATGAAAAGACCTTTGCGGGATGCCCTCCTGCGATTGCGCAGCTAGGTATATCTGATACTACAACACTTCCAGCTTGAATTATTGCTCCCTCCCCAATTCTAACACCTGGCAATATCATTACTCTGTTACCAAGCCATACATTCTCTCCAATATAAACATCCTTTACTACAAATGTATCATCATAAGGAATCATTAGGCCTTCGTAGTTATGATTCTCCGTTAGTATTTGGCATTCTGAACCCGAATGAAAATTATCTCCTATAAATACAAATCCACTTCCATTAATTTTCATTCCATTAAAATTCACATTTTTTCCAACAATAACTTTTTTGCTTAACAGGGTCCACCCCCCACAAAAAATTGGGCCATCAGATTTCCCTATCATACGGTTCCCAATAAAGCTAAATATTGTGACTCTCAGCCAACGCGCTAATTTTCTCATACTTACATCCGGATAGCTAAAGTCATGCAAAGTGTAAAGACCGATTCCACACAACTACCATAAAAATAAAACTCGAAATGCATGTAGCGATAGCAGCTCCTATCACACCCAAGTTTTGGACAAGCATCACTGTCAAAATAATGTTGACCAATGAACATGTGGTTGTTATTACGGCTAAAGCTTTTGTTTTCTCGAAATAGAAAAACTTGACCACAAATACCTTATATACTCCAAGAAAGAAGAAAGTAGCAATTACCCAGTAGGTAACCTCAGATAGTTGTGAGTATCGAACATCGATAAAATATTTATAGAGAAGCGGTGTAATTGCTGCAAATGCAATTGACATTAAAAATAATCCACCTATCGAAATACGAGCTTGCTTCTTATATATCATTTCACATTTTTCAGAAAATAATTTAAAAGTATGAGGTGTCCATACTTGACTAAAAGTATTTTGCGCCAAGGACATTATCATTCCTATCTGAACAGCAACAGAATACTCTCCCAGCGCTTCGCTTCCGATTAGATAACCTATAATGATTCTATCTGATGCGAAAAAAAAGATCGCACTCCGAGAATGCATCAACATCCCCACCCCAAAATTCAATCCCTTTTTTATCATATTTAAACTCAAAGGAAAGAATTCATATTCTTTCTTTAACGTTAGAGATATGATCCAAAAAGATGCGATAATCACTGGCCCAAAGTAGATCCCGAGCAACCGACCTTCCGTTGACAGATTTAAAAATGAAATCGCCAGTATAGTAACAATGGCCGAAAATAAAGCACTTAATACCTTTATCAGACTGAAACCTATTGGCTTATTGTTCATCTGAAACTCAGCACCTGCCAATGCATTAATAGCCATTGCAAAAAATACGAATGCCAGCGCATATATCCAGACATTATCCAGGTCAACTGGCAGAAGTTTTAAATGCACAATGGCTGCAACAATTGGTAGCAACAGAAGTCCAATACTACCAGACAACACAAGCAGCGACGTAATTAACTTGCGCTGCCCTTTGGCTGAATTCTTATGGAAAAACGCACAATACGAACCATCAATCCCTAAAACCACTATAGGAGCGCAAAGCATTATCAGCGATTCTATAAATGCTACTGTACCCATTTCATCAGGGCTCAAATTCGCCGTTAAATATGGAAGCAACAGAAAAGGAATCGCTCCAGCAAATACATTGCCAAATCCATAAATAAAAAAGTGCTTGATCATTCGCAATTTACATTAAACTCAAAATCATTGTTTCAATTCTATATTCTGATTATTGATACCACATTGCTTAAGCTTTTAATATATGCGTGGCAAACATCAAAAACCTCACGCATTTCAGCATCCAAATTTAATGAGTTCAACTCAATTAAATGCACATCCAAGCTTGGGTAAATATCTGCAATCGTGCAAATAGCTGCAGACGAGAATCCAACTAAAGATCCTGGCAGGACCCGCTGATCGCACACATAAAATTCTAAAGGTAAATCAGGTCGCACAATCTCAAACCCCATAAATTCTTTTATATTCGTTACTGATTCATTGCTCTCCTCTCGGTGAGGGAAGTAAATAATTTTTTTATTGGGCAAGTGTCTTGCAACCTCCGCACAGATATTCATATAGTCATTTGAGGACATGATTTTTTCCTCAATTAATTTTGCACCGACAAAAAAAACTAAGTTGTGATCGATTCCCTGACTGCTTGACTTCGCAAAAGCAAAAGTTTTAGTGAGATCAACCCTTTCAGAAGAAAATGGGTGTACAGTATCCACAGTCAAAAATGTTTTAAAAACTATTCTACCCTCAGAATTTTTTTTTAGATAAGTTCGGCCAATTTGCATATACTCACGCTCAAGAAGCGCAGGATCCATTATTAAACGCCCCTGCTCATGGCGATAAAAATTCAACAATGCAATTCCATCATCGAGCAGCCAAAGCCTTTTACCCATAAAAAATCGATAGATCACACCCCATAGTCTGGATCTAAAATCTCCCATTGCGACAACATCTATTCCGCCTTTTTCTAGGAGAGTAAAAATTTTTAAGTAAAGCAATGGCACAATATTCAGATAGAAGGAGAATGTCCGTAAATACAAGTCACGATCTACATTCACAACAATTATACGATGCCAGATTGGTTTTGAATTGGTCAATATTCGCTCCAATTGGTCATCATTTCTTGGCCGGCCATTCTTCCGAACTATGAGTATATTCTTACCTCCCCGCAGTTTTGGCAGCTTGACACGCTGAAACCAACTGAAAAGGCGCCTCAACAAAAAATAAATTTATCATTCAAATCTCAGGTAACTTCGTAATCCAACATCAAAATAATTCCAATGCCTAGAATCGTTTTTGTTCCCAACAAACAAGCTGTCCACTAAACAGCTAAGCAACATTTACTGTTAGATTAAAATTTTTCTTAGCTCTTCGATAACACGATTAAGGTTACTGGCAGACATATTTGATCCCGAGGGCAAACAAATACCCATTTCAAATATCTGATCAGAAATTGATTTTAGGTCATGTGAAAAATATTTGTATTGGGAGAAGAGAGGTTGTAAATGCATAGGTTTCCAGAGTGGCCTCGCTTCAATCATCTCCGAAGCCAATCGTTGAACCACCTCCATGCCGGTAATTTTTGTTTGGCTAGGATCCAGTGTCAATGCGGACAGCCAATGAGTTGAATAGCTCCAACTCGGCTCGGGCATCCATTCAATAGATTTGATATCCGCTAAACCTTCCTTATATGCATTAAAAATAGCTCTACGCGACTCGACTCTATCTTGCAATACCTTAAGTTGGCCACGACCAATACCTGCCAAAATATTACTCATCCGGTAGTTGTAGCCTAATTGTGAATGCTGATAATGAGGAGCTGGATCTCTTGCCTGAGTCGCCAAGAAACGCGCCTTTTCTACCAGTGCTCGATCATTAGATACAAGCATGCCTCCGCCGGATGTAGTAATGATTTTATTCCCATTGAATGAATAAATTCCGATCTTACCAAATGTTCCGCTCGCTTTTCCTTTATATTTTGCTCCCAATGATTCGGCTGCGTCCTCTATTATAGGTACAGAATATTTATTACAAATTGCGAGTAGTGTATCCATATCGGCACTTTGACCATACAAATTCACGACAATAACGGCTTTGGGTAAACGTCCAATACTCTCTGCCCACACAAAAGCCTTTTCTAGTGCGATAGCCGACATATTCCAACTTTCTAAATCAGAATCAATAAATACCGGTTCCGCACCTTGGTAAATAATTGGATTGGCGCTGGCAGCAAATGTTAGAGTTGAACAAAAAACTAAATCGCCTTGACCAACATCCAACAACCGCAAAGCCAGATGAATTGCCGCAGTTCCCGAACTAAGAGCAGCAGCAAATTTTATATCAACTACATCTGCGAGCTCCTTTTCAAATGCATCAACATTTGGTCCTAAAGGGGCAATCCAGTTAGTACGAAAAGCCTCCTCTACAAATTCTTTTTCGTTCTGCCCCATATGTGGTGTCGAAAGTAGGATCTGGCCATCAATCTCCTTTCGATCCAATATCCTAACCACCTGCCCAAGCTCATTGATGACGGGTAGATGGTTGATTACTTTTTCATTCATTAGGTTAAGCGCCTCCCGACGAGATGTTCCATCTGACACTACAAGAGATTGAATGCTTGGAAGCAAATCCAAAACACCATCAATCTGCACACCAGAGAGTAGTAATCTTCGAATATCTCCATCAGTGACGGTCCTCTCAAACTTGCCATCTTCATCCACCAACAAAAGCAGTCCTAATGCAGTTCTATCTAACATTGACAAAGCAGTACGAAGACTCATTTTACGATTAACAGAAATATCTTTGATTTCGACCACGTTAACTCCTAGTTTTTAATATTGCGGGAACTCCAACACGAGTTTCTCCCGCATTAACATTTTCTGTAACAACAGCACCAGCGCCAATAACGGCGTGATCGCCAATTGTTATACCCGGAAGAACGTTAGCGCCAGCGCCAATAAGAACATGAGAGCCAATTGTCACACCACCGGCAAGTGTTGCATTAGGGGCAACATGTGAAAATTTACCAACAATACAATCGTGATCTACAATGGCTCCATGATTAACAATTGTGCATTGCCCTAACAACGCATTAGGAGCTACAACTGCTTTTGCCGCCACGAAAACACCGTCATCAATTTTTGAAAACTGAGATATTGATGCCATTGGATGCAAGATAGTCTGTGGATAAGCACTTAATTTTTTTAGCTGAACAAATAAACTTTCTCTTGCTTTACTATTACCAATTGCTAAATGAAACAATTGCTCGCTCATATCCTTTGATGTTGCAGGAACTTGAATAGGATAACCCAGCAACATTGAGTCACGAAGAGAATCTGAACTATCTGTTACACGGATGTTGTCTTTTAGAAAACCATTAAGAAGTATCGCGTCAAGCACGACTCTACCATGGCCCCCCGCACCAACCAAAAATAATAATTTAGTATGCATTTGTTTTATAAAGCACCTGTTTATCAAGAGGAAGCCTACTTAATAAGGCTAAAATTTTCGTCGCCGTTCTTCCATCACCATAAACATTAACAGGATCATAACGTCCATGATTTAACGCACCATCAATGGCAATTTCTATATCTTCACTATTTAAGCCAACATCAATTGTATTTTTATTTCGCTCACGTAGGTTTTGACGTAAGCCCACATTAATAACAGGAATACCAAATGAAGCGGCTTCGATTATTCCTGCACTTGAATTTCCTATCATAAGATCTGCAGCGGCCATCCAAGAAGCAAATTTCTCTCGAGGGAAGTGCGTTACAACTCTAACAAAACTATTGTCGTTAAACGCTTCCAATACTTTAAGAATATCAACACTTCCAGCATCCGAATTCGGCTTTAAAGCAACAACCTGCACACTCCTATTAATTAATGAATTCAAAATGCAGGTCGCTGCTTCACCCGCCGAATTAGCTTCTTGTAACACAGGGTGAAAAACCATTAACGCCACAGGCTTATTTACATCCAAATGCAACTCATTAAATAACTCTTCACGATTGTAAACCACCAAACTTTTCAATCCGTCCAAGCCAGGCGCACCTGTAATAAAAATATTTTGCTGTAATTCACCCATTTTAATAAGACGCTCACAAGCATCTAAAGTCGATACAAAGTGAAAGTGCGAAAGCTTGCTAATTGCATGACGTACAGGCTCGTCAACAGTACCTGACCGTTCACCTCCATGAATATGTACTACAGGAACATTCAAATGAATTGCCGCAAGTGCAGCGGCGAGCATTTCCCCCCTATCACCTAAAATTATTAATATATCAGGTTTAATTTCTTCTAGAACAGATACACAGCCATCAAGAATTAGCGCTATATTATGAGCCATCTCAGAGCCGGTCATTGCTTCAATTGGGGCAGCAATTTCGGCGGCAACATTTAAGCCAGCCGCTTTAATTTCGTTGATAGTATTACCAAACTTTGCTGAGAGATGCATACCTGTTGCAATAATCGTCAATGAAAATAATGGGCTATCATTGATCGCACACAACGCTGACCTCATCAAACCAAAATCAGCGCGCGTACCTGACAGATAACAGATTTTACGAACGTCTTCCATCACTGCAAATCCGACCACTGTAAGGTAGCCCCACCTTTTATATTTTTTTGCAATTGGCGACCAATTACTTTGTGCAAATCCATTGGAGGTATACCATTTCCTGGCCTAAGTAGCTGTACGTCCTTCTCATTTATGGTCTGGCCAATCTTCATGTCGTTCACCAACGTGACACTTCTTCGAACAAGAGCACGAATGGGCAATTCACTTTCATTGGGTTGTTTAACTGGCGAACCCAAAGCTTTTTCAACTTCACGAATTTGTGTGAGCAATGCAGCCAACTCTTTTGGCTCTAGAGACGCCTTTTGATCAGGTCCGGGCAAGTTACGATCTAGTGTGAAATGTTTTTCAATTACAGTCGCACCCATTGCAACTGCTGCGGTAGAGACGGTAATACCTAACGTATGATCAGAATATCCTACCGGTAGACCCGTTTTTTCTCTAATTGTATTCATTGCTCTCAAATTGACATCTTCTAAAGCCGCAGGATAATTCGAAGTGCAATGCAATATTGTGAGAATTGAATCCAAAGGCGCATTAAATTTATGCAATTCCCTTTCTGTTTTTATAACATTTACTGCATCAACAATTTCATCGAGCGTTGCCATTCCAGTTGACAGAATAATCGGTAAATTCTTTTTAGCTAAAAAGGATAAAAAAGGATGATTTGTAATTTCACCTGAGGGAACTTTGATATGTCGCATTCCAATGCTTACCAGAAAATTGGCCGCTTCTTCATCAAAGGGTGTAGACATAAATTCAATATTTAATTCTTCACATCGTTTAACAAGCTTAAGATGCAGCTCCTTCGACATTTCCAACTTTTTAAGCATCGAATACTGATCACCTGAGCCAGTAGCATCTTTTTGATATTCAGCCTTGGCCGCACCTTTTTGAACAAGTTTGTCTGCCGAAAATGTTTGAAATTTTACGGCGTCGGCACCGCACTTTTTTGCGGTTTCTACAAGCTGTAATGCAAGCTCTTCACTTCCATTGTGATTAACGCCAGCTTCAGCAATAAAAAATGTTTTCATCTTTCACACGTCCAATCAGATATCAACGGGTCCAAGCTTATCTATTGACCCATATCAATTGCTTAAAAAACTAAAAAACTAAAAAACTCGATTCAATTTTGCAGAACTTAAAAACTTTTCAAAAAAATGTTACTGTGATTTTGATATTCAAAATTAATTCAGTCCGTATATGGTAGAGCACAATCTCATCGAACGAACCGATTCTTCAAGTGATACCAAATCGGTTGCTTGTCCATTGAGAACACCAATTAATTGTTCTGCTTGATAATGCAATCCAGGTTTAAATTGACTATCAATTTCATCGGGAGAAATGGGTAGCGATTTACGCTCTCCGCGGCATTGTACCGACAAAAATTCAAGTGGTCGCATTTCCACGCGCACACCTGCATTAGTCACAGTAACCGACCACGGCCAAGATTATCCCAAACAGCTTGATATACACCTACATCACCACTTGAAAAATGTATAGTCGAGACAACAAAACCTGGACTGTCCGGATTCCACGGCAACGTACTGTCAACACCGACAACATCTCCTCGCCCAAAGAGAGAAAAATAATCAATTAAATGTATAGAATTCGCGTACATGAAGTTTCGTACTACCTTTTCTGGAGTTCCGTATTCCCTTGCAGCAGCCATATCTTGTTGATCAGTGATTGAGATCAATCTCACACCTTCATGTTGCTGTACCTTTTCAATGGCTTGCCGCGTGGAGGAATATGAGCGCCGGTTTAACGCCACAAATGCACGAGCTCTTTTTGCTTCCGCAGCAGCTAAAATTTTTTCTGCCTCACGCAGGTCAATACCAACAGGCTTTTCAAGAAAACATAACCACGGATAATTAAAACACTCCACACACACACTTAACATCGAGAGCTCGCTCACTGCTACAATAACAATATCCGCTTTAGTTTGATCATACATTTCCGCAATATTGCCAAATGCTTTGGTTTGAAAATTTGCCGCCAACTCTTCAGCGCGCGAAACAGTACGACTACAAATACCTGCAATTTCAACATTTCCTAACGACGCAAATGCTTTAGTGTGCTCAAGAGCCATGTACCCAGCGCCAACAATTGCAACCTTCCATTTCTTCATTTTATTAATTCCGTACTAAGCCCATTTATATTTAAGAGTAGGGGTTTCTTGTGTTTCGCCAACTAAAATCTCTGAGCCGGCTTGTGCATTTGAATAATGTGCAGCCACAAGACAATTAATCACATAAGCACCAACGTTGCCATCGGGGAAATCACCACCATTAATCATTGCCATCCATAATTCCATTGTTATGGCAACTGTATCCGTTGGTTCAACGGTCAAATTGTAAACATCAGCGGGCATCCCATATCGAGAAGTTGGCACATTTCGATGCTCCTCTTTACGAACAGAAACACGAATATCACCGGTAATCTCGTCAACTGATATTTGCCCATTGCGACAAATAAAATTAACTGCAATCCATGGCCAGCAGAAGCGGAAAAATCTATATATAAGGAAACACCAATGTCATTTTGGGCGAGAACTCGGCCAGAGCAATCTTTAAACTCTGCTCCCCTTGGATTCTCAAGTTCGACTGTTTCAAACCAAGCTCTTAATTTAGATATATATGAATCAGTGATGTATCTAAACATTTCAAAGTAATGGCTAGCGTTCATTGCCAATCCAAAATTCGATCCCGCAACAATAACGCTCGATAAAGGACCAAACTCTTCGGAAGAAACCAGCTCTTTTACACGACGATAATGAGGCATAAAGCGCATTTGATGATTTATCGCTAACAGTGCTCCGGCTTTCTTGCAAGCAGCTTGCATTAAATCCACTTCTTCTAATGAACAAGCCATAGGCTTTTCACACAAAATATACTTAACACCCAGTTCTGCAGCCAAGCAAACCAATTTGGCATGTGATGGGGCAGTTGTTGAAATAACCAATGCATTTGGCTTGGTGCTACGCAACATCTCTTCAGCATCCAAAAAACAATTCTCGGTCTTAACATCAAAATTCGAAGATGCCGAATTCAGCGAAGCTGGCGAAATATCAGCAACTGCAATTAAATTCATCCGTAAATTTTTTATAGCCTGTATATGTCTTACACCCATTCGCCCTACACCGACTACAGCGACATCTATTTCTGACATTGCTTTTTGCGTACTTAGGATATTCTTCACACTTACACCTATATTGATCAATTAATCTTTTTACTATACAAGAAAGTGCTTCTGATCTGTTCAAAAAGAAACAAAAAAATATTCATAAGCTACAAAGCATTTCATTTAGAAGAAAACTTTATTTAAAAATATTTCAGCTAAGCTAATTCTTGGTCTGCAATAAAACGCTTTACTCTGCATGGCGAACCGACTGCAATTGCAAAATCTGGGATGCTTTGCGTTACGATAGATCCAGCACCTATCACACTATTTCTTCCAATTACTACACCTGGTAGCAAAATTGCGTTTGCGCCTATCCATGCACCTTCCTTTACTATTATTCCTTTGGATGGATAATAACCTTGATCAATCAACGGAATATCTCTTCGATCAAACTTGTGATTATTCACATAAAAATGTACTCCAGCACCCATCATTACGTTATCTTCAATCGTAATTTGCGCGAACTCGTCAGCAAACATCATAGTGGCTGGTCTTACAACAACATTTTTCCCAATAGATATATTCGAACAATAGACTGCGTATGCCCCCGCCCTAAAATCTGCACCATCCGCAAAAGATTTAAATTTTTTCTTGCAGAGCCTAGTCATCGAAGACCTAAAATGTAACTTCCAATGAGTAAATGGCATATCGGGACCAATGCGATCCGCTTGTATGCAAAAAAATATTTTCTTGTATATTTCTTTAAACAACACAATCACTAGTCCCACCTCGCAAGATTTGCGTTATGTTCTAACATGTGACTTCTCGCAATTGGCAGTCCATCCCCAATAAAATTAAATAAATTAGCTGTTGCGACAGCAGATACCCCATCAATCGACAAACCAGAACTTAAATGAAATTTATTCCCCGCTCCTCCCATAACAATAAAAGGTACGCTGACAGATTTCGCATATTTTTTAATATTTTCAAGATCGTACCCAAAACCAGTGCCGTCCTTATCAATCGAATTAAAAATTATTTCTCCAACACCCAGAGATTCTAAATAGGCTAGATATTCCTCTAGGGATTTTTTGACTGGCGTTACACCATCATGAATATGCACAATTGGTACATCATTTATCACTTTATAATCAACTGAGGCAACTAAGCTTTGTGAACCGTAACGATTTACAACTTCTTCAGCAAGTTTTGGATCGTCATAAAGAGGAGAATTGAGAATTACCTTATCTGCGCCACTATTAAAAAGAAGCTCTGCATCTCCAATTTTTCTGATGCCACCACCTGCAGCGATTGGAATGAATACGTCTTCCACCAATCGACTCACGACTTGCGAAAACTTCTCAATATTTTTTTCACCTTTTGTTGCATCCAGCACCACCAATTCATCCAGAGAAAAAGATATTTTTTGAAATTTATAATTTTTTTCTAACCAATTGACATCTCCAACCCGTTGCAGTCGAAAATTTCGACTCTGCATAAAGCTGCCGCTACTGTAGATAAGACCAAAAATTAGTCGATTTCGTAACATCAGAATAACTCTATAAAATTTTTCAATAGTTTAAGGCCGTTGGTTTGACTCAGCTCTGGATGAAACTGAACTCCTGCAATATTTTCCACTTCAAAACCAGCAATAAAACGTTCGCCATAAAAACAGGTAGTGTTACCAATATCTGTCTGCGACGTCATTCTGAAACTATGCGTGAAATAATAATCAGGTTCACCACCAACTTCCGAATAAAGTCTACTATTTTGGCAAGGAGTAACTTGGTTGTAACCAACATGCGGAACTTTAAGATCTTTCACCTCAAAAGCCTCCACCAATCCATCGACTAAACATAATCCTTCGTTGAAACCACCTTCGGTGCTTGATTTCCCCATCAATTGCATACCGAGGCAAATACCCAAGATTGGTTTCCTGTCAGCCAACACAAGACTACGTATAATATCGGTCAAATTAAGTTCATTAATTCTGCTCATTGCTCTTGCATAGTTACCTACGCCGGGCAAAATCAATTTATCTGCACAACTTAAAACCAATGGGTCATTAGAAATCTCAACTTGTTCATACCCGAGATAACGAATCGCGCTGGTAACCGACCGCAGATTTCCCATTCCATAGTCGACGATTACTAATTTCATACTTCGAATTCTTCACCTACCGTAAATTTGGGCTGCCAAATACCATCTACTTTCTCAAATAATTCCTTATTCGCATACTTATCCAAGACCGCGTCGAACTCCTCTTTAGTCATTTCATAGTATTGCAAATATAAATCGAGAAAATCATAAGGGTATTGATTATCGTACGCTAAGACCAAATGAAGCGCCTGATCCCTAGTCATGGCACCTCGGCGAATCTCAATACCTGCGTCCTGTGTCGCCCGGCCAAATCCAAATTTCAAATACATTAAATAAGCATGTAGAGAATATAAAGCTTGATCATTCTGAGCAAAATTAGTGAAAGTACCTGCTGTCCCTTCTTCTTTTTCCTTCAATCCACAATGCTCTTTTGCTACAACATAATTTCTATATGAATCCCACGCTTCATAATAAGACCAATGAGTAAAAGCCAAATCGTGTGTCCTTACCTGCTCTTCTGAAGGAAATCGCCAGAAAGCCAAATCGCCAGCACTAATTTGAGAATCAGCAAGCACAAGGTCAAACACTTTGTCGTAACCACCTTCAAAATAAACGCGCTTCATATACTCAATATTGTAAAGCGGATTATTTTTACTTTCTGTAGAGCCACCATACTCAACTTCGCCGTCCTCTCCGTAAAAGATAAGGGGGATATTAAAATTCATTGCTGTTTGAATAACAGCGGTCTTGATCGCAATTAGCCACCCGTAATATGGAAAACCTTTTTCAATAAAACCAAGCTTATTGAGTTTTTGCATTACCTTTGCGTTTGGGGAAATATGTATATGATTAAATCCAGAACTAATAAAGTTAGTCAGGTTCTGGTCACCCAATTCAAGACTTAAAGCCGGTCTAACAGTAATCGCTAACGGGTTCATGCCATATTTATGCTTAAGAGTATAAGCAACGTAAGAACCATCCTTTCCACCGCTTACAGGAACCACACAATCAAATCCTGTACCATTAGATGATCTGTATTTATCCAACAATACTTTCAATTCAGATTGGCGAGCTCCCCAATCCAGAGTCTTTTTTTCTTCTACCCAAACGCAAGCATTACAACGCCCAAGCTTATCAAAACCAATTCTCGGACGTGTCGACATATTTAAACAGGTTGAGCACCAAAAAATTTTTTTTGTCACTTTAATCTCCAAACATTTACAATACGAAACCATCGTCGACAACAATATTTTGACCATTGACGTAACGAGAATAATCCGACAACAAATAGATAATCGATCCTATAACGTCCTCAACATCCAACATCCCCTTACCTAAAGTCTGTTGTTTGTAGGCTTTCAAAAACTCTTCAGGTTGAGAATCAAATATTCCGCCAGGGCTAACACTATTTATTCTAAAACGACTGTCATCAACGTAAGCAACAACATATTTCGAGAGATGTAATAGTGCTGATTTAATAGCCGCATACTCTACTGGCATAGTCATTTTAGTATTGTCGTAAACGACAAATTTAGGCGCTACAACACCATATATTGACGCAATGTTTACTAGCGAAAAGACCTGCCGATTCCGTTTAAAATAAACGGCCGATTGCTGCATAAACAAAAATGAAGAACCCAAATGCAAAGATAAGTTTTCATTAAAATCACTCAACTTTACGTCATAAAAATGAGCCCCATATTTTTTGTTTCTAGGGTAAGTACAATTTACTGCACCGCTAAGGTTAGGTGCACTTTTAAAAAAGTCTGCAACTGCTGCTTCGTCTGTCACGTCGAGATTACACAAAACTAATCTCGAATCATTAACATCTATTCCCTGCGCACTTAATTTTTCTTTCAAGCTAAACAAATCTATGTCTGCTGCCACAACACTACTTTTATGTAACAACAACGAATGAACTAATTTAGCTCCAAGCAGGGCCGGCGGCACCAACAACCAAAACTGTTTTATTTTCCAGCATGTTTATTTTTTTCCTTCACGATGGCTTCAGCCAACATAAAATCATAAATATCATCTATGTCAACTGCGCGCTCTTTCGGTATTAAAACACTCGTTACCTTACCTTCAAATAACGCATTATTATTAAGTATGAAGTTTGGCTTAGCCGTATAAACTACTGTAGTTATATCAAAAACTTCAGGGGCGTCTTGACGACGATACACTCCAGACTCAGGTATATTTACTAATTCAACAGTACCATCATTTTTTTGTTTGACCATATTGAAATATGGGCTACGATTCGCAGGTGTTATAGAAATACAAACATCTGCATCTTGATTAATAAGTGCCGCAATTGCTGATCTAACGTCAGCCTCATCTCTAAGTGGGCTGGTAGCTGGGAGACTTACAAACAAATCAAAGTTTCCATAAGCCTTTTGAACATATTCAATAGCATGACGCCATGACAACCATTCCGGGCTTGTGTCTGTCGCCAACTCGTTGGGACGCATTATGACCTCTGCACCAGACTCTCTAGCCACAGTGGCAATTGCAATATCATCAGTTGAAACAAACACTCGCTCAATATCCACAGATGAAAGCGCAACTTCAATGGAATACTTAATTAAAGGCTTCCCATCCAAAAGTTTAATATTTTTTTGAGGCAAGCCCTTTGAACCACCACGAGCGAATATAAATGCTATAGCTTTCAAGCAATCCCACCCCGCGCATTGAATTGTTTCGCTTCATCAATAAGTTTCATTACCTTCGTCGACGATTCTACAGTCGCAATTTTATCAAATTCCTGCTGCTCTAAATTTTCAAATGCCCTCAGCATATCTATATACATTTTGTTTTTATCATAATCCACGTCGAGATAAAGAGTCTCCACCAATTTGGAACGATACAACTTAACGGAGTTTTCTACCAAATCCCATACCAAACGTCCCTTTTCGCCTATAAATTCGCATTTTCGTTGCGTAAATTTTTGAATAAAATCAAGATGAACGGAAACGTAAACACCTTTTTGAGAAACCAGTATCAAGTCAGCGATCTCTTCAACATCTAACTCTAGCTCGTGCGTACATCTAAGCCTGCTATATTGCAAAGTTAAATCACCTAGCATCCAGAGCAAAAAGTCCAACTCATGGCTCAACTCAAGTAACGCTCCTCCACCAAGGGCTTTACTTGCAGATACAGATTCTTTATAGGATTTATCTGCTCGCCATTCCGGCAAATACTGACCAACATTACATTCAACGTTATACAAAACACCTAACTGATCGTTCTCAAGATATTCTTTGACAAATCGAGCTGATGGCAAGAATCGTAAACAATAGCCAACTCCAATTTTTGCCTCTCTTTTTTTACTTTTACAGAAGATTTCAAAGGCTGCAGAAGCGTTATATGTGGATGCTAACGGCTTTTCAATCAATACGGATATATTTTTTTCAAGAAGCATCCTCGCTGTATCAACATGAAACGGAGCGGGCGATGCAACGATAACGTAGCTTGGATTTATGGATATAAGTTGATCGATTTCAACAACCGCATCAATCCCTTCTATCTCATTCCTATTTTTTCCACTCGAAGAGACCACAAAAATTTTATCCTCGGGATATAAGAACCTTAAGTTAGCAATATGTCGCTTCGCGATACTTCCCATCCCTATGACTGCAAAACATTTCACTTCAATCACCCCAACTAAAATGTTTCATTATAATCTTGCATCTACATCTGATTTTGACAGCACATGCTTCACATCAAACAGCACATGAACTGTTTTACCTAAAGCACGAATCCCATCAGCACCCATTTCTTTAAACTGGCTATGCGCCACACAAACAATGATTGCATCGTAGGTATTTCTTTGAGGGTGGTTAATTAATTTAAGGCCATACTCATGTTGAGCTTCTTCGGGATCAGCCCAGGGATCATAGACATCAACCCAAGTGTTATAAGTCTTCATTTCTTCGACTATATCAATAACACCCGTGTTGCGTAAATCAGGGCAATTTTCTTTAAAAGTTAATCCCATAATCAGGATTCGAGCATCAACAACCTGCGACTTACGCTTTGTCATCATTTTGATAACAGAGTCCGCAACGAAAGCTCCCATAGAATTGTTGACTCTACGACCCGACAAAATGACTTGAGGGTAGTACCCAACCTGCTGGGCTTTGTGTGTTAAGTAGTATGGGTCGACGCTGATACAGTGACCACCAACCAGACCTGGACGAAATGGCAAGAAATTCCATTTGGTTCCAGCCGCCTCCAGTACCTCGAGCGTATCGATTCCAATTTTATTGAAAATTAAAGCCAGCTCATTCACCAAGGCAATATTCAGGTCACGCTGGGTATTTTCAATTACCTTCGCAGCCTCTGCGACCTTCAAACAACTCGCCTTATGGGTACCCACAGTAAGTATTTGACGGTATAAGTTATCAACCCGCTCAGCCACTTCCGGTGTTGAGCCCGATGTGATTTTTTACTATGTTGGTAAGCTTTCTTTCTTTATCACCCGGGTTGATTCGCTCTGGACTATAACCTGCAAAAAAGTCTTGATTGAATTTCAAGCCTGAAACTTTTTCAATAATCGGCACGCATATTTCTTCTGTACAGCCGGGGTACACCGTTGATTCATAGATCACAACAGCCCCCCTTTCGATTACGCCACCAATTAGGTGATGCTTTTTCGAGAGGAGTCAAGTCTGGGTGGTAGCTGTCGTCTATGGGCGTAGGTACAGTTATTATGTAGAAGTTTGCACCTTTTATTTTTGTTTTGTCAGTAGTAAAACTCAACAAAGGGGAATTGCGTAATTCATCTGGTGATACCTCTACCGTTCGATCCTTAAACTCAAGGAGTTCGTCAACTCTGAACTGGTTAATGTCAAAACCTATAGTTTCAAACTTCTTTCCAAACTCGACTGCGAGGGGAAGCCCTACATATCCCAAGCCAATAATGACTATGTCGGCGCTTTGCATATAAGTCCTTAACTTAACTCGTCTTTAGCCGACAAAGTCAGCTTTTCAAAAGTCGGCCATTCTATCCCCAGCGACTCGCTATTCCAAGCAATACACCTCTCATATTCAGGCGAATAGTAATTTGTGGTCTTGTACTGAACCTCTGCCTCATCCGAGAGAACGTAAAAACCATGGGCAAAACCTTCGGGGATCCAAAGCTGTTGATGGTTTTCGGCGGAAAGCCTGTGGGCAATCCATTTTTTGTAGGTCGCCGAGTCAGGGCGAAGGTCAACGGCAACATCATAGATTTCACCCGCCACCACCCTGATTAACTTGCCTTGTGCCATGGGAGCTTCTTGATAGTGGAGACCACGAAGAACACCTTTGTAGGATTTGGAATGGTTGTCCTGAACGAATACCACCTCCCGACCAATGAGTCGGTTAAATTCTTTCTGATTAAAACTCTCATAGAAATACCCACGATTATCATGGTGGATAGTCGGGACAAGAATTTTGACGTCGGTAATAGAGGTATCAATCAATTTCATAATCTGTGCACAAAAATTCAGGACATGTTAATGGGCGCGGGAACGACAAGCTGTTTCAATTTGTAGCGCCAGTTGATTGAGGGAATTGCAAATCGAACCTGGGCCTTTTCCATATTCAAGCGAGAATTTGCAGGGCGGCGAGCCGCACCTGCATATTGCTGGGATGAAATAGAAATTATCCTGCTTTTAGAATTAAGCTGATTAATGATTTCTTGCGCAAATTCAAACCAGGAAACATAGGGTGTTCCGCAATAATGGTACACCCCCCAATCAGTATCGGAGAATTGTTTTAGCTGATTCAGCAATAGAATCAAAAAACTCGCGAGATCATCTGCGCAAGTGGGGCCACCGATTTGATCATTTACAATGGAAATTTCTTTTTTTTCTTGTGTCAATCGCAAAATAGTTTTTAAAAAATTTTTTCCTATAGCACTAAAAACCCAAGAGCTTCGCACAATAATATGCATAGGATTGTACTCACGAATCGCAATCTCGCCGGCCAACTTACTTTTTCCGTAAACATTAATTGGATTCGGAATATCAGTTTCCAAATAAGGCAATTCTTTATCGCCAGAAAAAACATAATCCGTGGACAAGTGAATTATAGGTATTTGATGGCTATTGGTTATCTTCGCGATATTTTTCACAGCTTCTGCATTGACCGCAAAGGCAGCATCGATATTAGTTTCCGCTTGATCAACAGCAGTATAAGCAGCCAGATTTATCACAACATCAGGTTTTGATTCTTCGAGAATGGTATTTAATTTATCGGTGTCTGTAATGTCCAACTGAGTTTTGCTGAATGCGATTAATTCATGCGGGTGATTTTTTTGCATCAATAAGGATTGACCTAGCTGACCGGATGCACCTGTTATTAATACCCGCATTACTGGGCAACTCCCAAGCGTTCACGCTGATAACTGCCATCTTGCACGCGATGCGCCCATTGCAGAT
Organism: Cellvibrio sp.; assembly: GCA_016712405.1. GTDB lineage: Bacteria > Pseudomonadota > Gammaproteobacteria > Pseudomonadales > Cellvibrionaceae > Cellvibrio. The sequence goes on along the minus strand of JADJRD010000014.1, from coordinate 185,543 downwards.
TAGCGACATACCATTTCACTGTTTTGCGAATACCGGATTCAAAGGTTTCTTCTGGAAGCCAACCTAATTCACGTTTGATTTTGCTGGCATCTATGGCGTAACGAATATCGTGGCCTGGTCTGTCTTTTACAAAGGTGATTAATTCTTTGTAGGATTTTATCGGCAGATTTTTTGGAGGTTGCAGCTCATCCAATAATTCACAAATTTTATGAACCACATCGATATTTTGTTTTTCGTTGTGCCCACCAACATTGTAGGTCTCGCCGACATTGCCTTCTGTTACAACTTTGTAGAGCGCACGTGCGTGATCTTCTACAAATAACCAATCACGAATTTGATTACCTTTGCCATAAACAGGCAATGGTTTTCCTTCGAGGGCATTTAAAATCATCAATGGAATTAATTTTTCAGGGAAATGATAAGGGCCGTAATTGTTCGAACAATTGGTGACTAATGTGGGCAAACCGTAAGTACGTTTCCATGCGCGCACTAAATGATCAGAGCTGGCCTTGCTTGCTGAGTAAGGTGAGCTGGGTGCGTAGGCCGTGGTTTCAGTAAATAGATCTTCAGGCCCTTCAAGATCACCATAGACTTCATCTGTCGAAATATGGTGAAAACGAAATGCAGCTTTGCGACTTTCATCAAGACTTTTCCAATAGTCTTTTGCTGCTTCAAGTAATTGATAGGTGCCGATAATATTGGTTTCAATAAAAGTGGCGGGGCCATCGATTGAGCGATCAACATGGCTTTCAGCCGCCAAATGCATAACAGCATCAGGTTTGTGTTGTAAGAAAACACGTTTTAGTTCGACCGCATTGCAAATATCAACCTGCTCAAAACTATAGCGAGAGCTGTTAGAAACTTGTGTGAGTGATTCAAGATTGCCTGCATAAGTTAGCTTATCTAGGTTAATCACACTATCTTGGGTGTGATTAATAATGTGGCGAATCACTGCTGAGCCGATAAAGCCAGCGCCGCCTGTGATGAGAAGTTTCATTGTCTATTAACTCTTCCCACCGAATAATAATTTATTTCCTTCTTCTGCATTCGAACAGGATCATACATATTTCTTCCGTCAAAAATCACCGCTTCAGATAGCATATTTTTAACCACCTCAAAATCCGGTGCGCGAAAAGCTTGCCACTCAGTGACTATTGCCAATGCATCGGCACCTTTCAGTGCAGCTTCTTTGGTACCGCAAAGCAATAAATCATCTCGGTTGCCGTAAATACGTTGAGTTTCATTCATGGCTTCGGGGTCAAAAGCTTGAACTTTTGCGCCTGCGGCCCAGAGGGCTTCCATTAAAATACGGGAAGGCGCTTCACGCATGTCATCGGTATTGGGCTTGAATGATAAGCCCCAAACTGCAAATGTTTTCCCTTTTAAATTGCCATCAAAATGTGCGTGAATTTTTTTAAATAATGTTGTTTTTTGTTCATTGTTTCTGGCTTCAACGGCTTTCAGCACTTTTGAATCAAAATTAATTTTTTCAGCTGTTTGGATAAGTGCTTGTACATCTTTTGGAAAACAAGAGCCACCATAACCGACGCCAGGGTAAATAAATTGGTAACCGATACGGGGGTCGCTACCGATGCCATGGCGCACTGCTTCAATATCCGCGCCTAATAATTCTGCGAGATTAGCCATTTCATTCATAAAACTGATTTTGGTCGCCAGCATGCAATTAGCGGCATATTTTGTTAGCTCGGCACTGCGCACATCCATCACAATAATTTTTTCGTGATTGCGATTAAATGGTGCATAGAGTTCACGCATGGTGTCTTCAGCATTTTTGCTGTCAGTGCCAATAATAATGCGATCCGGTTTCATGCAATCTGCAACCGCGGAACCTTCTTTTAAAAACTCAGGATTGGATACAACATCAAAGGTTAAATCTACACGATTCCGTTTGGTTAAAACGTCGTGAACTTCAGCATTAACTTTATCACCGGTACTAACAGGCACTGTCGATTTGTTAATAATAATTTTATGGCGATCCATGTTTTGTGCGATTGTTGTTGCTACTGCCAAAACATATTTCAAATCTGCTGAGCCATCTTCATCTGGTGGGGTTCCTACAGCAATAAATTGAACCTCTCCATGTTTGACACCTGCGACGGCGTCAGTCGAAAAACTTAATCTGCCTGCGGCATAATTTTCTTTTACCAGTGGTTCAATGCCTGGTTCATAAATCGGCATCTGACCTTGTTTCAGACGCTCGACTTTGTCAGCATCAACATCAATACAAATAACATCATGACCGACTTCTGCCAGAACGGCTGCTTGTACCAAGCCAACATAACCAATACCAAATACTGTCACTTTCATTTTCTATATTCCGGATTAAATCTTGTAGTAATCTCGATACCATCGAATAAAATTTTCAATGCCGAGTTCAATGGGTGTGGAAGGCTTGTAACCAACATCCGCAATTAATGCATCAACATCGGCATAGGTGTCGGGCACATCTCCTGGCTGCATAGGCAACCAATTTTTAATGGCTTTTTTGCCGATACAATTTTCCAAAATTTCAATATAGCGTAACAATGCAACAGGATTATTACTGCCGATGTTATAAACGCGATAAGGCGCAGGTGAACTTGATGGATCAGGTTTTTCTCCGGTCCATAAACTATTCGTTGTTGCAGGCTTATCAAGTACTCGAACAACACCCTCAACAATATCATCAACATAAGTGAAATCACGGCGATGATTTCCATAATTGAATACATCTATAGGCTCGCCCTGAATAATCTTTTTGGCAAACAGCATCGGCGACATATCAGGTCTGCCCCAGGGGCCATAAACGGTGAAAAACCGCAGGCCTGTTGTCGGAATTTGAAACAGGTGGCTATAAGTGTGTGCCATTAACTCGTTGGCTTTTTTACTCGCTGCATACAGGCTGACGGGATGATCTACGTTGTGATGAACGGAGAATGGCATCTTCTGATTCAAGCCGTAAACTGAACTGCTGGATGCATAAACCAAATGTTCCGTACCAAAATGGCGACAAGCTTCCAGAATATTTAAAAACCCTGTGATATTTGAATCTGCATAAGCTTGTGGATTGATTAATGAGTAGCGAACACCGGCTTGGGCCGCCAGATTAACCACGCGATCAGGTTTGTGATTTTTAAAGATTGCATCCACACAGGTTTTATCTTCAAGGCTGCCACGAATATCGAAATATCCAGTATTGGAATTAAATTGATTGAGTCTTGAGAGCTTGAGTGCTGGATCATAGTAGTCATTGAGGTTATCAAGCCCTATGATTTGATCGCCTCTTGCTAATAATCGCTGGGTGAGTGCTGCGCCTATAAAACCAGCGGCGCCTGTGATGAGAATTTTCATAGGAAGGAAACTAAAAAAAGAAGGTATAGCAGTCTACTGATGATTTACGCATTAAAAAAGGGAGCCGCGTCCTGCTGGCTCCCTGTGCTTCCTGCATGGGTAATGGATCATCCTGATTCCATTGGCTTCCTGCCTCCTTTTTACCTCTCCTTTTATACATACCCTCCTGGCATGCAATCCTTTAACCCTCGCATCCTGCTCCGGTCATCCTCCTTACCTCGCTTCCTTTTTACTCCCTATTAACACTTCATCCTGAAGCGCAAGTCCTTTTACCCCCACGTCCTGTAAGAGTTACTGTCCTTGTGGTGCTCATTTTACCGATAAAGAAAATAGCGCCTAGTGGCTAAAATCTGAGTTTTGTGTGAGATATCTCCTACAAACTCAATGCACCTCATCCCAATTGGGCACCACCCCTATATAATTCTGTTTCAAACGCAATGATTTGTTTTTGCGTTTTTGAAAACTCCACGCCGATTAAATATATAGGAAATTGTTTGCCTTGATATTTTTCGGCGTAATGTTTTTCTTTGATTTGTTGCAGTGCGGCGCCAGTGGGCTGATCCTCAACGACTTTAAATTCGAAAATAAAAATCGTGTTATTGAATTCAATCATCATATCCACTTTGCCACTGCTGTTTGCATTCTCAACTACCAGATGCAAACCCAGTGCGGAAAAATGGCTGTAGAAAATACTGGCGTAATGGCCTCGTAATTTGAAATTGGATTTTTCGATACCAATCATGCGGGATACTGGCATAAAGACTTTTGAGCTGCGTGAGCAATTGTTCAAAATTATTAAGCTCTAGTGCTTTTATAATACCGGATCCAGTATGCAGTGCGGTCTTAGCATCAACGCCAAACGCCCTAATAAGTGCTTCATTTAAACTAATACGAACTTCGTGATTAGGATAGGTCAACCAATAAAATAATTTTTCGTCAAAGCGCTTTTCAGTTCGCTCAACGGTTAAATATCCCGTCTGAAATAATAATGCTTCCACACCAATATATTCCACATCAAATTCACCCAATAACTGGGAGTCTGTTTTTAATTGGCTCAGGTCGGGTGTAAAGAAATCATATCTGCTTAATAGTTTAATCAAAAAAGTGGGCGTGGCGGTTTCAAACCAGTAGGGTTTAAATTCTCGTTTATCGAATAACAATAGCGCATCAAAAGGATTGTAAACTGACTCACCATTCCAGTTATAACCATTGTACCACTGACGAATTTGGCTGCGATCTAACCCAATCAGCTCGGGCTTAAAAATGATGCTTAGGTCTTGATCTGTATATCCGCAAATTGAGGAATATCTAGCATCCAATGTAATATCATTGAGATTGTTTAATCCTGAAAACAAACTGACTTTACTGAATTTTGAAACGCCGGTAAGCAAGCAAAATTTTATATGGGCATCAGCATCTTTAATCACCGTGTAAATATTCTTTAATCCTTCACGCATATCGACAGCGATTTGCTTGTCGTCAATATTATCAAGAATTGGCTTATCGTATTCATCAACGAGCAAAACCACCTGAGCCTGATATTTATCACGAGCTTTACTAATTAGCTGGTTAAATTGCCCCGGAATATCGTCCGATGCATCCAGCGTTATTTGCAAATATTCCGCATTTGCTTTTAATAAAGACAGGATTCGATTATCCAGCCCCTGACGATTTTTTACAGTTCCACTACCAAAACTGATTCGAATGACGGGATTTTTTTTGTCCCAATTCCATTTGTCTTCAATAAATAAACCACTAAATAATGATTTATTTCCTTCGAATAATTCTTTGATGGTGTCGAGCAATAAACTTTTGCCAAAACGACGGGGACGAGAGAGAAAATAATATTTTCCCTGATCGATCAATTGGGCAACATAGGGTGTTTTATCCACATAGTAATAACCGCCCAGAATAATTTCGGCGAGAGATTGAATACCTATGGGCAATTTACGTTTGTGCATGGCGACGGGTCGGCAGCAAATAGAAGTGGCGGTAAGTGTAATGCAATTTGTTATAAGCGTGTAGATTTTTGAATATTTTGCAATGCCATTCGCTTGACTCTATATTCAGGCTCGCCCGCCAATTTACATTGGCCGTAAATATTAATAGGATCGCGACATTTTCGTCATCCCTGCGAAGGCAGGGATCCTGCCTTTGATTTTATTGATATGTTTCAAAAGCTAGATTCCTGCCTTCGCAGGAATGACGATAAATTTTAATTCGCGCAAAACTCTCAAAAAGAAAGAGAGGGCAATCTACAGCGGAACCAAAAAAAACAGAATAGAAGCACCAAAACGAAAAAAGAACGAAAAAAGGGAGCCGCATCCTGCTGGCTCCCTGTGCTTCCTGCATGGGTGATGGATCTTCCTGACCCATTGGCATCCTGCCTCCTTTTTACTTCTCCATTTATACACCCCCTCCTGAAGTGCAATCCTTTAACCTTCGCATCCTGCTCAGGTCATCTTCCCTGCCTTACTTCCGTTTTTACTCCCTATCAACACTTCATCCTGAAGCGAAAGTCCATTTACTCTGACATCCTGTAAGAGTTACTGTCCTTGTGCTGCTCATTTTACCGATAAAGAAAATAGCGCCTAGTGGCGAAAATCTGAGTTTTGTGTGAGATATTTCCTACAAACTCAATGCGCCTCATCCCAATTGAAGCCCACCCCTATACAATTCTGTTTCAAACGCAATAATTTGTTTTTGCGTTTTTGAAAACTCTACGCCGATTAAATATATCGGTAATTGTTTGCCTTGATATTTTTCGGCGTAATGTTTTTCTTTAGTTTGTTGCAGCGCGGCGCCAGTAGGCTGATTCTCAACGACTTTAAATTCGAAAATAAAAATCGTGTTATTGAATTCAATCATCATATCCACTTTGCCATTTTTATTCGAATCCTCAACAGCAACATGCAAGCCCAATGCAGCAAAATGACTGTAAAAAATACTGGCGTAATGGCCTTCGTAATTGGCAATTTTATTGTTGGTGTACCATTCATAAGGGATGCTAGCGTAGAGACTTTTGAGTTGAGTTTGTAATTGTGCAAAGTTTAGCTTGCGCAATCCATCAAGTACTATCGAATAGCCTCGATTAGCTTCTGAAATATCGACGCCCAAAGCAGGCAGGAGCGCGCGGTTTAGACTCATTTCTACTTCGTAATTGGGATACCCCAATTCATATTGCGTCACATTCGGCAGCAATTCATGTTCAGCAACGATAGTCAAATAACCTGCTTGAAAAAGTAGCGCTTCAACACTAATATTGCCAACATCAAATTGATTTAATAACTCAAAACTGGATAAAAGTTTTTTAAGATCTGGGGTAAAAAACTCACGATGACGCAACAAATCAATTAAAAATGTCGGCGTGGCAGTTTCAAACCAATAGGGTTTGAACTGATGACTATCCAGCAAGAGTAAAACATCAAAAGGATTGTAAACCGATTCACCACTCCAGTTGTAACCATTGTACCAGCGACGAATTTCGTCACGATCCAAGCCGGGAAGTTCAGGTGAAAAAACAGAATCAATATCCTTATCGGTATAACCGCAAAGAGAGGAGTAACGTGAATCAAGAGTAATATCTTTTAAATTATTCAATCCCGAAAACAAACTGACTTTGCTAAATTTAGATACGCCAGTGAGCAAGCAAAATTTAATAAATTCATCAGCTCCTTTTAATACACTGTACAGATTTTTTAGGCCCTCTCGCATGTCAGCGGCAATATCTTTGTCAGTAATGTTGTCAAGAATTGGCTTATCGTATTCGTCGATCAGAACCACAACCTGTGCTTGATAATGCGTCCTGGCTGAAATAATCAGACTTCGAAAATTTCCGGGAATATCAATCGATGTGTTTTCTGGCAATTTAAGATAACGGCGAATTTCGGCCAGCTGATCAGCAATGCGGTTATCCAACTCTTGTCGACTTTTTAGCGCCCCATCACCCAAACTGATGCGAATAACCGGATATGGCTTTTCCCAATTCCACTTGTCTTCAATATACAAACCTGAAAATAATGGCTTATTACCTTCGAATAATTCTTTGATGGTGTCGAGCAATAAACTTTTGCCAAAACGGCGGGGACGAGAGAGAAAATAATATTTTCCCTGATCGATCAATTGTGCAACATAGGGTGTTTTATCCACATAGTAATAACCGCCCAGAATAATTTCGGCGAGAGATTGAATACCTATGGGCAATTTACGTTTGTGCATGGCGACGGGTCGGCAGCAAATAGAAGTGGCGGTAAGTGTAATGCAATTTGTTATAAGCGTGTAGATTTTTGAATATTTTGCAATGCCATTCGCTTGGCTCTATATTCAGGCTCGCCCGCCAATTTACATTGGCCGTAAATATTAATAGGATCGCGACATTTTCGTCATCCCTGCGAAGGCAGGGATCCCGCCTTTGATTTTATTGATATGTTTCAAAAGCTAGATTCCTGCCTTCGCAGGAATGACGATAAATTTTAATTCGCGCAAAACTCTCAAAAAGAAAGAGAGGGCAATCTACAGCAGAACCAAAAAACAGAATAGAAGCACCAAAACGAAAAAAGAACGAAAAAAAGGGAGCCGCATCCTGCTGGCTCCCTGTGCTTCCTGCATGGGTGATGGATCTTCCTGACCCATTGGCATCCTGCCTCCTTTTTACTTCTCCATTTATACACCCCCTCCTGAAGTGCAATCCTTTAACCTTCGCATCCTGCTCAGGTCATCTTCCCTGCCTTACTTCCGTTTTTACTCCCTATCAACACTTCATCCTGAAGCGAAAGTCCATTTACTCTGACATCCTGTAAGAGTTACTGTCCTTGTGCTGCTCATTTTACCGATAAAGAAAATAGCGCCTAGTGGCTAAAATCTGAGTTTTGTGTGAGATATTTCCTACAAACTCAATGTGCTTCATCCCAATTGAAGCCCACCCCCAGATCGACCACCAAAGGAACTTTTAATTGAGCCGCATCAGACATGAGTTTTTTTATTTGATCACCCACTTGAGTGAGATGGGATTCTTCCACTTCCAAAACCAATTCGTCGTGTACTTGCATAATCATTTTGGCATTTACTTGAGATTGATTTAGCCATTGATGAACGGCAATCATGGCTTTCTTAATAATATCGGCAGCCGTACCCTGCATTGGGGCATTGATTGCGGTTCGTTCGGCGGCCATTTGTAAATTTTTATTGTTGGCGTTAATTTCAGGCAAATATAATCGTCGACCAAAAATGGTTTCAACAAAACCTTGTTCATGCGCTTGTGAACGAATGTTATTCATATATCGCAACACGCCGGGATATCGCTCGAAATATTTATCAATATAACCTTGCGCCTCGCGTCGACCAATATGCAATTGCTTGGCGAGACCAAATGCAGACATACCGTAAATTAATCCGAAATTAATGGCTTTTGCACTGCGACGCATTTCATTGGTGACATTATCCAAGGTGGCACCAAATACTTCTGCGGCAGTCGCTTTATGTACATCCAAACCTTTTTCGAATGCTGACAACAAACCTTCATCTTCTGAAAGATGCGCCATGATACGCAATTCAATTTGCGAGTAATCGGCGGCAATTAATTTGTATCCGACTGGCGCGATAAACGCCTGGCGAATTCGTCGACCCTCTTCCGTTTTAACAGGAATATTTTGCAGATTGGGATCTTGTGATGATAGCCGGCCTGTTGCGGCAACTGCCTGATGGTAACTGGTGTGAATGCGACCAGTTTTTTTATTGATCTCCAGTGGCAACTTATCGGTATAAGTCGATTTCAATTTTGCAAGACCGCGGTATTCCATTAATATTTTTGGCAGAGGATAATCCAACGCCAACTCTTGCAAAGTTTCTTCTGCTGTAGAAGGTGTGCCACTCGGTGTTTTTTTTATGACAGGTAATTTTTGTTTTTCAAATAAAATTTCTGCCAGTTGTTTGGGCGAGGCCAAATTAAATTCTTCGCCCGCAATTTCATAGGCTTTGCGCTCAAGCTGAATTAATCTCTCGCCTAACTCCAGACTATGTTCGCCGAGAATTTTGGCGTCTACCAAAGCACCATTTCGCTCTATAGTCGACAAAACACTGATTAACGGCATCTCAATATCGTTAAATACCGATTGCAAACTTTTTGTTTTGTTTAATCTCAGCCAGAAATACTGGTGCAATCGCAATGTAATATCCGCATCTTCAGCGGCATAATGACTTGCCGACTCAACAGGTAACTGATTAAATCTTAATTGTTTAACGCCTTTTCCAGCCAAATCTTCAAAGGTGACAGTCGTGTAATCCAAATAATGTTTTGCAAGATCATCCATATTGTGACGACTACCAATTGAATTCCAAATATAGGATTCGAGCATGGTGTCAAATTCAATTCCGTTCAATTCAATACCGTAATTTAACAATACACTTCGGTCATATTTGATATTTTGTCCAATTTTTTTAATGCTTGAATTTTCCAATAGAGGCTTCAATTCCTGAAGCACCCAATGCAAGTCCAACTGTTCTGGTGCCCCCATATAATCATGTCCACAGGGAACATAGGCCGCCACGCCAGGCGTTATACAAAAACTAACACCGACAATTTTTGCATCTATAATATTCAAACTGGTCGTTTCGGTATCAAAGGCAAACTGCGCCGAATCACTCAACTGTTTTAACCAACGATGAAATTCATTTTTATCAAGAACAATATCGTATTGAATTTTTTCAGGCGGAATAGTTTTTTCAATGCTGGTTTCAACACTCGCAATAGATTCTTCACTGACTGATGCCGATCCACTTAATTCAGCGACCCAATTTTTGAATTCAAGCTCAGAAAATAAATGTTTTAATTTTTCGTGGTTTGGTTTTGAGAGTCGAATAGATGCCGGAGTAACTTGTAATTCCACATCAGTTTTAATGGTCGCCAACTGATATGAGAGATAGGCCATCTCCTTTTGTTCCAATAATTTTTGCGGCATTTTTTTTGCGCCGCGAAAATCCAGCGAACGAATTTTTTCCAAATCCGCATAAATTTCATTAATACCACCGGCGCCTTGAATTAAGGCGACTGCTGTTTTTTCTCCAACACCTTCCACACCCGGAATGTTATCGGACGAATCGCCCATCAATGCCAAATAATCAATCATTAATTCCGGACCAAATCCGTATTTATCTATCACCCCTTGAATATCCAATTTGCTATCAGTCATGGTGTTCATCAGGGTTACGTGTTCCGTCACCAACTGCGCCATGTCCTTGTCACCCGTGGAAATGATCACATCCATTTTTTGTTCTGTGGCCTGGCAAGCCAAAGTCCCTATCACATCATCTGCCTCCACCCCTTCCACAATCAAAAGCGGCAAACCCATAGCCTCTACTATGTTGTAGATAGGTTGAACCTGTAACCGCAATTCATCGGGCATAGGCGGGCGATTGGCCTTGTAATCGGCATAAAGATCATCACGAAAGGTTTTCCCTTTTGCATCAAAGACAACCGCTATAGGGCTTTGGGGATATTCCTTTGTCATGCGGCGCAACATATTCACTACACCTTTTATTGCACCTGTTGGCTGCCCTTTTGAGTTAGTCAGGGGTGGCAAGGCATGAAAAGCGCGATATAAATAAGAAGAACCATCAATAAGAACCAAGGGAGACTGAGACATGGGACAATCCAACAAATGAAATTCGGCGAAGAATACACCATTGATGACTCTCCTTGTCCGCCTTGAGGTGCCAACCCCCAGCCGCATCAATATCTGTTACCATAATACTCACACAGAAACATCCATTCGGACTTGATAAAAACTCTCAAAAACCATTCAAATAACTGTTTTAATAGATAATTATTCGCACCTTATCACAAAAAACACTAATAACAGCGCTAGCCAAAACAAATTTATCTGTTACTATGCGTAACAACTGGCAACAATAACTTGTTACGGTAACAAAATCTGACATCCACAAGATGTTGGTCTATTCGGGCAACAAAACTGCCTTATTTATCTGGAGAATTTTTGAAATGAAAAATACATTTGCTTTAGTAGTAACTCTGTTTGCAGCCAATTTGGCTTTTGCAGACCAAGCTGCCAAACAAGAAAGTTTGACCTTAGCCTCTGCCGAGCTACAAAACAAAGTAGTTTGGGTAGAAACGGAAGAAGATGCGCAACAAAGAATCGCTGATGACTTGGAAGAAAAAAGCCAAGCATTACTGGACAAGTTAAATGCTCAACTTGAGCAAAAACTGGAAGCTAAAACGCAAGGTCAATTAGCCTTTTAATTTCCATGGCAATGGATTGTCGTTCTTGATTTTGATTTTGTTTATGTGCAATTGGTAAGTTATCTCCTTGTGTTATTCCCCCGCGGTAAATCTTATAACTTTTAGTAAGGTTTACGCGGGGATTTTTTTTGTGCATTTCACACATTTGTAATCTGCTTTTTAACTGGCGTAAGAGTCCCTCGCATTCCCCAGCGATCAACCTAGACTGGGGAATAGCAGACGCTACTTGCACTGCGAATCACTTGTTAAGGAGCTTTATATGACTAGATTAATTTTTTCTCAGGCTGCGATTTTTCGGATGCAGCAACTCGCCAGCAGTTATTTTCATAAAACAGGTGTTCGTCATCGCATTTCGACTGATGATGGAATGATGGAGTTGTTAAAAGAAACGGCACTCTGTGGCGAAAAAGAAGTGCGCCGATGTTATGACGCATTTGTCATGGAATTAAATAAGCGCCAAATTGATGAATTATCTGTTCAGGGTGTCAAATTGCGATTACCAACGCAATTTACTTTAGCGACCCCCATCAGACAAGCAGGTTAAAAAACTATCTGACATTGCCCGCATCAGCTGCTGATAATTATCGGATTTAACACCCATTAAATCCAAATATCCCAACCTCAGCTGATGCTTATTTGCAATCGCTTTGACTTGTGCATCATCCACAAAAGGTTCTGCAAAAATACATTTCCCTTCTTTCTGTAATTTATTCAATAGTTGATTCAAATTTCTTGCGCCAGATTTTCTTTCCGGCGTTAAGGTTAAATAACCTAATTGTGTGAGCTGAAATCGATTCACAAAATGACTATAACCATGATGGTACACGGCAAAACCTTTATGGCTGAGTGGTAACATCTGCTTTTCAATTTCTTGATCCAACTTTTCAATTGAAAAAATAAACTGCTCTGCATTGCGCTGAAACTCACTCGCGTGTGCTTGATCCAACTCTACTAGTTTTTTTGTTACGGATTTGACAATTACCATCACGTTTTGGGGGTTTAGCCATAAATGTGGATCGCGAATATGATGGCCATGTTCTTCTTCAGAATTTGAAGGCCATAGAATATCGGGCAAATCAATCAAAGGTAGTGTTTTTTCTTTATCCAGATTATCAAGAGGACGTGCTAAAAAACTTTCGAGATCCGCACCAATCCAGACAATTAAATCGGCTTGGTGCAAACGACGATGATCAGACATCTTTAGTGGGTAATCATGGTGGGATGCCTGATCAGGAATCAATTGTTCGATCTGGATTTTATCGCCGCCAATTTCCTGCAGAATAAGGGTCAGGGGCTTAATACTGGTAACCACTTTTATTTGTGCAAACGCCAATTGTGGCAAACAAAACATTAGTATCAACAACAATCGCATAGGGCTTCACTGGAAAATGACTTGAAGGATTGTGATAGTGTAACATTCTGTCTTCATTTGGCTTATCAGATTTATCCATGCCCGAATTATTACTTGAAGCTAAAGGGGTTTCTGTTAAACGACAGGGCCGTTTTTTGCTACAAAAAGCTGACCTGCAACTTCATCAGGGGAAAATTACAACTCTGATAGGCCCCAATGGCGCAGGAAAAACAACTTTAGTGCGCAGCCTGCTTGGCCTGATGAAAACGGATGAGGGCAGTATCTGGCGCTCAAACGATTTGCGTTTGGGTTATATGCCACAAAAATTACATCTGGACGCCAGCTTTCCCTTAACCGTCCAACGATTTCTCACCTTGGCAGGAAAACCTTTAGCCGATTGGAAAGAAACATTGTCACTAACGGCCATTGACCATCTTTTAAAATCACCCATGCAACATTTATCCGGTGGTGAAACCCAACGGGTATTGTTGGCTCGCGCGCTTTTGCGTAACCCACAACTTCTGGTTTTGGATGAACCTGTGCAAGGTGTGGATATCACCGGGCAAGCGGCTCTTTATGAATTAATTCATCACATTCGCAATCAACGGGGTTGCGGTGTGTTGTTGGTGTCGCACGATTTACATTTAGTGATGGCAACGACCGATACCGTAGTTTGTTTGAATCAACATATTTGTTGCCAAGGCCACCCCGAACAAGTGACGAATGACCCTGCCTACATCGCTTTATTTGGTGATCAACCGGAACGCGCTGCTGCTATGGCAATTTATACCCATCATCATGATCATCAACACGATGCGCAGGGAAAAATTATTCGCATCACCGCCAAACATTCAGGTCATGCTTGTGGCGACCATTGTGAGCATAATCATCATGCCTGATTTTTTATTATTGGCTTTATTGGCAGGAATTGCAGTTGCGCTGGTTGCAGGGCCATTAGGTGCTTTTGCTGTGTGGCGACGTATGGCTTATTTCGGAGACACGCTCGCACACTCCGCATTATTGGGTGTGACTTTCGGTTTGTTATTGGATATTAATTTAAATCTCGCGGTGGCCTTGGGTTGTTTAACGCTCGCATTAATTTTAGTGGGATTACAACACAAATGCTTTTTAGCAACTGACACTTTATTGGGCATTCTTGCCCATTCCACTTTAGCACTGGGATTAGTTTGCGTGAGTTTGTTTACTGAAACCCGCATCGATTTACTCGCTTATTTGTTTGGCGATATTTTAGCGGTATCGGTTTCCGATGTGATTACCATTGGCCTCATCAGTTTATGTGTTTGCATAGCGCTGATTTTGTTGTGGCGACCTTTGTTATCCATCACCGTTCATGAAGAGCTCGCACAAGTAGAAGGCGTTCCTGTTACGGCGGTTCGCACCGCGTTAATGTTATTGATGGCCTTGGTGATTGCGATTGCCATGAAAATTGTGGGTGTCTTATTAATTACGGCATTGATGATTATTCCTGCTGCAGCCGCACGCCGCCTAAGCCGTTCACCAGAACAAATGGCGATATTCGCGAGCCTGCTGGGTTCCGTTGCTGTGGTGCTGGGATTAATTGCTTCATATCTTTGGGACACGCCTGCTGGCCCCGCAATTGTATTGTCTGCGACCGGATTATTTATTCTCACTTTGCTGAAATCACAAGAACAATAATCCTTTCTCGATTCAACTGTCACAGAAAATTCATCATAGTGTTTTCATTTCGTCATGCAACTACCAGAGAATTTGTGCAACTTGGTAGTGGAATATTGTCATGACCCCACCTGTTTCTGCGGTAACTCAACCCTCATCCGTATCCAATTCTTCAATTGATTCATCGCCTAAAATATCCAACATTATTAGCGGTAAAACAGTTTGGATATCCGATATTCATTTGGGCTCACGCGATTGCAAAGCGGATTACTTACTGCAATTTCTCGAAGAATTACGTTGCGACACTTTGTATTTGGTCGGCGACATTGTCGACCTATGGGCAATGAAGCGTCGTTTTCGCTGGCTGGCTAAACATCATCAAATATTAATGAAATTTTATGAATTAGCCGCAAAAGGCATGAAAGTGATTTATGTTCCCGGTAATCATGATCATCCGATTCGTCGTTTTGTTGGCGATTGTTTTGGCCCTATTGAAATTATGGAAGAATCAGTTCATGTCCGTAGTGATGGCAAACGATTGCTCGTCATGCACGGCGATGCCATGGACGCACATATTCAACTCAGTTGGTTAACGCGATTAGTGGGTGATCACGGATATGAATTGCTGTTGTTTATTAATCGCTGGAGCAATCGTATTCGTCGCGTGTTTGGTCAACCCTATTTTTCATTAGCCAGCTTAATAAAAACCAATATCAAAGGTGCAAAAGCGGCAATCGACACCTATGAAATGCATGCACTGGATGAAGCGAAACGTCGTGGTTACGATGGCGTTGTGTGTGGTCATATTCATCACGCCGAACTTCGTCATGCGCAAGGATATCTTTATGCAAACTGCGGTGACTGGGTAGAAAGTTGTACTGCCTTAATTGAAGATCATCAAGGTGAAATGCGACTTCTGCATTACAGCGACCAAGTCAAATGGAAGGAACAACCAGCGGTGCAACTTAACGCAGCGTGAAATCTAGGCGATTGAATTCTTTGCCGTTTACTTGTACAGCGATTTGATGCTTACCTGAATAATAAGACCGAGTGGTTATTGGTTTAAAGGAATGTTTTTTCTCGAAAAGGATTTCCGATCCTTTTTTTATCTCAATATTTTTTAATTTAAAGACTTTGGCTGACAAACTTCCATTAGCCCTCATAAAATAAATCACATAATCAACTACAACTTTTTGCGATGTTTTTGTTGATGAAAGCGAAAACGAAAAGCCCAGCGAATCGCCAACACTGATTGATTTTTTAGACAACTTGAAATTATGCAGCTCTACTTGCGCGTTATTCGTATAACCCAAGAGCGGAAACACTCGCTGATCGCCAGCTTTAATTAAGCTGCGCAAGGCATGTTTTACAATCCAGTCTGTTTTTTCATCTTGATTGATTAAAAATTCCTGGCAAAGATCAATGGCCCAATCAGGATTATCTTTGGTGATATCGTTAATATTATTCGCCACCGAACGACGCACATATAAACTCTCATCTTGATTTAATGCTTGCAGAATGGGTTTCAGTG
Source organism: Cellvibrio sp. (assembly GCA_016712405.1). Taxonomy (GTDB): domain Bacteria; phylum Pseudomonadota; class Gammaproteobacteria; order Pseudomonadales; family Cellvibrionaceae; genus Cellvibrio. The sequence continues at coordinate 169,400 of JADJRD010000014.1, read as the reverse complement.
GTTGAGGGTTTAGAATAAATTCCGGCAAGCGCATTCCCCATGGTAATCGCGGACGAGAACCTTCGGATGCTAAACGACGAACATGTTCGGAATCGTGCTCACACCATTTGAGTAATTGCGAATAGGTTTGTTGATAATGCTGTTGAATGAACGGGCGTATTGCAAACTCGGCCGTAAACAGTGGTGTTAATTTTTCTAATGTTTTAAGTGATTCTTTGGGATCTTGCAATCCATGTACTGCAACATAATCCATAACCGGCCAAGCAGCAAACATCGCTTTGCTGTCGTCTGCAGCACCCGCATCCCAAACCTCAGGCAGATCTTGCAAATACCGACTTAATTTTTTAAACGGCAAATCAAATTCTTGATGCAGGTGTTGAATTATATGATGAACACGCTGTTTTAATTCCAGCGCATCTATGCCGATCAATGCATTTTTATGGAAACGTTTGGCATTAAAGCCGGGAACCAATTGCTGCAAACTTGTCGCAATACGTGATACGGCTGCAGAATTTAATCCGTCTTTCATTAAACTGGGTGATGTATCGGTCGACATAAAATCTCTAGTCCATTCAGTCCAATCAAAACCGCAATTATTCAGATCCGCCTGTCAATAATTGTCAGCATGCTCTGCAATAAGATTCCATTCGATGTTAATCGAACCAGCTACGTACTTTATCCGGCAGAGGAATGGATTTGCCATTGTGATGACTCACCCAAACAATTTTGGAGTATGCTTCTGCCGAAGGAGTTTCTGCATTGGATTGAGTAAAAACCCGGTAGTACATCATAAAACTAGAACGACCAGGCTCAGAGATATAGGACTCTATACGTAGATTATCAGGATAAAAAACAGGCGCCATAAATGTACAACCAATCGAGACCAATACCGGATGATTATCGCCATCAATCGGAATATTTTTTTCATAAAAAAGTTGCGAGCGCACTTCTTCAAAATATCGAAAATACAAAGTGTTATTGACATGCCCGAATGCGTCCATATCGCCCCAACGCACTGGAATATTACTGGTATAAAATAGCGTTAAGTTATCGGGAATAATTGATTTCACTTGGCTAAAAACCTCACCGTCATTTCACCCAAATTTTCATATTCAATTTTTACATCTTGATTTAATGGCACTTCAATAATGCCGGCGAAAGAACCTGTAATGATTACTTGCCCTGCAACAATACCTTGACCTTGTTGTCGCAAAAATTCTGCAAGCCAATAAAGCCCTGCACGCGGTGCAAGATTCGGATGTTTACCCTGATACTCTTTGGTTTCACCATTTGTTGTCACCTTGATTAACATTTCACCTTTGGTTTTGGCTGAATCCGAATCCATTTGCGGCCCGACAAACATGCCTTGATTCAATAAACAATCCGCCAACATTTCTGGAAATTCACAATCACTGCTATCCGCATAACGACAGTTCATTAATTCCAATGCCATGTGCGTGCGAGCTAGAGCAGCGTCAACTTCTGCGGGCGTATAAGCTTCTGCGCGTGCGGGTAAATCTTTTCCAAAAACAAAACCCATTTCTGGTTCGATACGCGCAAGATTTCCTTTTGGCCAGAGACTCACAGGGGAAACAGAATTCATACTGCTGGTGTAAATCGGCGCAACCACAACTCGATCTTGTGGTGGCTGCAAACATTTCCATCCGCCGATTGAGTCGTCGATTTTTTCACACCAGAGTTTTGTTACAGCAGCTTGGATTTTTAACGCATCATCCAAATTTTTAGGGCGAGCTTCTTCAGGTAAACGATCACCTTGTGATCCGTTAATTCGACGCTCTGTGAGAATACTGGCAGCGAGATTAATATCGAGACTCATACTTTTCCTCAATTTCATTGAAAAAACAAAACCCCATAAAGGGGTTTTATTGGGATCATCATGAATGTCTTTTTTTAATGATGATGCGGCGATAGCTGCTGGGCAATATGCGCTAAATCTTTACTGGATTCAATAATATTAGCCACAGTGGTGTTGGCTTTTTCTGGATCCAGATGCAGGTCTGCAAAAATTTCGGCGGGGATGGATTGTTTCGGCCCTGATCCTAAATTGTGTTGAGCCAATAGCCGTTGTGCAACGTAGATCAGTTTTGCATAACTCTGGTATTCACCTTTGTACTGCGGATTATTTTGTTGACGTAATCCCACCACAATTTCTTCCGGCATTGACCACAATGACATTAATGTGCTGGCCAGTTGTTCGCGCGTAACCCCAATGAGATGACGCTCAATCGCCGGATGTTCAACGTGAGGGTTCGCATCCGCCAATTCACAATAGGCGTGAAAATAGGGCGGGAAAACTTCTGCCAAAATCAAATATCCAAAGTTGTGCAACAATCCACATAAATAAGCCATACCAAAACTTGGGCGATGATCGCGAGGAATTGCGGTCACCAAGCCTTCTATAGTCGCAGCCATATAGACTGACTGTTGCCAATAAGGCATGACTCCTCGAGGCCCCGCTTTGGGTATAGTCATTTGTTTTCCTAAAGACAATCCCAGTGCAAGATTCAATACCATGTCAAAGCCCAACACACGGACTATGGCATCGTGAATGGATTTAATTTTTCCCGGTGCCGAGTAATAGGGGGACGCAGCCCAACTGACCACTTGTGCAGCAAGACTTGGGTCAGTTTCCACTATCTGAGCTAGATCGCTGATATCGGCATTGGGGTTTACACGTAATTTGATAATTTTTTGAGCAGTATCCGATAAAGGCGGCAACTCCAGTGTTTCCTCCAATCGTTGCTTGATACGCAGCTTGGTGAAATTTTTTATCGCATTGAGAATATGATCTGTATCGGATGTTGCGTTTTCGTCAATTTCCAAAGGCGCCAAGGGCAATGCAAAATCCGCCACTTTGGCATCTTCGAGAATTTTGGCAAATTCTTCCTGGCTAAATTTCAGAAGCTCATCGTCGCTACCTGAATCCGCCCAAAGTGTTTTTTGCTCCAACACACTTTTATCAACCAGTGTTTGCCAACCTTCCAGCTTAGGGAGTGCTGGAATGCTGGCCAGCTTGTGATCTTTTAAAAATTTCGCTATTTCATCAGGGGAAACCGCGTGCAGTTCGCGCCCTAAATATTGATTGATTCGCTTAAGATCCAGCAATCTATCCGCTGGCAAAATGACCTGCACTTTGCCTTGAGCATCTTGCAAAATAATGGATTTGGCTGCACTCATAGATCGCAAATACTCATCATGCCAACGTGAACTATTCGTATCGCTCAGTGGTACCACAGCATTTGCAAACGGAATTTGTTGTTTTTTTAATAGATTTTCAACACTGCTGGACAATGACACGAAGCGACTCCTCAAAGATAAAAATCGAGCGGTCACTTAATCCTAGTCCAGTTTTGGAAAAGCGCTAATGGCTTTATTAGGAGCAATAAAAAAGCCCCTGGGGGCTTTTTTATCTGGCTGTGCAATCCTGTTTGTTTAATTGGGCGACCAATATCCCTCACTTTTTATTCAGTCGACTGTGATGGAATCCATAAACAAAATAAATCACCAGCCCCACTGCAACCCAATAAAAAAATCGTTCATGTGTGTGCGGAGGCAAGGTGTAAATAAGTCCCAAGCAAGAAATTACACCCAGTGCGGACATTAAAATTCCCGCAGGCATTTTAAAAGGGCGAGGCAAATTGGGATGAGTGAATCGCAAAACTATCACCCCTATACAGACGAGTACAAACGCAGATAGCGTTCCAATACTGACCAACTCCGCCAAGGCATCCAATGGCACTAACCCCGCCATAGTAGCCATAACCAATCCGCAAATAATGGTGTTTTTAACAGGAGTTTGGGTTTTCGAGTTGACCTCACCAAATAACCCAGAAACCAAGCCATCACGTGACATAGCGGTCAGTATACGAGTCAGTGCGTAATAGAGAACTAACATCACAGTAGTTAATCCAGCAATCACTCCCGTGGCAACTAAGGCTGATGCGAAATTAAAGCCAATCAATTGCAAACCATGAGCAACTGGTGAGGACACATTTAATTCTGTGTAAGGAACAATCCCAGTTAACACCCCTGACACCAAAATATAAATCAGCGTGCAAAAGAATAACGATGCCATTATGCCCAATGGAATATCGCGTTGCGGGTTTTTGGCTTCTTCGGTTGCAGTGGATACAGCATCAAACCCCACATAGGCAAAAAACACTACCGATGCCCCAGCCAGAATCCCAACTGGCTTGCCACCCTCTACAGGTGAGAACCAGCCAAAAGGTGTAAACGGCGACCAGTTATCCGGGTTGATGTGAAAGATAGCGACTGACAAAAACACCACAATAGTCAGTAGTTTCACAAACACCATCGCAGTATTGAGTTTTGCACTTTGTCTAACACCCACTATCAATAATCCCATCAATGTCATGATAATCAGGAAAGCAGGTAAATTAATAACTCCCCCTATCCAGTTCCAATCATCATCAAATTTTGGCCCCTGTGTTAAGAAACTGGGCAATGCCAAGCCAATTGCGGCTAACGCATTATTAAAATATCCCGACCAACCATTGGCTACCGCTGCTGTCGCAACACCGTATTCAAGAATTAAAATCCAGCCAATAATCCAGCCGACCAATTCCCCAAAAGCTGCGTAAGAATATCCGTAAGCACTGCCTGATCCTCCAACCGATGAAGATAGCTCAGCGTAGGCAAAGGCTGCAAACGTACAGGCAATTCCCGCGACCACAAAGGACAATACCACCGCAGGGCCGGCTGTCGTGGCGGCAGCCAAGCCTGTTAACACAAATATTCCGGTACCTATAATCGCTCCTATTCCTAACAGGGTTAAATCCCAGAAACCCAAACAACGTTTTAATCCAAAATTTTCGGATTCAGTGGCAATGGGTTTGCGGCGAAAGAGTTTTTCGAAAAAGGATTGCGACATGATGGTCTCACTTGATTATTAAAATTGTGATGAATAGACATAATAACGAGAAAATGAATCTCCTGCAGGAGATTCATTTTCATTTTGATGAGTCGAGTAGATTAAGGAGCCAAATAGAAGACTTTGAAATCGGCGACCTGAAGATTAGTCGTGAGCTTGCCTGCATTTAAGATCACTGCAACACCCGTAACTCGATCTGCCACACTGGCTACATTGCCTATGCCGGTTTTAGTGAAATCAATTTGAATATTGGTTTTAGCAGTCATTCCTGTATTGAAGACAGCAACAAATTTCCCCTGAGAGGCCGTTATAATTTGCCGCACAACCACTTCAGGATCACTGACCGCGGTAGTCACTTTTGCACTGCTTACCGCCGGCCAAGCTAAATAAGCTTGATTGAAGCGACGCATATCTTGCGGTGCGCCAGTGTTAAACGAATTACTGGAAAGATAACCCAGCCAAAAACTGTCTCCTTCAGCAACCGCTCTGACTTCTGGCAACATGGTGAAAGGTGTTGCACGTTCAACGTCACTGACAAAATAACCAAAGTGTCCACTCATCGGCCATTTATTAAAATCACTGTCAGCTTTATCTATGTCAAAGTCACCATGCCCGTCATCTTCGTTTAACGGAAAGTGATGGATCATGGCCATACCGCTTTGGTTTTTAAATCTGTCCAGTAATGCAGAATCATCCAAGGTAAATTGTTTGCCAAATGGCATGGTCATTAGCACTCCCGAATCGTTGGTATAACGCGCAGGATCGGCAGGCGGCGTGGCATAACCAGAAGAATTATTTTGATACTCAGCAGTTGCACCATTAATAAAAATGGTTTCAGCCGGCAATTCCATTAAGGAGAGCATATTGTCGTATCGTTTATTGGCGAGCCAATTTATACGCGTCTCAGCACCATAACGATAATGCCATCGCGCATCATTATTAATTACACTCCATGGCGCGGTATCGTCAGTGATCACTTTGGTATCGGCATAATTTGCCGAGGGCACGGGCAAACCTTCTTCGTGATAACTAGTGAATAACACACTGGCATTGGGGATGCCATCATTACCATTTTTGCCATTACGAATATAATCGCGCAACGCGAGTAAAAAGGTGCGACGTTGGTCATACCACCAGCTGTAATAATCGGCACGCAAACTGGGGCTTTGACGAAGCGCGGCTCGTGTCGGCACCGCAACATTTCGGCTGGAGGCATAACGTGTACGCGCTTCTTCACGGAAACTAATCGGCCAAGAACCAATACGGGTTCTGAACCAAACACCGGCAAATGTCGCGTTATTTTTGATATCCAATACTGTGGTATTAATCAATTTTTTTGCATCGACCAAAGCATCAGGATCGCTCACATCAATACAAGCCGTTTCAGCCCAAGCAAACCCGGTGTAATTACGTTTATCCCGCAACAAAGGCTGACAATTATTTTGGTAACCATAGCTTGGGATTCGGCATTTAAATTGACTGTCTGCGAAATCTTTTTCACAGGCGTACCTATGATTATTTAAAGCTGCCCGACACTCAGCATCACCGGCTTCAGAATCCGTTGTGGAGCCTGGGCAGCTAGTGGTAGTGAAGGCGCCGCCAATACCTTTCGAGCCGTAATATTCAAAATAGGGCATGGCTTCCAATCCGTAGTTTTTGGCTTTGATGGTGACGTCATCCCAATAGGATAATCTTCCCGGAACGTACCAACTGGAACCGCCATTGCGCTGAATATCAAAGCCCTGATTAAATCCAAATTCCAATAGATCTTTAGTGAACACATTAAAGCCCAAAACATTGGACAACTTCATTTTATATTCAAACCAAGTGGCTTCCGTCGTGCCCGAACTGCTACCCGTTGCGGGGTTACAGACGCCAACATCATCGTAAGCGGCCGAGTTTGGGTCTTTATTCACTACACTGTCACCACGCAAACACAATGCGGTTGAATCATTCATTTCTTCTCGCCAAAAAGTGCGACGACGCGGCAAATTGTTCGGCGGATAATTCACTAGCAGCTTTGCCGATGCGGCGTTGTTAACCGCATAAAGTCTCACCTGCCCAACCGCAGCCCCTTCATTGATGGGATTGCCAATCGGATTAAATCCACCAATCGCCACCCAAAATCCGTCTGCTGGCCCCATTGGGCGCTTGGTGTCCACCGGATTGCGCACAGCGACTAAAGGCTGGAATCGATCGTGTAATGTGAAATAAAAACGGTAGGTTTGCCATTGATTGGTATGTGGGAATGGGAGGGACTCGGGGTTCGAATAAGCGTATTGTTCACGGGCATCACCAAACTCTTTACCAATCGCCACAGTGCGAACAAGATCAGCCCCGCGATTCACAAACGTAATTTGGCGTGGTGCATCATCCGGATAATCAAACTCCAACACGTAATCCTGACCTGGAATTAATCCCTTATTTTTTCCCATGACGAAGGCAAGATAACTCGCTTTCATTTGACCCGCGGTATTTTGTGGCGGCAAGACCATTGCAGTCTGCCCCAAAATTTGCTGACTCACCGCTGTACTCGCAGGTTCTGCTTGAGCTTCACGACCATCAGGCATCGCCGGATGATAGGAGTCCAGCAGAGTTAATACACCAAAATCAGAATCATTTTTCGTGCTTGCTAAAGAAGATGAACTGCTGGAGCTTGAACTGCGAGAACTGGAGGATGTTGCTGCAATAGAGCTTGCACTGGGTGAGATTGCGCTGCCGGAAGTCGATCGGGTGTATTGCAACATCCAGTCATAGACATTCATGTTGTAGCTATCACGACTTGTGACCACGGGTGTATTCATGCCAGATAAATCCAAGGTGCGCGTCCAAGAATCATGTCCTACATTGGTATACACAGTTAATTTTGGCAAAACAGATGCTGCTGGCGAACAAGCTTTTAACCCGTTGTAAGGGGCAGTTGCATGAGAATTAACATTGGCCGAGCCATCGTTTTCACCCCAGAATAACCATGCAGGAACATGCTTCCAGGAACAGAGCGCTGATGATGGCGAAAAACTGTAGAGAGTTGCCATGGGTATGACTGCAGCCACTTCTCCACCTGCATATTGTTCAAGGTATTGAAAGAAAGGGCCGCCGCCGCCGGATAAAGCTGTTAAATAAATTCGATTCGGATCAATTTTGTAATTGGCTTTAGCGAACTGAATAAAATTGTGAACATTGGCTCCTGTTCTCGTCAGATAATTCATTTGTGGCGCCAACACTACAAATCGTTTTTGATCATCCCAATCACCAATTTTTATCTGCTCAGGTAAACCATCATCATCAATTAATTGAATATCGGTCGCATTACCTGTCCCGGTTTGACCATTGCCATTTAATGCAATAATCAGCGGGAAATTATTCTCACTGGCGTAATTGGCAGGAACATATTCCGCATAACCCAAATTGGAACAAGTAGTCCCTGTCGCACGCAAAGTTAGACTGTTAGCGGTTGGTGTAATTGCAGGTGAACAGCCTGCCAAAGAGGATGCGCTTGAGCTGCTGCTTAGGCTGGAACTGCTTAAGCTGGAGCGAGAACTGGAAGACAGGCTGCTAGCCAAACTGGAAGCGCTGCTAGGGGATGATGTACTTTTGGATACCGCAACAGATGACTGACTTGCGCTGGACAACACTGCACTGCTGGCTGAACTGATACGACCGTAAGATGTAGATGAATTAGCCAAAACCGATGAATGACTAATCATCGAACTTACAGAGCTAGCCGATGTTGCAGCCAAAGAGCGACTGCTAGGCGCCGGTGCTGTGTCAGGCGAAGCATTCCCGCTTTCACCACCCCCGCCGCCACAAGCAGTCAAAAGAATGGTCCATAAGAGTAAAAAGCTTGATGTGCTTTTTCTTGAAAAAACGATTGCGGATACCATTGAAGGACACTGCATTAAGTCAGCCTCAAAAAGACAATCGCGCAGTCTGATGCCTTACAGGACATTCCTCAAGCGCCAAAAGATAGATTTAAATCAAACCAATATCACTATTTTTATCATGCAGAGAAATTCTTTACTTTTGTTGCTGCTTCAACAAATCACGAATTTCTGTTAACAATAATTCTTCATTGCTGGGTGCTGGCGGCGCAGATGGTGCTGCCTCTTCTTTTTTCTTCAAGCGATTAATTACTTTTACCACCATAAAAATAGCAAAAGCCACAATCATGAAATCAATAATAGTTTGAATAAATTTTCCGTAAGGGATGGCAACAGCTCCTTTACCTTGAATGATTTCCGGCAACATAATTGCCAAGTCAGAAAAGTCGACACCGCCAATCATCCAACCGAGTGGCGGCATAAAAATATCCCCCACCAACGAGCTCACCACCTTACCAAAAGCAGCGCCAATAATAATACCGACTGCCATATCCACTACGTTGCCTTTAATAGCAAATTCACGAAACTCTTTTGCAAAACTCATAGCATGCCCTCTTTATCGTTTGTAGAAATTTTTAACTCGTCCCAAATCCCATCAATTTTTTCTTTTCCCTTTGCGTCCATTTCTATGGTGGTACCCCATTCACGAGTAGTTTCACCAGGCCATTTATTAGTGGCGTCAAATCCGATTTTAGAACCCAAACCAGAAACGGGTGAAGCAAAGTCTAAATAATCTATCGGCGTGTTTTCAATCATCACTGTGTCACGCGCCGGATCCATGCGTGTGGTCATGGCCCAAATCACATCTTTCCAATCCCGCGCATTCACATCATCGTCGGTGACTATGACAAATTTGGTGTACATAAACTGCCGCAAGAAACTCCACACACCCATCATCACCCGTTTGGCGTGACCGGGATATTGTTTTTTCATAGTCACCACCGCCATGCGATAAGAGCAACCTTCGGGTGGTAAATAAAAATCGACAATTTCCGGAAATTGTTTTTGCAAAATCGGTACAAACACTTCGTTAAGTGCAACACCTAAAATGGCGGGCTCATCTGGCGGGCGACCAGTATAAGTGCTGTGATAAATCGGATCGCGGCGATGAGTAATTCGCTCAACAGTAAATACCGGGAAATTATCCACTTCATTGTAATAACCTGTGTGATCACCAAAAGGGCCCTCAGGTGCCATATCATTCGGCGCGATAAAACCTTCCAGAATAAACTCGGCTGACGCGGGCACTTGCAAATCATTGCCAAGACATTTCACCACTTCGGTTTTATCGCCACGCAATAATCCGGCAAAACCATATTCAGAAAGCGTGTCGGGCACCGGTGTAACTGCGCCTAAAATGGTTGCGGGATCAGCGCCTAATGCCACTGCAACGGGGAAATTTTTTCCGGGATTTTTAATTTGAAATTCGCGAAAATCCAAAGCACCACCACGATGTGATAGCCAGCGCATAATCAATCGGTTTTTGCCGATTTTTTGCATGCGATAAATGCCGAGATTTTGCCGTTCTTTATGCGGGCCGCGTGTAACCACTAAAGGCCAGGTCACTAATGGCGCTGCATCACCGGGCCAGCAAGTTTGAATGGGTAATTTATCCAAATCGACTTGATCACCTTCCAGCACAATTTCTTGGCTGGGCGCTTTGCTTAACACCTTGGGCTGCATATTTAATACTTGCTTAAATATCGGCAATTTATCCCAAGCGTCTTTAAAGCCTTTTGGTGGTTCGGGCTCTTTTAAAAACGCGAGTAATTTTCCCACTTCTCGCAAGGCTTCTACAGATTCCTGTCCCATACCCAATGCAACCCGTTCAGGCGTGCCGAATAAATTTCCAAGAACAGGAATTGAATAGCCTTTAGGATTTTCAAATAAAAGTGCGGGACCGCCAGCGCGCAAAGTGCGGTCGCAAATTTCTGTCATTTCCAAATTGGGATCAATTTCCTGCGTTATGCGTTTTAATAAACCGCGTGATTCGAGCAGCGCAATGAAGTCGCGAAGGTCTTTGTATTTCATTTATTTTTTCCTCCTTTCCCGGGCGGGGCATTCCCCCTCTCCCTAACCCCCTCCCACAAGGGGCGAGGGGACAGATTTAACTTCGTTGTGAATTAATCAGGGAGTCTGCTCCCTCGCCCCTTGTGGGAGAGGGCAGGGGGAGAGGGGGACAACAATTTATTTACGTTTCATCGACATAAAGAATTCATCATTGGTTTTGAAATCTTTCAATTTGTCGATTAAAAATTCAGTTGCTGCCAAGTCTTCCATATCATTTAACAAGCGACGCAAAATCCACACGCGCTGCAACTCGTCTTCTTTCATCAACAAATCTTCACGACGAGTACCTGAACGACGAATATTGATCGCGGGATAAACACGTTTTTCGGCGAGTTTACGATCCAGATGCAATTCAAGATTACCGGTACCTTTAAACTCTTCGTAAATCACTTCATCCATTTTTGAACCGGTATCAACCAATGCTGTGGCGATAATACTTAAGCTGCCGCCCTCTTCGATATTACGTGCAGCACCGAAGAAACGTTTTGGTCTTTCCAGTGCATGTGCATCCACACCACCGGTTAATACCTTGCCAGATGATGGAATGACTGTGTTATAGGCACGGGCAAGACGAGTGACCGAGTCCAACAAAATCACGACATCTTTTTTGTGTTCAACCAAACGCTTGGCCTTTTCCAACACCATATCGGCAACTTGAACGTGACGTGCTGGCGGCTCATCAAATGTAGATGCCACCACTTCGCCGCGCACAGAACGCTGCATTTCTGTCACTTCTTCGGGGCGTTCATCAATCAGCAACACAATCAAATGACATTCAGGATTATTGCGTGTAATCGCCTGCGCAATATTCTGCATCATGATGGTTTTACCGGCTTTGGGCGGTGCCACAATCAAACCGCGCTGCCCTTTACCAATAGGAGCAATCAAATCAATGATACGTCCGGTTAAATCTTCAGTAGACCCATTACCTGCCTCAAGCGGCAAACGAATATTGGGGAAAAGTGGCGTGAGATTTTCAAAAAGAATTTTATTGCGAGAGCTTTCTGGCTTATCAAAATTAATATCGTCAACTTTTAACAAGGCAAAATATCGTTCGCCTTCTTTCGGCGGGCGAATTTTGCCGGAAATAGTATCACCCGTGCGCAAATTGAATCGGCGAATCTGACTGGGCGATACATAAATATCATCAGGCCCTGCTAAATACGAACTATCTGCAGAACGCAAAAAACCAAATCCATCAACCAAAATTTCCAAAACGCCATCGCCATAAATATCTTCACCGCCTTTGGCGTGGCGCTTGAGAATATTAAAGATGATGTCTTGTTTACGCGTACGAGCCATATTTTCCAGGCCCATTTCTTCCGCGATAGTGATTAATTCTTCAATTGGTTTCTTTTTAAGGTCGGTAAGATTCATAAGTTAGCTTTGTGGATGAGTTGAGGATATTAAAGTTGCACAGCTAAGACTGGCAGAGATTGATTAGGTTTTTGTCCGTTATTGTGAATCGGGTAGGGGATTCAAGAGGTATACAGCAGATGTTTGAAGTATAGCGGCGATTCCTGCCTTGTCAAAACAACGCGGGCTGCCTTTTGAGCAGCCCGGCCAGATTACAAAGATGCGTTGATAAAATCAACTAGTTGCGGCTTAGCAACCGCACCAATTTTAGTGGAGTGCAACTGCCCCGCCTTAAATACCAACAAAGTGGGTATATTCATCACACCAAAACGCTCCGCCGTTTTGCGATGCGTTGCCACATCTACCTTCACAACTTTCAACTTGCCCTGATATTGCTCGACCAAGTCATCCAGCACCATTGCTATCATCTTACATGGGCCACACCATGCCGCCCAAAAATCCACCAACACCGGAATATCCGAATTCAATACTTCCTGATCAAAGGTATCATCGGTTGCATGAATAATTAAATCACTCGCCATAATTAACTCCTGAATAAAAAACGGGTCGCTAGTTGACGGGCATCATAAAGATGCTGAACCCGATAGAGCAAGGAAGAAAACACAATAAAGGCTATAAAAAATCACTATTTGTTGATGCCGACCGATTCGAGCGCACCGTAAAGAGAATCCAGCGTTACCGGTTTGGATAGATAGTAATTCATACCTGCTGCAAAAACCGCTTCCCTATGCTCCTGCAAAGCGTGGGCGGTTAACGCAATGATAATAGTTTGCGGATGCTGCTGTGCCGCTTCAATTTTTCGAATTTCTTTTGTTGCCTCAAAACCATCCATTTCCGGCATCTCACAATCCATCAAAACGAAATCAATAGCACCTGATTCTGATCTCCACTTTTCCACCGCCAACCTACCATTTTCGGCAAATTCCGGCGTAATACCTAATTTGCTTAACAAGCCTTTGATTACCATTCGATTAACCGGGTTGTCTTCGGCCACCAATACTTTTTTGCCTGCAAACTTCCCATGATCCTTCTTGACTTCGTAATCAGACAAAACACTGGACTCACCTTTAACGCCAAACAACTCCGTTAACTCCTGCTCCAGTATTTTCATTGAGACAGGCTTACGTAGCACTTTTGTAATCGCCAACTCAATCAACTCTTGTTGATCAAAATAATAATCGCCGGAACTTAACACAATTAAAGGTATTTTTTTAAATTCCAAATCAGCTCGAATTTTCTGTAAAGATTCAATGCCCGTTGAGTCCAACAAATCATTGTCCACCACTAAATAGTCGAAAAGCTCACCGGAGTTAATTGATTGTTTCAATCCAGCCAAGGCCAATTTTGATGATTTGGCAATTTCAAGATTGGCGCCTACCTCTCGCAAATGCTTACCAATAAATTCCGATAGATATTGATTTGATTCAACTAACAAGCCTCGGCGCTGTGTTAATGCGATATCCGTTGTGTTGTGTTGATTTTGTGCAACTACTTGAAGATCGGCCGTAAACCAAAAAGTAGATCCCTTTCCTTTTATGCTTTCAACACCAATAACACCATTCATCAACTCAACCAAGCTTTTGCAAATAGCCAGCCCAAGCCCTGTACCACCATATTTTCTCGTGGTTGATGCGTCAGCTTGATTGAATGATGAAAACAAATTATCGACTTTATTCGCATCTATCCCTATACCGCTGTCTTGAATCAAAAACTTCAATTTAATGGTGTTTTCTGCATGATTGTCTTGTTCCGATACGGGTATGACGGTAATCGATACAAATCCATCCGAGGTAAACTTAAACGCATTTCCAAGCAAATTAATAATAATTTGCCTTAATCGCGTAGGGTCTCCTTTTATTTTTTGGGGTACCGTTTTTTCCAAACCACCAAATAATTCTACTCTTCGTTTATTGGATGTCGCCCCAAATAACTGAATGCAGTTTTCAACCAATTCATTCAAATCAAATTCAACACTTTCAAGCTGCATCTTGCCCGCTTCAATTTTTGAATAATCTAAAATATCGTTAATAATAGCCAAGAGTGTTTCACCTGAACGATGAATGACATCAACATAATGTTTTTGATTATCATCCAAAGGGGTGTCACGCAACATTTCAACCATGCCAATGACGCCATTCATAGGCGTACGAATTTCATGGCTCATGGTTGCCAAAAATTGACTCTTGGCACGACTGGCATCTTCAGCTGCATTTTTTTGCTTTTCTGTTTGCTGTTTTTGTTCCTGCTCTTCTAACAACGCCACCTCTATTGCATGACGCTTCTCGATATCATCCAATAAACTTTGGCGCATATGATTGATGGCATCAACAACATTATCCAACTCGTCCATTTTGGAATTTATTTTGTAACGTTTTAATTTGAGCGGGGTATTTAAACTTTCCAGTTTTAATTTGCGCGCATAGTCGCCAATCGTTTTGATATGACTGGTGAGCAATGAATGAATCAACCAGATGACAAACAAGGCAATTAATAAGGTTTTGGCGCCCTGCAAAAAAGAAATGTATAACGCCCGCTCCCATAAACGATCGTAAATACTATTCAAACTGGCAGTCACCGTTAGTACGCCCAGTTGCTGCTCGGGTGTAGCATCATCATGGTAAAGCAAAGGGTAGCTTCTAATCAGATATTGACTGGGGCGTCGTTCAAACTCAGTTTGGTTAAATGTGTCTGCCTTAACCAAAAGTTCCTGCGCCTCACCGTTCCAGTCATTCCATTTAACAGATACTTTTACAACGTCTTTCACTTGCAAAACACTATCGACCTGAATCTTCAACTGATCCTGATCAAAACCCCAAAGACTTTTGGTAATACTGGCAAGGGTGCTGACTTGAACCTGATCAATTCTCCGCTCAAGAGCTGTCACGTCATCTTTAAAATACTGTGGAGTTGTAAAAAATCGCCAACAGGGTGATCACCGAGCTGCTGATAATAATCAGCCCCAGCAATCTCGCCACAATGGGATTCTCACGCATGTAATGACTGAACATAGATACCCTGCCAAACCTTTCCTGCTGGACTGAGTGTAGCAGCCACCCACTAACTTACTACCGACAACGTGAGATAAAACGACAAGTGTTAAATCTTGTATTACAATCAGCGCCCGATCCAAGTCAGCCAACTGGGCTAGACTTACCCTATTTCGAATCCCCTACGCTATTTTCGGAGACGGTTTTGATGAAGCCTTTCATCGCTAACAACTTATTGTCCTATTTCAAAACTCCTTTGCTCATTATCCTTTCCGGCTTAAGCCCGTTCATATGGGCACAAACGCCCGTAACCCAAGGTACTGAAATTGGTCAATCACAACTGTTTGATGCCATTAGCTCACGTGCCAAATTACTCGCCAAACGAGATTACGCGCCACTCGAAACCAACATACCTGAAGCCTTGGCAAAGATGGATTACGACCAGTATCGTTCCATTCGCTTTCGCCCTGAATCTTCCTTGTGGCACAACGAATCTCTATTTGAATTACAACTTTTCATCCCGGCTTTTTATATCGCGAACCTGTAGTCCTGCATATGGCAACAACCGAAAGTGCCGAGTCTTATGTGCAATTCAAACAGGAATTTTTAATTACGACGGCTATGCTGCATTTGGCCGGTGTAGCACCGGACAATATCGGCTTTGCGGGCTTTCGGATTCACTACCCGCTAAACAGCAACGAATACAAAGATGAGTTTGTGGTATTCCAGGGTGCATCCTACTTTCGAATGGTGGGGCCAGGCCTGTCTTATGGTTTGTCTGCGCGCGGATTAGCGATTGATACAGCTGAACCTAAAGGGGAAGAATTTCCCGTCTTCCGCGAGTTTTGGCTGATCAAACCCGCTCCCACCGATACCCGCATGGTGATGTACGCTTTACTCGACAGCCCCTCAATTACTGGCGCCTATCGCTTTGAAATATTGCCTGGAGCGCCAACAGAAATGTTGGTTGAGGCTCGCCTTTTTGCCCGCAACGATATTTTAAAACTGGGTGTGGCACCGCTCACCAGTATGTATATGTGGGGTGAAAACCATACTCGCTATGTCGATGACTTCCGCCCTGAAGTTCATGATTCAGATGGCTTGTTGATGGCGGCTTCCAATGGTCAATGGATTTGGCGACCGATTAGCAATCATCGCGGATTGAGAGTGTCTTCAATGCTGGATGAAAATCCACGCGGCTTTGGCTTGCTGCAACGTGACCGTGATTTTGATCATTATATGGATATGGAAGCCCGCTACGAAAAACGTCCCAGCATGTGGATCATGCCGGAAGGCAACTGGGGCAAAGGTCGCGCTGAGCTAGTCGAGATCCCCAGCGACAGCGAAACCAATGACAACATAGTCGCTTATTGGGTGCCGGAAAAATCCATGAAGGCAGGCTCCAGTATGACGTTCAAATATCGCTTGCGCAGTTTTGATGACACCTTACCCGAAAATGTGGGTGCCAAAGTGATTCGTACCCGTATAGGTTGGGGCGCAAACCCAGGCCAAGCCAACCCACCACCCTTGAGCAAACGCAAATTTGTGATCGACTTCCGTGGCGGTGAACTGGACAACCTGTCTCCAGATTCCCCCTTGGTGGCTGATTTACAAAAATCGTCCGGCAACATCAGTGAGCTGAGTGTTCGTCAATTACCTGATGGCCGCACTTGGCGTGCGTCTTTTAAATTGGAACCCGAAGGAAATAAAGTCGCGGATATGCGTTTATACCTGAAGTTACGTGATCAACGCTTGAGCGAGGTATGGAGTTATGTCTGGTATCCAGACGCCATCCAGTAAATCGGTTTACACCCCCATAACACCCGTCGACTTAACAGGGCAACCACAGGATGCAATCCGGTTGCCCTTCAAGTCTGCACGCCGCTGGTTTTTCAGCTCGATGAGTTTGATCACCAGTGTCTGGGGCGTTTATATGATGGTCGAAATTTTGCGCGCAAATGAATTAACTGCGCTCGAAACGATTATTTTGATTTTATTTGCCATAAGTTTTTCCTGGCTGGCGATTTCTTTTTGGAGT
This sequence comes from Cellvibrio sp., assembly GCA_016712405.1. Taxonomy (GTDB): domain Bacteria; phylum Pseudomonadota; class Gammaproteobacteria; order Pseudomonadales; family Cellvibrionaceae; genus Cellvibrio. Next base: position 152,135 of record JADJRD010000014.1, on the reverse strand, counting down.
GGTCTGATCGGATTTACTCTGCAAATGTTACGCATAGATCCGCTCAGTTTAAAACGACAATCCGCTCTCAATTCCGAACAGCTCGCCATCACAACACGCACTGCGGTGGTGATGCCGGTTTATAACGAAGACACCCATCGCATCATCGCTGGTTTTGAAGCCACTTTGCGCTCGCTCGAAAAAACGGGCGAAATTTCTCACTTCGATTTTTTTATGTTGAGCGACACCACCAAGCTGGATATAGCACAAGCCGAACGCGATGCATGGCAACAATTAACTGAAAGATTAGGCGATTTATCCAAACAAATTTTTTATCGTCGCCGTGAAAAAAATATTGCGCGAAAAGTCGGTAATCTCGCTGAATTTTGCCAACGCTGGGGCAGCAATTATGAACAGATGATTGTGCTGGATGCCGACTCGGTAATGACGGGCGAATGTTTACTGACATTAGTTCGCCAGATGCAAGCCAATCCGCGCGTAGGTTTAATTCAAACTGTGCCTATCCCTGTTCGCCAAACCACTTTTTTTGGTCGCTTTGTACAATTTGCCGCTGTGCTTTATAGCCCTATGTTGGCAACTGGTTTGGCTTTCTGGCAAACCGATGCAGCGAATTATTGGGGGCACAATGCAATCATTCGCTTGCGCGCTTTTATTGATCATTGCGGCTTACCCAGCTTGGGCGGACGAGCGCCTTTTGGTGGCGATATTCTCAGTCACGATTTTGTTGAAGCCGCCATGTTGCGCCGCGCTGACTGGGATGTACTTTTATTGGCAGATCTTGAAGGCAGTTACGAAGAAGTGCCTTGTAATATTATTGATTACGCCACACGCGACAGACGTTGGGTGCAAGGTAACATCCAGCATTTGGGAATTCTGGATTTACCTGGTTTGCATCCTATTAGCCGCTGCCATTTTTTCTTTGGCGCATTGGCCTATGTGACCTCATTAATTTGGTTGTTGATGTTGGTGTTATCGACGGCGGATGCAGTGGTTCGCGCATTAAATGCCAATGTGTATTTCACCGAAACCTATCAACTTTATCCTGACTGGCCGATTGCTAAAACCGAATTAATTATTGCATTAATTGGACTCACCACTTTGCTTCTCATGGGGCCAAAATTATTAGGTGTGATAGTCACACTCACGCATCGACGCAAAGCATTTGGCGGCGCACGTGCAATTATCAAAGGTGCATTTGTTGAAACTTTATTTGCTGTATTAATTGCACCGGTGATGATGTCATACCACGCTTTTTTTGTGATATCTGTTTTATTGGGATACAAAGTGAATTGGGAAGCGCAAGATCGCGAAGGTCGTTTATTAAATTGGAATGAAGCTTTTGCACGCACCTCAAAAATGACGATTGTGGCGGTGATTTGGGGCTGGTTAACTTTCACCTATGCCACAGTATTTTTTTGGTGGTTAATGCCTATTTTAATTGGCTTGGTATTGGCGGCACCTTTGGTGCGTTACTCCAGTAGCTTGGATCTTGGAAGCTCTTGTCGCCGACACAATATTTTTCTTTGCCCCAGCGAAACAGAAGATGACCCCGCACTTTCAGAATTGGATAAATGTTTAGCCGCTGAGCATCCAAAATTGGAAGCCCCTGCACCAATTCCGCCGTTACCTGAAAATAATTGGGTTGATATGCCGCATCCAGCCTTGGAAAATTTTGTGAAAGTTATTCGTTAAAATTTTTGCACAAATCTACCGTCATTCCTGCGCAGGTAGGAATGATGGTGCAAGTCAAATCTGATCCAGAATTTTTTGCCATTCTTTTTCCCAGCAACAATTGTGATCGTATTCCTCACGCAGAATAATTTTTGCATTCACTTTATTTAAAAAAGTTTGATTGAGTTCGAGCGGAACATTTTTATCTTTACCTCCTGCCAAATAAAAAAGCGCTAGTGGTTTTGGTGAATCGATTTTGGCGGGATCAAGGGATTGATCCAAAGGCGCATATTGGTGATGAGCAACCCAGGCGCTCACATCCAGATTGCTGGAAATCGCGATCACTTTATTCACTTTTGGAAGTTGCTGCGCCATCAGATACGCGAGGGCTCCGCCACCGCTGTGACCAATCAATACCCATTCATCGTAAGCATCTAAATTAGTTTGCGCTAACAATGCATTGACCATCACATCCACCACCTGTTGTGAGTAACGGGCACGAGTCCAAAGGCTGGGATGACAGTTTTGAGCTTTAACATAGGATTGAAAATAACAAGGCCGACCAAGATATAGCCTTGCAGAAAGATCTTGTTTCATCAGGGGCAGGCTCACCAAGCCTCGCGGCCCCGGATCCAAAGCAATAACCCCATTGCCCAGCCAAGGCTGGCCATCGCCTTCAAGGTAGATATGCAAAACATGGGTTTCTTTTAAGTCCGACAACTGCCATAGCCTATACCCCTGACTTTGAATTGAATGAGACTTCAAGGGAAGGGAAGAATGCTGACAGGCAAGTAACAATAATGCTACTAGACTCCATATAACTGATTTCATCTTTAGATCTCAAAAAACTGAGGGCTTCCTCTACAACAAATTCTTACCTTGTTAGCGCAAACATGCTAGCATTGAAGCCTAGAAAACAACCAACACTCACACCTGCTCCACGGAGTTTAGAATATGCCATCCAAACACTACTCTATTGGTTTATTACTCGGTTCCCTAATGTTGCTGAGCTGCTCCAGCAATGTCCCTAATAGCGGCTTAACAGAGTCTACTGCCGAAAATGCACCGAAAACAGATGATTATCAGGTTGTGGATTGTTTGTTACCCGGACAGGTTAGAAGTTTAGGCAGTTCGACTTACATGACCCCACGCAGACCGATTCTCACAACCGCTGCTGATTGTCGCATTCGCGGCGGTGAATTTGTGGAATATGACCGTGCCGATTACAAAACGGCCCTGAATGTGTGGATGCCTGCCGCAGAAGCGGGTGATGCGGATGCCCAAGCTAATGTAGGCGAAATTTTCGAACGTGGTTTAGGGGGCAGCCCAAATTACAAGGCGGCTGCAATTTGGTATCAAAAAGCCGCAGCCTTGGGTAATGCCCGTGCGCAATTTAATTTGGGTACTTTGTACGAGCAAGGACTGGGCGTACCCAAGGATAAATTAATCGCTTTGAATTGGTATCGTAAAGCCTGGGGCATGCCGGAAGATGCTCTGGTTTATCAATCTGCCGCTGCAGAAGCAGAAAATGAACTGCGCGCGCAATTACAAAAAAATCTGGATGAAAAAAATCAACAAGTTGCACTCCTGAAAAGTCAGATCTCCAATCTGCAAGCCAACTTACAAAAAGCCAATAGTCTGGATGCTGAAAAAGAAATTATTTCCTTGCGCAATTGGATTAAAAATTTGGAAGCAGAGCAATTAATTGCCCGTAATGATATTGATAAGTTACCGCAAATTCGCGAGCCAAAAGCGGTTACACAAACTGTTTCATCGAATAGCGAAACCAATCCTATTAGCACTAAAGGAATGAATTTCGGAAAATACTACGCGCTGATTATCGCCAACCAAAATTATGACAACATTGATGATTTGAGTACGCCACATACGGATGCCAAACGCGCTCAAAAAATTCTCAGCGAACATTATGGCTTTAATGTCACCCTGTTATTGGATGCAGATAATGCCAGCGTCATGAAAGCCATCAACCAACTGAATGAACTCGTGGGTGATGATGACAATTTATTAATTTTTTATGCGGGTCATGGCACACGTATTACCACCGGAGAATTTGAAGCCGGTTACTGGTTGCCTCGCAATGCCAACACACCACCCGATGACACTTTTTGGGTGTCCAATGAATTTGTTACACGTCACCTTGCCCGCCTTAAAGCCAAACGCGTGATGGTCGTGGCGGACTCTTGTTATTCAGGGCTTTTGTCTTCTTCACCAGGTTATTTATTTATGAGTGAAAAAGCTAACTATTCAGAAGATTATATTCGCTACAAATTACCCAAACGCTCACGCTTATTACTTTCATCCGGTGGTGATTTACCTGTATTGGATAATCAAGGTCAAGGTCATTCTGTTTTTGCGCGCGCGTTTTTGGATGCATTGGAACAAGGCAAAGGCATTATGAGCGGCCCCGAATTATTTTTGAAAATCAAAAATCAAGTAACAGGTAAAGCACAGACCGTTGGCTTTCATCAAATTCCGGAATTCAAACCTATCAAAGGTGCAGGCCATGAAGTAGGTGATTTCTTTTTTGTTAAACAATCATAAAAATAATTACAACAGCTAAATACCCAGAGGACAGTCTATGAAAGTGGCTTCAAAAAAAATCACTCTTGGTTTAACCATGAGTGTGGTTTTATTCGCCGGCGAATCCAACGCTGACATGCTCGATTTGATCGATCAGTTTTCAACTGATCTCGAAAGAGACAGCGCGCGCGCAGTATTACAAACCTATAACGATTTAATTGCTACAGCGGGTTGCAGCGACAATATGTTAGTTGATCCCGCGTCTACAGGCATTCCCTCAAGCTGTACCGGTCAAACATTTCTGTTATTCAACAATGTTCGGCGATTAATTCATACCGCTAATGAAATTTCCAAGGATAGACAGGGCGCAACCGCGTTCAGTTTAGGATTGGATCAACGCGGATTAGGTTTCGCATTACGCTGGAATGCGGCTGAAGAATATAACGCTCAAGCATCTCTCAGCAGTGATTTTCTGCAGTCACAATTATCCGGCTTCTCATCGCGAATGACTGCCTTACGTTTTGGTGCCAGTGGTTTCGCCGGTGTCAACGCCATGGATATTTATCAAGGTTATGCCGCAGAGAGTTCCCTAACTGGTGGCGCAGCTGGTGCTGATGATTATGCCTATAGTCGCTGGGGCGGTTTCATCAATTACACCGGAGGCTCAGGCAAAAAAGCACCAGGTATCTATGAAGATGCTTTTGATATCGAAGGCACTGATATTACGTTTGGAGCCGACTATCGCTTTAACAGTCAGTGGACTGCTGGTGTCGTTGGTGGGATTGCTGATCAAGAAATTGATTTTGACAGCGCATTGAGCACTGTGGATGGTGGTGTTGTATCTGATGGATTCAGCGTGATGCCGTTTATTCTTTACCAAGATAAGGCCCTATTCGCCACCGCCGCATTGGGCTACCAAACTTTATCATTTGATACCAATCGATCCATTCGTTATCCCTCACTGAATCCGGATTTACCTTCTCCCAACACTCAAACGGCAAGCAGTACCGATGCCAGCACTCTCAGTTTTTCAGGTGAGCTGGGTTACAACTACAATTTGAGTGCATTTTCAGCTGAGCCTTATGTGAAAATTAATTATGCCGACACCCGTGTTAATGCATTTGTTGAGCAAGACCTCAATGATAAAGCATTCGATGTTGCTGTCGCCGAACAATCGTTTGATTCATTAGAGTCCAGTATTGGTTTGCGCCTGCGATATACCTTTACACCCAGCTTCGGCGTATTTACTCCTTTTGTTGGTTATCAATCCGTCAATCAATCCAATACAGATGCTCGAACAATTTCAGCACGTTATGCCAATGCCGCATCAACCGAAAATGTTTTTCAATTGTCATCAGACGAAATTGACAACCAATACAGCATCACTACTTACGGTATTGCGAGTGTGATTCGAGGCGGGCGTCAATCAAAAGGTGACGGCAGTATCGGTGGCGGCATCCAAATATTTGTTCAATACAAAGAAATTGGTGGTTTGGATAATTACGAATATTCTGCGATTACCGCAGGATTACGTTACGAATTTTAGGTGTCGATCATGAGCTCATTTTCTTTTAAATTTCTATTGGCTTTTTTCTTTTCGCTGATGTTATCTGCTTGCGGCAGTGATGTTGGCACTGGGGAAGTCGGCGAACAAAACGATGCTGCGCCCATTGCAAAAGTTGAAGTGCTCGGCATCTCCACTGATTTATCCCAACCCACAACTCGATCCAACACCGATGTTATTTTATCAGCACAAAACTCTGTTGGTGTTGACGATCCCTTGATGCGATATGAATGGAAACAAACTGATAATTCCGGTTATACCGTCACATTATTTGAACGTACCAACAACACTGTTGCATTCACCACACCCAACCTGCCAGCTGATCTTAAAGCAGGAGTGACCCTGACCTTTGAATTAACAGTGACGGATGCTGATGGCGTCAGCGCCAAGAATAACGCTTCTGTAAAAGTCATACCTGTTGGCGACCCTAATCGTTATCTCGTCAATCCAACTGTCAGTGAAGCAATCGATGTGTATTTGGCCGCAACACCGGGCAGTAATCTTGCTGCCAATGTTCCAGCAAGCATTCGGGTTACACCAATTTTTCGCTGGCAAGATCGATTGGGCAACGCTCAAGAAATCATCGGTGAAGAACAAATTTATACCAGTCAATTAACCGCAGGGCGTGTCGGCGACATTGTTAGCGAATCCTCCGCATTTGTTCGTATTTCTATGCCCGATCTGGATTTGGATTACATCAATCAATATTTCCAAAAAGACCGACGCAGCGGCCGCTTGGAAATTGAAAAATTAGATACCGCATCGATTGATTGGCAATTTTCGTTGGATGCAACGTCTGGGCAAACCATCAATGCATTCTTGGTCGACCCCGCCGACAAACAATTAATTAATCCAGCTCCCGCTTTAATCTCAGGTCGCGTCATCGGCAACGCCTTTTTGAGCAACTCCGGTGCAAACAGCGCAACTCTCGATGTTGAAAAATTGCGTCAAGCCTTAGGAATTGAATCCAAATTAAGTGCTTTGAATTATCACCGCTGTATTGACCCTTTAAATCAAGCGACGAGTTTTGATGCATGGTTAAATCAATCCGGATTCAAATCAGCCAACGCCAACGATATCCACACCAAATACATCAACAATTATGATCTTGGTTTCGGTCGCGACATGCATATTCGTACCGATGAAAATGGTAACGTTTTTTCTTATGTTTCCAACTATAACAATCTTGAAAACACGCTAAGCAATCGCAACGCCTTTGCCATAGTGGTAATGGAATTCAGCCCAGCACCCACAGGTAATTGTGGTGATGGCACTTTCGTTGATATCAAAACAGGTAAAAAAATCGTCAAGTTTTATGCTTATGTACCTGATGAGGTTAATGGTGGATTCAAACGCGCGCTGTCCATGAATTTTGATGGCCGCGGTGAAAAATATCTGCCCGGCTCTTGCACCGCTTGTCATGCAGGAAAAACCAATGCTGAATTTTTTAATTCTACCGGCGCAATTGCCGCAACTGCCGCCGATCTTGATTCAAGTTTTATGCCCTGGGATTTGGATGCGTTTCTTTATACACACGCAGCATCCACTCAATTTATTGATCCTGCTTATGCAAGTTTTGCAACAACCAACAAAATGTCACCCGAAAAACTCAACACTTTTAGCCGTGAAACCCAAGAAGCGAAATTTAAACAACAGAATCAGGCGACATTGCATACCTATACACAGGATCCGCAAAAACTGAAACGCTATGAAACCGCGATTAAATTAATTCGCGGCTGGTATTCCAATGATGCTGAAATCGCTGCTCTAGAGGCATTAAATTTTGGATCAGTCGATGTACCGCTCACTGAAAATGAATTACTGCAATTACAAACTCAAGTGAAGACCTTGCCCGCCGGCAATTACAACGGCAGCTTTGTATTAAAAAACTGGCGAATCAATGATGATGTTGAAATGATTTACGAAAAAGTCTTTGATCGTCATTGCCGTCTATGTCACGTACAAATGAGCAAGCCCCAAATTGATTTTGATTCTTATGATGAGTTTATCAATCATCCTCAATTGGTTGATTTTGTTTACAACCAAGGCAGCATGCCAATGTCTCGTTTAACCATGGATAGATTCTGGACACACTTTAACAATGAAAAAAGTGCAGCTACATTATTACGTGAACATTTAAATTCTGCTAAACAACTGAATCTGGCAACCGATATTGCACCTGGCTTTCCCATTGCACGTATTGCCGAAGAAGTATTACCCGAGCAAGATGCAGACTTGATATTGGATTTTGATCAACAGTTAATTCTGAATGGTGGTGGTAGTTTTTTCAGTGATACTTATCAATGGCGAGTCAATTCCAATATCGTCAGTCAAACTCCATCATTGTCGATGAATCCTGGAACCCCCGGCATTCAATACTCTGTCACTTTAGTGACACAAGGAAACGGATTCACATCAAACCCGGTTTCGCGTCGTATCAAAGTGAATAATTACACACCAGAATTTAGCGGCTCCATTACAGCTAATGTGAGTGAAGGTGGTAGCGTACAACTGAACTTACTGAATTTGATTTGCTCTGATGCCGCCGACAGCAAAAATTGTCGTCAATATTTCGGTGATATTCGATCAGGTGAAAAACCTCAATTAGTATTGGAACAAAATATGACTAATGGTCAAGCGACATGGATTAATCAAACCAATGGTATTATTTCGTTTCAATCAACTAACTCAGCTGCCAGTGGCAATGGGCGATTTGCATTCCGATTAGTAGACAGTTTCGGTGAAGCCTCTGCCATCATCACCGTCAACATTAGTGTGACCGGCCTAACCGCACCGCAAATTGGCGCCAACGACACCTGTCAAACCTCAGCAATTACCAGCGCAAACAGCAATAATTTTCCAATTGCGTTTAATACTTTGATCTGTCCAAATCCAGTGTTAAATGACACCGCTGCTCCAGGATTAAGCTTAAGTTTAATCAGTGTGAGTTCAAGCTCTCAACAAGGCGGCAGCGTGAGCATCAGCAACGGCATTATTCGTTACACACCGCCAAAATTTTTCGTTGGAACAGACAACTTCACTTATACGGTTCGCGATAATTCTTTATCTCAACGCACCGCAACTGGAACGGTAACCGTAACCGTAACCGCATCCATGACCTATACCAGTTTAAAAACGCATTTTGCAACGAATTGTGCGATTGCAGGTTGCCATCAACCAGCACAATTTGGCGCAGGCCCAAACTGGTCAACTTTTTCTACATTAATTCCTCGCTTGGATGACAGCATTGGAACCACTGGCGGCAATTTGAATTTAACGGCCAATACCGGCTTGTTGCAAATTCTGAATACCCGTCTATTTATCTACGCTTGTAGTGAAGACACTCACTTTGGAGCCAATCAACTGTGCACATCGGATTTACATGAAGTCGCTCCGACCAGCAGATCACAGTTGAACACTATGGGACAAAATATTTTGCAGTGGATTGAAGAAGGTGCACGCAATAATTAAATCATTATGGGTGGCTTAGGCCACCCGTTTTTTATGGCGTATCCATAAACGCGGGATATTCTTTCAGCGCTTTCATTTGTTTTTCATAGAATTCTTTGTCAGTTTTATTGTTGGCAGAATCCAGATTGTCTTCAACAATGTCCATAACATTTTCAGTCAATGCTCGAATATCCTCATGTGTTTTATGGATTGCATAAGCTTGATCCGCATTAAATGCCGCCCCTTCCAAATCACCATACGACAACGCCGTGTTGCCTTCGGTAATAAACTGATGAAATTTTTGTTGATCAATTGCACTTAAGGTGTCAAAGACAATTTCTTCTTCTTGAATGGATTGTACATACACAATATTGACAACAGCCAAACTAAAAATTAACGCAAAGCTAATGGCTATTCTGCGCGGCGCTTTAGTGGCGGAATAAAACCGATTAATAAATGTTTTGGCATCTGTTATTCGTTCTTTTCGATGCAATGCAACCGAGTTAATTAATAACCGACGCAATAGAAAATTACCCACGGAAGGAACCGCAGCGGATATTTTTTTCTCAACAGCGGTCATTGCATCTTTGCCTTTATAGGGATGACTTCCACCCAACAGTTGGCAGGCAATAATCCCTAATGCATAGACATCATCACTGGGATGCGGCGATTCATAATTTAGCATTTCCAAACTGGCGTAATTAAAGGTAATTGCCCCTAACTCACCCGCATCGAAATTATCTTGATAGGTGCTTTGATTCGCCGCTCGTGCGATACCAAAGTCCAACACTTTGATTGTGCCGTCATCCGTTAAAAATATATTCGCTGGCTTAAGATCGGAATGCACCAAGCCTTTAGCATGGGCATAAGCGAGCGCTTGCGCAATTTGCAAAATTAATCCAGATTTTTTTTTAAAACTTAATTTGGCAAGCTCTTCTTTATTATTTAAAAAGTCACTCAGTGAATGGCCTTTTAATTCTTCCATAGTGAGATAAATCAGATCCTCGTCACGATCAAAATCATAAACCGTGACAATATTCGGATGTGCCAGTTGTTGCGTCTTTTTGGCTTCACGCTGCAAGGTAATGACTGCGCGCGGATGTCGCTTGAATGAATTGCCTAAAATTTTAATCGCCACATAGGGTTGTGGATCACCGGCTTCTTGCTTCCGCAAATCCAAGGCTCGGTAAACCGCACCCATACCACCTTCACCTAACAATTTATCTAAAATAAATCGTTGCTTTATTTTGTCACCAATGGCCAAAACCTTATCTTCTGAGTTAGCCAAACTCTTATCCGGCGTGGCTAAAAAGGTGACACGTGTTTTTTCTGAGGGGTCATTAAAATCACTGGGTAAGGTCCCAATAATTTCGGTAGGCGCATCTGTATTCGATTGCAAATCAGTAGCGGTATGTAATTGAGTTTTTTCGTCCATAGCAACGCACCTTATTGAATACAACTTTTGCTGCAACGCGATTTTTGGATGGCAAGTTAACTGGAGTTTATCAGAATTTCATCCCGGGATTTTATCATCATCAGGCCAAGGCGCTAGTCTGCGTTGATGTTAGTGGCAATTCTCGGGATAATGCCTCGCTCAATACCCACACCCTTTCATATTCATGGAGCCCTCATGACTCTCGCTATTTTTGATTTGGACAACACCTTAATTGCCGGTGACAGCGATCACGCTTGGGGGCAGTTTCTAGTCACTCAAGGTTTAGTCGATGGCGAAAACTTTCGAATGGCGAATGATCGTTTTTATGAGGAATATAAAACAGGCACCTTAAATATCGAAGAGTATTTACAATTTTCTTTAAAGCCGCTAACCCAACATTCATTGGCAGAACTAACCAAACTCCACACCAAGTTTATGCAGACTTGTATAGAGCCCATGATGCTGCCCAAAGCAAAACAATTGCTCGAACAACATCGCGCACAGGGTGATTTTTTATTAATCATTACTGCCACTAATGGTTTCGTCACTCGCCCGATTGCAGATTATTTGGGTGTCGATGACATACTCACTACCGATCCGGAAATTATCAATGAAGTTTACACCGGAAAATATATCGGCACGCCTACCTTTCAACAAGGCAAAGTGATTCGTCTGAATGAGTGGCTACAAGAAAAACAGAAAAGCTTGGATCAAGCGTATTTCTACAGTGACTCCATCAATGATTTACCACTTTTGGAAAAAGTGCCTAATCCGATTGCCGTTGATCCCGATGAAAAATTAAAAAAAATTGCGATGGAGCGCAACTGGCCAATATTAAGTTTGCGTTGAAAATTATTCGGGTGGCATTAATCCATTACTGTAAAGCACTTTACCTTGGTCAGTAATAATAATAGCGTCGAAACCTGGCAATTTATTTATCAACTCCAAACCTTTTTCTGCGCCTAAAACAAATACCGTTGTCGATAGTGCATCGGTATCAATTCCGTTAGGGCCGAGGATAGTCGCGCTCATTATACCCTTAGTGGATTTACCCGTTTTCGGGTTGATGATGTGATGAACGCGTTCGCCGTTGCTATCAATAAAATAACGCTCGTAATCACCGGATGTCGAAACCGCTGTATCCTCTAAAGGTAATGTAATCGCTATAGCATTTTCTGCGCGTGGATTTTTAATGCCGATCATCCATGGCTTACCTAATTTATTGCCTAACAAACGCGTATCACCTCCTGCGGTCACGCTCGCACTGGTTATTCCCATTTTTTTGGATCTCTATGGCGCGATCACCGGCGTAGCCTTTGGCAATGCCCCCAAATCCATATACACCTTATCGTGATCAAACCAAACCATGTGTGTGTTTGCATCAAGATGAATATGTTGATAATTAATTGCTGGCAACAAGGCTTCACGTTGAGCATCGTCGGGTTTTAATTTTGCGCGGTAATCGTAAAAACGTGCAACCGATGCAAATGTAATATCGAAAGCGCCGCCAGTTAATTTACTGTAGTAAAAGGATTTATCTATGATGAAACTAAGTTCATCAGAAATTTTTATCGGATTTTGTTGCGAAGCTTTGGCGACTGCTTGATTTAATTTATATAACTGACTGGTTTCAATCCAAGGACTGTATTCCTTGTCAATCCGCCGCATTTCATCCATCACCGCCGCAATCGCCGCTTCCGCTTTTTTGTCATCCTCTATCCACAACTGCACGGAAATATGCGTTCCCATAATCGACTGTTCGTCGCCATGCCATTGGGGTGTTTGGGCGAAGGATGGGCTAATAAAAATCAGAAATAAAAATATAATTGAAATTCGCATCAAAATTCCTGCTGAATTTGATAGCGGGACTTTCCGTTTTCTACACTGGATTGTGGACCGAGGAAAGCTAAAAAGTCGGCGAGGCGATATTGGTCGATCATGGTTTGGGGCATATCCAAGGTGCCATTCGCGGAACCGCCGTTGGGAGCTCGCAGTTCCAAATCCAGTGTTAAATCGATGTCACTTTCCAAATCAAATAATTTAGCTTTGATGCCATTTTTTTTGTTGTCGGTAAATTCAGCGGCGAAACTGCCGAGTGAAATCCACTGCACATCATTGTTGGCTTGTGCGTTAGTCCAACTTAAGTTGCCAGATAATTTCAGTAATACATTCCCTTTTAATTCCAAATCAGAAAAATGTACCGAAAAATTTCCGTTAATTGGAATTGGAATTTTGGATTGCAATAAACTGGCAGGTAGAGACACATCCGTATCACGCAATGCAATACTGCCGCCGGCTCCAACACAGGCTAAGCCGTTGAGCGATTGCGCTTGACCAGAGACAATTATTGTTGCGCAAGGTTTTAATGTTAATAATGACATCAATTGCAAATCCCACTGCAATTTTCCTAATGTATAAGTTTGACCTTCAGCAGTAAGGCTGGCGACATTGGCTTGGCCTTTCCATAAACTGCCGCTAATACCACTCATCGCTAAACCCGATTGTCGAGTCATTAACCATGCACCCCATTCAGCAGGCACGCGGGACAGAGAAAAAATAATAAATAACAAAACACCGAAACTAATCCATCGGCCTTTTTTTATGGTTGAACTGGATTGCGACATATCAAACACTCAACGCACGCATAGCGTACTCAGGATCAACTTCTACAATACGTAACAACGCCCTTGCGGCACCCGTGGGATGCCGGCGGCCTTGCTCCCAATTTTCTACGGTGCGTTTACTAACACCCAAAATAACAGCAAATTTTTCCTGGGACACACCCAAGCGATCCCGAATAGCCTTTACTTCAGGATCAGGAAATTCAAATTGGCGAGAAGCAACTTTTTTACCGCTGACAATTTCATCCATTTCCTGGGCGCTTTCCAGAAGCTCAACAAACATTTCTTTTTTCATGATTACCACTTCTCAACAATCGCTTTAAGTTGCGCTAATTGTTCCTGGGTTAGATCGTCCTGTTTGGTCTTGGGATAAACATACAGCATACGGATATGGTGATCGTCCGTAACCCAATAATAGATAACTCGTACTCCTCCGCTTTTTCCTGTGGAGTCCAGCTTCCAACGAAGCTTGCGAAGCCCGCCTGAACCTTTGATTATGTCGCCCATATCAGGGCGATTAACCAATGCTTCCTGTAACCGCTTGTATTCATCGTCGGTAATCAATTCTTTGATTAATCGAGTAAACACCCGAGTTTCCACAATCACCATACAACCTCCATTCTACGCCAATGGCGTACATTATCCAATCAAGCTTTTATTAATTCTTTTGCAAGCGAATGTTAGCGGTGACCAAACCTGCGTCTCGCGTTTCAGATAAGGAGAGTTCGAGAATACTAATGCCATGACGATATTCCAAATCGTAGAGCCACTGCATCAAAGCATCGTAACGCGCCATTTCCAAACGCACACGCACATCACCGGTTGACCCGGGTTGAAAGCCATCCATTTTTAATCCATTGGCATTCAAACTGGATGACACCAGACTATTGATATTATCGCTCGCTTGACCCTGCACGCCTTGATTACGTAATTGTTGAATTTGTGCGCTCATGATTTGCACTTTACTCAATGATTCACTTGCTGTTGCATTCGCACGAATTAAATTATCGCGCTTGTGGTTGAGCGGTGAGAGTATCGCGACCCACAAGAGATACAACACAACAAACACCGCCAAACCCAACAAGAGCGCTTGTTCACGTCGATTGTATTTATTTAATAAGAGCAATAATTCATTCATCATTTTTCGCCTTACTTGTGAATACGCAAACGCGCGGTTTGGCTATCGCCTTGAGCATTGACGTTAAGAATTTCGGCTTGCAGACCGCGCTCTTTTAAAGCGCCGGTCATCTGTTCAAATACCGCAAAATCATTCGCTTGCAAACTAATCGCCAGCTCACCGGTTTCATGGGTGTAATTTAAGGCTTTGATTTTGACATCCGCCGATTGATTAACGACTGGCAAACTCACTGAAAGTAATTCCATTAAGCCTGCAGCTTGATGCGAAGGTTGTAATTGCGATAATAAATTCGCCACCTGCGCTTCAACCTTGGTTAACTTGCCTTGTGGAATTACACTTCTGGCGGCCGCTTCGGTTGCAGCACGTATTTGCAGATTTTCTTTATTGAGCTGACGAATCTGAATCATTAATGCAACCAAACTAATCAATACACAAACGCCCGCAAACATAATCAGGCTTTGCCAGATTTTCCACCATCGGTCTATCGGCAAACGACGGGAAAATTCGCCCTGACAAAAATCCAATGTGTTCAGCGATAGATCATGGTTCCAGTCTTTGATTTCCGTTTTGCGAGGCAATTCCTTTAAGGCATCTGGAATTAATTTTTCGAGATTTTCCAACGCATCTGCACTGGACGCACGCAATAGAATCGAATCCGGCTTTCTTTCTGCCAACAAGAGTTGTAATGCCAATTGAGTGTTTGCCAAAGGCGCACTGAAACCAAGATCAGGCCCATATTGCACATGAAGTTGTTGGTCGTATTCAGCAATTAACCATTCAGTGTTTTCAGTTTTAGGATGCCAAAGCAAGGGCAAGGCGGAACAACGAATAATATCCAAGCCGAGATTTTTTAATAATTCTATTTGTTCTTTTAGCCAAAGTTTATCGGTATAGGCGATAGAAATTTTTCCTTCGCGCGGATCAGCTATCGCTAAATGGATATCATCCACATCACCAATTAAACTTTCCTCCAGTTGAAAGGGTAATAAATTGCGCAGATGTTTTTTTTCTTTTTCACTGTAATCCAATTCACGCGTCACGCATTTTTCACCGGGCAAAATAAGCCAGGTTTCAATACTGGATTGCGCCATAGATTGTTTTTGTGCCGCAATCGCGGATTGCAATTGTGTGTGATCGCCACGTGCAGTGTGTTGGCTATACCCTTGTGCGTCACGCCAACTCCATCGAAATTCGGATTGGTTGACACCGGGTAAGGCAAGCAGTAATTGAGTCGACATACAGAAAACCTAAAGCCTTAATTCTGAGCTATTTTCATTATCTTTTTTCCCACGATTCACTCGCGGTAATTCATACATCATGCGGCGTTGAACCACTGACAAACTCTTTTCATTACGTTGCATCAAGCTGCGCATTTGTCGGCGTTGCTCGCCCATTTGTACGGTTGACTCCAACCAAAAAAATTCGGTTTTGACTTTGTAGCCTGACAAATCCAACTCTTCGCCACCCATGGTTTTTCGCCAGGCATCATTCAATTCATTTTCGTTAGCGTAGCCGGTTTCCGGGCGAGACAACAAAAAGGTTTGCGCTTGTTGATCGCTCAAGGGTAGCAGCTGGTTTTTACTATTGATACACAAACGCAAGCGATTCACTCCCGGCAAGCCAAGCGGATTTTGCGGTGGAATATCATTCACACTTAAGCCTGTATTAGGCTTGGGTAGTACCGTAATGTAAGGCTGCAACAATTCCACTAAAACAGGCCTTTCACTAAAACCACGCACCAACCGCAACTCATCCAAACTGCGAAAGGCTAATGTGTTAGCAGGAAGATAGGGCTCTGGCATGCTTTGATAATAATTGGATTCCGCACCGCCGGAACCTGTTTCTTCATCATCATTATCCATCCAGTCCACAACTGCTTCCAACATGGACTCAGCTTCACCTTGCGAGACAGGGATTTCTTGCTGGAAAGTTTGCAGCAAGCGAATAAATTGTCGCTGTGATTCCGAGTAGCGCTCGGGTGCTCCAGGCAAACTGGCAGGATCAATTTTTTTACCCAAGTCATTCAAATTTAATTGCGCTTGCGCGTCCAATAACATGGCGACCCCCTCTACACCTTCGTCGGTTAAGGGCACCGGATTATTCCAAGGCTCGTCCGGGTAATCCATGCTGGAATCGATATCGGCCAATGGAAACAACAAAATCGCCACTTCTTCTGCCGCAATCAATAACGACTTGGCCTGTGTTGAGGACCAACGGCTTTCGGCGCGCGCCAATCCCAATTGAAATTGGCTGGCATATTTCACACTCAAGCCCACGACCAATGCCACTATCAACAAGACTAATATCAACACCATACCTTGTTGGCGGGGTGAGTTGCGCAAAACGGATGTAGCCGCCGACTTATGGAAAGGTAAATAAGCGAACACTGGGGCCTACTCCTTTCAAATTAATCGTCACTTCAAGGGCTAAGGGAATACCCGCAGCACCTGAACGCGTGGTATCCGGCCAAAGGTGCAACCAATCTTCCGAATAGTCTTCTCGTTCCAATATGGATTTACCTTCACTCACCACCATCTCAGTGTAGAGAAATCGCAACTGCACATCTTCAACATCGTCCAAGAGTAATTGATGAAATGCCTGACGCTCCATATCCATATCGGATACCGGGCGATTAGTTTCAGGAACAAAATCCCGAAACAATTTTCCTTCTTCCAGACGATAACTCACCAATTGGATATCGCTGCGAGGGCGATTGGCAAAGTTCACCCAATTGCCACGCTTGAATAACAACAGCATTTGACTGCTGTCTTCACCCTTCGATTTTAAACTCGCGCCTTGAAAGGGTGTGTTCGCATCCACGGGCAAGACATGAAACAAATCATTGCCCAATGTTTGCCAGACCCTATCCACACGATTAATGTCTTCCAGCACTCGCTGGGTTTCTTCAGATGCACCCGCCGCACCGTCAAAAGATTTAAATGCCATCACCCCGATAATGGCGGTAATCACCATAGCCACTAACACCTCAAGTAAGGTGAAGCCAGACTTGTGATTAAGATTAGGGGGTCTGTTCCGGATCACTGACATAACCCACCAAGCGAGCCAAAGGCTCAGGTTGTTTAATTCCGGTTGCTGACTCAGGTGAATTGGCAGACCAAACCGCGACTTCAATTCGCTTGAAACCTTTTACTTCGAGCGTATCCATTTCTTTGCTGGTCAATTCCCATCGCCATTCAAGATCCAGCATTTTGTCTTTGCCATTTTCTTTTTCAGGCAATTGATAATCCGGCAAGACTTTTTGTTGTTTTAATCGCTGCAAAAGCTTGTATCGATTTAATTGATTTTCAGCGATCCAGTAGGCATAGCTTGTTTCACGGATACTGCCCGCCGAATCCATTTGGGTAACCACCAATGAAAGCAATGCAGGCAAAGCGACTGCAACAATCATCAAGGCCACCATCACCTCGATTAAGGTGAATCCCGATAATGTTTGCTTCAATTTTTTTCGTTGGATCATTGATCTTGTTCCAGGCGCTTTTCTTCTGTCACCCAACGCAATTCACCCAGCGGTGTTAACAAAAATTCTTCTTCCGTCGCTTGATGTTGATTGGAGGCTTCACGAAAAAATCGCAGATTCACTTCAGCCGAACCTTCACCACTCGGATAAAAACCTATGACAGGATCGTGATATTCCAATGAGTCGTCATAAGCCCAAGCTTGCCCTTCAATTAAAATGTCAACTTCAAATTCCAGAGGCAAACAACGTTCGGGTAATTCCTTCCAAAGGTTGCCATTGGCTATCGCGAATTCGTTGCCACTGATAACACCAAAGCGGTGATCCATCGTCATCTTCTTTTGGATAAAAAAATCCACCGTAAGTCTCGCCGCGAAATACGGCTTGCTCGGCGAGATAATTTCCTGTCAGAAGAAATTCTTCAGCTTCTTTTCGCGCTTCATCCTGGTAGTGATCGCCACCGACCGACAAAGAAACAATGGCGACCGAGAAGCCAATGATCATCACCACAATCAACAACTCGATCAGCGTGAATCCTTGATCGGTTGAATGGATTTTTACGCGGGAAATTACTGCTCGTCCCATATACTGATGTCAGCATTCTTGCCTTCGCCGCCACTAATACCATCGGCACCTAAAGAAGAGATGTCGTACTCATGTCCCTCACCAGGATTGGTGTATTGGTAATCATTACCCCAAGGATCTTTGGATACGGTTTCTATGTAGCCCGTTTCTTTCCAGTTGCGAGGCACAGGTGCCAAAGTGGGTTTTACCACCAAGGCTTCAAGCCCTTGCTCAGTTGTTGGGTAGGCAAAATTTTGGATGCGATACATTTTTAATGCGGTTTTTAATGCATTCATATCCGCACGGGCTTTATTGATTTCAGCATCATCAAGCGCGTCCATTACGTTAGGGACTACCACACTGGCTAACAAGCCAAGAATAATTACTACCACCATGATTTCAATTAAGGTAAAACCGCGTGCGATTTTTTCGGTAAATGTTTAAGCTTCATGTTTTTGTCTCTCTTGTTAAAAAGTTTTGAACTCAAAAATCTCCCCCCTCTCCCGCAAGAGGGAGGAGCTGTCCCCCACTTTGAAAAAGGGGGGTTAGGGGGGATTTAAAATCTTCGTAATATCGGCCATCTTAAATCCCTCCCCCGCCTCCCTTTTTCAAAGGGAGGGGCTAAAGGTGTTTTCAATGCGCCAATTTAGTCATTTCAAAAATTGGTGTCAGTACGGCCATCACAATTAGCCCAACGACACTGCCCATAAAAATAATGGTTGCTGGTTCTAACAAACTCATAGCAACACTTAACAGCATTTCCAAATCACGTTCTTGATCGCGTGCCGCGTTATCCAATTGTTGTGGCAAAGTACCGTTGGTTTCACCCGAAGCCACCAATTGAATCAACAAAGGCGGAAAACATTGTGCTTGTTCCAATGCGCGACTCAAGCTCACTCCTTCGCGCACAGTATTGGCGACTTGCTCACTGGCTTCTTGCATAATTTTGTTAGTCATCACCTGACTGGCGATATTCAGTGATTGCAACAAGGGCACACCACTGGCCGACAACAAACTCAATGTTGCGGCAAAACGTGACGAATCCACTTGCTGAATTAATTCACCGAGAACCGGCAACTTTAATTTGGTTTGATCCCAACGGCGCAGATTTTCCGGCTTTTTTAAAAACATTATCCAACCGATGATTGCAGCAACAATAGCAACCAACAACAATAATCCGTAGTGAACAAAGAAGTTACTGGTCGCGATCAGACCTCGTGTCAACAAAGGTAATTCCGTTTTATTTTGCGAAAAAATTCCAGTGAGTTCCGGCACCACAAAGACCATCATGCCGATGATGACACCCAAACTTACCACCATCATAACGATGGGATAAATCATCGCCATTTTAATTTTTTGTTTTAAAATTTGACTGGATTGGGTGTAATCCGCCAAACGTTCAAGCACTGCACTTAAATAACCTGAACCTTCACCGGCACGTACCAATGCGCGATACATATTGTCAAACGCGGCAGGATTATCACCCATGGCTTGCGCCAAACTAAAACCTTCAAGAACACGTGAACGCACTTGCAAAATAACGCGTTTCACTTTGGGTTTTTTCGATTGTTTTGCACAGGCTTGCAAGGCTTCATCCAGTGGTAAACCGGATTTCACCAATGACGCCAATTGGCGAGTTAGCATACTGAGTTCACGTGTATTTAATTTGCCACCACGCGAACTGGAAAATAATGAGGTTGATTTTTCTTCTTCAACTTTATCAGTCGCGTTTGCGCTGATGACCTCCAAAGGTTTTAATCGCTGCGCACGCAACTGTGTTCGAATATGACGCTCGGAATCCCCTTCGAGCAAACCTTTAACGGTTTTGCCTTCTTCGTTCAGTGCTTTGTAACTGTAAGCGCCCATTGATCAGTCCGCCTTAGAGCTGCGTGGTCACGCGCAAGACTTCTTCAATAGTGGTGATGCCATCTAAAACCGTTTGGCGGCCATCGTCGCTGATTGAATTGCTGTTTTTGCGCGCTTCGGCCAGCAGATCCTGTTCGCTCGCATGTTCATGAATGAGATGGCGCATGCGCTCATTGATCTCGATTAATTCATAAATTGCCTTACGCCCTTTGTAACCTTGCATATTGCAATGATGACAACCGACTGCACGATAAATGGGTGTATTGGCAGGCAACTTGAGCATATCGCGCTCGGCATCTTCCGGCTGATAGGAGGTTTTGCAATGGCTGCACAGAACACGCACCAAACGTTGCGCCATCACCACTTCAAGGCTGGACGCTAAAAGGAAAGGCTCCACCCCCATATCTTTCAAACGCAAAACAGCACCAATGGCCGTATTGGTGTGCAGGGTGGATAACACCAAGTGACCGGTCAAAGATGCTTGAATCGCAATCTCGGCCGTTTCACCATCTCGAATCTCACCGACCATCACCACATCCGGGTCCTGACGCAATATCGCGCGCAAGCCACGGGCAAAGGTCATTTCCACTTTAGGGTTGACCTGGGTTTGGCCAATTCCGGGTAACAAATATTCAACCGGATCTTCAATCGTCAGAATGTTGCGACTGCGGGTATTGATATGACTCAGACCCGCATAAAGCGTTGTGGTTTTACCTGAACCCGTAGGGCCGGTCACCAAAATAATGCCGTGAGGTTTCAAGAGGTTTTTGGCAAATCGCTCATGTACTTGCGCCGGCATTTGCAATTGTTCCAGCTTGAGCTGACCGGCGGCCTGATCCAGCAAACGCATCACGATACGTTCACCGAATGCTGAAGGAATGGTGGACACACGAATATCCACGGCATGACCTGCAAGGCGCACAGTAATACGGCCATCTTGCGGCAAACGTTTTTCGGCAATATCCAAACGCGCCATGACTTTAATACGCGACACCAATACCGGAGCCAATTCGGCTTTGGGCGATAAGACTTCGTTCAACACACCATCAATACGAAAGCGCACCGAGACTCTATCTTCAAAAGGTTCAACGTGAATATCCGAAGCGCCTTCGCGCACAGCTTGGGACAAAATGGCGTTGATCAAACGGATAATCGGCGCGTCGTCGTCACCCGCTAATAAGTCGGTACGATCGGCCAAATCATCCGCCATAGATGACAAATCAAATTCATTGCCCAGATCTTCTGCGGCACGCTGTGCAGCACCGTCGCCACTTTGGTATTCACGAGTTAAGCGTTTTTGAAAATCATCAGCGGGAATTTCTTCGAGTTGGAACTGACAACCCAAATGGCGCTGCAATTCCAAGAGAGTATTCAGGCTAATACCTGGCTTATGCAATACCAAAGGATTGGAGGCTTGATCAACCTCGGTTGATGCCAGCATCACCCCGAACTCGGACGCAAACCCAAAAGGCAAACGCTCAAGTGGTTGTGATGCGGATTCGTTGTCGGCTGACAGATCCAGAATAGCCTCGTCATTCACGGCTTATTCGTCCTTGTCCTGTTGGACGGTGTCAGCCGCTGGCGCAGCTTCATCACGCACATCATAAAGTGGTTTGTTTGCTTCTTCCCAGGTTGGCACCAGGGGTAAATCTTTTTCCCAAAGCAATAAGCCAGAATGACGGCGATGTTCCATTTGCTCATCGCGAATCGCGCGATATTTTTCAGCCGTTGCGCCAGTCAACACCCGGTCATCACGCACTATGGTCGGGCGGATAAACACCAACAAATTGGTTTTTACTTTTTTCGAAGATTGGCTGCGGAACAAGTGGCCCAAGACTGGAATGCTACCCAGAACCGGTACGCGTTTTTCGCCTTTAAGTACGTCATCTTTGATCAAACCACCCAAGACTACTGTTTGCGAATCATTGGCCATAATCTGGGTTTTGATTTCACGTTTGTTGGTGATCAAACCTGAGGCACTGTTCAAGTCCGCCACGCTGGACACTTCTTGTTCAATATCCAGCACCACCGTATTACCTTCATTCAAATGCGGGGTCACTTTGAGGATGATACCTATGTCTTTGCGATCAAAGGTATTAAACGGGCTACCAAAACCGCCACCGCCGGTATTGCCGGTATTACCTACGCCACCAACACCCGAATAAGAACCTGTGGCGAAAGGTACGTTTTGACCAACACTGATCGAGGCTTCCGTATTATCGGTAGTCAACAAATTCGGGGTTGAGAGAATATTGCTGGAGCTGTTGGTTTGCAGCATTTTCAATACACCGAGGAAATCGGTGCGCTCGCCTAAACGCCCAAAGCCAAACACTTGCCCAGTAATTTTTGACGCACCCCCTGCAAGGTTTAGTAACGCAGCGTCTTTATCGTCTTGCGAGGCATTCTTATCGCTGGCTGCAATCGCTGCTGCACCGACACCGCCAATGGCACCATCATTGGTATTGGAGCCAAAGCCATATTTGTCATCACGATACATCCACTCAATACCCAAGTCTGTGCCGTCGGTATCCTGAATCTCCACAATAATCGCTTCAATCAACACTTGGGCTCGACGAATATCCAGATTGTCGATAACGGATAACAAACTATCCATAGTTTCAACATCAGCGCTGATCAACACCGAGTTAGTGGCTTCATCGGCTTGAACGCTGGGCTGAACTGCATTGGGCGCGTTAGGGTCAGTCGCTTTGGGAGCCAAGCCTTGCATCATACCCGTCAAGACCTTGGCCACATCTTCTGCTTTGGCGTAATTCAAATAGATCACACGGATATTGCTGTTTCGGGCTTGAGGCCTGTCCAGATCTTCGATCAATAATTTAATGCGCTGCCGGGATAAATCGTCACCACTGATGACCACGGCATTAGTGCGCTTGTCGGCCACAATTACCGGGGGTGCTGTGGCAATACCACGAGCGGGATCGGGTTTTTCCAACTGCGCGATCATGTTCACCACATCGGTCGCATTGGCATACTTCAGCGGCACCACATCGGTATTGGTTGAACCAATTTTATCCAATTGCTTGATCAATTCGCTCAATCGCGCAGCGTTAGCACGGGTGTCGGTCAGAATGATGGCGTTACTGGGTTCATAAACTGTCATGTGCGCATGCTGTGCAGCCAAAGGTCGAATTGCCGCTAATATTTTGGAAGCACTGGTGTACTTGAGGGGGATGACTTGAGTGATGTAAAGATCATCTTTGGTGGTGACATTGATTTCCGTAGGCACCGGTAAATTACGGGCATCCCGGTTGGCCACTATTTTGACAATATTGCCGCTTTCCACAGCAGTAAATCCGTAAACATCCAATGAAGCTAAAAATAATTCATAGACTTCTTTGGCATTTAACGGGCGGGTATTGATGACTTTAATCGGACCACGAACTTTGGGATCAATAATGATGGTTTTACCCGTCACACCAGCAATAATTTTAATCACTTCCTGAATATCAGTGTCATTAAAATTGACCGACCATACTTGCTCACCTTTTTCATTTTGAGCAGGTTGAACCCCTAATTGCTGTGCCAATAATGGTTGAGCAACACAGACCGCCGCCAACAACAAAGCGGAAACAAATGACACATGATATTTAACAGATTTCACTGACGTTCCTCAGTTAATTAAAGCCACTATAGATTAAGAGAGATATCGAGATTGACCGTGCTGCCATTGCGCAAAATTTGCAAATTAGCAGAGGTTGCACTCCCCATACTGCGATAAATTTCCATGATTTTTCCGGGATTATTTAACGGCATGCCATTCACAGCCGTCACCACATCATCCGTTTGTAAGCCCAGGTTATTAAATAATTCTGCGTTGCGCCCAGGGCGAATTTTATAACCAATAATTTGCCCTTCTTTGCGCTCAATACTCATGGCGACTACATCCGACAAAGTCGTGCCCATTTGTACCACTGGGTTTTGATCAGCTGAGGGAGTCGCCGCCTGAATAGGATCAGAGGTATAAACCGGCGGTTGCTCATTATAGGTATTGTTATAGGGTGTGCTGGCTACATAAGGTTGGGATATTTTCGGTGCATTGGGGTCGTCCTTAAACAACCAAAGCGCTTCCATTTTGCCGTTGTTATTGATGATCACGCGGTCAGACAAAATTTTGGCCAGTGTTGCGTTGTTAGTGTCCGCAATAGGATCACCCACCGCATAAACTTCCTGACGACTGTTACTCACAATCACCGCACGCGCCACCTTCTCATCACTGGAATAAACCAAACCACTCAATTGAAGATTCAGCTGTGTATCTACGGCTTCTTGCTCAGGATTCAATGTTTGAACTTTTGCCGCTTCTGCAGCGGGATTACCAAAGGGTGTGAGTTGTTTTAATTGGTTGATATCCACATTGGGCTTATCACTGGAGGATTGAGGTGTTGTGCTGATTGCCAAACTATTGATACTCGCCGCCGGGATTCGCGGTGCTGGTATCAACATCCAAACCACTTGCGCCAAGACATAAGCCAACCAAAATACCAATAGAGCTCGGGCCACACTCTGCCAAACACTCAAGGGAACTCTCGATAGCCAACGCTGTAAAGGCTGCACTCTCGCGCCCAAGGCGGCGAGCTTAACCGACGACATTAGTTGTTGTTGACTCGCTGACATCTTTCCGATTTTCCACAGGGCAAACAGTATCAGGGCATTGTTGTTCTTTATTACAGCCGCGGGATTCTACTCCATGTTCATGACAATTGGGAAACGCCCCCAGTTCCATTCGTACCCTGTGTGATCAAGGCCTAAACTTATCTTAACTGTGGAATGCTGTTTTTCTGATTAGACTCAGAGAGGTTTATCGGTCATTCACAAAAAGGTACATTTATGAAATTCAATTCGATTAGTTCATTCATCGCCGCTATAGGTTTGCTTTTGGGTGTTCAGACTTATGCCGCTAACACCCTTGAGCTTCACGGTGCACTTTCTGTTAAAGGCAATCAAATTGTCGACGCATCCGGCAAACCAACCTCCTTCGCGGGCCCCAGTTTATTCTGGAGCAATACCGGCTGGGGTGCAGATCGTTACTACAATGCCGAAGTCGTAGAATCAGTTGTGAAAAATTGGAACGCTACCATCATTCGAGCTGCCATAGGTGCAGACAAAAATGGTGGCTATTTGGCCGACCCCGAAGGCAATTTTAAAAAAGTAACGACCGTAGTTGATGCCGCCATAGCGCAAGGGATTTATGTAATTGTTGATTGGCATTCACACGATGCTGAAAAACATCCCGAAGCTGCATTGGAGTTTTTTACTCGCGTAGCAACAAAATATGGTGACAAGCCCAACGTCATTTATGAAATTTACAACGAGCCATTAAACAACACTGATTGGGCCACTCAAATTAAACCCTACGCCGAAAAACTGGTCGCTAAAATTCGCTCGATTGATCCGGATAATTTAATTATTGTGGGCACCCAAACCTGGTCACAAGACGTAGACAAAGCCGCTGAAGATCCTATTAAGAATGTCAGCAACCTTGCTTATACGTTGCATTTTTACGCAGGCACACATAAACAAGATTTACGCGATAAAGCCAAAAAGGCTTTAGATAAAGGTATTGCATTAATGGTGACCGAGTGGGGCACAGTCAACGCCAATGGCGACGGCGCAGTCGATAAAGAAGAAACTCAACGTTGGCTGGACTTTATGCGCGAACATAATTTATCTCATTGCAACTGGGCATTGAATGATAAAAAAGAAGGCGCATCCCATTTAATCAATGGCACCAAACCGGATGGCAACTGGACAGATAAAGATTTCACAGAATCTGGTCTTTATGTTAAAAATGTTATTCAGAACTGGAATCAAGCGAAGCTCCAATAAATCATGACTCAAACCATCACTCTAGCGTTGCTGCTTTTAGTGTCGACATACTCTTTTGCAAAATCTCCTAAAGATTATGCAAAAGAATTTATTGTCGACAAAGCCACAAACTGTGGTGATCTAGGCTATGAAAAAGATCCGACTAAAATCAAAACCTGCATACTCGAAAAATTAACCAATTTGGAAAATTTTTATGCCTGGTTTTGGTTTAAATCCGGCGAAACCAATCCTGCTACCGGATTGATGATGAAAGACGGCCTTTTGTATATCACTTGGTATGACAAAATTGGTAAAGGCAAGGACGCTTACTTTCTCTATCATCTTTGCGATCAGTGGGATTTGTTACCCAGTGATTCAAAACCCATAAAATGCTTAATGCAAAACCCCAAAACTAAAATCCATTTATTTGAAATGGATTCACTGGTTGAACTCACCACCAAACCCAAGACTGCCCATGTCAGATAAGTTTTACGTCAAAGAACCTAGCAGCCTGCTGGTTTTTCTCAATCAACATTTACATCAGTGGGCACGCAGCAAAATCAAAGCTCGTTTGCAGACCGGTTGCGTGAGCGTGAATGACCGATCCATTACGCAACACAATCATCCATTACATGTTGGCGATTTAGTAGAAATAGGCGCATCTGCAAAAGCCGCCAATGCTTCACCCACAAAATTAGATATTTTATATTCCGATCAGGATTTAATTGCTATCAACAAACCCGCCGGATTATTGTCTGTTGGCACCACCAAAGAAACCCAACAACATGCGTTAGCGATTTTGCGCAATCAATTATCGCGCCCGTCAAAAGCGGTAAAATTATGGCCAGTGAATCGGATTGATCGCGACACCTCTGGCGTATTATTGTTTGCCACATCAAAAGAAATGCGCGAAGCAGTAATGGATAAATGGGAACAAGCCGAAAAAAATTATTTGGCAATTGTGGTCGGCATTCCTCATCCAGCACAAGGCACCATAAATCAACCCTTGCGACTGGATGAAGTTGAATATCGCATGCATGTCGGCACTCATCCCAACGCAAAACCCGCCGTCACTCATTATCAAACTGAACGCAGCAGCAATAATCGCACTCTATTAAATGTGCAATTAGAAACAGGCCGACAACATCAAATTCGCGCGCACTTATCTTGGTTGGGTTATCCCATTGTCGGCGATCCTCGTTATGGGACTGCCGGCGGCCGTATGGGTTTACACTCCATGCGATTAAAAATTATCAAACCCAAGAGCGGGAAAGAATTGATATTTGAGACTCCTCCACCCGCTGATTTTTTAGCACTAATGAAGGCAACGACCTAGACAAATTATTTTATTTGTATCTCGCCAAACTCAGCCAATTCTTGATACGAAACCAAACGGTATTTTTCCGTAACACGCGATTGTTCGCCGCCATAAATAATATGATTTTCGACATTCTTTTTTAGCGCCGAAAAATGATCCAGTCCTTTTGAAAAGCTGGAGTGCCAAGTCTGTGCTGATTTGATTTCAGTTGCGAGTAATCCGTTGTGTTGTTTTTCGATTAAGTCCACTTCGTTGCCATGGCTATCCCTATAAAAAAATAACGACGGGTCTCGCCCTTGGTTGTAATAGGATTTTAACCGATCCAGTATCACTAGATTTTCAAATAAATTCCCACGCAATGGATCACGCTGCATTTGTACTTTGGTTTCAATGCCCAATAGCCATGCAGCCAAGCCTGTATCCACAAAATAGAGTTTGGGTGTTTTAATTAAACGTTTGCCCATATTGTCGTGATAAGGCTGCAATCGAAAAATAATAAAAGATGCCTCCAATACAGACAGCCATTCGTTAATGGTCGTTGCGGAAACGCCAACATCATTCGCGAGTGAAACTTGATTAATCAATTGGCCAATTCTACCCGCACAAAGCCTAACCATTTTTTCAAATTTATTCGCATCTTTTAGGTTAATAATTTGTCGCACGTCCCGTTCAACATAGGTTTGAAAATAGGCGCGATAAAAGCGCACCGTATCAATTTGATCCGCATGTTTACCCGGCATAAAACCGTCCAATAATAGACTGTCTATATCTGGAACAGACTGGTCTTCATAAAGCTCTGCCATAGATAACGGCAGTAATTTCAATACCGCCGTGCGCCCCGCCAAGGATTGGGTAATAGCCGCACCCAACTCCAATTGATGACTGCCCGTCAAAATAAATTGTGCCTTGATCTTGTCGCCATCCACCCGCGTTTGGATGTAAGACAAAAGTTGAGGCACTCGCTGCACCTCATCAAAAATCACCCGTTTGGGATGATCATTGAGAAACCCTCTTGGATCATCCGTTGCGTACTGACGATGATCAGGATCTTCCAATGACAGATATTCATAGTCGGGAAATGCCATCCGAGTCAGAGTGGTTTTACCCGACTGACGCGGCCCCAACAAAGTCAACACACGAAATTGACTTGCTAAAAGATTGATTTCACTGATAATTTTTCGATTAAACATGACTTTGTGTAAATCCAAGGTTGAACTTTGATATTACACAATGATGGTTATTTGATCAAGGATGGGTTTTGCAAATTAGTACTGATTTTCTGTCAGTTCAATTTTTGCTTTAAATCGTGTCTTTGAGTGCGAAGGCAAGTGTACTTTCCAAGAATAAAGACCATCTTCTTTAAGCACTTTAGCATTTGCGTATTTTATTTTTTTTACCTTATAGGATCCATAATAATCATATTGTTTTATTGTTAATACGATAGCTTCTGATAATTTATTTTCAATAAGAAATTCAAGTGTGACTATTGGATTATCATCAGTTCCTTCTTGCTTTGAATATTCACGATAAATAGTAATTCTTTTATCTTGTGCAAGACCCCATTTTATGAGCGCGCCATAAGGGGCATCTTTTACTTCACCTGGATAGTCGTGATTTATCAAGATAGAAGCATTATTCACTTTCTCATAAAACAAAATTTCACCCGCCGGAACGGGCACACCAAGATTATTTTTTTCAAGATTTTCAGTTACAAGATTGGCATAGGCAAAACGCAATTTTTCTGATTCATCATCACTCAATATTTCTTCAAATGCGAATAAATACTCATATTCCAATTTAAATGGAATATCACTATTATTTAGTATCATGATTTGCTTAGTCTGCTTTGCAGTCAAATCAGTTTTGTGCGGAAAAACATATAACTTGTAATCGTCGAGCTCTTCAGGTTTCGTCAAAGATGCTCGAATACCAGTTACAATTATTTCTTCCACCTCATCTTCTTCAGAATAGGATTTTTTCTTATGCAGCAACACAGGCCAGCAATCTGTATTTGCTATTGCCTTTTCTAATTCTGGAGGTATCGTTGCCCATTGAGTCTCCAGTCTTCCAGCAACAACTTGAATTGAAGCATTGTGAAAACTGCTAGAGCGAGAATTTAGTACGGTAACCCAAGCAGACAGGTTGAATGTCTTTTTCGAAAAATTTAAAATTGCAGTGTAATTAGCTTTCCATTGAATACCAGCAACCAAATAACTTAATTTAATTCTAACTTTTCGAGTTTCTTTCGCCTGCAATCTTAACCTCAGCTCAGGTGACTCCACTAATCCAGTAGGGATTTTCGAAAAAACCAATTTTTCTTTATATCCATTGCATCCTAACGGTTCTAACTTGCCATCTATTTCTAACAATACTGTTTCTGATGTAGAGCGAATGATGGCTGGAATATTCGCAATTTTCCCTGTTTTTGGATTAGTTCTTACCAACAACACAGGTTGATTTAATGAATGAAATAATAAATCAGATGGCGTGAGTAAATTGTAGGTGAAATTACTTTCCTGCAAACTGTTCTCGATATCGTTCATATTGAGAGTTTGCGGAATAATTCCATCCACTATGTCTTTAAGCAATATTAAGTTTTCACCTTGATATAACTGAATATCACGATATTCAGTTACCATGGCTAGCCCAGCATCTTCCACTCCATCTTCACCCAGCTCATAGAAGCTGCCATATGTTTCATCTCTAT
Source organism: Cellvibrio sp. (assembly GCA_016712405.1). Classification (GTDB taxonomy): domain Bacteria; phylum Pseudomonadota; class Gammaproteobacteria; order Pseudomonadales; family Cellvibrionaceae; genus Cellvibrio. The sequence goes on along the minus strand of JADJRD010000014.1, from coordinate 121,959 downwards.
AAATGGTTAGCTCTTTTTCATTCGCAGCAACAGATACAGTTTCAGAAAAAACTAAATTCGATACTAATACCGAAAATAGTAAAATGTAGTTTAGAATCAATTTCATTTTTTATTTTTTTCAACAACTGCAGTAAACTTCAATACAAATTTCTCTTTTGCACCTATTGGCACCACCCATGACGTAAGATCCGCATGGGTGGTTTTAGGTGGCAAATTGTAATCAATTATTTTTTGTCTCCCATGATAGTTTTCTTGATTAAATAGCACTTCCACCGAATGGCTTCTCGCATTATAGAATTCATACTCAACAACATATTTAATTTTGCTACCTGACTGCTCTTCTGAGACTAATGTTGACTTGGCAAGCACATCAAAAGCTTGACCAGTACGAACAAAGACTTCTGCACCTACAGGAGTGTGGTTGATACTTGACTCACCAATAAAAGTTGGGTTGCCCCTGACATCTCGTATATAAACCCTGATAATTCCAGCCGGTAAAGCAAATCCATATTTATCTGTATAACCATTAACAAATTTTACTCCCACTTCTACCGGCTCAGAGTCAGTTCGGCTGCTGAAATCGGAAGACTCATAAGAATAGAACTTTTCAGATTTAACTGAAGCCATTTCCATAAAACCAATTTGTTTGGATTGATTATTTTCAATTGTCGTTCTATTAGGAATTTTATAAATGTAATAGTCCAACAATTCAGATTTTTGTTGGTCCCCTGCATAAAATACGGCATTCGATTTTTTTTGTTTATAATTTTTTTCAAATTCATCTTCACTATCCGACAAATAGATTTCACCAGCAATCACTTGCAACTTGATGTCAGAAAATGATATGCCAGTCTTGTTCGTTAATGTGAGCCATCCTTGTATATCCATAGATTTATTTTTTTCATCGAATAATGCCACGTAATCTGATTTCCAAGTAATCCCTGTAGAAAGATAACTAAGCGTCATAGCTTCCAAGCCATCTTTTTTACTCAACACATCGATGGATAAAGTCGGCTTTGATCGTAAGTTACTGGGTATTTTGTCAAATATGACTCTTGTCGGAATACTGTCTGCACGCAATATCTCAATTTGACCGTTGATATCTAATATTGCACCTTGATTAACTGACAGCACTTTTGCTTTTTCGGTTACTTGGTTACCATTACCGGGATTAACCCGAACAATTCTTATTTCTTGATTAACAGATTTCTCCATTAATTTTTCAGGTGTTAGCAAATCAAAATCAAAGTTTTGTTCAAGTATTGTTATCCCGTCGGCTTTCAGGGAAACCGTCTCAGGCCTAATCAAAGGCGATACATCTATAAACTCAATATGATTTTTACCTTTCTGCAAATTAATTTGTCGCTTGTCCTCGATAAGTGCCAAATCTTCGTTATAAACAGTTAAGGTCAATTCAGAGGAGTCTGCCATCACCAAATTTACAAAGAGAATTAACAATAGGACTATTTTGTTTTTCATAAGGTAATTTTCCATTTTGAAGTATTACTAAAGATTTTTTACTCTATAAACCTAACCATATCAGATTTCAAGTTTGTCGCCTTGCAACTATGGACAGATTTACAAGGGAACATTTTTGCGACTTTTGATATTTCTACATCCCTCTTCGACAACTCATAAATATAATTAGCAAATGGTCGCCTTTCTTCAATGTAATAATATCGTTCAGTTTCTCCTATGTACCAAAACGAGACGGCAGAATTATTTAGCGAATACTTCCAAGAGTGGAAAAATCGTGAAGTGTGAGCTGCTTTGGTGCTAGTGCATGCCTGCAAAACAATTGTCACAAACATAAATACAACTAATTTTTCAAAGAATTGCATTTTTCTAAACTCCAAAAGCAGGGCGACTTATTTGTCGCCCTGCTAACAATTTACTTCGCAATCACCTCAACCCAATTACCTTTGGATGATGCCTGTATTTCTTCGTTATACATGGCGCTGGTTTGCCAGCCGGGTAAATAGAATTTACCGGCGTAGCTCGCGTTCAAAATCAAACGCACAGTAACGCTGGTTTGATTGCGATCTTGATAGCGGTAGTACCAATAATAATCTTGCCAGAGACTGAAGTAGGCCATCACTCTGTCATCGCGAATATCCATGTAATCTATGCCTTTGGGTAACTGCGAACCTTCGAGGCGTTCGTTGCGAATTTGCCAGCCACTTGGCACTACGGCAGTGAAAGAAAGATCTTCCAGTTTTTCGCGATTTAGATGTCGGAAATCGGCACTCACGGTGATCTCGGCAATAAAATCTGTGCCTTGTGGCAATTGATCAATATTCAGCGGTTTATTATCCATACTCATAAACGACACAGCTAAATCCAAACCTTGCGCTTTGGGTTGTTCGTATAAATTCGCTGGAATACCACGATTGCTGACTAACACGCGCAGATTTTTATCCGAATCATTTCGCACACTGATTTTAGGTGTAGCGATAGTTTGCTTGAACAGCGTGTTGCTCGTTGAAAGATCTTTCCAATCTGCTTGACCTTCTTCTTTCACAGCAAATCGCATCGGATTTTTACTATCAGTATTTTGTTCTGCAAAATCACTCATGGCCATTAATGCCCAAGCAATACTCTGCGTGGAATACCAATTATCAGCTGACAGTGTTTGTGCAACCTGTTCTGCAATTTTCCATGTACTTTCTTTATCGGCACTGGTTTGCATCATCGCGCTTAATAAAATCGAACGATCGCGCAAATCAGAACCGTAGGTGTAACCCCAATCGTCATACACAGGCACACTCGTACCCGCTGCTTGCATCAATTCAGTGGCGACATCTTTTATTCCCACATGTTGATAAGCCAAGGCTAATAACCAACGTGTTGTTGCACGATAGTGATCGTAACGATAATCCACTTTATTGAATGCTTCGCGCAGACGATTCATTGCCGACATTTCAGCGGCATTCGCCAATGCTAAAGTGTAGAGGCGATAGGCTTGTACTGATTCAGAATAATAATAGCCATCATCATTGCTAATTCGCGCAGCGCTTCGTTGATAATTAATCCAATTACTGAGCATTGTGTCAGGCACTGCATAACCTACACGCTTTGCTTCCAACAAGAAGTGTCCTGCGTAAGTTGAGCCCCATTCATTCACGTAAGATTCGCCCGGCCAATAACTGAAGCCTCCTGTTGCTGTTTGGAAACCCGCTAATCGACGAATAGCTGCATTGATATTTTTATCGATTTCCTGTTTTTGTTTTGCATCCAAGTTCGTTAATTTATTTAAACGCAATTGCGGAAATACGGATGAAGTGGTTTGTTCAATACAGCCGTGTGGATAGGCAATTAAATATTGCAAACGCTTATCCAAATTCAGCGGTGGCAAACTACTGACTTCAATGCTGGCTTGATTAGTACCAAACATACCGTTGGCAGCCAATGGTGATTCCCAGGTTTCGCCTGGCGCCAGTAATTTACTTTCGCTAACAGTCGTCGGCAAATTCGGTGTGCGTGAATCAATATAAATTTCTTGCGTGGCTGATTCTTCACCGGCAGAAGCCACCACTTTTACATGGCCTTTACCGATTCGATCATTTACTTTTAATTTTAGAATCGCAATCGCATCACCAGGCTCGGTAAAGCTGAGTTGGGTTTTGCCTTCAACAATCGTGAAAATTTCGTTGGCTTCGACACTGACATCAACAGTTTTAATATCAGCTTCACTTACAAACACATTCACCGGTAAATTCACTTCTTCACCTGGGCCGAGTACGCGCGGCAGTGTTGCGTAAGCGACGACTGGTTGTGTGACTTTTACACTGGTTTCAACTTTTCCATAGGCCGGTGTTTTCGTTGAGGTATCAGCCGCCACCAACATTACACGCACAGCACCCATGTAAGGTGGCAATTTAATTTTGTGCTCTTGTGTTTCACCGGCTTTTAATTGGAAGGCGCCAACAAATTTCACAATCGGTGGGAAGCGACGCTCGCGACGTTTGCGATCAGCATCCAATGCAGCATCCGAACCCCCGATGGATAAAACTCTTTCAAGAGACGCGCCATAAGCACCGACAACCTGATCAAACAAATCCCAAGTACGTACGCCTAATGCTTCGCGTTGGAAGAAATTGGAATGAGCATCGGGCACATGGAAATCGGTTAAACCCAACAAACCTTCATCAACAACAGCTAAGGTGTAAGTCATAGCACGTTGATTTTTTTCGCTGACTTTAATGTCGAATTCAGTTTCAGGTCGAACTTTTTCTGCCGTTTCCAATACAGGTTCCAACAGTGTTTTGGGATCTTCAACAATCAAGGGCACCACACCATAAAGTCGAATCGGTGCATCGGCTTCTCGTTCCTGATGCGGCAACAACAACATTAAATGCACATAAGCATTGGGTGCCATTTCAGCGGTGATAGGAATTTCAACATCGCGTTGATCAGCACTGATATCCAACCAGCCGGTTTTTAAAACTTTGCTGCCGGTTTCGATGCTCATTAATACGCGGCCTTGCGTGGATTTTGGCAAACGCACTTTTGCGGTATCACCAACAGCATATTTTTCTTGATCGCTGCTCAGCATTAATTGAGTTGCAGCATTATTGCTGCCGGCATCGTCCCAACTCCAACCCAAATAAACTTCCTGACTGGTGCAGTGACCGTTTTCACTATCATTGCCATCGCAAACACGAATTAAATGACGACCCCAATTGTATTTGGTGTGATCCAAGGTCCATTTAATACGGCCGTCGCTATCGCTATCAACAGTTTCTGATGAGATGGGGGTATGTGAACTTTCTGAAAAATAATCGGCAAGACTTTGTGCTTCTTCATCCCACCACCAACGCCATTCCAATTCATAGACACTGATAGTGGTTGAATAATTTTCTTGCGGTTTTCCTTGGTCATTTAATACTTGAATTAATACCTCGTGATCTTCATCGCGACTCAATGAGCCCATGTAACCATCACCTTTTGGCAAACTCAAACCAAACCAGGTATTGAAATGCAAATAATCGAATGGACGCATGACAGTACTGAAATTGCCACTTTCTTCAAATACGCGAGTGATAAAATTGGCGGTGACTTTTCCTGGCGGAATCGAATCCAATGAAAAATTTACATCAAAATTGGCACTGCCTTTTTCATCAAGATTGCCTTCAAATACTTTGATTGAGCTGCTGGCAACTTTGCGCACATCATCATCAAAATCAAATTGCCCGTACCCGTCGAATGTGGTTTTCTTGGCAAACAATTTGACTTCAGTATCGGCTTTTAATTTTTTCGCCGTGCCGCCGTGCAACCATTGTGAAAATAGATTGACGTTCATGGGCATTTCAGAATAAACCAAAGGTGTTACATCTGGCGTAACATCCACTTTCAAGCGATTGGGCACTACCATTTCAATCTTTAACATTTTGTCAAAGAAATGATTACCCACATGCACCACTGCACGATAATTTCCTGTTGGAGCCGTTTCTTCGGTTTTAATCGCAAAAGTATAAATATCACCTACCGCTTGGGTGCTGGTTTGGCTTAATACTTTTTTGCCGGATGGATCAAACAAATCCAATTTTACCGGGTGATTAGCAGGCAAGGTTTCTTGTTTATCTTCCAAAATAAAGCTCAGGAAAATATCATCGCCCGGACGCCAGACATCGCGCTCGCCATAAATAAATCCTTTTAATCCACCAGAAATTTGTTCACCGCCCACATCAAATTGATTGGTGGGTAATGCGTCGGATTTACGCAAACGCAAATAACCTTGTTGTTCTTTATTGGTCGCTTGAATATAAAAAGGTGTGCCATCAACTTTAATATCTGCCATGCCTTGTGCATCGGTTGTGCCTTGGCCTATGGGTTGATCTTGATAATTAAATACATCAATTTTGGTATTGGCTAATGGATTGGCGGAATTAAGTTGAGTGCTGATCACATGCAAATGTTGATCGCCCCCCAGTTTTGCAATCAAACCAATATTCGATGCCAAGAAATTACGTTTTGCATGAGTATCGTTATTGTTGGATGAAAAATAATAGTCGTGACAGGGATTGTAAACTTCATTCCAGTCGTAATAACCACTGGATTCATAATATTGACGATACCATTCTGGTGTGGATTCCTGCTCTTCATAATAGCCACCGCCCTCTGCATCTTTTGGCATAGGCAATACGGGTTCTGTTGGGCGTTCCGCTTCACAATTATAAACCGAATTACTGCGATCAATTTGCAACTCCAAACGAATCAAACCCGTATGATGTTGTTGCATGAATTCTGTCAGATCCAGATTGAAGCGTCGCAAACCTTCACGAGGAACCTCCGGCAATTTAAACGTTTTTCGCCAGAGATACCGACCTGTTTGTGTGGGTGCAGAGTAACCCACATCATTCAATCGGTTATCTTGTAAATATTGGCCAATTTTATTGTCAAAAATTTGGAAAGCGATAACCTGGACCGAATCAACACCTTGGGCTTCAAAAGGAACGGATAATTGTTTGGCATCGGGAAGAATACTGGTGCTGCCCGAGAAACGAATAGAGGGCTTCGCCAAACTTAATACCAAAGCTTCAGAATATTCTTTATCGAGCGATTGACCTTTATGATTCAAAATAGAATTGGTAATCACAAAATTTTGTTGGCCGTCGCCAATATCTTTAGGAAAATAACGTAACACACTGCCATCGCGAACTAACTCAACATCGCTATTATTTACCTTCACCAAACCGGAAAGATTTTGTGTTGCGTTGAGCTCATCTGAAAAACGAATTTCAACATGCGTATCCGGTTGATGCACAACCTGCAGCCCTGTGACGATAAACACATTGCGCTGCGGCACTGCCACTTCGCGCGCGCCTTTTTTATCACTTTTTAGCGCAGCTCCATCCCAAGACAATTCTAATTTTCCAGACTCATCAGTTCGATTAATGTTGTTGATAGTAAATCGATTCGTTTTGCGGTCCAGCTCTTGTGCCCAGTCAATTGCAAGTTCTTTTTCATTTAGCTTAACAGTCAATAATTTTTTTACCTGATTAATGTCCGCCGAATCTGTCGTAATGATGGCACCCGTCAATTGCATTTGATCGTCTGTCCCTGAAACTGGAATCAAACTGTTTACCTGCAGATCAAATTCTTGCTTAAGCGTTTCCAAATTCAATACAAAATCATCCAGGGACTGATCAATATCCTTTAAACCATCGGCAGTCAGTGTTAAATGAAATGCGGTGCCATTCGGAAAACGTTCTGCCGGTGTGATGCGCAATTCATCTTCAGCGGTAAATACCAAATTAATTGGCGTGTCTATATCCAGTTCCACCAAATCATCATCGGCTGCTTTATTGACTTGATCAGAGGCAACGACCGGATGCGTAAATCGAATGTAAATCGGCGCATCTGCCGCCACCCAGCGTCGCGGGTAGTCGCTCAAATGCTCCGCCCAAGCTGCCGACACTGACTGTGTGCTTGAGGCATCCGCCATTTGAGAAGTGTCTGAATTCTTATCACAAGCCACCAAGCCCAATATTACAAAGAGTAAAATGGACTTGATAAGGAAGGCTGCACGCATATTGGTTTCCTTGGTTCGTTGGGTGAAGGGAAGGGCTCGGAACATACTTAACTAAAACTGAATTAGGCATTAACCATCGGCAAATCCAGCTGAACTGCAATTCTCTTTTATTAATTTGGGCTTTTTACCATAAATCGATTCGGGTAGGCGGAGGAGGTAACAGAAAAATTCACAAGAGTTGATTTAGTACCGGTTTTCAACGGGGAAACAACAATCGCTAAACTCCAAATGCAAAATCCGTCTATGCAATTTTTCCATTCGCGGTGATCAAATTTTTCTGAAACCGATCCTAGTTTTTTATCAATATGGCGAATACCGGTTACCTCAAGATCAAGAGCGCTTTGCTCTACGTCCTGAAGAACCTCGCTAATCCATTTCGGGCTCATAAAATTCTGGGCTATCTGGAAACCCTGTTCTGATAATTGATTCATTTTTCCCACTCACTGAGCGACCTGTTTCTCAAAGTATCAAATGAGTGACCACCGGTCGCCCGATCTGACCGTTTATTGATCAAGATATGGCCTATGGCGCCGCTATCATGTTTAATCTGCCAAAACCCACGCAGTATGGATCCACCATGGACCTTAAATCGCTTCATCGACAAGTCACCCATTATCACCGCTGGAAGCGTCAAATCGACGAACGCCTGCAAGCCTTTGAGCAATGGGGACGTACCCATAAGATGCTGAGCAATGAAGTCTACAAGACTTTGAATCGAGCTAAGCAATTATTACGTGGTGACAGCTTTACTATTGCCTGCGTGGGAGAGTTTTCTCGCGGCAAAACCGAACTGATCAATGCCCTTTTGTATACCGGCGGTGGCCGACGATTACTGCCGTCACAACCAGGGCGCACCACCATGTGCCCAACCGATATTTTTTGGGATGCCGCTCAACCCGCCAATTGTGTAAGACTCTTACCCATCGAAACCCGTCGTACTAATACCAGCCTCGCCAACTTCAAACGCATACCGCAAAACTGGGTCACGGTTCAATTTGATGTGAATGATCACGAACAAACCCGCGCGGCCATCAATCAAGTCAGTGCCAGCAAAGAAGTGACTATGGCAGAAGCTTTGAAACTGGGCTTCACAAAAGATGATGTAGAAGCCTCCAGTGAAAAAGGCATGGTTTCAATACCCGCCTGGCGACATGCAATGATTAACCTGGATCATCCTTTATTACGCCAAGGCTTACGGATTTTGGACACCCCCGGGTTAAATGCATTAGGTAATGAACCCGAACTGACGCTGAAGACCTTACCTGACGCTCAAGCCATTTTATTTTTATTATCCGCCGCCGCCGGGGTGACGGCGAGTGACATGCAAATATGGAATGAACATATCCAAATTTTGCGTCAGGAAAATTGTACGGCGGTGATTACACTGTTAAATAAAATTGATAGCCTCTGGGATGATTTAGCGGGGCAGCAAGAGATTGATACCAATATCGATCATTTAAGAAAATTAACAGCCAAACAATTACACATGTCACCTGAACATGTGCTACCGATTTCTGCCAAGCAAGGATTATTAGCGAAGGTCGGGAAAAATTCTGCATTAATGCAGCGCAGCAATTTTGCTGTGTTAGAACGATTATTAGCCGAATGTGTTCTGCACAATCAACATCAAATCATCGGTCATTCTGTCATGACCGACAGCGAAGAAATGATCATTCGTTCCTATCATGGATTAGCTCGACAACTGAATGATTGTGAAAAAGAAATTACTCAACTACGCGCAACAACCCCCATCAATCAATCGCATAAATTGAATGAATTGCGGGAAACAGTGCGTAAATCGCATCACGATTATCACAAGCTCACTTTGTCATTACGGACCAGTCAACGCCTGATTGAGACACAGCGATTGGCTTTATTAGCGCCTGTCAGCACGGGCCTTTTAGAACAACATATTGCCATTGCCCATCAAAATCTAGCACAAAGTTGGACAACATTAGGACTATCTACTGCAATCGGAAAATTCTTTGAAGAAGTCGATTACAACATTCAACACTTGGATCGTGAAATTGAGCGGGTCAATCGTGTTGTAAAATCGATTTACGAAAGACCTGAGCACGGCATTCGTGATGATGACCTGATGATCAGTCATTTACTTAAAGTACAAAAACAACGTCGTCAACTGCGACAGCTGCATCAAAAAGCGAATGAGTTTCGCGCGTCTTTATCAAACATTTTTTTACGGCACAAAAACACTTTTATTACGCGTTTTATTAATAGCTTGGTCAATGAGGTGCGTCAGGTTTACATAGAGCTCAATCAACACATAGTTCATTGGCTTAGCGAAGCTTTGGCTCCCTTACATCATCAGAACCAATATCAAAAACAATTGCTGGAACAACACATGCTGCGCCTTGCAGAACTTCAAGGCAGTAATAATTCCTGGACACAACAAGTCGAAAGCCTGCAAACCAACATTTACCAAATGCAATCTGCATTACAAGATTTGGAACCCTTGTATAGACAGGTTTTAAAATCACCTCTGGAAGAAAGCATTGAAAACAATTTGATCGCCAATAAAACCGGTGAGGCTCCCGTAAAAACGGCTCAAGTTGTTGATCTATCGACTAAACGGTCACCGCGTAGTCGATAGTTTTGGCTGCCTTATTATGCTCGCAATTTTCTGGCTTCGTATTCGAGCATGACTGGAACACCATCACGCACCGGATAGGCCAATCCACTCTTTTCGCAAATTAATTCCTGCGCTGCTCGATCATAAACCAAGGAGCCTTTACTGATTGGACAAACCAGTAAAGATAAAAGTTTTTCAGGTATTTGTTTGGTTTCCATTTTTATCCTCATTAATTAAGTTTGTTGTTCTTTAAAGTTCACGTTCAATATTGGGTGGTATCGGTGCGCCACCGCCTACAGCCATTTCATAGTTCCCTTTAATGAATTGAATTATATCATCGGCCATGCCTTCAACCATGGCGTAGTCGTTTCTGGCTGCGGTGAATCCATTTGCTGGCTAATAGCGATTTATTGTTCATCGGTTTACGAATAAGCCAGAGTTTGACTTCGTTTTCCTATTTGTTGGGTTACTAATAACCCTGCGCGCGCACACCAAATTCGCGTTGAATAGAAGTTGAAAGCATGGAAACCCACTTGTTGTAGCTTCTGTGAATTTTTCTTTTCTTTTCGTTGTAATCCAGTTCGCGGGATGATTTGTAAACAATAGAGTAAGTATTTGCGTTGTAGGAAATTTCAACTTCGGCATAATGTTTTGAGCGAACCAATAGGGTGGCTAAGATCTTCCCGTCACCCTTCATTGTGGGTATCCAGCCTCTTTTTCTGGCGGCAGAAATAATCGCAATTTTAACTTCTTCAATCTTGGGTTGACTGCCATCAAGATTCACTGGAACAGGAACATCAATTAAATCCACTATGGGATCGGCAGCTAACGTTATTGAAGAAAAAATCATCAATAAAACAAATAATGTAGATTTAATAACATTCATGGTTAACTCCTTAATAGTTGGCCGGGATAATTTAAATAAAGATTTCGACATGTTAGCCGACATAATGTTTCTCCTTCATTGATTGAGATAGTTAAGGTAAATTTTTCCGGAAATCAAATCATTACCTTCTTGTGTGACATTAAAAGTATAAACTGCACCTTGAGAGTTTTTTAATAAGCAATTGGCGCAAATTAAAATACCTGATGTTTCACGCACAGGCATCTCTATAACAACATCTTTTACGGCACCCACATAGCCAGGTCTTGGTCTTGATATGGCCTGGCATGACAATGATAGATGTACAGCAACTGCCTGAGCAGCGTACTCAATCAACGTTAGGTTGTCTAATGAACCATTCTCGCACAGGGGATTTTCGGCAGAAAATAATTTCTTCGCAGAGCATCGAATAGAATTATTGTCCCATGAATCAATCGACTCAACTAAGGACATGTTTCTTCCATGAGGAATCAATTTTGCAATATCATCTGCTGTTAACATGGCTCTATATTTACCTTATAGCCAGAACCGCAATCGACATTGAAAGAAATCTCGCCCGCCAAAGACAGACTTAATTTTTCAAGAATCGGTAACGATCTTGCGGCCGGATTGGTTTCACACAAAAAACTCAACTCTGATTGGAAGCTAGCCGTATTTATTGTCGAGCTTGTGCTTATTTCCAGCTTTGCTAAAGAATTTAAATCAGCCGATGGAACTAACAATAACGCAACACCAAAATCATGGTGTACCTGTCGCCTCTCAAGTAAAGGCTCTGGCGGCGAAATATCGTATGCTGCAAATAATACCGGTTGATTTTCAAGCTGACAAAATGTTATCGCCTCAACCAACCCCAAAATAAAGCTGTCGTCCAGTGCCGAAATGCTGTTAGAAGCATGGTGACTTCGCGCAGCAATGCTCCAATAACCTGCCGCAGAATTATGTACAGAGTTATGAAATTGTGTTGGTGAAACCATTTTTTCAGGCGTAAGCAGTGCTCGACAAATCTGATCGATAATAAAATAATCGCCGTCAGATGAAGCAAATACGCTAGCACAATCATGCATATTAATTGATGATTGTGACATGGCTTGTTCACAGATTCTAAAAGCAAGCCGAACCATATCCGTTGCTCGCCGTCGCTCATTGGCAGGCAGTAACTCAGGCTTGTATTTTTCTAGTTTTGTATAGCAATAGCTAACTTCACCTGAAAATATCTTGCAAGCATGTGCCCAATTTTCTATTCCTGGAGCCGCCACGCCAATTGAATTGATGTACGCCGAAATCATTATCGTTTTCCCAATACCAAACTGGCATTGCTGCCGCCGAAACCAAAAGAATTACTTAACGCTGTACGAATTTTTTTTCGCATAGATTGCTGAAGAATATGAATGTTAGTGTTGGCATCAACAGTATTAATGTTTTGGTTTTTTGGCAAAAAATTATTTTCTATCGCTTGCAGACAAATGCATGCCTCAATAACACCTGCCGCACCTAATGTGTGCCCCGTCCACCCTTTAGTTGAACTCGCTGGCGTTTCGTTGCCGACAGCCGTTGAAACCGCAATGGACTCCGCAGCATCATTGGCAATCGTACCCGTTCCATGCAAATTAATGTAGTCAATCGATTCTTTCTCTAGATTGGCTTTTTGCAACGCCATGGTCATTGCCATTGCTGCACCTTCACCCTCTGGGTGCGGTGACGACATATGATAAGCATCACTGCTTTCGCCGAAGCCCAATAAAAATAAATCAGCCTCTGGATTTTTTTCAAGAATAGCAAATCCACCCGCCTCTCCAATTGAAATTCCTTTACGCGATTGATCAAAAGGTTGGCATGGATCAGTCGATAAAAGTTGAAGCGAATGAAACCCATAAAGGGTTGTTAAGCAAAGGCTGTCAACCCCACCAACAATTGCAGCATCACATAAGCCGGATACAATAGCGCGTTGCGCAGATGCAAATACCTTTGCACTAGAAGAACATGCTGTCGATATGGATAGGCATGGACCGCGAAAACTGAAAACCTTCTGAACAAATTTTGAAATTGAAGAAATATTATGTGTTGTAGAAAGATGGTACCAATCTGGCAAGTGACTAGAGGATTCCATATATGCTAATTCAGACTGATAAATACCTGACGTACTGGTTCCCATAAAAACACCAATACGATCTGCACCGTATTTTTCTTTTAGCTTATTCGCGCGTGATATAAATCCATCTTGATTCAGCGCAACCCAAGCCAATCGATTGTTACGGCAATCATATTCTTGCCATTGGTGTGGCAGACGGATATCGAGATGATCCACTTCACCAATCCACGTCGGCAAATCAGTATTAGGGAAATCACAGGGCTTTAGTCCAGAATTGCCAGATTCTATTGCCTGCCAATTTTCCAAATTACCCGCCCCCAAACAACTGGTGTAGGTAAAGTGACTAATTGCAAGAGGATTCATTTTTCCAGAAATCATAAAAATTAAACCAGTTGTAGGGATACTTTACCGCAAAGTCTTCCAAAATTTGAACATACTCTTGAATAGCCTGCTGAATGATTTGATGTCTTTCTTTTCTGTTGGCGCCAAGGTTATGACTGATGAGCCGAAATTCCAATTTATATTGATTCTTACCAAGGTAAATTCCAAAGCAGGCAACCACTGGAATTTTTAATACGCTGGCAAATTGCCAAGCGCTCGTCGGGAATTGCGCAGGGTGACCCAAAAAATTCAGCTCAACATAATTTTCATTCGGAAAACATCTATCAACCATAGCGCCAACATTCGATCCTTCATTAATCAACCCGTTTAAATCCAGCGCAAGCTTTGGCGCCGGCGTATTGGAATCAATAATTTGTTTTGCCAAATCAGGGTTCAGGCTCTGCAACATAGTAAAAAATTTGGCATTGTGCTTAACATCCAATAGTATTTTAATTGGCACATCTTGTGCGTAGGTCGCCAATACGCGCATAACATCAAAACTGCCAAGATGCGATGTTACCAACATGCACCCTCTCTTTTTTACCAATTCAAAAATTTCGTTCTCGCTTATCAAAATATCAAATTGATTTAATCGGTTTTTCAAAATAAAAAAACGGTCGACTGATACACGGGCAAAAGTCATAAAATGTTTGAATACTTGTGAAAAAGACACATTCTGACCAGTCACTCGCTGTAAAAACTGCCTAGAACTATTAACGGCAGCTTTTGCTGTTATCACATAATAGAAAATAATTGGATATAACAAGAGAAAAATAGTGGTCTACCACAATAGCTTGCAATGATTGTCAGTAATTTTATTGCCGACTGACTGCCTTTTTCCTTGCTATTTTTCCAAGACATTTTTACATTCCACCTGGCCTTTTAACACCAGTAAATCACCCACACTAGACTCCAAAAGAAGCACTCCTGGCTTGGAACCAGATGCACGAACTGTTATCTGCATAACATCCTGTGGTCTTACTGACGATAAAAATTTTATAGCTTTAATGTGAGTTATTTTGCTATTAATACGGCTCTCAAGATCACGCAGAATCCACTTCAATAATAAAGCCCCCGGGACTAATGTGTCTCCGGGAAAATGATCCTCATAACATGCGTGTGTTTTAGGAATAGTAATTTGAAACTGAATATTAGTTTGCATATTGCTCGCCCAGAGCTGTTGAATTATCTCACGAGATATCTTTCCTGTTTCATTGCGAGGTAATCGACTGATAATTTTTAATGGCCTAGGGATAAATATTGGATCAATTTTCAATACAAGCGCGGCAATCAATTCCTTTTCCGACAGGCGAGTAACCACAAATGCAGCTGGCCGCACCTCAACATCCTGCGTGTCCGGCAAAAATACTATGCCATCCTCTACGCCATCAATTTCAAGAAGCTGAATAGTCAGATCTGCCAGGGATGATCGTTTTCCACCGATATTAATTAGATCTGTCGCGCGACCCGACAAACTAAAATATTCCGGCGAGCTGGATTCAATGATGATTTGATCCTGAATTATTGCATCCGCCACCAAGTGTGGGGCAGTGGCAATAGTTTTATTATTACTCTGTGTTAATCGAAACCCATTTAACAGATGCCAATAGGATGATTGCGTAGGCCGCCGTGTCGCCATACTGCCCGCCTCAGTACAACCAAAAATTTCCCACACCTGCGCATGAAATAATTGTTCGCTTTTTTCAGCTGTTTGTTTATCCAGAGGCGCAGTAGCAGAAATCAATCCGTATAATTCCGGCATCGTCAAGCCTGAATTAATGCTGGCACGAAGATGAATGGGCGT
Organism: Cellvibrio sp.; assembly: GCA_016712405.1. GTDB lineage: Bacteria > Pseudomonadota > Gammaproteobacteria > Pseudomonadales > Cellvibrionaceae > Cellvibrio. The sequence goes on along the minus strand of JADJRD010000014.1, from coordinate 106,678 downwards.
TGTAACCAATACTGTTTTATTGGCGTGCAATTCGAGCCGCTCTTGAATATCAATTGGAAAAAAAGGTTTTGAGCTGTCAAACAAAAAACCACACTGCAATGGCATCATGACCGTTGTTTCCAAGCCATACATATGCTGCGCAGGAACAGTACCTAAAATCACAACTTGCTGATCATTAGTATCAATCATGCGACTGCCAAGTAATCGTGCAGTTGTAGCTAATGTGCCCCAGGTTTTTAAATTGGATTGTGGCTTACCTGTACTACCAGAAGTAAAAGCAATAGCCACTAACTGCTCAAATGGGATTGATGGAGGAATATCTATCGTATGTTGTGGCGTATGCGTTAGATACTCCGCAATATTAACTGCATTCAGCGGGAGATTTTCTTCGCTATCAACAACCGCATAGGATGCTTTATATTCTTGACCCAGGTTTTCCAACGTTTTCCATTGTTTATTACTGGGCAAAAGATTAACAATTTTTTTTAAAGCCAGCGCACAAAAAGCTACAGCAAAGTGATATCGATTCTGACAAAGATTCACCACATAATTTGCATCCGGCAGTTGTGCTGACACATGTAAAACATCGTTCACAAAATCATATTGACTCTTAACACCAGACTGGTGATACGCCAGATCTTTCGCTGCGGAATAGGCGCTGATGATAGCAATTTTTTGAGTATATTGAGCCTCGCCGAAAGTCATACTTTGTTCCTGAAAGATTGACCAATAATTTTAATGTAATCCAGAAATGTTGGATGGTCATGATCAGGAAATTTCTTTTTTCGAAATTCAAACTCGCCAACAAAAATAATAGCCATTAATAGATAATTGATACAATTCGTTGCCCATGACCAAGCTGTCAGATTAAAAAAACTAATCAACACTAAAGCCTCGACAATCAACAAAATAAAAATGCCACACCAAAGTTGTGTAAGCCTGCGAGTATAGCTCGCCATGGCGGGCGTCAGTGGCCCCCTAGCCGCATCAGCTATGGCGGTAATTAAAGGCGTTTCATTAGGGAGCAAGGTTTTGCCAAAATACAACAACAAAACCAGAGGGATTAACACCGGCGGAACATACAGCAAGTAAAGATCAAGCCGCCATCGACTCAACAAGAAAAAAGAAAGGCAAATTACTACAAACCAAGCCCAAACTTTTACATTGGGTTTGATTAAACCTTGCCATAAAACCCCAACCAAGAGAGCGCAAAATGAAATTAAATGCAGCTCAGGCTTACCCAGCAGTATTGATAGATGTGCAATAAGAGGATAACTCGCTATCAATACTGCTTGAATATAGATATCAAGCTTTTTGGGCATGAATAAAGGTTGAAAGTGAGCGTAAGCTGTGAAATATCGATTTGTTATTCTCATCGTCAGCTTTAAGTTGAACGTTATAATGTTTAGCAACCGCAAGTGATATCTCAAGAGCATCAATAGAGTCAAGCCCCAAACTTTCTGGATTGCTGGGATCAAATAATGGAGCCAAAGGTTGAATATCCGTCGCCGACATATCTTCTAAATCCAAGACATCAATTAGCAGTAATGCCAACTCTTTCTCTTCTGCTGTTAGGGCATGACTCATGGCTTAACCCCTGTGTATTCGCTGAAAATTCCTAATGCGATCGCACGATTGCATTGTGCCAGACCACTATCTTGTAACGCATTAATAATAGTTTGGGGGGGAACACACTGCTCAATGGTATCCCAGTAATATCGCATCAACACTTTACTGTCGGCACTTTTTCTGAAAATTTTTGAAATATTAGGAATAATAAATTTTAAATAAAATTTAAGCAGTGCGATTTTGATTTTTCCTTCAGGTCGAGTAATTTCCAGTAGCAATATTTTTCCACCAGGTTTCAATACTCGCTTATATTCATCAAATGCGCCGCGTAAATCGGCAACATGGCGCAAGGCGTAACCCATTGTGACGAAATCAAATATATTATCTTCAAATGGAAGTGACTCTCCAAGGCCTTGGCTGGCGAGCTCAACACCTGATTTTATAGCCTCGCTGAGCATACCCTTGCTTGGATCAAGAGCAACCACCAAACCATTAGCACCAACAATAGCCTGCGATAAAAGTGACACCACGCCTGTACCAGCGCCAACGTCCAAAACTTTATGACCCTCCTTCACTCCCGCCCTTAAAAGTGCATCCCGGCGATACCAGCGCCCTGAACCAAAGCTCATCATATTGGTAATCCAATCATAATGGGCGGCTGATGAGTCAAACATTTGATCCACTTTGGCTCTTCGCTGGGAAGGATCTTCATAATATTCCTGCAGTACAGGATGTGGCGCTACGGGTTGCTCACCTTTTGTCATAATTAAATACTCACTGAGAAAGGCGGCTACTTTAAGTGAGCCATCTCGAGCCTGCAAGTTTTGAGTGTGATTACAGGTGACTAACAGGGCTGCATAAAACTATAATGCGCACATTTTTGCGAGCCAATCATAATAAACACTATGGAGATTAGTGCATGACTGAGCTGTCTTTTCAGTACATGCTGGAGGTTAATGATCAGCCTGATCATGCCAATCAATTTGCCAGTCTCATTTTTGATGGGCACTGTCAATTTACAGCAGAAAATAAAGGCTTTAGCACAGGGCTTGAATTGTTAAGTCCTAGCTATTGTTATGAACAAATTTATTCTTCATCACCTATTATCAAGACAGCCACGGACAAGCTGGTTACGGCTCATTCGGATCATTTTCTATGGGCTATCTCATGGGTGGATGAATCGGCATTTAGTAATTTGGTCGAGGCAACCGAGTTTGTTTATTCCCAATTATTAAATCTTGTAGCTGATGCGGGCTTCCCGTATTTGGTGCGCGTTTGGAATTATTTTGAAAGGATTAATCAAGAAGAAGCCGGCTTGGAACGTTATAAGCAATTCTGTATTGGGCGATTTAACGCCTTTCGTTTGTCAGGCTTGGATGAAGAATCGTTTCCAGCGGCCTGCGCTCTTGGGCATTCTGGCGGCCAATTGGTTGTTTATCTTTTGGCTGCCAAGACTCGACCCATTCATTTTGAAAATCCCAATCAGCAAAGCGCTTATTTTTATCCCTCAGTATATGGGCCTCGCAGCCCCTCCTTTGCAAGAGCCAGCGCAGTTGCCATTGATGATGCTCATAGCCTGGTTTTTGTTTCAGGCACAGCAAGTGTAACTGGCCACAAAACCGTTCACTCCTATGATGTAGAAAACCAATTAATAGTTACGTTTAACAATCTCGACGCACTTGAGCAGCAAATTCAACATTTACTGGATTACCCTTGTTCGCTCACCCCCCGTTTATTGAAAGTATACATTCGCCATGCGACAGACTTGGATCAAATCAAACATGCGGTTGAACAGCGCTATCCAGAAGTAAGCGCCGTCTACCTTAAAGCCGATATTTGTCGAGCTGATTTGATGTTAGAAATAGATGGTATTTGGAGCCTGCTGCGGACATGAGCGAACCATGGGCTCATCGCTTCTTGCTCTCACCAGCTTACCGCGTTCCCGCAACCGGTTTTGGTTTTGTGCTTTTTGGCGCAGGTGCAACGCTGATATCACTTACAGCATTCCCAATGATCTACCTCATGCCATTGCGCAAACGACACAAAGAAAAATTGACTCGCTTTGTTATTTCGACCATTTTTATGTCTTACGTCAGGTTGTTGCGAGGACTTTGTTTATTAACCTATGAATTTAGAAATTCAGCGCAATTAAAGGAAATGAATCAACTCATTGTTGCAAATCACCCCTCTTTATTGGATGTGGTTTTTTTAATTGCCATAACAGGTGATGCCAGCTGCATAGTGAAGGGGGCCTTATGGAAAAATCCATTCACAGCCATGCCAGTACGTTCGGCAAATTACATCAGTAATACTGATACACAGTTGTTCTCTCGCTGCGTTGATCTGTTGAATGCAGGAGGATCATTAATTGTGTTTCCCGAGGGAACCCGGTCTCACCCCGAAGAATTGTTAAAATTCCACCGCGGCCTGTCTAATATCGCATTGAGCTCTATTCAAAAAATTACCCCAGTATTGATTAGCTGCAATCCTCCCACACTGATGAAAAATCAACATTGGTACGATATATCCAATGAGCCGCCACACTTCATTATCGACGTACTTCCAGTTATAAGCACAGATCATTATATGGCCGATGGGCAATTGCAAAGTGCCGCTGCAAGACAGTTAAATCGGGATCTGGAATTCTATTTCAATAGATTAACAGGGCGCTTGGTGGGTCAGATTGAAAATGGAGTAAATTGAATTTCAGTCTGGTAGAATCACGCCGCGTTACGCAGTCGCATTATCATAATAGTGATGGAATTGACATGTACTCAAAAGACCAAATTTACGCCTTTCTACGGGACAACATGGTTTCACTTTTTGAAACAGATCCTGAAATGATTACACCCAACGCAAACCTCTATGAAGACCTCGATATTGATAGCATTGATGCTGTGGATTTGACGGTTAAATTAAAAGAGTTTACCGGCCGAAGAATACAACCTTCAGATTTCAAACAAGTACGTACTGTTCAAGACGTAGTGGATGCCGTGTATGACTTATTGAATAGACCGGAAACGCCTGATGACAGCAAGCTGGATAGTGCCAGTGAGTGATGGGTTATTATTGCCAGATCTGCTTGATGTAAAAGAAGGCTCAGGATTTGTCGAGTTAACCTTGATGATAAGTCCGGAGCTTCCTTGTTTCGCAGGGCATTTTGACGGCTTTCCTCTGGTTCCGGGGGTGGTGCAAGTGGGCTGGGTGGTAACATTGGCTACACGCTTTTTATCCATCAACTCACAAGTAAAATTCATTGAAAAGTTAAAATTCACTCACCCTATCCAGCCCAACCAGCAAATTCACCTGGTTATCAAGCGGGCGGATAATGGGCAAGCCATTGATTTTACATATAAAAATAAAGATCGACCCTGTGCACAAGGAAGGGTGGTTTTTGTTGATGAAGAGTAAAGAATTCAATCCCTGTGTGATTATCCCGGTGTATAACCATCACCATAAAATACTGGAAGTATTAACCGAACTTAGACAGTATCAGCTGCCCTGCCTCTTGATTGATGACGGTAGCGATGAAGAATGCTCTACCGTGTTAACTTCTGCCGCAAAAACAATTCCGAATGTCTTTCTTGAGCGCCTTGCTGTTAATTCCGGCAAAGGTGCGGCGGTTTGCAAAGGTTTGAATTTAGCTTTCAGTCGGGGATACACCCACGCTATACAAGTAGATGCTGATGGGCAGCACAACCTTGGAGATATTCCGCAATTTTTGAGTTGCGCATTACAAAATCCTGCTGCGGTGATTTCCGGGCAGCGTGATTATTTGTCTATGCCAAAAGCGCGCCGCGCTGGTAGAAAACTCACCGACTTTTGGGTTCGTGTAAACACCTTGTCAAATTCAATTACCGATTCCATGTGTGGCTACCGACTCTATCCACTGCAGACTACCGTTGATCTTTTGCGTCAATATTCAATAGGCTCACGCATGGATTTTGATACGGACATTTTGGTGAAACTTTATTGGGCTGGGCATCAGGTCATTAATATTCCGACGCGAATAGAGTACTTCGATGATGTTCCCTCACACTTTGACACCATCAGGGATAATGTCAGAATTTCCTGGATGCATACCCGTCTTTTTTTTGGCATGTTGAAGCGTTTTTTTACATTATTAAGGCGAACATAAGTAATGTATTCCACCCATACCCAACATCTTGTCCCCTTTCATGATGTCGATTCGATGATGGTTGTGTGGCATGGTCACTATGTTAAATATTTGGAATTGGCTCGTTGCGATTTTTTGGATTCGATTGGATACAGTTACAAAGCTATGCGCGATTCCGGTTTTGCCTGGCCAGTTGTTGATATGCGAATTAAATATATTAAGCCGCTGGAGTTCGGCCAACAGATAGATGTTGAATGTTATTTAATGGAATCAGAATATCGATTAAAACTGGGCTATGTAATTCGTGATGCAGCGAGTGGAATTAAAATAACTAAAGGCTACACAGTACAAGTGGCAGTTGATCTTCAAACCAATGAATTGTGTTTTGAATCGCCGCCAGCCTTGATAAAAGCTTTAGCTAAAAAATTAACGGTTAATTCGGAAACAACATGAATCTCATACGTTTATGCGCACTAGTGCTATGCATCTGCTGTTCCAGCATTGCTGTTTCTGAAACAGATAACGCCAGAATTGACCAAACGGTTGCGCGATTCCAATCGTTTGCGGTGATTACCGGAAAATTTACTCAAGAAAAAAAATTGGCAGGCGTTGAAAAACTATTGCGTTCGTCTGGTGTGTTTATATTTTGGCGAGATCAGGGTTTGTGGTTAAGCACCGAAAGACCTTTTCAAAATGCTATTACCATTTCTAAAGAGCAGCTCATCCACTGGAATAAAAACGGACAAGGAAAGATTGTAAAAGATAATTCATCTTTAGTGCAGCGAGAAATCAATAAAACATTGCTGGCATTTTTTGGTGCCGACATAGAATTGATTCAAGATAGATTCAATCTGGAGTGGGCTTTCGAAGGGGACAGCCATTGGCAAGCAAAATTGACTCCGAAATTGGAATCGATTAAAAAATATATGTCACTGGTGATAATTGAAGGCGAATATTATTTAACAAAGATAACAGTATCCTTTGGTGAAGAAGATAAAACAGTTATCGAATTTTCTGAACAGATGCAAACGGACACTCTTGATCGTGAAATGTGTCGCTGGTTTTATTTTCCTGCCGACAATCACTGTCTGTAAATGTAGTCCGTCGTAATGTCGCCTCATTATTCTCTTCAAAAAATACTGACCGCCATTTTTTTATTGGCAATTCTGGTTGTTTCTATATTAGGTTACAGGGTATTTATTCAGGGTATAAAAATTGATGTAGATTTAAAATCACTCTTGCCTGTTGATACCTCCTCTGAAAGCGTTATTAATCACGTTGATCAAGGCATATTGAATATTTTAGGCGATCAATTAGTGATTGCCATTGATGCTCGCGACCTTCAAGAAGGATTGAGCGCCGCCAAATTTTTGGATCAAAGAATAAAAGAAAATCCACATTTTTCTTTTTATGAAGTTAATTCAGGCTTGGAATTAATCAACCACCAGCAATTGTTTTTGCAAAACTATCATTATCATTTACTCACCTCAAAACAAAAACAATTTTTACTGGAAAACCCGGATGAGTTATTGGAATCTGCACAAATGGACATTCTGGGGTTTAGTTCCGGTAAAAGTCAGCTATCGCTTCAACAAGATCCGCTGGGATTATTTGGTAGTTTTTGGCAACAGCAAATACCAGATTCGGCAGCAAGTGTTCGTGAAGGCAGGCTGGTATTTTCATCCAATCATCAACATACCATCGTGCAACTCTTAAGGCTTAATGCACCATCTGGCAATATTACCCTTCAAGAAGAAATTGCATTTTGGGCGAAACAGTTGCAATCCCAGTTTGCGCGAGATTTCCCATCGGTTAAATTGTTGTTTTCAGGCCCCGTATTCCATTCGGCTTTTGCTACAGCCACCGCAAAAAGAGAAGTTTCTATTATTGGTTTTGGTTCCATTTTAGGAATCATAATATTATTTTTATTGGCGTTTCGTCGAATAGATATTTTGCTATTGAGTGTAGCCTCTATAGGATTTGGCTGTTGTAGTGCGTTAGTGGTGGTGTGTTTTCTTTTTCAGGAAATACATCTTATTGCTTTGGTGTTTGGAGCAAGTTTAATTGGTGTTGCCGTCGACTACAGTTTGCATTTTGTTTCCAAATTGCAAGTATTAACGAACCATAATCAATCTCCCGCCGTGTTACGGCAGCTGCTTTTGCCTATGGCGTTGGGGCTAGGCACTAGCATCTTAAGTTACGCCTGTCTTTTTCAGTCAAATCTGAAAGTGTTGAATGAAATCGCTGTTTTTTCCATGACCGGATTACTGATGTCGTGGCTATTTGTATGTGTGATCTACCCTGTCTATTTTCGAAAATTATTACCCACTCAATCGCCGTTAATTAGTGCTCTAGCTGATTTGCCTTCTCATTTTTGGAAGAAAAAATCTTATGCCGCGTTAGCGGGCGTTGTACTTATCACCCTGACGACTTCAGGATTTTATTTTATTAAATTAAGTGATGATGTAAAAACATTTTACAAGCCTCCAGCCGATTTGTTGGCGTCGGAGCAATATCTGCAAAAGAAATTAAACAACATCTCTTTACATCAATACCTGTTGTTAAGGGCTTCAGATGAAGAGAGCCTACTTCAACTGGAGGAGCGTGTTAGTCAATCGCTCGATCAACTGATAATCAAAGGTGAACTGGGCGCCTATATGGCGCTAAGTCAGCAGGTGCCTTCTATAAAAACGCAGGCAGAAAATCGACTGCTGTTGGAAAAACATGTTTATCAAAAAGAAGCCTTACTGGATCAGCTAACACATAATCTTGAGCTGGGTGACGCATTTTCCTCTAACGCCAGAACCGAGTTCGAAAAAGTCGATTCTTTTTTGTATCTTGACGACTGGATGCCCTATGCAAGGCCGGATCAAAAAATTCTGTGGGCAGGAAAAACAGGCAATCAAGTCGCAAGTATTATTACGTTGAAGGCAATTAACAATAACCAATCATTGAATGCCGTTGCAGACCAGCATGCCATTTTATTTGTTGATAAAGTGCAATCCATTTCCAATTCAATTTTTCAACTTACATCGCAGGCAATCAAGTGGTTATTAATATCCTATCTGGTGATATTTAGCTTGTTTGTTATTTATTTCAGGCATTTTTCGATTTTGATTTTGCCGCTGGTGCCTTTAGTTGCAAGCCTTATGGCACTGGCAGTTTTATCCTGCTTTTCTATACCGATTAATTTATTTCACGTTTTTGGTTGTTATTTAATTTTGGGATTTGGTATTGATTATGCAATTTTCTATTTTTTTGATCAGAAAAAAGATTCAGCTACAGAATATGGAACTTTTTTGGCGGCAATGACCAGCATTATGTCATTTGGGTTTTTAGCCTTCTCCAGTACGCCAATGGTGCAGTCTTTTGGTTTAATCTTGCTGTTAGGCTGTACGTTTAGTTTGTTGATTTCACCTTTATCCAGTCAGTTTAATAAACAAAAGCGGTTGTAATATGAAGCTCAGCCTATTTCTGTCTTTAATGTTGCTATTGTTGCCGGGCTGTTTAGTGTCGCCATCGAAAAAATATCAGCCCATGTCTGATGCTACGCATTTGGAAATATTTGTTGTGCAGCAGCAGTGGGATATCAATATCAAAGGCAAAGAATTCCACGCACAAATTGTGGCGCAAAGTATTGAAGGTGGTTGGCAGTGGATTTTATTAAATGATTTTGGACAAAGGCAAGTCAGCATTACTTCTAAACATGGCTCATTAGCTATCGAAGAATTTCAGTCTTCGCAAATTACAGAGTATCTTGATCAATTGGTGATGGCTTGGCAATTGATGTTTTGGCCACCGGAGTTAATTCAATCATCCAACCAACACAAATGGAGTTGCAGGGAGGAAGGTAACCAGCGCCTTCTCTATTTTGAAAACCAACCCTATGCCAATATATTGTTTACAGGGCATGAGATCTCCAACATAAAAGTTGAATATCAAAGCAAGGATATTCATATTTCACTTTCCAGTTACCCATTGATCTAAACTTATGATTGACCAACACACTTACAAAATTGACGAATTACTCTTCCACAAAAAACCTATGCTGTTACTTAAACAAGTAGCCTCATGGGATGCCCATGGCCTGGACGTTATAGTGGATCCTATGGACTCTGCTAATTTTTTCACTCCGGAAGGTAAGCTGCCCAGCTGGGTTGGCATTGAATATATGGCTCAGGCAATAGGTGCGTTATCTGGAATTTTTTCAAAGCAGGCAGGCCAGCCCATCTCCATGGGCTTTCTATTGGGAACAAGAAAATTTTCCGTGTACCAACCCTTTTTTGATCTGGATAAACTGCTCAAGGTCAGGATTAAGGAGATAATACGCGATGAAACCAATTTGGTTTTATTTGATTGCGCAATTTATGTTGACGATGTTTTAATTGCGCATGCTGAGCTGAAGGCCGTTCAACCGCCAAATCTCGAGGAAATGTTTGAAGCCTGGGGAATAAAAAATAATGAATAAGAATAAATCTGTTTTAGTGACCGGCTCTAGTAGGGGCATAGGCAAAGCCATCGCATTTTTTTTGGCAAAAGAGGGTTATGACATTATCCTTCATGGCCGACAATTGAATGATCAGCTTTCATCTGTACGAGACCAAATAGTTGACTTGGGATGCAAGGTCAGGGTTCTTAATTTTGACGTCGCAGATAGGGGTCAAACCCGACAGGTCATTGAAGCGGATATGGCCGAGCACGGCGCTTATTATGGAGTGATTTGTAATGCAGGCATTGCCCGAGACAATGCCTTTCCTGCTATGCCGGAGGAAGATTGGGATGCGGTCATCCACACCAATCTGGACGCGTTTTACAATGTTTTGAATCCCGTCATTATGCCAATGGTCAGACGAAGATCGCCTGGACGCATCATTACCCTTTCATCTGTTTCAGGAATCATGGGCAATCGGGGTCAAGTGAATTACAGTGCGGCCAAAGCAGGCATTATTGGTGCAACTAAAGCGTTGGCTATAGAGTTGGCTAAACGCAACATCACCGTTAATTGTATTGCTCCCGGATTAATCCAAACCGATATGATTGAATCTGCACCTATTGATGAAGCCTTGCAACTAATTCCTATGCGTCGTGCTGGGGAGCCAGAAGAGGTGGCTGCATTGGCATCTTTTTTATTATCTGATATGGCGGGTTATATTACCCGACAAGTAATTTCAATTAACGGCGGCATGCTTTGATGAAAAGAGTAGTAGTAACAGGAATGGGTGTTGTCACGGCACTTGGTGATAACTGGGCAGATTTCTCTTCTCGACTAAAATCCAACACCAGCGCCATTCGGCATCTTGAAGACTGGACAACCTATAAAGACTTGAATACGCATTTGGGTGGGCCCGTAGAAAATTTTGAAGTGCCCGAACATTATCCGCGTAAGAAAATTCGATCCATGGGACGAGTAGCATTGCTGGCAACACGAGCAACGGAAATGGCTTTGGAAGATGCCGGATTATTGGATGATCCTATTTTAAAAACTGGCGCAATTGGTATTTCGTATGGTTCATCAACTGGCAGCACCGATGCAACACGCGATTTTGCTGTGATGTTGGATAAACGTGATATCGGTGGTGCAACTGCAACAACCTACATCCGTATGATGGGTCACACAGCACCCGTAAATGTAGGTGTTTTTTTTGGATTTAAAGGTCGAATCATTACCACATCCTCTGCTTGCACATCTGGCAGTCAAGGCATTGGTTATGCCTACGAAGCGATTAAATACGGCAAGCAAATATTAATGGTAGCGGGTGGTGCGGAAGAATTATGCCCATCCGAAGCGGCTGTATTTGATACGCTTTATGCAACCAGCACTAAAAACTCCACACCCGAAATTACACCCAGCCCCTTTGATGTGAATCGTGATGGGCTGGTGATTGGCGAAGGAGCTGGTAGTTTAATTTTGGAAGAGCTGGATCACGCCATTAATCGCGGCGCAAAAATTTATGCAGAATTAATTGGTTTTGGTACTAATTCGGATGGCGGTCATGTTACTCAGCCGGATGCAGCCACTATGAATATTGCCATGCAAATGGCATTGGATGATGCTGGTCTTAATCCTGCTGATATCGGTTATGTGAATGCGCACGGAACCGCGACAGATAGAGGGGATATTGCCGAATCACAAGCCATGGAAAAATTATTTGGAAAAAGAACAGTTCCTGTCAGCACATTAAAAGGAAACATTGGACACACGCTGGGCGCCTGTGGCGCGATTGAAGCCTGGGCCAGTATTCACATGATGAATGAAGACTGGTACGCACCAACCCTGAATTTACATTCACCCGATCCACAATGTGGTGAGCTGGATTACATAATGGAAGAAGGGCGACATTTTTCATCTGATTATGTCATGAGTAATAATTTTGCTTTTGGTGGAATTAATACTTCACTTATTTTCAAACGTTGGACCAATAATTAATAATCTTCACCGGCACTCATGCAAATGCATGGGTGCCGATAAATTTTTGATTCGCGCAAAAATCTCGATCAATATTGATACGCTATAAACCCTAAAGAATAGGGTGGAAATATTGCGTACTTATCCATTTTTCTTTTTGCATAAGTGCCTGTCGATTTAACACCCACACCCCAATAAGGCTGCACCATCATCATTGCCAAGGGCGATGGCCCAATTTTCGCCAAGGTAAAAACTGGCCCAATATCAGGCACATCTACCAAGTGATAGTAAATTCCAAAACCGGATGCAATAGTTTGTACTTTTTCGGTTTGGGTATCTAGCGCGATAATTCGCCCTATCGAAACCGTGTCCCAAACTTTGGAACCTATATTTCCTAATAGGTTTTTGGGTTTTTTATCCTGAGTGGAAATAAACCATTCCAATTTTGTTGAACTCAAGTACAGCCTGCCATCTTGTCCGAAGGTTGAATAATAATAAGCATACTTATTATCCATTTTCAGCGTTGAAGATAATTCCAACTTGTTTTGATTAACGCGTAATTTCTGTAATTGATTAACTGGCTTCTCAGATTCAACCGCCTCTTTTTTTTGTAAAATCTTTTTATAGAGCGCTATCAGTTTTTTATTGGCCAATCGATAATTGGAACCCTGAAGCACCCAAAACTCCTGCGAATTTTCAGGGTTGACTTCTATATCAATAGATAAGGGTATCGTTTTGGTTGGCAATAAATGCATTTGATCTAATAGTGAAATGTTTGGCGATTCTATATCCAGTAACACGAGACTATTGCTGTATGTTTCCAGCGCGACAATTTTCTTGTTATTATCGACAAATGCAGCATCTACAAACGCCGTACGCTCTTTATTTTTTGGCAACATAAATTGAGCATTATTTTGTAGTTGATGCGGATTGCTTGCATCTACCAAAGTCAAACTATTTTTTCCCAGCAAAATGATTTTATTATGGCTATTAATTACAGCATCTATAGGTGTTGAACCAATTTCTGTTTTGAATCGGGCAATTTCTGCAGGGCTATTGGGTGCCGCCAAATGATAAGTAATGATTTCCATTACAAAACTGTGCATCTCTGCATCCTGATTGACCTCTGCACGATCATCGATATTGATCGAAAACAAAAAACGACTATCTGCTGAAATCAAATTGAACATAGGTCTATCTGCATCTGATGTCAGTGATAACCATTCTTCTACACCGCCCTCACTTTTAGCATTGGTACGAATCAAATGGGTAGTTTTGCCATCGGTATCAGTTGCCGCTATGTAATGTTGCGTATGAAATGAATAGCTTGCTTTTCCGAAGTCCGTATTGATGCTTATTTGATGTTCCTTTAATGGCGACAACCCTGTTGGTATTTGTATCAATGGAAGACGACCATAATAACGGTCAACGCTCACTCGCTTGTTATCAATAAACAATTCTCTTGCACTAAGGTTTTCACCCTGAATAAGAACCCACTCACCAGGAGAGAAACGTTGATCAGAAAAATGCTTGGGCAAATGTTCACTCGCTAAAGGAATATCAAGGCCGCCCAAATCGATGATCTTTTTTATCGCCGGCTTTCCAGTGTTGATGGGTAGAACGTCTGTCACCTGATTTTTAACAGGGGTCCTGGGTGTCGAATTACAAGCGGTCAGCAATATGCATATCAGTAAGAATAAATGGCGAGTGAATGTCAAAATGAATTCCTTGTTGGTGAGTCCTACAATGCTATCAAACAACAGGCTGAATGTCTTGCGGCATCAGCCCACACTCTTTAGACTTCCCCTCTATTTTCTGTAATGCCGAGACATTCATGCCAGACGTTATTCCGGCGGATTCTGTGGGGCTGGTTGCGCCACAGACCCTGCACTTCACACAACCTCTTTTACTCGCCTGCGGTAAAACGCTGGATGAGTATCAGCTCGTTTATGAAACTTACGGACAATTGAACGCAACTAAATCCAATGCGGTACTGATTTGTCATGCGCTTTCAGGGCATCACCATGCAGCCGGATATCATTCAATGGAGGATAAACGGCCGGGTTGGTGGGATGCCTATATCAGCCAGGCAAACCCATTGATACTAATAAATTTTTTGTAGTGGCGTTAAATAATTTAGGCGGTTGTCATGGTTCAACCGGCCCGCGTTCAATCAACTCTGCAACCGGAAAAGCGTGGGGCGCCGATTTTCCGATGATTCGTGTTCGTGATTGGGTATCGAGTCAGGCTCGATTAGCAGATGCATTGGGAATCGAAACCTGGGCTGCTGTAGTTGGCGGAAGTTTGGGCGGAATGCAAGTCATGCGTTGGGCATTGCAATATCCACAGCGTATTCGTCACGCGATTGTGATTGCATCAGCATTAAAATTATCCGCACAAAATATTGCATTCAACGAAGCGGCGCGCAAAGCCATTACCAGTGACCCGCATTTTCATGACGGGCATTATTTGGATCATGACAGTTTGCCGAAAAATGGTTTGGCGATTGCGCGCATGATCGGGCACATTACTTATCTTTCAGATTACGCCATGGGTGAAAAATTCGGGCGTGATTTACGCAGTGGTAATTTTGATTTAGGCAATGCTGAGCCAGTTGAATTTCAAATCGAAAGTTATTTACGTTATCAGGGTGATAGTTTTGCCAACACCTTTGATGCTAATTCCTATTTACGCATTACCAAAGCGCTAGATTATTTTGATCTGGCGCGTGAATATGAAGATGATCCGGTAATTGCATTCAAACAAGCGCACGCAAAATTTTTGGTGATTTCATTCAGCACTGATTGGCGATTTGCGCCTGAACGCTCACATGAAATAGTCAATGCCTTAGTCGGTGCGAATAAAGCCGTCACCTATGCAGAAATCGAATCCAAATTTGGTCACGATGCGTTTTTATTGCCGGATGAACGTTATCAACAAGTGTTTGCGCGTTATATGGCCGGTGTGAGTGTATAAGATGCGTATAGATCTCAACGAAATTCAACATTGGATTCCACAACACAGCCGCATTCTCGATTTAGGTTGCGGTGATGGCACCTTGCTCAAATATTTAATCGATTCCAAACAGGCGCAGGGTTATGGTTTGGAAATTGATCCCGGACAAATCAATATTTGTATTGATAAAGGATTAAATGTCATCGAACAAAACCTGGATCAGGGCCTAGGTAATTTTGCCGATAAAAGTTTTGATACTGTACTGATGACACAAGCATTGCAAACTTTGCATTTCCCGCATTTAGTGTTGGATGAAATGTTGCGTGTCGGAAAAGAATGTATTGTGACCTTTCCTAACTTCGGGCATTGGAAGGCGCGGTTTCATTTATTTACGCATGGTCGTATGCCGGTATCCGATTTATTGCCTTACGAATGGTATGACACGCCCAACATCCACTTCTGTACCTTTAAAGATTTCGAAGTCCTTTGTCATGAACGACAAATCAAAGTGATTCATCGTCAAGTGGTGAATGAATCTTCACAAAGTTTGTTCAAAGATATAATGCCCAATTTATTTGGCGAAACCGCTATCTATCACCTGAGTAAATCCTAATGCGAACTCTATTCTTTGGAATTTTTTTGTGGGTTTTGTCAACATCTACATTTGCACAAATTGATCAAACCAAAGAAATCATCACCTCACAAAAAGCGGGTGATTACACCGTTCACTTTAATGTGTTTAATTCCACTGACATTCCGGCTTCTGTTGCAGATCAATTTAACTTGGTACGCGGTAAAGATCGCGCTCTGGTGAATATCAGCTTGGTAAAAACCGAAAATGGCAACACCAGTTTAGGCTTGCCCGCGATTGTGTCGGGCACCACTCGCAATTTAATGCAACAAAAACAGGATCTGAAATTTATTGAAGTGAAAGAGGGTGATGTCACTTACTACTTGGCACCTTTCGTTTTTAATAATGAGGATTTGTTGTATTTTGATATTCAAGTGAAAGCCAGTGAAAGCTCATCATCGATTTTGGTGCAGTTTAATCGGACTTTGTATAAGGATTGATGTGAAACTTGCCCCCGCCCTAACCCTCCCCTTGCCAGGGGGGAGGCCAGGAGGGGCTCTTGCTTTTGTGTAACTCAACAAAACCCCAAAGAAAATTAAATGACAAAAAAAATCATCCTCGCTAGCGGCAATTCAGGAAAATTACGTGAGTTTCAACAATTGTTGAGCGGTTGTGGGTTCGACGTTTTGCCGCAATCCGATTTTTTCTCTGAATCAGCAGAAGAAACCGGTTTGACGTTTGTTGAGAATGCGCTGATCAAAGCCCGTTATGCCTGCATCAAAACAAATTTACCTGCAATTGCAGATGATTCCGGGATTGAAGTGGATGCATTAAATGGTCGCCCTGGAATTTATTCTGCGCGTTATGCCGGTGTTGATGCAAACGATGAAAAAAATAATGCGCTCTTGTTGCAAGAATTAAGCAATGTCTCCGATGAAAAGCGCACAGCACGTTATCACGCAGTATTGGTGTATATGCGTCATGCGGAAGATCCAACTCCGATAATTTGTCACGGTGTATGGGAAGGTTTAATTATGCGTGAACCGCGTGGCTCGGGTGGCTTTGGTTATGATCCATTATTTTATCTACCCTCTCATCAATGTGCCTCAGCCGAATTGAGCAAAGAAGAAAAAAATCGAATCAGCCATCGCGGTAAGGCTATGCGTGAATTGCTTGAAAAAATGTCTCAATTGGCGAGAGATTAATGTCTTTATTACTGCCGCCACTGTCTCTCTATATTCACATTCCCTGGTGTATTCGTAAGTGCCCTTATTGCGATTTCAATTCGCATCAAGCGGATCAAACCTTACCTGAAGATGAATATGTAAAAGCCTTATCGCTGGATTTGCAGCAAGATCAAATTCTTGCACAGGGCAGAAAATTGACCAGCATTTTTTTTGGCGGTGGAACTCCAAGTCTATTATCAGCAACCGCCATAGAAAAAATTTTATTGGATGCAGAAAAACAGATTGGTTTTGAATCAGCTATTGAAATTACCCTGGAAGCCAATCCCGGTACTTTTGAACAAGACAAATTTTCCGGTTTTCGAGCGGCGGGCGTTAATCGTTTATCCATTGGTATTCAAAGTTTTAATGATCAACAATTAACATTATTGGGACGAGTTCATGGTCGCAGTGAAGCTTTACGCGCTGTGGATGTGGCTCGCAAAGCAGGTTTTGATAATCTAAATTTGGATTTGATGCACGGCTTGCCCGAGCAAACTATCGACGCAGCCAAAGCTGATTTGCAACAAGCAATCGATTTGTCGCCGGAACATTTATCTTGGTACCAATTAAGTATCGAACAGAACACGGCATTGTATTCTGCACCGCAGCTATTGCCAGAAGAAGAAATATTGGTCGATATTGAGGATGCTGGTTTAGCCTTATTGCAAAATGCCGGCTATGAACAATATGAAATATCGGCCTATGCTCGAAACAAAAAACAAGCACAACATAATATTAATTATTGGCAATTTGGCGATTATCTTGGTATTGGTGCGGGCGCACACGGCAAAATTACTTTTCCCGAAAGCAATCAAATATTGCGGTTATGGAAAACCCGTTTGCCAAAACATTATATGGAATTGATAAATTCTAGTCGTATCAGTACCCAGCTCAACGGCCATCAAAATACCTTTGGTGGAGGCAGCGAACTTTTGTTTTCCAAATCACGCCCATTGGAATTTATGATGAATGCCTTGCGTTTAAATGCGGGCGTCCCCAGAAATCTTTTTTATGAACGAACGGGGTTATCTTTTAGCGATATTGAAACAATCTGGCAGGATCTGGACAAAAAAGGATTGGTTGAAATAGTAGATGGGAACTTGCGCCCCAGTTATTTAGGGCGCCGTTATTTGAATCAAGTGTTGCAAGCTTTTATTCCAGAATAAAAATTTCTGTTGTTTCCAAAAGTTATTTGCCCTATCGTTTGGGCTTCGCTTAAAAAAGTATAGATTAATAATCCATTAAAACAGGTAGGTTTATGCGGCTATTTATTTCTAGAATATTGCAATTCTTACTTTATTGTACGCTTTTTTTATTGCTGACTGTCATTTGCTATCTTTCGTTTTCTCCTGTCCCCTCACAACAGTCTCCCGAAACGCTGGAAATTAAAATCCGAAATTTACATCAAACCGCAGCTGTTTGGGTTCCTCATTTTGATATAGATGAAGGCAAAGTTCGCAGTCAGCACCTGAGCCTTTTTGAGAAGGTTGAGACAGGACAACAGCTGACCATAGAAGAAGGACAAACATATCGACAACACTATCAAGGCTTGTTGCTTGAGCATCAACCATTTTTCAGTCAATTTGATTCACAACTCGTTGCAATCACCAATCTTGGAATGGATCAGCAAAATAATGTAGGCAGCCATGGAATAGAAGGGCATCATGATCATCACGATGAATCCTCACGAAATAACTTTATTCAAATTGAAAATAGTTTAGAAGTCCTTAAAAAGGGCAATGCCAAAAATAGTTTTTTTTCAATTAATCGAATACAAAATGCGATTTCTATTTACAAGAATTTGAATGATATTTTGTTCCACTTGGCCACAGTGCCTCATACCAAATCGATTTATTACCACGAATTGTCCGGTGACATTTCACCTGATCGAACAATATTTGAATCTATGCTGCAATCCTTCAAGGCAGCACAGTTTATGCCGGTGAACTCGCCTGAATATCAAGCCAATGTTCGCTCGGCATTAAATGACTATAGAGAATTGGTGTTGCTCAGCGAGGAATTGGTTCATTCACATTTATCCCCCATTGAATTAAAATTTGTGGGGCAATGGGGTGGCTGGCAGTCGCTGACGCCAAAGGTCAGCGATAACCTTGTTGATTACTGATCCATTTCAATATCGTAATCAATAATCACGGGGCAATGACTGGAAAAAGCCTGTTTTTTATAGATGGTCGCATATTCCACTTTATTGCCAAGGCTATTAGATACCACCTGAAAATCAGTGCGCCAGCCATCGCCTTCACCGGCAGCTCCACTAGGCCACCAACTGTATTCATCACTATCACGATTAACCTTGCGGAAGGCATCAACGTAGCCAATCTGGTTAAAGAGTTGGCTTAACCATTGACGCTCGTGAGATAGAAATCCGGAATTGTGTTGATTGTTTGTGCTGTTGGCAACATCTTTGGGCGTGTGCGCCATTTGCCAATTACCACAGAAAATATATTCACGGCGCTTGCGGGTAATTTTGTCCAGATGTGCTTGGAAATCATCAAAAAATTTAATTTTCACTTCTTGAGATTCGGCTTCTGATGATGCGCTAGGCGCCAAGAGCGAACCCACACTCATTTGCTCGAAATCAACCTGTAGATAACGGCCTTCCATATCGACGCCAGAGGCAAAACCCAATCCGTAGATCAAGGCTTTTGGTTGATAGCGGGTGTATATGGCCACACCATTGTAGTGTTTGGTACCAGAATCAAAAAAATAAGCAAAATAACCGTCCAATTGAAATTCTGGCTTGGTATCAATTTCTCGCTCTAATGCGCGTAAATCTTGTAAACAAATAAAATCAGCGTCTTGGCTAGCTAACCAGGTATAAAGGCCACGTTGGGCTGCCTGAAAAATGCCATCGACACTAAGACTGATAACTCTCATGTTAGCCCCTTGATAACGGACTGTGTATGATACCCGAGCTTGGTTAAATGTGTTACCGGCACCAGCTGGAATGTTACTGATTAACTCATGCCTTCATCGTTTTAGATGGATACGATGAAGTTGGGTCAGGTCTACTCGCCTTACCTCATTCTTGTTATTCTGTTGGTCTGCATTTCTGTCGGCATCTTGCCTGATAATTCTATGTCTTTGTTTATAGTTCATATATGAGAAGTTTGCATGCAAAACTATCAAAACGATTTTATCCAGCTTGCCATTAAACATGGAGCCCTTTGTTTTGGCGAGTTTACCCTCAAGTCTGGTCGAACAAGCCCCTACTTTTTTAACGCCGGCCGCTTTCAGACCGGCGCCGCATTGGCTGAACTGGGCCGCTATTATGCCGCGGCAGTCATAGATTCAGGAATTGAATTTGATTTAGTCTTTGGTCCAGCCTATAAGGGTATTCCACTAGCAGCGACTACCGCTATTGCTTTGGCGGATGTTCATCATCGTGATTTACCCTATTGCTACAATCGAAAAGAGGCTAAGGATCATGGTGAAGGAGGTACTTTGGTAGGTGCGCCATTAAAAGGAAGAGTGTTGATTGTGGATGATGTGATCACGGCTGGCACTGCGGTTCGCGAAGTCATGGATATTATTCGTAAAGCTGACGCCAAACCAGCAGCCGTGGTGATAGGCTTGAATCGAATGGAAAAAGGCAAGGGTGATGTATCAGCTATTCAGGAAGTGGAACACAGTTTCGGTATCCCTGTGATCAGCATCATTAACCTTAATCATATAATTGATTATCTTAAGCAAGATAAAGATCAAGAACAGATGGTTGATAAAATATCAGCCTATCGCGAAGCCTATGGTGTTAGTTGATCCTTTTTGAAATGAGACCAGTATGTTGACCTGCAAAACTTTATTCAAACTTTTACTTATTTTTGTATTGATGATTGGTCAAGCATATGCTGCAACCAAAGTGATGTATCGCTACAAAAATAAAGAAGGCATTACCGTTATGGACAATAAAATTCCCGCTGAATACGCGGGTAACGGATATGAAGTTTTAACCACCTCTGGAAAGGTCATTAAAACTGTTCCTCGCTCCTTAACACCTGAAGAAGCTGAAAAACTAAAAGCTGAAAAAATTGCCCGCGAAGAACGCATCAAAGCAGACTTGGAATTGAAACGCAGCTACAGCGGCGTGAAAGATATAGATGCAGCGAAAGAACGCAACTTGGAGAGCTTAAAAGCCAATATCGCCATTTTAAAATCGTCGCTGGAAACCAACAAACAAGAACTGGCAAAAGAAACCGCCCGCGCCGCTTCGCTGGAGCGAAGCGGCAGAAAATTAACTGAACAAATGTTAGCAAAAATCGACGGCTTACAAAAAAAAGAGATAGACCTTAAAGAACAGATTTTGCAACGTGAACAAGAAGTAAAAATCATCTCTAAAAAGTTCGATCAGGATAAAAAGCGGTTTATTGAGATTACTTCTTCTGATTGAACCACACATTCTTCTCGCTAAAATTTTCAGGCTGACGATTAGTCAGCCTGATCTTCATCAGCGTTTTTTATTCGTAATCAAAGTGCCCACGCCAGCATCCGTAAAAATCTCTAATAACACTGCATGATCAACGCGGCCATCGACAATGTGTGCGCTGGTAACTCCCGCCTTTACGGCATCTAATGCACAGGCGATTTTTGGCAACATGCCACCGTAAATCGTACCATCCGCAATCAAGCCGTCGACTTGTTCAGTGCTTAACCCTGTTAATACCTTACCTTGTTTATCCAATAACCCTGATACATTTGTTAACAGCATTAATTTTTCAGCTTTAACAAATTCAGCAATTTTTCCTGCCACTAAATCGGCATTGATATTGTAAGACGCACCTTGTTCATCTACGCCTATTGGTGCAATCACGGGGATAAAATCACTATTAATCAGCATATCGATAACCGCCGTATTGACGCTTTCTACTTCGCCCACCTGACCTATATCGAGAATTTCGGGCGCCAACATTTCGGGTGTTTTATGCGTGACCGTTAATTTTCTAGCGCGAATTAACTGGCCGTCTTTTCCGGTTAACCCTATAGCATGGCCACCATTGCGATTAATTAAGCTTACAATTTGTTTGTTGACTGTGCCGCCCAGCACCATTTCCACAACATCCATTGTTGCGCTATCGGTGACACGCATGCCATTAATAAATTCGGATTTGATGTTGAGCTTTTCCAACAGGCTGCCAATTTGAGGGCCGCCACCATGAACAACAATTGGATTCATACCAACCAATTTCATTAATACTATATCGCGCGCAAAACTATTTTGTAGTTCCTCACCTTCCATCGCGTTACCACCAAATTTAACCACAATTGTTTTATTGGTGAATCGCTGAATGTAAGGAAGTGATTCAGTTAATACATTGGCGATATTCATCGCCGAGTCACGAGTTAATGACATGTGTAATCCTGTTTGCATTAAAAAGTTAAAATTAATTTGGGGTGGGTTTTGTAAATTTCTTGCCTGAAAGCTTTTTTGATTTTATCCAGCTCGTCCTGTGTCTCCGCCTCAAAACGGAACGTCAGCGCTGCTGAGGTATTAGATGCTCTGACCAATCCCCATCCTTTTTCAAAATCTACACGCAATCCATCGATAGTGTTAACGACACAATTGGGGAATTTCGCTTTTTCTACTATCGTCGATATTATTGTAAATTTTTCTTGCTCAGGTACCGAAATTCGTATTTCCGGGGTCGCAATTTGGGACGGGAAAGCAGCAAAAATTGAATCAATTTTTTGATCGCGAAGTGTAATAATTTCCAGCAATCTGGCCATGGCATAAATACCATCATCAAAGCCATACCAACGATCTTTGATAAAAATGTGGCCTGAATATTCTCCGCCAATTAATGCGCGAGTCTCTTCCATTTTCGCTTTCATTGGCGAGTGACCCGTTTTCCACATAATCGGGCGACCGCCATAACCGCTGATCACTTGATTCAATAGGCGCGAACATTTCACGTCAAATAAAATATCGGCACCAGGATTGCGCTGCAAAACATCTTTGGCAAATAACATTAATAGACGATCGGGCCACAATATATCGCCGCGAGGTGTCACTACCACCAATCGATCACCATCGCCGTCAAATGCAACACCTAAATCTGCATTGGTTTCTTTTACTTTAGCAATTAATGCTTGGAGATTTTTTTCAACGGTGGGATCGGGATCATGATTGGGGAAGTTTCCATCCAACTCACAAAATAACGGAATCACCTCACAACCCAATTCTTCAAACAATCGTGGCGCAACGATTCCCGGTACCGCATTGCCCGCATCAACCACTAATTTGATATTACCAGCGATAGCAACATCCGAAAAAATTCGATCGATATAATCATTAATAATATCTCGTGCAATTTCTTCGCCAACGCCCTGATGTAGGCGCTGAGAGATAATACGCTCACGCAACTCCAACACACCGTTATCCGAGAGCGCGTGATTTTGCATCACCACTTTAAAACCATTAAATTCTTTCGGATTGTGGCTGGCTGTGACCATCACACCGCTATTGGTATCACTAAAATGAAATGTCGAAAAATACAATAAAGGGGTAGGCACTACACCAATGTTAATAACATAACAGCCTGTGCGCAGAATTCCTTTAATTAACGCACGCGTTAAATCGTCACTGTGCGTGCGTGCATCACGACCCACAACAATATATTTTTCACCTTGATCCAAAGCTTCACTACCCACAGCCTGACCAATTTTGTAGGCCAAATCGAGTGTAATTTCTTTGGCGTAAACACCACGAATATCGTAAGAACGAAAAATATGTTCCGGGATTGAATTGGCATCTATTGCAGGCACATTGGACATGCCCGTTTGTTTGCCTGTCGACTCATCTATACCCAGAATTTTTTGATCTTCTGCAATAATCTCTACATCAAGAACATCTTTCTTCTGGTACATCAAATCAGGTGTGTCTTCAACAGATTGTTTGGTTAGGCTCACCAATTGTTGCAAGCTCTGTTGTTGGCCCGTGTCTTTGCGCAACATCACCAGATAAGCGTAACGACTGCTAATCCAACAAATTACCAAACTGATCGCCGCTAAAACTCCTACTGCCAATAACCACATTGTCAAAGGGGGTGCAGCCGTTGCTTTTACAGCATCGGATGCCGTAAATTTAATGGCCCAATAAGTGTCTGCGATTTTCGCAATTCTGTTGCTATTGGTGGTTGGTTCTCCAATTTTATCCATTGTTTGGACAGGGCTTGCATTGAATTCCTGCAACAACTGAAATTCACCTAATGTTGAATCTACCGATCTAAATCGCTGAATTAATTCCTGTGCCGGCAAGGTGATAAATACACTGCCTATGACTTGATTATCTTTTTTGACCGGAACCACCCAGTGCACAATCCAATCTTTTTCCAATTGCAGCGCTTCAGGAAATGGCATTTCACCTGTTTCAGCGCGCGATATTAAATCCAATTCTGAAAATCGAATGGGCACTTTCCCTTCGTCTGTTTTTTTCGCAGTTGCCAGTGGAATAATACGAACCTGAATTGCTTGCAATCGTTCTTCTAATGCTTTCTCGGTGGTTAGCGTTAATTCGATATTCTGTTCCATGAGCAATGTTTTGATGAGATTATCATCTGCCAAACTTTGTAATTTTTTTCGTTGTTGCTGAATAAAGTGAGCGACATCAATTTGACGTTCCTGTGCAACTTGTTCATTCAGCAGCAGCAGATTTTCTTCTTGCTTCTCGATGATCAGTTTCTGATGCAAACTCATCGCCACATAGATATTCACTAGCGACAACAGAAGAAACAACACAATAAAAATACGCTGTTTAATTCTTTGTCGTTTCTGCGCGGCTTCTTGACGAGCATCCACTTCTTTGCTTCGTCCGGGTTCGGTTGCTTTATGCGGTTTTGTTGTCATGGGCATGAGTGTCTTATCAAAGATTATCAATCATTAGTGGATCTCTTCCGCTATCCTGGCGATGATCATTTGCGCCAGCGCCATTTTACTGGCACGAGGCAGTTCTTGCACTTGTGTCGATGTAATCAAAGTGATTTGGTTATCGTCTGAATTAAAGCCTATTTCTGGCGAGCTGACATTATTAGCAGCAATCATATCGACATTTTTTTTGTAAAGCTTTTCTTGGGCAAATTCAACCAGCTGTTGGGTTTCAGCGGCGAAGCCCATTACAAATCCCGGGCGATTGGGTAATTTAGCAATGCTGGCCAAAATATCAGAGTTTTTAATCAGTTGCAGATTGAGAGAGTCTTGTTGATCTTTTTTGATTTTCTCACTTGAAATCGAAGCGGGGCGATAATCAGCGACAGCCGCCGCCCCAATAAAAATATCGCAATTGGCTACAGCAGCATGACAGGCATCAAACATATCCTGAGCGCTCACAACATCTATACGCTCCACCCTGTCTGGGCGGGGCAGATGGGTTGGTCCGCTAATGAGTTTTACTTTTGCTCCCGCTTCCACTGCTGCCTGTGCCAATGCATAACCCATTTTACCGGAACTATGATTGCTAAGATAACGCACGGGGTCTATGGCTTCGCGAGTGGGCCCGGCGGTAATGACCAAGGTTTTACCCGACAAAGATCCCGTCAAAAACAGATTCGCAGTAGCGGCGACCAAATCATCCACATCCAACATTCGTCCCATACCAATTTCACCGCAAGCTTGTGAGCCTGAATCAGGTCCATAAATACACCACGATTTTGTAATACATCAAGATTGTCCTGAGTGGCACCCTTATGCCACATACCTTGATTCATCGCAGGGGCAATGGCCATAGGAGCACTGGTAGCCAAACAAATACTGGTGAGCAAATCGTTGGCCATGCCTTGGCTCACACGTGCAATAAAGTCGGCAGTTGCAGGAGCGACCAGTAACAAATCTGCCCAACGTGCCAATTGGATATGCCCCATCCCGGCTTCGGCTTTGGGGTCAAGTAGATCGGTATGAACCAGATTCCCCGATAAGGCCTGCAATGTTAGCGGCGTGATAAATTCTTGAGCCGCAGTCGTCATCACCACCTGAACCTCTGCACCTGCGTCACGCAACCGACGAATCAGTTCTGCACTTTTGTAGGCTGCTATACCGCCAGTGACACCCAAGAGAATGCGTTTACTGGTCAGTGATGACATGGAGATTTCCTTGAACATGAGATGATTGACTCAGGCCGCGTAAGATAGCATTCTTGCCAGGCTTTTCGAATGCATTAATCTCATCTCGATAACAAGGAACTGTTATGTCAATTACCGATTGGCCTTTGGCCGAGCGTCCCCGTGAAAAACTTCTCCTGCAAGGCGCTCATACTCTTTCTGATGCCGAACTTCTCGCCATATTTCTACGTGTCGGTTGCGCAGGCAAATCCGCTGTCGATCTCGCCCGCGAACTGCTCATTACTTTTGGCGGATTGCGACCTTTACTGGAATCCAGTCAAGCGGACTTTTGCAGCGGATTAGGTTTAGGCAACGCCAAATACGCGCAGTTACAAGCCGTACTGGAAATGGCAAGACGACATCTTTCTGCCAGCTTGCAAGAAGGGGATGTCATGTCCAGCCCAACCTTGGTTCGCGATTTTTTGCGTGCCAAATTACGGCATCATTCGCGAGAAGTTTTCGCCGTCATGTTTCTGGATAATCAAAACCGCTTGATTGCTTACGAAGAGCTATTTTTTGGCACCATCGACGGCGCTGCCGTTTATCCCCGCGAAATATTAATGCGTGCTCTACAACATAAATCTGTTGCTGTTATTTTTGCACACAACCATCCGTCAGGCATTGCCGAGCCAAGCCAAGCCGACCGTCGCATCACCCAACGTTTGCAAGCAGCGCTGGAACTAATTGACGTACGAGTGTTGGATCATATGGTAGTAGGGGATACGCATGTGGTTTCGTTTGCGGAAAGAGGATTACTTTAGGTGATGAAAAATTCACCTTCTGATTGCTATTAGAGGTGCCTTTTGGTATAAAGCGCGGCTCTGTGCGGCAGCGTCTTGATGGCTCTTTTCGCCGCGTTTAGGAAAATGGTGGAAAGATAGGCTGTTTACAACGTGCTCTGAGCTGGTTGTTAGTCTGTTTTACGGTTCTAGAACAGCGCTTCCAGCGTAGCGCGATTGAATTTGAATGAGGCAATCAAATGTCCAAGGTATGTCAAGTAACGGGTAAGCGCCCAATTACTGGTCACAATGTATCCCACGCAAAAAACCACACCAAGCGTCGTTTTTTGCCAAACCTGCAAACTCACCGTTTCTGGGTTGAAACCGAAAAGCGCTTTGTATCATTGCGTTTAACGCCGAAAGGCATGCGTATTATCGACAAGCGTGGTATCGAAGCTGTATTGGCTGATATCCGTGCTCGCGGCGAAAAAGTTTAATAGGAGCTAAGCCATGCGTGAAAAAATTCGTTTGAACTCATCTGCGGGTACTGGTCACTTCTACACGACTGACAAGAACAAGCGCACCATGCCAGAAAAAATGGAAATCAAAAAGTATGACCCAGTTGTGCGTAAGCATGTGGTCTACAAAGAAGGCAAGATTAAGTAATCTACCTGAGACTCCTAAAAACCCGGCCTTGAGCCGGGTTTTTTATTACTTTGAAAACCCAAAATGCCAGTCTCAACTACACTCATTGAACGATGATTGGCGATTAAGGTTTCAGGGTTATGTCAGAAATACGTGGGCTTGAGGCTTGGATGGGATGTTTAGTGGATAGGGAATTGCCCACTCTAAATGCCGTTGTTCGCGATATTTGCGAAGCAAGCCAAAATGAACGCAGTCGTGCAGATGATCTGACTAAAATTATTTTGCATGATGCCAATTTGACCTCTCGAGTCCTCAAAGTCGCCAATTCGGTTCATTACAACACCTCTTTCGAACCCATCAAGACAGTATCGCGCGCAATCGTTCAGCTGGGGTTTGAAAACCTCAAAACGATTACTTTAGCCAGTAGCGTTATTGAAACTTTTTTAAGAGGCAGACCCCAAGAATCGCTCATTAACAGTATGGCGCGTGCTTTTCATGCCGCAGTACAAGCGCGGGCGATGGTGACCCATCTGGATGCTGAAAATCGGGAACAGGTTTTTATTGCCGCGCTTTTACGCAATATTGCTGAACTGGCTTTGTTGTCTACTGGCAAACAAGTTGTCATAGATTTTATTGAGGCGCGCAATTTGCAACCCGAACAAGAACGAAGTTTGGCACAAAGTTATTTAGGCACAGATTTATTATCGCTTAACCAACAACTTATCAAGGATTGGTCCCTAGGCGATTTAATTTTGGAGGCAACAGAAAATAGAAGCAATCCCAGCTTGCGCGCACGCGCCGTTAGCCTGGGAAATGAATTAAGTAAACAAATTAGCAAGGGCATGCAAAACCCTGGCGTTATTTCTTTGTGCGAGCAAGTGAGCAAACTTTGTAAAATTTCAATGGAGGAAGCCAAAAAACAAATCTTATTGAAAGCAGATGAAGCATCAGTCATTGCCAAACATTACGGTGCCGACATATTAATCAGCGCCCTGCCAGATCCGAGTCTACTCAAAGAAACTTTCGAAGAACCCACAGCCAAAGAGGCGACAGACGACACAAATGTCGATTTTTCATTTCAACAACATTTTAACCAACTGAATCAGCTGATTTTATCGAGCGATAATATATCCGAGATTACACAAACAGCTCTTTCAGCACTGACGGAAGGATCACAGATTTCACGCGTTGCCATTTTCTTGATTGATTACAAAACAAAAACGCTTGATGTTCGATATGTATCAGGAAAGGGTACACATTTGTGGCGACAACACATAAAGATCACACTAGATCAGTTACATAAAGGCGAACTATTACACGATTTATTGCTGCACCAAAAAGCGATTTGGCACAAATGTAAAGTATTAAAAGATTTAGGAAAGTTAACATTATTAGGCGCAAAGGGCGACATGTTTTTGGCACCTCTGCAGCACAATAAAAAAACTCTTAGCGATCATCTATGCTGACGCTATTGATCATCAATTCAGCGCAAAACAATTTGAAGAGTTTCAATTAATTGCAAACCAGTTGAATTTATTAATGCGATTAAATTCTGTTTCGGTATAGGCGACATCCATAAAAGAATTGCTAAGCCAGATAAAAAAAGTGCATATTAAAGCACTTACTTTCTATGGATTACCTAATGCCCGAACTGCCTGAGGTAGAAACCACCCTAAGGGGTATTTCGCCGCACCTATTACATAAAAAAATAACGCAACTTATTGTGCGCCAGTCACAGTTACGCTGGCCGATCACGCCATGCTTGGCAGAAATAATTGTCGGTAAAAAGATTCGTTCAATATCCCGTCGCGGTAAATATTTATTATTATCGATTGCGGAAGGACACCTATTAATCCATTTGGGTATGTCAGGCAGTTTGCGTATTGTGCCCTCCAACGAGCCTGCTTTATTTCATGATCATATTGATCTGCAATTCGGAAAACTATGTTTACGTTATGCTGATCCGCGCCGTTTTGGTTGTTGGTTGTGGATTGAAGGCAATCCTGAAGAACATAAACTCTTTAAAAAATTGGGGCCTGAGCCGCTCACTGAAAATTTTCATGCCGATTATCTTTGGCAAAAAAGTCGCGGGCGCAGTAAAACATTAAAAGAATTTATTATGGATAATCATATCGTAGTCGGTGTTGGGAATATTTATGCGAATGAAAGTTTATTTATGGCGGGTATTAAACCGATTCGTAAAGCATCAACACTCACCAAAAAAGAAGCTGAACTCTGGGTAGAAAAAATTCGCTTCGTGTTGCAGCGATCCATAGATCAAGGCGGAACCACTTTGCGCGATTTTGTCGGTGGTGACGGCAAGCCGGGATATTTTCAACAACAATTATTAGTCTATGGTCGCGGAGGACTTGCTTGCATCAATTGCACAAAACCTTTGAAAGAAATTCGGCTGGGTGGGCGCAGCAGCGTCTATTGTGTGGACTGCCAGCAATAAATTATTTTTGACGCGACTGCTGGATGGCTTTACGCAATGCATCAATGGCCTTATGGCGCGGGAAACTGGCACGCCATGCCAATGCAATAGTTCTACTGGGCGCAGGATCTTCGAAAGGTCGCGTGACCAACACATCTTGTGTATAGAGAGAACTTTCAGCGGCAGATAATGGCAAAATCGTAATGCCCAAACCTGATGCCACCATGTGTCGCAAAGTTTCCAACGAACTGCCTTCTGCAACAGTTTTAATTTTGCTGGACTCATCATTGTGCGGCTGTAAATTCGGGCAGGTTGTCAGCACTTGATCACGGAAACAATGTCCCTCACCCAGCAGTAACATTTTTTGGTCACTTAATTCCGAGGCTAGCACTTTCTTTTGCATAGCCAGTGGATGATTTTTTGGCATAAGAACCACAAAAGGCTCTTCGAATAACGCTTGTGTCACCACATCCGGTTCAGAAAAAGGCAAGGCAATAATGATCACATCCAGTTCGCCGTTGCGTAATTTTTTTCGCAAATTGTGCGTATATCCCTCTTCAACATAGAGTGGCATACGCTGCGCTATTTGTTGGAGATGCGGAATAAATTTAGGTAACAAGTAAGGGCCAATAGTAAAAATAGCGCCTACCGATAGAGGGCTGCTCAGCTGATCTTTACCTGCATCCGCTAAATCTTTTATCGCGGCAGTTTGCTCCAAGACCAAATTTGCTTGCGCAATAATTTGCTCGCCAAGTGGCGTCGGTTGCACTCTGGATTTTGTGCGCTCAAAAAGGGCCACACCCAGTTCGTCTTCTAATTTTTTGACCGCGATACTCAATGTAGGCTGGCTGACATAACAACGATCTGCTGCTCGGCCAAAATGCTGTTCTTGTGCCAGAGTCACTATGTATCGAAGTTCGGTAAGCGTCATGTTAATACCTTTCAGAAATTTATTAATTGCTATGAGCGCACATAAAAAAATTGATCAAAACTATCAGATTATCCGAAATAAAAAAACCGGTTTAATTGCTTAAACCGGTTTTTTTTCAAGACAAAAAAGTTTAATTAATTACTGTCCCGGCAGTAGTAGTCGTTAATCCTGGCGCTTCAACGTTTATAAAGAAAGTGCCTTTTGCCGGAGCGGTTTCACTGGCTTTCATTGTGATGGTAACCACTGTTGCATCTGTTCTAGACACCACCCCTGTGGTTGACAAGCTATGACTTAACGCGACATTGCTGGTACCCGCTGTATTTAATGTAATTTTTGTGCCGAAGGGCATGGAGTTACCGTTGACATCCTGCAATATAATGTCCATGGTTTTCGTTTCTCCAAGAGTTAACGTGACATTAGATAGTTGTCCTTGCAAACGCCCATCTAAATCAACACCTGGGTGAATACTAGACATCACAATCATAAGATCATCACGAATTGTGATCCCGGTTTTGGTACATCCAACACCCTCTGTTTTACACAAAACCCCGTTATATATGCCATTTTCAATGTCAAAAACACTGTTGCCGTTGTAGTCTACAAATTCTTCATCCGCATCACGTTTCTCACTTTGATTTTTATCTAGGTAGGCTTCAACCAAATCATCACAGGGCTTTCGAGCGGAATCGGTTGATACCGCTGAAGATAGTGGCACATTCAAATCACAATTTCCGCCGGTGTTAAAAGTTTTGAAAATATCAACACCCACATCGAAATAACCATTTCCGTTACTATCAATAAAACTTTCATTACCCTCAGTCGTCGCTCTAATCATCACCTTACCACCAGCAGGACGAGGATCCTGACTGCGCCATTTTACTACGCATACTCCATTCACTGTTTTACAGCTAGCAGTTATAGCGCCACCGTTAGTTGTAAAATATACCGATGTATTGTCAGGCACCAAATTGTTAAATGCATCCGCTAGCCTGACTGTCATGGCCACTTCCGTACCGTCAACATTCCAAGCCGAAGGGTTAAGAATTTCATGAGCCAGGGAAAAACTGTTTTGGTCTGGAATTCCTGTTGAGACAACCAGCTCATTCGATTGAGTAGAAACAGCCGAACCTTTAGCTGTAGCAGTCACGTTCACATTCGTGGGAATTGTACCTGCCTGAACTATAGCGGTAACTTCACCCTTGGCATCTGTTACTGCAGATGCACTCGTTAGTGCCAAGCCGCCGACAGTAGAGTTCAGAGAAAAATTAACATCTATCCCCTTTACTGGCGCACCCGAAATACCGGTCACTTTAAATTTAACTGCTGCGGTTTCCTGCCCCCCGGTTCCTTTTAAACTAATCAGTGATGGAGTTACACTCAATGCTTGCAGGGCCTGGACCGTATCGGGAGCAATAGTAACTGAGCCTGAAGCATTTGCAGAAACACCCTTGATGGTAGTGGTTGCTAGAATATTATCGGTGCCAACACAACCATTGGCTTGATAAGTCACCGTTGCTTCACCATTTTCAGAAACGGTTTTGTTAGTTTCCACACCATTAACCTTAAAGATCGCTTCACCTGCCGCATAACAAGGAGAGTTAAAAGTAATGTTGACTGGAGATGTCACTAGGGTATTAGCCGAATTAACGACATTGACTGTTAAGCTTACCGTACCGCCAGCAGACAATGTATCTGATCCAATACCAACATTAATTTTTCCTGATTCAAAATTACTCCCTGAACCATAACCAAACTTCGCTGGGGTAGTTGTGTCTTGGGTTTGCGGAGTACCGCCGCCGACACCAACACCGCCACCTTCCCCTGCTGGCTTTGAACCACCGCAAGCAACCAACAATAGGCTGGACAATAAAAGGCTAATAAAAAGTTGGATTGAATTAGTTATACGCATGGCCTCTTCCTGGTTAATTAACTGTTTGATCAAAGAAGGTCAGGTCGCTGAATAAATCACATCAAGAAACACTGCTAACACATTGACTCTACTTCGATCTTGCTTCAACAACTTACGTTAGCCTATCTCGATTGATTGATAAAGTCCCTCGTACCCAAAATCTGACGTAAATGACACTTTTTCACAGGTTTTTAGTGGCTAACGATAAATTGCCGGGTCAGATATACTTCGCCACCATTTCAATATTGAGATTTTCTTATGAATTTACCCCGTCTGATCCTGAAATCCCAAGCAGACCGTCGTCTAAAAATGGGGCACTTGTGGATCTACAGTAATGAGGTGGATACCGACCAATCCCCACTCAAAAATTTCACTATGGGCCAACAGGCTTTAGTGACCACTCACAGCGGCAAACCTTTGGCGATTGCCTTGGTGAATCCCAATAGTTTGATTTGCGCGCGCGTGATTAATCGCGACGTTGAACACCCTCTCAATAAATCCCTATTAGTTCATAGAATTAAACAAGCTTTGTCTTTGCGGGAAATGGTGTTTGAACATCCTTGTTATCGTTTGATTTATGGCGATTCTGATTTGCTTCCAGGGTTGGTGGTGGATCGTTTTGGTGATTATTTAGTGGTGCAAATTGCCAGTGCCGGAATGGAATTGGTGAAGAGCGAAATTATCGAAGCCTTGGTGCAAGTGATCAAACCTAAAGGTATTTTGTTGAGTAATGATCACAGCGCGCGCGTGTTGGAAAATTTACCTGAATATACAGAAGTGGCTTACGGCGAAGTACCCGAGTGGGTGGAATTAATCGAAAACAATACGCGCTTTCTCGCCCCGATTCACGGTGGGCAAAAAACCGGTTGGTTTTATGATCACAGAGTGAATCGCGCGCAGTTGCAACACTATGTAAAAGGCAAACGTGTTCTCGATGTGTTTTCTTACATCGGAGGCTGGGGAATTCAAGCGGCAATGGCAGGTGCAGCAGAAGTGATTTGTGTTGACGCCTCCGAATCTGCACTCGAAGGCGTTGCACGTAATGCGGAATTAAATAATTTAGAAAACGTCAGCGGCATTCAAGGCAAAGCGATTGATGTGTTGAAACATTTAATCGCCGAAGACGAACGCTTCGATGTCATAGTGCTGGACCCACCTGCGTTTATCAAACGAAAAAAAGATCAAAAAAATGGCGAAGCAGCTTATCGTCACATTAATGAATTGGCCATGCGCCTGTTAGGACGCGACGGTATTTTAGTTTCTGCATCCTGCTCAATGCATTTGGCAAAAGATACACTCTTGGAAATCGTTCGCGCATCCGGCCGACATCTCGACCGACATGTGCAAATTTTGGGGCAGGGCGGACAAGGTCCAGATCATCCAGTGCATCCTGCCATACCAGAAACTGATTATTTAAAGGCGGTGTTTGCGCGGGTTTATTTGGCGTGATTCGATAAGCGATAATATTGAGAGGAATTGATTAGCGTTTTTGTAAAAGAGCTTCTTTCATAAACGCAATTCTATCCTCTCTACCCACTCTCTCCATCCGCCAATTTTGCACCGCCCAATTCAAAACCTCATCGACGCTGGAATTTTTTAATTCAAGCGGCGGGTTTTGGTCTAAAAAATGTAGTGCTTGCCAAATATTGAGATGGGCTTGTTGATTATCCAGAGCAGGCGCGAGATTTTGTTTGCTGAGTTTTTGCCCGTTAGGCATTAACGCAAGAGGAAGATGTGCATAGACTGGTGGTTTTGAGCCGAGCAATTCGAAGAAATAAATCTGTCGTGCTGTGACATCCAATAAATCGCGGCCACGCACAATATGGCTAATCTTTTGTGCAATATCATCAACCACAACGGCCAGTTGATAGGCATAAAAACCATCACGCCTCTTTACAATTTGATCGCCCGCTTCAGTGCGTAGGTTTTGTGTTTGTCGACCTTGAATCCAGTCATTAAATTCAATGATTTCGGATGAAACATGATTGGGCAAATCGTAAAGTTTTAAACGCAAAGCGTAGGGCGATTGAATTTCAGATTGACGATCTCGGCAGCGACCTTGATAAATACCTGGGGTGATTTGTAAATCTTGTCGCGAACAATTGCAGTGATAAATCCAATCGTTTTTTTGTAATTCGCGCAAACAATTTTCATAAACATCGGTTTGATGGCGCTGATAAAAAACAGTTTCATCCCAACATAAATGATGGGCCTCGAGACAGCGCAAAATCGAATCAGCAGCTCCGGGTTGTTCGCGGGGTGGGTCTATATCATCGATACGGACTAGCCATTTTCCTTGATGGGATCGTGCATCCAGAAAACTCGCCAGCGCGGTAATCAGAGAACCAAAATGAAGTGGCCCGGAGGGCGAGGGCGCAAAACGCCCTCTGTATTGGCTAGGGGCGCTGCTTGCTGCGTCCTCAAGGGTTAAATCTTGGGTATGACCTTCGGTCATGCCGGATTAACTACCAACTTGTTTTTCTTTGATCTCTGCCAAGGTTTTGCAATCAACACACAAAGTGGCAGTCGGGCGTGCTTCCAATCGACGAATACCAATTTCGACACCGCAGGCATCGCAATAACCGTAATCATCGTTTTCGATTAACTCAAGAGTAGAGTCGATTTTCTTGATCAACTTACGCTCACGATCGCGTGTACGCAGCTCCAAGCTGAACTCTTCTTCTTGGCTGGCCCGGTCGGCTGGATCAGGAAAGTTCGCCGCTTCATCTTTCATATGGCTGACAGTGCGGTCAACCTCTTCCATTAGCTCCGAGCGCCAGTTCAGCAATAAGTGTCTGAAGTGGGCTTTTTGGTTGTCATTCATATAGCTCTCGCCTTTCTTTTCCTCATAGGGAATAAAAGGGCGCAAGGCCAAGGTTTCGGTAGATGGGGCTTTTTTCGCCATAGATCAGCGCCTCGTAAGACTCAGTATCAATCGATTCCTGCCAAATGGCAGAATCAGGAAGGGGCAGCAAACTATCAGATAAGGTTAGCTCTGGCTAGGGGTTTTTCTCATGCAAAGATGCCTTGGTTGGCGTTTGCCAATTCACTACAGCCACCGCGCCCAAAATCAAAACTGCTGCCATAAATTCCGGCCACCTTGGGGTTTCATTTAATAGCCAAATGCTGCTGAAAACACCGATCAATGGCGTCAATAAAGATGAAAGTGAGGAAACACTCACAGGGGTGATTTCAATGACCCTCACCCATGCCCAATAACAAAACATAAAAGCGACAAACACATTATAGGCAGTACCCAAGAGGATTGGATGGCTCGGCATTCGTGATGGAATGCCATCAACCACCCAAGCACCCAGTAAAATCGGCAAACTGGCCAAAAACAACAACCAACCAGTCAGCACCACAGAATGAATGGGCAGAGCCCAGCGCTTCATCAGGTTTGTTCCCAAAGCCCAACACCAAGCAGCGGCGACCATCAATAAGGCTCCGATGATGAGCGATAATTGATTCGCTTGATGTGACCACTGAAAAATACTATCTGCCATTAGAATCACAATACCACCCATACCCAGGATTAAGGCCATCAGGGTTCGGCTATTAAAAGGATCTTTTAAAATCCAGACAGATAATAAAATCGCCCAGATGGGCATGGTGTAACCCAACAAAGCTGACCGCCCTGCGGGCAGCAAACTCAAACCATAAGTTGCCATCAAATTCCAGGCAAATATATTAAAGAGACAAATCCAAAAGACTTTCTTCCAATGTGCTTTTGCAATCCATAAGGAATGACCTGTCAGTCGAGCAATCAACAAAATACCAATCCCACCGGTAAACAAACAAAATCCTCGAAAGGTCATAGGTGGAATTTCATTCAATATGGCCTTCATAATCGGCCAGTTAATTCCCCAACCAATCGTCAACCCCAATAACAGCAACAGCCCTTCCAGTGAAAGGCGAGAATTTTTCGACATAAATTTAGGCTTACTCTACAGAAACAAAACCTCATCTTTATGACAGGATGAGGCTGTCAGGAAATGAAACATTTATTGGGGTGGAAATTGCAGCAACAATTGGCGAATGGTATCCCGTAATTTCGGCTCGGATTTTAAAGTGAAAAACAGCAACGGAATGGCTTCGGCATTTCCTCGCCAGAGTAATGCATTGGTGTGTTGTTCGGTGATATCAATAACCATCACCCCCTCCTGCTTCCCTTGACCCAGCGCTTTGCCAGTTCCCAAGCTGATACTGCCATTGCGGCCAAGGGGTAATCCCAAGCCTATACCTATGCTGGTGTTGCCGCCCTTACTCACACGAGAAAACACCTGTAAATCTACCCACACGTTCGCGCCCTGATCCACCAGTTGATAACCCTGTGCTTGCAGTTGTTCGTCAACCAATCGTTGCAAATTGGCTTTGTCTGCTCCCGCGATATCGACGGTGGCTGCACGCCAACTGTAAGTTTTGATCTGGCTAAAATCAGTGCCTGATTTGAAATCATTGGCGTATTTCACTGATGCACAACCCAACAAGAAAAAACATGAAAAGGCCATTAGTGACAGTATTTTGAATAAACGCAACATTTGAGTTCTCCTCACAAGAATTAACGGAATTCTAGTCTCAAGATGCCTGGCCGTACATCAATAAAAGTCTCAATCCGGTAAAAGCCTGTAGTGAAAAGAATTGCGGTGCCGTTATTTTTAAATCAGACTTGCGCGGTTTTTTATTTCAAGACTTGGAGATGCACGTGGATTTTATCTTGATAATCAAAGCGATAGTGATGGGCTTAGTGGAGGGTATTACAGAATTTTTACCCATTTCCAGCACGGGGCATCTAATCGTCGTCGGTGACTTGATTGGATTTAAAAGTCAGGGTCATGTATTTGAAATAGCCATTCAACTGGGCGCCATTCTCGCAGTAGTGGTTGAATATCGAAAAAAATTCACTCAGGTTGCTTTCGGCATGTTTAATGACAAGCAATCCCAAGGTTTTATTCTGAATTTACTGATAGCATTTTTGCCTGCGGCAATTATCGGCGTGATGTTTATTTCCATCATCAAAACTTACTTTTTTAATCCACTGAGTGTCGCCACCATGTTAATTCTGGGTGGACTAGTCATTCTTTGGGCAGAACGCCGTCAACATCATGAACGTGTTAGCAGTGTGGAGGACATGCAGTGGACAGACGCATTAAAAATTGGCCTGTTTCAAGTGGTGTCCATGATCCCCGGAACATCACGTTCTGGCGCAACCATTATCGGTGGATTGTTTATCGGATTAAATCGAAAAGTCGCCGCTGAATTTTCTTTTTTTCTGGCGGTGCCTACTATGTTCGCTGCCACTTTTTACGACATCTATAAACACAGAGATCTTTTAGATGGAAGCGATCTTCCCGTATTTGCAACCGGCTTTATCACCGCGTTTTTTAGCGCATGGTTAGCTGTCAGAACTTTAGTGCGTTTCGTCGCCAATCATACTTATGAAATTTTTGCTTGGTATCGAATTGTGTTTGGTTTAGTGATTTTGATTACGGCTTATTCAGGTTTGGTGAGTTGGGGTAAATAAAAAAACGGAGCCTTGGCTCCGTTTTTTTATTTCAGCATGTTTAATTAAAACATCCGCCCACGATTATTTTGTTCATCTGTTTGAATCGACAAGCTATCTGCAGCGTGCGAAAGATAGTTTGCATCTGATTCACTGGAAAGTTTAATCATCAAACGTAAATCGTTCGGCGAGTCAGCGTGAAGCAGTGCGTCCTCGTAGGTAATTTCTCCGTTATCATACAGTGCAAATAACGCCTGATCGAAAGTTTGCATGCCCAACTCTGTTGAGCGCTTCATCAAATCTTTTAATTCGGCGACTTCGCCTTTGCGAATTAAATCCTGAGCCAATGGGGTGTTGATCATAATTTCCAAACAAGCGCGACGACCATTGCCATCGGGTGTTGGAATTAATTGTTGTGCGACAATTGCTTTTAAGTTCAGTGACAAGTCCATCCACAATTGACGGTGGCGATCCGCAGGAAAGAAGTGAATGATGCGATCCAATGCTTGGTTGGCGTTGTTGGCGTGGAGCGTACACAAACACAAATGACCTGTTTCGGCGAAGGCGATTGCGTGGTCCATGGTTTCGCGTGAACGCACCTCACCAATCAGAATCACATCGGGCGCTTGACGCAAAGTATTTTTCAAAGCCACTTCAAACGATTCAGTATCAATGCCCACTTCGCGTTGCGTAATGATGCAACCTTCGTGTTGGTGAATAAATTCAATGGGATCTTCAATCGAAATAATATGACCTTTAGAATTTTTATTGCGATGGCCGATCATGGATGCCAGTGATGTCGATTTACCCGTTCCGGTTGCGCCGACAAAAATAATCAATCCACGTTTGGTCATGGCCAAATCTTTTACCACTTCTGGCAAACTTAATTCATCAATGGTGGGGATGCGTGTTTCGATTCTACGCAACACCATGCCCGCCAAATTTCGCTGATAAAAAGCGCTGGCACGAAAACGACCAATACCACGTGCACTCACTGCAAAGTTAAGTTCTTTATTTTCCAAATATTCAGTGCGTTGTTTTTCATTCATCACACTCAACACCAACTCGCGCGCTTTTTCAGGCGCGAGCGGTGTGGCAGTAACCGGTACAATTTTTCCGTGGACTTTGATTGATGGCGGCACACCTGCCGTTATAAACAAGTCAGATGCACCTTTCTCTACCATCAATGCTAATAAACGATCAAAATCCATAACAACACCTGCTCATTATTAATTAAAAGTTTTCGGGGAATTTAGCCTTGGTTTTGGCTTGATCACGCGCGACAATACGGCGCGCCACCAAGTCCGCCAAACACTGATCCATAGTCTGCATGCCCAGTGTTGCCCCTGTTTGAATAGCAGAATACATCTGTGCCACTTTATCTTCACGTATCAAGTTACGAATTGCGGGAGTACCTCGCATAATTTCGTGCGCCGCAACACGACCACCGCCATTTTTCTTCATCAAGGTTTGTGAGATAACCGCTTGCAGTGATTCTGACAACATCGATCTCACCATGGATTTTTCATTGGCAGGGAATACGTCAACAATACGGTCGATGGTTTTAGCGGCTGAGGTGGTATGCAATGTTCCAAACACAATATGACCGGTTTCAGCAGCGGTGAGTGCCAAGCGAATGGTTTCCAGGTCGCGCATCTCGCCCACCAGAATGACATCCGGGTCTTCACGCAGTGCAGAGCGTAGCGCTTCAGTAAAGCCGTGGGTATCGCGGTGCACTTCCCGCTGGTTGATCAAACATTTTTTGGATTCGTGTACGAATTCGATGGGGTCTTCGATGGTGAGTACGTGTTCGTAACGATTGTCATTGATGTAATCGATCATAGCGGCCAGCGTGGTGGATTTTCCCGAACCGGTTGGCCCTGTCACCAACACCAATCCGCGAGGCACATGACAAATATCGCGGAAGACATTGCCCATGCCTAACTCTTCCATGGTTAATACTTTTGAGGGAATGGTACGAAATACAGCGCCAGCGCCACGGTTCTGATTAAAAGCGTTCACCCGGAAACGGGCAACACCAGGGACTTCAAACGAAAAGTCGGTTTCCAGAAATTCTTCGTAGTCCTTACGTTGCTTGTCATTCATAATGTCGTAAATCAAACCATGGACTTGTTTGTGTTCCATGGGTGGCAGGTTGATACGACGTACGTCACCATCAACCCGGATCATAGGTGGAAGACCCGCAGACAAGTGCAAGTCAGAAGCGCCTTGTTTGGCGCTAAACGCCAAGAGTTCAGTAATATCCATGAGCTTTACCTTATGTCGATTGAGCTTAT
This sequence comes from Cellvibrio sp., assembly GCA_016712405.1. Taxonomy (GTDB): domain Bacteria; phylum Pseudomonadota; class Gammaproteobacteria; order Pseudomonadales; family Cellvibrionaceae; genus Cellvibrio. Next base: position 66,289 of record JADJRD010000014.1, on the reverse strand, counting down.
TTTATTCTTGTCTGAGGCCAGACAGTTATTCAGCGGTTTTGTGATATGCAAAAGATAGACGACAAGTTGCAGAAAGTCACCGAGCGAATCACTCAGGCTGCCATTGCAGCCGGACGAAACCCGCAAACTGTGCACTTGGTCGCTGTCAGCAAAACCCAATCCGCTGATGCCATTCGCCAAGCCTATCATGCCGGTCAGCGTTTGTTTGGAGAAAATTATTTACAAGAAGCCTTGGATAAACAACAAGAACTGACTGATCTGGGCGAATTGGAATGGCATTTTATCGGCCCGATTCAATCGAATAAGACACGACCTATTGCTGAACATTTTGCCTGGGTGCACTCAGTGGATCGACTTAAGATTGCACAACGCTTGAATGAGCAGCGCCCAGTAAACCTGCCCCCTTTGAATATTTGTATTCAACTTAATATAGATGATGAGGCATCCAAGTCGGGTATCGCGTTAAACGAGCTACCTGAATTGGTACAGGCAATTCAAACTCTACCAAGATTGAGATTGCGCGGTTTAATGGCGATCCCCTCGGTCAATAATTCACCAGAACAGCAAGCTTCAGCATTTCGCAATTTGGCTGAGGCAAAAGCCCGATATGAATTTATGGATTGTTTATCCATGGGTATGTCGGCAGATTTGGAAATGGCTATTGCCGAAGGTGCCACGCATGTCAGGGTGGGGACGGATATTTTTGGTGCGAGAACAAACGCCTGATCTTGCATCCGTAGGGGCGCAATTCATTGCGCCCTTTTTATTAACCATATTTAGGGCATAGGGCGCGATGAATCGCGCCCCTACACAATAAAATTTACCGCACCATTTTTACAAGGAAGTCATCATGCGATTTAATCCAGAGATACACCATAGAAAATCTATACGTTTGAAAAATTACGACTATTCAGCATTAGGATTTTATTTCATTACCATTTGTTGTCATCAACAGCTACCCTTGCTTGGAAAAATTAGAAATGGCTTAATGCACAACAACGACATAGGCAATCTCGTTGTTCAATGTTGGTTAGCAATTGCCAAGCAATACTCACATATTAAACTTCACGAATATGTTGTCATGCCCAATCATTTTCATGGAATTATTGAAATAGGCGGTTTCGATCAGGGCGCAATTAATTGCGCCCCTACCATTGGAAATATAGTTCGTGGTTTTAAAGGGAGATCAACACGTGTTTTTAATCAACTAAACCGTTTTCCTTCTGGCAACTCTCTTTGGCAAAGAAACTATCATGAGCACATCATTCGCAATGAAACAAGTTACACAAAAATTTGTGAATATATACAGACAAATCCCTTGCGATGGAAAAACGATTCTTATTTTGTTCAATAAAAATTAATTCAATTCTCTTTAGGTTTTTAACATGCAAGCTAAAACACTCGCCTTCATCGGCGCAGGCAATATGGCAAAAGCCATTATCGGTGGATTAATTGCGCAGGGTTATGATGCAAAAAAAATTACAGCATCAGGGCCGCGTATTGAAAATTTACAAAAAGTGACTGATGACTTTTCCGTGAATATCACCACGGATAATCTCGCTGCTGTGCGTAATGCAGAAGTGATTATCTTGTCAGTTAAACCGCAGATGTTAAAACAAGTGGCAACCGAATTATCATCTGCACTTGCACATAAGCCTTTGATTATTTCACTGGCTGCTGGCATTACAACAGAAAGTCTAGAGCGGTGGCTGAATGGAAATTTATCCATAGTGCGCTCCATGCCAAACACACCCAGTCAGGTGTTGTTAGGTGCGACCGGATTATTTGCCAATCGCTTTGTCAGCGATGAACAAAAAAATATTGCGAATGAAATTTTATCAGCAGTAGGCATTGTGAGTTGGGTTGAGCAAGAACACTTAATTAATTCCGTTACTGCTGTTTCCGGTTCAGGCCCCGCTTATTATTTTCTTTTCATGGAAGCCATGATTGACGCCGCCATAGCACAAGGTCTATCACGCGAAACAGCCACTGCACTCACCCTCCAAACGGCATTGGGTGCCGCAACGCTAGCAGCAAAATCTGATCTGGATGTTGCCGAATTACGTCGACGTGTTACTTCACCTAAAGGCACAACTGAACAAGCGATTTTGTCTTTTGAAAAAGATCAATTACGCGCAATCGTAAAAGATGCTATGCAAGCCTGTACCCATCGTGCAGAAGAATTATCCCGATTATTAGGTGAATAGTCCTATGAAAACACTAACTGATATTTTAATTTTTATTATTGATACCATCGGTAGCTTATACATAAGTGTGGTTTTGATTCGTCTACTTTTACAAATGGTAAGAGCAGATTTTTATAACCCACTCAGTCAAACTATTGTTAAGTTAACCAATCCGCTGGTGATGCCATTACGAAAAATAGTTCCGGGGCTCTTCGGAATTGATTGGGCCTGTGTGTGTGTGGCGTTTATTTTGCAATTAGTGTTGTTACTCATTATTAATTTAATTGGCAGCTACGCTATGGCTGGATTGGGTAGTTTGTTATTTGTCACTACCTATATGTTAATTATGAATATCTTGGGAATTTATTTATTTGCCATGATAGTAGTCGTTATAGTGAGCTGGGTTGCTCCGCACAATTACAATCCCGCAGTACTATTAATGAATCAACTGTTGCGTCCTTTTTTACGTCCAATTCAGCGCATCATCCCTCCTGTTGCTGGTTTAGATTTATCACCCATGGTATTTTTAATGGCGCTGTATATCATCCGAAATTTTATTTTACCTGCTGTAGTAAGAAGCTTAGGCTTTATCTAAGTCATTTATGCAGAAAAAACATTTTCAATGGCAAGATAAAGATTTACTTTTGTTTTGCCATCTACAACCCAACGCCAGCAAAAATGAATTTTCAGGTTTACACGGAGATCGGCTAAAAATCCGCATCAAAGCCCCCGCCATTGATGGCAAAGCCAATGCAGCATTGATTGATTTTTTAAGTAATGAGTTTGCTGTGGCGAAAAATCAGATCAAAATTGAACAGGGCGAATTGGGAAGGCAGAAAAATATTAGGGTTGTAACACCGAAGAGAATACCAGATGGCATAGAAATTACCCCTATATAAATCTCAGTAAAAAAAATTAATAAGCCATTGCGGCTAATACATTCTGCTAAATTTTTCATCAAACAACATCCTCTATTATCGAAAAAGTTCTTGACAAACACTTCAAGGGGGGGGGTAGCCTCCCCGTCTGAAAAATAATGACCACGGAATTTTGGTTGTAATAACACCGCACCAAATTCTTGCCTTCATTGCTGTATTTTCAATTTCAATCACATCATTTTTTTGCAAATTGCTTTGCAAGAGGCGGATTTTTATTCTCTCGAATTTAGGATAGTATAAAATGAAAAAGATATTTATAGCTTTAATGGGTTTCTGTAGCATATTTTCGATCAATGTGTGGGCTGTTGATGGCGAGCTGACTGTTTATGGCTATCCAGCGCCAACCTGGTCTGGCTTGATGAGCGGGTTTGCAGCCCCTGTTCCACAAACATTTTACTCAACAACCTATTCGGCTGAAGCTTATGCGCAAATGAAAGCAGCACAGGCGGCAGCAATAGCTCAAGCAAGAAAAGAATGCTATCAAAAGGCAGCGCTTTCTGATGAATGGTGTAAAGTTGAAGCTGCAAATACCTATTCAGATAGAGTATACGCATGCAGTTTTAACCTATTTAATGATAATGCTATGTCTCAATGCAATTTTTCTGCAAAAGTCGACAATGATGCAAATCTGCAGGTCTGCCAATTTAATAAACTATCTGCTGATACTGCATGCAGTAGAATTTAATTACCGATTTTTTAATTAAATAGGATGGCCAATTCTGCACAATATAGAAAATTATTTTATTGTGCAGAATCCATAAGGCAAATTTTTCTATGACGCACATCTTAGATGCTATAATTGCAAGCACTCTCATTATTGGGATTTGGTTTTTACCAATATGCGAAATATATTGGTCTGATAAAGTAGCGCGCAATGAAAAAATTGTTTGGATATTAGCTTGTATATTTGTGTCTTGGTTCGCTTGGATATTCTTCTATTTTTTTGCTCCTATTTTAGAAAAACGGAAATGATGTTATGAAAAAATATACCGTCATCATTTTATTGCTTATTTTCATATTGGGCTATTTCTTCTTGGGTAGATCGGGAAACAATGCTGTAGATGATAACGATAACGTTGTGATAACTGACAGCGCTCAGAAGGATTCAACCAAACAAAATACGCATGCACAATATATTGGTATTTCAAATGCTGCAGCGACGAAGTCTGTGAATGATGTACCCCAAAGACTGATAACTGAAAATGAGTTGCTCAACATAAAAGAGTGGGATAGGTCTAATGGAAAATTCTCGGATTCTGAACTCAATGAGTATGGGCAGTTGAGTCCAAATACGTTGGAAGAATTAGCAAAAAAAGGAGACCTTAAAGCGATACAAACATTGGCAGATCATGAGGCCATTCTAGGTAATACAGAACGTAGTCTGGAATTATGGAATTGGGCAGCTGTGCACGGATCAACGGAAGCGCTTATGCGTTTTGCATATCGCCATGGAGGAGATTATGTTTCGAGTAAGCGTAGTGAAGATGCTTTAGATGCTTTAGCTTATATGAATGCAGCAGCAACCCGAGGTGATTTGTTTACCAAGCATGTACACATCGATTCGTTTTATAGGACTAATAATTTTTATCCTACCGCAGAGCAACAGGCCTATATAGATTCCAGATCTAATGAAATTTTAAAAGATCTTGAAGACAAAAGAAGAAACTTAGGACTTCCAGAGTTCGATAATAACCCACCACCTGAACTTAAAAAAATCGTAGACAATCTGTCAAAAAGCCGTCAACAGTAAAAGTTACTTACGACTCCATCAATAGAGTCGTAATCTACACATACAAATCGTTTTTTCAACAATTCATTCACATTAAAGCCTCTGCTGTCGACGGCAAAGCCAACGCGGCATTGATTGATTTTTTAAGTGATGAATTTGCTGTTGCGAAAAATCAAATCAAAATCGAACAAGGTGAGTTAGGAAGACAGAAAAATATTAGGGTTGTAACACCGAAGAGAATTCCGGATGGCATAGAAATCACTCCTATATAAATCTCAGTAAAAAAATTAATAAGCCATTGCGGCTAACACATCCTGCTAAATTTTTCATCAAACAACATCCTCCATTTTCGAAAAAATTCTTGACAAATACTTCAAGGGGGGGGGTAGCCTCCCTGTCTGAAAAATAATGACCACGGAATTTTGGTTGTAATAACACTGCACCAAATTCATTGCCTTCATTGTCGTATTTTCACTTTCAATCACATCATTTTTTTGCAAATTGCTTTGCAAGAGATGGATTTTTACTGTCCTAAAATTATGGATCGCTACATGAAAAAGATATTTTATTGTTTGATATGTTTTATGACTAGTTCTGTACTAGCTTATGAAAATGCTGGGGAAGTAACAGTAACTGGCTATCGCAACCCTAACCAACAGTCTTATATTGATCCCAATGTTTGGAGAGAGGTTGAAAGAGCTCAACGGTTAGCAGCAGATTTGGCAATGCAACAAGCATTAGCTCAAGCGCAGAGAGAAGCTGATGAACAAGCTAAAAAAGTGGCGGAGTGCGAATCAACGAAAGCAGGAGCATCTATTGATGCTAACGCATGCAAAATCGATGTAGGATATAAGGGCGGAATGTTAATAAACTCACAGTGTGGAAATACGTCCTCAACTCGAACGACCGGCACCTTCAGTTGGTATTATACTTTTGAAGGAGCGACCTATGGTTTCAGTGCAAACATACCACCTCAAAGCTATGACGAATTTTCTTGGTATTCAGATCAATATGCTTGTGAAAAAATTGTTAGCAGCGCAGTGAGTTTTATAAAAAGCAATTGTGATATCCAGGCTCAGTATGCCGTTCATGAAAAATGTGATTATTGATAAGGTGAATCTTATGACTCAACAACTAAAATTGAGTATTTTTGCTGTGATGCTATTTCTTCTTGGTATGATTGTATATTTGAATTGGAAACATGTTGATAGTACTGTATCGAACATTCAATTAGAAAAGATTGTATCAAACCAATCAATTTCTGAAGTTGATTCTAAGATTCAACAGGTTTCACTCAATATGAATCAACAACAATCTGCTCGGGTAGATGAGGTGTTAGCTTGGCAGGCCGATCGAGGTTGGTATGATACCGGCAAAGAGACTCAGGATGATTATAAAACTTATTCTGAAGAAACTTTGAAGCAACTGGCTGACCAAGGTGACATCAAAGCATTGCATTTATTGGCAAGATTGGCACCTCTTGAATTAGCTATCCAGCTTTATACTAAAGCTGCAGTTTATGGTTCTACATTTGCCTTATTTAATATCCAAGAAACGCTTCTTACACAAAGCGGCATTACAAAAGAAAATTCAGAGGAGTTAAAGCATCCTGTATTGATAGAGGCTGCCGCTTATATACAAGTCGCGACTATGCGAGGGGATATGTTAAATGCTAAATATATTTCGAGTATTTCATCACTTGAAAGTAGATTTAATTTCCAATTTAGTGGCGATGATCTCGAACAAGCCAATTTACGCGCACAAGATATTTATGATTCATTGGAAGCTGAACGAATTGCATTAGGGCTTGGCAAGTTCGATAACTCTATTCCCCCTGCAATCAAAATTTATTTTAAGGCGTCAGGTATAGAAGTGGAAGATTAAAATAATTCATGCGAGAAATTGACATAAATTTAGTTTTTAACTCCGGAGACCATCTCCGTGCATGCGGCGATGGTTACTAAGCATGTAAGAAATAATTTTTGTTCTGCAAATACTCGCACCCATAAAAAATCTTGACAAATACTTAGATGGGAGGGGCTCCATTAATGGAGCCGTAAATTAAATAGAAGAATCTACTCCTCCAACAATTCCGCCGCCGCATTCACCAACAAAATATGCGCTGCTGGTAAATTCACCACGTATTCGTTTTGCCCCCAGAAGAAAGGCCAGTCTTCGTGGTTTTCGGGGTAATCAGGTTTGAGAATTAAAATACCCGGAACAATGCCACCAGAGATAAACGAAAAATCGGCGCGGTTCATGCCATAGGCCACTTCTTTTGATCTTACGCCTACGTTGGAAACCATCGACAAATTATGTGCCGGATGAGTGCCGTATAAATAATTCAGGCTTCTGAATACTGTTTCTTTGTCGAATAAATCGGGAAAGGTTTTGTGCAGATAATAATTAGTCAGCGCGATGCGAATTACAAAACCATTACCGGCCCAGCCGCCTTCAGTGATGGTAACGCCGTAGGGGTTTTTGCTGAGATTTGTTTTGTAATCGGCAGCATATTTTTCTGCTGCTGTGCGCAGTTGTTGTTTGAAGGTATCAGGCATCAATGGCAGAGCACGAATTAACCAATCGGCTTGAAAAGCGATATTGGATTTTGGCAATAATTCTTCAATCGCTTTGGCGTAGATGGGATCTTTGGTGGTGATCAACAATTCCGTTGCGGCTTTTAATTTTTCCGATTCCAAACGGCCACCGGTGGTATTGCCGTGTTGGAATAAATCCGGTTTGCTTTTGGCGGCTTCATCGGCCCAGACTTTTTTGGCTGTCGCAATACATTCGGCAGCTAATGCAGGATTGTGATTTTTCAAAGCGCGACTGGCAGCGGCCAATGCCGCAGCAGAGCCGTAATTTAATGATGAGGATTTGCTAGTGAACGCCCAGCGATCATCAAATTTTCCGCTTTTGAATCCATCGGATTCCAATTCAGATTTTTTCGGATCGTAAATTAAATTATCGGTTTTGGTTACGCCATCACCCAAGTGAGTGTAGGTATCCAAATGCGCTTCAACTATGCCGGGAATGGCGTGGCCAATAGCGCGATGTTGCGCGATTAAAGCCAAAGTGCCGTGTTCGATTTGTTGCAAAATATCCGCTTTGCCATCGGCTTGGTGTAACTCAACCCAACGGCGATCATAATCAACCGAGGTTGTATCGCGTTGAATGCCGAAAGTTTCCCAAGTTGTTACCAGTGTGTTGACTACATCGTATTGGGTTTGGGTGCGAATATCGTAATCACCCGCGTCATACCAACCGCCGATATTTAATCCGGGAATATGTTCGCCGGGTTTGTATTTCGTGTCTGTTGTTGGGCCTTGCGCATACAAATCAAAATGCACGTGATTTACGGGCGCTTGTAATGCGTCATCAAGATGCGATGCACCGTGCCACACACGATAACCTTCGTTGATTGTCATGTGATCCATCTGCACGGGCAAATAAATATCCAGCGAAGGTTGCCAGGCATTTTGGTAAACATCTTTCGCGATGCGGAAACTGGAAGTTTCTTGCTTACCATATTGAATAACATAAATGCCGGGCTCATTGATTTTGCTGAAATCAAAATGCGCATAGTTGTAGCGCAGGTATTGCCCCCAGGTTTTGGGCTTTTGCGTTAAAACTTTTTTGCGGCTGCCATCGGCGCCAATTTTAATCAGCGATGTTGATTGAATTTTTTTGTCGTTTTTATCCAACTCAATGACCGCAATTTTATTTTGTGCTGGGTGATAACCCACTTGCGAATAACCAATCACCGGTTCGCGCAACCAATTTTTTTCGGTGGACGCAGTGAGCGTCCATTCCAACACGCTGCCAGTTTTATCGGCAGGCAATAAGCTTCTCACCACAAACCAACCGTTTTTCGCTTTGCCGCGGCCGTCGTACAGTTCGAGTTGGCTGTTGGATTGAATTTGCACGCGACGCAAATTATCTTCCGGCGCTAATGTGAGTTGATTGCCTTTTGCCAAAGCAACTGGTGCAACCTTATCGCTAATTTCTTTTAATCCGCCGGGGTATACCGGAAAATAACCAGTTGTTTCATCCATCAAAAAAGATTTGTGGAAATAGGCGGATGGCAAAAATTCCAGATTAAAACCAGCCTTGCCTTCAAGATTTTTCGGCAAGGCTTTTGGTAAATTAACGCTGATTAGTAAATTGTCGCCCTGGCGTGTAGCTTTGACTGAAAAATCAAATTCATATTGCGGATAATGCAAAAATGCTTCTATTGATTGTTCATCGCGGTTAATTTTGCGCTCCTTCAAAACCGGATTGATATGCCACTGTTCCGGTGTTGCATGCAAGCGAAGGTCGCCATTAGTAGCGGTGCGTAAACCGTGATGAATAATTTCCACCCCGCTGATTTTGGCATCGCTGAACAAACCTTCATAAGCGTTACTAAACACCAGTAAATTAAAACCCGGTTTTTCAAAATATTCCCGATCATTGATGGTCAGGGAATTGTCTATGGCTGCAACAGAAAAAGACAAAGTTGTACCAATTGCGATAGCCATTAATTTGTTTATCATGCCGAAGATTCCAGATTATTGATTTATTGCTTATAGGCTATACGACTATAAGAGACTTTTAAAAGCCTATTTACACTTAATAATTCAACTTTTAATAACTCTTTAGTTCTTGGCTGACTCTATTGCCGTCAATTCAATCCTGTTCTGATCTTTCTCCTGACGATAGTGCCATTGAATATTGAGATCCAATAATGTCATGCCGTAGATTTTTTCTTCTTTAGGTTCTTGGTAAGCAGGCTTGGGGTCTTGTTGCAAAATTTGTGTAATCAATTGCAAAAGGGGGAATCTCTGTACGCAATTGGTATTCCGTGCAAATCCCCTGTAGATATTCTGGAACAACCACGTCAATTGTATTGGGCGCATCCGCTGCAATTAAGTTGACCGCTTCACTCACCTGATCAACGTAAGGCACATAAGGTTTAATATCCAATACCGGGGTGCCATCCAATAAATCAACGCCACTCAAATGCAAGATAACTTTTCCATGTTGCGCCTCAATTGAATCCAATTTCACGACCGACAAACCAATAGGCGATGGCCGATTCGGTGATCGTGTTGCAAAAACACCTACCGATTGATTCCCGCCCAAACGCGGTGGTCGCACTTTCGGTTTCCACCCACCCCACTCATTGGCATGAAACACAAATTGAACCCAAAGATGGCTCACTTTTTCCAAACCTTCCACCGCCGCTGGATCGTTATACGGCGACAATAATTCGAGCTGCGCTTTCGCTAATGGTGCCAGCCCCGGCTGGCGAGGAATCCCAAATTTTTCTTTGAAGCAGGAATGAATAATGCCGATAACGGGAAATGAATATGCAGTTTGTTTCATGTTAATAGCCATCTCACAATTTTTACAGATCCAGAGAGTTCAATAGTTTTAAATCTCCCGCACCATAAAAACACTACAAGGAAATGGAGGGTTGTTGCAATTGCGTTAAATCCAAAGCATGCACACTTTCCGGGGGTGATGCAGCATACATATCGTTAAGATGGTCTTGCAGCAGGCGTTTTATCTCAGGCCCCGTCAAATCGTCTAGTCTAATTTGCATATTTTGATCCTGAATTAGGGGCGACCCCAATTTAAATCATCGCCCATGGGTGTAAACCCGGCAATTTGCTAGCCAATTTCCTGCAGTCTACCTAAAATAGCCGACCACACAATAAGCTGACTGATTCGATGCACAACCAGATTCCCCTAGAACGCCCGTCTACGCCTTTGCTTGATACTATTCAATCACCCGTCGATTTACGTCTGCTCGATGAAAAGCTATTGCCGCAAGTGGCAGATGAACTTCGGGCGTTTCTGCTCTACACCGTCGGGCAAACTGGCGGACATTTTGGTGCTGGCTTGGGTGTTGTCGAGTTAACGGTCGCTTTGCATTATGTTTACAACACACCTGAAGATCGATTGGTCTGGGATGTGGGCCACCAAACTTATCCGCATAAAATTCTCACTGAACGCCGCGAATTAATGCACAGCATTCGTCAAGCTGGTGGGCTTTCCGGTTTTCCCAAGCGCGAAGAAAGTGTTTACGACACGTTTGGCGTTGGCCATTCCAGTACGTCTATTAGCGCAGCACAAGGTATGGCGATAGGCGCAAAAATGGCAGGCATTGATCGAAAAGTGGCGGCCATTATTGGTGATGGCGCTATGACAGCCGGCATGGCGTTTGAAGCACTGAATCATGCTGCACATACTGAAACCGATATGTTGGTTGTTTTAAACGATAACAATATGTCGATTTCACCGAACGTCGGCGGCTTTTCTACTTATCTTTCTAAAATTTGGGCGAGCAAGTTTTACAACTCACTGCGCGAAGGCGGCAAACACATGCTCGCTAAAATTCCACCAGTAAAGGAATTGGCTCGTCGCACAGAAGAACACATCAAAGGCTTTTGGTCGCCTGGTACTTTGTTTGAAGAAATGGGATTCAATTATGTCGGCCCAATTAATGGTCATGATCTAGATGATTTACTCGAATGCTTGCGCAATTTGCGCGAAGTGAAAGGCCCCAAACTTTTGCACGTGATCACCCAAAAAGGGAAAGGATTTGAACCCGCAGAATTGGACCCCGTAGGTTATCACGCATTAAATAAATTCGAACCTAAACAAAAAAATGGTGCAGCAAAAACTGAGCCTGTCAAAAAGAAAAAATTTCAGGATATTTTTGGCGATTGGCTCTGTGATATGGCCACGCAAGATCAACGCTTGATCGGCATCACCCCCGCTATGTGTGAAGGTTCCGGCATGGTGGAATTTTCGCAACAATTTCCCGATCGTTATTTTGATGTTGCAATTGCCGAACAACATGCGGTCACACTCGCCGCGGGCATGGCCTGCGAAGGACAGAAGCCGGTTGTTGCCATTTACTCCACATTTTTACAACGCGCTTATGACCAATTAATTCACGATGTGGCTTTGCAAAATCTCGACGTAACATTTGCGATTGATCGCGCCGGATTAGTCGGCGACGACGGCCCTACTCACAACGGTGCATTCGATATCAGCTATTTGCGTTGCATTCCGAACATGGTGATAGCAACCCCCAGCGATGAAAATGAATGTCGGCAATTACTTTACACCGCTTATCAATATCAAGGCCCTGCGGCTGTGCGTTACCCACGCGGCGCAGGCACAGGTATCGCAACGGAAAAAAAGCTCACTGCATTGCCAATTGGTAAAGCCCTTAGCAAACGTCATGGCGAAAAAGTTGCGATTTTATGTTTCGGTACTTTATTAAACGAAGCACAAATCGCCGCCGATCAACTCAATGCAACTCTAGTCGATATGCGTTTTGTAAAACCATTGGACACCGAATTAATTGATCAACTACAAGCATCACATTCGTTGTTGGTCACACTCGAAGAAAATGTCATTGCCGGTGGCGCCGGTAGTGCTGTTTCGGAATATCTACGTAGCCAACATTATTCTGTTGATCTTTTGCAATTAGGTTTTGGCGATTATTTTGTTGAACACCAAAATCAAAAAATTCAATTGGCGGAGCAGGGGTTGAATGCGGAGGGGATTGTGGTGGCAATTCAAAAACGTTTGGTAAAGGTTTAAGCAAAAAAATTAGCTAAGAAAATTGAATTCCGTTTTTCATTCGCTGATTAGATTAATCCTCTTTCAATAAAATAAAATGTTCGACCAAACGAATCATTAGTTCTTTTTGATCGGGTTTGCTTTCTGCTACCAGCAAAGCCAAAGCAACCAGAGTGTTGTCATTGATTAAATGCTCGACAGGTTTTACCAAAAAGAATTGGTTCAAACGTAAATACCACAAAAACAAAAACGAACCGCTGCGTTTGTTGCCATCAGCAAGTGGATGGTTCTTGATAACGAAATACAGCAAGTGCGCCGCGCGGCTGGCGACATTGGGATAAAACAAATCATCTCCAAAACCTTGCTCAATAGTCGCAATAGCAGAGGCCAGACCATCACTACGCAATTGCCCAAAGAGTGAAGTCGCTTCACCCTTTGCAATCAGCTCCTGTTTCAATTCACCAATCGCTTGCAACGCCATTGTCAAATCCAACGCGACCATGTCCCGCTGTTTTGAATTTTTATCACCCAGCGATTGCTCGTCATACCCCTGCAACAAACTCCAACTACGTGCGTAGTCATGAATAACACTGACAACAGCCGCACCCTCAGGGTTAACCAGGGATTGATTCTCAAGGGTATGTGACAGCAGATTAATCACCTGCTCAAACTCAATTCCGCGTTCTTGCAGGCGTTTTTGATTGAGCGTGTAACCTTGAACCAAATGTTATTTAAGAGTTTGAGTCGCCCATTGGCGGAATTGCACACCGCGCTGGGATTTGACGCGGTACCCGACTGAGATCACAACGTCCAGTGAAAAATAAGCTACGGGTTTGTCCGATAAAGCAATATGCATTTTTTGCATATTGCTTTTCTCTGGTAACTCTTTCTCCGTAAACACATTACGTATATGGCGAGACATCACAGATTGGTCTCGCTCGAAGAGTTCAGACATCTGCGCCTGTGTCAGCCAAACAGTCTCATTGTTAAGTGACACCTCAAGCGAGACATGTCCATCATTGGATTTGAAGAGTTGTATTTGGTTTTGGTTCATAGCGGGTTCCTTGTTGTATGTCTTTGCGGTGGGTAAGCCACAGCCAAATAACTGTATGAATATCCAGTTATGATGTCAAGTGCTTACTTGAAGCTGGCTACTCAGACTAAAGGCAATTATTAACCCATCAAAAGCTGAAATAGCCTGTGTCGATGTAATAAGTCACAGCAATAAAAGTTTCGCCTCAATCGTTTCATTCCTATTCATTCCGGCACCACTACTGCCGGAATGGGATTTTAAATCAGTAACCAGCAATCGATTGTTGTGGACTGAGTATGTCTTTTCCACATCAAAATGAAATTCGAAACCAATCACCAATGCAAATCTGCCTGAACCTTTTCCCTTTGAATGGCTTGCTAATGGCACACCTTTTTCGTCTATCCAGATTTTGAAATCGGTTTTAAATTTCTTTAAATTTTTGCGTTCTTCTTGACTGAGTTTTTCCAAATCAATTCGCAAGTGAAGTAATCGGGCAGGTTTTCCCTGGTACAAAATGTTTTCTTCTTTGATCAATTTTGCTTTTCGCAAGTCTTCTTCCATTTCCTGAACGGGATTTAACAGAATAACCATTTGCTGATAATTAAATCGGTTCATGGCTTCCGTTCGGGGAGTATGTGCTTTTGGATTATGCTTTTTAGCCTCTATTTCTTTGTCGATAGTATCCAGTATTGCCATTGGATAACGAATTTCCAAACCCGTTTGATTTTGTTCTACCGAAAATTCCGTTTCGCCGGTTTTAGTCGTAATTTCATCATCTTCTTCATTATGATTTTTGATACTCGCTGTTATTTTTGCGGTAAATGCGGCGGATTGTGCAAAGCCATTCAGTGCTTGTTTCAAGTCACTTAGGCCATCCGCAAAACTGCGGTGACTGAAAAACAAAATCGTAAAGAGAAAAAATGTTGATAGCTTCTTTGAAGAAAATGACTTGTGCATGCTTGTTCCTGTTGATCGAATCCTGAAGTGTCAGGATAGAACACAGAAGGGAACAATAGTTCAATGCCGTTCAACACTTAACCCTAGTGCGAGTAAAGGTTTTTTAAGTCTATTGATCTCGAGAAGATGGATGGTATCTTGTTACCAATTCTATTAATCCAGAGTTACTATGAGACTCGTTACTTTAGTTTTTTGTTTAATCGCTATTATTTGTCATGCAGACACATCCACCACGGAGAAAGCCATGCCCACACAAATCGCACCACTCGCTCATCAAGTTTATTTCTGGTTAAAAAATCCTGATTCAAAAGAAGATCAAGCCAAATTAATCGAAGGTATCAAAACATTGGCGGCCATTCCGCAAATCAAAGGTTTGCATATAGGTGTTCCTGCATCCACTGAAAAACGCGATGTAGTGGATAACTCTTACAGTGCATCGGAATTACTATTTTTTGATAATGCAGCGGATGAACATGCTTATCAAATTCACCCTATACATCAAGCGTTTGTGGATAACTACAGTCACCTGTGGAGCAAAGTAGTGGTTTATGATTCGGTTTCGGTGAAATAGTCGTTTCAATTATTTTGTTCATTCCACCAAAAAAACGCCCGACTGAAATCGGGCGTTTTTGCTATCGAAATAGTCATTATCTAGAATTGCTAGTCATTGGAGCTTATACTTCTTGACGCTTTACCACCTTCCACAATTTAACGAGGGATTACCCATGAAAATTAAACATCTGGCTTGCGTTCTTTCTTTGACTTTTTCTACATTCGGTTATGCCGCGACTCCCGTATCTTGTCCTTTCACTGCCGCCGAGCTTTCAACTGCCTTGGGTGAAACCTTTAAAGAAGGCAAGGTTGGTTTTGAATCTGATTTTGGAACGGGTAAAACACTGAATTGTCGGTATAGCAGTAAAAACATGACGCTGATGGTTAAACAGACCGTCATGAAAGATCCTACTCAAACCCAAGGTTGGGATCGTTCACTCGCCGGGTCAAAAACACCTGTTGCCAAAGACCCAGACGGTGCAATTCAACAAACAGACCAAGGCGATATGACCAGCCCAAATCTTCACTATGCCCGTAGTGGAGATATTGTCGAACTTCGCATCATGGGAGTTGGCCCAAAATCGCCCAAGTTTTCTCAACTACAGGCTGCATTGCCAACACTTCGCCGGCTTCCGTAAAGCCAGTATGCACGCAATTCTTTATGTTGGATTGCTGCGTTATTGAAATTGCTGAATCAATTATTTTTTCATCTCTCAATAAAAAACGCCCGAATTAATCGGGCGTTTTTTGTATCAGCAACACTGAAAATTTATTTCATATATTTTTTGCGGAAGATAAATAAACCCGCAAAAATAAAAATTAGTATAACAGGCAAGACTGCGAGATTTGTCAATGTTGCTTGACCCGCTGCCAATTCTACAGCAACCCCCGTCAAACCGTTTTCGACTGCTTTGGCTTTTTCTGAATCTATCCATCCGCCGATAATAGGATTCCATATTCCCATACCTAACATTCCAGCCCCACCAACAAGTGACATACCTAGGGCTCCTGTTTTTGGCAAATATTCACTCACAAAACCAATCATTGTTGGCCAGAAGTACATCACACCCAACGCAAAAACAATTGCTGCGATATACATCATGCCGCCAGACGCCATGCTCATCAAATAAATACCGACTGCTGCTAAAACTGACGAGACCAACAAAACGCCCACAGGATTTAGCGCATGAATAACCGGGCCCGCAAAATAACGACCAACTGCCATCAAGCCTGTTATCAAGGCTAGAATCAACATTGGATGAGCGCCTGATGCCCCAAGAATTCTCTCAACCCATTGTTGAGTGCCCAATTCTGTAGCCGCAGTGAAAGACATAGTGATCATCATTAAAATAAATAAAGGTGAAATCAATGCGAGCAAATTATTTTTGGTGGAGGTTTCAGAGTTAGCCATTTCGGGGAAAGCTTGACCGAAAATCATCACGCCATAAATCACTGTTGGAACCAACATCACCGCAATTTGCATTTGCCAATCCATACCTAGCTTGGTCATTAAAGTTGAAATCAAAGCACCAATCACAATACCGCCAGGGAACCACATGTGGAATTTGTTGAGCTTGGTGGTTTTGTTGGTGTGATAAATATCAGCAATTAATGGGTTTGCGGCGGCTTCCACTGAACCGTTAGCGAATCCGATAAAGAATGTCGAGATCAACAAAGTCCAGAAACCATCGGCGGTGATAGTTAAAATCAAACCTAACAAATGCGATGCAAATGCCAGATACATTAAGGTGCGAGCACCTAAAGAGTTATAGAGTAATCCGCCCACCATCATGGCAACCGGAAAACCCAAAAACGCCATACTGTTGATCCAACCCAACTCTGTATCGCTGAATTGAAAACTTGCACTTAATTGACTAAGGATTCCGGCGCGAATTGCAAAGGTCATAGCAGTGACGATTAATGCAATACAACAGGCGGCAAATAAACGATCTGGATTTATAGTTTTGCTCATAATGTTTTCTACCTTTTTTATTTTTAAAAAATTATTGTGCTTGTGACCCCCTCCCAGCCTCCCCCTTGCCAGGGGGAGGAGCTAGTTCCCTCCCCTGGCAAGGGGAGGGTTAGGGTGGGGTCTTTTAATTCACTTACAACTTCACCCACACACCATCCTGCCGCGACGAATCTATCACGGCCTGAATAAAGCGCATACCTTCAACACCGGTTTCAATGTCAGGTACCCAATCTTGCAAAAAATGTTTTTCGCCTTTGCTGCGCGCATCGAGAATGTCTGCAATATCTTTATAGAGATTGGCAAAACCTTCCAGATAACCTTCAGGGTGACCGCCCGGAGTTCGCATGCCTCGCGCCGCAATATCGCTACCAATATCACCGCGACGCGTTACACGTTGACGCGGTTTATTTAATTCGGTGAACCACAATTCGTTAGGGTTTTCTTGCGCCCATTCAATGCTGGCTTTGTCGCCGTACAAACGAATGCGCAAACCATTTTCACAACCGGGCGCGACTTGGCTTGACCATAACATGCCTTTCAAACCATTTTCAAAACGCAACATGGCATGAACATTATCATCAACTTGTCGGCCTTCAACAAAACTGGTGAGATCAGAACTGACTGCAATTAATTTTTGTTGCGAAATAAAACGAGCGAGTTGAAATGCGTGAGTACCAATATCACCCAAACATCCACCCAAACCGGAACGCGCCGGATCAGTACGCCATGAAGCTTGTTTGTTATTTTCATCCGCTGCTTCTGTTAACCACTCTTGCGGATATTCCACTTGCACTACACGTAAGTTCCCGAGCTTGCCTTGCGAAACTAATTCGCGCGCATAACGCACTAATGGATATCCAGAATAATTATGGGTTAAACCAAAAAAACAACCGGATGATTTAACAAGCTGCTCCAATTCCAACGCTTCTTCCAAAGTGCGAGTCACAGGCTTATCACAAATCACATCAATGCCTGCTTGCAAACAGGCTTTGGCAACCGGAAAGTGCATATGGTTTGGCGTCACAATCACGACAACTTGAATTCCATCCGCGCGTTTTTTTTCTTCGCGAATCATGTCTTCATAAGAGGTGTAAGCACGATCAGCAGCGATGTGTAAATCGGCTGCGGATAATTTTGCGTTTTCAGGATTTGCCGACAAAGCACCGGCAACCAATTCATAACGATCATCCATACGCGCCGCGATTCTATGCACAGCACCAATAAACGCACCGCGACCACCACCGACCATTGCATAACGAATTTTTGGATTTGTCATAGTTGGATCTTCTTGTTGCAGGTTGAAAATTATTTTTTGAAAGTTGGAATTTATTGTTGGAAAGTTTCACCCCTCCCTAACCCTCCCCTTGGCAAGGGGATGGAACAAACTTCGCTCCGCAAAAAGTAGGGAGAAGTCCCTCCCCCTTACCAAGGGGGAGGTTAGGAGGGGGTGATTACAAACCTAAAATTTTACGATTTTTTGCTTCATCAATTCCGCTTTTCGCGAAATCATCAAACGCACGTTCAGTCACTTTTATAATATGATTTTGAATAAAGGGTGCGCCTTCTGCTGCTCCGACTTCAGGATGCTTCAAACAACATTCCCATTCCAATACTGCCCAACCGGCATAATCATAAGCGGCAAATTTTGAAAAAATTTGTTTGAAATCGACTTGTCCATCACCCAAAGAACGGAAACGTCCGGCGCGATCAACCCAGGATTCATAACCGCCGTAAACGCCTTGTTGTGCGCTTGGATTGAATTCAGCATCTTTTACATGGAACATTTTGATGCGATCGTGATAACGATCAATGAAGGCGAGGTAATCGAGTTGTTGCAAAACGAAATGCGATGGGTCAAATAAAATATTGCAACGTGGATGATTATTAACGGCTTTTAAAAAGCGTTCGAAGGTCGCACCATCATGCAGGTCTTCACCCGGATGAATTTCGTAACAGACATCAACACCGGCTTTATCAAATGCGTCCAGAATTGGCAGCCAACGTTTTGCTAATTCTGCAAAACCATTTTCGACCAAACCGGCAGGGCGTTGTGGCCAGGGATACAAATAAGGCCAGAGTAAAGCGCCAGAAAAAGTCGCATGTGCATTCAAGCCTAAATTTTTACTGGCTTGCGCTGCCATCATCATTTGTTCAACGGCCCAGGCTTGTCGCGCTTTGGGATTTCCGCGTACGGATTCCGGCGCAAAACCATCAAACATTTCATCATAAGCAGGGTGCACAGCCACTAATTGGCCTTGCAAGTGCGTGGATAATTCTGTGGGCACTAAACCGTGATAATTCAATGTGTGCAAAAAATTATCGCAATAGGCCTGACTGGTCGCGGCTTTTT
Source organism: Cellvibrio sp. (assembly GCA_016712405.1). Taxonomy (GTDB): domain Bacteria; phylum Pseudomonadota; class Gammaproteobacteria; order Pseudomonadales; family Cellvibrionaceae; genus Cellvibrio. The sequence continues at coordinate 46,991 of JADJRD010000014.1, read as the reverse complement.
CCAAATCAAATACGCGTTTATCCCAAGTCGGAATTTGCACACCTTTAAAGCCGAGGCTAGCAACCCATCCGGCAATAGAATCCAGTGAGTTGAAAGGTGCGGTGTCACCTAAAAATTGGGCAAGGAAAATGGCTGGGCCTTTGATGGTCTTCATAGCTAAAGTCTCGCTTGATGGTCTTGATTAGGGTTATTGACGTTATTTTTCAGACAATTTGGCGAGTCTAATCCAAAACCTGAATTCGAGGTGATTTTTTTCACCTTTCTTAACAGGATCAAATTTGCTCAACAATTATCGTCATTGCTGCACGGCAGGAATCTAGCGGTTAAAAATTATCAAGGAAATCAAAGGCTGGATCCCTGCCGTCGCAGGGATGACGATGTAAAATTTTACAAAAATGGATTCATGCCGGCCGCCGAACTTATTTGATTACAAGCTATTCTGTAGCTCTTTTGGCTCCATAAAAATGCGCCATTTATCTTTGGGAATAGACTTAAAGGTGTTTTGATACCGCAGTGCTTCGGCTGTTTCATTCGTTACATCTCGAATATAAATCTGACGAATTCTTTCGGGATAATCTTTTGCTACAGCGGCATAAATCTCCGGGTCTGCTTCACCCGAATCGCCCATCAAAATAAATTGACGCTTAGGGAATTGTTTTAATAGATCCCGGATTTGTTTGTGCTTATGTCGTTGTGAACTGCTGCCTTCTTTAAATAATTCATCCAATAATTTTATTGGTCGCAAATGTAAACTACCGGCGGGAAATTTTTCTTGTTGTAAGAATTCTGTCAGCAATGGATAAAGCTGCAACGGGCTGCTGGATACATAGTGAAAAGCCAAGTGTTGATTCGAAGCTGCATAAGCCTGATATAAATCGCTCATGCCTGCGACCGAATGCAAAGGGTTAACAAAGGTATTGCGCACTAATAATTGTTTATCCAACACATAACTGTCTTTAATGGTGTCATCGATATCTGAAATAATTGACAGGCCCTTTTCAGATACCAACACCAAGTCTCCAGAAAATTCCCGCTTATCGCTGTCAGGTAAAACTGCGTGATATTGAATTTTTTCGCCATGTGTAGTTGAGGAGGGTTTAAGGATAATTTTTTTATCGGTTAATCCCCAAGGATCTGTTTTGGATAATGTTATCTGTTGCCCGAGAAGCACCAAGCTAATCTTTTTATTACGTTCGGAATCAATACGGAAAAGTTGAGTACGATCTTCAAAGCGCTTTTTTTCCTCGGAAGTGAGCGAATCCAGATCCAATTTCATCCACAACGCCAAAGCCGCTTGTGCGCCAGGACGTGATTCTTTTTCATAAATCCAAGCGGTCACTCTGAATTCAATCTCGCCATCATCCTTTAATTTGGCGGCGCTGGACATCAGCTGTATAAATTCATCGTCTTTAATCGGGCTTGCCCAAACTGGAATACTGGTTAGGGCAATGCAAGCGGAAATAAATTTATACAGAAAATTGCGCATATTATTTTTCCGATGTCGATTATTTGACTCCGCACACGCGGGTCTTGACCCGCCCTACAACGGAAATAAATTCTTACTTTTTCTCTTCGGTTTCAAAATCATCCACTTGTGATTTCACAAAACCAGACACTTGTGACAAAGCGCCTGATGTTTTTTCGGTAGCCATATCCCACACGCCGCGAATTAATACTCGCCCCATAAAAGCAGGCGCATCGACACTACCGGTTTTGGCTTCAATTTCATTAATGCCTTTTGCCAGTTCTGAACGAATTTGAGGTGGCACAGTTTCATCTTCACTTAAACGTTTAATATCGCGCACACCATCAGTCACGTTGCCTTCTTTAAAATGAATGGTGGCTTGCGCTAATTTGCCTAACCAGGGCGCCTCCATCACCAAAGCCAAAGCATCAGCATGCACTTGCGCACGCTCGTAATCTTTTTGCATTACAGCATTGGAACCCAAGGCTAAATGTAAAGCCATTAACTGAGTATCGGCGGTTTCTTTATCTGATACAGTGGCTAATAAAGTTTGTGATTGTTTGGTTTCTTGGGCTGCAAGTTCCGGCCATTTTTCGCGATGAAAAATCACACCGCGTAAAGAACCCGCAGCACCACGCATAAAAGTATCGCAATTTTCTTTATCGATTAAATCGGATTCTGCCAGAGCAATTTTGTTTTTATCCGCTACCAAAGCACCGTAGGCTAATAAAGTACGTGCAATACAGACTTCATTTTGAGTAATTTCAGGCATTTGTTCTGATCCCGAAATTTTTACGCCTTGTTGATAAGCTTTAAGCCCCAATGCCAAGCCATTTTCAGACAAGAGCACATACTTCGAATAAGTAAAGGAATCGCGCATATCCGCTAATTGTTCGGTTTCGGATTTTTTACTGCACGCAGTTAAAAACAAACAAACTGCAATCAATCCAGATAAGCATAAATTTGTTTTTTTCATTATTAATTCTCTCCACTGTTGTTTTTAATTTTTAAGTAAAAACCACAACTCATAATGCAGCATGTTATGGCTGAATGATACTAGCTGGATCAAGAAAGAACATTTTTTTCCAACCCTGAGTAGAAGAATCTATTCGCCACAAATAAGGCACCATAGTTAACATTGAATAGTGTAAATGCGCGGGCTTGCCTTTAGCATTACCAGAATCACCTAATGCTCCGATTTTTGTTCCTACTGATAAAGGTTGACCGATAAATACATCATCCGAGTCGAGATGTGCGTAATAATGCAGACGCCATTTGGGGCCCAAAGCCAATACTACTTTTCCCCCTAAAGACAATTCACCTTTAAATACCACCACACCATAAGTCGTCGACAAAATCGGCGTAGTTTTTTTGCCAAAAATATCAATTCCTTTATGCACACCCGATTTCCCCCAAGGTTCATACCAAAAGGATTCTGCATTCCAATCTCTTGCCGTTGCACCTTGAACCGGTATCTGCGCAAATTCTGGCAGGAATAAAACCACCAGAAAAATTAACAGTATTATTTTTCGTTTTTTAGGCATTGATGGTTTCCGAAATATAGCCCTTGCGAAACCTTTGTGCGGTTCATCGACACGGGATAGACAAAACTATCAATACGAATCGCTGCATCACTACCTCTATCAATTTTGTTATCAGATATTATTTCTTCGTTGGCCTTTCCCAACCTTTAATATTGCGTTGTTGACTGCGTGCAATCGCAAGATCATTTTCTTCGGTATTTTTAGTGATCACTGAACCTGCGCCTATGGTGCTGTTGGCTGCAATTTTTACAGGAGCAACCAATGCGGAATTGGAACCGATAAAAGCGTTATCGCCAATTTCAGTTTTGGATTTATTTACACCATCGTAATTGCAAGTGATAGTACCCGCACCGACATTTACTTTGCTGCCAATAACTGCATCGCCTATGTAACTTAAATGATTGACTTTACTGCCTTTGGCGATTACCGCTTTTTTGGTTTCAACGAAGTTACCGATTTTTACATCGTCCGCCAATTGTGTGCCTGGGCGTAAGCGCGCGTATGGGCCAATATCGCATCCGTTAGCGAGTGTTGAATCTTCAATATGACTAAAGGCTTTTATCTGCGAGAGATTACCAATTTTGCTATTGATGATAACGCAATTAGGTTCAATCACTACGCCATCGCCCAACACTACATCGCCTTCGAATACACAATTGACATCGATCACAACATCGCGGCCTGCGGTTAAATTTCCGCGAATATCGATACGGGATGGATCAAGTAGTGTCACCCCTGCAACCATTAATTCATTCGCTTTTTGTTGTTGATAAAAACGTTCGAGTGCCGCTTGTTGTTGACGATTATTAATGCCTTCAACTTCTTCGACTGCATCAGGCTGTTCAACTTGAATTGAAGTGCCGTCAGCTTTGGCCATGGCGATAATATCTGTTAAATAATATTCGCCTTGTGCATTATTGTTGCTGAGTGCTGGCAACCATTTTTGTAAATGCTTGGCTTTAACCGCCATTATGCCGGTATTAATTTCGTTGATTTTTTTCTGCTCATCCGATGCATCTTTATGTTCAACAATCGCGATAACATTTTTATTGGCATCGCGAACTATACGTCCGTATCCAGTTGGGTTTTGCATATTCACTGTGAGCAAACCCATTTGGCTATCACTCACTTTGGAAATTAATTTTTGCAGTGTTTCTGCTTTGGTTAATGGAACATCACCATAAAGAATTAAAACCGTTGCATCATTGCGCAAATGGGGCAGGGCTTGTTGCACCGCATGACCCGTTCCCAATTGCTGCGCCTGCAACACAAATTTCACATCCGGCGCCGCCATTTTTTCTTCTACTTTTTCAGCACCGTGGCCAACAATTATCAATAGGTGTTCGCCGCCGACTTTACGCGCAGTATCAGCCACATGTTGCACCAAGGCTTTACCACCAACAGGATGTAAAACTTTCGGTAAATCTGAACGCATGCGGGTGCCTTTACCGGCGGCGAGTATGAGGATGTCAAGCATAAAATTTCCTTAGGTGTGTTTGGTCGAGATGTTGAATACTGGCGAGACGCTGATTCTAATTCTACTGATCGCGTTTTTGAAACCTAAAACAAAAAAAGGGCGACCCGAAAGTCACCCTTTTTTGATTTTTTAGCAGGATTATTTCCCTGCTTTTTTGCGAATCGCTTGCAGTGTGCGTAACTGCGCGGCGGCTTCGGCGAGTTGGATCGCAGCGCGTTGGAAATCTATCTCGGAAGATTGATTGGCCAATTGTTGCTGCGCCAGATTTTGCGCTTCGAGTGCGGCGGCTTCGTCCATATCATCTGCGCGCAAGGCTGTGTCGGCCAGTACGGTGATGTGGTAAGGCTGCACTTCGAGGTATCCGCCTGATACGAAAAATATTTCTTCTTCACCGCCAGATTTAATCAAACGCACAGGGCCTGGCTTGATGCCAGTTAACAAGGGGGCGTGGCCGTAAGTGATACCGACTTCGCCCAAAGTACCTGTGGTGATAACCATCTCGACAGAGCCCGAGAATATCGCGCGCTCTGCACTGACGATGTCACATTGAACCGTCATAGCCATAGTCTTGCCTCTTTACTTGAGTTTACCGGCTTTTTCTACAGCTTCGTCGATTGTGCCAACCATGTAGAAAGCTTGTTCTGGCAAGTGATCGTAGTCACCGGCTAACAAACCTTTGAAACCACGGATGGTTTCTTTCAATGGAACGTATTTGCCTGGAGAACCAGTAAATACTTCGGCTACGTGGAAAGGCTGTGATAGGAAACGTTCGATTTTACGCGCGCGGTTTACAGTCAACTTGTCTTCTTCTGACAACTCATCCATACCCAGAATCGCGATGATATCTTTCAGTTCTTTGTAACGTTGCAATACGGTTTGTACGCCACGCGCAGTCGAATAATGCTCGTTACCAATGACCATTGGGTCCAACTGACGTGAGGTTGAATCCAGTGGATCGATTGCCGGATAAATACCTTTGGCAGCAATATCACGGCTCAATACGACTGTTGAGTCCAAGTGGGCGAAGGTGGTTGCAGGTGACGGGTCAGTCAAGTCATCCGCTGGTACGTATACCGCTTGGATAGAGGTGATAGAACCGGTTTTGGTTGAAGTGATGCGCTCTTGCAGAACACCCATCTCTTCCGCCAATGTTGGTTGATAACCTACCGCTGAAGGCATACGACCCAACAATGCAGATACTTCGGTACCAGCGAGTGTGTAACGGTAAATGTTGTCAACGAACAACAAAACGTCTTTACCTTCGTCACGGAATTTTTCAGCCATGGTCAAACCAGTCAAGGCAACACGCAAGCGGTTCCCCGGCGGCTCGTTCATTTGGCCGTAAACCATCGCCACTTTGGATTCGCTGAAGGTTGTCGTGTTAACAACACCAGCTTCCTGCATTTCGTGATAGAAGTCGTTACCTTCACGAGTACGCTCACCCACACCGGCAAACACAGACAAACCACTGTGCGCTTTAGCGATGTTGTTGATGAGTTCCATCATGTTTACGGTTTTACCTACACCGGCACCACCGAACAGACCAACTTTACCACCCTTGGCGAATGGGCAAACCAGGTCAATTACCTTGATACCGGTTTCCAATAATTCTTCCGAAGCAGCCAGATCTTCGTATTTAGGCGCTGCACGGTGAATTTGCATACGCTCTTTTTCACCGATTGGGCCTAACTCGTCGATTGGGTTACCCAATACGTCCATGATACGGCCCAGAGTTTCGATACCGACTGGTACGCTGATCGGGTTGTGTGTATTGGTGACTTCCAATCCGCGACGCAAACCCTCAGAAGAACCGAGAGCAATAGTACGCACTACACCGTCACCTAACTGTTGTTGAACTTCCAGCGTCAAGTTGCCTTTGGAAATGACCAGGGCATCATAGACTTTAGGTACTGCATCGCGTGGAAATTCCACATCGATTACCGCACCGATGATTTGAACTATACGTCCACTACTCATGTTGCATTCCTCTTGATTTTCAATGGGGTCAGACTCCATTGATTTTCAGGTTTTTGTTAATCGCAAAGTTAATCTAAATCAATGGAGTCTGACCCCATTGAAAATTAACTCACCGCTGCTGCACCACCCACAATTTCGGAAATTTCCTGGGTAATCGCTGCTTGACGTGCTTTGTTGTAAATCAGTTTCAAGGTGTCGATCAGTTCACCGGCGTTGTCGGTTGCGTTTTTCATCGCAATCATACGTGCTGCTTGTTCACAGGCCGCGTTTTCAACAACAGCTTGATAGACTTGGGACTCGATATAGCGAGTCAACAAACCTTTCAATAAGACTTCTGCATCCGGCTCGTAGATGTAATCCCAATGGTGCTTTAACTTGCTGTTATCTTCAGCTAGCAAAGGCAACAACTGACTGACTGTCGGTTGTTGGGTCATGGTGTTTACAAACTCGTTACTGACTAAATAGAGCTTGTCGATTTTGCCTTCTTCGAAAGCATCCAACATGACTTTCACGCTACCAATAAGATCTGCTACTTGCGGTGCTTCGCCCAAATCACGTGTACTGGCAACCACATTGCCACCGAAGCTTTTAAAGAAAGCACCGGCTTTGGCACCTACCAGACACAAATCAATTTGCACCTGTTGATCGGCCCATTCTTTCATGTTCCTGATAGCAGTTTTGAACATGTTGACGTTCAAACCACCACAAAGACCACGATCACTGGACACCAAAATGTAACCCACGCGCTTGACGGGGCGATCTTTCATAAAACGGTGTTTGTATTCCGGATTGGAATTGGCCAAGTGCCCAATCACTTCGCGCATGCGTTGTGAATAGGGCTTGCCTAATTCCATACGATCCTGCGCGCGACGCATCTTACTAGCCGCCACCATTTCCATGGCGCTGGTAATTTTTTGCGTACTCTTCACGCTGGATATTTTGGTCCGTATTTCTTTAGTGCCTGCCATTTCAAAGACTCTCTGGAGATTATGGAGTTGCTTACGCAACTCCCTCAAGGATCACCCAATTACCAGCTACGACTGGCCTTCAACTTGGTGATCAGTTCTTTGAACTTGCCTTCCAGCTCGCCATTCCAGTCACCGGTGGCATCGATGTGCTTCATGGTGTCTGTATATTCAGATGCGGCGAAGGACAGCAATGCCGCTTCGAAATCCAACACTTTATTCACTGGAACATCTTTCAAATGACCTTCGTTGGCGGCGTAAAGCACCAATGCCATCTGCGCAACACTCAAGGGCGCAAATTGCTTTTGCTTCATCAACTCAGTTACGCGTTGGCCGTGTTCCAATTGTGATTTGGTGGCTTCGTCCAGATCCGATGCGAATTGGGAGAAAGCAGCCAATTCACGATATTGCGCCAGAGCAGTACGAATACCACCGGACAATTTCTTGATGACTTTGGTTTGTGCCGCACCACCCACACGCGATACCGAAATACCGGCGTTCATCGCAGGGCGAACGCCAGAGTTGAACATGCCTGATTCAAGGAAGATCTGGCCATCGGTGATCGAGATTACGTTGGTTGGAACGAAAGCAGAAACGTCACCCGCTTGGGTTTCAATCATTGGCAGAGCAGTCAATGAACCGGTCTGTCCTTTGATCTCACCATTGGTGAATTTCTCAACATATTCTTCGCTCACGCGAGAAGCACGCTCCAACAGACGCGAGTGGAGATAAAACACGTCGCCTGGATAGGCTTCACGGCCTGGTGGACGACGAAGCAACAAGGAGATTTGACGATAAGCCCAAGCTTGTTTGGTCAAGTCATCATAAATGATCAAGGCATCTTGACCACGATCACGGAAGTATTCACCCATGGTGCAACCGGCAAAAGGTGCCAGGAATTGCATGGCTGCAGGATCAGATGCAGTCGCTGCAATCACGATGGTATGTGCCATAGCGCCGTGTTCTTCCAGCTTGCGAACAACGCTGGCTACAGAAGAGGCTTTTTGACCAATGGCAACATAAATACATTTAATACCAGAGTTTTTCTGGTTGATAATGGCATCAATCGCTATCGCCGTTTTACCAATTTGACGGTCACCGATGATCAACTCACGTTGACCACGACCAATCGGCACCATGGCATCAATCGCTTTCAAACCAATTTGTACTGGCTGGTCAACTGACTTACGCCACACCACGCCCGGTGCTACTTTTTCAACAGCATCGGTCATTTTGGTGTTGATCGGGCCTTTACCATCAATCGGGTTACCCAAAGCATCTACTACGCGACCCAATAATTCCGGACCCACGGGTACTTCAAGAATACGGCCAGTACATTTACATTTTTGACCTTCGGCAACACCACGATAGCCACCCAGGATTACAGCACCGACTGAGTCGCGCTCCAGGTTGAGTGCCATACCATAAACACCGCCTTCGAATTCAATCATCTCGCCGTACATAACTTCGGCAAGACCATGAATTCGGATAATACCGTCGGTTACGGAAACGACAGTACCTTCGTTTTGAGCTTCTGTAGAAAATTCAAGACCTTCAATACGCTTCTTGATAATTTCACTGATTTCAGAAGGATTCAGTTGCTGCATGCTCTGTTCCTCGATCCTAGACTTAGGATTTCAATGCTTCGGCGAGTTTAGCCAAGCGCCCACGAACTGAACCATCAATCACTGTGTCGCCAGTGTGAATCACCACACCGCCGAGCAGGCTCTTATCAACAGAACCTTGAACACTGACTTTTCGATCCAGCTTGGTGCTTAACACATCAGCCAATTTGTTAATTAAGTCCGCAGGCAATTCGTATGCGGCAGTCACTTCAACATCGAGAGTTTTTTCCTGTTGCGCTTTCATAGCCGCAAACAAATTTCGAATGTAGGGAAGTAATGCCAGACGCTTGTTGCTCGCTAAGGTGTGGATGAAATTTTTCATGCTTTCATCCAACTTTTCGCCGCAGACATTGAGAAAAACGGACGCTTTTTGCGCGGCAGACAGACTCGATGTGACTAACACTTTTTTCACCGAGGCCTCTTCTGCCACAGCAGCGGCAACTTCCAATGCATCAAACCAAGGCTGCAATTGTTTTGCAGCCAGGGCATGTTGGAAAGCCGCTTTGGCATAAGGTCTTGCGAGGGTGGTGAGTTCTGCCATAACTACCTCAATTACAACTCAGCAGCGAGTTTGTTTACCAACTCGTTGTGAGCGTTTTTGTCGATGGAAGACTCGAGAATTTTTTCCGCACCAGCCAAAGCCAATGTCACCACTTTATTGCGCAGATCTTCTTTGGCGCGAGCCACAGCCTGATCAATTTCTGCTTGTGCGCCTTGCTTGATTCGATCTGCTTCAACACGCGCTTTCTCTTTTGCTTCTTCAACAATATCAATTGCACGTTTGTTAGCTTGATCCAAAATAGCCGCTGCTTCTTTTTTCGCTGCTGTTAATTGTTCAACCACTTTCTGTTGAGCCAATTCCAGATCTTTTTCAGCTCTGTCAGCCGCTTGCAGACCATCAGCAATGCGCTTGGATCGCTCAGCCATGGCACCAATAACCGGTGGCCATACAAAGCGGTAGGTCAGATAAATAAAGATCGCAAAAGCAATCATCTGGCCGATTATGGTTGCATTAATGTTCACGTTAAATGCCTTTCGTAAAGGGTTTAAAATTAGCCGCCAGTTTTAGCAAACAGAATGAACAAACCAATACCAACACCGATCATTGGTACGGCGTCAACCAGGCCCATTACGATAAAGAATTGTGTACGCAACATTGGGATCAATTCTGGTTGACGAGCGCCGCCTTCCAAAAATTTACCACCGAGGATACCTACACCGATTGCCACGCCTACAGCGCCCAAACCGATTACAAGAGCACCTGCCAAATATAATAAAGCGATTGCTTCAGTCACTGCTTTTCTCCTAAGTTAAAAATAAAAAGTTAAAGTTAAAAATGGAAAACAAAAAAACAAATCAAAAAAACAAAATCATTAATGCTCGTCAGCGTTCTGGAAAGCCATGCTCAAATACACAATGGTCAACACCATAAAAATAAACGCTTGCAAGGAAATAATCAGAATATGGAAAAGCGCCCAGATGATTTGAATTCCGCCCGCTAAAAATGCGAAGGCATATCCTGCACCAAACATAATCGCAACCAGAATAAAAATTACTTCGCCAGCGTACATGTTGCCAAACAATCGCAAACCCAGAGAAATAGGTTTTGCAATCAGGTTAACAATTTCCAATACAAAGTTGATGGGGATCAGCGCTGCTTGAACGATAAAAATATTACTGCTGAAAGGATGCAAGCAAAGCTCTTTAGCGAATCCGACAAGTCCTTTTTGGGTGAAGCTGAAAAACACCACCAACACAAATACAAACAAGGCCATACCCATAGTGATATTAGGGTCGGTTGATGGAACGATTTTGAAAAACACCGAGTGTGGGTCATATCCCATGGCGCCACCGATTTGCTGTGCGATTCCAGGAATTAAATCCACCGCAAACAAATCCATGAAGTTCATGAAAAACACCCATACCAAAATGGTCAAAGCCAAAGGTGCGATCATACGATTTTTGTAAGGGAACATATTTTTAACATTATCCTCAACAAACTCTATCGCCGTTTCGGCAACATTTAAGAGTCCAGTGGGAATTGTCGTTGAAGAGGCTTTTTTTGCAGCAGAACGGAAAATAATAAAAAACAACACACCTAAAAATAACGACCAACCCATAGTATCAACATTGATCGCCCAAAAGCCCATAGCCGCTGCCTGCTCTGCATTTTCAGCAAAACCCCAGCTACCGTCAGGTAATTGACCATAGGTCATATTGGTCAAATGGTGTTTGATATATTCGGTTGAAGTTAAAGAATGTTCAGTACCAGACATGATATTTCCACATTTAAAAATAAAATCGGTTGTCAGCCAGCGCTCAGTTCGCGCCAGGTCTGTGTTTTATCAGGGGATAAATCCAGGCAATCAACTGACTGGTAATAAATCCTGTCAGTAGCACCAATCCCATCGTCATTTCCTTCACCCAAGGCACTTTCTGAAAGGCCAGCATAAATAGCAGGGCAATGATGATGATTTTTCCGGCTTCCCCCAGATAAAACGCCACTAGCATTCGCCCCGGCGGCGAGCCTAATGGCGGGCGAAACACCACCAGCGCAAACCATAGGTTTGCCAATACGCTGATCATTCCACCCATGAAAAATGTTACTGCGACTCGCGATTCCCAAATGCTGACCACAAGGCTCAACAGACTGACGATCAGAAACTGTATCCCCAGCATTCGCAACGCGTAAGTTCGTCCCTTAAGACTCTTTGACATAAAGGACAACCTCAAAAACGGCCGGCATTTTGTCACAAATTTCAAAGCATTACCATTGGTAACACCCTGATCCGGCACGCACAATTGCGGCGCATTATAGAGACTTATCCACACCCCAGCAACGGGCGGACTAGCACTCTGGTGATTTTTTGGCTAGTAAATTTGCTGTAAATGTTTTTATTTGATATGGCTCAATATCCCATCCAACTCATCTAACGAGTTGTAATTAATCACCAGCTTGCCTTTGCCTTTGGCGGAATGTTGGATTAGCACTTCTGCGCCGAGGGTATCGGACAATTTATCCTGCAGTTGGCGAATATCGGCGGAAGCTTTGGCGGGTTCTTGCGATTTGGTTTTTATTTTTTGTTCTTGATAGGACCTAACCAGAGTTTCGGTTTGGCGAACAGATAAACCTTTGGCGACGATTTGTTTGGCGATATCGCGCTGTGCATCTGCATCTAAAGTTAATAAAGCGCGGGCGTGGCCCATTTCCAAGTCGCCATGTTCGAGCAATGTTTTGACATCATCTGTCAAAGCAATCAAACGCAATAAATTGGTAACCGTGGTGCGGGATTTTCCAACCGCTTGTGCAACTTCCGCGTGAGTTAATTCGAATTCATCTTGCAAACGTTTTAACGCCATGGCTTCTTCCATGGGATTTAAATTTTCGCGCTGGATATTTTCAATCAGCGCCATGGCAATCGCGGCTTCATCCGGCACATCGCGAATCACCGCCGGAATTTTATCAATGCCCGCTAATTGTGTTGCACGCCAACGACGCTCGCCCGCAATAATTTCGTAACGGCCTTCCCCTATCGGGCGCACTACAATCGGTTGCATTACGCCCTGAACTTTGATGGATTCGGCTAATTCTTCCAGCGCTTCCTGATGCATATCACGACGTGGTTGATATTTACCACGCTGAATAATTTCAACCGGCAAGTGCGCCAGCTTTCCATCTTTGTATTCGGGGACAATTTGTTCGGCATTTTCACTGACAGGCATTTGCGGTGCAGGCGAACTACTCATACCCAAACCCGCGCTTAACAATGCATCCAATCCTTTACCTAAACCTCTATGTTTTTTCACCATGATTTTATCCAAATTTATTCTGTCTGTGGTGCTGCTGTTTTATGTTGATTTTCATTGCGACGAATAATTTCGCCAGCAAGCGCCAAATAGGCGATGGCCCCTTTTGATTGTCGATCAAACGAAATAACGGGCATACCAAAACTCGGGGCTTCAGCCAAACGAACATTACGCGGAATACAGGTACGATAGAGACGATCAGCAAAGTGTTGTTGTAGTTGCACCGATACATCGTTGGTCAAACTGTTACGCGGATCATACATGGTGCGCAACAAACCTTCTATCTTCAATTCAGGATTTAAAACCTGTTGCACTTGATTGATGGTATTCACCAGCGCCGACAAACCTTCCAAGGCATAATATTCACATTGCATGGCGATAATCACATCATTGCACGCCGTTAAGGCATTCACTGTTAACATATTTAAAGAGGGCGGACAGTCAATCAAAATATAATCGTACTGATCCCGAATTTTATTTAAAGCCACTTGCAAACGACGCTCTTTGTTTGGCAAAGATAACATTTCAACTTCTGCTGCTGTTAAATCGCCATTCGCTGGCAAGACATGATATTTACCGGATTCTGAAACCACTAAACAATCTTGAATTGATGCTTGATCGGTTAACACATCATAGATCGATTCTTCGATTTCATTTTTATTGATGCCGCTGCCCATAGTGGCATTGCCTTGAGGATCCAAATCCACCAACAACACACGTTTTTTAGTTGCCACTAAAGACGCCGCTAAATTTACGCAAGTAGTGGTTTTGCCTACACCACCTTTTTGATTGGCTATAGCATAAATTTTTGTCACGGAATGTTCCTTTACCACAAGTGGTGGTGAATAAGGTTTATTTTAATTGCAACACTAACAAGTGGCGTTCACCTTCGGTTGCAGCAACTTTTAATTTTATCGTTTCAATCAAATCAATTTTATTTTTTATCGGTTCCATTTCATCTTGCGGAAATAAACCCTTCATGGCTAAAAAAATCCCGTCGGGTTTTAATAAATGACTGCATCCTTCGGTCATATCTTGCAAGCTGGCAAAAGCCCGACTAATCACTGCATTAAATTTCTTTTCAGGCTGAAAGGTTTCAACCCGACGATTTTCAACACTAACATTATCTAATTTCAACAGCGTTTTAATATGAAACAGAAAACGCATTTTCTTGCCATTACTGTCCAACAATGTCCAATTTATCTGCGGAAACATGATTGACAGCGGGATGCCAGGCAAACCGCCACCTGTACCCACGTCGATAATAGATTGCCATTCCGGATTTTGTCCAAGTTTTTCTTGCAGACCAATCTTTTCTCTTAACCAGGGAACCACACTCAAGCTATCCAGCAAGTGACGACCAATCATTTGCTCCAACTCACGAACCGCCGATAGATTATAGGCTTTATTCCATTTTTCAAATTCGGTGATGTATGTGAGCAATTTAGATTCTTGTTCTGATGTCAATTTTATTGACATAGCTTCAGATCCCTGCCGCAATTTTTCTTTAATATTGTCCATCATATACTGCACTGAAATATCAAATTACTTTCTTCTTTGTATTGGTCACATCAAACCATTTAGCTTCAATAGTATCTGCTGATAAATCAGCACCTGAACTCCATTCAATAAAGTAACCACCGATGGATATTCTTTTAAATTCTTCAGGATTTTTTAAAGACGAAAAGGCTTCCAATTCAAAATAATGACTAACATCGAAGAAACCCTGCTTTCCATCTTCTGATACCACAAGAAGTGTTGCATTATCGATTACTTTGCATTCTTGTATTTTCATTGATCCAACCCTTTAATTGGAAACGGTGTTTTACCATTTACAGCTAATTCCCAATCGGCTAATAAATCTTCCTTATGAATCTCAATCCATGCTACCACCAGTTTATGTTTGTTTGGTGGTAATTTTCCTGCCAATAACTCTCCATCAATAATGGAATAAACAGCGACCTCTCCCTGATAATCTGCATGAATATGTGGCAATTTATGTTTTTCTATATCCTTGAAAAACATTCGAATCAGAATTCCATAAAACATCGATATAGTTGGCATAACACTTCCTTGTTATTAAACAGCTTCAGTTTTTAATCTTTTTAACATGCCCTGCTTTTTCAAATACATCAGCAGTTGTGAAATAGCCGCCGGAGTAATACCGGAAATACCTTGAGCGCGTGCCAGAGTTTGTGGTCTGGCTTGGGATAATTTTTGTTTGACTTCGTTGGATAAGCCATCCACCAAAGAAAAATCAAAATTTTCCGGAATCAAGGTATTTTCATAAACACGCAGGCGATCGATTTCTTCTTGTTGACGATCAACATAGCCGGAATATTTTGCGCTGATTTCAATTTGTTCTGCTGCCAATTCGTCGGCAATGGCTTCGCCTTTCAGAGAAGCCACATCTGCATAATTCAATTCCGGGCGTTTTAATAAATCAAACAAGGAATATTCACGAATTAATTTGGTATTCGTTTTGGCTTCAATTTCTTGGGCTTGTTCTGAGCCTGCTTGAATCCAGGTGGATTTCAATCTTTGTCTTTCAATTTCGATGGTGTCGCGTTTGTTTGAATACAGATTCCATTGTTCATCACCGACAACACCCAGGTTGCGACCTATTTCAGTTAAACGCAAATCGGCATTATCTTCACGCAATAACAAACGATATTCCGCGCGACTGGTAAACATGCGATAAGGTTCTTTGGTGCCGAGACGAATTAAATCATCCACCATCACGCCAATATAAGACTCATCACGACTTGGAACCCAAGCCTCTTTTTCTTGCGAACGCAAACCAGCGTTTATTCCGGCTAACAAACCTTGCGCTGCGGCTTCTTCATATCCGGTGGTACCGTTAATTTGTCCAGCAAAAAACAAACCTTTAATCGCGCGGGTTTCCAAACTATGTTGCAATTCTTGCGGATTAAAATAGTCGTATTCAATCGCATAACCCGGACGCAAAATATGCGCGTTTTCAAACCCCTTCATTGAACGCACAATTTGCAATTGCACATCGAAAGGTAAGCTTGTTGAAATTCCATTGGGATAAAGTTCGTGAGTCGTTAATCCTTCGGGTTCAATAAATATTTGATGTGAACTTTTATCGGCGAAACGATGAATTTTATCTTCGATTGACGGACAGTAACGCGGACCTATACCTTCAATTACACCCGAATACATAGGTGAGCGATCGAGATTCGCGCGAATAATGTCGTGCGTTTTTTCGTTGGTGTGTGTCATGTAGCAACAAATTTGTTGCGGATGCATGGCGCGATTGCCACGCACTGACATCACCGGAACTGGTGTATCACCCCATTGTTCTTCGAGGCCTTCAAAATTCACTGTGCGCGCATCTATTCGCGGAGGTGTTCCGGTTTTTAAACGGCCTACAGGTAAATTTAATTCACGTAATCTTTTTGATAAGGCTATCGCGGGTGGATCACCGGCTCGACCACCGGAATAATTTTGCATTCCAATATGAATTAATCCACCTAAAAAAGTACCCGCGGTTAACACCACTTGATTGGCGTGAAAGGTAAGCCCCATTTGGGTAATTACACCGCGAATTTCAGATCCTTCCAATACCACATCATCAACGGCTTGTTGAAATATCCATAAATTAGGTTGGTTTTCCAAAATATGTCGTACGGCCGCTTTATAGAGAATTCTGTCGGCTTGCGCACGCGTTGCTCTTACCGCCGGACCTTTGCGTGCATTCAATACACGAAATTGAATTCCACCTTTGTCAGTGGCCAGCGCCATAGCGCCACCCATTGCATCAATTTCTTTGACCAGATGACTTTTACCAATGCCGCCGATTGCCGGATTACAGGACATTTGCCCAAGGGTTTCGATATTGTGTGACAGCAACAAAGTTTTACAACCCATACGCGCCGCCGCCAAACATGCCTCGGTTCCCGCATGGCCGCCGCCAACGACAATCACATCAAATCGATCGGGAAATATCATGCTGTTACAACCTCTGGAAAAACGGCTTTGGAAAAAGGGCAGGCATTATAGAGCGAGTCGCCGCTTTGCACAAAACTTGTACAGGACTTAAACAAGGGTTTTTCAAAATATTTTTTCACGCTGTTTTGGTAACAACAGAGTAAAAAAGTATTAAAGAATATTTCTTATGTTATTTATGAAGGATTATGTTTATTAAATCTATTAAGTAAGTCATTTTCTGTGTATAAGCCAATAAATTCTATTAAAAACAAAGTGTTATAGAAATAATAAGCCAGTGTGAATCAACTGATTATCCTGCTTTCAAGCTGGGTTTAAGCTCTGCATAAAACAGCCAGTTATACATGAAAATCCAAAATCCTGACTTATCCCCAATTTCACCTCCAGTTTATATAAAGCTATTACAGTGATTATCACCAGATGCTTGTGAATAAAAGAAAAACCACTAAAAAACAGTCAGTTATAGTGAATACTTCGACTAATTTTGTGGATAAGCTGTGTAAACCTGTGGAAAAACATCAGGATAAGGCGGTATAAACCTTTCTGTTTGGGTAATGTTTAAGTATTTGACTTTTGATTTAAGTCTGGCAATCTTTACTTATTATTAACTGGTAAAGATTGGAGTTAACATGTCAAAAGTCAGTTCAAAACGACAAATAACCTTACCTCTGGATTTGTGTGTGTTAGCAGGCATAGATTCGGGTGATGAAGTTTCAACATTTGTTGATCGCCAAGGTGTCATATCGGTAGTTAAAAAAACATTAGGATCTGCAAAAGGTTTTTTAAGTCAAATAGCTGTTGATAAATCCATGACTGATGAAGATTCTCTTAATAGCCATTTTGCCAAAAGTCACTCTCAATCATGATTGCAATAGATACTAATGTTTTGTTGCGTTATCTGTTGCAGGATGATCCTATTCAATCAGCAAAAGCCAATCAATTATTTCAAGGAACAGAACCAATATTAATCACCGATGTAGTATTGGTTGAAACTTTGTGGACTCTTAAAGGTAAAAAATATCAGTTAGAAAAGCCTCAATTGATTGATTTATTACATGCATTATTTTCTGAGCTATTAATAGTATTTGAAGATGATCAAGTCGTCTGGTGTGCTCTGAAAGACTATACCAATGCAAAATCGATAAAGGTTAATGGAAAAACCAAACAAGCTGATTTTTCAGATTGCCTAATTGTCAATAAAGCAAAAAAAATAGGGCAAGTTAAGAATATTGTTACTTTTGATAAAGCGGCGTTGCAAATTGATGGAATGATAGAGCTTTGAATATATGTTCTATTTGGTCAGGCGGTAATAGAAGTTTAGATACCGAGGATCGCGTAGCCGATAAACTCCTTGGTGATGAATTGGACTCAGCGCGAGAAGCAATCGCTGAACAAGAACTGCCCGAAAGTTGGTTTGAAAATGCCTGTGAGGAACCCTAATGACAAGAAAGCAAAAAGCATTGGAAAAATTAAGTTATCTTTGGAAGCTGGATGATGAAGATTGGGTAGCTCAAAGAAAGAAGGACTATACCACTCTGATTGGATCGGCTCCGTTAAATGATTATCCTGCGCGAGAAAAGAAAATAATAAAATTTTATTTTTTACAAGGAAAAATTGATAGTTATTATCCTCCTGATCTGTTGCTATTTTTAACACCTTACACCAATAAAGACCAAGCGAAAGAAGTATTCTATTCTGGAATCTTCGATCTCAGCGGAATGCAACGTACTATGACTCAATACCTTGGAACAGCTACAGAATTCGTTGATGTTGTGCCTTGGGTTAGAGATCATATTAAAAATTTTGTCAATGGTGTTTTGGGGGATACTTACCAGGAAATAACATGGAAGTTTGAGGGGAGTGGAAACATTAACGTTATATCTCCTGAGCCAGGATTTTGGTGTAGGGGATATATAAGATCATGCATCAATCTATTCGTTGGAGGTGTAAAATTTCATGGACATGTGGAGTGCCTAGATTATTTTGTTTCCATATTGAAACATTCTGACAAACCAAATTTCCGTAATACTGAAAATCTACATAAAATGTTAACGTCAGCAGAATCAGCGAAAGACAATCCTAGCCTGTCTCTTGAAGTTCAAGATTTTGCGAGAAAAGTTTGTTTGCGCAGGCAAGAAATTATTAATGCATGGAATGTGAATGCGCATTTGGATGAGGTGAAATTAGATGGCTAGCCAGCTAACTTTGATTTTAAAAAGCACACCTAAGAAATTTATAAAAACACTAATTAAATTTTTGAAAAAGAAATCGCGTCCAATTTTTGATGATGAGCTTGATAGTCAAGGTAAGTTAATTTATAGCGTTATCGAAGATATTGAATATCCTTCCAAATGTGAGATTGAAGAGGATTATGTTTTTATACATTGGTTTGATATTGATGATTATTCCTTCAAAGATATAGAGGCAATAGTCAAGTTGCCAGATTGCAATTTTGTATTGGCTTATGAGATTCCAGATGATCCCATGTCAGCTGACAGTGATGACGAAATGAGTTATTTCTGGGTGAGAATGGAAAAGGGTATTTGTGCTGTTAGCACTAAAACAGCCGCTAAATACTGTGAAGAGACATTGATTCAATTATTTGATGAAAACCAATAAATAGATATTTGCTAAATGAAGTGGATTCACAGCTGTTTATGGCTTGTAAACATTACCCTTAAGTAAGGAAAGTGAAATCATAAAACTACATAAAATCTACACCTAATCTTCAACCTCGATATTAGTCTTTCTGCCATTCTAAAGCTGGCTTAAATTCTCTCAGAACAAAGGTTTTTGTTATGAATATATTGATCAAATGGTTTTTGGTGGTTTGGCTTAATACCATTCTGGGGTTCTTGCTGGGATATAACGGCAAAGGTGAGTTGTATCTAACCGGTATGGTTTTGGGTGTTATGACCTGGTATTTCATTTATGTATTAGTGGATTATATATTGCGAGAATCGGGACGGGAAAAAGAAAGTAGACGATTGTTTATCAGTGCTTTAATCAGAATTCCTTTGCAATTGATTTATGTAACTGACTTTTATGCGGGTTGGGCAGCTGCGTCTACTTTGGAGTTTTTAGGCTTAAATTCAAATGAAAATATATTGATTGATGCCTATGGCATGACAGTTTTTACAGGCTTTTATTTGAGTTTGCTTTGCGGTGTTATTTATTTATTGATTACCGCTATAGGAGGATTATTGGAATCTCGTAAAAATATTTAGTTCAATAGAGAGTTTTGCACGAATGAAAATTTACCGTCATTCCTGCGAAAGCAGGAATCTAGCAGTTAAAAGATCAATGAAATCAAAGGCTGGATCCCTGCCTTCGCAGGGATGACGAAGTGCAATTAAAGAAAAATTGATTAGTGCAAAGCTCTTCAATATTTATAAAATTAATTATTTACCAATACAAAAACTACTAAATATTCTTCCTAATAAATCATCCGGCGTAAATTCGCCGGTGATTTCACTTAACGCATTTTGGGCTTGTCGTAGATCTTCAGCGAGTAATTCGCCGGCAGCGAAGGTTTGTAATTGGATTTTGCCTTGTTGAATAAAATCATAGGCACGCTCTAAAGCATCCAAATGGCGACGGCGTGCAGTAAAACCGGATTCGTTGGTTTGTTGAAAGCCCATAATCGATTTTAGATAGCTTCGTAAATCATCAATGCCCTGATGATGTTTGGCGCTGATATTTAAATAGTATTGTCCGTTTTCTGTTTTGGTTAAACCTCTAGTTTTTAATCCTACAGTTTCTTGGCTTAAATCAATTTTATTGCGGATTAAAATTATTTTGTGTGGATCAATTTTATTAACAGATTCAGGCCAAAGTTGATCAATATCACTAGTGGTATTTTGATTGGCATCGACTACTAATAAAATACGATCGGCCTGTTCTATTTCTTGCCAGGCGCGTTCTATACCGATTTGTTCAACTTGATCCGGGCTTTCTCGTAAACCGGCGGTATCGGCGATATGCAGTGGCATTCCATCGATATGAATATGTTCACGCAATACATCGCGTGTAGTTCCGGCAATCGGTGTTACGATTGCCGAATCGCGGCCACTTAAGGCATTTAATAAACTCGATTTTCCAGCATTGGGTTTGCCTGCAATTACCAAACGCATTCCATCTCTAACTAACGTACCTTGTTTGGCTTCCTGAAAAATTTTGGTGAGTTGGGTTTCGATATTGAGTAAATCGTTTTGAATTTTTCCGTCGGTTAAAAAATCAATCTCTTCTTCAGGAAAATCAATCGCCGCTTCGACATAAATGCGCAATTGAATTAAAGCTTCAACCAATTCATAAATACGTTTAGAAAATACGCCTTGTAAAGAATGCAGTGCATTTCTTGCAGCTTGTTCGGTGCTGGCATCAATTAAATCAGCAATAGCTTCAGCTTGAGCCAAATCGATTTTATCATTTAAGAAAGCGCGTTCAGAAAATTCACCTGGTCTTGCTAACCTAGCACCTAATTTTAATACAGTATTTAACAGCATATCCAAAACTACAGGGCCGCCATGACCCTGTAGTTCGAGAACGTCTTCACCAGTGAATGAATGGGGATTTGGAAAAAATATTGCCAAACCCTGATCGATAATTTGATTATCAGAATAAAAATCGCAGTAGTGCGCTTGTCTGGGTTTGAGAGAGGTTTTTACTATGGATTGTGCAATCGCTAATACATGTTTACCAGACACACGAATAATACCAACCCCGCCACGGCCGGTTGCAGTGGCTATGGCGGCGATGGTATCAGTGTAAATCATTTCGCTTTAGCGTCCGCTTTTTCAATTTGTTTGGTAATAATTTGTTGTTGGATGATTTGCAATATGTTGTTTGTTAACCAATAAAGTACCAAGCCCGATGGGAAAAAGAGGAACATAAAGGTAAACACAAAGGGTAACATTTGCATAATTTTAGCTTGCATGGGATCAGGCGGTTGAGGGCTGAACTTCATTGTAATCCACTGAGAAATTCCATAGAGAATGGGTAGTATAAATAATGGATCTTTAACTGATAGATCTGTAATCCAACCAAAAAATGGAGCATGTCTAAGTTCCACAGCCTCCATTAATACAAAATAAAGTGCCATAAATACTGGCATTTGAATTAATAAAGGTAAACAACCGCCAAGAGGATTTACTTTTTCGGTTTTATATAACTTCATCATTTCTTGTGAGAAGCGTTGTCTGTCTTCACCGTAACGCTCTTTTAATTCCGCCAATTTAGGTTGCAGTTTTTTCATCTTGGCCATGGAAACATAGCTGGTTTTTGATAGCTTGTAGAAAACTAATTTGACGATTAGTGTTAACCCAATAATTGCTAATCCCCAGTTGCCTAAGAATTGGTGAATAAATTTCATTAAAGCGAAAAGAGGTTTAGATATCCACCATAACATCCCATAATCAACAGTCAAATCTAAATATGGTGATAGAGACTCTAATTTTACTGTGTCTTTGGGACCAGCATAAAAAGTTGCTCGTACAGAACCTTCTTGATTTGTAGCAATTAAAATGTCTTGAGTTTCAAATGCTAGTGAATAGTATTCTGAATTAGGTATTTTTTGTATGGTGTATTGGTTTTGATTTTCTTTAGATGGAATCCAAGCACTAACAAAATAATGTTGAACTAGAGAAATCCAACCACCTTGATGATTGAAAGTAAGTGAAGTTTTATTGATATCGTCGAATGTTAACTTTTTGTAGTTTTCTTCATTAGTTGAAGTTGCTACGCCTAGAAATGGATTCAATTGGAACATATTCTTTTTGGTATGATACTGATTTACTTCATCATGTGTTTTTCCATCTCTAACAATGCGACCATATAATTTAGCTGACCATGTGTTTTGACTTTTATTTTGTACGATGTACTCAACGTTAATTGCATACTCGCCACGTGTAAAAGTGAATCGTTTTATAATTTTTACATCATTCTGATGTAAAACAAGATCCACGACCAGATTGTTTTCATTTTCTGATAATTCATATTGAGTAGAGTCAAATGAAAATGTTGGTCTACTTTCTGCCGTATCTGTACCGTTAATTCCTACTAGTCCACTTTGCGCAACATAGAAGTGATTTTCAGTTCTTTCCAATAATTTAAATGGTTTATCAGGGTTTTCCAATGAAGCATAATGTTCCGGTAAGGATACGGAAATTATATCACCACCGTAAGGATCAATTGTTACCAACAAACTATCAGTTTTTACGTTAATTAAATTAGGAGCAATAATACTTGTTTCAGATTTTACATTGTTGGTTACTGAAGTTTGGCTACTAAAATTCGGTATTGCGCCTGCTGAGCTACTACTGTTTGAAGATGTAGTATTTGTAGCAATAGGTGTATGTCCATCGAAATCTTGAAAGCGAAGGAACAACAATAAACACACTGCAAAAATTGCCACTATCAAAATATTTTTTTGCCAATCCATCTTAATGACTGCCGTGATGATGTGAATGAGAGTGCGAACAGCACTGGTTATGTTTAGGCGGAACCAAATCTTCTCCGCCAGGATGCCCGGGGTGGCATTTTAAAAGACGAATCACACTGAGATAAGTCCCACGCAAAAATCCGTGAGTGATTAATGATTCTTCTGCATAACGCGAACAGCTTGGGTAAAAACGACATTGATTGCCGATAATCGGACTTAACAATAGGCGATAGAGGTGAATGAATTTCACACTGATCCAGACCAATAATTGATTAAGTTTATTCATATTGATTTGTGTTCGTTTTTGCCACTATCGATGACGTCTTCTTTTATCGGTTGCTCAGAAGAAACCTCGGACTGTTTTTGCCGTACTTTCTTTAACAGCCTATGCCATTGCTGATCTAACAAGCTAAACACTTCTGGATTACTGAGTTTATCCAAACCATTTCGGGACAGTACTACCAAGTCCAAATCCTGAAGTTTACCTTGGGCATGACGAAAACTTTCGCGGCTTAAGCGTTTGATGCGATTGCGATCAACGGCCAGACGAAGATGTTTTTTGGCAATAACCAATCCTAAACGAGGAAATCCGCGTCCATTATGACAGGCTAATAAAAGAAGGTGTTGGTGGGAAATACGAAAAGCAGCAGAATTGAAAACCTGTTCAAAATCACCAGAGTTAAGCAAACGCAAGGATCTACAAAAAGATGTTTGCTTCACTCTGATGACTCATCAATGCGGAACACAATCAGATGGTCAGGCTTTTGCGACCTTTGGCACGACGACGAGCCAATACCAAGCGACCATTCTTAGTTGCCATACGAGCACGGAAACCGTGAACACGTACTTTCTTAAGATTACTGGGTTGGAATGTTCTTTTCATAAGAGCAACCTATTAAACACTAGTTTGTAAACCTACCAATGACGGTAGCTGTGGGTAGAAAGGGGCGCGATTCTAAAGAAACTTCAGGCCTAAAGCAAACGCTTTTGGGTAAATTATCAACAAATGCTGATTTTTCAGGCGAATTTTTGTTTATACGCCTTTATTCGCAGATTATGTCCAGGAAACTAACAATTTGTTAACAGTTTTATCCACAGGATTTAATTTTACAACTCTATGATTTAGGTGAAATTTTATGAACTAGTCAGCAAGGATAAAAATATTTTTGCAGACTGTGGATAACTTAGATGGACTGGAATACACTTGCCGCTAATCCACTCAAGAGAAATAAAGAGATCTGGTTCCAGCGGTGATTATTTACTCTGGCAACCAGCGGTTTTCTTTTCTCTGATTCATCCATCAATAACAAAAAGAGGAAAAATCTTTTGTTTGAATCTCTTTGGAAATCCTGTCTTTCCAGTTTGCAGAATGAGTTGCCCTCGCAGCAATTTAATACCTGGATCAGGCCTCTACAAATAGACAAATCTGATTCTTCACAAGAACTACGATTACTCGCACCTAATCGTTTTATTTGTGATTGGGTCAATGAAAAGTTTTTGCATCGTATAAAGGAATTAGTCAGTCAATATCATAACCAGCCTTTAGGTGTCATTTTGGGAATTCTACCCAGACACCCCTCAACTGGATTTCAGGCTGAGTTGGAAACCAAGACACAAAATTCCAACATAAAGCCTGTTCAACAATTTCTGGAAGAACCAGGAATTATTCTCCCTTCTATTCCAACACAGCCAAGCCCTCTTAAAGCGAAAATAGAAGAGGTCATCAAAGAAGCGACTTTGATAGAAAAAACACCGGATTTAAATGTTGAAGGTGGTTTGAAACACAGTCATTACTTAAATACCGCTAGTACTTTTACCAGTTTTGTTGAGGGTAAGTCCAATCAGTTGGGTTTAGCTGCCGCACGACAAGTCGCGGAAAATCCCGGTGGTGCTTACAACCCACTTTTTATCTATGGTGGAGTAGGTTTGGGAAAAACCCACTTGATGCAAGCGGTGGGAAATGCCATGTTGGTGAAAAATCCTAATGCAAAAATTGTTTACCTGCATTCCGAACGTTTTGTTGCTGATATGGTTAAAGCTTTGCAGTTAAATGCGATCAATGACTTTAAACGTTATTATCGTTCTATGGATGCCTTGTTGATTGACGATATACAATTCTTCGCAGGTAAAGAACGGTCACAAGAAGAATTTTTCCATACCTTTAATTCATTGTTAGAGGGCGGCAGACAAATTATATTAACTTGCGATAGATTCCCTAAAGAAATTAATGGATTGGAAGAAAGATTAAAGTCGCGTTTTGGCTGGGGGTTGACAGTAGCGGTTGAGCCGCCGGAGTTGGAAACCCGGGTTGCGATTTTGATGAAAAAAGCAGAACAGGCTGGAATCGATTTGCCTCATGATGCGGCTTTTTTTATCGCACAGCGAATTCGTGCTAATGTTCGAGATTTGGAAGGTGCCTTAAAAAGAGTAATCGCCAGTGCCAATTTCACTGGTCGCTTGATTGATGTTGAATTAGTGCGTGAAGCGTTAAAAGATTTATTAGCCTTGCAAGATAAACAAGTTGGTATTGATAACATTCAACGTGTAGTCTGCGAGTATTACAAAATTAAAATGAATGACATGGTATCTAAACGCCGTAGTCGTTCAGTTGCTAGACCCAGACAAGTCGCAATGGCCTTGGCTAAGGAACTGACCAATCATAGCTTGCCGGAAATAGGCGAAGCATTTGGCGGGCGCGATCACACAACGGTACTGCACGCTTGTCGAAAGATAAAAGAATTGCAGGAAGAAAGTGCAGATATTAATGAAGATATGAAAAACTTACTGCGCTCCCTGACAACCTGATTATTAAAATACGATTGATTATGGACGATGATTTAACAACCAAGACCATCTGAAGAAAAGAGATTAATCCATGAAATTTTCAGTATCCCGCGAGGCATTGCTCAAACCATTGCAATTGGTTGCTGGTGTTGTTGAGCGTCGACAAACGTTGCCGGTTTTGGCGAATGTTTTAATTGTGTTGAAAGATGATCTGTTGTCTCTCACCGGGACTGATCTTGAAGTTGAAATCGTCGGTCGTATTAATCTGGACCAGCCAGGTCAATCAGGCGAGATTACTGTCCCTGCCAAGAAGCTGGTTGATATCTGCAGATCGCTACCAGATGGCAGCAACATCGAGTTTTTTCAAGAAGATAGTCGAATTATTGTTAAATCCGGGTAGAAGTCGTTTTACGCTTTCTACTCTACCTGCATCAGACTTCCCTAATGTGGAAGACTCGCCTGGCAATATTCGTTTTTCTTGCGCACAACAGGAAATTAAGCGTCTGATTGAAAGAACCTCCTTTGCAATGGCACAGCAAGATGTTCGTTACTATTTGAATGGTATGTTGTGGGAGGTTCGTCAGGATCAATTACGTGTAGTGGCAACTGACGGACACCGAATGGCTATGTGTACACGCGCTGTTGCGGTGAGCCATAAAGATGTGGTTCAGGCTATTCTTCCGAGAAAGGGGGTATTGGAATTATCCCGTTTGCTGGATGACACCACAGCTCAAATTGAAATTACGTTGAGCAGCAATCATATTCGTGTCACCTCTGTGGATTACACCTTCACCTCCAAATTAGTTGATGGAAAGTTCCCGGATTATGAGCGCGTACTGCCCCGAGGCGGCAACAAAACAGTAATCGGTTCCCGGATGGAATTGAAACAAGCGTTTGGCCGTACGTCTATTTTATCCAACGAAAAGTATCGGGGCGTCAGATTGTTGTTGAATACAAACAGCCTGACTATAGTGGCGAATAACCCTGAGCAAGAAGAAGCTGAGGAACAAGTCACCGTGGATTACACTGGCGACTCTTTAGAAGTGGGCTTCAATGTGAGTTACTTACAAGATGTTACCAACGTGATTACCAATGACAATATCAAGATCACGTTATCGGATGCCAATTCCAGTGCATTGATCGAAGAGCCGGAAAACAGCGATTCTGTTTATGTTGTTATGCCAATGCGTCTTTAAGCCATAATCCTTTCGGGTGGCTGCATGGCAGTCGAACGACTCAAAATTCAACAACTCCGTAACCTTTTGGCGGTGGACATTAGTCCATCACCAGCGGTTAATCTATTTTTTGGTGAGAATGGATCTGGTAAAACCAGTGTGTTGGAAGCCTTGTACATACTGGGGCTGGGTCGGTCTTTTAGAAGTCATAAACACAAGTCTCTCATTAATCGGGAATCCACATGCTACACGGTTTTTTCCAGCCTTAGACTGAACCAAGATCTTTTGCCTTTAGGGATTAGTCGCAACCTTCAAGGTGAATTAGTCTTAAAAGCCAATGGTGAGAACGTTGCTTCTATTGCCGATCTGGCAAGTGTTTTACCTTTGCAGCTTATCAATGCCGACACATTTCTTTTATTGGAGGGCGGCCCTGTCGAGCGCAGGCAGTTTTTGGATTGGTTGGTGTTTCACGTGGAACCTCGATTTTTCCCGCTGTGGAAGAACCAGCAAACCTGTTTGAAACACCGCAACAGCCTGCTTCGGCATGATAGAATAGACGAGGAACAGCTCAGCGTTTGGGATAACGAGCTAATCAACCTTACGGAGAGAATCGATCAATATCGATCCGTTGCGTTTGATCAGTTTTTGCATCAGTTTCAATTGCTAATTAATGAGTTTATCCAGCTAGAAGGACTAACCCTGAGTTACTATTCTGGTTGGAATAAAGATAAGAGCTACTCTGATGCGCTGGCCGCGAGTCGTGAGCGAGACATTCTTCAGGGTCAAACCCATGTTGGTGGCCACAGGGCTGATCTGAGAATAGGCCTGGATGGGTTGCCTGCAGCAGATGTTTTGTCCCGAGGGCAACAAAAGCTTTTGGTCTGTGCGATGAAAGTTGCTCAAGGCTTGGTATTTCAGGCAACAACAGCTAGAAAAGTCATTTTTCTCGTGGATGATTTGCCTGCTGAGCTGGACGATAAACATCGGAAAAAGCTGGTGCATTGGTTAGAGAGAATGCAAACACAGGTGTTCATCACGGGTGTAAAAGAGTCAGACCTGCGCATGCTTTGGCATGATGAGAATAAAGAAGTAAAAGTGTTTCACGTGGAACAGGGCAGAGTGTCCGAAATATCCTGACCAAAACAAAGAAAGCAAGGCACTATGGAACAACAATGGTTCTTGGGATGTTAGATTTAGGTATTAGTCTTTAGGTGGAGAAAACCATGACAGATGAGCAAAACCCGTCAGATAACAATAAGCCAGAAGAAAGAGCCTATGATGCATCCAGCATCAGTGTTCTCAAGGGCTTGGACGCTGTGCGTAAACGCCCGGGAATGTATATTGGCGATACTGATGATGGTTCAGGGCTGCACCATATGGTGTTTGAAGTGGTGGATAACTCTATAGACGAGGCGCTGGCAGGATACTGTACGGAAGTAAAAGTCATTATTCATCCGGATGAAACAATCTCTGTTTCTGACAACGGTCGCGGAATTCCAACCGATATGCATGAAGAGGGCGTATCAGCGGCTGAAGTCATCATGACCGTACTTCATGCTGGCGGTAAGTTTGATGATAACACCTATAAGGTTTCTGGCGGTTTGCACGGGGTAGGTGTTTCGGTAGTGAATGCTTTGTCAGAAATGCTCAAACTGACCATTCGCCGAAATGGTAAAGTCCATGAGCAGATCTATCGTCATGGCGTACCGGATGAACCCCTGAAAGTTATTGGTGACACCAGCGGGACAGGCACCGAAATCCATTTCAAACCCTCTGCTCAGACTTTCACCAATATAGAATTTAAATACGACATTTTGGCCAAGCGATTACGTGAGCTCAGCTTTCTTAATTCCGGCGTGCGCATAGTGCTCAAAGACGAGCGTTCGGGACAGGAAGAGGTCTTTGAATATGAAGGTGGGCTAGCGGCTTTTGTAGAATATTTGAATACCAACAAGAAAACACTGACCGGCGTCTTCCATTTCATCGTGCCGCAAGCTGAAGCCACCAATGGCATAGGTGTTGAAGTCGCTTTGCAATGGAATGATGCTTACCAGGAAGGCGTCTATTGTTTTACCAACAATATTCCCCAGCGTGATGGCGGTACCCATTTGCAAGGGTTTCGTACCGCGCTCACCCGCACCCTGAATAACTATATGGAAAAAGAAGGCCTGCTCAAGAAAGAGAAGGTTTCCACTACGGGTGAAGACATGCGTGAAGGCTTGATCGCTATAGTCTCGGTAAAGGTGCCGGATCCAAAGTTCTCCAGCCAGACCAAAGACAAGCTAGTGTCTTCCGAAGTCACCAATGTGGTGGCCTCTACCATGAACGAGAAATTTGAGGAGTATCTGCTGGAAAACCCCTCGGCTGGAAAAATTATTGTCGGCAAGATTTTGGACGCTGCCCGTGCGCGTGAAGCTGCTCGTAAAGCGCGTGAAATGACACGTCGTAAAGGCGCCTTGGATATCGCCGGTTTGCCGGGCAAATTGGCCGACTGTCAGGAAAAAGATCCAGCATTATCAGAGCTTTACCTGGTAGAGGGTGACTCAGCGGGCGGATCTGCTAAACAAGGTCGTGCCCGCAAAACCCAAGCGATTTTGCCGTTGAAAGGTAAGATTCTAAACGTAGAAAAAGCCCGTTTTGACAAGATGCTTGCCAGCGCGGAGGTTGGCACATTAATCACCGCCTTAGGTTGTGGCATAGGTAAAGACGAATACAATCCGGAAAAGCTGCGTTATCACAGCATTATTATCATGACCGACGCCGACGTTGATGGATCACACATTCGAACATTGTTGTTGACCTTCTTCTTCCGTCAAATGCGTGAGTTGATTGAGCGTGGTCATATCTATATTGCGCAACCTCCCTTGTACAAGATCGCCAAAGGTAAACAGGAACAATACCTGAAAGATGAATCGGCAATGACCGAGTTTCTGACTCAGGCAGCCCTTGAAGATGCGGCTCTGTACGTGAACCCCAACGCGCCCGCCATTTCTGGAGAGGGCTTGGAGAAACTGGTTCAGGAATACCGTAAAGTAATGGCAACGATAGAGCGATTGTCTCGCTTGTATCCAGTGGAAGTCCTCGAAAAGTTGATTTATATGCCGGCCATTCGCCCAGAACATCTGGCGGATCAAGGCCATATGGAACAATGGTCTGATCAAATTTTAGCCAGTTTTTCTTTGGATAGCCGTGCTGGTAGCCAAAAGTACGAAATTAGTGTGGTTGAAGATACGGAGCGGCATCTTTTTCTACCCCGTGTAGAAATCACCGCTCATGGCATAGCAACAGAATATCCCATCCAACAGGATTTCTTTGCCTCGGGAGAATATGCCTCCATAGTGTCGTTGGGCGAAAAACTGGAAAGCTTGATTGAGGAGGGCGCTTTCATTCAGCGGGGTGAGCGCAAGCAAAACATATCCAGTTTTACAGAAGCACTGGAGTGGTTAATGAAAGAATCGCGCAAGGGCTACAACATCCAGCGGTATAAAGGCTTGGGTGAGATGAACCCCGAACAACTTTGGGAAACCACCATGAATCCGGAAACTCGACGTATGCTGCGCGTTTCCATTCAAGATGCCATAGGGGCAGACCAAATTTTCACTTGTTTGATGGGTGATGATGTGGAACCCAGACGAGACTTTATTGAAACCAATGCCTTGGCTGTTGCAAATTTGGATGTGTAAATCGTGTCGAATCTCATGATTAGTGAATGTTTGTCTCACATACGTGAAACCAAGTCTACTAATTCATGAAACAAAGGAAGGTTTCATCAACTTACTGAAAAGTTAGATGAAACCTTCTCCGTATACGATGGTTCTCTGTCTAACTAGCCTCACAGATCTGTAGCGTTAGCGCTAAACTAATATGGATGTATACTCATCGTATGAAGCATTATTGACATATTTTTAGAATGGTTGAAACTAGCCACAAAGATAATAAAGAACTATGTGAATATCTATTATGGAAAGCCAACAATATTTCAATACGATAGAAGAAAAACTGAGTGTTTTAGCGACACGGATCGAAATAAGGGGTAAGTTAAATATACTTGATCTGCACATACATTCAGAACAGTTCTATTTACATCTTTTAAATCTAATATTTAAGTGGAATCTAGAAAGTCTTAACGCAATAGATCAAAATGCTGAAGGCATAGACTTAATTGATAAAACTAACTTTATTGTTATCCAAGTTTCGTCTACTGCAACAAAACAAAAAATTGAGTTATCACTTTCAAAAAATCTTTCACAATATAAAGATTATTCATATAAGTTTGTATCCATATCTAAGGATGCAGCTTTGCTTCGAAAGCAAAATTTCTTAAATCCGCATAATTTAGCCTTCGTTCCTGCTAATGATATATTCGATATCCCAGGTTTATTGAGAGTAATTGCTACCATGCAATCTGGAGAACAAAAAGCGATATTAGATTATCTGAATGCTAATCTTAAGTATGAGGTAAATCCGCAACAGGTTGAATCAAATTTATCGATAATTATTAAAATATTAGCAAAGGTCGATTGGACGATTTCGGAATTGGGGATTCAGTCAATACCATATGATATTGATAAAAAAATTGTTCACAATGGAATTCATCAAGCAAAAGTACTTGTGAACGAATTTAAAACTCACTTCCATAGACTTGAAAAAATATATTCTAGCTTTAACGAGCAAGGCGCTAACAAAAGCTATTCCGTGTTAAATGGAATTCGGACAATTTATCTATCGTTAAGTAGCACAAAATCTGCAGATGAATTATTTTTTAGCATCGTGGATAAAGTTACTATAAAAGTTATATCAAGTGGAGTTGTTACGGGTATACCAGAAGATGAGATAGAGTTGTGTGTACAAATTTTAGTCGTCGATGCTTTTATTCGTTGCAAAATTTTTAAAAACCCAGAAGAACAATCGTAATGCTAATTCCAGATAATATACATCCAGAGCAAACCATTTATTTTAATGGTTCTATAGTGTTACAAGAAATTCAAAAAAAACATACTATAAGCTTACTCGATTTATACGAGTATATTCAGTCAGCAAAAAAAATGAGCTGGCCAGTGCTAATATTGAGCCTAGATTGGCTTTTTCTTATTAACGTCGTAACCATAGATAGAAACGGAAATATTACGTTATGTTCCTAAAAAAACTAATTATTAAATATGGTGATGGAACAGTTATTAGGGAAATACCTTTTAAACTTGGACTCAATTTAATTGTTGACGAAACACCTACAGTTATTGGAATAGAAACAGGAAACAATGTAGGTAAAACAACAGTTCTTAAGCTGATTGATTTTTGTCTTGGCTCAAGTGTTAAAGGTATTTATACGGATCAGGAAAATCAACGTAACGAATATAAACTCGTTAAAGACTTTCTGATCGAAAATTCTATAATTATTAACTTAATTTTAAAAGAAGATCTTAATCAAGAAGAATCAAGAGAAATATCAATCGAAAGAAATTTTCTATCTCGGAATAAAAAAATTCAGAAAATTGACGGCATAAATAAAACGGAGGAAGAGTTTGATAAAGGCCTAACAGATATTCTATTTTTTGGACATTATGGAAATAAGCCAACGTTTAGGCAAATAATTGCGCACAATATCCGATATCATGATCAAAGCCTCAACAACACTATAAAACATTTAGATAGATTTACTCGGGATGATGAGTATGAAACGTTATTTCTATTTTTACTAGGATGTAACTTCGAAAAAGGAGTTACAAAACAAGAGCTAAGAATAAAAATTGATATTGAAGAAAAGTTTAAAAGACGTTTAGAGTCTAATCAAACAAAGTCTGCATATGAAACAGCCCTTGCACTACTTAACATGGAGATAGAGGAGCTAAATCAACAGAAATCTTCAATAAAGATTAATCCAGGATTTGAAGAAGATTTAAAAAGATTTAATTTAATTAAATATGAAATTAATAGAGTTTCGTCAGAAATTGGTCGATTAGAGCTTAGGAAAAGCCTTATCTTAGAAGCGCAAGTAGAAATAAATAACGATGTGGCAACTATAGACTTAGAGCAGCTGCACAATATTTACCAACAAGCAACAAAGTTGGTAACTGGAATTCAAAAAACATTTGATGAGCTGTATGAGTTCCATAACAGCATGATTAAATCGAAAATCAACTTTGTGGTTGACGATCTTCCCAAGATTGAAAAAGAGATTTCATTACAACAAGCTAAACTGCGAAATTTATTAACAGAAGAAAAAAGATTGAGCTCGGCAGTTGTTCAAAGTGAATTGTTTAATGTGCTCGAAAAAGTAATAGCTGAGCTCAATTCAAAATATAAAAGTAAAGGTGAATATGAAAGTATCCTTAAACAGTTAGAGGGCGTTGAAGCAGAGCTTTCTGGATTAAATAAGGATCTCGCGGAAATAGATAATGGATTATTCTCCGATGATTTTTTGTCAAAAATTCAATTGCAATTAAACGAATTTAACAAGTATTTTGCGGCAATATCATATGAGTTATATGGAGAAAAGTATGCTTTGAAAGTAGACATGAAAATTTCTAAAGGGCGTCGCTTATATGAATTTACAACATTCAATACCAATTTCAGCTCTGGTAAAAAACAAGGAGAAATTTCTTGTTTCGATATTGCTTATACGCTGTTTGCGGATAACGAGCATATTCCGTGCATGCATTTTCTTTTAAATGATAAACGCGAGTTGATGCATGATAACCAGTTATTAAAAATAGCAAATCTTGTAAATGAGAAAGGCTTACAGTTTGTAGCTTCAATTTTGAAAGATAAGCTTCCTTTAGAGCTAAATAAAGATGAATATATAGCGGTCAAGCTATCACATAATGACAAGCTTTTTAGAATTGAAAAATAACAAAAAACATACGTAAGCGCCAAATAAACCCCACTCTTGCCAGCTTGTAAGCAATATCGCACAGCAAAATCCGAAAATTCCCACTGGCACATAAAATTTCAATAGATAAAATGACCAGCGCAAGGACGGGAACCAAAACAGGAGGTTTTGGTTAACGGAAAAACGTTTCAGGATGAAACGATTAAATGGATGTTGAACTGTAGGGAAAAGGCAGGAGCCGATGATGTCATGATGACGTTTGAACTGCAGGATGCGGGAGTTGGCAGGACGCGACTCCTTTTTTATTTCGAATGTATTTTTCTTATTATTGTTTTTCGTTTTTCAGATCACAATTCCACGGCAAACATTTTTCTATTTCTTCAACAGTTGTTGCGTTAGGTAATTCCGTAAAAATATTTTTCAAATAGGCATAAGGTTCAAGGCCATTGGCTTTTACAGTTTCAATCAAGCTGTATAAATTGGCACTTGAGGTTGCGCCTTTTTGACTCGCACTGAACAACCAATTTTTCGACCCACCACAAAAGGTCTAATAGCATTTTCAGCGGCATTGTTATCTATCGGATAATCCCCCGAATCGAGATAACGAATTAATCTTGGCCATTGCTCGTGTAAATAAAATAACGCTTTACCAATCGCCGATTCAGGCGGCGAATGGGCAATGCTTTTATCCAGCCAGGATTTTAATTTATCGATAATCGGTTTGGATTGTTGTTGTCGTACAGTCAATTTTTCGGATGATGTCTTTTCTTTGATATCACTTTCAATGCGATAGAGTTGTTGAATGTAGGCCAATGCCTGATCCGCTTTTCCGGTTTTGCCTTTGGGTTGCATTTTTTGCGCATCGATAAATTTGCGTCGTGCATGTGCCCAACAACCTAATCGATGTAGTTGATTTTTGTCGCACACACCGTTGTAGCCGGAAAAACCATCGACCATCAGTGCGCCTTGATAATCGCGCAGTAAAGCTTCAGCGGCTTTTCCACTGCGTGTCGGCTCGTATTGAAACAACACCGCAGCACAGGTTGGCATTGTGCAGCGCAATACCCACATAAAACTCTGTGTTTCAGCCGCGCGGCCAGGTTCATTCAAGACTTGCACTCTGGTCTCGTCTGCGTGAAGAATGTTTTGATCCAATATTTTTTCGTGAATCAAATTAATCAGTGGTTGCACTAACTGACCGCAACGAATCATCCAATTCGCTAATGTGGTGCGATCCAACTCAATGCCAATACGTTTGAAGATGTCGGTTTGTCGATAAAGTGGTAAAGCATCTACATATTTTGTGTAGCAACACTCGCGAGCAAACCGGGTGATGCGATACTTTTGTCGATAGGTTGGGCAGGCTTACTGGCCGTGATTAAAAATCCTTCGCAGCAAGGGCAGGCGTATTTTAAACGCTTGTGGTGCAGCACTTGAATCTTCGCTGGAATCACATCCAGTTGTTCGTGTGATTCAAAACCGATTTGTTTTAAAACAGAACCATCGTGCGGGCAGACTTTCTGCTCTTCAGGCAGATCATGGATAATCTCAACGCGAGGTAAATTCGCAGGAATAGATTCGCGATGTTTTTTGCGTTGATGCGCTGCAACAGTAACCGTGGCATCTTGTGATTCAACTTCGGTATTCGAAGAAGCGCTTTCATCTTCTTCCGCCTCAACAAACAAGTCAGCCTGAATCGCTTCCAGCTTTTCACTGGAGGATCCAAACTGTTTTTGATTCAGTGAGCGGATGTAATCTTCAAGCAGTTGAATGCGGTTGTTTTTATCAGAGATGACTTTATTGTTTTCTGAAATAATTTTATCTTTTTCAGAAATTATTTCTTTTAGTTGATCTATTTCTTGAGTGATTTCGTGAGTATTTTGCATGAATGTATTTTACCAAAAATGCCATTCATGCAACAGAAAAATATTGCTTTAATAACAATAATTATATTAAAACAAATCCGTAAATACAGATTCAGTGTGAGGCGTTAACTTCGCAATATCCAATCCACGCAACAACCAATCAAACTGCTCATCGGTTAATAACAAAACAGAATCACCCTTGCGCGGCCATTTGAACCTGTTCCTCTCCAAGCGTTTATACCACAAACAAAACCCGGTTTTGTCCCAGTAAAGAATTTTGATTTTGTTACGCGAGCGATTGCCAAACACAAACAGTGCACCGGAAAATACATCCAGCTCCATCACGTCGCTCACGCGAATACTTAACCCATTAATCGACTGCCGGAAATCCACAGGGTCGCGGTGCACATAAATCGTAACTGATTCCCGGCGAATCATGACAGTGCTTTAATCAGTTGCGACAACCAAATCACATCAGGCAAGCTTTCGAATTGCAATGAACAAGATTCCAAACGGCACTCTAGCCTGTAGCTTGTTGTAGTGGCATGTTGCTTCATGCGAGCAACTGGTATGAATGCCGCTTCGTCGGTGTTACACAATTGCGTTCTGCGCAAACTGAAATAGGCTTGATCAAGATCATGCTGTTTGCAAAATGCAGCGGCGGTTAAACCGCTGTCCGCATGTTGCTGAAAGAGTGATAGCCATTGTTCTTTGCTGCGTCGAATCATAATGCCTCCTGGATTGTTTTGGAGGCTTGAGGTTAATCGGTTTTAGGTTTGGGTGTTAGGTGGGGTTGTTTTGGCGCTTACAAACATACTTGGTAAAACGCCTATTGCATCGAAAATCAAATTAACGTAAATTAGATCCGGAGAGCCTCTCGCACCACGCAATTAGAGCGGAAATGTCATGCTCTCCCTTCCTACTGCCTAAGCAATTGTCGCTAAAACCATCCAGCTTTTTCCAACAAATATTAATTAGGTTGCCAATATATATTGTCTTGGTAACTTATTGATTTTAATAAATAATTTGTTTTGACTTCCGCTAAAAGTTTACTTTATTCTGATAAAAATTTACTCAGAAAAGTATTTTATGACCCCCTTTGGTGAATTCTTGGAGCAACTTCGTCGTAGTCGTCATTTGCAGCAGAAGCAAATGGCGGACTTGATGGGTATTAATCCATGTTATGTCAGCACAATGGAGAAAGGACGAAAAGGTCCGCCTTCAATGCATGTTCTTGAGCAACTTGTTAAAAAACTACAAATGTCTCAGGAAGAGCAAAATCAATTATGGCGTAGCGTTCAGCTATCAGAACTCACCTATCGATTGCCTGTGAATATGTCAAAAGAAGAGTTCGAGCTGATGTATGAAATACGCTCGCGGCTTGGGGCACTAAGTCACGCACAAATAACCATAATACAAAATACTTTGATGTTAGGTTCTGTACCTAATGCTAGGTTAGATTAAGAAGGAGATCAAAAATGTAGAAAACGGGACGCACCAACCGGTTTGCCCCGCTATGTGTAAGTTAGATACTTACGACGTGAGAATCCATAGTATCTATTTCCTCGCTTAGCCCGTCAAGCCATCCCTTACAACTTAACCACAAGGTTAAACTTTCATTACCGGATTCGGTAAGGGGTATCTATGCCTTCAAAAAATACTTTAGTGCCTTTAGGTACTATCGCGGGAGCATCATTACGTCTGCTTTCTGCTCCTTTACAACCAAGTCAGCGTGTTAGAGAACCTGTTAAACCCACAACGGGTAGAGTGGTTGGTCATTTTCCTTCAGTGAAAAATAATCGAATGATTGCTTGGGAGTCCCAATTAGAGCAAAAAGCTTGTTACACATTTGAGTTTTCATCTGTCGTGTCAAGCTTTAGGGAGCAACCGACAACAATCTTCTATGAGTATTTGGGTAGTCTCAAAAGGTATACACCAGATTTTGAACTTACCCTCAGCACAGGAGAGTCAGTCTATGTAGAAATAAAACCTGCAGAAAAATTAAAAAATGTAGAGCTAAAAAATAAACTACAAGCTATTTCCAACTTTTGGAAGAGAGCAGGTTTTGCATTTGTTGTCATTACAGATGAAGAGTTAAATCAGCCTATATTTCAAAGCAACCTCAAACTTCTTAGAAATTATCTTCGGGTTAGCTGCCACACAGAATTAATTCAATTATCTCGCCATTGGATGCAGCAACAAGCTGAGCCAACGTTAGGTGATTTGATTCAATATTTGGGCTCGCCTAAAAAAGCCTATGCCTTAATAGTTAAGAATCACATTCAAATTAATCTATTTGTAGCGATTTCAGCAGATAGCCAAATAACTACGGAAAAAAATCATGAAACTTGCTTCTTTTCGTACAGGATTGCACCTGACTTTGAATAAAACGCAGTACCGAATTGAACGTATGTTTACATCCGGTGAGTGCTTTTTAGAAAGAGTATCTGATCATGCAATTGAAAAAATAGATAAAGCTGAATTAATGGAACTATTAAGTTCTGGAGTTTTGGTAATTCATGGCGGTGAATACAATAAAAGTCAAAATAATAATAGGGATCGTAACACGAAGGTTTTTCTTGATCTGCCGGAAGATGAAAGAACTAATATTTTAAGGAAAAAAGAATATGTATCAGAAGCTATTAGATTTCTTGGCAACACACCAACGAAAATAATGCTTGATAAAATTATTGAGCGAGTAAGTGAAAAAATAGAAGATAGAAATACTCCTAGCATATCAACTGTACTTAGATGGTGGAAGAAATGGGATGTGTCGGAAAATGATTTGATGTCTCTGGCCGATAAAAAAAGCGGAAGTTCAAAAAGTAGAAAATTTAAGGGGATTGTAGAAAATACTTTTTTTGAAGTCGTAGAAAGTGTGTACTTCTCACTACAAAAACCGACTAAACAACAAGTGTACGAAGAGCTATGTTATAAAATTAATGATCTCAATAAAATTAGGTTGAACGCTTTATCCATACCAAGTCGCGCACAATTTTACAAAATGTTTAGAAAGGTAGATAAGTATGAAACTCTTGCTACTCGTGAAGGAAAGGATATTGCAGACAAACACTTTCGGTCAACAGGGCGTGGCGTAGCAACAAATTATATTCTCGAACGGGTTGAGGTAGATCATACACCACTAGATGTAATGGTTGTAAATGAAAAAACCGGACTTGCAGAGGGGCGTCCAATATTAACGGTGTTGCTAGATAAGCATTCAAGAATGCCATTGGGTTTTGAGGTTAGTTTTGATAGCACTACAGAATCAAGAGTAATCCTTGCATTAAAAAATTCCATTTTTCCGAAAACCTACATTAAAAATAATTATCCAGACATAAATTATGATTGGCCTGCATATGGAATTCCGTCGACGTTGATATGCGATAACGGGCTTGAATTCCACGCTAATGGATTACGAGCAATGTGCGCAGAATTGAATATTGAATTACAGTTTTGCCCAAAACGGCAACCTAACTACAAGGGCGCTATTGAGCGATTTTTAGGTACATTGAACAGAGCTGTTTGCCATAGAATTCCAGGAACAACAAGGTCAAATATAAATCAACGAGGTAATTATAAGTCAGAAAAAATGGCTTCCGTTACTCTGGCAGAGCTTAAGGAGTTAATCCATGAATGGATCATTGATATATATTGCCATGAAATAAATAGAACAACACAACGTATACCCTATGCATTATGGAATGAAGGACTAAAAATAAGAGAGCCATTATTACCTGAAAGTAAGCATCAACTTGATTTGATTTTAAGTTGGGAAAAGACTAGAAAGCTTTCGCATGAAGGGATTCATCTCTACGGATTGCAATATAATTCAAGCGAACTTACGTTATTAAGAAAAAGGTCTTACGAAAACTATGATGTAAAAGTCAGGTATAACCAAGAAAATATAGAGTCAGTATGGGTTTACGATGAACTGAATGACGATTATATATGCGTCCCTTGCACCCAACCGGATTATGTTTTTGGAATAAACTTAAAACAACATTTACAAATTAAAAAGGGAAAATCTATTGAAGGCAAGCTAGAGCAAGATCTATCAACTCTGATGGAAAGAAAAGCTGCTTTTAGCAAACATATTCAAGAGCTGAGTTCCAGTAAAAAAATCAGGCCGCGACAAAAAGCTGCAAGGTTTAATATTAAAGAAAACGATCTTACAAATTTAGATAACAACAAAACGAAGTCTGTACTTAGTAAATTAGATAAATGGAATGTTACGACAATACCTCGATTTGATACCTCTCAAAAAGAGGAACATTAGTATGCGGTTATCTGAAGAGCACCTTAAAAAAATAGCAATGATTAAAAACTTAGTGATTAATCATTCACAGTTTGATATGGCCTATAGAAAAATGTTAGATGCATATCAATTAAATATAAAAGTAGGAATTCCACAGCACATCATTTGTGTTGGGCAGTCAGGCACAGGAAAATCAACTTTGAAGGAAAAGATAAAAGCAAATTTTCCTAGAAGGGAAGAAAACTCTAAAACTATAACACCTATATTAATTATAGACACTCCGCCGATACCTACAATTAAAAATTTGGCAGAAGAAATGCTGATTCAATTAGGTGATTCTCGATTTCATATCGGCTCAGCTGTTCAAAAGACTAGTAGAGTATTAAATTTTTTAGAACATTGTGAAGTGAAGATGATCATCTTTGATGAACTTCAACATTTTATAGATCAAGGAAGAAAAAGAGCGCCACAAGATGTATCGGACTGGCTAAAAACTGTAATCGACAAATCAAAAACATCGATTATTTTAATGGGACTAGAACGGTGTGATCAACTACTTAGGATAAATGAACAGCTGCGTCGTCGATTTAGTCGAAGAATAGATATAAGTCCATTTTCTATGAATAATCAAAAGGATTTTGAGGAATTTATTGGAGTTATATGTACACTGGATGAAAAAATTGGTTTACCAGATAGAATTAATCTTTTTAATAAAGATCTCATGGTCGCTCTGTTTTATGCAACCAATGGAGTTATAGATTGCATTGTTAAACTATTTATAGGTGCTTATGAGGTAGCTATTGCTCAGAGAAAACATACATTGGATGCTGCATGTTTTGAAATTGCTTTCACAGAAAATGTATGGATCGATGGTGTTGGAAAGTTAAACCCGTTTAATAAAAAATTTATTTGGGAAAATTTGGATAAGCCTGGAATGCCGTTCCATAGAATGGACTCTGTGTTGGTAGAGAGATTGAGCAAATGAGTTACAAAGTTGGATTGATAAAACCATTACTCTTCCCTTCATGCTATCCAGATGAATCGCCAATAGGGTATTTGATTCGTATAGCGGAGCTAAATAATTATGGATCTTTTAAATGGTTTATTGGGGAACATCACTCCAAGGTAAGTTCGGTAATTCATGACTTCTACTATAAGATTCTTGCTAAATATGATTGGACTGGCTTTAGAGAAAATAATAACTACAAGCAGTATAGAGAGTTATCACAAAATTATTTTGTAGCTCGGGGACATAGGTTTTGTCCCTTGTGTTTGAAGGATAAACCGTACTTTAAAATGTGCTGGCAACTAAGAGTCTCTGTTGTCTGTTTAAAGCATAAAATTTGGCTCCATGATTTTTGCTTTAAATGCGAAACTCAAAATTCGTTTTCCAATTCCAAGATTACGTCTTGTAAATGTGGTGAACCATATACAACATTGGAAGTAAGCGAGGCTTCGGAAGAAGTTATTAGGTTGCAAAAATACTCGCTCGGGATACCAATTGAACATGATTTAGATAAAAGTAATTTCCTTTCATTTGCGGAAAGACTTGATCTTGTAATGTTTTTTACAAAATGGTTTGGATTTAGAAATGAAGCAGTTAACCTTCGAGATATGGATAGAGCAAGAACTAATATCAGTAATGCAGCGGAAGCACTATTTTCTGGGAAATCAGGGTTCACCAATTTCTTAAAGAGAGTAAATGAATCGATATATGAAAATGCTAATGCTCCTGGGATATTTCTTACAAAGTTTAGATGTGAATTCTATGAAAAATTTAAACAAGATTCCCTAGAGCCTATAAGAATTTCTATTGAAGAATACATTAATAGAAATTGGCATAAACCGTTAAGTCGTCGCAATATAAATTTTCATGCAGAAACAATAACACAACACCCTTGGATTCCGTTTCAGTCAGCATGTAGAGAATTTGATATTCACAAAAGTGTATTGAAAAACGCAATAGAAAATCATCTAATTAGATGGGAAAAAGATCATAAACAAAAAGGACTATGATTTACATCTATAAACCAGATTTGGAAGATAGATTGTATCGAATTAGAGATTATATTACAGCTAAAGAAGCTGCTATAGTTCTTGGACTTACAAAACTTCAGTTTTCAATATTGAAAGATCAAAATCTATTTGATGTAGCAATACCCCCAGTTAAAGGAACAAGTGCAGTATGGAGATTTTCGAGAGATGAAATATCTACCTACAGAGATAGATTTTTAGCCGGCCTAATGAGCACGGATGAAGATACATGGACATTTTCTCAGCTATTACAATTCCATAGTGGATCAATAAAAGATCCACTAATTACATTACTAAATGCAATTGAAAAAAAAGAGTTGTCACCAGTTGGTAGAAATAATAGTAAAACGGGTTTTGCTTCATTAGTTTTTTCGCGGGTTGAATTTTTAGCTTGGATAAAACGCTATAAAGATAAATCGAGCATTGATAAAATGACTGTACCGAGCGCAGCTAAACTATTGCAAATTAACCAAGAGCTAACCTATCAATTAGTTAATCATGGATATCTAAAATATCTTCAGTCATCTGACAATCAAACTAGGTGGATAACAAAGAAAAATTTGGAAGATTTCGAAAATAAGTATGTATTTTTATCAGTGATTTCGAAAAGAATAGGTATAAATTCAAGAACGTTAATCAGTTATTTAATATCGAGATGTGTGTACCCCGTAGATTATGAAAAGGATTTTCAACTACGGCAAAAATTATATGAAAGGAAAGATTTGGAAAATATATTGATATTTTATGGATTTTTATAACAGATAAATAAAGGTGAATAATGGAGGT
Source organism: Cellvibrio sp. (assembly GCA_016712405.1). Classification (GTDB taxonomy): domain Bacteria; phylum Pseudomonadota; class Gammaproteobacteria; order Pseudomonadales; family Cellvibrionaceae; genus Cellvibrio. Next base: position 3,989 of record JADJRD010000014.1, on the reverse strand, counting down.
ATTTAATGAAAACTATTTCAACAATTGTGTCTTACGTCTATCAGAGTCGAAAACTGTTGAAGATGTATTTCATGCTTGGTTAAACCTGTGTTGCTTGCATCCAGAACTGGATGCAATTGTTGCATTACCAAACTATGATAGGGTTATTCCTTTACGGCATAAGGTCGTTGATTCGCATATTTACAGGAAATATTTAGTACATTATTTTTCAAAAGAAAATCTATATTTTATTAATGACGAATTAATTAGAACAACCATAAAGAATAATCAAGTAAAAATCCCTATTGATTATACGTTGGCATTCGATACTAATTTGGCTAGCTATATTAAAACCATTGTGCAGGGTGGAAGACTAGGAAAAAACCAATCAAAAATTATTGAACTATTAGATCAATTACTTCACGATGATTTAAATTATGACCACTTATTTTATTTAACCGAAAACACGAAGTCTGTATACGTTAGAGCATTAACGTCTGGAAGCTCCTCAAATCCTTTCCAGTTCTGGAAGAGCCTAAATAAGAAATTTAGATGGAATTTGATAAGTTTAGAGCTATTTCGAGCGGTTGATTGTAAAAAATATAAGAAAACATCATCACCGGAATCTATCCTAAATTTTCGATCAGCTGTTAGAAATGCTATTAGGTATACATTTGATTTCTATGCTTCAGAAAATGGAAAAAATAGAACGATTAAACTTTTACGAATTCAGCGAATAATACTTCTATATCTTTTACAGATGTATAATATTCAATTTTCTTCTGATAAAGGGGGAAGAAAAAAGTTAGATGAATTTCTGCACTATGTACACAACAATATTGGCGTATATCTAGAAAGAGAAACAATTATTGCGCATAAGTATTTTACAGATAGAAAAAATAGTCCTTTTCTTAATCAGGTAAATTTAGGGACTATGCCAAAAGGATTCTTAAAGGTAATCGACAATATAGCTTGGGATATGATGGTGCCACGCTTTATGGAGGAGTTAATAGCATTTGCTGGTGAGGGGAGTTATATGATTCCTTTCTTTCTTACTTTCGATGATGAGCTTAGAGATCTTTTGAATGCTTTTCCAATTAAAAGTACCATCATAAATAATCAATCTGGAGCACTTATCCCTATCCCTGAAATGAACTCATATGATTACTTTATAAAAAATGGGTGTGAGGAATCCATAGAATGGTTTTTCTCAGAGGAATCAAAAGTGAAAAGAAGAAACAATTACTTAGACAATTTAAAATCTATAAATTTTGAAATTCTCAAAGAGTACAGGAAACTTAGAAAAGTCTATCTAAATAAGAAATGATTCGAGTTGTTGTGCTAACCTTATTCTAAACGAAGCCCTGAATCTAAAGGTATTCTGGATATAGGCAATAGAAATTAAAAGTGGAATTTAATAATGAAAGAATACATACCAATTATTCTAATAGTTTCAGTGATAGTTGTATTTATAGTTACCAAAAATAAAAAAGACCGTAAGCGCCAAAACAACCCCACCTAACACCCAAACCTAAAACCGATTAACCTCAAGCCTCCAAAACAATCCAGGAGGCATTATGATTCGACGCAGCAAAGAACAATGGCTATCACTCTTTCAGCAACATGCGGACAGCGGTTTAACCGCCGCTGCATTTTGCAAACAGCATGATCTTGATCAAGCCTATTTCAGTTTGCGCAGAACGCAATTGTGTAACACCGACGAAGCGGCATTCATACCAGTTGCTCGCATGAAGCAACATGCCACTACAACAAGCTACAGGCTAGAGTGCCGTTTGGAATCTTGTTCATTGCAATTCGAAAGCTTGCCTGATGTGATTTGGTTGTCGCAACTGATTAAAGCACTGTCATGATTCGCCGGGAATCAGTTACGATTTATGTGCACCGCGACCCTGTGGATTTCCGGCAGTCGATTAATGGGTTAAGTATTCGCGTGAGCGACGTGATGGAGCTGGATGTATTTTCCGGTGCACTGTTTGTGTTTGGCAATCGCTCGCGTAACAAAATCAAAATTCTTTACTGGGACAAAACCGGGTTTTGTTTGTGGTATAAACGCTTGGAGAGGAACAGGTTCAAATGGCCGCGCAAGGGTGATTCTGTTTTGTTATTAACCGATGAGCAGTTTGATTGGTTGTTGCGTGGATTGGATATTGCGAAGTTAACGCCTCACACTGAATCTGTATTTACGGATTTGTTTTAATATAATTATTGTTATTAAAGCAATATTTTTCTGTTGCATGAATGGCATTTTTGGTAAAATACATTCATGCAAAATACTCACGAAATCACTCAAGAAATAGATCAACTAAAAGAAATAATTTCTGAAAAAGATAAAATTATTTCAGAAAACAATAAAGTCATCTCTGATAAAAACAACCGCATTCAACTGCTTGAAGATTACATCCGCTCACTGAATCAAAAACAGTTTGGATCCTCCAGTGAAAAGCTGGAAGCGATTCAGGCTGACTTGTTTGTTGAGGCGGAAGAAGATGAAAGCGCTTCTTCGAATACCGAAGTTGAATCACAAGATGCCACGGTTACTGTTGCAGCGCATCAACGCAAAAAACATCGCGAATCTATTCCTGCGAATTTACCTCGCGTTGAGATTATCCATGATCTGCCTGAAGAGCAGAAAGTCTGCCCGCACGATGGTTCTGTTTTAAAACAAATCGGTTTTGAATCACACGAACAACTGGATGTGATTCCAGCGAAGATTCAAGTGCTGCACTACAAGCGTTTCAAATACGCCTGCCCTTGCTGCGAAGGATTTTTTAATCACGGCCAGTAAGCCTGCCCAACCTATCGACAAAAGTATCGCATCACCCGGTTTGCTCGCGAGTGTTGCTACACAAAAATATGTAGATGCTTTACCACTTTATCGACAAACCGACATCTTCAAACGTATTGGCATTGAGTTGGATCGCACCACATTAGCGAATTGGATGATTCGTTGCGGTCAGTTAGTGCAACCACTGATTAATTTGATTCACGTGCTGCGGTGTTGTTTCAATACGAGCCGACACGCAGTGGAAAAGCCGCTGAAGCTTTACTGCGCGATTATCAAGGCGCACTGATGGTCGATGGTTTTTCCGGCTACAACGGTGTGTGCGACAAAAATCAACTACATCGATTAGGTTGTTGGGCACATGCACGACGCAAATTTATCGATGCGCAAAAATGCAACCCAAAGGCAAAACCGGAAAAGCGGATCAGGCATTGGCCTACATTCAACAACTCTATCGCATTGAAAGTGACATCAAAGAAAAGCCATCATCCGAAAAAATGACTGTACGACAACAACAATCCAAACCGATTATCGATAAATTAAAATCCTGGCTGGATAAAAGCATTGCCCATTCGCCGCCTGAATCGGCGATTGGTAAAGCGTTATTTTATTTACACGAGCAATGGCCAAGATTAATTCGTTATCTCGATTCGGGGGATTATCCGATAGATAACAATGCCGCTGAAAATGCTATTAGACCTTTTGTGGTGGGTCGAAAAAATTGGTTGTTCAGTGCGAGTCAAAAAGGCGCAACCTCAAGTGCCAATTTATACAGCTTGATTGAAACTGCAAAAGCCAATGGCCTTGAACCTTATGCCTATTTGAAAAATATTTTTACGGAATTACCTAACGCAACAACTGTTGAAGAAATAGAAAAATGTTTGCCGTGGAATTGTGATCTGAAAAACGAAAAACAATAATAAGAAAAATACATTCGAAATAAAAAGGGAGTCGCGTCCTGCCAACTCCCGCATCCTGCAGTTCAAACGTCATCATGACATCATCGGCTCCTGCCTTTTCCCTACAGTTCAACATCCATTTAATCGTTTCATCCTGAAACGTTTTTCCGTTAACCAAAACCTCCTGTTTTGGTTCCCGTCCTTGCGCTGGTCATTTTATCTATTGAAATTTTATGTGCCAGTGGGAATTTTCGGATTTTGCTGTGCGATATTGCTTACAAGCTGGCAAGAGTGGGGTTTATTTGGCG
>JADJRD010000013.1 GCA_016712405.1 Cellvibrio sp. | reverse complement strand
TGTTCATTGCACCGAAAGCTTCGCCTGATGTGACGGTTGTCGCAACCGACCAAAGCACTCGCCATGATTCGCCGGGAATCAGTTACGATTTATGTGCACCGCGACCCTGTGGATTTCCGGCAGTCGATTAATGTCGTGGGGCATTCGCGTGAGCGACGATGAGCTGGATGTATTTTCCGGTGCACTGTTTTGTGTTTGGCAATCGCCTGCGTAACAAAATCAAAATTTTTACTGGGACAAAACCGGGTTTTGTTTGTGGTATAAACGCTTGAGAGAAACAGGTTCAAATGGCCGCGCAAGGGTGATTCTGTTTTGTTATTAACCGATGAGCAGCTTTGATTGGTTGTTATGTGGATTGGATATTGCGAAGTTAACGCCTCACACTGAATCTGTATTTACGGATTTAGTTTTAATATAATTATTGTTATTAAAGCGTGATTTTTCTGTTGCATGAATGGCATTTTAAAAGAAATACATTCATGCAAAAATACTCGAAATCACTCTAAGAAATAGATCAACTAAAAGAAATAATTTCTGAAAAAAAAAAAAAGATAAAAATTATTTCAGAAAACAATAAAGTCATCTCTGATAAAAACAACCGCATTCAACTGCTTGAAGATTACATCCGCTCACTGAATCAAAACAGTTTGGATCCTCCAGTGAAAAGCTGGAAGCGATTCAGGCTGACTTGTTTGTTGAGGAGCAAGAAGATGAAAGGCTTCTTCGAATACCGAAGCTAAAACTCACAAGATGCCACGGTTACTGTTGCAGCCATCAATGGCAAAAAAAAACATCATGAATCTATTCCTGCGAATTTACCCGGCGTTGAGATTATCCATGATCTGCCTCAGCGAGCAGAAAGTCTGCCCGGCACGATGGTTCCCTGTTTTTAAAACAAATCGGTTTTGAATCATCAGGAACAACTGGATGTGATTCCAGCGAAGATTCAAGTGTTGCACCACAAGCGTTTAAATACGCCTGCCCTTGCTGCGAAGGGATTTAATCACGGCCAGTAAGCTCGCCCAACTCTTATCGGACAAAAGTATCGCATCACCCTGGTTGTTCGCGAAAGTGTTGCTACACAAAATATGTAGATGCTTTACCACTTTATCGACAAATCGACATCTTCAAACGTATTGGCATTGAGTTGGATCGCACCTTCATGGCCAGCGAATTGGATGATTCGTTGCGGCCAGTTATTAGTGCAACCACTGACGACCTGGACCCACGAAAAATATTGGATCAAAACATTCTTCACGCAGACGGTATCAGAGTGTAAGTCTTGAATGAACCTGGCCGCGCGGCTGAAACACAGAGTTTTATGTGGGTATTGCGCCGTACACGGCCAACCTGTGCCTGCGGTGTTGTTTCAATACGAGCCGACACGCAGTGGAAAGCCGCTGAAGCTTTACTGCGCGATTATCAAGGGCCGCACTGATGGTCGATGGTTTTCCGGCTACAACGGTGTGTGCGGACAAAATCAACTACATCGATTAGGTTGTTGGGTAGTGCAACGACCTGGAAATTTATCGATGCGCAAAATGCAACCAAAGGCAAAACCGGAAAGCGGATCAGGCATTGGCCTACATTCAACAACTCCATCGCATTGAAAGTGATATCAAAGAAAAAGACATCATCCGAAAAATTGACTGTACGACAACAACAATCCAAACCGATTATCGATAAATTAAAATCCTGGCTGGATAAAGCATTGCCCATTCGCCGCCTGAATCGGCGATTGGTAAGCCGTTATTTTATTTACACGAGCAATGGCCAAGATTAATTCGTTATCTCGATTCGGGGGATTATCCGATAGATAACAATGCCGCTGAAAATGCTATTAGACCTTTTGTGGTGGGTCGAAAAAATTGGTTGTTCAGTGCGAGGTCAAAAAGGCGCAACCTCAAGTGCTAATTTATGCAGCTTGATTGAAACTGCAAAAGCCAATGGCCTTGAACCTTATGCCTATTTGAAAATATTTTTACGGAATTACCTAACGCAACAACTGTTGAAGAAATAGAAAAATGTTTGCCGTGGAATTGTGATCTGAAAAACGAAAAACAATAATAAGAAAATACATTCGAAATAAAAAGGAGTCAAGTCCTTGCCAACTCCCGCATCCTGCAGTTCAAACGTCATCATGACATCATCGGCTCCTGCCTTTTTCCTACAGTTCAACATCCATTTAATCGTTTCGTCCTGAAACGTTTTTCCGTTAACCAAAACCTCCTGTTTTGGTTCCCGTCCTTGCGCTGGTCATTTTATCCATTGAAATTTTATGTGCCAGTGGGAATTTTCGGATTTTGCTGTGCGATATTGCTACAAGCTGGCAAGAGTGGGGTTTATTTGGCGCTTACGATTGAACGTGCAAGAAGTTAAAACAGTCATGTTCAATTTGTATGTAAATTACATTCTCGGAAAATAGCACTAAATTTCTCCATGCGCTTGCATAACGTTAAGGTAACCGGCAGTTTTGTGTTGCGCTTATGTGTTACACACAATGAGCACCGCGAATGCAGAAGCGCAACAGAAAACTGTCCAGTGGAGCGAAGCGGAACGATGTTTGACCACCTTGTTAAAAGACTGTTCACAAAATCGAAACCGCTTTAAAAAGAAAAAGGTTCCTGCCAATTGAAAGTGCCAGCGTTACTACACCTAGAAAAACGCCTGAATAATTTTCAAAAGCATCGCCGCCGATAAATACTACAACTGGAATTAATAAAATTGGTACCGCTATGGAAAGGCCATAAAATAATATGCCTTTACCCAGGGTTCTATGGCTGGATGAATACCAGCTAAGGAAAGCGCTCGCAGTTTATAGTAAGCCAAGAAAAGTAAAATAGAAAATATTAACGGAAAAATCAGCTGAACTGACATTCCGACCAATTTCTCGAATAGCATACTCAATATTTGATTTTTTTGTTCTTCGTCCATATGAGTTCTCATATTTAACGCCGAGTTCAGCGGCAGTTTTTGTGTTGTGATTTGTGATAAAAATTTGCGCAGCGAATTTCACAAAAGCGCAACGCAAAACTGTTCAAACGTAGGCGCGAAGCGCCGGAGTGATGCTGCAACGACTTGTTACGTGAATTTTTGTTACTGTGATTTTGCAGGAAACAGCGAGGAAAAATAAAAAAACCTAAAATCCAAGCCTTCCGAAGCAAAACTAGCGAAACCAACTTTACATAAAGCTATCTGAAACGAAAGCAAAGATTAAAAACAAACCAAAACCAGAAGATTCAAAACTACTGCTATCGATAAAACTGCTTGCGAAAAACTGCGCTACCGAAGGAACCAGAAATATTTCAGAACGTTAGAGTCCGTGGCACAAGCTTTCCGAGCCAGAAAAACAAAAAAAAACATTGCTTCAAATTATGTTTTTCAAATTACCCGAAGCGCTCAATTTTTCCAAAAACACAACAAAAGCTTTTGCTTTTGCGAACCTTCCGAAGCTTTTCAGCTTAATTTTAAAGCCCACGTAGCGTTGTTATAAGCGGTGCGTTTTTGTTGCGCTTTTGAGTTACACTCAATGAGCACCGCGAATGCAAAAGCGCAACAAAAAAATGCATCCGCTTGATGACTTTGTTAAACAAGTACAAATTAGCAAATGTACAAATTCACTGCAAGCCGAAAAAATACCGAACAGAAAACCTAACGACCTAAAGCCTGAGGCGGAAAACCTTTTGATTTTTGCCTAAGCTTCATGGCCCTCGTTCTTCAAAAGTACGACAAAAAAACTTCGTACTCACTAATGTAACCTAACTTCAATTCGGCACAACCAAATTCTAAAGCCTTGCAAAATGCCAGCGAGCTTTGGCTTTTGATATTGCTTTTGCTTTTCTTGAATACCAAGACCAACTATCTACTTGCCTTTGCGTTCAGCGTGAGATTTTTCAAAGCTGCACAAGCCGAACGGTAATTTAACTGAAATTGCAAAACATTAACGCTATAAATATTTAACGTTAAGTTCAGCGGCAGTATTTAAGGCGGTTTTTATGGAATACTTTGCGAAGCAAACCATAAAAAAGCGACTTAAATACTGTCCAAGAGCAAGCGACTGATGCTGCAACGCCTTGTTAGGTATGATTAAAAAAGCTCAGTGCCTCTACAAGCGCACTGGAGCTTTATTTCACCTATTTAATTAGGTGGTTACAAACAACAAGGCATGCTGCCAACACAACAAGCCGCACCAATTACACAACAAGCTCCAGCTGCCAAAACGGTAGTTGGTATGCTGAACACAGAAAAAACTGCTATTAATTTAAATACTTTGGTTTTCATATAAGCCTCATTCATTTAATAGAAAAATAATTTTAGTTTAAGTAAGACAAAAAATTATTTGGAGGCCGCCAAATAGCATTAACGTTAATTGATTGATAATGAGATTTAAAGTTTGGAGTATTTTGAAAACCCAGATAGCTTTTAAAATATAGCAGCTCACCAGACGAAATACCCACACAAAGACAGTTTGCACAAACAGGCGATGCAGGCATCATTTCATGACAGGGGTTTATTTTCAGGGCAGCATTCAGTTGCAGAAACCAAAGCAGCGCCAAAACCTGAAGCAGAATAGTTACTGCTAGCAAAGTTTTAATAACTGATTGGATGGATAATTTCATAAGCCACACATGCAAATTGCTGTTTTGTTAAATATAGCTTTAGTCAAGAAATAAAGCTAGCTCTGTGCACGCCGTATACCTAACGTTGCTATAAGCGGCAGTTTTCTGCTGTGATTTTGTGATAAAGATTTACGAAGTAAATTCACAAAAGCGCAGCAGAAAAACTGTCCAGTGGAGGCGGAACGATGCTTGATGGCTTTGTTAAAAAAGACAAGTTAGCAAATGTACAAATTCACCGCAAGCCAAAAAAATACTGAACAGAACGCTTAACGACCTAAAGCCTGAGGCGACAAACCTTTTGATTTTTACCTAAGCTTCATGGCCTCGTTCTTCAAAAGTACGACAAAAAACTTCGTACTCACTAATGTAACCTAACTTTGATTTAGCACAAACAAATTCTAAGGCCTTGCAAAATGCCAGCGAGCTTTTGCTTTTGGCTTTGACTTTGCTTTTTCTCGAAAGCCAAGTCTAACTTTCTACTTGCTTTCGCCTACAGCGTGAGATTTTTCAAAGCTGCACAAGCCAAACGGTAATTTAACTAAACTTGCAAAACCTTCAAACTAAAATATTTAACGTTAAGTTCAGCGGCAGTATTTAAGGCGGTTTTTTATGGAATACTTTGCGAAGCAAACCATAAAAAAGCGACTTAAATACTGTCCAAGGAGCGAAGCGACTGATGCTCAAACGCCTTGTTAGGTATGATTAAAAAGCTCAGTGCCTCTACAAGCGCACTGAGCTTTATTTCACCTATTTAATTAGGTGGTTACAAACAACAAGGCATGCTGCCAACACAACAAGCCGCACCAATTACACAACAAGCTCCAGCTGCCAAAACGGTAGTTGGTATGCTGAACACAGAAAAAACTGCTATTAATTTAAATACTTTGGTTTTCATATAAGCCTCATTCATTTAATAGAAAAATAATTTTAGTTTAAGTAAGACAAAAAAATTATTTGGAGGCCCGTAAAATAGCATTAACGTTAATTGATTGATAATGAGATTTAAAGTTTGGAGTATTTTGAAAACCCAGATAGCTTTTAAAATATAGCAGCTCACCAGACGAAATACCCACACAAAGACAGTTTGCACAAACAGGCGATGCAGGCATCATTTCATGACAGGGTTTATTTTCAGGGCAGCATTCAGTTGCAGAAACCAAAGCAGCGCCAAAAACCTGAAGCAGAATAGTTACTGCTAGCAAAGTTTTAATAACTGATTGGATGGATAATTTCATAAGCCACACATGCAAATTGCTGTTTTGTTAAATAGTCGCCCGTTAAAACCACTTAACTCACTAATTTCAAAGAAAAAATAAGCAAAATTAACACTCCAAATTGCAAGAAAACCGCATTAGACTATACAAAACCTTGCGATTTGGAGTTCATTATTGTGAAACCCCGCCCACCAAAAGAAACGAAAATCGACGATCTTTTCGTTCTCGCTTAACCCAAATCATCAACACTCAGCATGAGCTCGTACGGCTAGCCGATAAAATTGATTGGGCGCATATCGACCAACAGGTGCAACCGTTTTTCGCTGTTGAGGGCCGCCCTGCAATTCCCTCTCGCTTTATTATCGGTCTGCATATTTTAAAAGCATGTAACCAATTATCAGACGAAGCTGTTTGCGAACGCTGGGTTGAAAATCCGTATTACCAGTATTTTTGCGGCGAAGAATTTTTTCAACATACTTTTCCCATTCAGCGCTCGTCCATGACGCATTGGCGCAAGCGAGTCGGCGAATCATTTTTTGAGCAGTTATTACAAGAAAGTTTACGCATTGCCTTTGTATCAAAGGCATTAAAACCCGATCAACTTAAACGCATTGTGGTGGATACCACCGTTCAACCAAAAGCCGTGACTTTTCCAACCGATGTAGGTTTGATGCGCAAAGCCATCACCTCTCTGGTCGATCTTGCCAAGAGAAACAATATCGATTTACGTCAAACCTATGAACGCGTGGTTAAACGTGCAGCGATTAAAAGTGGACGCTATCGTCACGCCAAACAAATGAAACGTGCAAAGCGAGAAGAGAAATTCATTCGTACACGGTTAGGTCGAGTAATTCGTGATATTAGCCGTAAAATACAGGGTAATGATGCACTGAAAGATATTTTTGCGGGGGATTTATTAAAGGCATTTACTGCGCAACATCAACAGCGTCACAGCAAAGAAAAAATCTATTCATGGCATGCGCCAGAAACAGAATGCATTGGTAAAGGCAAAGCACATAAGCCTTATGAGTTTGGCTGCAAAGTGTCGGTAACAACCAATGTCAATTCTGCACCGGGCGGGCATTTTGTTTTGCACATTGGTGCTTTACATCTAAATCCGTTTGATGGGCACACACTTGCGCCCATATTGAAATCCTTCACAGAGCAAACAGGTGTCACACCAGAACGAATTTATGTCGATAAAGGTTATCAAGGGCATGATTACGAACATAAATATCGCGTTTTTAAATCGGGACAAAAACGAGGCGTGAAAGGTACGATTAAAAAAGAATTAAAACGCCGCAGCGTTGTTGAACCGATTATTGGGCATTTGAAATCGGATCATGCATTAGGCAGAAATTTCTTAAAAGGTATTGATGGCGACAAAATCAATGCGTTGTTGGCAGGTATTGGTTACAACTTTCGCTTGCTACTTCGGTGGCTGCGATTTTTTTGTCCCAAAATCTGGCAATGGTTATCGGCGTTATTGTCGAAAAATAGTGACTGTGTTTTTCACGCAGTCACTATCGCTTGAATTGTGGATTTTTAAAGTGGGTTTTTAACGGGCGACTAAATATAGCTTTAGTCAAGAAATAAAGCTAGCTCTGTGCACGCCGTATACCTAACGTTGCGATTTGCGGTGACTTTTTTGTTGCGCTTTTGTGTTACACATAATGAGCACCGCGAATGCAAAAGCGCAACAAAAATGGCATCCGCAACATTGCTTTGTTAGCACCGATACAGATTAGCTACTAATGAGCTGCTCAATAGGAAAGCCTGCAACGTTTGCTAGCCCAGAGTTTCTCATTCGTATTAGCATGATTCTTGACATTTCATTTGGATACCTTCTGAAACACCTTAGCAATTCAGCCTCATAATTTCCAACTCTTTCCATTCCATGAAGAGCTGACCAAAACACACCCGCTCCGTCTTCGCTAGGATATTTTTCAAAAGACCAAATATGGCAGGGTAATAGAATTCTGGATTTTTACTTGAGAAAACATTTTCAAATATTGTTTCTAGTTCACGCCAATCGCCCTCTAATGGCTCGAAATTTAAAATTCTGTCAATAAGCACGCGGCTCATGTGTTTTACTCGCTAACGTTGTTATAAGCGGTGCGTTTTTTGTTGCGCTTTTGTGATATTCACAATGAGCACCGCGAATGCAAAAGCGCAACAAAAAATGCATCCGCTTGATGACTTTGTTAAACAAGTACAAATTAGCAAATGTACAAATTCACTGCAAGCCAAAAAAATACTGAACAGAACACTTAACTACCTAAAGCCTGGGGTAACAAACCTTTTGATTTTTACCTAAGCTTCATGACTTCGTACTTCAATAGTGCGAAAAAAAACATCGTGCTCGCTAATTTAGCTCAACTTCAATTCGGCACAAACAAATTCTAAGGCCTTGCAAAATGCCAGCGAGCTCTGGCTTTTGATCTTGCTTTTGTTTTATCTTGAATACCAAACCAACTATCTACTTGCCTTCGCCTGCAGCGTGATATTTTTCAAAGCTGCACAAGCCAAACGGTAATTTAACTAAACTCGCAAAACCTTAACGCTATAAATATTTAACGCCGAGCTAAGCGGCAGTTTTTAAGTTGCGGTTTTGTGGAATTCTTTTGCGCAGCAAAACCACAAAACTGCGACTTAAAAACTGTCCAAGGAGCGTAGCGACTGGTGCTTGAACGACTTGTTATAATAAGCTTTAACGCACCTTACAATAAATTTTTGGCTCCAACTATAATTAATACTTAACGCCAGCTTGAAACTTAAAGTCCAATATAAGGTACTATCAATTTTCTATATAAGCCAAATAAGAAAGATGAATGCCATAATAAGTGTTGGAAATAAATTAATTATAGCAACTTTTTTTGGTAAAGTTTTTACTTTAATTAAGGTAGCTATTAAGAGATACAACCAAGCAGGACTTGTGAAAAGCATAACAATTGAAGCGCCCTCCCTAAACTCCCCCTCGCCACTTCCAGCATTAAAACTGAGCCAATACTTTGATTCCCAGTACAACACGAAAGCAATACCTAAATACGCTACCGCTAAACAAAAATATCTAATTGCTAATTTGGTAAGCAGCAAAACTATCTCCAGGTTATAACGTAATTATAAACGGTGCCGGTACGGCATCCAGTGGAGCGAAGCGGAACGATGTTTGATGGCCTTGTTATAGCCGGACAAGAATAAACTTTTTCAAACAAAAAAACCGATTCACCAATTAAAACTACACGCGAATTTACTACTGGTTTTTACAATGCGCAAGAAGTAAATGCTTGAAGCCAATTGAAACTAACCCAGTGCGACTTTTTCTACAGCGTGAGAATATTACTTGCGATTAACTTTGAATTTACTGCTTCGCCAAGTTGCTTTCTATGAAATACGTTTAAGTAAAATACTCACCGAGCAAACAGCTTTCTTACCTGCACAATTAAAATGCTTTTCAATTTATAACGATGCGATAACCGGTGGATTTTAAGTAGCACTTTTGCCGTAAAATGCAGCGAAGCGGAATGGCAAAAGTGCTACTTAAAATTCATCCGGTTCATTGCCTTGTTATGCCTTTGTTACTTCTTTCAGTGCAACGTAGGTAACACCGCCTTGAAAAGGAGTCAGCCACACACCTTCAGATTTCAATATGAAGCTAGAAATAGCTGCCATAAGCCATCCGTCGTTCTGATCTGCATTAAACTGGCTATTGGTTAAGGCTGAAACACCTTGCTTTACGCCAAATTCTTTAACAATAGCCATTTCGCTTTTTACAGTTTCGTTGATATGTGGATTTGCCCAAGACCAGAGCCAAGTACCTTCTGCGAAACTAACAGAGCCAAGTATCGTGAATTTTGCTGTTACAGTTGGCACTTGGCCGGTATAGAAGGTAATGAATCCATTCTCATAATTTAATTCGTATCTTTCTTGTCTTCCCAGTCCGAAGTTGTTAGACAATATATTTTGTGTGATTTCCATTTGCTTTTCTGAGTCCTTTACTAGTTTCATCCAAAATTCAAAATCGTCAGACAAGGGACAACTCCTAATGTTGAGATACGGCATAACGCCGAGCTAAGCGGCAGTTTTTAAGTTGTGGTTTTATGGAATACTTTTGCGCAGCAAAACCATAAAGCCGCGACTTAAAAACTGTCCAGCACCGAAGGTGCGATGCTTCAGCGACTTGTTAATTTTTTTTGTTTGAGAGCGCTTTAATTTGATCTTGGGTCATAAAAGTCATGCTACACACCTTATAACCCATATATTTATCGTCAAATATTCTGGACGTATACGCGCCTGCTAATTCGCTTGTATTGACCATAGTAAGCTCGGAATTACTTTCAGCAGAAAAAAGAAGCATAGGAGGAGCATCTGAAATTACCGTGTACTTTCGTATCTCTTCTTTTTGTTCTGAGTCTTGATACGTTAAACGGCAGGTAATTACCTTACTATTTCTCTTACAGAAAAAATTTGGTTTGTCAGCTTTAAGGAGCTGAAGCGAATTTGTATTTAGCTTCAAAAATGAAACAGTAGATTTGCAATCGGAAGCAATTAAGGCAAAATCAAAGCTCTCCTCCCCGTTAGATACAGCAGGCCAAGTAATTGACGCAAGAATTAATAGAGCCCTTATAAATTTCATTTTTACTCCTAGAATTAACGTTGTTATAAGCGGTGCGTTTTTTGTTGCGCTTTTGTGTTATACACAATGAGCACGCGAATGCAAAAGCGCAACAAAAAATGCATCCGCTTGATGACTTTGTTAAACAAATACAAGTTAGCAAATGTTCAAATTTACTGCAAACAAAAAAACCTTTGAACAGAAAGCCTAACGACCTAAAGCCTGGGGCGGCAAACCTTTTGATTTTTACCTAAGCTTCATGGCCGCGTACTTCAATTAGTGCGACAAAAAAACTTCGTACTCACTAATGTAACCGAACTTCGATTTGGCGCTAACAAATTCTAAGGCCTTGCAAAATGCCAGCGAGCCTTGGCTTTTGCTTTTGGCTTTGCTTTTTCTCGAAAGCTACGACTAACTTTCTACTTGCCTTCGCGTACAGCGTGAGATTTTTCAAAGCTGCACAAGCCAAACGGTAATTTAACTAAACTCGCAAAACCTTCAAACTAAAATATTTAACGTTGCGATTTGCGGTGACTTTTCTGTTGCGCTTTTGTGGCATATTCAGATGAGCACCGCGAACACAAAAGCGCAACAGAAAAGGCATCCGCAACATTGCTTTGTTATAACACCCAAGCTTGACGCTTTGCTTTTGCTTTTGCTTTTGCTTTTGACTTTATGCTTTTGATTTTTCTTTAAAAACAGTGAAAACTTAAATTTGGCCAAAAGGGCAGAGCACGTTTTCACCAACCCAACTTACGAAGCTCGTAAATTAGCACATTCTTTCTCACAACTAAACTAGTGAGATGGTGCTGAGCTTCACTGCATTCTCGACTGACAAGAATGCGTTTTCACTAAACCAGCTTACAGCGAACTGAAATGGCACATACTCTAAAACGATGTGGCTAAAAACGCATTTGCTACAATTAACTACGAGCTAGACGGAATGTGGCACGAACAAAAAATACGATTAACTTTCAAAGCTCGATGAACTAAAAACAGAAACACCAAAAACTTTGACTATATAACGCCGCGATAAACGGTGGTTTTTAAGTTGCACTTTTGCCATAAAATGGAGCGAAGCGGAATGGCAAAAATGCAACTTAAAAGCCATCCGTTTGATTGCTTTGTTAGAACAGCTTTATGATTAAATTTAAACACGATGAAGCGTTAAAATTAAATTTTTCAGGATGGAAAAATATATTTACAACGCAACCATTTAAATATTACTTTGCTAGTTATTTTCTAACCAAGCATTATTGCAACATCGGAATTAACTTCAATTCTTAGGTCTTGCTCAATTTCCTGTAGCTTTTTATAAAATGCACCATTACGCAACAATTTTACTGGATCCGTATTTATAAACCGAAGTTCACATTTTCCTTCGTGATTTGGATATCCAGGACCCCCGGCAGATAAAGCATCCCAAAATGCATCGAGATTACGACCAAAATATTCTGTGCCCTGTGGTTTTACAGTGCTCAAATACTCGGCCCAAAACTCTGCTTCTGTTTTAACAGCGTAGCAATCAATAACGTATAACTTCATATGTAGCCGCATTGTGTTCTAACGTTGCGATTTGCGGTGACTTTTCTGTTGCGCTTTTGTAACACAATGAGCACCGCGAATACAAAAGCGCAACAGAAAAGGCATCCGCAACATTGCTTTGTTATAACACCCAAGCTTGACGCTTTGCTTTTGCTTTTGCTTTTGACTTTGCGCTTTTGATTTTTCTTTAAAAACAGTGAAAACTTTAATTTGGCTAAAAGGGCAGAGCACGTTTTCACCAACCCAACTTACGAAGCTCGTAAATTAGCACATTCTTTCTCACAACTAAACTAGTGAGATGGTGCTGAGCTTCACTGCATTCTTGATGGATAAGAATGCGTTTTCACAAAGCCAACTTACAGCGCGCTGAAATGGCACACACCCGAAAACGATGTGGCTAAAAATACATTTGACACAATTCACTACAAACTAGACGGAATGTGGCACGAACAAAAAATACGATTAACTTTCAAAGCTCGATGAACCAAAAACAGAAACACCAAAAACTTTGACTCTATAACGTTGCGATTTGCGGTGACTTTTCTGTTGCGCTTTTGTGGCATATTCAGATGAGCACCGCGACCACAAAAGCGCAACAGAAAAGGCATCCGCAACATTGCTTTGTTATAACCCCCAAGCTTGACGCTTTGCTTTTGCTTTTGGCTTTACGCTTTTGATTTTTCTTTAAAAACAGTGAAAACTTTAATTTGGCCAAAAGGGCAGAGCACGTTTCCACCAACCTAACTTACGAAGCTCGTAAATTAGCACATTCTTTCTCACAACTAAACTAGTGAGATGGTGCTGAGCTTCACTGCATTCTCGATGGATAAGAATGCGTTTTCACAAAGCCAGCTTACAGCGAACTGAAATGGCACATACTCTAAAACGATGTGGCTAAAAACGCATTTGCCACAATTCACTACAAGCTAGACGGAATGTGGCACGAACAAAAAATACGATTAACTTTCAAAGCTCGATGAACTAAAAACAGAAACACCAAAAACTTTGACTCTATAACGTTGCGATAAGCGGTAGTTTTTCTGTTGCGCTTTTGTGGCACATTTAGATGAGCACCGCGACCACAAAAGCGCAGCAGAAAAACTATCCAGTGGAGCGCAGCGGAACGAGCTTGATTGCCTTGTTATATATTTCAGGATCAGTGGTATATTAAATTTTAAAGTAATATTCAATATTTGGATCTTTAGAAGTGTCGAGATTCATCTGGCCGCAAAAATAGTAATCGTACGTTTTAATTTTCTTTGAAAGGTTGGCATACTCTTTCTTCGCTCGCGTTAGCTGATTGCCTGATAGACTGAGATTATTCAATGCTTCTTTAATAGCTAAATGTGCCCCATGTGAAAATGTTTGTTTCTCAGCTAATTTTAACCAAGCATATGCTTTGAGTTTGTTCTTTTTAAGGCCATGTTCGCCTCTCTCGTAATTGCCAGAGATTGCTACCTGAGCCATGGCATCTCCGCCTTCTGCCGCAGCTTTTATTAAAGCAAAGCCTTTTGATGTGTCATTCCTATTCATAAATATAACTCCTAATGCCATTTTTGATCCTGCGCATCCGGAATTGGCTGATTTACTTAGATATAATTCAGATGATATTGAATCGCTTCGAGACAGAACTAGCCCATATAGAAATTGAGCTGCATAGTCGTTGTTGTCGGCTAAAAGCTTGATCGAATTAATTAACGTAACTGGATCATTTGTTCCTAAAAACTTTTGATGAGCATTTTCCTTCAATAATTCAACAAATTCTTTAGAGGGGATATTTTCCTTTCCATAAGACGATATGCAGATGGATAAAATCATAAACAATAAAATATGTTTCACGTAAGCCTCCTGATAATGCATAACGTTGTTATAAGCGGTGCGTTTTTTGTTGCGCTTTTGAGTTATACTCAATGAGCACCGCGAATGCAAAAGCGCAACAAAAAATGCATCCGCTTGATGACTTTGTTAAACAAATACAAGTTAGCAAATGTTCAAATTTACTGCAAACAAAAAAACCTTTGAACAGAATACTCAACGACCTAAAGCCTGGGGCGGAAAATCTTTTGATTCTTACCTAAGCTTCATGGCTTCGTACTTCAATTAGTGCGACAAAAAAACTTCGTACTCACTAATGTAACCGAACTTCGATTTGGAATTAACAAATTCTAAGGCCTTGCAAAATGCCAGCGAGCTTTTGCTTTTGGCTTTGCTTTTTCTCGAAAGCTACGACTAACTTTCTACTTGCCTTTGCGTACAGCGTGAGATTTTTCAAAGCTGCACAAGCCAAACGGTAATTTAACTAAACTCGCAAAACCTTCAAACTAAAATATTTAACGTTGCGATTTGCGGTGACTTTTTTGTTGCGCTTTTGTGTTACACATAATGAGCACCGCGAATGCAAAAGCGCAACAAAAATGGCATCCGCAACATTGCTTTGTTATAGCACCAACTTAATGCTCTTGCTTTTACGCTTTTGCTTTAAATAATTACAGTAAAAACTTAAACGGTTAAAAGGGCAGGGCACGTTTTCACCAACCCAACTTACGAAGCTCGTAAATTAGCACAATTTTTGCCACAACTAAACCCGTGCGATATTACCGAGCTTCACTGCATTCAAACGGCAAAGAGTACTGTTATTGAAGCAAATATAGCATTTTTCTACATTACTTTGATGAATGCGGCTTCCATGGCATTACCCGCCATTTTTTAAGTGACTTGGTCAATAAAAATTGTGGTTCAATTTCTAGTTCACTTTTCTTTATTCTGAAATTTTGCGATTTATCTATATCCATAAAATGGAAGTAGTGAAACTCGGAGTCACTACCCATGTAGTACCAAATTGCAACTTTTGGTTCTTTCCAATGGCTGGTATTACGCTCTAGCTCAAGCTTAGAAAGTGTTTGTACCTGGCTGCATCCAATTAGCGAAAGTGAAATTAGAACAGTGGCGATGATTATTTTCATGATTTTGCTTTTATATAACGTTGTTATAAGCGGTGCGTTTTTTGTTGCGCTTTTGAGTTACACTCAATGAGCACCGCGAATGCAAAAGCGCAACAAAAAATGCATCCGCTTGATGACTTTGTTAAACAAATACAAATTAGCAAATGTTCAAATTTACTGCAAACAAAAAAAACCTTTGAACAGAACACTCAACGACCTAAAGCCTGGGGCGACAAACCTTTTGATTTTTACCTAAGCTTCATGGCCGCGTACTTTAATTAGTGCGACAAAAAACTTCGTAACAACTAATTTGGCCTAACTTCGATTTAGCACTAACAAATTCTAAGGCCTTGCAAAATGCCAGCGAGCTTTTGCTTTTGGCTTTGCTTTTTCTCGAAAGCCACGATTAACTTTCTACTTGCCTTCGCGTACAGCGTGAGATTTTTCAAAGCTGCACAAGCCAAACGGTAATTTAACTAAACTCGCAAAACCTTCAAACTAAAATATTTAACGTTGCGATTTGCGGTGGCTTTTCTGTTGCGCTTTTGTAGCACAATGAGCACCGCGAATACAAAAGCGCAACAGAAAAGGCATCCGCAACATTGCTTTGTTATAACCGCCAAACTTGACGTTTTGCTTTTGCTTTTGCTTTTGCTTTTGCCTTTACGCTTTTGATTTTTCTTTAAAAACAGTGAAAACTTTAATTTGGCCAAAAGGGCAGAGCACGTTTTCACCAACCCAACTTACGAAGCTCGTAAATTAGCACATTCTTTCTCACAACTAAACTAGTGAGGTGGTGCTGAGCTTCACTGCATTCTTGATGGATAAGAATGCGTTTTCACAAAGCCAACTTACAGCGCGCTGAAACGGCACACACCCGAAAACGATGTGGCTAAAAATACATTTGACACAATTCACTACAAACTAGACGGAATGTGGCACGAACAAAAAATACGATTAACTTTCAAAGCTCGGTGAACTAAAAACAGAAACACCAAAAACTTTGACTCTATAACGTTAAGTTCAGCGGCAGTTTTTTTGTTGCGCTTTTGTGTTATACACAATGAGCACAGCGAATGCAAAAGCGCAACTTACAAACTGTCCAGTGGAGGCGAAGCCGTAACGGTGCTGCAACGCCTTGTTAAAAAATAGTGCTCTGCTATTTAAGACCAGAAAACTACGAATATTTATTAGCAATTCAAATTTAATTTTTTTAGCTTCCGGTACATAATAATAGCCATTAAGGCAAACCCTAGCCCCATGAACAATACAAATTCATTTACACGCGACGTTGCAAAATACTCATAGGCAGACCATCCGAGGAACAGTATTGAAAAAAACACATGGATTAATATACCTGATGGGATACTGGTGTTATTTGTTCCGATGTTGTAAATCAATTTGCTCTTTGCAACGATTTGGTTGAGGTGAGAGACTTCTATTTCACATTTTTCGCTACACGCCAAACCGTTGCCAGTATCTTTAGCGCAGGTAGAGCAAACAGCTTTATTGCATGCCTTGCAGATACCAACAGCGGAATTTTCTTTATGTTCAAAACAGTTCATGCTGATTCCTTGATAATTTTAACGCCGAGCTAAGCGGCAGTTTTTAAGTTGTAGTTTTGTGGAATACTTTTGCGCAGCAAAACCACAAAACTGCGACTTAAAAACTGTCCAAGGAGCGTAGCGACTGATGCTTCAGCGACTTGTTAGGAGGCTCCAATGGTGGTATCAGCCTACTTAGAATTTTGACGTCCTCCGCAGCATCGTCAATCAAATTCGTGCGAGTACAACTATCCGATACAAGACGCCCCGTATCCTCGTCTATGTATGCGTACAGCAGGACTCGCTGTCCTTGTTGGAACGGCAAGCCACAAGCGGGCATTCCAATACTAGTAGACACTGACGAGGTAACGAATGACCCTTTCCACTGCCTAAGCACCTTGATTTCAGCTTGGAGCCTTGTCTCTGATTGATTCTCAGTATAATCGTGGTACTGACGGTCATCCCAACTCCATCTTTTGCCACTAACTACTCTTGATTCAGTAATTTCTGCGGCAGAAGTCACTTCAATTTCTGCAACAAAGTCAGCACGGTGCAACGCGTTCTTAACTTGTTTTTTAATTGACCCTTTGTATTCAACACAAGAGCATGCGATAGCCGGAGTTGCGTTAACTAATGCAAGAACAAGTAGTAAAAAAGTGCGGCTCACATATACTCCTAACGTTGCTATAAGCGGCAGTTTTTCTGCTGTGATTTTGTGATAAAGATTTACGAAGTAAATTCACAAAAGCGCAGCAGAAAAACTGTCCAGTGGAGCGAAGCGGAACGATGCTTGATGGCTTTGTTAAAAAAAGACAAGTTAGCAAAAATTCAAATTCACTGCAAACAAAAAAATACCGAACAGAAAACTTAACGACCTGAAGCCTGAGGCGACAAACCTTTTGATTTTTACCTAAGCTTCATGACTTCGTTCTTCAAAAGTACGACAAAAAACTTCGTTCTCATTAATGTAACCGAACTTCTATTTGGCACAAACAAATTCTAAGGCCTTGCAAAATGTCAGCGAGCTTTGCTTATGGCTTTTGATTTTGCTTTTTCTCGAAAGCCAAGTCTAACTTTCTACTTGCTTTCGCCTACAGCGTGAGATTTTTCAAAGCTGCACAAGCCAAACGGTAATTTAACTAAACTTGCAAAACCTTCAAACTAAAATATTTAACGTTGCTATAAGCGGCAGTTTTTCTGCTGTGATTTTGTGATTAAGATTTACGAAGTAAATTCACAAAAGCGCAGCAGAAAAACTGTCCAGTGGAGCGAAGCGGAACGATGCTTGATGGCTTTGTTAAAAAAAGACAAGTTGGCAAATGTTCAAATTCACTGCAAACCAAAAAAAACACCGAACAGAACACTTAACGACCTAAAGCCTGGGGTAACAAACCTTTGATTTTTACCTAAGCTTCATGCCCTCGTTATTCAAAAGTACGACAAAAAACTTCGTACTCACTAATGTAACCGAACTTCGATTTGGCACAAACAAATTCTAAGGCCTTGCAAAATGCCAGCGAGCTTTTGCTTTTGGCTTTTGATTTTGCTTTTTCTCGAAAGCCAAGTCTAACTTTCTACTTGCTTTCGCCTACAGCGTGAGATTTTTCAAAGCTGCACAAGCCAAACGGTAATTTAACTAAACTTGCAAAACCTTCAAACTAAAATATTTAACGTTGTTATAAGCGGTGCGTTTTTTGTTGCGCTTTTGAGTTACACTCAATGAGCACCGCGAATGCAAAAGCGCAACAAAAAATGCATCCGCTTGATGACTTTGTTAAACAAGTACAAATTAGCAAATGTACAAATTCACTGCAAGCCGAAAAAATACCGAACAGAAAACCTAACGACCTAAAGCCTGAGGCGGAAAACCTTTTGATTTTTGCCTAAGCTTCATGGCCTCGTTCTTCAAAAGTACGACAAAAAACTTCGTACTCACTAATGTAACCTAACTTCAATTCGGCACAACCAAATTCTAAAGCCTTGCAAAATGCCAGCGAGCTTTGGCTTTTGATATTGCTTTTGCTTTTTCTTGAATACCAAGACCAACTATCTACTTGCCTTTGCGTTCAGCGTGAGATTTTTCAAAGCTGCACAAGCCGAACGGTAATTTAACTGAAATTGCAAAACATTAACGCTATAAATATTTAACGTTGTTATAAGCGGTGCGTTTTTGTTGCGCTTTTGAGTTACACTCAATGAGCACCGCGAATGCAAAAGCGCAACAAAAATGCATCCGCTTGATGACTTTGTTAAACAAGTACAAATTAGCAAATGTACGAGTTCACTGCAAGCCGAAAAAACCGAACAGAAAATTTAACGACCTAAAGCCTGGGGCAACAAAGATTTTGATTTTTACCATGCAATCATGGCCGTACCATTTTAAAAAATTATAGGCATTACAAACCGTTCCGAGTGTAAATTAAGGCTTCCCGTTAGTTGGTTTCGTATGGAACTAGAAATTCTCGCCTTTTCGCAATTCCAGTTAATACAGCACCAGTGAGAATTGCGAAAAAACAAAGTACAAACCCGATTAATGAATTCCAGTGTAAAAACCAACCACTGCCTATAACAAGTATGAACCCTGAAATTGATAGCCATTCATATTTAGAAGAATAGACCACTTTCCCTTTGCAAAAATCACACTGTAAAGGCAATGACTTTGCAAAAAAACCAACTTTAGCACGACTAAATGTTGCTTCATTTTTGCAATGCGGACATTTTTGTTTTCTTGAAATTATCATTTTTTATTTAACGTTGTTATAAGCGGTGCGTTTTTTGTTGCGCTTTTGAGTTACACTCAGTGAGCACCGCGAATGCAAAAGCGCAACAAAAAATGCATCCGCTTGATGACTTTGTTAAAAAAGCCAAGTTAGCAAATGTTCAAATTCACTGCAAGCCAAAAAAACACCGAACAGAAAACCTAACGACCTAAAGCCTGAGGCGACAAACCTCTTGATTTTTACCTAAGCTTCATGGCCTCGTTCTTCAAAAGTACGACAAAAAACTTCGTACTCAATAATGTAACCTAACTTCAATTCGGCACAACCAAATTATAAGGCCTTGCAAAATGCCAGCGAGCTTTGGCTTTTGCTTTTGCTTTTGCTTTTGGCTTTTGATTTTGCTTTTTCTCGAAAGCCAAGTCTAACTTTCTACTTGCTTTCGCCTACAGCGTGAGATTTTTCAAAGCTGCACAAGCCAAACGGTAATTTAACTAAACTTGCAAAACCTTCAAACTAAAATATTTAACGTTGCGATAAACGGTGATTTGTAAGTAGCATTTGTGCCATAAAATGGAGCGAAGCGCAATGGCAAAAATGCTACTTATAAAGCATCCGTTTCATTGCCTTGTTAGGCTGTTACAATTTTCGCAATGGCGGATTTCACTTTTTCTTTAACATCTCTCAGAATAATGTTGTTAGATTGCGTTGGCGTTGTATAGAACTTGACAGATATTTCGCATTTTGAGCCATTTCTATAAGGATACGTTTTTATGTCAATGTATGCATCTGCTTCAGGGATTGACACTCTGTATTTGTTATTCGAGTAGTCTTGTGTGGCTAAGCGTTTGAAGTTTGCTTCAATAGAGCTGGCAGGAAATTCTGAAGTTTCTTCGAAAGAGAACGTGTATACGGTTCTAGATAGGAAATCATTAAGATCTGATTCGCTGAACGCGGGTATTGGAAACGGCATAATTAAGCCAGCTTGATGTTTCCTATTTTCATATGGAAGTAAAGTAATGGTGTTGCCGTTAACAGTGACTTTAACTTTGTATGAATTAACCGTTGCATCTAGCGCCATTTTACCAACGTCCTTAAATTTAGTTACTAGAATTTCATCGCCTAGACGCTTCACAGTTAATCCATCTCTTACTACGTCGTTTGCACTAAGATAGCGTTCATTAGTGTATTCATCGAAAGTGAGGTCATTGATGGTTGGGGATTTTTCAAAAGTATAAGTGAGTGGTGGACTCGAAACGGAGGTAATTTGATTTTTCACTAATTGTGTTGCTGCACAACCTGACATAACAATAACTACAAAAATAAATGAAAATATTTTAATTTTCGAAGATGTGTTGTTCATCATATTATTTCCTTAACGCCCTCTAAGGAAAAAACTGCAAGACGCGGGCGTATAGTTCGCCTAACGTTGCGATAACCGGTGGTTTTTAAGTAGCACTTTTGCCGTAAAATGGAGCGAAGCGGAATGGCAAAAATGCTACTTAAAAACCATCCGGTTCATTGCCTTGATAGGCACTTTTATTTATTGATTCTGCCCATTTGTGAGTTTCACGATGATTACCCAAACCTAAAGAATCAAATTCGTCTTTGTTTATTTCTGCAATAACTCCAATTGTTCTAAGCGCTTGGCTGATAGATGAATTCGGCCATTCTTTTTTATACCCAATTGAAAATGGTGAAAAAAGTAGCTTTCCCTTTTCCCATGCCGCTGCATCTTGACCACCGGAGCCACCAAAATATTCGGTTGTTATATATGCAACCGGAACAAAATTAGATATTTCGAAAATAAGATTTAACAAGCCGCTAGGTATTTCTGCAATTGGTGATTTTTTAAAGGAAAATATACCAGCCCTATGGTTTTTAAATTGTTTCATTAGTATGTCAGTGATTGGCAACAAACCAAAACCTTGAGGCAATGGGCAAACCACCCCGCTTTCTAAGTTAGATTGAAATTGCTTTAAAATTTCAAATTTTGCGATTAAAGCTTTTACATCGTGCATTTTCTTTTGCCTAACGTTAAGTTCAGCGGCAGTTTTTTTGTTGCGCTTTTGTGTTATACACAATGAGCACCGCGAATGCAAAAGCGCAACAGAAAAACTGTCCAGTGGAGCGAAGCGGAACGGTGCTGCAACGCCTTGTTAGGCATTTTTACAAGTGAAAATTTCAAACTATTATTGCCCTTTCAATAATTTTTGTAGCTGCTCGATTGACAATGGATTTTCCTTATTTCGGTGAACCATTCTGTGACAATTTGAGCACAAAACGACTAGATCAGTTTTTGGATTTACAGACGTTACTTCAATAAAATTTGAAATAGGTACAATGTGATGAACTTCAATATAGTTCATACCTATTTCACCGTAAGTTTTAAAAAAATTAAACCCGCAAGCTTTACAAGTTGTGCCGTGTATTTTTATAGCTGCAACTCTTAGCGCACTATTTCTTTCATAATAAGAAACCAATTTTGCTTTTTTCCCTCCCTCTTCAAAATTTTCTTCATGTAATTGAGAGTTTAAGTCAGCAGAAATTTGCTCTTCTAACGATAAAATAGAACCCGTAGCTTTACTTGCAGAAATTTCTCCTTTTGGAGTTATTTTCCAATATCCCCTTGAAGCGCTCGGATCTGCGTCTTGTTTGTAAAGCAGCCCTTCATTGACAAGGTGTAAACGTGCAAATTGCACTCTATTCGCCCAATGACTGACAGAGTTCTGAAATTTTTCTGTCAGTTCCTGGTGAGTTAACTCAGGATGAAACTCAGCTAATTTTTCGTAGGCAACTGAAGCCAAAATTCTCTTTTCGCTTTGCGAAGCAATTAGCTGAAGTAGTTCCTTCTTTATAACGTCATCACTTGGAATTGACATGATTTTCTCTTTTATTATTTGCCTAACGTTGCGATTTGCGGTGACTTTTTTGTTGCGCTTTTGTGTTACACATAATGAGCACCGCGAATGCAAAAGCGCAACAAAAATGGCATCCGCAACATTGCATTGTTATAACACCCAACTAAACGCTTTTGCTTTAAAAATTACAGTGAAAACCTTAATGACAATAAAGTAATGCTGGGCTTTCACTCCCCCAACTTACGATTATCGAATAAAACTAAAACCTAGTTTTGAGCAACAATGGATTGTTATTTTAAACTTACTTGGCGTCAAGTGCCTTCTCGATTGTGCCCGGCCACATTACGTACCCTTTTTTTTGACCGCCCATTTCAACTGTTTTACTAAGAGTAAGTTCCGTTTTTAAAACCTTATACTTTTTGTAGTGACTTAAACGCAAGCGCTGAAAATAATGAAACTCAGAGTCGCTACCGACATAAAACAAGGGTGAAAAACTCGAACTTGTTTGCATAGGTATTAAGTCTGCGGGCGATCTAACTTTGTACCTGAAATCTGCAGTTGAGCATCCAATTAATAAAAGTAACGTAATGACTGGAAATATAGTTTTCATAATTATGCTACATATAACGTTGCGATAAACGGGCGCCGCAGAGCGGCGTCCAGTGAGCGAAGCGAACGTGTTTCATTGCCTTGTTATGCGTAGATGTTTTAAATACTTATGCAAGAACTGAAAAACGTGAGCGGCCTTGCTACTTTATTAAAACTTTCAACACGCACCACCAACATGAACTCACTTCGAACGCTATTTGTGCTTACTATAAACGAGCACCGCTAACCGAGTAAACTTTTTCGAAAGCCAACTTAAACGAAGATACGTTTTCACAACACTGGCTTAGCGGGTAAATACACAACACTTGCAAAACACGAATAGCAAAAATGTAACGCAAGAAAACCAAAACGTGACTGCCTGAAATTAAGGGAGTAATTCAAACAAATAAAACTGCATAACGTTGTTATAAGCGGTGCGTTTTTTGTTGCGCTTTTGAGTTACACTCAATGAGCACGCGAATGCAAAAGCGCAACAAAAAATGCATCCGCTTGATGACTTTGTTAAACAAATACAAGTTAGCAAATGTTCAAAGCTACTGCAAACAAAAAACCTTTGAACAGAAAACTTCACGACCTAAAGCCTGGGGCGACAAGGCTTTTGATTCTTACCTAAGTTTCAAGACTTCGTACTTCAATTAGTGCGACAAAAACTTCGTACTCAGCAATGTAACCTAACTTCAATTTGGCATTAACAAATTCTAAGGCCTTGCAAAATGCCAGCGAGATTTGGCTTTTGACTTTGCTTTTTCTTGAATGCCACAGCAAACTTTCTACTTGCCTTCGTGTGCAACGTGAGATTTTTCAAAGCTGCACAAGCAAAACGGTAATTTAGCTAAACTCGCAAAACCTTCAAACTAAAATATTTAACGTTGCGATTTGCGGTGACTTTTCTGTTGCGCTTTTGTAACACAATGAGCACCGCGAATACAAAAGCGCAACAGAAAAAGGCATCCGCAACATTGCTTTGTTATAACACCCAAGCTTGACGCTTTGCTTTTGCTTTTGACTTTACGCTTTTGATTTTTCTCTAAAAAACAGTGAAAATTTAAATTTGGCCAAAAGGGCAGAGCACGTTTCCACCAACCTAACTTACGAAGCTCGTAAATTAGCACATTCTTTCTCACAACTAAACTAGTGAGATGGTGCTGAGCTTCACTGCATTCTTGACCGATAAGAATACGTTTTCACTAAACCAGCTTACAGCGAACTGAAATGGCACACACCCTAAAACGATGTGGCTAAAAATACATTTGCCACAATTCACTACAAGCTAGACGGAATGTGGCACGAACAAAAAATACGATTAACTTTCAAAGCTCGATTAACTAAAACCAGAAACACCAAAAACTTTGACTCTATAACGTTGTTATAAGCGGTGCGTTTTTTGTTGCGCTTTTGAGTTACACTCAATGAGCACCGCGAATGCAAAAGCGCAACAAAAAATGCATCCGCTTGATGACTTTGTTAAACAAATACAAGTTAGCAAATGTTCAAAGCTACTGCAAACAAAAAAACCTTTGAACAGAAAACTTCACGACCTAAAGCCTGGGGCGACAAGGCTTTTGATTCTTACCTAAGTTTCAAGACTTCGTACTTCAATTAGTGCGACAAAAAACTTCGTACTCACTAATGTAACCTAACTTCAATTTGGCACGAACAAATTCTAAGGCCTTGCAAAATGCCAGCGAGATTTGGCTTTTGCTTTTGATTTTGCTTTTTCTTGAATGCAACACCAAACTTTCTACTTGCCTTCGCGTACAGCGTGAGATTTTTCAAAGCTGCACAAGCCAAACGGTAATTTAACTAAACTCTCAAAACCTTCAAACTAAAATATTTAACGTTGCTATAAGCGGCAGTGTTTCTGTTGCGCTTTTGAGTTACACTCAATGAGCACCGCGAATTTAAAAGCGCAACAGAAATACTGTCCAGTGGAGCGAAGCGGAACGTGCTTGATTGCCTTGTTATAACAAAATAGAACAAGAATAAAAAAACACAATTCAACCTTGCCAAAGTAAACACAAAAATACTACACATTTGAATAACCGGCAATTATTAAAACCAATTAGCGGCAATAACGTAAGCTTTCGAGTAGGACACTTTCTATTTTTTCTGAAAATAGATTTTAGTGCTTTCTGAAAAGGCGATAACCGCCTGCATTATTATAATGCATACAATAATTGATAGACCTAATGTTGGATTTACTTCAATTTTAAATTCAAAAAAAGATATATCGGCTTTTGATTCGTCGCTGATTAGTTGAATCATAATTAATGGAACTACAGCGATTGCTTCAATGATAACTAAAAATTTCAACAAAATAGACTCCATAGCTTTCTGGAAAATATTCCATATCCAATGGCAATGGAAATAGCGCCAACTAGAAATTGAGGGTCGCTGGTAACGATAGATTTGAGAATTGAACCAAAGCCCGTTACTAAGTAAATGGCACTATGCTAAAAGCAGAAATGGTGCTTCATCGTTTTTTGTATTTGTATTCATGTTTTACATTATAACGTTGTTATAAGCGGTGCGTTTTTTGTTGCGCATTTGAGTTACACTCAATGAGCACCGCGAATGCAAAAGCGCAACAAAAAATGCATCCGCTTGATGACTTTGTTAAACAAATACAAGTTAGCAAATGTTCAAAGCTACTGCAAACAAAAAAACCTTTGAACAGAAAAACTTCACGACCTAAAGCCTGGGGCGACAAGGCCTTTTGATTCTTACCTAAGTTTCAAGACTTCGTACTTCAATTAGTGCGACAAAAACTTCGTACTCACTAATGTAACCTAACTTCAATTTGGCACGAACAAATTCTAAGGCCTTGCAAAATGCTAGCGAGATTTGGCTTTTGCTTTTGATTTTGCTTTTTCTTGAATGCCACACCAAACTTTCTACTTGCCTTCGCGTACAGCGTGAGATTTTTCAAAGCTGCACAAGCCAAACGGTAATTTAACTAAACTCGCAAAACCTTCAAACTAAAATATTTAACGTTAAGTTCAGCGGCAGCTTTTAAGTTGCGGTTTTGTGGAATACTTTTGCGTAGCAAAACCACAAAAGCGCGACTTAAAAGCTGTCCAGTGGAGCGAAGCGGAACGATGCTGCAACGCATTGTTACATTAAATTGAATTTCTCTTGAAACTTGAAATGAGCCAAAAAACGCTTTTCCAGCAGAGCCCCAACCCAAGTTTCCGAAGCACGACAAACCAAAAAAAGAAAAATACTACAACCCGTTAGATAAACAAACCAGCTTAGCAACGTACCGCAAAAAACTTCAGCCCTTAAAACTGCTTGCGAAAAACCAACTACCGTAGGAACCAGAAATATTCCAAAACGTTGCTTTTAAAACTTGATGCTGCGAGATTTTACCTACCCGTGAAAAACCAGATGCTGCGATAACCAAAACTTCAACCCTTCAGGATTTTAGCTTTTGTTTTTGCTTTTGCTTTTGCGATTTCACCGAAGCAGTAGCTTTTATTTTCTTGCCCAATGTAACGTTGTTATAAGCGGTGCGTTTTTTGTTGCGCTTTTGAGTTACACTCAATGAGCACCGCGAATGCAAAAGCGCAA
This sequence comes from Cellvibrio sp., assembly GCA_016712405.1. GTDB lineage: Bacteria > Pseudomonadota > Gammaproteobacteria > Pseudomonadales > Cellvibrionaceae > Cellvibrio. Next base: position 4,955 of record JADJRD010000013.1, on the reverse strand, counting down.
CAAAAATGCATCCGCTTGATGACTTTGTTAAAAAGCCAAGTTAGCAAATGTTCAAATTCACTGCAAGCCAAAAAAACACCGAACAGAAAACCTAACGACCTAAAGCCTGAGGCAACAAACCTTTTGATTTTCACCTAAGCTTCATGGCTTCGTACTTCAATAGTGCGATAAAAAAACTTCGTACTCAATAATGTAACCTAACTTCAATTCGGCACAACCAAATTCTAAGGCCTTGCAAAATGCCAGCGAGCTTTTGCTTTTGCTTTTGCTTTTGGCTTTTGATTTTGATTTTGCTTTTTCTCGAAAGCCAAGTCTAACTTTCTACTTGCTTTCGCCTACAGCGTGATTTTTCAAAGCTGCACAAGCCAAACGGTAATTTAACTAAACTTGCAAAACCTTCAAACTAAAATATTTAACGTTGCGATTTGCGGTGACTTGTCTGTTGCGCTTTTGTGGCATATTCAGATGAGCACCGCGACCACAAAAGCGCAACAGAAAAGGCATCCGCAACATTGCTTTGTTATAACCGCCAAACTCGACGTTTTGCTTTTGCTTTTGCTTTTGCCTTAACGCTTTTGATTTTTCTTTAAAAACAGTGAGAACGTTAATTTGGCCAAAAGGGCAGAGCACGTTTTCACCAACCCAACTTACGAAGCTCGTAAATTAGCACATTCTTTCTCACAACTAAACTAGTGAGATGGTGCTGAGCTTCACTGCATTCTCGACTGACAAGAATGCGTTTTCACTGAACCAGCTTACAGCGTACTGAAATGGCACACACTTGAAAACGATGTTTCTAAAAACACAATTGCCAAAATTCACTACAAATTAGACGGAATGTGGCACGAACAAAAAATACGATGAACTTTCAAAGCTCGGTGAACTAAAAACAGAAACACCAAAAACTTTGACTCTATAACGTTGTTATAAGCGGTGCGTTTTTTGTTGTTCTTCAAAAGTACGACAAAAACTTCGTACTCAATAATGTAACCTAACTTCAATTCGGCACAAACAAATTCTAAGGCCTTGCAAAATGCCAGCGAGCTTTGGCTTTTGATCTTGCTTTTGCTTTTGCTTTTTCTTGAATAGCGAGACCAACTATCTACTTGCCTTCGCGTACAGCGTGATATTTTTCAAAGCTGCACAAGCCAAACGGTAATTTAACTAAACTTGCAAAACCTTCAAACTAAAATATTTAACGTTCAGTTCAGCGGTAGTTTTCTGTTGCGCTTTTGAGTTACACTCAATGAGCACCGCGAATGCAAAAGCGCAACAGAAAAACTATCCAGTGGAGCGAAGCGGAACGGTGCTGCAACGCCTTGTTATAATACGACAAGAACAAAGCACTAAAAACAACAAACCAATTTCGCCAATTATTTTTAAATACAGCGACTTGAACGGGTGCGATAACCGCACAAACTACATTCTTGAATTAGTCGCAAATTTACAACAGAGCTTACGCACTACGCAAGAAGACAGACTTTCAAAACACTGAGTGTTACTCACCGAAACTACCACTTTCTACAGCGTGAGAATTTTACTTGCGATGAACTTTGAATTTTCCGCAACGCCAAGTTGCTTTCTATGGAATGCGTTCAAGTTCAAAAACACCAAGTGCGATAACTTCTTACAGCGCACGAAAAAATTGCTTTCACTCTATAACGCCGAGCTAAGCGGCAGTTTTTAAGTTGTAGTTTTGTGGAATACTTTTGCGCAGCAAAACCACAAAAGCGCGACTTAAAAACTGTCCAAGGAGCGTAGCGACTGATGCTTCAGCGACTTGTTAAACCCCATAGCTGCACGCTATTTACCTTCTTTTACTTTTTAACTTTGTGTTCGGCTGCATTTAACACCTCGGAACTTAGAACTAGAAGGCTGTATGATTATAGTGTTGATACTGGCCATAAATACACTCACCCTGTAGTATCTCCACCTTCAATATTAAAGCTGTCACCTAACTTTTCCCATGTTTCGACTTAAGGGGTAAATTACATACTCCCCTATTTCAGAGTAAATTCCATCAGCCCGGAATACTATATATATGGTGCTGGGACTGTCTCCAGTGCAATCCCAAACACCTACAATAGTTTTTTCAATGGAATTAATCCCCAACGTACTCTCCAATACTTCTATTCTTTTAAGTATTAGATCAAAATTAGCATTAACTTCACTAGCCAAAATGGGATCGCCTGCTCTAAATACGAACAATCCATTCTTTGCTATTTCACTTGCAACCGCTCCGAAACAGGCTCCAACAAAAAACACCGCTAGAAGCAAAATATTTTTAGTTTTGATTTTCATGTTATCTCCAAGCTCCTGTATCCCAAGATGAATTATCCCACGTGCTGACAATCGAACTATTACTTACTGATGACATCGAAATATTAGTCACTGATGATATTGAAGGCTCATCAATATTTCTTGGGTCTTTTTGACTTGAACTGCCACCACATGACGTTATCAGTGCAACTATCATTAGTAAGACTAGTGTTTTAATCATATTGAAAACCTCGTGTAAATTTAACGTTGTTATAAGTGGTGCGTTTTTTGTTGTGCTTTTGAGTTACACTCAATGAGCACGCGAATGCAAAAGCGCAACAAAAAATGCATCCGCTTGATGACTTTGTTAAACAAATACAGTTAGCAAATGTTCAAAGCTACTGCAAACAAAAACCTTTGAACAGAAAACTTCACGACCTAAAGCCTGGGGCGACAAGGCTTTTGATTCTTACCTAAGTTTCAAGACTTCGTACTTCAATTAGTGCGACAAAAAACTTCGTACTCACTAATGTAACCTAACTTCAATTTGGCACGAACAAATTCTAAGGCCTTGCAAAATGCCAGCGAGATTTGGCTTTTGCTTTTGATTTTGCTTTTTCTTGAATGCCACACCAAACTTTCTACTTGCCTTCGCGTACAGCGTGAGATTTTTCAAAGCTGCACAAGCCAAACGGTAATTTAACTAAACTCGCAAAACCTTCAAACTAAAATATTTAACGTTGCTATAAGCGGCAGTTTTTCTGATGTGATTTTGTGATAAAGATTTACGAAGTAAATTCACAAAAGCGCAGCAGAAAAACTGTCCAGTGGAGCGAAGCGGAACGATGCTTGATGGCTTTGTTAAAAAAAGACAAGTTAGCAAATGTTCAAATTCACTGCAAGCCACAAAAAATACAGAACAGAACACTTAACGACCTAAAGCCTGGGGTAACAAACCTTTTGATTTTTACCTAAGCTTCATGGCCTCGTTCTTCAAAAGTACGACAAAAAACTTCGTACTCAATAATGTAACCTAACTTCAATTCGGCACAAACAAATTCTAAGGCCTTGCAAAATGCCAGCGAGCTTTGGCTTTTGATATTGCTTTTGCTTTTTCTTGAATACCAAGACCAACTATCTAGTCGCCCCTGAAAAACAATTTAAAATCCATCAGTACAAATTTCACCGCACCAATATCCATATCACACGTGAATAAAACCATTTTGAGATACTGCAGATCAACCAACTCTGCGTTAACTCGCTAAAAATCCTACTATTTTCCCTGGCATTAGGCCATTTTACGCAACAAAAAAATGCCTCCAATGCAGCGATCATCCATTTTCTTAAATTCCACGCACATGCCGCCATCAATAAATTAATCTGATCACCAGCCGCACCCTTCAAATAATTTCTCGCTAGTCGAAAACCCGATTTCAAATGACCAATGATCGGTTCAATGGCCGCGCGTCGTCGACATTTCGCTCGCTTTTTTTCACGCTCATAACGCGTATCTTTTTTCTTCGGATTCTCTGGCAATATAATCTTAATCCCCTTCACTTCTTTTCGACCACGATAGCCGCGATCACACACAGCTTCTTGAATTTTACTGATCCGAACCGACTGTGCTTTTTCTAATACTTCATCCAGTGTATTTACATCAGCAATATTTTTTTCATGGCTCACAGCGCTCAAAATTATGTTGCCTGTTGAGGTGGTGACAATCGACGCTTTTGCACCGTATTCATACGGCTTATGATCTTTCCTTTTCGCCACACGTAAGCCTGCGGTTCGTGCAAACTGTAAACTTTGTCACTGTCATGTTTTCTTTGCGTCAACACTTTTTGGTATAACGCAAAGTTTTCTGTTTGCTTATCGGCAATCAGTTGCGGTAATTTTCGTTCTAATTCCCTCAGTAAAACTCCCGCTATTGTACGCAAACGCTTGATCGCTTTAACCGCTTTTGCACGCTTTTTGACATGACGAAAGAAACGTAAATTAATGCGTAATGATTTAACTTCTTTGACAAATGTACGCCGCTGCGCAATGTTATTGCCTTTTGCTAATTTATTTAAACGATTGATAATCTTGATGGCGAGTTTTCCATCCGTTGGATAGGTTATTGCTTTCTCTTGTACGGTGGTATCAACATTGACTATCGACTCTTCCGCTTTTTTATCGTGCAACTTCACAGACATCACAAATATTTTTTCAACACCTTTTGCGCCAATACGTTTTCTAAAATGCACCAATTCCGTAGCATGACAGGGTAATTGGTTGTGAAAGTTTTTAATGCCGCAAAATGCTTGGTAATACGGATTTTGTTTCCACGCCAACACCACACGTTCATCGCTCAAATTTTCTAATTGCTTGAGTATTAGTAAGCCCACCATCACGCGAATGGGGATGCTCGGCCGACCAATACCTTGCGTGTATTCGCCGATAAAGTCTTTTTCAAATTCTTGCCAAGGAATGGCGTTGGATAGCAGCAGCAGCGGATCTTTTGGGTCTAGCTGATCGATTAAATCACTGCCAAAAAACTTGTTTGTTGATGTTGTTCTGTGGCTTTTACATGTTTTTTATTTCTCATTTCGACCAAAAATGTAAGGAAATTTTATCATTTTTGGTCGATTTGATGTCGCTATTTTTTGGTTATTTTTATATTTTTCAATGCGTTAGTTGGTTTTTCAGGGGCGACT
>JADJRD010000012.1 GCA_016712405.1 Cellvibrio sp. | reverse complement strand
CGAAAAACAATTTAAAATCCATCAGTACAAATTTCACCGCACCAATATCCATATCACACGAATAAACCATTTGAGATACTGCATCAACCAACTCTGCGTTAACTCGCTAAAAATCACTATTTTCCCTGGCATTAGGCCATTTTTACGCAACAAAAAATGCTCAATGCAGCGGGATCATCCATTTTCTTAAATTCCACGTGCACATACGCCATCAATAAATTAATCTGATCACCAGCCGCACCCTTCAAATAATTTTCGCTAGTCGAAAACCCGATTTCAAATGACCAATGATCGGTTCAATGGCCGCGCGTCGTCGACATTTCGCTTCGCTTTTTCACGCTCATAACGCGTATCTTTTCTTCGGATTCTCTGGCAATATAATCTTAATCCCCTTCACTTCTTTTCGACCACGATAGCCGCGATCACACACAGCTTCTTGAATTTTACTGATCCGAACCGACCGTGCTTTTTCTAATACTTCATCCAGTGTATTTACATCAGCAATATTTTTTCATGGCTCACAGCGCCTGCAAATTATGTTGCCTGTTGAGGTGGGTGTGACATAATCGACGCTTTTGCACCGTATTCATACGGCTTATGATCTTTTCCTTTCGCCACACAGTAAGCCTGCGGTTCTTTCAAAAAGTAAATCCGTAAACTTTGTCAATGGTTGGGTGTTTTTGTGTCAAACATCTTTGGTATAACGCAAAGTTTTCTGTTTGCTTATCGGTAATCAGCTTGCGGTAAATTTTCGTTCTAATTTCAGTAAAACTCCCGCTATTGTACGCAAACGCTTGGATCGCTTTAACCGCTTTTGCACGCTTTTTGACATGACGAAAGAAACGTAAATTAATGCGTAATGATTTAACTTCTTTGACACACAAATGTACGCCGCTGCAATGTTATTGCCTTTGCTAATTTATTTAAACGATTGATAATCTTGATGGCGAGTTTTCCATCCAAGCTGGATAGTTATTGCTTTCTCTTGTACGGTGGTATCAACATTGACTATCGACTCTTCCGCTTTTTATCGTGCAACTTCACAGACACAAATATTTTTCAACACCTTCAGCTAACATGTTTTCTAAAATGCACCAATTCCGTAGCATGACAGGGTAATTGGTTGTGAAAGTTTTTACGCCGCAAAATGCTTGGTAATACGGATTTTTGTTTCCACGCCAACACCACACGTTCATCGCTCAAATTTTCTAATTGCTTGAGTATTAGTAAGCCCACCATCACGCGAATGGGGATGCTCGGCCGACCAATACCTGCGTGTATTCGCCGATAAAGCTTTTCAAATTCTTGCCAAGGAATGCGCGTTGGATAAAGCAGCAGCGGATCTTTGGGTCTAGCTGATCGATTAAATCACCGCCAAAAACTTGTTTGTTGATGTTGTTCTGTGGCTTTTAACATGTTTTTTTTTATTTTCATTTCGACCAAAAAAATGTAAGCAAAATTTTATCATTTTGGTCGATTTGATGTCGTGCTATTTTTTGGTTATTTTTATATTTTTCAATGCGTTAGTTGGTTTTTCAGGGGCGACTAATTAATTAAAACAACTTACTCATTTTTTCTGGATCAATGGAGTTCGACCCCTATTGATTGCTGAAGGCATTCCGAACTATCAAGATGCATTCACAACAGTTGTGAAGCCTTTCAGAGAACAAAAAAAGCCCGGCATTTTTAACCGGGCTTGATGATTTGATGGGGGTTAAAATTCAAACTCGGATCTAACTGTAAATTTTTATTGATCATCTTTTCGTCACATTTTTCTTCTCATATTTTCTCAAAAAAGTTATCAGTTACATTTTGTTTTCCCTCTGTAAACTCCCATACTGATGGATAGTGTGCAATTAATTTATTCCTAATTTTTGCGAAGATGACATATGTTTTCCCTAAAAACAAAATCTGCTCCGCAATCAGAACTATCGCCACTCCAGACAATTACATTTTCGGAAACATCGCCTTTATAAGAAGAAATTACATTGACAGAAAATTTTATCTAAACTTAGAGAATAATCACTTAATCGTTTTTCAATCTTCCTGATGAAAGCGAATTCATATTGCTGATCCAATAAAGAGACAGATCCTGACCACCGACAACTATCGCTCATTGCTAATCCTGATAACGCCAACAAAAATCAAAGATAATATTTTCATTTCAATTCCTCAAAATCCACAGGGGCAGGATATACAAGATACATACGTATCTGCATTACGTTGCGCACCAAAAATAGTACTATTGTTATAAAAAGAGATTATCTCCTTTTCTATGTACCGATCTCTCCAAGCCCATGCTAAGTGCGCACCTTCATGTAGCATAATGTTCTTCCCGCGTTCCTCAAGCTTATGCGCAAAATATCCATCATTTAGGTAAAATTTTACTTCCAAAACCACCGCCAACTACGTACGCATCAGGCAAATATTGCCATAGATTTAGGTTTATTGTTTCCTAACGTTAAAATAGCACCTTCTCCCCCCTCTTGCACCTATTCGATTGGCTGCCTTGTCCAATCCTTTGCTAAACGCTCAAGACCCTTGGCAGATGTGAATTTCTTTCACCGAATCTTTCCTACTACTTCAAGCGCTGCTTTATCTGCATTCGTAGTTTTTCCATCTTTTACTCTTCCTGCAAATATCTCTCAATCCACTAGCAGCAGAGTGTGCATTATCTCGAGCAGCATCAGATCGATCCAATGCATCTTCGCACTTTTGTCCTTGCACGCTGTTATCGCACCGCGCCATTCCACGGATCACGTGCATTCATCGGATCATTTCCCACATACGCATACATATTCATCTGATCTGCGTAAAAATCGGATCCGTCTGCAGGAATCGCCCCAGCTTCCGGCAGATACACCCGCGCCTTGTGGTGAAACAAACCCAACTCTTTTAACCACGCCTGTCCAGTATAATAAAGCGACCAGTGTTCGTGCTTTTTGGAATTCCGTATGTGTCTTGAACCCAGGCTGAACCAGACAATGCGCCTGCTGACCATGACCTATATGCAATCACGCTGCTGATGATCAGCGTGAATATAACGCCAATTACCGCTGCCAACAGCAGCAGTTTCATCGCTGTACCCAGGCTCATCAACTTGATCGCCGTGAACATAACGTTTAATTAAACTATTTGAAGCATTGTATTCCGCAACCAATGCATCGCCGTCGTATAAGAATGTGGTTTTGATTCCGTTGATGGTGGTTTCATACAAACGACCGAGTGGATCGTATTTTAATGTCGATGCCGCAATGCTCATTCCACTGGTGCCACGCAAACGATTTTCATCGTCGTAGCTGTAGAGCGTCCCATTGTCATTGGTTAAGTTTCCGTTAGCATCGTAAAGCGCAGTTTGACCATTGACACTGGTGTATTGGTTTAACCCATTAACCATAAGCACCGGTACGCGTTTCATTTCCCGTGTATTGGTATACGGAATTACTTTGCGTTAATTGGGTAATTTGACTTACCGGGTTATATATAAAAGTGTTGGTGAGATCCAATCCGGTATTGGGGAAATCCTGAACCAGACTGCCTAGCCTCAGCGCATTGTCCAAATTGTAATTGGTGCGTGGCAACAGTACCGTTACTGGAATTATAATTTCGCAAAAGTGCACTGCGACGACCTTGAGGGTTGTAGAGCAGATTCAACATGGGTGTTGAACCTTCGCTCAGCCTATTCACACGGTTTAGCCCATCAAAATCGTATTTGAAGGAGATATTATCAGAGTGATAAACATGCGTGCGGTTATTGTTTGCATCATAGGTGTATTTGAGTGTGCGTGTACCACCCATGGTAGTATCGGTGCGAATAATATTGCAAAAAACCATCCGCTGTATTAATAATCCCTTCACCCGTATGACTACCGAAGCGTGAGTGCAATGTAATACCGCGCGAATCATATTTGTAATAAATATCCGCCGTTTGTGAATTGTTGGCGTAATCTTTTAAGCGCAGACGATTGTTGTTGTCATAGTAATAATAAATCTGCGCAGCATTACGTTTACGCTCCCATGTCATGTTGCCATTGAGATCGTAAGCGTATTGATTGAAGTCAGTATTATCGACCTCTCCCTTAATCAGTTTCGATGGGTAGATGCGCTTTTTGCAATCGATCATAACTATCGTAGATCAATGAGGTTTTATTACCGTTAGCGTCTGTTTGGGTTCTGAGTAACTTACCTTCATACGTATTGGTGACATAAACCTGCTGTAAGACTCCAGCGCCAACACCCCTTTCCTCCGTTAATACTTGATCCAATTCATCATAGGTGTAACGCGTTATTCTGTCAGGCCCCTCACTTCCAGCTGTGCTTTGCGAACAAGCACTAAATAACAACGAGCTATAAACAGCCTTATTCATACGCCGCGCTTTACACTGAACCAACCCTTTGGCGTTGTATGTGTATTGAGACAACATTTCAATAGTGCCGTTTGTCCCTTTTATCCATTCTTTAATTTTGCGACCGTAATTGTCGTATTCAAAACCCCGAGTAGAATATATGGTGAATGAAGTGTAGTTCGTCCAATCTTTTGGTTGAATACTATCGTCCAACCAACGCTCCAAATTACCCGATTCTATTTGTGTCACTAAAGATGGACGATTGATATCGCCATAGACATAACGCTGCGCAAGATAATTTCGGTAATCACCGTCAGTATCTGGCTGAATTACTGCCAACTGTAACCCTAATGAAGAATATCGATAAGCCACTTTAAAGTTAGCTTCATATTGGAGAGCCTGCGTCATTCCACTCAACAACAGAGCTGAAAAAACAACACTCAACAATAAAAATGAACTGCATTTATTTCTTGAAATTTTCATTTGTCATCTCCTTATTGGCAGCTTTGTACGCTGGTTGAATTACCTTTGGGTGAAGTTTCGCCAATTAATTTTCCATATTTGTCATACTCATAACACCATACTCTTATCGATGGGGTGCCTTCAGCAGTGATACTTTTTCCACGCTGTAATAAATTATTGGCTTGTCCGTTTTGTGGTCCGTAATAGTAAACGGTCTGTACCATATCCGAATTACCGGTAGCACAACCGTTGTCCGTTGCTTCACTCATACGGCAGGTATGCTCACTGGTTAACATCCAAATCGGATCAGGATCACGAGTAATCGCCTCGCCATCTTTTTTGTAGTAGGCGTATCGTGGTTCATATTTATAAACTGTCGCAGCGCGTAAGCCTTGTTCATTCGCAGAGTAAGTAATTTTAGTGGGACTGCCAAAACGCCCCTGAGGATCGTACTCATAATATGTAACGTTGCCGCGAGCATCCTTAACCCTTAAAGGCTTGTTGCAAGTTTTCGGATAAATACATTCACCTGAGCTATATTCAGCTTCTTGAAGTAACACCGGATTGCTTGGGTTTTCTATTGACTTTATTTCGTTCAGATTGCCACGTGGGCCATTATAAAAATATTGTTGCGCAGGGCCGCCCCCAGGAATGGGATAGAATTTTTCCACAAAATGACGAAGGTCTTTATAATATGAATATGTGCCACTTTTTTTATCGGTCACTGATTCGATTATATTAAGTTCGTATTGGGATGATACAACCCAAACCTCGCCATTACCCCAAGTAAGGTTTGCGTTTTGTGAGTTTACTGTCGGACCCGAATAACCCTGAGAATCCGTTCCATTTAGTGTTGCAGTTGTGATTTGTCCCGATGCAGATGAAAGACTCCAATAAGTGTACCCCCAAGCCAAACCATCGGTAGATGACCCCCCACCCTCAAGCATTTCGCCTTTATTTTTATAAACATACTGATAATTGGGAAGGCGACCTTCAGGAGTTTTAATACTACGCAACCGCGGGTACCATTTAGTACCGCCCGGAGGGCTCGCAGCACATGCGGCATCCTCGGCCCCACTTGATTTTATGCATACGTTTTCTGGCTGATATTGTATATCAGTCACCCCAGCATCCGTTGTCATTTTGACCAAATAACTGGAGGAAGCTAATCCCGTCTGCCTAAAAACACCTGGCGTACCACTTGGCCAAGCAAAGGTCGCCGTAGGCCAACTGTTGGTGTCACAGGTTGCAGCAGAAACAGCACAATATTGATGGGCAAGATTAAGAGCAACTACTTGACCAGGCGTACTGTTCAAGCCTTGTGTATTAAGCTGATATTTAAGCATGAAGCCAGTATTGGTCGAAACGGCCTTATCATAAACACGAACTTTATATCCATTAGGGTAGGTGATTTCCTTTAATTGTGCCCCTGTACCTGCAATCCAAGGCCCGGATAAAGTGCTTCTTTCGTATTTAGTTTCAATTCCATCTGGAGTAATCCAAGTGAGATATTTTTTATCTGTGCTTTCGACTAATTTGTGACGAGTATCGCCTACTGATTTATATTCATACCCAGAAGTAGACACATTGCGATAATCAACCAAACCATTTCGATAAACCAAGAAGTCCTGACTACCAGCCGGCCCATATGCACGCATTACATATAATATTGCGGTTGAATCACGCTGAAGCGAACCAGTATCCCTAAATGCCGCAACTTCGCCATTAGCATTAGTGAGTATATTGATAATGTTATCGGAAATTTTTTTGGATGAGATACTGCCAGCAAATGCATCTACATAACCAAAATAAGAACCATTAAAGAACAAATCTGTATAAAGCTGAACATTATGTTTTAACCCAAATTCGCCACCGACGGAAACTGTCTCAAGAGTTCTTGTGAGTGTCCCAGTCTGCAAATTTACACCAAATCTATCAACAACATCTGCCTTGGGAGGTGCAACAGGATTATCTGGAAGCGCAGATACAGAGCAGCAAAAAACTAAAAGCAATGCAATGATTTTTTTCATTTTTTATTCCCCACTAATTAAATTTAGCTTTGGCGCCACAAATATTATTTGCATTACATGCCTGAACCGTTGAAGGGACGTTGCCGTCCTGATTACCAATAGGGCAGGCGACGTATGCTGTTGTGGTGGTGACATATTGTTTGGCGTTACTTGTATCGATTACCAAATATTTATCAGCTCCAGATACAGCACTCCATCTGGCTTCCCATGCGCAGGAAGCAATAAGTGATCTTGACAAATTTGTGGGAGCCGGCAAGGTTGTTACTGGCTCAGCCGCCTCATCCGAAGCAAGGCCGGTTGTCACCAACAGACGATTACCTGCTTTGTCATAATCGTAATCGCGATTGCCATTAACTGAATCATTCACAAAGGTGAGTCTCCCCAAAGCATCGTAGGTATATTTAGTGGTTTTACTTTGAGCATAAACCGACACAGGAATGGCAAAAATGAATACAAAAAAAATGAGCAGCGATAGTGTTTTTTTCATGGAAATATCCTTGATTTTTTAAAAATTAAAAAAATAACAAGATTATAAAGATTGAAAACAATACAATGATCGAATGTAAGGTTCGAGAATACAGAATCGATGTTTAATTATAATTTTCCGCAACGAAACTAGTCACACCAACAAACATTGTCAAGTTTTTTCGCCAAAACCCAGTGCAAAGATAGATTTTTGTGAAGCAGATACCGAATTGAAACAATATTCTCCATATATGCTTCATCACATAAAATTTTTACAAAATGAAAAAATAAATTACGTAGACCTTGATTTCCAATTAACCCATTCATTGCAATCGTTTACATCAAAACAACGATGCGAAACCACCAACAACAGTAGCAAAATAAAATTGATCAACTGTTTAGACTCCAATTGATCACCATTGAAAATTTTATTTTTACACTAGTGAAACTTCGTAAGCGCCGAGAAAATGAAATGATTCGTCATCAAACAATAGGCATGAACTGTAATATCGAATTTTTTAGATAATTCCCGCCACAACTCCAAATAAAATTGATAATTTTCAATTTCAATTTCAATAAAACAGGGTTCGCGGTTATTTCCGCGCTGAGCAATGTGGTACGGCTGATTAGCGATATAGTGTCGAGCTCGACGTGGCATAACAGCACTCCTTTGCTGATATAGAGTTGAATGAAAACTTTGCCGGATTTTTTCTTCAGAAGGTAAATTGGTGAAAAAACTTATCCTCCGAAACTGCTTGTGTAATACCAATAAATACACAAGCAGTACCTGGCAAATTACATATCACCTAACGCGGCATTATCTGTTGGGGCCTGTAACCATTGAGCAACATCTTTACCCATAGCCTTCACCGTACGCCCCAGGACCGAACAGGATCCTTTGTAGCCGGCGAAAGCGCCTCCCCCTGATTGACGAAGCGCTTCAAACGAAGCTACTTTTTCACCATTTTCATAAAGAGTTCCACGAGCAGATGAAAATTTTCTATGCCCAATAAATGCATTACCTTGACTTACAGCTTCAGTAATCTCCATTTGCAACACTCGCCCCTTAGCGCTTGGATCCAATGTATCGCTGAGTTGAACCTCAACTTCATATTTTTCACCAAATTCTTTAGTAAAAGAAGCAAATTGAGCCCCTAGCTCAACACATTCATTGCGAACTTTTTGTGCAACTTTTGCGTCTGCGGCATAGGGAATTGTTGACTGTATAATCACAGGATCAGCTGCAGCGAACCCAACGAAAGAACCCGTCAGCAACACAATGGAAATTGTAGCTTTTTTAAACATTGCATACTCCTTAATTGAAATGATATTTATTTAATTGAATGAATATTTGTTAGCTATCTACCAATAATATTTTTTGCATTTCCTTCTATTAACATTATTTTGAACCCGTCGAACTAACCAAATCCATGTAGTCATACCAAGTCAATATCGCAAGAATCAACTACAAAATCAATAGAACCAGTTCAAATAGATCGGAAAACGATAGAAAATTTGATCCAAACACACATTTTGAAATTCAAATAAAAATTAAAATAGTATTTTCCACATGGCCCTTATTTTAATGGCTTTGTTTCTAGCACTCCATCATTGCGTCAAATTATTCATCCACTTACGACTGACAACACGTTTAATTACAGGAATAAATTTTAGCGCATCTTCCAAATACATGAGCGCATAAAGATAGACAAACGAAATATGACCAAAAAATACCGCGACTATATAGATAGGAATGCCAAAGCCCCACATCACTACTGTATCCGTAATTAACGTAAATTTATTATCGCCACCTGCACGCAACACACCGATTATACGAATCATATTCAACACTTTAAGAAAAACCAACATACAAAAGATACTGAGTGTTTGCATTAACAGCGATTTTGATTCTGCATCCAGCTGATCGAATAACCCAACCACCGCTGGGCGTAAAACCCATAAAGAGATACAAAATATTATTAATAAACCATAAGTCAATCGATCAAAGAATTGATGTAAAAACCAAGCTTGTTGATTGTTTCCAGCACCTAGTTCTCGCCCAACTAACACAGCCGATGCATTTGCCAATCCGACAAACAAGGCAAAGAAAGCACTTTCAACGGGCACTATTACACCCATAACAGCGAGCGCTTGTGTACCGGCAAAACCAGTAGCCAAATGATAAACCGAATTACCTACAGCCCAGATTGCGTAATTGGCCACCAAGGGTGTTGAAAATTGAATGTAGCGACGAATTTGTTGTTTATCTTTTGCTTGTTTCCACTGCGACACATTCAACGCAAAAATTTGTTTTGAAAAATAAACCCACCCCACAATCAACACGGTTTGCAAACAACGGGAAATTAAAGTTGCCCAAGCTGCCCCCGCGACACCCAAGGCGGGAAAACCCCAATGACCATTAATCAAAGCGTAATTCATTAGTATGTTGGCGATTGCCGCAAAAATACCGGCAACTAAAGGCATGGTGGTATGACCCATCGCACGTAATGAGGCTTCGTAAATCACAATCCATTGTGTTAACAATAGTACGGGTGCAGTAATAATTAAATAAATTGCCGCGAGTTTGGCTACTTGCTGATCCGGATTAATCCAGCTAACCCAAGTGTTCGCAAAAAATCCAAAGGCGATAAAAAAAGGCAGGATGGTGATAGTACTAACCAACATAGTCACGGCGAATATTTTTTGACTGGTATGGGTATCTTTTGCACCGAGATACTGAGCAATTAACACGCTCGCGCCTGTAGCTAAACCACTCATCAACACCAACATCAAAAAATGAATTTTTGCTGCCAAACCTACAGCGGCTACCGCTGCTGTGCCCAAATGCCCTACCATTAATACATCAGCCATACCTAACATGGATTGCATTAACATTTGCAGTGCAACAGGAATAGCGAGAAATAAAATACTGCGGATTAACAAAGGATTTGCTTTCAAAAAATCACCGACGAAATGAAAATTTAATTGTAGATTGGGATGCAAACCCAAAAAAAGTTATTCAATCAATATCCAGTGTGGGGCTGGCACACCAACCTACTCGCGACTTAACACAGTAAACACACGTGAAATTTGGTGGCCTTGTTTATCTAACAATGTTAATCGATGCTGCCCAGGCTCAAGCATAATCGTTTGATCATGAAAAACTTTTGTTTCACCTAAATATTGATCATCAATATGCCAATACAAACTGGCATTAGTATTTCGATGTACCGCTTTAATGACAATGCGACCCAATTTTCCGTCGATATCCACAGGGATATAAATACGACTGCTCGCATAAGGGTAAACTATTTCTATGGGTTGATCGTTGTCATAGGCTAATGCATTCTGCACGCAATCGCTTCGCCAAGGCGGTAAAGTTCGGTAATCACTGTGTTGTTGTCGCCAATAGAACTCTTGTGCAGGTGGCAAAACGAACCAGTGCGCAAGCTGCATATTACTGACAGATTCGCATTCACCATGCACGCGATATTTTTTATCCGCACCCAAATGAATATCGCGATGGTTAGGTGTTACTTTTTCAAAATGACTTTCGATAGGAATTTGTATTTCTTTTGCATCACATTGATTACCTGCCAAATAGCCATCATCTTTACAAACCAAAATGGTTTTTAATTGATGCTCCGGTTTTTCAAACCAACTCGATTTTTTTAAACTATTGAACATATCAAACAAAATTGGCGCGGCCGTGGCAGTTCCACTTAAAAATGTTGCGGGCTCACCATCCGCATTCCCTGCCCATACACCAACCGTGTAGCGACCGTTACTGCCAATTGCCCATGCATCACGCAAACCGTAACTCGTACCGGTTTTCCAAGCAATTTCTTGACTGTTTGTAAAATCTCGCCAGTGAACATCACTGCCAGGTCGGGTCACTTCAATTAAGGCTTGGAGTGTTAGCCAAGCTGCACCTTGATGAATAATATTTTTTATTTCAGGAGCTTCACCCCCTCCTAGCCTCCCCCTTGGCAGGGGGGAGGAACTTGACTCCCTCCCCTTGCCAAGGGGAGGGTTGGGGAGGGGTGAATTTAATAACTGAGGATGCTCCTCCCTAACCGCATTTCCTGATCTCGCCGTCGCTACCATACGTGCATAAATACTGGTGATTTCCCACAAGCTTGCTTCAGCCCCTCCAAGGATCAAAGTCAAACCGTAATCATCCGCAGGACGAAACAAACTGCTGACACCCATCGCTTTTAATTTTTCATGAAATTGCGGAATGCCATAATCACGCAACATATGGACGGAGGGAATATTTAAGGATTGAGCCAACGCATATTGCGCAGGCACAGCACCACGATATTGTTGATCATAATTTTCCGGGCTGTATCCGCTAAATTGTGAAGGAATATCTGGCAACAAACTGGTGGGAGCCAACTTACCTTCTTGCAACATCAACGCATATAAAATCGGTTTTAAAATACTGCCGGTTGAACGAGGGCGCTGGATAATATCCACTTGCGGCGAATGACTATTCCCCTTTCCCCAAGC
This sequence comes from Cellvibrio sp., assembly GCA_016712405.1. Taxonomy (GTDB): domain Bacteria; phylum Pseudomonadota; class Gammaproteobacteria; order Pseudomonadales; family Cellvibrionaceae; genus Cellvibrio. Next base: position 48,125 of record JADJRD010000012.1, on the reverse strand, counting down.
GTGATTACCCACATAGGCCAATGTTTGCATGGTGTGATGATCGATTACGACCAGTGCAACATTATTAACACCATCATTTGCCAAACGCTTTGCATGTTGCTCAACAATTCGTTGCGCGCTCTGCTGAGTAGAATAATCAATAGTTGAATAAAAATTATTTGTTTGTGGATAGGCTTGTTGCAAATGCGTCAACAGATGTGGCGCCATGGACAACCAATTTTTGGGTTTATCCGGCAAAGGCTCCAGTAAAGCCAATCGATAATCGGTTTCCGTAAAGTATTTTTTTTCAAATAATTTTTTTAACAGCCGATTACGTTTTTCCATCAAGTTATCGCGCTGCTTACCCAAGTGCATCATCGATGGGCTATTGGGCAAGACAGCCAATAATGTCGCCTCCGCCCAAGATAATTTTTCCGCAGGTCGCCCAAAATATCGCCAAGACGCAGCACTGATGCCAACAATATTTCCACCAAAAGGCGCGTGATTAGCGTATAGAATTAAAATTTCATCTTTTGTGAAGTGCCACTCCAACTTAAGCGCCAGCAAAGCCTCCAAGGTTTTTTTATAAAAACCTCTGGTTTGAAATTTTTTCTCTCCGTTTAATGCCGCATTTTCTTGCAATAACATTCGCGCGGCTTGCATGGTAATCGTGCTGCCACCACTGGTGACACGACCTTGTTGAATATTATTTTTTGCTGCACGCAATATAGAGAGAGGATTCACACCAGGATGCTGGTAAAAATGTTGATCCTCAAATAACAATAGACTTTGACGATATTTTTCAGGAAGTTGAGTGGTTGATTCAAAACGCCACTGGTCGTCTGCAGCTATACTTGCCGCCAGTATGCTATGGGTTTGTGAAAATAGAATTTTCGAATATGGAGTTAACTTAATGCTTTTGGGTAAGGGCCAAATAACAAGCAAAATAAAAAAAATCAGAAACGCTGCCATCAGGTAAATAGCATTTCGAATGCGGAATATTTTTTTCATCATTTTGATGATAACTTTTAATGCGCAACTGATTGTGCCAAGGACAAGGTTTGCTCGTAATATTCAGCACTGCGTTTATGATCACCCAGTTGTTCGAGTAATCTGGCCATTTCCAATAATGCATCCAGTGATTTTTGTGCGACTATACTGCGATTGAAATAATCACGCGCCACATCTTTTTGCTGATGACGCAAGTGAATTCGCCCTAATGCCAACAATAACACCGCATCATTGGGATGTTCATTTTTCCAAGATTCAAGGGTTTTTAATTGTCTATGCGCCTCTATCACTCGCAAACGCCCATAGAGATCAACAGAAGCTCTATGCCAATGGTTGGAAACGGATTTCCGTAACATCAGTTCAGCTTCATCATCCAATTTGTTTTCAACCAAAGCTTGTGCATAACAATAAACCACATGGGGATTTTTTTGCACGGCACGCACAAACCCACCCCAAACCAATTGTAAATGTGGTAGACGATTGGCCACCAATAGCGTCTGGCATTCTAGCGATGAAATTTTTAAGGATTCGATAGCCAGTTTAACCTCAAGCTCTTCCACTTCTTGATTAGACAACACTTTTGCTTTACGCAACTTCGGAAATAGATCACGCAAAGCAGGCCAATTCATTTGTGCAAAATAAACATGATGTAAAACATCCAATACAGCTGCGTGATTAGGCAAGCGAACTTGTAAAGGTTTTAAAATTACCAAGGCTTCATCAGCCTTTCCTTTTGCTAATAACATTCTGGCTTTAATCAAAGCTACAGGCAATTCACTCTCAGATTCTTTTTTCGCTTGATCGAGAAGTTGAAACGCCTCATTTTCATCACCCATTTCAAAACAACATCTGGCTGCAGCAATATAATTAGCAAGGGGATATTCCACTTTGCTTACAGTGCGCACAAGTTTTTTACGACCTTCCAACCAATCACCAATTAAAAAATTGACCATGCCACTGGCTGCTCTTTTTTGCGCACGCTCAACACTGCCGAACATCAATAACTCACGCAGATAACGCACCAATTCAACACTGCTAGCGAATAGTCGTTTCGCGATTCGAACAACCAAATAGATACCCACAACAAAAATGGCAGCCATCCAAAGCGTCATTTCTATTGTTTTGGTTCCATAAGCAATCAACAGATAACCGTCACCATGCCACAAACCAACAATCAATAAGATAAGTAACAAAAAATAAATAAATGACTTAAAGATGCGTCTTTTCATTAACGCACTCCTCTGCGAACTGCCGCTTTTTGCAGGCGCTGAATATAGTCACTTAAAGCAGAGCGGCTGTTTTCAAAATTATTGTACTCAAGTTCCACATTTTGCTGCTCAAGCAAGCGAAGTTCATCAAGAAGTATTTTGGACTGTTCGTTCAGCTCGTAATATTGGTTAATCCAATTCCGGGCTTTTACCAAAGCATCTTGATAAACTTCACCTTCACCACGTAACAGCGCAGCCTGAGCCTGCTCCAGCATTAAGCGTAAATTTTGTCGCAAATAATTTTGTTCAGACGGGGGCAAAATTGCATTGATCGTTTTACCGTGATCTCGAACTCTTATATAAGAATGCATTTTACCTAAGATTCCATAGAAAAAATCGCGGGTTTTTTCTTTGAAGGTTTTATCTTCCTCTTCAAATGAATTAGCCTCAGGCTCAATCATTTCACCCAGAGGCCGTACAAATGGAATAGCATCAATTTGATTTGCCAATGCCGAGATCTGCATATACAACCCTTCGCGATCAACTCTTCCTGTCATTTTCATAACAGCAATTTCTTCAGCCAGAATTTTACGTATTTGCTGCAAGCCTGTTTGATCCAGAGAGCTCAATACATCATCGGCTGATTCAGCAAGCGCCAAAGCATTGACATTGTCCTTTTCCATCAATATGCGATAGTCGGCCATGCGCAACAAATAATTAATTTCTGCCAACTTCCAATCATCACGATTAACACTGGAGAGCGCCAATAATTTAGTGGCGTGACTATCTACTCGTGAAGCCAAATCATCCAAACCTTGCTGCACCTGTTCTTGCTGACCAATTAATTGTTGTTCCATTTCTTTGGCCAACACATCCTGCTCCAATGAGAGAGCTGCCATTTTATTTTCCAATTGCTCTTCCATATTGGCCAATATGCCTTGCTGCAAAACATATTGGCGATACACAAAACCCATACCCGCAACAATCGCAATAAACAATGCAAACAGAGACAACCAAATCAATGTTGATCGACCAACATGTTGCTGGGAAGCTGTAGGTAATAAATGAGATTGAGTATTATTTTCCGTCACGCTGGTTACTCCGAAAGTAATTGTTGACCGCCTGGGTCATAGCTTCATCTGTGGCATTCGCCGCTAAAATACAATGTGCAAAACCGACAGCCATGCTTTTCTTTTCCAGTCTTGCACTGGGGATGACTACCGATAGTTTCCCGTAAAACTTTTGCAAATCCAATTTCATTTCATCCGCAATTTGACTCATTAATGCTTGAAAAGCATCTAGCGTTTCCCCGCTATGAAAAACCATTAGCGCTGAACCTGATAATTCTCGCAGCCATGTCAATAATTGCACTTTCGCTTGTGCGGGAATTTCTCGCTGATACACTTCACAATATTCAACAAAGGCACCGCGTTTACGCAATTCTTCTGCCAAATGGCCTCGACCACCAACGCCACGCACAATCAAAATTTTATCGCCATCAACTTCTTGTAAACCCGGCGCTGATAACAAACTTTCACTGGTCATATTACCTTGTGTGGTCTCTGCCAAATCCTGCACACTAACGCCATATTCACGCAGTAGATTCGCGGTGGTTTCACCCACTGCAAAAAAACTAATGACTATTGGCATTTGTGGCCAATAGTTTTCTATCCATTCCATTCCATATTCAACTGCGTTTTGGCTGACAAAAATCACTTTTTGATAAAGATCCAAATTCAAAATGCAATTCTTAATAGGCCTTACAATAGATTCCATTTCAGCAGAATCTTGAAATGATTTTATTTCCAGCAACGGAATAATTTTCGAATCGACATCACACAAACTTAATTTTTTTGCCCAGATCAATGCCTGTTTTTCAGGGCGGGTAATAATCACCCTGAAGGCTTCATTCATCCGCATAGACTTTCGCTAAAATTTTATCAGCGCCCGCTGCCAACAAACGATCCGCCAATGTGATTCCCATCAATTCCGCATCAACTGCTTTCCCTAAAATTTCATCTTGTAATAGCAGGCTGCCATCAGGATCACCCACCAATCCACGCAACCATAGATTATCACCCTGATGAATAGCATAACCTGCGATAGGCACTTGACAACCACCTTGCAATCGACGATTCATCGCACGCTCTGCAGTGACTTGCTCAGCAGTTAATGAGTGATGCAATGGCTGCAACAGCCTTAAAGTGTTTGTGTCATTCAATCGGCATTCAATGCCCACAGCACCTTGTCCGCCTGCCGGCAAACTTTGTTCCGGTGTTAAAAAACTGTTGATGCGATCATTGAGCCGCAAACGAATCAAACCAGCTGCCGCTAAGATAATTGCGTGATATTCCCCATCATCTAATTTTTGTAATCGTGTTTGCACATTGCCGCGTAAAAATTTAATTTGAAGATCGGGTCTATGCGCCAATAATTGACATTGTCTGCGCAAACTTGAAGTGCCAACCACACTGCCTTTTGGTAATTCATTCAAGGATTTAAATTGGTTGGAGACAAACGCATCGCGCGCATCTTCACGAGGGCAAATCACTGCCAATCCCAAACCTTCCGGGAATTCCATAGGCACATCTTTCATGGAATGCACAGCAATATCAGCCTCATCATTCAAAAGCGCCTGTTCCAATTCTTTGACAAACAACCCTTTGCCACCCACTTTCGCCAAAGGCACATCGAGAATTTTATCGCCGCGACTGGTCAGAGGTAAGAGCTCAACCCTTAAGCCTGGATGATGTAATTGAAGTTGCGATTTAACGTACTCTGCCTGCCAAAGTGCCAAAGGACTTTTGCGAGTCGCAATACGTATGCAAGAAGTTTCAGACATAAATCAAACACATAGAGTTAACAATCTGCGAATGATACCACTTGAACTCTATAAAGAGGGACTGGGGGCAAGGTTTGTGACTTGCCCCTGGGACAAAAAAGACTATTGTCCAGCGGGTTTAATCAAGCTGGCGACCACCATCGCAATCGACGCTGCAATAAAGCCTACGAAATGTGCGATGTCTTGCTCAACAACAAACGCCATCATGCTATTGCTGGATTCGGCGTCACCAAAAAACTCCAAGGGTAACCAAACCAACAAACCCGCAATGATTGAACTGGCCGCACCAAAGTTACTGGCTTTTTTCCAGAAAAGACCTGCAAACAAAGGCACCAACGCCATTACCAATGTCACCTTGTAAGCATTTAAAACCATAAGATGTATAGAGGTTTCTTCATTACCTGAAGCCAGCACCTGCTCACCCAATAAAGCCCTCCAATAATCAGACAATGAATCATACTGCAAGGAATAGAACGCAAAAATCGTCACCAACCCTGCAAATGAAACCACCACAATTCGCATTAACAACAAGAATTGTTTATCTGTCATGGATTTTCCATTAGGTAAAAATTCCTTGATGACGTTTTCCGATAAGGTCACAGAAGGCGCGAGCAATGTTCCACTGGCTGTACTCATAATTACCGATAAGAGCGCACCGAAGAAAATAATTTGTGCGTAGATTGGCATGTGGCTTAGCACAAATGTTGGCAATACTTTTTGTGTGTCTTCTGCTCCCACCTGTGCCGCTAATTGCGGGTCAATCATAGTAGCGGAATAAGCCAAATAAATTGGTACTGCAGCAAAAAAGAAATAGGCTATTCCACCCAATGTTGTCCCCCAAACCGCAACCCTCTCACTGTTTGATGAGTTAACGCGCTGAAAAACATCTTGTTGTGGAATTGAACCGAATCCCAGTGTTAAAAAGCCTGCAACAAAAGTGATAATCGCAGCCCATTCCAGTGTCGGCCAAAATTCAAATTTACCTGCATCTGCTGCGTGCTGAATAACAGGCATCAGACCTTGCGTTTGTTCAGACATGAGAAATGCAATCCACAATAAACCAACAACAATGACTGTCATCTGCACAACAGTTGTTAAGGCTACCGACCACATACCACCGAATAGGGTGTAGAGAAGTACTACGCTGGCACCAATTAAAATCCCCTGAACCATTGTGATGTCGCCACCACTTAATACATTAAACGTCAAACCCAATGCAGTAATTTGTGCGGATACCCAACCCAAATAAGAAAGTGCAATTGCAATCGACACCGCAATTTCTACTGGCTTGCTGTACCTGTCGCGATAAAAATCACCCAGTGTTAATAAATTTTTTCGATAGAGTGGTCGCGCGAAAATCAATCCAAAAAAGATCAAACAAAACGAAGCACCGAATGGATCAGAAATCAGCCCACCCAAATTGGATTCAATAAAAGTTCCTGGCACGCCCAAGACAGTTTCTGCACCAAACCAGGTAGCAAATACCATTGCAATCACCACCCCCATGGGCAAACTTCTACCCGCGGTGACGTAATCTTTAGCATTATGAACTTTGGTTGCGGCATAGATACCTATGCCTATAGAAATGATTAAATAGAGAGCGACAAAACTGATTAGCATTATTGAGCCCCTTTGACTTCTCACAAAAAAGTGATTATTAAATTATTTGAAAAACACGTCTGATATTTCAACTGCAAATAAAAATTGCAGGCTCGAAAATTATTAATATTGAGCATGAATCCCGCAATCAAAAATCCTAAACCAGTTTATTCTGTATTTAACAAAACAAGCTTACATTCTAAGCCAATAGCCTATTAAAAATCGAACAAAAAAATAGCCTCATGAAGAGGCTATTTTAAAAACTGAATCAAATTAAATCGGACGCCCGCCATAATCAGATGTAGGTTTTTTAGGTGGGTCCGCAGTGACATTAGGATCTACTTGATTAATTTTTCCACCGCGAGCTAGAAACTCAGCAATCTGTGCCTCAAGCTCATCACGAGCTTTTTGACGAGAAGCAATACTAAAATCTTCCATTGCTTCAATTTCGTCTGCCTTGCTAGTTGCAGCCGGGGCAGCGTCACCGGAGTCATCGCCGTCAGCAGCTTCAATATCATCTACCTCATCCTCGCCCTCAACTGCTGAATCCTCCAGCTCATCATCATTAATTGAATCTTCTTCACTCATATGCCACCTGAAACATCGTTATTACTGATTAAGCCCACCCAAATTACAACAAGCTTTGAACGAACCCAACCACCTTGTCGGGAATTCTAGTAATAATTTTTCTTGCAAGCAAATTATCCGCAAAAAAAACGCTGCTCAGCGCAGCGTTTAGATCTTCACTCGTGTTGCGATATCACACCGCGGCTGGGCCAGTATCGCCAGTACGGATACGAATAATTTCATCCAAGGATGAAATAAATATTTTTCCGTCCCCGATTTTGCCTGTATGTGCAGCCTTGGTAATTGCCTCAACAGCACTTTCTACCATGGAGTCATCAACGGCTAATTCAATTTTTACTTTGGGCAGAAAATCAACAACATACTCTGCTCCACGATAAAGTTCGGTATGGCCTTTTTGACGGCCAAAACCTTTCACTTCCGTAACGGTCATGCCCGTTACACCCACGTCAGAAAGTGCAGTACGAACATCATCAAGCTTGAATGGTTTTACGACAGCGGTAATCAGTTTCATTGTAGTTTCCTGCGTTATTGTCGAATGAATGGATATTGATTGGATGCCTAAGATACACCTAGAACGTCAGTTTTTCAAAAGCACCCAGTCATGATTTCTATTCTATGGCATCTGCCTATTTGTCTAAACCATCTAACCCCCCTCATTTCTGAGGGGGTTAGGGATTACATGTGGTAGCCACGCTCACCATGCTCAGCAGTATCCAAACCTTCGGTTTCCACTTCATCGGTAACACGCAGACCTATAACAATATCCACCAGTTTGTAGGCGATCACAGATACAACAGCAGACCAAATAATCGTAATGCCAACGGCTTTGGTTTGTATCCAGACTTGTGCTCCCATGCCAGGTGACGCTGTCCAAGTGCCTGCAACATAATCGTACACATTAGTGCCACCCAAATCAGGGCTGTTGAACACACCTGTCAGAATCGCACCCAGAATTCCACCCACACAGTGAACACCAAACACGTCCAGAGAATCGTCATAACCTAACATAGCTTTCAGTTTCAATACCGCCAACATACAAATGAAGCCGCTCAACAAACCTATCACAATTGACCTTATTGGCCCGACCCATCCACACGCAGGGGTAATAGCAACCAAACCGGCAATAGCGCCTGAAGCAGCACCCAACATTGTAGGCTTACCACGCATCAACCACTCACCAAATGTCCAAGCCAATACAGCTGCTGCTGTTGCAAGGAAAGTATTGATAAATACTTGTGACGCAAAAGCATTAGCTTCAAGGTTTGAACCCACGTTGAAACCAAACCAACCTACCCAGAGCAGCGCCGCACCAATCATAGTGAAAGGAACGTTGTGTGGTGCCAAAGATTGATTTCCAAAACCTTTACGCTTACCAATCAACAAACAACCCACCAAACCTGCAATACCGGCATTGATATGAACGACAGTACCGCCCGCAAAATCCAAAGCACCCATGGCAAAAAGATAACCCGCGCCAGAACCTGCTGCAGTTGCCGCTTCAGCAGTAGTGTAAGCATCAGGGCCCGCCCAGAACCAAACCATGTGAGCAATCGGCAAGTAAGAGAAAGTGAACCACAACACCATAAACAACAGCACTGCAGAAAACTTCATACGTTCAGCGAATGCACCGACAATCAAACAAGGTGTCAAGGCAGCGAATGTCATTTGGAAAGCTGCGTATAAATATTCAGGAATATAAACACCTTTACTGAAAGTCGCAGCTAAAGAAGCATCGGTTATGCCTTTCAAAAACAGGCGATCAAATCCACCAATAAATTGACCTAAAGCTTCACTGCCCGTTGTAAAGGCCAATGAATAACCGTAAATCGCCCAGAGAATACTAATCAAGCAGAAAGTTACAAATATCTGCATAGAAAGGGAGAGTATGTTCTTGGAGCGCACCATACCGCCATAAAACAACGCAAGACCTGGTAACACCATAAACAATACCAATAATGTACTGGTCAACATCCAGGCGATATCGCCTTTATTGGCACTGGGTGCCTCTTGGGCAAACACTTGACCAGAAGCCAACATCAAGGCTGCCACGACAGCAAAGGGGGCGAATTTAGCGCCCATTGAGATCAATTTTTTCACGGGATTACTCCTAAGGTGATTATTAACTGCTGAATAGAATATTTGTTATTGTTACAGTGCTTGATCGCCGGTATCACCCGTACGAATTCGCACCACCTGTTCCAGACTTGATACAAAAATCTTTCCATCGCCGATCTTGCCGCTATTGGCTGCTTTGGTAATGGCCTCTACAACCTTATCCACCTCAGTATCAGAAACAGCAATCTCGAGTTTTGTTTTTGGTAAAAAATCAACAACGTACTCAGCCCCCCGGTACAATTCAGAATGGCCTTTTTGACGACCAAAACCTTTAACCTCAGTAACGGTCATGCCATTGATACCAATTTCAGACAAGGCCTCACGCACCACATCCAACTTAAAAGGTTTAATAATTGCTGTTACCAACTTCATTGGCTTTCTCCTAAAAAATCCTCGTACTATCTGCACGGGGCAAATTGCACAAGGCAGGCCAAATTATAAAAATCCATAAAAAACAGATGCTTAGGATTTTTAACAACAACCAATCGACAAATCTAATTGGGAAGAATCACAATCAGGCACCAATTCTGAACACAACAAAAAACCACTGGCACCAAAATGAAGCAACCCGCTAAATAAATCCATTTTTTCAGTAATTTCGCCAGTTTGCAGGGAAAATCAATTCAGGAATTTTAATTTCACTGCTGTTATAGTCAGCAACAACGACTCACAAAGTGATATTTTTTCTCAGAGAATCAAACATGATTTCCCCCCTAAAAGAGTTTTTGGAGCAGATCCAACTACAGCTACCTAAAGAAGAATTGATCAGTCGTCAGGACTTAAAACGCCTGATTGAATCAGCAGCTTCGCGATTGGATTTGGTCACGCGTGATGAGTTCGACGCACAAACAGCGGTACTGCAAAGAACGCGAGAAAAGTTGGAAGCACTGGAAACAAAGTTGGCGATAATGGAAAAACTGCAACATTCACAAGAATGAATCTTATAAAACAGGGCTAGGAACATGTCATATTTTCGCCCATCGAAATTTATGTTTTTTATGATTGGACTTCTCATTTGGCAATTCCCTCTTGCCAATTCAGCAACCTCTTTTTCTGTGCACTATCGAGTAGAGTCAATTGCTGATGATGGTATGTATACCTATTACATTGAGTTAATTAAAGGAGCATTGGATAACACCCAAGAAGAATATGGCCCATATCAACTGATTCCTCTGTTTGAATTGACCTTCCCCCGCGCCAAGTTACTCGCCAAAAACAACTTGGTAAGCAATTTGTTGATAGGTACCAGTTATTCAACAGAAATGGCGAGTCAATATGCTTTTGTTCCATTGCCAATAGATTTCGGCATGATGAGTTATCGCGTTTGTTTTACTCGTAAGGAAAAGCTGGCAGAACTCAAGCAAGCAACCCAATTAGATCAATTACGACAATATACTATTGGTCAAGGTAAAAGCTGGCTGGATGTTGAGGTTTTAAAAGCAAATGGTTTTAATGTTATTGAATACGCGAGCTACAAAAGTCTTTTTCCTTCAGTTGCTCGAGGTCGCTTTGATTTATTTTGCCGCAGTGTTACAGAAATACTGCCCGAGTGGGATGCACACAAATCCATTAACAATCTTGCTCTTGATGAATCTTTCGCACTTTATTATCCATTCCCACGTTTTTTTTGGACCAACAAAAATAATCATCTGTTGCTAGAACGCGTTACTAAGGGACTAACCCGCATGTATCAAGATGGAACCGCCCTGAAAATTTGGAAAAAACATAATCAAAAAAATCTGGATTTTGCCAAGCTATCCTCTCGTCGCATTTTTTATCTACACAACCCACAACTTGAGGGAATCGATCTTAACTTTAAGCAGTATTTCTATAACCCCCCTTTCTAATCCCTAAGATTTTATCCTTGGCAAGAATCATCACCCTCAGGTATAGTCCGCACCACAGGATGTTTTACTTATTTACAAGGATGCAAATATGTCACTCGCTGTTGTCTATTCCCGCGCGAAACTGGGTATCGAAGCCCCTCTGGTTACGGTTGAAGTACATCTCTCAAATGGATTGCCTGCGTTATCAATCGTTGGTCTACCTGAAGCTGCCGTTAAAGAAAGTAAAGATCGTGTTCGCAGTGCGATTTTAAATTCTTATCTCGAATTTCCTGCTCGACGCATCACCGTTAATCTTGCACCTGCGGATCTACCCAAAGAAGGCGGCCGTTATGATTTAGCGATTGCATTGGGAATTTTGGCGGCATCAGGGCAGATTCCTTTAGAAAGTCTTCAAGAAACAGAATTTTTAGGTGAGCTGGCACTATCGGGTGAATTGCGTGGAGTGAACGCAGCTTTACCGGCATCTCTCGCTGCCTGCGATGCCAAACGCGCATTAATTATTAGCCGAAACAATGCAGCCGAAGCCGCCATGGGCAGCCAAACACGCGTCTTTGCTGCTGATTCTTTATTGCAAGTCTGCGCACACTTACATGGCCGAGAATTTTTACATCAACAAATTCCCACCAAACCTGTCGCGCAAGAAGGCGGATTAGATCTTGCAGATGTAAAAGGTCAGTTACACGCAAAACGCGCATTGGAAATTTGTGCATCGGGTGGACACAATCTTTTACTTTATGGACCACCGGGTACAGGAAAAACCATGTTGGCCAGTCGATTAGCGGGTTTGCTTCCGGTGTTAACCGAAAGAGAAATGTTAGATGTTGCGGCAATTTATTCGGTCGCATCGGCAGACAGTCAATTGGCTTTAGGACAAAGACCTTTTCGCGCCCCCCATCATACAAGTTCCGCGGCTGCATTAGTCGGCGGAGGATCAAATCCAAAACCAGGTGAAATTTCTTTGGCACATTCAGGCGTTTTATTTTTAGATGAATTACCTGAGTTTCAACGAAAAGTATTGGAAGTGTTACGTGAACCTTTGGAAAACGGTGAAGTTAGAATTTCACGCGCAAGAGCACAAGCCTGTTACCCCGCAAAATTCCAATTAATTGCTGCGATGAATCCTTGCCCCTGTGGATATCACGGCAGTGACAATAGTCGATGCCGATGCACATCCGAACAAATTCGCCGTTATCGCGACAGATTGTCCGGCCCATTACTGGATCGCATTGATATGCATGTTCCTGTCAGAGCGCTAAAACAAGGTGAATTACTAACAAAACAACAAAATGAATCCAGCGCAAGTATTCGTGAACGCGTCAAAAAAACTCGCACCACACAGATACAACGTCAAGGCAAAATCAATCATCAACTCAGTGCATCTGAATTGGAAACATTTTGCGCAATCAGCGCTCAGGATTCCCAATTTTTGGAACAAGCGATTGAGAAGTTGGGGCTATCTACTCGCGCATTACATCGCGTATTAAAACTTTCCCGCACTTTGGCGGACATGGCAGAAAAAGAACACATCAGTATTGCCGAAATTTCGGAAGCGCTGAGTTACAGAACATTGGATCGACAGGTCAGTTAGAAAAGAGAAACGATGACCGGGTGTCAGCTAATATCAATTGACATCCAGTGGATTAATTAAATTTAACAAGAGATAGAGTTATTAATTGCAACGGATATTTGATTGCCTGAAGAATAGGTTTCAACCAAACTTTCCACACTAGTCGCTTCTGAAAATAAATAACCTTGCATTTGATCACAACCCAAATCAGTTAACCACTCTAACTGTTCTTTTGTTTCAACACCCTCAATAACCAATTGCTTCCCTAATTGTTGTGCAAAGGTAATTACAGCCGAAACCAATCGACGATCAATCAAACTACGATTTAACTCCAACAGATAATGCAAATCAATTTTGACACTGCTCATGGGTAATCGCTGCAAATGCAGCAATGAAGAATGACCCGAACCAAAATCATCCAATAAAAAATTAACACCAAAATACGCCAAAGGTTTCATACAGAGGGTGATAAAATCCAAATTTTCTGCAAATGCAGTTTCACTGATCTCAAATTCAATTTCGCCAGGATTAATAGAAAAATCATTAAAAATTCCTCCAACTTCATGCACCAGATTTTCGTCACGAAATTGTTTCAGAGACATATTAATCGCCATAACCAAGGGATAGCCAAAGGATTGGCGCAAACGCTTTAGATCAAAACAGGCTTGTCGAATGACCCAATAACCTATTGACGTAATCACACCGGTTTCTTCTGCCGCCTCAATAAATTCACTGGCATTAATCAGTCCAACGCCCGGTTTATTCCATCGCAATAAAGCCTCAACTGCCGTTATTTTTCCAGAGCTGACATCGATCCGCGGTTGATAATGCAATACAAACTGTTGTTTTTTTAACGCCAATCGCAAATCGGCTTCCATACGCAATTGCCGTTTCACATCTTTGTTCATGGATTCAGTAAAAAAGCGATAATGATTTTCTGTATCCTGCTTCGCTTTATACATTGCCATGTCAGCATGTTTTAATAAGGTATCAGCGTCCCTTCCAGCTTGCGGGTAGACCGCAATACCAATACTACAGCCGACAACCAACTCAAAACCTTTTACTGCGGCAGGAAGTGATATTGATTGAATCACTTTTTCAGCAATTAAGGCGACATCGCGATTGTTATCCGTATTTTGCATCAACAGGGTAAATTCATCGCCGCCCATACGCGCCACCAAATCGCTTCGACGTAAACACATACTCAATCGTTGCGCACAAATTTTGATAATTTCATCACCGGCATCATGACCAAAATTGTCATTGACTTGTTTAAATCCATTCAAATCAATGAACATCAAACTAAAATTGGTTCCATCGCGCTCAGCCAATAGAATCGCATGCTCTAGCCTATCGCGAAATAAAATTCGATTGGGAATATTGGTGAGCGAGTCATAGTGGGCGAGATGCGCTAAATGCTGCTCCATGGATTTTCGTTCAATCGCGTAACGCAAGGTTCTTTCCAGCAAAGGAGCATCAATTTGCGCTTTTATTAAATAATCTGCTGCGCCTGCACGAATAGCCTCTTCATCGACATGAGTTTCAATCTCATCGGTCATTAACACAATCGGTGTTTTACAGGCATGCACGCGAGCCATACTGAGCAAGTCGCGCGCCGAATCACGCCCCCAATAGTAGTCAAGTAATGCAACATCAAAATCATCACCCAACAATAGCGGCAAAGCTTCTACTAAAGAAGAACACCAAACCAAATCGTAATCAACGTGACGAATATGCGATAGCAACTCAGCGACCAATAAATATTCGCCTTGCTCTCGATCTATAAAAAGAATGCGAACACTGTCGTTCAAGGAACCCATTCCTCATGTAAACTTCAGAAGAAAAGCAGTTTAGTGGATGTATCCGTTTTTCAATTCAGTTTTATGTCTTAGTTGTTATATCAATTGGGCGCAATGAATCTTCAAATCACTTCAATGAGTTATAGTCCAAAGCCAGCAGGATTCAAGCTAGAGGCAATCAAAGGAATGCGGATTTTTGAATGGCTTACTGGTAAAATCGCAATTCATTGTTATTTAAGGGTTTGTTTGTGACACAACTGAATTCACGCCAACGTCAAGCCATGCTCTATGTGGATGGCCCCTGTTTGGTGCTCGCGGGTGCTGGCAGTGGCAAAACCAGTGTGATTACACGCAAAATCGCTTATCTGATTAAAGAATGTGAAATACCCGCGCGTCACATAGCGGCTTTAACCTTCACCAATAAAGCTGCACGTGAAATGAAAGAACGGGTCGCTCAATTAGTTAAAGGTGACACAGCCAAAGGCTTAACGGTTTCAACCTTTCACAACCTTGGCTTGAATATTATTCGACGCGAACATAAACAGTTGGGATTCAAACCAGGCTTCTCAATCTTTGATGCTGAAGATGCGCGCAGCTTATTAAAAGAATTATTGTTTCGCGAAGGCGATCAAGATTCGGACTTACTCAATCAAGTTCAATTACAAATATCCCAATGGAAAAATGATTTAGTACTACCGCATCAAGCAGAATCTTTTGCCCAATCTGACGGCGAACAAAAAATTGCGATTATTTATAAAGCCTATGCTCAAGCACTAAAAGCTTACAATGCAGTAGATTTTGATGATCTGATTTTAATTCCGGTACAACTCTTCCAAACACATTCGGATATTTTGTCACACTGGCAAAAGAAAATTCGTCATTTATTGGTCGATGAATATCAAGATACTAATTCCAGCCAATATCTATTAGTCAAACTCTTGGTCGGCACACGCGGCGCCTTGACAGTGGTGGGTGACGACGACCAATCCATTTACGCTTGGCGCGGTGCCCGGCCTGAAAACATGTCGCTACTGAAGCAGGATTACCCGCAGCTTGTAGTCATCAAACTCGAACAAAATTATCGTTCGACCAGTCGCATCTTACGCGTCGCCAACCATTTAATTGCACAAAATCCTCATGAATTTTCCAAGGCTTTGTGGAGCGAAATGGGACTCGGTGATCCTATTCGCATTATTCGCTGCCCCAATGAAGATGCCGAAGCGGAAAGAATTGCCGGGGAAATACTCACGCAGAAGCTACGGTTTAGTTATCAATTTCGTGACTTTGCCGTTTTATATCGCGGCAATCATCAATCGCGATTATTGGAAATGAAATTACAGCAACACCAAATCAATTACAAAATTAGTGGTGGCTCTTCATTTTTCTCCAAAACAGAAATTAAAGATGTGATGGCTTATTTGCGTTTGTTGATCAACCCGGATGATGACAACGCTTTTTTGCGGATTATCAATACTCCACGCCGACAGATCGGCACCAGCACCTTAGAAACACTTGGGCAATATGCCGGCGAGCGGCATATCAGTTTATTTGCGGCCATTAACGAATTGGGTTTTCAATCACGTATCGCTGAAAAAAATCTCGAACGATTACAACAGTTTTCACATTGGATTACGCGAGTCACACGTAACTGCTTTGAAAGTGACGCTATAGCGGCCATTCGTGAAATGATTAACGACATGGATTACGAAGGCTGGCTACATCAAAATGCCGGCAATAGTAAAGCCGCAGAAAAACGCATGGAAAATGTGATTTATTTAATCGAATCCCTTGCAAAAACATTACAACGACAAGAAGAACAAGATGAAGATGCTTCAATTGAATCCGCCATCGGCAAATTAGTCCTGCGCGATTTATTAGAACAACAAGCCGAAGAAGATGATAGCGATGCCGTTCAACTCATGACATTACACGCATCCAAAGGATTGGAGTTTCCGCACGTATTTATGATCGGCATGGAAGAAGATTTATTGCCTCATCGCAACAGCATCGAAGAAAACAATATCGAAGAAGAAAGAAGGTTGGCTTATGTTGGCATCACCCGTGCCCAACGCACACTGACAATGACTTACGCCGGCAAACGCAAACAATTCGGCGAAACTTCCGACACCACTCCCAGCCGCTTTTTGGATGAACTACCTCAGGAAGATGTCGAACGCGAAGGCATGGGCGAAAAAAACGAAGAAAAAAATCTCGCCAAAGGCAGCGAGACTATTTCGAGCTTGTTAAATTTATTTGATTGATTTTTGTCAACGACAGCCCAATAAAAAACGGCGCCCCAAAAGCGCCGTCATTTATTCTCTTTACAATATTACTTGCTGTTGTCAGTCATGTAATCGACAGCCGCTTTGATTTCATCTTCACTGCAAGCCGCACACATACCTTTTGCCGGCATACTATTGAATCCACCGATAGCATTTTTGTACAAAGTCTCTTTGCCCTTAGCAACTCTTGGTAAGATTTAGCCTGATCGCCAAGCGGACGCATTATAACGATATTTAGCCACTGACGTTAACCGACAGTATAGACTCTTCATCAAACCTGAATTTGATCTCCCACAATCTGCTGATATTCTAGCCGACAAAATTGAATGTGAGTGGCTTCATGGAATACCAAAGTGTGACATTTACGGCGTATATGGGGGCAACCATTGTTGCTTTATTGCTCACCATCGTTTACGCATTTCAACGATTTGCCCGACAAAAAACCTGGATACTGGCAGGCGCTTCAGTCAGCCATTCTGTTTGCCTTGGCATAATCGCCTTCACCACAACGCAAAGTGGCAACCACCAATCACTTATTTCTCTGGTTGAATTTCTGCACTTTAATGCCTGGATCTTTTTTATTGGCTTGTATATTCGCTCGGATTTGGAGCGCCCTGATCTCCCCAAAAGTCTCAACATTTTATTTTCAATTGGCTGGGTAATCGGCCTAGTAGGAATTTTTTTAACACTCAACATCGATATAAATACTCTTAGTATTTATATCATTTTTTCTTTAGCTTTGGCGGTCAATTCGTTAGTCGTTGTCGAACAACTTTATCGCTATGCCGCCGATAATATTCGGCAAATTAAATTAATCTGCATGTGTCTAGCTGCATTGTTTTTATTTGATATTTACCTGTTCACCCATGCGCTTATTTTTAAGGGTATTGATCCACTGTTATGGCAATCACGTGCAGCAGTTTCAATCGTCAGCTGTCTTTTTATGTCGCTGGGTGGATTATTACTCCACCAACAAAAAGAAAGAACTGCACGCTTAACTTTATCGCGACCCATTGTGTTCTATTCCACCTCACTTTTTGTTGTCGGCTGCATTGTTATTTTATTATCCTTAGGCGGTTATTACGTTAAACTTTATGGCGGCAGCTGGGGAACCGTTTTTACTCACTGGTATTAGCAGCGGCCATAGTGCTGATTGCGAGTGCGTTTTTTCCAGCCAATTTCGCGCATGGTTGTCTGTGCTGATCAACAAGCATTTATTCCGCTACAAATACGATTATCGCAACGAATGGTTACGCTTAATTAATTATTTGGCGGAGCCCGCCAATGTCGACGAAGTCAATCAACGTGCTTTTTTTGCTGTTGCCTCTGTCACTAAAGCGCCGAGTGGCGCTATTTGGCTGTTAAAACAAGGCTTTTATGAGCCAGTCTACCGTGCCAATCTGCCCAATTTTGTTAACTTGCAAGAAGAGCCCGTAGGAAGTCCATTTTGCCGCGCATTTATCGAGTCAGATTGGGTGTTTATTCCCGACAGCAATCAAGATCATGCTCACAGTCAACACAACGAAGTCCTACCCCATTGGACAAAAAATATTCCCGATCTTTGGTTAATTTTCCCATTAATCGTTGCAGAAGAATTGATTGGTTTTATTGCGTTAACCAAACCTACGACTGACGAATCGTTAACCTGGGAAGATTTGGATTTACTGAAAACGATTGGCCGCCAAATTGCCAGTTATCTAAAACGACATCACCAAGAAGAAAAATTAGCGGAACATAAACAATTTGATACCTACAACAAATTGGTAGCATTTATTGTTCATGACTTGAATAATTTAATTGCGCAACAAGCACTCTTGGTCAGAAACGCCGAAAAACATAAAGATAATCCAGCCTTTGTCGATGATGTTATCGGCACCATCAGCCACTCAGTTACTCGCATGAGTAATCTATTAAAAAAATTGAAACGCGATGAGACCGAGTCAATCACACTGGTGTCAATCGACGAAGTCATGTCACAAGCTCTCAATGAATGCATGCAAGGACATCATAAAATCACAACTGATATTCAATCCACCTCTCGAATTGTGATTGGTGATCCCGTCAGGCTTGTTATGACCATCTCTCACTTTATTAAAAACGCCCAGGAGGCCACCGAAGAAAATGGAAAAGTTCATGTTACACTTCGCATCTTCGAGGATCAGGTACTGATAGTGATCGAAGATAATGGATCAGGCATGGATTGGGATTTTATTCACAATCGCTTATTCAAACCCTTTGAAACCACCAAATCCGGAAAGGGCATGGGCATAGGCGCCTACCTTTCAAAAGAATACATCAGTGAATTAGGTGGCAGCTTGAATGTTGTCAGTGAACCCGGTGAAGGTACAACTATTACACTCAGCCTTCCGCTGCTACAGGAATAATGATCAATGCAAGTTCAAAAACCCACACTCCTCATTGTTGAAGATGACCTTGGATTACAAAGCCAATTACGATGGCATTTCGATCAATATGAAACGGTATTTGCCGATAATCGCCAAGATGCAATAGCCGCGTTACGACTCCACGAAACCTCAGTCGTGATTCAAGATCTGGGCTTGCCACCCGATCCTGATGGTGTCGACGAAGGATTTAAATGCATTCAAGAAATTTTACGCATATCTCCTAACACAAAAATTATTGTCATGACCGGCAAAACCGATCAAGAAAATGCCATTCGTGCCGTTTCGATGGGTGCTTACGATTTCTATCAAAAACCGGTTGACCCCACAACATTGGATCTTATCGTTCAACGCGCGTTTCATATCTTTGAATTAGAAGATGTCAATCGACGTTTGCAATTTACACAACAAGAACCGCTGGAAGGGCTCATAACAAATGATCCAGCAATGTTAAAAATTTGTCGTCAACTGGAAAAAATATCACCCACCAATGTGACCTGCACATTGCTTGGCGAAAGCGGGACAGGCAAAGAAGTGTTAGCGCGTGCCATTCACAATCTAAGCCCAAGAAAAACCAAACGTTTTGTGGCAATCAACTGTGCAGCCGTACCCGAAAATTTAATTGAAAGTGAATTGTTTGGTTATGAGAAAGGGGCTTTTACCGGCGCCAGTAAAACCACTTTAGGCAAGGTAGAAACTGCCAATGAAGGCACTTTGTTTCTTGATGAAATTGGTGATATGCCGCTGAACTTGCAAGCAAAATTACTGCGATTTTTACAACAACGCGTAATAGAACGAGTGGGCGGCCGACAAGAAATTGCTGTCGATGTGCGCGTCATTTGTGCCACCAATAAAGATCTGGAATCCATGGTGAAAGAAGGTACTTTCCGAGAGGATCTTTTCTATCGAATCTGCGAAATGACGATCAACATCCCACCGCTTCGCAACCGCATAGGCGATAAAGTATTGCTGGCTCGTCATTTCAAATTACGCTTTGCCAAAGAATATGGACAGTTAGTGACAGGCTTTACGCCTGATGCCATAGCCGCCATCGAAAATCATGATTGGCCAGGCAATATTCGGGAAATGGAAAACAAAATCAAACGCGCCGTCATAATGGCCGATGGAAAAAATGTCACCCGCGAAGACCTTGGCTTGGCTGAAGCTGGCGACCTGTCACTCAATTTGCGCCACGTTCGTCAGGAGGCTGAACGCAATGCGCTTTTACGTGCTCTCAGCATGACCGATAACAATTTTTCAGCAGCAGCGAAACTCCTTGGAATCACCCGCCCAACCCTTTACGACTTACTGAAAAAATTTGATATGCCATTGGCGGGTGCGCTTAATGATCCCGAAGCAAAAAGCAACTAACTTCCCGTTTTGCCGCTTACATAACCAAAGGCTATATGAATTCTGGATGACAATGGAGGCACTCGTCACATTTATGATGATCCTTTCGATATAAATCAAAAAATTCGGGCAAAATCATTTGCATGCTCTATTTAGCTGCTAAACATACAGAGTAAGTTATTACTCAAATGACCTATATTGAAAACTCGACAATCGACACATCGCAGATGTATACGGTGTAAATATGAATATGTTTAAATCTATTTTAATTTTCTGCCTAATTACTTGTTTAGGAGCTCTGACCGCCTGCGGTGGCGGATCAGGTGAATCAGCACCTAGCACTTCCAGTCAGGTAGCTGTCATTAGCAGTACGCCGTCAATACCATCAAGCCAAGCCTCTTTGTCGTCATCTTCCACTAACAATCTATCAAGCACCCCATCAACATCGGTGTCATCATATTCCCGACAATTCACCTCTTCTTCACGAGCATCATCGATTTCCTCTATAACCGTGAGCTCTAGCATTTCACAAAGCTCAGCCACTTTTTCAAGTACTGTCAGCTCAAGTAGAAGTTCATCTAGCTCAAGCAGAAGCTCATCTAGCTCAAGTAGAAGCTCCTCATCAAATCCATTTAAACAAGTCACCATTCAATGGAGTCATCCGACACAGAGGGAAAACGGAGATTTTCTCGAGCTGGATGAAATTGGTGGTTATGAAATCAGGGTATTTGATTCCTTCACTAGTACCTACAACTATCATTCAATTCCAGGCAATTCAAATACCAGCTACATACTCAACGATTATCTTTCAACTATGACCGTAGAAATTGCCGTTTACGACACTCAGGGTCTATATAGCCAATACGTTACCGTCAGTAACTAATCACCCGAACCCCAATTTTTCTTAAAACCTTGTGTTAAAGTTGCACAACTAAAACACAAGGTTTTTTATTGCAGACAACATGGGGCTGGTATGAAACTCTGGATTCTCACCTTAGGTTTATTGTTATCAGTGACCGACTCATTCGCTCAAATACGCCAACCAGGCGATTACGCTTTTACGCAAGACTCTCTCGAACAACCCAAAACGCAAAAAGGTAAACTTGAAGGACCTTTTGAATTTCACAGTAAAATCTTCGCTGGTACAGTTCGCCGATATTGGATTTATATCCCTGTTAACTACAATAAAAAACGCCCTCCTAATTTACTCGTATTTCAAGATGGCCAGCGCGCAACTAATCCAGATGGCTCTTTACGCATTCCTGTTGTGCTGGACAATTTAATTCACAAAAAAGATATTCCTCCAACACTCGGCATTTTTATTACGCCGGGCAATCTGAGCGACAAGTATCCGGATAATTTAGGCATGTCCAATCCCGATCATCGCGCGCAAGAATATGATGCACTCAACGACAATTACGCTCGAATGTTAATTGACGAACTGTTACCAGAAATCAGTAAAAATTATTCATTCACTGCAGATCCCGCAAAAAGAATTATCGGCGGCACCAGCAGCGGTGCAATCTGTGCATGGACAGTGGCCTGGCACAGACCTGATGCGTTTCAAAATGTTATCAGTTTGATTGGCAGCTACACATCGATTGGATTTAAACCTGCAACCGCAGAGAGTCCAATCCAACCCGGTGGTGATTTGTATCCAGGATTAATTCGCAAAAGTCCGATTCGCCCCATCAAAATATTTTTGCAAGACGGCAGCAATGATCTCGACAACGAACACGGCAACTGGTTTTTAGCCAATCAACAAATGCTAGCGTCACTGCTTTGGGCAAATCGTCATGCAGATGAAACCGGTGATAAAGGGCCGCGCTACAAGGTGAATCACGTTTGGGGTGATGGTAGCCACAATGATCAACACGGCGGAACACTAATGCCGGATATTTTGCGTTGGTTTTGGAAAAACTGATTGCTCTTATGTTGAATTTGCAAAATAAAAAATTAAATCTCTTGATACTGACCGGTATTTTCGCGACCGGACTTCTAACTTACCCCAGCACTATTTATTTACTAAACGAGTGGATGCAATGGGACCAAGCACTGAGCCAAGGTTTTGCCTGCCTGGGATTGGTTGTTTATTTTATTTGGCAACTGCCATTAACAGATACCACTCAAGAAAAATCGCCGTCGATTATTTGGGTGTTATTATTACTTGGCAATTCGCTTGGCTGGTGCTTAGTGCAATTAGGCAACTTACAATTACCTGCTTACTTTGCAAGCTTAACTTTGATTTTTTATTGCTAACTTCAAGCCTTAACTTTTCTGCTGTAAAAAAAATCGCGCCAATTCTCGGCATTTTTTTATTTGCTTTACCTTTTTGGTCAGGGCAATTTTTAGTTGAGCTTAGCAGCCTGGTAGTTGGTTTTATTTTACAGCTATCTGATTTAACGCTGCACATACAAGACAATCAGATTTTAACGCCATGGGGCACCATAATAATCGCCGACGGCTGTTCAGGATTACGTTATTTTATAATCTCTTTGCTACTCGCTTATTTGCTGTGCCTTTTGAATGGTTATTCAATCAAAACCGGTGCATTGGTTTTTTTATTGGCGATGATTCTGGGGTTGATGACTAACTGGGTGCGCATTACATTAATTGTGTTGATTGGTTATCACACTGAAATGACCCATAGTCTGGTGCGCGATCACGAACTATTTGGTTGGATTTTGTTTGCTATTATTATGTTTCCTGCTTTGTATTTTGCTCCACAATACAAAACCAACCTTTCACCTATTGCAATCCATCATCGATTTTCATCTTGGGTATTACTCGCCTGGTTATCCGGCCCCATTATTTATTTTTTAATTCCATTTCAGGCAGCAGACAAGAATCCCATCCAGCTAAGACTGCAAAATGATTATGCCGACAGCTGGGCAAAACCCGGATTAATTTTACAATATCCTCCGGCAGACAAAATTCTCAACAAAGGCATTAGACATAAAGACGTCGATATAAATGTCGAACTTATGCTGCTAAGCGCAAAACAAAAAGAGGATAAGTTAGTGCCTTATATGGGAGCGCTTTACGACGACTATCAATGGCGATTGGTTAGCAGCGAATCCCATTTAAATAGCAAAATTGAAACATTGGAAAATCGACAAACGCAGGATCGACTTTTGTTGGCTTATCGTTATCAAGTAGGCAGCCGGATCACAGCGAGCTATAGCAAAGCCAAGCTTTTACAAATACCAGCCAAATTAACGAATCAACATTATTTTGGTTTTTGGAGTGCGCAAGTTATTTGTGAGAGTGATTGCGCACACGAGTCGTCAGCGATGAAAGACTTTACACAGCATTGGTGACTATAAAGAGCAATGTGGGAATAATTTCCACACAAGACTATCAACCATCACTAGAGATTGATTACATAAAATAAATTTTTAGGAATTATATGAAAACTGCAAAGATTTATATCATAAATCTACTTGATTCCTCAGACAGAAGGCTACATATGAAAAAGGAACTCAAAAAATTGAACATTGAATATGAATTCATTGATGCGGTGGAATCGAAGCTCCTGACACAATCTTACATAGATAATATAAATAAAAATAGAACTCATTATAAAGATCTCACAATAAACGAGATTGCTTGCGCCCTCAGTCACATTAAAGCGATGAAAAAAGGGATCGCCGATCTAACGGAACTAATTGTAATAATGGAAGATGATATTATTCTATCAAGAAAATTGAGCGACGTTATAAACTTCATAAATCTAAATTCATGTGATGATGAGATAACAACACTCGGAAATGTAATTTTTGAAAAAGTAGATTTTTTTATGGAAGAAAAAATAGATGAAATATTTTCTTTTTATCATGCAAAAAACTACGAAAATCTTTTGGGAACTCAAGCCTACGCACTTACATTAAAAACCGCAACAAAGCTGACCTCTTATCTAGACCCTATAACAACGGTTGCAGACGACTGGAATAAAATCATACAATCTTCCGTTGTTAACAAAATAAGAACCGTATTCCCATACCCAACACAACACGTTGAATTTTTCAGCACCATCTTCCCCGCCAATAAAGAGGATCTACCAATAAGAACAAAAATTAAGAATTTTTTCTATAAAAATAGAATATTTCCCGTTTATCATTTATTTTTATCCTACAGGCGGTCAATTGCAACGAAGCGACATGAAGCCAATATTTCTATTAACGGAAAATCAATAAATAAAATTTATCACTTATAAAGACAACTGCTTTGGGCTCTCGTTAAATCAGAATTCAATTGAAGCTACCGAACACTAGCATTAACAATTATTACAATTAATTTTCAATGTCAGCACTTTTTTTATTTTTTCAAAATGTTTTTGGCGCACATGACAATGCACAGGCAGAGTAATTAAACGCGACGCAAAACTTTTTGCCCGCGCAAGGCTGGAAAAACATTGAATCTTGCCAGCCACGCCCGGAATGACTTCCAGCGAACCCCGATACATCAAGGATGCCCCCAAACCATCGGCAGCTAATTGTTTATACAAAGTAGCAGCGTGCGCAGGTGTCGCCAACAACAATGGGTAACGCAACAAACGCTGCTTTCGCTCCGAGCTTAACGCCTGCAATTGTTGAACTGATTGAAGTTGCTGCTGATAAAAACACTCAACATCAGCACTGCGTTCTTGATAAGCCGAAAAATTATCTACCAACAAACAGTGCACAGCGTCGGCTGCAGCACTTATAGATGCCAAAGGATGGTAACGAGGTTCACCTAAATGTAAAAAAGGTGCGCGATTAACAAAAGCGTACCAATGTGGATTCAACAAATTGTTGTAAACTTTAATTTTTAATTTCTGCTTCCAACCAAATTTTTCGCCTTCAACCAAATGCAAGAGAAATGCGAGACTTTGTTTTGCAAGCAATACACCACCACCCAATAAGCTTAATGGTTTACCGCGGCCAAATGAGAAGGTGACATAATCGGATTCAAAAACCGTATTAGCCTTTTCGGGGAACCATTGAGCGTTATCTTCAATCAAATAAACTGTCTCCGGCCGCTGCTGTAAAATTTGTCGGACCGCAGCCAGTCTTTCACTCAAGCCTAAAAAATTAATTGCAATCACCGCAATCACACGCGAATTAATAGCAGCCGCCAACTGATCCAGATCATAGGAAGGATCATCTACTGCAATATCAACCACTAAGGGTTCAACGCCCGCATAAACTGCTGCAGCAACCAAATCAGGGCAACAATAACCCGGGATAATAACTTGTGGCGATTCGACATCCGAACGACGCGACTTACAATCCATTAAGGCAACCGCAAGTGACGAGGTGCCCGAATCCAGCCAATGAGCGTGATAATTTTCAGGAAAAAAATTAAAGCGATTCGATGAAATAGTTGAACTGATTGGATAACCCGCAGGAGCCAAATCCCCCCGAATTAACGCGCGGAGGGTTTCCATGTTGTCATTCTCTGGCCGGATAAAAATTTCAAGGCTGCATCAAACAACGCAACATGAACCTGCACGAAAAAATAAATTAATTTGATCGGCCCAATGCGACGCGACCCTGGTAAAAAATGCGCAACCAACGAAATGCCATAAAACACAAGTTGCCCAATAAAAATCAAACCAAAGAAAATTCCCGAGTCAGCCAAAATTGCCGACACCAGAAAAAATGCAATAAAAAACCAGGGCGACAACCAACGCATTAATTTATGCGAAATAATCTGTAAAGCGAAAAATCCAAAGCGGGAAACATTCATAACTTCTGCATGCCGCGCCAACCCCGTCATGCCACGAATGACTGTGCGAATTTTGCGTTGGTATTCTTTGGCGGGATCCTGCAAATCGGTATAAAAACCTAAAACGTCTGCCGCGCTCACCGCACGCAATCCTGCTTTGGCGGCATTCAGTGCGGTATTAAAATCGCTGGGCGAATGAATATCCCATTCCTGACAAATATTTTTTCTGGCCGCGAAAAAGGATCCACTCAAACCCACCAAACCAGACAATTGCGATTCCTGCTGACGCAACCACATTTCATATTTTACGTAAGCACCTTCGCCTGCAACTGTGCCATCTTTACTAATGAAACGATCTTCACTGGAGACAGCCCCCACTGTTTCATCTGCAAAATAAGCGACTAATTTCCAAAGCGCATCTTCCGGAATTTGTGTGGCCGTATCAGAGAACACCAAAATATCGCCAGTAGCTTCTTTGATTGCGCAAAGCTGTGCATTCTCTTTGCCCAAACGCTCTTGCGCTCGCACCAGTCGCACCGATTGATCTTCATATTCACGCACTATGTCGTCGGTCATGTCATCAGAGCAATCTGACGCAACAATAATTTCCAACTTACGCTTGTCATAATCCAGTGACAGACTATTTTCAATTTTTTCACGAATACGGCGCTCTTCGTTGTAGGCAGTCACAATCAAAGTCACCTTGGGCGCTTGCTCCAACTCCAATTCCGCAGCTTTCACCAAACGCGCACCACGATATTTTTTTACAGCCATCAATATCAATGGATAGAGGAAATAACTATAAATCGACGCAATCGCTAACAGCCAAAACAAAAAGAGCAGCATTTTTTTCTCCAAACCTTTCCCTCAAGCACCCCAAAGGCTAATATCGCGGCACTTTTATGTGCACTCAAGCGCAGAGGAATTTTACGAGTGGCAATTCTAAACCGACCCCTGAGGGTAATGCACATTATTTCTGGTGATCTCTGGGCAGGCGCCGAGGTACAGGCCTACACATTGCTCAAACATCTGGCACAGGATGTCGATATTTTTGTCATATTGATGAATCAGGGCGAGCTTTCAGAAAAATTGCAGCAGCTGGGAATCAAGATTCAGATAATTGACGAAAAGCATCATTCAAGCCTAAGCATCATTTTCAAGATTTTGCGACAGATTCGTCAATTCAAACCCGACGTCATACATACCCATAGACAAAAAGAAAATATTTTAGGCAGCATCGCTAACCTGCTGGCCATAGCCTTTCGCGGCAAGCTCACCCCCTCTGTTCGCACCGCCCACGGGGCCCCCGAATTCAATCCCAAAGGAAAACAAAAAATTCAAGTATGTCTGGATCGTTTTGTGGGCCGTTATTTGCAAAAACGGGTCATTGCAGTTTCAGAAGATCTAGCAAAAAAATTATCTGACATATTTCCGGTTAGCCATATAGATGTCATTCAAAATGGTGTGGATATAGATGGACTTAAAGAATTAGCCAAAATTCCTGCAGAATTTAAGTTTAATGCCCCCATAAAACCCATATCGGCATCATAGGTAGACTGGAGCCTGTAAAACGTGTCGACATATTTTTGAATATGGCCGCAATTTTGATTCAGCAACAACCTGATAAATGGCATTTTCATGTTATAGGTGACGGGAAATTGAAAGATCAACTGAAAGACTATTCAAATAATCTCGATATTTCCCAACATGTCACATACCACGGCCACAGAAAAGATATACCAAGCTGCATCGCTGCTCTTGATGCTATCATTATGTGCTCTGATCATGAGGGAACACCCATGACGGCGCTGGAGGCTTTAGCTTTGGGGACGCCGTTGATTGCACATGATGTAGGAGGGCTTAGGGAGATTTTGAGTGAATATCCCGAACAGCTTGTTAAGCAACATGAAGCAGAAACTTACGCAGAATACCTTAAGACCTGCATGGAAAATTCGAGCCCTTCTAACCAACTAGCACATGTTTATAGCGCGCAGAAAAATGCTGCAAAGGTTTTTATTTTGTCCAAAACAATCGCAGGCTAAACGCACCCAGCAAAGTAACATCGACGGATAAAACTAATGTTTAAGAAAAAATACAATCCCACCAAGAACACTATTCATGTTATCTCGCTTAGTTGTAACCCTGTTCCTCCAGTTCGATATGGCGGTATTGAATTGGTAGTAGCGCATCTATGTGAAGGACTGACAAAGCTGGGAGCGAATGTATCTTGTTACTCGCCAGGGCAGCTAAATATTCCAGGTGTTACTCATGTACAGACAATTGCAGAACCCAGCCAACATATCAAAGAAGGTGGCGCACCAAACACCAAAGAGCACCTTGGTTTGGTCTGCAAAGAGTTGCAACATAATTTGAAGGCCGGAGATGTTGTTCTATTCAACCACTCGGATCACTATCGATACCTTCGAAAGCGTCTTGGAATATGGAATTGGTTAAAAATTCATGCATTTGAAGTTGCACATTGGGTGGACGTAGGAATGCACAAAAATATTATCTACCCATCTCAACATTTAGCAAATCAATTAACAAAACCGGGTGTAATAATACCACACGGCGAAAAACTTTTATTCAACGACAACCCGGAAACACCGAGAGAAGAGTTTTTATTCTTCGCGGGCAGAATAACAAAAGACAAAGGCGTCGATATAGCTCTTGAAGCATGCAAAAAACTTGGCATTCCTTTAGTATTGGCTGGACCATTAAATGATAAAAATTTTTCAACCCCGATACTAGCTGATTCAGCTGTAGAGTATTTAGGCGAATTAACCTATGAAGAGTTATTTGCTGTTTACTGTCGCTGCAAGGCTCTAGTTTACATGACTCAATATACCGAACCTTTCGGCCTCTCAATTATTGAAGCAATGGCAGCAGGAGCACCAAGCATAACAACGGGAAAAGGAGGCACAGGTGAAACAATAATCCAAAACAAAACAGGATTCTTTTGCAACGACGCAGGGGATATTGTTGAAGCCTACAGAAAACTAAGCTCGCTGCGCAGTATTGATTGCATCAATCGTGCAAAGGACTACACTCTCGAAAAAATGGCTCAAAAATACTTCGACCTTTTCGCACATCAAAAGTGATTCATGCAAACTAAAACGTTACAAACCAGGTACTCCAATTGATCCGACCAGCTAATTCACCATGTCCCGAGTTGAGCGTAGTGCTTTGCACCTACAACAATGCCGACTCGCTCGAGAGAACCTTGGAGCAACTAAACGGCCAGGTTTTTTCATCAAATTTTTCGGTGGAATATATAATTGTCGACAACAATTCGACTGACAGCACACCCAACAGAGTTAAAAAATTCTGCGACACGAATCCATGTTTTACTTACGTTTTCGAAGAAAAACAAGGTTTATCACACGCAAGAAATACAGGAACAAGGTTTGCCTTGGGCAAGCATCTGCTTTTCACTGATGACGACGCCGAAATTCCCAATAATTGGATTCAGAAGTATTTAGAGATAATCCAGCAGCACTCCCCTGTCTGCGCATACAGCAAAATATCTGTAATTTGGGACCAACCCAAACCTTGGTGGTATTTAAACGCCTTTCAGACCTTACTTCGTAGAGTTAGATTATGGTGACAGCATTCTGCATGTTACAGACATACATCACGAGTTCTTTGGCAAAAACTTTTGTGTTTTAAAAACCGAAATAGAAAGTCAAGGAGGGTTCGATCCCAAATTAGGAAGAATGGGCAATAAACTGGTTGCAGGTGAAGAGACGATAATTTACCGACGAATGATTTTCTCGACCAAATCAGTTATCTATTTTCCGGATGCAGCTGTGGGACATCGCTTGAAACCAAAAGAATATACCACCGAGCATATTCACAAGCTGTTCTCTGATGGCGCTTACACCGCGTATAACTTAGCAAAGGCCAACTCATCAAGAAAAATTGCAGGCAGACCAATAGGATTGTTAGTTCACGCTCTAGTATCTACCATTCAATCTACTGCCAAATGGTTAGCGTCAACAATCCAAAAGAATAAACCCCAACAGCTGCTTCATAAACTTATTATCATTAGATCACTGAAAATAGTCGCAGTATGGATCTCGGCACCATGAATTCAAAAAAAATTCTATTAATGCTACATTGTGAACAACACACGGGATATGCGATCGGCATACTGAGAGAGTTTTTTCGACGCAGCTATCAAAGCAGGTTTTACCGAAGAAAATATCTACTGGTCTTTTAGTAAAGTTACTGATCCAGCCTCATCCAACACAATTGAGTGCGTGTATAAAAATCCAGATCACGCTTTGAACCTTGGAAAATTTCTCGAACAGCAAAAAATCGATCTGGCACTGGCATTTGATTTAGGGTACCCATCGTCAATTATTCCAGTACTTAAAAGACACAAAGTAAGCGTAATTTCCTACTGGGGAGCTAGCATTAGCCCCATCAATAGCGGAATCAAACTTTTACTGAAAAAACTCGAATGGAGTTTTCGACAAGCAAAACCTGACTACTTTATTTTCGAATCAACCGCAATGCAGTTAGCGGCTACTCACGGCAGAGGAATACCCAACAACAAAACTTGCGTGATTCCTTTAGGGGTAGACACCGAAAGGTTTTATCCAGACCATGAAAATTATTTTTATGCACATGAACAACTAAACATCCCCCGCAACAAGAAAATTATTTTTTACTCTGGCCACATGGAAGAACGAAAAGGCGTGCATGTGATAATGCAAGCAGCCATACAGATGTTTAATCAAAATGCAGAGCTGCCTATTCACTTCGTTATCTGTGGGAATAAACAGGGTGAGGAAAAACGATTCGTTGAAATGTTAGCTAACACAAAGCAGAAAAACACGTTACTTTTGCGGGCTACAGAACAGACATAGATAAATTAATGAGAAGCAGTTCCATTGGAGTGATAGCATCGACCGGTTGGGACTCATTCACAATGTCCAGCGTAGAAATGATGAGCTCAGGATTACCGTTGATTGTTTCAAATCTACAAGGATTGGCAGAAACAATTGCCAACAATGTCAATGGATTCCATATTTCACCCGGTGATTCAAATACGCTAGCAAATCGATTGATTGAACTTCTAAACGATGATTCTTTACGTCTAAAGTTCTCACAAAATTCTAGAGATCGAGCGATCAATAATTTCTCCAGGCAAGCTCAAGTGGATGCTTTTACACACATCATCAAAAAACATTTGAAAAGTTAGCAAAGATAAAAATGGCCACCAAGAAGCGCACAATACTTCACGCAATCGACACGACGGGGCCCGGCGGTGCCGAGACTGTTTTTTTGGACATTGCACAGCAACTTCAGCTTCCCGATTTTGAAAACTTCGCCATCATTAAAGGCCTCAGGCTGGGTAGAGGACCAATTGAAGTCAAGAGGTATTCGTTACCATATAGTTAAGCCACACGGCCTGTTATCGATCCCCTATTATGTTCAACTATTAAAGTTAATTCGACGCGAAAATGTTGCGCTGATTCACTCACATTTACTCGGCTCAACACTCACATATTCACTAATTTCCCTTATTGCACGATTGCCTTTAATTGCAACACTACATGGACGCGTCGATATCAATCCCCGGGAGCGATTTGTTTTTATCAAACAAATGATTATGCGACTGGGCGTGAACAAACTTATAGCCGTTAGCAAAGATCTATCGTCGTTTATCGAATCGCGAAACCTATTTCCACGAAAGGCAATTGATGTTATCTACAATGGTGTAGATGAAAGCAGGTATTCTTCAGGAATATTAAGAAAACTTAGAGCTCAATTGGGGATACCCGAGGATTCAATTCTAATTGGCAGCTTGAAACGTTAGGCCTGCAAAAAGCTACGAAACCCTGATTTCCGCGGTAAGCCTGTTAAACAATCCCAAGCTACATTTTGTTATCGCTGGCCACAAAAAAAAGGAGTTAATGAATAAACTAAGTCATCAAATGCAAACACTAGAAATAGAAAAACAAATAGACTTCATCGGATTTTACGACAATACTCCAGAGTTTCTTGCGCAACTTGATATGTTTGTACTCTCATCAAGCTCAGAAGGCTTTTCTATCGCAACCATTGAAGCAATGGCTGCTGGTCTGCCCGTGATTGCTACAAGATGCGGGGGGCCGGAGGAAATTTTGGAACACCGAAAAACCGGCTACCTAATCCCCACAGAGAGCCCGGACGAGCTGGCTGCAGCGATTGAGCTTCTGCTTAGTGATAAATTACTCGCATCGACATTAGCCAATGCAGGAAAAGAACATATGCGCGATACATTTTCGCTAAAAAAAATGCTGCTTTCTTATCAGCAGCACTACACAAAATTGCTTAACAAAACTGGTTTGGCATAGTTACTAGTAAGGTATAAACGTGACTGATTTAAAGAAAGTTGCAGATTATTTTGGCTCAAAGAAGGGTCTATTGCGCTATTACACTTATGAATTCCTTCGTATTTTGGGCGTATACTCAAAGTTTAAGAGAGTGGACTTTACAAAAGTGAAACGATTGGTATTTGTATGTCACGGCAACATTTGTCGCAGCCCTCTCGGAGAGGCTGTAGCTCGGCATCACAACATCCCAACCACCTCATTTGGGCTAGATACTCGCGGAGGTGATCCGGCAGACCCAAGAGCAATAAGCTGGGCTAGCTCGAATGGTTACAACTTAAATGAGCACCAAACCAAACGTGTTGATCAGTATGCTCCAATTGATGGTGACTTGCTTATCGGGATGGAACCGAAACATATTCGCGAAATTAAACGCAGATTTGAAAAGCAACCGATCCAAATTACTTTGATTGGTCTTTGGCTAAATTCACCCATTGCCTACTTACATGACCCTTATACTGCTAACAGCGAGTATTTCTCACGCTGCGAAAAAGTGGTTGCCGATTCAAGCACCATATTGCTCCGTGCAATTAAATAGATAGCTTGTACAATTGATTCTCCATCACTCTGGAAAATTGCACCTACCAAGATTGACAGACAATCAAGAGAACATCCATAGAATGAGCAATGAAACCGTTAAGAATTTTTATGCGTTTAAAGTAGGTGCCATGTGGCGCCACTTCAAAAAGCAGCATTTTTCATTTTGGATGATATGCGGCTATCTTTTCTTTGAGTTTGTTAAACCACAAGCCATCTTTCCTCAACTTGAGGTAATTCCTTGGGCACAACTGTTACTAATTGGAGCACTTATTGGATCGTTTGTTGACCCAAGCGTAAAGTGGGTTTCAAATACAGCCAATATCTACATAATTATCCTCCTGCTTTTAATTATTCTATCGATTTGTTTCGCCCAATTTCCAGCAGTATCAATGGATAATTTCATGCTTTTTTTAGCTGGTTCGTCATATACTTTTTTAGCGACAACAATTGTCAATACCCCCGAAAGACTATACATTTTTTGTTCATCTACATTATCGCAGCTGGAAAAATTGCAATCGGCACATCCAAGAATTGGGCACTTAGAGGGTTTAGTTTTCAAGATTGGGGGCTTATCGGACCATCAGGTTATTTCCAAAATTCAGGCGAGCTGGCAATTTTAATGCTTATGCTTTTTCCCTTATGCTTCTACCTATATGTTGCATTAAAAGACAAAATTTCAACCTGGGAAACGCTGGTTGCTTTTTGCTTCTGGGCATGCCCAATATTAACAATTCTCGGAGCTAGCAGTAGGGGGGCACAACTTGCATTAGCAGTTCAGCTAATTCTGATGTTTGGAAAGAACATATTCCGAATTAAGACTATGATCGCCATCGCTGCTTTCTCAATACTCCTTTTCAATCTACTTCCCGAGGAACAAAAAGCACGATTTACTGAGTCAGGAGAAGATAAAACTTCTATGCAGAGGTTGTTATATTGGGAGCACGGATGGGAAATGATGAAGGACTACCCGTTTACTGGAGTTGGCTTCTTCAATTTTATCCCGTATTACGAACAACACCACCGGGAAGACATGCTGTATCCAAGAGCCCAGCTTCCACAAATATATTTATTCAGGTCGGTACAGATGCAGGCTTTATCGCTCTCTTTGTCTTTGTTTTACTAATTTCCCACTCAATAATCATCGCATGGTCACTCAGATATAAATATATTTCATGAATTTGGCGCCATCAGCCGGACTTGGAATGGGGGTATTGGGGTTTCTAATTGCAGGACAATTTGTGACTGTAACGTATTATCCATTTTTTTGGATTCACCTTGCATTTTTAGTTGCATTATCTAATGTCGCCAAACGCAGCGCGAGAAATTAATTCGTGTGGAAGAATTCCTCGAATTAAATCTTAGGCTAGTCTAAGCTACCAACCAGATTCACCTTTAAACCAGATAGTAGTAGGAGCTTCACATGTACCGTTCGCTGCTTCGCTTATTTAAATTGATTCCACTTTTAATAGCCTGTAACAGTGCAATTTCGAATCCAATATTTACTGATGGCTTTGAGTCACAAAATTTAAAAACATCTATAAATGGAGTTTCGTGGGGCTCATCAGCATATACTCAAATCTCAAATGAAAAAGCCAAAGACGGAATATACAGTTTAAAGTTCAGCTACGCACCGACTGACGATACAAAAGACTCTTGGTCGGAGCAGCGGTTTTCTTAGGGGAAGGCATATAAGGAGATTTGGATTAGTTACGATATTTTGATTCCTGAAAATTACTTTCACAGAACAACATCCTACGGTAGCTCAACAACAAAGGTTTCATTATGCTTTGGTCTGGAGACTACTCAAATCCAATAGACCTGAAATTGGGACAGAGTTTTGGCCGAATCAAGACGGATCTAGTACGGCAAGCATAAGACTTGCAGGGGTTGGATTCGACAAGCATTATTGGCAAGCCTGCCCTGGAATTGTAGAAATCAGCGATAGAGGTAAGTGGATTACAATAACTGCACACTTAAAGTATGCCTCAGCAAACAATAATGATGGTGTGGTGCAGATATGGAAAACATATGCCGATGGAAAAATAGAGCAGCCATGTAATATGACAGATGGTGCGTGGTATACACCGAATGCAAACGGATTCGAAAGTGGGTATATCATGGGATGGTCAAATTCAGGGTTTAATGAACAGACCAATTTCTATGTTGATAACTTCAAAGTTTCTGAGACGCCGCTCAAAAATATTCCCAGCCCACCTAGAAACGCATCGTTCGTTACACCTTGAGCCACTTCGGGTTTGGCCTAGCCAAACCCAATCAAATATCTTGGTAAATTATCGCTAGTTTCTTTCCTATTTCTCGGAAACTATACAGTCTTTCGATCAAAAGCCTTCCTTCTCGCGCTAGCGATTCGCTTAATTTATCATCTGAGATTAGTTTTTTGACAGCGGAAACATAATCCTTTGGATCACTTGCAAATAACACCGATTGGCCATCCACAACATCTATCCCCTCGCAGGCAATAGGATCTGCAACCAACGGAATTTCCATGGCTAGCGCATCCAGAACTTTCAGTTTCGTGCCTCCACCATCTCTTATCGGACACACATAAATGTGCGCCTCTGATAGGTAAGGCCGCACATCATCTACAAAGCCGAGAATACTGAGGTTTTTATATTGGCTTGCGTAATCAAGCATCCATTGAGGTGGGCTCGCGCCAACAATTTTCATATTAACGTCGGGTATTTCGCGCAACAACAGAGGCCATATATCGCTCAAAAAATATTTCATTGCATCGTAGTTCGGATACCAATTTAAACCACCCACAAAAATCAGCGTCCTTTGAGACCTCGAAATGGAAAGCTTATTAAAATAATTCAGATCAACCCCATTGGGCACATCAACGCAATTTATTTCCGCTACGTGGCCTTGCAAGCGACTTGTATCAACCGAAGAGCATGTGATGTTGATATTAAATCTACCGCAATACTTTCTTTCCAACCGCTTTAATTTGAATCCCTCAAAAAGAAAATATACTTTCTTAAAAACATTCCTCTCATTGCCTGCCCTTCTACATCATTAAGGATTCGATATTGTGGTGATTCAATGACCTTTTTAAGTGATTAAGGTTTTTGACAAAGGGCACCAAACTAATTGTATCAACATGAATCAAATCAAATTTTTCTTGCTGAAGCTTTTCGGTGAGTCTCCTCTCATATTCAGAGGACTCAAGCCAAATAGTGTTATATGTATTCCCAAGGAATAACCCACGAATTAGCGCAAATATCTTAAGGAAAGTAGAGTTTTCAGAAGCAATATCGAATATCTCGACGCACTTACAGAAAACCTTGAAATGCTCAACGGCGCCTGGAATTTTTTCTTTTGGAATAATGGCCTGTTGATTGAATGCAAGGAGTGTCACATCATGATATTTCGACAACTCTCGAATAAGATTGTAACTTCTTTGCATTACCCCACCCTTTGGAGGATAAGGTAGCAAATGCGATAACCAGAGGATATTTTTTCGGTTCATACCCATTATTGAAGACTCAGCAGTGATATATTTTTAGAGAGGCTGGATTGAAGCTCAAACTCTTTTTGATTGTAGAAAAACGTTCTTCCCCACACTTCCAACAACATCAATCGAAGATAGAACTCCTTGTCATTGAAATCGAACATACTAGCCAATCTATTGTCAGAAATATTAAATAATTCACCAACAAAGGAGTTTTTAAAGAATGCACTGCTTATACTCATTCTCTCGAACGCGTCAGTTGGAAAACCCTTCTTGGCCTATAACTAAGCTCTTTAGGAACATATCGATCGGCAACCTGCCTCATTACCCACTTAGTCATTAAGAATGGATGTTTCGATTCCCGGTACGCCCCAAACGAAAACTTAATTTTTTGCTTATAAGGTAGGTTACAGGCAAACCGAACCACCTCGTGATCAAGAAATGGGAACCTGGCTTCAATACTAGATGCCATACCCAGAGAATCATTTCTATGCAAAAGCGAGCGCAAGTGATACGAGAGCAACCTAAAAGTCTTATACGAATTTAAATCAAAATCACCGCCATTACTCTCAATCAACTCTGACAGCAGTTCTTTCTCTTCAGCATAAGTTTCAAATCTCCCGAAAAAATTTTGCATCAGGGCAATATCTTTTCTAGTCGACGAGAACAGAGCCTTACTAACCAACGGTCTCTTTTCAAGGGAAGATAGTAGAGCTTGAATTCCCCTTTGGACTTTACCAAAGAAATTTTGAGTAGGTAGATATGAGTACCCCAAAAATTCTTCGTCTGCCGCTTCTCCGGTTAAAATAACTTTTATCTTATGTTGATTAACAAGCTCAGTAACTTTTAAAAAGGGTATGGAATTTGGATGATATGCGAATGGCTGCCCATAATGACGAGTGACCTTTGGAATAGCGTCGACAAAATCTTGATCCTTAACCTCCACACAACGTAGATCTAAATTAAGATGCTTGGCTAAAGCTTCAGCTGCAAACCGTTCGCTATTTTTTCCAACCACATCAGCGTGGAAAATACTTAAATTAGAATTTTCTTTCGCAGCAAGCGCAAGTATCAATGATGAATCAACTCCTCCACTACAAAGCGCTGCCACCGGAGTATCAGCTATCATGTGCTTTTTTACACCTTTAATGAGCAATTCTTCTAGCACATCTACCAATTTACTACCGCTCATTCTCTGTAGCTCCAGAGAATATTCTCTAGACCAAAATGAGTGCAACTTAAAAAAAGCATAAGGGGCGGACACTGAACCACTTTCAATTTTTATAATGTGGCCTGGCATTAACATTCTTACACCATCAAAAAAGTGCTCTCACTGTGGAGGACTCTCCGCTGCCCAACAAGTAGGAAAATATTGAAGATACATCAGGCGAAGATCCGACTGATTTTAAAATTGGAGCCTGCTCAGACGAAAACACCAACCGATTCGATTGAAGCGCATAGTAAAGCGGTTTTATTCCAAATCTATCCTGACAAAGAATACTGACATTAGATTGCTTGTCGTAAAAACAAAACGAAAACATCCCCATGAGATCATTAATGATTTTTTCGCCAAAATGCACTATAGCCTTCAACAAAACCTCTGTATCACCTGAAGTCCGAAACTCCACGCCCATAGCCTCAAGCTTTGTTCTTATTTCCTGAAAATTATAGATCTCCCCATTGAAAATTATGCAGTACCTGCCTGATTCATCCCAGAAGGGCTGATTACTTCTATCTGAAATATCAATAATCGAAAGCCTCGTGTGAGCCAAGCCAATACCAGTATCTACATACAATCCCGTGTAGTCAGGGCCTCTATGTGAGATGAGGTTGGCGCAGTCATACAACTCCTTTTCGGATGGTATAGACTTGTCTAAAGTAACAATTCCAAAGATCCCGCACATGTTCTATTTTCCGCTTTAAGTTAAAAACTTTGAGTTAAAGTTACCTCTGACACACATCAAGCTTTTACATGAGATACGACTGATTTAAATTTTCCATTTGCGCCCTTTCAATAGATTCAACAATTTTAATGTCCACTTTCATTTCATCACTAGTTCTATTTTTTTATATTTTCAGTTAGAGCATTTTTATCGAATTTTAAATTGTTTTTGTTATCTAGGACTACAAGCACGCAGAGTAAATCAATTTCGAGCTGCACTATCTGTGACATTGCTACCCCTTCTATCCCTTTAAATGCTGGATCCATACGGCCAATCCGTCTACCGTCTGGAGTAGTTATAACATCATCCAGCCTGCCTTCAATTTTTGAAAATACATATCCATTTGAAGCAGGAGGCTTTTCCACCAAATCACCTATTTTATATCTCAGAAGAGGCATACCAAAGTTCAACAAGCCGGTGGTAATGACACCATAGGAGTTATCAAACTCATGCTCAAGTTCAATAACGGAGTACAATGGATTAGCAAAATAATTTTCACCTACGGAAACAGCATTAATCGCCATCTCGGTACATCCATACTGATCTATGACGGTGGTATTAAAAGCTTCCTCGATTGTTTTTCTGCAATGATAATTTAGCGTTTCGGATGATGTTAAAACACATTTAGGCGAAAAACAAAATTCCAGACCTTCACTCTTGGCCAAATTAACAAGCTCGAATATTGTGGAGGGATATGAGTCGATAAATTCAGGTTTCCAACAATTTAATGCCCCAACATAAGCATGGATTGTTTTAGGTGATATAAAGTACGATGACAAATACTGGGTGCGATTAAAATAATCAAACCTCGCAGGACTATTTCCTGCATCCTTGTACAACACGCGCCCTGCTAGCGTTGTGCTTTTCGATCGATAGCTACATCCGAATACTCTAAGAGCAGCTTCGTAAAATCGGTAATTAATTCGACGGGACTCATCCGTGTAGTAAACACAAAGTGGGGTGCCACTACTGCCGCTTGTGTTTGCAATTCGTAATTTATTTCGAAAAGAAGGTGATCTTGAAACCAAGAGTTCTGCGTTCGCAAGAACGTCTGCCTTAGTTAAAACGGGTACTAAGCTTGTTAAATCTGAAACTTTGATTTTGATACATCTACAGACCTAAGAAACCTTTCATAATATGGTACATGTTCTTTACAATGAGATATCAATTCTTTTAAACGCTTCTCCTGCTTTTGAAAAACCAATAAGTCAGCCTCATCAAATAACGACAAAAACTGATATGCATCAGGTACATCTCCGTTGAACCTCTGCCCGTATAGATTAGCGCCGTATAGGGAGAGCCCTAGATTCTGCATGAACTCTGGTAGCGCCAAATAAATACTATTAGACATTTTTCGAATTACCGTAAGAGCAATAGTTTTTCAAAATTTTGCTCAGCTCTTGTTTTCATATCCTTACATAGAGCCTCTTCGGGCGCTAAATGAATCTGATCATTTACTCGGGAAACAATTGAATCAAGTGCATCACCATTTAGGAAGCTATGCATTTCGATAATACAGTCCGTCAAGTTCGACAACTCTAGCACTCCATTTACCTTCGGCATATATGCAATAGAAAGTAGCGGCACCCCAGTATTGATTGCCATTATCGAGCCGTGCAATCTCTCCGCCAGCACAAAGTTAGAACGCCCAATTACTCCCTGTACCTCTTTCGCAGAGTAGCGACCTTCAATCTATAGATTTTTTAAGAGTAGATTCCGATAATATGTCCACAATATTATCTATAGCTTTAAGATCATCGTAGTCATCGTTTCGCTGCATCGGAATAAACCAGATATTTGCATCTAGCAAACTCACTATAGATCGCAGAATCTCGCGTACTGTTCTGCCCAGCCAACAAGGTCAACATTGTAACAACAGGGCGCTATCAAAATGTTTTTCTCTGATTTAGCCTGAGGAAAACATTCTTCTCGCATTATTTCATCAATTCGAACACCATCCGCCGGTTTTAGCGTGAACACCAAATCTGGTATGACGAATATTTTTGAGCTATCCACCCCGCATTTGATTAGCAAGTCACGCGAACCGTTATCCCTTACAGACACCAAATCGACCCTATTGAAGGCGCTAGCGACTGCCACCATGGAGTCCTGATGATGCAAAGTCTTCAACGCTTATACCCATAAGAGCAACCTTTACCAAAACGCTTAGCACGGTGAATTAAATTTATGTAGCCATAAATCCACTCATTGGTTTCTGGACTATCAACAAAAAGACCTCCACCTCCGATGAGAATCACATCGGAGCGAAAAAAATGTATAACCGATTTTACATAGAGCAGCCTGTCAGCCATCAATACACCGCGAATCAGAGACATCGGATCTATACCAAAAAATCTAAGACCCTTGACTTTATAATTCCGCTCCGTTTCTAGAACACTAGCTGTGTATACTCCAATATCAGCGCTAACAAACCTTTGCTTTATACCATCGATCAATGCCGATAATATCGCTTCGTCTCCTGCATTACCTTGACCATAGTAACCAAATATTGAAAACCGCATTTTTTTCCTCTGAATTTATCGAACCTTTTTGAGCACTTCTTTAATTCTAGAAAACATTACATTCCAAGCGTAAGCACCTAGAACAAACTCTCGAGCTTTAAGCCCAATATTTTCAGCATACATTTTGTCGCCAAATAAACTCTTAATGGCCATTTTGATCTCTTCATCGGTGTCCGCCACCAATATGCTCACACCGCGCTCTGCTCCAACACCTGACCATTACTGAGGGAAGTAGAAACTACTGGCTTCCTGCCCCCATTGCTTCCAACAGCTTGTTCTGTTGCCCACTGCCTATTTCCATAGGGAACACAAAAATATCTACGCCATTTATGTAAGGCCAAATATTATCAACAGTTCCCGTAACGATTACCCTAGGATCTGAAGCCAGTGCAAGTATCTCAGCTGAAGGGTCGCGACCAATAATTACCAATTGCACGTCATATTCTGTGTACAACTCATTAAAAATTCGGTACAAACGCAATGCGGCTTTTATGTTTGGCGGATACGACATATGCCCTAAATAGCCGACCGTCCTACATCTGAATGGGACTTTTTCATGAACATGATCATCAAAAAAAAGTCCATTCGGTATAACACCGACACGAGAATTATCGATGCAATCTCCCGCGCCAACCAAACGATCCAAAGGCGATATATAAAATGCATAATCAGCACTTTTCAAAGCCTTCCGTTCCCAAAGACCAGTGAGCCACAAATCGTATCGCGCCATAAAACCACGCGCCAATTTTCGAGAACACACAGAGTAAGGCGAATCTATGACATCAAGGATGTACCGATCAGCAATCACTAATTTTTTTATGAGCGCCTGGTAACTCACCAACACTGCTATCACAGCATCATACCTAACACCCTTCGTTTCGCCTTTAATGAAATGCTCTATGTGACTATTATCGTATCTAAAAAACTCAAAAGGTATTTGCCCTGGCACCGAAGATTTCAACCTACTAAAAATCTTCCTTCCAACTCCAACCATCAGTGGGCAACGCATATAAATAGACAGCCTAGAACAAAATCGTAGAGCCTCATGCTGAAGCTCTAAGCTGACGCTACCATTTACGATCGAAAGTAGATGAATATCATAATCAGCACTAAGGTGCTCAATAATTGGGAAGTAGCGTATCGATATACCATTTTTCCTTGCAGGGAAAGGAAAGTCTGGAATACAAACTAACAGTTTTTTTTTACTTGTCATGTATTAATGAAACCTTTGTCAATCATACTGCGAAAGTAATCATTATTCATCATAAGCGAGGCATATGACCCATCCGCAATCACCTTACCATCAGCAATTACAGTAATTTTGTCGGAAAGTTTTATGGCAGCTGGACGATGCGATATGACTATTATTAGGACATCTTTTTTAGCCTGTTAAGCAATGACATCAAATCGTGCTCAGACGCAATATCTAAAGCACTTGTAGGCTCATCCAATACCAGAACTTGATTCCTTCGATAAAGTGCACGAGCAATACCTGATACGCCGCCTTGCCCACCACTTAACAATTTACCATCCTGTCCTAACTGACTATTTAGTCCACGCGGTAGCCGTTCTACAAATTCAATTGCGCTCGCCTGAATAAGCGCTTGGATAACACGGTCAAGATCAACCTGATCTCTGGAGACGCCAAATGCGACATTTGCAACTACGGTGTCGTCCAATATAAAAATATTCTGCGGAACATAACCGATACTTCTCTGGTACGATGCTATCGATGACTCGTCAACAAGAACATTGTTAGCAATCACCTCTCCGCTTGATGGAGCCAGCAACCCGAGGATGAGATCCGCTAATGTAGACTTTCCAGAACCAGAAGGACCGGCAATAGTATTCAAGAGACCCCGCTCAAATTTCAAACTTACGTTGTCAAGCGTAAGCCCGGACGAACCAGGGTATTGATATTCTATTCTACGTAAAACGATGCTATGCAATCCGGGCATTTGCTCCACATTCGGGCTACCCGGAACTTCAGTAGGGACCTCCAAATTTGCTTTCAGCTCAAGCACAACCCCACCATTTGCACTTATACCGGCCAACGATTTATATATTTGTTGCATTGTTGGCAGTAGCTTATATCCCGCAAGGGCGTACACACTGAGAATAGACACAAGACTTTCACTACCAATGTGGTGGGTGAATAACAAAATGGCAAATAAAAGAATAGCACCGAAAGAAATGGTTTCTATAGCAAAGCGCGGCAAATCACCGGAAAGAGCTATGAAAGCACCCGAATCCAAGCCTTTCTTATTAATCTGCTTATATCTTGCGGTATAAGCACTCTCCAAAGCACTTAACTTGATATCCTTAATCCCTATGAAAGATTCAGAAAGAATAGCTTGGACATCCCTACTACGTTGGGTCACAACTTCGCCGTGAAAACTTAGGGATTTTTTAATTAGTAAATATGTTCCCACATAAGCTCCACCTATAAGAAACGCAGCACCCAATGCTATTTGCGGATCCAAAATCACCAGTCCACCCAGTATTATTAGCGCAACAAATACTTGGCTGCACATCAGCAGATATGGCTGCAATACCATATAAATAAAGCGCGGTGTATCGGCTGCTATTATAGATATTAGCTTGTTATAGTTTTGATTCTTGTGGAACAAGTAATTTCTACAGAGAAATTTTCATAGATCTGAAACTGCAGACCAGCACCAAGATAAATTGAAAACCAAACTGCAACCAAAGCGTCAGAGCACTTACCCCATTCGAAACCACAATCATGACGATAGATAGAATCGCAAAACCAAAAACAAAGGATTCTGTCGACGTAAAATCGCCAAATTGATACAGAAACGCGAAGACTTTATTGGTTGAAATACTTTCTGGATTTGATATTAACCCAATGAATGGCGCAATACTTGCTACACCAATAACTTGAATTACAGCCGAAAAAGCAAAAAATATCTGCAGGAACAACATCTTTGTTTTCTGTTCTCGATTCAGAATCGAATAGACACTTGTGATTATAGAAATAATATACATTTTCGTCCCATAGGAATTTAAGAATTAAAATCGAAGCCTACAAACATAATACTCACGTTATTAAACTTCCAAAATAGCTCCTTCGCAGCATTGAAGTAGTAAAAAACGAGAGCATCACCGCAATAAGAATCGAACCAATTAGCGCAAGAACCTCATTTAATGTGACCGATAACATGAACTTGTGAGAAAAGAACAAAATAAACGGATGAATTAAATAAACCCCAAAACTATTTAATGCATACTTATGCAGCAACTCCTCAACGCATTTCCCTATATTTAACCTTGCCGCAAGAGCAAACAACGAACACGTTGCAACAAACCCTAAAACGGTATTATCCCCTATGACTATGTTATCACCACGCACGCCACGAACAGCCAATATATAATTTGTAACGATAGCAAGCGCCAAAACTGAAATAAAGATTGCGACAAGCACC
The DNA here is from genome assembly GCA_016712405.1 of Cellvibrio sp. Lineage (GTDB taxonomy): Bacteria > Pseudomonadota > Gammaproteobacteria > Pseudomonadales > Cellvibrionaceae > Cellvibrio. The sequence goes on along the minus strand of JADJRD010000012.1, from coordinate 3,521 downwards.
CAGGGATTAAATCTAAAACGCGCCATATTACTTCCAATCAAGTGCCCTAAAAAAAAATATATGATATAGATACCAAAATTTTTAAACCATTCTATCTCTTCAGAACCAAATGCCATCTTAAATCCTGAAAGAGATGACATAGAGAAGTAGAAGATTGCAAAAAAAATAACTATTTTTAAATCTTCAATTGATGGCGGCAAACTATATATCCATTTATTGATAATAGGCGCCAGAATCATGAGAGACATATAAACATACTCATATACCAAAGATGAAAAATAGGTCTGGCTTGACAACAAAAACCGATGCTAATTCTCCACAAAAAAGTCAGCAGTAGACCCATCTAAATACAGCAAAAAATAATGAATAAACAAAGACCAAAAAACTAGTGGCGCAAGCAATCTCCTTACTCGGGATTTATAGAAATCCAAATAGGGAATTTTTTTATTCATGAGGACGTAACCAGAGATCATAACAAACATTGCCGGCCCCATCGTTTTACCCACACTAATAAAGACGTTTGCGGCCCACCAATGAACAGTTGTTGGCTCCGCACCCGCAAAGTAGGGCGACGCAGAATGTATTACTACAATCGCTACCGCAGATATAACTCTCAGAAAATCTATCCAACACACACGCATACAACCCTCCCTCAGCTGCGGCGAAGCAGGCAAGAACCGTACCGCCCGCAGCCAGGAGAATTGAAAGTGAACTTAAGGTAGCCAATATTGAAAAGAATATGAAACCCTACAACAAGTGCTTTTGCACGAGCATGTACCCGTTTAGAGGCGAGATTATCAACTTCGACGTGGGTTATTATACCCTTCTTACCCAACAAATACGCTTGGTGGGAAGCCACCTTTATTAGATCCAACAATAGTCCTCGACCTCGCATATCAGGGCAGGTGTAGGCCTTATAGCCATATAGGTAATCGGGCGAAACCGAAGCAGTGTAGTTTGCACTAGTGTGAACTGGTTTTTCCGAAAACCAAAAATAACTGGCAAGCTTTTTGTCTTCAAATCTCACAGCCACATGCTGATCGTCGGCAAACGCCTTTTTTAACCAACTTCCATTCATCTCCATTTCAGAATCCTCCAAAGCAAGAACTGCCTCACCCGAAAACCATTCTCCAAATAAATCAGTAGCTAGCATTGAGGGTAAATAATTGACTTGCAAAATCCGAAAACCTATCAGCTTGTTTATCGCTGCGTATAGAAAGCCCTACAGATAATTGGAATTCTTCTTTGACTTGATCTGCCGAAACTGACGCACAAACAAATTTGGACGAGTGCATCGCAAGAAGTAAAGCGCTTTAACTGTTGGGAATGCTGGTATCCACCTGCAAAAATAGCTGTAGCCCAAGGAGGTATAACCCAACTTTCGAGCTGATTTTATTGAAGCCAAGTTGTCGTAATCAATTGCAGCTAACAACCCTTCATATCTATTCTTTCGCGACCACCTCAACGCTTCAGCAACTAACGCAGCGCACCTCGCCCCGAAAGTCAGGCATGACCACTAAACCGTATCCACACATATAACCCGACCGCAAACATGCAAAACCTGAACTGTGGATAGTCTTGAATCGCATACCAACAAATCCCAGCCAATCGATACTGGAAAACGCCGCAATGCAAATTGCAACACCCTCATCAATACGGGAAATATCATCGCGGTAGCTAATCGCTCCAGACGAACACAACAAGCGAAGGTCTAAAGCCGAAAGCACTTTTGTATCATAACCTCCAGATTCCTCGACAACCTGTGGACTTAAGAGAACCCTCTCCAAATGGTGGATACGACAGAGTGACAGCAACCAGTTTCGAATTCTTGTTATGACACTCAGCACAGATTCGCCCTGAATGTCTCAATTGAGGAAATGCCTAAAATATTCATATCTACTCCATGGATGAAATAAAAGATAAAGAGCGAAACCCTTCGCTTGTTGATAAACTGCCCACCAGCCATTCGGTTATTTGCTTTGTTTTTCTTGATTCTGCAAGCACCGAGCCGACTTATGACTTATTTGGGGAATAATTACAAGGTAAAATTGACAAATGGATTACATCAATAGACTGACACCAATATTCACCAAGGGAAAAGTGCGCTGGAATGTTTGCAAAACTGACTGGCGCAATCTTTGTTAAAAATTTCGACACCCTCACTAGAACAAGATTGGCGATGGAATTTTTTTTTGGCTGATCAAGTGTTCGGCTCCGATACACAGTAATAAGTATTTATGACAATAAAGAACTAATTGCCGCTTTTCCGCTTGAAGAAAAAAAAAATCACGCGCCTAGAATTTCCTTTTAGATGCCTATCCAATTTAACTGACGATAAGCTGCTCGATTTAAGTGACGCACTTATTCATCCAGACTGGAAAGACAAACCTATTTTTACAGGTTATTAAACGGCATCTTGCATCGACTAAATTCGATTTGATTGAATTCTCAGAGTTCACTTCTCGATCAAGTGTTGCCGAGCTCCCCAAATGATGGCTGGCGATTTGAATTAGCCAATCACCAAAAAGCTTATACTCTTGCTCGTCCCCGGATGACTTGAAAGCCTATCTAAAAGCACATCAAAATATTGAAAGACTATCAGCCAAAGCAGAAGCAGAGTTGGGTAATATTCAACTGGAAATTCTCTTAGGCAACCAAATCAAAAAATGTGATATAGATGATCTAGTGGATATAGAAAACAGTGGCTGGAAAGCAGCATCAGGAACAAGCATTTATGCGTCGAACACTCAAAACTTTTATGAGTGTGCAATTCAAGCATTATCCGTCACAAATGATGCTTACATAATTTTCTTAAAGGCAGCCGATAAAAGAATTTCTTGTGCGCTTGCTTTCAAAGCAAAAAACAGACTGTTTCTACACAAGATTGCTTATAGAGATGAAACCAAGGAGTTCGGCCCTGGAAATATTATGCTACTGAATTTATTACGCGCCATGGCGCAGCAACCTGATATAGATGAGGTTAATTTAGTCACTTGCCCCGACTGGTGTGAACGATGGCATTTTCAAGTAGCCAACCGCATGAGTCTACGCTGCTTCAATACTAATTTGAAAGGCAGGATTTATTCCTTTCTATTGAACGCCAAAACTTATCTCAAACAGAGATCGAAAATTAACACCAAGGCTTTTGAAAAACATGATGAGTAATTCTGTATTTCTGTTGATCGCAGTTCCATTGCGTGGGGGAGTCTATATCCCTTACTTTGGACGGCTATTTTTTTATTAGATCCAAGCGCCAAACAAGAATTGCTGTGGCAATTTCAATTTGAATCGCATTATCTACTTGCCCGACAACTCATTTCCGACAGCTTATCCGCACTTATATTCACATCTTTGTGGTTAGTGTCGCTAATTTTTTACCGGCTAGCACCTAATAAAAAAATTTCGACTTGGGTATTTGTCTTGTACCCATTCATTCTCGCCGCAACCCTACAAATTTTCCCAATTCTGATATTTTTTGGCAGACGGCCATTATCGGTGGGACTGCTAAACTTTCTTATTTG
>JADJRD010000011.1 GCA_016712405.1 Cellvibrio sp. | reverse complement strand
TTGTTTTTAGATCAGCATGTCCCAAAAATTTCTTGAACTGAAAAAATATCGGGTGAACCATTCGGAGGGTTACAAAGTGTTGTGGCTAACGTGTGCCGAAATCTGTGTGCTCCTGTCGTAAAGCTTGTTTTTTTACTTAATCGCTTAAAAAATCCAGTAACTTGCTTTGGATGTAAAGGTATCTTCCAGGTTTTTTAGTTTTTGATCCATCGTACTAGAAAATTGAACACTGTTCAAAATCGTATCACCTAGTCTTAATGAAATAAGTTGCCATACGCATCCCAGTATAATGCAGCGTCTCAACAACAGTTATCCAAAACCAAACAGGGTTCTAAGGTGCTGCTCAATAATGCTTGCCTTCATTCGTTGATCTGTCGATCTGGAATAAACTTTCGGTTGGGGCTGACCGACTTTTGCAAGTCGAATTCGGTGAAAACATTTTTAGAAACATATCCACATTCAAGCGCGTACTTAAACAACATTCTCAAGTATTTCACGCTTGTATTAAATGTGATGGGCTTGCAACACTTTAATGTTGCATCTTTATAATTGCGATTTTTCCAGATTGACATCAGACACCAATAAGCACACCACTACGCTTAATAAATATGTCAGAAATTGAACGTATGTGGGCACTGGTATAACCATTAAAAATACACACACTGATATATTCATCCAATAATGCCGTTATTAACACCTTATAACTCCTGTTTCATTCCCTATCGGGACATATTATCTTCGAACTGACGCACGAATCAACATTGCAAAGCAAGTGACGTGAACCAATTCACACTAGTTTTTGGACTTATTTGTAAATTCATCCTCAGGGATCTTTTAAATATTTATTCTTTGAAGGAATTGGATATTCGTTTTCAAAACACTTCAAATGGAAATAACCACCCTGAAATTTTGGATTTTCGATTTTTTGGATGACACCCAATATGGCCAAATATTGGCATCACCGTTCGGATATGAACCTTTAAGGTGGCAATACGTTTGGCGAGATTCTTGTGTGATCGGGCGAATGCCGTGAAGTATTAGAAATGTTTTAAAGAATGAGAATAGCAAAAACTCCTTCCTCCGCAATGTGTATTTCCGCAGTAGGATTATTGATAAACAGTTTTTCGATAAGTCCTTTTTTTACCCAGTTAATAAACGATTGGCGCTGTATCCAGGTTACTCAATTCAAACAGGGGTTTGATTGGCATATCCGTTACAGATTCAATGACTTTATTGGCAGTTTGTTTCGACAAATTAGTTAACACACTTACAGGTTCATCTGATTCAGGATTGCTTGCATCAGTTTCCTGCCTTTCTGCCTCAGATTCCTCCAGAGCAAAATTTTTGCTCTGGTCATTCTCTGAATAAATTTCAGTCTCCTTCAATTTTCAACTTCTGCTGACGTTTGATCGAGTTTCCCCGCCATGCTCTGAATAATGATTTTTTCATTCTCCGCAGATTCCTGCGATTTCACAGATTCACGTAGCAGTCTCTGTTATACAAAGGTCTCCATTAAATGGCGTTAATTCTTTAGTCGGCGTTGTTAGTCTCCTGACTTCAAATTTTAAACATGTGAACTGATGTTCATAATGCTCACATTTTACTTTGATTGGCCAAATGGCTTTCCCATCTTCTGTGGGTATTGCATAACCATGCTCTTGCAGAAATGTCATTGAAACAGAAGTGGATCCTGCGGCAAGGATTTCGTTTTGTTGATTACAGGATTGAATCAGTTTCTCATAGCTAGGCCTGCAAACAAAATATATGAATCCATATTGATCGATCCACGCCATTCCACCATTCGCATTTATTTTTACCGGTATCAGTTGCTATCCAATTCCTGGATTAAGGATAAGTAACGCTCAATAGCAGAAATTTGATTTGAAAAACGTTCCGTGGATGGAATTTGTAGATTCCGCGAAGTGGATTCCGATCAGCAAATTCCACTATATCGCCTATCGTTCCAGATTCGTGGCGATCACCCCAGCAGAAATTGAGAAGTTGACGCAATATGTGCGGCGCTTCCACCTAACCGAGTTTGAGCCAGTGATCGGCAGTAGCTGCCAATGCAGTAAAGACAATTGTTCGTGATACCGGTATTCGTTAGCATTTAATAAATTCAATTCGATAACCTTTGATTTCTGTTTCGAATTTCTTGAATGTCGACTCCAAGCGGAGTTGAATCAATTCTGTATTATCATGTCTAACGAGACGTAAGACAGAATTGACGACGATAGTTTTCCAATATCGTGAAGTAAGCATCCTGCAAAAACAGCAAACGTCCACACATGACGCTGTGCTGAAATATCAGCAATGGAACCACCAAAAGGAAGCTGAATCCCTCGCCTTTTTTTGAGAGCAATACTGATCACATCCAGTGTGTGTGTTAACAGGCCGCCTGGACCAGAGTGATGGTGCGACTGACTCGCAGGTGCGAGCTGCGCCCATTCGGCATAACGGTGTACAGGGTGTTTGATTAAGTAATCAAACACCGGGGCATCCAGTCCAGCTAACTGACGCAATTCCTGTAATTCTGAATCTATTTAAGTCGTTCAAAGGAGTTCTACGGCTGACAGGATCGGAAGTAATCTCATGTCAAATTCTCACGACCATCGTTTTAAAATATCGGGAGGAGGATAGGCATGAGGCCTGGGGTTATTTCAAGCTGTGATGGAAAGCTATCACTCAGTGGATTTAAAAATCCCGCTGGAGAATGAAATCGATAAGTAAAAACGCATCCAAGCTGGAAAATCGAATTGCAGCGATAACGGAAAGTGGTAGCGAAGGATCCTGCTCTAGATCATGCCTCAATTGGAGAAGCATATTGAGTATGTCGTTATCAAAACGTGCATCTTCTGGAAGCTGTGAAAATTTATCGGATAACTCTAATAGTGGTTTGCTCCAGTGGCCTTTTTGTAAGTCCTGCAAAACATTATTAAGTGATTCTGAAAATCTGGTCATCTGTGATGGCTCTTTTAAATGGCTTTTTTAATTTGGCCCTTTCCATTGCTGGCCTTTTTCCATTAAGAAAATATTCCCATTCGGTTTCCCTTTACTGTTGGCTATTTCACCGCCGGTACGTCTCGGAATTAAAAGGGAGAGACGGATCGGCGTTTGCTTGGATAAGCCCATTTCCCGTTATTTTATTTGTAACGTTTTTTGTTTGAAAACGACAATCAATCTGTACACCGTGAGTACGGATTGATTGCTGACGATTTTGGTGGCTCGATTAGTATCGCCGTCATGAGTACACAACACCCAGTCGAAAACTTGTTTGCGACCCGCCTACGAAGTCAGTTCCGCTTGGGCTTACGGATTGGCAGGTGTGTTAACACTTTTATCTCCTTCTGTTCTTATGGGAGCGTTGAGCACACCTTCGCTAACGGTTGGCAAAGGTTGCAGGATTGTTTCTCGTTGTGCACAACGATTTTGGCAACTAGAAAATTATTGAAATATCAATTGAACTGCATGTCCTGCCTAAATATGAAATTGATTCAAATGATATTGAATGCAGTCAAGAAAATTTATTTTTAGGGTTGGGGTTTGAATGGACAGCCAGACACACACAACGGAGATGTGATTTTGATTTACCGGAGTTCGATTTCATCGATATAAACACCAGCAGAAACATTATCTAAGCCGCTCGACAATTAGAAAAAATTATTCGTAAGTCTACTTTCACAGCGTGGACGGCATCACTCACTTGCAAACAAGCTTGGTATAACCCGTTTGCCCCAATTCCCTATGTCGAAGGTATGCCTGCCTTACACGCAGTGGGATTATGGGAAGGAGAAGTGCCTGTTTATGAGCGTCAATCCGAACGCGTCACGCACACCTTTGTCGTTGGAACAACCAGAGTAGGAAAAACTCGATTAGCTGAAATTCTAATTTCTCAGGATATTCACAATGGTGAAGTTGTCATTGTGTTTGATCCTAAAAGGTGATCCTGACTTATTAAAGCGAACTACACTGAAGCTGTAAAAGCTGGTCGAGGTCATCAATTTTTTTGCTTTCATTTGGGTTTCCCCGAAATCTCCGCACGCTATAACCCCGTTGGTAGTTTTGGCCGCATCACAGAACCTGCGTCTCGTATTGCAGGTCAGTTACCAGGCGAAGGAAATAGCGCAGCCTTCCGTGAATTCACCTGGCGTTACGTCAATATTATTTCTAAAGCATTAACCTCACTCGGACAAAGAATTACTTACGAAAAATTATTGCAATACGGTGCGGATTTGGACCCGCTCTTATTGGATTATTTAGCGTTCTTGTTCGATAAACCAGAATATCAATCTGAATTACGGCGAGCTGGTGCAAGTGATTGGCGTAAAGCGTTGGATCAAATTGTAAATAGCGATTTGAAACAAGATAAAGCTACTGCATCGCGTGATCGAAAATCCTGGGCGGCGACACAAATTTACAAGTCAGCTGGGTTAAAATGATCCTGTGGCATCTGCACTGATTAAAACCTTCGAATATGAAAAAAACATTCTACGACAAATTAAGTTGCGTCTTATTTCCACTGCTGGAGAAATTAACTTCAGGACCGGTGAGCGAATTGTTATCGCCGAATTATGACGATATAGATGATCCCGCCCTATTTTTGATTGGGATGAAGTAATCCGCACTGGTGGCATTGTGTATGTAGGGTTGGATGCTTTATCTGATCCAGAAGTGTCGCAAGCTGTCGGCAATTCCATGTTTGCAGACTTAACATCTCGTGCCGGTGAGTTGTACAAACATGATGTAACACATGGTTTGCCAGATGAGTTAAAACGATTGGCAAGAAAAAAAAAAATTGGAATATCATGCCGATGAATTTAATGAGCTGGTTGGAAAAGAATTTGTGCCTATGGCAACAAAGCCGGTGGCGCGGGTTATCAATTGACGGTCTATACACAAACGCTCAGCGATATCATTGCTCGGTTCGGAAATACTGCAAAAGCAGGACAAGTTATCGGAAACCTGGGCAATCTCATTATGTTGCGTGTAAAAGAACCCGCTACTGCAGAATTACTCACTGATTTATTACCTAACGTCAAAAGTAAAACAAATGACATTGGTCAGTGGCACTACGGATGATACCAATCCGGATTCGCCAAATGATTTCACATCGAATGCTCAACAACGTATCACCACTGAAAATGTACCTATGGTGGCTGCTGGTGATTTAACTCGTCTTCCTAAAGGACATTGTTTTGCAATGCTCGGAGGAAAGCTCTACAAGATTCGTTTACCGCTATTTGCCGACACGGGCGAACTACCAAAAATTTGAACTTCCTTTATCAAAATGCGTGTGATCTACGACCAAAGTGCGATTAACGATAGTTGGTATGACGTTAAACCGATCAGGTCGGCATCGTGACACAAAATAATGCACCGACAACAACTTTCCCGACCCAAAAAAATCACAAAGGTGGTGTATGGGATTGGTTGTTAAGTGCAACGATTGGCACATTCTTTCGATTTGTCTGGTGGTCAATTGCCGCCATCTTTATCGCCAGTTATGATCGAGTGGGCAGGCATGATTGGTTTTGGGGACCTGAACACTCAAAACACATATTGAAAACGAATTGGATTATTTGATTGGATTCAATCGCAACATGATTCTAGGTGTTTATCCTTCACAAATTGCAATCCAATTCATGACACTAACGGAAAGCGTCGTGTCGTTTTTTACATTTACGTGAATTATCAGGAATCACTGGCAAATAACATCACAGGCAAAGCCAGTTTGGTTGCCTACTACGGATTGGAGTCCTTATTAAATACCTTATTTATTTTTACGGTTCGATTATCCATTTGTGTGTCTGCCGTAACAGGATTTGCGTTGGTAGGTCTGGTTGCATTTATCGATGGACTGGTTGAACGGGATATTAGACGTGCTTGTGGCGCAATGGAATCAGCATTTGTGTATCACCGGGCCAAACGAGCAGTTGTGCCGTTAATTTATTTGTCCTTCGGTGGATATTTAACAGCGCTGTCTCAGTGCATCCCGCAGTGGTGTTTTACCAATCATGGCGCTATTCGGCTTATCCATTTTCACGGCCGCCAAACAATTTAAAAAATTTGTATAGGAGTAAGAATTACTATGAACGAGTTACCGGATATTCCAGGCTTTTCACATGTGCAACCCAGTGTGCCACAAACCAAACACTCAAACAGATCTATAGGGATGGTTTTGTCGGTATTTATCGCGGTCTTGATGTCCAGTGCCATTACTGTGACATGTGTGTTAATCGGTAAAGAAAAAATTCTCACTGTGTTTGGGTATATTGAGCCACCGAAGCCCGATATTTTATTACCCGTAAATAAAAAGATTGGGGAAGTAGAAACAGCGCAGATTGAATTCATACAATCGGTGAGCAGTCAAATCCAATCGTTGAAATCTGAAGTCGAGACCAACTCGCTGAAAAAAGATCAATTGAATACACGTTTATCGCTATTGGAAAACTCAACCTCTGAGTTTCGCCAGGAAATCCACGCAAAGATAACCGCTGAACAGAAAAAACAGCAGGCTATTGTAAGGCAACAAACACAAGTACAACCCAAACCGATTATCGCACCGGTCACGATTGTCAGTATTCGCGGTTGGGGAAATGAATCTTATGTAACTTTAAAAGAGGGTTGGATTATTCCGAGTTACTGGCAGTGGGTGACAGTTGGCGAGGATGGACACTGCTATCAGCAGATACAAATTCGCGTAAAGCGACATTTCGAGTTCAGGACCAAGTGAAAGATCTGGTGATGTAAATGAAACTGGTGAATTGGTTCTTGCTTGCGGCACTCGCAACTCCACTGTCATTTGGTGAGGCAACCAATATTTCCAATGCGTACAGTGATTGGGGCTTATCGCTACAGCAAACTCCACGAAAACGCCTGGGAATTTTGGGGCCTGACAAAAGACGAATGGACACGCTATGAATTTCTAAGAAGCAACAGCCCTTGGTCAACTTGGGAACATCAGGCGACACCTTTCAGATTTTAAGTTTTTACACTTCATCAAAAATTGAAAAACGTCGTTTTGCGCGCATTGAAGCGGAACTGGATCAATGGCGACAAGATGCCTCGGCGGAATTTCAAGCGATCTATAACCCGCGAAAGAGAAATTGTGCATTCACAATATGTTGAATTTATATCTGCCAAATTGATCACCCTGGAAAATATTTCACTTCATGACAAGCTGACTTTATTTATCAGTGTGAATTCCTGTGATGCGGTTGCCGTGCTTTGATGAAAATCTTAAATGATACTCAAGCCAAATTGGATATATTTCTGTTGGATGCCAATGGAAAGCAAGATAACGTTATTTTTGAATGGGCTGAAAAAGCCAATGTACCTGTAGAGCGCGTAAAGGTAAAACAAATCACGTTGAATCGGGAAAATGGACTCTTTGCGATTGTGTCAAAACAAGACGAAAACCCTGCCCCAAAATTACCCTGTCTGTATAAAAAAAATGAAGACGGAAAGTTAGTAAGGATTCCCTTATGAAAATGATACTGGCATTTTTTCTGTGCATGAACATCACCTTTGCCAATACACTGGAAATTCCTACGGCATATAAAAAATATCTGGATTTTACGGAATTCCAGAAGAGTATTTTTTTCAATAGGTTTGCAAAAAGTGGTAAAACCCATCAACGTAAATTTATACCTTGGCCCTGGACGCTGAACATTAACGAAAAGGTTATCAATA
>JADJRD010000010.1 GCA_016712405.1 Cellvibrio sp. | reverse complement strand
TTTTAGCGGCAATGTTTAACAAGCGTAAGAAATAGGCATCCGTACTCAGTGCTTCGTCCAGATTTAAATGCAAGGCTGAGCCGCCATCAAGATAATCCACTAACTCACGACCATGCAGAATAAATTTATCCAATGGGTTTGTTGTTTCGTCTTCGACCACATAAAAATAGGAATTGTAACAATCACGATTGACTTGATAGCCGTCTGCTTTATCCCACTTGGCATTTTTAATTCCAAGATTTTCTGCTGGCACAAATTCAGTATTAAACAAATAGTCGGTTTCTTTTTTTGCTTGTTTGTTTGCGTTGTAAATAATTTTTAATTGTTGCTGAACAAATTCGATGTAATCTGCATTATTACCTGCACGTATGCCACGCGATTCGGCAGCCTCTACCATGCCATTAATGCCAATGTTAAAATTGTTTTGTCCAAACTGATAAAACCAGCGGAATAGACATTCAACATGCCCGCATCCAGATATTCCTCCATCAATCGGCGATAAGCAATTTGATATGAATGTATTTTTTTCACCTCGGACAAGAGATCGCGACCGTCTTGAATTAATCGATTCATATTAATCGTAATGACATTTATCGAGCCAGTTGCAACACCACCTGCCCCCAAGGTATAAGAAAAGGTGTTATCGCTGATTTCATTGCGCAAACGGCAACAGGATGCAAGTGAATCGGCATTGTCGGATTGGTAAATAAAAAAGGCACTGCCCTGTGCCAGGTGTGAAGCCATTGAAGCCGCAAATACCTGATCTTTGCATTGGCCTTTTTCAGTGAGCATAGCCACTGTCACCACAGGGAAGGTTAATATGGTTTTGCTACGCTCATCATTAAACCAGGATAGGAAAAATTCTTGTAATGCTTCGACGCTTTTCCATTCTGGCTTGGTGAAATCAGGAAACACAAAAGTGCCAAACATAGAATCAAAATAATATTGATCATAAATCGAAATATTCCAGAAAACACTTTGATAGCCACGAGCTGCCGCGGGTTGATTTAAGGCATAAACCACGTGCTGCAAATGATTGGCAATCTGTTTGGTGTGTGTTACCAGATAATTATCGCCAAAGTCTTTTTTAGCAAAATAATCAAAATAGGTTAAAAATTCGACGGTTGCTATAGCGCCTGCAATTGTGAGCTTACTGCAAACACAAAATTGACAAAGGTACCGCAAAGGATTCCAGATGTTGTGGCGCGCGTGATTCCCCACCTAACTTGGTTAAACCATCCAACAAAAATGGATACATAGTGAGCGATGCGCAATAGGGTTTTAAACTGGTTTCATCGTGTACATAAATTTCGTGGTTTTCGATTTGTCGAATATATTCAGTCGCCATTGACTCACCAAATAATTCTGAAATTTTTCGGCTGACCTGGGCACGATTTACCTGCACAAAAAAATCTTTCATCATCTCTGCTTCAAGCGTCGCGATATTTTTGTGTGTGACATTAGCGTTAGCATCCATTAACGAGCCATCTGCCGGATTTTTTTGCACTTTAAATAGTGTTGGATAAATTGTAATTTTTCGTCGAGTTGTTCTTGGCTAAGTCTTAACATGGTGAAGCTCCTATAGTCTTATGTGATTGAAAACGATGATTAAGTGAAGATCCCGTACGCAAATCGATAAATTGTTGATTGGTGATCGGACTGTCCAATCCACCAAGGGACGCAATCCAAGGGCCGGTTTTAATGTAAGTGAGATAGGGCACCGCGCCCAGGTGCAGAATCCAAACCGGTATAAAGACAGGTGTGCAAATTATTGTTGCGTGCAATTGCTAAAAAAACCCGAAGCTGCTCGTGCCACTCACCACCCAAAAACACAACGCAACTGATCAAGCCTTCATATTTTTTTAATTGGCCGGAAAAATATTCTTGCGTTAATGGCGCCCCCAAGTCTCCATTTCGATATTCACTGGAATGACATCCTTTACAGCGAAGTGGGCACCCGGAAATGGTAAACGCCAGCGAGGTTTCACCCGGCACCTCCTGCCAGACAATCTCTTCATGCACATAGCGAAGGATCTTATTCATCTCACACCACATATAGTGTTATTTATTGATTGGAGGTCTATGTGTTGTGAAGACTATATTTTGCTGAAAATTAAAAGTTGATTTAAATCAAACTTTCTACAGGCCTACCCCATTAGAGGTACGAGCTATTACACCTGTTTTCGGTCATGGCTGACATCAAATGCTATACATACCTGGTCAAAACGGAGAACCCTTATGAGTCGATCCAACAATTTGATGATGATTGTTCAAATTAATGAACAAATAAAAGATTGTATTTAAAGCCCGGGTTATTAATTTGTTAGCACTCAATGCAATTTTTTTATCACGACGAGCGGGTTCATTGGCTATGGATTTGCATTTATGTCAAGCGAGCTGCGGCAATTTAGTAAGCAACTCACAACTCAAATGGAACTGTTATCTACACAGTCATTTCACTCTGTAACACTTGTTAGTCAATCCCAAAATACGATCGCATTAATCAATTACTGCAGAAAACTGCATTTTCAACTGACCATAATCAATTGAAACAACGATTACTGAACTCAAACCACCAACTTGACCTGATCAAAAGGCAAACCCAGCATGAAAAAGACAAATTAAAAGCCAGTATTGAAGAGGCTCTATTAATGGGACGCTTTGGTAGCATAATCGCTCGATCACTAAAGATTGAGGCAACTTATGGAGATGTCTACACCGAATCACTAACGGAATTGCGAATGAATTCTGCGAGCATATCGAGACTATCGCAGCCACTATTAATAACCTGTATTCTAATTTACGGGTAGCTATCAAAATTGAAAAAAAGCATTTGCGGTATACCAAAACGGAAATCATATTTGGCGAGTGATTGCACGCGATCCGGAAAAGCCAAATTTCCTAATTGATACGAATGAATACCTGATTAGTTACAACGGCAAATCGATACTAACTGATCCGGGTGGAATTGAGATATTTTCAGCAGTGTTCACGGCAATATCGTCCGTCGAAAACCCGGAATCTCTCACCGCTTTATTTGCATCACACCAAGATCCAGACATCATTTCGTCTTTATCCATGTGGCTTGAATTTAATCCTGCTCTACCCTGCTATATTCCTTGGTTATGGGCAGGCTTTATCCCACACTTTGGAGGTAACAAAGAAACATTTATTCCTATAGCCGATTCGGGCATGCTCTTTTCCTTGAATGGCTTGCAACTTGAGGCCGTGCCTGCACATTATTTACATTCTTCTGGTAACTGCAATTTATATGATTCAACTGCAAAGATTTTTTTTTTGGTGATATTTGGCGCCGCTCTTCCAGAGAATGAAACCGATATATTCGTAAAAGACTTTGATAGGGTAATAAAAGCGGCCGAAGGCTTTCATCGCCGCTGGATGGGTTCAGAAGTCGCCAAAAAGGAATGGTGTGAAAGGGTCAGTAAAATGGAAATCGACATGATGTGCCCGCGGCATGGCGCAAGCTTCCTAGGCGCTGACGTAGAGCGTTTCATAAACTGGTTTTTATGATTTGAAAATTGGTGTGCTTCGATGATTTTATAGATTATTAAATGTTGATTTATCGTCGGGGCTACCACCTGAATACCTATTAATAATTACGCGCTACCACTGAATAAGCATAATCCTAAATTTCATTGGTAAGCGCCAAATTAACCCCACCTAATAACCGCCCGTAAAATTGATTAACCTCAAGCCTCTCAATAAATACCGGAGGCTTTTATGATCAGACGCAACAAAGAACAATGGTTATCGCTTTTTCAATCACAGTCACAAAGCGGTTTGTCCGCTGCTGAATTTTGCAATCAACAAGGACTCTGCGATAAATATTTCAGCCTGCGCAAAAAACAATTGCTGCCTTCAGCTGACGCCTTTATTCGTGTAGCAAAGTCTTCGCTCTCGGAAACCAGAGATGGTTTAGCGCTGAACAAAACAGGTTTGCAATGCCGCGTTAATGGCTGGGTGTTGCAATTTGAAAGTTTGCCTGATGCTGCGTGGCTATCGCAACTGGTCAAGGCGCTGTCATGATGCGATGGGAATCGGTTTCCGTGTATGTGCATCGCGACCCGGTGGATTTTCGCCAGTCAATCAATGGCTTGAGCATTCGCGTAAGCGAGGTGATGGCGCTGGATGTGTTTTCCGGTGCACTGTTTGTATTTGGCAATCGCTCGCGCAACAAGATCAAGATTCTGTACTGGGACAAAACCGGATTTGCCTTATGGTATAAGCGCCTGGAGAAGAACAAGTTCAAATGGCCGCGCAAGGGTGATGCAGTATTGTCATTCACCGATGAGCAGTTTGATTGGTTATTGCGGGGGCTGGATATTGAAAAGTTAACACCACACACTGAATCGGTATTTACCGATTCGTGTTAACCAAATTAACCAAATAATTATTCATTAACACATTATTTTTCTTTTGCATAAATGCGATTGTTGGTAAAATCCATTTATGCAAAATGCCTCTGAAATCATTCAAGAAAACAATAATCTGAAAGAAATTATTTCTGAAAAAGATAAAATTATTTCGGAAAATAAGAAACTCATCTCCGACAAAAACAACTATATCCAACGTCTCGAAGATTACATAAAATCTCTAAACCAAGAAAAATTCGGCTCTTCCAGTGAAAAGCTGGAAGTGATTCAAGCTGACTTATTTGTTGAGGCGGAAGAAGAACAAGCCAATGTTGGCAATACGGAATCAGCACCTGAAGAATCGACAATCACCGTTGCCGCATATCAGCGCAAACAACACCGCGAGTCTATTCCGGCGAATTTAACAGCGCGTTGAGATTATCCATGATCTGCCTGAAGATCAGAAAGTCTGCCCGCACGATGGTACTGTATTAAAACCAATCGGTTTTGACAGCCACGAACAACTGGATGTGATTCCGGCGAAGATTCAAGTACTTCACCACAAATGTTTGAAATATGCGTGCCCACACTGTGAAAGCCATATGGCAGCCGCTAAAAAACCGGTTCAGCCAATTCCCAAAAGCATGGCATCACCGGGTTTATTAGCCAGTGTTGCAGTACAAAAATATCAAGACGCCTTACCACTGTACCGACAAACCGAAATTTTTAAACGAATCGGCATTGAGCTGGATCGCACCACATTAGCCAACTGGATGGTGCGTTGTGGTCAATTGATTCAACCGCTAATTAATTTGATTCACGAAAAAATGCTCGAACAAAAAATCATTCATGCGGATGAAACACGTGTTCAAGTATTGAATGAGCCGGGTCGTGCCGCCGAAACGCAAAGTTTTATGTGGGTTCTTCGTAGCACTATGCCAGCCTGTGCAGCCGTGTTATTCCATTACGAACCCACTCGCAGTGGAAAATCCGCTGAAGCCTTATTGCGCGATTATCAAGGCGCACTGATGGTGGATGGATTTTCCGGTCAACGGTGTGCGACAAAAACTCGTTCTCATTAGGTTGTTGGGCGCATGCCAGGCGAAAGTTTGTGGATGCACAAAAAATGCAACCCAAAGGCAAAACCGGAAAAGCCGATCAGGCACTGGCCTACATTCAACCACTCTATCGGATTGAAAGTGAAATCAAGGATAAAACATCAATCGACAAATTCACTGTACGACAGAATCAATCCAAATCCATCACCGATAAATTAAAATCCTGGCTGGATAAAAGTATTGCCCATTCACCACCGGAATCGGCGATTGGTAAAGCGCTATTTTATTTGCACGAACAGTGGCCGCGATTAATCCGTTATCTGGATGATGGCGATTATCCGATCGACAACAACGCCGCTGAAAATGCGATTCGGCCCTTTGTTGTTGGCAGAAAAAACTGGTTGTTCAGTGCCAGTCAAAAAGGCGCAACATCGAGTGCCAATTTATACAGTTTGATTGAAACAGCCAAAGCCAATGGCCTTGAGCCTTATGCTTATTTGAAGAAAATCTTTACCAATTTACCTAATGCCACATCAGCGGATGATATTGAAAACTGTTTGCCGTGGAATTGCAGACTGTAAAATATGAAATAGGAACAAAAGAAACAATCAGAAATGAAATGAAAAAGGGAGTTGCACCCTGCCAACTCCCGCATCCTGCAGTTCAAGTGTCATCATGACATCATCGACTCCTGTCTTTATTCCTACAGTTCAACATCCATTTAATCGCTTCATCCTGAAACGTTTTTCCGTTAACCGAAACTTCCTGTTCCAGTTTCCGCCCTTGCGATGCTCATTTTATGGATTACGGTTTTACGTGCCAGTGGCAGAATGCTGAATTTGCTGTGCGATATTTCTTACAAGCTGGCAAGGTGGGGTTAATTTGGCGCTTACTTTCATTGTTTCGATTAAATTCTGAAACGTAGAATCCTGATCGCTCTACAGATTAAACATAAAATACCTACATCAGGAGTAAAAAAATGAATATGAATAAAGTAAAAAAAGTGGTCATTGCCGGAGGAGGAACCGCCGGGTGGGTTACAGCAACTGCCCTGGCAAAAAAATTAGGAGACCTTTTAGACATTACATTGATCGAGTCCAATAATATAGGAACCATTGGCGTCGGCGAGGCGACTATCCCAACAGCAAAAACATTTCACAGATTAATTGGCATTGATGAACAGGAACTCATGCGTGCTACCAATGCCACATTTAAATTGGGTATTCAATTTGAAAACTGGAGCAATCCTGGAGATGTATATTTTCATTCATTTGGTGCTGTAGGACAAGACAGTTGGCTTGCCGGTTTTCAGCACTTCTGGCTAGAGGGAAAACAAAAAAATATCAGTGGAGAAATCGGCGAATACAGCTTGGAAAATCAAGCAGCACAAAAAGGAAAATTTTCATGTTTGACCGGCATGGATATTAACTACGCTTACCATCTTGATGCATTGTTGTATGCAAAATTTCTAAAAAATATCGCAATTGAAAATGGTGTTAGCTATATCGAAGGACGAATCACTGAAGTTACCAAGAATGAGCAAACAGGCTTCATCGAAACTCTTATACTGGAATCGGGACAGGTTATTGAAGGTGATCTTTTATTGATTGCACCGGGTTTAATGCACTCCTATTGAGCAAACACTACAAAACCGGTTTTGAAGATTGGTCTCATTTCTGCCTTGTGATGCAGCAGTTGCTGTCCAAACAGAACAAAACCAATACGTCTATATCTCCCTTTACGCGCTCTATTGCACTTGATGCGGGTTGGCGCTGGTGCATCCCATTGCAAAACAGAATGGGCAATGGATATGTATTCCAGACGCCATGTGTCGATGATGAAAGCGACTGCGACTTACTAAAACAAATTGATGGAAAACCTATTAATGAACCCAGAGTCATAACCCATAGACCAGGTGTTCGCCGAAAAGTATGGAATAAAACTGTTGCTGGCAGGTTTGTCAGGTGGCTTTTGGAACCGCTTAATCCACTGAATCCATCTATTTATGATGGGTGTAGTAAGGCTAATACACTTATTTCCATTTAATGGAATTCATCAATCGCTTCAAGATCAATATAATGATCTCACTGTCAGCGAACTCACCAGCATTCGAGATTTTATTATTCTGCACTATCACGCAACACAAAGAGTTGATACCCAGTTTTGGCGTGATTGCAAGCAAAGAGCAATTTCACCAACACTTGCACATCGTATTGATTTATTTAGCCAAATGCACAGGTGTATCATGGCCCGTATGAATTGTTTAGTGTAAATTCCTGGATGCAAGTGATGTTAGGTCAGGGGATTACACCTAAACACTATCATGATAGCGTCTCGACTATGTCTGATAACAACTTGAATAAATTTTTATCCAGCATTACGCTGCCTATTAATCAAAAAATTGCATCCATGCCAAGTCATAGAGATTTTATTAACCAATACTGTAAGTCCAATGAAATCGAACTCTGGATAATTTTGCTTAATTACAGCTGTTCTATTATCAACACTGCCAGACAGGTATCATCAGGATTTCATGTCACGAGTCCTGAATACCTGCGCAGGCATAAGCTCTATATAAACGCAATAAACCATCACCAAAATTAGTCGACACAGGGGTATAAATTGAAGTTACCTGTAGCAATCCAATATGTATTATTTTTTATTTGCTTTATCCCTTGGTCTCAGACAGCCACAGCAGAAGATAAGAAGCCAGAAAACAAAAACCAAAAGATATAAATACCATAATTGCATCGGTCAACCAGCATTGCGGTGGCTGCCATAAAGCGCCGTCACCCGCCCTACTCCCAAAACGCGATTGGCCTTACGTTATCAAAATAACGGCAAAATTCTCGCATGAAAAATTTGGCCCTGATCATCTTTCTCAG
>JADJRD010000009.1 GCA_016712405.1 Cellvibrio sp. | reverse complement strand
ATAATACTGTAAAACGAGAAAGGTGTTCTATAAAAAACAAACACTTAAACAATAAACCGAAGAGGAGACAAGCAAACACCAGGTAGAGGTTGGACACTGTTGATTTGGTAAAAAATTAGGAGAAAATTTTGCAACTCGCACATCAATGAAGATGACGAAATTGCATTGCCGATTTACGAACGATAAGGATCAATAGTGACTATGCTGCCGTCTTCACGATAAGTGATTTCAGTCATCTTCACTGAACGCAAATGAGTGATGCCTTCTGACAAACTGAATCGTGATAGAACAAATAAGTTTTACCTTCATAATCACAAATGGAATGATGGCTGGTCCAACCTATCACCGGATTCAAAATACGGCAGCGATAAGTGAACGGACCGTAAGGATTATCACCAGTTGCATAACACAAGAAGTGAGTATTACCGGTTGAATAAGAGAAGTAGTAAGTGCCTTTGTGTTTGTGCATCCAGGAAGCTTCAAAGAAACGACGGCTGTAATCACAGGCAACAAATTCTTTACCTTCATCCAGAATAATTACTTCATGAGGTGCTTCGGCGAATTCTTTCATGTCATCAGTCAAACGAGCGATGCGTGGTGCCAAAAGCGGGTTCCTGATCTTTAGGTTCTTCATTTTGTTCGTTGTAAACATTGTTGCGGTATTTTTGTAATTGACCGCCCCAAATGCCACCGAAATACATGTAGTAATTGCCATTATCTTCAAACACAGCAGGGTCGATTGAGTAACTGGCCTTGATGGCTTCAGGTTCTGGTTTGAATGGGCCAACCGGTGAATCACCAATCGCTACACCAATTTGGAAAATACCATTTTTGCGTTTTGCTGGAAAATAAAAATAATGTTTTCCATTTTTGTGTGCCGCATCAGGCGCCCACATTTGACGCTCGGCCCAAGGTACATCTTTCACGTGCAAGGCAACGCCGTTATCAACGGCGGGCTGTTGTGGCTATCCATGGAGATCACATGGTAGTCCTGCATATCAAAGTGGTCGCCGTTGTCATTAAACGGAACACCTGCTTCAATATCGTGTGATGGATAAATATAAATCTTGCCATTAAACACATGGGCCGAAGGATCAGCAGTAAATATGTGCTCAACCAGCGGTTGCGAAATCGCACGGGATTTTAAATTTGCCACTACAGATACGGGTAGTTTTTCTTCAGCCATAAAATAGTCTCAATATAGGTCGATCAAAAAATTATTTGCCTGCGGCTTTGCGGCGTTCGCTCAATTCCAGTTTCGATTTTTCACTTCCATTGACTTGTTAATGGAGTAGAGGAACAAACAACAGGCAGAAGCGATAAAGAAGGGTATTGATGCATAGATACTGACAGATGCTTTAATCCCGGCAACGGCATCGTCGGATTGTGTTGAGAGCGTCGCGTCATAGCCATACATTGCAAGAATACCTAACAGCAAAGATCCGCCAATGGTCAGGCCCGCTTTTAATCCGGCAATCATGGCGGAAAAAATAGCAGTAGCGCGACGATTATTTTCCACTCGGAGAAATCGGCAACATCGGCCACCATTGCCCACAAGAGTGGAACGGTTAAACCGTATGCCAAACCGTGCAAAATATTAGCGATGTAGCAAATGCCTACAGCATCTGGAGGAATGAAGTTGAAGACTACAAGGAAGAGTTGAAACAAATAATGCAACACCGAGGTATTCCGCTTGCCAAAACGATCAGCGACATATTTGGAAAACAAATACCCACAATTTGCATAATAATACTGCAAGCGTTAAACAAACTTAGTGCGGAGGTCGCGGATCCTCCGCCATGAAAACCACTGAATCCTATCGACATAACAACGCTGTTCAAATTGGCAATAAACGTGTTGAACCCAAGATTTTCCAAAAATGCCGCCAGTGCTGCCTCATCCAGATAATCCTTGAAGTAATACACATAAGCACTGCCTTTTAGTGCGAGATTGATAAACACCAATACAGTCACAATCAACATAATTAACCAGGGCAAATTTCTGAGCAGGTCGTGAATATCTTGCGAGACACTGGTTTTGGCTTCAACAATTGGCAATATGCGTTCTTTGGTGGTTAAAAACGTTATGGGGAAACAGACAATCCCCATGCTGGCAAATAACACCAGCATTGTGGAATCCGACAGTTTTATCGCCATCACCCAGCATTAACACCAGCGGCATCATCAATACTTGAATAATAAATTGTGCAACCATCACCGCAACAAAACGGTAAGAAGACAAGCTATTGCGTTGTTTCATATCACCTGTCAGTACTCCACTTAATGCGGAGTAGGGTAGGTTGTTAGCTGCATAAACTGCCATTAACAACAAATAGGTAACCCATGCATAAAGAACTTTGTTTTCAGGGCTAAGATCTGGAGTGCTGAAAGCCAGAAGAGCAATTCCACCAAAGGGGATGGCTGTCCAAAGTATCCAGGGGCGGAATTTACCCCAACGGGTTTGGTACGGTCAGCAATCAATCCCATGGCTGGGGTAAATACAAACGCACCAATCATCCCCGATACAAAGGTGATAACTGAGGCTGTCCCAGCAGCAATGCCGAAAAACATCGGTATAGAAAAAGGCCAAAAACTGACCAGTGTTTGGAAAATCAGATTGGCTGCTAAATCACCAAGGCTATAACCGACCTTTTCAGTAACCGAAAGCTTATGAGATGAAGGTGAAAGTGTATTCATTGTTATTCACTTCTTGATTTGAGGCTAGTCTCCCCAGACTACCTGATACATCCAGAGACTGATCGGTTTTTGTGGGGGTCAAAATTCTAATGATCAGCACAGTTTTTATGGCCTTTTTCTTATGGCGCCATGGCGCTGTGCAATATACACAAATAAGCCAAAAAAAACTGCCCTGGCTGATCAAAGCTTGAGCAAATAGTCAAAAATAATATTAGTCGGAATCAAAATAATAAATGTCACTTAAGTAATCATGTTTAAAACGGCATAATGCCGGACATTTTAATCGCCAGGATGAACAGACCAGGACTATGAGATTTAATATTGGTTGTATCCCCCTGCTGGTTTTTATCTTAATGGGGACATGCCAGGTTTCCGCTGAAGTTAGCACACAACGTTTCGACTTACCCAATCAATCCTTGCAAAACGCACTGATTGAATTTGGCTTACAGGCGAAAGTCACTCTTTGGTGGATCAGGAACTGATTCAAGACCAAACCATGACAGTGGTGAAAGGTGCTTTTTCGATAGACGAGGGGCATTAAAAAATTATTATCCAACACTGATCTGGATTTTACTTTTTTACAAAAATCCAATGCTTATTTATTGGTAAAGCGCCAAGTAAAACGGAAGATCGATCAGGTTTGTTAGGAAAGTAGCGCTAACAGAAAAACTGATTGAGGAAATTAACGTAGTCGGTCGATTGAATTATCCTTTGCGTTATAACACTGTCACCAACACACATTACAAAGTGGCATGTCTTATTTTGATTCTGCACGTTTTCTCAATGTGATTCCGCGAAGATTGATTAAAGACCAACAATCAAACGACATGTTTGATGCAATTAAATATGGAAGTGGCGCACTTCCAGTGATGGACTAAATGATTCGAATGATGATTTTTACATTCGTGGGTTCAAGCGGAATTCTATTTATCTCGATGGTTTTCGGGTTGGTGATAGTGTGGGCGGTAAAATGCTGCCAGCTAATATTGAACGAGTAGAGATTATCAAGGCCCCTCAACTTTGCTTTATGGCCAGGCTGAACCTGGCGGCGTTGTTAATTTTGTACGCAAGCGCGCAGAAAAAATTCTTTCGGTGAAGTTGAGTCAGGCATGGGTTCATTTGGTAAAAGTTTATCGAAATGGATGTAAACAACCCTGTGCAGTTTTCAGAACAACTGGATTATCGTTTGATTCTTTCCGCGAAAGCAAAAGACTCTGAATCTGAAATAGAGGATCTTGAGCGGCAGTTAATCTCTGCTTCTGCAACCTATCATCTAACGCCCAATACTGATTTAGTGTTCACTATGATTTCAGCATTCAACACAGACAGATCCAAAAGATTTTTAGTGGCGAGACCATTTGAAGATTTGGATGGTGATATTTTCCCCGTGCCACTTTAGCGGATGGAATTCGTACCAAGCGAGCGGGTTTTACGTCGGATCTAACTATTTTTTCTGCAGAGTTAAGCCACTATTTTGCATCTGACTGGCGTATGCGGCTGAAATATGATTGGTTGGATGAAGACAGGGTCGGTGTGCGTTCTGATACTGAAACACTGTTAAACACCAATGGATTGGTTAATCCACAAATTAATTTTGGTACTGCTTTTATTTTCGGATCCCAATTGTTGGTGCCCGTCGAAATATTGTCAGCAAATAATGACGTTTTTTACCGGATTGGTCGTATTCGTAGTTTGTACGATGAAGCGGGATATGAAACTGCCAATCGAATTAATTTTACTCTGAAGGTTCACAGGAATGGAACTCTCAGCTACATCACCTTTCATTGGGTGTTGATTGGCATCAGCAAAATCTTTACAAAGGTTATTTAATTGAAGAGCGAGCGCCTTTGCCGGGGCAATTATTTCCTGAGAGCGCATTGGATTTTTATTTGGCTGATATTTTCAGTGGTGTATTTAATCCTGATCGTAATTTAGGTGAAATATCCTCACAAGAAATGCGTTTGATCTATGACGACTTTGGTGCGTTTATTCAGGACTCTATAGAGTTAAACGATCAATGGATATTGAATGCGGGTAGTCGCTTGGTGGTGATGCAAGGAGAATATACCGATATTACCCAATCCGGAAATAAATCATTTTACAGGATTACGAATATTGGTCGTCACAATTAGGTTTGGTACAAATATTCGGATCACTACTCATGGTTTTGGTAGTTATAGCGAAGCCCTCCAAAGCGAATTATCATCTTGATGATGTAGGATCTGCATCTATTGATCCTGAATTGTCAGAAACCAATTTGAATTGGGTGTAAAGACTCTATTGAACAATGCTCGCTTTTTATCAAGTGTGGCCTTGTTTCAAATTAAAACAATGTTGTAGATCATGTGATCAATCAAGGTTTGCGCACATCTCTTGGTTTGTACTCCATGAGAGCCAGAGGAATAGATATGGACTTCACTTGGCAAATGAATCCCCGGTAGGATGTGATGGGTGCGCATGTCTATTCAATCAACAGAAACATTGGATGGGCCTTATGCAGGTGAGCGATCCAATATGGCCGCTGATCAAATCGCCAGTTTGTTTGTTCATCATCAGTTTAATCAGCAATTGGCGTTTAATCTGGGTATGAATTATGTGAGTGAGGAGAATCGCAAAACCGTTTAATATCAGCGGTTTCGCAAATTGATGAATTAGCTGATGATTTCAAAATGTCTGCCTATGCAAAAGCTGACTTCTCTGCAGTTTGTGAATTACATTTGTTTAATGCTGACTCAATAAGTAAAATTGCTGATAAAAATTTGACAGATACCGAATATTATTCAGCTACTGCTGCGGGGGGGTAGAGAAAACTTTGCAGAGGGGCGTTTTTTCGGTTGTCCTTTGAGGCAGGATTTTAATAAGCAGAACTGCTTATATTGTTAGTTTGTTTGAAACCACATTATGCCGATTTGAGGGCACAGATTGCTTATCGATTTAAAAAACAACATCAGGATGTTGATGATATTTGCAAGATGCTTTTCATAACATTTTGCGGTCAGACAATCTGGATCAATTGGAAAACCCCAAAGCTTATCTTTATCAAACCGCCAGTAATCTCGCACTTAATCGCATCCGAAAACAGAAATATCATGAAAATTACTTAGCCTCGCAAGATTTTGAGCGTGTGGGGGAGGTAAATCCCGAACAGATTGTCATATCTCGAAGAGCATTGGCTGATGTCTGTCAAAGTCTTGAGGATTTCTCCGAAAAGTACCGTCGAACTTTTTTATTGAGTAGGGTTGAAGGTAAAACCTATGGAAAAATCAGTCTTGAATTGAATATTGCAGAGAGTACGGTTGAAAACACATTATTAAAACCCTTAAATTTCTACGTGACAGGTTGCAGGAGGTAGAATGATGAAAAAGTTTGATCCCATGCAACGTTATCTTGAAAATCAAGCAATGGAATGGCTGGTTAAGTTGAATAATCCCAATCTTCCAGATGCTGAAATAGAAGAAGTTTAATCAATGGTTGGCAGAATCCGCAGCGCACCGGTTGGCTTACATCAAAGCAGAACAGATTTGGGCGACATCAGAGAAACTGCTCAAAACTAATTCGTCAAGATCCAGCTTAAAGAGTTGGCAGTATGCGTTGGCGAGTTTGTTCATTATTGTTGGCATTTCTTTCTATCAATACAGCATCAACTCAACAACAGACTATGAGTTTCAAGCTGGCATAGGTGAACATAAAACTGTCGAGTAGCCGATGGTTCTAAGTAACCTTAAATAACCAGTCGAAAATGAAATTTACAATCAATCAAAAAGTCAAAAGTTCAGTTGCTGGCAGGTGAGGTTTTGTTTGATGTCACTACTGATATAAAACGTCCGTTTGATATAGAAACACACGATGGAATGATTCGGGTATTAGGCACGCAATTTTCAGTTAATCGTTATGCAGAATTGACATTGGTAACAGTGGTTGAGGGGCGTGTTGCTTTAGGTGAAAAACCATTGAAAGACGAAGTTTTCGTCGCATCTCAAGTCTTGACTCAATCACAACAACAAACATTGTCCAATGCCATCAAAAAAATTGAACCCACACAAGTCGATGTGAAAAGTGAATTGTCCTGGCAAGAGAATCAGTTAATTGTTCGTAATGAAACTTTGAAAAATGTTTTAGCAGATCTGGAAAAAACGTTTCCGGTTAAATTTGTGATTATGACTCCAGAGCTTGGTGAAAAACGCATTACTGCTGTACTGAATTTATCCGACCTGGATCAAGTGCTGCTTGTTCTGGAAACTTCGCTTTCCCTCCAAATTGATCGCACCCCCACAGAGGTTCGACTGTCCGAAAAAAAATAATGGAGGCGTTGTGATATTGATGCGTCATCTATTGGCAGCCGGCGTTTTCTCAAGGATAAGCCTGCCAGGTAAAGGTAATTCATGGAGGGTGGGTGGAGTGCTATGGAACACTGTTTTTTATTGAGTCGAATTTTTAATCCTGAATAGTGTGAATATGAAAAATATACCGATTGCGTTAATCCTTATCAGTTTGTTGTTGACCTCATGCGGTGGTGGTGGTCAATCAATTAATAAGGGCGAAACCAGTTCATCGAGTTCTTCAGTAGTCTCCACTTGCGTTAATACTGATGGTGCAGTCTTTATAAACGAGATTTGTGGTTCATGGGAGGGATCCTTCGTTTTATGAACAAAACAAAACGACCTTTGCTGGTGGTGAAAATACAACTGGTGTAGGAAATAATTTGAATTTAACGGTGATTCCTGGAAACAGGTAATGCCAGTAATTCGGTGATCGACATTCATTACAGGTCTGAATAATAACTATAACGCTGCACCGCGAATATTAAATAATTCTTCTCTCTTAAATGGTGTGGATTTAACGGGTACGCTAATGGTTCACTTCAATTCGATTTTAAAAGTCATTAATCCTGGAGTGGATAATCCTACATTTCAAATGACCATAGAGTGTGGTTGGCCCTGTGTAAGCACATTCGAGATTATTCAGCCGGGAGCCTTAAATGAATGGAAAGAATTGAGATACCTGTAGCTCATTTGATTGATCGTGGATTAAATATTCAACGAGTATCCACTGGATTTCAAATTATGCCGGAGTGGAACAAACAAAACGGAGTTCACCTGCAAATTGATAATGTGCAATGGGTAAAAAATAATGTCAAAGCCCCAACAGCCAATATTTGTTATGCAAACTATATGGATGTTCAGCCAAGCAGTACAGTATTATCGATGTTTCTTCAATAAGTAATTCAACAACTAATATTAGTGATTTGAGAATTTCAAGTGTCTACCCTACGCTTATTTTCACCGCTGGGACGTTTCAGGCATTTACAATGTGGCTGTGGGTGATTTGATTGATAGCACAACATTTCATCCTGTTTCTCCGTCAGCTATGCCTGGCTGTGTTGATAATGGTTTTGTTGGTTTTGATATGTATATTGATAAAGGCTATACGACAGATTTTCCAGTTGTAATATCTGTAGGTTTGGGTGGTAAAAACCTACCGACCATTTTTCTTGAAGAGGGAGTAATTTCAATAGTGATCTTATTCCTGGCAACTGGAAAAGAATTTCTATTCCGGTTTCAGTGGCGAACTCAGTTGGATTGCACCGTGTGGTCTTTAATATAAGCGGGCCTAATACTGCTGAGCCTCTTGGCGCAATTATGATTGATAATATTCAAATTATAAAACCGGCAATTTAAATTTCAGTAGAGTCTTGGTGGTTAGAATTCATTGCTTATTAATTAAACATTTTTTTTCAGGATATTGTATTGGTTGGCATAAAATTTATTTAGATAAATAGTTGCCCCTGAAAAACCAACTAACACCTTGAAAAGTATAAAAATAACTACAAAATAACGCCATCAAATCGACCAAAAATGATAAAATTTATTTACATTTTTTGGTCGAAATGAGAAATAAAAAACATGTTAAAAGCCGCAGAACAACACCAACAAACCAGTTTTTTTGGCAGTGATTTAATCGATCAGCTAGACCCAAAAGATCCGCTGCTGCTCTTATCCGACGCCATTCCTTGGCAAGAATTTGAAAAAGCCTTTATCGGCGAATACACAGAAGGCATTGGTCGACCGAGCATCCCCATTCGTGTGATGGTGGGTTTGTTAATGCTCAAACAATTAGAAAATTTGAGCGATGAGCGCGTGGTGTTGGCATGGAAACAAAATCCGTATTATCAAGCATTTTGCGGCATTAAAAATTTTCAAAATCAATTGCCCTGCCATGCTACGGAGTTAGTGCATTTTAGAAAACGTATTGGCACAAAAGGTGTTGAAAAAATATTTACGATGTCAGTGAAGTTGCACGAAAAGAAAGTGGAAGAATCGATAATCAATGTTGACACCACCGTGCAAGAGAAAGCGATAACCTATCCAACGGATGGAAAACTTGCCATCAAGATTATCAATCGTTTAAATAAATTAGCAAAAGACAATGATATTGCGCAGCGGCGTACATTTGTCAAAGAAGTTAAATCATTACGCATTAATTTACGTTTTTTTCGGCATGTCAAAAAGCGTGCAAAAGCGGTTAAAGCGATTAAGCGTTTGCGTACGATAGCCGGTGTTTTACTGCGAGAGTTAGAGCGAAAATTACCTCAGCTGATTGTCGATCAACAAGCAAAAAACTTTGCGTTATACCAAAAAGTGTTGACGCAAAAGAAACATGACAGGGACAAAGTTTACAGTTTGCACGAACCGCAGGCTTACTGTGTAGCGAAAGGAAAAGATCATAAGCCGTATGAATACGGAGCAAAAGCGTCGATTGTTACCACCTCAACAGGTAACATTATTTTGAG
>JADJRD010000008.1 GCA_016712405.1 Cellvibrio sp. | reverse complement strand
AAAACGGCGCTGAATTCGCTGTGTTTATTGGCGATTATTGCTTTGTTTGCGACTTCGCTTCTGGGCGGCATGAAAGACGGTCAAGAATTTCGGCTGGTGTTGATTATGTCGATGCGCCTTGGCGAAAGTTAATTTGATCCAGCAAGCCTACAATAAGGTTTTGTCCTCGATTCGGATTCGGGGTATTTGGGAGATTACAGACTCGGCTTATAACGAATATGGGACAAGCATATAGCAGAAAGGTTGTAACAGCCATTCAACAACAATTGATGCCGCAACGCGGAGTCGTAGTTGAGCCTTTTTTTGACGTTGGTTTACGAGCCCAACGATGTAAATATCAATGGGGTGGTCTGATGATGGTGGTTTGCGTGGGGGAGAGCCAATGAGCCGTGGGTTGGTGAGATTGGGGAATACGGACGCCGGGTTGGTTGGATCGCTTGGGATGTTTATTAAAACCAGAATGGCCGAGTTACCTACACAGGCCAAAACCCGTGTTCATTAATAAGTTTGCTTGCAAGATGATTACACAGCCGCACAGATCAGAGGAAGTTGTCACTATTGACCGGCGCACAGAGAAAATATGCATGCGTGGATGGATGACATTACTGATGAGGGTCAATCTGTTTATTTCTGGATATGGTTATCTGGATCATATACATACAAGACAGCGCATATTCTGCAACATATGACGATTTTACGTAACATTGTAAGGGAACATTTAAGTATCGCTTCCGACCGCTGCTGGTATCGCCGGAAAGATGTACAACATAAAAACAGGGGGTGAGATACCGTAAACCCGAACGGGACAGAAACGATAGACGGCGGCTTAACTGCTGAAGCTTCTACCGCATACGAAAGCATCACGATCCAAAGCACTGGAACAAACTGGATTATCATATGACGTACCAAACCAAGATTTAATAATCTAATTTCCACAGCGAACAGCCCAAGCACACCATTGAATGCAGGGATTGCGTTCAGCGGAAGATTCAGCGGGATTGAGTTCCGGATGTAGATTTGATGGATTGGTCAACAGACTCCAACACTTGCAACTGGAGATAATAGGTCTATACATTTTTTGTTTTTGATGATTCATGTCCGCCTGCTGAAATTGGAGTTACGCTAAACGATATTATTCGCTTTATTAGTGTTAAATGCCGTGGTCAAGTTAATGGAGTGGTTTTTTTGATCTTTAAGGGTAAAGATGCGGAATTCGCACATGTTTACTACCTATTGCAAAGGCAAAGCGAAAGATTTTGGTGATTTAGTTCTCCAAAAATCTTAAAGAGACCGATGTGGATATAGAGTAATGTTGCGCTAGTTGATAATCCGCCAGCAAAAAGACTAGCGCTAAAGTGCGGACTTAAATTTACTGGATACGGTCAATCAGTTTTCAAGAACGGTCAAAAGATTGACGTTGAAAACTTTTGCAATAGAGAGAGGTGATTTATGCCCAGTAGCGGGAGCAATAATAGCGGCTGTTGGGAGTATGGCCGCCGCAAAACAGCAGGGTGATTCTGCTAAAGGCGCATCAAAAAAACTCAGGCAAATGGTGTTGCCGCCGCAGCAAATGCAGCGAGATTTACCGATCGCGCACTAAACTACATTCAGCCAACCTTTCAAAATGTCCGAAATGCACTCCAGCAGGGTCAAATGCAAGGCGGATTATTGCTTGATGAAGCCGGTAATGTATTGTCCGCGGATACGATCGCGCGGAGATGTAACGACAGGATTCATGGGGGCTGAACAGCTTTATCAGCCTGCCTACCAAACTGGGCAGGCGTCCGCATACAAGCAAGCTGCATTGAATGGGTTGTTGGGTGCAGATGCACAACGACAGGCATACTCTGAATTCCAATCTTCTCCCGGCACACAATGGCTACAAAACCGACAACAGCAGTCAATATTAAATAATGCGCCGCATTAGGTGGTGGGCTGGCAAATCAAACTGGTATGTCCAGCAGGCACTTGCAAGAAAACGCGCTTGGTGGCGCCCTGCAAGATTATGGTAATTATTACAATCGGCCAGGATTCACTGATCGCGGTGATGCTGCTACTGGTCAATTTCCGGCATTCGTCAAATCTTGGGCAAATACTTGCGAATCTTTCCACCTCCAAGGCCGGAGATGTTGCTGGCATATATGGACAACAGGCCAATTTAGCAACAGGAACACAGCAGGGGCTTGGTCAATTGTTTGCTGGTGAAGGAACTACGGCTGGTAATATCCTTGTGGGCGCAGGCTCTGAACAATCACAGCTTGCTCAAAATCTTGGTGTTGCTCAGTCTGGTGGGCAGTTATATGCAGCCCAAAATTCTCCGGCGTGGGCGCAAGGTTTGCAGTCTGGGCTTAGCACATATACAGGAATGGGCGGCACATTTGGGCAAAAAAAGCATTAACCTTAATGATCGGGAATGGTGGGAAAATGGTTGGAATCCAATCAAGGCGGTGAAAAAACTTCATAAGGCTATGCCTGGTGTCCGTAGTTCTGACCCAAAAAGGCATTTATTAATCTTCATAACGCGATGCCGGGGACTAAGGAGTATATCGGGGAGCTTGACAGCAAAGGAAATATAGTTGAGCAGGGTGCATACGATCCGTTTGTAGATATAAACACAAATATGACATATCAGCAGCCGCTTGGGTATCAGTTAGCGCAAATGCCGCAAATGCCGCAAACACAAGGGACTGATTATAATCAAATGTTTGCGCAGATGATTAGGCAGATGCAAATGCAGCCTCAACAACCGCAACAACGATCCGGCGGAACTGGAAATTATTTATTTGGGCAAAGTTTTATACCTCAGCCTCAACAACAAATGCCGCAACAGCAATACCAGCAACAATACGGACAACGGTATCAGCAATCGCCAAATCAACAAATGCCGCAATTTGACTATACACAAGCAATGATGGGACGGAGGTTTTTCTAATGGCCACACCATTAACCGCACAAATTGGTAGGCCTGAGCGGGTTGATCTTGGCGCTGCTTTAATCGGCGGAATGCAAAACTATCAATCAATGCAAGGTCAAAAACTGCAAAATCAAGCCATGCAGCAAGATGTCTCGCAGGGTGATTTTGCGATGAATCTTCGTAATTTACAGATTATGAACTCACTGGCAAAGAAGGCAAAGACAATACCTTTAGAGCAAAGGCCAATGTTTCGTGACCAACAAATGCAGCTTATGCAATCTATTGGAATTGATCCGAGCCAAATGGCTCAAGCTCCACTTGATGACGCAAGTTTGGATCAATGGATCGGTCAATCTGATGCGGTTCTGGCTAGTGTTATGCCTAAAAACCAAGCTCAGCAGCAATTTGGAGCACAGGAAACGCTCAAGGATGAAAATGGCAATCTATTTTTTGCAACCAGTCGCCGCGATCCATCTACGGGTCAGGTCGTTGGTGCTGTCGCTGCTGTCGATGGCAGTAACACAAAACCTGTTGGACAGTTATCAGTTGCTGGTGGTTATGGTTTAACAGCCACGGAAAGAGTCGGGCAGTTGGCGGCGGAATCCGGCGCTAAAAAACAAGCCGAGCAGAGTGTCATCCGAGATACACAGCCCGGAATAGAGTCTGCCATAACAGATGCAAGAACAACGGCAAAACTAGAGGCAGAGCGCGCCATTAAGCAACAAGGACAGATGACAAAATTGGCTGATGCTGATCGGTTATATAATAGCTTGTCTGGAGCTGATCTTGATTTGATCTATGGCCGCGGCGAGGAATGGTATCCAGCGTTTTTCAGGTCTCAGAAGGGTATGATTTGATGGCTCAAAGAGACCAGTTGGTCGGGATGCTTAACTTGGCAGCAAGAGGCCAATTGGCCGGTCAAGGCACTGTATCTGACACAGAAGCCAAGTCTATACTTCAGGCTGCAACTACATTGGCAAGCCCAAATATCAGCCCACAAGAAGCCAGGGTTGCACTTGATGCAGCCATGAACAGCATTTATAAAAGTGCTGGGCAGAATTTCAACCCAGAACAAACAACGCAACCAGCTCAGCCATCTATAGACGATCTGGTGAATCAGTATGCCGACTAAAGAAAAATTAGAAAGCGCGCTTAGAAATGCCCATGTTGCTGGAGATCAGGCAGCGGCCAAAGCTTTAGCTAATGCAATTAAGACTGGTCAATATGATCAGGCTGCACAAGTTGGCAGAGGCGAGGCCGTGCAGAAAGGTTTTGTTCGTGGTGTTGAGCAGGCGTTAGGCGGGGCAGCCCAAAAAGCCGCCAATATGAGATATAACCAGCTTAACCAAATGGCATCAAAACTAGACGCTGATATGCAGTCAGGTGCCATCCTTGTAACTAATGAATCATTGGCTGAGCTAGACAGAATCCAATCAGAAGCCACTAGAATTGCTCAAGATATTGGTGGTTATGAACAGCGCGAGACTCAGGCGAGAGAATCCTACGCGCCAATTCAAGAGGCAAGACCAATACTTTCTACTGCTGGCAATATCGGCGGACAAATGGCGGCAATTCCGATCCCTGCCGCTCAGGCTAGATTGCCATTCCAAGTATTAAGGGGCGCTGCTGAGGGCGGTGCTTTTGGTGCTATACAGCCAACTATTGGTGATGAATCTGCTGTAGAGAATGCCAAAACAGGCGCTGCATTTGGTGCTGCACTACCATTAGTGCTGCGCCCTATCGCCACGGCCGCTAATGCTGCTTACAGGGGCATTATGGGAAAGGCTGCACCAGAGGCACAAAGTGCGATTAAGTACGCAGAAGAAAATAAACTGCCATTAATGACTAGCGATATAGCTCCACCTGATACCTTTGCAGGGAAGGCTGCACAGTCATTAGCTGAGAAGATACCTGTTGTCGGCACTGGCGGCGCAAGAGCTGATCAGCAAACAGCAAGGACGCAGGCCGTAAAGTCTACATCTGAGCAATATGGCACACCTAGCGAAAAGGAAATTATTGATTCTTTAATTAGGAAATCTGACAAGATTGCTAATGCAGCAGGAAAAAGATATACACAAATATCAGAGCAAATGGCTGACTCTGTTGTTGATCCAAAATCTACAATCAGCGTGATAGATTCACAGTTAGCAAGACTAACTAGGTCTGGCGCAATTCAAAACCCAAGCCTTGTTAAGATTTTGCAGTCAGTTAAGGATGACATAACAGCAGGCGCTCAAGACATTAACCTGTTGCGTGAAAATAGGACAAAGTTTCGTGAAACAATCAAAGGCGACTCGCTTGCTACCAGTGACACAGAGCAAAGAGTTATTGATTCTGTTTACAAAGCCATGACCGATGACATTAATAATGCTGTCGCTGAAAAGCTCGGCACAAATGCAGCAGCAAGCATGAAACAAGTTGATGCAATTTGGGCAAGAGAGGCTAACGAGATAAAAAACACCAAGCTAAAAAACATTTTCAACAAAGGAAAGCTAAAGCCAGAAGAAGCTAGCAAAATGCTTTTCAGCAATGATAAGAGCGAGATAAAAACGCTTTTTTCGGCACTCGATTCAACAGGGCGACAAAACGCAAAGTCAGCCATTATCCAAAGAGCTTTCGATAAATCAGAGGGAAGCCCAGATAAATTCCTGAGTGAGATGAAGCGTTTGAAAAATCAAACAAACGTTTTTTTTAGGGGACAAGAAGGCAAAGACCTTAATGGGCTTATAAATTATTTGGAATATACCCGTGAAGCTGGCAAAGCGGCTGTTACTACAAAATCAGGGCAAGAGACAATACAGATAGGTGCTCCAGTTGCTATAATGGCAGACATTGGCGCAACTGGAGGCGCTGGAACTGCTGGGGTTGCTGGCTATGGGCTGTTGGCAAGAGCATACGAATCCCCGGTAGTTAGAAATATACTCGCAAGAATGCAAGGTGTTGAAAAAGGCTCAACAGAATTTGAAAAGCTGGCTGCAAACCTTGAGGCTGCGTTATCAAGAGCGGCCACAATATCAACACAGGCGGACGATCAATGAAGCGATTTATAAACCCAGTACCTCAATTCCTAAAATCAAACGGTGACTTATGTTCAGCTGGAAAGCTGTACTTTCTACAAGAAGGCACAGACATACTAACCAGCACAAAAGCCATTTATCTTGACGCTGAAGGAACCACTCAAAGCACAAACCCTGTTCCATTAAGTAACGAAGGCCGGATGCCTAACGTATTTGGCGATGGGAAATATAGGGCTAAACTTTACGACTCTGCAAATGTTTTGCAATGGACAAGAGACATAGATTTTGATGCTGAATCAGCTCAATTTGAAGAATGGAATAGCCAAGTAAATTACAGCGAAAAAGCAATCACACAAGGCTCTGACGATGACTATTACATATCGGAAGTTGACAACAACAAAGGCAACGATCCGACTGTTGGAGCTTCTGCGCAGTATTGGTCAAAGATAGCTTTGATTGAATTCTTTAATGCCGACAAACCCGGCGGCTATGCTGATAATGCAGTTGTTATTGATGCCGGTCGGTTATACGCATCAAACACAGCAAACAATACAAATACGCCGCCCCATGCTACATGGGATGATTTGAGCTTTAATAATGCCGTCACAGGTAATTTTTTGGCAACAGGAACAATTACCGCGCAAAATATAACTGTATCAGCACTAAAAACATCATCAACAGCAAGGGCTTCGACAACAACCGTTTCTCCCGACCCAGACTTGATTGTTACCGGATTGGTCAATGGCGGTTATTATCACGTCACAAGCTGGATTAAAATGGAATGATAATAGCGGCGGGGCTGCTAACGGCCTTCGCATTACGCTAGACAGCGGTGTCGATATGTTTGTGCGGTCTATAACTTACCTGCGACGCTTGGAGCGAGTAACGCGACATCAGACACACGGCAGAATATAATTTCAATTCATTGCTTTCGGGTCTGATGAAGACAGTACAAATTGATGCGATTGTCGGGCTTGATGGCGCATCGACATCCGTATCTGTTTTGTGGGCGCAAAGACATCATCAGCGACAAACACAATAATCAAGACTGGCCACATTAGCGCGACTAAAATAGGTAATACCATGAGTTGAAAAAATCATGGTTTATCGAAGTTGAAAGCACTAACAGATTCTCAGTATGTCCCCGTTTTTGGGTCTGGCGTTGATCGAAAAATATCAAAACCTAATCTTTTTCACGAATTAAGAGACGAGAGTTTTTTCGCCGTTTATTTATCCAACCATTGCTATTTTACAATCTGCTGATCTTGAAGTTGATGTAGATAATCCAACTTATTGCCGATGCGAAGAACAGAATATCGACTTTATAAAATTACCAATGCAGCGCCGGTGTTGATGATATTACATTGACCAACGGAAATACTGCTGAATACGGATTGAATATAAGATTCCGGTTTTGTTGCAAGTGTTTGCGACAGCGGCCACCGTGCGCTCGCGGTATTTACAGATTCTACCGGGCAGGAAAGTGATAAATCTGTCGTTCCTACGAACACCGGAAGGCGCTTGTTCAGGCCGCCAAACAGTGCCTCCATTTCCTCGAAAGAATGCAGACAACCACAGTCAATGAGAAGCGCGTCACAGTATTTTGATGATATTAAGCAAAGCGCCTACGGCGCGGCTGGTGTAATCAAACCGCTGACGGAACAAGCACACTTGCGCAAACCGCAATCGACGAGGCGATACCTCCAGCAAATCTTGCAACACTGAAAGCAAGCAACGCTGAAACATTGACCGGAACTGATGACAAAATACATCACACCCTGCACCCAGTACAAATTTGTGAGCGACGGCGTTTTAACTATAGATAACTTCCTTGCCGCACTTGCATCAAC
>JADJRD010000007.1 GCA_016712405.1 Cellvibrio sp. | reverse complement strand
GACTATTACACCTTGAGCAAAATCCAGCTTACAGCCAGCATTTTCACAACATCTTGTAAGACTTAGCCCATACCTTTTAGGTGTGTACATATCTAAGCACACAGGGCAGCGCTTCTGCTTAATTAGTTTAATAAATCCAATCTCTTTCAATAGCTCAATTGGGAATATACAGTGCGCCTGTGTATATCGCTGTTATATTGCCTCTCGAAAGTTTCGGCAGCGGCATCCAGTACGTTATTGTTTTTATGGCGTGGCAGCAAGAAAATTCATGTGATTCAATGCTCTGTACCAACCTTCATGCCAATAATACATTTCATCTTCTTCGTTAAAGTCGCCATATTCGTATTCGTCGCTATCGTCTTCGATAGAGATTTATCAACCCAAATCCTACTATCGTTCTGCGCTTACCAGCTTCGTTTAACAATGACAGCAATCGCTTTTTCCGCACTTGGCTTCATCATCAATTGGCCGCCAACATAACAAGTCGTTCAAACTCGCGCTTTCAGCGCTGGACAAACCGTGCGGTGTAGAATGTTCTTCGTGTTCTTTTATATCTGAGTTCATTTTCTTTTACCTTTTGCTTGCCGTTTAACTCGGCGTTAAATATTCATCTCCAAATTGCCACTAGCAATGATGAAACAATACCAATAGCACTTAAAAGGAACAAAACAACCGTTTGCAAATTTTACACAGTGCGGCACGTTCTCATTTTTGGTCGCAGCGGCAAAGGCTGTTGTCGCAAGAAGAAATATAATGCATGTGAAAAATATCTTACCTTCTATAATCATTTTTGTTTATCTCAAGCAAATGAATAGTTAACAATTCAATATTACGGACGGAATTAGAACACCGCCCAGTTCTTTTATTTACAGCCGCCGCAAATCTCGGCGTTACATTCACTCGCTTACCACTCAAAATCTACTTCAAATTCATGCTCGCACTCTGGGCATGAAACTTCGTAATCTTTTGATCGGTGCAGTGTCGTGCTCTATCGCCTCAATTCCACTTCCGCTATTAAAAAAAATCATCGTCAGCTTGAAGTAGGTCAAAATAGTGGTCGCACTTCGGGCATGTGCAATCTAAGCTCATTGACCACTGCGCTCTATGTTTTGCCATTTTTGTTATTACTCCGTAGTTAAAAGTAATGTAACCAGTCGCGCAACGGACGGGCTGTAAATATCAGTTTTAAATTACCAGTTAAAAGCCGCCGTTGTGCTCAACGTTATATTCATTCAGCATAGCGCCAAATTGAAGCGGGTTCTTTACAAAGCGCTTCGCAAGTATCGTTTTCGGCCTTCTAAAATAGCTTTGGCCAACCTATGCTTACCATCAATCAGCGCACCATTTTCATTCAAAATAATTGGGTAGCTTAAATCCGCGTCATTCACCAATTTTATGTGTGCAATGAAATCCCTAAAATTATCTTTGCATGGCGCACGGTATTCAATGTACATTTCCTCAAGCGCCAAATTTTTAACTGGCAACTTCTCAGCCATAAAAATAGCCGCATGAACATTGTATTTGCGCTCGCCTATCGTAATAGTTTGGTCGTCATCAAAAGCCCACGGTTTTTCTACAATCATTGAAACCTCCATCAATAAATATAACCAGTCGTTGAAAAGGACGGTCTGCCCGCCTTAGTTTTAAATTTAATTTGTACCGCCGCCTTTTAACTCGGCGTTATGTTTTCATCCTACGCAAAACCAATCAATCTGTTTTGCACTTCTTAACAGTTACTTAATTTATCCTCTATTTCGTCAAGCTCTAACAAAAAATCTTTTATTTCATTTTCCATTTCTGTAATGAATAAATCGTCTCTCATAACCCTAACGAATGCTAACTGATAGCGCTCTGGCATTCTGTCATCAAAAGAAACAAAGTCGCACCACTTCCGCCCAGTGCATGACATTTGAGCCTGCATCTGTGTAATGTTTTCCCGTCAGGTTTTTTCGTCATCATAAAATCGACATGCTGGGCTGTGTTTGGGCATTTGATTTCTATTAGTCCATCATCACCGACAAAGCCATCTGGGGACGCACCAAAAGCTGATATTGATGGGTGAAACACAAAGCTGGACTCTATAACCATGACTCCAGATTGGGCTTCATAGTGTGATCTAGCTATAGGCTCCAAGTCGGTTCCTCGTTGCATTGCCTGACTGTTAAATGATTCCTCTCTAACGCCAGTCAAGCGCTGGCAAAGCAGCTCCATCATGTAATTTTTGCGGCTTGTTGAATAGCCTGATTTTGTTTTTGCCAGCACATCAGCAACACGCGACCCGGTTACTTTCCCAAGTCTCATTAAGTGCCATTCTTCTGTTCTTTGGTCTATCATTGCTCAATCTCCGATAATTGTTTTTTCTTTTTGTCTTTTTCAGCGGTTAGGAACGCAATTGCTTTTTTGTCTTTCGCTGCATTGTACTTTGCGAACAGCTTTCTGAATTCTGTAGCTAATGATTCCATTGTTTCGGCTCCAGTTATAGCTAGAATCTCCTCGGCCATGTATGCGTCTGGATCATCTTCTGCTGTTCTGCTTTCGTCGTCGTCGCCAGTTTCTAAGCTAAACACTTTTAACAGTGCTGATTTTGTCGCGTATGTAACGGCCTTGCCGGGGGCTTTGTCGCCGTTGTCTGCCGCATGGGCGGCTATTTGCACAACAATTCTATCTTTTGGATCGTCGATATTCACAAAGTTAATGTGATAGCTTGCTTCATATAGGTGCATTGCAATCCCTTTTTCTTTGTCGCGCTGTACGAGCATAACGCTGGTTTGT
Organism: Cellvibrio sp.; assembly: GCA_016712405.1. Classification (GTDB taxonomy): domain Bacteria; phylum Pseudomonadota; class Gammaproteobacteria; order Pseudomonadales; family Cellvibrionaceae; genus Cellvibrio. Next base: position 8,282 of record JADJRD010000007.1, on the reverse strand, counting down.
TGCTCTGGGTATATGACTACGCCATTTACAACCAAATGCTTTCTAATTAGCGAAATGAGCCCGTCATGGCTGACAGCAGTGTAGTTCTGACCGCCACCATTTACTGACTTGTCTTTCTTTATGTAGTCAACAGCTTTTTGAATCTCATTGATTCTTTGATAAATGTTTCTTGTCATTAGTGACTCCTCGTTGTTTGGTCTAGCCATCATAGCTATTACAAAAATCCAATCAACTAGAGAAGTGTTAAGAATTGCAAAGATTGTAGATGGGTTAAAAGACTGTGATAGATTAGGATGACTAAAAGAGGATTTACAATGACAGACCCACGAGATAACTTTGAAATTATATACGCAACTCGCCACCTGCATGGTGACACCGAGAGCATGAAAACTCTACGCAATGACGCTGGAGGATATGACTATAACGATCATATCCAAGACTGCTTTTATATCTATCTGATGGCTATTAGCAAGGGTGAAAACAAATGAATATGTTTGAAGCAATTCAAAATTGCGGTGATAAATGGTTTAGACCTGTTGGGTGGACTGGAAATGCATTCTCGCTTTCTGCGGACAATGTAATTTTCCAAGCTGAGCATAATATCCATCTTGGATTTGAGCAACTAAGCACAGCAAAAGAAATTTTAGGAGAATGGGAGATAGTGACTCCAGAATTAGTTAATGAGGAAAGAAAATGACCGAGCAACTCGAATACGAAAACATCTTTGATGCTGTTACTGATGACCCATCAGTTTGACACTGGTATCACTTTTAGCATTAGTGGTGATCCATGTGAGTTTGTCGGCGTTGGCAGTTTTAGCTATTGGGTGTTGGTTTTCACAAAGCGCTCCCCGGCCGTTCATGGATTTTACTTGATTGCATCAAACGGCATTGATCATGTTTACGATGATCAATTAGCTGATGAAGACGCATTGATTGCAAAAATAAACGAATTGGAGAATATGATATGATTTTCGAAGTGGGAAGGCCAGTTGAAGCACAAAACATGGTGATGTGGCATTATCAAGAATTCGCATATCCTGATTTATCCAAAGCGCAGGATGAAGAATATATTTGCGCTCAGATATGCAAATGGTTAAAGCTGATCTGGCAAATGCTAACGCTGAAATAGTCTGCCTGAAATACGAAAACGATCAGCTTAAAAAGGAACTGGAATTGGTCACAAAAACAATGGAATACATGCAAGACGAAAGAACTGCATTGTTAAAAATCATCGGTGATAAAGATGCCTGATATTTCAATGTGCATCAAAAAAGACTGTCCAAGTTTTGAAGAATGCTATCGAGCACAATCTAAGCCTAACGAAAGTTGGCAGGTCTACCAAGAGTTTGACAACGCTGGCGAATCTTGCTGTGATGATTACATACCTGTAAATCCAAGCCGGAAAAGCAGATTTCCTAATTTGTAACATTCTGTCCTTTGTTTTAAAAATCAGGACAGTATCTTGCATAAATATCAAAGAATGTAAAGGCTAAAAATGGATCAAAGAGTAATAGATCACTGTGCATCACACAAGCTTTGCAAAGGCTGTCAGATAAACTGCGTTGCGCCGGTGTCTGATCGTGAGTTTTTTGAGTGGGTAAAATTGCAAGAGAAAAAGATTATTGAGTATTTGCAATCTTAATTATCTTGGCTATAATGCAAGGGCGGCTAGGTACTCGTCTTGAGCTATCGAAAGCCCTTCCCCTCTCACCTGTAGCGTGGGTTGCCGCATCCGAGAGGCGTTGACCAAACAACGATAAAAAGGCGGATAAACAAATGCTACAGGTAGACTAAATCCCTACCTATTTTATCCCATAGCCCTAGTTTGTTCGTGATTTACTTGTTGGAGAGAAATGGCGCCCTGTCTGAGTTGTCACACTGGCAATGTCGAGAGGGGCAAACCTCACCGGCCAACATTTTATCGCGGTATGAAGATCCCACGCCGCAATCTGGCTTAAAGCATGAAGATGGGAGGGTGATTTTATGGATCGCAAGAATGCCAACAGCAGACAACCATAAATAGTTCTGCTGGCTGAGGAGGCTCAAGTGGCTCCGAAGTAAATGGCCTTATACTCGATTATTTGGGTAGGGGCTTGTTTGCAGATCAGCTAAGTTCACCAAAGTAAATGAGGCTAGATATGATAGTGAATGAAGAGCTACTTAAGTCCGCAAGAACAAAGAAAGGCGGTTATAGCTCGGCACAGATAAAGTTTGCTCAAGATTACACGGGTAAGCCAGCATGGTTAAAGTCTCTTGTTGGTTTGAATGTATCTGATTTATTCTGGAGCGAGTTTATTAAGCTAAGGAGTAGCAAGGTAAAGCAGGGGCAACCCAAAAAGCCAATAAATGCAATGTCAAAAAGTGATGGATGGGAATGGAAGCCAAAAGCTATCGATATTCCAGTGATAAAAAAGCTAAAACCAAAGACTGGTAAAAAAGCAAAAAGAAAGCTTGTTACCAAATTAGATAACGCTAATTTTTATTTAAGTGATGAGTGGAGGGCGATCAGGGTTAGGGTTCTTGAAAAGTATGAATGCAAGTGCATGATGTGCGGAAGAAGCCCAAGAATGCACAATATTGTTATTCATGTTGATCACATAAAACCAAGGTCAAAGCATCCTGAATTATCGCTGGAAATAACCAATCTCCAGCTTTTATGTGAGGACTGCAATAAAGGGAAAAGCAATCGATATGACACTGACTGGCGACCAGATTTGGACGAAATTAATATTGTTTTAGATGCTATGAGGTTAATCTAATGGAGCTAAGACCACACCAGATCGAAGCGGTAGACAGTATCAGGCAGGCGATGCGAGAAGGTCACAAGCGAATCATGTTGGGCGCTAATGTGTCTTTCGGTAAAACTATTGTCGCTGCGCACATGATGATTGAGGCAAACAATAAGGGTAAGCGTGGCGTTTTCATCTGTGACAGGATTCAACTTATTGAGCAAACTGTTCAAAAATTCGAACAGGCAGGGCTTAATTGTGGAGTGATACAAGGTATTCACGAGAAGACAAATCCAAGCGCGCCAATACAGATTGCCAGCATTCAAACCCTGGCAAGACGGAAAATGATGCTTGAATTTGATTTTGCCATTGTTGATGAAGCCCATACGCACTATGAAAGCCTAACCAAAATGATGGAGCTTTACAATAACGTTCCATTCATCGGCCTTAGTGCAACACCATACTCAAAAGGACTTGGGAAATATTACAGTAAGTTAATAGTTCCGATCACAACCAGAGAGCTTTTAGAAAAAGGCTATCTGTGCCCTGTTAAGTATTACGCAGGCGAGCAGCCAGACCTTGAGACAATAAAAATCAAACGAGATAAAAACGGAATTGCTGACTATGATCCAGATCAATTGTCTCTTGCAATGGAAAAACCAAAGCTAATTGGCGATGCTGTCGAAACATGGCTAAAGCTTGGTGAGGATTCGCAGACTATCGCATTCTGTCCATCCATAAGCCACTCACGCGGATTGGCGGAAGCGTTTAATTATGCTGGCGTAAAAGCAATGCACGTAGACGCCTACACAGAGCCAGAAATCAGAAAGGATATTTACGCAAGGCATGACGCTGGCGAATTTAAAATTCTGTCCTGTTCTTCACTGCTAAACACTGGCTATGACTCTCCTTCTACTCGGTGCATTATTGACTGCTATCCGACAAAATCTATCATCAGGTATGTGCAAAGAGTTGGTCGCGAAATGCGCACCTTTGGCGGAAAGGAATATGCTATTTACTTGGATCATAGCTCTAATGTTTGTAGGCATGGGTTCGCAGAAGATATAGTTCCAGATTCGCTGCATGACGGCACAAAAGAATATTCCGAAGCTTCACTAACTAAAGATAAAAAGGAATCAAATCCGGTTGTTTGTGAGTGCTGTAGTGCAATTATGGCAGCTGGCAAATGTTTAGTTTGCGGACATGAAATAAAAAGAAAGAAAAAAGATTTGGAGCAAGTCAAGGGGGAGTTGAAAGAGGTTCAAGTAGTCGATCAAGAATTCTATTCAGGACTTATTCATCACGCTAAAAACAAAGGTTATTCTGCAGGCTGGGCAAAGCATAAATACAAAGAAAAGTTTGGCTCATGGCCTATTGGCGCAAATGAAATAGCGGCAGTATCGTCAAAAGTTGACGGCTACATAAAACATCTAAACATCAAGTATGCACACGCCAAAAAGAAAAACGAATCGGTCGCAAAAGAAACTGTTGGCAAGCTGATGGAGATGTTCAATGTTTGATTTAGAGCAGTTTATTTCAGGTTACATTGATGCGTTAAAAGACTCTGGGCAATGGCTTGAAATGACAAAGGATCAGAAGCTTGAGGCTGGAAAAGAGGCATTAGAGTATGGGCAGAAAATGGAGTTTCACTTCAGAATGATACATAAGATTCTTAAAAATGATTAATAATTGGAGAAAATCATGGGCAAACTAAAAAGACAAGACTACAACATAAAGCGAAAGCTCACCGATGATGAATTGATCGGTTTTATGGTCGAATTTCTAAACAATAACGACCAGCTTCCGCCACACTTAAACATAGCAAATCATTTTTGCGTAAACGTAAACGCAATAACCGAAAGGCTTGCAAGGCTTGAGAGAGACGGGATTTTGGAAAGAAACGCGGTTAATAAATACAGATTTGCGAGGCTTAGCAATTCTTAACACTAAACCATTTGCACCCAATATTGACCGTTGCTAAGCTGTGCAAGGTGTGAAGTGCGCACTTATTGGGGGTTCCCGATGGGTGATACTAGTTGCATGAGCACTAGCTAGCTGGCGGCGGATGTGTGAAGCCAGCACCTAATCAATTAAAAATAGGAGTCAAAATGAAAAGAATGTATTGTGAGATTGTTTTGATGTTTGTATTCATGGCGATAATCGTAATAGCATCGTTCAAGGTTCCGCAGTCAAATGTGTACTTGGCTGGTGTTTGCATTGCTACCTTGGCGCTTGCGATCTTTGGTGTGAGTATCGGCATCAGATTAGAAGACAAATTCGGAGAGAAAAAATGATTTATTGGCCTGAGTCAAAGATGAGACGCAGGTGGAGGCTGCATTACTACAAGCCATCTGAGATAGTTTATGAGATATTGAAGCGTGCATCTAAATATAAAACTATTGTGTGGCCAGATTGTCGCGGTTTTATTGAGCGACTGTGCAATAAATATAGCAAAAGGCCAGATGCTACCATTAGATCATTAATGCCTTCGCACTTGTTTAATGAGCAACTTTTTATAAAAGACGGGTTTGTGATAAATCAATATGATGCTGAAAGGAGAAAAGAGGTTAGATTATGGCAAGAAAAAATAGATAGCGGACTTAAGTCTTTTTGGCATGCTGGAGAATTGTTTTGTAGGTGCGAATGTTGTGGGATGTATGAAATTGAAGCGTTTTCATGGATGTGTGTAAAGTGTAGTAAAAATAGTATGAAGTTATACAAAAAAGAGTGTGAAATAAAAAGAAATTAAATCATTAATCAATAAGGTAAATAAACTATGTCAAAATCAATTAAAACAACCGGCGATTTAAGAAGCTATTTAGCGTCAATTATGGTAAGCGTTGGGAATGGAACTTGCGATCCGACAAAAGCAAGGGAGATTGTTAAGGTTGCTGGGCAAATCAACGAATCATTTTATTCTGAAGTTAAGGTTCAGCGATTGAAAATGGACTTGCAGCAATCCGGTGATTCGTTTGGCGAAATGATTATTGGTGATGAAAAATGATCAAGAAAGTAACTGATTGGTTTTGGAAACTGGACGTAAAAAGCCCATACCTTATCAAGCAAGGCTGGCAGACGTATCAGGTTGTTGACCACGGCGGGAGCTTTTCTGTGTCGCTTGCAAAGGCTGACGGCGCGCTTAAACAAGTCGAGCCAATAGCCGCAAAAATAGAAAGTTTTGATCGCGCTATAGAATTGATCGAAGAATACGATAGCGACATACAAAACGGTAGATTCAATCTGATTGTGATTGCAATCGCTGTTATAATGATTCCAGTTTCAGTTTGGCTTATCGCTGAACTAACGTAAACTCCGAGCCGGTTGAAATTCCGGCACATTGCTAGCCGAAAGGCTTTAGCCCCCCGCTGCATTAGTTTGTTGCGGGGTTTTTTGTGTTATAATGTATAAAATTTATTGGGTGATGTATGACGCAAACAAACCAAACTCCAGCATTACTCGCAAACTCAACTTTGCCGACTTATGATTCAGCGTATCCGGCTGGGGATAGACCGGCTGGTGGTGGCACATGGCTTGCGCAATTTAATTTCAATTCTGGCGACACGTCAACAACTGTTAAATCTGGTGTCAGTTTTCAAAGTGTTCAGGCGTTAGGCACTCCATCAGGGCAGTCAGAGCAGGGACTACAATTCACATATGATGCAACAATACCTACAGATGATCCCAGTAATTCTGAGGATTCGTTTTACTCACCCACCTGCTGCGGAAACTTGGCAAAAAATACGGCTATTCATTCCCGCGAATTTTTTCCATCGTCAAATCACTGTCGTTGAGGTTTCCGGTGATATATCTAGCTGGGTCTCCGGTGATTCGATAATTGGGGTGGACGGATCAACAGCAACGATACATTCAAAATCGACGAGTGTTGTGTTTTTGTTGTTTGCAGAAAACGCTTATTCAAACTCCTCTTGGGTGGGATCGATAACAAATACAACAAGATCGCAGACTAGAACATCAACAAGTCGGTATGTCGAAGCCGACAATAACAAGCTCTTTACCAAGTGGGCTGACGACTATTCTAGTTCAGGTGCAGGTCCTACAATTGTGTGGGAATTTAGAGCGAGCGGAGACGGCGGTTCAATTCTCGGCCAGCAATACTCCGCTGGCGCGTACACTAACACTGGTGCGCACGGTCGCGACCAGATTTTTGCAAATGACCTAATTACGCCGGCAGACTTTGGGGCGTGGATGGAGTTGATTTTCCACGTAAAAATGTCATCTGCTCGTGGGGTGCGTGATGGTGTTATCGGTGTCTATCAGAAAAAATCAGGTGCTAGTGTATTCACTAAAATTTTAGAGCAGACCGAGGCGGATATAGGCGCGCCAGTTGAGGCAGTCACGCCTACCCAACTTTCTCAGGGGTATTTCAGTGGGTATTCAAACTCTGGTTATGACGTGCAGACCTCCCTATATGTCTCGCAATTTTGGCACAGTAACACCTTGCCGGAGGAGTTAGCATGACGACAGCAGTAGGTCAAATCGCTTACGATTTTAGCGCAACGGCGAATCAAAACCCATGGGCATTAGTTTGTCGCGGGGTTTTTTATGTTATAATGTATAAAATTTAATGGGTGATGTATGCCGCAAACAAACCAAGCTCCAGTATTACTCGCAAACTCTACATTACCTACTTTTGACTCTTTCTACCCATTGGGGAATAGGGGCGGAGGGGGATCGACTTTTAACATAACTGGCTCAGGATTTGGTACAAAAACCACTGGCGTTCCCGCTTATGATGACTGGGAGACCTCCTCCACTGGTTTGGTTGGTTCAACAATCGGCCAGCTAAGCGTTTCCAGCACTGGTGCAACATCAATCACAACGAGTTTAAGTCACTCCGGTACTAAGAGTTTAACGCACGATTACTTGACTCAGGATTTCCCCAAACTTTACCGAGAGTTTGCAACACGTAGTCGTTATGCTCGCATGTCATGCTGGTGGAGATGGACGGGTTCAATTACATCATCAAGTGTTTGGAAGCTGCTAAGGTTTAACACAGGTGCAACTGATCCGTACTCAGGAACGAACCGATTCTCTGCTGAATACACGGGCGGAGCTGGGGCAGATAGACCCTCCGCATTCTCGGGTATTACTTACATTGACGAAGTAATAAACGAATATTCAGGATCAAACGAAGTGGCTGACAGGATGGATTTATTCACCTCAGATACATGGCATTTTATTGAATGGGAAATAGACGCTGGTACAGTCAACGGCAATAACGCGATCATCAGACAAAAACTCGATGGAATAGAAAACATCCGTTACACAAATACACCATTCTTGACTACAGCAAATCCAAACGAAATCAAGTTTATAATGTCTGTAATCAATGGCCTCGATGGTGCAACAAATCGTAACGTACAGTATTATGTAGATGAACTTTATTCCGACGGCTCTTTATGTCACGTAGTTATGACTAATAATGCGACTTACACATCATCAACAAACTGGGCTGAACAGCCGGTATCTACATGGTCTGACACATCAATCGAATGCACATACAATCGTGGCAGTTTTACCATCGGTGCAA
>JADJRD010000006.1 GCA_016712405.1 Cellvibrio sp. | reverse complement strand
ATATAAACCAGCAACATACAGCAGTTCAAATTTTGGCAAGCGTTTTACGACGTTGGCCGCAACAGGGAAATCTTCTTTTGCGCGGGGCAATAAAAAATTGCCCATGTTTTGCATAACTTTTAAGGTGTGGGCATCAACCGTATAAATATGAAATAAATCGTGCTGCATTTGCCCGGTAACTAGACCAAACTCCGGTAAATACAATCCGAGAATACCGTAGCGTGACATTCGTTTGAGTTGTTCTACTACATTTTGAGGTTGTTGTAATAATTCTAAAAATAACTCTGTATTCTTTGGATTGTTTCTGTAGGCATCATCAATTAAATGTCGACTTTCTCGAATCCAACGAATGGTAGATGCCCGCACGCCTTGTATCGCGGGGTTTTGAGCCATTAATACAAATATTTCCAGCAGGGCTGAAGGGTTTTCTTCAAATACATAAGTGTGCGTTGCTTCGATAAAATCCTCACGCAATTGAAAGCGTTCGTTGATCGAAATGACTTTTTTGTTTTGTCCGCGTTGTAAAATGGCTTCAGACAAAAATTGGAGAACCACATCGTTTAATTCGCGCAGTGCCAATACTGTGCGGTAGTAACGATGCATGAATTGTTCGACAGCAAGGCCTTCGTGATTGTCTGCAAAACCAAAGAGTTTGGCAATTTCACGCTGATAATCGAATAGCAATCTTTCTTCAGGACGCTTGGCGATCATGTGCAATGCATAACGTACACGCCATAAATATTCTTCGCCTGAGTTTAACAGCGATAATTCTTCGTCTGTAAAAAATCCTTTGCCTTCCAATTGTTTTAAGGTTTTAACGCCAAAATAACGTTTGGTTACCCAGCTGATGGTTTGAATATCTCGCAGGCCACCTGGAGCATTTTTGATATTGGGTTCGAGATTGTATTCTGTGTCGTTATATTTTTTGTGTCGATCTTGTTGTTCTTCGTATTTTGCACGGAAGAAGTTTTCAGCCGACCAAATATTCTCAGGTGTTATGGCTTGTAACAACTCATGGCGAAGTGATGGATCACCAACCAGATTACGTGATTCCAATAAATTAGTGGCAACAGTAATATCGGTTTTGGCAAGTTCAAGAGTTTGTTTAATGGTGCGTACGCTGCTACCAATTTCCAGGCCTATATCCCACAACAGCGTGAGAAAACGTTCAATGTTATCTTTTGATTCTTCCAGTACTTGCTGACGATGTAAAATTAATAAATCAATATCGGAACAAGGATGCAATTCGCCGCGACCATAACCGCCAACCGCTTCAAGGCTGATACTCTCCGGCCATTCAAATTGAAACCAAGCGTAATGCAAAATACAGTCAATAAATAATGCGCGTTCATATACTAGAGTGCGTATGTCTTCGCCTTCAACAAATCGGCGATGAAATTGAACGTTGGCTGCGTTTAATGCATCTTTAAAAATGGTGATGACAGGGTGTTGTTCAAGCGCTTTTCGAAATCGACTTTGATCGAAAAAAAATAACGGGCGTTCAAAATAGGGTAGGTGTTTGTGTGACATGCCCAAGGGTTCTCAAGAAAAAAAATGTTCACCACTGCGTGCCGTTAATACTTCGACACCTTCTTTTGTGACAACCATAGTGTGTTCCCATTGGGCAGAAAGTCGACCATCTTTGGTTTCGACTGTCCAACCATCACTTTTTAATTTGGTGTCAGCTTTGCCTGCATTGATCATGGGTTCTATGGTGAAACACATTCCTTCTTTTAATTCCATTCCAGTACCGGGGCGACCATAGTGCAAAATTTGTGGGTCTTCATGGAAGACTTTGCCAATGCCGTGACCACAATATTCGCGCACAACAGAATAATAATGTGCTTCAGCGTGTTGTTGGATCGCATGACCAATGTCGCCTAGTCTGCATCCAGGTTTCACTAACGCAATGGCTTTGTACATGCATTCTTGTGTAATTTTGACCAGACGTTCGGCATGTGAAACAGGGGTGCCAACAAAATACATGGCGCTGGTATCGCCGTGATAACCCTGATAAATCACAGTGACATCAATATTAATAATGTCACCATTTTTCAGAATTTTTTTATCAGAGGGTATGCCGTGACAAACAACCTGATTGACTGAAGTACAAATCGATTTTGGAAAGTTGCGATAGCCCAAACAAGCCGGAATGGCTTTTTGCACATTCACTATATGATCGTGACAAATCTTGTCCAGTTCGGCAGTTGTCACACCTGGCTGAACATACTGGCCAATCAATTCCAATACTTCAGCCGCCATGCGGCCGGCTACGCGCATCTTTTCAATTTCATCAGGGGTTTTAATGGTCACAGACATTGAATGCTTGTCTCAAAAGGGTCAGTCAAAAGAGGTGGCATTCTAAACGATAGGATGGGATTGCAGCTAGATAAACTGGAGGCTGGATGAAACTAGTTAATGTTATTGGGAAGATATTCAAGCGATATGCCCTTTGAAAGGGCATATCACTTTTAAATTCAATAAATTGTTTATATCAAACCCGTAAACTACGCTCGCGTAAAGTTGTGAGAGCATGAATCACGCCGCGCAATTCAGCGAGGCCTTTCATGCGGCCGGTGTAGGAATAACCAGGATTCATTCCTGTTTTACCCAAATCATCACCCATTAAATGGCCATGATCCGGGCGCATGGAGATAGCAGGTAATTTCACGCCTGCTTGTTGACGACGTTGCTCTTCATCGAGCAACGCATCAATTAATCCCACCATGTCGTTATCGCCATCGAGGTGATCCGATTCAAAAAATGAACCATCATCTTCGCGCTTGATATTACGTAAATGCACAAAATAAATTCGTTCGCCGAATTCGCGTGCCATTGCCACTAAATCATTGTCGCAGCGCGCACCGTAAGAGCCTGCACAGAGTGTTAAACCGTTGGCGGGGCGAGGTGCTGCGTTTAGCAATGCGCGAGCATCGTCAGCGGTGGAAACGACACGCGGTAAACCAAATAAAGAGAAGGGTGGATCATCTGGATGAATTGCCATACGTACGCCCGCTTCTTCTGCGATAGGAATAATCTCGCGCAAAAATGCGAATAAATTTGCACGCATTCCGGCATCGCCCATTTTGATAAATTGATCGATTGCAGCGCGAATACCATCGCGATCATATGAGCCTTCGCCGCCCGGTAATCCTGCAATAATATTTTTTTCGAGCAAGGTTTTTTCTTCATTGCTCATGGCATCCAAACGCGTTTTGGCTTTAGCTAAAACCTCTGGTTTGTATGAAGTTTCTGCGCCGGGTCTTTTCAGTATGTAAACGTCGTAAGCGGCGAAATCACTCATCTCAAAACGTAATGCCTGGGCGTTATTTGGCAGGGTGTAAGTTAAATTGGTTCGAGTCCAATCGACTACCGGCATAAAGTTGTAGCACACATCATAAACACCAGCGGTGCCAACGTTGCGAATCGATTGTTTGTAATTTTCAATCAATTGTTGGTAATTACCGGTGCGGGTTTTGATGTCATTGTGCAGTGGAATACTTTCAATAACGGCCCATTCCAATCCGTTGTCTTCAATCATTTTTTTGCGTTCAAGAATGTCCGCTATAGGCCAGACTTCACCGGTTTTGATGTGATGTAAAGAGGTTACTATGCCGGTGGCTCCGGCTTGTTTGATATGTTGCAAGCTGATGGGATCTTTTGGGCCAAACCAACGCCAAGTTTCTTTCATGGGATTACCTCATTAAACAGATGCGCCATTGAACCTAATTTGGTCGCTGGTATGCAAGTTAAGATTCATGAAAGAGAAAAGGTTAAATGTGGGATTCCTCCAACTGGGGGAGATCAGGTGGCAATAATGAAAAAAGGAGTCTAGGGGTGGTCTTGGCGGCTTTCGTTATTATTATCGGCTGCCTGCCCAGTGATTAAGCGTAACTAGCTAAGTTGAACGATAGGGATTGCTGAGTTTTCTTCACTTGTTGCATATATCCGCGGTAGTAAAGGTGCTCTTCAAAGCTAGCGTTTGATTGCGGTATCTTTGGAGATTTTACACCTGATTTGGCATCAGATTGCCCTTTAAAGAAGGCGGAAGAGCTTGGTGCGTTAAGTAATGGCATAACATTCCTCATTGGTTCAGATTGGTAAGTCTGGATAATGTAAGTTAATGACATTGTTAGCGCAACCATAATCTTCAAAAACTGTTAACTTGTTCCTGATTTTTTGAAATTGGGGAATTGAGTTCAATTTGCTGGACGTTTGTGGTATAAAGCGCGCCTCGTTTTGGGTCTGTTGGTCAAACAGTGGTCACAAAGCGAGATAAACCTTAACTAACGTCACACATACATCAGTTACGCGAAACCTGGGTGCCAAATGCTTGCTTTGCAAACATGACGGTTGGTGAGCGGGGTGTATGGAGGCTTAACCCATTGATTAGGAATGAAAAAATGCCACAAGTTAGCATGCGCGATATGCTGTCCGCCGGTGTCCACTTTGGTCACCAAACCCGTTACTGGAACCCAAAGATGGGTAAGTACATCTTCGGTGCGCGTAACAAGATTCACATCATCAACCTTGAGCACACTGTCCCTGCGTTCAACCAAGCTTTGGCTGTGGTTCAACAAATGGCATCTCAAAAGAAAAAACTTCTGTTTGTAGGCACCAAGCGTGCTGCACAAAAAACCATTGAAGAACAAGCACTGCGCGCTGGTCAGCCATTTGTGAGCAGTCGTTGGTTGGGTGGTATGTTGACCAACTACAAAACTATTCGTGCTTCTATCCGTCGTTTGAGCGATCTGGTTTCTCAAAGTCAAGATGGTACTTTTACCAAGTTGACCAAGAAAGAAGCTTTGATGCGTACTCGCGATATGGAGAAGTTGGAGCGTTCTATCGGTGGTATCAAAAACATGGGCGGTTTGCCTGACGCCATGTTTGTAATTGATGTTGATCACGAGCGTATTGCCATTCAAGAAGCCAATAAACTCGGTATTCCTGTTATTGGTATTGTTGATACCAACAGTAATCCTGAAGGTGTTGATTACATCATCCCGGGTAACGATGATGCCATCCGCGCTATAAAATTGTATGTCTCTGCGATTGCTGATGCCTGTTTGGAAGGTGCTAAGTCTGCATCTGGCGTACCTAACAAAGATGAATACGTTGCTGCCGAAAGCGAGCCTGCTGCGGAGTAATTGATCAAACGACATTCTGTTTGATCTGAAGGGCAAAGCCCCCTTTTTCAAATCCACAAATTGAGAGGAGAAAACCATGTCAGCTGTATTGGTAAAAGAACTGCGCGAACGTACTGGTTTGGGCATGATGGAATGTAAAAAAGCATTGGCTGATGCCGGTGGCGATGTTGAGTTGGCGATTGAAAACCTGCGTAAATTATCAGGTTTAAAAGCAGCGAAAAAAGAAGGTCGTACTGCAGCAGATGGTGTGGTTGCGGTTAAAGTTGCTGCAGATAACAGTTATGCAGTTGCTATTGAAGTTAACTCAGAAACTGACTTTGTTGCCCGTGATGCTGGATTTCTGGCATTTGTTAACAAAGTGCTTGAGCAAGCTTTCGCTGCAAAACAAACTGACGTTGCAGCCTTGATGGTGGGTGACTTGGAGGTTGCTCGTGAAGCTTTGGTACAAAAAATTGGTGAAAAAATCAGCGTTCGCCGCGTAAGTTTGATTCAGGGTGGTGTTGTAGGTGGTTACTTACACCTGAACAATCGCATTGCAGTATTGGTGCAGTTGGAAGGCGGTAACGATGAAACTGCGAAAGATATCGCTATGCACGTTGCTGCTGTAAACCCAACTGTTGTTAGCGCTGATCAGATGCCTGCTGAATTGGTCGAGAAAGAAAAAGAAATTATTCGTGCTCAGCCTGACATGGCGGGCAAACCTGCTGAAATCGTTGAGAAAATGATTGGTGGTCGCATCAACAAGTTCCTCAAAGAAGCGAGTTTGACTGATCAGCCATTCGTTAAAAACCCTGAACAAACTGTTGCTCAATTTGCGAAAGCAGCCGGTGCAACTGTGAAGAGTTTTGTGCGTTTGGAAGTAGGCGAAGGCATTGAAAAAGCAGTGGTGGATTTTGCTGCTGAAGTGGCTGCTCAGGTAGCTGCATCTAACAAATAATTGGATTGATTGATTAAATAAAAAACCCGCGAAGATAAAACTTCGCGGGTTTTTTTATGTCCTTGTTGTCAGTATTCGATAGAGCTTCTTTGAATCAGATCTCGTAGTGCGTTAGCTGAAGGCTGCATCTCTGGCGTCTTTTTCTGTTACACTGCGGTGATTTTTTGAGTCAGTCTTCTCGTTTAAGCCCTCAACCTGTATGGAGATCTTTATGTCGAATCCGAGAGATAAAAAATACAAACGTATATTGTTGAAGTTGAGTGGCGAAGAATTGATGGGGACTGAGGGGTTTGGGATTGATCCTAAAGTGCTGGATAAAATGGCACTCGAAATTGGTCAGTTAGTTGGAATAGGCGTGCAGGTGGGCTTGGTGATTGGTGGAGGCAACCTGTTTCGGGGTTCACAATTAAGTGCCGCTGGTTTGGATCGAGTGACTGGTGACCATATGGGAATGTTGGCCACTGTGATGAATGCATTGGCGATGCGTGATGCGCTTGAACGTTCCAATATTTCGTCACGTGTGATGTCGGCGATCCCGATGAGTGGAATTGTTGAACATTATGATCGCCGTCGTGCGGTACGTTTTCTAGGCATGGGTGAAGTAGTGATATTTGCCGCAGGTACAGGTAATCCATTTTTTACAACAGATTCTGCTGCCTGTTTGCGCGGCATCGAAGTGGAAGCGGATATAGTGCTGAAAGCTACCAAGGTCGATGGTGTTTATACCGCTGATCCTAAAAAAGATCCCAATGCAACCAAATATGATCGTCTGAGTTATGACGAGGTCTTGGATAAAAAATTAGGCGTAATGGATTTGACTGCAATTTGTTTGTGTCGGGAACATGACATGCCGGTGCGTGTTTTCAGAATGAATAAAACAGGTGCGTTGCTCAATATTGTCGTTGGCAGCAACGAAGGTACTTTGATAGAAGAGGACAAAAAATGATTACTGACATTAAAAAAGATGCTGAATCCCGCATGAAAAAAGCTGTTGAAGCTTTGGGTAATAATTTCAATAAAATTCGTACTGGTCGCGCGCATCCCAGCTTGTTGGATGGCATCATGGTCAATTATTACGGTACGCCAACACCTTTGAACCAGGTTGGCAATATTAATATTGAGGATGCACGCACTTTGTCGGTTAGTCCTTGGGAGCGTAATCTGGTTTCTGAAATTGAAAAAGCAATTATGAAATCCGATTTGGGATTAAATCCCTCCACTAATAACGGATTGATTCGTATCCCATTGCCCATGTTAACTGAAGAGACTCGCAAAAATTTTATCAAGCAAGCCAGAGCAGAAGCTGAGCATGGTCGAGTATCTGTGCGCAATGTGCGTCGTGATGTTTTAGCGGATGTCAAAGCCTTATTAAAAGATAAAAAAATCGGTGAAGACGAGGATCGTCGTGCACAAGACGATATTCAAAAAATTACCGATAAATATATTGCTGAAGTGGATAAAGCGCTGGCTGCCAAAGAAGTCGATTTGATGGCGGTCTAAGCGTGAGCGAACAGTCTCTTCGCCATGTGGCGATTATTATGGATGGCAACAATCGCTGGGCGAAGCAACGTGGAATGCCGGGAGTTTCCGGGCATAAAGTCGGTGTTGAACGTATTCGTGATGTGATGTCGGCCTGTCAGGAATTGAATATTCAAGTCCTGACAGTCTTTGCTTTTAGCAGTGAAAACTGGCGCAGGCCTCCTGTGGAAGTTGAAGCACTGATGTCATTGTTTTTGCTGTATCTCAAAAACGAAGCTAAAGCCTTGAAGAAAAAAAACGTCGCTTTGCGCGTGATTGGCAATCGTGAACGTTTTAGTCCTGCAATTCAAAAAGCGATTGCGGATGCAGAAAAGCTTACCGCAGGTGGTTTAACTACCTTGGTCATTGCAGCCGATTATGGTGGTCGTTGGGATATAGCCAATGCTGCAAAAATTCTTGCAGAAAAAATTGCAGTGGGCGAATTAACTGCTGATGCAATTAACGAAGATTTATTGGGTCAACATATTTCCATGCGTGATTTGCCCCCACTGGATTTATTAATTCGGACGGGCGGAGAAATTCGTATTTCTAATTTTTTACTTTGGCAAGCCGCTTACGCTGAACTTTATTTCAGCGAAAAACTATGGCCGGATTTTGATGGCGAAGAATTAAAAAAAGCAACGGAAAGTTTCTATCAGCGCCAACGTCGTTTCGGCATGACGGGCGATCAAATCGAGGCAGGCGAACATGCTTAAACAACGCGTGATTACCGCATTAATTATCACCGCGATTTTTTTATCGGCATTGTTTGTATTGCCTTCCGGTTATTTCGCGTTTTTTATGGCGGCGGTAGTGTTGATAGGTGCTTGGGAGTGGGCAGCATTGTCGAGTGTCCGCCAAATTTGGTTGCGACTGCTATACGCATTAGTGATGGGTGGTTATTTGTTGGGCGTTTCCTGGTGGATAGGTTTCTCGGGTGAGGCTTCACCTCATTTGGATCTGGAAGCGGTACAGCAATTATTAATTATTGGCTGCAGTTTTTGGGCGGTAGCCTTGTTGTTGGTTCAGGGGTATCCCTCCAGTGCTATTTTGTGGGGGAATAAATTTCTGCGTTTGTTAATGGGATTGTTTGTTCTAATTCCAACCTGGGTTGCTTTGGTTTATGTGCGTCAACAAGCAGAAGGACATTGGTTGATTATTTTGTTGTCTCTAGTGGTGGCTGTTGCTGATACCGGTGGTTATTTCGCCGGTCGTCGTTTTGGCAAACGTAAGTTGGCAATTCACGTCAGCCCTGGAAAAACCTGGGAAGGTTTTGCGGGGGGATTAATAAGTAATCTGTTGTTGGCATTAGTCTTGGTTTTCAGTTTTAACCTATCGCCAGCGTTGGTTTTGGCTGTGGTGATTCCGACCAGCTTGATTTCAGTCTTGGGTGATTTGCTTGAGTCTATGGTTAAGCGTCATGCTGGTGTGAAAGATAGCGGCACTATTCTGCCTGGGCATGGAGGTATTCTTGATCGTGTTGATGGAGTGACAGCAGGCGCCCCGGTTTTTGCTTTGGCTTTAATGACTAGCGGTTTGTTTGGTGCTGCAGGTGTTCCAGGCTGATGATGCTTAATCTGAAAAAATCCGATCTTCAGCAAATTACTGTTCTAGGTGCGACAGGGTCCATAGGTGTTAGTACTTTGGATGTGCTTTCTCGTCATCGGGATAAATATCAAGTATTTGCATTGACGGCGGATAAACGTTGGCAGCTTTTGGCAATTCAATGTTTAGAGCATCGGCCTCGTTATGCGGTTTTGGTGAATTCAACTCATGCAGCTGATTTGCAATCGGAATTAAAAAAACATCAGTGCCCGACAGAGGTGTTGACGGGGGTTGATGCTTTGTCTCAAGTGGCTTCGGCTGCTGAGGTTGATCTTGTGATGGCTGCAATTGTCGGAGCTGCAGGTTTATTGCCGACAATGGCGGCCGTTAAATCCGGCAAAAAAGTTCTACTAGCCAATAAAGAATCCTTGGTGATGGCGGGTGGTTTATTTACTCAAGCTGTGATTGAACATAAAGCAACTTTGTTGCCGATTGATAGTGAACATAACGCCATATTTCAGTGTTTGCCAAACCATCGCACCGCAGATTTATCAACAAGCCCAAGTGGTTTAGGTGTGAGAAAAATTTTACTCACCGCATCAGGCGGCCCTTTCAGAAATACCGCTTTATCTGAATTGAACAATGTCACGCCCGAACAGGCCTGTGCTCATCCCAATTGGAGTATGGGTAAAAAGATTTCGGTTGATTCGGCCACAATGTTAAATAAGGGATTAGAGCTGATAGAAGCTTGCTGGTTATTCAATGCTAAACCTGAACAGATTCAGGTAGTGATTCATCCCCAAAGTGTTATTCATTCTATGGTGGAGTATGTGGATGGTTCGGTGTTGGCGCAGATGGGAAACCCCGATATGCGCACACCCATAGCTCATGCATTGGCTTGGCCTGAACGAATCGAATCAGGGGTGGCCAGTCTGGATTTAATTGCCACTGCGCGCCTGGATTTTTCCGCACCCGATTATCAACGTTTTCCCTGTTTGGCATTAGCAGAAACTGCTGCAAAAACAGCGGGAACTGCACCGGCCATTTTGAATGCAGCCAATGAAGTGGCGGTGGAGGCTTTTTTAAATCGCCAATTGGGATTCAACCAAATTGCTGAGGTTATTGCGGGGGTAATGGAAAAGTCTTCGATTACTGAACCCTCTGATGTGTCTCATGTCCAATTTGCCGATCAACAAGCCCGCCAAATGGCAGGGCAATTGGTCAGGCAGTTCAGGAGATAAGTGTGGGAATTCTACAAACCGTCCTCTCGTTTTTGGTTGCGCTGATTATTTTGGTGGCGGTACATGAGTTTGGTCACTTTTATGTGGCGCGTCGCTGTGGTGTAAAAGTCCTTCGGTTTTCGATTGGCTTTGGTCAGACTCTTTGGTCGAGAACAGATAAGCAAGGGACTGAATACAGTCTTTCGGCTCTGCCACTAGGTGGTTACGTCAAAATGCTGGATGAAAGGGAAGGGGGCGTCACTGAATCCGAAAAGCCTTTTGCGTTTAACAATCAATCTGTGTGGAAACGCATGGCGATTGTGGCTGCAGGGCCAATAGCCAATATTATTTTTGCTGTGCTGTTGCTTTGGGGTTCACTATTGAATGGGGAGGAAGGGCTTATCCCTAAAGTGAATAAGGTTCTACCTAACTCTGTTGCTGAACAATTGGGAATAGAGGCAAAGCAAGAAATTGTTGCTGTAGATGGTGTTCCAACTCCTACCTGGGGAGAGTTAAATCGAGCACTGGCAGAACGATTGGGTGAGACTGGCGATCTAGAGGTTACAGTGGTTTACCCAGATTCGACTTACCAATATAAACTTGTAGGGAAAATAGAGAATTGGCTAAAGGCTGATGCAGAGCCTGATCCGATAAAGGGCTTGGGATTGGAACTGTATTTCCCGATTGCACCTATAGTGGGTGAAATGGATAAAGGGTCTGCTGCAGAAAAAGCGGGTTTTCGAATGGGCGATAAGATCCTTAGTGTTGCTGATAAACCTATTAACGATTACAGGGAATGGGTTGAGATCATTCAGGCAAGTCCAGAAAAGCAGGTCGTGGTTAAGGTCGAGCGTAACAAAAAACTAATCGATATCAGTGTTACCCCAGAACTAGTCTTTACCAGTGGGTTTCGTCAATTCCTGCGGTCGTTAGGTTTTGATCTGAGTTCTCCATCTTATGGTCGTGTAGGGATGGGTTTTGCACCTGATGCTCTCGATAAATCCCTCTTCAGAACCGCTGATTATTCAATTCCGGGCGCTTTTATCAGAGCCGTTGAAAAGACTTGGAATACTTCTAGCTTTTTGCTTTTGTCAATCAAGAAGTTAATTGTTGGAGAAATTTCCACTAAGAACTTGAGTGGACCCGTAACCATTGCTAAGGTGGCGGGCTCTTCGGCCAAGGGTGGGCTGGAAAGCTTTGTGGCATTTTTGGTGATGGTCAGTATTTCTCTGGCTATTTTTAACCTCTTGCCCATCCCGGTATTGGATGGTGGACATTTATTTTATTGTTTGATTGAAGTAATTCGTGGAAAACCGGTGTCCGACAGGGTTCAGAACTGGGGATACCAATTAGGGTTTGTGTTGATTATTAGCCTGACCTTTTTTGCTCTGTACAACGATCTGACAAGACCTTAATTTTTAATCCATGCCGTTTTGTTTAAAACGTGTAAATTTTCGTTTAATAGAACACATAATATGATGCAAGCGTTAATTCGACTTTTTTGTGGTGTAATCCTGTTGTGCTTATCCTTTGCTGTTTATGCGCAATCTTTCCGTATCAGCGATATTCGGGTAGAGGGCCTACAAAGGGTCTCTGCAGGAACTGTCTTTAGTGCCTTGCCTATTAGAGTGGGCGACACTGTCACTCAAGACGATATCCAAAATGCTACGCGTGAATTATTTAAGGTTGGTTTTTTTGCTGATGTTGCAATTAAACGCGATGGCGAAGTGTTAGTGCTGGTGATTAAAGAGCGTCCTGCAATCAACAAAATTGTACTCAAGGGCAACAAAGCTATCAAAACAGAAAATCTGATGGATAGCTTGAAAGAAAATAATTTATCAGAAGGTCAAATATTCAAACGTGCAACACTTGAAGGCATTTCCCAATCTCTGGTTCGAGAATATGTTAATCAGGGTCGTTATGGCGCAAACGTCAAGTTAAAAGTCAAAGATTTGCCTCGCAATCAGGTCAAAATTACGGTTACTGTTCATGAGGGTAGTCCCTCGCGCATTAAACAAATTAATCTTGTTGGTAATACTGTTTTTAAAGAGAATGAATTGCTGGATTTGTTTGAGTTGAAAAGCTCTGGATTTTGGTCTTGGTTATCAGGGAATGACAAATACAACAAAGAAAAAATGAAAGGTGATTTAGAGGCTTTGGAATCACATTATTTGGATCGCGGTTATTTAAAATTCAAAGTCGATTCTTCGCAAATTTCATTGAGCCCCAATAAAGAAAAAATATTTGTCACCATCAATGTGACTGAAGGGGATATTTACAAAATTAGTGAGGTCGAGTTAGCCGGTGATCCCGTCTTGGATGAGTCTGTTGTCAGGCTGTTGTTATTAACTAAAAAAGCTGATGAGTTTTCACAAATATTAATGACTACATCAGAAGAGATGGTTACGAAAGTTCTAGGTAATCAAGGTTATACCTTCGCTAAGGTTGAAGGTATTACAGAGATCAATGAGGCAGATAAAACCGTTAAAATTACCTATTTAATTGAGCCTGGAAAACGTGCTTATGTTAATCGAATTGATTTCAAAGGTAATATTAAAACGCTTGATGAGGTGTTGCGGCGTGAAATGCGGCAAATGGAAGGCGGTTCTGCAAATTCATCACAAATTGAATTTTCTAAAGTGCGTTTGGAGCGTTTAGGTTTTTTCAAAGAAGTCAAAGTCGAAAATAAAGAAGTCCCTGGCACATCGGATCAAGTTGACGTTGAATACACAGTTGAAGAGCAGCCTAGCGGCAGTATGGGGTTGCAAATTGGTTATGGTGAAGTTTATGGCTTGATGTATTCGGCTAATGTCACACAAAGTAACTGGTTTGGTACTGGCAAAATGGTTGGCTTTAATTTTAGTCAAAATAAATATCAAACATCTTATAACTTTTCTTATAACGATCCCTATTTCACAGCTGATGGAGTGAGCCGTGGCGTTAACATGTATTTTGTAGAGAGTGATTTGAGCTATATCAGCCCCTACAGTACCAATACCTATGGCGCCAAGATGATATTTGGATACCCTATTTCTGATGTAGAAAGAATCGGTTTTGAAGTGGGTTTTCGTAATCTTGAGGTTGAGCCTACACAATATTCCGCCCAAGAGGTAATGCGCTCACCTTTTTGGAATTCAGAAATTAAATACCTCAATTACGATCAATTTAAAGAAAAAGAAAGGCGTGATGCGGCTGGGTTGGATTCTCCGTTAGGTACTTTTGAGTTGCGTAATTGGGACGATTCAATGGTCGGTAAGCCAGGATTCCTTGATCGTCATGGAAACGAATTCAATGATGTTCAAATGAGTTTTAGTTGGCGTCGATCGACCTTAAACAAGGGCATTCTTCCGGACAGAGGAGCGGCACAAAGCCTGTCTGCTGAAATTACATTGCCTGTTGGTGACTTAAGTTACTACAAAATCAATTATACAGGCCAAACTTATTTCCCTTTAACAAATTCGTTAACGTTAAAATTGCGAGCTGATTTGGGATATGCAGCAGCTTACGGTGATTTAGATGAATTGCCATTCTTTGAGCACTACTATGCGGGTGGCTTGGGCTCGGTAAGAGGTTTTGAGCGTAGCACGCTCGGACCTTTAGGTTCTCCTCGTTACAATGAGTATGTTGTTCCTGTTGTTTGGGATGATCTCAATGCAAATGGCAAGAAAGACGCAGGCGAGGAATCGCAGGCAGCCTATATTCTGTGTACCAGTCAAATTGTTGAGCTCTCTTGTGCCGAAGGACAGTTAGTAAAAACACCAGGAAGCTCCACTCAAATTGGTCGTAGTCGAGGTGCATTTGGTGGCAATGTGTTGATTCAAGGTGGTGCGGAAATTTTGTTTCCATTACCATTCTTAAAAGATCAGCGTTCTGTGCAAAGCAGTTTATTTCTGGATGCAGGCAATGTGTTTGATACTGACTGTGGGGCTAATCAGATAAACTGTTATGATGTGAGTTTGGATGAGATTCGGTCATCTGTTGGTGTTGGGCTTACTTGGATTTCTGGGTTTGGACCTATGACGTTCAGTTACGCTAAGCCACTTAAAATAGGTGAGTTTGACGATGATGAGCGGTTCCAATTTACTATGGGTCAAACCTTTTAATTTTTACTAATTTGCTGAGGATATTATTGTGTCGAGTATTGAGAAGTTTGTTATTGCGGCGTTGTTAAGCTTATTAGCTGTTGGTGCGAACGCACAGACTAAAATAGTGGCGGTTGATCCAGAAGCGGTTATTTTTTCAACTAATATTGCTAAAGCAAAAATCGAAAAATTCAAAGCTAATCCAGAGCTATTGACGATTAAATCTACTGCTGATTTAAAAATGGCAGAGATTAAAAATTTGCAGGCATTGGAGAAGAAAGATGGTTTGACCTGGAGTAAGGAACAAAGAGACGCCAATATTAAAAAGCTGCAAACTCTTGTGCAGGATTTTCAAATCCAAAATAAAAAATTAGAGGAGTCTGAGTTAGCGGTGCGTCAAGAATTGTATAAAGAAATTGCTCCCAAATTTGATGCTGCGCTGAAACAAATCATTGCTGCCGAAAATATTGCGATGGTGGTTAATCCAAGAACTTTGGTGCAAATGGATCCTAAGCTTGATTACACGAAAAAAGTAGTCGATCTGATTAATCAAACTAAATAAGCAAGATTGACTCCATGCGCTCCTACAGCTTGAGAGAAGTTGCTCAGTTGATTGATGGCGAGTTGCATGGAGACGAGTTTTATGTGGTTAATGGACTAGCCAGTTTGCAATCAGCAGAAAAACATCATATTAGTTTTATTGCTAATCCGGTTTATAAAAAATACCTTTCAACTACCGCTGCTGGGGCAGTGCTGATAAACGCTGCTTTGGCAGATGATTTTTTGGGGAACAAGCTGATTGTTGCCAAACCCTATGAAGCCTACGCCAAATTAACTGAGGTGTTTGCAACTAGAATTTTGCCTTTGCCTGCAATACATCCTGATGCAACAGTGAGTGAAAAAGCAAAAATAGGTAATAACATTAGCATTGGCCCTAAAGCAGTAATTAGTGATGGTGTTGTTTTGGGCGATAATGTTGTCATTGGTGCGGGTTGCTATTTGGGTGCAGATACTGAGATTGGTGCGCACACTGAGTTAATGCCAAATGTCACCGTTTATCATGGAATAAAAATTGGTGGTCGGTGCTTGCTACACAGTGGTTGTGTTATAGGTGCAGATGGTTTTGGATTTGCGCCTACATCAGACGGATGGTTAAAGATCCATCAATTGGGTGGTGTCATCATAGGTGACAGGGTGGAAATAGGTGCAAATACCTGTATAGATCGTGGAGCCTTGGAAGATACTGTCATCGAAGATGGAGTGATTATCGATAATTTGGTGCAGATTGCACACAATGTCAAAATTGGTCGGAACACTGCAATTGCAGGTCATACTGCAATTGCGGGCAGCACTGTTATCGGCAGTCAGTGTACTATAGCCGGCGCAGTGGGGATTGTGGGTCATTTGGAAATAGCGGATAAAGTTCATATTACCGCCATGAGCCTTGTGACATCTTCCATTACTCAAGCTGGGTCCTATTCGTCCGGTACTGCTATGACGAATACTAAAGATTGGCGAAAAAACGCGGCGCGTTTTCGACAGTTAGATGAGATGGCAAATCGTTTGCTCAGACTTGAGCGCGAAAAAAAATTGTAATTGCAGGTTTTATTGAGGCGTTTTCAGATGATGGATATAAACGAAATTAAAGAATATTTACCCCATCGCTATCCATTTCTGTTGATTGATCGGGTGGTTGAGTTGGTTGAAGGTGAGTCTATAGTGGCTTACAAAAACATTACTGCAAATGAAGATGTTTTTAATGGGCATTTTCCTCAGGCTCCTATTTTTCCTGGGGTAATGATTATTGAGGCAATGGCGCAAGCATCCGGTATTTTGGGTTTCAAAACCATGAATAAAAAACCCCAAGATGGATCTTTGTATTTGTTTGCTGCAGTAGATGATGTTCGGTTCAAAAGACAAGTGGTGCCTGGAGATAGATTGCAAATTGAATCACGGGTTGTGTCAGAAAAGCGTGGAATCTGGAAGTTTGAATGTAAGGCAACAGTGGATGGAGTTTTAGCGGCATCTGCAACCATTATGTGCGCTGACAGAAAAGTGTAATTTGCACAGCAACCCTGCATTTTCGTATAGATAGAGATTTAATTTTGATTGACTCACAAGCCATTATTCACCCCAGTGCAAAAATTGCAGCCAATGTTGAAATCGGTCCTTGGACTATTATTGGTGCAGATGTCGAAATTGGTGAAGGGACTATTATTGCTTCGCATGTGATTATTAAAGGTCCTACAAAGATCGGTAAAAACAATCGCATTTATCAATTTTCAACATTGGGTGAAGACACGCCAGATTTAAAATATAAAGGTGAAGCAACGCGTTTTGTGATGGGTGACAACAATGTCATTCGCGAAGGTGTCACTATTCATCGCGGCACAGTTCAAGATCGTCACGAAACGACTATCGGCGATAATAATTTGTTAATGGCTTATGTGCATGTAGGTCATGATAGTGTTATTGGCAATAATTGTATTTTAGTTAACAACTCTGCTTTGGCGGGTCATGTTCATATTGATGATTGGGCCATATTAGGTGGATTTACTTTAGTTCATCAATTTTGCAAAATTGGTATGCACAGCTTTTCTGGAATGGGCACTGCCATTGGCAAAGATGTGCCAGCGTATATGATGGTGAATGGCAACCCAGCTGAGGCAAAAAATATTAATTTGGAAGGTTTGCGTCGTCGCGGTTTTACCAAAGAAGATTTGGCTATTTTAAGTAAAGCTTATAAAACGATTTATCGTCGTGGGTTGACTTTGGATGAAGCCTTGATTGAGCTTAAGCTGCAACAGCAGGAGTGCGCCGCATTGGGGCCGCTCATTACTTCACTTGAGACTTCAACACGCGGCATAGTTCGATAATAAAAATCATTTTTAATGTCAGTGACAATAGAAGTTAATACCGGTTGTGATTTACAAAAAAAATGATCGAAATCCCGCTGGAGATTTGTGTGTCTGAATCAATTCACATAGCGATAGTGGTAGGTGAAGCATCGGGAGACATTCTGGGTGCGGCGCTGATACAAGAACTTCGCAAACAATTTCCTAACGCTACTTTTTCTGGAATCGGTGGGCCATTAATGTTGGCGCAGGGTTTCCATTCTTATTTTCCGCAAGACCGCTTGGCAGTGATGGGTTTAATTGAACCCTTGAAGCGAATTTTCGAATTATTACGAATTCGAAAATTTATTCGTGAACATTTTATTAAAAATCCACCCTCTGTTTTTATTGGAATTGATTCACCGGATTTCAATTTGTCGCTGGAAGAGTCATTAAAAGCAAAAGGGATTAAAACAGTTCATTATGTCAGCCCTTCTGTTTGGGCCTGGCGACAAAAACGTGTGCTGAAAGTCAAACGCGCCGTGGATTTGATATTGACTTTATTGCCCTTCGAAGCCAAATTTTATCAGGAGCATCAGGTTCCTGTTGAATTTGTTGGGCATCATTTAGCTGATGAAATTCCGTTGCACACAGACAAAATGGCAGCAAGAAAAGCCTTGGGTTTACCGGAAACGGGAAGGTTTGTTGCTCTTCTACCGGGTAGTCGTTCCTCAGAAGTTGAGCGTATGGCAAATTTATTTATGCATGCCGGTGTTTTTTGTTTGGAACAAGATCCACTTTTGCACTTCATTATTCCAGCCGCCAATTCCGATCGCTATCATCAATTGCATTTGGCTTTAAGTGATTATGTTGATTTTCCATTCACGTTGTTTAATGGTCGATCACACGAAGTGATAGCGGCAGCTGATGTGGTTTTATTGGCTTCAGGAACTGTAACATTGGAAGCTATGTTGTTGAAAAAACCAATGGTTGTCGCTTACAAAATGGTATCCTTAAGTTATAAAATTTTATCCAGATTGATCAAGACGCCGTTTGTTTCTTTGCCTAATTTATTGGCCCAAAAAATGTTGGTGCCAGAATTATTGCAAGATAAAGCGACCCCTCATGCACTGGGTAATGCGGTCATGCATTATTTTGATAATCCAGACGAAACAGAAAAATTGGTGCAATATTTTCAGGAAATGCACGTTGAATTGAGACTTAATGCCAGTGAGCGTGCCGCTGACGCAATAGCTAAATTAATCAGACCATAATTATGGAACCTTTTATTTCTATTTATCAGGGAGTTTTGTTGGCGGGATGTGATGAGGTCGGACGTGGACCATTAGCGGGTGACGTAGTTGCTGCAGCGGTAATTCTTGATCCGGAAAATCCTATAGAAGGTTTGGATGACTCAAAAAAACTTAGCGAAAAGCGTCGTGAACTTTTATTTGATGAGATAAAAATAAAAGCCAAATCTTGGTTTATTGCTCGCGCCAGTGTGGAAGAAATTGATCGCATTAATATTCTGCAAGCTAGTTTGTTGGCTATGACGCGCGCCGTGGAAGGTCTGCACATTCAACCGGAACATGTCTTGGTTGATGGTAATAAACTACCCAAATGTAAATACGCTGCTGAAGCAGTAGTAAAAGGTGATAGTCGTGTTGCTGCAATCAGTGCGGCATCGATACTGGCAAAAGTCACTCGTGATCGTGAAATGATTTTATTAGACAAAGAATATCCTGGTTATGGATTTGCCGATCACAAAGGTTATCCGACACAAATACATATGGATGCATTGGATAAATTAGGGGTAACGGAAATTCATCGCCGTTCTTACGCACCGGTAAGAAATAAAATTGAACAGATGAAGTTATTTTAATCATGTCTGTTGCCGATTTCGTTCATCTGCGTATTCACACTGAATTTTCACTCAGTGATAGCCTTATTCGCATCAAGCCGTTGATTAAATCTGTGGCCAATAATCGCATGCCAGCTTGCGCGATTACCGATCTCACCAATTTTTACGGCCTGATTAAATTTTATAAAGCTGCTCAGGGTTCTGGTGTTAAGCCCATTATAGGCAGTGATTTTCTATTGCAATCGCAAGATTCTGAATCTGCTCCGACTTTGATTACCTTGTTGGCCATGAACAATTCTGGCTATAAAAATATTATCGAATTAATTTCTCGCGCTTGGCGTCACGGGCAGCATCAGGGGATTGCCTATATCCAGCGTCAATGGATCAGCGAATTCAGCGAAGGAGTGATTGCACTTTCTGGTGCAAAATTTGGTGATATAGGTGTGGCTTTATTATCGGGTCGCAAACAACAAGCACATGAATTGTTGTGTGATTGGATCAAAGATTTTCCGTCGCGTTTCTATCTCGAATTACAAAGAACCGGGCGTGAAAACGATGAGAATTATTTGCATGCTGCGGTTGAACTGGCAATTGAAATGAATTGTCCGGTCGTTGCCACCAATGATGTTCGTTTTTTAAAAGCCTCTGAGTTTGAAGTGCATGAGGCGAGAGTTTGTATTAGCGAAGGGCGCACACTGGATGATCCACGCCGTGAACGTCGCTACAGCGATCAACAATATTTGCGTTCTGCAGAAGAAATGGCAGAGCTTTTCAGTGATATACCTGAAGCGATAATTAACAGTGTTGAAATTGCCAAGCGTTGTAATGTCACTATTCAAATGGGTAAATATTTTTTACCGGAATATCCAGTGCCTGCAGGTTTAACCGAAGCCGAATTTTTTAGACAAATTTCGCAAAAAGGTTTGGAAGAAAGACTTGATAGGATTTTAGATAAAGAGGCTGCAGATTATCTCGAACGTCGAAAAGTTTATGATGATCGACTGACATTTGAATTGGATATTATTATTCAAATGGGTTTTCCCGGTTATTTTTTGATTGTGATGGATTTTATTCAGTGGGCAAAAGATCACGATATTCCAGTGGGGCCAGGTCGTGGTTCTGGTGCAGGTTCATTAGTGGCTTACTCATTAAAAATTACCGATCTCGATCCTCTGCAATACGATTTACTGTTTGAGCGTTTTTTAAATCCAGAACGGGTTTCCATGCCGGATTTTGATATCGATTTTTGCATGGACAATCGCGATAAAGTGATTGCTTATGTTGCCGATAATTATGGTCGCGACGCCGTCAGCCAAATTATTACTTTCGGTACTATGGCGGC
Organism: Cellvibrio sp.; assembly: GCA_016712405.1. Taxonomy (GTDB): domain Bacteria; phylum Pseudomonadota; class Gammaproteobacteria; order Pseudomonadales; family Cellvibrionaceae; genus Cellvibrio. Next base: position 76,930 of record JADJRD010000006.1, on the reverse strand, counting down.
TAAAGCCGTAGTGCGTGACGTTGCACGTGTGCAAGGAAAATCTTACGGGCTTGCTGATAAATTATCGAAAATGATTCCGCCAACACCCGGCATGACCTTGGAACAAGCGCTACAAGAAGAGCCACAACTAAAAGAATTTATTACAGTTGATGGTGATGCGGGTGAAATTTGGGAAATGGCAGAGCAACTTGAAGGATTAACCCGTAATGTTGGTAAACATGCCGGGGGTGTTGTAATTGCTCCAACAAAACTCACTGACTTTGCTCCTTTGTATTGCGATGAAACCGGCGGTGGTTTGGTTACACAATTTGATAAAGGTGATGTTGAAGAAGCGGGTTTGGTGAAGTTCGACTTTTTAGGATTGCGCACGCTCACCATTATCGATTGGGCGCGCATTATGATTGATAAACAGCGCGCGAAAAAAAGTGAACCACCTTTGGATATCAGCGCGATTCCACTTGATGATCCCAAAACTTATACATTATTAAAACGCGCGGAAACTACGGCAGTATTCCAATTGGAATCACGTGGTATGAAAGATCTGATCAAGCGTTTACAGCCCGACAATATTGAAGATTTGATTGCATTGGTTGCGCTCTTTCGTCCAGGCCCTTTGGAATCTGGCATGGTAGACGATTTTATTAATCGTAAACATGGTCGTGCGCAAGTCGCTTACCCCGATGCAAAATTTCAGCATCAAAGTTTGAAGCCGGTACTTGAGCCGACTTATGGTGTTATTGTTTATCAAGAACAGGTTATGCAAATCGCGCAAGTTCTCGCAGGTTATACACTCGGTGGTGCCGACATGTTGCGTCGCGCCATGGGTAAGAAAAAACCAGAAGAAATGGCCAAGCAGCGCGAAGTTTTTGAGGCGGGCGCAAAAGAACAAGGTGTTGATGGTCAGTTGGCAATTAAAATTTTTGATCTAGTAGAAAAATTTGCCGGTTACGGTTTTAACAAATCACACTCAGCCGCTTATGCAATTGTGTCTTATCAAACCGCTTGGTTGAAAGCGCATTATCCTGCGCATTTTATGGCAGCCACTATGTCGTCTGACATGGATAAAACTGAAAAGGTGGTGACCTTCATTGAAGAATGTCGCACCATGAAATTAAAACTCTTGCCGCCTGATGTCAATTCTGGTGAGTTTCATTTCACGGTGGATGATGAGGGCAATATTATTTATGGATTGGGCGCTATTAAAGGTTTGGGTGAAGGCCCGGTTGAATCGATTATTGCAGCGCGCAATGAAGCAGGGCCTTTTAAAGATTTATTTGATTTTTGCGCGCGAGTTGATGCACGTAAATTAAATAAACGTGCACTTGAAGCCATTATTCGTTCAGGTGCTGCGGATCGTTTGGGTAAAGTTACAACACGCCCGATTACAATCGTGATCATGATCGGGCGATTATGTTTGCAGCCATGAGCGAGGCTGTTAAAACTGCCGAACAGTCTGCGGCAAATTCCAATGCAGGTATGATGGATTTGTTTGGCGAAGTGATTGCAGCAGAAACCTCTATCACTGATGTCTATAAAGATTTTTTAAATACACGCAGCTGGTCAATTAAAGACAGATTGCACGCCGAAAAAGAAACACTCGGTTTGTATTTAACCGGTCATCCCATTGATGAATACGAACAAGAACTCGAACATCTGGTGACGTCGCGTATTGCTAATTTGAAACCGGAAAAATCCAGCCAAACGATTGCTGGATTAATTATTTCGCAACGCCTAGTCAAAACCAAACGTGGTGATAATTTGGCAATAGTGACAGTGGATGATCGCACCGGTCGAATGGATGTCACACTTTTTTCTGAAATTTATAACGATTCACGTGATTTGTTATTGAAAGATGGCTTGCTAGTGATCACCGGTCAAGTTAAACACGATGACTTCAGCGGTCAATTAAAAATGAGCGCCGATAAAGTGGAATTATTGAGTGATCTACGCCAAGACAAAGTACGTGAAATTCATTTGCAATGGCACGCAGGATTATTAGCGCCCAATGCCGTCCGCGATTTAATGCAGCTGTTGCAGCTGCATCGTGGTTCCCCGCAAAAAGTCGCTAAATGTCCGCTGATTATTGATTATTCACGCAGTGATGCAAAAGCCCAAATCCAGTTGGGCAATGAATGGTTGCTGCGCCCGGAAGACGAGCTTTTGCAGAGCCTTCGAGAGCGTTATGGCAGCCAAAGTGTGAGTTTGGTTTATCACTAATCGGTCTGGAAAAATGGTCGACTAATTTTACATTTTCGCGTAAGGTAGCGCCCCATTACCGACCGGGTAGGCGACAATAGCCGCTTGGATAAGTCCGATTCTTAGACCTATAAGAGCCTGATATGAATCTAAATTTTCTGGATTTTGAACAGCCGATTGCTGAACTTGAAACGAAGATTGAAGAACTACAACTGGTTGGCCGCTCAAGCGATGTCAATCTTGCTGACGAAATCGCCAAGCTGCGCGAAAAAAGCACAAAACTCACTGAAGCTATCTATTCCAAGCTGACCGCTTGGGAGATCGTCAAGGTGGCACGTCACCCACTGCGCCCCTATACCTCTGACTACATCACTCGCGTATTTACTGATTTTGATGAGCTACATGGCGATCGTCACTTTGGTGATGACAAGGCCATTATTGGTGGCGTCGCCCGTTTGGATGGCAAGCCAGTCATGGTAATTGGTGAAGAAAAAGGCCGAACTGTGACTGAGAAGGTCCAGCGCAACTTTGGTATGCCAAGACCGGAAGGTTATCGTAAGGCTCTGCGTTTGATGGAAATGGCTGAGCGTTTCAAAATGCCGATTCTTACCTTGATCGACACACCTGGCGCCTATCCTGGTATTGACTCTGAAGAGCGAGGTATTTCTGAGTCGATTGCTAAAAACCTAGCTGTGATGTCCCGTTTGCGTACACCGATTATTTGTACAGTGATTGGTGAAGGTTCTTCTGGTGGCGCTTTGGCGATTGGTGTGGGCGATCATCTGAACATGTTGCAGTATTCCACCTACTTTGTAATTTCACCTGAAGGCTGCGCCAATATTATTTGGAAGACTGTTGCCAAAGCGCCAGAAGCGGCACAGGCAATGGGTGTCACATCAAAAGTATTACAGGAATTAGGTATTGTTGATGAAACCATTCCTGAGCCATTAGGTGGTGCCCATCGGGATTTAGACCAAATGGCAGATACCTTGCGCCAACGTTTAACTCAACAAGTTGATCAATTAAGTAAAGAACCGATTGATGCTTTACTTGAGCGTCGTTATCAGCGATTAATGAGTTATGGTAATTGATGCTATCCATAAATTCGAAACACTAAAAAAGCCGCTGGCGTGAGTCAGCGGCTTTTTTTATGAAATTTTGACAGGAGAAAAATAAAGATGAATAGATTGTTGCAGTTTTTTTTGATCATGATTTCATCCAGCTTGATCGTGTCTTGCCAGCAATCTGGACCAGATGTAAACCGGGATGTAAAAAATGCATCTCAGTCGATTCGGTTGGAGCGTAAAGCGGCACCTTACCTGGAACAGAATTACGCTCACATGCGCGCAAATCAAATAGCCGATGTCAGCTACCAATTAATAATGAATCTGGATGCACAAACAGAATCTTATAAAGGTGAAATCACCATTGATTTTAGTTTGGCTGATAATAATCTTTCGCCTGTTACGGTGGATTTTAATACCGGAAAAGTAAACGCAGTGACTCTGAATGGTGCCGTTGTTGACTTTGAGTACCAACAATATTTTGTTCAATTGGCGCCCGACATATTTAGTCAGAAAAAAAATACATTGCGTATTGAATTTGAACGTGAATATTCAAAAGCTGGTGATGGATTGCACCGCTATAAAGATCCTGAAACCGGCAATGTCTATCTCTACAGTAATTTTGAGCCTTACAATGCCAACAAGATGTTCCCTCATTTTGATCAACCCAATATCAAGGCCACTTACGAATTAACGGTATTCGCACCGGCGGATTGGCAAGTGGTATCAGCACAGCGAGAAACGTCTATCACCAATGATAATGGTAAAAAACGTTGGGCGTTTCCCGTGACTCCCAAAATTCCTTCGTATATTTTCCCGCTTCATGCAGGCCCTTATAAGGTATGGGAGGGGAAATCGGGCTCGATTCCATTACGTGTTTTTGCCCGGCAGGAAATTGCACAATATGTACAGCCGCAAGAGTGGTTTACCTATACCCAGCAAAGTTTTGATTTTTACAATCAATATTTTGAAATTGAATATCCTTTTGGGAAATACGATCAATTAATTGTTCCTGATTTTAATTCAGGTGCAATGGAAAATTTGGGTGCTGTAACCTTTAACGAAATATTTGTAGGGCGTGGAGTAAAAACTCGATTAGAGCGCTTTCGTCATGCGAATGTAATCTCACATGAGCTAGCTCATATGTGGTTTGGAAATTTAGTGACCATGGATTGGTGGAATGGCTTGTGGTTAAACGAAAGTTTCGCGACTTATATGTCTTATCTGCAAATGTCAAAAAACAGTGAGTTTGCGGATGATGTATGGGGGCTTTTCTATTCCAGAATGAAACAATGGGCTTACACTGAAGATCAGTTAGTGACTACCCATGCCATTGAACTTCCGGTTGCCAATACTGCTGAAGCCTTTACCAATTTTGATGGGATTACCTATGGAAAAGGAGCTTCGGTATTAAAGCAGCTTGCTTATTACGTCGGTGAAGAAAACTTCCGCAAAGGTGTTGCTAATTACCTTAAAAAATTCAGTTACGGAAATACTGAATTAAACGATTTTATGAATGAAGTTGCGTTGGCAGGAAAACTTGACTTAACTGGTTGGACGCAAGAATGGCTCTATTTGGCGGGCCTGAATACTATTCAGGTAAATTTTTCCTGTGGTGATAATCAAAATGTTTCCCCACTCTCTGAATTTTCAGTTGTGCAATTGGCCCCACAAGATCATCCAACCTTGCGCACTCAAAAAATTGAGTTAGGGTTTTATCAGGCGGACAATTCTGCCAATCAACAAACGATTTATCAAACTGCAGTAATGCCGCTGGTTTATAGCGGTGAAAAAACATCATTGACCATTGAAAAAAATATGGCTTGTCCCGATTTCGTTTATCCCAATATGAATGATATGGCTTACGTGAAAATTGCCTTGGATAAAAAATCACTCAGTACAGTAAAGCAACATCTGCGATATTTTGATTCTTCTATGCGCGCTAATCTCTGGCAACATTTATGGGATGATGTGTTGGATCAGCGAATGGCCTTGACTGATTATGTTGATTTAATGGAAGCGTCGTTAATTTCAGATGATCCTACCGATGTTTTCGCAACGGGCGCCAAAATGAAAATGGTGCGCGACTATTTCTGGCAAATGCGCGACAGCAAAAACAAATTCGAGAATGAATTAATTCAGTTGGAAAAAATCACTTGGCGTGAATTAAATGCGGCTCAAGCGGGTAGTGATATACAAAAGATCTGGTTTGATACTTATGTGCAAATGGCTTATACCCCCGCCGCACTGAATCGTTTGGCAGATTATTTAACAGGCAAGCAAAAAGTAAAAGGTTTGGTATATGATCAAGATCGCAGATGGACAACACTGGTTAGATTAAATACTTTCCAGCATAAGACTGCTTTAAGCTTAACTGAAAAAGAAAAGAAGAAAGATGCCAGTGATATGGGGCAGCAGTGGTTGTTGGTGTCAGACGCAAGCCGACCTGATGCAAAAGTGAAATTAACATTCTTTGAAAAGATGATTGCCAAAAATCAGGAATATAAACTAGCTACATCACGCTTAATTATGGCGAATTTATTTCCAGCTTCGCAAATAGAATATCGTGAAGCTTATGCTGGCAACATATTGTTTAATCTGCCCCAGCTGCATGAATCACAAGATGAGCGTTTTGTATCAGCCTATCTCGGCATGCTCCCGCGTGTTTGTACGGCGGAAGGGGTTAGGCGCCTAACGACAGCACTCAATCAGCACGCACCGCTAAGCCCCGTGATCAATCGTTTTTTGAAAATTGCGGTACAAGAAGAACAGCGTTGTGTGAATATGAAACATTTAATGTTGAATGATTAACATGAGTCTGAGTGCCAGAATATTTTTGGTTTACATATTGTTTGTGAGCGCCAGCGGTTATTTTCTATTTTCCACGGTAATGGAAGAAATTAAACCTGGCATTCGACAATCTACCGAAGAAACATTGGTTGATACAGCCAATCTGCTCGCCGAATTTTTAAAACAGCCTATGCTGGAGAATAAAGTCAATAATGATTTTTATGCAGAAATTTTTCGCGCATATGGTAATCGTTTGCCTAAAGCTAAAATTTGGGGTGTGCATAAATCTTCAGTTAATCACCGTATTTATGTAACGGATAAAAAAGGTATAGTCTTATTAGATTCCAAAAACATTGCTGTAGGAATGGACTATTCAAAGTGGAACGACGTCTATTTAACCCTGCAAGGCCAGTATGGTGCTCGTTCATCGCCTGAAGTTTCCGGGGATGATAGTTCAACGATTATGTATGTTGCTGCACCTATCCGAAATGGTGACGAAATTATTGGAGTGGTGTCAGTCTCCAAACCTAATCGTAGTATGGAACCCTATATTAATCGTACACAATTCCGCTTAAGTATTTTTGGTGGTTTATTAATAGTGGCTGGCTTATTGCTCGGAGCAGTGTTTTCCTGGTGGTTGAGTCGTGAATTACAAAAATTGCGAAACTATGCTTTGAGTGTCAGCAAAGGTGAGCGCGCGGAGATCCAACAAAGTAAAATCGCCAGTGGCGAACTTCGGCAACTAGCCAGTGCGCTTGAATCCATGCGCGCAGAATTGGAAGGCAAAAACTACATTGAAAATTATGTGCAAACACTGACACATGAATTAAAAAGTCCATTAGCAGGCATACGCGCCGCAGCTGAAGTATTGCAATCACCCATGACGGAAGAGCAGCGCAAATCGTTTCTTAATAATATTGATATCGAAAGCCAGCGTTTGCAGCAACTGATCGATCGTTTGTTAAACCTTGCCAAAATCGAACACCAGCAAAGCCTCCATCAACCTGTCTCTGTGAATATGACGAGCTTAATCAGCGAGGTAATAAAACGTTATGAACTGCGTATGCAGCAAAAAAATATTCAATTGGATATTGTTTCCGATCAAAACCTGGAAGTGATTGGTGAAATCTTTCTACTTGAACAAGCGATTAGCAATCTGCTTGATAATGCGCTGGATTTCACACCCAATAAGGGCGCAATAAAAATTCAGTTAAGCAGAGTAGGGGAGCAAATCATTTTCAGCCTATTCAATCAAGGCGCACCGATTCCAGATTTCGCCATCACCAAACTCACCGATCGCTTCTTCTCGCTTCCTCGACCTGAAACCGGTAAAAAAAGTACTGGGTTGGGGTTGAATTTTGTACAAGAAATTATGAAGCTGCATAAGGGTAGGCTTGAGATCAATAATGTTAGGGGTGGTATTTCGACTAAGCTAATTTTTAGGTGTTAAGCGCTAAAACAACTCTACCCTTGCCAATTTGTATTTGCCTATTAAAAACACTAAATCACTAATTTCAAATAAAAAATTAGGTAAAATTATCACTCCAGATTAAAGGAAAATCGCACTAGACTAGGTAAAACCTTGCGATTTGGATGGCTACCACTTTTTTGTTTTTCGGTGGTTTTTTAATGATCGACTCTTTAGAATTAAAATAAAGGCCGCAAGCAAAACTTGCGGCCTTTATTATTTAAATCACTGGATTACTTTTTTGGATAATCGCGTTTTGGGCTGCCCGTATAACGTTGACGTGGACGACCAATTTTGTATGGGCTGCTGACCATTTCATCCCAATGGGAATACCAACCTACGGCACGACCCAAGGCAAAAATAACGGTAAACATTTCAGTCGGGATACCTATGGCTTTCATGATAATCCCTGAATAAAAATCGACGTTTGGATAGAGTTTTTTGGAAATGAAATAAGGATCTTCCAATGCAATTTGTTCCAGGCGTTTGGCAATCGCCAACATGGGTTCATTTTGCAGACCTAATTCACTTAATACTTCATCACAGGTTTGCTTCATTACTTTAGCGCGTGGGTCAAAGTTTTTATAAACGCGATGACCGAAACCCATCAGGCGGAAACCTGAGGTTTTGTCTTTAGCTCGAGCAACACAGGATTCAACATTATCCAAAGTACCAATTTCTTCCAGCATTTCGAGAACAGCTTCATTGGCGCCACCGTGAGCTGGGCCCCACAAAGTTGAAATGCCTGCCGCAATAGCAGCGAATGGATTGGTGCCAGAGGATCCCGATAAACGCACGGTGGATGTCGATGCATTTTGTTCGTGATCGGCGTGCAATACAAAAATGCGATCCATGGCTTTAGCAATGGTTTTGCTAACGTTGGGTGCTTGACCTGCTTTACCAAAGGTCATGTGCAAATAATTTTCAGCAAAAGACAAGTTGTTGTCAGGCGCAATAAATTCTTCACCTTGACGATGCTTGTACACCATGGCGGACAAGGTTGGCATTTGGCCAATTAAACGGTAAGCCGTTAATTTGCGACTGTCAGCATTGGTGATGTCAATTTCATCGTTGTAAACGGCGGCCAACGCAGCAACAGCGCTGCACAAAATCGCCATTGGGTGTGAATCGCGTTTAAAACTTTTGATGATGTTGGCAATAGAAGAATCGACAGCAGAATGTTTTTTGATTTCGCTAGTGAATTCAGCTTTTTGTTCTGGGGTTGGCAGTTCGCCATTAAGAAGTAAGTAACAGGTTTCGAGGTAATCAGAGGAGACTGCAAGTTGTTCAATCGGGTAACCGCGGTGGAGCAGAATGCCTTCGTCGCCATCAATGTAGGTTATTTTGGATTCACATGAGGCGGTAGACATAAATCCTGGGTCGAAAGTAAAAAATCCGTTTTTGGTGATTCCTGTGACGTCGATTACGGCGGGGCCTATGGTGCTGGATAAAACGGGGCATTCAATCTTCGTATCAATACCATCAATTGTGAGATGTGCTTTCTTGTCAGTCATTACTGACTCCTGTGTTTACTATGGATTTAACAAGGGATTATTCAATTTTCGGAGCGGCATTATAGACAAGTTGTTAAACAAGTCGAAAGATTTTGCCCTTGATTCTCGGAAAAACTCAATAAGAGTGAAGTACAAATTTGCCATATCATCAAACATCTGCTTTATTTTATGAGTTTGCCTTGGTCTGGTGCGAAATAGTTTGTTGTGTTCAACCTTGGGGCAAAATTGAGCCTTTTAATTTCAATGAAATCAGTATCTTGAATCGATATTTCGTGAATATGAAAACTTTGCGTAAATAGAGGGTAATGAGTCGTTTCTACTCAGATTTTTGTTTGTGTTTCCAAACCCCACTCTCTATAATGCAGCGCGTTTTGCAGGGCGCACTCGTCAAAAAGCAATTTTTTGTCCTTGTTTTATTGCTGATGCGCATGTGTTTAACCTGCCTTCTTAGGCATAAGGTAACGAAACCGTGAACAAAAAAAGACCCGTCAATCTCGATTTTTCTACATTCAAACTTCCAATCACTGCTCTTGTATCTATTACCCATCGTGTTACCGGCATACTTCTTTTTGGTGGTGTTGCAGCACTTATGTGGATGCTGCAGGCCAGTCTTGAGTCACCTGAAAGTTTTGCCACAGTAAAAACTCTGGGTAATCACCCTATTTGCCATATCGTGCTCTTTGGAATTCTTGCCTTGTTGGCTTATCACACGGTGATGGGCTTGCGTCATTTTATAATGGACTTTGGCATTGGTGAGTCGCTTAAAGGTGGTCAGCTGGGCGCAAAAATTGCGCTGGTTCTTTCCATCATATTGATTGCATTAGCAGGAGTGTGGATATGGTAACTTCAGTCACCAGTTTCGGTCGCAGCGGTCTTTATGATTGGTTGATTCAGCGTGTGGGAGGTGCCGCAATGGCTGCCTACACAATTTTTATAGTCGCCTATCTTTTATTAAATCCCGATTTAACCTTTGATCAGTGGAAATCCTTGTACAGCCAATTGTGGATGAGGGTGTTTACTCTGGTTACTCTGTTGTCTTTTATTTCTCATGCTTGGATTGGTTTGTGGGCTGTGCTTACCGATTACTTAACCATACGTTTGATTGGTAAAAAGGCAACATTTCTCCGTATTTTTGCCCAAATGATGCTGGGTAGCGTTGCTGTTACCTATTTGGTTTGGGGTATTGAAATCATTTGGGGTATTCAATAATGGCTATGCGCACTATTTCGTTTGATGGGATTGTAGTTGGCGGCGGTGGCGCGGGTATGCGCGCAGCTTTGCAATTGGCTCAATCTGGCTACAAAACTGCTGTAATCACCAAAGTATTTCCAACACGTTCGCATACTGTATCGGCTCAAGGTGGTATCACCTGTGCGATTGCCAGTGCTGATCCAAATGATGATTGGCGTTGGCACATGTATGACACAGTTAAGGGATCTGATTACATAGGTGATCAGGATGCTATCGAATATATGTGTTCCGTCATTCTGAAGCTGTATTTGAATTGGAACATATGGGTTTGCCTTTCTCCCGTACTGAAAATGGCCGCATTTATCAGCGTCCATTCGGTGGTCAATCAAAGGGCCTGATAATCCAACACAAGCGGCGCGTACTTGTGCAGCCGCAGACCGCACAGGTCATGCCTTATTGCACACGCTTTATCAATCTAATGTAAAAAACAAAACCGTGTTTTTAAATGAGTGGTTTGCGGTTGATTTGGTAAAGAATGCTGACGGCGCAGTTGTGGGTGTTATCGCCATTAATATTGAAGATGGTGAAACTGTTTATGTAAAAGCCAAGGCCACTGTGTTGGCAACGGGTGGTGCAGGGCGAATTTATGCATCTACTACCAATGCGCACATCAATACCGGTGATGGTGTGGGTATGGCGTTGCGTGCTGGGTTCCCCGTGCAAGATATTGAAATGTGGCAGTTCCACCCAACAGGAATTGCGGGTGCTGGTGTATTGGTGACAGAAGGTTGTCGTGGTGAAGGTGGTTATCTCATCAACAAACACGGCGAGCGTTTTATGGAGCGTTACGCACCAAACGCAAAAGATTTGGCGGGTCGTGATGTGGTTGCGCGTTCAATGATTCGTGAAATTATTGCTGGCAATGGTTGTGGTCCTGATGGTGATCATGTGTTGTTGAAACTGGATCACCTGGGTGAAGAGGTTCTCGAAAGCAAATTACCCGGTATTTGTGAATTATCACGTACCTTTGCACATGTTGATCCGGTTAAAGCGCCGATCCCTGTAATCCCGACTTGCCACTATATGATGGGTGGTATTCCAACCAATGTGAACGGTCAGGCTCTTACAGTTGATGCTAATGGTAATGATGTTGTTATCGATGGTTTGTTTGCTTGTGGTGAAGTTGCATGCGTATCAGTACACGGTGCCAACCGTTTAGGCGGTAATTCACTGTTGGATTTGGTGGTGTTTGGTCGTGCTGCCGGTTTGTATATCGAAAAAGCCTTGCGTGAAGGTGTTGAGCATCGCGACGCCACTCAATCCGATATTGAAAAAGCTATGTCGCGTTTGAACAAAATCAACACTTCGAATTCAGGTGAAAGCGCATCGGTTTTGCGCAAAGAGTTGCAAACCATCATGCAAAATTATTTCGGCGTATTCCGCAAAGGCGAGTTTATGCAGAAAGGTATTCAGCAGTTGGCTGAGCTTCGCAAGCGTATTGAAAATGTCGCAATTACCGATAAGAGCAACGCATTTAATACTGCCCGTATCGAAGCCTTGGAATTGCAAAATTTATTGGAAGTGGCAGAAGCAACCGCAATTGCTGCTGAAGAAAGAAAAGAATCTCGCGGTGCGCATGCGCGTGAAGATTTTGAAACACGTGATGATGCTAACTGGTTGTGTCACTCAGTTTATTTCCCCGGTGAAAAGCGTGTCGGCAAGCGTGCGGTGAATTTCAAACCGCGCACTATGGAAGCTTTCCAACCAAAAGAACGTACATATTAATTGGGGAGCTGAATCATGCTAAAAGTTCAAGTTTATCGTTACAATCCTGACACTGATAACGCGCCCTACATGAAGACTTACGAAGTTGAGACTCATGGTAAAGATTTAATGGTGTTGGATGTTTTGGAGTTGCTAAAAAGTCAGGATGAGTCACTCGCTTATCGTCGTTCATGTCGCGAAGGTGTGTGTGGTTCTGATGGTATGAACATCAATGGAAAAAATGGTTTGGCTTGCATCAAACCTATTTCTGAATGTATCAAAAACAACACACTGATTCTGCGTCCGCTGCCTGGTTTGCCAGTCATTCGTGATTTGGTTGTAGATATGACCCAGTTCTACGATCAATACAAAAAAATCGAACCCTATTTGCAAAATGATACACCGGCACCTGCGATTGAACGTTTGCAATCGCCAGAAGATCGCGAAAAACTTGATGGTCTTTATGAATGTATTTTGTGTGCTTGTTGTTCAACCAGCTGTCCATCTTTCTGGTGGAATCCTGATAAATTTATTGGCCCTGCCGGTTTGTTGCAGGCTTATCGATTCCTTGCAGACAGCCGTGATTTGGCAACGGCTAAGCGCTTGGCCAACCTTGATGATCCATTCAGTGTTTTCCGCTGCCATGGAATTCAGAACTGTGTGGCGGTTTGTCCGAAAGGGTTGAACCCGACTAGAGCGATTGGTCATATACGAAACATGTTATTGCAGAGCGCTACCTAAGTAGCGCTTTTGCACATTTATATGATTGAATTTTTTTACGATTGATTTTTTGAAATACAACTGCAGTTAAAAAACATTTAAGGTGAGTGGAATGCAAGACTCCAGCATGGCGCAACTTTGGGCAAGCTCGCATATTTCAGGCGGAAATGCCGCTTATGTTGAGGAACTCTACGACGCTTATTTGCACAACCCCAATTCAATTCCAACTGAGTGGAAAAATTATTTTGATCAGCTGCCTCGTGTAAATGGTGTGTTGAGTCAGGATGTTCCTCATTCGGTTGTTCGCGCTCAGTTCGAGCAATTGGGCAAAAGCCGGGTGCGTACGGTTGCTACTGTGGGTGCAGCTGGAGCAGATCACGAGCAAAAACAAATTAAATTGATACAGCTGATTAGTTCCTATCGCTTTCGTGGACATCAAAAAGCGCAGCTTGATCCTCTAGGCTTGATGCAGCGTTCACCTGTGCCTGATCTTGAATTAAGTTTTCACGGTTTAACTAATGCAGATTTAGATACCGGTTTTAGCACTGGCAGTTTGTTTATCGGAAAAGAAACGGCCACGCTGAAAGAAATCGTGGATGCATTGGAACAAACCTACTGCGGAAAAATTGGTGCAGAAATTATGCACATCACACCATTGGCTGAAAAACAATGGTTGCAACAGCGTTTGGAATCTGTACGTTCAAAACCCACGTTCACCAAAGAACAACGCTTGGCGTTATTGGAGCGTTTGACTGCTGCCGAAGGCTTGGAAAAACATTTGGATAGTAAATACCCCGGTACCAAACGTTTTGGTTTGGAAGGTGGTGAAAGTTTTATTCCTCTTGTGGATTCATTGGTTAAACGTTCTGGTACTTACGGTGCAAAAGAAATTGTGTTGGGTATGGCACACCGTGGTCGTTTGAATGCATTAGTGAATGTGTTTGGTAAAAATCCTGCGGATTTGTTTGCTGAATTTGACGGCAAGCGATCGCTCAATACCTCTGGTGATGTGAAGTATCACTCAGGTTTTTCATCCAACGTAATGACACCTGGCGGTGAGTTACACATGGCTATGGCGTTTAACCCATCGCATCTGGAAATTGTATCGCCTGTAGTTGAAGGGTCTGTCCGTGCCCGCCAAGATCGTCGATTGGATAAAACAGGTAGTACGGTAGTGCCAATTGTGGTGCATGGTGATGCTGCATTTGCTGGTCAGGGTGTGGTCATGGAAACTTTCCAAATGTCACAAACCCGCGCTTACGGCACTGGCGGTACTTTGCATATTGTGATCAACAATCAGGTGGGTTTTACCACTAACAAAAAAGAAGATTCTCGCTCAACGGAATATTGCACTGACGTTGCCAAAATGATCGAGGCACCGATTTTCCATGTGAATGGTGATGACCCTGAAGCAGTTTTATTTGTTGCACAATTAGCGGTTGATTATCGTTACGAATTTAAAAAAGATGTAGTAATCGATTTGGTTTGTTATCGCCGTCGTGGTCATAACGAAACCGACGAGCCATCTGCAACACAACCTTTGATGTACCAAGTCATCCGCAATTTGAAAACCACTCGCACTTTGTATGCTGATAAATTGGTAGCAGAAAGTTTATTGACTCAAACCGATGCTGATAATTTGGTTACTAATTACCGTGCTGCTTTGGACCGTGGTGAGCATGTTGCCAGTGGTTTGGTGAGTGAGCCTGACAGTAGTTTGTTTGTGGATTGGACACCCTATTTAGGTCACGATTGGCAGACAAAAGCTAACACCGGATTTGATCTGCAAAAGTTGCAAGCGCTCGCCAATAAAATGTGTGAAATTCCTGACGGAATAGTCTTGCAAAAACAAGTGGAAAAAATTTACGAAGATCGTCGCAAAATGTCGGCTGGTGCTTTACCACTGAACTGGGGAATGGCAGAAACTCTGGCTTACGCAACTTTGATTGAGCAAGGTTATCCAGTACGTATGACGGGTCAGGATGTCGGGCGCGGTACTTTCTCGCATCGCCATGCGGTTGTGCACAGCCAAAAAGACGGTTCTGCCTACACACCGTTGTGTAACATGAAGTCAGGCCAACCGGATTTCACCCTGTATGATTCTTATTTGTCAGAAGAAGCGGTATTGGCGTTTGAATATGGCTACTCAACTACAGCACCTTCTGGGTTGGTGATTTGGGAAGCGCAATTTGGTGATTTCGCCAACGGTGCGCAAGTCGTTATCGATCAGTTCATTACCAGTGGTGAGCATAAGTGGGGTCGTTTGTGTGGTCTAACCATGTTGTTACCACATGGTTATGAAGGGCAGGGCCCAGAGCATTCTTCCGCTCGCCTTGAACGCTTTATGCAGTTGTGTGCTGAACACAACATCCAAGTCTGTATCCCTACCACTCCGGCACAGGTTTATCATATGCTACGTCGCCAGGCGATTCGCCCCATGCGTCGTCCATTGGTAGTGATGAGTCCTAAGTCCCTGTTGCGTCATCCTTTGGCAATCTCCACATTGGAAGATTTATCCAGTGGTCAATTCCAAAATGTGATTGGTGATACTCGTGTAGATCCAGCCAAAACTGAACGGGTGATATTGTGTAGCGGCAAGGTCTATTACACCTTGTTGGCTGAGATGATGAAGCGGAATCAGGAAAATGTTGCCTTGATACGTATAGAGCAGCTTTATCCTTTCCCGGATCAAGAACTCAGAGCAGCATTGGCACCATTCAAAAACATCAAAAGTATTTATTGGTGTCAAGAGTGTCCAATGAACCAAGGCGCTTGGTACAGTAGCCAGCATCGTATGCGTCGCGTGGTAGATGACATATACCCCAATTTGTATTTGGAATATGTCGGTCGACCTTCGTTAGCAGCGCCAGCAGGTGGTTATATGTCGGCTCATATCGAAGAAGAAAAACGTTTTGTTGATCAAGCACTCAATGTTTGATTATTTGAAAATTCACTGTTAATAGCGCTAAGAGAGATGGAATCAAAATGAGTATCGAAATCAAAGCCCCTACATTTCCTGAATCAGTTGCTGATGGCACTGTGGCAACCTGGCATAAAAAACCTGGTGAAGCCGTCAAACGTGATGAATTAATTGTTGATATTGAAACTGACAAAGTTGTATTGGAAGTAGTGGCGCCTGCCGATGGAAGCATTGCTGAAATCTTTAAAGGCGAAGGCGATACTGTTCTGAGTAACGAAGTGATTGCCAAGTTTGTAGAAGGCTCCGCTTCTGCTTCTGCTCCTGCAGCAACAGCTGCACCAAAAGCAGAAGCAAAACCTGCAGCGGCAACTACAGAGAAAGCGGTGAATCCTGCTGCTCGCAAAATGGCAGAAGAAAATAATATCAATGCAGCTGCTGTTGCCGGTTCTGGCAAAGATGGTCGCGTATTGAAAGAAGATGTTGCCAATCATTTGAAATCAGCACCTGTTGTTGCAGCAACTACGGTTGCTCCAGTCGCTATCGAAGCAACCGGTGATCGTGTTGAAAAGCGTGTGCCTATGACTCGTTTGCGCAAGCGCATTGCCGAACGTTTACTTGAAGCCACTAGTACTACCGCAATGTTGACTACCTTCAACGAAGTGAACATGGCACCGATCATGGCACTGCGTGCCAAATACAAAGATCAATTTGAAAAGTCACACAACGGCGCACGTTTGGGCTTTATGAGTTTCTTCGTAAAAGCCGCTGCTGAAGCATTGCGTCGTTTCCCGGTGGTGAATGCCTCTATTGATGGTAACGATGTGGTATATCACGGTTATCAGGATATTGGTGTGGCCGTATCAACCGATAAAGGTTTGGTAGTGCCTGTGTTACGCAACGCAGAAAATATGAGCCTCGCCACTATCGAAAATACGATTCGTGATTTTGGTGCGCGTGCACGTGACGGTAAGTTGGGCATCGAAGAAATGTCAGGCGGTACTTTTACTATCACTAACGGCGGAACCTTTGGTTCTTTGTTGTCCACGCCGATTTTGAATTTGCCACAATCTGCAATTCTCGGTATGCACAAGATTCAAGAACGCCCAATGGCAGTGAATGGCAAAGTAGAAATTCTGCCGATGATGTATTTGGCTTTGTCTTATGACCACCGTTTGTTGGATGGAAAAGATGCAGTGCAATTCCTGGTGACTATTAAAGATTTGTTGGAAGATCCTGCGCGCATTTTGTTGGAAATTTAATTTAATTTTTATTCAATCGTCATCCCCGCGAAGGCGGGGATCCAGTTTTTGATCAGATGGTTCCTCGCCTTCGCGAGGATGACGAAATCAAAAAAAATTTAGGAATGTAAAAATGTCTGAAAAATTTGATGTGATCGTAATTGGTTCCGGTCCTGCCGGTTATGTTGCCGCCATTCGCGCTGCGCAATTGGGTTTTAAAACGGCCTGTGTTGAAAAATGGCGCAATGAAGAAGGCAAAGGAGTCAATGGTGGAACCTGTTTGAACGTGGGTTGTATTCCATCAAAAGCCTTGTTGGATAGCGCCTATAAATATCACGAAGCTAAAGATGATCTAGCTATTCATGGAATTAGCACGAAAGAAGTTAAAATGGATGTGCCAGCGATGATCGCACGCAAGGGTCAAATTGTTAAAAACCTGACTGGCGGTATTGCCGGATTGTTTAAATCCAATGGCGTCACCAGTTTGTTTGGCACTGGTAAATTATTAGCCGGTAAAAAAGTAGAAGTCACTGACTTCGAAGGCAAAACTGTCACTTACGAAGCGGAACATGTGATTCTTGCATCAGGTTCAAATCCTATTAATATTCCAGTGGCTCCTGTTGATAATGATGTGATTGTGAATTCCACTGGTGCTCTCGAATTCCAAGCAGTTCCAAAACGCTTGGGTGTGATCGGGGGTGGTGTAATTGGTTTGGAATTGGGTTCTGTTTGGAATCGTTTGGGCTCCAAAGTGATTGTGCTGGAAGCAATGGATTCTTTCCTTGGCATGATGGATCAACAAATTGCCAAAGAAGCACAAAAGATTTTAACCAAACAAGGTTTGGACATTCGCACCAGCTCACGTGTAACTGGCAGTAAAGTTAAGGGTAAAGAAGTCACCGTGACTTACACTGATAAAGATGGCAAAGAACAAACAGAAACCTTTGATAAATTAATCGTATGTGTAGGTCGTCGTCCTTACACTGAAGGTTTATTGGCTGCAGATTCCGGCGTGAAATTTGATGAGCGCGGTTTTATTTTTGTTAACGAGCATTGCGCAACGAATATCGCTGGTGTTTGGGCGATTGGTGACGTAGTTCGTGGCCCAATGTTGGCGCACAAAGGTTCGGAAGAAGGTGTAATGGTGGCTGAGCGTATTGCTGGTCAAAAATCGCAAATCAATTACGACATTATTCCATCAGTCATTTATACCCACCCGGAAGTTGCAGCTGTTGGTAAAACAGAAGAGCAAGTGAAAGCCTCTGGTGAGCCTTACACCATCGGTACCTTCCCGTTTTCGGCCAGTGGCCGTGCAATGGCCGCTAATGAAACCCAAGGTTTAGTGAAGATAATTGCGCACGCTGTGACAGATCGCATTTTGGGTTGCCATATTGTCGGCCCAAGTGCAGCGGATCTGGTGCAACAAGTGGCAATTGCAATGGAGTTCGGTTCCAGTGCGGAAGATTTAGGAATGATGGTATTTGGCCATCCAACCTTGTCTGAAACAATACATGAAGCAGCATTGGCTGTGCATGGTCATGCCATACACATTGCTAACAAAAAGAAGAAGCATTAAGAAGAAGCGTTAAGAGAACCATAGAGTTCTTACTTTTAGGCGGCGGCAGGCTCACAAGGCTTGTTTGCCATAGATAACCCCGTTGGCAAAAACTCAAAACTGTCCAACATCGTCAAATGGAACAACACCATGAATTTGCACGAATATCAGGGTAAACAATTGTTTGCCCAATATGGTTTGCCTGTTTCCAAAGGCATTGCTGCCGCAACCGTTGAAGAAGCTGTTGCAGCCGCAGATCAAATTGGCGGCGATATGTTCGTCGTAAAAGCTCAGGTTCACGCTGGTGGCCGCGGTAAAGCGGGCGGCGTTAAGCTGGTGAAATCAAAAGATGAAATCAAAGCCTTTGCTGAAAAATGGTTGGGCCAACGTTTGGTCACTTACCAAACAGACGAAAAAGGTCAGCCTGTCAGCCGTATTTTGGTTGAGACCTGCACTGATATTGATAAAGAACTTTATTTAGGCGCAGTCGTTGATCGCTCAAGCCGTCGCATAGTATTCATGGCCTCCACCGAAGGCGGTGTTGAAATTGAAAAAGTTGCACACGAAACACCAGAGAAAATTTTGAAAGCCACTGTTGATCCATTAGTGGGTGCTCAAGGTTTCCAAGGCCGTGAATTGGCTTTCAAATTAGGTTTGAAAGACAAACAAGTGAATCAATTTGTGAAGATCTTTTTGGGTCTTGCAAAATTGTTCCAGGAAAAAGATTTGGCCCTGCTCGAAGTTAACCCACTGGTTATCAAGAAAGATGGCGACCTGCATTGTTTGGACGCAAAAATCGTTATTGATTCCAACGCAGTTTATCGTCACCCCGATATCAAAGCTTTCCATGATCCATCACAAGACGACCCACGCGAAGCTCACGCTCAAGCTTGGGAGCTCAACTACGTTGCACTCGGCGGCAACATTGGTTGTATGGTTAACGGCGCAGGTTTGGCAATGGGCACTATGGACATTGTTAAACACCACGGCGGCCAACCAGCCAACTTCCTCGACGTAGGTGGTGGTGCGACTAAAGAACGCGTTGTTGAAGCATTCAAAATCATTCTGTCTGATGACAAAGTGAAAGCGGTATTCATCAACATCTTCGGTGGTATCGTTCGTTGCGACATGATCGCTGAAGGTGTAATCGGTGCTGTGAAAGAAGTCGGTGTAAAAGTGCCTGTAGTCGTTCGTCTGCAAGGCAACAACGCTGAACTGGGCGCTAAAGTCCTGACTGAAAGCGGCATGAACATTATTGCTGATACCGATTTGACTGGCGCAGCCAAGAAAGTCGTTGCTGCTGCAGCTAACGCCTAGGAGTGAATGATGAGCGTTCTAATTAACAAAGACACCAAAGTAATCTGCCAAGGTTTCACCGGTGCACAAGGTACTTTCCACTCCGAACAAGCAATCGCCTACGGAACCAAAATGGTCGGCGGTGTGACTCCAGGTAAAGGCGGTCAAACGCATCTTGGTTTGCCAGTGTTCAACACTGTTGCTGAGGCTGTTGCTGCTACCGGTGCCACTGCATCAGTTATTTATGTTCCTGCTGCTTTCTGTAAAGACTCAATCCTCGAAGCCGCTTTTGGTGGAATCAAGTTGATTGTTTGTATCACCGAAGGTATTCCTACACTCGACATGCTGGATGCAAAAGTGAAGTGTGACGAGTTGGGCGTACGTTTGATTGGCCCTAACTGCCCAGGCGTTATCACTCCAGGCGAATGTAAAATCGGCATTATGCCAGGCCACATTCACAAGCCAGGTAAAGTCGGAATCGTTTCCCGTTCCGGTACTTTGACTTATGAAGCCGTTAAGCAAACGACTGATTATGGTTTCGGCCAATCGACTTGTGTAGGTATTGGTGGTGACCCAATCCCAGGCTCAAACTTCATCGACATCCTGAAGTTATTCCAAGCTGATCCACAAACCGAAGCCATCGTCATGATCGGTGAAATTGGTGGTTCTGCAGAAGAAGAAGCAGCTGCTTTTATCAAAGCTAACGTGACCAAACCTGTTGTGTCTTACATCGCTGGTGTAACTGCACCTGCCGGTAAGCGTATGGGTCATGCTGGTGCGATTATTTCTGGTGGCAAAGGGACTGCTGATGAGAAATTCGCAGCATTGGAAGATGCCGGTGTTAAAACCGTAAAAAGTTTGGCGGACATTGGTAAAGCATTGAAAGAAATTACCGGTTGGTAATTATCTGTTTTGATGAAAAAAGGCGATCTTCGGATCGCCTTTTTTTGTAGTCGTAGCCCATATTTCAATTAATTTATTAGTCATTCACATTCTTGTCATGCCTTGTAGATAAGCTGGGTTCAGCTAATTTTTTGGTAAGTGATATGAATGATTATCTTGAAGATGTACTGACGTTGCCTGATGACTTGGATGAAGAGGGGGATGACTATTCTGAGCTTTAAGTAACTGGATTCACTGGGTTTTTTGACAAAATTTGTCGATTAGCCCGCAATTCTGTCGAAAACTGCAAGCTCTTGGACATTTTTCACGTTTTCGTTGATTTCCTTTTTCTATACTCCAATCATCTAGCGTCGACAGATGAAGGTTATTAATGTCAAATTTTGCCTCTGAGCATACGGATGCGGTGTTTTTTTTCAGTGGAAGTCAAATAATCAGGGAATTGTTATACCCCGAGTTTGAGGCCATTCTCGACGGCTTTATTCCTTTTCCTGATGCGGCCAATACCTCTGCCAAAGCCGTTTACCTGCGGGTAGGTGCTGATCTTAATATTTCTGGTGCAGTTTTTTTTCTTCTGGGTTTTGATACTAAAGGCATGGCAGATCGTCGCTGGAACGTTCCATTGGAACAATTACTGGAAAGTGCTGGTCGTGGACCGGATTTGGGGGCGGGATCCATAGGTCTTGTTTGTTACAGTCAATGCCCCATTCCTTGGCAGCAAAAGAATTTATGGGATCCTGTAATGGATGGCGAAGCCAATAGTTTTCAATTGCTTCGTCATGCCGTGAAAACCAATCGTATTGGTTTGACTCGAAAAGCGATAAAACAAACAGAGCCATCAGTGCTCTCAGGGGCTTATGCGAATGTTCCTGTTCTGAGCGAAAGAGCCAGTGTTGAAAACCCTCCCCAACTTGATACGCCTTCAATAAAACAGACTATCGCGAATTTAAAAGAATCTGCTTACAAACGCGAAGTGAATTTAAAAAAAGAATGGGAGTCGCGAATTGCGAAATTAGTGAAGGAGCATGAATTACTATTGGCGACAACCAATAACAAATTTAAAGAACAGGTTGGAGAGTTACAGTCAACTCATCAAAAGCGTTTACAGGCTTATCAACAGAAAATTCAACAATTGGAAGTGCAACAACAGGAGTTGGAGGATCGTAATCGTTTATTAAAAGAGAATTTGGATGTGCAGGCCAATAAAGTGGAAGGCATGCGTGAATATTTCTCACACAAATTAAAAGCTGCTCAAGATGAGAGCTCAGAAATTCAAGCACTGCAAGAAAATTTTACACTTGAATTGGAAGTGAAAATTCAAGCCGCTACGGCTGAGTTGCGTGAGATGTTGGAAATGCGCGAGGTAGAATTATTTTATCGCCATCAAAATGAAAGTACATTGAACGAAGAAATTGTTAATCTAAAACAAGAAAATCAAACCCTGATTAGTCAGGGAGGTAATCACTTGCTGCATCGTTTAAGCAAAGCCGGAATTGCCTTTGTTAGTTTTCATCCCGGAGCGGGAGAGATTCGTATCATGGAAGATGATATAGGTCGGTATCTCGATAATCCTCAGGCTTATGCCGCGGAGAAATGTGGTGTGCATGAATCTTTATATCAATCTTGGCTGGAGCATTATCATTTACCTGTTTGTCGTGCACGTGATAATACCGGTCAGCTTTGCGGTAAGCCTTTATCGCGAATTGAATCCCCACTGCAATTTCATCCCGGCGAAAATGATTGTTGTGAACAACATCAAGCTTTAAGTTACTTAAGGTTGGTTGAAAAGCAGTAACTACCTTTGGATGTCAGTCTCTAAAGCGAGCCCTTGTGAATCTCTCGGAATTTTCTCAAAAAGCCCAATTGGTTCCATTGCAAACCTTGGATTTTCCTGTTTTTCAAAAAGCAGGAGTTGAGGTTATTGTTCGTCGTGATGACTTGTTTGATAGTGAATTGAGCGGCAATAAATTTTATAAATTGTGGTTTAATTTGGAAGCTGCGCGATGTAAAGGATTTCGACGAATTTTAACTTTCGGTGGTGCCTATTCTAATCATATTCATGCGAGTGCAGCCGCAGGAAAACGATTTGAGTTTGAAACCATAGGGTTGATAAGGGGGGAGGAGAGTCTTCCCTTAAATCCTTGTTTGACTGATGCGGTTGCTTGGGGAATGCAACTTCAGTATTTGTCCCGAGAGGATTACGGCCAGCGAAATAACCCTGAATTTCAAGCTTGGTTGGCGAATGAGTTTGATGCTTTTGTGATACCTGAAGGTGGTGCAAATATTGAAGGAGCGAAAGGAATGCAAATTGCGGGAGAGGTTTTATCAAAACAGCTGAATGATGATTTTACGTCAGTTTGTGTGGCATGCGGAACTGGCACGAGTTTGGCAGGTGTTGCGGTTGGTGTTAAAGAGAATCAATCGGTTTACGGCTTTTCGGCGTTAAAAGGTGAAGGGGATTTGGCTCAAAATGTTCGCCGTTTATGTCAAGCATTAAAAGCAGAATCTCATTCACTGAGCCAACAGGTGTTGCCGGAAAATTGGCGCCTGATAACCGGCTTCCATGCGGGAGGTTACGCCAAGAGGTTGCCTGATTTTGTAGAACGATTTTGGCAAGAATTTGAATGGAAAACAGGCATTTTGTTGGATCCTGTATACACTTTAAAAATGTTTTGGGGCGTTTTTTATTTGGTTCAGCAGGGATTTTGGAAAAGGGGATCGAGAATCGTCGTTATTCATTCGGGTGGATTGCAAGGGCGACGAGGTTTCAAATAGCAGTTAAGTGGCTCGTTAAGGTTATATTTTTATAGAAGTAAATATGAGGGATTGAATATGGCTAATAAGCATCCATCGTCGAGCGTAATTGATTTCGATTTGGCGCTCACAAAGAGTCTGGTTCCATTAAAGGATATGAGTGAGAGTCATTTGCTCGCGTTATTGGAAACTGCACGCACTGAATTCGTATGTGCGGGACAAGTGGTATTTACCGCTGGTTCCTATATTGGTGAACATATTTATCTATTACATGGCACCTTATCCATGTTAATGCCTGATCAGTCTCGCCAACAAATTAAAGGTCGCAGCAGTTTGTTGCCTATCATTCAATCCGATCCTTGCCCTTACACATTGATTGCTGAATCTGATTCAAGTTTGTTGCGTATTAGCAGTGACAAGTTAGATAAAATGTTGACTTGGAGTAATGTCGCGGATTATTTGCAATTGAATATTTCGCGTGAACGTGATTTGGATGAAGACGCAGACTGGATGATGACCGTTTTAAAATCCAATTTATTTTTTAAAGTTCCTCCTACCAATGTTGAAGATATATTTTCTCGATTAACAACACAGTTGGTTTATCGAGGAGACGTCATCATCCGTCAAGGTGAAATTGGTGATCGCTGTTATTTTATAAAAGAAGGCGAAGCGGAAGTGTCACAATTTGAAGACGGAAAAAATACTCTGTTAGCGCGGATAGGTGTCGGGCGTTGTTTTGGTGAAGATGCACTGGTAAATGATGCGCCCCGAAATGCCAGCATCATTATGCGAACCGATGGTGTGTTAATGTCGCTGGATAAACAAGATTTTTATCGCCTTTTAAAGGAGCCTGTAGTTGCCAGTCTTCCTTTACAAGATTTTGATCAAAAGGTAAAAGAAGGCTGTGTTTGCGTCGATGTTCGAACGGAAGAGGAATATAGCCAGCGTCATTTACCATCTGCGGTCAACATTCCTTTGAATTTACTGGCGATTAAATCCCGATTGTTGAATCGTTCTACACAATACATTTTCTACTGTGATACCGGTCGCCGCAGTCGGGCTGCGGCGCATTTGTTGGCGCAGCAGGGCTATCGTACTCTGGTATTGCACCAGAGCGATTTGTTGTTTAATGATCCTGCCTATGCAAAAAAATGGGAAGAAAACAGTAACTATTTATTGCGAGATGGAAAAGCAGTAGTAGGCAGTTAGTATCCCAGTTGTTAATATCGTCACCCGAATTACTTTAGGGTGAGCCTTATTAATGACTCATTTCTCTACCTTGGGCCTGATCGGCCATCTCAATAACGAGCGTGCGGTTTATTCAATCGAACGCTTGATCCGATTTTTACAAAAGCGTCAAAAACAATTTGTGCTGGAAGCCAGTACCGCAGAGTTAATTGCCGATAAAGCGTTGTTGCAGGCAGCTGAGCAAATTGCGGAAATGGATTCTTTAGGACAAATGTGTGATTTGGTTGTTGTTGTTGGGGGGGATGGAAGTCTCCTGCGAGCAGGGCGAGCATTGGCGCAATACCAAGTTCCTTTGTTAGGTGTGAATCGTGGGCGCTTGGGGTTTTTAACGGATATATTGCCTGATCAAATAGAAAATAAAGTCGATGATATTTTAAACGGAAAATATATTTCTGAATCACGATTTTTATTGGATATGCAAGTCAAGCGCGATCAGGATGTGATTGCTACTGCCTCGGCGATGAATGATGTAGTGTTGCATCCAGGTAAGTTTGTTCACATGTTGCAGTTTGAAATTTATGTTGATGGACATTTTGTTACTAGTCAGCGTGCGGACGGCGTGATTGTATCAACACCAACAGGGTCGACAGCTTATTCATTGAGTGGCGGTGGTCCTATTTTGTATCCCAAACTCGATGCTATCGCATTAGTGCCAATGAACCCTCATACGCTGAGTAGTCGTCCGATGGTAGTGCCGAGCGGATCAGAAATTTGTATTGTGGTGGGTGAGCATTCGCGCGCATTGCCTATGGTTACCTGCGATGGAGCTACTCACGCTGAGGTGCAAACAGGTGATGCGATTGTGATTAATAAAAAACCCCAATTGTTAGAATTATTACACCCTGAAGATTACAATTTCTTTGAACGTTGTCGTTCAAAATTGGGTTGGGGTGGGCATTTACTGGATCAATAACCATGAAAAATTTACAAGAATTATTAACAAGTTTAACACCAGAAATTTATCAAAATTTAAAGCGTGCAGTTGAGCTTGGTAAATGGGCCGATGGAAATCGTTTGTCACCAGAGCAACGAGATCTTTGTATGCAGGCCATGATTGCTTACGAACACCAACATTTACCGCCTGAACAACATACTGGGTACATCCCACCTAAGCCGCAACCTTTTTGCGGCGACGATCATGATCAAGTGCAGAGCGAGAAGCCGATTAAGTGGATGTGAATTAAACACCCTCTCCCCAGCCCTCTCCCATCAAGGGAGAGGGAGCAGATTGTAGATATGAAGGAAAGAAAAATAAGTTCGAAAATTGTGAGATTAAGTAGCGATTCGAACAAAAGCACATCCCCTCTCCCCTTGTGGGAGAGGGGCAGGGGAGAGGGGGTAAGAAAATTTGTAAAATTTTTTCAGGATCAAATATGACAGCAGTAGAGCAAAACTTGCCCGCGAAAGATCAGCCGAAGACCATTTACCTGAAGGATTATCAGGTGCCGGATTATTTAATTAAAACCACTGATCTTCGTTTTGAAATTACCGAAGGTGAAACTTTGGTGAGTGCAATGTTACATTGTTATCGCAATCCGGCTGCGACAAAGAGGTCTAATCAATTAACCCTGCATGGCGCTGATTTGGAATTGGTTTCAATTGCCTTGGATGACAATATTCTGAATGCAGATGATTATATTTTTGGTGAAGAAAGTTTAACTATCTTAAATACACCGGAAGAATTCAAATTAATCGCGATTACCAAAATGAAACCCGAATCCAATACTTCACTTGAAGGTTTGTATCGCTCACGCACTATGTATTGCACGCAATGCGAAGCCGAAGGTTTTCGCAAGATTACCTATTATCTTGATCGACCGGATGTGATGAGTGAGTTTACTACGACTATAGTGGCGGATAAAAAATACCCTGTGCTTTTATCCAACGGTAATTTAATTGATCAGGGTGAGCTGGAAAATAATCGCCATTTCGCAACCTGGCATGATCCCTTCAAAAAGCCAGCCTATTTATTTGCTTTGGTTGCGGGTGATTTGGCGCATATTGAAGATAAATTTACGACATCTTCTGGTCGTGATGTAACCTTGAAAATATTTGTTGAGCCTAAGGATCTGGACAAATGTGATCATGCCATGACCTCTTTAAAAAATTCCATGCGATGGGATGAAGAAGTCTATGGTCGCGAATATGATCTGAATATTTTTATGATTGTTGCCGTAGATGATTTCAATATGGGGGCCATGGAAAATAAAGGCCTGAATATTTTTAATACTTCTTGTGTATTGGCAAAACCGGAAACTACAACTGATGTGGGTTATCAGCGTGTAGAAGGGGTTGTGGCTCACGAATATTTCCACAATTGGAGCGGTAATCGTGTGACTTGTCGCGATTGGTTTCAATTAAGTTTGAAAGAAGGCTTTACGGTTTATCGCGATTCTGAATTTTCTGCGGATATGGGTTCAAGAACCATCAAGCGTGTAGAAGACGTCACTTTATTGCGCACTTTGCAATTTGCAGAAGATGCGGGCCCTATGGCGCATCCGATTCGCCCTGAGTCTTATATCGAAATTTCCAATTTTTATACCATGACCATTTACGAAAAAGGTGCTGAAGTGATTCGCATGTTGGCGAATTTACTGGGCAAAGAACATTATCGTAAAGGTACAGATTTATATTTTGATCGACATGATGGTCAAGCGGTAACGACAGAAGATTTTGTTGCAGCCTTGGCGGATGCATCAGGTCGTGATCTCACACAATTTAAACGTTGGTATTCGCAAGCAGGAACACCGCATTTACATGTGACAGATCATTATGATGAAGAAACACAGGAATATTCTTTAACAATAAAACAAACTTGCCCCCCCACGCCTGAATGCCAACATAAATTACCATTCCATATTCCAGTTGCGATGGGATTGTTAGGTGCTGCGGGTGATTTACCACTTTATCTAAAAAATGCAGAACCCAATTTTGAAACTGAAGATAATACACATATAGTCTTGGAATTAACTCAAGCAGAACAAGTTTTTGTTTTTGAGCGCGTGCAAGAAAAACCGGTACCTAGTTTATTGCGTAGTTTTTCTGAGCCAGTAAAATTGCATTTTACTTATAGCCGTGAAGATTTAATTCATTTGATGAGTCGCGACAGCGACGGATTTAATCGTTGGGAAGCTAGCCAACAATTATCATTGTCTATGATCATGGCATGCGTGACTGAATACCAATATCGAAGTAATATTTTGACATTTACCCCTTCTGGTAATTTGCTCGACGCTTATCGATGCATATTGGCTGATAAAAGTTTGGATCAAGCAATGGTTGCTTATATGCTGACCTTGCCGTCAGAGGCCTATGTAAGTGAATTGGTGGATCAAGTCGATGTAGAGGCCATACATTACGGACGTATGGCGGTGCGCAAAGCACTTGCACGTGAATTGCGTGATGATTTTTTAGCAATCTATAGCAGCTACGATCATCAGCAAGTTTATGCAGCAACAGCTGAAGCCATTGCTAGGCGCAGTTTAAAAAATGTTGCATTGAGTTATTTGATGCTACTGAATGAAGATGTAATTATTCAGAGTTGCGAGCAACAATATCAATCTGCAAATAATATGACGGATGTGATTGCTGCTTTATCACAGTTAGTGAATTCGGAATCACCTACAGCACAAAAAATTGCAACAACGGCCTTGGCAGATTTTTATCAGCGTTGGCAACATGAATCTTTGGTGGTGAACCAGTGGTTGAGTTTACAGGCGGGTTGTCTGTTACCTAATACATTGGATAGAGTAAAGTCATTGTTGAATCATCCTGGCTACGATGGAAAAAATCCCAATAAAATTCGTGCGCTGATTGCCAGTTTTTGCAATAACGCGATTAATTTTCACGCGAATCGGGGCTCTGGTTATCAATTTTTGGCGGATAATATTATTCAATTAAACACACAGAATCCCCAAATCGCATCACGATTATTAACGCCTTTAACCAAATGGAAAAAATACACTAGCGACAGACAAGCATTAATGAAAAAAGAATTGGAGCGCATTTTAGCAGTGCCTAATCTTTCTAAAGATGTTTATGAGGTGGTGAGTAAGAGTTTGGTTTGACTGTCCCCCTCTCCCTAACCCTCTCCCACAAGGGGAGAGGGAACAGATAGTGCCAAAAAATGTGTTGAGTTTGAAAAAGATGAGTTTAAATCGGTTTTCGAACAAAACTAAATCCCCTCTCCCCTTGTGGGAGAGGGGCAGGGGAGAGGGGAATATTAAGAATTTATATTTTAGAGAAAAAATTATGCAAATTAACTGCCCCCATTGTTTTACAACCAATAGAGTTGAGAAAGAAAAATTAGCGGATAATCCCATCTGTGGAAAATGCAAAAAACCGATTTTTTTGGCAAGCCGTTGGAATTGAACCCCGGAAATGTTGCTGCCTGTTTGGAAAAAAATGATATCCCTGTGATTGTCGATTGTTGGGCGCCTTGGTGTGGCCCCTGCCAATCATTTGCGCCGGTATTTGAACAAGCCACTAAATTATTTGAACCTCAGTTACGCTTTGCTAAACTCAATACGGAAGCAGTGCCCAGCATTGGTAACAGTTGGCGCATTCAAAGTATTCCTACTTTAATACTCTTCAAGGGCGGCAAAGAAATTCAACGTATTTCTGGTGCTTTACCTCTGCAGCAATTAAAGCAGTGGATTCAGCAATCAGGTGTTCTGTAGTTTATTTTTGAACGACTTAGAGTGTGTCGTCTCACTGCTTTTAGTCATGATACAAAGGCTTTAATTCATCTTCTGTTGAAATTTGTTTTACCTTTCCGCGACGTAAATTGCTTAGCAATTCTTTTAGCTTTTGTTTATCGAATACTTGAGATCCAGAGCCGAATAGGTTCGCATCAAACTGGGATAAGATTTCTTGTAGTGTTATGGAATTGGCGAGTTTGGCAATATCTTGCAAACTTTGGACATTCTCGTTTTTCCAATAAAATTTTGCCCAGTCGATAACGGCATGGCGTAAGGCGATTAAATTGTCTTCTTGCAGACACTGCTTTACTTGATTCCAAGCTTGGAATTCAGTTTCATTTGCAGCAGATTCATCCTGCGTTTTTCGCAACACATAAGTATTAAATCGTTGACGTAAGTTCCACCAAGCGAGCAGGGCAATAATCGATAGCAGGCTGGTGAAAGCCAATAAGGCGTAAATCCACCAAGGAGTTTGTGGCGTGCTGGTATTTAATGAGGTTGTTTCAAGCGCTGAGGTTGTTAAATTATTTTCAAGAGAATCGTTTGAATCGTCGGTTTGACTGTTGTTCAATTGATCGCTACTGAGTTGATTGCCGCCAGAGGTGACATTCAATGTTACAGCGGGCAAACGGGCGACTTCATAGGATTGCGTCTGGGTATTCCACCAATTAATGGTAATTTCAGGCAAGGTGAAACTTCCAGTTTTATTAGGGATTACAGCAGTCGTTTCGATACGAGAACCTTGAATGCCTTTTTGATTTTTTTGATCATCAGTTTGTGCTTGATCCTGATAAAAAGTTAAACCCTCCAGATTTATTGCAGGCAGTGGTGGGATTTGTGCGGCAGTTAAGCCCTGCGCAGTGATAGTGATAGTGCGACTAATGGGTTCACCTACTTTTAAATTCTCCAGTCCAGCACTCCAGTGCTCACTGATATGCAGATTGTTAGTCGGCAGCCAATTCGATTGATCCGTGGGTGCTGCTTTAATCTCCAATGTTTTTTCTTCAGTCATTAAACGCAAAATATTATTATTGTTGCCGTAAATTCGACTGAACATATCACCATCATCAACTTGTACTTGATAGCGCAATGCAGGAATGGTGAGAGAGCCTGCTTTTAAAGGATGTATTGCAAAACGTTTTTCAACAATGAGTGCAGGTTTATTATTGAGTGTGGTTTTGTAATTTTTTTCATCCAATTCAGTAATAAAAGTATCGGCAATTGTTAAAGGATCTAACTGTGCTCCGGATAAGCTAACTCGAGTAATTAATTTTATAGTCAGAATAATTTGTTCTTGAACATATGCAGAATCTTTATCGGTTTCTATTTCAACTGTAACAGGTTCGCCGCCCATAGCTTTGGATTGGGAGGACTGTTTTTCAACGGTAATTTCGATTGCATCACTCACATCACCATTAATACTGAAAGAGGGAATAAGTAATTTTCCGATTTTACGTGGAGCCAGAATAATCTTCCATTCCGTATAAGACTCGGTGCGGCCATTAATAATCGACATGTTTCGGCCGCTTTGGGTATGTAAGATTTCAAAATCTTTTTGCAACAGCGAATAACTCGGTGCTGTATTAGTTTGTTCGTCATAACGTAGGGTTAAGGTAAGAGTTTCAGATAAACCCAAATTGTCACGATCAACGCTGGCGGTGAGATTGGCAGCAAAAATTGGCGTAGAAAGAATTAATAAACAAAATATAAATAGAATATAGATTGTTCGCGTAGGTTGGGGTGCAAACCCCAACATCGGGTTTTGATTGAGAGCTTTCGACCCCCTCCTAACCTCCCTTTTGCCAGGGGGAGGGACTGTCCCCTCCCCTGGGAGGGGAGGGTTAGGGTGGGGTCTAATATTTTCGCAATATAATGCAAAACTTTCATTTTCATCATTCTCATCACAATCGTTGATCAGCTTCGTTTTCGGGAGATTCCCAAGTACCTTTGTATTTTTCGCTTTGTTGTTTTCGATATTCGTATTCAAATTTTCTGCGCAATAAACCACTGGGGTCATCTTGTACGCGGCGTAACCATTGTTCTAAATTCTTTCGTTCTTCTTCCGTTAATCCATCTTTTTGCATCTCGGCCAGTGCTTTTGCCTCGGCTTCTTTTTGTTCATCAGATTTTTGTTCTTCAGATTGAGCAGACGAAGTTTGTGCAGCTTGATTCATTTGCGAAGCCGCTGAGCTGGATGTTTGCGAATCCATTTGCGATTGATTTCCCTGGGATGATTGACTGGCGTTTTCCTGGGATTGATTCTGATTGTAAGAATTCTGTCCGCTAGACGAGTTTTGTTGTTGATCAGATTTTTGTTGATCGCTATTTTGATCTTGCTGGTTTTGATTTTGCTGATCTTGCTTTTTTTGTTGCTGATCCTGTTGATCTTGTTTTTGTTGATCTGAATTGTTCTGATCTTGTTGATTTTGATCTTGATTGTTTTGTTGTTCTTGTTGCTTTTTTAGCGCATCTTCAACAATTTTGCGGTTCTTTTTCGCGTCTTCCAAATTTGCATCCAAAGACAAGGCTTTGTCATAGGCTTTAATGGCTTCTTCCAACTTCCCGGATTTTGCAAGTGCATTAGCTCGATTGTAATGTCCGGTAGCGCTATTTTGCGTTGAAAACTTTGTTGCTGCTTCTGCAAAATTACCGGCTTTGTATTCCGCACTGGCTTGCCAATCGGGTTGGGTGAACTCTTTGGCGGCTTCGGCAGCTTTATCCGCCTGAAGTTTTTCGTAAGCTCGTTGATCCTGGTTTTTCCATAATTCATCCCAGCCCAATGCATAAGTTTTTTCGGGAGTGACCAACAAAAATGGAACAAGAAAAAGACTCAACAACACGCCACGACGAAATGCGTATGCAATGATGGGCAGAAGTAAAAATACCAACCAATGACCTTCGTCTGTCCACTGATCAAATTGGCGATTGGATTTTTGGCTGGTTTCTTTTTTATCGGCGTCCAATATTTCCATGCTTGCAAGTGACGTAAAAACTTGCATATCTTTTACATCACTGCTCAGCGTTTTATAACGGCCGCGATTGTTTTCGGCAAAGTTTCTCAGTGAGTTGATATCGAGATAGCTGGTGATGATGTTGTTGCTTCTGTCGCGAACAAACCCGCCATTGTTTGAAGGAATCGGTGCAGGTTCTTTTCCGCCAACACCTAAAATAGATAAGCGAATTCGTGGATGCTGTTTCAATAATTCATTGATAGTTTTTTGTGCAACAATTTCGACACCATCGGTAATCAATAATAAATCGCCTTGTTGCAAACCAGCATCGGTTAACAATTTTATTGCGCGTGTTACAGCAGCTTCCGTATTGCTGCCTTGTGCTGGCATTAGCTTGGGGCTGAGCATGGGCAATAAATTATTAATGGTTTTGGCATCGTCCGTCAGCGGCGTCACTACATGTGCATCAGCGGCGTAAACTAATAATGCGGTTTGCCCGTCAGGCCTTTCGCGTAACAGATCAGCAATTTTTAAACGCGCACGAACAATGCGTGAAGGTTTGATATCTTCCGTCAGCATCGAAGGCGAGAGATCTAACAGTATTACCAGAGCCTTATCATTTTTTTCAACGGCGACGGGTGCTTTTGTCCAGCTGGGTCCCGCCAAAGCGATTGTGGATAGAATCCAGGCAAAGAGTAATACCAGCAAATAACCACGGGGTGTTTTTACCGTTTTACCTTCCAATAAAAATGGTAGTAGATGCGGTGCAATTAATTGTTGCCATTGTCCTGCATTTTTTGTTGACGGCAGTGTAAAAAAATTAAAGGTAACAGTGGAATCAAAGCGAATAACCACAAGGGGCGGAGGAAATGCAATTGATCAAAAAATTCAATCATGCTTTGCCTCCATTCATTTTCACCGATTGAAATGAAGCTTGCTTGATCAGTTGTAAAACCACTAACCAAAGGCTTAATAAAAATGCCAAAGCCAATGGCCAATAAAATAATTTTTTAACAGGGCGAAAAGTTTCTTCGTCGGCTTCACTGGGTTCAAGTTGATCCAATTGATGATGAATATCATCCAGTTCTTGCATGCTGCGTGCACGAAAATAATCACCGCCCGTCATATCCGCGATATAACGCATAGCTTCACCATCTACTTCCTGTTCATAGGGGCTAAAGGCAATGGTATAGACTTTGGTTTTAGCCGTGACCGCTAAATCAGTCGCTTGTTCAGGTGTGATTTCGCCTGCGGTATTTTGTCCATCGGTTAATAAAATCATGACGCGTTTATTGTCGGGGTAATCTTTCAAGCGTTTAATTCCCAGTGCGATTGCATCTCCAATTGCAGTACGCACCCCTGCCATATAAACTTCGCTTTCCCATAACATTTGTTGCACTGTATTAGTGTCAAATGTTAACGGTGCTTGTAGGTAAGCATTATCTGCAAATAGAATTAACCCTAATCGATCTGATGTACGACGGGCGATAAATTCACCCATAACTATTTTCACTGCTTCTAATCGATTGTATCTTTTTTGACGATAGATCATATCTTCTTGCAGCATACTTTCGGAAAGATCTACAACCAATAATAAATCACGACCTGAACTGGGCATTTTTACAGGATCACCCACCCATTGTGGATTGGCCGCTGCACAAAGCGTGGCTAACCAAATTAGCCAAAGCGATATTTTTTTCAGCGAACTTTTGACAGAACTGCTGACATTTTGTTGCAGCGCTTGCGCCTGTTGATAAAAAGGCACACGCAAAGCCGCTTGTGTTTGTTCTTTGGCTTTTAATCGAGCCATTAACAAAGGCAAAGGCAATAATAGAAATAACCAGAGGAATGAAAATTCAAACATGAGAATTTCCTCCCGATTTTTTTTGCCATTGATTCTTGTGTTTTCTGATCCATTCTTCTGTCAATGCAATTAATACATCCACCTGTACATCCGGTGATTTTTGATATTGGCCGACAATTAATGCTTGCCCCAATTTACTATTAAATTTTGTCGTAAGTTTTGGGCATTGTGCATCCAACCAATTTAACCAATCTTGACTTTTAATACTGGCATTAAAAGTGTTGGGCTGTGCAGTCATCGCTGTACGTTTTAATAAAGACTAATTGCTTGCAAAAATGTTTCGGTGTCTTGCGCAGATTCCAATTTAATTTTTTGCAATTCGATTAAGGCTTTGCGGCGATAATTTTCACGTTGTTTACGTTTATGCCAAATGTAAATTAATACTGTAACTAATAAAATTAGTCCCAGCAAAATCCACCAGCCGGGTGCTAAAGGCCAATAGCCGGGGGCTTCGGGTAGGTGGATGTCGGCGAGTGGTAAGTCGGAGAAATTATTCATCACCCCCTCCTAACCTCCCCCTTGGCAAGGGGGAGGAACTTGATTCTCTACTTAATGCGGAGTGAGAGCTGTCCCCTCCCCTTGCTAAGGGAAGGGTTAGGGTGGGGTGATGCGCAGCATTACTAAAATATTTCTGCATAGCTCTGGTCAAATCCACATCCGTCGAAAAATCTAATAACGCAATGCCCATTCGTTGACACAGATTTTTTAATTGATCTTGTTTACTTTCAAATTGTTGATGAAATGCCGATTGAAATTTTTTCTCTTGTGTCGGTAATACAATTTGTTGTGTGCCATTTGAAATTGACAAGTTGTGCGGGCTTATTAAATCCGCTTCAAGGGGATCAGATACTTGAATAAATGTGACATCGGTATGACGGGTGAGTTGATAGACACTCGCTGTATCCTTATCCGTCAGATCTTGAAAATCACTGATAATAAAAACGGCACTGCCAGGTTTGGCGATTCGGCGTGCATCCTGAATCAATGGGTTGATGTCATTCTGTTGTGAATAAAAAGGTGACTGCAATTGTTGATTAAAATCGTGAATTTGATGTAAAAATTCCAGCACCGCATGTTTGCTGCGGCGTGGTTTAATATCACGTTGATTGTCATTGCCTAATACCAAACCGCCTAAACGATCACCGCGTGCCAGCGCAGCCCATGCAAGAGTGGCTGCAATTTCTGCGGCCAATACGGATTTAAAACAATTGCGACTGCCAAAAAAAAGTGACGAGCGCTGATCAACTAAAATTAAAACTGGCCGTTCACGTTCTTCACGATAGACTTTTGTGTGTGTGACCTGCGTGCGTGCAGTGACTCGCCAATCAATACTGCGAATATCATCACCGGCTTGATAAAGTCGCACTTCTTCAAAATCCATCCCGCGTCCGCGAAAATGTGTGCGCTCATTTCCCGTCAACACACTGCGTGCTTTGCGTTTGGGAAATAGCGATAAACTTTGCGCGAGAAACCGGCAACGTAATAATTCATCGATTTGTGTGTAAGCACCCTGTGGCATATATATCTCTCGATTAAATTATATTTACACCAGAGGAACCGCAGCGAGTAATTTGTCGATCACTTGTTGTGAATTAATACCGCGTGCTTCAGCTTCAAATCGTAAAATTAATCTATGACGCAATACATCGTGTGCAACGGCTTGTACGTCATCAGGGCTGACAAAGTCGCGGCCTTGCAACCAGGCATGAGCGCGAGCACAACGATCCAACGCAATTGTGGCACGAGGGCTTGCGCCAAATTCAATTAGCTCTGCTAAATCTTTGTGGTATTTGGCAGGGCGGCGCGTTGCGTTGATCAAATGTACCAAATAATTTTCAACTGATTCTGCCATGTGTAAATTTAAAATTTCTTGTCGTGCAGCCATGATGGTGGCTTGAGTAATAACAGGTGGTGTTTCAACAGCGATGTGGCTGGCTTCATTTCGCGCCAAATGGAGAATTTTTCTTTCGGCTTCCAAGCTGGGGTAGTCCACTAACACATGCAACAGAAATCTATCTAACTGCGCTTCAGGCAATGGATAAGTGCCTTCTTGCTCAATGGGGTTTTGGGTTGCCATCACCATAAATAATGACGGCAGGGGATAGGTTTTACTGCCGACACTGACTTGTCTTTCCGCCATAGCCTCCAAAAGAGCTGATTGAACTTTGGCGGGAGCGCGGTTGATCTCATCGGCCAATACTAAATTATGGAAAATCGTAATAAGCGATTAATCAAATGTTCCTGACCAACAATTTGTTGGTTTAACCAGTTGGCCAGTGATTGGATGTGTGCATGGTTTGACATAAGAGCTTGATCCTAAAGTAAGTCCGCTAACTGACCGTCAAATTTGGAGGCAGTTCCGAATTTTTCAATACCAAAAGTTATTAATCGTCTAATCTTAAGACACAAAACCCCCGGAATATCCCTTCCTGAGCCATCTTTAGGAAGGGTGACATTTATTAGGAGTCTGCAACGTGGATAGTCAACATGTAAGCCAACACCAATTTGATGCATTTATGGATGAGTTGCGTGCATTCGCGATCAAGCAATTGGAGCCGGTAGAGGCCGAAAAGCTAATGGTGTTGGCGAGATTATTTTTTACCTACTACCCGCTTGAGGAGTTGGTAGGTCGGCACTTTAGTGATGTGTTCGGCAGCATTTATCACTGGTGGCGATTTATACAACAATTTGAAGGTCAGCCCGATGGTAAGGCGCCCAAGCTAAGAGTATTTAATCCCGTTTTGGCTGAAGATGGTTGGGTTTGTCCGCACACAGTGATTGTGGTTCTTCAAAAAGATATGCCGTTTCTGGTGGACTCAATTCGTATTGAAATGAATCGCCGAAACATTGCGATTCATGGTTTGAAAAGTACGGTGATGAATGTTTGTCGCGATGATAAACATAAATTGATTAGCTTAAGTGACAGCCTTGACGATATAGACAATGCGCAAGCAGAAGCCTTGATATTTTTAGAGATCAGTCTGCACTCGCAAGAAAATGAATTAAAAGAATTGCGCGATAGTTTGTTATCGGTTTTGGATGAAGTGGGGCGAGTGGTTAAGGATTACAAACCCATGATGGAGCAGGTAGTCAAGATTGAAAAAAATCTCCAGTTGGCAGTGGGTTCGGTAATGGCGCCTCTGGTAAAGGAAAGCCAGGAATTTATTCGCTGGCTAATGGCTAATCATTTTACTTTTCTGGGGTATTCCGAATATGAATTTGTAGAGTCTGAATCAGGCAAACAATTGCGTGAAGTATCGGACAAAAGACAGGGTGTATTTGCTTTTCGTAATGCACAGCAATCCATTATTGATGTGTCACAATTCAATGAGGGGATGGCTAAATTTCATTTGGTTCCTCAAATTATTACCTTTTCAAAATCGTCCATGCGCTCGCGGGTTCATCGACATGCCTATTCAGATTATGTAGTGATTAAAAAATTTAATTCTAGTGGTGAAGTAGTCGGTGAGTGCCGGTTTATGGGGCTTTATACCTCTATGGTTTACAGT
The DNA here is from genome assembly GCA_016712405.1 of Cellvibrio sp. Lineage (GTDB taxonomy): Bacteria > Pseudomonadota > Gammaproteobacteria > Pseudomonadales > Cellvibrionaceae > Cellvibrio. The sequence continues at coordinate 39,288 of JADJRD010000006.1, read as the reverse complement.
TTAAGCCCGATTGGTATTCCATTAATTCGCGAAAAAATCAATAAAGTGATTGAGAGAAGTGGATTAAATCTTAACAGCTATTATGGAAAGAGTTTCAAACAGATTTTGGAGACATTTCCGCGTGATGAAATATTTTTAAGCGGTAGTGCTGAGTTGTATGACACCTTAATGGGTGTAACTCAAATTAATGAAAGAGCGATGGTTAAGCTATTTATTCGTCGCGATCTGTTTGGCAAGTTTGTGACTTGTTTGGTTTATATTCCTCGCGATTATTTTTCCACAAAAATACGATTGAAGATTCAAGAGTTGATTGGTGGGTTATTAGGTACCCATGAATGTGAGTTTACTACTCTTTATTCGGAATCGATTCTGGCTCGTGTTCATTTGGTATTCAAACTGGGTGCCCAACCGGTTCCGGAAATCGATATTGCGGCTCTGCAAACCAAAATAATCGAAATTACCCGTTCCTGGGAAGATCAATTGCAATATTCATTAATTGAATCCCAGGGTGAAGAGAAGGCTATGCGATTGTTACATGATTATCGCAATGCATTTGCTTCTTCTTATCAAGAACAATTTGATTCACGTAATGCGGCACAAGATATTCTGATTATGGATGCCATGACAGAAACTAATGATATTGCCATGAGCTTTTATCAACCTGTCAGCTCGGCTGAAAATGAACTTCGCTTTAAAATTTTCCATGAAAACCAAACTCTGGAATTATCGGATGTGATTCCGGTACTTGAGCATTTGGGTTTGCGTGTGGTGTCGGAAAGTTCACATGAAATACGTCGTACGGATGGTGATTTTGTTTGGTTGCATGATTTTCATCTGCAGCATCATTTTGTGTCTGAATTTGATATTCATGCAGTCAAAGAAAACTTCCAGTCTGCCTTTGCGGCTATATGGCGGAAACGCATGGATAGTGATCCATTCAATCGCCTGGTGTTAAGTTGCGGTTTGAAATGGCGTGAGGTGGTCTTACTACGCGCTTACGCTTGTTATATGCGACAAACCTTGTTTAATTTTGCCGATACTTATATTGCCAATGCATTGGTGAATCATTCGTCATTGACGCGTTTATTAATTGATTTGTTCAACGCCAAGTTCGATCCTGTTTTCAATATGGGCATTAAGGCTAATCAGGAAATCATTGAAAATTGCCGACAAAAAATTCTGCAAGGCTTGAATAAAGTTGAAAATTTGAATGAAGATAGAATTGTACGTCGTTATCTCGCTATGATCGATAGCAGTGTTCGTACGAATTATTATCAAACAACGCAAGAGGGGATTGAAAAAGAGTATCTTTCGATAAAATTAAGTCCACGTACTATTCCCGATATTCCTGAGCCAAGACCCCTTTACGAAATTTTTGTCTTTTCACCACGTGTTGAAGGTGTGCATTTGCGTTCGGCAAAAGTGGCGCGTGGTGGTTTGCGTTGGTCTGATCGATTGCAAGATTATCGAACAGAAGTTTTGGGTTTGGTGAAAGCCCAACAAGTAAAGAATGCGGTGATAGTGCCGAATGGAGCAAAAGGCGGATTTGTTTGCAAGCATCCACCTCAAACGGGTGGGCGTGATGCAATTCTTAAAGAAGGGATTGAATGTTATAAAACTTTTATTCGTGGTTTGTTGGATCTCACTGATAATTTAATCGAGGGTAAAATTAAATCGCCGGACAATACATTACGATTTGATGAGGATGATCCCTATCTAGTTGTCGCGGCGGATAAAGGAACAGCAACATTCTCTGACATAGCAAACAGTATTTCAGCTGAATATCATTTTTGGTTGGGTGATGCTTTCGCCTCCGGTGGTAGTCAAGGTTATGATCACAAAGCTATGGGAATTACAGCTCGCGGTGGTTGGATTTCAGTACAACGTCATTTCAAAGAAAAAAATATCAATATTCAGCAAGATCCGATCAGTGTTGTAGGAATAGGGGACATGTCAGGCGATGTTTTTGGTAACGGTATGTTACTGTCGCAAGCTATCAATCTCGTTGCCGCATTTGATCATCGTCATATTTTTATTGATCCAAAACCTGATTCAGTCAGTGGATTTATTGAGCGTAAACGCTTATTTAATTTACCTCGCTCAAGTTGGGCCGATTATGATTCGTCTCTCATTAGTGAAGGTGGAGGTGTGTTTAGTCGAGATCTAAAATCAATCACCATCACACCACAAATGCAGAAATTATTTGAGATTCAAGCTGAATCATTAACGCCGACAGAATTTATTTCCGCATTATTAAAAGCGCCGGTTGATTTAATTTGGAATGGTGGAATAGGCACATACGTAAAATCCAGTATAGAAACTCATGCGGATGCAGGTGATAAAGCCAATGATATTTTACGGGTTAATGGCAATGAACTTCGCTGTAAAGTGTTTGGTGAAGGTGGCAATTTAGGAATGACACAAAGAGGCCGAATCGAATATTGTTTAAATGGCGGAAGTTGCAATACCGATTTTATTGATAATGCCGGTGGAGTGGATTGTTCTGATCATGAGGTCAATGCAAAAATTTTATTGAATGAAGTGGTTGCTAACGGCGATCTCACTCAAAAACAGCGCAATCAGTTATTGGTCGAGATGACAGATAACGTTGCACAATTGGTTTTGCAAAATAATTATCATCAAACCCAGGCCATCAGTGTTGCGCAGTCGGAAGCTTTTTCTCGTAGTGCTGAATATCGTCGGTTTATGAATGCATTACAAGCAGCTGGGCGGTTAAATCGCAAGTTGGAATTTTTACCTAATGATGAAGTATTGCTTGAGCGTCAAACTCATGGGAAAGGGTTGACTCGCCCTGAATTAGCGATTTTGGTTTCTTATGCAAAAGCCATGTTGAAAGAAGATTTGGCGCTTTCGGATATTGCAGACGATGATTATATTGCGAATTTTATTGAAGGTGCTTTTCCTGAAAAATTATCTCAGTTATATCCTGATGCCATGCGTAAGCATAGATTGCGTCGTGAAATCGTTGCAACGCAAATTGCTAATGATATTGTGAATAATATGGGTATTACATTTGCGCAACGTTTGATGGAGTCGACTGGCGCCAAATCCGGTGATGTAGCAAAAGCTTATATCATTGCGCGTGATATTTATCGTGTCGATGAATTTCAACAGGCGTTGGAAAAAGTGGATTATCAAGTTGATCCACAAATTCAGTTGCAATTGGTGAATGGCATGATGCGTCGCGTTCGTCGTGCGGCGCGATGGTTTTTGCGAAATCGTCGCAGTAATTTAAATCCTTCAGTAGAGGTCAATTGTTTTGCTCCGGCTATGGCAGAAATTGCTCAATCGCTGCCAACTTTATTGCAGGGGGATCCATTAATTGAATGGCAGATTTCGCGTAATAAATTGCAAGAGGCAGGCTTACCAGAGAATTTAATCGTAGCTGCAACCAGACCAGCCAATCTCTATTCCGGATTAAGTGTTGCCGAATCAGCTCGTATTGCCAGTCAACCTCTGGATAGAGTTGCCAAGTTGTATTTCAGTTTGGGTAACTATTTAAGTTTGCCTTGGTTTTCTAATCAAATATCGGATTTAAAAGTCGATAATTTTTGGCAAGCGATGGCAAGAGAAACTTATATGGATGATCTTGAAGCGCAATTGCGTTCGCTCAGTATTTCTTTGATCCGTTATGTCAGTGATGATGCGCAAATTCCTTCGATCATTGAACAATGGAGTTTGCAACATCAATTGTTAATTGGTCGTTGGAAAACGATGGTTAACGAATTACAAGCAGTTAGTGGTACTGATTTCGCCATGTTCTCAGTGGCACTTCGGGATTTGCTGGATTTGGCACAAGCCAGCCAACACAACGATGTTACATTTCATTAATCACTCGTCAGTTTATTGAAATGAATTCGTTAATCGTTAATTTGGCAATCCCCGCAGATGAGTTTGTGCGCATATATCAAGGCAGTGCAAAAGTGGTGATTGCTCAATCCATAGAGGGTAAACAAGTAAAATTTCCTGCTGATATACTTCGTCCCTACGTGTTACATCAAGGTATTTATGGTCAATTTAAAATTCATTTTGATGAATTACATAAATTTAAATCCATCGAAAAATTGAGGTAGAGGGATTTATTTTGTTACTAACGCCTCACTCTCAAACTTAACACCATGCCAACCAAATTTTATAAAGTTGCGAATATTTTGATGATCAGTTGCATCAGGGTTTTGCAAAACATCCTTGCGGTAATAATCACCGAATAAATGCAGGGTTTGATCTGGAGTGAGTTGTTGTAATTTGGCAAACGAAAAAATTTTGCAGGAACCGTTATTTTGATTGGCTGCATTATAGAGCTCACCATTTTGAAAAGCGGTAGGAGTGAAATGGTAGTGGGCATCGATATAATTAATCACTTGAGTGAATTCAATGCTGTTTGGATTTTCGGTGATTTGCTTGATCAGGGTCATAGTGCGGTCTTCACGATATTCGAAAGCTGGCCATTCTATAAGAAGCTGGATGGGAATTGTGGCTGGATTTTCTGGTAAAAGGTTTCAAAACCGAGCAAAAAAATTAACTTGCTTTTTTAAGGTGCGTTTATTTCTTTGTTATTGAAAAATATCAGGTTTTTTACTCGTCAATACTTGGAGTTGCCGAAAAGGATGGGTAATAATGCGAAGCCTGTCGTACTTCATTAGCATCGCAGGTACCGGGAGATTCTTCTAAATCGGGATTGGATTTGTAGGAGAGTCGACCACTAAGTCACTTATGGGCTGGAAAAAAGCTTCTGGCTATGCAAGAATTCGGGACTTTTTTTGATCCACTACAAGGAATTTCTGCTATAACCCTATGAATTATCAGTGTTTTTTAAATGTGAATTCACTGGTAACTGTCGTCACAAACCCATTTTCAGGTTGAAATGTGCTCACAAGGCGCATGTCTGAGGAGATTTGAATGCAACACGATATTGATGCCATTGAAACAAAAGAGTGGCTGGATGCCCTTAAGTCTGTCGTTCGTCATGCTGGTAAAGAACGTGCAGCCGAGCTGTTAAAAACAATTTCTGACTCTGCCGTTAAACAAGGCATCGCCCAACCTTCTTCCATTCAAACTCCTTATATCAATACCATTCCTGTTGATCAGGAAATTCAGTCACCTGGTGACGCCAAACTGGAACGTAAAATTCGCTCCATCATCCGTTGGAATGCCATGGCAATGGTGATGAAAGCCAATGATAACGATGAAGGTCTGGGTGGTCACATTGCTTCTTTCGCATCATCCGCCACTTTATATGACGTAGGTTTTAACCATTTCTTCCGCGGTAATGATGGCGATGTTCCCGGCGATTTGATTTATTTCCAAGGCCACGTTTCTCCCGGTATGTATGCCCGTTCTTTTGTTGAAGGCCGTTTAAACGAATCTCATTTGGATAATTTTCGCCGTGAAGTGAACGGTGGTGGTTTGTCTTCATATCCTCACCCCTGGTTGATGCCGGATTACTGGCAGTTCCCGACTGTATCCATGGGCTTGGGTCCAATTAAATCCATTTACCAAGCACGCTTTAACCGTTACATGGAAGCGCGTGGTTTGATCCCTAAAACTGATCGTAAAGTCTGGGCATTTTTGGGTGACGGCGAGTGCGATGAACCTGAAAGCTTGGGTGCAATTGCATTAGCAACACGTGAAAAGCTCGATAATTTGATTTTCGTGATCAACTGTAACCTGCAACGTCTTGACGGCCCTGTGCGCGGCAACAGCAAAATTGTTCAGGAATTGGAAGGTGTATTCCGCGGTGCTGGTTGGAATGTTATCAAAGTATTGTGGGGTCGCGGTTGGGATGCGCTGCTGGCAAAAGACAAAACCGGCCTTCTGCAAAAACGCATGGATGAAGTGGTTGACGGTGAAATGCAAAACTTTAAAGCCAATGGTGGCGCTTACACGCGCGAGCATTTCTTTGGCAAATACCCCGAATTACTTGAGCTGGTGAAAGATATGTCGGACGACGACATATTACATCTGGCTCGCGGCGGTCATGATACGCACAAGGTGTACAACGCTTATCATCAAGCAGTAAACACCAAAGGTCGCCCCACAGTAATCCTTGCTCAAACCGTAAAAGGTTACGGCATGGGTGCTTCAGGTGAAGCTATCAACAAAACTCACTCAGTGAAAAGTTTGGTGATTGAAGATCTGAAAAAATTCCGTGATCGTTTTGAGTTGCCGATCAAAGATGAAGATCTAGAAAAGCTGCCTTATTACCGCCCAGCGGAAGACAGCCCTGAAATGCAATATATGCGCTCACGTCGCAAAGAGTTGAAAGGCTCATTGCCTTCACGCAATCCACAATTTGATCCGCTTTTGGTTCCTGCTCTGGATGCTTTTGCTGCGCAACTGAAATCCACCGGTGATCGTGAAATTTCTACCACCATGAGTTTTGTTCGCATTCTGTCTTCACTGGTGAAAGATAAACAAATCGGTAAACAAATTGTGCCCATCGTACCTGACGAAGCTCGTACGTTTGGTATGGAAGGTATGTTTAAAACTGTTGGGATTTATTCATCGGAAGGTCAAAAATATACTCCGCATGATAATGGTCAGATTGCGTCTTACTATGAATCCGCAACGGGTCAAATCCTCGAAGAGGGGATTAACGAAGCCGGTGCCATGGCATCCTGGATTGCTGCCGCTACGGCTTACAGCAATTACAAAAAGCCGATGATTCCTTTCTACATTTATTACTCCATGTTTGGTTTCCAACGTATCGGTGACTTGGCATGGGCAGCGGGTGACTCACAAGCGCGTGGTTTCTTGTTGGGTGCTACTGCTGGTCGTACAACATTGAACGGTGAAGGTTTGCAGCATCAGGATGGCCATAGCCATGTATTTGCCAACACCATTCCTAACTGTCGTTCCTATGATCCCACTTACGCTTATGAATTAGCGGTGATCATTCAGGATGGTATCAAGCGCATGTATCACGACGATGAGAACGTGTTTTATTACGTGTCGTTGATGAACGAAGCTTATCAACATCCTGATATGCCGGAAGGTGTTGAAGCCGGAATCATAAAAGGTATTTATCAGCTTGAAAAAGGCACGGGCAAAGCCAAGAACCGCGTTCAATTGATGGGTGCCGGAACCATTCTGCGCGAAGTGCGTTTTGCTGCTGAAATTTTGAGAAAAGATTTTGATGTAGAGGCGGACGTATGGAGTGTGACCAGCGTGAATGAATTAACTCGCGATGGTCAGCGCGCAACCCGTTGGAATATGTTGAACCCAACTGCTGCGCAACGTAAACCTTATATCACTGAAGTATTGGAAAAAGCCGAAGGCCCATTCATTATTTCTACCGATAACTTGAAGACATATTCCGAACAATTGCGTGCTTATGTTCCTGGTCATTACACCGTATTGGGTACAGAAGGTTTTGGTCGTTCGGATACTCGCACGCAATTGCGTCATTTCTTTGAAGTGAATCGTTATTTTGTTGTGATCGCTACGCTTAAAACTTTGGCAGATCAAGGCAAGATCAAAGCGGATGTGGTTGCAAAAGCAATTAAGAAATTCAATATTGATCCGGATAAAGCGGATCCAATGAGCGTTTAAAAACTTTGATTGACACAGTGATGAGCCGCTCCTGCGCATTCATGCGCCCGCGGCATAGCGTTCATCCTGAACATATCAATAACCTTTGATAGAAATTAAGAGGAAGCACAGTGGCTATTCAAACAATTAAAGTACCAGACCTCGGCGGCGCAGAAGGCGTTGAAGTCATAGAGATTTCCGTAAAAGTCGGCGATAGCATCGCAGAAGGCGACAGTATTGTTGTGCTGGAAACTGACAAAGCCTCTATGGAAATTCCCGCTGACGCCAGCGGTAAAGTCACTGCCTTGAAAATTAAAATTGGCGATAAAGTATCTCAAGGCGATGCCTTGATTGATTTGGAAGTTTCCGGAGCTACTGCATCGGCACCCACGCCTGAAGCTGCGCCAGCTCCTGTAGCTGCACCGGCTCCTGCCGCAGCGCCATCTGCTTCTGCTGAAGTTAAATTAATTGTGCCTGATCTTGGTGGCGCTGAAGGCGTTGAAGTAATTGAAGTTGCTGTGAAAGTGGGCGACCAAATTAATTCCGGCGATTCAATTGTTGTTCTCGAAACCGACAAAGCTTCTATGGAAATTCCTGCAGAAGTTTCTGGAACAATTTTAAGTTTGTCCGTAAAAGTGGGCGATAAAGTTTCGCAAGGTTTTGTATTGGGTGTGGTGTCCGCTGCGGGTGCTGCACCTGCTGTTGCTGCAACGCAAACCGCTGCACCGGCACAAGCTGCTGCTGTTGCGACCGCGCCTGTTGCAGCTGCGACCTCTGTTGCTGCAAGTGATGACGACGATGAAGAAGATGATGGCTCGGATGTTTATGCTGGCCCAGCCGTTCGCAAACTCGCTCGTCAGTTAGGTGTTGATCTCGATAAAGTGAAAGCCACAGGCCCACGTGGTCGTGTGCAAAAAGATGATTTGCACAATTATGTCAAACCTATAGTGCAAGCCGTTCAATCGGGTAATGGTGCTGTGGGCTCAGGCATTCCTGCCTTGCCGGTTATTGATTACGCCAAGTTTGGCGAAATCGAAATCGTCAAAATGAGCAAAATCAAAAAACTGACTGCCGATGCAATGACCCGCAGTTGGTTGAATGTCCCTCGCATAACGCAATTTGATGATGCCGACATTACCGATCTCGAAGCTTTCCGTAACAGCATGAAAGCGGAAGCCGAAAAACGCGGCAGCAAATTAACGCCATTACCTTTCATCGTAAAAGCGGTTGCGGCTGCATTGGTTGCTGAACCTTCATTCAATGTTTCTATGCATCAAGATGGCGAAAGCATTGTGCAGAAAAAATTTGTGCACATCGGCATCGCAGTGGATACACCAAACGGTTTGTTGGTACCTGTTGTTCGCAACGCCGATAAAAAAGGTTTGTTTGAATTGGCAGATGAAATTAATGCACTGGCCAAAAAAGCTCGCGATGGCAAGTTAACTCCAGCAGAAATGCAAGGTGGTTGCTTCACCATTTCCAGCTTGGGTGCAATGGGCGGCAACGGATTCACACCAATGGTGAGCGCACCGACTGAAGTGGGAATTCTTGGCGTATCACGCGCACAAATGAAACCTGTGTGGAACGGTAAAGAGTTTATTCCACGCAATATGCTGCCACTGTCCTTGTCTTATGATCATCGTGCCGTAAACGGTTCTGACGCTGGTCGCTTTATGACCTATTTGGTTGGGGTGATCGGTGACTTACGTCGTTTGTTGTTGTGATAGAAATTGTTAACTCAAAAAAGCCAGCAGAATGCTGGCTTTTTTGTTTGTGTCGATTGTTGTAGGGGCGGCCCCCTGTGGTCGCCCAGGCAGGCACGAGGCCTGCCCCTACAAATTTGCGGATAATTATGCAAACCCAAAAATACAACCCATCAAATTTAGTCGCTGCACAACTGCAGCAACTAACCATCATCCGCAGCATATTATTGATACTGCTTTGGAGCAGTGTGTTTGCCAGCATTTGGTATGCAATTGAATTGGCTTTAACGCCGATTATCAGTTTGCTCAGTTTATTTACACTGATTCATATACTTACGAGTTTTCGATTAAAAAATCCGCTGGCGATTGTCAAAATTGAATTTTTTATTCAGCTGTTAATTGATGTGTTGTTACTGAATTTATTGTTTTATTTTAGTGGCGGTGCGACCAATCCTTTTGTGTCTTATCTTTTGGTGCCGATTTGCATTTCAGCGGCGACTTTATCTTGGCGGTTCACCTCTCTAATTACTTTTTTCTCAATTCTTGGTTACAGCCTGTTAATGTTTTTTTATCAACCTTTAGCTGTTTTTGAAATGGATCATCACTCAAATGGATTTAATTGGCATATATTGGGTATGTGGTTTAACTTTTTTGTCAGCGCCATGTTGATCACTTATTTTGTCGTGAGGATGGCTGAGGATTTACGAGCGCAGGAAGATTTGTTGAATCAAATGAGGGAAGACGAACTGCGTGACGAGCAATTGATTGCAGTGGCAACATTGGCTGCGGGTGCGGCCCATGAAATGAACACACCTATGGCAACTATGAAAATTTTGTTGTCCGAGTTGCGTGCAACGCGCGTGCAGGATGATGCATTAATGCAGGACATCACGCTACTCTCGCAACAAGTGGATCTCTGCGCAGCCAGACTAAAACAACTGGTGCAAGACGCCGACGTAGATTATCAATTTCAATTGCGTGAAAAAAATGGGCTGGAATATTGTCAGCATTTATTGGATCTATGGCAGTTGATGCGCCCCAATTTAGTTTGCAACAAAACCTTATCAAACCAATTGCAACAAGCCCAAATTCACTACGATTCCCGACTGGATCACGCCATTTTAAATTGCCTCAACAATGCCGCTGACGCCAGCCCCGAAAAAATTGCAGTGGATATTTATCTAGAAGAAAAAAACATTATCTGGAAAATTACCGATTGGGGCAGTGGCTTCACGCAACAAATTCAATCGCAAATCGGCAAAGAAATGATTACCACCAAATCCGATGGTATGGGCATAGGTATGTTATTGACTTACGCGAGTATCAAACGCCTCGGTGGTGAAGTGACACATCAAACTAATCAACCGCAGGGGACTGTGACGATTATTTATTTGCCGATTGTGGAGACCCCCTCCTAACCTCCCCCTTGCCAGGGGGAGGGACTTTACTCCCTTCTTAATTTTGATTCGAAGTGAAATCTGTTCCCTCCCCTGGCAAGGGGAGGGCTAGGGTGGGGTCTTGTTTGTTTTTACTGCCTAACGGGCCGCTTCTGCAACTTCCTCTGCAACGTTCTTCTATGTACACCTAATGCACGTGCAGCGGCAGAAATATTGCCGTTACAGTCCTGCAGGGTTTTTTGGATATATTCCCACTCCATACGGTCGAGACTGGGCGGACTTTTTGGAATGAGAGTGGTTTCGATGGCTGGTGTTGAGTCGAAGGCTTTTAATAAATCATCGACTTCAATCGGTTTGCAAAAATAATTGATGGCGCCAAGTTTGATGGCGTCTACGGCGGTTGAAATACTGGAGTAGCCTGTCAGCATAATAATTTTTACATCTTGATTAATTTCGCGTAATCGTGAAATTAATACTAACCCTGATTCTTGCGCAATTTTTAAATCCAAAATAGCGTTAGTAAAATTATTTTTCTGCATAAGGTTTTCGGCTGATGCAATATCCATGGCCGTTTCCGAAATAAATCCACGACGATCCAGTGCACGCTTGAGCATTTGTGCAAAGGTAATGTCGTCATCAACGATAAGGATCGAAAGTGGTATGGAATTGGTCATGATATTTTCCGAATTAAGCTCTCTTCATCACGCGCCAAGTCAACAAACAAGCCGCACAACTTAACCCTACAATCAATGCAATCCAAAAACCGGATGCGCCGGTAGCTGGAATAATCCAATCGGTAAAGGTGAGTGAATAGCCCAAGGGCAAACAAATTCCCCAAAAGGCTAAAATCATAATCAGCATGGGAATTTTTGTGTCTTTAAATCCACGCAGAACGTGCACCATAGTGACCTGAACAACATCGGCGATTTGAAAAATAGCGGCGAATAAAATTAAGTGGCGAGCGATGTCTTTTACGACTTCATCATTGGTGTAAGTGGCTGCGATTACATCGCGCCCGAAAAACAATATGGGAACATTAAAGCAGGCTATCAGTATTGCGAGCAATATTGAGCTACGCGCTAGTTGTCTCGCAATATGTGGTTGTTCGGAGCCAATCAAATAACTGATGCGTAAGGTGAGTGCCATACCTAAACTTAATGCGAGCATAAATAAAACTGAGGTCGCATTTAATACGATTTGATGCGCAGCCACTGTAGTTGCACCTAATGGTGCTAAAAATAAAGCGATCATGCAAAACATGCTGACTTCTACGAAAATTGCAGTGCCGATTGGTAAGCCTAAGTGCAATAATTTTTTGATTTCTTGCCAATGAGGTTTTGTCCGTTGATGAAACAGGTGGAACTGCCGAAAGACACTATTCCAATGTAAATAAATTAAACATAATAAAAACGCGAGCCAATTAGCCAGGCTGGTTGCCCAACCGCAACCAATGCCGCCCAGTGCGGGGATCTCGAAAAGTCCAGAATCAAATCCATAAATAAACGCATAATTGAGCGGCAAATTAAAAAGACTGGTCAGAATTGAAAAACTCATAAAAATGGAGGTAAATCCCATTCCATCCGTTAAGCCTCGCAGTGCGAGCAATAACAGCATTGCCGGTACACCCCACGAAAACGCAACTAAATAACCCTGAGCAATCGCAAAGGTTTCAGTATCTAATTTCAATAAAACCAAAATGGGATCTATATTCACCAGAATAATTATCATCAACAAACTACTGACAATAGCAATATAAATTCCTTGCCATAAACAAGGCATAATCAGAGTGAGTTTATTGGCGCCTTTGAATTCAGAAATATTGGGTTGAAGCGCACTTAAGATGCCTGCAAAAAAGAAAAGTACCGGAATCCAAATGCTAGAGCCTATGCCAACACCTGCTAAATCTTTGGCGCTAGCATGTCCTGCCATAATCGTATCGATAACGCCATTTGCCATTTGTGCTAATTGCGCAAGCAAAATGGGGGCGCCCATCCGGGTGAGAATTTTCCATTCAGTGAAGATGGTTGACATGCTTATGTCTTCTGTCGGTGTATGTATGAAGTGAAAAAAATACGCAAATTACAATACTTAAGAGGATGTGCGCCCATGTATAAAACAAAGGTGCCATTCTGTCAGTTTGGCTCCATGAGTGAAACCTTTATCGGACAGGTAAAAAAATCAAAATTATGGTTGGCTTTGGTCTTAAGTCGTTGTTCATAAGGATAAGTGGTTGCCAAATTACGCAGGCTGGCCAATTGCAATATCAACAACACCAATAACAAATACCCAGACCCACAGTCTGCTTGAACTTCATGATTCATAATGCCCCCCCCTTGGCGAACCGAGGGATATCATTTAGATATCAATTTAATGTGGGTACCGCTAAATGTAAATCCCACACACCAAAATAGAATGCAAGTGAGCTGGCTATATGGGCTGATGATGATTTACGTAGTTTAAATGCTCAAATTGAATTTGTGTTGCGTGATGCATTAGTGAAAATTGGTCGTGTGAAATTGGTACAAAAGGTAATTACGAATGTGGAAATGCAGGAATCATCTGAGTTGGGTGATGAGTAAAGTGCCCAAATAAAAATAGTTTCTGCTGCTAGCGCAAGAAATAATGCTCCTGCAATTAGCTGCCATTGTTGAAAGAAGGGTGTTCGGCCAAAACGGCTTGATACTTTTTTGTATTTAGGATTGGGGTGTGTGAGCTCGTTTATAAAAGCAGAAAGGTCTTCATCATAGCCTTTCTTGGCATCTTGAAATTCACGGCCTCGCGAATACAGCCATCGATTCAACGCGATCAAAAATGGAATCTTCATTGTTGGTTTTGATTCCGGCATCGGAATATTGCCCGACCGAAAGCGCCAGGTGACTATCCAAATGCCAGGTATTCATTGATGAATCGGTTATAGACATTAATGCACATCAATCATTTGTACTGATCCATCGGGCAACACTTCAAACATTTTGTCTTTAGGTTCTTCTAATAAAAATGCGGCGATGGCAACAACAAAAATACTCGCGGAAATGGTGATAAAAAATATAGGTGTAGAGACAAACGAAAATACGGTTAACAATATTACTGCACCAACATTGCCATAAGCGCCAACGATACCGGCGATTTGTCCAGTTAAGCTGCGACGAATTAAAGGGACTACGGCAAACACACAGCCTCCAGCAGAACCGAGAAAAAATGAACTCAACATCATCGCCGCGACTGCTAATGCAATGGGCCAATCTGCGTTAATTTGCGATAACACAAAAAAACCAACAGAGGCGCCGAGCAATAAAACAATTAAGGATTTTTTTCGGCCGAATTTATCGCTAATCCATCCACCTGAAGGGCAAGACAAAATATCCGTCGCGGCAAAACAAGCGCCAAAAATGCCGGCTAAAGCAACCGGAATAGCAAATGTCGATTTAAAAAACATTGGCAGCATAGAAACCACAGCGAGTTCTGAGCCAAAGGTCACCGCGTAAGCCAAACTTAAAATGGTGACTTGTTTGAATTTATATTGATGTGTTTTTTCAACAGGTTTGATAAATATATCAGCATTGACATGATAGATTTTTCGACATTGATACAAAAATAATCCAGCCAAAAGAGCATTAATTATATACATGGCTTCTGAACTCAGTAACCCGAGCGATGTGACTTTCCATGTGAGTAGCGATAATGCTGCGTACATTGGAATGTTGATCAGTAAATATTGAATAAAATCGGCTTTCGATGTGACGGGCAGGCCACCAGATTTATTGGGTTTAAAATAGGTTGAACCAGCGGGGGTATCGGTTACTGAAAAAAAGTAAACGGCTGCGTAAAGTATGGCAATGACGCCAGTTAATGCGGTTGCATAACGCCAGCCTTCATCGCCACCAAAAACCAATGCCAGTGTAGGAATGGATATAGCTGCTGCCGCTGAACCTATGTTGCCGAGTCCTTTATAAATACCTTCTGCCAAGCCCAGTTGTCGAGCAGGAAACCATTCACTGATCATGCGAATACCAATAACAAATCCGGCACCGGCAAAGCCCAATAAAAAACGCGCTAAGGCAAGTGCTTCAAAACTGGTGGCAAATGAAAAGAAAAAACAAAGTAGTCCTGTGATGACGAGTAATAATGAATAGATTTTACGTGGCCCTAATACGTCAACCAGCATGCCGATGACAATACGAGCCGGGATGGTGAGAGCCACATTGAGTATCAATAAGGTTTTAATTTGATCGTCACTCAGGCCCAGCGTTGTTTGGATGGCTAACAATATTGGGGCATGGTTAAACCAGACGAGAAAGGTGATAAAAAAGGCAATCCAGGTCAGGTGAAGGATTTTTGTTTTTCCGACAAAAGAGAAAAACTGTAAATTGGCACTAGAATTTTTCACGCTGCAAGGCTCCAAAAGAGAATGATTTCTCATAGTACGCAATAAATGAGCCAGCTTTGGTAATCAATGATCTTACTTTGGCAATGAATGATCCTACTTTGGAATGGCTGCCTCTATTGAATATTATTCTTAGCTCAATTTTCCACCAGGCTTTTTTTGCTATATTTTTTATTCATAAATGCACAATAATTACGCATCAAATTTTAATAACTATCAACTTCGGTGCAAAATGGATCATTTACAATCTCACTTGAAAATAAACTTTGCGCAACGGAGTGAGGCGGGCGCAAAACCTGAAAATCAGGATACCATTGGTGCTCGTATTCCAACGGGATATGCACTCACCAATAAAGGTATCGCGATTGCGATTGCGGATGGTGTGAGCAGTAGTTTGGCTGCACGCGAAGCCAGCCAAACAGCGATTACGGGTTTTTTATCCGACTATTACTCCACGCCCGACACATGGCGTACCCAGCAATCCGCTGTGCGTGTTATTCAATCACTTAATGCCAGTTTGTTTGGGCGTAGCCAGAACTCCATTTATGGTGGAGGTTATCTCACCACTTTTTCAGCGCTCATTGTAAAAGGCTCTACAGCGTTTATTTTTCATGTGGGCGATACGCGTGTTTATCGTTTACGCAAACAAGACTTGGAGTGTTTGACTCGCGATCACACGCAGCGCATTGATCGCAAGACTCAATATTTAAGCCGTGCATTGGGTGCTGACCCTTATGTTGATGTGGATTTGCATACTATTGATGTAGAAGTGGGTGATGTTTTTATTTTAAGTTGCGATGGCATTCATGAATTTATTCCGCATCAGGAGTTCAAGGATTTAATTTGCCAGCATAAAAATAATCCTGAAGGATTGGTAAATTGCGCAATTGATGCAGCCTTGGCGCATCAGAGTGACGACAACATTAGTATTCAGGTTGCAGTGATTGAGGCTGTTGGCAGCGCAAGCCAAAACGATGCGATCCACATTTTATCGCAATTACCCTTTCCGCCTTTTTTATCTCCTGGTCAATTGATTGATGGTTTGAGTGTAAAGAAAATTCTTCATGAATCGACACGTAGCCAGGTTTATTTGGTGGAAAATGAAAAAAAGACGCTGATGGTAATGAAGACACCTTCTGTTAATTTTCAGGATGATCAGGCCTATATAGAACGATTTGTTATGGAGTCCTGGATTGGTGCGCGTGTTCAGGGAACGGGCGTTGCAAAAATACTGGAGTCACCTGAATCACGAACTTGTCTTTATTATTTAACGGAGTACATCACTGGCAAAACGCTTACACAGTTGTTAAAAGAACGTGGACAATTAGCAATTGTGGATGCGGTTGAGATAATGGAGCAATTAATTCGCGGGATCAGCGCGTTTCATCGTAAAGACACTCTGCATCAGGATTTAAAACCTGACAATATTGTTATGAGTAGCAAGGGCCGGTGATTGTTGACTTTGGTTCTTGCTGGGTCGCCGGAATTGCAGAATTATCAGTATCTTTTACGCGCGATATTATTTTAGGTACTGCGGATTATTCTGCACCCGAATATCGATATCAGGGTGCTGTCAGTCAAGCATCGGATCAGTTTTCGTTAGCGGTATTGTTATATGAAATGCTAACTGGAAAACTACCTTATGGTGGTCATTATGCCAATGCAACGGATTTACATAAATTACAAAAATTAAAATATATTTCTGCTATGCAACATAATCCATTGGTGCCTTATTGGTTAGATAAAGCGCTAGAAAAAGCCTTAAGCATTTCACCCAATGCACGTTATAAGGCCTTGTCAGAATGGTTGCAGGATTTCAAACATCCCAATCCGCGATGGGTCTCGCGGCGCGCGCAACCATTAATGGAGGCGCACCCGGAAATGTTTTGGAAAATCTTAGCCTTCAGTGGTTGGTTAGTTGCATTATTCGTATTGTTTTTAACGCGATAGGGGCTGGTGTATTGCTCTTAACTCTCACTATTAACTCTCGCTGATTCAGGCTTGTTTCACTCTGGCTCAGTCACAAATCCCAATTTCAAAATTCCTGCGCGTTGTACGGCCGCCATCGTTTTAATTACATGTTCGTAGTCAACTGATTTATCGCCGCGAATATGAATTTCCGGTTGTGGCTTTTTGTTAGCTTCGGTGATTAAACGTGTATTCAATTCTTCGAAATTGATTTGGGTTTCGTTCCAGAAAATTTTTCCCTGAGCATCAATTGCCAGATTGATAGTTTCGGGTTTTACTTCATTGGGTGTATTGTCCGCGCGGGGCAAATCCACTTTGACTGAGTGAGTTAATACTGGCACTGTGATAATAAAAATAATTAATAAAACCAACATCACATCCACCAAGGGTGTCATGTTGATTTCATTCATGACTTCGTTTTCGTCATCGAGTCCGCCGCCAAATGCCATGATTAGACCTCTTTGCGGGGTGACAATTTTGTCACGCTAAATTTTTGTGTTTGAATTGGGCTGCCAGTAATAAAGTATGCGTGTAATTGATGGGCAAAACGATTTAATTTATTTAGCACACCTTTGTTGGCGCGTGTGAGTGCGTTGTAACCCAGCACCGCAGGAATTGCGACTGCCAAACCAAAAGCTGTCATGATTAAGGCTTCGCCGACGGGGCCTGCAACTTTATCCAAACTGTATTGCCCACCAGTACCGATGCTCACTAACGCGTGATAAATTCCCCACACAGTCCCGAATAATCCAACAAAAGGCGCAGTGGAACCGACGGATGCGAGAATTGCCAAGCCGCGTTGTAATCTTTCTGCGCTTTCGTCAATTGCACCGCGCAAACAAGCGGTTAACCATTCGCCCAGTGGCAAGTGTCCGTGCAAATCATCTTTGTGATTGGTGTGGTGATCTACAGCGGCTTGGCCTTCTTCTGCTAAATGACGAAATGGATTGAAACGGTCTTCGCCTAAAGTACGCAAGCCATCGGCAAAATTTTGCGCGTGCCAAAAATCGTGCAAACCTTTTTCCGGACGACGTAATTTCAATAGACCCAGCGCTCGGATAATAATGACCCACCAACTGATGATGGACATAATCAATAACGTAATAGCAATTCCTTTAATAACCAAGTCGCCTTGGGTCCAAACTGATGCAATACCGTAGGGTGATTCCATAACAAAACCTCATCATTGTTAAATCATCTATTGTTTAATTGCGCAGAATTATTTCTTACGCAAACTAAATTCAAAATCAATTTCATACCAAAAATCTATAGCCACGCCAGCTTGGGTTGCCGGTGAAAAATGCCAACGGCTGATTGCATTAAGAGCTGCATCGTCCAATCGTTTGTAACCGCTGCTGTTGACGACCTCAATGGCACCTACCTTGCCATCCGCGTTCACCAGAAGTTTTAGTGTCACGGTTCCTTCCTCTCTTAATCGGCGAGATAAGCCGGGGTAGGGTGGTGCAGGGTTTTGTATCCCTAATGCATCGGCACTGGGGGGTATGACGGGTGCAGGTTCATCATCCGGCTCTTCTTCTACTAGCTCTTCAGGAACTTCCACTGGTGCGGCGACTGGCTCGTCCGCTTTGATTGCGTGTTCAGATGGGGGGGCTTTAGGTATGTATTTAGGTTGTTCCAGCGGTTTTGGTTTTCGCTTTTTAGGCTTTTTCGGTTCGGGCTGGGGTGGTAGTGGTAAGGCTTCAGGCTTGGGTGTGCTTATCAAAAAACCTTGAACACTGGGTTCCAGCGCTTTAGTGGGGGTAAGGGGAGCTTTGATTGCATAGGCGATAGCGGCCAGGTGAATAAAAGTCACCAGGATTAACCAATACCAAGATGAGTGTTTCAGTTTCATGAGTTCATAGAGTAAATTTTTTTCAAATGATAACGATTCCCGCTTGAAAATACAATTCAATTCCATATAATGGATCCATTCGAGAATGAATATCATCTGCATCGTTTAAGCAAATGGGATCTTAAGTTAGCAATTACTACGAATTGTTTTTAGAGGTTGGTTTATGAAAAGAATTAAAGGCTTTGTTGCGTTAATGGCTTTGATGAGCGGTATTCAGGTGCAGGCTCATAGCGATATTAGTTGTACCGATAAGCCCAAAAAGGAGTGGCTACACGTTTTGGATATGCAAAAGAAAATTGTGAACGAGCATGGGTTTGCCATTAAAAAATTTCAGCAATCCGGAAGTTGCTATGAAATTTATGGTTGGGCCTTAAGAAAAGATGGAAAAAAATTCGAGGAGATAGAAGTGTATTTTGATCCGGTGACCGGAGACATCATGAAGAAAAAATTCAAGGATTAAGTTCGTTTTAAAAAAAAAATTAAACACACATTTTTAACAGAGGGGATCTAGAGTGAATCAAATCAAAAATAAATTGGCCTTGGGTATTGCTGCTGCCATGTTGCTGCCAATGGGGGCAGCGGCGGCTGAACAAACAGAAGATGACAATAAGCAAGCAGAAAATGTCAAAGTATTGAAAACAGTAAAAGTACAATCGACGGCATTGGATGCCAACCCCAACGCACAACCCGGTGTTCCCTACAAAGCACAGCTTTCAGGTGATGAGCGCCACCCACGCCCGATTGCAGAAACACCTAAACATATAACCGTGTTAACCAAAGCAGAAATTGAAGACTCTGGTTACACCGAATTGCGGGCTATTCTCGATTCTCAGCCTGGAATTACATTGGGTACAGGTGAAAACGGCAACGCATTTGGTGATCGTTATATTATTCGCGGGCAAGAAGTGCGCAGCGATATTTTTGTTGATGGTTTGCGTGATCCTGGAATGACAATTCGTGAAAGTTTTGTTGTTGAGCAAGTTGAAATTACCAAGGGGCCGAATTCCAGTTTCGCGGGTCGTGGAAGTTCGGGTGGTGCGGTCAATGCAATCACCAAGCAGGCTACAACTGATTTTGATTACACTCGTTTATCCACTGGTTTGGGTACGGACAATTATTATCGTGTCACTCTGGATGCCAATCAGGCATTAACGGACAGCCTTGCTATTCGAGCGAATTTGTTATCTGCAAAAGAAGATGTTCCTGCACGCGAACCTGCTGATCGTGAACGTACCGGCGTTGCACTTTCCGGTTTTTATGCGCCCACTGAATCTTTTGAAATGACACTGGATTACTACGGATTAGACGCGAAAGACAATCCGGATTTAGGGAGTTATCTGGTTGGGATAGTGCCTAATCGTAAGCCGGAGAAAAATGCTCCTGTCTATCTGCAGCGTCAGGACTTTTTAGAATCAGATGTTGATACATTCACCGCACGTATGAAATACCGTTTCAATTCAGATTTGCGCATCACCAACATTACGCGAAAAGGAACATCCAATAATGGTTATGTGGCGACCGGAGCGCGTGCGACAACAACCAATGCAATTGATCCCAATGGTGTTTATCAAACAGTTAGTTTGAGCACGCATCAGGGTTGGCAAGAAGTGGATTACTTGGCTAACCAAACCAATTTGTTTGTTAATCAAGAAATTGCTGGCTTGAATAACGAATTTATTGTCAGTGCGGAATACACGGATCACTCAGTATTAAATGGTACCTATCTGGTGACCAATTCGGGCCAAAATTGTTATACCGGTGCAACTGCAACGACACCGAATGCTTGGTGTGTGATAGATAAAGCCGGTCAAGAAGTTGCCAATATTCATACTGTGATGAATCGTGTTATTTCGAAAAATTATTGGGATATTGATTGGGCTGTTAAAACTCAATCCCTGTCAATTATGGATACAGTTGACCTCACGGATCGCTGGACGGTTTTCGCTGGTGTTCGTGCCGATAAATTTGATTTTGATTTGGCTACGCAAAATGCAACCTTAGTTCAAGCTCGCTATGAGTATTCCGACACGATTAGCAATAGTCACTTGGGCGTTGTTTATGACATCAATGATATTGGTAATGTGTATTTTACTTGGTCAACTGCGGCGGATATTAATGGCGGCGAATCAGATGTGGGCACCAGCAGTGGTTACGGTGGCACGGTGATTTTTAATGGCAGTGTTGCGGGTGCAAAACCTGAACGTTCCGATAATTATGAATTGGGAACTAAATGGAATTTGTTTGATGAAACCTTGTTGCTCACTGGTGCGATTTTCGAAGTGACTAAATCAGACATTATGGAAGGTGCGAATTACAGTTCTGTTGGCACCTTTAATACTGGTGAAATTCGTGTTCGTGGAATTGAGTTTGGTGCAAGCGGCCAGATCACTCCCAAATTAACGACTCAAGCAGGTTTGGCATTCATGGAAGCCGAAGTTCTCGAGTCAGCAACACCCGCTAATATCAGTAAAACAATTAGCAACTTTGCTGATATGTCAGTTAATTTGCAGTTGAAATACCAGATGTTTGATAGTTTTGCTTTGGGTGGTGCTTGGAAATATGAAAGTGAACGTTACGCAGGTCAACCCGATTCTGCCGCCGCATCAGCGTTGGATGCTAATGGCGAGTATTATTACAGTCAGCCTATTCCGGCTTATGCGGTATTGGATTTATTTGCCGTTTATGACGTTAATAAAGATTTGGATATTCGCTTGAATCTTGGCAATGTAACAGACAAGGATTATTACCTTGCTGCTTACAGATCGGGGTCATTTGTGTATAAAGGGGACGCACGAACAGCGCGTCTTACTCTAAACTACAATTTCTAATCCTTAATGATGAGATAGCCGAGCTTAGCTCGGCTTTTTTTTATGAAAGAGAATTTATCTTTATTATCGCCCTTGGATTTTATTCCTGCGGATATTCACTGTGCGGCGGATTATGAATCTCTTGCGGCACGATTTATTCCTGCTCCTGGTTTGGAATATATTGCGGGTGGCAGTGGACAGGATAAAACCTTGGCTGCTAATCGCAGGGCGTTTGATCAATGGTTTATTTGCCCGCGTTTATTGCCTGATCTTGGTGATGCTCATACAAGGCTGGGGTTATTGGGTCGTGAATTTGCGCACCCCATTTTTTTGGCGCCTGTGGCTTATCAAAAACTTGCGCATCCTGCTGGTGAAATTGAAACGGCGCGTGCGGCCAGTGTTATGCAAAGCTGCATGATACTCAGCACACTCGCTAGCCAAAGTTTGGAGGAAATCGCGGCAATTGGTACGGAAGAAAAATGGTTTCAGTTATATTTTCAACCCAATATTGAAGCCACACTTGATTTAATCCGCCGAGCTGAAGCAGCAAATTATCGTGCTTTGGTGGTGACACTCGACGCGACCATTCGTACACCCAGCTTGGGTGCATTACGTTCGCAATTTCAAATGCCGGCTGATTGTGTTGCGGTTAATTTGCAGGACTATGAAATCAATTCGCCCAGAGTATTGGCTGCAGGTGAGAGTCGAATTTTTAAAGGGATTATGCAAGACGCACCAACTTGGGCGGATTTGCAATGGTTGATCAATCAAACACATTTACCTGTGATTGTGAAAGGAGTGTTGCATCCTGATGATGCTTTAAGGATAAAAAAACTGGGTGCTGCTGCTGTGGTGGTATCAAATCATGGTGGTCGAAGTTTTGACGGCGCTATGGCCAGTTTGAATTGTCTTGCTGCTATTCGCGCAATTCTCGGCGATGAATATCCCGTGTTATTTGACGGTGGTATTCGTTCGGGTTTGGATATTTTTAAAGCTATAGCCTTGGGTGCTGATGCGGTATTAATTGGTCGCTTGCAGGTTTACGCGTTGAGTGTTGCGGGTGCATTAGGTGTTGCGCACATGTTGAAATTACTGCGCGAAGAATTGGAGCTTTGCATGGCACAAGCGGGTTGTGCAAATTTACAGGCTATTCGTAACTGTCGAGTTGAGAAAGTATCAATTTGAGAAAGTATCGGTTTAAAAATGAATCGATTTGAATTTAATGTCTTGTATTTACCAGAATGAGTTAAGTCATCATGTTATGTATTATTGAAAAATTATTAAGCAAAGATGAAGTGAAACAGTTTCGTGATCATCTAAAAAATGCAAATTGGGAATCTGGCGCAAATACAGCAGGCAGTTTAGCGACCCAAGTTAAAAATAATTTGCAATTAGATGATAGTTCTGAATTGGCGACGGGATTGCGTAATCATATTTTGCGAAAACTGGGCAACCATCCATTATTTGTATCCTCCGCATTGCCTGTAAAAATCTATCCCCCCAAATTCAATTGCTATACCCAAGGCGGCAGCTATGGTGCGCATATTGATAGCGCGGTAATGCCAGTGCCGGGTACATCAACCAGTGTGCGAGGTGATTTGTCGGCTACTTTATTTTTATCAGAGCCTGATGAATATGAGGGAGGCGAATTGTATGTTGAAGGTATAGAAGGCGGCCAAGGTATTAAATTACCCGCCGGGGATATGGTGCTTTATTCGTCCGGTTATGTGCATCAGGTAAAACCCGTCAGTGAAGGGGCACGTTTTGCGTCATTTTTTTGGATTGAAAGTTATGTGCGCGACGAAAAAAAACGTAGTCTTTTATTTGAATTGGATGAAACTATTCAAGAGCTTAGTCGCAAACTTTCTGCAACAGATCCGGAATTAATTCGTCTCACGGGTATTTATCATAATCTGTTGCGAAGCTGGGCAAGTACTTGATTGAAAATATGAAGCACATCAAAAAAACTAAGAAGACTAGCTGGGTGCCCTTTATCCGAAGTTTGCACTGGATGAGCTCTGCTATTTGTTTGGTTGCTGTTTTTTTATTTGCTGTGACCGGTATTACTTTGAATCATGCGGATAGCATCAAAGCGGATCCCAAGGTGTTGACGATCGAAAAGACGCTGCCAGAAAGTCTGTTATCACAAATATCGGGCGATGATGAAAAACAACAGCCTTTATCGGTATCTGTCATTAATTGGTTTGATAAACAAGCCGATTTGAATATTCCAAAAAAAACGGCTGAATGGAATAGCGATGAAATTTATTTGGCTTTACCGAAGCCCGGTGGTGATGCTTGGTTGAGCATTGATCGTGAAACCGGTGAATGGATTTATGAAGAAACCTCACGTGGTTGGATCGCATACTTGAACGACTTACACAAAGGTCGCAATACCAGTGAAGCTTGGCGTTGGTTTATGGATTTTGTGTCTATCTGCTGCTTGATTTTTTGTTTGTCTGGATTTTGGTTGTTGTGGCGATATTCCGGCAATCGTCGTGCAACTTATCCCGTGTTATTGATAGGTGTTATAGCGCCCTGGATTATATTAATTATTTCGATGCATTGATTGCACTCTCCCTTAACCATAACCCTAACCCTAACCCTTTCCTTATGAAAGGGGAGAGGGAGGGTTTTTTTTCCACAATTTTAAAAGAGATCGCTATGCTAAAAAAATATTTCATTATTTTTTCTTTATTTCCGGTTATAACCTTTGCTGCTGACATTGATATTCAAATCCAATTGCCAAATTTTGACGTTGCTGAATACCACAACCCTTATGTAGCTGTTTGGTTACAAACACCGGACAAAAAGGTGAAAAACCTATCCGTTTGGTATCAGTTGGAATCGGGTGGTGAAAAAAGTGAAGATGGTGAGGAGTGGTTGAAAGATTTGCGTCAATGGTGGCGCGTTATTGGTCGCAGTAGCGATATGCCAATTGACGGAGTGAGTGGTGCTACTAAAAAACCAGGTCTACATAAATTGCATTTTACACAAGGGCAAGCACCCTTGGAAAAACTAACGAAAGGTGATTATGTGTTAATGGTAGAAGCAACGCGTGAAGTCGGTGGTCGTGAATTGATAAAAATTCCTTTTAGTTGGCCAGTAAAAGGAAAAACAGAATTGAGTGTGAAGGGTAGTAAGGAATTGGGTGAGGTTAGATTAAGAATGAATTAAAAATACCCTCTCCCTTGCTCATGCTGCATGGTTATTACCCAATGCGACTGTGCTTTCATCCAATGACGCTTGGGTTGGTGTAGATGCTGCAGTATCCAATGATTTTTCATGCCGAATTTGAGGTGTTGCCGGAGTAAAAAAGATTGAAATTTTTCAGGCAGGCTTAACTATTTTTAACCTGTCAGTTATTTTTTCTTGAGATTTCCGCTAGACACTGGTCGGTGGGCAGTATTATTCTGAGTTATCAATAATGACCTTCATAATGCTGCCATCGAGAAATCTATGCAATCTTTAGTCTGTACCGAGCCTGGTAAACTTCAATTGGAAAATCGTGCTGAGCCAGTGCGGAAAAAAAATGAAGTAAAAATAAAAATAAAACGTGTGGGTTTGTGTGGAACTGATTTTCACATCTACGAAGGGTTACATCCGTTTTTACAATATCCGCGAGTCATGGGGCATGAAGTGTCCGGCGAGGTGTTTGAAATTGACGAGGGGTCGGAATTCAAGCCGGGAGATCCCGTCATATTAAATCCCTATTTGCCTTGTGGTACTTGCATCGCTTGTCGAAAAGAAAAGCCCAATTGTTGCGTTAATATTAGTGTTTTGGGCGTTCATGCTGATGGTGGTATGTGTGAGTATTTAATTGCTCCGGTTTCTGCAATTTATTCTGCAAAAGGTTTAACACTGGATCAATGCGCAATGGTGGAGTTTTTATCTGTCGGCGCTCATGGTGTTCGTCGCGGAGAAGTGCGTAAAAATGATCGGGTATTGGTGGTAGGTGCGGGCCCGATTGGTTTGGGTGCCGCTTTTTTTGCTTCAATTGCCGGTGCATCGGTCACATTGTTGGATGTGAGTGAAGAACGTGTGAATCGTGCTGCATCGCTTGTTAAAAATTCTGTTGGGGTTGCGCTTAACGAATTGGCCGCTGAACAATTAAAACAAATAACCGATGGCGAGTTTTTCGATGTGGTATTGGATGCAACGGGCAACAAAAATGCGATGCAAAAAAGTTTGCATTATGTTGCTCATGGTGGAACCTGCGTGTTTATCAGTGTAGTAAAAGACGATATCACTTTTTCTGATCCATTATTCCACTCTCGAGAAATGCGCATCATTGGTAGTCGCAATGCCACACGCGTTGATTTTGAGCATGTCATCGAATCAATCCGACAAGATCTGATTCCAACCGATCAATTAAATACTCATAGTGCAACACTGGATCAGCTTCCGGAGCTTTTCCCACATTGGATCGAAAGTCGTGATTCCATGATAAAAGCGATAGTCAGAATATAATAAATTGAGACCTTTATGATTAAAGTTGATGCGCACCAACATTTTTGGCAATTAGCCAGAGGCGACTACTCATGGATTTCTCCTTCCATGTCGGTGCTTTATCGCGATTATTTACCTGCTGATATAATTCCACTGATCAAGCAAGAAAATATCAGCAAAACCGTTTTGGTACAGGCTGCACCAACATTTGAAGAAACAAAATTTATTCTAGGTTTGGCAAATCAATTTGATTTTATTGCAGGTGTTGTGGGCTGGGTGGATATGGCCGAACCCTGTGGCATTGAACAATTAAAGGAAATATCGATAGAAAATAAATTGCTCGGAATCAGACCGGTTATTCAAGATATTGAAGATAAGGATTGGATTTTAAAACCGGAATTGGATGTGATTTTTCAATATTTAATTGCACATGATTTAACTTTTGATGCATTAATCAAGCCGATTCATATTTCCAATTTGATCACCATTGTCGATCGCTACCCTGAATTAAAAGTCGTCGTCGATCATGGAGCAAAACCGAATATTATTAAATCAGAATTCTCCCCCTGGGCTGAAAACATGGCGCAACTTGCGCAACGCCCACAAGTTTATTGCAAATTATCCGGCCTTCTTACCGAAGCTCCCGCTGGAAGCGACGAAACAACATTATCTGCTTACGTTAAACACCTTTTTTCAACATTTGGTGCAAGTCGCCTAATGTGGGGAAGCGATTGGCCAGTAGTTAATCTCGCCAGTGATTATGCCAATTGGCATCGCATCGCCCAATTATTGTGTCGCGATTTAACGGCTGGAGAAGCTGAGGCTGTGTTTGGTGGGAGTGCGATAAAATTTTATGATCTCTAATTGAATCAACAAAAGTCAGTCTTCAGGATTTTATTCAGGTAATGCAGGCATTAATATATAAATGAAAATAACGACTAAGTAAAAAATACCAATAAATTTCCAGCTATTGATCGATAATTTTTTTGGCTTTTTGAAATACAGCATTATTGAAGCAATAATACCTATCAAAGCTGCAATATAAATTTCTATAAGGTTTGCTAAAGTTTTACCGCTAAATGTAAGGGATTCAAAATCATTTATTTGCCTGCCTAAGATTTCAAACTCTGCGGGGAAATCTACCCCGCCTAGTACTAGTAAATTGAAACAAAATATTGGCACTCCAGGAAATAGAAATAAGCATCGCATTAATTATTCCTCGCCACTCGCATCCTTACTCCACTCAAGCGCCATTTTCTTCGCCGCACTAAAATCCGTTTTCCCCGAGCCTAATAAAGGAAGTGTTTCTACCTGCATCCAATCACTGGGAATGGCGAGGGTATTCAAACCGTTCTGTTGGGCTTCTGCGCGGATTTTGTCTTTATCGACTTGACCGTTGGTAATGGCGATTAAACGCTCTCCTTTTTTGGGATCTTCAATTGCAACGACTATGACTTGAATGGCTTCGTCAGGGATAGATTTTTTTAATGTGGATTCCACTAAAGTCAAACTCACCATTTCGCCGGCAATTTTTGCGAAGCGGGAATAGCGGTCTTGGATAAATAAAAATCCATCTTCATCGATGACGCCTTTATCACCAGTGACGTACCAACGCATGCCGTTGATTTCTTTTATGGCACTTGCAGTTTTTTCAGGATTATTTAAATAACCGAGCATGACTTGTGCTCCGCCGATTAAAATCATACCGGCTTCGCCTGTTGGTAATTCTTCGAAAGTCACCGGGTCAACAATGCGGCAGCTTGAACCGGGTAAGGGCAGGCCAACAGAACCTTGTTTGTTGCCTAATTGTACTGACCAATATTGGGTTTCAATTTTGTCGGGTAGATTGACGCTGGCAACGGGTGTGGTTTCTGTTGCGCCGTAGCCTTCATATATTGGTAAATTAAATTTCAAATTAAATGCAGTGCGTACTTCTTCCTGTAATTTTTCTGCACCGGCAACGACTAAGCGAAGTGATTTCAGCATAAGTGGATGCACTTTGTGATTGCGTGAATACAAACGCAAGAAAGTCGATGTGCCAAATAAAACGGTTGCGTTGTGAGTCGCTATTGCTTTGGCGCTGCCGAGCGCATCGGTTGGATCGGCGTGAGTGATCATGGGCACGCCTTCAAGTAGCGGCATAAATTGAGTCACAGTTAAACCAAATGCATGGAACAGTGGCAGATTGGCCATGACCACATCTTTTTCTTCGATGTTTAACACATCGCGAATTTGTTTAATGTTGGCGCCAATATTGCGATGACTGATTTGTACACCCTTGGGAATACCTTCACTGCCGCTGGAAAATAAAATCACGGCGGTATTATCCGGGCTTTGTTTGCCATGAGTGAATAAAGCTTTCAGTGCAAATGCAGGTAACAATTTGATTGTCAGCAAACGAAATATTTTTTCGGCGGTGGAAATTTGTTTGGAAAAATCTTCAAGGTCAATCACATTCACTTGTTGCAACAAGTTGCCAATATTAATGCCTTTACCTTCCAGCTTTTTGATAAAACGTGCGGATGTGAAAACGGTTTTGATTTGCGCTTGTTCTATTGCTGACAAGAAACCTGCTTCGTTAGCGGTGTAATTTAAATTGATCAAGGTTTTACCGCTCAGCGTTACCGCCATATTGGTAATAACACCCGCTGCGCTGGTGGGTAATAACACACCAATATTTTCTTCAGGTAATTTGGCAATACGCGATGCCATAGCACTGGCACCCGCCAGTGCGCGATGTGCAGACAGTTCGGTTCCCAGAGTATCGATAATCGCTAATTGATTGCCGACACGTTTGGCGGTATCTATCCATTGTTTACCGATACTGGGTAAACCATCGATATATTCCTGCCAGGATTGAATCGATAAATCTAACACACGACGTTTTAATAAATCGGCTTTGGTATTTTTGTTAAGTGGTTGACCAAAAGCGATAATTAAATCACGTTTGATTAAAGGACGATTTTGTGTTTTTAATCGACGTGATGAACGAGAAAATTGGCTGCCCCATAATCCACGTAAATAGAAAGGTACAATCACCACGTCGTCGTTAGCATTTTCACAGGCGCGTTCATAGCCTCGACGGAATTCACCCAAATGACCCGTGCGACTAATGGCACCTTCAGGGAACAAACAAACTACATCGCCTTTATTTAAACTTTCCGCTACTGCATCCAATGCTCTACGGCTTTGTGCTCCTGATTCAATCGGAATGCAACCGAATAAATCTAAAAACCAACGTAAATACCAGCGATCATAAATGCTACGTAACATCACAAAACGTACAGGGCGAGGGCTGGCTAATTGTAAAATCGCCCAGTCAATCCAGCTCACATGATTACCCAGCATTAATACGCCACCTTTGGATGGAATATTTTTCATGCCTTGTACTAACACACGATAACGTTGTGAAAACATAAACGAGAAAACAAAACGCACCATACTTTGCGGTAATTCGTAAATACAGTAACAGCAACCGATGAAAGCAATGGCTGCAATAATTTGCAATAAGGTTTTACTGGAAAATCCCGCATAGGCAAAACCCACAGTCAAACCTAAAAAGGTCAGCATGGTGACATTTTGTACCCAGTTATTGGCTGCGAGTGTGCGGCCCAATTCATTTTCATTGGCGTGAAATTGAATCAGTGCATTAAGTGGTACGGTAAATATACCGCCGCAGAAACCGATAAATAGAAATGCGGTGATAAATGCACTGGTTGAATGTAAGAAAGGTAAACAAATTAAACCTAAAGCAAAACCCAATGCACCAATGGGTAACAAACCTGTTTCAATATAATTTTTTGAGAAGCGTCCCGCAAAAATAGAACCAATAGCAATACCAATTCCGCTGCAAGCTAAAATGCCTTGCACAATCATGGCGTTGTCCATCGCCAATTCTTCTTTGATAAATGCCGGGAATGCAGCCAGCATCACTTGACCCACGCCCCAGAAAATTGCCAAGCCAACAACGGATAAACGAATCACACGGCGACGTAAAACCGGTGCCATATCTTCAGCAAATAATTTTCCGGTGAAATAAGCTTTGGTCGAAAATTCTTGTGTTTTGGGTTCGGCTTCGACTGATTGGGGTAAGCGATAAATCATCAACAACTCAATCACGCTGCCCAACACCAATAACCAACCGAGTGGTGCCATAGCGCGAATTACATCTGCTTCAGTTGATGCAGTAGCGGGATAAGAATGTTCAAAAAATATTGAGAAGACACCTATGCCCATCAAAATGGCAATCATGGATATTGCACCTACAGCACCGTTACCTTGCGCTAAATTTTCTTTGCCAAATAAATCTTTGATGTAACCAAATTTTGCAGGTGAATAAATAGCGGCTTGTGCGGCGAGTAATAAGGTCATCGCAAACGCAAACCAGAATAATCCGAGATAATAAAAAAGTGTGATCAGTGATGTGAGTATCACCGCTGCCCAAGCCATCATGCGCATGACTTTGGTTTTGCGCATGACGTCTGACATAAATCCGGCGGGGCTAAGCAACAAAATAAACGGAATCAACATCATGGCGTTGACTATGGCCGTCAGTAAAATTTGCTCGGGGCCGTTATAGAGTTTGAACACGGTATTTTGAATAATGATTTTGTGTCCGAGATCCACAAACGCATTGAGGAAAACAGCAATTAAAAAGGAATTGCACCAACAAAACGAAAAATAGAAGAGGGCATATCAAAGATTCTTAATTGTTATGAGCGGCCTAAGCCTAACCGGCCGCAATTTAAACACAAATTTTCTGTTTGGGGTTCTGGATACAAATGCTCCAGGTAGAGTTTTTGTAGACTTGGATTACCAACGTCCTGATGCGCCACCACCGGAGGAATGGCCTCCTCCTGATGATCCGGACGAGCTGGATGTGGATCGGGTTACCATTGGAATAGTGTGTAATTCACTCCAGGTTTCTTTGCAGTGTTCGCAATTGTAGGTAACGCGTGAAGTCCCGGTTGAATATTCAGTCGCATGCTCAAGTGTTTCGGAAGTGGAGTCGAGCGTTTTATTCTTGCAAAACTTGCATTTGCAATAGCCACTAAACCAGCGAGAGTAATGACATACTTCTACGGTTTGATCATTACGGCAGTACCAAACATCGTACTGAACAGAATTAATCTGCTCTTCTGTTTTTTGTCCGCTGGACAGGTGTGGGTCTTCTTGAAGATCCGATAGTAATTCCATGAGCCCGTTACATTGAGGGCAGCGACGTGGGCGTTGACGTCGCCATTTGTTAAAACCCAACAATCCCAAAATACTGCTCAGAATTCCGCCTGCGACTTGCATGACCAGTGTCCATGTAATACTGCTCGATGTTTCAGTATAGGTCTCCTCAGGATATAAAAATAAACCCGGCTCCGTCGAATCCAGGCGTATTAAATGTGAAATCTCGAATACAGCTTTTTCAATTCCATAGGTGTAATTGCCGTTTTTAAAATGTGGAATCATTATTTCTTCAATAATCGTTTTCGCCGTTTGATTGAGATGTGTCGGGTAACCCGCTCTAATTCAATGCGCATTGCTCTGTCATCAATCGCAATTAGCATGAGTATTCCATCATTGCGGTTAGCATCACCTATCCCCCAATAATTAAATAAGCCCGTTGCAAAGGGTTCAATTTCACCTGTAAATCCATAGTCAGCCATTGTGTTTATGGTGACAATTTTCATCTCCAGATCGCGGGATTGTTTTAAGTCACTTAAGCTGAGGGTGATTCGTTGTTCTTCCTCGTCATCCATGATATTGGCGAAATCGCTGATGAATTCGGCAGGGCGATCAGGGTAGGTTTGGGCAACCAATGATGCGGATAAAAAAAGAAATGAAAGAAAGAGGAGGAGGGTCAATCGATTCATTTTTGCCTCTATGGAGAATTATTATCTGAATTGATGCATCTAAGTGCATGATAAACCAGACGATTTAAAATCCCCAGAATATTTTTTGAGGTTGTTGTCAACCCATTGAACCCACTTGCGTTATACCCATCAAGCGCGCGAAAACCCAATTCAATTTTTCCAGACAAAGGTCAGAAGCATCATGAAAAAGTTAATTATCGTCGGTATTGCAGCATTGAGTTTAATCGCCAGTAGTGTATTGGCTGATGCCAACCCTAAGCAAAAGAGGATTAAAAAACATCACAAGCCGCCCGTCACCCGCCAAGTGGATCGTGTCAGAACGGAGAATGGGTTTGAGCGTGATATGACCAAAACCAATGCCAAAGGAGAAACTGCGACTCGTCATACCAGCGTTGTGAATGATAAAGAAACCCAAACCCGTACTCGTACCGTAACTGGCACCCACTATAATGGTGGTGAATATTCCGGCCAGAGTGTGACGCAAAAAACGGAAGATGGTTACACTCGCGATGCAACTCGCACCAATAGTCAAGGCAAAACAACCACGCGATCTGTTGATGCGACGATTGATAAAGAGGCGGGTACTGTGACTAAAAATATTTCGGTGACTAATCCTGAAGGTGAAACAAAAGATAAGGTAATTGTGCGTCCTTTACCTGAGAAAAAGAATTGATTGTTTAACTGTAGGATGCTGTGCAGCGATGCGATACGCATCGCCGAGTTTCGGGATCAAACATGATGCGTATCGCTTCGCTGCACGGCATCCTACGATAAATATTTTTTGTGAGAATGAATTTGAATAATCGGTGCGAACCCTTAAGCCAGCTTGACGCTTTTCTTGCGAGTGTCGAACAACGCGCTTATCGTACTGCATTATTCACCACTAAAAAATCGCAGGATGCCTTGGATATAGTGCAGGATGCCATGTTGCAACTGGTGCAATATTATCGCAACAAAACAGATCAGGAATGTCTTTATTATTTCAACGGATTTTGCAAAATCGCATTATGGATTGGCATAGATCCCAGCAAAAACAGAAACGTTTTTTCTGGCAATCAACTGCAAGTGTTACTGATGATGAAGATACCACGGATGAAATGCTTCAGGTTGCGGCAGAAGATCAAGAATGGAATCCGGCAGAATTAATTGCGCGTGCACAAAATGTTGAGCGCGTGATAAAAGCAGTTGATCTCTTACCTCTGCGACAGCGACAAGTGTTTCTATTGCGGGCATGGGAAGGTTTTAGTGTTGAACAAACCGCGCAAGTCATGGAATGTACTGCGGGAAGTGTGAAGACACATTATTTTCGTGCGGTGCAGAGGTTGCGGGAGTTGTTGGGAGAGGAATTTTACCCCTCTCCCCCCGCCCTCTCCCACAAGGGGCGAGGGAGCTGACTCCCTTCTTAATTTGATTCGGAGTGAATTCTGTCCCCTCTCCCCTTGTGGGACGACTGCATGGATGCAGGAGGTAGAACAACCATGGAGCCGTTGTCGAGAGGGTTAGGGAGAGGGGGAAAGTTTTTAAAATGCGAGGAAAACATGAGCAACGAAAAATTTAATCAGTCTATTAATCAGGTTTTAAATAAAAATCTGGAAAAAATTGATCAGAAAACAAAAATGAAATTGGCAACAATTCGTCGTCATGCTTTGCTGTCTGCCCAACAGGAAACGGCAAATGATGTGAATCGGAATATGAATTCCTATGTGGTGGTTTTATCCTCGCATCCATTGTGGAAAAACAAAAAAGTCGCATCTATTACATTAGGTTTGGCGCTGGCCGCCAGTGTAATCTTGGTGATGGTAATGCCAGGTATATTGCAAAAAAATACGGCAAAGGACTTTAGTTCAGATTTTGTTTTTTACTCAGAAGTTGATCCTGACTGGTTAATGGATATGGAAATTGCTGAAGTTTTGGGAGATGACTAAATGTTGTTAAAGAGGTATTCGTTTTGTCTATCCAGTTTATTGTTGATGCCGTTGTTAAGTTTACCGGGCAGCCTGTTAGCTAATACGTCGGAACAAATAGTATCGGAACAGGCTAACACCAATGAAGATGTGCCCAGTGAAGAGTTCTGGTTATATATGGCTGAATTTGCGGAAGATGAAGAGCTAATGGATTCCGCTGCGTTAATGAATGAGCGTCAATTAAATCCAGAATCGATCAAGATTAATTCAGAAGTGAAGAGTTCAGAGGCAGCAAAACTGGCCGAAAGTGGTGAGGAGTCATTATGAAAAAGTTAATTCTATTATTGGTGTTGTTCTGGATGCCAACAGCGAATGCTGAAGAATTGAAATGGGAACAGCTGACACCGGCGCAACAGCAATGGTTATCGCAAATGAAAAATAATTGGGAAAATTTACCGCCAGAATCACGTAAACGCATGCAACAACAAGCTGATCGTTTTGCGGCAATGTCGCCTGAAGAAAGGGCTTCATTAAAACAACGATTTAGTCGCTGGCAGTCGCTAACGCCTGAACGCAAAGCTGAATTGCGTGAAATCTATAAACGCTATCAGCAATTGTCTCCAGAGGAAAAGGATTTGGCTCGTGAGCGTATTGAAAAATTTAAAAAGTTACCTCATGAAGAAAGAGAGGCATTACGTGAAAAATGGCAATCACTGACGCCGGATGAGCGAAAAAAAATGCGCGAAAAATTTCGCAGTATGAACCCGGAGCAGCGAAAGAAAATGCGCGAGCGTATGAGAAAACGTCGTCATTAAAATATAAATCACCCCTCCTAACCTCCCCCTTGGCAAGGGGGAGGGACTTTACTCCCTGCTTGATGCAGAGTGTAAAATTGATTCTCGTGAGGGTCTGTTCCCTCCCCTTGCTAAGGGGGGGTAGGGAGGGGTGACAATTTCGGAGAAATATAATGTTAAACAAAATTTCAATCAGTTTGTTCATCACAATCTGCTCTATTAATGCCTTTGCCCAAGATGAAAAAAATTGGGGAGCTGATTTTTCTGTGAACACACAACATCAGGAATATGAACTGGTGAGTGCCGATATGCAAAGTCTTACTTTGTCGCCTTATTTTCAAACGGGCAATTGGACATTTTCTGCGACCTTGCCTTGGATGAAAATTGACGGTGATTATTTTATTAATGGCAGTGTACCGCGAGTAGTGAGTTTGTGTGGTCGACTAAAGGATACATCTCCTCTGGTGATCCAGAGATTGATTAACCGTGGGCGAATTACACCAGAACAAGTTGCGCGATGTAATCAATTTAATGATCGATTGGATGAAATGGAAGAATCCCAATCGGGTGTAGGTGATATCAGTTTGTCTGCCAATTATTTATGGCAATGGGGTTCAGCGGAAAACTGGTGGACATCATTGGGTTTGGAATACAAAGCAGATAATGGTGATGTTGAAACAGGTATTGGTAGTGGTTCGCGTGATACCAGTCTAAGTATAGGTGTTGGTTATCAGGGTGAAAAATGGTCGAATCATCTGGATGCTTCTTTTACCAGTGTGTCAGCCACAGATTCGCCTTATGAAATTGAAGATTATTCAAGTTTTGGCGCAGGCATCGCTTATCTTTTTTGGGGAAGTGTGACTTTGGGGTTGGATTACCAATTTGAGCACGCCTATATAGCTGACGGTAAAGACGTAAAATATTTTTCATTTTTTTGGGATTGGGCTATATCGGACGCTTGGTCACTAAGATTAAGTGCCAATGAATATGATGATGTCCCCGAATATCCACAGGCAGAATACTCAGTGGATCTTCTTTATTCTTTTTAGAACTTTTATTGTTCCTGTGGTCTGAATGCACTAGTATTTGCACCCTTGCTAATAGCCTTTGAATTAAGACTACAGGACAGCCTCCTTGATTATTTTTCGTTACCTCTCGCGTGAATTATTAATCACCAGTTTGGCAGTTAGTGCCATCTTACTGACTATTTTTTTATCTCAAAGCTTTAGTCGTTTTTTGGATGATGCCGCACAGGGTCGATTGGCGGTCGATGCTTTGTTTTCAATTATTCTGTTTCGTATGCCTCACTTGTTGGAATTGATTTTGCCATTGGGCTTTTTTTTGTCGATTCTGCTTGTCTATGGTCGCATGTACATTGAAAGCGAGATGGTGGTTCTTTCAGCCTGCGGCATGAGTCAATCACAATTGTTTCGAATGACATTAATGCCTGCAACATTGGTTGCAATACTGGTGGCGCTATTCAGTTTTTGGTTGAGTCCTTTGGGGGCTTCTATGACTGAAAGAATACTCGCCGAGCAGCGGAATCGGAGTGAAATCGAAAGTTTGCAGCAGGGTCGATTTCAAGCAATTGCTCAAGGTCGGGTGATGACCTATATCGAAGATATTTCCGATGCCAATGAGTTAAAAAAAGTCTTTGTCGCTCAGCAAGGGGGCGAAGGTAAGTCTGCCGTAGTCATTGCTGAAACCGGTGAACAAAAATTAAAAGAAGAGTTTGGACAGCGTTATCTTATTTTGCATCAGGGTTTTAGTTATGAAGGTCAACCCGGCACCAGTGATTTTACAATTACCGGATTTAATGAATGGGGTCGATATTTGCCTCCTGCTCCCAGTATTGCGGATTTGGAGTTTGAATCAGATGCTCGAACAACCATTGAATTATTGGCAAATCCCAGTTTAGAAAATCAGGCAGCATTGCAGTGGCGAATAGCAATGCCGCTAATGGTATTTATTGCAACACTTCTGGCTGTTCCTTTGAGTAAAACAAATCCGCGACAAGGTCGATATTTTAAAATGCTTCCCGCTATTTTAATTTATGTTTTCTATTTAACTTTTTTATTAAATGCTAATAGCAAAATTATGAAAGGTCAGTTAGATCCAGATTTGGGTTTGTGGCTTGTACATTTGACCTTTTTGTTAATTGCACTCACGATTTTTAATTGGCAGAAAATATCCTCGATATTCTATTTCACTCGAGGGGCAGCACATGCATAAAATCACGCGTTATGTTTCACGTACCATTTTTATGGCAATTGCAGCAACATTGCTGGTCATCAGCGCGTTGGATTTTGTTTTCGGGTTAATTGGGCAGTTCAAAAATGTCAGCGACACCTACACTATTACCGAAGCTGTAATCTATATGACGTTAGTGATGCCGGGCCATATTTATGGGTTTATTCCTTACGCTTGTTTGATTGGTGTATTAGCAGGTTTGGGATTATTGGCCGGTACCAGTGAGCTAGTCATCATTCGATCCGCTGGTGTATCTATTGCGACAATTGTTTGGATGGCATTGCGTCCTGTTTTGATATTCATTCTAACGGCATTATTAATCGGTGAATTTATTGCACCTTATGCAGATAGAACAGCAGAGGCGCGAAAAGACTTTATTCGGCATAGTTGGGTTAAGCCATTACCTGAAAATGTGTGGAGCCGTGAAGCTGGCAATTTTATGTATGTGCAGGCAGTGAAGCCCAATGGAGTGCTGCAGGGAATTACACGTTATCAGTTTGATGAGCGGCATCAATTAATATCAGCGAGTTATACTGAGCACGCAACTTACGTTAATGATCAATGGCAGGAACATAATATATTGATCACACAAGTCGACAATCAAAAAGGATTGATTCATAGTCGTATCGAAAATCGTGATTGGCAAACCGATATGACGCCTCAATTGTTTAATATTTTGGCATCTGAACCCGATGAACTTTCCATGCGCGATTTACATTATTACGTGAATTATCTGGAGCATCAAAAATTAACCGCATCCAGTTACAGTATTGCGTTTTGGCAAAAATGTTTACAGCCTTTAGCCATTATTAGTTTGGTGTTAATTGGTATTTCATTTATTTTTGGGCCATTACGCAGTGTTACCATGAGTCAGAGAATATTTTCTGGCGTGGTGATTGGCGTTATATTTTTATTGTTGCAAAAACTACTGGGGCCATCCAGTTTAGTGTTTGGTTTTTCGCCTTTGGTGGCGGTGTTAATTCCGATTTTTTTGTGTGTGGCGATTGGAGTAGTACTCTTAAGGCGTTCTGCTTGATCAATTACTTTAATAAAATGGTTTTGGTTTTGGTTAATTGGTCATGCAGTGTTTGGCGTTCGCTATTGAAGTAGATCCACCAGTAACCTAGGCCGAAAAATAATAACGAAATAGGTGCAATCAAGCAGCGAAGAAACGCTTGTCGATAATCGGGGTGTTGATTTTGTTCGTTGATAATTTTAGGTGCCAGGTTTTCATGCCCAATGTTTGGCCGGATTTTTTCCAGAAAAAACAAAAGAATCCTATAATAGTCAGAATCCATCCAATAAAAATTCCGTATTTAAATATTCCCCATTGGTCTGCAATACGACTTCCTGTTTGGTGGCCGGTTACGGCAACAGTAATGCCATTGACTATTGCCATGTATAAAAAGCTTAAGGCGACTATTAATAAAAAATCATAGACCATTGCCGCAAAGCGACGCCAAAGTGCTGGGGTTTTGTATGCGATAGGGGTCATATTTCGATTAAACTTTGTAACGAATAATCCAAGGGTTATCGTCTTTTGGTGCGGTGCCTATACCAATACTGCCGTCACCTTGTAAGGGAAATTCTTCGCGGCGTAAATAAATCGGTGTTTGATCATAAGCATTTACATGTGTGCCATTGGTTGAGTGATCGACTAATACATATTTGCCACGGCGAAACTCGATATGACAATGTTCGCGTGATGCTAATTCACTTTGAATAACCAACTGGCATTTTTCGGTGTCGCGGCCGATTTTGAATGGGGTTTGCGAGGGGAGTATTTGAATTTTTTTGCCTTGAACGGTTAGCACCAATTGAAATTTTTCGACAAAGCCTGTTACATCTTGAATTGGCATTACCATAGTGGCGCGATTATTTTTTCCTGCTTGTTCCCATTCAACGCGATAAATCACAGTTTTTTCTTGTTCGCCTTTAATGCTGACACGATCAAACATTTGGCAGTCTTGTTGCAGTTGTCGGGTGAGTTGATCCATAAATGATTGTGTGATCACAATTTGATTGCCGCGGGCAATGTGTGCAACAAATGCAGCGTCGTTAACCGTATCACCAAACACATCATTATGGCTTAACAGCGTATCGCCAAAGGCCATGCCGATTCGAATGCCCAGATTTTTTAAATTAGGCTCACGCACACAACGCATTTGAATGGCAATTGCGGCTTCACAGGCTTGGTCTGCGGTATCAAAACGAGCCATGATTTCATCGCCGATGGTTTTTACCACTGTGCCTTCGTTCACTATGGTGATGGTCGACATAAATTGCACCGCATCATCAATAATCGCTTTGGCTTCTTCATTGCCGACACGCTTATAGAGTGCAGAGCTTCCTGAAACATCAGCAA
>JADJRD010000005.1 GCA_016712405.1 Cellvibrio sp. | reverse complement strand
AGGCCAACCTATTACAGTGATGAAACTGTACGAAAGGCAAAAGAATATCTTCAAGATTATCAATCTTACGGTGACGCAGTACCAAGTGTTGCTGGTTTATCTATAGCGATAGAAAGAAGCCGAAGCACTCTTTATGAGTGGGCAAAAGACTCAGATAAGAAAGAGTTTTCGGACATACTAGAGCAAATCAACGCCACTCAAGAGAAAACAGCCTTATCAAAAGGGCTTACCGGCGACTTCAATTCAACAATTGTTAAGCTTTTACTCGGCAAGCATGGATACCACGACAAGGTTGATCAAGAGCTAACAGGTAAGGGTGGCGAGCCTATTGAGTGGAACCTTGTAGGTGTGCCAAGTGCCTCAAGTTCAAATACCTGAAAAACTAATCCCATTATTCATAACACCTAAGCCGCTTAAGATTGCGGTAGGCGGTCGCGGCTCTGGAAAATCTGAATCCTTTGCCGCCGCAATGGTAAAGGCCTGTGCAGATGGTGAAAGGGTTCTTTGTGCAAGGGAATTTCAAAACTCAATTGATGACTCTGTTCACTCATTACTTAAAAGAAAGATAAGTGATCTTGGAGCCTCCTCTGTTACCCCATTAGCTTCTAGCATTCAATCTGCTACTGGCGGCGATATTGTCTACAAGGGTCTGGCTAGGAACATTCAATCCATTAAGTCACTGGACAACATTCGCAAGGTTTGGATAGAAGAAGGTCAGACAATTAGCCAAGAGTCTATTGACATTCTGTTTCCCACTATTCGACAAAACGGATCTGAAATATGGGTATCAATGAACCGCGGCTCTGTTACCGATCCCATATCTGAGACATTCCTTAAAAAGGCCGAGCCAGAGCTAGAGCGCAATGGATACTACGAAGATGACTATATGATAGTTGTCGAAATCAATTGGCGCGATAACCCATTCTTTCCTGAACAACTTGAAATCCAAAGAAAGAAAGCGTTTGATGAATGGCCTAGAGCCAAATACGACCATATCTGGGAAGGCAAGTACGGGGACATGATTGATGACGCGATTATTGAGCCTGATTGGTTTGATGCTTGTATTGATGCACACCTAAACCCTAAATTTAATGGGTCATGGCAGACCTCTGGAATGAAGCTGGTAGCCTTTGATCCTGCTGACACTGGGGATGCAAAGGGGTTTGCATATCGACATGGGAATATATTTATTGATATATGCGATAAAGACACGGGTGATGCGGATGACGGGATGAAATGGGCTTTAGATAAGGCTCACAGGCTAGGCGCTGATGACTTTACATTTGATTACTCTGGGATAGGGTCTGGAATGGCAGAGCGAAAAATTGTTCGCTCCCACGAGGGTGGGGGAAGTTAATTTCATTGGTGGGGGGGGAGGGGGGAGTCAATCCCGGTCTGTATTTACTCCACTGGCAGCCAAGACTAATGAAAAACTACGAAGATCACAAAGAAGTATTAAAATGTCGTGAATCAGCTTTCGAGCTTGAAAGTGAGATTCGGGACAAGCAAAGAGAATGCATTAATGCTTTCGAGATGCCAGGCGGCATGTGGGACGATCGCTACTCTGGCGAAGGCACTACTTGGGATGCCAAGCGACCGAAATATACTTTTGACGTTG
The DNA here is from genome assembly GCA_016712405.1 of Cellvibrio sp. GTDB lineage: Bacteria > Pseudomonadota > Gammaproteobacteria > Pseudomonadales > Cellvibrionaceae > Cellvibrio. Next base: position 35,663 of record JADJRD010000005.1, on the reverse strand, counting down.
CAAAGAAAAAGGTGCTCAAGGCTTACGGCGAAATAGCCAATCAAGATGTGATGGTGGACTTCAAGCCATCAGGTCGCGGGTCATCAAAAGAAACGGCGGTTAAGTTCAAGGGGTTATATCGAGCTGTTCAGGATCGTTCCGAGGCTGCTGATCTATATTCAACTGCATTAAAGCGCGTAATGATTGGCGGGTTTCATGCTGCAATGATCGAGCAAGATTACATAGATGATGATTCATTCGATCAAGAGCTATTCCTTCGAGATATTCCAGATTCAGTAAATCGGGTCTGGTTTTTCGGTAATTGGGAAAAGGCTACCGCTGAGGATGCTGACGCGGTAACTGTTGATTACACGGTATCTGATGAAGAATTCAAAGAAATATGCAAAGAAGATAGAAAGCCTGAATCTTTAGGTTGTGATTCGGAAGATTGGAACCATTGGGCGCAAAAGCGCGAAGGTCATTTAATCTCACGACTGTTCTACAAAAAATCAGTAGATAAGACTATTTATCAGCTTCCTGACGGCACTGTAATCAGTGAAGAAGATTTCGAGAAGCTAAAAGCTGGCGGCCTACCTATGGAGGGGGTGGAGTCTCGCAAGCGTAAAGCGTTCAAGGTTTGTGTTCGATATTACGATAATAAAGGTTGGCTAAACGATTCCGAAGAAACTGTTTTTGAGTATCTTCCTGTCGTTCCGTGTATGCCAAACTTCAACATCGTCAACAACATGCCGATTTGCTACGGCAAGTTTCAAGATTTACTTGACCCACAAAGAGCGCATAATTTCCTTGCGTCTCGCATTATGTACGATACCGCATTAGCTCCAAAGCCTAAAATATGGGTTGGCAAGAGTGGTATTTCGTCACCAAACGCACAGTCAAAACTCAAAACATACAACAACAACTCTGACCCTGTTTTTGTTCACGATGGGTTTGATAATCCCTACGACGTACCGCAATCGGTTGAATCATCTGGCATTAGCCCTGCTTTGAATGTCGCTGTCCAATTAACCCGCATGGGGCTGGATGATGCATCTGGACAATCGGGCGCATCCGATGGTCTGGCAATGGCAAACCAGTCGGGTGATGCAATTAGTTTATTACAGAAAAAGGGTGATGTTGTTGATCTTGAATACGCGAAAGCATTAGTAAGATTTGCCAAGCAGCTTGCAAAAGTATCAATGCGAGCTATGCAAAAGCTCTACTCAGGACGAAAGACAATCAACAACGAATCTGGCGAGCCTGAAGAAGTTAGGTTAGACCGCGAAGTCATGACACCAAACGGAATAGTAGTGATTAATGACTTAACAATCGGGTCTTATGATGTTGTTTCTGATGTTGTTCCACGCACTGAGTCAATGAGGCGCGAAGCTGCAGAGGCTATTGAAAGAATCGGCGCTGTAATGCCTGACGTTCTCATGAGAAACCGGGATATATTCCTTGGCTCAATAGATGCACCGGGAATGGATAAGCTGGCCGCCCGTGAGCGTCGCTCCATGCTTGAGCAAGGTCTGATTCCTGAAGATGAAATGACAGAACAGGAAAAACAAATAGCAGCACAGAAATCACAACAACCGCAACAGCCAGACCCGATGCAAGTTTTGGCCATGGCTACTGCACAAGCTGAAGTTGAAAAGGCTCAAGCGCAAACCGCTAAAGTTCAGGTTGAAGCACAGACTGCAATGGTAAAAGCCGAGCAGGCTCAGCAGAAAATGGAATTCGAGCAAGCCATTCAAGCACAACAATTGGCCGACCAAAAAGGGAAGGACAGCCTAGACCAACAGGCTCAAATGGTTGATATATTGAACAAGATGGCAGACACTTTGAACAAATTAAGAGAGGCTTCTGGTGCTGAGGCTATTGTAAGTCCTGCTGTTGCTGAGGCTTATAGCGAAACTGCTAACGCAATGGCGGACATGCAGTAGTGTTTTATTTATTGAACAGTGATAGAATTATCCACAAGTGACCTACGAGGTTAAGTTATGCAAGATGAAAGCGACTTTGATTTAGACGTAGATGTTGGGCAGCAGCCTATCGAAGATGAAGTTCAGGATGAGCAAGAGGAATCTGAGGTAGAGGAAAGTCAAACAGAAGCGACTAGCGAAGGTGTAGAGCGTAAAAAATCTGGCTGGGTTGATCTTAGCGCAATTCCTGAGGACGTTCGCAAGCCTATCGAGGGTAGACTTGGGGAATTAACCAGAGAAAAAGCGAAAGAAGCATTCAAAGCTAGACAACTTGAAGCCGAGTTGAATCAGTTAAAAGCAAAGTTTGAAAAGGTAGAGCCGCCAAAAGAGATTCAAATGCCGAGCTATGAGCTTGCCATTGAAAATCCAGAGGAGTTTAACCGACAAAACCGAGCTTACAATGATTCTCTGATTGCAAAACGTCAATATGATGACGCAATCAAGGCACAGGAAGAGAGATCGGTAGCGTTACAACAGCAACAAACACAAAGACAGCTTGAAACATACGCGCAGAAAGTGAAGGCGCTCGATGTTGACCCTGCCTTGATGCTTGAAGCTGAGCGAAATCTAGCAGATGCAGGCATTGCACAGAAGATTGGTGGGTTTTTACTTGCTGATGAAGATGGCGCGGCGCTTGTTAAGGAGCTTGGCGGGAATTTTGAGGAACTTTATCAGTTATCTCAAATGTCCCCAGAGCGAATTGTCAGCTATATCGAGCGTAATGTTAGGCCGAGACTCTCAAAAGTTAAAAAACATTCTGCACCTCCACCGCCCACCAGGGTTTCCGGTTCGAGAGGTACAGGAACCAAATCTGTTAATGACAAGTTTGGTTTCACAATTGAATAGGAGCTAAATCATGGCTAACAATTTTGATAGTAACTTAACCAAAAAGATCGCAACATCTTTTGGTAAATCCTTCCAATCACAACGAGTTTTGACCAAGGCAATCAATACACAGCTTGCGCAGGGTCAGTTCAATCCTTCAACCGGCTCAACGATTTATGTTCGTCGCCCACATGAAGCTAAAATCTTCCGTACTGATACTGGTGATATTACCGGCCAGACTGACAATGATACTTCAGGCCAGGCGCCAGTGACTGTACTTCAAACATTCACCACTTTCATTGAGTATGATGAAATTGACGAAGCGTTGAAAATGGATTCAATGGATGAAATTTTGGCTCCACGGTCACAACGTATTGTGACAGAGTTGGAGTCTGATATTGCCACTCGCATGTTGCTTGGTGGCGGATTGTTGGTTGGTACGCACGGCACTGCTGTTAGTGCATGGTCACACGTTGCTGCTGCTAATACTATGTGCGAAGGCATGGGTATTGACACCTCTGGCGTTTATTATGTTGGCACCCCGGGCACTAAAGAGAAGCTTGCAGATGCACAGCGTGCTCTTTACACCAATGACAGCATGGTAAAAACCGCATGGGAAAATGCTCAAGTTAGCAAAGACTTTGGCGGATTGACATTCTTGTCATCTAACAACTTGGCCGACTACACGTCGGGCGCTGTTGCTGACCGTGCTGGCACAATCTCAGGCACTCCAACCGTAACCTATGTTGGCAACAAAGACACCATGACGCAATCAATCACCATTACGGCTTTGACTGCATCATCTACCAATGGTGTCCGCGCTGGCGATATGATTAGTGTGGCAGGCCGTTACCGCATCAATCCGCATACCAAAAAGTATGTGCTGGATTCTGCTGGCAACCGCATTCCTTTCACTGCTGTCATTCAAGCCGCAGGAAATACTGGTGGTTCAGGTGAAGTTACAGTTACCATCTCTGGCTCATGTATTTATGAGGCCGGCAAGTTTGATAACTGCGATTCCGCTATTACTAACGGTGATGTGGTTACAGTTCTTGGCTCAGCTTCTACAGTGTACAAACCAAACCTGTTTTTCCACAAAGATGCTTTCACATTGGCAACCATCCCAATGAAGCGCTTGCACTCAACTGACTCATATATTACCACCAAAGATGGTTTCTCTATCCGCGTTAGTAAATATGCCGATGGTGATGCAAACACCAACAAAATCCGCTTTGATTTGCGAGCTGCTTTCGGTGTGATCAATCCTCACATGGCAGGCCGTGCGTTTGGTGTATAATTAGAGGGGGAGAAATCCCCCTTTTTTATTTGAGGTTTGTATGGATAAGACTTTTTGGTTTCCTGTGTTTTCCGGTATTAAATCAGATTTTGTAAAGGTCGTTTGCAATTGTGACGGCTTTGATAAGTTAAAGGGTTTTGGATTTGTTAAATCAGTAGATGAACTTCCTGTTGAACTGCCAAAACCTAAAAAAGAGAAGCCAGCCAAAGAGGTTGAATGATGTTAGCTGAGGACTGGATAAAAGACGCATATCTTGAGATTGGCGCTGTATCTGCTGAGGTTCCGGTTGGTTCAGCAATGACACAAACGGCGATTAGATACGCAAACCGATTAATGTCGAGTGTTGATTATCTTGGTCTTGGTTATGCTGAGATCGATTCAGCTTCTGATGAAATAACTATTCCTCCTTATGCTGAGGAGTGGGCAGTCAAAGCACTTGCGGTTAGACTGTCAAATCAGTTTGGATCATTTGAAGGGTTGATAGACCTAAAAACAGACGCACAAGCTGCCTACAATAATATGATGAAGCACATCACATTAGATATTTCGATGGGTATGCCTGCTGGACTTCCTCTTGGGTCTGGCAATCAAGATGTTTGTGGGCTTGGCGTGTTTTATGGCGCTGATCCTGATAGTGTAGAATTAACAGAAGATGGCGGTTATACACTTCTTGAGGAATAGTGATGCGAGGCGGAACACCATTACCATTCACAAACGGCTTTTATCTATCGCGGTCTAAGCCTTTATCTGCGCAACGCTGCATAAACTGGTATCCAAATGTCGCTGAAACGGCTGCTGTCAGTGAGTCTAATCTGTATCCTACGCCCGGCCTCGTGGATATTCTTGATAATCTTGATGGTATCGGGCGCGGCCTTCATTTGCTTAATGGCGTTTTGTACGCGGTTGCAGGGCAGAAACTCTACCGAATAGATGAGTCTTTGCTATCGACTGAAATCGGGGCTATCGACGGGACAAACAGGGTGATAATGGCATCAGATGCTAATCAGCTTGTGATTGTTGTTCCTGATGAATTTGCCTATTGCTATACGGTTGGAGGGTCATTGATTGATCTTTCTGGTGTTGCTAATTTCATATCGCCGGTTTGTGATGTGGTTCAAATCAACTCCAAGTTTGTCTTTGCGCAAACCGGAACAAACATTATTTTTCATTCTGACTTTAAATCAGGCTGATGTTTATTCAGCTTTGAATCAGTATATCGTTGTCCAATATCCAAAAAACAAAGGGCTTCAAGCTTACAGAAATACACTGTATTGCATGGGCGATTTCGTAACAGTTCCATTTTCAGATCAGAGTCAATTAGAGTTTGCATTTAGACCGATTCCTCAGTCTGTTATCGATTCCGGATTGGCATATTCCACATCTAAGACTGGATTTAGGGATTCTTTCATATTTATCGGGTCTGGTGAAAATGCGGAAAGGTCTATCTGGCTGTTTGCTGGTGGATCGCCACAAAAGATAAGCACAGAGCCGATTGATTTCATTATTCAAAATGAATCACTGGAATCTGTTGAAAAGTCTTTTGTATTAAGACACTCACAAAACGGCGCTGAATTCGCTGCTGTGTTTATTGGCGATTATTGCTTTGTTTATGACTTCGCTTCTGGGCGATGGCATGAAAGACGGTCAAGAATTTTGGCTGGTGTTGATTATGTCGATGCGCCTTGGCGAGTTAATTCGATCCAGCAAGCCTACAATAAGGTTTTTGTTCTCGATTCGGATTCGGGGTATTTGGGTGAGATTACAGACTCGGCTTATAACGAATATGGGATAAGCATATACAGAAAGGTTGTAACACAGCCATTCAACAACAATTCAATGCCAACTCGGGTTTACGCAATTGAGCCTTATTTTGACGTTGGTTACGAGCCTAACGATGTAATATCAATGAGGTGGTCTGATGATGGTGGGTTTACGTGGAGCGAGCCGCTAAGCCGTGGATTGGGCGAGATTGGTGAATATGGTCGCCGTGTTGTGTTTGATCGCTTGGGAATGTTTGTTAAAACCAGAATGGCCGAGTTTACCTACACAGGCCAAAACCCGTGTTCATTTAATAAGTTGCTTGCAAGATGATTACACAGCCGCACAGATCAGAGGAAGTTGTCACTATCGACCGGCGCACAGAGCAAACTATGCGTGCGTGGATGGATGACATTACTGATGAGGTCAATTCGTTTATTTCTGGATATGGGTTATCTGGATCATATACATACAAGACAGCGGCATATTCTGCAACATATGACGATTTTACAATAAATTGCAATGGAACATTTGAAGTATCGCTTCCGACTGCTGCTGGTATCGCCGGAAAGATGTACAACATAAAAAACAGTGGGGCTGGTGTGATTACTGTAAACCCGAACGGGACAGAAACGATAGACGGCGGCTTAACTGCTGTGCTTTCTACTGCATACGAAAGCATCACGATCCAAAGCACTGGAACAAACTGGATTATCATATGACGTACCAACCAAGATTTAATAATCTAATTTCCACAGCGAACAGCTCAAGCACACCATTGAATGCAGGGATTGCGTTCAGCGGAAGATTCAGCGGGATTGAGTTCAGGGATGTAGATTCTTGATGGATTGGACAACAGACTCAAAACTTGCAACCGAGATAATTAGGTCTATATATGATTTTGTTTCTGATGATTCATGTCCGCCTGCTGAAGAATTTGAGGTTACGCTAAACGATATTATTCGCTTTATTGTGTGTTACAATGCCGGTCAGTTAATGGGTGGGTTTTTATTGATCTTTAAGGGTAAAGATGCGGAAATTCACACATGTTTACTACCTATTGCAAAGGGTAAAGCGAAAGAGTTTGGCGATTTAGTTCTCCAAAAAATCTTTAAAGAGACTGATGTAGATAGAGTAACAAGTTATGCGCTTGTTGATAATCCGCTAGCAAAAAGACTAGCGCTAAGGTGCGGACTTAAATTTACTGGATACGGTCAATCAGTTTTCAAGAACGGTCAAAAGATTGACGTTGAAAACTTTGCAATAGAGAGAGGTGATTTATGCCAGTAGCGGGAGCAATAATAGCGGCTGTTGGGAGTATGGCCGCCGCAAAACAGCAGGGTGATTCTGCTAAAGGCGCATCAAAAACTCAGGCAAATGGTGTTGCCGCCGCACAGCAAATGCAGCGAGATTTTACTGATCGCGCACTAAACTACATTCAGCCAACCTTTCAAAATGCTCGAAATGCACTCCAGCAGGGTCAAATGCAAGGCGGATTATTGCTTGATGAAGCTGGGAATGTATTGTCTCGAGGATACGATCAAGCGCGTGGAGATGTAACGACAGGATTCATGGGGGCTGAACAGCTTTATCAGCCTGCCTACCAAACTGGGCAGGCGTCCGCATACAAGCAAGCTGCATTGAATGGGTTGTTGGGTGCAGATGCACAACGACAGGCCTACTCTGAATTCCAATCTTCTCCCGGAACACAATGGTTGCAAAACCGACAACAGCAGGCGATATTAAATAATGCCGCTGCATTGGGTGGTGGTCTGGCAAATCAAACTGGTGTACAGCAAGCACTACAAGAAAATGCACTTGGCGGGGCATTGCAAGATTATGGTAATTATTACAATCGGCTATCAGGATTCACTGATCGCGGTGATGCTGCTACTGGTGCAATTTCCGGCATTCGTCAAAATCTTGGGCAAATACTCGCCAATCTTTCCACTTCCAAAGCTGGTGATGTTGCCGGTATTTACGGACAGCAGGCTAATTTGGCAACAGGAACACATCAAGGGCTTGCGCAGTTGTTTTCTGGTGAAGGCACAACTGCTGGTAATATCCTTGTGGGTGCTGGATCTGAACAATCTCAATTAGCTCAAAATCTTGGTGTTGCTCAGTCTGGTGGGCAGTTATATGCAGCCCAAAATTCTCCGGCGTGGGCGCAAGGTTTGCAGTCTGGGCTTAGCACATATACAGGAATGGGCGGCACATTTGGGCAAAAAAAAGCATTAACTCCTAATGATCGGGAATGGTGGGAAAAATGAGTTGGAATCCAATCAAGGCGGTGAAAAAACTTCATAAGGCTATGCCTGGTGTCGGTAGTTCTGACCCAAAAAAGGCATTTATTAATCTTCATAACGCGATGCCGGGGACTAAGGAGTATATCGGGGAGCTTGACAGCAAAGGAAATATAGTTGAGCAGGGTGCATACGATCCGTTTGTAGATATAAACACAAATATGACATATCAGCAGCCGCTTGGGTATCAGTTAGCGCAAATGCCGCAATATCAAGCGCAACAGTTGCCGCAAACACAAGGCACTGACTACAATCCAATGTTTGCGCAGATGATTAGACAGATGCAAATGCAGCCTCAGCAGCCACAACAACGATCCGGCGGAACTGGAAATTATTTATTTGGGCAAAGTTTTATACCTCAGCCTCAACAACAAATGCCGCAACAGCAATACCAGCAACAATACGGACAACGGTATCAGCAATCGCCAAATCAACAAATGCCGCAATTTGACTATACACAAGCAATGATGGGACGGAGGTTTTTCTAATGGCCACACCATTAACCGCGCAAATTGGTAGACCTGAGCGGGTTGATCTTGGCGCTGCTTTAATCGGCGGAATGCAAAACTATCAATCAATGCAAGGTCAAAAACTGCAAAATCAAGCCATGCAGCAAGATGTCTCGCAGGGTGATTTTGCGATGAATCTTCGTAATTTACAGATTATGAACTCATTGGCAAAAAAGGCAAAAACAATACCTTTAGAACAAAGACCGATGTTTCGAGACCAACAAATGCAGCTTATGCAATCCATTGGAATTGACCCTAGTCAAATGGCTCAAGCTCCACTTGATGACGCAAGTTTGGATCAATGGATCGGTCAATCTGATGCGGTGCTGGCTAGTGTTATGCCTCAGCGTAAAGCCGATATAGGAACCTACAACCCACGAGACTATACGCCAGAATCATGGGCTGAATTTGTTCAAACGCAGGATGCAGGAAAGCTAAAGCGTTACGAATCAAACCGGGTCGTTAGAATTGGTGGAGTTGATTATTTGGTAGATACCGCGACTGGCGAAAGGACGCCTATATCATCATTGCAGGAAGTAGCTGGAAATGTCGAGGCTGTTAGCGGCGCAGGAGAGAGAGGAAAATTAAAAGAGCAGCTAGAAACAAAGCCGAAAATAGAAACTGCAGTTACTGGCGCAAAAGATAAAGTTATTGCAGCAAGCGAGGCTGCAGATAGGTCGCTAACACTTGAGGCGGGGCTTGGTGTTTATGATAAATTGGTAGAAGAAATTGATAATGGTGCAAACACATCCGTTTACACATCATGGACGCCAACAATCAAAGACACGACCAAGCGATTCGAGCAAGGCGCTAGAGAGTTAGGATTAGGGGTGATATCAAATACAACATTTGGCGCATTATCTGCCCCTGAATTAAAACTCGCGATGGAAACGGCGGTTCCTCAGCTACAACCTGCTGCTATGAGACAATGGCTGTTAGACAAAAAAGCAGCACAGCAAAAATTAGCTGATCAGCTGTTTTTGTACGCTGAGCATCTTGAGAATGGCGGGACAAAAGTGACTTGGATTAAAAAACAAAAGGAAATTAAGGGTCAGGGTAGCGCTAATAATTCAGAGAAGTCAGATGTTGGCATATTTACATCAAAATCCGGCATTCAGTTTCAGGTGAAATAATGGAAGTAACCGCAAAAGGCAAAACCTTTACATTCCCAGATGGCACCGATCCTGAATTGATTGGCGATGCCATTGATGAGTATTTTGCAGCAGCGTCCATTTCGCCAGAAATCGAATCCAAATACCCATACCCACAAAAGCCACAAACAATGGCAGATGTTCCTGTCACTGGGTTTAATGGTGAGATGATTCCTGTTACCCCTGCCGATCCATATGAAGAGCCGGTTGTACCATACGAACCAACCGGAATAGATGCTGCAATAGGATCGACGCCGGTAATCGGCGGCGCTTACGAATATGCAAAAACTTTAGTCCCTGATCCAGCCAAAAGGTTTATATCAAGCGCGGTTGCTGGTGGTGCTGATGTATTGCAGACAGGCGGCGCATTGTTGAGCGGGATTGGGTCGGATATTCTTGGTAAAGTTACTGCAATTCCATACGCATACGGTGGGGATGAATCACCAGAGGACGTTTATCAAAGAGTTGTTGAAGCTAATCAATACATTCCAAGCCGCGCAGGCGCTAGGGCAAACCTGCAAACAATAGGATCACTTTTGCAACCTCTTGAGTCGTTACCGCCTGTAATTGGTGTAGGAATGCCGCAAATGAACGCTATCGCAAGATCAGCAGCTATGCGCCCTGAATTGCCTCAAGATGTGACACCATCTAAATCAATGCAAGAGGCTCTTGATATTAATCGAGGGTCTGAGAATAAGGCTTTGGCTGGCAAGATGACAACAGCGCAAGCGCCAATGAAGCCAGTAACTGATCCGATTGCTAGAAAGGTAATGGATATTGGATTGACTGATAAGTTTGTGCAAAGTGTCAAATCATCTTCAGCAGCCGATAAAAAGAAATTCACGCAAATGCTTGATGTTCTTGGCAAGAGTCAAGATGAATTGATATACGGGAAGTTCAACCATCCGTCCGATGTTGTTGGCGACTCTTTGAAAGAGAGAATTACATACGTTAAAAACACAAACAGACAGGCTGGAACAGAAATAGACAGGGCGGCTCTTAATCTTAAAGATAAGACTGTTGATTATTCTGGCTCTGTTTCTGGATTTATTAATGACTTGCAAAATATGGGTGTCTCTTTAGATACTAATAAAAGGCCAGCATTTAAAGGTTCAGATGTTGAAGGCTTTGCATCGGATGAAAAAATCATATCTCAAGTTTTGGGCAGGCTTAATGATCTTGGAGATAATGCCAAGGCTTATGATGTGCATAGATTAAAAAGATACATTGATCGAAATGTATTGTTTGGAAGCTCTGCGCTGGAAAAGGCCGACCCAAGAACAGTTAAAATTATGCGCGACCTCAGAGAAAGAATAGATGCCGACTTGGACGGAAAGTTTAAGGATTATGATGCAGCAAATACAAAGAATTCAAAAACAATAAGGTCACTTGATGCCCTACAGAAAAATGCTGGTAGTGTGGATATATTGAGCGATGAAGCTGATAGATTCCTAGGAGCCAGAGCCAGAGCTATAATGAGCAACCAGCAAAGAGCAGGGAGTTTGGAAAAAGCAATTAAGGATATTGATGACACAGCCAAAGAGTTCGGATTTAAATCTGATGAAGATATAATCAGGCAGATCGGTATAGTTGACGAGCTGGAGAAAGTGTTTAATGTCAAAAGAAGCACCTCTTTGGGTGGGGAAATGGATAAAGCTGCTGAGACTCTAAAATCCTTGAGGCAAAAAGGAACAACAGAAACCGCTATAGATTTTGCTTTTGATCCGATTACTAAAAAGTTCAGAAAGACAGAAGATCAAAGAAAAAAAGAAGCTATTGAAACAATGCGAAAATTACTTACAAGGGGCGAGAAGTGAAGCGATTTATAAACCCAGTTCCCCAGTTTTTAAAATCAAACGGTGACTTATGTTCAGCGGGCAAGCTGTACTTTCTACAAGAAGGCACAGACATACTAACCAGCACAAAAGCCATTTATCTTGACGCTGAAGGAGCCAGTCAAAGCATAAACCCAGTTACATTAAGTAACGAAGGTAGAATGGCTAACGTATTTGGCGAGGGGAAATACAGAGCCAAACTTTACGACTCTGCCAATGTTCTACAATGGACAAGAGATATAGATTTTGATGCGGAATCAGCTCAATTTGAAGAATGGAACAGCCAAGTAACCTACAGCGAAAAAGCAATCACACAAGGCTCTGATGAAGATTATTACATATCGGAAGTTGACAACAACAAAGGCAACGATCCGACTGTTGGAGCCTCTTCGCAATACTGGTCAAAGATAGCATTGATTGAATTTTTTAATGCCGACAAACCCGGCGGCTATGCTGATAATGCAGTTGTTATTGATGCCGGTCGGTTATACGCATCAAACACAGCAAACAATACAAATACGCCTCCCCATGCTACGTGGGATGATTTGAGCTTTAATAATACAGTTACAGGGAATTTTTCGGCAACAGGAACAATTACCGCGCAAAATATAACTGTATCAGCACTAAAAACATCATCAACAGCAAGGGCTTCGACAACAACCGTTTCTCCCGACCCAGACTTGATTGTTACCGGATTGGTCAATGGCGGTTATTATCACATACAAGCTAGATTAAAATGGAATGATAATAGCGGCGGGGCTGCTAACGGCCTTCGCATTACGCTAGACAGCGGTGTCGATATGTTTGTGCAGTCTATAACTTACCTGCGAGCGCTTGGAGCGAGTAACGCGACATCAGACAGCACGGCAGAATATAATTTCAATTCATTGCTTGCCGGGTCTGATGAAACAGTACAAATTGATGCGATTGTCAGGCTTGATGGCGCATCGACATCCGTATCTGTTTTGTGGGCGCAAAATACATCATCAGCGACAAACACAACAATCAAGACTGGCCACATTAGCGCGACTAAAATAGGGTAATACCATGAGTGAAAAAAAATCACAGTTTATCGAAGTTGAAACACTAACAGATTCTCAGTATGTCCCCGTTTTTGGGTCTGGCGTTGATCGAAAAATATCAAAACCTAATCTTTTTTCACAAATTAAAGACGAGAGTTTTTCGCCGTTTATTTATCCAACCATTGCTATTTTACAATCTGCTGATCTTGAAGTTGATGTAGATAATCCAACTTATTGCCGATGCGAAGAAACAGAATATCGACTTTATAAAATTACCAATGCAGCGCCCGGTGTTGATGATATTACATTGACCAACGGAAATACTGCTGAATACCAGATTGAATATAGAGACACCGGTTTTGTTGCAAGTGTTGCGACAGCGGCCACCGGTGCGCTCGCAGTATTTACAGATTCTACCGGGCAGGAAATTGATAAATCTGTCGTTCCTACGAACACCGGAAAGGCGCTTGTTCAGGCCGCCGACAGTGCCTCCATTGCATTTCCGCGAAAGAATGCAGACAACACAGTCACAATGCGCAGCGCGTCACAGTATTTTGATGATATTAAGCAAAGCGCCACACACGGCGCGGCTGGTGTAATCAAAACCGCTGACGGAACAAGCACACTTGCGCAAACCGCAACCGACGAGGCGATAACTCCAGCAAATCTTGCAACACTGAAAGCAAGCAACGCTGAAACATTGACCGGAACTGATGACACAAAATACATCACACCCGAAAACTTACAGCACAAATTAGAAAGCGACGGAGTTTTGATTATAGAAAACTTCGCCGCTCTTGCATCAACTCCTGCGTCTCAGGGTCAGGTTGTTTTGTTGTGCTCAGCGCCGTCGAGATTATTTAAAGCGGAGTCTGGTACGTTAGTAAGTGACGGAATATCAGTTTCACCAAGCGCAACAAGCGGGGTCGGATGGAGATATTTGACTGATTATAATTCCCAGAGGAAGGGATCATTTTCTTTGGTTATCGACACTACAGACGACTATGTTCGTGATACGGTTTTGCCGATCGTAACAAGTGCTGGATATAGAGCAGCGTTAGCAGTCCCGCTTACCAGCTTGCAGTCAGATTACACACGCATGACACTAGCTGAGCTGCATGAGTATTGCAGGGCAAATAACTCGGAAGTGTTGGCTCATGGAACAAACGGTATTGCACTTGATAACACTGTTGCGGGGAGCATCGGCGAAAGCTGGATAAGAACTAGCAAGTTTGACCTCAATAGATTTGGGTTCGATGCAAATTTTTACGTTGCAATATCTTCTGTGTTGGATTCAAAATTTTTACCTGAAACAAAAAAATGGTTTGACGCTGCTTATGTCGTTTCTGGGAGCGAGACAACCCCGACAACATCGACAAACAGCGAAGACTCAGACATGTATAATCTTGTCCGAGTAGCGTTGGAGGGTGGCACATTATCCAATCTTCAAAAATTAGCAGATTACGCAAAGGCTAATTTTAGAAATGTTGTTTTTTATACTCACGATAGCACTGAAAACTTATCAGGCATTCTTTCATACTGTAGCAGCATTGGACTTGAGTGCGAAACCCCAACAGAGTGGCTATCTCGTGTGCGCGGAATTAGGAAAACAAACACATCGAGAGGATCAGAAAATCTAATCAACAATTCGATTTTTGCGAGACAAAAAACAACTGATTTGGCTCCAATTGGCTGGTCTTTGTCAACTTCAACAATGACAGGGCTGGCATCCTATTATTATGCAGGCGAGTTCGGTTATGAGATTGATATTAATGCTACTGCGGCTGCGGCGGACGAGAGGGCATTATTTTCGTACACATACCCCTCTGGGCCAATAAGCGAATATACGCCTTTTTGCTTTAGTTGTTATGCGTACGGCCCAAATGTGTCAAACACTACAGTGAGAATGCGCTTAATCGCTAAAAGATGCTAGCAATAACACGCTAGCTCAAGACATTAAAGATTATGTCATCCGCGGTGATGCGCAACTTCTATATGCTAACCAAGGCTTTATTCAGGGCGGTACAGCTGTTAGTTACATCCTGTGTATTATCGAGCTTATATCTACTGCTGCGGGTGATGTAAGGGCGTTAATATCAAGACCTATGTTGTCGAGATTGGGTTATCCGAGCGAGTACAAGCGCACTAATCTTGGCCCATCTTACTTCAAATTACGCAAAAATACCCAAGGTAGCGCGCTACCAGCAAGCACCGATAATCTCGTGCTTTTCGATAACGTTCTATCCGGAACAAATGATTTTTATGATGTTTCAACGGGGACATGGATCAGCAATGATGGCGGGAAATACATTATTACTGTGACGCTTGGGTTAAAATCCATGGTTGTTGCTGACAGAATGACAATCAAGCTTTTCTACAGCGGATATCAACGAGAGCAAGTTGATTTTAATTGTTGCACAGGGCAAATGATTGGCAATTGTAGTTTTGAGGTTGTAGCAGATGGAGCAGAATACCAAATTTATATTTGGCACAATAGTGCAGCAGATCGCCTGACAACAACCGGTCATGATGCAACCCTATCTATCACAAGAGTAAGTGATTAACTGAGTGCGAATGATGAATTTAACAAGCCAATTTAATGTGCTAATATCGCAAAAACTGAGGGCTTAAAAATGGCAACAAAAGTACCAAACAGAAAAAAGAAAACAGTGAAGGTTAAGCGATGAAGTTAATCCTTGTTTTTGCCTCAATTGTGTTAGCTTATTTGTCCCCGATGTATTTTGTCGGTGATCTTTCAATGCCGATGCTTTTGGAGGCAGGGATAAGGTCGGGAATAATAGTAACAGTCTGCAAGTGGGCAAGTCAGGATTTCAAAGAGTTACTAATAATTGTTTATCTCGAACTAATTCTCATTGCGTGTTGTGCGATAATTATCGTTGATTGGCACACGCACTACATCGGACTAGACACTTTTATATCTGAAATAAATGCTGCTGTTTTTTGGTTAGAGATTGGAATTTTAACTATTCTGGGAGGCCGAAGAATTGGAGCATACATTCGCAACGATCTGCATAATTCTAATCCTAATCTTCGCGGCAATGATCGCTAAGGATGCGCTTGATGACTATCGCAGAAGTAAAAAATCAAATACTCGCCCTACTGATCGCGTTTAGTGCTTCAATCGCTCAAATAATCGAATTAATCCCGGATAACATTGGTAAGGCTTCTGCATTTATTGCCTTGGTTGCTGCTGTTTACATAGCAAGAGCCAACAAAAAAACTGGCGACAAAATTCAAAAAGAAACTGAAATTCTCGAACTGCAACGGCTGGAACTTTTAAGCAAACTACAAAAAAGGCGGGCTGATGATGGATTGGAAGTCGATACTGATTGAGTGTGGAGTTAAGCGAGCGACTGCTGAAAAGTGGTTCCCTGCTTTTTCTGAATTGTGTACGCCTGCTAAATTTTCATCGGGGTTTGATGAGATTGATGATTTCATTGCTCAAATACTCCACGAGTCTGGAATGTTGGAAAGAGTCGAAGAAAACCTGAATTATTCAAGCGCCGCTAGATTGTGTGTCGTTTGGCCTCGAAAGTTTAAATCTGAAGATCAGGCCGAGCTATTTACCAAAGCCCCGGAAAAATTAGCTAATTACGTCTATCGCGGAATAATCGGCAATAAATACGATGATGACGGCTGGCGATTTCGTGGGCGAGGATTAATCCAATTGACGGGTAGGGACAACTATCTTTCTGTTGGGCTTAAAATCGGCGCTGATCTTTGCCAAAATCCAGACCTATTAATCCAGCCTTATTACGCTTTAAAATCAGCTATCGCATGGTGGGAAGGCTCTGTTCCTGACTCGTTTTTGAATGATGTTGTGAAAGTTTCTAAACGTGTGAACGGCGGAACAAACGGGTTAGAGCACAGAACAAAACTTTTTGAAACCTGTAAATCAGTAATAGAGGCGCACAAATGATTAAATTAATAGACAATTGGTATGCTCTAAAATTTGATGGCAGTTTATCGCTATCAGATTGGCTTGGGCAATTGCGACAGCTTACGAATACATCCCGATGATGAAGGGCTATCTGCCTGAGGGTTGGGTTAAGTATGCGTTTATCGCTGTAATTGTTGCACGCATAATTAATCAGAGCGCAAAAGATGCTAAACCTAACAACGATTAAGCTAGCTGCTTGCATTGGTGCATTGGGTGGCGCGTTATTCCTTGGGATTTATGTCGGCAAAGGAATTGAAAAAGGATCATCAGAAAAGAAAATAGCCGAAGTTCGTGATAATCTTTATTCTTGCCAGCAAACAGTTTTAGAAATTCAAATCCAGTCACAAAACGCTATCGAATCCATGCAATCTCAAATAAACGAAGCGGCCAAAAATGCGAATGAACAAATCCAAAATCTTGAGCTTAATCTTGATCGTGCTGAGTCTGCTAGTGACAGCCTGCGCGACAAAGCGCGAAGACTTGAAGATCAATATCGAAAATGCTCCAACACTGCCAAGCCAAGCGCTACCACCACAGAAACCCCCTATTTGCTCTCAGACATGCTTGATCGGATTGACAGAGCTTCGGGGGAAATTGCTGAGTACGCAGACAGAGTAACTATTGCTCACGATGCGTGCATTGCATCATACAACGCAAAATAAAAGCGGAAATATACAGTCATCGACTGTATATTCCCTGTTATGTTTTCAATTCGCGCCTATGGCTATATAGCTGCCCGTTTACTACAATAAAATCTTTTTGAATCCACTGCGTAACTTGTGGCGGTTGCACGCCCTGAGCTGTGGCAAATGCGCGCTGATTGCCATCAAAGTGCAAATCAATCCACTCTAAAAGAGTGCAGGCTTTCGCCTGCTGCTCGGGATTCATTTGACGCTCGCGCTTTCGGCCAGCATCTTTTTTGACAAGTCAGATACAGCCAACCAAATTGCGTCAAGCTCGCTGCCGTCTAACATTTTATCCCCGCGCGACACAATAATTCCGTTTTCAATACAGGCATGCATTTGAAAATTACAACCAACATCTTCACTAATATGCATTCCATCATCATATGCAGCATCTACTTTGCACGTGCCAGATAGTGATGTTTCGCTAATTGACGAAAAAATCACTTCTATTTTATTAATTCTCATTTTGACTCACCTTGGCTTCTGCTTCGGAACCATTTCCTCAGCCTGTGAATGTATAGTAATACACTTCATATATACTGTAAAGCGTTTTGCTATATTTATTTGAACTATTTTCACTCTGCAGCAAAACATAACAAGTCACGCCAGCACCGCACGTTCCGTGCTCGACGCTTCGCGCGGCTGCGCTCAGCGTTACTCAATTTCTGCAGATTCAATCGTTGTCGGCCTTTGAAAAATTACTTTTTCAGTTATCATTTTTCCATTTTGGGAATACATGGCCTCCAAAACGCAAACGCGATAATTTTCACCGAGCGTTAAAGATAGCGCTTTTGCCCTGGCGCTTGCGTCTTGCTCGCTGTACAAAATAGGCGCTTCTTGATCGTCGCAATCTACAGCAATTGATCCATTGATTGTGATGATCATCCAAAACTTATCTCTCATTTTTCACCCCAAATTATTTTTGTCATTATCTCCACCGCCTCGCGGCGAGTTGGTGCTATCACGTCAATTCCATTGCATGTGCAGCGGAAAAGGTTGCCGTATTTTTTAACTGTCATGGCTGATCAATCGTCTCTTGAATTTCAGTTTCAGACATTCTTTCAATTGCTTCATAAACGCACCGGTCTACAACTTTATTAAAAGAATAATTGAAATCTACTGTTTCTCCTTTTGATGCGGCTGCACAAAGCTCATGAAACTCATTGGTTTCCGGGAATAAGATTTGAGTAAATTCATCAAAGCCATAAACCGCACCACAAACCCTCAAATTGATTTTATCCTCAAGAAAAAGACGCTTGATCGCCGCCTCTGCATCGTTGAAATCAAATTCAACTCCATAGGAGACACATAGGTTTGCTGTTGCGGCATTTGCTGACTTTAATATTTCTTTCATCATTTTTTTAACTTCTCGTTTTAGTTTGTTTTTGTATTATTACACAGTATGAAACTGTGAAAAGTTAAGATTTATTAAGAATCTTTTTGATTTGTTCGCGCTGCTTTGGTGTTACCCATACGCGTACTTCAACAAGACCCTGTTCTTTGCGGGCTTTCCTTGCTCGCTTGTTTAGTTCGGTTTTCGGGATCATATTAAGCCTTTACAATTGGCAGGCTGTCGTCATTATCTCGTGGGTATGATACTGGCGCAGCTCCTGGGCCAAAATTAATCACTACAGTCTTTTTTGATGCAGTAACATGATGTATTTTTCCTTTTGTTTCGTACCCAAACAACAAACCGCCAACAGAATCTTTAAAGTTTTTTAATTCGTACATTTTATCTCTCCAGTTATTTACATCGCGTTTTGCTCTGTATGTTGGTTATTATATAGTAACGCGTTACCATGTAAAGAGGAGAAGTGTAAAGATTTGTTAAGGCGTACAAAGTCGCTCTAGCTTCTTGATTGCCTTCAGTTGCTCGATCTTTTCCACTCCTTCTGTCACATCCTGCCCGTTCTCACACATCCAGCGGCCTGCGATTAGCTCAACTTTGAAGCGCTTTTTTCCGCATCGTGAGTATAGTCCGTGCCTGCTTTCGACTACGATATGCCCAAGGTTGGGGGGCTTGTGCCGACCGAATTTTACGATGTCACCTTTCATGTCAATACTCCGCCGGTGGCATTCCCATGACGTTGCGTCGATGGTCTCTTGCAGCCCTTGCGAGTTCCTCAGTCTCAAATGTCTCATGAAAATTGGCAATTGAAACTTGAAACTTACCGCTAGTTGTTTTTTTGATGTTCTGACCATGCGGGGATCTATTTTTTGTCCGGTTTTCGCCAAAATAAAAATGATCTAGATTACCCTCTGGTGTTTTTTTCCTTTTTTGGTTTGTTAGTTTTGTTGCTCGCTCAATATTCACCTTTCCAGTAAATTCATTTATTAAAGCTGGCATTCTTGAAAAATCAAGCTTAACTTCGCCGTGTTCTGCTGTTTGTATCTTTCCGCCCTTTGCAAAAAACTCAGCTTTCAGTTCGTCTATTTCGGCCTGCCTTTTTTCAGCATCGGAAATCATGTGATTAAATTTTGAGAAATCTTTTTCAAATGTTTTGATCATGTGTTGATTGTTCATCTTTACTCCAAGTTTAAAAGTTCTGGATGTTTTTCTATTGCAATTTGAATCCAACCAGCCGCGTCTAGTGTGGCAATGTGCTGATATTCTGGATTATCCTCAAATGGTCTTGCTTCGCTGTAGTCAGCTACTTTTATTCCATGTTTTGATTTATAAACAAAAACGATAGACCTCATTTTTGCGCCTCTTTGTAGTTTGCATAATCTTCAATTCCTTCCAAATCCATAAAATATACACCTTGCTCTGTGTAAACCTGCATCATCAATTTTATGTATTCGGTTGACTGCTTTACTTTCATGATACTTGAGACTTCGATCAAATCCATTGCTTTTAATCGAGTCTCTTGCGGTAGCGGTCTGATGACTAAATCAAATGTTTCTGCAAATTCTTGGCGATCACGGTAAAGTATTTTGCAGCCGCATTTCAGCTTGCATTCGCGCCTTGCTAGCAGTTCGTCGCCACCGTAAAGCGCTCGCCCTATACGTTGGTAAATTTTGTATATCAATCTATTTTGAGCAAGTGATCTATCCTGCTCGTCGGCATCTTCTGTACTTACTTCGGTTATTGATAATCTGCCAGCTTTACCTGATTGGATGATGCGGAATAGCTCACCGTCAACCGCGTTAAATGCTTTGTTAATATCTTCTGGCTTTTTGCAAATCAAGCTAAACATTTGACTTTAATTCCCTCAATCTAACTATTTCAGCCTGATAATAACCAATCATATCTATGTACCATTGGCGAGGCTTTTTAAATAATTGCTTTCTGTTTTCGTACATATCAGACCATGCAGCCATGCCGATTTCTTGCTTTAATCTTTCGTTAAAAACGTAGTGGTTCCCCTCCTCTGCACAATTGCATCGTGAGCATTGTGGGCGCACAGCCCTATCATCAAAATAGATATTCCCATTTGCTGCTTTGCTAAAACAATGCCCACCTTGGCAGTCAATGGTTCCAATTTTTATAGGCTTATCGCATGTGTAACAAGCGCACCACTCGCCATCTACACTATGCAAAATCTTGATGTAAAGACTAAATTCATCCCACAAATCAAGCCGCAACTTACCGACTGTTTTCTTGTTCTTTGGCTTAGCCTTTTTCACTGTCACCTTCTTTGGTTTGACTATTACACCTTGAGCAAAATCCAGCTTACAGCCAGCATTTTCACAACATCTTGTAAGACTTAGCCCATACCTTTTAGGTGTGTACATATCTAAGCACACAGGGCAGCGCTTCTGCTTAATTAGTTTAATAAATCAATCCTCTTTGTCTAATAGCTCAATTGGGAATATACAGTGCGCGCTGTATATATCGCTGTTATATTGCCTCTGAAAGTTTCGGCAGCGGCATCCAGTGCGTTATTGTTTTTATGGCGTGGCAGCAAGAAAATTCATGTGATTCAATGCTCTCGTACCAACCTTCATGCCAATAATACATTTCATCTTCTTCGTTAAAGTCGCCATGTTCGTATTCGTCGCTATCGTCTTCGATAGAGAATTTATCAACCCAAAATCCTACTATCGTTCTGCGCTTACCAGCTTCGTTTAACAATGACAGCAATCGCTTTTTGCCGCACTTGGCTTCATCATCAATTGGCCGCCAACATAACAAGTCGTTCAAACTCGCGCTTTCAGCGCTGGACAAACCGTGCGGTGTAGAATGTTCTTCGTGTTCTTTTATATCTGAGTTCATTTTACTTTTACCTTTTGCTTGCCGTTTAACTCGGCGTTAAATATTCATCTCCAAATTGCCACTAGCAATGATGAAACAATACCAATAGCACTTAAAAGGAACAAAACAACCGTTGCAAATTTTACACAGTGCGGCACGTTCTCATTTTTGGTCGCAGCGGCAAAGGCTGTTGTCGCAAGAAGAAATATAATGCATGTGAAAAATATCTTACCTTCTATAATCATTTTTGTTTATCTCAAGCAAATGAATAGTTAGCAATTCAATATTACGGACGGAATTAGAACACCGCCCAGTTCTTTTATTTACAGCCGCCGCAAATCTCGGCGTTACATTCACTCGCTTACCACTCAAAATCTACTTCAAATTCATGCTCGCACTCTGGGCATGAAACTTCGTAATCTTTTGATCGTGCAGTGTCGTGCTCTATCGCTTCAATTCCACTTCCGCTATTAAAAAAATCATCGTCAGCTTGAAGTAGGTCAAAATAGTGGTCGCACTTCGGGCATGTGCAATCTAAGCTCATTGACCACTGCGCTCTATGTTTTGCCATTTTTGTTATTACTCCGTAGTTAAAAGTAAATGTAACCAGTCGCAGCAACGGACGGGCTGTAAATATCAGTTTTAAATTACCAGTTAAAAGCCGCCGTTGTGCTCAACGTTATATTCATTCAGCATAGCGCCAAATTGAAGCGGGTTCTTTTACAAAGCGCTTCGCAAGTATCGTTTTTCGGCCTTCTAAAATAGCTTTGGCCAACCTATGCTTACCATCAATCAGCGCACCATTTTCATTCAAAATAATTGGGTAGCTTAAATCCGCGTCATTCACCAATTTTATGTGTGCAATGAAATCCCTGAAATTATCTTTGCAGGGCGCACGGTATTCAATGTACATTTCCTCAAGCTCCAAATTTTTAACTGGCAACTTCTCAGCCATAAAAATAGCCGCATGAACATTGTATTTGCGCTCGCCTATCGTAATAGTTTGGTCGTCATCAAAAGCCCACGGTTTTTCTACAATCATTGAAACCTCCATCAATAAATATAACCAGTCGTTGAAAAGGACGGTCTGCCCGCCTTAGTTTTAAATTTAATTTGTACCGCCGCCTTTTAACTCGGCGTTATATTTTCATCTCGCGCAAACCAAATCAATAGGTTTTGCACTTCTTAACAGTTACTTGATAGTCAATGCGCGCTTGCCGTCTTCAAGTTCTGCACCAGCAATTTCACCAAGCTTTAGTGCGGCCAATAATGCTCGCTTATCGAGTTGTTTTGATTCTGGAATTGTCACAAAAAACTCACTAGGTATTTTTGACTCATCCAAAATTTTTGTCTTCTGTGTTGCTGCTTTCAATGTTAGCTTAAACAGACCTAAATCAATTTTATCTTTCCCGGTGACTACCATTGATTTATATATGTAACCCTCAAGCCAATCAGCCGCCCCCGCTTCTGATTTTACTAACTTATCAAGCCGATCAATTTCAGCCTTTAGTGTTTCGATATTTCTATCGTGCTCGCGCATCATAATTACACAGTTTTTAATCTTTTCTTCAATATCAAGATCGATTTGTTTGATTGTGTCAGTAAATGCTTGTTGGTCAATATCGCCATCTTCAAACATTTGTCGAACATTGATAAAAGCCTCGTTTAATTCGTAAAGTTTCATTTTTTCACCTTTGGCAATGCCCATGCTGGCAGTTGTGGAATTTCAGTTAGATTTTTGTATTGATCAATTGGCACCCATTTATTTGGCAGATAGTAAAGATAGCGGCCAATTCCCCACATAACCGCCGCGCGTTTAAACGCATCTGAGAACTGGCCTTTTTCGCCCTCAATATCTGTCTGCCCGGCGCCATTAGCCCGCCATAACCACTCGCCATTGATGAACAGCCCAATCTCGCAGCAATCGGAGCTAGGATGGCGATTCTGCCAATTCAGCCCCATTACATCATCTAGGCGCTTCATAACGTCCCTAGCGTCAATGTAGGCCAATGCAATGGCCTTTGTTTTGTCCTTGCTCGTTGCGCCAACCCGCCAGCTCAAAACTGACGGATCGAACGGCTCTTTTAGTGCCGCCATAATTTCATTTTCTGTCACTGAACACCTCCGACATTATCTGTTCAAGCTCATACTGAGAGCTATAACCAGCGTCATAGCTGTCACTCATGCCCATTTGATGCAACTTTCCGTCGCGGCAGTCTTTCATTCCGTCAAGAAAATCACTAATTAGATAACCAGCGGCTCTTTGTGCTAATTGCGCCGGTAAATTGTCGCGGTTTACATAAATCATTTTTATATCTCCGTTGTTTGGTCTAGCCATCATAGCTATTACAAAAATCCAATCAACTAGAGAAGTGTTAAGAATTGCAAAGATTGTAGATGGGTTAAAAGACTGTGATAGATTAGGATGACTAAAAGAGGATTTACAATGACAGACCCACGAGATAACTTTGAAATTATATACGCAACTCGCCACCTGCATGGTGACACCGAGAGCATGAAAACTCTACGCAATGACGCTGGAGGATATGACTATAACGATCATATCCAAGACTGCTTTTATATCTATCTGATGGCTATTAGTAATGGTGGAAACAAATGAATATGTTTGAAGCAATTCAAAATTGCGGTGATAAATGGTTTAGACCTGTTGGGTGGACTGGAAATGCATTCTCGCTTTCTGCGGACAATGTAATTTTCCAAGCTGAGCATAATATCCATCTTGGATTTGAGCAACTAAGCACAGCAAAAGAAATTTTAGGAGAATGGGAGATAGTGACTCCAGAATTAGTTAATGAGGAAAGAAAATGACCGAGCAACTCGAATACGAAAACATCTTTGATGCTGTTACTGATGACCCATCAGTTTCAGCAACAATGAAGGCGAACGCTGACCGTCAGATATTTGGAAGGTCATTCTGCAAGCGATTAACCGATGAAACAGGGATCACTTTCAGCGTCAGTGGTGATCCCTGGGAATTTGTCGGCGTTGGCAGTTTTAGCTATTGGGTGTTGGTTTTCACAAAACACAACCCAGCGGCTCATGGATTTTACTTGATTGCCTCAATCGGCATTGATCATGTTTACGATGATCCATTAGATGATGCAGACGCATTGATTGCAAAAATAAACGAATTGGAGAATATGGTATGATTCCGGTCGCAAGGCGTTATAAGTACAAAACCGATAAAAATAACACATGGCATTATTCAAGAATTTCTCAATATCCAGATTTACAAAAGTTTGACATTTTGGATGTAGAATTTTTGTATAGCGGTCATGATGTGCAAATGCTGCAAGCCGATCTAGCTAATACAACCGCTGAAAATGCTTGTCTGAAATACGAAAATGATCAGCTTAAAAAGGAACTGGAATTGGTCACAAAAACAATGGAATACATGCAAGACGAAAGAACTGCATTGTTAAAAATCATCGGTGATAAAGATGCCTGATATTTCAATGTGCATCAAAAAAGACTGTCCAAGTTTTGAAGAATGCTATCGAGCACAATCTAAGCCTAACGAAAGATGGCAGGTCTACCAAGAGTTTGACAACGCTGGCGAATCTTGCTGTGATGATTACATACCTGTAAATCCAAGCCGGAAAAGCAGATTTCCTAATTTGTAACATTCTGTCCTTTGTTTTAAAAAATCAGGACATTATCTTGCATAAATATCAAAGAATGTAAAGGCTAAAAATGGATCAAAGAGTAATAGATCACTGTGCATCACATAAGCTATGCAAAGGCTGTCAGATAAACTGCGTTGCGCCGGTGTCTGATCGTGAGTTTTTCGAGTGGGTAAAATTGCAAGAGAAAAAGATTATTGAGTATTTGCAATCTTAATTATCTTGGCTATAATGCAAGGGCGGCTGTAGTTTCCTTTGAGGATATGCCGTAAGAACTCCGGTGTGGTAACTGGACAATCGTGGTGTGAAGGCTTATAGGCTTGGGCGTGACCGTGGAGAGTTTGACCACGATTGGCTCAGCGGTCTTACCACCGCCCAACCCTATAGGCCTTTTTCTATGCCAAAATATTTAAATACAAAAAGAAATAACGCAAGAATACCTGAAATCTATCTTTGATTATTGCCATGAAAGTGGAATTTAATTTACAGAGTAAAAGTTTCAAAAAATCAATCTAAACCAAGTCGCTGGCACAATACAAAAATCAAGTGCTGGGAAGCCGTACTTACACATAATAATTGATGGTTATAGATACAGGGCGCATCACCTAGTTTGGCTTTATGTGTACGGACAGTTCCCATCAATGATTATTGACCATATAGATGGAAATGGACTTAACAATAAATTATCAAATCTTGAAGAAAAAAGCGAATCCGAAAATCATAAAATAAAAGGCTTTTAAAACTAACAAGACTGGAATATCAGGAGTTCATTTCAGAAAAGATAAATTTACCGCACGAATAAAATTAAATTATATCTGCCATAACCTTTTAACTACAGCCGATTTTTTCGAGGCTTGTTGCGCTCGGAAAGCAGCTGAAAACAGATTTGGATTCCATGAAAACCACGGCACAGTGAGGCCATTATGAAAAATCAAATATACAAACTTAATCACAAAATATGGCTATGCCAATGGTCAACTGTAGACGATGGTGGATATGAGATATTTGGGGCTTATTCTAGCGATCTAAAAGCAAGATTTGATTTAGTATCTAAAGTAAATGGATTTCGTGTTATTCATCCTATAGAGCGCGTTAGAG
Source organism: Cellvibrio sp. (assembly GCA_016712405.1). Classification (GTDB taxonomy): domain Bacteria; phylum Pseudomonadota; class Gammaproteobacteria; order Pseudomonadales; family Cellvibrionaceae; genus Cellvibrio. Next base: position 9,418 of record JADJRD010000005.1, on the reverse strand, counting down.
ATCACTGGGTGGTTGATACATGGCTTGAGTTTGAAGGTGGCGAAACTCAGAAAAGACCAAGTTGATGACTGATAAATATTTAAAAACGCTAATCAAAATAGCATATCAAATAGCCAAGCTGTGGAGTAAAGCATAATGACATGGTACTCACAAAGCATGGGCTGGATCAAAAAACAGCAAATTGAAAACCCATCATTAAGCCATGATGAAATGCGCAAACATTGCTCAAAAAATTATCCTTTTGGAATGAGGCATGGATACGCATACAAAGCATTTTTAGAGGCAATGCGTGACGCTTTTGGTAGAAAAATAGCAAAGAAAAGTAAAAATCAACCTGACATTTTTTAATTTCAACCGGTTTCCAATGCAGTTCGTTACCGGTATACAAACAAACGAGACCAAAAGCTCAATGATTGAGTGTAAATATCAGCAGCGCCACCAGACTTTGAGCCGCGAAAGCGCCGAGTCAAATCTCACTGGTAACGGGGAGAGGATAAGAGGGGGTGGACGTTATGTAACAGCGTTAAACAGGTTAAATGTGACTTTCTCAATGTGAGTTGAGCGGGTAGGCGACCGGCAAGTCGATAAACTGTGCCTGATAAGTGCTGCTGATGGATATAAAATTAGAATGAGTTTAGTGGTAGGTCACAAGCCCCCTCTAAATGACTGCTATTTTCCAAAGAAAAGCAAGTGTTAAGAAGTGCAAAAGAAGTTTTAACAATTGGAATCCTGTGTAATTATTCAGTCTCAATAAACAACTGGAGTATAAAAATGAAAGTAGAAGAAAGAATGAAAGATTTGCACTGTGAGACGGCATTGGAATTGAATCGACTGATGTTTTTAATTAATAGCCTTTACAACGATGCAAGCAATTGGTCGGATGTTGGATCAATGTCTAAGGTACTTGAAGACGTAAGAAACATTAATCATTTTCTGGCTGGTGAATAATGACAATAAAAGGCGAACAGCAAGGCCTCAAATTGGAAGCCTTAATGGTAACTCCAAGTTGAACGAACAGGACGTTGAAATAATCAGATTCAGAGCGCAAAAAAAGCGTGATGAACTGGCGGCAATTGAAGTACAAATTCAAAACTTAATCGAAAGAAAAAACAAGATTTTAAAATCTGACTCTATTTTCCAAATGAGCTTAGATTTTGAAGTATCCGAGAGCACAATTAGAAACGTGCTATACAGAAAAGACCTATGGGGGCATGTATGAACTATCAGGAATTTTTAAGAGCAAAAAAACATACTTCAGGCGAGTATGGCTTTGATCCTGTGTGGATGCCGAAAGACTCTTTCGATTTCCAGGAGGCAATAATAACAAAATGCCAGAAAAAAGGTCGTTACGGCGCTTTTGCTGATACTGGGTTAGGAAAGACATTGATACAGATTGCATTGGCCTACAATGTTGCATTAAAGACAAATAAAAATGTTTTAATCCTCACTCCTTTGGCTGTTGCTTTCCAATTTTTAAATGAAGCTGAAAGAATTGGAATCGATGATATTGAACAATCAAAAGATGGTAAATTTACAAAAAAATAGTAGTTGCTAACTATAAAGACTTCATCTTTTTAAACCTGATGATTTTGAATGCGTGATGCTTGACGAATCTAGTATTTTGAAAAACTTTCAAGGGTCTACACGTGATGCGATTGTTGCGTTTATCAAAAGGGTTAAATATAGATTTTTAAGCACTGCAACGCCAAGCCCGAATGATTTCATTGAGTTGGGGAATAGCTCGGAAGCATTGGGTTACATGGGGTATATGGATATGCTAACCAAATTCTTTAAAAGCAACCAATCGAGTGTAGATTCAAACAATAGAAACATAGGCGAGAAGTTCTATTTAAAACCACACGCTGAACGTGATTTCTTTGCATGGGTTAATCAGTGGTCGATAATGGTTAAGCGGCCAAGCGATCTAGGATTCAGCGATGATCGTTATATTTTGCCAGAACTAATCACTAACTCACACGTAGTTCATAATAAAGAAACTTGGTGCATTAACGGACAAAACTCACTATTCGCAATGCCAGCAAAAACAATGTCTGAAGTTCGTGTTGAGCAAAAGCAAACCACACAAGAGCGATGCGAAAAGGCTGTTGAATTAGCAAGCGAAAAAACTTCTGTTTATTGGTGCAATACTAACGATGAAAGTGCATCTTTAAAAAGGCTAGATTCTGGCGCTACTGAAATTCTAGGGTCTATGAGTATTGAGAAAAAAGAAGAAATACTGATAGCTTTTGCCAAAGGCGAAATTGATCGTTTAATTACTAAGGCGTCCATGACTTCAATGGGACTGAATTGGCAGCACTGCAATCACACAGTATATTTTCCTACGTGGAGTTATGAGCAGTATTACCAAGCCATACGACGATTCTGGCGATTTAGGCAAAAACAAAACGTAACTGTAGATTTAGTTATATCTGACGGGCAAGAAAGAGTTATAGAGGCACTTCAACAAAAGACACAAAAAGCAATTCAGTTATATGAAAACCTTGTTGAAAATGCTAACAGAGATTTCACGCAACTAACGAAAGAATTCAATCAAACTGCAAGACTACCGGAGTTTTTAAAATGAGTTTAGTAAAAGAGCAATTGATAACTGATAATTATGCAATTTATAACAGCGATTGCATGGAAGTATTACCAACCCTACCGGATGAATCAATCGACCTTTCTATTTATTCTCCACCATTTGCGGGACTTTATAACTACAGTTCAAGTGAGCGCGACTTTTCAAACTGTGAAAGCAAAGAGCAATTTTTAGAACAATACGATTTTTTGATTTCTGAAATTGCTAGGGTAACGAAGCCAGGTCGAATTACGGCCGTACATTGCGCAGATGTTTTTGATAATTCATGCTTCTTGTGGGATTTCCCGAATGAGATTATTCGCATACATGCTAAGTACGGGTTTCACTACCGAAACAAGATTACAGTGTGGAAAGAACCTCTAAAAGTTCGTATGCGCACTATGGTAAAAAGCCTAATGCACAAGCTAATCGTAGAGGATTCAACTCAGTGCTTTACGGCTATGCCAGATTACGTTTTGATTTTTACAAAGAAAGGCGAAAATGCGGTACCGGTGACGCACACATGTGGGTTTAAAAAATATGCTGGGGAGGTGCCAATTTTGCCAAATATTTTACAGGCTTGGAACAATGCCAATGATTCAAAGCTAACGGCTACCGAGTTGTGGGATACATTGAATAAAATGTATGTCGATCACGAAGACCCAAAAAGCAACAAGCTAAGTCATTACATTTGGCAGCGCTACGCGTCTAGCGTTTGGGATGATATTCGTATCGACAATGTTTTACCGTTCCGTGACTCAAAAGAAGAAGATGACGAGAAGCACGTTCACCCGCTACAGCTTGATGTAATTGATCGATTGGTTGATCTGTACTCAAATGTTGGTGAAACCGTTTTGACTCCGTTTATGGGTGTTGGTAGCGAGGTTTATAGTCCTGTTTCATTGGGAAGGAAAGCAATTGGTATAGAGCTGAAAGATAGCTATTTTAAACAAGCAAAAATCAATCTATCAATGGCCGATAATCGTTTTGAAAAAGAACATATTCAAAATGGTTTATTTGATGAAATTGAATCTGAAATGTAAAAGATGCGGCAAAAAAATCCGTAAGGCCTATTATGTAAATGGTAAGCATTACGGAGTTGAATGCGCTAAAATTCGAGGCTATTCGGACAGAAAAGTCACTATCAAAAAGCCAATCGAAATAGATGAAAGACAAGGGGAATTATTTTGAAATACAAAAACATTGATCTATCGGAATTACCTTTTTACAACGTAAGCGAAGCCGCTGCAAAGTCGTTTATAGATTGGCGCAAAGAGTTAAAGAAGCCGCTCACACAGAGGGCATTTGAGTTATGTTTGATTGAGGCGGTTAAGTGCGGGACATTGGGGCTAACGCCGGACGAAGTATTGGACAAGACTCAGGTATGGGGCTGGCAGGCGCCTAATTTTGCTTACACTGCTAACAAGCTGTCTCAGGAGTTTTCGGCAATCGCTCAATCTGTAACTAGCCAAACAAAAAACCAGCCGCTAACTATTGATATGATTCGACGAGATTTAAATGATACAACTTGGGCTAACTAATCACCCCTAAATACACATGCGATGACTTATCGAGAGAGTGGGCTAAATGAAAAGACAAGACTACAACAAAGCCAGAAAATTCACCGATGACGAATTGATAGCCTACATGGTCGAATTTTTAAACGATAACGACCAGCTTCCGCCACACTTAAACATAGCAAATCATTTTTGCGTAAACGTAAACGCAATAACCGAAAGGCTTGCAAGGCTTGAGAGAGACGGGATTTTGGAAAGAAACGCGGTTAATAAATACAGATTTGCGAGGCTTAGCAATTCTTAACACTAGTTTGTTTGCACCGAATATTAACCGTTGCTAAGCTGTGCAAGTGAGAAATCCAGCCGCTTCTATGAGGCGGCACCCTGAAGGACTCTGTCTAAGCGTGAATGCGGTGGCGTGTTTTATATGTGATACAGTCAGAATTGCTAACTGACAAACTACACAGCGCTTGGCAAATTCTAGACTCCGGCCGATAAAAACAGACAGAGTCCTTCAGGGTGTGAAGTGCGCACTTATTGGGGGTTCCCGATGGGTGATACTAGTTGCATGAGCACTAGCTAGCTGGCGGCTGATGTGCGAAGCCAGCACCTAATCAATTAAAAATAGGAGTCAAAATGAAAAGAATGTATTGTGAGATTGTTTTGATGTTTGTATTCATGGCGATAATCGTAATAGCATCGTTCAAGGTTCCGCAGTCAAACATGTACTTGGCTGGTGTTTGCATTGCTACATTGGCGCTTGCGATATTTGGTGTGAGCATCGGCATCAGATTAGAAGACAAATTCGGAGAGAAAAAATGATTTATTGGCCTGAGTCAAAGATGAGACGCAGGTGGAGGCTGCATTACTACAAGCCATCTGAGATAGTTTATGAGATATTGAAGCGTGCATCTAAATATAAAACTATTGTGTGGCCAGATTGTCGCGGTTTTATTGAGCGACTGTGCAATAAATATAGCAAAAGGCCAGATGCTACCATTAGATCATTAATGCCTTCGCACTTGTTTAATGAGCAACTTTTTATAAAAGACGGGTTTGTGATAAATCAATATGATGCTGAAAGGAGAAAAGAGGTTAGATTATGGCAAGAAAAAATAGATAGCGGACTTAAGTCTTTTTGGCATGCTGGAGAATTGTTTTGTAGGTGCGAATGTTGTGGGATGTATGAAATTGAAGCGTTTTCATGGATGTGTGTAAAGTGTAGTAAAAATAGTATGAAGTTATACAAAAAAGAGTGTGAAATAAAAGAAATTAAATCATTAATCAATAAGGTAAATAAACTATGTCAAAATCAATTAAAACAACCGGCGATTTAAGAAGCTATTTAGCGTCAATTATGGTAAGCGTTGGGAATGGAACTTGCGATCCGACAAAAGCAAGGGAGATTGTTAAGGTTGCTGGGCAAATCAACGAATCATTTTATTCTGAAGTTAAGGTTCAGCGATTGAAAATGGACTTGCAGCAATCCGGTGATTCGTTTGGCGAAATGATTATTGGTGATGAAAAATGATCAAGAAAGTAACCGATTGGTTTTGGAAACTGGACCTAACAAAGCCCATAACTTATCAAGCAAGGCTGGCGAGAAGTATCAAGTTGTTGACCACTGGCAGGAGCTTTTCTGTGTCGCTTGCAAAGGCTGAACAGCGCCTTAAACAGATTCGAGCCAATAGCCGCAAAAATAGAAAGTTTCGATCGCGCTATAGAATTGATCAAAGAATACGATAGCGACATGCAAAACGGTAGATTAAATCTGATTGTGATTGCAATCGCTGTTATAATGATCCCGCTTTCAGTTTGGCTCATTGCCGAACTAACGTAAAACTCCGAGCCGGTTGAAATTCCGGCACATTGCTAGCCGAAAGGCTTTAGCCCCCCGCTGCATTAGTTTGTTGCGGGGTTTTTTATGTTATAATGTATAAAATTTATTGGGTGATGTATGACGCAAACAAACCAAGCTCCAGTATTACTCGCAAACTCTACATTGCCGACTTATGACTCTGCGTATCCGGCTGGGGATAGACCCAGTGGCGGCGGCTCTTGGCAATTAGCCGCTGGATATTTTGCCCCTGCTGTTATGCCTCTGACGCTTGTTCGACCTGCCGCCGCTGCTAATGTTGTGGGGTTTTACTGTGCTGACTACTACGGGTATGTTGGGCGTCAAGCCGAGGTCAGAATTACTCTACAGGGTGGTGCGTGGCCTTACATCTTTGAAATCGTCAGCGCTCCAGCAGGCGCGGCATTGTCGAATGATCCAAGCGACAAGCAAAATTACGGTGTTCTCAAATTCATGCACAATAACCTACGGCCTATTTCAATCAATTTTGCAGATCAGCTGGTTCAACATTAAATGTTGCGTGGACTTTCACAACATCGACAGATTGGGCTTATTTCATATCGCCAAGGTGTGCAATCCAACCTGGTACGGTGCAAAAGCTAATTTCCGGTGAACATTGATCATGCGTTTAGTGTGAGCACTGGCGGTCGAGCGCTAATACTTGAAGATGGAACCTACACAGTTGCGGGTACGGGCAAATCAACAGGTAATGCTTGGATAAATTCGATTTTGGGTTGGAGCACAGGAGCCATTATTGATCTTGTTAGTAACACGTCATCATCACCGAGCCAGCTTTTCTATATCAATTCAAACAACTTTATTGTGCAGCGGCTAACCATTCGCAATCCGCAAAATCTTGTTAATGATCCACGCCTGTTTAGCAGTCAGGCATCAACTAATGACTGCCACATGGATGACGTGACTATAGAGGTCAACGGCAGATCAGAGCACAGAACTGGGATAATGTGAGCTGCTGGTTCTTTGGCGGGTCAAATCAGCAAAGAATCTCTCAAACTCGCTGTAAGTTTTCAGGGTTCGTCGGTCTTAGTAATGGATGGAGCGCCTTTGATTTTTATGGCACACGCTACGCAACAATCGAAGCCAACACATTTTCAGATCAAGTCACGGCCAACAACTCTGGTGCGGGGATGCTTTGGGTCAAAGGTACAGCAAACCGCGACATTGATGTACGCAATAATGAGTTTACAGATGTTTTCGCTGGGTCACTCATAGAGGCTTATCAGGGTAATGACTCTGCTAACAACGTGACCGGTAATATCGACATTAGCTATAACTTGATTCGAGGCAACGGTGGCTCTACGGGTATTTGGGTCGGTCGTAGTGATAACGTGGGTTCACGCCTGCCGGTCTGATCGCGCAGAAATACACTGGTCAATGCTGCAATTATTGTGTTTAACCGCACATACACTTATTCCTTGTTCTCTGACTCGGATGTGATCCAGACTTCTTCCTCAAGCAGTGACCCGTGGAAAGTTCTGATTAAGGACTCAAACGATCCAGAAAACACATACAGACCATTGGGTAACATGTCGTCGCTCACTGCAACGATAACTAACTACGAGTGTCATGGTAACAGCGGAATAGTTGACTCCAGCGGCAATCTGCAAGGCATTTATTTGGCGAATTACAATGGCCGCAGGGGTCATAAGTTGGTGTATGTATGACGACTAGACTTTTAGATTTTACAAGCGTTGCGGATGATAGCCCGCACTTGCCTTCCGACAGCGCTCAGGGCGCCTTTTTTACGTCACTTGATGCGGACGCAGAGGTTTTTACCGGCGAGCTGCACGGTTCAGTTTCGACATGGCGCTGCGATGACACGCTGCCAAACGCTTTCATTGTTGATATGTTCCTACCGCAAATCAACAGCAACTCACGCGGCCCTGTGCTGGTCAACTCGTCAGGTAACGGCATTGGTTTTTTGATCCGTGACTTTGATGTCCGCGTCTTTGAATACGCAGGTAATTTTCTTACAGGCGGAGCACTTGCGACATACTCTGTTTCTGTTGTATCTAACGACACGATTACGGTCGAGGCTAATCAGTCGTCAGGCGCTTATGTGATTAAACGGAACGGAACAACTGTCGCAACCTACAATCAGTCTGGTCTGTCTGGGCTATTTGCAGGCTTTACCTTGCGAGGCGGTACTTTTAGAGCATGGACGCTCAATTACACAAGCGGCGCGCAGATCGACACCTATCCGGCAACAGTGCGCTCTGGATCAACAGGCAACGCATATACTACAACAGGATTATCGTCTGTTTCGAGTATTACAATTGGTTCGTTGGTCGGAACATCAATATCAGATACTACTGGTGATGGTACTCATAGTGTTCCATCATTAGTTGATGGTGTAGCTCACGAGCTGTACGGCACTAAAACAGTAACAATTACTGGAACAGGTGGGGCACCTACTACTACAACAAATTTCCAGCCTGCGACTGGTAACGAATTTGTTACTTTATCTGGAACATTGAATACAAGTAACACAGGCGGTCTCTATAATTTTAGCCCTGCCGCTGTTGTTACTGATCAGATTGTGTTTCCTGATACTGCAAATTTTAATTACGATGCACAAGGTAGTATATCTGGTGAAGCTGGTACATATAATTGCTGGCACATTCAAGCGTCCACTAAAATCGCTCGCAGTTATACGGTTACATTGGGATCAGGAGGATCAGAATCAAATCAAAACGGCGTTATAATTCTTGGCATTATTAATGATGGGGTCATATTATGAGTTATTTATTAGTTGAAAAAGCGCTTGGCTCTACCAGTGCGCAATCCGGCGGTATATTCCTGAACGCAGGAAGCTCGATTGTTGCAAGCGGCTTGTCTGGGGCTGAAACGGCGGCAATCTTAATCCACGTCAATGGCGGTAGTTTCATTGCAGCAAAAGATTCAGCAGGATCAGCTGTAAGCCTCACAGCAACAGTGAGCCAAATCACAATTGGCGGCGCTGGTACATATGCAATTGGCGCGCTTGGCACAACAACTGCAAACATAAAGATAGTTGCAAATCAATCACTGTAAAGATTTGCAAATACTCTTTTACATTCATCTATCTGGTTTATATTGCTAAGGACATCAATTAATTGGAGAGAGTTATGAACATAAAAGATCAAATGAAGTATGACGCAATCCGCAGGACAAAAGAAAGATTTTTGCCAGCAAGAGCACCAAAGAATATATTGGATGCTGATGCGCTAGAAAGGGCGGGGCGGCTTATGTATGAAATCGCACTAAATGCAAAGCCTACAGCCAAAAGCCTTACGATTAGGTGTGGGCTATCAATCGACATTGAAGAATATAAAAAATACCTGCAATCAACACCAGTCGACTACAGAAAAATTCTAGAAGGCGTGACGAAATGAATAAAATAGAGAAGGAAGTAGCATGTGACAGAGATGTTGTTAAGCGTAAGTTAAATTGATACACTATAACCTT
>JADJRD010000004.1 GCA_016712405.1 Cellvibrio sp. | reverse complement strand
ACAAACCCACAGCATACTGGCGGCAAGAGGTAGCTGTGGATGACCAGTGAAGTGTTTTTTGAATCAACCACCAACTTCCGGAAAAATATCGTCAAAGTTCATTATTGTAAGGTTCCGAGGGACCATATTTTTACCAGCACCCTGGCGTGAATCCTCTCTCATATTTCCTGCACAAAGCCATATTCCAACAAGGTCATGCCACCAGCGGCGGCAGTACGAATACCATGCCAGCGCTCAATGCTATTGCAAGAAAGATGCAATCTGGACTGGGCCGCAAAATTTCAAACCAGAGGTTTCTACAAAAACCTGAGGCCTTGTTGGCGCTTAAGTGGAGTGGCACTTACAAAAGATGAAATTCTAATTTCTGCATACGCCAATCACGCGCCTTTTTGGTGAAAATATTGTCGGTAACGTGCGCGCGTCCTGGCGATATTTTGGGAGACCGGCGGAAAAATTATCTGGGCGGAGGCGAGACATTATTGGCTGTATGCAGTTCTTGTTCTCAATAGTCCTCGATGATGCATTTGGGAAAACAGCGCGGATCACTTAGGATGGAAAAAATCAATCATTGCCAAAAATATTATTTGAAAAAAAGTATCGGAGAACCGATTTTCGGGATTGGCTCTATTGGAGCCTCTCCCGGATAAACCCAAAAATTGAAGGTCCTTTTAAGCGGCGCACATCTGTTGACGCATTTGCAACAGGCCTATCCACAGATAAATAATTTTTATCTGCCTTTCTGATTATCTCTACTGTGCAGGGTGCGCAACGAATTGTCGAAGAGCAACATGCACAAGCGTTTGGCAAACGATGGCGTCAGTCGTTGTTATCTGGTAGTAATTTGGTCCCCAAACCGGCGCCAAACCAGTGGCCTAGGCGGGTAATTCACGCTTGGGGAATTGGTATTGAGTCATTCGCCAAGTGGACATTATCCAGCTCCCGTTCAACTGGCAGTATTTTCAAGAGCCGATTTTATGTCGAAGCGGTGGCGGGAAGGTAAGTTGGCCCCAACTAGTTTGTTGCGATATACCTTCATAATTTAGAGGTAATTTATAGTCCCTGAAAATTGATTAACAATATCGTGGTGCTGTGCCTGCTTTTAATATGCGTTGGCTCATCCTAAATATTCCATCCGTCCATGTTGCGCGATTATGTCATTCCTCATTCCACGAAAAATTAAAAGGGGAGCGGGGGTGTTAGCATTTTGTTTTCGCCCGCGGATGATTATGGTTCACTTTGATCCTGGAGGGCCAGAAGCAAGTCTTGTTGGAAAATCACCAGCATTTGCGCACGTGATGGTAGCGACGTCGAGATCGGGAAATGCGGTTAGGAAGATCATCCTCCGTTATTAAAGTTTACCCTCCCCAACCCCTCCCTTGCAAGGAGGGGGTAGTCTCCCCTCAATTCAAGTTTCTGCCTCCTGCCATCCATGCCACACATTTGCCGGGGAGGCTAGGAGGTATGAAGCTCTGAAATAAAAAAATTATCTTCATCAAGGTGCAGCTTGTTTAACACTCCAAGCCTAATTGAAGTGACCCGACCTGGCAGTGATGTTCCTGGCGAGATTTTACCAACAGCCAAAGAAAATTGCTGGCAAACCGGTACGGTTACGGGTTGCGGATACGGGCGTGGGAGTTGGTAGTAACTTGCCAGCGGCACGGTTGGTGTTTGGGCAGGGCCGGTGGCGAGCCAGCAACATTTTTAGGCGTTGGAACTGTGCCACCGCTGCGCCAATTTTTTTGCTTTCCATATGTTTAATAGTTTAAAAAACGAGTTGGTTTGAAAAAACCCGGAGCAATCAATTAAAAACATTTTTGGTCTCCAGAAGATGATGGTTATTTTTTAGGCAACCCCAATGTGATGCAAAAGAAACACAAATTCCTATCGAAAGTCATTTTGAAAAAGTCACACCTTATCATCGCGATATTCATCTTGAAGCGGATAAAAATATCGCGTGCGTGGTGAATCCGGATCCGTCAGTAATATGGAGCTTGCGCACTGGTTTGATATTGCCACCTGCGAGTTTTGTTGGCGACAACAACACAGCGATTATCGTATCCTATCGCCTGGCAGATTGTTTGGAATGCGTAGAAGCACTAGGGCCATGAGCAATGATCAACTTCAAGGGGAAATTGGGGTTTATCCCTTAGCGCGACCAGTCGTAGTTTATATTCCGTGGGATATCGTTGCAGCTTAGGCCATTTTGATTGAGGCTCGCAAATCAGCCATAGTCATTACCAGTTTCATCTTGGCATATTGACGATCAATACTTAGGTGAAACCAAGAAGTCTTCCATGATCAAACTATTGCGCTGAAGCCTGGCAGCATCGATTATCAATATTTGAGTAGAAACAAAAGGCCACCAAATTTCGGCGCGAAGTTTACTGTGTTGATTCGAGAGTAGGTGGAAAGCGCCCCACAATTCTACATTGATCAAAACCTTTTTCAGTAAACCCAACAACCACAATTAAATCCCTTCATTCTCGGAGATTTTTGAAAGCAAATCCCTTGTTAATTCGGTGTTTTATTTTCGCTATTCCAGGCAATTCGTAATACCTAATGCAATCCATACAGTTAGGGTATGGCTGATGTAATAATAGTGAGGGGATTTAGCACGTTGGAGCAGCGGTGGCAGCCAACAGTTTCCATGCAAAAATTCATTTTTTCGATGCCAGTTGATGGGCGGTTTCCAGGCCCTTGGTGCCGCGAGCGTTTTAATTGCTCAGCAGTGATCTGGGCAAAGAAGATACGGCATACCAGTCAAAAATATTCGCCGTGACTATGTTGGTTAGCACTATCACCATCCTGCCTTTTTATTGCTTTGGATTTTGCGAACACTTTGGTTAGCTGGATTAATCGGATCGCAAAGTAGTAAAACTCGCGGCAAAATTGATTTAATTATTACTGCTCCTGTACTCTTATTAACACAATGAGTTGTGATTTGCGAAGCCTCATTGCGTGCGATGGGTCATACCACTATGCCTTTGGTTGCCAGTGTTTTTGCGGCAATCGCCAACATAGTAATGGTGCGCTTTGATTAATGGTCAGTGGAATTTTCCCTGCCGGGTGTCGCGGGAGCTTGACAACTTTGAATTTCGCGTTATTTTAAACCGTGATTGTGGTGGGTTTATTTTCAAAACAAATTTTTTGCGTTGAATGTGTCGCAGTGGGAAAAGCAAGGAGATAAACAACAAATTCGTCGCTACATTCAATTTTCAACACCCTTGGTGGCCCATTACGCAATCTGGGCTGTGGGTAATTCTGGTTATCGTTTAGTTTACCGGTTTTGCCGCACACAAGCGGCTCGCAGTTAGTGTGGGTGGAATAATTGCCCGTTGAAGGGGGCTTTTTGCGTGTTTGTCAGATTGGCAAATGCATCCAGCTGTGGTGAATTGGGTGCGGAAACTAATCATTAACGGTTTTACATCAATTTTTGATCAGAGTTGGCATGGTTTATTAATGTACTGTATCTCTTATGGGTTTTGCCCAGGGTGGTGGGTTATTCGATCAGCTGGATGCAGAATCAAACGCTGTTAATGCAAACACTCAGTATCTTTTGTATTTGGTTTTCAAAGTGTTGAATATGATTCGTATAATCGGTGTGTCGCGTGCAGGTGGTGATAATAAATTTACGTTGCCATTGGATACAGTAGTGATGTGGGGCTTTGGCATTCCTATCTATATAGTCGGTATTTTTTGGTCATATTTCGTTTGTCTATCTTTATGCCCTATGTATTTGGAAGATGCGCCAAAATTTGTTCCTGTAATTAAACGTGTTGTCAGTCGGAAGTGGATGAATAATTTGACGCAATGATGAGTGCTGTAAAGCCAAAACCATTAAAATAGCGCCAAAGTGTGTGAAAGTCATTTTTTAATTTTATTCTAGGGTTTCAAAAATGTGAGTTTGGATCAAATTTTCTATCGTTTCCGATCTATTTGAACTGGTTCTATTGATTTTTCAGTTGATTCGTGCGATGTTAACCTTAGGAATAGACTCCTTGGATTTGCGTAGCTGGTTCAGACGGGTTAAAAAGCAAAATGCCTGTAAGGGAAAATAAAGTACAAAAAATATTGGTAGAGAATAGCTGGAAAATATTTCCCATTCAATTAAATAAATATCATTTCAAATTAGCGATAACCATCATGTTTAAAAAAGCCTGCAACAATTTCCATTGTGTTGCTGGGATCGGGTTCTTTCGTCATTGGTTTCAGCTGCAGCTGATCCCCTGATTTGAGTGAAACAATTCCCTGTGCCGCGACGTAAAAGTTGCACAAAAGGTTCGTGATGAATTGTTGAATAGGGCCCAATTTGCTTCCTTTTTACTAAGGAATTCTGGAGAAAAATATGGGAGGTCTGGTTACCCACTCAGCGATACAATCTGTCCAAGCGCTAGGGGCTGAGTGTTGCAAATGGAGATGGTACGGCAGCAAGTCAAGGTAAGTGCAATGATTGGATAGGAAAATTTTCATCTGCTCGTGGAACCCTTAGCAAAATGGTGAAAAGTGGCTTTCCGTTTGAAGCCTTTCTCCTAACTGGGGAGGCGAACTTTCTGAAAGCTGCAAAGGATCCCGTTCCATCTGGGCGTGGCCGGTGGAAGGCTATGGTAGATGTTGCTCGTAGTTTGGGCCACCCAACAGATAATGCCACAAAATAGGGGTGATAAAGTGGTGACTCCAGCAGCACTGTAGTAGAATTTCATTGCATAATTACTAAGCAGTTCCGGAGGATAAAGTTCTTTCACCCAATTTTACCTTTCCGACGAAAAAAATCCGCAAAGTTTTCATTCAACCTCTATATCAGCAAAGGAGTGCTGTTGTTATGCCACGTCGAGCTCGGGACACTTATATCGCCTAATCAGCCCCAATTACCACATTTCGTTCATGCCGGAAACAACCATGAACCCTGTTTTAGTGAAATTGAAATTGAAAATTCTCAATTTTATTTGGCGTGGCGGAATTATCTGAAAAATTCGGATATTGCAGTTCATGCCTATTGTTTGATGACGAATTTCATTTCATTTTCTCGGCGCTTACGAAGTTTCACTGGGTGTAAAAATAAAATTTTCAATGGTGATCAATTTGGAGTCTAAACAGTTGATCGAATTTTATTTTGCTTCTGCTGTTGGTGGTTTCGCATCGTTGTTTTGATGTAAAAACGAGTGCAATGAATGGGTTAATTGGAAATTCAAGGTCTCCATGTAATTTATTTTTTCATTTTAAAAAGTTATAACGATGAAGCATATATGGAGAATATTGTTTCAATTCGGTATCTGCTTCACAAAAATCTATCTTGCACTGGTTTGTGAAAAACACTTGACAATGTTTGTTGGTGTGACTGGTTTGGTTTGCGGAAAATTATAATTAAACATCGATTCTGTATTCTCGAACTACATTCGATCATTGTATTGTTTTCAATCTTTATAATCTTGTTATTTTTTAATTTTAAAATCGAGATATTTTCCATGGAAAAACACTATCGTCGTCATTTTTTTTGATTCATTTTTGCCATTCCTGTGTCGGTTTATGCTCAAAGTAAAAACCACTAAATATACCTACGATGCTTTGGGGAGACTCACCCTTTGTGAATGATTCAGTTAATGGCAACCCGATTACGATTGTGACAAAGCAGGTAATCGTCTGTTGGTGACAACCGGCCTTGCTTTCGGATGAGGCGGCTGAGCCAGTAATCAAACCTGCTGGCTCCACAAATTTGTCAAGATCATTGTTACTTCCTGCGCATGGGAAGCCAGATGGAGTGCTGTATCTGGAGCTGATAAATATTTGGTAATCGATACAAGTAACGCCAAACAATATGTCACCACCACAACAGCATACGTCGCCCGCCCTATTGGTAATCAGGACGGCAACGTCCCTTCAACGGTTCAGGCATGTAATGCAAATAATTTGTGGCGCCAAAGCTAAATTTAATTAGTGGGAAAAAAAAATGAAAAAATCATTGCATTGCTTTTAGTTTTTGCTGCTCTGTATCTGCGCTTCAGATAATCCTGTTGCACCTCCCAAGGCAGATGTTGTTGATAGATTTGGTGTAAATTTGCAGACTGGGACACTCACAAGAACTCTTAGGACAGTTTCCGTCGGTGGCGAATTTGGGTTAAAACATAATGTTCAGCTTTATACAGATTTGTTCTTTAATGGTTCTTATTTTGGTTATGTAGATGCATTTGCTGGCGGTATCTCATCCAAAAATTTCCGATAACATTATCATCATACTCACTAATGCTAATGGCGAAGTTGCGGCATTTAGGGATACTGGTTCGCTTCAGCGTGATTCAACCGCAATGATTATATGTAATGCGTATATGGAGGCTGGTGGTCAGGACTTCTTGGTTTATCGAAATGGTTTGGTTGATTATCGCAATGTGTCTACTTCTGGGTATGAATATAAATCAGTAGGCGATACTCGTCACAAATTAGTCGAAAGCACAGATAAAAATATCTCACTTGGATTACTCCAGATGGAATTGAAACTAAACATGAAAGAAGCACTTTATCCAGCCTGGGATTGCAGGTACAGGGGGCACAAATTAAAGGAAATCACCTACCCTAATGGATATAAAGTTCGTGTTTATGATAAGGCCGTTTCGACTTTACCTGGCTTCATGCTTAAATATCAGCTTAATACACAAGGCTTGAACAGTACGCCTGGGTCAAGTAGTTGCTCTTAATCTTGCCCATCAATATTGTGCTGTTTCTGCGCAACTGTGACAAGGCGGTTGACTACGGCGACCTTTGCCTGCCAAGTGGTACGCCAGGTGTTTTTAGGCGACGGGATTAGCTTCCTCCAGTTATTTGGTCAAATGACAACGGATGCTGGGGTGACTTGATATACAATATCAGCCAGAAAACGTATGCATAAAATCAAGTGGGGTGAGGATGCCGCATGTGCTGCGAGGCCCCGGGCGGTACTAAATGGTACCCGCGGTTGCGTAGTATTAAACTCCTGAAGGTCGCCTTCCCAATTATCAGTATGTTTATAAAAATAAAGGCGAAATGCTTGAGGGTGGGGTCATCTACCGATGGTTTGGCTTGAGGTACACTTGTTGGAGTCTTTCATCTGCATCGGGACAAATCACAACTGCAACACTAAATGGAACGGATTCTCAGGGTTATTCGGAATTCGACAGTAAACTCACAAAACGCAAACCTTACTTGGGGTAATGGCGAGGTTTGGGTTGTATCATCCCAATAAGAACTTAATATAATCGAATCAGTGACCGATAAAAAAAGTGGCACATATTCATATTATAAAGACCTTCGTCATTTTGTGGAAAAATTCTATCCCATTCCTGGGGGCGGCCCTGCGCAACAATATTTTTATAATGGCCCACGTGGCAATCTGAACGAAATAAAGTCAATAGAAAACCCAAGCAATCCGGTGTTACTTCAAGAAGCTGAATATAGCTCAGGTGAATGTATTTATCCGAAAACTTGCAACAAGCCTTTAAGGGTTAAGGATGCTCGCGGCAACGTTACATATTATGAGTACGATCCTCAGGGGCGTTTTGGCAGTCCCACTAAAATTACTTACTCTGCGAATGAACAAGGCTTACGCTGCGACAGTTTATAAATATGAACCACGATACGCCTACTACAAAAAGATGGCGAGGCGATTACTCGTGATCCTGATCCGATTTGGATGTTAACCAGTGAGCATACCTGCCGTATGAGTGAAGCAACGGACAACGGTTGTGCTACCGGTAATTCGGATATGGTACAGACCGTTTACTATTACAGATACAAAACGGACAAGCCAATAATTTATTACTGCGTGGAAAAAGTATCACTGCTGAAGGCACCCCATCGATAAGAGTATGGTGTTATGAGTATGACAAATATGGAAAATTAATTGGCGAAACTTCACCCAAAGGTAATTCAACCAGCGTACAAAGCTGCCAATAAGGAGATGACAAATGAAAATTTCAAGAAATAAATGCAGTTCATTTTTATTGTTGAGTGTTGTTTTTTCAGCTCTGTTGTTGGAGTGGAATGACGCAGGCTCTCCAATATGAAGCTAACTTTAAAGTGGCTTATCGATATTCTTCATTAGGGGTTACAGTTGGCAGTAATTCAGCCAGATACTGACGGTGATTACCGAAATTATCTTGCGCAGCGTTATGTCTATGGCGATATCAATCGTCCATCTTTAGTGACACAAATAGAATCGGGTAATTTGGAGCGTTGGTTGGACGATAGTATTCAACCAAAAGATTGGACGAACTACACTTCATTCACCATATATTCTACTCAGGGTTTTGAATACGACAATTACGGTCGCAAAATTAAAGAATGGATAAAAGGGACAAACGGCACTATTGAAATGTTGTCTCAATACACATACAACGCCAAGGGTTGGTTCAGTGTAAAAGCGCGGCGTATGAATAAGGCTGTTTATAGCTCGGTGCCATCCAGTGCTTGTTCGCAAAGCACAGCTGGAAGTGAGGGGCCTGAGAGAAGAACGCGTTCCACCTATGATGAATTGGATCAAGTAGTAACGGAGGAAAGGGGTGTTGGCGCTGGAGTCTTACAGCAGGTTTATGTCACCAATACGTATGAAGGTAAGTTACTCAGAACCCAAACAGACGCTAACGGTAATAAAACCTCATTGATCTACGATAGTTATGATCGATTGCAAAAGCGCATCTACCCATCGAAACTGATTAAGGGAGAGGTCGATAATACTGACTTCAATCAATACGCTTACGATCTCAATGGCAACATGACATGGGAGCGTAAACGTAATGCTGCGCAGATTTATTATTACTATGACAACAACAATCGTCTGCGCTTAAAAGATTACGCCAACAATTCACAAACGGCGGATATTTATTACAAATATGATTCGCGCGGTATTACATTGCACTCACGCTTCGGTAGTCATACGGGTGAAGGGATTATTAATACAGCGGATGGTTTTGGTAATATTATTCGCACCGATACTACCATGGGTGGTACTACACGCACACTCAAATACACCTATGATGCAAACAATAACCGCACGCATGTTTATCACTCCGATAATATCTCCTTCAAATACGATTTTGATGGGCTAAACCGTGTGAATAGGCTGAGCGAAGGTTCAACACCCATGTTGAATCTGCTCTACAACCCTCAAGGTCGTCGCAGTGCACTTTTGCGAAATTATAATTCCAGTAACGGTACTGTTGCCACACGCACCAATTACAATTTGGACAATGCGCTGAGGCTAGGCAGTCTGGTTCAGGATTTCCCAATACCGGATTGGATCTCACCAACACTTTTATATATAACCCGGTAAGTCAAATTACCCAATTAACGCAAAGTAATTCCGTATACCAATACACGGGAAATGAAACGCGTACCGGTGCTTATGCGGTTAATGGGTTAAACCAATACACCAGTGTCAATGGTCAAACTGCGCTTTACGATGCTAACGGAAACTTAACCAATGACAATGGGACGCTCTACAGCTACGACGATGAAAATCGTTTGCGTGGCACCAGTGGAATGAGCATTGCGGCATCGACATTAAAATACGATCCACTCGGTCGTTTGTATGAAACCACCATCAACGGAATCAAAACCACATTCTTATACGACGGCGATGCATTGGTTGCGGAATACAATGCTTCAAATAGTTTAATTAAACGTTATGTTCACGGCGATCAAGTTGATGAGCCTTGGGTGCAATATGAAACTGCTGCTGTTGGCAGCGGTAATTGGCGTTATATTCACGCTGATCATCAAGGCAGCGTGATTGCATATAGTACGTCAGCAGGCGCATTGTCTGGTTCAGCCTTAAGTTATGACACATACGGAATTCCAAAAAGCACGAACACTGGTCGCTTTGGCTATACTGGTCAGGCGTGGTTAAAAGAGTTGGGTTTGTTTCACTACAAGGCGCGGGTTTATCATCCGAGGCTGGGGCGTTTCCTTCAGACGGATCCGATTTTTTATGCGGATCAGATGAATATGTATGCGTATGTGGGAAATGATCCGATGAATGCACGTGATCCAAGTGGAATGGCGCAGTGCGATAACAGCGTGCAAGGACAAAAGTGCGAAGATGCATTGGATCGATCTGATGCTGCTCGAGATAATGCACACTCTGCTGCTAGTGGATTGAGAGATGTTGCAGGAAGAGTAAAAGATGGAAAAACTACAGATGCAGATAAAGCAGCGCTTGAAGTAGTAGGGAAAAGATTCGGTGAAAAATTCACATCTGCCAAGGGTCTTGAGCGTTTAGCAAAAGGATTGGACAAGGCAGCCAATCGAATAGGTGCAAGAGGAGAAGGTGCTATTTTAACGTTAGGAAACAATAAACCTAAATCTAATGGCATGTTGCCTGATGCGTACGTAGTTGGCGGTGGTTTTGGAAGTAAAATTTACCTAAATGATGGATATTTTGCGCATAAGCAGGGAACGCAGGAGAACATTATGCTACATGAAGGTGCGCACTTAGCATGGGCTTGGAGAGATCAGTACATAGAAAAGGGAGATAATCCTCTTTATAACAATAGTACCCCTATTTTTGGTGCGCAACGTAATGCAGATACGTATGCTTGTCTTGTATATCCTGCTCCCTGTGGATTTTGAGGAATTGAAATGAAAATATTATCTTTGATTTTTTTGTTGGCGTTATCAGGATTAGCAATGAGCGATAGTTGTCGGTGGTCGGGATCTGTCTCTTTATTGGATCAGCAATATGAATTCGCTTTCATCGGGAAGATTGAAAAACGATTAAGTGATTATTCTCTAAGTTTAGATAAATTTTCTGTCAATGTAATTTCTTCTTATAAAGGCGATGTTTCCGAAAATGTAATTGTCTGGAGTGGCGATAGTTCTGATTGCGGAGCAGATTTTGTTTTGGGGAAAACATATGTCATCTTCGCAAAAAAAATTAGGAATAAATTAATTGCACACTATCCATCAGTATGGGAGTTTACAGAGGAAAACAAAAATGTAACTGATAACTTTTTGAAATATTATGAGAAGAAAAATGTGACGAAAGATGATCAATAAAAATTTGATTAGATCCGAGTTTAGATTTTAACCCCCATCAAATCATCAAGCCCGGTTAAAAATGCCGGGCTTTTTTGTTCTGAAGGCTTCACAACTGTTGTGAATGCATCTTGATGGTTCGGAATGCCTTCAGCAATCAATAGGGTCAGACTCCATTGATCCAGAAAAAATGAGTAAGTTGTTTTAATTAATTAAAAAAGCGGTACCTAAACCCCGGTCAGGATGATCGGGGTTTTGTTTTTTTAAACGTTAGCTCTGCTGAATAATTGCATCCAGTAAATCAGTTGCCAGTTTTTGTTTGGTCTTTGGCAACTGGCTAATAATCTCCACCTGCTTTTGTAATTTGGGCGCAGGGCCGCGTTTGTTATTTTTGTTTTGCGTGGTTTCCCAATAACTCCTCGATTGAAATCATTAAGGCATTTGCCAGTTGCGGCAATGCTGACACTGGCACACGCCGCCTGCCGACTTCATAAGAATTAATTGTTTGTTGCGAAACACCGAGTAACTCGGCCATTTGAATTTGCGTAATATTTTTGGCTTTACGCAGTTCAGCAATGCGTGCGCCCAGTCGAATAAAAAATTCTCTATCGTCATCTGAAATAGCCATGGCGGTCATCTTTCCTAAACTCAGTTGCCGCATAGCCTACCTCCTGTTTTCATAACGAAGTTGACAATACTACGAAACGAAGTAATATTCAAGGCGGGTTATTTCCCTGAAAAGGGTATTGACAGGTTTTTTATCCACAGGGGGATTTATGGCGCGTTTTGCAAATGACGTGATAGAGCGAATCAAGGCTGAGGTATCACTGGTGCGATTGGCTGAGAATCAGGGATATGCATTGGTGAAACAGGGAAAGGACTTTGCATTGTGTTGCCCGTTTCATGAGGATAAAACGCCGAGCTGTGTGATTACCCCTAAATCCAATTTGTTTAACTGCTTTGGTTGTGGTGCCGGTGGCTCGGTGATTGATTGGGTGATGAAAACCCAAGGGATTAGTTTCCGTCATGCAGTGGAGTTACTTAAAAACGACATTGGTGCAATCAGTTCTTCCTTAGCCGCCGAATCGCCGGTGAAGAAAGCTACAGTTCCAAAACTTCCCGTACCTGTTTCTACCGATGCAAACGATCACGAATTACTGCGTGACGTTGTGAATTATTATCACGACACTTTGCTGCAATCGCTGGAAGCAAATGCTTACCTGGAATCACGCGGATTAAACGATCCGGAATTAATTAATCACTTCCAGTTGGGTTATGCCAATCGCACATTGGGTTTGCGTTTACCATTTAAAAATCGCAAAGCGGGTGCTGAGTTACGCGAGAAGTTACAGCGCATTGGTGTTTACCGTGAGAGTGGCCACGAGCACTTGAATGGTTCAGTGGTGATTCCACTGGTTAATCAATCCGGCGATGTTGTGCAGTTATACGGGCGAAAAATATTAAATAATTTACGCGAGGGAACGGCTTATCACTTGTACTTGCCGGGTGATCACGCGGGTGTTTTTAACATTGAGTATTTGCAAAATAACTCTGCCGATGAGGTGATTCTGTGTGAAGCCTTGATTGATGCACTGACTTTCTGGCGTTGGGGTTTTAAGAATGTTACGTCCAGCTTTGGCGTAAATGGTTTTACGGATGAGATTTTACAAACCCTGATTGAATTAAAAATCAAACGTGTGTTGATTGCGTATGATCGGGATGAAGCTGGAAACACGGCTGCTGAAAAAGTAGCGAAGTTGTTAAACGACAACGGCATTGATGCGTTCCGGATTTTGTTTCCAAAAGGCATGGATGCAAATGAATATGCGTTAAAGGTTACGCCGCCGCAACAGAGCTTGGCGTTAGTGATTCGCAAGGCTGAGTGGCTAGGTGATGCGAATAAAAAAGTTCCGGCTATTACGAGTGAAGCCGTAGGTGTGAAGGAGTCTCTTCCCTTAGCTGCTAAAGAAATAAACGACTCTACCGAAACTGAATTACCTGCAAAACAAATGGATGTTGTCCACGCTGTTAACCTACTTGATGTAATCGCCACCCCAATTCCACCATTGCCCACTTCAACCGTCAATCTTGAAAACCGTGATGATGGTTTGTTCATGGTGTTGGGTGATCGCACTTACCGAGTACGCGGGCTGGAAAACAATCCGAATCATGATCAATTAAAAATCCAGTTACTTGCACAGCGTGGCGAAGCCTTCTTTATCGACAAACTGGATTTATACAGCAGCAAACAACGGCAGGTATTTATTAATCAGGCGTGTGTGGAACTGGGTTTATCAGATGAGGTCATCAAAAAGGATCTGGGTAAATTGTTGTTGGCACTTGAGCAACAGCAACTAAAGAAAAACACGGATGACAATATACAAACAGCCAGCCAACAAATTACCAATGAAGACCGTGAAGCTGCACTGAATTTATTACGCGATAAAAACTTGCCAGAACGCATTCTGGCTGATTTTAATTTAGCGGGTGTTGTCGGTGAGGAAACAAATAAATTAGTGGGTTATCTGGCGGGTGTAAGCCGTAAATTGGATAAGCCATTGGCTGTTGTGATTCAAAGTTCAAGCGCTGCCGGTAAAAGTTCTTTAATGGATGCGGTGTTGTCATTCATGCCGGAAGACGAACGTGTTCAATACTCAGCCATGACAGGCCAGAGTTTGTTTTACATGGGTGAGACGCGCTTAAAAAATAAAATCCTGGCAATCAGCGAAGAAGAAGGTGCACACACAGCGAGTTACGCATTAAAGCTGTTACAAAGTGAAGGTGAAGTGACAATCGCATCCACTGGAAAAGATGATTCCAGCGGTCAGTTAATTACCCGTGAATACAAAGTCGAAGGCCCGGTGATGTTGTTTCTCACCACAACGGCAATTGATATCGACGAAGAATTATTGAATCGTTGTCTTGTGCTGACGGTGAATGAATCACGTGAACAAACCGAAGCCATTCATCACGCACAACGATTGAAACGTACCTTGCAAGGTCTCGAAATCAAATTACAAAAAGAAGCCATTCTGAAACTGCATAGGAATGCACAGCGGTTATTAAAACCCTTGGCCGTGATCAATCCCTACGCCGATCAATTAACCTTCCTCAGTGATAAAACCAGAACGCGCCGCGATCATGAAAAGTATTTAACCCTGATTGATAGCATTGCACTTTTACACCAATACCAGCGTGAAATTAAAACATTGGACAAGCTGGAATATATCGAAGTGATTCCGGACGATATTGCATTGGCTAATCAACTGGCTCATGACGTGCTAGGTAAAACCCTCGATGAATTACCACCGCAAACACGGAAATTATTAAAAGAAATCCAGGCATGGGTTAAACAATGTTGTAAAGCGGATGGCATTGAGCAACGCGATTTTAGATTTACGCGAAAAGAATTACGTGATGTAACCGGTTGGGGAAATACCCAATTAAAAGTTCACCTTGCGCGTTTGCAGGATATGGAATTTTTATCGCTGCACAGTGTTTCTCGCAGTAAAGCGATTGCCTATGAATTAGTGTTTGACGGTTCACTTGAAGCAGGTGCACCGCACTTGATGGGCTTATTGGATATTAATTATTTACAAAAACATAAGGCCGCTCCTGCGCATCCATGCGCTTGCGGCACTTGTGCTTCCTGCACATCGTACGACGAACAAAAGTCGGGGCAGGAAAAAGAAAAGTCGGGGTCTGGTCGGCCTTCAGTCGGGGCAGTGTCGGTGTTAAAAAATCCAGTGAAGATTAGCAGCAGCAAGGCGTTTACTGAATTACAAAATGATTGGATCGAAAACGCACATCTGGCTGTGTAACTTTGCAGGGAATCATACTTATGGCAATCCGACAAAAACGTGTAATCCAAAATACGTTTAAAGCACGCACTGAAAATATTGATCACACCGAATTCTATCCCTACCTGATGCGTTACAAGGAAGCGCTGTTAATACAAAACTACTCGAACGAAACTTTAATCCGCCGTGAAAACGATATACGCCGTTTTATTGTCTGGTGTGATGATCGAAGCTTGCCGCATCCGAAAGATGTCACCAAACCGATTCTGGAGAGTTATCAGAAGTATTTATTTTATTACCGGCAAACCAATGGAGAGCCTTTATCCGTTGCCAGTCGCAATCGGTATATGACGGGCATTAAACAGTTTTTTAAATGGTTAACGCGTGAAAATTATTTACTTTACAACCCTGCATCAGAGTTAGTGTTATCGCGTGAATCGATACGCTTGCCGCGTGTATTAAATCTGCAAGAGGTTGAGCGGTTAATGTCGAGCACCAATACACAAAAAGCGTCTGGCATACGCGACAGAGCGATTCTGGAATTACTGTACAGCACCGGCATTCGACGCACGGAATTATGCAG
This sequence comes from Cellvibrio sp., assembly GCA_016712405.1. Lineage (GTDB taxonomy): Bacteria > Pseudomonadota > Gammaproteobacteria > Pseudomonadales > Cellvibrionaceae > Cellvibrio. Next base: position 10,343 of record JADJRD010000004.1, on the reverse strand, counting down.
TCTGGAAATAGTGGATCTATCGCTGAGTGGATTAACGCTGTTTGTACGCAAAGGAAAAGGCGGTAAAGATCGATTGCTGCCACTGGGTGAACGTGCAGCAAAATGGATTAGTTATTACCTGGATCAAGTACGCCCGCAGTTATTAATTAACATCAATGAACCCCATGTATTTTTAACCGATTACGGCGAACCCTTTAGCGAAAGCCGATTGGGCGATAAAGTAAAACGCTATTTACGCAAAAGTGAAATCGATGTTCCCGGATCTTGCCACTTGTTACGTCATGCAATGGCCACGCACATGCTGGAAAATGGCGCGGACATTCGCTATATACAAGCCATGTTAGGACACACCGATTTATCGACCACCGAAATTTATACACACGTATCGATTCGCAAATTGCAGGAAGTGCATGCAGCGACACATCCGGCGAAGTTGGAGAGCAAAGAAAATAATTAGAGAGATTGTGCCACTTGAGAGAGTCGCTCCTGCGCTTCCTGCGCCCGCGACATACCGTTCATCCTGAACATAAAACAATAAAGCCGCTGCACGCACATCACTGTTTGTCACGCTGTTTGCAAAACAACAAAAGCCCAACCATCGCGCCAATCAGTCATGTGCTTAGCAGCCCTTTTTATTTATCGTCCCCAATGTTTACAGTCGTTCCTCCTTACAACCTTCGCCCCGTTCCTGGGGCTTCACCACTCCAGCGGCATTCAACATAACGTAGGAATTATGCGCAGTGTTTGGTTAGCGTTGCTATGCAGTTGGCAGCGAAACAACGTCACAACATATTTACATCCTCATAAAATCCGCAACGCAAACCAAGCCACTGTCCGCGCTCACGCGCCGCATAATTTACGCTATGTTAAATGCCGCTTGCGCTACAAGGTTGCAGCAAGCTGCAAGGCCAAAAGCGTTACCTGGTGCACGTTGCACTTGCATTGCAAATCTGCGCGGAAAAACATTCTCGTGCTATCTAACCTTGCCGCCGCGCAGGCCAAATGAAAATCTGTAAGGTTATAAAAAACTCATTGATACCCCAATAGTCACTGTACTTAATCAGTAACTAAATAAGACCTCACTGCAATTAACAGAGGTCTTTGATATGAAATTAATTATTAAAAAAAACATACATGTGCTGAAAACAAGTACATGTATCTATTTACTTTGGTTCAAATGGTGTATTGAATCGTCAACCATGTTTACAAAGTCACAGGAAAAAAACATGGCTAAGAAAAATAGAAGTGCTCGCAGAAAATCTAAAGCGATCCGTTTTTTAAGATTGTTCTTTCGATTGGCAAAACAGCTATTAGCAATTTTAAAAATGTGGGAATGGCTCAAAGAATTAATCCGTGCGCTACGTGCGGAATGAAATCCCCTCTCAATCAACATAAAACCGCCGCACGTGGCCCACTTTTTACTTTGCACACGCGGGGTGTGGCAGTGCCACACATTCACAACAGCCGCCGCTTAATGCAAAGCAAAAACCGGGCTTGCTAAACGAAAAAGTGCCTTGGGGTCTGTGTGAATTTTTTTTGCATTCATGCTAGGCTTCGCCCAGTTGAAAGCCTTGCAGGGCTTGGGCTGTGAGGGACTACAGTTACGAATTGCACGAAGGCCACAGGTTTCATTACAAGGCGCGGGTTTATCATCCGAGGCTGGGGCGTTTCCTTCAGACGGATCCGATTTTTTATGCGGATCAGATGAATATGTATGCGTATGTGGGAAATGATCCGATGAATGCACGTGATCCAAGTGGAATGGCGCAGTGCGATAACAGCGTGCAAGGACAAAAGTGCGAAGATGCATTGGATCGATCTGATGCTGCTCGAGATAATGCACACTCTGCTGCTAGTGGATTGAGAGATGTTGCAGGAAGAGTAAAAGATGGAAAACTACAGATGCAGATAAAGCAGCGCTTGAAGTAGTAGGGAAAAGATTCGGTGAAAAATTCACATCTGCCAAGGGTCTTGAGCGTTTAGCAAAAGGATTGGACAAGGCAGCCAATCGAATAGGTGCAAGAGGAGAAGGTGCTATTTTAACGTTAGGAAACAATAAACCTAAATCTAATGGCATGTTGCCTGATGCGTACGTAGTTGGCGGTGGTTTTGGAAGTAAAATTTACCTAAATGATGGATATTTTGCGCATAAGCAGGGAACGCAGGAGAACATTATGCTACATGAAGGTGCGCACTTAGCATGGGCTTGGAGAGATCAGTACATGGAAAAGGGAGATAATCCTCTTTATAACAATAGTACCCCTATTTTTTGGTGCGCAACGTAATGCAGATACGTATGCTTGTCTTGTATATCCTGCTCCCTGTGGATTTTGAGGAATTGAAATGAAAATATTATCTTTGATTTTTTTGTTGGCGTTATCAGGATTAGCAATGAGCGATAGTTGTCGGTGGTCGGGATCTGTCTCTTTATTGGATCAGCAATATGAATTCGCTTTCATCGGGAAGATTGAAAACGATTAAGTGATTATTCTCTAAGTTTAGATAAATTTTCTGTCAATGTAATTTCTTCTTATAAAGGCGATGTTTCCGAAAATGTAATTGTCTGGAGTGGCGATAGTTCTGATTGCGGAGCAGATTTTGTTTTGGGGAAAACATATGTCATCTTCGCAAAAAAAATTAGGAATAAATTAATTGCACACTATCCATCAGTATGGGAGTTTACAGAGGAAAACAAAAATGTAACTGATAACTTTTTGAAATATTATGAGAAGAAAAATGTGACGAAAGATGATCAATAAAAATTTGATTAGATCCGAGTTTAGATTTTAACCCCCATCAAATCATCAAGCCCGGTTAAAAATGCCGGGCTTTTTTGTTCTGAAGGCTTCACAACTGTTGTGAATGCATCTTGATGGTTGGAATGCCTTCAGCAATCAATAGGGTCAGACTCCATTGATCCAGAAAAAATGAGTAAGTTGTTTTAATTAATTAAAAAGGAGTACCTAAACCCCGGTCAGGATGATCGGGGTTTTGTTTTTTTAAACGTTAGCTCTGCTGAATAATTGCATCCAGTAAATCAGTTGCCAGTTTTTGTTTGGTCTTTGGCAACTGGCTAATAATCTCCACCTGCTTTTGTAATTTGGGCGCAGGGCCGCGTTTGTTATTTTTGTTTTGCGTGGTTTCCCCCAATAACTCCTCGATTGAAATCATTAAGGCATTTGCCAGTTGCGGCAATGCTGACACTGGCACACGCCGCCTGCCGACTTCATAAGAATTAATTGTTTGTTGCGAAACACCGAGTAACTCGGCCATTTGAATTTGCGTAATATTTTGGCTTTACGCAGTTCAGCAATGCGTGCGCCCAGTCGAATAAAAAATTCTCTATCGTCATCTGAAATAGCCATGGCGGTCATCTTTCCTAAACTCAGTTGCCGCATAGCCTACCTCCTGTTTTCATAACGAAGTTGACAATACTACGAAACGAAGTAATATTCAAGGCGGGTTATTTCCCTGAAAAGGGTATTGACAGGTTTTTATCCACAGGGGATTTATGGCGCGTTTTGCAAATGACGTGATAGAGCGAATCAAGGCTGAGGTATCACTGGTGCGATTGGCTGAGAATCAGGGATATGCATTGGTGAAACAGGGAAAGGACTTTGCATTGTGTTGCCCGTTTCATGAGGATAAAACGCCGAGCTGTGTGATTACCCCTAAATCCAATTTGTTTAACTGCTTTGGTTGTGGTGCCGGTGGCTCGGTGATTGATTGGGTGATGAAAACCCAAGGGATTAGTTTCCGTCATGCAGTGGAGTTACTTAAAAACGACATTGGTGCGATCAGTTCTTCCTTAGCCGCCGAATCGCCGGTGAAGAAAGCTACAGTTCCAAAACTTCCCGTACCTGTTTCTACCGATGCAAACGATCACGAATTACTGCGTGACGTTGTGAATTATTATCACGACACTTTGCTGCAATCGCTGGAAGCAAATGCTTACCTGGAATCACGCGGATTAAACGATCCGGAATTAATTAATCACTTCCAGTTGGGTTATGCCAATCGCACATTGGGTTTGCGTTTACCATTTAAAAATCGCAAAAGCGGGTGCTGAGTTACGCGAGAAGTTACAGCGCATTGGTGTTTACCGTGAGAGTGGCCACGAGCACTTGAATGGTTCAGTGGTGATTCCACTGGTTAATCAATCCGGCGATGTTGTGCAGTTATACGGGCGAAAAATATTAAATAATTTACGCGAGGGAACGGCTTATCACTTGTACTTGCCGGGTGATCACGCGGGTGTTTTTAACATTGAGTATTTGCAAAATAACTCTGCCGATGAGGTGATTCTGTGTGAAGCCTTGATTGATGCACTGACTTTCTGGCGTTGGGGTTTTAAGAATGTTACGTCCAGCTTTGGCGTAAATGGTTTTACGGATGAGATTTTACAAACCCTGATTGAATTAAAATCAAACGTGTGTTGATTGCGTATGATCGGGATGAAGCTGCAAACACGGCTGCTGAAAAAGTAGCGAAGTTGTTAAACGACAACGGCATTGATGCGTTCCGGATTTTGTTTCCAAAAGGCATGGATGCAAATGAATATGCGTTAAAGGTTACGCCGCCGCAACAGAGCTTGGCGTTAGTGATTCGCAAGGCTGAGTGGCTAGGTGATGCGAATAAAAAAGTTCCGGCTATTACGAGTGAAGCCGTAGGTGTGAAGGAGTCTCTTCCCTTAGCTGCTAAAGAAATAAACGACTCTACCGAAACTGAATTACCTGCAAAACAAATGGATGTTGTCCACGCTGTTAACTCTATTTGATGTAATCGCCACCCCAATTCCACCATTGCCCACTTCAACCGTCAATCTTGGAAAACCGTGATGATGGTTTGTTCATGGTGTTGGGTGATCGCACTTACCGAGTACGCGGGCTGGAAAACAATCTGAATCATGATCAATTAAAAAATCCAGTTACTTGCACAGCGTGGCGAAGCCTTCTTTATCGACAAACTGGATTTATACAGCAGCAAACAACGGCAGGTATTTATTAATCAGGCGTGTGTGGAACTGGGTTTATCGATGAGGTCATCAAAAAGGATCTGGGTAAATTGTTGTTGGCACTTGAGCAACAGCAACTAAAGAAAAACACGGATGACAATATACAAACAGCCAGCCAACAAATTACCAATGAAGACCGTGAAGCTGCACTGAATTTATTACGCGATAAAAACTTGCCAGAACGCATTCTGGCTGATTTTAATTTAGCGGGTGTTGTCGGTGAGGAAACAAATAAATTAGTGGGTTATCTGGCGGGTGTAAGCCGTAAATTGGATAAGCCATTGGCTGTTGTGATTCAAAGTTCAAGCGCTGCCGGTAAAAGTTCTTTAATGGATGCGGTGTTGTCATTCATGCCGGAAGACGAACGTGTTCAATACTCAGCCATGACAGGCCAGAGTTTGTTTTATATGGGTGAGACGCGCTTAAAAAATAAAATCCTGGCAATCAGCGAAGAAGAAGGTGCACACACAGCGAGTTACGCATTAAAGCTGTTACAAAGTGAAGGTGAAGTGACAATCGCATCCACTGGAAAAGATGATTCCAACGGTCAGTTAATTACCCGTGAATACAAAGTCGAATACCTGGTGATGTTGTTTCTCACCACAACGGCAATTGATATCGACGAAGAATTATTGAATCGTTGTCTTGTGCTGACGGTGAATGAATCACGTGAACAAACCGAAGCCATTCATCACGCACAACGATTGGAAACGTACCTTGCAAGGTCTCGAAATCAAATTACAAAAGAAGCCATTCTGAAACTGCATAGGAATGCACAGCGGTTATTAAAACCCTTGGCCGTGATCAATCCCTACGCCGATCAATTAACCTTCCTCAGTGATAAAACCAGAACGCGCCGCGATCATGAAAAGTATTTAACCCTGATTGATAGCATTGCACTTTTTACACCAATACCAGCGTGAAATTAAAACATTGGACAAGCTGGAATATATCGAAGTGATTCCGGACGATATTGCATTGGCTAATCAACTGGCTCATGACGCTAGGTAAAACCCTCGATGAATTACCACCGCAAACACGGAAATTATTAAAAGAAATCCAGGCATGGGTTAAACAATGTTGTAAAGCGGATGGCATTGAGCAACGCGATTTTAGATTTACGCGAAAAGAATTACGTGATGTAACCGGTTGGGGAAATACCCAATTAAAAGTTCACCTTGCGCGTTTGCAGGATATGGAATTTTTATCGCTGCACAGTGTTTCTCGCAGTAAAGCGATTGCCTATGAATTAGTGTTTGACGGTTCACTTGAAGCAGGTGCACCGCACTTGATGGGCTTATTGGATATTAATTATTTACAAAAACATAAGGCCGCTCCTGCGCATCCATGCGCTTGCGGCACTTGTGCTTCCTGCACATCGTACGACGAACAAAAGTCGGGGGCAGGAAAAGAAAAGTCGGGGTCTGGTCGGCCTTCAGTCGGGGCAGTGTCGGTGTTAAAAAATCCAGTGAAGATTAGCAGCAGCAAGGCGTTTACTGAATTACAAAATGATTGGATCGAAAACGCACATCTGGCTGTGTAACTTTGCAGGGAATCATACTTATGGCAATCCGACAAAACGTGTAATCCAAAATACGTTTAAAGCACGCACTGAAAATATTGATCACACCGAATTCTATCCCTACCTGATGCGTTACAAGGAAGCGCTGTTAATAAAAAACTACTCGAACGAAACTTTAATCCGCCGTGAAAACGATATACGCCGTTTTATTGTCTGGTGTGATGATCGAAGCTTGCCGCATCCGAAAGATGTCACCAAACCGATTCTGGAGAGTTATCAGGAAGTATTTATTTTATTACCGGCAAACCAATGGAGAGCCTTTATCCGTTGCCAGTCGCAATCGGTATATGACGGGCATTAAACAGTTTTTTAAATGGTTAACGCGTGAAAATTATTTACTTTACAACCCTGCATCAGAGTTAGTGTTATCGCGTGAATCGATACGCTTGCCGTGTTATTAAATCTGCAAGAGGTTGAGCGGTTAATGTCGAGCACCAATACACAAAAAGCGTCCGGCATACGCGACAGAGCGATTCTGGAATTACTGTACAGCACCGGCATTCGACGCACGGAATTATGCAGTCTGGAAATAGTGGATCTATCGCTGAGCGGATTAACGCCGTTTGTACGCAAAGGAAAAGGCGGTAAGATCGATTGCTGCCACTGGGAACGTGCAGCAAAATGGATTAGTTATTACCTGGATCAAGTACGCCCGCAGTTATTAATTAACATCAATGAACCCCAGCGTATTTTTAACCGATTACGGCGGAACCCTTTAGCGAAAGCCGATTGGGGCGATAAAGTAAAACGCTATTTACGCAAAAGAAATCGATGTTCCCGGATCTTGCCACTTGTTACGTCATGCAATGGCCACGCACATGCTGGAAAATGGCGCGGACATTCGCTATATACAGTTTGGCAAGTTAGGACACACCGATTTATCGACCACCGAAATTTATACACACACGTATCGATTCGCAAATTGCAGGAAGTGCATGCAGCGACACATCCGGCGAAGTTGGAGAGCAAAGAAAATAATTAGAGAGATTGTGCCATTTGAGAGAGTCGCTCCTGCGCTTCCTGCGCCCGCGACATACCGTTCATCCTGAACATAAAACAATAGCCGCTGCACGCACATCACTTGTTTGTCACGCTGTTTGCAAAACAACAAAAGCCCAACCATCGCGCCAATCAGTCATGTGCTTAGCAGCCCCTTTTATTTATCGTCCCCTATGTTTACAGTCGTTCCTCCTTATAACCTTCGCCCTGTTCCTGGGGCTTCACCACTCCAGCGGCATTCAACATAACGTAGGAATTATGCGCAGTGTTTGGTTAGCGTTGCTATCGCAGTTGGCAGTGAAACAACGTCACAACATATTTACATCCTCAAAAATCCGCAAACGCAAACCACTGTCCGCGCTCACGCGCCGCATAATTTACGCTATGTTAAACGGACGCTTGCGTTGGTAAGCTGTTGCAGCAAGCTGCAAGGCCAAAAAGCGTTACCTGGTGCACGTTGCACTTGCATTGCAAATCTGCGCGGAAAAACATTCTCGTGCTATCTAACCTTGCCGCCGCGCAGGCCAAAATGAAAATCTGTAAGGTTATAAAAACTCATTGATACCCCAATAGTCACTGAAATTAATCAGTAACTAAATAAGACCCCCACTGCAATTAACAGAGGTCTTTGATATGAAATTAATTATTAAAAACATACATGTGCTGGAAAACAAGTACATGTATCTATTTACTTTGGTTCAAATGGTGTATTGAATCGTCAACCATGTTTACAAAGTCACAGAAAACATGGCTAAGAAAATAGAAGTGCTCGCAGAAAATCTAAAGCGATCCGTTTTTTAAGATTGTTCTTTCGATTGGCAAAACAGCTATTAGCAATTTTAAAAATGTGGGAATGGCTCAAAGAATTAATCCGTGCGCTACGTGCGGAATGAAATCCCCTCTCAATCAACATAAAACCGCCGCACGTGGCCCACTTTTTACTTTGCACACGCGGGGTGTGGCAGTGCCACACATTCACAACAGCCGCCGCTTAATGCAAAGCAAAAACCGGGCTTGCTAAACGAAAAAGTGCCTTGGGGTCTGTGTGAATTTTTTGCATTCATGCTAGGCTTCGCCCAGTTGAAAGTCTTGCAGGGCTTGGGCTGTGAGGGACTACAGTTACGAATTGCACGAAGGCCACAGGTTTCACTACAAGGCGCGGGTGTACTCGCCGAAGCTTGGGAGATTTTTGCAGACGGATCCGATTTTCTACGCAGATCAGATGAATATGTATGCGCGTGGGAAATGATCCGGTTAATAAAATTGATCCGACAGGAACTTCAGTTTTAAGAACATTGCTTAAACCAGTTATTAAGGAGATAGATAAAAAGATAGAGCAAAGGATGATAAAAATGCGTAAAGCTCAAGGGCGGCGTGATGCATTAAAACAAGAGAGGCAAGATCTTAAAGCAACCGGGCCAAAGTAAATCCGATCTTTCCTCAGACGAAAAAAAAAAAAAAAAAAAAAAAAAAAAGTAACGGTGATATGGTCACTGGTTCGTTAACAGTGTTGTCAGTTGGGCAAGTTATTTCCGCAATTCCAGATGTCACAACACTTTTGAGTCAACGGAGATGGGCGCGCAACAGTTTCCCATGCCAATAATTAAAAATACATTCTTTAACTGTTCTATGTTTAAAAACATAGAACAGTAAGTTCATTTTTTAGGTTGATTATATGAGTGATTTTTTTACAAAATATTTTACCTATACTAGAAAATATTCTTTGTTCCGGGGAATTAACAAATGAAATGGGGACGCGACTCATTGGTCATTGTCCCCATATTGCCCCCTGCTTATTTGCATGTATGTACTGCCCCCTTTAAGCGAAGAAGAATTACAAGAATTTCGAGAACGTATTGGCAGGCCTGTTAATCATGAGCTGGATAATTTTTATCGATTTGTAAATGGAATAATGATTTATTCTGGTGCGATTAGAGTATTAGGGTACGTACCCTTAAAGCGAAAACTAATACTTCAAATTTATAATTACCTGTCGAATATTATAATTCCAAATGTGTCAGCTAGAATTAAAGGGTTAAGTGACGGTGCAATTATTATTGGTTTTTATCAGGCGATGGGTCGGTATGCTTCTATCGAAGAAAATGGCTGTGTAGTTCGATTTGACGCAAAAGGTGATGGAAGTCTAATCCAAAAATGGCCTAGCTTTGAAAACTGGCTATCGTCAGAAGTTATACGATTAGATTCTGAGCAGAAAATGAAAGTGCATTGAGATTGTTTCGCCCCTCAGTTCCCACCTGATAATGCATAAACCCCGATGCAAAAATGCATAAAAGTGGACGGAGGATATATTTTTGATCAATCTACCTTCTTAAGAAAAATCCGGTAGAGTTTCCACTCAATTCTATATCAGCAAAGGAGTGCTGTTATGCCACGTCGAGCTCGACACTATATCGCCCATCAACCGTACTACATCGTTCAGCGCGGAAATAAACGCGAACCCTGTTTTATTGAAATTGAAAACTATCAATTTTATTTGGAGTTGCGGCAGGAATTATCTAAAAAATACGGTGTTGCAGTTCATGCCTATTGTTTGATGACGAATCATATTCATTTTCTCGTTACACCCAGTACGGAAGATGCTATCTCAGTCGTGATGAAACAGATTGGTAGTCGATACGCGCAATACATCAATAAAAATAGCAAACGTACAGGAACTCTGTGGAGGGTCGGCATAAATCCAGTTTGATCCAATCGGAAAAATATTTACTAACTTGTTATAGATACATA
>JADJRD010000003.1:52500-824384 GCA_016712405.1 Cellvibrio sp. | reverse complement strand
AACATTTGCTAACTTTTGTTTGTTTCACAAGGCTATCACATCGTACTCCAGCTTGCTCCACTGGATGCCGTTCCGGCACCGCTTATAGCAACGTTATATAGTCAAAGTTTTGGTGTTTCTGTTTTTAGTTCATCGAGCTTTGAAAGTTAATCGTATTTTTGTTCGTGCCACATTCCGTCTAGCTCGTAGTGAGTTGTAGCAAATGCATTTTTAGCCACATCGTTTTAGGTGTGTGCCATTTCAGTTCGCTGTAAGCTGGTTTAGTGAAACGCATTCTTGTCAGTCGAGAACGCAGTGAAGCTCAGCACCATCGCACTAGACAAGTTGTGAGAAAGAATGTGCTAATTTACGAGCTTCGTAAGTGAGGTTGGGGAAAACGTGCTCTGCCCTTTGGCCAAATTTAAGTTTTCACTGTTTTTAAAGAGAAAAATCAAAAGCGTAAAGGCAAAAGCAAAAGCAAAAGCAAAAGCAAAACGTCAAGCTTGGTGTTATAACAAAGCAATGTTGTGGATGCCTTTTCTGTTGCGCTTTTGTGGTCGCGGTGCTCATCTGAATATGCCACAAAAAGCGCAACAGAAAAGTCACCGCAAATCGCAACGTTAAATATTTTAGTTTGAAGGTTTTGCGAGTTTAGTTAAATTACCGTTTGGCTTGTGCAGCTTTGAAAAATCTCACGCTGTACACGAAGGCAAAGTAGAAAGTTTGTCGTGGCTTTCGAGAAAAAGCAAAACCAAAAGCCAAAAGCAAAAGCTCGCTGGCATTTTGCAAGGCCTTAGAATTTGTTAGCGCCAAATCGAAGTTCGGTTACATTGGTGAGTACGAAGTTTTTTTGTCGCACTAATTGAAGTACGCGGCCATGAAGCTTAGGTAAAAATCAAAAGGTTTTCTGCCCCAGGCTTTAGGTCGTTAGGCTTTCTGTTCAAAGGTTTTTTGTTTGCAGTAAATTTGAACATTTGCTAACTTGTATTTGTTTAACAAAGTCATCAAGCGGATGCATTTTTTGTTGCGCTTTTGCATTCGCGTGCTCATTGTGTATAACACAAAAGCGCAACAAAAAACGCACCGCTTATAACAACGTTAATTCTAGGAGTAAAAATGAAATTTATAAGGGCTCTATTAATTCTTGCGTCAATTACTTGGCCTGCTGTATCTAACGGGAGGAGAGCTTTGATTTTGCCTTAATTGCTTCCGATTGCAAATCTACTGTTTCATTTTGAAGCTAAATACAAATTCGCTTCAGCTCCTTAAAGCTGACAAACCAAATTTTTTCTGTAAGAGAAATAGTAAGGTAATTACCTGCCGTTTAACGTATCAAGACTCAGAACAAAAGAAGAGATACGAAAGTACACGGTAATTTCAGATGCTCCTCCTATGCTTCTTTTTTCTGCTGAAAGTAATTCCGAGCTTACTATGGTCAATACAAGCGAATTAGCAGGCGCGTATACGTCCAGAATATTTGACGATAAATATATGGGTTATAAGGTGTAGCATGACTTTTATGACCCAAGATCAAATTAAAGCGCTCTCAAACAAAAAATTAACAAGTCGTTGAAGCATCGCACTTCGGTGCTGGACAGTTTAAGTCGCGGCTTTTGGTTTTGCTGCGCAAAAGTATTCCATAAAACCACAACTTAAAAACTGCCGCTTAGCTTTCGGCGTTATGCCGTATCTCAACATTAGGAGTTGTCCCTTGTCTGACGATTTTGAATTTTGGATGAAACTAGTAAAGGACTCAGAAAAGCAAATGGAAATCACACAAAATATATTGTCTAACAACTTCGGACTGGGAAGACAAGAAAGATACGAATTAAATTATGAGAATGGATTCATTACCTTCTATACCGGCCAAGTGCCAACCGTAACAGCAAAATTCACGATACTTTGCTCTGTTAGTTTCGCAGAAGGTACTTGGCTCTGGTCTTGGGCAAATCCACATATCAACGAAACTGTAAAAAGCGAAATGGCTATTGTTAAAGAATTTGGCGTAAAGCAAGGTGTTTCAGCCTTAACCAATAGCCAGTTTAATGCAGATCAGAACGACGGATGGCTTATGGCAGCTATTTCTAGCTCCATATTGAAATCTGAAGGTGTGTGGCTGACTCCTTTTCAAGGCGGTGTTACCTACGTTGCACTGAAAGAAGTAACAAAGGCATAACAGCAATGAACCGGATGAATTTTAAGTAGCACTTTGCCATTCCGCTTCGCTGCATTTTACGGCAAAAGTGCTACTTAAAATCCACCGGTTATCGCATCGTTATAAATTGAAAGCATTTTAATTGTGCAGGTAAGAAAGCTGTTTGCTCGGTGAGTATTTTACTTAAACGTATTTCATAGAAAGCAACTTGGCGAAGCAGTAAATTCAAAGTTAATCGCAAGTAATATCTCTCACGCTGTAGAAAAAGTCGCACTGGGTTAGTTTCAATTGGCTTCAAGCATTTACTTCTTGCGCATTGTAAAAAACCAGTAGTAAATTCGCGTGTAGTTTTAATTTGTGAATCGGTTTTTTTGTTTGAAAAAGTTTATTCTTGTCCGGCTATAACAAGGCCATCAAACATCGTTCCGCTTCGCTCCACTGGATGCCGTACCGGCACCGTTTATAATTACGTTATAACCTGGAGATAGTTTTGCTGCTTACCAAATTAGCAATTAGATATTTTTGTTTAGCGGTAGCGTATTTAGGTATTGCTTTCGTGTTGTACTGGGAATCAAAGTATTGGCTCAGTTTTAATGCTGGAAGTGGCGAGGGGGAGTTTAGGGAGGGCGCTTCAATTGTTATGCTTTTCACAAGTCCTGCTTGGTTGTATCTCTTAATAGCTACCTTAATTAAAGTAAAAACTTTACCAAAAAAAGTTGCTATAATTAATTTATTTCCAACACTTATTATGGCATTCATCTTTCTTATTTGGCTTATATAGAAAATTGATAGTACCTTATATTGGACTTTAAGTTTCAAGCTGGCGTTAAGTATTAATTATAGTTGGAGCCAAAAATTTATTGTAAGGTGCGTTAAAGCTTATTATAACAAGTCGTTCAAGCACCAGTCGCTACGCTCCTTGGACAGTTTTTAAGTCGCAGTTTTGTGGTTTTGCTGCGCAAAAGAATTCCACAAAACCGCAACTTAAAAACTGCCGCTTAGCTCGGCGTTAAATATTTATAGCGTTAAGGTTTTGCGAGTTTAGTTAAATTACCGTTTGGCTTGTGCAGCTTTGAAAATATCACGCTGCAGGCGAAGGCAAGTAGAAAGTTAGGTTTGGCATTAAAGAAAAAACAACAGCAAAATCAAAAGCCAAAGCTCGCTGGCATTTTGCAAGGCCTTAGAATTTGTTTGTGCTAAACCTAAGTTGAGTTAAATTAGCGAGCACGAAGTTTTTTATCGCACTATTGAAGTTCGAAGCCATGAAGCTTAGGTAAAAATCAAGAGGTTTGTCGCCTCAGGCTTTAGGTCTGAATATCACAAAAGCGCAACAAAAACGCACCGCTTATAACAACGTTAGCGAGTAAAACACATGAGCCGCGTGCTTATTGACAGAATTTTAAATTTCGAGCCATTAGAGGGCGATTGGCGTGAACTAGAAACAATATTTGAAAATGTTTTCTCAAGTAAAAATCCAGAATTCTATTACCCTGCCATATTTGGTCTTTTTGAAAAATATCCTAGCGAAGACGGAGCGGGTGTGTTTTGGTCAGCTCTTCATGGAATGGAAAGAGTTGGAAATTATGAGGCTGAATTGCTAAGGTGTTTCAGAAGGTATCCAAATGAAATGTCAAGAATCATGCTAATACGAATGAGAAACTCTGGGCTAGCAAACGTTGCAGGCTTTCCTATTGAGCAGCTCATTAGTAGCTAATCTGTATCGGTGCTAACAAAGCAATGTTGCGGATGCCATTTTTGTTGCGCTTTTGCATTCGCGGTGCTCATTATGTGTAACACAAAAGCGCAACAAAAAAGTCACCGCAAATCGCAACGTTAGGTATACGGCGTACAGAGCTGGCTTTATTTCTTGACTAAAGCTATATTTAGTCGCCCGTTAAAAACCCACTTTAAAAATCCACAATTCAAGCGATAGTGACTGCGTGAAAAACACAGTCACTATTTTTCGACAATAACGCCGATAACCATTGCCAGATTTTGGGGACAAAAAATCGCAGCCACCGAAGTAGCAAGCGAAAGTTGTAACCAATACCTGCCAACAACGCATTGATTTTGTCGCCATCAATACCTTTTAAGAAATTTCTGCCTAATGCATGATCCGATTTCAAATGCCCAATAATCGGTTCAACAACGCTGCGGCGTTTTAATTCTTTTTTAATCGTACCTTTCACGCCTCGTTTTTGTCCCGATTTAAAAACGCGATATTTATGTTCGTAATCATGCCCTTGATAACCTTTATCGACATAAATTCGTTCTGGTGTGACACCTGTTTGCTCTGTGAAGGATTTCAATATGGGCGCAAGTGTGTGCCCATCAAACGGATTTAGATGTAAAGCACCAATGTGCAAAACAAAATGCCCGCCCGGTGCAGAATTGACATTGGTTGTTACCGACACTTTGCAGCCAAACTCATAAGGCTTATGTGCTTTGCCTTTACCAATGCATTCTGTTTCTGGCGCATGCCATGAATAGATTTTTTCTTTGCTGTGACGCTGTTGATGTTGCGCAGTAAATGCCTTTAATAAATCCCCCGCAAAAATATCTTTCAGTGCATCATTACCCTGTATTTTACGGCTAATATCACGAATTACTCGACCTAACCGTGTACGAATGAATTTCTCTTCTCGCTTTGCACGTTTCATTTGTTTGGCGTGACGATAGCGTCCACTTTAATCGCTGCACGTTTAACCACGCGTTCATAGGTTTGACGTAAATCGATATTGTTTCTCTTGGCAAGATCGACCAGAGAGGTGATGGCTTTGCGCATCAAACCTACATCGGTTGGAAAAGTCACGGCTTTTGGTTGAACGGTGGTATCCACCACAATGCGTTTAAGTTGATCGGTTTTTAATGCCTTTGATACAAAGGCAATGCGTAAACTTTCTTGTAATAACTGCTCAAAAAATGATTCGCCGACTCGCTTGCGCCAATGCGTCATGGACGAGCGCTGAATGGGAAAAGTATGTTGAAAAAATTCTTCGCCGCAAAAATACTGGTAATACGGATTTTCAACCCAGCGTTCGCAAACAGCTTCGTCTGATAATTGGTACATGCTTTTTAAAATATGCAGACCGATAATAAAGCGAGAGGGAATTGCAGGGCGGCCCTCAACAGCGAAAAACGGTTGCACCTGTTGGTCGATATGCGCCCAATCAATTTTATCGGCTAGCCGTACGAGCTCATGCTGAGTGTTGATGATTTGGGTTAAGCGAGAACGAAAAAGATCGTCGATTTTCGTTTCTTTTGGTGGGCGGGGTTTCACAATAATGAACTCCAAATCGCAAGGTTTTGTATAGTCTAATGCGGTTTTCTTGCAATTTGGAGTGTTAATTTTGCTTATTTTTTTCTTTGAAATTAGTGAGTTAAGTGGTTTTTAACGGGCGACTATTTAACAAAACAGCAATTTGCATGTGTGGCTTATGAAATTATCCATCCAATCAGTTATTAAAACTTTGCTAGCAGTAACTATTCTGCTTCAGGTTTTTGGCGCTGCTTTGGTTTCTGCAACTGAATGCTGCCCTGAAAATAAACCCTGTCATGAAATGATGCCTGCATCGCCTGTTTGTGCAAACTGTCTTTGTGTGGGTATTTCGTCTGGTGAGCTGCTATATTTTAAAAGCTATCTGGGTTTTCAAAATACTCCAAACTTTAAATCTCATTATCAATCAATTAACGTTAATGCTATTTGGGGGCCTCCAAATAATTTTTTGTCTTACTTAAACTAAAATTATTTTTCTATTAAATGAATGAGGCTTATATGAAAACCAAAGTATTTAAATTAATAGCAGTTTTTTCTGTGTTCAGCATACCAACTACCGTTTTGGCAGCTGGAGCTTGTTGTGTAATTGGTGCGGCTTGTTGTGTTGGCAGCATGCCTTGTTGTTTGTAACCACCTAATTAAATAGGTGAAATAAAGCTCAGTGCGCTTGTAGAGGCACTGAGCTTTTTTAATCATACCTAACAAGGCGTTGTAGCATCAGTCGCTTCGCTCCTTGGACAGTATTTAAGTCGCTTTTTATGGTTTGCTTCGCAAAGTATTCCATAAAACCGCCTTAAATAGTGCCGCTGAACTTAACGTTAAATATTTTAGTTTGAAGGTTTTGCAAGTTTAGTTAAATTACCGTTTGGCTTGTGCAGCTTTGAAAAATCTCACGCTGTAGGCGAAAGCAAGTAGAAAGTTAGACTTGGCTTTCGAGAAAAAGCAAAGTCAAAAGCCAAAAGCAAAAGCTCGCTGGCATTTTGCAAGGCCTTAGAATTTGTTTGTGCTAAATCAAAGTTAGGTTACATTAGTGAGTACGAAGGTTTTTGTCGTACTTTTGAAGAACGAGGCCATGAAGCTTAGGTAAAAATCAAAAGGTTTGTCGCCTCAGGCTTTAGGTCGTTAAGCGTTCTGTTCAGTATTTTTTTGGCTTGCAGTGAATTTGTACATTTGCTAACTCGTCTTTCTTTAACAAAGTCAGCAAGCATCGTTCCGCTTCGCTCCACTGGACAGTTTTTCTGCTGCGCTTTTGTGAATTTACTTCGTAAATCTTTATCACAAAATCACAGCAGAAAAACTGCCGCTTATAGCAACGTTAGGTATACGGCGTGCACAGAGCTAGCTTTATTTCTTGACTAAAGCTATATTTAACAAAACAGCAATTTGCATGTGTGGCTTATGAAATTATCCATCCAATCAGTTATTAAAACTTTGCTAGCAGTAACTATTCTGCTTCAGGTTTTTGGCGCTGCTTTGGTTTCTGCAACTGAATGCTGCCCTGAAAATAAACCCTGTCATGAAATGATGCCTGCATCGCCTGTTTGTGCAAACTGTCTTTGTGTGGGTATTTCGTCTGGTGAGCTGCTATATTTTAAAAGCTATCTGGGTTTTCAAAATACTCCAAACTTTAAATCTCATTATCAATCAATTAACGTTAATGCTATTTGGCGGCCTCCAAATAATTTTTTGTCTTACTTAAACTAAAATTATTTTTCTATTAAATGAATGAGGCTTATATGAAAACCAAAGTATTTAAATTAATAGCAGTTTTTTCTGTGTTCAGCATACCAACTACCGTTTTGGCAGCTGGAGCTTGTTGTGTAATTGGTGCGGCTTGTTGTGTTGGCAGCATGCCTTGTTGTTTGTAACCACCTAATTAAATAGGTGAAATAAAGCTCAGTGCGCTTGTAGAGGCACTGAGCTTTTTTAATCATACCTAACAAGGCGTTGCAGCATCAGTCGCTTCGCTCCTTGGACAGCTTTTAAGTCGCTTTTTTATGGTTTGCTTCGCAAAGTATTCCATAAAAAACCGCCTTAAATACTGCCGCTGAACTTAACGTTAAATATTTATAGCGTTAATGTTTTGCAATTTCAGTTAAATTACCGTTCGGCTTGTGCAGCTTTGAAAAATCTCACGCTGAACGCAAAGGCAAGTAGATAGTTGGTCTTGGTATTCAAGAAAAAGCAAAAGCAATATCAAAAGCCAAAGCTCGCTGGCATTTTGCAAGGCTTTAGAATTTGGTTGTGCCGAATTGAAGTTAGGTTACATTAGTGAGTACGAAGTTTTTTGTCGTACTTTTGAAGAACGAGGCCATGAAGCTTAGGCAAAAATCAAAAGGTTTTCCGCCTCAGGCTTTAGGTCGTTAGGTTTTCTGTTCGGTATTTTTCGGCTTGCAGTGAATTTGTACATTTGCTAATTTGTACTTGTTTAACAAAGTCATCAAGCGGATGCATTTTTTGTTGCGCTTTTGCATTCGCGGTGCTCATTGAGTGTAACTCAAAAGCGCAACAAAAAACGCACCGCTTATAACAACGTTACGTGGGCTTTAAAATTAAGCTGAAAAGCTTCGGAAGGTTCGCAAAAGCAAAAGCTTTTGTTGTGTTTTTGCGGAAAAATTGAGCGCTTCGGGTAATTTGAAAAAACATAATTCTGAAGCAATGTTTTTTTTGTTTTTCTGGCTCGGAAAGCTTGTGCCACGGACTCTAACGTTCTGAAATATTTCTGGTTCCTTCGGTAGCGCAGTTTTTCGCAAGCAGTTTTATCGATAGCAGTAGTTTTTGAATCTTCTGGTTTTGGTTTGTTTTTAATCTTTGCTTTCGTTTCAGATAGCTTTTATGTAAAGTTGGTTTCGCTAGTTTTGCTTCGGAAGGCTTGGATTTTAGGTTTTTATTTTTCCTCGCTGTTTCCTGCAAAATCACAGTAACTTAAAAATTCACGTAACAAGTCGTTGCAGCATCACTCCGGCGCTTCGCGCCTACGTTGGACAGTTTTTGCGTTGCGCTTTGTGAAATTCCGCTGCGCAAATTTTTATCACAAAATCACAACACAAAAACTGCCGCTGAACTCGGCGTTAAATATGAGAACTCATATGGACGAAGAACAAAAAATCAAATATTGAGTATGCTATTCGAGAAATTGGTCGGAATGTCAGTTCAGCTGATTTTTCCGTTAATATTTTCTATTTTACTTTTCTTGGCTTACTATAAACTGCGAGCGCTTTCCTTAGCTGGTATTCATCCAGCCATAGAACCCTTGGGTAAAGGCATATTATTTTATGGCCTTTCCATAGCGGTACCAATTTTATTAATTCCAGTTGTAGTATTTATCGGCGGCGATGCTTTTGAAAATTATTCAGGCGTTTTTCTAGGTGTAGTAACGCTGGCACTTTCAATTGTAGGAACCTTTTTCTTTTTTTAAAGCGGTTTCGATTTTGTGAACAGTCTTTTAACAAGGCGGTCAACCATCGTTCCGCTTCGCTCCACTGGACAGTTTTTCTGTTGCGCTTCTGCATTCGCGGTGCTCATTGTGTATAACACATAAGCGCAACACAAAAACTGCCGGTTACCTTAACGTTATGCAAGCGCATAGAGAAATTTAGTGCTATTTTCCGAGAATGTAATTTACATACAAATTGAACATGACTGTTTTAACTTCTTGCACGTTCAATCGTAAGCGCCAAATAAACCCCACTCTTGCCAGCTTGTAAGCAATATCGCACAGCAAAATCCGAAAATTCCCACTGGCACATAAAATTTCAATAGATAAAATGACCAGCGCAGGACGGGAACCAAAACAGGAGGTTTTGGTTAACGGAAAAACGTTTCAGGATGAAACGATTAAATGGATGTTGAACTGTAGGGAAAAGGCAGGAGCCGATGATGTCATGATGACGTTTGAACTGCAGGATGCGGGAGTTGGCAGGACGCGACTCCCTTTTTATTTCGAATGTATTTTTCTTATTATTGTTTTTCGTTTTTCAGATCACAATTCCACGGCAAACATTTTCTATTTCTTCAACAGTTGTTGCGTTAGGTAATTCCGTAAAAATATTTTTCAAATAGGCATAAGGTTCAAGGCCATTGGCTTTTGCAGTTTCAATCAAGCTGTATAAATTGGCACTTGAGGTTGCGCCTTTTTGACTCGCACTGAACAACCAATTTTTTCGACCCACCACAAAAGGTCTAATAGCATTTTCAGCGGCATTGTTATCTATCGGATAATCCCCCGAATCGAGATAACGAATTAATCTTGGCCATTGCTCGTGTAAATAAAATAACGCTTTACCAATCGCCGATTCAGGCGGCGAATGGGCAATGCTTTTATCCAGCCAGGATTTTAATTTATCGATAATCGGTTTGGATTGTTGTTGTCGTACAGTCAATTTTTCGGATGATGTCTTTTCTTTGATATCACTTTCAATGCGATAGAGTTGTTGAATGTAGGCCAATGCCTGATCCGCTTTTCCGGTTTTGCCTTTGGGTTGCATTTTTTGCGCATCGATAAATTTGCGTCGTGCATGTGCCCAACAACCTAATCGATGTAGTTGATTTTGTCGCACACACCGTTGTAGCCGGAAAAACCATCGACCATCAGTGCGCCTTGATAATCGCGCAGTAAAGCTTCAGCGGCTTTTCCACTGCGTGTCGGCTCGTATTGAAACAACACCGCAGCACAGGTTGGCATTGTGCAGCGCAATACCCACATAAAACTCTGTGTTTCAGCCGCGCGGCCAGGTTCATTCAAGACTTGCACTCTGGTCTCGTCTGCGTGAAGAATGTTTTGATCCAATATTTTTCGTGAATCAAATTAATCAGTGGTTGCACTAACTGACCGCAACGAATCATCCAATTCGCTAATGTGGTGCGATCCAACTCAATGCCAATACGTTTGAAGATGTCGGTTTGTCGATAAAGTGGTAAAGCATCTACATATTTTTGTGTAGCAACACTCGCGAGCAAACCGGGTGATGCGATACTTTTGTCGATAGGTTGGGCAGGCTTACTGGCCGTGATTAAAAAATCCTTCGCAGCAAGGGCAGGCGTATTTTAAACGCTTGTGGTGCAGCACTTGAATCTTCGCTGGAATCACATCCAGTTGTTCGTGTGATTCAAAACCGATTTGTTTTAAAACAGAACCATCGTGCGGGCAGACTTTCTGCTCTTCAGGCAGATCATGGATAATCTCAACGCGAGGTAAATTCGCAGGAATAGATTCGCGATGTTTTTTGCGTTGATGCGCTGCAACAGTAACCGTGGCATCTTGTGATTCAACTTCGGTATTCGAAGAAGCGCTTTCATCTTCTTCCGCCTCAACAAACAAGTCAGCCTGAATCGCTTCCAGCTTTTCACTGGAGGATCCAAACTGTTTTTGATTCAGTGAGCGGATGTAATCTTCAAGCAGTTGAATGCGGTTGTTTTTATCAGAGATGACTTTATTGTTTTCTGAAATAATTTTATCTTTTTCAGAAATTATTTCTTTTAGTTGATCTATTTCTTGAGTGATTTCGTGAGTATTTTGCATGAATGTATTTTACCAAAAATGCCATTCATGCAACAGAAAATATTGCTTTAATAACAATAATTATATTAAAACAAATCCGTAAATACAGATTCAGTGTGAGGCGTTAACTTCGCAATATCCAATCCACGCAACAACCAATCAAACTGCTCATCGGTTAATAACAAAGCAGAATCACCCTTGCGCGGCCATTTGAACCTGTTCCTCTCAAGCGTTTATACCACAAACAAAACCCGGTTTTGTCCCAGTAAAGAATTTTGATTTTGTTACGCGAGCGATTGCCAAACACAAACAGTGCACCGGAAAATACATCCAGCTCCATCACGTCGCTCACGCGAATACTTAACCCATTAATCGACTGCCGGAAATCCACAGGGTCGCGGTGCACATAAATCGTAACTGATTCCCGGCGAATCATGACAGTGCTTTAATCAGTTGCGACAACCAAATCACATCAGGCAAGCTTTCGAATTGCAATGAACAAGATTCCAAACGGCACTCTAGCCTGTAGCTTGTTGTAGTGGCATGTTGCTTCATGCGAGCAACTGGTATGAATGCCGCTTCGTCGGTGTTACACAATTGCGTTCTGCGCAAACTGAAATAGGCTTGATCAAGATCATGCTGTTTGCAAAATGCAGCGGCGGTTAAACCGCTGTCCGCATGTTGCTGAAAGAGTGATAGCCATTGTTCTTTGCTGCGTCGAATCATAATGCCTCCTGGATTGTTTTGGAGGCTTGAGGTTAATCGGTTTTAGGTTTGGGTGTTAGGTGGGGTTGTTTTGGCGCTTACAACAAATCTATCCGGTTGCTTCCGGTTAAAAACGAAATCAAACGAAGTGATTTGAACATCAGAACCTTGATTTCTCAGGGCTTTGGCGAAGGAATACGAAGGAAAATGAATGCATCTGAAGAAAGATTTGGCGGAGAAGGGGGGATTCGAACCCCCGATACCCTTATGAGGTATACTCCCTTAGCAGGGGAGCGCCTTCGACCTCTCGGCCACCTCTCCGTTTGAGGCGCGCATCATACCACAATTATTTAAAAATCAAAGTCGATGCAAGCTAAATCAATAAAAGATGAGCACCCAAAAACTGTTTAATTTACAAACATCTACAGATAATTTTACGGAAGAAAATTCCTAAGGAATTAGAAAAAACAACTTTTCGACTCCACAAAGACAACGCGGCGGTTGATTTCTCTAACCGCCGCGCAATAGATCAGAAATAAACAATCAATTAGCTTTCTTGTGGATCCTGACCATTCTTTTCGCGCTGAATACGCTGATAAATTTCTTCGCGATGTACTGCAACATCTTTCGGCGCATTGACACCAATACGAACTTGATTGCCCTTAACACCTAACACTGTGACAGTGACTTCATCACCGATCATTAAAGATTCACCTATGCGGCGAGTTAATATCAACATTTTTAATCTCCTTCACTCATCCTGTAAGAGTACAACTTAGACACCCATTGCCACCATCGACCCTTATTAACCCCTGTCGTGGCTCTGACAACTGATTGCCTGAAACCAAGTATTGACTACTTTTTACGAAAGGGAAGCAAAAAACAAACACTTTGTGGTTATTGTTACGGCTGTCGCCAGCCAATTGCCTTCACTCAACCCAGATACTACAGCCTAGCCCCTCACTCTGCTTTCTGACGGTTCGGCATCCAATCCAAAAGCGGTGTGAAGACTTCTCACAGCCAGCTCCAAGTAACGCTCGTCGATAATCACCGAAATTTTGATTTCAGAGGTGGTTATCATTTGGATGTTGATGTTGTCGGCAGCCAATGCTGTAAACATGCGTGAAGCCACACCAGCATGGGAACGCATACCAACACCCACAATCGAAACCTTTGCAACTTTGTCGTCGCTGCGCACTTCTCGTGCGCCTATATCTTTGGCCACGTTTTGTAACACACTGACGGCCTTATTCATATCATTTTTATGAACAGTAAATGTTAGATCCGTGGTGCCATCTGCGGACACATTTTGCACTATCACATCCACTTCAATATTGGCTTCGCCAACAGGAGCCAATATACGGGCAGCAACGCCAGGGGTATCCGGGATTCCGGCTAAAGTGATTTTGGCTTCATCGCGGTTAAACGCTATGCCAGAAACAATGGGTTGTTCCATAGTCGAGCTTTCCTCATCGAGGGTAATTAAAGTTCCGGGGCCTTCTTTAAAGCTATGCAATACACGCAGGGGCACTTTGTATTTTCCCGCAAATTCGACAGAACGGATTTGCAATACTTTGGAGCCTTGACTGGCCATTTCCAGCATTTCTTCAAAGGTAATTTTATCAAGACGTTTGGCGCGATCGCAGATTCGCGGGTCAGTAGTGTAAACACCATCCACATCGGTATAGATTTGGCACTCATCCGCAGTCAAGGCAGCAGCCAAAGCAACACCCGTAGTATCTGAACCACCACGACCTAAAGTCGTGATATTGCCTTGATCATCTACACCTTGGAACCCAGCCACAACGACGACACGACCTGCTTTCAAATCAGCACGGATATTAGCTTCATCGATTGACTGGATTCGCGCCTTGGTAAAAGCGCTGTCAGTCAAAATGCGAACTTGCCCACCCGTGTAAGAACGAGCATCAAGACCACGCTGTTTTAATGCCATACACAAAAGTGCGATAGTGACTTGTTCACCAGTAGATACCAATACATCCAGCTCACGCGGATCAGGCGTCTCCTGAATATCTTTCGCCAAGGCAATCAAGCGATTAGTTTCGCCACTCATGGCAGAAACTACGACAACTATGTCATGGCCTTGGGCACGAAAGCCGGCCACTTTCTCGGCGACCTGTTGAATTCGCTCAACCGAACCTACCGAGGTACCACCGTATTTTTGTACTATCAAACTCATTCAAGCCCAACCTTTAAGCCATTGAAGGATATTAACCAGATCACAAAAAGGCGGCAATTAAACACCAGATTGCGAAAAAAGTTAACCTAAATCCCAATTAAATATTCATATTAATCAACATAAAGAAGGCTATCTGCTCAGCAATTAACCCATATGTGAATTAATCCATGATGAAACAGAAGCCAAGGCTGCATCTAACCGCCCTACTTCGGTTCCACCGCCCTGAGCCATATCTGGACGTCCGCCACCTTTTCCACCGATTTGTTGAGCGACATAGCCCACCAAATCACCTGCTTTAATTTTTCCCGTTAGATCTTGTGTGACACTGGCAACCAAGGAGACTTTTCCGTCTTCTACTGTTGATAACAACACAATTGCTGACCCCAACTTTTGTTTGTATTGATCGGCAATATCGCGCAAGGATTTGGCGTCAGCTCCCTCAAGATTCAATACCAATAATTTTCCAATACCTAAATCTTTTGCTTGTGATAACAAATCACCGCCGGTTGATGTAGCCAGTTTGGTTTTTAAACTGGCCAAATCTTTTTCCAATTTACGATTTTGTGCAACCAGCGCTTCCAATTTTTCGAGTAAATTATCGCGATTGGCTTTTAATGCAAATCCAGCAGCATCCACCAAAGATTCCACCAAATCAAAACGGGCCAACGCCTGCTGCCCGGTAATGGCCTCTATGCGACGAACGCCCGCTGCAACACCCGACTCAGATACAATCCGGAAGAGCGCAATATCACCCGTGCGCTTAACGTGGGTACCACCGCAAAGCTCTACCGAAAAACCTTCGCCCATAGTCAAGACACGAACGGTATCGCCATATTTTTCACCAAATAGCGCCATTGCACCCTTGGATTTAGCCTGGTTCATATCACACAAATCTGTTTCAACCGCCGAGTTGGCTTGAATTTGTTGATTGACCAAATTCTCAATGGTTTTTAATTGATCAGCAGTCACCGCTTCAAAATGTGAAAAATCAAAACGCAAACGCTCTGAATCTACCAGCGAACCTTTTTGTGTGACGTGTTCGCCCAAAGTTTTACGCAAAGCCGCATGCATTAGATGTGTTGCCGAGTGATTCAACGCGGTTGCCTGACGCACATTGGCATCAACGCGAGCGGTAAATAAATCGCCCACCGAAACAGCACCTTCAAGCACTTTAACTATGTGAAGATGACTAGATCCTTGCTTCTGGCAATCACCCACTTCAAGACGATTGCTGCCCAATTCCAGATAACCACAATCACCCGCCTGGCCACCAGATTCTGCGTAGAAAGGTGTTTTATCAAGCACCACAGCGCCTTCATCACCCGCTTCAAGTCGGTCAACTTTTTTGCCGTCTTTAATCAATACAACGACTTTGCCTTTATTATTCAGGTCGGCATATCCCAAAAATTCTGTTGCAGGTAAATCCAAACCTGCAGCGGTGTAATCCACTTTAAATTTACCCGCTGCACGCGCACGCGCACGTTGCTCACCCATTGCAACTTCATAGCCAGCAAGGTCAATCGTCATGCCGCGCTCACGTGCAATATCGTTGGTTAAATCAACAGGAAAACCATAAGTGTCATATAAAGTGAAAACCAATTTTCCAGGAATTTCATTACCGGATACTTTGGTTAATGCATCTTCAAGAACAGCTATACCTTTATCCAGAGTTTTTTCGAATTGCTCTTCTTCCTGCAATAAAACACGTTCAATTTGCGCCTGACTTTTAATTAATTCCGGATAAGCATCACCCATCACTTCAGCCAGTGCTTTTACAATTTTATGGAAGAAAGGTTGTTTTTGTCCCAGCTGATTTCCGTGGCGAATCGCGCGGCGAATAATCCGACGCAACACATAACCACGACCTTCGTTGGATGGCATCACACCATCGCTAATTAAAAATGAACAAGAACGGATATGGTCAGCAATCACACGCAGGGATTTATTTTCCAGATCTTGATTGCCAGTTGCATCAGCCGCGGCTTTTAACAAATGCTGGAACAAATCAATTTCATAGTTGGAATGGACATGTTGCATTACCGCTGAGATGCGTTCCAACCCCATGCCTGTATCGACAGAGGGTGCAGGCAATGGATGTAAAACACCGTCCGCCGTGCGATTGAATTGCATAAATACGTTGTTCCAGATTTCGATATAACGGTCACCATCTTCTTCCGGGGAACCCGGTGGACCGCCCCAAATATCGGCACCGTGATCATAGAAAATTTCAGTACAAGGGCCACAAGGGCCTGTATCGCCCATCGCCCAGAAGTTATCGGATGCATAAGGCGCACCTTTGTTGTCACCTATACGAATAATTCGATCAGCAGGCACGCCCACTTCTTTATTCCAAATATCGAATGCTTCATCATCCGTGGCGTACACAGTCACCCAAAGTTTTTCAGCGGGTATTTTGAGCCAATCTTTCGACGTCAAAAATTCCCAGGCAAATGTGATGGCATCACGCTTGAAATAATCACCAAAACTGAAATTACCCAGCATTTCAAAAAAGGTATGGTGGCGTGCTGTGTAACCGACATTCTCCAAATCGTTGTGTTTGCCACCGGCGCGTACACATTTTTGTGAAGTGGTGGCGCGTTTGTAACTGCGGACATCTTTACCAAGAAAAACATCCTTAAACTGATTCATACCGGCATTGGTAAATAACAAAGTGGGGTCATCACCCGGGACCAGTGAACTGCTGGCAATAATCGTATGACCCTTGGATTCAAAATAGCTCAAAAAGGCGTTGCGAATTTCAGCGCTTTTCATAGGGATTGGACTCAATTCAAAAAGGATTTTTAGGCAGCAGACATTTGTTCGATTTCTTCCTGGGTCAGGGCTCTGGCCTCTGACTCCAGCATCACCGGAATATCATCGCGAATAGGATACGCCAAACCACTGGCCCGACACCAAAGCTCTTGCTTATCCGCTTTGTATTCCAAATCACCTTTACTGACAGGACAAACAAGAATACTGAGCAATTTTTTATCGATCATCGCACGACGCCTACCGGAATAAATGAGGGCGCTAGTTTACACTGAGGCCCGCAAGTCTGTCTCTACGCCAATAAAAATCAGATTTTTGAATGACCTGAGAAACAAACTCAGATCAGATATCCCCGGTCCAGCTCTTCGATAGTTAAATGGTTCTTGGTGTTCGTTATTTAGGCATATTCCCCACTAACAATTGCGGATCAACACGTTCCGAAAACCAGTTCATCGCCCAGTGCAAATGCGGGCCTGATGCACGACCGGTTTTACCGACCAGCGCAATTTTTTCGCCCTGCGCGATTAGATCACCCTCTTTCACCAGAATTTTGCTCAGATGAATAAACGTCGAGGATAATCCTTGCCCATGATCAAGAATCAAAGTGCCACCCGACAAAAACATATCACTGTGCACTAGCGTAACTTTTCCACCTGCGGGCGCATAAACCGGAGTGCCGACTGGCATGGCAATATCAACACCATAATGTGGATTGCCAGGAATTTTGTTGTAAATCCGTTGACTGCCATAAACACCGCTAATGGGACCCACCACTGGCCATTTAAAATCTTCCATAAAATTTGATAAACCCAAATCCTCTTTACGCGCTTTTCCAACCAATGCAGCTTCGCGTGCAATTCTTTCTTGTTGTGCTTTTGAGGGTTCCACTGTCGCTTGCGGAACACCATTGACGCGCTGAATATTGTATTGTCTTTTTTTGACAGCGAACTGATGTTGTTTCTGTTGATTATTTTTATAAACAACCAAAGTCAAATTAGCAGGCGCATCGCGGCCAATTCCAAAAACAAATTCACCTTGCTCACTCAAACTCAACCAACGCTGGTTAAATTGAATTTTTTCACCAGGCTCGACAGAGCCTCTAATAACGGCGCCCTGCAGAAAATCACCTTTAATAGTTAAAGCAAAAATAGCGTTTGAATTTATCAAACAGAAAAAAATTAACCCTAAAAGTTTTACTTTCAACATTTATTCACTCAATTTTCGTCATCAAAATAAAAACGGCAGCCTAAGCTGCCGTTAAATCACTTACTCGCATCAGGCTATTTTATCGCCGACACGTAAAATCTTCATGGTATTGGTTCCACCTAGTTCAGTGGTATCACCATTGGAGATAATCACACGATCACCATCTACCACTACACCTTTTTGTTTCAACAAATCAATTGCTCGCAATTGATCAGCAGTACTGGGAACACTTTCTGTATCAAATGCAACTGGATGAACTCCACGATAAAGCGCAACTTTTCGCTGGGTTGGCACATGACGAGAGAAAGCAAAAATCGGTAACTGTGAACCCACACGCGACATCAATCGTGTTGTGCTACCTGATTCAGTAAACGCGATAATTGCTTTTACACCCGCTAAATGATTTGCTGTAAACATGGCAGCCAGAGCAATTGATTCATCAATCGAATTAAAAGCTTCATCAATTCTGTATTTATCAAAGCTGGCAGTTGGATGTTTCTCTGCACCCAAAATAATACGCACCATGGCTTCAACTGTTTCAACAGGATAACTACCCGCTGCCGTTTCTGCTGACAACATGACCGCATCTGTACCATCCAATACAGCGTTAGCCACATCGAATACTTCTGCACGAGTGGGCAACGGACTGTTGATCATCGACTCCATCATTTGAGTGGCAGTAATGACCACTTTATTCAATGCACGCGAACGCTCAATAATACGTTTTTGTACACCGATTAAAGCTGCATCACCAATTTCAACCCCCAAATCACCACGCGCAACCATGACAGCATCGCTTGCACGAATAATATCGTCCAACGTTTCATCGTCAGCAACCGCTTCTGCACGCTCAACTTTGGAAACCAATCCAGCGCGACCACCGGCTTCCAGCATTAATTTACGCGCATAATTCATATCTTCTGCTGAGCGAGGAAAAGATACTGCCAAATAATCCACATCAATTTCTGCTGCGGTTTTAATATCAGCCAAATCTTTTTCAGTCAGCGCCGGTGCTGTTAATCCACCACCTTGACGATTGATTCCTTTGTTGTTGGATAAAGGGCCACCGACTTTTACTGTAGTAAAAATACGAGTGCCTTCGACTTTATCGACTTGCAATACAACACGACCATCATCGAGCAACAACACGTCGCCAGGTTTGCAATCATTCGGCAATTCTTTGTAATCAATACCCACTTCATCTTGGGTACCGACATCGCGAGGCAAAGAGGCATCCAACACAAATTTATCACCGATTTTTAGTTGAATCTTGCCATCTTTAAAACGGGCAACGCGAATTTTCGGACCTTGCAAATCACCCAGAACAGCAACATAACGATTATGTTTTGCTGCAATTTTTCTGACTGTTTCTGCGCGTTGCTTGTGATCTTCCGGTGAACCGTGAGAAAAATTCAAACGAACAACATTCACGCCTGCGAGAATTAAACGCTCCAATACTTCTGGCGATTCCGAAGCGGGACCTAAAGTACTGACGATTTTGGTACGTCTTAACATGTTGAAATCTCTTGGTTGATTATCGAATTATTTTGCGTTCATCAGTGCCAACGTGTTGTCCAGCATGCGGTTGGAGAATCCCCACTCGTTGTCATACCAGCTCAACACTTTTACCCACTTGCCATAGACTTTGGTTTGCAAAGAATCGTAGTTAGACGAGTGCGGGTTGTGATTAAAATCAACCGATACTAAAGGCTCATCACAGAACGCCAATACACCTGGCATTTCTTTTTCAGATGCTTCTTTCATGGCTGCGTTAATTGCAGCAACACTCACGTCTTTTTCAACCAACACATTCAAATCCACCAAGGACACGTTAATGGTTGGAACACGGATTGAAATACCATCCAACTTGCCATTCAATTCCGGCAAGACCAAACCAACCGCTTTAGCAGCACCGGTCGTTGTTGGAATCATGGATTGAGTTGCAGAACGAGCGCGATAAATATCTTTGTGGAATACATCAGCCAATACTTGATCGTTAGTGTAAGCATGGATGGTGGTCATAGAACCTTGAATGATTCCAAATTTATCATTCAACACTTTTGCAATTGGCGCCAAGCAGTTAGTGGTGCAAGATGCGTTTGAAATCACAGTGTCGGTAGCTTTCAATACATTGTGGTTAACACCGTAAACTACGGTTGCGTCCACTTCAGTACCTGGGGCAGAAATAATCACTTTTTTTGCACCGGCAACAATGTGCGCAGACGCTTTTTCTTTGGTAGTAAAAATACCAGTACATTCGTATACAACATCAACACCCAATTCAGCCCAAGGCAATTTGGCTGGATCACGTTCAGAACTGATGCGAATCACATCACCATTTACAATCATGTTATTGCCTTCAACTTTGACCGTGCCATTAAACGCACCGTGAGTTGAATCGTATTTGGTTAAATGTGCATTTAAGTTGGCATCACCTAAATCATTAATGCCAACGATTTGAATTTGATTGCGTTTGCCTGACTCATACAACGCACGCAAAGTGTTGCGACCGATACGACCATAACCGTTAATTGCTACTTTAATCATTTCTTTTTTCCTCTAATTTTTTAAAAGGGGTCAGAGCCCTTTAAATGCGATCATGTTCAATTACTAATTACTTAGTAGTAGTTAAAGGGCTCTGACCCCCTTTAGAAAATTATGGGCGAGGCAAACTCGCTGCTTCTCTTGCTAATCGTTCGATTTCATCCCAACGACCGGCTTTCATTAATTCTTTAGGCGCCATCCAGGTTCCCCCAACACACTTCACATTCGGCAAAGCCAAGTAAGAAGGTGCTTTCGCCAAATCAATTCCACCGGTTGGGCAGAAAGTAATTTGTGGCAAAGGCCCACCGATGGATTTCAACATAGGCACATCATCAGCGGCTTCTGCGGGGAAGAATTTCTGATGTGTAAATCCTTCCGCTAATAAATGCATAGCTTCTGTTGGAGTCGCAACACCCGCCAATAATGGTACTGAAGTATAAACCGCTTTTGCCGCTTCGATTAACGTAGGTGTTGTACCCGGGCTTACCAGAAAACGTGAACCTGCTTTAATCGCCGCATCTAAATCTTTGGGAGTAATCACGGTGCCTGCACCGATCACTGCATCATCCGGTAATGCTTCAACCATCGCGCTGATTGCATCCAAAGCACAAGGTGTACGCAGAGTGATTTCCAATACTTTTAAGCCACCGTTATACAATGCTTTCGCTAAAGGCACTGCATCTTCAATGCGCTCGACAACCATCACCGGTACCACCGGCGCAATTCTGACAATTTGATCAATTGTTAATGTCACTCAGATTTCCTCTATAAAAAATAAAAATGTTGGGATTAAAATCAAGGCGCCCAATAAACCAACACTGGCACTTGTTCCTGTTGCAGTACCGCACGAATCGGCATAGCTTGCGCGTCAGTTCCTGCTTGTGCTGCGCGCAGAACTGATAACTTTTCTTCGCCTGTAATTAATAACACTAATAATTTGGATTTTAATAATCCCGCCAAAGTCAACGTCATACGCTCGGTGATATTGCCAGTGACTTCACTTTGAATCGCAGTGATGGCGGCACACAAATTATTCGCGTCAGGATTTAATGCTTCGATTAAACCTGGAGCCTGTGGAAATAAAGATGCGGTGTGACCGTCTGATCCCATACCTAAAATAGTGACATCAAAGGGTTGTGCTAATTGTTGGTAGACAGCTTCGCAATCTTCCAAACCAATTGCAGCAGTAACCGCTTCATTTTTCATTCCGACCAAATGAGTCACTGCGGCTTTATTTTGGATCAGATGTTTGACGATAAAGGCTTCGTTACTTTTTTCGTGATCGAAATCAACCCAGCGTTCGTCAACCAGAGCAACATAAATAGAATCCCAAGGAAGACCAGATTGGCTTAAGGCTTTGTAAAGAGGTTCAGGGGTGCTGCCACCGGAAACCATAAACGTGGCTTCACCGGTTTCTTCTACCGATGATCGCAATGCTTGCTCACATTCGATTTGCAAAGCGGCAATCATGGCCGCCCTGCTTTCAAATAAACGTTCGATCACCATTCCTGTTCTGCCCCTGACAAGACTTCATCAATTGAGAACCAACGGCGACGATCACTTGCCAATAATTGTTGTGATGCCTGTGGCCCCCAACTACCCGCAACATAACCATGCGGTTTATTTTCCGGGCGCTGCCAAGCCTCAATGATCGGATCAATCCAACCCCAAGCAGCATCCACTTCTGCGCGGTGAATAAACAAACTAGCATCACCAGCAGCCGCATCCAACATTAAACGTTTGTATGCATCAGAATAAAAATCTTTGTAAGTATCCGCAAAATTTAAATTGAGAGACACGGGACGCAAATGGGTTTCGTGTTTTTCCAAATCTTTGGACACCATAATAATTTTGATGCTTTCTTCCGGTTGTAAACGAATTACCAAACGATTAGGCGTCACATAGCCAGCTGACTCAGGATAAACCTTATGTGCCTCTTTATATTGAATCACAATTTCAGCAAAACGTTGTTTCATGCGTTTGCCGGTGCGCAAATAAAATGGCACATTCGCCCAGCGGGCAGTATCAACATAAGCACGAATCGCAACGTAAGTTTCGGTATCGCTTTGCTTACCCAATTCGTCCAAATAACCGGGAACGGCTTGACCCGCCATTTCACCAGCAACATATTGTCCGCGAACAGTATTGTATTTGACTGTATTGCCCGTAAGAGGACGCAAACTTTCCAAGACTTTAATTTTTTCTGCGCGAATACGATCGGCTGTCATTTTGTTTGGTGATTCCATTGCGACCAAACACAATAATTGCAAAATATGATTTTGTACCATGTCTCGCGCTGCGCCAGCACCATCATAAAAACTAGCGCGACCTTCGAGGCCGACAGTTTCGGAAATGGTAATTTGCACGTGATCGATGGATTTTGCATCCCACAATTGCTCAAACATGCCGTTGGCAAAACGCAGAGCCAATAAATTTTGAACCGTTTCTTTACCGAGATAATGATCAATGCGGAAGATGGCATCTTCACGGAAATATTCGGCGATTTGACTGTTAATTTCTTCTGCTGATTTGCCGTCATAACCCAAAGGTTTTTCAACTACAACTCGCGCATGATTCGTAATTAATCCTGATTCATGCAAATGCTTGCAGCAGACACTGAATACGGAAGGTGGTGTAGAAAGATAAAAAACACGTTGTTTATTGTTGCCATCATTCATGAGTTTGGCCAGCGCTGCCCAATGCTCATCTTTGGTGGCTATATCCACATAAACCGGAAAAATTTGTTTAGCGAATTTATCCCAGTCTGCCACAACAAATTCATCGGCATTTAAATGTTTTTCGGCAGCTGCTCGCACTTTGTCCTTATATTCAGTCACCATTTGGGTATTGCGGCAGGTGGGAATAATGCGAGCATCTTTCGGTAAAGAACCTTCACGCGAGGCACGATATAAACCAGGAATTAATTTACGCAAGGCTAAATCGCCAGCACCACCAAAAATGACAAAATCAAACGCTTCGAGCATGTGTATTTACCAATTCAAGACCAAGCCAACAACAGGCTGGCAACATCAAAGAAAACAAAAACCCCGAAGTTACTTCGGGGTTTCAACCAAACTTACCAGTTAAATACCGTTGCTCCCTCTTCGGCTTTACCCACCGCCATGCGGAAAGGTGTAAACAATTCTCGCCCCATTCCGGAATGAACGTCTGTTAAATCAGAAGTTGCTTGTTGTCGACCACGTAACTCATCGTCACTGACCAACAACGTCAATGTGCCTGATTCAGCATCCAAGGTAATCATATCGCCGGTTTGCACCAACCCATGGGGCCATTATCCAAGGCTTCAGGCGTAATATGGATTGCGGCCGGAATCTTACCAGAGGCACCGGACATTCGACCATCAGTAACTATAGCGACCTTAAATCCTCGATCCTGCAACACCCCCAACGGAGGGGTTAATTTGTGCAATTCGGGCATACCGCAGGCTTTTGGCCCTTGGAATCTAACCACCGCAATAAAATCTTTTTCCAGCTCGCCACGTTTGAAGGCATCTTGCAACTCTGCTTGACTATGAAAGACGATTGCAGGTGCAGTGACTTTACGTTGCTCAGGTTTAACGGCCGAAATCTTGATCACCGAACGACCGAGATTCCCCTTCAACAAACGCAATCCACCTTCTTGACTGAAAGGTTTAGCCACTGGACGCAAAACTGAATCATCCAAGCTTTCACTGATCGCATCCCGCCAGGTTAACTTGCCATTCTCCAGAAAAGGCTCTTGAGTATAGGCTGACAATCCTTCACCCATTATGGTTTTGACATCTTCATGAAGCAGACCCGCTTTTCGTAATTCACGGAACAAAAAGCCCATGCCACCAACCGCTTGGAATCGATTCACGTCCGCCAACCCATTGGGATAAATACGGCAAAGCAAAGGAATTATGTCGGAGATATCCGAAAGGTCCTGCCAATCCACAATCACACCCGCCGCACGAGCAATTGCAACTATATGCATCGCATGGTTAGTAGAGCCACCGGTTGCCATTAAGCCGACTATGCCATTCACTATCGATTTTTCAGTGACTATGTCTGCCAAACCTATAGGCGTGTCACGGGTAATGTTGGCTAATTGATGTACTGATGCTTGAGTGAGCGCATCACGCAAAGGGGTATAAGGATTGATAAACGTACTGCCAGGGAGATGCATCCCCATAATTTCCATCAACATTTGATTGGTATTGGCAGTGCCGTAAAAGGTACAAGTACCTGCACTGTGGTAGGACGCACTTTCCGCCGCCAGCAATTCTTTTCGACCTACTTTGCCCTCTGCATAGAGTTGACGCGCTTTGGCTTTTTCATCATTGGGCAAGCCGGGAGTCATAGGTCCTGCAGGAATAAACACGGTTGGTAATTGACCGAAAGACAAAGCTCCCATCATCAAACCGGGAACTATCTTGTCGCAAACGCCAAGACAAATGACACCATCAAACATATCGTGAGATAAGGCAACCGCCGTACTCATCGCAATGACATCGCGGCTGAACAAGGATAAATCCATGCCCGCAAAACCTTGCGTTACACCATCGCACATAGCCGGAACACCACCCGCCATTTGCGCAGTCATGCCCATTTCTTTGGCGGCTTGTTTGATAGGCTCGAGATATTCGCCGTATGGCACATGAGCAGACAACATTTCGTTGTAGGCTGAGACCACACCCAAATTGGCCGACTGGCCTTCTGCCAAGGCTAGCTTGTCGTCAGCATTGCAAGCAGCGAAACCGTGAGCAAGATTGGCACAACCCAAGTGGTGACGGGAAGGTCCTTGATTGCGATATCGATTGATCTTGTCCATGTAAGCAGCACGGGAATCTCGACTTTTAGCGATGATTCGCTCTGTAATTGCCATCAATCGCGAATCTGGACTTCTAAAATCACTCATGTAATTACCACTTGTTGGTTTGACCGAATGTGTTCACTTGAGCCTCAAGGCTTCTTTTTTAATTGTTTGTAATAATTAATTAAGCCGATAGTAGACGAATCATGGGCAGGATTAATTCCCCGAGCCAAATCCAATTCTGGCTGAATACCGGCTGCCAATACTTTACCTAACTCCACACCCCATTGATCGTAGGAGTGAACACGCCAAATGATACCTTGAACAAATATTTTATGCTCATAGAGTGCAATCAAACTGCCCAGGCTTCGCGCGCTGACTTTTTGTAACAAAATGCTGTTTGTTGGACGATTTCCACGGTGAACCTTATGCTCAACAATCTCTTCTATACGAGCAGGTGAAACACCCTTAGCTGTCAGCTCTTGACGAACTTGATCGGCATCTATGCCCTGCATCAAGGCTTGGGTTTGTGCAAAATAGTTGGCCATCAATGCATCATGATGACCGGGGACATTTTCTGTTGGCTCAATAGAACCAATAAAATCCGCTGGAATAATATCAGTACCCTGATGCAGCATTTGATAGAAAGCATGCTGACCATTAATGCCCACCTCACCCCAGACCAAAGGCACAGTACCAAAGTTGACCTGTTCACCTGCCCAGTTGACTGATTTGCCATTACTTTCCATTTCCGCTTGTTGCATATAAGCAGGAAAACGATGCAAACATTGGTCATACGGCAGCAAAGCCTGTGCTGGATAGCCTAAAAAGTTTCGGTTCCATATCCCCATTAATGCCATAAGCATGGGGGCGTTTTGCGCCAGAGGCGCTGACTGAAAGTGCTGATCCATTTCATAAGCGCCTTCAAGCAGCTCCACAAACTGATCAAAACCCAAGTCAATCACAATCGGCAAACCAATGGCTGACCAGAGCGAGAAGCGCCCTCCCACCCAGTCCCACATATCAAAAATATTTTCTTCGGCGATACCAAAAGCCGTGACCAATTTACGATTGGTGGATACCGCCACAAAGTGTTTAGCAATTGCGGCTTTATCTTTTGCTGCCTCCATAAACCAACGCTCCGCTGTTGCAGCGTTAGTCATGGTTTCTTGTGTCGTAAAGGTTTTGGATGCAATCACAAATAATGTAGTTTCAGGATTTAATTTGCCAAGTACTTCGGCAATTTGCACACCATCAATATTGGATACAAAATGCATGGTAAATCGTTTATCGCTATAGGCTTTTAAAGCTTCACAGACCATTAAAGGCCCAAGATTAGAACCGCCTATGCCAATACTCACCACATCAGAAATCGTTTTACCTGTGTAGCCTTTCCATTCACCGCTGCGCAATTTTTGTTCAAGCAAGCGCATGCGCTCTAACTCTGCATTAATTGCAGGCCGCGCATCTTTACCATCAATCATAATGGGGTTAGCCGAGCGATCACGCAGTGCGACATGCATGACCGCACGATCTTCCGAGGCATTGATATGCTCAGCTGCAAACATGCGTGAGCGCCAGGTTTCAACATCAGCGTCACGAGCCAGCGCGAGCAAATCACCCAGAACATCGGCATTAAAAAGATTTTTGGAGAAATCGAGAAACAGATTGGGGGCTTTAACAGAGAAGGAGGTAAATCGGGAATTATCATCAGCAAACAATTTTTTCATCTGTTGCTGGCGCAGCAATTCTGCCTGTGATGTTAATTTGCTATAACTCGGTAGCTGCTCAAAACGCACAAATGTCTGCATTAAATCTCTCTCCGGTGTTTTAGTTTTGATATAGCCTTATCAAAGGCTGATTTTTTTGTTTGATAGATCAAAGTGATTTGAGTTGATCACCGAGGCTTTTGTGGGGCATCATCCTAAATCAATACAAAAGCAGACACTAATCATCCTATTTTGTTGAGCCTTTAGCTGAGAAGGCTCTTGGTCATGCGCCATCCCAAATAGTCATTAGTGTAAAAAAGGCCGCTATGATAGGCAGAGGCTATTTTAGTGTCAACGAAACTCCTGTCGGAAGATCAGAAATCCATGAGTCATCACCACACTATTCCTGTTGGAATTATTGAAGGATTTTTCGGGCGCAGCTGGAGTTTTGAGTCCCGTTGCGCATACGCAAAATTTCTTGCACAACATCAGTTCGACTTTTATATCTACGCACCAAAAAATGACAACAATTTGCGTCGCAACTGGCAAGAGGATTGGCCACAAGAAACAAAAAATCAATTACTCAATTTGCGCAATACTTATCTTGAAAATCGAATTGCCTTCGGCATTGGCTTAAGCCCTTTAGACATCTGGCGCAACACTAACGACAAAGATTATTCGCAATACAAAAAAAGACTCCAGCAACTGAACGATTTATCGCCAGAGATCCTCTGTATTTTATTTGACGACATGCGCGGAGATTTGCCTGATCTGGCTCGCATTCAGATCGAATTAACTCATATAGCTGCAGATGTTAGTAACGCAAACAAAATTATCTTCTGCCCCAGTTATTACTCCACCGATCCCGTACTGGAAAAAGTCTTCGGGAAAATGCCGGATAATTATTGGCAGGATTTAGGCAAAGGCATGGACGAATCCATCAATTTTTTTTGGACAGGTGAAAAAGTTTGCTCTGAATCTTATTCATCGTCACATTTGCAATCCATTGAAGAAATATTCCAACGCAAAGTGTTTTTATGGGACAACTACCCAGTGAATGACGGCGCCATTAAATCGCAACGCTTACATCTATTACCATTTCATTCATCACATGCTGATCTGAAAACTTATATCAAGGGCCACGCCGCCAACCCAATGAATCAAGCCCATCTTTCGCAAATTCCACTGCTAAGCTTGTCATATCACCATCAAGAAAAAACGCCATTAAAAACCGAACAAATTTTTATCGAGATTGCAGGCGAACAATTAGGTCAACAATTACTCAAGGACGCAAATTTTTTTCAAGCGCCTGGATTAAAAGATCTGAATGCCGATCAAAAACAGCGTTATATCGATCGATATCAAACCTATTTGCCAAATCCCCTAGCTGCTGAAGTTATTGATTGGCTGCAAGGTGGATATGTTTTTGATCCGAATTGTTTAACGGAATAAGCTAAAGACCATTTTCAACTGGTGACAAATTGTCACCGACTGTCCACCTTCCTTTTTCAAATGGTTTTAAAAATAGCGGCTTCCGATTTCATTTTCAGTCTGCATTAGCTTTTTATATCCATAACAACTACCCCAAGTCTCTCGCCAATACTGTGGTTGTCCTGCTCGGTTTTTAATTGTTTATCCACCACAGTCAAATAAAAATTGAGTTTGCCTGCATGTTCAGGCGTGAACTCACCCGTTTTTAATTCGATGACTACATAACAGCGCAACTTAAGGTGATAGAACAGCAGGTCGATATAAAAATCTTTTTCGCCCACAGTTATCCGACAATTTTTTGCGCGCCTGCACTCGCTCGGACTCCAACAAACGTTGCTCGATTAATTCAGCCTTACGGGTCTGCATAGCAAAGTAGGTTTGCGCGAAAGCAATCGGTTGTTTTTTTGAATCGCCATTTTGAGCGACGAGATAACAGGCATAACGCGTAAGCATTACATCATCAATCTCACGCTGCCCACCTTTACCAAGCTCGATCATTTTCCCGACGTCAGCAAAATGATCGGTAATTGCATGTCCAGATAACTCACAAGCTGTTTTGGCCTTGGATATCACACCTTGAAAGTTACTCCATTTGTCATAACCCAACAGATGCTGCAGATCACGGGCAAGCCAATACTCAATCCCGTTCTCAGTCTGCTGGGCATGACCTTCAAAGGTGGCAGTGAGCGTTTGTATTAATTGCGGTTCCATTTTCAATCTCCATTTACGCTGGCTTTTATTGAGATGGATACTGTATATAAAAACAGTATTGAAGGCAACGGAGAAATAGAGGGAATAGGTTTTGAACCTGCTAATCAGTGCCCCCCCCGCATTTTTGAACTGAAATCCATTAACCGCAGGTTTTTTTGAAACTGTTTCTACCTTTGTGGCAGTGAACGTCTCGAAGAAATCTTTCTTGTTTGTTATGCATTTCTAAGCTGCCTTCGCGGCAGTGAACAAGTTTACCGATGACGAGCTAATAGGCTACATTTTCTAAGCTGCCTTCGCGGCAGTGAACATCATCCTTAACAAGATTAATATGATCTATTTTTTCTAAGCTGCCTTCGCGGCAGTGAACTGTTGGTCTAGGCTGTCTTTGCTTTTTTGGTCTTTCTAAGCTGCCTTCGCGGCAGTGAACAACTTGATCCACCTTTGCGATAGTATTCCAAATTTCTAAGCTGCCTTCGCGGCAGTGAACGGACAATCGGGCGCATCCGATGGTCTGACAATTTTCTAAGCTGCCTTCGCGGCAGTGAACCATCATCAAAAAGTATCGGTGCGATCTTTGTTTTTCTAAGCTGCCTTCGCGGCAGTGAACAGGATTGGATTGATGGCTATCATTCGTTTATCGTTTCTAAGCTGCCTTCGCGGCAGTGAACTAGCCATCAGGAAGGTGAGGATTGGACTTTGTTTTCTAAGCTGCCTTCGCGGCAGTGAATGTGTGACGATTGCGAGTTTTCAATAAGGGTCAGGGATTTCTAAGCTGCCTTCGCGGCAGTGAACAATATATAGCGCCGTTTATCGATCACGTTTCGTTTCTAAGCTGCCTTCGCGGCAGTGAACAATCCAGCTCTGGGTCATTTAGTGTAGCAAATTTTCTAAGCTGCCTTCGCGGCAGTGAACAATATCCAGCGGCTCTTTGTGCCACTTGCGCCTTTCTAAGCTGCCTTCGCGGCAGTGAACAGTTTTCATGCTTTCGGTGTCGCCGTGCAAGTTTTCTAAGCTGCCTTCGCGGCAGTGAACTCAGTTTCCTATCGTAGTTGTTTGCATAACAATTTCTAAGCTGCCTTCGCGGCAGTGAACATCGAATCAATGCAATCTCAAATAAACGAGGCTTTCTAAGCTGCCTTCGCGGCAGTGAACCATCCAGCCAATTCAAGGCTTTGTTTATCTCTTTTCTAAGCTGCCTTCGCGGCAGTGAACACCGCGCCCGATCATTATAGCTACCCTTTGATTTTCTAAGCTGCCTTCGCGGCAGTGAACAGACAAATTTTGGATGATTGTCACTGTAAACGTTTCTAAGCTGCCTTCGCGGCAGTGAACGGCATGTCATATGATGCGGTGGCTTTGGTAATTTTCTAAGCTGCCTTCGCGGCAGTGAACTCCGATGCACATGCAATGGAATTGACGTGATATTTCTAAGCTGCCTTCGCGGCAGTGAACACAAGAATATGAACTGGATGCGGTTTAAGTTGTTTCTAAGCTGCCTTCGCGGCAGTGAACGTTTGAACAGTACATGTAACGCCAATATAACTTTTCTAAGCTGCCTTCGCGGCAGTGAACGTTTTCGTGGGCGCGGGTTAATCCAATTGACTTTTCTAAGCTGCCTTCGCGGCAGTGAACATAATGCCGTCACAGGTAATTTTTCGGCAACATTTCTAAGCTGCCTTCGCGGCAGTGAACTGATCATCGTAAACATGATCAATGCCGTTTGATTTCTAAGCTGCCTTCGCGGCAGTGAACGTCAGTAACGTACTGACTACCCTGCGGATAACTTTCTAAGCTGCCTTCGCGGCAGTGAACATTTTAATAATATCAATGCCTTTTTCCCAAAATTTCTAAGCTGCCTTCGCGGCAGTGAACCCGAGAGCATGAAAACTCTACGCAATGACGCATTTCTAAGCTGCCTTCGCGGCAGTGAACAACTTATTACTAGAGAAGTGTTGAAAGTTAACTTTCTAAGCTGCCTTCGCGGCAGTGAACAGAAGTGTTAAGAATTGCAAAGATTGTAGATATTTCTAAGCTGCCTTCGCGGCAGTGAACACACTATCAAAGCCTGAAGTTAGCAATTCAAGTTTCTAAGCTGCCTTCGCGGCAGTGAACAGTGCATTATATTATGCGTCCAAGCAAGAAAGTTTCTAAGCTGCCTTCGCGGCAGTGAACCGACAGAATCAGTATTACCTTTGACGAACTCATTTCTAAGCTGCCTTCGCGGCAGTGAACTTAGTGAGCAATCACCTGTTATGACAGACAGATTTCTAAGCTGCCTTCGCGGCAGTGAACGGTTAGTTACTGTTATCATCTTGGTTCTTACGTTTCTAAGCTGCCTTCGCGGCAGTGAACTCAGGCTTTTGATCGTGTTTTGTTTATATTCCTTTCTAAGCTGCCTTCGCGGCAGTGAACTAGCTAAAACTGCCAACGCCGACAAACTCACATTTCTAAGCTGCCTTCGCGGCAGTGAACCCTACTCTATGCAATATTATGCACCGACTAAGTTTCTAAGCTGCCTTCGCGGCAGTGAACTAGCATTGCCTGATGGCCTTTTGTTGTTAATTTTTCTAAGCTGCCTTCGCGGCAGTGAACAGTAGTCTATCGGTGAAAAGATTTATGCAACAAAGAGTTATTGTTGATTCGCCTTTTTTACCAATGATTTTTACGTGAAATATAATCGGTTGATTTATATAGGGATTTTTAAAGAGCAATTTTTATTGGTTGAAGATATCTCAAAAGATCATTTTCCTGATGTCGGGAAAATGATCTTTAGCTTTTATTGATACCCATTAATCCAACAGGAACACTTTTTAACAATACTTTCATTTGCGAAATGGCCAAAGTGTTGAGTTGCTTCAAACGATCTGATTGAGAAAGTCCTTCGGCAATATAGTGCGCATTCATTGACTCCAAATTCGCGAGGCATACCAATTGATGAATATTGGCATGGTCTCGCATATTGCCTTTCAGTTCAGAGTTTTGATCGCGCCATTGTTTGGCGGTGATACCAAATAAAGCCATATTCAACAAATCTGCTTCTGAAGCATAAACTGAATGAATTTGTTGTTTGGTTAATGTGTCAGGAATGAGATTTTCTTTAATGGCATCAGTATGAATTTGATAATTGACTTTAGCCAAATTCCGACGAATGTCCCATCCCAACTGGGCAAACTCTTGCTCTTTTAGCCGCTGGAATTCTTTAATCAGATACAACTTAAACTCAACCGAAATCCAACTGGCAAATTCAAACGCAATATCCTTTTGTGCATAAGTGCCACCATATCGCCCAGCCTTGGAAATAAGGCCAATTGCATGGGTGGATTCAATCCATTGTGTGGGTGTAAGGGTAAAGCTATTCAACCCAGCCTGCTTTCTAAACTCATCGAATTCGATGACTTTAAAAGCGGTATTATTGAGCTGCCCCCAAATACCTAAAAACTCGATAGTGTTTCGATTGCGCATCCAGTTTCCAATCACTGCACCTGTCCGGTCTGGACTCTTGTAACGCGCAATATCCGTAATACAAATGTACTCAATACCATTTAACGAATAAGCCCCTATTTCCTGATCAAGAACTTGTAATTTGCTATTCATAAATCCCTCGATTGCCGATTGCGAAAGCCAATACTGTATATAAGAACAGTATGGATGGCAACCGGGGATTAATCGATGTAAAACAAAAAGATTTGAATCTGATTCGTGAATTTTTCACAGGCTTTA
The DNA here is from genome assembly GCA_016712405.1 of Cellvibrio sp. GTDB lineage: Bacteria > Pseudomonadota > Gammaproteobacteria > Pseudomonadales > Cellvibrionaceae > Cellvibrio. The sequence continues at coordinate 791,624 of JADJRD010000003.1, read as the reverse complement.
ATTGCAATTTCTTTTGCTGCACCTTTCGGGTAACGATAGATTCCTGTTGAAATTGCAGGAAACGCAATAGAGGTACATTGATGATTAAGAGCCAGCTGAATAGAGTTGATATAACAATCCATTAACTCCTGTTCAGGATTTAACGACTCATCATAAATCGACTGACAGTATGAATGCAAAATTTCGCTTTTAATTTTCCTGCGCGCGTTATCACAGCTTGTCCAGTATTGCAGCGAGCACCATCGATAACAGGTAGCCGAATACATTCCATCAACAATTCATCACCAGCCGCTCGTTGTATCGCATTATCAACGCCGCCACCACCCAAACAACTTTTATTAGCCGCATTCACAATAACGTCTACTTTCGCTTTGGTGATATCACCATAAACGATTTCCATATCATTTAACCTCAATATAGTTAAACGAAAAACTATTTAACTTGGCGATCCTTTTAGATTGCTCAAGATCCCGACCAACAAACAAATCCGCCACAATAGGTGCAGAAAAAACACAGATCAAAGTAGAGTCTGATGTTAATTCAAACTCTATTGCACCTTTGAATACATGACCGAAACGAGCTCCCATTAAAATTGCCATGTATTTCATTCATTGATTCCTGTGTTAGAACCAGGGGATAGTGGCGGTATTGTTTAAAGCCAAACCATAACAATCGTATTCACAATCGGTAGGTTCTTTACATTCCAGCTTTTCGATGAATATTTGAAACAAACTGTTTCCACCATGTTTTTTACTGGTTTGACTTTCTAACTGGATGAACGGCAAAGGAATTTTTTCAAACTGATATTTCGTGTTAAGTTCTTTAAGACATTCGTCTTTATCAACACCATATTTTTTTGCAATGTGCTCTGCTTTTTTCTCCAAAGATTCTTTTAGCCGTTTAACACCTTTCACTCTTTTCTGTTTGAAAACCATAAAAATTGCGCTATCTGGTACAAGCTGAATAGAGCTTATTTGAGCGTAGTCAGTTAAACGGTTTAGCCATTTATCAATATTTAACTTTTCAAGCTCCTCTTTAGTTTCGCTAAATAATCGTAATTTTGAACCTAATGGAAATTTAGCATCACCATAGGTTGGAAAAGAAACAGCAATTTTAGAGTTTCGAAGTAATTTTTCAGAATTATCATTTAACTTGCGCGATGATTCATAACCATTTTCAACAAGTGCTATATGCACTTGTTGAAATACTTTTTGCCAGATGAAGCCTATGCCAACTTCAGAATTTTCAAATAAGATGAGCTCTTGGTAATAGTTCATGATTTGATTACTCCTCATCACCACCGCTTTCACCAAATACACCACCCCGAATTAACATAGCTACAACAAAATGCTTATCTGTTAAAGAAACATCTCCACCATTAAGCCATCTGAGAAGCAAAGTTTTAAAATCGTTTCGACTTGATCGGTAAGCCACACCACGTTGCGTCACAGAACCGTATGCCTCTACTGCAATAGGGTCACTGGCATTAGCAGCAAACCAATTATCGATAGTTCTAAGTGCATTACCAATTTTTTCGCAGTGCATTGCAGCTTGGCCATTCAAGCTAAATAAGTGACGACTTTTCTCACCTTTAGGTGAATTTAAAACCATCTCCTGCGAAGGCCATACTCTCTGTCCTTCGCCGAGCTGAACAAATGCAGATACTTTTAACAAAACGCTCTCGCTACCGGACAGACCCGTGCTAATTAAGCTAGACAAAGAAATAACATCTCCATTATCAGAATTAGTTTGGTTTAGCTCGAAATCATATGAATCAAATTTTAATGGATCCTTTAATGTAGGATGTGACACAAACACTTTTATATTTAGCGCACCAACTCTGTTTCTCCACAAAAACCGACCGTTCGCTATGTTATAAGCGTAACGGTTTGCCAACTCACTTAAATTTGATTGCACATATCCGTTTACCTGTTCTCTAAAACAAGACTCAAAGTTAATATCATTGCAGACCGATGGTTTTTCTATGCCAGATACAACACGCAAACTAAAGCTTAGCTTTAATGTATCGTTATTGTGTGCAAGCGCTGCATCATCGCCCCAAGACAAGTTAGCTTCCCTGATTGCCTCTTGTAATTTTTCCTCATCATCCAAGACTTCCTTTTTAAAGTTGCTCTTTACAGCTCGGTTGCGACGTTCAAAAAGCTCTATTGGCGACCACTTTTTATCATCACCAATCTCAGACCAATTCCCTGAAAACATTAAAGCGTCAGAAGGTTCTAATTTTCGGTCAAAGGCAAGCACAGAAGGTAGATTTATATCTGTCATAAGGCAATCCTCAAAATAGTTTAAGTGCATCATTAAAGTTTAGGGTTTGGTGTAATTCTTCATTGTTGTTTAACAACTCTGTTGGTTCGTTTTCGTCGTTGATTTTCGATTGGTTTTGTTTGCACAAATACCACTGCCCATCGTATTGATAGCGCCAAATCACTTTTTCAATTGATTCAAGTGAGTGAACCCCCTTCCACTCACCCACAGAATGAATAGCTTCAACAAAACAGGTAAGTGTTTTTTCATCGCGGGTGTTTGCGACTTTACCTGCTTCATATAAATCACTAATGGCTTTATATCCGGCCATTAACGGAACCAAATAACCTAGCCTAGGTTTCGGCAAAAACTGCCAATCTGCTGGTGTATTGTCGTCAGGCTCAGTTTGGCCTTGCGCCAATCTTGGTATTGCTTTGCTTTTCAAAGCACAAAAATCTAGCCATGCATCAAGCTGGGTGGGAACTTCATTTTTTTCTGAGTCATGTTGTGCTAGCAATCCTTGATAGTGCTCTTGCAGATAATTACTTCTATCAATTAAAACAAAACCAGGCATGAGCAATCGTTTTATTTTTCTCAGCATAGTTAGTTGTTGCTGTTGGGTATTAGCGGATAGCAACCTAACATGCTTGACATTTAAAATTGTTCCACCAGCCAAACGCAGTTTATAACAACAATCTAAGACATTATTTTCAAATTGCTTAATTAGCTCAGTAGTTAACGACAGCGCATCAGTTAACTCAATCACTAAACTAATAGTTAAATTCATCTTCCCTTCTTCAATAATTGAAGGGTCAACTTGTTTTCCGTCTTTTTTCTTGGGTTTAAAGGTGTACCCAGATTTACGCTGTGAAAACCTAAAAGTATAACCTCCATCATTCGAATAAATATGTTGATGATAGCTATGTGAAATCACTGCACACCCGGAAAGTTCACATTCATAGTCACCTCCGAATTTCTTTGAAACTTTACGATTTAGTGCATGGGAAAAACCAAGAAATCCTGTTATGGCAGGAAACCCCCAAGTTAAACCTGCTATTGAGTTCGAATTTTGTACTTCAATATGGCTGAGAACTAAATATTGGCTCATAAACCAATCTCCTTCACTGCAATCACTTCCTTCAAATCAACTAAAAAGCAATCAGCCCATAAGGCCGCTTGTATTGGTGTGAGATTCAGTTGCTTATTTATATTTAATTGCTGATTTAACCAGCGGCCAAACTCTCGACTAACAATGACCATCCAATCATTATTTATCTTACAGGTTTGTGCAGTTTCATCGTCACGCCACGGTTCAAATAAAAGCTGCTGTTCAATAGGCAGCTTACTGGTCGATGTCCAACCATCATCATTCTCGGCTTCATTGATACTGTCTAAGTAGCTGAAGAGTTGGCCATTTATTGCTCTCAATTTACTCAATACGGCCGCATTACGCTTGGGCTCGCTAACGCTTAGCGCCTTGTTTTTTAACAGCAGTAAATAATTACTTAACTCTGCAACTTCTTCTTTTAGTTCAAAAGTAAGTGTTTTAGTAAAGATTGATGATTTATCAATATAAGATGGTAAGCGACCTTGCCATTTTGGAGGAGCTGTACATAGAAGAGTAATATTACCTTGTCGATCTTTGTTTAACGGTGATACATTTGAATGAGCCTTTAAACTTGAAGTAATACTCTGAGCAGATTTATTCGGATAACCGACAGTTATTACTGGCGAATATTTTCCATCTTTTTTTTGCTTAAATGCTAACTTCAGTGATTCATCTTTGTACCTATTAAACTCAAGGTGTAACTCTTGAACTAAAGAAGAAGAAACTAATGGCATCAGCAGATGATACTGGCAACCACCAATAGGAAAGTAAACTTGCTTTGATAGGAAATGACCTTGTTTTTTGTCACTATCGAATGCTTGTTTTAAATATTCACACCAACGATCAATGGAAGACTGATCGTCGGTGAAATTTTTAAATAACGAATTATCGCCACTTTTTATCAAGTCCAATACACGAACATCATCTACGGATAAACTTAAAAAATCGGCTATTGGTAGCGATGCGGCATTAGACGAGGCAGTATCTATCGCTAAATTTGTTAATCGATTTGTAGTTAAATAACGATCGTTAACCGCATCTGTAGAATCTAATATACTCGAACTTTTGCTACTTGAATGAGTAAGTTTTCCAACATGCGTAGCAAAACTAATATCAATAGCTTTAGGTGCCCACTGATTTAACCAATTGACTGGCTCGTGTTCTTTAGTATTTTCAATTACAAAGGCTTTATATTCACTTCTCAAATCCATTAATTCTTGATCTGTGACATCATCAACCGATGATAGCAATTTTTTTAGCTTTTCTCGCTGAAACTCCAATGATGTTTGATCCTTGGGTTTTTTTAACCTTTCGATATCAGAAAGGTGAGCTTTTTCCGAACTAATTTTCTTAAGACAGGTAATGACGCGCTCAATTATTGCGCCATTTGTGACTTTACCTTGCTTGTTCTTCTTAGCTTTAGATTTCAAAAATGATTCTTCTTTATCATCCCGCCTATTATGCAAATATTCGACTATTTTTTCTGATAATACCTGAGATATTTCTTCATTGATCATTGCTATATTCATCCTTCTTTAAATTTTTGTATATACCTAGCGCGGGGTGGTTTTGCCATTGCTCACTAGAATTAGCATCTAAAACTCTTAGTGATAAGTGAGTAAATTTTTCCAACACGTGATTCTCCTCTTCATTTAATTTTTTACTTAATAGATGTACTTCATCTTTCAGGCCAAAGACTCCCCAAACTGAATTGCCATGACCTATCTTAATGTTTTCTGGCTTCATGGCTATGTCGGTAGTGTTTTCATATTCGGGTGGAGACGTTCTTTTTACTTTCTTTTGCCAAATCTCTTTACCGGAACGAGAAAAGATAATTTTATAATCATCGTTTGGGGTTGATTGCCTAAACGGTTGTAATCGCTGAATTTCACCACACCACGTGACTTCATTTAACCACCACTGAGCAGCTGAATTTTTTTCATTTCCACTGCCTTCCAAACGAAGCGTTTGCGAAAAATGCTCCAAGCCATTAAATGTTTTAAATTTTGGATGACTGTCGTTTGTTAGAGACAGCTTAGAAGGCGCTTGTATTCTAGCAATTGCATTAACTTCATCTAATTCACCTTGATCCAATAATTTTTCCAAATCCGCGGAAGCATAATTCAATGGCATCGAAAAAAGATGATTAGTTTCAAATCCCGGTTTTTCAAAACAAGGGGATTTTCCTTTTAGCCCTTTGTAATTTTTAGACAAAATGTAAATATTATTTTCTTTTGGTTCTTGTTGACGATGGCGCTGCACCCGGCCTGCCAATTGAATAATTGAACGCATAGAGCTAGGCTCTACAATTGCCCAATCATAATCGTGATCTCTTCCAACTTCGGCCACTGCCGTAGCCAGGACTACAAAAATATGATTTTTCTCCTCCATTTTTTCGACTAACTCTCTTATCCCACCTTGGTCTAACCATTTTTTTTCGTCATGTCTAGTTAACGCATTATCTAACTGACTTTCGATTTTTGAGCGTTGTATTAATGGAAATTGGCTGTGATATACGCAGTAATGAATCACATAATTGTTTGGGGCATCCTGCCTCAATAAAAATTTTGCTATTGCAACAAGCGGATCAATATTTGCAAATCTAACTAATCCTATCGACACGTTTTTATCTGCAACCAATACAGAATGGTAATTGTGCAATTCAACTATTGATTGCCTAATCACATTAGCCATTAAAATACTTGGCTGAAATTCATTATTCTTTTGTATAGGAATGATTTTCGACTTGCGAAGTGATTTCGTCTTATCAGTCAGGTTTTTAATGCGCCTTTCAACAAAAAGTTTATGTTCCGCTTGATAAAGATCTACATCACCTATGACTTTTGTAACAGGCTTATTGAATTCATCGAACCACGCACAACAAATTTCAGACAACTCGCCATATTCACCATTCACTTGTGTGTAATGTTTTCTACCTGCCTGATAAGAAGAAAATAATGCTTTAGCCAATGCAGGTGAAATAGTTGCTGTTGATAACAATACACGACTACCTAACGTACCAGCCCAATTAACTAATCGGCATAAGGCCGGTAAATCTTCAAGACCAAAATCATCTGGCTCATCAAGCACCAAGTCAGACGTCAACAGTCGCAACATAGGCGCAATTTGCCTGCCGCCTCGTATTCCTTCAGTTGCAGGCATTAAATAATCAATTGTGCTCACCAATACCGGTGCCTGAATCAATTTTAGTATTTTGGGATCATGCTCCAGCCAAGTAGCCAAGACACCACTATACACAGGCAAATCTTCCTTTAAGGCTACTTCATCTTTCAATAAAGATTCAGCAGATTCACTTCCAAGATCTTGCTGCGCAGATATTTCAGGCTCGCGCGATTGCTGGTGCAGATCTTTGACTGCTTGTGAGCCAATTAACACCGCCAACTCATCTTTTCCCAATTTTAGATCTTTTTCTAGTGCATCACCTGTTTGCAAGGTAAGTGTTCTCAGTCCCAATGCGACACTGAATCGGCATTTTTCGTCATCAGATAAGCCGTACATTATTCTTGCATTCGCTCTGGTTTTTCCTTTACCAGTAGATGCCATACTTATTCCAAAAAAACCGTATTTATTTGAATCATCTTTAATTGATTTAGCCAATTCATAGGCTTTATCTTGCCACCCAAAATTATCTCTATATTCCTCTGGCACTTTACTAGACAGAGCTTTGTTTGATTTTAACGAGGGCAAATCATCCCGTAATCTAGGCAATGCTTTCGCTATACAGTAAGCGTGATGCCCAACTGCGATATTGTGTTCATCGAGCTTTTGCTTACGATACTTTTTTCCATCTTCATCTCTATCTGTATTCGCATAGGCTTGATAGTTTCGATCCTGCCATTGAGGAGATGTATCTTTTTTTGACGAATAATAGTGATCTGACAACATTAGAGATAAACGAGAAATATGCGCTGTGAAATTTTGGGGCAACCAATCTTGAATAAAAACTCGTTCTTCACTTAATATTTTCTTAGCAACAAGACTAACTTGTGTCTGCCAAAGCGCACTTTTAAACGGGGTACCGTAAGGAAAATGCCAATTATCTTCAATCACTTTTTCCTGCCAGTCCGAATTTAAACATTGAGGCGAATTCCAACACGCTTCAAATTTATCCGTTAGCCAATACTCTATATTTTCAAACATTGGAGAATTGTCACCATCCTTTGGATATTGAGGCAATCTATGATGCGATACAATCAACCATCCAACTAATCTAGCAACCGGAGGTAATACTTTGAACGGATTTACTGGAGATGACACCATACCATCACGAAGTGATTTCAAATTTTCCAATACCTTGAGCTCAGTATTGTTGTCAATATTAGCCAATTCATTAAGCCAGTCTTTATCGCAATTAGCACCTACTAAAGCTTGAAATATTCTTAATGAAACCCACTCATGTCGGTAAGGTTCGTGGGACTTCCCAATAAACTCAGGTAATAATTTTTGTTGGAATAACGCCATGGCCTTTCCCACATCGTGAAATAAACCAGCTATCTGAGATAACAGAGCAATTACGTATTTATTTAAATGGAAATCCTGTTTTTCATCCAAATCGTTCATCGTACTATTCACCGGTACCCTACCCACCTCATCAAATTGATTCTTATTCCCCACCACCCACAACAACTCACTGCGAGATCGGCTGCGTATCCAGTGACAGCTTACTGCCGTATTTTTACTGGCGGTTTGTTTCAACATTTTTTTAACGGTAATTAAACCATCTTCTGTAATCACAGTTTGCCAGGTGTTATCGCCTATTCTGTCGGCGAAGGCATCCAACACTCTGCGTGTTTTTTTCAGCGAGTTTTTTTGGCATTGGGAAACGAAGGTGACCATCATGGTTCTTGTTCCTCATACTGACTTGGCAATTTATCGTTGTTTTCTTCTTCAGGTTGGCCGCACAAGGCAATGGCTTTTACTTGATCAAATATAAAATCCAGCGCTTTATGATTGGTAAATGATTGCAAGCATTGTTGGCGAAATTCTTGATCGGTGGCTTTTTCTTTTGCGCAGATAAATGCCCAAGGTAAGACTATAGCGTCTTTTATTAAATCGGCCACATCAAACACCAAAGCGCCTCTGCGTGTTTTACCATGCATCACTGCAAAACCGTGTGGAATGCCTAACACCCATAACGTACATGCGGCTAAACCATAGGCCAAATAATTGCCGTGATTTAAAAAGGCGTTGGCTTTGTCGATTCCTTCGCGTTCGCGTACAAAATTATCTTGTTTGGTTAACCGTGCGGCATACTTATACAGCGATTTGGTTAATTGTGCTTCTGTCAGTAGTAGATCGGCGGATTTTTTTGCATCTGCTGTGCGCTGCAAAAAGCTATCCAATGCCTTCTGAATCTCAGGATCATTGGAATCAAATCCCTCGATTTTTAAATCACGGTCTTTTTGCCATACTTCTTGTAAAAATTGAATGCGAGATTGTTGAATTTTCTTTGCTGCGTCAAAACGTTTTTCATCATCAAACCAAAATGACATCCAGCCTTGTAAATATTGTGTTGGCCGATATTCACTTTGTGGTGTCATCCATTCAATTTCACTGCCCATGTAGAGTGGTGTTCCATTACTACCGCAAAAACCGATTAACACACCCGCTTGAGATAACATGCGTACAGCGGCTTGCGTAATTGATGTACCTGTACCCAATAACAACACTGTCGTGTTGGCAATGGGGATATTCCAATACTGATTTTCGTGCTTGGCTTCTTGCAAATATAAAACGCGCCCATCTTTTTGCATCACACGGCAATGCTCGAGGTAATAAAGATTCGCACGCTTTGAATGCAAAATCGCTTTTAAATCTGAGGGTGAAAGATCATCCATTGCAATTACCGTTTAGTTTGTATTCAGGGCAGCCACAGGGGGCTGCCCCTACGAATCAATGAATAACATATACACATTTGATGCTGCATTTTTATTGGTATTGTGCCTTTGAAGCAACCCTGTTCATAAAAACAGGTAAAGTCAGTTTACATATTATTAGGTCACTGGATCCCCGCCTACGCGGGGATGACGATATCTAAACATATTGCCCTAAGCCTAACCCGCTCGCGGAACATAGGGAATTACACGGCATTACAGCAATTACTCAAACAACCACTTTTTGATGTCGGATAAATTCACGCAAATTAATTGTTGGGCTTCGGGGGTGCCGTCTAATACTTTGGTGCTGACTTGTAGTTCGCGTAATAAATATTGCACCAAACAACCGCGAGTAGTGACATGCAATTCGCCATTTTGCATTTGGTAATCATTTTCCAAAACAGCGCTTTTTTCGTGGGATAAACGTAAATCCGGTTTTAAAATAATGGTGACTTGCGTATTCCATGCGCTGTCTTTTTCGATTGTCTGTTCGGTCCTATCGCTTTCTAATACTGGGGTTCCGCGAAATCGGCTTAATACAAAATCGCGGTAATCTTGTGATTTTTCACACCAGGCACGCAAATGCCAACGCAAACCTGTGTTCACAAAACTGTGCGGCGCTATAACGCGACCTTCGCGGCTTGGGTTATTCAGTGAGACATAATCCACTTCAATGCGTTTTTGTTGTCGCATAGCACCAACCAGACCACGAACTATTTCAGGTGAAATTTTTCTGGGAGGAATGATTAGAGATTCAGAATGTAGATTCTGATTTTTGGGTAGGAAATGACCCGTGTGAAACCAATGCAAGTATTCATCGACATTGCCGGAGATATAGCGAAAAGAAAAATCAGAAGTGGGTTTGTGAATTTTTTGTGAGGCGTCATATTCAAGATTTTGGGGTGCAAGGGTTTTATAGTAATTAATATCGCCGCTGGATTGCTGTCGGCTTTGTGAAAATTGTTGGTCAAGTCTAGTGGTATTGATGCCACCCTCCCAGTAAGCAATTAACTCAATGAAATAGCAGCGCTGTTGTTTTGTACTCTTTTCCATTATAGACCCTATAATTAAATGGTGAATTCAACTAGGATGCCGATAACTCAAGCCAATCAGTATCAGCTAGACTAAGCAACAGAATACCAAAAAACAGACAATAGGAAATATTATGACTACCGGATTTTATAAAACCATTGATGCCTTGATTTCTCCCATGGAGCAACTCAACGTCTTATCCAAAATTGAAGTGGCGAAATTATTGGACAGCAGTCAAAGTGGTTTATACAAAACCTTTCGCAATTGCTCACTGGCTGTACTGAATACCGGAAACGATACAGATGATGGCAAAGAATTATTGGAACGCTATAAAGATTTCGAAATTAGCATAGTGCAACAAGAGCGTGGAATTAAACTTGCCCTGAAAAATGCTCCAACCAACGCGTTTGTTGACGACAAAATGATTAAAGGGATCCTGCGCGATGTGATTTATACCAACGATGAAATTTACAGCAATCCAAAATTTAATCTCGATAGCACCGAAGGTATTACCGATGCGGTGTTTCATATGTTGCGCAACGCCAATTTATTGCAACCCGGATTGGATCCAAATTTAGTGGTGTGCTGGGGCGGGCATTCCATCAGTCGTCACGAATATGATTACACCAAAGAAGTGGGTTATTCGTTAGGGCTTCGCGGATTGGATACCTGTACTGGGTGCGGCGGTGCCATGAAAGGCCCCATGAAAGGGGCCACTATTGGCCATGCTAAACAACGAATTGTAAACGGTCGTTATATTGGGATCACAGAGCCAGGCATTATTGCGGCAGAAGCGCCCAATCCTATTGTGAATAAATTAGTGATAATGCCTGATATTGAAAAACGCCTTGAAGCCTTTGTGCGATTAGGTCACGGCATTATTGTGTTTCCTGGCGGTGCCGGAACCACTGAAGAAATTCTTTATATATTGGGCATTCTGTTACACCCCGACAATAAAGATATTCCTTTCCCATTAATTTTTACCGGCCCGGAAAATTCAAAAGAATATTTTGAACGCGTTGATGAATTTATTGGCAACACGCTGGGTCAAGAAGCGCAATCACACTACCAAATTATTGTGAATGACCCTGATGAAGTAGCACGCCAGATGAAAGCTGGCATACAAAAAGTTCGTGAATTTCGCAAACACACTGACGATGCTTATTATTTTAATTGGCACTTAAAAATCAGTCACGATTTGCAAATGCCGTTTATTCCCACCCATGAGAATATGCGTAATTTGGAATTACACAAAAATCAACCTTGTTATCAATTAGCCGCCAATTTGCGCCGCGCATTTTCCGGTATTGTTGCCGGCAATGTAAAAGAAGACGGTATTCGCACTATCGAACAATATGGTCATTTTGAATTACATGGTGATCCAGAAATCATGCATCCTGTGGATGAATTGTTATGTTCATTCGCCAAACAAAATCGTATGAAGTTACCGGGTCGAAATTATGTACCCTGCTATAAAGTGATTCGATAGAAAGAGTTTTCACCTATCTATACTAATCGCAATTCCTGCGAAGACTGGATCCCTGCATTCGCAGGGATGACACCAAAAAATTAAGCAAAAATCTTCGTCCACTTTATAAAAGCCAAACCTCAACACGTCGATTCATTCGTCGTCCTTCAGAGGTTTTACTGCTGGCCAGTGGCGCAATTGCGCCCATTCCTTTTGCAAACAATGGAAATATTCCGCGTGAGATCAAATGATCTTCAACCACTTTTGCCCTGCGTTCCGACAAAGCAATGCCTTCAGTTTCATCGCCTTCGGTATCTGAAAAACCAAATAACTGTACTCGCATGGGTGAATTACGTTCTACGTATTTCACCAATAGATCCAAATCCTGTAAGGCTTTGGTATCCAGTTGATCACTACCATCTTCAAAACGAAAATTTAAAGAAAGTCGTCGAGAATCCGCTATTAATCTTTGCATTTCACGTGGATAAAGCAGCAATGTAGCGCTATCGCCCACTTTGATATTACGTGATACAAAGCCAACATCCTCAACAATAGACTGGGCTCTCTCACCTGAAATAAATTTTAAAAATTCTTCTGCGTAATAATTCGACGATGATTGCGATGAATACATATAGAGTCGTCTTGATAAAATATAGTCTTCCGTACTCACAGTGAAATGATTTGGCAGAATGGCCAGTGCATCTTTCGCTGCCGATACGGGAACCAGCTTTGAGCGTCGCACATAGGGCAGCCCTATAAATCCTATAGCACCCGCATCCTTGGCAACATCATCTGATAAAGATGTACTGGATTCATAGCGTTTTGCCGAGCTGGATAGTGTCGCTTTCGTGGGTTCTAACACCATGGATTTAAAACTATCCCAAGTACCCGATTTATCATCGCGCGCGTACAAAGTGACCGGCAAATCTTTCCATCCCAAGTCTTTCCAATTAGTGATTTCACCTGAAAATAATTTTGCAATCTGGGTAACGCTCAACGAAGCTACCGGATTACCTGAATGAGTAATAATTGCCAGTCCATCCAAGCCAACCACCAACTCATTTTCAGGCAATTTGAGATCGCCATAGACCGGTAATAGAGATTCACGCTCCTGATCTTTAATGCGGCGCGACGACATGCCAATTTCAGTTTGTTTATTCAATAAATCTGTGAAGGCCGTACCCGAGCCATGTGCGTGAATTTCTACAAACTCACGAGTATCACCCATAGTAGCCCTGACAATTTTTTCACCTGGATTTGTACCATCTTCAGTTCTTATTTGTGATGCACCTTGTGACATCAAATAAGCTTCAACCAAACGAGGTGTTAATTTTTCTCCCAAGGTATTGGAGCCGTGCAATCGGAATAAAGGTTTTGTTGCCTGTTGAGTAACGCCAGTCGTGGACTGAACTAATTTTGGTTGAACAATCGCAGGTTTAATTTGCGCATTTGCTATGGCCTCCCATACAAAAACTGAACCAGCTTCCAAAGGCAAAAAAGATCGAAGAAGATACCCCATTAAAAAAATCAGCATGCCAAGCGATATTGCCGAAAGAAAATTCAGTCGAATTTTTTTGCGTGAATTTTTTTTAAGTTGCAGTGTATTTTCCGGAACATGAGCAGCGATTAATGAATCTTCCATTTGGCGCACCTGCCACACCAACTCAGTCAAATCAGGGTTCCCAACGGCAATCGCTTTTTCCAGTAACTCGGCTCTGTATTCGTCATCCTTCAAAATCATATTCAGCGGGATATGGACTTTAAGTTCTGCTTCGCAAAGACGCTTCAAATTCCAGACTTTATCTACTATCGCAATATTAACATGAGGGTGTTTCGGTGACATGAGCGCCTCTAGAACTGTGAACTGGTGCGCACTCTAAAAACACTTAATGACAATCGCATGACAAAAGGGTCAAATCGGGACACACCCCCTTAGTTTTAGGGTGACTATAAAAAGAGCACATGACAAAATGTCAGACAAATAACCCCAACAGCTTGTATACAAGATAAAAAATCTATATCGTTCGCCGAAACGCGATAGAACAAGGCGCAGTCTGTTTTTTGCTCATCTGAATTTCTTCAATCTATTTTATTTGCTTAAGCGTGAGAGGCTTAGTATGTCGATTTCAGGAAAACTCCTTATTAATGGCGAATGGGTGACTGGACAAGGCGCCCCTTATCAAGCGATAAATCCCGCTACAGCTATTGCCTTGACTCCTATGATGTCCGCCGCGACTAGCGCTCAAGTCGATTTGGCTTTGAAAGCGGCACAAGATGCATTTTTAATCCTCAAGAATACAACTGCCGCCTCGCGTGCTGTGTTTTTGCGTGATTGCGCTGACGAAATAATGAATCTGGGTGATGAATTATTAGAGCGTGTAACCCTGGAAACAGGCTACCCTCGTGCACGCGCAGAAGGGGAACGAGCCCGAACCTGTTTTCAATTACGTATGTTTGCCGATTATGTAGAGTCGGGCGAATACTATGACGCTCGCATTGACACCGCCATTCCGACGCGTACACCGCCCAAACCTGATATTCGCTTTATGAACCAAGCCATTGGCCCTGTGGTGGTCTTTGGAGCCAGTAACTTTCCCTTAGCTTATTCAGTCGCCGGTGGTGATACCGCAGCAGCGCTGGCCGCGGGTTGCCCTGTGTTGGTAAAAGGTCACTCTTCCCACCCTGGCACTTGTGAATTGGTTGCTCAAGCCATCGCAAAAGCCGTTGAAAAAAACCATCTGCCTGCCGGTACTTTTTCATTAATTATGGGCAGCGGTGCCGATGTCGGTAGCAAGATGGTGTTAGCGCCTGTGGTTAAAGCGGTCGGTTTTACCGGATCTTTTGCCGGTGGTATGGCCTTAGTGAAATTAGCCAACGAACGCGAAGAGCCGATTCCGGTTTTTGCTGAAATGGGTAGCGTCAATCCCATTGTTTTTTTACCTGAAGCCTTAAAAAATTCTGCACAAAACATTGCGACTGGGTATGTCGCGTCACTTACCCTAGGCACTGGACAATTTTGTGTGAATCCCGGATTGGCTCTAGCGATAGAGGGATCAGAATTAACGCAATTTATTAGCGAATTAAAAACCACTTTGGGACAAGTTCCAGCTGGCGTGATGTTGAATAAACGTATTTGCAGTTCTTACGCTGAGGGCGTTGAAAAATATCTTGCCTACGATGGAGTTGAGCTCATCGCCAGCGGACAAGATACAAAAGACACCGAGGGTTTCCGTGCTCAAGCCAGTATCATGTCAGTCACCGGTGAAACATTTTTAGCCAACACTCATATTCACGAAGAAATTTTTGTTCCAACCGGTGTCGAAGTGTGCCCATCAATGGTTCACGGCGGCCCCTTCCCTGCTGCCAGCGATTCACGTTTTACTGCAGTCGGTACTGCATCCATTCAACGTTTTTTACGACCTGTTTGTTATCAGAACTATCCTGAAAAATTATTACCGACAGTTTTACAAAATCAAAATGCATTCAATGCGCTCAGAACCATTAACGGCATCAAAACACGGGATTCACTATGAAGAAAAAATTACGCAGCCAAGAGTGGTTTGGCGGAAAAGACAAAATGGGGTTCGTGCACAGATCCTGGTTACGAAATCAGGGTTATCCCGATGATTATTTTCGCGGAAAACCCGTAATTGGAATTTGTAACACCTGGTCTGAATTAACACCTTGTAACGGACATCTGCGCGAAATTGCCGAAGTCGTTAAACGCGGTGTATTGGAAGCAGGCGGTGTGCCTTTTGAATTTCCGGTAATGTCGCTCGGCGAAACCATTATGAAACCCACCACCATGTTATTTCGCAATTTGGCAAGCATGGATGTGGAAGAATCAATTCGTGCAAACCCACTCGACGGTATTGTGTTGCTGGCGGGTTGTGACAAAACCACACCTTCATTAATTATGGGCGCTTGCTCTGTTGATTTGCCAACCATCGTAGTGTCTGGCGGCCCAATGCTGAACGGAAAATTCCGTGGCGGCGAATTAGGCTCAGGTTCTTTTAATTGGAAAATTAAAGAAAAACAAGGCACCAACGAATTTACCGACGAAGATTTGCTCGAAGCCGAAATTTGTGTAGCACGCAGCGCAGGTCATTGCAACACCATGGGCACCGCATCCACCATGGCGACTATGGCAGAAGCCTTGGGTTTAACTTTGCCAGGCGTGTCTTCTATTCCGGCGGTTGATTCACGCAAAAAAATGTACGCGCAATTAGCTGGCCGTCGCATTGTCGAAATGGTCAATGAAGATTTAAAACTGTCTGACATTCTCACGCGCAAATCTTTTGAAAATTCCATTGTTGTTAATGCTGCAATCGGCGGATCAACCAATTTTATTATTCACTTGCAAGCAATTGCTGGCCGCATTGGGGTGGATTTAAATCTGGAAGATTTCGATAAGGTCGGCGGTCACATTCCTTTACTGGTTAATTTAATGCCCTCCGGGAAATATCTAATGGAAGATTTTTTCTACGCCGGTGGCATTAATGTGGTGATGAAAGAATTAGGTAATTTATTGCATCAGGATGTAATGACCGCTAACGGAAAAACTTTCGCCGAAAATTATGCAAAAGCCATTTGCTATAACCGCGAAGTCATTACAACACGTGACACACCATTGAACCCTGCAGCAGGCATTGCTGTACTAAAAGGGAATCTTTGCGAAAACGGCGCAGTGATCAAACCTTCTGCAGCATCGCCAAAATTAATGAAACACAAAGGCCTGCGGTTGTGTTTGAAAGCATGGAAGATTATCACGCGCGTATTGATTTACCTGATCTCAATATTGATGAAAATTCAGTTATTGTTTTGAAAGGTGTTGGGCCAAAAGGTTATCCAGGAATGCCGGAAGTCGGTAATGTGGATTTACCGAAAAAATTAATTCTGAAAGGCGTAAAAGATATGGTGCGCATTTCTGATGGCCGCATGAGTGGCACCGCTTACGGAACTGTTGTGCTGCATGTTTCACCCGAATCCACTATTGGCGGCACTTTGGCGTTCGTACAAGACGGCGACGAAATTGAATTGAATGTTGAAAAACGTTTACTGCAATTACACGTCAGCGAAGAAGAATTGGCAAAACGTCGTGCAAACTGGAAAGCACCAGAACCTGTCGCTACTCGCGGTTATGTGAAAATTTATCTGGATCATGTTGAACAAGCTGATAAAGGTGCTGATCTGGATGTGCTGGTGGGCAAATCAGGTTCGGTTGTTGAGCGGGATTTGCATTAAAGGGCAAGACCCCCTCCTAGCCTCCCCCTTGCCAGGGGGAGGAACTGTCCCCTCCCTTTGAAAAAGGGAGGCTGGGAGGGATTTAAGATGGTCACCTTTATAAAGATTTTAAATCCCCCCTAGCCCCCCTTTTTCAAAGTGGGGAATTACTCCCAGCTTAATTAACCAGGGAGTAAAGTCCCTCCCCCTTGCCAAGGGGGAGGCTAGGAGGGGGTGAAAAATTTTCAATTTAAAAATTTAAAAAAAACAAACAGAGAGAATCCATATGAAAATCTACAAACTAAACCAAGGTATTTTAATTCAACAAAACCAATCTTATTTCCATTCTCCAAAAACCGATTGGGATCAGTTTATTCGTGAAGACAATGCTTACGAAAATGCAAAAAAACTCATCGATCAATTATCGCCAATCAACTACGCCAATGATTTGATCGCACGCGAGCTAGATGCACCCATGCAAAATCAGGAATTGTGGGCGAGCGGTGTCACTTATATCCGCAGCAAACAAGGCCGTCAGGAAGAAAGTGAAAAAGCCGGCGGCTCAGATTTTTACGCGCGCGTTTATGAAGCGGAAAGACCTGAATTGTTTTTTAAAGCAACTCGCTTGCGCACAGTTGGTAATTTACAAAAAGTGCGCATCCGCAAAGACTCAACCTGGGACGTACCCGAACCTGAGTTGGTATTGGTGATTTCTGCCAACGGAAAAATTATTGGTTATACCATTGGTAACGATATGAGCTCACGCTCTATCGAAGGCGAAAACCCTTTGTATTTGCCACAAGCCAAATCTTATGACGGCTGCGCCGCTGTTGGCCCATGCGTGTATTTAACCAGCGAACCTCTCGCCAAAAATACACTGATTAAATTAAATATCGAACGCGGCGGAAAATCTGTTTTCAAAGGCGAAATCGAAATTTCCCAAATCAAACGCAGCTTCGAAGAACTCGCCGGATTTTTATTCCGCGAATGCAGCTTCCCCAATGGGGCATTGTTGATGACAGGAACCGGTATAGTTCCCGATAGCGGTTTTACGTTGCAATCCGGTGATGTGATTTCAATTACCGTGGATTGTATTGGGACTTTGACGAATACGGTGGCGTAGATTATTTAATTTCACGTAGAGACGCAATATTTTGCGTCTTTTTTTAAAATCTAAAACGCAATATTTTGCGTCTTTTCGATAATCTACACATAAGACGCAAAATATTGCGTCTCTACTGCGCAATCTTCTCCAAAACCACCCTCGGCGGTGAACCCAATTTAATATCACCACGCACGCGAAACTCAGGATCCACTTCGCGCATTTTTTGGTAGATCCAGCGGCCTTCGTTATCGGTTCTGGCGATAATCAAAGCCAATGAGTTAGTTGTCTTTAATTTATTTACGATTTCTGCAAGTCGCGCCAGAATTTGTGGATCATTTTTTCCAAGCAAATTCGTATCCAATAAAAATTCATTGCTAGCGCCTTTGTAAGATTCAACTGGCGGCGCTGATTTAATTTGTTCGCTGATAGCAGCAGAGACTTCTTTGATTAATAGATTGTCGCGATCGACTATGCGTGCGTTGTTGAGCATGCTGGTGGCGACGGAGTAATTGCCGCGAGCGGCAGCTTGTCTGGCTAGATCAACATAACGCATCACAATTCCCTGTAATCCACCTTTAGCGCGTTGATTAGTGGGGTCGAGTTTTAATGCTGCGCGAAAATAATTGTAGGCATTGTCATTGTCGGGCGTGAGCAGTTGGTCATGCGCGAGTGTGTATTCGCCATTAAGAATTAACAGCCGCACCGGAGTAGACATAGGCGGCTCAACAGGTCTTTTTACGCCCGTCTGAACAGATTTTACTACTGGTTTGGACTCTTCTTTTTTCTTTGAAGGCAGACTTTGGCAAGCCTGTAATAGAAAAATACTGGCGCACAAATAGAGAAACAATCGATTTTTCGCAAACAAAACCTGTGACATAGGAAACAAATCTCACAAAAACAAAAATGAGTTAACAAAAGAAAATGGCTGATTAATCTGGATTTAAGGACGCACTTGCCTCACTAGGCTAGAATAAACCCATGCCGCAAATTGCGGGCGCATCTTACTGCAAAATCCAGCTAATGACCTCAGAGACGCCTATGAAATCCTTTTTTTTGCAATTGAGTTGTGTATTGAGCCTGATGTTGGGGTTTATACCAGCCACTTATGCACAAGATCCGTTTAGCAACAATAACGCAACCAGCAACAGCAAATCGAATGTGGTAGTCGTTAATGATGACTTTTTACCTGTCGACCAAGCCTATGTGATGGATTATCAAATCTCTGGCAACCAACTCTTACTGAATTGGGAGATTGCTGAAGGTTACTATTTATATGAAGAGAGATTTAAATTTTCAGCGGTAGATAAAACCACCGGTGAAAAAACCAAACTCGACACCCAATACACCCCTGGCAAAATGAAATATGACGAACTTTTTGGCCGCGAAACTTCGGTTCATTATCATCAGGTCACTGCTACATTGGATTTATCCACCTACACACAAGCTTTTCTATTAAAACTGGAATATCAGGGCTGTGCCGACGCAGGGCTTTGTTATCCCCCACAAAAAGTGAATTTGTGGGTTGATTCGGTTGCTTCTTCTGTAGCACCTGCATCAGAAGAACAAATGCAAAATACCAATAGCACCTACGAAAAAACTGTGGGAACCGAGCTTCCCGAAGCCAACCCTAAAACAGCCGAAGAACCTTTCAACCTCTTCACATTACTTGGATTTATATTTCTACTTTCGATACCGGGAGGGGTTATTTAAATGTTATGCCATGTATTTCCCGGTTCTATCCCTAAAAGTTATGAACATAGTCAACTCTGACAGAAGTCACGTTGCATCACACAGCTGGATTTACACTCTAGGCGTGCTCTGCTGCTTTGTTCCTTTTGGGCTAATTCTCTACGCGCTTCAGGAAGCCGGTAACGCTTCAGGCTGGGGACTTCAGCTCACCTACCCTGGATTTGTTGCAGGACTCACTTACTTGTTTTTTGTTATGGGACTTGCGCTCTCTGGAGTTGTGACTTTTGGAGCAAGTTTAATGGGTTTAGGACAAAACCTAACCAAACAATCTGGGTACAAAGGGTCATTTTTTAATGGTGTTTTGACAGCAGTTGTCGCCAGTCCATGCTCAGGTCCGCTTATGGCCCCTGCGTTAGGATGGGCTGTTACCCAACCAGTCCACATTGGAATTTGGATTTTTGTTGGATTAGGTATTGGAGTTGCGTTGCCAATCTTGGTTCTAACTCTGACCGCTGGCAGACATTTAGCCCCGAACTTCTGCAATCTTTACGTGATGAAGGTCGCCCTGTATTTGTCGATTTCACAGCCGATTGGTGCATCACCTGTTTAGCGAACGAAAAAGCGGTACTGGAAACTGATGATATAGAAGCTGCATTTGACCAATACAAAGTTGCTACGTTGAAAGGCGATTGGACCAATTCTGATCCTATCATCACTGCTGTTTTACAAGAATATGGCCGCAGCGGCGTACCACTTTATCTCTACTTCCCCGCCAATCATGCCGGGAAAGCAGAGGTATTACCGCAATTACTGACAAAAGATCTGATGCTGGAGACATTGAAGCCATAATCTTCAAATTGCCAGCTTTCTCCCTGAAAGCTGGCAACTTCAGTGAAAAAACCCATCTTCTGCAATCCTGCGCCCATTTCCTCCTATCTGAAACAAAATCTGCTGTCAACGTGGACAGATACGATTTTTTCCGGCAAACTCCCTGCACTTTTCACCAAGGCCGGTTGAACTTCTTTAATCCTCGTGTGTCGTTTAACGATGCCCGACAATAACAACAGGATCACTGAGAATGGCAACCATATTGGTACTTCATGGCCCCAATCTTAATTTATTGGGATCGCGCGAGCCCGGAATCTACGGGGCTACCAGTCGGGAAGACATCAATCGTCAATTGACCGAAACCGCACGCCAAGCTGGACATCACCTATTGAGCCTGCAAAGCAATGCTGAATACGAATTGATTGACCGCATACACGACGCCCGAAAAGAAGGTGTCGATTTTATTATTATCAACCCGGCCGCTTTCACGCATACCAGTGTGGCATTGCGTGATGCTCTTTTGAGCGTTGCAATTCCCTTTATCGAAGTACATTTATCCAACGTCCATAAGCGCGAAGATTTTCGCCAGCATTCTTATTTTTCTGATATTGCCCAAGGTGTCATCTGCGGTTTTGGTGCCACCAGTTATCAGCTTGCCCTACAAGCGGCGATACAAACTCTTTCCCATTCTTAAACATTAAATCAACTAACTCTTTATTAATCAGTAGAGGTCTCTATGGATATTCGCAAAATTAAAAAACTCATCGAAATGTTGGAAGAATCCAATTTGGGTGAACTTGAAATCAAAGAAGGCGAAGAATCCGTGCGCATTGCACGCAATCCGACTGGCACCCAATTTTTTGCTCCCAGTATGAATTACGCCCCGGCGCCTGTGGCCGCACCGGCTCCTGTAGCAGCGGCGGCGGCACCAGCCCCTGTAGCTGCAGCAGCTCCTGTTGCAAATGGTCATCTGGTTAAATCACCTATGGTGGGCACTTTCTATCGTTCACCAAGCCCTGGCACACCTTCGTTCATCGAAGTCGGCTCACAAGTCAAAGCAGGCGATGTGATTTGCATTATTGAAGCCATGAAAATGATGAACCAAATTCAAGCGGATAAAGCAGGCACCATCGAAGCCATTCTTGTTGACGATGGCGGCCCAGTAGAATTCGATCAACCCTTAGTGACCATTGTTTAATTATTCGCGCTTGCGCTAAACATCTAGCCACTGAGGAACTGTTTTATGTTTCAAAAAATTCTCATCGCCAACCGTGGTGAAATTGCACTGCGAGTATTACGTGCCTGTAAAGAAATGGGCATCAAAACTGTAGCAGTTCATTCACAAGTTGACCGCGATTTAAAACACGTTCGTCTTGCTGACGAATCGGTGTGTATCGGCCCCAACCCATCACCAAAAAGTTATTTGAATGTTCCAGCGATTATTGCCGCAATGGAAATTACCGATGCCGAAGCGGTACATCCCGGCTATGGTTTTCTTGCAGAAAACGCAGATTTCGCAGAACGTGTTCAAAAAAGTGGATTCACGTTTATCGGGCCAGATCCCGATGTAATTCGCATGATGGGCGACAAAGTGGAAGCGATTAAGGCGATGAAAAAAGCCGGAGTTCCAACTGTGCCAGGCTCTGATGGCCCCTTGCCAGAAGATCAAGACGAATGCTTAAAAATTGGTAAGCGAATTGGTTATCCCGTCATTATTAAAGCCGCAGCTGGTGGTGGTGGCCGTGGTATGCGTGTTGTTCATACCGAAGCCGCACTGATTAATTCCATTCACATTACACAAGCAGAAGCCAAAGCCGCTTTTGGTGATGGCACTGTGTATATGGAAAAATTTTTGCAAAATCCGCGTCACGTAGAAGTACAAATTTTATCGGATGGACAAGGCCATGCGATTCATTTGGGTGATCGTGATTGTTCACTGCAACGTCGTCACCAAAAAGTATTGGAAGAAGCACCTGCTCCCGGTATTCCGCAAGATGTGCGCGAAGCGACTTACGCTGCATGTGTAAAAGCCTGTATCGATATTGGTTACAAAGGTGCGGGCACGTTTGAATTTTTGTATGAAGACGGACGTTTTTATTTTATCGAAATGAATACGCGTATTCAGGTTGAGCATCCGGTTTCTGAAATGGTGACCGGAATTGATTTGATCAAAGAACAAATTCGCGTTTGCTCAGGCTTGCCTCTCTCAATCAAACAATCTGACGTCGTGATCAAAGGCCATTCATTTGAATGCCGCATCAATGCAGAAGATCCAAAAACCTTTATGCCTTGCGCTGGATTGGTAAAAGGCTTCCATGCACCCGGTGGTTTAGGTGTACGAGTGGACTCACATCTTTACAACGGCTACACAGTGCCGCCGAATTACGATTCAATGATCGCCAAAATTATTACCTTTGGTGATACTCGCGAAATCGCTTTGAATCGCATGCGCAACGCACTCGACGAAACCATTGTCGACGGCATTCGAACCAACATTCCGTTGCAACAAATGCTGGTTCGCGATGAAGCTTTCCGCAAAGGCGGCGTCAATATTCATTACCTCGAGAAAAAACTCGCTGAGTAACTTTTAACAAATTCGCCCCGGTATTGAAAAATATCGGGGCGTTTTTATTTGTAGAGTAAAATTTTCGGTAACTAACATGCCTTGGCTCCAATTAAAAATTGTCTCGACTCGTGAGCAAACAGAACAAATTGAAAATGCGTTGCTGGCAAACAATGCAGCGTCCGTGACTTTGCAGGACAATGCGGATCAGCCGATTTTTGAACCTGGATTAGGTGAAACACCGCTTTGGGATCAAGTCAGAATTACCGGCTTATTTGATGCAGAAATTAATACCGAACAAACCCTCGAACGAATTCAGAAAAAATTAAAAACACCTCTCTCGGAATTTTATTGGGAACAGTTAGAAGACAAGGACTGGGAACGGGAGTGGATGAGTAACTACCACGCCATTTGTTGTGGTGAGCGTTTATGGATTTGCCCAAGCTGGCAAGAACCACCCGAACCACAAAAGGTCAATTTGATGCTCGACCCAGGGTTGGCTTTTGGTACCGGAACACATCCGACAACATTTTTGTGTATGCAATGGATTGATCAACAAGACTTCACCGGGCTGGACGTTGTTGACTACGGATGCGGCTCAGGAATTTTAGGCATTGCCACTTTGTTGTTAGGGGCTAAACAAGTTATGGGGGTGGATATAGATCCTCAAGCATTGTTGGCGACAGTGGAAAACGCAAAGCGTAATCATTTGCCTGATGATGCTATGCCAGTATTTTTGCCATCGCGATCGCCCAAGGCTCAAGTGGATGTGATGCTGGCAAATATTTTGGCGGGTCCACTCGCAGAACTTGCACCCAAATTAAGTGAAATGACCAAGGTCGGCGGGAAAATATGCCTATCCGGTATTTTATCGATTCAGGCGCAATCAGTTATGAAAGCTTATGAGCCCTGGTTCTCATTTGACCCTATTGCAGAAAAAGAAGAATGGGTTAGATTAACGGCCATAAAAATTCGATCCTAAAATTCGTTAGTTATTACACACTTAGCAACACCCTGCTTGTGCTAATATTCCAATTCGAGTGAACGCATCAGGATGCAGCAAAAGATGACCCTTGCCAGTACATCAAACACCATGGTTACCCGTTGCCCCAAGTGCAGCACGGCGTTCCGTATTACCGCCGCCCAGCTGGAATCGGCAAAAGGTGCTGTTCGCTGTGGTTCATGCTTGCATGTATTTAAAGCGCAATCCCATCTGGTCACTAAACCTGCTAGCGTACCGGCACCTGCAAACCAACAAACCTGTATCTCCCATTAGTAGCATGGCAAAACCATTGCAACACCCAAAGCTGAAGCCGAAAAACCAAAAGCTGAACCTGAAAAAATCCAAACCCCAAACCATAAAACCCGATGCTCCCAAAAGCACACCAAAACCTGCTGCCAAACCTGTAGCAAAAAAACCTTTATCCACACCTTCTGCTGAAGATGATGTATTGATCAGTGATGATATGGAAGATCAAGCTTCTGGAAAATCACGTTATGAGTTTGATGGTTTTCTGGATATGGATATGGATCTTGAAACCAAAATCAAAGCTAATTCACTCTTTGATCGCAAAATAAAAATCGAAGAAAATGTGATAAAAGACACGTCTGACGAATCCTGGGCAGACAGCCTAATGGACGATGACGACGATGACATACCACAAATCGGCCTCATTAAAACTCAAGCATCTCCTAGAACAATAAATCAACGAGAAGGAAGAAAGAGAAGAAAAAGAAGAAAGAGAAAACGAATTGGCCTTCAATTTTATTGATGAAGTCAAATCCAATCCTCTCGACAACCCAGATAGCCCTACAAGCTCTAACGATTTCGAGCTAAGCGAAGAATTATCGCGAATTCCAAACGCCAAACCCAAACAATCGGTAGTTGAAGAAAAAGAAGAAATTATCAATGCAATTCCTGTTGCTGGTATTTTTCATGATGAAGACTTTGAAGAATCAGCGAATAAGCGCCAACTCAAAATAGAACCGAAGATTCGTTCCTACGACGGATCACGCTCTGGCCTGTTAAAAAATATTATTCCGGCACCACTTGAATTTACTGCGAACAATATCAGCTATTGGTATCACCGCATTCTTTGGCCTTTGTTAGCTGTTATTGCATTGATTGGCATTATTTTACAACTTGCGTATTTCCGCTTTGATCATTACGCACGCATTCAACCCTATCGTGATTTTTACGCATTTGCATGCCCGGTAGTCGGCTGTAACTTGCCCACACTCATCGATAAAAAACAAATCGTCACTTACAATTTAGTCGTGCAAGCACACAGTGAGGTTGAAGACGCCTTACTGGTTGATGTGATGCTGTTAAACAAAGCCGGATTTGAACAACCCTTCCCCGATTTATTACTCAGCTTCAGTGATATGGATGATGTTGTAAAAGCGTCTCGCCGATTTACTCCTGAAGATTATTTGGGTGGTGAATTAGCGGGGAAAAAACTTATACCCGTCAAACAACCCATTCACATCACCTTGGAAATCAAAGATCCCAAAGTCGACAATTACAAAATGGACGTGCTCTGAGCATGCCAATATGAGAAGTGGCTATCAGTAAGACTCAACCCAAGATCACAATACTCATAGATTAAATTTACTGTTGCCGGCACCATTTTCAAAAGTGGCGGAACTGTAGGCAACCCAAATGCAACCGTAAGACTCTATACACACAACACCAATACCGTTGTTTCAACCTTGGTAACAGATAAGTGCGGTAATTTTTATACTACTGCCGCTGTGTCGGGCTTATTTGCTCAAGGCGGCCCATTGGTTGATGGCGTTGATCCCGTGGTTGAAGATTCCGCTGGTGGCTTGCACACCATGCCAGGAAAAATCACTGGAGGTGGCTGCAATGGTTGCCATGGTGCATCCAATGGCAAAATCATCGCCAACTAAATATCCTTTGAATTTCGGGAGTAGCCCCATACTCCCAAATTCCTCTCCTGCACTGCCCCATATCGAACAAAAAATCAACCAAAAACCTGCTTAAAAAAGCATCATTTTTTGCGATTTTTGGGTTTCAACCCTGCTACCAAACGGGTAAGATGGCGACCCTTTTACACAGGCGTCCTCCGCGATTACTCCGTGTTTCATATAGGCTCATATCAAATCAAATCACCGGTAATACTTGCCCCAATGGCAGGTGTCACTGACCTTCCCTTTCGTCGACTTTGTCGCGAGCTGGGTGCTGGCATGGTGGTATCGGAGATGTTGATCGCGGACAGCCAAATGTGGAATAGCCGTAAGAGCAGCCTGCGCATGGATCACACTGGCGAAGTTGAACCCATAGTGGTGCAAATTGCCGGTGGCGACGCCGAGAGCTTGGCAGAAGCCGCAAGGCTCAATGTTGACCAAGGCGCGCAGATTATTGATATCAATATGGGCTGCCCAGCTAAAAAAGTCTGCAAAAAAGCCGCTGGTTCCGCTTTATTAAAAGATGAAACATTAGTGGCGGAAATATTGAAGGCAGTGGTCAATGCTGTTTCAGTCCCAGTGACTTTGAAATGTCGCACCGGTTGGAGCACAGAAAATAGGAACGCGTTGAGAATAGCCAAGATTGCAGAGGATTCTGGCATCCAAGCTTTAGCGTTACATGGCCGAACCCGCGAAGATGCGTTTGCCGGTCAGGCTGAATACGACACCATCGCGCAAGTGGTGAACGCAGTAAAAATTCCGGTGTTTGCCAATGGCGACATTCGAACGCCGCAACAAGCCAAACAGGTATTGGATTACACCCAGGCTGCTGCAGTAATGATTGGACGCGCTGCTCAAGGGCGTCCTTGGATTTTTCGGGAAATCACACATTATCTAGAAACCGGAGAATGTTTGCCCGAGCCGCCCCTGACGGAAATCAGAGATATTTTACTTAACCATCTGCATGAGCTTTATGGCTTTTATGGTGAGGTAATGGGACCAAGAATCGCTCGCAAACATGTGAGTTGGTATTTGCAAACACTGCCTCAACGCGATGAATTTCGTCGAACCTTTAATGCCATTGAGAATGCAGACGAACAACAAACCAGCATTCGAAATTTTTTTGAACCGCTGCTCATACTAGAGGATAAAGCCGCATGAATACTGCCACTTTTTTTGCTGACGCAAAAACCACTCCCACTCCTGCTACTACGACCAATCAAGGTCAATCTTTACGTGGCTGTGTAGAGCAAGCAATGGATAATTATTTCAAACATTTGGATGGGCAGGACGTAAGCAATGTATATGACATGGTAATGGCTGAAGTAGAAGCCCCTATGTTGGAAATCGTATTGAAATACACTCGCCACAACCAAACTCGTGCAGCTGAAGTATTGGGATTAAACCGCGGTACTTTGCGTAAAAAGTTGAAGCAATACGGCTTGCTGTAATTATCAGTTGAATAAAAAAAGGGGTGGATACTATTCACCCCTTTTGCATTATTGAATTAGTGAATTTTCATCCCCATGCCCCCACCCTAACCCTCCCCTTACCAAGGGAGGGGACAGTTCCTCCCCCTGGCAAGGGGGAGGCTAGGAGGGGGTCATGATTTTAAAATTATCGAGGATTAACGCATGAGTAATACAACTGATCTAGTCGCGGTTAAACGCGCATTGATTAGCGTTTCGGATAAAACCGGCATAGTCGAGTTTGCACAAGCACTGAATAAACTCGGTGTAGAAATTTTGTCGACCGGCGGGACTTTTAAATTACTCACTGACAATAAAATTCCCGCTATCGAAGTCTCTGACTACACAGGTTTTCCAGAAATGATGGACGGCCGTGTAAAAACCCTGCATCCAAAAGTTCACGGCGGTATTTTAGGTCGCCGAGGTATTGATGAAGGTGTGATGCAACAACACGGCATCAATGCGATCGACATGGTAGTAGTGAATTTATATCCTTTCGAAAAAACTGTCGCCAATAAAAATTGTTCCTTAGAAGACGCCGTCGAAAATATTGATATCGGCGGCCCAACTATGGTTCGCGCTGCAGCAAAAAATCACGCGCATGTGAACATAGTGGTAAATGCCTCTGACTATTCAAAAATACTAAATGAATTACAAACTCAAAAAGGCTGCACCTCTTACAAAACCCGTTTTGATTTAGCGATTAAAGCTTACGAACATACTGCGGCTTATGATGGCGCTATCGCCAATTATTTTGGCCGTATGGTAGAAGGTGGCAGCGCTGATTTCCCGCGCACATTTAATACGCAATTTATCAAAGCACAAGAAATGCGTTACGGTGAAAACCCGCATCAAAAAGCGGCGTTTTATATTGAGAAAAATCCACAAGAAGCCAGTATTGCCACCGCAAAACAACTGCAAGGCAAAGAGCTTTCTTACAACAATGTGGCTGACACTGACGCCGCATTGGAAACCGTAAAATGTTTCGATCAACCGGCTTGCGTGATTGTTAAACACGCTAACCCTTGCGGTGTTGCTGTCGCCAACAATATAAAAGATGCTTACGATTTAGCTTATGCAACCGATACCGAATCTGCATTTGGCGGCATCATTGCCTTCAACCGTGAATTGGATGCAGCTACCGCAAAAGCAATTGTTGAACGTCAATTTGTTGAAGTGATAATTGCTCCCAGTGTTTCTGCTGAAGCGGTAGAAGTGGTCAAAGCAAAACAAAATGTCCGTTTGCTGGCTTGTGGCGACTGGTCGAACGAAAAATTTTCTGGACTCGACTACAAACGTGTCAACGGTGGCCTGTTAGTACAAGATCGCGACAACGGCATGATCTCCGCTGCTGATTTAAAAATCGTTAGCCAACGCGTTCCAACAGAATCTGAAATGCGCGATTTATTGTTCGCTTGGAAAGTAGCGAAATTTGTTAAATCCAATGCGATTGTTTACGCGAAGAATTTGCAAACTATCGGCGTTGGTGCTGGCCAAATGAGTCGCGTGAACTCTGCGCGTATTGCAGCCATCAAAGCAGAACATGCAGGCTTACAAGTTGCTGGCTCAGTGATGGCTTCCGATGCATTCTTCCCTTTCCGTGACGGTATAGATAACGCAGCGAAAGTTGGAATTGCCGCTGTAATTCAACCCGGTGGCTCAATGCGCGATGAAGAAGTCATTTCTGCAGCCAATGAACATGGCATGGCGATGGTATTTACGGGAATGCGTCATTTCAGGCATTAATATGACCCCACCCTAACCCTCCCCTTGCCAGGGGAGGGGACTGATCGCACTTCGCATCAAGTAGGGAGTAAGGTTCCTCCCCCTTGCTAAGGGGGAAGTTAGGAGGGGGTGAAAATTTTGAAAAAACCAGAAGGAAATAGTGATGAGCGAGACTGAAGTTGTATTTAAACAACCACCACAGTTATTTTCTGAAACCCAGGAAATTTTGACGAAATTGTCAAATATCCTCGGCGCTCCAGTCATGTGTTATTGGAACAGTTGGCGTGGATCAATTTGTGCTAATGATGTTCTGGCGATTTATCATTTGTTGGAACGCGTCGGTCACACAGACAAACTTTATTGGTTTATCAAAAGTGATTGCGGTAATGGCAAAGCTTCTTTACGCATAGTGAATTTGGTTCGCAGTCACTGTAAACATTTGGTGAGTTTGGTTCCGTTGGAATGTGCTTCTGCAGCCACCATGATGGCTATTGGTACCGACGAAATCCAAATGGGGCCTATGGCTTATTTGAGTGCAGTTGATACCTCACTCACTCACGACTTATCACCAATTGATCGCGACAATGATCGCGTATCTGTCAGCCTTGATGAATTGAATCGTGTCGTTAAACTCTGGCGACAAAACACTGAAGACAAATCGTCCAATCCTTACAAATCATTGTTTGAATATGTTCATCCGTTAGTGATTGGTGCGGTTGATCGCGCAGAATCTTTGTCTGTGATGTTGTGTGAGGAATTATTGTCTTACCACATAAAAGATTCCGAACTGGTGCAAAAAATTGCCGCCACACTCAACTCAAAATATCCTTCACATGGTTATCCGGTTTTGTTGCAGGAAGCAGAGCGTATTGGCTTGAATGCAAAACCACTCACCAAAGAAGTGAATGATTTATTGTTGGAATTGAACGAGCTCTACAGTGAAATGGGGCAGAAAGCCGTGACAGATTTCAGTGAAGTGCGCTCGCATTCGAATGAAATCATGAATATTCTCGAAGGTCCGAATGTACAAATTTTTTATCAAAATGATAAAGATTGGTTCTACCGTACCGAAGAGCGTCGTTGGATTACTATGAACGATAATTCCCACTGGCATTTGACTGAAAAAGTAGACGGCGAAATTACCAAATCGATTTTGCATATTGCGTAATCACCCCCTCCTAACCTCCCCCTTGGCAAGTGGGAGGGAAAGTTCCCCACTTTGAAAAAGGGGGGCTAGGGGGGATTTAAAATCTCAGATAATTTGACCAATTTAAATCCCTCCCCCGCCTCCCTTTTTCAAAGGGAGGAGCCAGTTCCTCCCCCTTGCCAAGGGGGAGGCTAGGAGGGGGTGAAAGATTTAGAATTAAATAAATTTAAGCTTAAAGAGTGGTTTGAAATGAACATATTAATCATCGGCAGTGGCGGGCGCGAACATGCGCTTGCTTGGAAAGCAGCGCAAAGCAAACAAGTTGAAACAGTATTTGTTGCACCCGGCAATGCGGGAACTGCACTGGAACCCAAACTGGAAAATGTCGCCATTGATGTTTTGAATTTTGAAGCGCTCGCTAATTTTGCTGAAAATAATAATGTCGGCTTAACCATAGTGGGGCCGGAAGTTCCTTTGGTTGCCGGTGTCGTAGATTATTTTCAATCACGAAAATTATTATGTTTTGGCCCGAGTAAAGGCGCTGCCCAGCTTGAAGGTTCAAAAGCTTTCACTAAAGATTTTCTTGCACGTCACAAAATTCCTACTGCTGATTATCAAAATTTTGTTGAAGTAGAACCGGCCCTCGCCTACTTGCGAAAAAAAGGCGCACCCATTGTTGTAAAAGCAGATGGCCTTGCCGCTGGTAAAGGTGTAATCGTTGCCGAGACTTTGCAGCAAGCTGAAGATGCAGTACGCGATATGTTGTCTGGTAATGCATTTGGTGATGCCGGATGTCGCGTAGTAATCGAGGAATTTTTAGCAGGCGAAGAAGCCAGTTTCATCGTGATGGTCGACGGCAAAAATGTATTGCCTATGGCAACCAGTCAAGATCACAAACGAGTCGGCGATGGTGACACTGGCCCTAACACCGGCGGCATGGGTGCCTACTCCCCTGCTCCGGTAGTTACGCAAACTGTGCATGATCGTGTGATGAAAGACATTATTTATCCAACCGTGAATGGCATGGCCGCTGAAGGAAACACTTACGTTGGATTTTTATATGCAGGCTTGATGATCGATACATCCGGCACACCCAAAGTCATTGAATACAATTGCCGATTCGGTGACCCGGAAACTCAACCGATTATGTTGCGTTTGCAATCCGATTTGGTTGAGCTTTGTTTAGCCGCATTAAAAGGTAATCTCGATAAAATCACAGCCGAATGGGATTCACGCGCGTCAGTCGGTGTAGTACTCGCCGCTGGCGGATACCCAGACAGTTACAACAAAGGCGATGTCATTTCCGGATTACCCACAACCGAAGTCGCAGGTGAAAAAGTTTTCCACGCCGGCACCACACAAAAAGACGGCAAAACTGTCACCAACGGCGGCCGGGTGTTGTGTGCAACCGCATTGGGCAACAAGGTTTCTGAAGCGCAGCAACGTGCCTATAAACTCGCGGAAAAAATAAATTGGAATGGAATGTTTTATAGAAAGGATATTGCTTATCGAGCAATAGCGAGAGAACGGGAATAAAAAAGGCGCGAAAGCGCCTTTTTTATTTTGTTTTTTTCTTCTTTTGAAATGGATACAAAAACTGTTTCCAATAACCATTAGGTACCGGATGCCCGCCAATACCATAACCTTTCGGCCATTGATGCGGGGGCATATAATAAGTACCGAACAATTTATCCAGCCAAGGAAAGTGAATCGAGTAATTTACATTGATCGCTTCTTTTTCAATACCGTGATGCCAATGATGAAAGCGCGGCGTCACGATAAAAGGTTTTAACCATTCAACATTAAAACGCAGGTTGGCGTGAACAAAAGTCGCATTTAAATAAACCAACAAAATATAAATACTCAGTGCTTGCTGATTAAAACCTAGTACAAACATAGGAATAATAGTTAAACCGCGCAAGCCGACAATTTCAACTATATGCATGCGTGAACCGGCCAGCCAATCCATTTTTTGTGCCGAATGATGTACCGCATGAAAACGCCATAAAAAAGGAATTTCATGAAACAAACGATGAAACCAATATTGCACAAAATCTGTCAGCAACATGATTTCCAAGACTTGTAATACCAGAGGCTGCTCAGCAACCAGTAAACGAAAACCACTCCAAGAGCCCGTAGTTTCCAATATAAACATTGATGGCGATAAGGATAAGAAGCTAATAATTTGCACTAAGACACTGCTAATTAAAAAATAAAATAAATCTTCTCGCCATTCGCTCCTGAATAAAGGCTGATCGGTTAAACGACCAAATAATTTTTCCAATGGAATAAACAATAAACCCGTCAACAACAGATTCAACACAAACCAATCGAAGCCCAGTGCATAAGCATTAGCGATATACTGCTCTTGCGGATCGATTAATTGACCAATAAGCAAAGAAGCAAACACCAAAGTGATAGCACTGAAACCCAAAATTTTATTGCGACGCAACACCAGATTGATTAATGCCAACAAAAATGCAATCACTAAAATGGATTGGATAACAAAAGAAAAAATTGTCTGGTTGTGAATTAAGGCTAATTCCTTCATGGAAAACCATTGCGGATAACGCTGGCTAAGCAGCAATAACAATCCAGCAATTGAAGCCACTAACGCAAGAAAACCACTGATCCAGCCAGAACCAAACTGGCGTGTTTCAGCGGAAGCTTCAAGATCATTGCGAATAGCGAGGCGTATTTTATTGATCATGATGTATATCCTTTTTGTCATTATTAATTTTCACCCCCTCCTAACCTCCCCCTTGGCAAGGGGGAGGAACTTGACTCCCTTATTACTTTTGTTCGGAGTGAATTCTGTTCCCTCCCCTTGCTAAGGGGAGGGTTAGGATGGGGTGAGTTTATTCAGGCCTCATATGCGGAAACAACAACACATCGCGAATGGATGGTGCGTTGGCAAACAACATAATCAAACGATCTATACCGATACCTTCGCCTGCTGTTGGTGGTAAACCGTATTCCAATGCGCGCACAAAATCAGCGTCGTAGTGCATTGCCTCATCGTCACCCGCATCTTTTTCACGCACTTGTTGCATAAAGCGTTCAGCTTGATCTTCTGCGTCATTCAACTCAGAAAAACCGTTCGCCAAT
This sequence comes from Cellvibrio sp., assembly GCA_016712405.1. GTDB lineage: Bacteria > Pseudomonadota > Gammaproteobacteria > Pseudomonadales > Cellvibrionaceae > Cellvibrio. The sequence goes on along the minus strand of JADJRD010000003.1, from coordinate 758,066 downwards.
TCACGGCCACCGATAAAAAATTCAAAGCGATCGGTAACTGCGGGGTTTTCATCGTTGCGACGTGCCAGTGGTGATATTTCAATTGGGTACTCAGTGATGAATGTAGGCTGATCCAATTTATGCTCAACCGTTTCTTCAAAAATTTCGGTTTGAATTTTTCCGAGTGCAGTACCGGGTTTAATTTTTAGACCCAAAGCTTCAGCCGCTTTTGTTGCACCTTCAATACTGCTGAGTTGCTCAGCGGTAATTTGCGGATTGTAGTGCAGCACTGAATCAAACATGCTTAAACGCACAAAAGGTTTTCCGAAATCATATTCGCTGGTTTGATATTTGAGTGTAGTGCCGCCGGTTACATCAATACAAAGTTTACGCAATAAATCTTCAGTTAAATCCATCAAGTCTTTATAGTCAGCGTAAGCTTGATAAAATTCCATCATGGTGAATTCAGGATTGTGACGCGTCGACACACCTTCGTTACGGAAGTTACGATTGATTTCAAATACGCGCTCAAATCCACCAACCACTAAACGTTTTAAATAAAGTTCAGGCGCGATGCGCAAAAACATATCCATATCCAGCGCATTGTGGTGAGTGATAAAAGGTTTTGCAGAAGCTCCGCCAGGAATCACATGCAGCATGGGCGTTTCCACTTCCATAAAGCCGCAGCCCGACATGTAATTACGAATAAAATTAATGCAACGCGAACGCAAACGGAAAGTGTCGCGCACTTCCGGATTCACCATTAGGTCAACATAACGTTGGCGATAACGAATTTCCTGATCGGCAAGGCCGTGATATTTATCCGGCAATGGACGCAAAGATTTAGTCAGCAATTGAAATTCTTCGAGATTGACGTAGAGATCACCCTTGCCGGATTTATGCAGCGCGCCTTTGACACCGACAATATCCCCCATGTCCCAAACGCCCCACTTGTCCTTAATAACTTCTTGCGCAGCCTTGTCTGCATAAAGCTGAATAGAACCTTCACCGTCCTGCAACACCATAAAGGGGCCACGCTTGGCCATGACACGACCAGCTACGCTGACTTTGTGATCGAGCGCTTCCAACTCTTCTTTGGTCTTTTCACCAAATTGAGTTTGCAGATCAACACTCTTGTCAGCGGGACGAAACACATTGGGGAAGGCATTGCCTTTTTCACGAATGGCGGCCAGTTTCTGGCGACGCTCGGTAATCAGTTTGTTGTCATCGTCATGGGTGGGCAGAGGTGTATGGGTATCATTAGTCATAGTCGTGTCTTTATGAGATCTTGGAAAATGGTGGTTAGAAGGGGGCGCATTATGCCTTATCCCTCCAGAGGCAACAAATCACACCCCTATATCAAATGAAAAACATTTACATTTGACATAGATTAAATAAAAATAACACCTCTCAGTTTATAGTAGCTCTTAACTTATAGCACTTCGCATCCACAACCCAGAATCATTGCCATGACCTACAGAAACTTCTTTAGCTACAGTCTGCTCGCCTCTCTAACACTCAGCCCTATTAGCTTTGCTGACACAAAAGACCTGAAAGAATCGGATTCCGAAGTACCCAGCCTGGTGATTATTGGGGACGACTTGTCCTTATCAAAAATCGGCGGTTCAGCCACTGTGATTGAGGAAACCGAGATTCAGGAAGCCCGCGCTTTTAATATCAACGAGATTCTGCGCAAAGCGCCGGGTGTGTTTGCCCGTGAAGAAGAAGGTTTTGGTTTGCGTCCCAACATTGGTATTCGCGGCTTAAACCCCACCCGCTCAACCAAAGTCCTGTTACTGGAAGATGGCCTGCCACTGGCTTATAGCCCTTACGGTGATAATGCCAGTTACTACCACCCGACTATTGAAAGATTCGAAAGCCTCGAAGTGTTAAAAGGCTCAGCGCAGATTGCTTATGGTCCGCACACAGTTGGTGGTGTGATCAATTACATCACACCCAATCCTTCGGATGATCTCGGCGGCACTTTGCGTTTTGCAGCAGGCACCGATGGTTATTTGCAAACTTACGGTGAAGTCAGCGATACCTTCGGTGAATCAGGTCAATCAACTGGTGTTTTATTCCAGTTTGTTCGCAAACAAGCTGAAGGCGCTCGCGAGAATATGGAATTTGATATTCAGGACTACAACCTGAAACTGATTCAAGAACTCGGCGAAAACCACTCACTGACGTTTAAAGCAACGCGTTATGAAGAAGATTCAGATGTGCCTTACTCAGGTTTAACCCTTGCAGAATACACTGCAGCACCGCGACTAAATCCGTTTGTGAATGATAATTTTTCAGCAACTCGCTCAGGTCAATCAATCGTTCATCATTGGCAAATCAATTCCGATATTAATTTGAGCACAGCGGTTTATCACAGCGAATTTCATCGCGACTGGTGGCGTCAATCCAGCAATTCAGGTCAACGCCCTAACGATAGCAGCGATGTGAACTGTGGCAGCATGGCCAATCTCAACACCCGCTGCGGTAACGAAGGTCGCTTGCGTGATTACGATGTTAAAGGCATTGAGCCGCGTTTATCGATTAGTCACGCATTGGGCGAATTAAAATTGGGCGCGCGTTATCAGGAAGAAACCCAAGATCGTTTGCAAATTAATTCCGATACACCCAACGGCAGAACACCCGGCACCAGCACTAATGCCGGTGTCAGAGAAAACAACGAACGTGATACACAAGCAAAATCCTGGTTTATCGAAAATAGTTTTTCTGTTGCAGACTGGACCATCACCCCCGGTGTCAGACAAGAAAATATTGATTATCAACGCTTCAACAATTTGAATAACGCCGAGGGCGAAACTTCCTTAACTGAGACACTCGCCGGGCTTGGTGTGACTTACAAATTATCCAGTAACACTGTGTTCTTTGGTGGTGTGCATGAAGGTTTTAGTCCACCACGTGTTGAAGATGTGATCAACAACAATGACGGCGCCAGTGTCGATCTGGATGCAGAAAAAAGTCTTAACACTGAAATGGGACTTCGCTACGACAACAAAGATAACTTTAAATTGGAAGCTGCCCTATTTTTGTTGGATTTCGATAATCAAATTGTTCCTGCCAGTGTTGCCGGTGGCACAGGCGCAACTTTAACTTCTGCTGGCGAAACCAAACATGCGGGTATTGAGTTGCTCACTCATTATGAATGGTTGCAAGAAAGTAAATTAAATCCTTTCACCAATTTATCCTGGACTTGGGTAAGCCACGCTGAGTATCAAGGTACACGCACATCAGCGATCACCGCCGGTGTTGATGTGTCCGGTAATCGCTTGCCTTATTCGCCGGAGCACAGTCTATCGCTGGTAAACGGATTTGAAATGGATAATGGTTTGCGTGCGCAATTTGAAATTGTCTATCTCGACAGCCAATACACTGATGACTTGAACACCAAAACTGTAACCGCCAATGGACAACGCGGTTTAATTGATAGTTACACTCTCTACAACATCAGCATCAATTACACATTGCCGAATACTGATTTCACTGTATTTATTGCAGGTAAAAATCTCACCGATAAACTCTATGTGGTGGATATGAGTCGCGGATTAATCCCCGGCATGCAACGCAGTTGGCAATCAGGAATTGAGTGGAAGTTTTGATTTAAAAACCAATTACCTGATTTTTAAAAGCGACCACCCCGCCCTTCGGGCACCCCTCCGAGGGAGGGGAATTTAGTAACTGCCAATTGCGACAATTTTCTTCGAAGCACAATCCAATTCCCCTCCTTCGAGGGGTGCCTCGAAGAGGCAGGGTGGTTACCTAAGTTCGAAAAATCACAACGCCTCTTCAATCAATAACTGCAATTTTTGTTCTGCTCTAAATCCAAAGCCCTGCGCCGATTCATATTCCATTCCCAAAATTGCGTAGTAACCATTTTCTCTGTCAATCCAAGGTGTAAAACCAAAAGCACCGGGCGACGACATCTTATGACAACCCTCTGCAGGTGTTGCGCACTCCAACCATGCTGAAAGACCATAACGAAAATCATTGGGTGCGGATGGCGGCATATTGCCAATCATCACATTGGGATAAGGCATTTTGGCTTGCTCATCAAATAAATCAGCAGGAATTAATTGCACCGGCTGATCACCACTTATCCACAGTCCTTTGTGATAAATCAGTTGCAATATTTTTGCGTACTGATTCATCGAAATACGCATACCACCTGCGATCATTGGATTTTGACTACCATTGGCATTTAAAGGTTGTGCGTAGTAATTGATGGACAAATCCAAACTCAAGGGAATTAATAATTCTTCATTTAAAATAGTTTTCCAGGATTTTCCTGTTGCTACTTCTGCCATGCGCCCGGCGACCGCCAAATGAGTTCCGCCGTAATCATACCGGGTACCAGGCAAAGCCAATGGGTTGCTGACACTGATTAATGCAACGCATTCTTCAAATGTAAATAAGTCGCTGTATATACAGATATGTTCGTTATCCATTCCCGATGTGAAGGACAACAATTGTTTCAAATTCACATTTGAATTTTTTGTCCAACCCAAAATACCACCGGTAGTATCATCAAAACTGATTTGATTTTTACCCACCAAACTTAACAAAATTGTGCCAGAAACCCATTTACTGGCCGAGGCTATAGCAACAGTTTGGTCCGCACTAAAACTACCAACATTTTGCTCAAATATTTTTTCATCCCGATCATTAAAAATAATCAGCGTCATCCCGGTTAATCCATTTAGTCTTTCGCTTTCATATTCTGTTTGCAAAAGTGACCGCACTTCCACAAATTGATCAACAGACGATTGACTGGAACTGGACTGACTAGTCGATGTTGCAGAGCTCATAGATGAGGACGAACTGGTAACAGAGGAGACAACCGAACTGGACGCTCCAGGAGAATCCCCACCACCAGAACCGCCGCCGCAGGCGGACAAACAAGATATCAGAGTAAGTGCGGGGAAAATCGATGATAAGCTGCGCATGAAATTTCTCTCAGAAAGAAAATAACTGTTGAGCTATTAACGTGTAGGGAGGCAAAAGGTTGACAGGGGGTTTAAGAATTTTTGATATTATCGGACTAAAGTAACGTCTGAGCTACTATAAGGACTGTTCCTTTGACTCTGTAAGCTTGACGAAACCGGCCTACTTCTTAATAATCCGATCTAGCGACCTGCACACTCGTTCCTTAAGCGAGTTATCCCTTTACAGGGCTGGTCGTTCCAAATTGCTAAGGCCAGTGTTGGATATGAACAGTCCCACTGGCCTTAATTTTTTCCCAAGCTGCCTTAACTTCTTGCTCATGCCATTTATCAGGTACATCTTCTTTACCATCGTAACGACCTGCCATATAAACCAATAAATCAGCCACCTGTAAAAATCGGCTATGGTGCGACTGTGTAAAATACACTGTGTCTAACAAGCGCCCCAATGGACGCCCAAAATACATAGGGGTTTTGCCTTGGGATTTAAATTCAGAAAAATCCACAACCGCGCTGGTCACTTCGTCGGCTTCATAATCGCCAAACACTAAACCAAGATCATCCACACCATCCAAGTATTCAGAGAATCTCTCCAGCATTAACATTAAACCCAAACGATATTCAGGCATAGGGTATGTATATTTGGATTTGTGGCGAATCACATCGATACAAACAATTCGTACGGGGATTTTGTTGTTGCTAATGAAATTTGCAACATCTTTAAAAACCTGCACACGATCTTGAATTTTTCGCCCTTTTGCAATGCCTTTACCATGAAATAAATCTTTTCCATGCATTTCAGATTGCGCAGTTAAGGTTCTTGTACCAAAAAAATTAAAGGCAATTTGCGATAAGGTATCTTCAAACTTTAATGCCTGCTTATCAGGAATTAACAAACCGCCAATAAAAAAATTGGGGTTTTGTTCAGAGTGTTTGTTTTCATCAAAATAGCAAAGATGCATGGTCTTATCCTTTTAAATCCTTCCGGGCTTTCTTTCCTTTCTCCACCGGCAACAAGCTCGTATATTTCTGATAAAGCTCAAACAAAAACGCAACGCGTTCTGCTTCGGTTTTGAAATTGGTTTTCCCATAAGCACCATCCACTGCTTTATCTAACGCTTGATGTGCTTTTAATAAAACCGGCGGCATGGTGAGGGGATCGTATAAATCCGCAAGTGATGATTCCGGAAACTGCAACCGCGCATCCAACACCGCTTGCGCAGCGGTTTCAATCGTTTGTTTTTGTTTTTCAGTGGGATTTTCTGGCCAAGGGAAATTGTTGTAGACGATATGCACCGAGTATCTATATCGACTTTCTAAACGGCCACACACTGCACGCATCCAAGCCATGTGCATTAATGAATTTAAAACTCCAAAATGAATAGCGTTGCATCTTGATAATTTGAAGCTTGTCTCCACAAATAGCATTAGAATCAAAAAATCCGATTGGAATATAAGTTCTATTTTCAGATGAAACCTGAGGTAATCAGTAAATAGTTGGTTTGGTTTGCATTCCGTATGCAAATTTTGTCGGAGTTATGCAAGTTTTCTTGTTGGCTTGCTGTCACTTGACAACCTAAAATTTCGAACTTTTTCTACACGCTTAATCACTCAGGCATGATTTTAATTTGGCTTGGAACATTTTCCAAGCCAAAGAAAATAACGAGCTATATTATTTATGAATTCTTCTCCATTTAAAAACTTTCTAATAAACTCTTCGCCGCAGGTTCAATTTTAAAAATAATTTTTTTCGTCAGGTGTAAAAAAAGATTTCCCGTCATCAATAGGTTTATTTCCAACACATCTCTGGCAACAGCACAAATTGGATCATTACGTTTTTCCAGAATAAATTGTGGCGCATCAAATAAATATGGATTTATATTTTTACCATCAATCTGTGCGGTTCACCATTGATATGGTCGTACTCAAACAAAAATTTAGGACTAACTTCTAGCGCTGAAAATCCCACGATTACACAATGCACAGCAGCTTTCCCGCGCGCTTCGTTATTCCAAGAAAATGTTCTGTGCGCAAAAAATATTTTCATTCCTTGCGACAACATCCAACTCCATAGAACGCCAACCTGTTCACCTTGGCAAATTGAGTTAGTGGAAACAAATGCACAACGGATATTGGACTCTTGAATCATATCCGCCGCTTTTACATACCAAGCAGCTACAAAATCCAACAGACCTGCATTTTTAATTCCACCAAAAACAAAACCGACATCTTGCCGTTGTTTCTCATCCATAAACTTAGCACCAATAAACGGCGGGTTTCCCATGATATAACTCAGCTTTTCCGCAGGCACCACAGAATTCCAATCAATCCGCAACGCATTCCCACACACAATAGTCCCACTCGACCGCAAGGGAATACGCGCAAAATACAAACCAAACTCCTCCGACACTTGCAAATTCATTTGGTGATCCATCAACCACAAAGCCACTTGTGCAATTTGCGCGGGGAATTCTTCAATCTCAATACCGTAAAACTGATCCACATCCAAAAGAATTAGATGGTTAACATCAAGCGTCAATTGATCATCTTTACGTGAAGCGCGTAGCACTTCTAATTCCAATAGGCGCAATTCACGGTAGGCAATCACCAAAAAATTTCCGCAACCACAGGCGGGGTCTAAAAAGGTTAGGCTGCGTAACCTTTTGTGGAATTCAAACAATTTATTTTTATTGGATTTCACTTTTTCAAACTCAGCCCACAAGTCATCTAAAAATAATGGTTTGATGAGTTTGAGAATATTTTTCTCGCTGGTGTAGTGCGCACCCAAATTGCGGCGAGCTTTGGCATCCATAATCGACTGAAACAGCGAACCGAAAATGGCGGGAGAAATGCGACTCCAATCCAAGGCACAACAATCCAATAAAGCTTGCCACATGGTGGAATCAAAACTTGCAGGTGGCAGCATCTCTTCAAATAATTTTCCGTTTACATAAGGGAATGCAGCCAATTGTTCATCGAGATTTTTTAAACGTTTTTCATTCGGTGTATTGAGCACATGAAAGAGTGTACTTAAATGGTGGGCAAGATCGGAACCATCCTCATGTGTTTTTTGGCTGATATAATCCTGAAATTGTTGCCGTTCAAAAATGCCTGTATCTTCGGCAAATAAACAAAATAATAACCGCACCAAATACAATTCCAGTGGATGGCCTTCGTAACCCACCGCTTTCATTTGGTCGTGCAGCTTCCCCATTCTTTCTGCTGCTTTAATATTAACGGGGTCTTGCTCTTGAATTTTATGGGTTTGATAACCCGCAATAAAACCAAACAAACGCACGTATTTGTGTAACTCATGTAATTCAAATTCGTGCTGTTCGTTATCCTCAAGGTTATACAAACGGAAGCGCGCAAAATCTGAAACTAAAACATACTTAGGTAAATCACGCTCGCTGATGCCAGAAAAATAATCCAAGGCTTGCGTAAAGGCTTTATCCAAACTTTTGCCACGCGATTTATGTTCAACGAGCAAAACGCCTTTCCAAAATAAATCGATGAAGCCTTGTTTATCACCTAATTTTTTAACCGGCTCTTCAAAACTTGCAATGCGTTTGCGCGAAATGCCAAAAATATGAAAGAAGCCATCCCAAAAACTTTTTGCTTCGGCATCTTCAGAGGATTCATTCACCCACTCTTTTGAAAAAGCGAGTGAACGACTTTTTATTTCATTCCATGATAAAGGCATAGTTATTCTCGTTTTGGCTTTGAATTTTTTCGGACTAAAAATACTTACCCTAGCGCCACCAGCTCACTAACCTATTCATCGTACCAGTACAGATTCTCGTACAACCTACAAGTTTAACCAGCGCATACTGATATACAAAATACCTTGTGAGACCTTTGCACGAATACATTTTTATTTAATTTCGCATCGTCATCCCTGCGAAGGCAGGGATCCAGCCTTTGATTTCATTGATATTTTTCAACAGCTGGATTCCTGCCTTCGCAGGAATGACGGTAAAGTCTGATTCGTGCAAAGCTCTCCTTGTCAATTACTAAATTCAAAGCCCCGCCTTCAAACTCTCAACAATAAACTGATCCAAGTCACCATCAAGCACAGCTTGTGTATTGGAGGTTTGTACGCCGGTGCGCAAATCTTTTACACGCGAATCATCCAATACATAAGAACGAATTTGGCTGCCCCAGCCTATATCGGATTTGCTATCTTCCAAGGCTTGTTTTTCGGCGTTGCGTTTTTGCATTTCGTGTTCGTACATTTTTGCACGGAGCATCTTGTAGGCTTTATCGCGGTTGGCGTGTTGCGAGCGTTCGTTTTGGCACTGCACCACAATATTGGTGGGAATATGCGTGATACGAATAGCCGAATCAGTTTTGTTAACGTGTTGACCACCGGCACCACTTGCTCGATAAGTATCGATACGCAAATCAGCGGGATTAATATCGATTTCGATATTGTCGTCAATTTCCGGGGAAACAAACACTGAGCAAAAAGAGGTGTGGCGACGATTGCCGGAATCGAAGGGTGATTTGCGCACTAAACGATGCACGCCAGTTTCGGTACGCAACCAACCAAAGGCATATTCACCTTCAAAACAAATCGTCGCACTTTTAATACCGGCCACGTCACCTGCGGACACTTCTTCTAATGTGACTTTGAAACCTTTGGCCTCACCCCAGCGTAAATACATGCGCAATACCATTTCGGCCCAATCTTGCGCTTCAGTTCCACCTGATCCTGATTGAATGTCGAGGTAGGCATTGTTGGGATCGGTTTCCCCCGAGAACATGCGGCGAAATTCAAGAACACCCAGGTGTTTATCCAATCGATCCAATTCCGCCTGAACATCAGCCACCATGGATTCATCGTCTTCTTCAACTGCCATATCCAGCAGCTCGCGGCTATCAGCTATGCCTCGGTCCAGATCATCAATGGTTTTGACAACCAACTCCAAACTGGATCTCTCGCGTCCCAGTGCTTGCGCCTTCTCAGGCGTCTCCCAAATTTTGGATTCACCTAGCTCCAATTCAACTTCGGTCAACCGTTCTTTCTTTAACTCGTAGTCAAAGATACCCCCGAAGGGTTTCAGTACGATCAGTCAAATCTTTGAGAGCAAGCAATAAGGGATTGATTTCCATGATGTTTTTAACCAGATAAATAAGAGGATTCAAGCGAGGAGCGCATTTTACATGAGACGGGGATTTAGACCAAACCGGCATTCTCTTTATCGTGCATCCACCTAATCTTTAAAATGCACTGACAGAAAAGGCACCTCAGTTTTTCAATTACGACCCTATAACTATTTTGTAAAAATTAGATTCGTTATTATTGAAAATAAAATGCAATATAGTGGCATTTTTTTGAAAATTTGAATTTTTTAGATGCGGGTAAAGTTGCAGTTGCGCACTATTCAGTGCTTTTTAAATTCAATTTTGGTAGGACTAACTGGACTCGAACCAGCGACCCCCACCATGTCAAGGTGGTGCTCTAACCAACTGAGCTATAGTCCTGAAGAGGGGCGCACTTTACCAATGTCTTCCCCCAAGAACAAGGTCTAAATCAGCTTTTTAGCTGACTCAAACCCCGCTCCAAATCGGCTTTTAAATCAACCACATCTTCCAAACCTACTGCCACACGAATCAGGTTCTCGGTAATACCAGCTTCAGCTTTTTGTTCCGGTGTTAAGCGACCATGAGTCGTTGTTGCCGGGTGCACTATGGTGGTTTTTGCATCACCCAAATTCGCTGTTAACGACATGATGCGAGTCGCATCAATTACTGACCAAGCCTCTTCACGACCACCCCGAACACGGAAGGATAAAACACCACCAAAGGCAGATTGTTGTTTGGCTGCCAATGCATGATTAGGATGAGTCAGCAATCCACCATAAAACACTTTTTCAATTGCTGGATGTGTATTTAACCACTCAGCCAAAATTAACGCGCTGCGCGAATGAGCCTCCATACGCAAACGCAATGTTTCTAAACCTTTCAAGAAAATCCAGGCATTGAATGGACTCAAACTTGGGCCAGCGCTGCGAATAAACCCAAGCACTTCATCAACATATTTTTTCGGCCCAGCGACCACACCACCCAAACAACGACCTTGTCCATCAATATATTTTGTTGCGGAATGCACAATTAAATCGGCACCAAAATTTAATGGTCTTTGCAATGCGGGCGTACAAAAACAATTGTCGACAACCAACAACGCATTATGTTTGTGTGTGATGTCAGCCAAACGCTGGATATCGATAATATCCGATAAAGGATTAGAAGGAGTTTCAACAAAAACCAATTTGGTTTTTGCAGTAAACCCTGATTCCCAGGCGACATAATCGGTTGGATTGATAAATGTGGTACTCACACCAAACTTTGCTAAAAATTTAGTTAACAAAACGGTAGTGGTTCCAAACACACTACGCGAACATAAAATGTGATCGCCTGATTGCAATAACGCAATGCAAGTCGACAAAATGGCTGCCATACCCGATGAAGTTGCGACTGCCGCTTCAGCACCTTCAAGCGCCGCAATTCTCTCTTCAAACATACGCACAGTCGGATTGGTGTAACGCGAATAGACATTCCCAGGTTGCGCACCAGAAAAACGATCTGCCGCTTCTTGTGCGCTGCCAAACACATAGCTTGATGTAAGGAATAAGGCTTCACTGTGCTCACCTTCTGCAGAACGCACCTGCCCTGCCCGCACCGCTAAGGTATCGATTCCCAACTCACTAAAATTTTCTTCATCAAATTGATTCAAGGAAACCACCTCTCGTTATCCTGCATTTCCATTGTGCAATCCAATGGGCAACTCCATTTGTTTATCTGATTTTGTTCCGGATTTCGCTGCATCATTTCTAGCGGCAGCCACTTGCTGTAAATATTCTTCCGTAACATCGCCAGTACAATATTCGCCTGTGAACACAGCACAATCAAATCGGGTAATTTTTTTATTACCTTCTGCTGAAGCCGCAATTAAATCTTCCAAATCTTGATAAATTAACCAATCGGCACCAATTTCACGACAGATTTCATCGTGCGTGCGACCGTGTGCAATTAATTCATCTACCGTTGGCATATCGATACCATAGACATTGGGATATTTAACAGCTGGTGCCGCTGAAGCGAAGTAAACTTTTTTGGCACCCGCATCGCGAGCCATTTGAATAATTTGTTGGCAAGTTGTGCCTCGCACGATTGAGTCATCTACCATTAACACGACTTTGCCTTTAAATTCCAATTCAATGGCGTTCAGTTTTTGTCGTACTGATTTTTTACGTTGCTGCTGACCCGGCATAATAAACGTACGGCCGATGTAACGATTTTTTACTAAACCCTCACGAAATTTCACACCCATTTTCGGTGCCAGTGCTTGACCTGCAACACGACTGGAATCTGGAATTGGAATTACCACATCAATATCGTGATCAGGTCTTTCACGCATAATTTTATCGGCGAGTTTTTCACCTTGGCGCAAACGCGCACGATAAACTGAAACGCCATCCATAATTGAATCCGGGCGAGCGAAATACACATGCTCAAAAATACAGGGGGACAAGCTGGTATGTTTCGCACATTGACGACGATGTAACACTCCCTCTTCCGTAATATAAATCGCTTCACCGGGTGCAACATCATCAATCAATTGAAAACCTAACACATCCAGAGCAACACTTTCAGATGCGACCATATATTCGGTACCATCGTCCGTTAGACGGCTTCCATAAACTAAAGGCCTAATTCCATGTGGATCACGAAAAGCCACCAATCCATAATTGGCAATTAACGATACCACCGCATAACCACCACTGACTCGATTATGAACACCTGTGATGGCGGCAAAAATATCATCAGCGGTTGGATTTAATTTTCCTTGCAATTGCAATTCATGCGCAAATACGTTTAACAACACTTCCGAATCTGAATCCGTATTCACGTGACGCAAATCAGTTTTGAAAACTTCTTCGCTGAGTTTTGCAGAGTTAGTTAAATTACCGTTGTGTGCCAACGCAATTCCATAAGGAGAGTTCACGTAAAAAGGTTGCGCCAACGCAGGCCCTGAACTGCCTGCAGTTGGATAACGAACATGACCAATTCCCAAGTTACCGAGCAATCGTTGCATGTGGCGTGTTCTGAATACATCTTGCACCAAACCATTGGCCTTCTGTTGCACCATACGGCCATTTTCGCAAGTGACTATACCGGCGGCATCTTGCCCACGATGCTGCAAAATGGTCAGCGCATCATAAAGCTGAACATTGACATCGCTCTTACCTACAATACCTACAATGCCACACATAGAATTGCCTCGATTACTTCATTAAATTCAGAATTAAATTGAGTGATTTTTCGTAACACCAAACATCTGGATAAACCAGTCACCAATTCGGCTATAGACTGTCATGGCCTCATCACTCCACTGCACAAAAAATGGAATGAATTGGGATTGGCTCCACCAAGGATCTTTTTTAACCTGTGTCAAATTTAAGGACAACAAAACCAATAACATCACGATTACGAAACCCCGCGTGATGCCAAAAGCAAGACCTAAGGTTCGATCTACAAGGGACAGTCCCGATGCTTTAATTAAAGCACCCAATAAATATTGAACCAGTGCTCCCAGTAAAAGCACCAATAAAAAAATAATCAAAAAAGCTGTGAGCGTTCTAACAGAAGGGGTATCAATAAAGGGGATAAGAAAAGGCTCTACAGAACCTACAAAAATACGTGCGCAAAACGCTGCGACAATCCAGATGGCCAGCGACAATGCCTCTCGCACGAACCCACGAATCAACCCAAAGAGGCAGGACACTAACAATATTCCGATTATGACCCAGTCGGCCCAATTCATCTGACAGCAGCTCCGAAATTCTTCGATCAACCTGTCGGCCAATCACAGGCGCGCATTCTATCAGAGCTTGGTGCTTTTAGGGCTTAAAGGGAAGAATTCGTGCATCGACTTTCAAGCGTTTATCGATGGCTAATTTAGTCGCCAAAGCCTCCTGCTTATCCATTTTGGGGCCAATAAATAAACGATGCATAGTTCCCTTGTCTGTCACCACGCTGCGTAGGTAAGCTTTTTCACCTTCCGTTTGCAGCTCTTTCAGAAGTTTTTCGGCCGCTTCTTTTTGCACAAAGCTACCCACTTGAATTACCCAAGCTTCAGGCAGTTTCACAGAAGTAGATGATGCTGAGAATGATGTTGCTGTTTCAGTTGCGGCGGCATCTACAGAGCTTTCTTCAGGCACAAACATAGTTTCAGGGTCAGGCGCAGGCTCCACCCCCTGAACAGGAGTTGGCCCATCAAAATCCACGGCGGTAATGCTCGGTTTACCCGGAATTTGTGATTGTGGATTGACTTCGTATGCATCTTTATCACGAAAGAACCCAGGTAATAACAAAACACCCAAGGCAATCAAAATCGTTGCACCCAACAGACGATGTTTTAATCGTTCATTCACATCAGCTCTCCAATATTGGTATTAACTTCATCGCTTCAGCGACTGTATAAAAAGATCCAAAAATCACAATTAAATCTTGCGACTGACTAGTAGCGAGAACTTTCTGTACACAACTATTCATATCACCTGCTGAAACAGGCGCCTGCCCAATACTCATCAAATTTTCTGTCAATTGTGCAATATTTGCTGCTCTCGGCAAAAAAGACAAATCCAGTAAATGCCATTGATCAATGATCGAGCGCAAATTCGTCAGGCTTTCCAAGCGATCTTTATCCGACATCATGGCGACTATTGCGTGTATTTTCGTTGAAGAACTCTGTTGTTTCCAATTCAGCAACCGTTTTGCAAGAAAAGCTGTAGCTGCAGGATTATGAGCGACATCCATTACCCAATGTCGACTATTCCAAGTCAACTGCTGAAAACGACCGGGAATCCGCAGTGCTGCCACACGATTAAATAAATCCAGCTGCGCAAAATCCAACTTCAAAACACTCGCCATTTGCAATGCCGCAGCCACACTGGGTAAAGGCAATTGTGGCAATTCTTGCCAGTGATCTTCAGTTAGCGATTGATTCCACCATCGCCATTGGTTTGACTCGGATTCATAAAAAAAATCCTCACCAACAAAATAACTTTTTGTGTTGAGGGATTTTGCATGATTAATCAGCGATTCTGGTGGATTGGGATCCGCACAAATCATCGGATGATTAGCGCGCATAATACCGGCTTTTTCAAATCCGATTTTTTCGCGTGTATCACCCAACCAATCCTGATGATCCAAATCAATACTGGTGATTATGGCGATATCGGCATCAAGAATATTCACCGCATCCAAACGGCCGCCCAGCCCTACCTCTAACACCATCGCAGTGGTTTGATGTTTTTTGAATAAATAAAATGCTGCCAAGGTGCCATATTCAAAATAGGTCAGCGAAACCGATTCTTGTTCACAGGCTCGATGAATTGCAGCAAAGGCTTCACAGATTTCTTCATCCGTCGCCAATCGATTATTGATGCGAATTCGTTCGTTGTAATGCAGCAAATGCGGCGAAGTATAAACACCGACGGAATAACCGGCTGCACGTAAAATTTCAGCAGAGGTTGCTACACAAGAACCTTTGCCGTTGGTTCCCGCCACGGTAACAATTAATGCTTGAGGTGAAAGTAAATCCAGGCGGGACGCCACTTGTGTGATACGCCCCAAACCCAAATCAATTTCGCGAGGATGTGATTGCTCTAACCAAGAAAGCCAATCTGTAAGCGACTCATGTTTCATCGCAACTCATGTTTCATCGCGAATAGGGGCTGTCATTAAACAGCCGCACAGAGAGTTAATTTGGAGAGGATTGAAGCTAACTTATCGCGCATATCACGACGATGAATAATCATGTCAATAGCGCCATGCTCCAACAAAAATTCAGCGCGCTGAAAACCTTTAGGTAATTTTTGTCGAATCGTTTGTTCGATAATGCTGGGGCCTGCAAAACCGGCACGAGAACCTGGCTCACAGATATTCAGATCACCCAACAAGGCCAAACTGGCTGAAACACCGCCATAAACCGGATCAGTCATCACCGAAATATAGGGAGTTCCCTGCATTCTTAAGCGCTCTATTACCGCACTGGTCTTGGCCATTTGCATCAGGGAAATCAAGGCTTCCTGCATGCGGGCACCACCAGTTGCCGAGAAACAAACCAACGGGATATTTTCCTTCAATGCTATGGTTGCGGCACGCGTAAATTTCTCGCCGACCACATAACCCATTGAACCGCCATGGAATGCAAATTCAAACGCAACAGCGACTAGTGGCATGCCTTTTAATTCGCCACGCATGGCAATCAGAGCATCTTTTTCACCGGTTTCTTTTTGGGCAGTGAGTAAGCGATCTTTGTATTTTTTAATATCTTTAAATTTCAGACGATCGATTGGTAACACATCGGTTGCCAATTCTTCGCGATGCTGAGAATCCAAAAACATATCCAACCTGTCGCGCGCTCGAACACGCAAATGATGATCAGACTTGAGGCATACGTCGAGGTTTTTTTCCAACTCCGGCTTATAAAGCACGGCTTCACATTTTGGGCACTTTTCCCACAAACCTTCAGGGACTTTATTACTGCGTTTTGCTTCGGATCGCGAAACACTCGGAATAATTTTGTCGAGCCAACTCATAGTTTTTTCTCGTTTTACTTACTCAGGTCGCGCATTCTACTTCACCCAAACCGATTTGCCCATGCAGGCCGGTTGCTGAAGGAATACTGTGAAGAATCTCTACAGTTAAGACAAATTCAGGGAATAAAAAAACCGGAACAGTTTCCCATTCCGGTTTTTGACGAAAAGTCGATTAAACCAACTTCTCTTTGATACGAGCAGCCTTACCAGCCAAGTCACGCAGATAGTAAAGTTTGGCTTGACGCACATCACCGCGACGCTTCAATGAAACACTGTCAATCATCGGGCTGTGAGTTTGGAATGTACGCTCAACGCCTACACCATGGGAAATCTTACGAACGGTAAACGCAGAGTTTAATCCGCGGTTACGAATAGCGATCACAACGCCTTCGAATGCCTGAACACGCTCACGATCACCTTCTTTTACTTTTACGTTGACGATCACAGTATCGCCAGGTGAAAACTCGGGAAGATCAGATTTCAGCTGTTCTTTTTCCAACGCCTGAATAATTAAATTGGTCATTTTAAACTCCTAAAGAGGTCTTTAGCTTCACAGCTAATGTTTGTCATTTTCAAGGTCGCGACGAAATTCCGTCAACAGCGCCTGCTGTTCCTCAGTTAGTTTTATTGCGTGCAATAAATCCGGCCTTCTCTGCCAGGTTCGACCCAACGATTGTTTTAATCGCCAGCGCCTGATTTGCGCATGGTTTCCTGACAACAAAACATCAGGCACACGCATTCCATCAAAATCTTCCGGTCGGGTGTAGTGAGGGCAATCCAACAAACCTTCAGTGAAGGAGTCCTGCTCCGCTGACTGCTCATGCCCCAGAGCTCCCGGCTGCAATCGGGTTATAGCATCCACTATCACCATTGCTGCCAACTCACCACCACTCAACACATAGTCGCCTATCGACCATTCTTCATCGATCAGAGCCTGAATCAGACGCTCGTCAATGCCTTCATAACGTCCCGCAACCAACACCAAATTGGTGTCATTTGCCATTGAAACCGCCGCTTGTTGATTAAACACTTTCCCTTGTGGGGACAAGTAAATCACTTTGGCCAAAGTTTCTTCTGTATTGGCCCAATCTTTCGCAGCGTTAATCGCATCACGTAAAGGCTGAACCATCATTAACATTCCGGGGCCACCACCATAAGGGCGGTCATCCACGGTTTTATGTTTGTCATGCGCGAAGTCCCGAGGACTCCAAGTCGCCAGCTCCAGTAAACCTTGCCTGACTGCCCTGCCACTGATACCAAATTCGGTAACCGCTTTGAGCATTTCCGGGAACAAAGTCACCAATGCAATTTTCAAAATTCCGGATCCCAATCCACCCGAATCTCACCAAGGTCGAGATTCACTGATAAGACAAACTGTTCAGGAACATAAGGAATCAAACGCTCGCGTTGATCGATGCTTTGATCATCCGGCGCTACCACCAGTACATCATTTGCACCTGTCTCAAATAATTTTGAAACCCGACCCAAGCGTTTTTCAATACCTTCGTATTGCGTGATCACCACTAAACCTTCGAGTTGACTCCAGTAATATTCTCCGTCATCCAACTCAGGCAGCAAATCACGTTCTACTGCAATATCGACAGAGGTAAACGCTGCTGCGTCATCTCTATCGTCAATGCCCACAATGTGCACCACAAAGGCATCACCATGCGGACGAACTTCATCTATCTCAACCTGTTTGACACCATGCTGGGTTTTCAACAACCAAGGGTGATACTCAAACAGATTTTCAGCTGGTTCGGTGTAAGAATGCACCTTCAACCAGCCTTTGATACCGTAAACCGCCGTTAGCCGCCCGACATTGACCAGATTGGATTTTTTCAGACGACATAACCGTAGGCAGACGTAATTAAGCCGCTTTCTTACTATCTTTTACTAACTTCTGAACACGCTCACTCAATTGGGCGCCTTGACCAACCCAGAATTGCAGACGGTCTTGATCAACACGAAGAGTTTCCTCTTGACCACGGGCGATTGGGTTGAAGAAACCAATACGCTCAATAAAACGACCATTGCGAGCACTGCGGCTATTGGTAACAGTAACATGATAGAAAGGGCGAGCTTTAGAACCGCCACGAGACAAACGAATAGTAACCATCGAGGTTTTCCTGTAGTTATCAGAGCCTTAGGCTCCCGGTTGAAATAGGTAAGTCGCAGCGCAGGATCATCTATGCACTACGAAAGGCGCGGCATTCTAAGGGAAAGTGGTGAGTTTGTATAGACTTGGTATCAGTCCAGCAAACTCATATCTGAATAAGGGTTTGTATCAGGTAAGTCAATCGCTTGGGCAAACCCGGGCAGCTGCAAATGACTGTCATCCAGCTGAATCAGCTTTTCATCTATCAAACCTTCGCCAAAATGATAAATCGTTGAAAATTGGCCTTTGAGTGCAGCCTGATCATAACTTGCCACACTGGCTCGCACCTGTTCGCGTCGGATTTTGTAAGCAACCATTGCTTCGACACCATAACGCTTGGTAAGCATCTTCTCGACTTTATGTGGCGCAATCACACTGGCTGTCGCGTTGTTACCGCCGAAACCTTTGGAGTTGATGAAGACTAAATCTATGTCTTCAGGTTTGCGCACTTGGTCTTTGTTGGAAATCTTCAAGCGATCAGCAAATACATCATCAGCCACCTTATCAATCGTTTTAATGCCGGGAATAATTCCGTATTGAAATATGCCGAGACTGTTAATTAATTGTTCGCCGCTGGCGGCTGCCAATGAATGACCAACATAAGCTTTAATTGCTGCTACTAGCCAAGATTCAATGCCAAAAACTTTTGCGACTTGATCAAATATTTGCGATTCAGTTACGCGATTCTGCGGTGTACTGGAACCGTGAGCTTGAATCATTGAATGATGACGAACGGAATCTTCACCCAACAAAGCGCGCGCTGAAGCCACTGCTTTTGCCATAGTAATGTAATTACCTGGGCCGGGTGCTGAAATGGATTTCTTGAAACCATCGGCATTGACGAATACATCACCCACTGCAGCATGAATGTCTGCACCTAATTCAATCGCCAGCGCATCATCCATCAACACAATATATTGACTGGCTTCTGCCATAGTGAACCCAGCATTCTCACCAAAAGGACGACTGGTGCGGCGCGGATCAGCCACTTCCGAGTTATCCAATTTTTTGAGCTTGTCTTCGCTGGCCAAGGCACCCATTGTGGAATAGCCATCAATGATTTCCTGTAAAATCGGCGCTTCTGCATTACCAATGATTGCAACGCGAATCTTACCTGCTGTGATGTCATCAACCGCCGCTTGAAGATTGTAGAGAAAGGAAGCACAGGCACCGACCAACGCACCTGTCTGACCCACACTTCCCAAAATGTAGGCATTCACAAAATCCGCTGGCATGGTATTTAAGCCTAGAGGGCACTGTTTAGCGCTCACACGATCTCCTTTTAATCGTGATTGCAATAAACCGCCAAAACCATTGACATCCATCTGACTCATGACGTTACTGGCGTAAACTGCAACCTGATCAGGCTTAACCGAATCAATAATTTGTTGCCACTCAATACCGATTGATCGCACTGCATCAGAAGCCCCTATCACCGCTAGTTGCAATGCTCTTGGGTGATAGTGTGATGGATACAACGAACCAGGACTAAAACCACTAGGCAACTGCCCCGCTGACTTGACTGGTAATTCGCGATAACTATCAAATTTCACCTGTAAACCTGAAGGAGCAACGACTCTGACTTTATCTTCGTTTATATCTTCAACCAACCAAGACTCAGGTAGGGGTTCAGGTAAATCACGGCGGCGGATTTCAAAGGTTAAAGGAGTATCAGCAGTTCCCAAAGCCGCGTTTTTTTGCCAAAAGGTAGCGTCCACATCAAAAAAGGTTTTGTCGATTCGACGAATCAGCGTGCCTTGCAATACTTGTTCAGCAAAACGGGATTCAATATCAGCCAGAGACAAGGCTGCGCCTTGCTCATCACGATAAGCATCGGAATAAGTCACCAAGCCCATCATGACCGCAAGCCCAGCCAAGGTTTCCTGACGCTCATGGGTTGGCAGACTCTCAATCACCATTCGACGATAGGCTTGATGACCCGAAGCGCGACCGGCAGCACTAAAACCACCGAATCCAACAATCACAGGCAAAGCTCTTGGAGTTAGCGACATAGAAATTACAGCTCAAAGACAATTTGGTGACAGTCTAAAAGCATTTCACAATGATTTCTTTTGTTTTTTAGCCATATTTTGTAGTATTTCAGCCAAATTATTGGAGACAAATAATGCTAAATGTTGGGTTTCTGCTTTGTGACAATATGTTGGCTACCAGCACCACATTACCTATGGAGATGTGGTTGGCAGCCGAAAGCGCTTCTCAGCATCAACAGAAATCCCGAAAACCACAAATCAACATTACAACCTATGCAATTGAGTTGGTTCCGATTAAAACGCAAACCGGTTTGACATTAATTCCCGATAAAAGGATATCTGAGCCCGACAAAATAGATTTACTTTATTTGCCTGGTCTTTGGCGAAATCCACGGCCTACAATACAAAAAAATTGGGCAGTCACTGATTGGTTAAAAAAATTGTATCAAAACGGAACACTGATAAGTGCTGTTGGAACAAGCGTGTGTTTTTTAGCAGAGGCGGGATTATTAAACGAAAAGGTAGCAACAACGCACTGGTATTATTTCGATCAATTCCAGCAACAGTATCCCGAGGTACAACTCAAACGACAATATTTTATTACTCAGGCCAATACTCTCTACTGCGCAGCCAGCGTCAATTCATTAGCGGATTTAACCGTACACTTTATTAGTCGTTTTTTTTCAACACAAATTGCACAACACGTTGAAAAACATTTTTCACATGAAATTCGAAAATCTTATGATAAAAGTGCCTATCTGGACAGCTTGCAAAAACCACATCCCGACGAAGAAATTATCCAAATACAACATTGGTTGGAATCCAATTATTCACGCAGCATTCAATTTTCAACACTCGCCAATCAGTTCGACTTGAGCATGCGTAGCTTTAATCGACGATTTAAAAATGCGCTCGATCAAACACCGAATGAATACCTTCAAAAAGTTCGCATCAATGTCGCGAAAGATTTATTGCAAAATACCAACCTGGCAATTAATGAAATTGCCGACAAGGTAGGTTGCCCCGATCCCAGTCATTTCACCAGCTTGTTTAAAAAGCATTTAAACAGCACACCACTAGCTTATCGAAAAACAGTGCGGGCAAAATTGTTTCAAAGTGAAATAAAATAAATGCCCGATCAATTACCGGGCATTTATTTAACGATCATGCGGCCTGCGCATCATTTTTGTGAATTAAATTGGGGGATGATGCGCTCACTGAAATCGGAATACTACGCGGTTTCATAGATTCAGGAATAATTCGCTGTAAATCTATATGTAACAATCCATTTTGATAATTGGCGGACTGAACTTGAACGTGATCCGCTAATTGAAATTTACGCTCAAAACTACGTGCCGCTATACCCTGGTGTAGATAAGTTTTTTCTTGCGCATCATTCGGTTTATTTGCCGATACACGCAATAAATTCTGATTTACTTCAATCGAGATCTCTGAAGAATCAAATCCGGCAACCGCCATAGTAATGCGATACTTATCTTCTCCGGTTAATTCAATATTGTAAGGTGGGTAACTGGGTTGAGCTTGTTCTGTACGCGACAAATTATCCAGCAAATTTGCCATACGATCAAAACCGATTGAAGAACGATATAAAGGAGAAAAATCAAAATTACGCATATCAATATCCTCTAAAGAGCAATATAAAAGTTGTGTCGAATAATCCGACGGTTTAGTGCAAGCCTCAAATGAGCACTTACACTTACTGATATGTAGACACCAATTTTAAATTCAAGAGAACATGTAAAAAAAATATTGTAGTAACTTAACTGTTTACAAAAGTAACAACCCCAATGAAAAACCGTCCTATTAAGATAACTGGACTTTAGAATCTCAGAGTTAAATTTTTCAAAAAAAGCTTGACAAAAATGCGGCAAAAATTCTGCCGCGCCTTGACTACTGTGTTGAATTTAAGGAGTAGTCAAGGCGCGGCCTTCAGAAGTTTTCGATGACTATCTGGAGGCCGCAGTGCTCAACAAAGGATGCAGCAACATCCCACGCGAACTGGGTGATTGGATAACAATTTTAGGTAAAAGTCTACCCTTGCGTGCAGTAGGCACCTGCCTTGAATTGTTAGTCGGAGCCATGCTCACGCGCTCTGGCTTTGTCACGCAAAGCTGGGTAATGCTAAGCACGCAAAAGCACTGGACGAGTTACTACAAATGTTTGCGGCAAGGGAAATGGTCGTGGTTATCACTCGCTCGCGCATTTGTACGTGTTGTTATTCAACAAGTAGGCGGAGAGATTATTTATTTAGCCATAGATGACACGCTTGTGCTGCGCAGCTCAGAAAAAGCGCCCGCAAGCCAGATTCATCATCAGCATGGCAACAAACCTAATTTGGCGCGTTTTGTTCGTGGACAATGCTGGGTGACGCTTGCACAAATTGCCAGGCGAGAAAAAAGGAAATAATATCGCCATTCCTTTGTTATCCAGATTAATGCCTACCGCAGGCAACACCGGGAAATTGCGCGCCGCGCAAACACTGATCCGCAGTGTATCGAGCTTATACAGCGGCAAAACCGTGCGATTATTGATGGATAGCTGGTACATGCGCGGCGATCTTATTCTGGCGATGTTAGCGCAAGAAATTGATGTGATCGGGCAAGTACGCCACGACACCCGCTTGTACGATATGCCTGCAACCCCAACGAAAAACAGCGCGGCAGACCTGCCAAATATGGAAAACAAGTTACAGAGTCGCGAGTCAATCGCATGGCAACGACAGAAGCAACGTTATTCTTATATGGAAAGAATCAGCGGTTGCGATATCGCCATAAAGTCGTGTTGGCTCGTTTTATCAAAGGCGCAAAAGTCGGCGCGGTCTGGTGCGAATTTTATGACGAAAGAAATGAAAAGTGGAATAAGACACGTCTGCTTCTGTCAACGAGTAGCGAATTAAGTGCAGAAGAAATTATTGTTGCTTACGCGAAGCGCTGGAGTATTGAAAGCACGTTCAATGAATTGAAAAATTCCTGGGGAGTAAAAGAGGCCTGGCAACAGGCGCGACAGACATTAAATCGTTGGGTACAGTTAACGACAATAGGCTACGGATTAATTCAATTGTTGTCGTTGATGCCAGCGGAAAAACTGGACGGCGTCATGTTGCAGTTACCTTGGCGCAATAAAGCGGAGGTGACCGCAGGAAAATCCGTGATGGATTGGTAAAACATTTTCAGCGTGTTAGCGTTTTGGAGTGGTGGAGTACGACCTGCAATAAAATAAGGCCGCCATCCTAGGTTTTGGTGAGAAAATAAACTGCCCCATGATTTTTCTATAAAAATCATGGGGCAATAATGATGGAGCTAGAATTTTTTGGCGCTAACCTGGGGTTGGCGGGGTGGGTGGTTTTCTAAAGTCCAGTTAAGATAAAAACAAAATATTAAATAAGTGACCCCAGCAAAAGTCGCGCCGATTATTGAAGACTAAATCATATCAACTAGTTACATTAATGTTACAAATGGCTTAGTGCCAGTTAGTCCATAAAGCACTAACCAGAGAGCAAAAAGATATTAAGAGATGTAAATTTTGACTTGAATTTTTGGCTGGGAACATCAATATTGACTTTGAGCCTTGGAACTATTCGAACAAAAAACTGCCTAGAATAAATGCCAACTCATGACAAACTGCTAAGGAGTCTTATGATGAAACCTGCTGTAGACGTTGTTTACCGAGACCTGGATTCTTCTGCTGCACTTAACGAGATAATCTCCAAAAAGTTAGCCAAATTAACGCGTTATTCAGACCAAATTCTTCGAAGCCGCGTCGTTCTTGACGCCCCCCACAATCACAAACACAAAGGTAAACAATACAGAGCTTCTATCGAGCTGGATATAAAGGGACATCCATTTGCCGTAACTCAGGATGATGAATCAATTCATATTGCTGTTAGGGACGCGTTCTGCACTGCAGAACGCAAAGTGAAGGAACTAACATCTCGGCAACGCAGCGCGCGTTAGCTGGCCTCAAAATCGGAGCAATCCGATTTTATTTCCCCAAAATAAAAGCCGGGCTTCCCCCGGCTTGTTTATTTCAGTTTCTGAAAATCAAGAACGAATTTTTTCAGCAACTTTTTGGGTCAAAGCGCTCATGTTATTTAGCGAGGCCAAATGAGCATAAATTAACTCAAGTCCGTCTTTTTTAAAGAGATCCAAAACATTTTCATTACTTAATGCCTTCAGTTTCTCTCTATTCACCACATAAAAACCACTCAAGCTAATGTTAGCCCCTTCTTTCCCGCCAACATTTACATTCGCTGTCATAGGCTCCAATAATTCCAAGTCCATTAATCGACGGCAAAATACGTTTGCTATATCGGTACGGTATTGATAGTCCTTAACAAACTCAATAACCTCTTTTAAGAATGGGGTTTGTTCACCGTCTTCCGTAAATAATCTTTGACCTCTACTGCCATCCTGAACAATAGCAGAGCTGTCAACATCAACCCCAACCAATTTATTGTCATCCTTACCAGCACCCACCATGAAAGGGTAACGACGTAGAAATGCAGGAGTGTACCGCGTTGTCATTCGGCCCTCTTCATTTATGAGTAAATTCTCTCCTTCACGCAACCCCATAATGGCAAGAGGAATGAAATCGTTTCCCGATTTAGAGAAAACAATAGGAAACTCTTGGGCTGCGGTAATAATCTCAGAAGATACCAAAGGCACAGAAATCAAATTTGATGCGAATTGATAACTTTCAACAGCTACAGACCAATTACGATGAGCATCTGAAGACAAAGGTTGGATGTTGTCATAAATCATAAGTTGTTTTGCCACGGGATTACCTCTTGTTATTCTTGCCCAAACTTTCTTGTTTTTAACAATAAGCAGGAGCAGATATATTGGCTAAAGAATTGTGCAAGTTTTGGTCGGAACGGCGGGATTTGAACCCACGACCCCCACACCCCCAGTATGGTGCGCTACCTGGCTGCGCTACGCTCCGATAAAAATCCAGTCTGGATCGACCGAAAGGACGGGCATGATACCCGAAAAAACACCCTTTGCAAGTAAACATTCAGGTGGGAAATAACAAGGATTTTGAGACAATAATTCAAAGATAATGGGCAAAAATAAGATTTAAACAAATCCTATTTTTGCGAGTGAAATTTATCGAGAAGACAGAAGCTTTAATAACTGTTCAAGCTCCCCAATCATCTGACCAACCAATTGAGTCAATTTTGAATCATCAGAAGCAGAGGGGGCATCAGTAGTCATCTGCAAACGGGCACCACCGATAGTGAAACCCTGATCATAGAGCAAACTACGAATTTGACGGATAGTTAATACATCCTGACGCTGATAATAACGACGATTACCACGACGCTTGACAGGTTTTAATTGTGGGAACTCTTGCTCCCAATAACGCAAGACGTGCGGCTTTACCGCACACAGCTCACTAACTTCACCAATAGTGAAATAGCGCTTACCGGGGATAACAGGAAGTTCGTCGTTATGACTGGGTTCCAACATACTCTTCTACTCTTGCCTTAAGTTTTTGACCTGGCTTGAAAGTGACTACTCTACGTGCACTGATCGGAATTTCTTCGCCCGTCTTGGGATTGCGTCCTGGACGCTGGCTTTTATCACGCAACTCAAAATTTCCAAAACCTGACAACTTCACTGCCTCATTATTTTCGAGAGCGAAACGAATCTCTTCAAAAAACAATTCCACCAACTCTTTGGCTTCACGTTTATTTAATCCGAGCTCTTCAAATAACTTCTCGGCAAGATCAGCTTTGGTGAGAGCACCATCAGTCATAATTATTATCCCTAGCGGAGGCTAGCTGAATACTTCTCCTGTAGATGTTGGACGACCGCATCCACAGAAGCATTAATTTCATCTTCCGTAAGAGTGCGCGATGGATGCTGAAAGGTCAAGCCTATAGCGATACTTTTTCTTTGTGGATCAATGCCTTTGCCCATATATACGTCAAAGACCTTTAAGTCTCTAAGACAATCCCCAGCCTTGGATTTGACGGCATCCAATAGCTGCTCTACAGGCAGCTGCCGATCCAATAACAGCGCCAAATCCCTGCGAATTTCGGGAAATTTAGACAAACTGGAAAAGCTGGGAACCGAAGTTTTTGTCACAAGGTTCCGCTTCAACTCAAACAAATAGACTTTTCAGGGTATATCCAATGCCTGTTGCAGGCGGGGATGCAATGCCCCTGCGTAGCCCAACAATTCTCCATCCAAATAAATAGCAGCCGTTTGACCCGGATGTAATGCATCATGAGTGGCCGAATCAAAACGATAGCCAAAGCCCGTCAAACCCAAGAGTGATTCCAAATCACCTTTAAGATCATAAAAGTCGACTTCTTCTTTGCTATTGGCCCAGGATTCCGGTTGTCGACTACCGTAAATTAAACCTGCGACGCATTGCTCTTGAATCAAGGATTTCGAGCTTGGAACAAAACGCAGACCAGTTTCAAACAACCGCAAACGATCCTGCTGACGATTCAAATTATTGCGCAATACAGTCACCAAACCAGGTAACAAACTGGTCCGCATAGCCGCCAAATCAGCACTGATTGGATTTCGCAGAACCACTGGCTCAGTTTTGGGATCAAACAAAGCTGAAAGTTTGGGTTCTATAAAACTGAAAGTGATTGCCTCCTGATAACCACGAGCAATCAATTGATCGCGTAATCTGGAAACCGGCAAGTCAGCTTCAGGATGCTCTGCGATCTGTATCGGAGTCGCCAATACTCGAGTTGGCAAACGGTTGTAGCCATAAACTCTCGCCAGCTCTTCGAGTAAATCAGCCTCAATCGAAATATCAAACCGATAACTGGGTACATTGAATACCCATGCTTGATCATTTTGCGACACCAATGACAATCCAAGCCGCGTCATGATGTCGACCACTTGCGCATCATCAATTTCAAGACTTAAACCACTGACAATTCGCGCTTTACGTAAAGTGACTTGTCGTGTTTGTGGCAAATGCTCGTTGGTCACTTCAATAATTGGACCTGCTTCGCCACCCACTATTGATAACAACAATTCCGTTGCACGCTCCATAGCTTCGCGTTGCAAATTGTAATCAACACCCCGTTCAAAACGATGCGAAGAATCTGTGTGCAACCCATAAGAACGCGCGCGACCAGCAATTGCCAAAGGATTAAAAAACGCACTTTCAAGAAATATATTGTTTGTTTCTGAACTCACGGCGCTGGGTTTACCACCCATCACACCGGCCATAGCCAAAGGACCATTTTGATCGGCGATAACCAAAGTATCCGCATTGAGCTTTATTTCTTGGCCATCCAGCAAGAGAATTTTTTCATCCTGTTTTGCCAAGCGAGCATCGATACCACCTGATAATTTATTGAAATCAAATGCATGCATAGGCTGACCGAGTTCGATCAACACATAATTGGTCACATCAACCACTGCATCAATACTGCGCAGACCTGAACGCTTTAATTTATCTTGCAACCATGCAGGGCTGGGACGCGAAATATCAATATTACGAATCACGCGCCCAACATAACGACTACAGGCAGAAGCCGCAGAAAGTTTGACTGGAAATGTATCGGAAATTTTTGCAGCGACAGAATTGATAGCTGGAGATTTAACCGCTATTCGATTTAACACACCCACTTCACGTGCAACACCTTTGACACTCAAGCAGTCGCTACGATTAGGTGTTAAATCGACCTCCAATAATTTATCGTCAAGATTTAAATATTCACGAATATTTTTTCCAACAGGCGCATCAGCTGATAATTCCCACAACCCCGTATCATCATCACCTGCTTGTAATTCAGTTTGTCCGCATAACATGCCAAACGATTCTACGCCGCGCAGTTTGGCTTTTTTGATATGAAAGTCATTCGGCAATTCTGCACCAATAGTAGCGAACGGAATTTTAATTCCAACTCGTGCATTAGCTGCCCCACACACAACTTGTGCTGGACCATCTGGCAAACCAGCAACTTTTGTAACACGCAATTTATCTGCATCAGGATGTTGTTCACATTCAACAATTTCACCGACAATAACGCCAGTGAAATTTCCAGCGACCGATTCCACTGCATCAATTTCAAGACCAGCCATGGTCAGTTGCGCAACCAATTCATCTGTGGTGATGGAAGGATTAAGCCATTCACGCAACCAGGATTCACTTATTTTCATATTTCATCTGTTCCGTAGGTTGGGGTGCAAACCCCAACAACATTTTTCAATCAAGATCTCATGTTGGGGTTTACACCCCAACCTACATAATCAAATCAAAACTGCTTTAAGAATCGCAAATCATTTTCAAAAAATAATCGCAAATCGTTTACGCCATAACGCAGCATCGCAAGGCGTTCAACACCCATACCAAATGCAAAACCTGTATACACTTCCGCATCAACACCGCTGGATTTAAATACTTCGGGATGCACCATTCCGCAACCACCGACTTCCAGCCAACCCGTGTTTTTACACATGCGACAGCCTTTACCGCGGCATTGTGTGCATTGAATATCCATTTCAGCAGAAGGTTCGGTGAACGGAAAATAAGATGGACGAAAACGAACGGGGACATCCGCCTCAAAAAATGTTTTCAAGAATTGATCCATAGTTCCTTTAAGGTCAGCAAAACTAATATTTTTGTCGACCACCAAACCTTCAACCTGATGAAACATGGGCGAGTGAGTCATATCCGAATCGCAGCGATAAACACGACCTGGACAAATCACGCGAATCGGTGGTTTTTTATTTTCCATAGTGCGCACTTGTACGGGTGATGTGTGTGTGCGCAACACGTGAGTATCATCCACATAAAATGTGTCGTGCATAGCACGTGCGGGATGATGTGATGGGATATTGAGCGCTTCGAAATTGTGATAATCATCTTCAATTTCCGGACCGACTTCAACTGTGTAACCCACAGCGCGAAAAATATCTTCGATGCGTTGCAAGGTGCGAGTGACTGGATGCAGTCCACCAGTGTTTTGTCCGCGCCCCGGAAGTGTTACATCAATGACTTCACTAGATAGTTTTTCAGCAATCGCAGCTTGCTCTAAAATTTCTTTGCGCACATTTAATGAATTTTGTACCGCATCTTTGCTTTATTGATTTCAGCACCAGCAGCGGGACGCTCTTCGGGTGATAATTTCCCAAGAGTTTTCATCTGGGCAGTGATGCTGCCATTTTTACCCAAATAATCCACGCGCAAATTTTCAAGCGCAATTAAATCACTTGTGGCTTCGATTAATTTCAGCGCTTCTTCAACGAGCGCAGCGAGATTTTCCATCTGCTATTCCAAATTAAATTTGATTATAAAAAAAGGGAAGAACCCGTAAGCTCCTCCCCTTTTTATCGCGTTTTTATCGGTGCAAACATCACACCGAAGTTGTTGGGCGATTAAGCAGCGAGAGCTGACTTAGCCTTGGCAACAACGGCAGCAAACGCAGCTTTGTCGTGAACGGCCAAATCGGCTAATACGCGACGGTCCAGAATGATGTTGGCTTTCTTCAAACCAGCAATCAATTGGCTGTAGGTCACGCCTTCTGCACGAGATTGGGCATTGATACGAGTGATCCATAATGCACGGAAATTACGCTTTTTAACGCGACGATCACGGTAAGCGTATTGACCTGCTTTGATCACGGCTTGTTTGGCCATACGGAAAGTACGTGAACGTGCTCCGTAATAACCTTTCGCTTGCTTTAAAACTTTCTTGTGACGACGACGCGCCTCTACACCACGTTTAACACGGGCCATATCTCTATCCTCAAAATGTCTGTTGATAAACGCCAGTTAGATGGCACGAAACATACGCTTAACACGTGGCACATCTACAGCATCAACAATGCTGGTACCGCGCAATTGGCGCTTACGTTTAGTTGTCATTTTGGTCAGGATATGGCTCTTGTTCGCGTGTTTGAACTTGAAGCCAGCAGCCGTCTTTTTGAAGCGCTTGGATGCGCCACTGTGTACTTTAGCTTTGGTTGCCATGTGTATACTCCACACTTATAGGTAAATATCGACACATTCCCTTCACTATTAAAAGGAATGCATCATTGAAATAATCAAGGCAGCTAAAAGCCCGACTATTTCTTCTTTTTGGGGGCGATCACCATAGTGAGCTGCTTACCTTCCATTTTGGCAGCCTGCTCCACGGCGCCCATCTCAGTCAGGTCAGTCTCGATGCGTTGCATCATTTCCATACCTAACTCTTGATGGGCAAGTTCGCGGCCACGAAACTTTAAGGTTATCTTGGCCTTGTCCCCATGCTCCAGGAAGCGCATTACAGCTTTCAGTTTTACCTGATAATCCGCTTCCTCCGTCCCTGGGCGAAATTTCATTTCTTTAATTTGCTGCTGCTTTTGTTTCTTCTTGGCAGCCGCTTTGGTTTTCTTGATTTCAAACAGATGTTTACCATAGTCCATGATCTTACAGACTATCGGATCACTGTCAGCGACAATCTCCACCAAATCCAGAGTAGCTGCCTGCGCCTTTGCCAGAGCATCACTCAAAGGAACTATGCCGACTTGGGTACCTTCAGCATCAATTAAACGAACAGTTTTGGCTTCTATCTGATCATTGATCCGCGCTTTTTTTGAATTGCCTTTGGCGGCAGGCGGGTGGATTCTCACGTTTGATAATCGTATCTCCAAAAAATTAATCGGTTCTTGAACTTTTTTATTCGCTAGCAGAAAAAATTCTGCCTCGACGCGCTATTTCAGCGGTCAAGCGATCAATAAAAGCCTCAAGGGTCATAACACCAAGGTCGCTGCCGTCGCGCGTACGCACTGCAACTGATTGATTTTCAACCTCTTTATCGCCAACGACGAGCAGGTAGGGAACCCGCTGTATGGTGTGCTCGCGGATTTTAAAGCCGATCTTCTCGTTTCTCAAGTCCGGAATCACTCGAACACCCTTATCTCGCAAGGTTTTTTCGATATTTCGCACATATTCGGCCTGATTATCTGTGATATTAGCCACTGCAACCTGTACCGGTGAGAGCCAAACCGGAAATGATCCCTCGTAATGCTCGAATAAGAATTCCCAGGAAGCGCTCGAACGACCCGAGGATCGCACGGTGCAACATCACCGGACGCTTACGGGCATTGTCATCGGCGACATATTCGGCATCCAAACGCTCAGGCAAAACATAATCCAACTGGATGGTGCCGCACTGCCAGGAACGACCCAAGGCATCTTTGATTTGATATTCGATCTTGGGACCGTAGAAAGCACCCTCACCCGGCAATTCTTCCCACTCAAGACCGGCTGCGCGCAAGGCGTGACGCAAACCTTCTTCGGCTTTATTCCAGGTCTCCAAACTGCCCGCGTATTTTTCAGGGCGAAGCGAAAGCTTTACGGCGATATCAGTAAAACCAAAATCATCGTAGACCGATTTCAACATTTGGTTAAAAGATGAAACCTCATTCACCACCTGCTCTTCAGTACAGAAGATATGCGCATCGTCCTGCACAAATCCTCGCACACGCATAATCCCATGCAATGCACCTGAAGCTTCGTTGCGATGACAAGAACCGAATTCAGCCAAACGCAAAGGCAAATCTTTATGGGAACGCAAACCATGATTAAAAATCTGGATATGCCCAGGGCAGTTCATCGGCTTGACGGCATATTCACGCTTTTCAGATTCAGTGGTGAACATGTTGTCGCGATAATTTTCCCAGTGGCCAGATTTTTCCCAGAGCACACGATCCATAATCAACGGGGTTTTTACTTCCTGATATCCCCAATCATTTTGTTTGGCGCGCATGTATTGTTCGATTTGTTGCCACAAAGTCCAACCTTTGGGATGCCAAAATACCATACCCGGCGCTTCATCTTGCAAATGAAACAAATCAAATTTTTTCGCTAATTTGCGATGATCACGTTTAGCCGCTTCTTCCAATAAATTTAAATAGGCTTTTAATTGTTTGGCATCGGCAAATGCAGTGCCATAGATACGCTGTAATTGTTTGTTGTTGGAGTCACCACGCCAATAAGCGCCGGAAACTCGCATCAATTTAAAATTCAAACAAAAACGCATATTCGGCACATGCGGACCGCGACACATATCGACATATTCTTCGTGATGATACAAACCTGGCGTCGCGTCTTTCGGTACATCGCGATCCAAAATTTCCAGCTTGTAAGTTTCACCACGCGCAGCGAAAACATCATAGGCCTGTTGCCAGGTTGATTTCTTTTTCACTACATCGTATTCAGTTTTGGCGAGAGACAACATACGTTCTTCCAAACGCGCAATGTCTTCATCCGTTAATTTGTGCTCAAGATCAACGTCATAATAAAAACCATTATCGATGGTCGGCCCAATGGCCATTTTAACGTCGGGAAATAATTGTTTGATGGCATGCCCAAGTAAATGCGCACAGGAATGGCGAATAATTTCCAAACCATCTTCATCTTTAGGAGTGAATATCACCAGATCCGCATCTTCAGTAATCAGATCACTGGCATCCACACGCTGGCCATTCACGCGACCACCCAGTGTGGCTTTAGCCAAACCAGCACCAATAGAAGCAGCAACTTCATAAACAGAAACGGGATTTTCGAAAGGACGTTTGGAACCGTCAGGGAGAGTAATTACAGGCATGATAAATCCTTGGTCAGTGGTGACCCCTACGAAAGGTCACGTGATAATTGATAACAACACAAAAGTGAACCCCACACCTACGAATGTGCGGGGTTCGCGAGTATAAGGAGTGAAGAGAATCATGACAACCTTGACACTCTAATATGACTGGATAATTATGATAACTTCATAGATACAGGGATAAAGGAACAAAAATGTTAACTCATCT
This sequence comes from Cellvibrio sp., assembly GCA_016712405.1. Classification (GTDB taxonomy): domain Bacteria; phylum Pseudomonadota; class Gammaproteobacteria; order Pseudomonadales; family Cellvibrionaceae; genus Cellvibrio. The sequence continues at coordinate 724,572 of JADJRD010000003.1, read as the reverse complement.
CAGATTACTGGTAAGGATCCAATGGATATTTTTACTATTAGGCGAATTAAATGCCGCTTGTGCACAAGAAGAATCGATAACCGTCAACAATACCAAAATACACATTGAAAAAATCAACCCCAATACAGGCCAAATCAACTTTTCGGTAAAGCTCAAAAGCAATACCGAATTCAGCATTATTTTTTCCAATAACAAAACCATTGAAAACACCGCCAACACTATTCGCCTCACCTTTTCAGACAAAGGTTGTTCTGGAGAGCACCAAACCAGTATCAACTATTCGGAGAGCGACGAGTATTTCATTTCAAAATATTTCGAAAAAAAAACACCTTGGAATAAAGATCATGTAATTGCCATCTCATGGAAAGATAAAACCAACTTTGTCTTTTCACAAAACGATGAAACAATTTCAATCAAAAGCATAAAAAAAGCCAAATATATTCAAATCATTACAAACTCCTCTATAACGCTAAATAATTATTCAATTATAAAATAAGGAATTAAAATGAAACATGCGATGAATTGTTCAATAATATTGCTGTTGTTTTTTACAAATGAAACGATGGCGGATTTTGATTTGGGAATGAATTATTACAATAATAAAAATTATGAAAAAGCATTTCATGAGTTCAACGAATCAGCCCAAAACGGTGATCATGATGCCCAGTTCAATTTAGGCGTAATGTATCTTAAAGGGGAATTTACGACTAAAAACATGCCTTTAGCTTATGCATGGATGAAATTAGCTGCACAATCAACCTCCTACGCAGCAAAAGGAACAGAAAAGAAGATCTACACAAAACTCAATTCATCAGAAAAAACAAAAGCCGAAGAAACTTATTTATCCATCTTTAACGAATATAGCGATGCTAAAGTATTAGAAAAATTACAACCAAACCTATTACCTGTATCCAATAAAAAGGTATATAGAATAATTAGGCAGAAGGCCACTGAATACCCAAGAGGGGCGCTTTATGTAGGGCTAAGTAGTTTTGTTGATGTGGTTTTTAGTATTGATAAAGATGGAACCACCAAAGACCAAATGATATTTTATGCATCAAATGAAGCATTCATTAAACCTGTTATTATGTCTTTACGTGGAATGTTATTCGAACCTACTACTATAGATGGGAAAGCCGTAGTTACTAACGGCATTCGGTACAGATTTATCTTTAAAATTGCAAATGATAATAGTTTTGACAAAAGAAAAATCAAAAAACAGATGACTAAAATGGAAAAAAAAGCATCTTCTGGTGACTCTATCGCCCAGTTCAATTACGCGTACTTTCTTGAAGTTGTACCATCCCTATCAAAAGAAATAGAGTTTGAAAACCCCAACACCTGGTATTTAAATGCTGCAAAAAATGGTAGTTCAGCGGCCGCCTATTTTCTGGGCAGAAACTTAATTAATGGAGATATGTGCACAACAGATCCAATCAAAGGTACAAACTGGCTTATCAAAGCCTCTCAAAGTAATTTGAGTGATGCTCAATATTTATTAGCTATTGAATCCTTTAGCGGAGCACTAATTCCAAAAAATGAAGAAAAGGGGTTTTTTTGGTTAAAACAAGCTGCTCGAAACTATGATATTGCTAAACTACGATTAGCTTGGATTCTTGCAACTCATCCAAATAAACAGTATCGCGATAACGAATTGGCAACTGAATATTTCAGCAAAGTAACTACAAATCACGCTGATCGCCAAACGTATTACCGAACTGCTGCAGCTATTGCTGCAAATAAGAATGACTTTAAAAATGCAATTGAATTGCAAAATAAAGCCGTAGTTGACGCTAAAGAATTGGATTTACCACTTGAAACGGTCAACGCACAATTAGCGTCATACCAAAACAACCAACCATGGCGAGAAGAACCCTGATCATGAAACTATCTAATCTCGCAACATTTTTGATTGCCGCTGTTTGTATTTTTGCTATTGGAAAATTAGTGCTTAAACCCACGGGAACAGAAACGACAAGTATACATCCGAATGCCGTAGTGCTTTACGCAACTGATTGGTGTGGCTACTGTAAAAAAACGCGTGAATTTTTCAAAGACAATAATATCGCTTACGTGGAATTTGATATTGAAAAATCAGCCGAAGGAAAACAAGAATATAATCAACTGAAAGGCAAAGGAATTCCGTTAGTTGTGATTAATGGCAAGGTGATACGCGGATATAATCCGAGTTCAATGAAAGAAATATTACAACTGTGATTAAAAAACAAAAAAGCCCGAACTAAAATTCGGGCTTTTTAATTTTCGCCAGACTCGATTTATCACATATAAGCATTACTGCGATCACTATGATCCGTCACATCGCGAATGCCTTTTAACTCAGGCAACTTATCCATCAATTGCACTTCAATTCCTTGCTTCAGTGTGATTGCCACCGAACCGCAACCCTGACATCCGCCACCAAATTTCAGAACGGCGATCATATCGGGAGTGATTTCTACCAAACTGACATTACCACCGTGTGATGCCAAACTTGGATTTACATCGTTATACAAAACGTAGTTGATGCGATCATCCAGTGGGCTGTCGTCAGTCACACGTGGCATTTTTGAATTGGGGGCTTTGATGGTAAGTTGTCCACCCATGCGATACGGCGAATAATCCACCTTGGCATCGTCCAAAAAGGGAATACTGCGCTCTTCGAAATAGGCATTAAAACCTTTCAGAGGGACAATCACATCACCCTCTTTTTGCTCGCCGGGACGGCAATAAGCAATGCAAGTTTCGGCTTGAGCAGTACCAGGATTTGCCACAAACATACGAATCCCTATGCCATCATTGTCTTTTTGCTTATCCAATAGAGACTTTAAATAGTCCTGCGCTGACTCCGTAATATCTACATTAACCGTCATAACTACAACCTTACTATGCCTTGACTCATAAGCAATTGGCTTATACCTGATCAAATTACTCGGGTATTCTACTTCACTCAACCAGCCCAAGGCACTAGAAATTTACAATTGGGTTTATAGCTTTAAAGGCTAATTACAACCCGTCAATCCACCAATCCAGTCACCAATCGTATTCACTGCAGTCTGATCCATTTCATTTCTACCAATTTTAGGCATCTTGTTAGAATCATTCACTTTCATGCGCTCTAACAATACAGAACGAAGCGGCTCTCCAGGTGCAATTAGTAAAGGATTGGCTATTCCCAAGTTACCAGCTTGAGGAGGCTGATTACAGACCCCCATTTGATTCAAAAGCGTATCAAATCTCAAATCAATATCGACCGGCGAGGTGTCATTGGGTTGATGACAATGGCTACAATTTGAATGCAAATAACTTTTGGCTTTTTGTTCAAAGCTTGCATCATCTGTCAGCGAATATAAATGTCGATTTCGTTGTTGATCGGTTAAATTATTTTAAATAGCTGGATTTGCTGCAAAGTATCTAATTGATTTGCCGTTCGATTGGTTTGTACATATAAAAAATCATGATTGAGTTGTGCCGTTTCCAAACCAAGAGAAAATCCAGACGCAGCTGTATGACATTCAAGGCATTCGCCAGCGCTTGGATAATGCCAATTCAAATTGCCAATCATTTTATCTTTTGCTGCAGAAAGTAAAGTCGCATCGGTTTGTTGATCATTCCATTCATAACTAAAACCCTGCCAACCTAAACTGGTATGGGCAAATAAACGTGTTTCGATGTATTGATTATTTTCTATAAAATGTTTCATCAACACGCTACCGACAGGGAAATTAAAATCACCGGTTGCAGTCACTTCTATTTGAGTATTATTCGGCATAGATAAATAGCGTGATTTATCCACACCATCGGACCAAAGCGGTGATTTAACATCATAGGGAATCATGCCACTGGCTGGATTTTTTGGATTCGCAGATTGCACACATCCGGTTGCCGATAATTGCGTTGGCATAGAACCGGGAATCAACCCCGTATTGGTGACATTCATTCGCACAATTTGCTGCCCTGCACTGCCGCGGCCAATTGCGTAGAGTTCACGATGATTATCTTCTGCAAATGAAACCAAATCCGCAATCGCTTGGTTGTATGCTCTGTGCGTTAAACTTCCATTCGGCTGACGCTCAATCGAACGCACTGTCGTTTCACAATAATCGGTATAAAAATATCGTCCATAAGCGGCAGGGTAAGTAGTCGCCCGTTAAAACCCCACTTTAAAAATCCACAATTCAAGCGATAGTGACTGCGTGAAAAACACAGTCACTATTTTTCGACAATAACGCCGATAACCATTGCCAGATTTTGGGACAAAAAATCGCAGCCACCGAAGTAGCAAGAAGTTGTAACCAATACCTGCCAACAACGCATTGATTTTGTCGCCATCAATACCTTTAAGAAATTTCTGCCTAATGCATGATCCGATTTCAAATGCCCAATAATCGGTTCAACAACGCTGCGACGTTTTAATTCTTTTTAATCGTACCTTTCACGCCTCGTTTTTGTCCCGATTTAAAAACGCGATATTTATGTTCGTAATCATGCCCTTGATAACCTTTATCGACATAAATTCGTTCTGGTGTGACACCTGTTTGCTCGTGAAGGATTTCAATATGGGCGCAAGTGTGTGCCCATCAAACGGATTTAGATGTAAAGCACCAAGTGCAAAACAAAATGCCCGCCCGGTGCAGAATTGACATTGGTTGTTACCGACACTTTGCAGCCAAACTCATAAGGCTTATGTGCTTTGCCTTTACCAATGCATTCTGTTTCTGGCGCATGCCATGAATAGATTTTTTCTTTGCTGTGACGCTGTTGATGTTGCGCAGTAAATGCCTTTAATAAATCCCCCGCAAAATATCTTTCAGTGCATCATTACCCTGTATTTTACGGCTAATATCACGAATCACTCGACCTAACCGTGTACGAATGAATTTCTTCTCGCTTTGCACGTTTCATTTGTTTGGCGACGATAGCGTCCACTTTTAATCGCTGCACGTTTAACCACGCGCTCATAGGTTTGACGTAAATCGATATTGTTTCTCTTGGCAAGATCAACCAGAGAGGTGATGGCTTTGCGCATCAAACCTACATCGGTTGGAAAAGCCACGGCTTTTGGTTGAACGGTGGTATCCACCACAATGCGTTTAAGTTGATCGGTTTTTAATGCCTTTGATACAAAGGCAATGCGTAAACTTTCTTGTAATAACTGCTCAAAAAATGATTCGCCGACTCGCTTGCGCCAATGCGTCATGGACGAGCGCTGAATGGGAAAAGCATGTTGGAAAAATTCTTCGCCGCAAAAATACTGGTAATACGGATTTTCAACCCAGCGTTCGCAAACAGCTTCGTCTGATAATTGGCATGCTTTTAAAATATGCAGACCGATAATAAAGCGAGAGGGAATTGCAGGGCCTCAACAGCGAAAACGGTTGCACCTGTGGTCGATATGCGCCCAATCAATTTTATCGGCTAGCCGTACGAGCTCATGCTGAGTGTTGATGATTTGGGTTGCGAGAACGAAAAGATCATTTTGTTTCTTTTGATGGGCGGGGTTTCACAATAATGAACCCAAATCGCAAGGTTTTGTATAGTCTAATGCGGTTTTCTTGCAATTTGGAGTGTTAATTTTGCTTATTTTTTTCTTTGAAATTAGTGAGTTAAGTGGTTTTTAACGGGCGACTAAGTAGAGCCGCGATACACAAATCCACCAATTACTGAGCAAGCGCCAGTGTTATGGCTAATGGAATAGAGAGGCGTGATTTTGTTTTGTGTTGAACAATTGGAACGGCCTGAATAGCAAAAATCGCCTTCCATATCACCCCAACCGTAATTACCACCGCGAGTGACTAAATTGATTTCTTCCCATGCACCCTGCCCTACATCGCCCGCCCACAAATCACCAGTAAACGAATCAACACTAAATCGCCAGGGGTTACGTAATCCATAAGCCCAAATTTCTGCGCGCATATTGGCTTGTCCGATAAACGGATTATCAGCGGGAATTGCATAGGCCAAACTATTTTCGGTGCGATCCACATCAATGCGTAAAATTTTTCCTAACAAATTATTTTGATTTTGACCGTTTTCATGCGGATCACCACCCGAACCGCCATCACCCGAAGAAATTAATAAATAACCTTGATTATCAAACGCCATTTGCCCACCGACATGATTACCATAGGGTCTCGTGAAGCGCAGCAAAATGGTTTCTGAATTTGCATCAAAAATACCATCTGTATTCACAGTGAAGCGCGCAACACGAGTTTCAATATTGTTATTGGCATCACGCCCCGTGTAATACAAAAATACAAAACGATTGGATGAAAAATTGGGATGAATTGCAAAACCCAACAAACCCATTTCATCTCCAGAAGAATCGACTCGCGGATCAATATTAAGTACTGTCGTTAATTGATTCGCGTTGGAATTGTTATTAAATTGCACAATATATCCCGCTTGTCGCATCGCATACCAATGGCTGTCGTCACCGGGCAATTGAAATAAATTGGATGGATTTGAAATCGAAGGTAATTGTGTAAACGCTAATTGCCACTGAATTTGTGTAGTTCCTGATGCAACCGGTTCTGGGGCAAGACAAGTCGTGTTGGTGGGGCGAGAATCCAAGCCCGCAGAAATTGAGGATGAGCCTATAGAACTGGTTGAGATGGAACTACTTAGGGTTGAACTACTTAGGGTTGAACTACTTAGGATTGAACTTGTAGATGAACGACTTGAAGCAACAACAGAACTCACCGAACTCGATACCACCGAAACTGAACTATTCTGGGTGGATACCGATGATTTGGAACCGCCTGAACCCCCACCACCACAGGCTGAAACTAGGGTGACTAAAAAGACGCACAGGATCTGAATGTATTTCATGATATTTGCCTCGGGTTTACCCCTCCCCATTGCTAAGAGGGAGGCTGGGAGGGGGTGAATGATCTTAGTCGCTCATCCCTACAAGGTCTGTTAGAATTTGCATCTATTTCTATATCAAGATTTTTTGATATAGCACATCCGACAGATATAGGTTTTCCATGACTCCAACTGCACTGCAAACCCGACTTTCCGCACTTCACCAAGCCATTCGCCAACGCATTCTGATTTTGGATGGCGGCATGGGCACTATGATTCAAAGTTATAAATTAAAAGAAGCGGATTACCGTGGTGAGCGATTTGCAGACTATCACATGGATATTGCCGGCAATAACGACTTGCTCTCAATTACCAAACCCCAAGTGATCAGCGAAATCCAAAGGGCTTATCTGGAAGCCGGTGCCGATATTCTCGAAACCAACACCTTTAATTCCACCCGTATTTCCATGGCCGATTACGACATGGAAGACTTGGTGTATGAATTAAATTTTGCATCAGCAAAATTGGCGCGTGATTTGTGTGATGAATTCACTGAAAACGATTCGAGCAAACCGCGATTTGTTGCAGGCGTGCTTGGTCCTACTAGTCGCACCTGTTCGATTTCTCCAGACGTGAATGACCCTGCAAAACGTAATGTAACCTTTGATCAATTGGTTGAAAATTATGTGGAAGCCTTGGGAGGACTAGTCAATGGTGGTGCTGATTTAATTTTAATTGAAACCATTTTTGATACGCTCAATGCCAAAGCCGCCGTATTTGCCGTCAAACAATACTTTGATGCTCTTGATGGTAACGGCGGGGGTTACGAATTACCGATTATGATTTCTGGCACCATTACTGATGCATCAGGCCGTACATTATCAGGCCAAACCACAGAAGCTTTTTATAATTCACTTGCACACGCCAAACCACTCACTATGGGTTTGAACTGCGCATTGGGCGCAAAAGAATTGCGTCAATATGTGCAGGAAATGTCGCGCATCGCCAATTGTTTTGTCAGCGCGCACCCCAACGCCGGATTACCGAATGAATTTGGTGAATACGATCAAACCGCGCAAGAAATGGTGGCGATTGTTGAAGAATTCGCAGCCAGTGGATTTTTAAATATTATCGGCGGCTGTTGCGGTACTACACCTGCGCATATTAAAGCGATTGCCGATGCTGTAAAAAATATCCGCCCAGAAAAATTCCGGAAATAGAAGTCGCTTGTCGTTTATCAGGTCTGGAACCTTTTACAATCACCAAAGATTCTTTATTTGTTAACGTCGGTGAACGTTGTAACGTTACCGGTTCCGCCAAATTTAAAAAATTAATTGTCGATGAGGATTACACCACCGCATTGGAAGTGGCCTTGGAGCAAGTTCAAAACGGTGCGCAAGTGATCGACATCAATATGGACGAAGGCATGTTGGATGCCGAAAAAGCCATAGTCAGGTTTTTAAATTTAATTGCAGGCGAGCCGGATATTGCGCGTGTGCCCATTATGGTGGACTCCTCCAAATGGGAAGTGATTGAAGCCGGATTAAAATGCATTCAAGGCAAACCTATTGTTAACTCCATTTCACTAAAAGAAGGTGAAGAAGAGTTTTTACACAAAGCCAAATTGTGTATGCGTTACGGCGCAGCGGTTGTGGTAATGGCGTTTGATGAAAAAGGCCAAGCCGATACCATGGCGCGCAAAAAAGAAATTTGCGAAAGGTCCTATCGCACATTAGTCGATAAATTAAATTTCCCACCGGAAGATATTATTTTCGATCCGAATATTTTTGCGGTCGCCACTGGTATTGATGATCACAATAATTACGCTGTGGATTTTATCGAAGCCACGCGCTGGATTCGCACAAACTTGCCACACGCAGGTGTCAGCGGTGGTGTGTCTAACGTGTCATTTTCGTTCCGCGGTAATAATCCCGTTCGCGAAGCCATTCACTCGGTATTTTTGTATTACGCGATTAAAGCCGGCATGAATATGGGAATTGTCAACGCAGGGCAACTTGCGCTTTATGATGATTTGCCAAAAGAATTAAAAGATAAAGTCGAAGACGTGATTTTAAATCGTCACTCAGGTGCAACTGAATCGCTTTTGGAAATTGCTGAAAAATATCGCGGCGATGGCAGCAGTAGCGATAAAAAAGAAGATGAAGAATGGCGTTCATTGCCTATCAATAAACGAATTGAACATGCGTTGGTAAAAGGCATATCGACTTTTATTGAAGCGGACACAGAAGAAGCGCGTCAGTTTTATCCACGCCCATTGGATGTAATTGAAGGTCCGTTAATGGATGGCATGAATGTGGTAGGCGATTTATTCGGTGCGGGGAAAATGTTTTTACCACAAGTGGTGAAATCCGCACGCGTGATGAAACAGTCTGTCGCTTATTTACAACCTTTTATCGAAGCCGAAAAAACCGAAGCCTCAAAACCCAACGGCAAAATTTTAATGGCGACCGTAAAAGGCGATGTGCATGATATTGGTAAAAATATTGTCGGCGTAGTCTTGCAATGTAATAACTTTGAAGTTGTAGATTTGGGCGTGATGGTGCCTTGCGACAAAATTCTCGACACAGCTATCGAACAAAACTGTGACATTATTGGTCTTTCGGGTTTGATTACACCCTCGCTGGATGAAATGGTATTTGTTGCACGCGAAATGGAACGTCGTGGCATTAATAAACCTTTAATGATCGGTGGTGCCACCACATCCAAAGCGCACACAGCGGTAAAAATTGATCCTGTATTTAAACTCAACCAAGTCGTTTATGTTGCCGATGCTTCGCGTGCAGTGGGTGTTGCCAGCACTTTATTGTCCGATGAATTGCGCCCCAAATTTGTAGCGGATTTAAAACAGGAATATGTTGAAGTCCGCGAACGCAACGCCAATCGCAAACCGCGCGGTTTGGTACGCAGCTATCCTGATGCGATTGAAAAAGGCTTAAAACTCGATTGGGATAATTACACTCCACCCAAACCCGCATTCACCGGTATTAAAGTGTTTGAAAATTATGATTTAAATACTTTAGTGGAATATATCGACTGGACGCCCTTCTTTATCAGCTGGGATTTAGCCGGAAAATATCCAAAAATTCTAAACGACGAAGTTGTCGGTGAAGCCGCACGAAATTTATTTGATGACGCACAAAAAATGCTGCGCAAATTAATCGACGAGAAATTAATTCAAGCCAACGGCGTAATTGGCTTCTGGCCTGCCAATACTGTCGATCATGATGATATTGCGGTTTACGATAAAGATGGAAAACAAATTTCCACGCTGCATCACATTCGTCAGCAACATTTAAAACAAGGCATGGAAAACAAACCCCATTATTCACTCGCAGATTTTGTCGCACCTAAAGAAACCGGCAAAACCGATTATATCGGCGGCTTCGCTGTGACAGCAGGAATCGGCGCAGAAGAATTGGCCAAGGAATATCAAAACAACGGCGATGATTACAACAGCATTATGGTAAAAGCTTTAGCCGACCGTTTAGCCGAAGCCTTCGCCGAACATTTACACCAACGTGTCAGAAAAGAATTCTGGGGCTACGACCGCGAAGAAAGTTTATCGAACGAAGATTTAATCAAAGAATCCTACAAAGGCATCCGCCCCGCCCCAGGCTACCCAGCCTGCCCGGATCACACTGAAAAAACACAACTGTTTAAATTATTAGACGCCGAAAAAAATACCGGCATCACCCTAACCGAACACTTCGCCATGCTGCCAACCGCCGCTGTTTCAGGTTGGTATTTCTCACACCCCGAAGCGAAATATTTCAATACAGATAAAATTGAGAAAGATCAGGTCGAGAGTTTAGCGAAACGGAAAGGTGTTAGTGTGGAAGAGATTGAAAAATGGTTGAGTCCGGTGTTAGCTTACGATCCGAGTGTTTGATGTAGGTTGGGGTCAAACCCCAACATTTCGCACCCGGATAAAAAATTGGCTCTTCCAAGTCAATGCGCATATTTTATTTTCTGATTGTAAATTCAAAGATGGTCACGTTGGGGTTTACACCCCAACCTACAAACCGGCGTGAAATGTTATCAATCCAAGTCCAATAATTGAAGCTTTGTGAGCACGATCCACAAACATAGGGAAAGTCTCATCATCAAGTTCACTAGAATTCGTTACAAACTCTAAAAACGGTAACAAATCCTTGACTTCTTTCGGCGTGAGATATCCTTGAATTAAATTATCGTCATAAGAAGGCCATTGCCAATTACCTTCAATAACTCGCACTCCTGGAAATGATCGCAACCCCAAAAACAAATTACCCAACAGCTGTATTAACTCTAATGGAACATTTTCTTTTGCTTTGTGTATAAGCACGTGCTTATCAGGATTCCACTCGACATGGAAAACTGTTTTTAAAAACTCATAATAGCTTTTTGTACCAGCAACTTGAAAATCTGTTTCGTCCCAATAGCCATAAAAACTTTCTGCAAAATATACATCTGTCTTCTGTTTATCACCTCGAATAGCGCATGCTGTAGATTTACAAGCATATTGAATTAAATATGTACCAAAATCTGCTATTCCAAGTTTCTCTAACTCCAAATGCGAATCACTATTCCGAATCTGATTTGCATTCAATATAGATCCCATCTTCCAATCAATATTTTTTAAATAACCTTTTGGCAATTTTTTCCAACTATAACGCTCCGGATCCAGAAATTCCTCTCGATAGTTAGGAATAAACTCTTCGCAAAAATCAATGCAATCTATATTTCCCTCTAACACTGCACACCATGACGGTAAAATTCGCTGATGTAACACATCCCAAGAAATGGGAGCAACGCAATCATATGAGCTCATCACGCCCCTCCAAACAAACCAAATTTGAGATATCGATCACTTTAATTTTCAAGTATTATCAAGGCATTCAATTGTTTAAATACTGCAGATACTAATCTAAATTCAAACCCTTACCAAGAGAAACCCATCATGCGAAACTCAGCCTTAATATTTCTTCTACTCATCACCAACCTATGCTTCGCCAAAGAACCCTACACAGGCGCAGACTACTCCGGTGTTTACAACTGCACGGGTGAGGACAGTCATGAAGGGCCTTATACGGGTTTTGTTGCGCTCACATTGGTTCCCGAGCAAAGCACAGGTATTTACGGGGCTTATGAATTCAAATTGGACGTACCGGAATACGGAATTTATCTCGGGCAAGCGGCATCAGAAAATGACGTGATGGGAATTAATTTCGCATTAACCAATCCCGAACCCAAAGATTACGGCACCGGTATTGCGCGTTTTACAAAAACCAAAGACGGCAAATGGACATTTAAAAAATATTATTATGAAACGGAATTCAAAGGTGGGAATTACGGAATTGAAGTTTGTACGTTGCAATAATGTAGGTAGGGCAGTAATGCCCAACACTGGATTTCGATCAAAGAATATTGTTGGGCATTGCTGCCCAACCTACATAAATTTTTCAAGGATTAAACATGCAAAAAATAACATTACGACTCTTTAGCTTTTTTGGAATATTACTGTTCGCACCTTTGTTTGTGATCACATTTCTTGATGCCAGCCTGATTGAAAAATCAACCAGTGGATTTATTGAATGGAAAATTGGTAATGAAGCCAATCAGAAGATAGAGGCTATTCAAATACCAAAAAGTAGCAAGCTGGAACAACTACTCGGAGATAGAGCCAAAGAGATGCTGGCTAAAACCGATGCCGATATAGAACAAATCAAATCGCAATTAAAAGCCGAGTTACCTGCCATTCTGGCTAATGAACTGGCCAAACTACGCAACCTTGATTGTGAATGTCGCAAAAAATGGGAAAAGAAATTTGAAGCGGGGTTTTTATCCCAATTGAGTCCATTGGAAATACAAAGACAACACCTTATTGAATTTAGCCGCGCAAAATATATGGATATAGTTACTCAGCTAACTCTCGATATCCGGATATTTTTAGGTTCGAATCTGGTTGTATTTTCTCTGATGCTTTTGATATCACTATTAAAACCAAAAGCTATACAACATTTATTTTTTCCAGCAAGCCTTTTGTTTGTATCGACCATTTTGTGTTCATATTTTTATTTATTTGAGCAAAATTGGTTTTTTACCATTATCTACAATGATTACATCGGCTATGGTTTTGTCGTCTACCTGATAGTCGTATTTTTATTTCTATGCGACATAAGCTTTAATCGCGCACGTGTTACAACAGAAATTATCAATTTATTACTGAATGCTGTTGGTAAAGCGGCCAGTAGTTTGAGCCCTTGTTAAAAAAACGACAAATGTTGGGCGGGTCTGAATCCGCCCCAGATCAAGATCTTCGCAGTAGTAAGATTAGGGTTTGAGCCACATTTCAATGTGTTCAATTCCCGCATCCATAAACACGTCGCCTTCTGCCACAAAACCTAAATATTCATAAAAAGTGATGCGGCTGGTTTGCGCGTGCAAATAAATTTTAAAATCCGGTTTCTGTTGTTGACACCAACGCAGGATAAACTGCATAAGCTGACGACCAATAGTTTGGTTACGGTATTCAGCAAGTACTGCAACACGCCCTATATGAAAAAGATTATTTTCTTGCAACACACGTGCACAGGCTATGGCTTCGCTATTTTCGAGTGATGCTAAAAAATGTGTGGCTGATTCATCTTTATCATCCCACTCATCGGCAAGACTGACGTTTTGTTCTTGAATGAAAACTTTTTCGCGAATATTTATTAAAGCTTCGCAATCAGTTGTCCAATCAGTAGATTTAATCATCATGACAAACACTCATTTTTCACAATCCGATCAAGAGATTAAATTCTTCCAGATTTGTAATATGAAAGCTGGGTTTTACTTGATAATTCAAGCGCGACAAATAACTCTTTGGTTATACAACCAAATACCTCTCCATATCGCCACCTTCAATTTTCAATCCATGAGTCCAATCGGCATTTGGAGGAAAATCAATTTCTTCAAAACGACACCACGCCGCCTGGATTTTGATAAACGTAATTGATCATCAACGTAACCTGAATAACATTAACATCGGCAGTTTCGTCGGTAATAGTAATTTTAATGATTGGCATAGTACAAGCTTGAGTCGAATGAGAGAAAAAACTAACAAAGAAAGCCATAGGAATGCTGAATATTTTCATAAAAAAAACAACGATTTGGAACCTTATGGCTTTTTCAATAGAATCTTTGCATAATTACCCAGCGTGAGCACCGTTAAGGAAACGCGCAGAATCAAAATAAGACATACCACTGTGTAATTGTGTGTTGGTAACAGTGTTATATCGGAGTGGGTAATTTAATCGGCCAACCACATTAATTTCTTCAATTGATGGCTGCGCAGGGAAAATCTCTGTAATAGAAGTTGCGGATGCTTCAGTTTTTGTTGGGCGCCTTACCAATAAATAAGCATTGGATTTTTGTAAATATGTAAAATCCAGATCAGTCTTAGATAATAATTGTTTCAAAGCATTGTCTATCGAAAAGGCGCCTTTCACCGGAGTCATGGTTTGGCCTTGAATCAGTTCCTGATCCACCAAAAGAGTGACTTTCGCCTGTAATCCAAATTCAATCAGCGCGTTTTGTAAGGATTGTTTGGGCAAGTCAAAGCGTTGAGTGCTAACTTCTGCGGAAACTTGGCTTGTCCCCATAAAGATAAAAACCAGCAGGGGGATGCAACCTATAGGAAATCTCATAGTCCTGATCTGTTTATTCTGGTGATAATTTGGCCGGCATTATGCCGTTTTCGGGATGATTACTTAAGTGACAATTACTATTTATATCGGGACTAATATTAATTTTGACTATTTGGTCGGCATTTAACCAGTCGGGGCAGTTTTTTTCTGCTCATTTGTGTATATTGCCGAGCCTTACGGAAGTATAAAAATGATCTGCCCAAACCAATTACCCCAAAGGGCGGAATCAACGATGTACTGGCAGCCTTGGGGTACTGCCGCCCAATAGAAGATAGATAACAATGAATACATCTACTGCAAATCAAAAATTATCGGTCGTTGAAAAAGTGGGTTACAGCCTGGGTGATTTGGCGGCTAACCTGGTGTTTCAGACCTTCGTCACCTTTATTGCTTATTACTACACTGACGTCTACGGATTACCAGCTGATAAAGCGCAATGGGTTATTACCACCTGCGGCTTGCTTGGAGGTGTTTTTCTTGCGCCGATTATCGGCATACTCGCTGACCGCACCCGTACTCGTTGGGGCAGTTATCGCCCTTGGGTATTATTCTCTTCTGTGCCTTTTGCAGTCTTGATTTTCCTGACGTTCAGTACGCCTAATCTTGGTGACACCGGCAAACTTATTTATGCCTTCACCACTCTTTTATTGCTGATGTCACTCTATACCGCCAACAACCTTCCTTACTCTGCTATGAGTGGTGTAGTAACCGGCAATATGGCGGAACGAAACAGCCTTTCCAGCTACCGTTTTGTGGCGGTGATGGTTGCTCAGTTTATTATCCAAGCCCTGTTGCGCCCATTGGTATTGGTGATGGGTGACGGCGACGAAGCAGTTGGTTTCGAAAAAGTCATGCAAATTTTTGCAGTTGCTAGTTTGATTTGTTTTGTAATCACCTTTCTAACAACTAAAGAAAGAATGCAACCGAAGAAGTCTGATAACTCTATCAGACAAGATATTTCTGACCTGCTAAACAATTGGCCTTGGGTCGTGATGCTGATTTCAGTTGTGCTTTTGTTTATCACTCTTGCGCTGAAAGGTGGTGCTTACGTTTATTATTTTAAATACTACGCAGACACTCAAGCATTAACACAATTCTTTGACACAATTGGATTTACACAATTAATTGCGAACATTCAAAGTGTTTGGCCCAATTTTAAATGGCCTAAAGAACCTGATGCCTCCGCATTCGGATTGTTTAACGGCTCTGGCATATTAATGATGATTTTGGGAATCGCATTCTCCAAACCACTCGCTGATCGTTTCGGTAAACGTAATGTTTTCGCTATAGGTTTGTTTATCTCTACACTCTTTGTTTTAATTTTCATCATGATTCCGAAAGATGCCATAGGTTTTATGTTTGTCTCACAAATTCTTCACGGCTTTACCTACGGTGTAACCATTCCATTACTCTGGGCGATGATTGCGGATGTGGCCGACTTCTCTGAGTGGAAAAACTTCCGTCGTGCTACCGCTATTATTTTCTCGGCGATGATTCTTGGCTTGAAGGGTGGTTTGACTATAGGTTCAGGTGTTTTGCTGAGCTTACTTGCCGCTTATGGCTACCAACGTGGTGTAGCGATTCAAGCAGATGAAACCGTTGAAGGTATCAAACTGATTGTGAGTCTCTATGCGTCCATTCCTTTCTTTGTTATCTGTGTGTTGATGTTCTTCTATCCCATCAACAAGAAAATGGAAACCCAAATCGAAACCGAGTTAAGTGACCGTCGTAAAGCTGCAGGCAATTAATTTTTTGATCGACTTTTATTGAGACTATTTTATGGCTGAAGAAAAACTACCCGCTTCTGTAGTGGCAAATTTAAAATCCCGTGCGATTTCGCAACCGCTGGTTGAACACATTTTTACCGCTGACCCATCAGCCCATGTGTTTAACGGCAAGATTTATATTTATCCATCACACGATATCGAAGCGGGCGTTCCGTTTAACGACAACGGCGACCACTTTGATATGCAGGACTACCATGTGATTTCCATGGATAGCCCTGACAGCCCTGCGGTTGATAACGGCGTTGCACTGCATGTTAAAGATGTAGCCTGGGCAGAACGTCAAATGTGGGCGCCTGATGCTGCACACAAAAATGGAAAATATTATTTTTATTTTCCAGCAAAACGCAAAAACGGTATTTTCCAAATTGGTGTGGCGATTGGTGATTCACCGGTTGGCCCGTTTAAGCCAGAACCCGAAGCAATTAAGGCAAGCTACTCAATCGACCCAGCTGTGTTTGAAGATAACGATGGCAATTACTACATGTATTTCGGCGGCATTTGGGGCGGTCAATTACAAAAATACCGCAATAATGTTTACAACGAAAAAAATGAAGAACCTAAAGATCAAGAACCAGCGCTTGCACCACGCGTTGCTCGTTTAACGGATGACATGAAAGAGTTCGCCGAAGCCCCACGCGAAGTGATTATTCTGGATGAAGAAGGTAAAGAATTTGTAGCCTGTGATTACAGTCGTCGTTTCTTCGAAGCTTCCTGGATGCACAAACACAACGGCACTTACTACTTCTCTTACTCAACCGGCAATACACATTTTTTGTGTTACGCCACTGGTGATAATCCTTACGGTCCTTTCACTTATCGCGGTCGCATTTTGAATCCGGTGATTGGTTGGACAAGTCACCATTCCATTTGTGATTATGAAGGCAAAACTTATTTGTTCTATCACGATTCAGTGTTGTCAGAAGGCATTACTCACTTGCGTTCAGTGAAGATGACTGAAATCACTTATCGTGAAGATGGTAGCATAGTTACGATTGATCCTTATCGTCCGTAATTTTTTAAATCCGGTATTCACACACCAGTAAAATAAAAAGCCGACAAATATCTTGTCGGCTTTTTATTTTATTTCGTTTTCAATTTTATGAATTAAAGCGATGGATGTTTGATCACAATATTGTCGACTCTAAATTCCGATTGAGTGTTAGGTGATACCACACTGCCGTCCATACGCAATGCCACAAATTTCAAATCACTGCTGTAAGTCATACCAGACAGAGGCACAGAAATTTTATTCCAATCATCCGGTTTCATATTGGCAACTGTGAAAGTGGAATTTGGAATTTCAACCAAGGTCCAATCGTTGCGAATAAAGGTTAATGAGAAAGTTAATTGTCCATCAGCAACCAATGCGGCAGGTGTATAAATTTCCAAGGATAAATTGCCTGCACCAGAACAGTCGGACAATGTGAATGGGTCAAGCAATTCACCCGTTTGATAACTCATCACACCCGACATTGCGTAGAACCATTTTCGATTCATCACACTCCAATCTGGTTTTGCTGTGACCCAAGGAATTACACCCTGTGTCAAATACATCTGTTGATCAACTGGAATTTCGCCGTCAATTCCCAATACTGAAACACCCACACCACTAACACCACTGTTCCATGGCTGATCAAAATAATTGGCATAACAAACCGTTTCAGGATTCGTAGGCGAGTCACCTTTTACCCAACGAATATTATCCACTTGATAATGTGCACCCGCTTGTTGACCAAAAGTCGGCAGTAACATGAAACCCATATCCAGTTTAGTAATATTCAAACCGCGATCAATCATTTCAGCGACTGAGAATTCGTAGGTTTTCCATTCATTCAATGCATCAACACGAATAAATTTCGGCGTGCTTGCACAGGGCCATCCACAATCCAGCGTAAATTCCAGTGGTGCATTGCTAAAACTATTGCTGATGACCTTTAAATCAAACAGAATTTTTCCGTTGGCAAATTCCGTCATATCAATATTATTGGTCGCTGATTCCGGTGCGCGAATTCTCACTGCACTGAAATAAGTGTTAGCAGCAGAATAGGCAATATCAATCACTTGATCATGCCCTGCTTCGTAAGATTCCACTATATTAAATGTCGCACCATTTCCTTGATTTCCATCCGTGGTTTCATAAGCGATGGTGTAATCCGCATAATTTTGTTCATAGGCTGACAAAGGGCGCCAAGGAGCACAAATTTCATTAAAGAAAAGATCGCCGGGACTATTGGTGCACGCTAAATTTTCGATGCCCTTCACTTTATAAAATACTTTTATGCTAAACGGGCTTCCAGGATATTCGGCTGAACAATTTTTATTTTTACAGGCTCTTAATATCACCTCTCCAATGTTCTTTCCGGTGGGTAAGTGATTGGCTTGCGCTGGTTGAATAGTTATTTTCGCTGAGCTGTTGTTGATCTTTTTTGCCGTTACAGACCCAACCAATTCAGTTTGTGATGCGATTTGATAAAACACATTTTCCTTGGTGGAAACTGTCGCCAACAGAATGGCTGAATCTGGCGCGAGGTCATTTTGTTGGCTTTTGAATAGGACTTTTTTATGGCTGACTGTTAATACTTCCTTTTTATTTGCTGCTTGTGCACTGGCTGTTGATACTAATAATCCTATTAAAAGAATAGATTTTAAAATCTGCATTTTTTTCTCCGGTTTATGTTTAAGGTCCTTAAAATTTTTGCCCCGCATAAGCGAGCGCAACTGAAAACCCTGTTTCCATAAACCAAGACACCCGATGTTCAGAACACCTCCCTTCTAACTATTCCTCCCCCTGGAAAGGGGGAGGTTAGGTGGGGGTCTTTTTGTTTTAGGGGGAGGGGACAATTAAAAGTTGTCTCCCTTGAAAATACCCGTACAATGCCCCAACTTGGTTTAGGACACTGGTTGTTTTGATCAGAGTTCTACACCAATCGGGGCCGATTTGGATTCGACGCTGGTGACAAAGTCCGAGGTGCATGTGGTGATGGCAGCGAATCACCTAAATCCAAAGCTGCACATGAATAGTCGCAAACGACGATTCTTACGCTCTAGCAGCCTAAGGGCTTGCTAGCGGTTTTTAGCAAGGTGCCAGTACCGCGTTAAAAACCGTCATATAGAACTGGATCGTCACAAAGCCCGCCTGGTGCCGCGTGGTTAAATCTCTACAGGATCGCGATTATCGCCCTGTCCGTTGGGTAGGTAGTTGTTAAATCAGTTAACGGTTCTAAACATGTAGGACCAACGATAGAGTGCTGGCGGACGGGGGTTCAAATCCCCCCGGCTCCACCAAATACGGGTTTCAAGACAACCCAAAAAGACTAGAAAAGCCGCATTATCTAAGGATTTGCGGCTTTTTTATTGCCTATAATTACCAATAACGCTTTGTAACATCCGATAGTTTTAGTAACATCCATTGTAACATCACCCCAATATCATCAATTTGGTGTTACTAAAAATGGCCAGAGTCACCACCCCACTTAACGACACCCAGATAAAGAACGCCAAACCTAAACCCAAGGAATACAACCTTGCCGATGGCCAAGGCTTAGCTCTTAGGATAAAAACCAATGGCACCAAGCAGTGGTTATTCAACTATGAAAAGCCTTACACCAAAGCACGCACCAACATCAGCCTAGGCACCTACCCTGAAACATCATTGGAGCAAGCCCGACAAAAGCGCCTAGATGCTCGCAAACTGCTAGCGCAAGACTTAGACCCCAAGGAACACAGAGACGGCCTCCAAAGCGACCAAGAAGAAGCCCACGCGCAAACACTAGAGCATGTAGCAGGCCGCTGGTTTGAGGTAAAAAAAAGCAAAGTAACGCCAGCCTACGCCGAAGATATTTGGCGCTCCCTGAAAATCCATATTTTCCCAAGCCTTGGCAAAATACCCATAAGTAAAATAACCGCACCCAAAGCTATAAGCACACTTGAACCAATCGCAGCCAAAGGCAACCTAGAAACCATTAAGCGCCTATGCCAACGCATTAACGAAATTATGATTCACGCACTCAACGTAGGTTTAATTTCAGCCAACCCCCTAGCAGGCATTCACAGCGAGTTTAAAAAGCCCACCACCACCAACATGCCCACTCTTACACCTGCTGAACTACCCGAACTTATGCGAGCCATAAACCAAGCCAGCATTAAGCGCCTAACTCGCTGCTTAATCGAATGGCAGCTTCACACCATGGTGCGCCCTAGCGAGGCCGCTGAAGCACGCTGGAGCGAGATAGATACCAAGGCAGCACTCTGGACAATCCCCGCAGAGAATGAAGCGTAAGCGCCCGCACACCGTGCCACTGACTCTACAAACATTAGCCATTTTAGAAGTGCTACGCCCTATAAGTTGCCACCGTGAATTTTTGTTCACCAACCAAACCGACTACTCCAAACCCGCGCACCCCCAAACCGCAAACATGGCGATAAAACGCATGGGCTTTGGTGGCCGATTAGTTGCGCACGGCTTGCGATCACTTGCCAGTACAACTTTAAACGAGCAGCGATTTGATAAAGAAATTATAGAGGCCGCACTTTCACACGCCGATGACAACCAAGTGCGCAGCGCCTATAACCGAGCCGATTATTTAGAACAGCGCCGCGTCTTAATGAATTGGTGGAGCGAGCATATTGAGCGAGCATCGACTGGAACACTGTCCATAACCAATGGAATTAAAACACTTAGGATTGCGAGGTAATTTGAATGACGAAACTTTCAGAAGACCAAAAAAATGAGATCAAGAAACTCTTTCCATTAAATCCACAGCTTAGTTATGACAAACATGACGAGGATAGTATTTTCATTCAGCTTGAACATATATTGAAGGATTCCTGCGTTTCTACCAATGAAACCACGAAATCAACAAAGGAATCTATTAGGGATCAAATAAAAATACTGGAAACAATTAGAGAAAACCTTGAGCGCATACAAAGGGGAATCAAGCAACTTACCCCCACTAATCAATACAACTTAAATGACGCATTTAGCTTTGAGATATTTTCAGAAATTAAGGCAACCAAAGAAAAGCTTACGGGTAATACGGACTTTGGCATGGAATGGCATTTTTTACATATGGAACATATCTTCAAAACCCTCAGCTATAAATCAAACATGCTCGCTGATGACATGAAAAAGAATCGGAATTCAAACACCATCTTTTACCAAAAACTATGCGACTTTTGGGAGCGACAAAGGCTCACTCACTCGGACATAAAAGACAATGATGACCATAAGTTTGTTGGCTTGGTCTCTATTTTGTTAAACAAAAATACTGAAGCTGCGAGGAAAGAAATTCAACGAGTAAAAATTCAAAACTGGGATAATAGATATGTACACATTGACTGACATTGACCTCCAGCAGACAAACCTAGACCAAATATAGCCGTTTTTGTCCTGACATTAAAAAATCGATAAACCTAATCTCTCCAAATCCAATGATGCTTTATTGGATTTAAACATGATTATTTTTTAAGAGGTTTATCGCATGAATCTAAAAGTTTTAAGAAAGCCCGAAGTGCTAGCAACAACTGGCTGGTCACGTTCAACACTCCATGTTCGCATCAAAGAAAACTTATTTGTTCCCCCGATTTCATTAGGTGAGAGAGCAATTGGTTTTTTGGCACATGAAACCGATGCTGTTCTCGCCGCTATGATTTCAGGAAAAAGTAAAGAGCAGATAAAAGCCCTTGTTGCTTCACTTGTTGCTCAGCGTAAAAACGAAGGAGCAACACAATAATGATTCACGCCGACAAATGCGCCGAACTAAACCTACCAACACCCAAAACTTATGAGACTCAGTTGCTTTATATCTTGCGTTTAATTAGTGAAGGTTTTGTATTAAACACACGGATTTGCCGATTTATTGGCATTCACAACCTACACTCGCTTGCCTCAGTATTAGTAAAGCGTGGAGTAAATTTCACCTTGTGTTATGAGCGCGTGTACTGCCCTTTTATTGGCGACATACCGCCCTATCCGGTCGATGTTATTTACATGACCAAAGAGCAGCAAGAGCAATACAGAAACGAAAAAGCCGCAATGGCATAAACCAAAGCGGCCTTAAACAAAACCGCTGGCAGTGAAAGTTTGCAGACCAAACTGCCAGCATTTAAAAGTATTACATCATGCCCTCAATAAATCACTCAATTTGTTTGTCAGTCAAAGGCTTAGCTTACATCTCGGACGTTATCGCACATGATTTGCAGGTTTTTGAGGCCGGTTTTGCCGAAAAACACGATAAAAACACCATTAAATATCAATCACTTACCTACAAAGATCTGCCTTTTAATTCACTAGGTAAATTAATAATATCTATTGTGCTATTCGCTCTAGCCTGTACCTCTTATGCGTTATGTTAGCCATGCTAAAGCAATCACTGTTCACGGGAGCACATGGTGGGTAAATGCCAGAAAGAGTGGGCTTTTTACACACATGGCAAAACGCATTATCAGCCAAGTGGATGCTATGCTAGACCACCACAATAAAATTCACTTAATTCGATTTGATTTACACCAACCAGAATACATACCAAACAATAAACACATTTCTGATTTTAATCGCCGCCTACACGGGAAACTCACAACAAAATACCAACTCACGCGAATTGGTTTTATTTGGGTTAGAGAATTAGAAAAAGCAAAGAAACAACACTACCACTATGTTTTGATTTTAGACGGCAACAAAGTACAGCACCCGCATCATGTGTTAAAACTCGCAAGCGAAGTATGGGAACACATGGATGGTTTTTGCTACAAACCCAAAAACTGCTACTACAACATAGAAAGAGGCAATCATAACCAATTACAAAGAGCTATATTGCGAATAAGCTACTTAGCCAAAGGGCGCGGGAAAGGGTATCGACCACGCCAAACAAAGGACTTTTCAACAAGCAGAATTAAGCAAAAAGGTAAGAGTAAATGACTCGACAAGAACAGCGCCTTGCCAACCTGAAAACTCTTGAACGGTTATCTCTCATAGCGCAACAAAATCATTGGTTTTGATTAGCTACAGAGCGACAGTCCAAATTTTAAACTCAGAAGAATATAAAACCAGTCGAGGCAATAAATGGACAACACGGCGCTTGTTTCGCATGCTTCAACGAAACCACATTAGCGGCCTTCATGGATTGGGAAAACTTGCTAAAAAAGGGTATTTTCAGACACCGCTAGAGAATCAAAATCCACCAACCATAAAAAGGGCAGGAAGTTTTATAACTCATTGATTTACCTTAGGAAAACGCTTATCTATCATAATATATAAAAACTAGGCACTTATAATTTTAGTAACACTATTTGTAACACCACAAAAATAATAGTTAGAAAAAACAAGGTAAATCAAGGGATACAAAATACATATCAGATTCCCCCGGCTCCACCAAATGCTGTTTCGGGTGCCTTCGGATGAGTCCGATTGCACCCGATAAATCCCTTCAGTTTCATACACTTAACGTCCAAATTAGTCCGAATGCCTTCGTTTCAAACCGGATGCATTCGCGAACTTTTGTTCACGTATTTGTCCCGCGGGACACTCCCCCAAAACTCGCGTTAACAAAATCCGGCTCAACACCTGTGTTTCCAGTGCTTTCTGCGAATTGCTACCCCGTGGCATTCGTGGTTTTCCGTTTTGCATTAGTCCGTATTCCTTCAGATTCCTTCGTTTTCCATCGCGATTTGAAATTCATTTTTCAACCGTTAATTATTAGTTGAAAAGCTCAGAGAGGCACTATGAAAAACTTACTAACTGCAACCGAAATTAAAAATGCAAAACCTAGAGAAAAAGAATTTCTTATATCCGATGGGGACGGGCTCTACTTAATTGTGCGACCTTCGGGAACCAAAAACTTCTCGTTCAAATATAGTCATCCGGATTCGGCTAAGCGCATGACTATTTCTGTCGGAGAATTTCCGGTTATCAGCTTGGCCGAGGCCAGGGAAATTGCTCTCAACTACAGAAACATAGTCACAAAAGGAATTGATCCCATTGCTGAAAGAGAAAAAGCGCGACACCAGAAACTGGTCAGTAAGTCTGCTGTCCTTGAAAAGGTGGCATTGGAATGGTTACAGATCAAAAAAAGCAGAATCACAAAAAATTATGCTGATGACATATGGCGATCTTTGGAAAACCATGTTTTCCCAGTCATGGGACAAGTATCCATTAGTGAAATAACAGCTCCAGAAACTATTCATGTGCTTCGGCCTCTGCATCAGTCAGGATCTCTGGAGACCGTAAAAAGAATTTGTCAGAGGCTTAACGAAATTATGGTCTTCGCAGTGAATACTGGATTAATTGAACACAACAAACTTGCAGGAATCAAAAGCGCCTTTCCACTACCAGATACCCAATCGTTCCCATCAATTACTCGTCAGCAATTACCAGAGTTCTTACAACGATTGAAACGAGCCAATATTTACTCGTTAACTCGCTGCCTGATTGAATTTCAGTTACACACCATGGCTCGTCCTAATGAAGCGGCGAGAGCTGAATGGAAAGAAATCGATTTTGAAAAACAGATTTGGACCATTCCTGAAGAAAAAATGAAAATGAAACGCGACCATGTCATTCCTTTGAGTCGTCAAATGATTGAATTGTTAACTTATTTGAAAAGTTTTGAGGTAAACAGCTCTTATGTTTTTCCAGCCATTCGTGACAAAAAAATGCATTTGAATTCTCAGACAGCAAACATGGCGATTAAACGCATGGGTTATGAAGGCCAATTGGTTGCACATGGTTTACGCTCTCTCGCAAGCACAATTTTAAATGAACAAGAATTTAATCGTGACTGGATTGAAGCGGCACTTGCTCATACAGATAGCAATCAAATTCGCGCAATTTATAATAGAGCGCATTATCTGGATCAACGTCGCGAAATGATGCAGTGGTGGTCAGATTTTATTACTTGCTCTTATTAACTGAAAAACGGAGGTTATTTCCCTTCCAAGTGAGAGTTGATCTAGCTCAACTTAATGGTGCTAATCCATATTCGCTATTCCGGGAGCTACTACAGAAAGTTATCCACAGAATATTCTAATACTGCACTTGGAATGTGGTTCCTTCCGATAAGCGAGTCTATTAGAATTGGAATTGTAAATAGGCTATATGTGTTGATTGAGTATTTGCAGAGCTTCAGTCTTCTTGGTCAATTTTTTGGTGATGAATATTGAAGACTTGCATATTTTTTTCTATGAGTAAATAAACTGTTAATTAAAACATGGGAGTTATTGAATGAAGTCGATAAAATTTTTTGTAGTTCTTATTCTGTTCGGATTGTTTGGATGTGCTGCACCCGTCGAAAGGGGATATGACAGCCAAGCGAGCTATGCTTTAAACGTATGGAGAGCGAGTGGTATGGAAGGCATTATGAAAGATACAGTAGTTCCCTCTTCTAAAGTAGGAAGTGTTTTTGACTCTGGGACTGGTCGCTTAGTAGGACTCTACAGTGACAACAGCCTAGCGAAAATTGGAGGGGTAAATCCAGGTTTTGCAAATGCAGCGGGGTTAGTAGTGGCGTTATTCGAGCCAGAAAAGCCGCCATTCCGAGATAGTTTTTTCTATTGGGAGGAATATCGAGATGGTGAGTCCGAGTTGGAGTTAAGGAAGCGCGTGCTTGAATCTTTGAAAGATCCAATTTCCTCAGCTTTGAGTGAATTAGGCTATCAGGTTGTTAAAACCTCGATTAGCGAAAGCAAAGCTTTTTTGGTTGGTAGTTACTACAATTTAACGATAAATTTTACAGGTAACCAAAAGGAGTGCGATAAATATGTGTATAAAACTGCTGTGGATCAAGCAACCTTCGGAGCATGTAATTTGTACATCAGTTTGCCTGAATTAAAGGACAAACCTAGATCTGGTCCCGTTATTTTAGGACTAAATAATAAAAACTATTGGTATCAATCGCCACAGGAAATATCTCGAGCAGAAATCTCGCTGGGATATTGGAAACAAGGTGTGAAGCTAACCCGAGAGGAAAAAGAGGTATTTGCCTCAAAGTTCAACACGCATAAACTTCTGAGTAAAATCAGTAAAAAAATGCCAAAAAATTATTTTTTATATTTAGCGCCTAACAATAATACATACGGCGAGGACGGTAAAAAAATTGGATTTCCTTTAGTTCTTGAGAAAGGCGAATCCTATAGCTTTGTCGTTAGTGATAAAACGCAGTGAGTGATTAATTTGGAGAGTCTCCCCCCTTTTTGGCCTTTGCCTCTATGAATTACTTCGTAAATCCACTCCTCGAATTTGTAGCCAGTCCTCGGCAAGCAAAATAGCGATATCTTCCCTCTCGACCTTGCTGCACGCAATACCAAACGCCCGTAGCCACATTTTCTTTAACGAAATAGAAGCCGAAGTGAATTCATTAGAATCGCAAGATTCATGAAGATCATGTTGTAGAGCTTCAACTTTTATGGCGATGGTGTCGAGTACGAGTAGACCCGCAGTTATGTATTCTCGCAAACTTTCAGTTCGCGGACATGACCACTCACTCAAATACCCCGCGAGTTGGCTTGAAGTCCACTCGTGAAGATTATCTTCGCGAAAACTAACCGCCCCATGGTCTTCCCACAATTGTATTAAAAATTGATTTAGCAGATATGTTTTTGGTAGTGTCTGACGCAGAAACTGTCGGTAGTTTTTCATCGCATTTCTCCAATTTCGATTTTACTTTTGTGTTAATTTTCTCAAATAAATTGCATAAGCAGAGTTGGTTGTAGATCGCTACGTTACATATTTAGCCCTCTTGAGGTGACTGGATACATAATGATTACACTTTTCAGATCCGTACAAGCTCTGTACATAGCAGAGTTTTACGCACATGTTTGCATGTGAACTGAGTTTTGTTTACGGGTTTGATTTCCATGTGTACAACAAATAAATACACGAAAAAACTTTATTAATTTAGTTGTTGACTTTTTTCCGTAATATAATTATTTTAATTATGAAAGAGGCACTAGCTCGGTGAGCCACTCTTAAAAATGGCGAAAAAAGCATTCACTATCGATAATTTTAGATTATCGAGTCACCAAAACGAGTCCACTCGTTTTCGTCTTAAGGTCGACACTTAGTCAATTCGAAGATAAACATTTTCTCAATCCGAGCTGATTTAAAATCTTTTATCATAGACGCCCACCAGAGGAATCTATTTTCTTCGACTATACCATTTGACAATCTTTTACCCGCTATTTGTCAAAACATTGGTAAATTTAGAATTCAGTCACGAATGGGCATAAAAACCAAACCCCTAGCCAACGACTTTACTAATTCTTTAACTCCCTTTCGAAGAGTAATTTAAGAAACGAAATTTTTACATTTAATTTCTTAAATTATTTTTACCATTTTTCAGCACATGAGGCCATTTAAATGAAATATAAGTTAGTAAAAGAAGAAAGCACCCGCGAGGAACTGGAACTGCGGGAGCTGGGATTTTTGGCGATTGAACGGACGGCCGCAAACAGGGGCGGTCGCTATGGATGGTGTGTGACGACAAAAATGCGCTGGGGTCTTTTTTGTAATTTTTGCAGTGACAACAATATTTGCAAAACGTTTGAAGTGAATGATGACGTATTTCGACGCTACGCAAAGGACCGGCTATCTAACCGCTCTGTAGCGACGGCACAGAACTATTTATCTTCAGTTAATACAGTTATGAAAATATTAGTTAAAAACTGGATATCGATTAGCCCCAAAAAAATAATCGGGAAATCTAGGTGTTCCGTTCGAAATGAGCCTATTCTATTTTCTGTCAACAAAATTGAATCAGTTGTTCTTAATCTTAACTTGCAAGGATTAGAAGTTTTGTCGGGAGTAGTGTTGCTTGCGGCAAATTTCGGATTGCGTCGACGTGAAGCATCACTTTTGGATATCTGTGCGGCTGCGAAAGAAGCCAAAACAAAAGGCGTCATTGACATTTTTGCAGGAACTAAAGGTGGCCGAGGGCGTGTAGTTGCAAGATTGATTCCTTGTCACAAAAATCAGATTTTAATATTGGAAACCTTGCAGAAGATTTTAAAAAATAGGAAGTGTTTGATACCAGAGGGTATGAATCTGAAAAAGTTCTACCAACTGATTTCAAACAAATGTTTGCCGCTGCTCCAACGATTTGGAATAGAACGTTTGCATGACCTGAGAGCCTACTATGCTTGTGAGCGGTATCAGGAAATTACTGGCTGCTCGCCTCCTTGCAATCGAAAAAATGAAGACGATATTCCATGTGTAGAGTTAGATGAATCAGCAAGAAAAATTATTTCATCCGAGCTAGGGCATACACGAATAGAAATCGTAAGTTCGTATATAGGCAGAAAACCGAGGAGAAGACAATATGAACGTTAGATTTCACGTAGAAGTTGAGCGCGAGGCTAGATCTCTTTCAAGAAAAACGTTTCGAGGATCGCGGAAAAACATCTACGAAAAAGAAAAGCATATTGTGAATTCTGCTGAAGCCATTCGAAAGCGATGGGGAGTGAATCCAAGCAATTGGAAGGCTAAACATCTGAGATGGTTTCTCGAAGCTCACCTTAAAGATCGTTCGTCTGGTACTCGTTATCGATATTATCGTTATTTGCGAGAAATATTAATTTTTATGGATAGATTCGATGACGTCGGCCCTTTTCTTAATGGGTCGTGGCAGTTTCCATAGAAAAATCAATCGTAAAACTAAAAAGGGTTTAGTCAATGACAAAATTAACTGAAATATTCAATCTGTTGAGAGCCGAATTTTGCGAAGAGTCTATTAATTGGTATTCTCGGCTGCAGGAAAAAAGCGTATTGATGACAGAAATTATTTCCGATGGTCGTACGATTTCAACGGAAGAAACTGATTTAGTGAGGTTTAATTTTCTGAATATTATCGACGTAGTTTGCGCGGGAACAAATAATTCAGAGGAAATAAGCCGCAGGGTGAGTGATCATAAAATCGTTTCAACTCTGAAGTCTGTTGTTCAAGGTGATCCCGACTCGCGAATTGGTACATTAAATCAACTGCCATTTGTAGGTGAGCGTTCAGCTGTAGCCGTTTTGGCATTTCTTTACCCTGAAGATTACGCGATTGTCAATCGTGGGATTTTAACTTTTCTTCAAGTTACGAATGAAGAGTTTAGGAATACTCGGTTACCTGATGACTTAACTTGGTCTTCAAAGATTGTAGGCCTGAGTCGAAGTTTATGTTGTCAGTCATCCCTTGTATTCTCTCTGCAGATTTTGATGGCGGTAGAAAAAATTATGACCACGGATGTTAAGCAAATACCAAAAAAACTCTGTTTTGAAGAAAAGCTCGAATATAAACTGAATTGGATTTTGAATGAATCAAAAAATACAGCACCCGAAATAATAAGTTAAGTGCCAGAAAGACGATTCACAAATTGGCGTTCGTTCAACGCCGTGAGGAGTAGTCCTTTGCTCGAGTCATGGTAACGTACAATAATTTTGCACTTTCGTTGAGCAATTTCATTAATAACTTTTCGTATTGCGCGATTAAATCGGGCAGGTCGTTGTCTTGAATGGGTGTGCGTTTGTCGTCTAGCGAGTAGCCGTCTGCCGCTAAATCATAAAACCAGACTTGATCGGTTTCGCCGCCTTTGGTGAAAATCATAATCGCGGTGCTGACACCGGCGTAGGGTTTGAATACGCCCGAGGGCAAGCTGATGATGGCTTCTAACTGATTGCGCTCGATAAGTTCTTCACGCAATTGCTGGTGGGCGTTGGATGAACCGAATAAAACACCGTCTGGTACGATAACAGCAGCTGACCACCGAGTTTTAAGGCACGCAGAATATGCGCTACAAATAACAGCTCGGTTTTTTTGGTTTTTACCAAGCCGAGCGCGTGCAGCAGAATTATTAGGGTTGAAGAACTACCAAACTTTGAATAACTGGATAGAAAAATATCAGATTGAATAAACTTGGCACGGCCTTGGCAATAAGGTCGTTATGGACAGAATATTATTTATGCAATCAACAAATTTCGAATTTTTGCGCCCTACGAATGACGTGCTGGCGAATTTGGGCGGTTTAGCCGAAGCGGTGCTGCACATTGATCCGGGCAGCGCACTTACACGCCTACGCAGCTTCGCCGAAGAACTCACTAAGGCTATTTATAAAGAAGAGTTGTTGCCACGAGTGCCGCAAGCAAGTTTTTTTGAATTGGTCAAAGACCCGGTTTTTGAGGCTTGTGTTGATAAATCGTTGATTCACCAGATCAATTTCCTGCGCATTCAGGGTAATGACATTGCGGGAGTTCCGGGGCTCAATAAAATGGAGAGGTCTTGCTGAGTAGAATGTAAGCGAGAAAGATGATCGACCGCCGCCTCGTAGATCTCTCCAAAATTGACTGGAGATGTGAGTTCAACATGGAAAGCGTTAACGGTTGCTGCTGTCTGGGATTCCAGCCATTTGACATAGGACGCGACCTGGTTTGCAGGGTAAGAATAAAGAAGGGTAACCGACTCAAAGCTTTGAGACTTAAGGGTGGAGGCAACAGGACCTAGCTGAACGCCGTCCGTAGCCTTTAAGTCATTCGCCCCAACCCAGCTCACCAATCGCATTCCCAAACTCCATTATTAGATTTATTTGGGATAGTACTGGATTTGGGGTTTAGTAGGTAGGCTTGGTGAGAATTCACGCTTGGCAGGGTCTATTAAAGGTATTCGTGAACTCGCATTCCGGCGGCTTTTTTAACTGTGTTGAAGATGAATTGAAAGAAATCTTTTTCAGGTGGGTACATCAATCTTTGGAGGTGAATAGGTTTTGCTATTCAAAAAAAGTAATCCGCCGCCGATTTTGGCAGCGGATAACTTGGGTGTCATTAATCCAAATTAAGCAGCCAATTCAACGCGACTTTGCTCAATTTCTTGAGCAAGCCTTTTGAACTCCTTATCATCCGAAATCAGCATTGCACGCTTGATATAAAATTCAATTTCATGATGCAGATAAAGATTCCCTTTTTTTGATCCACACAGGTTAATTGGCATCGGAAAAAGACCGGCTGCTCGACGAGTGTAATATGTGGTGTCGCCCCATCTTAGAGTCTCACACACTTCGCTGATCGTCAAAAATTTAAAATTCATAATAAATCTCCAATTAGTAAAAAGAGTTAAAAAATGTTGAATGAATGCAGAAACGCATTCGAAAAGCGCACTAAAACCTAAAAGCTAGTGCTTTTTTCGAATACGTCTCGGCATATTTGAATTGGCGATCGATAGTTGATCGATTATGTGGTCTATTACTTTCTAGCGTGTCTGCGGCGAAAGTTTAGTTTTAGAGCCTGAGTGCAGGTGCAGCTCAAATTAAATTGCTGCGCTAAAAAATTGCAATAGAAATGCCGCAAGGGCATCGTTAAGATTTAAAATATTAAATCGTAAGCGAAAACCGAACGGTTCGGATTTCGAATTTAAAAAGCAGGATTGTGCTAATTGATGATTCAAAAATAATTCACATATTTTTGAATTCGAAATTTCACATTTCGATTATTGAAATAGTATTTAAACTATTGTTTGAATTGGCATGGCCAATTAATCAATGCTGACTTGAGGCACAGCTAGCCTTCGTTACGACTCTTAATTTATCTCAAAAAACTACATTGTCAATATCTTTTGTGAAAAAATATTATCAATTTCGTTCTAATTTTTTAGTAATCAGAAATTGACACGATTTGACACGAAATTTAATTCCTTAACGCGCTCCAACTTAATGATTTTTATGAGACTTTTGTCGCCCAACTAAAAGCGTCTCTTTTTATATCGCGATAAAAAATAATCTGGTGTCTTCCAATATTTTTTTGTTTGAATATGATTTACCGCCTAAGTACCTCACACTTTACTATCAGTTTACTGATTTTGT
The DNA here is from genome assembly GCA_016712405.1 of Cellvibrio sp. Taxonomy (GTDB): domain Bacteria; phylum Pseudomonadota; class Gammaproteobacteria; order Pseudomonadales; family Cellvibrionaceae; genus Cellvibrio. The sequence goes on along the minus strand of JADJRD010000003.1, from coordinate 692,468 downwards.
GCCTCACACTTCGCTATCGGTTTACCGTTTAGGTACCTCACACCTTATTTTGGAGTTCGGCTTTTCAGGTAAATCAATTCTATTTACGTTTTCAATGCCTCATAACTCGAGTGTTTTGGTGTATTAATCGTCTTTTGACGATGGATTGAGTTGGTCTTAGCAGCTAACTGTTCTTTTTTGTGTTTTCATAGGAAAATTAGCGCAGTAAATGTATGAATAGCGCAGTAAATGAATTGACAGTTTTTTCATGAATCCTCATCTTGTAGTAGATAAGGCGCTAATTGATTTTTTGATTGGTTGTAACTTTGTCCAGCCGGCTTATGGCATCTATGGGCAGACATCGTCTGACTCATCACTGAATCCTGCTTTGGGTGATAACGCCACTCCTTACCGCTTCTTCACAATAATGCAGACACCACCATCCCAGAATACTTTTTGTTTTGCATCGTCATGCTCATCCATCCACAGATAAAAATAATCACAGTTGATTCCTACCACCCCAGACTTCTCAGCAAAATGCAATTCCGGATAAATCGTTTTGGCAGGTTTGTGGGAATGATACAAATCAAGGTACAAATACCGGGTTCCAATTTTGAATCGTATGTCGTAGGTAGTTTCTCCAAGGGAGGCATCCAAGGTAACCTCACCAACAGAAACATGACTAACTTCCGATACGATCGCATGCTCGAAGGAGGCTGCACAACACGGAAAGGGAACATACACTTCATAAGGATTCAATTCAAAATCACGACCAACACACAAACCCGCTACATGGCGAATCATCATGACCAGCGCCACTACCGATGACAGTGGGCATTCTCGATCAGGTACAAATTCAGGGTGACGGGAATCATGCGCAAAGTGCGCTCTTTTAGAGGAAGGATGGATTGCCTTTAGCGGTGCATGACACCCAGGACATAAACAGTTGCACTTGCGTCCATTAGACGCATCTTCAGGATCTGTATATTCACCGGTCTCTCGGTGTACTCCAAACAGGATTAACAGTTTTTTCATGAATCCTCATCTTGTAGTAGATAAGGCGGTAACTTTTCAGGTGGGAGGGAGGCTTGAAATAAGGGTTGAAATAAGAAATGCGACGACAGTGGCCAATCCCAGCCAACCCATTACACTTAGCAATAAAGATCCATCTTTCAATACACGTGGCATGGGTGGCTGGACTTCGGAGATTGGTCTTTCTGTTCGATTTGTCATAGGTATTCTTTTTTCTGATGGTTAGATATTACGCTATCACCAGATATAATCCCTATCCTGTATATTATTGCCAGCATGATCTTGAAAGCCATTACCATATTTACGATAAATATTATTTTTTCTAGAAAACATATCATCGTATTTGTGATCGTCATCGTCGTCATCAAAGTCATGACAAGGCCCAGATGCTTCGGTGAATACCCCATATGATTTGTGAATGATTGCTATCACGAAGAAAACAAAGGCCATTGGTAAAAAGGCACAAAGGTTAAATAGCAAAACTGCTCGCGCACCAGACACCCCTGCATCATGTAATGCAAGCGATCCAAAGGTAATGGCAAGCCAGACAGCAAAACATGCCAAGGCGAAACGTCTTGGGCCGTATCGCTTGATGATGCGATAGAGCGCATAGATAGTAACGATCGCTAGAATACTAATAAACATATAAATTACCTCTGTTGTTTAGATATTACCCTATCACCATTAGTAAATAACGCAAGCCCTCCAAAAGCAACCATTATTGAAATTGTTTAATTGACGATTAATGGGAAAGGGTTGGCTTTATGTCGTAGGCTTACAGTGGTTGATCATTGGATTTCAGGGTAAAGGATGTGTCACAAGATATGGAGAGTATTAAGGGTTGAGGGGTGGTGTTTGTGGATAGAACTCAAGGCATGTTTCAGTACGAGTTACATGTACGAATTCAAAGTATTGGTCTGGATGGGCAGCAACAAGATTACAGTATTGCTGTTCCACAAATGAACGGGATTCTCCAGATACCACAATTTCAAGCAGGACTTGTTAACTGTTTTAACCAGCTGGCGGATCTCATAGTGTTCAGTTGTAGACATGGAGAATTACCAAGATTGCTGTTGATATTTATGGTTCAGAAGATTAATGCTTACCGCAAGTACACAACGCAGGAAGGATTTTATCTTTGATTTTCCAGTAACGATGATAAAAGGCAACAACCTCATTACTTGACCATAAAGGTACAGGGTGCCAGGTTGATTGATTCTGCGGGTAAGGCATTTGCGGGCCTTACAAAAATCGATTCCGTGTAAAGCGGATGACGCATATAGATGGTTGTGAGATAGCGTTTTTTATTTTTTTGATTCACCAGTGTGACGAAATGGACATCGGATTTTTCATGACCCAACACGACCGGCAATTCGTGATCCGGATAAGCAAAGGTCTTATGTCGCAGAACATGGTCGGGTAGCACTTCAATTTTTAGGTTTGGATTCTCAATTCGCTGGATAACTTGTTGTAAAGGCGTGACTGTTGTTGCTTTGTCTGAAAAAGTCTCCCGGTTAATAAATTGATCAACTGCGTGAATGGTAATGTTGACTTGGCCAATGACTGTGGTGGCGCTATAGGGTGTTAACAGGTAATCCGAATCAATTGTAATAAAGGTCGAATGAGGATCCGTAAGGTAGTCGGCAGATGGAACTGTAATCCCTTCCTTGTGAATCGGTAGCTCTGGCATCCAAGAGCAGATGCGAGCGAAATAGGCAAAATAGCGTAAGCGATTTAACGAATCTGGAAATTGTTCAGGATCTCCTTTGAACTTAGTCATCACCTCATTTAATTGAGTGGAGGTATAAAACTGGTAACCTGGCCCAGGTAGAAATTTGCGTGAAAAACATTGTAGGTTTTGTGTCAAATGTTGTATGCAGCGAAGTTCAGCAAACAATGAAGTCACATTGGCTGGATGATAAATAATACCATGTTTCTTTTCCGAAACACTCCAGGCAAATAGGTAGCGGTCTCGTTCAGTTGAAAGGTGCTTCACTGATAACTTCATCATGATTCATCGCCCCATTTTTTGTCCTAAGCGGGATTGTTTATATGTCAATCTTGCGTGTTTCAATGTTGAGTAAAACACACATCTTTTATTATGCAATAGCCTACAGCAGCACGAATTGTCTGCCCTGGCTGCGCGAAAGTTTATCTCCTGTGGATAAGTCTAGTTGGGATTGAACAGTACTGGTTGTCCAGTCATAACTCACTTGTCATCGCATGAACCCGTTTGACGAAATGTGTGTTTAGTATTTTTAATCAAAGGAAATTTTTATGAAAATATTGTTAATTGTTTGTTCATTTTTATTGAGCCATTTGTGTTTTGCAGATTTGAAAAAGATTGATTGGAAAACTCCAGGTGATGGATTGGTAACACTGGATACTAACTCCGGACTCTATTGGTTAAATTTGAATTACACCTCGCTTGGGTCAACGGATGAGCCGAATCTCAACAATACCTACGGAAAAATAGTGCAACGTCTAGTGGATTACAATGATGAGTTATATGGATTTCGTTACGCGAGTCTAGACGAAGTCAAAAATCTTTATCTCAATGCTGGTTTACGTTTGAATGAAAATCGTTGGTTTCAAACAGGTAAAAATGCAACTCCATTGCATACGAAGTCTTTTATTGATCGACTAGGTTATACCTATATCAATATTACATCTGCGGGGTTTCAGCGTTACGATCAGTTTGGCTATACTGCGACTAGGTGTGGAGATGCGCCAGTGGCGCAATGTTATGCATTAGGAAAACCCTATGCAGATTACATTGTAATAGCGGGTGTTGGATTAGATAAATATGATCGAACCTACGCGATGCTCGATCAAAGTTATGGAAGACCAGACACGCAATTCAAATATCACACTGGGCATTATTTGGTGAGTGATATTAATCCTTCTAAGCTGCAATAAAGTTTTTATGCAAAAAAGGGATTGCATAAACGTAATCCCTTTAATCGAATCGATTCAAAGGTAGTTTCTTCTTTCGGCCAAGAGCGGACATTAAAACATATTTGGTTTGTGCTCGCCCTGAAACGCTTTTTGTAAGAAATTTTGTCGTCACCATCAACATGGTGTAGTCGCATTTATCTAGGAAATCCCATCAAACCCGATCAAGCTTATAGCTCCCACAGGTCACTGAGGGTTGCATATGTCTACCACTTCAATCTCAGGTATTACTCCTTGGAATAAGGGCAAACTCATTGGCCAAAAACCTCCTCTAAAACTGCAAGAGGTTTGGTCGATTCGGATAAGGCTGGAAATTGCAAAAAAGTATCGTGAACTTGCGATGTTTAACTTGGCAATTGATAGCAAACTGCGAAGTTGTGATTTAGTAAAACTGAAAGTTGCTGATATATCTCATGGAAATCATATTCTCAATAGGGCAATGGTGATCCAGCAAAAGACTAATCGACCTGTGCAGTTTGAGTTAACCACACAAACACGAAAATCGCTTTCGAGCTGGATCGAAAGAAATCATTTTACTAGTCAGCATTATTTGTTTCCCAGTCGTACAAAATCCGAAGACCATATTACGACAAGACAATATGCAAGAGTTGTAAAGTCGTGGTTCGCACTGATCGGATTATTACCAGAAGAATATGGAACCCATTCTTTACGACGCACCAAAGCAACGTTGATTTATAAGCGCACGAAAAATCTTCGTGCTGTTCAATTGCTTCTTGGGCACACAAAACTGGAGAGTACGGTTCGCTATTTGGGTATCGAGGTCGATGATGCGCTTGAAATGGCGGAGCAAACGGAGATTTAAAAGTCAATTCATAATTTTTCTATAATCTTTTTGCTATTTTTAATAGTTGGATTCATCAGTGATATGCATAACTCAACCTTTATAGAAAAGGAGATCAGCTGGCAGTAAGCTCATCAAAATAATCCAGGGGTAATTAAAATCTGTGGTTTTTATTGCCACGCCCTAAGTTTCATTTAAGTTGCGACCATTAGACTAAACCTGACTAGCACCAGTATCAGGTTGGTTTTAAAACATACATGCAACGATCGAAGTTTCTTCTATATCACTTTTTCATCCCTATTTTTTTATTGGTGTTGCTATCAATCCTACTGACGATAGGTGATATAGACCGAATAGTTACTGATTATATTTACAATATTCAAGAAAATAATTGGTCGTGGAAAGAGCTATGGATTACAGAATACTTTCTTCACAGAGGAGGCAGAATTCTTTCTATAGTCACTGCATTAGTTTTGCTGTCTTTATTATTGCTATCCTGTTTTAAGCGATCGTTATTCCCTTATAGGCGCACATTAACTTATTTAGTTGTGGCAGCTATTGGTAGTAGCTTGTTGATCAGTATCCTCAAGTCCGCATTGGCAGTGTCATGCCCATGGGAATTTGAACGATATGGTGGAAATATTTTATATCAGACTGTTTTCGAACAAATTTTCCAAAGAACAGGGAAAGGCTGTTTTCCTTCAGGACATGCCAGTGCCGGATATGCCTGGCTCGCTCTCTATTTTGCAGGTCTGTATCACCAATCCAGGTTGCGATGGATTGGTTTATCTATTTCGCTGATAGCTGGAACTATTTTCGGAGTTACACAGCAATTACGCGGCGCTCATTTCCTATCTCATGACATCTGGTCTCTGGGTATTTGCTGGCTATTTTGTTGCATATTATTTCTGCTTTTTTTCAAGCAATTTATCTTAAATCCTCTCAATTCCAAGGCCTGCGTATGAATCGTCAGCTACATAGGCTCCTTGAAAAAATAAATATTGAGCTTGGATCCATGAGACTCTCGCTGTTTGTCTCTTTAATTCTTGCTATTTTTTACAACGTTTCATTTTTTAACGCAGCTTTTGAAGCAGTAATTGATCCGATTGGTGTAAGGTCGGTTATTTTTTTTATTAATATTGCAGTATTGCTGTTGCTGCTAACCTTTATTGTAATATCACTTTGTTCTTTCCCATATATATTCAAACCATTTTTAGTAGTGATATTGATAGGCGCCGCCTGTACAAATTATTTCATGAATGAATATGGAATCGTTATTCATCGATTAATGATACAAAATTTATTTGAAACCGACGTCTCAGAAATTACTAGTCTTGTTAATGCATATATGCTGATACATATATTGCTAATGGGTATAGTTCCTTCCCTGATGTTACTGAAGATTAAAATCACCTATACCAGTCCTGCAAAAGAAATCTGGATAAAAATAAAATGTATCAGTATTGCTTTCATCTTATCAATAGGATTGATTTTGAGCATGTCCATGGATTACGCATCCTTTTTTAGGAAGCATAAAGATATTCGCCAAATGGCGAATCCACTTAATTTTATATACGCTGGTATTTCTTACTTGTTGGACAGCAATCAAGTGACAGAAGTAAAACCCATTGAAAATGATGCTGTAAAAAATGCCACTGGGAAAAATCAAACAAAACCTGTTCTATTTATTTTGGTTGTCGGTGAAACAGCGCGCGCTGATCATTTCGGATTTAATGGATATCAACGGAACACTACGCCTTTACTATCAAACCAAAACATCGTCAATTTTCCTGATGTAAACTCCTGCGGCACTGAAACAGCGGTGTCAGTACCTTGCATGTTTTCTTCATTGGGACAAAATCACTATTCAGGTAGAAAAGCGAAATCACAAGAAGGGTTACTTGATGTCATATCTCATGCAGGATTTAATGTTCTCTGGCGTGACAATAATTCAAGCTGTAAAGGAGTTTGCGATCGTGTGACTTACGAAAACGTTCAACATTTTTCTGTCCCTGAATTTTGCAACGATCGAGAATGTTTCGACGAAATACTTTTACACAACCTTGACCACAGCTTATCCGCTGGCGACATGTTGATAGTTTTGCATCAAAAAGGTAGCCATGGTCCGGATTATTTCAATCGCTACCCGGAAAATATGAACCACTATTTACCGGCATGTAAAACCAACCTACTGCAAAATTGCTCAACGCAGGAGGTAATTAATGCTTATGATAATACCATTCGATACACAGATTATTTCCTCAACAAAACCATTGAGTGGTTGAAGACGAAAAGCGACACATATAACACGGCAATGATCTATCTCTCGGATCATGGAGAATCCTTGGGGGAACACCATATATTTTTACATGGGATGCCCTATTCAATCGCACCGAAAGAACAAAAAACAGTACCATTTTTTATGTGGTTTTCACCAGAATATGAGATTACCAATGATATAAATCGTCAATGTCTAATGCGCATAAGCGATCAACATTATTCTCACGATAATTTATTCCATACATTACTGGGTTTACTGAACATACAAACTAAAGTCTATAATAGCAATCTCGATATCACGCATAAATGTAGAAATAATTAAAACCAAAGTAACATTAAAAGCTTTTCTTGATTCTCACTGAAATTTGATATTTATCGATGTCTGCACTACCATCCAAAGGATAGGATAAATCCAAATGTGCAACATTGTGTATGCCGTCATCTTTTCCTCCGGTACGGGTACCAGAAATACGTAACCCAATACCTACATCTCGTAAAGTTTTATTGTAAGTTTGATCAACAGGGCTTTCTCCCCAAGCACGACCCTGATCATAAAAAATAGCTGCCCCCATGTGAAATAATGAAAACCACTCTTTTTCGCCAAAGTACCGCTGCTCAATTGTCAATAATTCAAGTTTATTCCCTGCTTGAAATCTTACGGGGTAACCACGTAATCCGGTATCGCCTCCCAGCTCCAGTGGCATATCATCAAAAAGATTTTTTCCCTCAGTCACATTTGCATAAGCATAAAACTGTCCTCTGGAGAAATTTTGCCAGTGATAACTAACTGCCATTTGATTAATAGCGTTTATAGTATCCCCACTCGTATAGAATCCGCTACTCGACAACTCTCCCAATAGCATTTGAGTGCTTGAAATTTTAATTGCTTTTGAAAAATTCAACTGAACCTGAATTGATTTATCCAATTGATTTGTATTGGCCGTTACGCCGCCAATTCTTAGTCGCCATTGATTGCCAAGATTAAAATCTTCCGTACGATTAATTTGCTGTATGTTATGCATTTCAATATAGGAGTTTTTAAAAGAAGAGTATTCAATCCAAAACGAATCAAATTTTCGATCGTAGGGTAACTCAACATCCAAATCTGAATTAAATTCAGGCAGAGAAGAAAACTCGTCACTAGCATGACTCCATCCGACAATTAATCTATGTACATTATCATCGGATGAATTGGGCAGCCTCAAACCATAGTAGAGTGAGTGTTCGGCATTCTGATGGAGATATCGGTAGACTTCTTCACCAGCATTGTAATAAGTGTCTTCACGAAGAAAATCTTGATACTCAACTCCTGACGTCCAATCAGTGCGTATTGAGCTAAAAGGTTTACTGAAGCTAAATTCACTTTCTTTGCCGTCATTATTATCGGCATAACCCAGAATTAACTGATTTTTATCGCACAGATTATAATCACGGTACTGAATAATATCGCCTGTGCGTGCTTCCGTAGACGTGTGTTCTATTTTAATAGTTTTGCCCAAGCCTAAAAAATTGGAATCATGTAATCCGTACCCATAATGGGTTGCGCCACCTGCTGTGGAATAAGTCAATTTTGGAACCAACGTCCACACTTCATGGACATCAACTTGTACTTTTTTTAGATTTGCTATCGGGGTTTTGATTTGGCTTATCTACCACACTAATATTAGCGTCTGAAAAATAGCGCTGATGTCGTAATCTACGCTCACTCTCTTCTAACAAATGAACATCAATTGCATCTCCTGTTTTAAAGGTCAGGTCTTTTATAATAACCTGTTTTTTTGTATTAATATGCAGTCGATTAACCAGTTTAAAAATCCAATTATCTTCTTTTGGATTCGCCTCATCAAAAACCGGACGAACAATGATTTCAACCTCTTCAATTGATGGTTCTTGCAGTAACCTTTTATCTGATGAAATTCCTGTATCGTCTGCGAAAGCGGCTTGAGTTAATGTTAAACATAAAACAACCTGATACATAATTGTTCTACGAAAACTTATTTGATTACAATGTCTTACATCGTAATATTTCGAAAATTTATTCATACCAGTATTTCTCTTTTGCAGCAGACGGTAAAATTTAACTATCTAAAAATATTAAATAAATTCATCAGCAGTAAAGGAATATGGTGGTTTCTGGCAGCTTATTCATTTTTTAATTTCCGTGAATCTTTAGAATTGGATTGGTCTATATAGATTAAAAGTATAACTAATATAAAAATAACAACCAGGAAAATTAAGCTTGTGTTAACTGTTCCAAATCCAAGTCCGCCTTTATGTTTCGAATGCGACAAATAGTCGCCAACGGATGCTCCTAGCGGTCGAGTTAAAATATAAGCCATCCAAAAACTTATTACCGCTTGCATTCGTAATTTGTAATGTGCGATTGCAACTAACACAATCATTCCGCCAAACAAAAAAATTCCTATTTTATATCCTAAATTCAAATATTCAGAAACCCAATCCCCAACAGCGGTTCCTAATGCAAAAGTTATTAATATGGCAGCCCAATAAAACCCTTCTCGGCGTTTTGTGTTAATCGTTTTAATAGATAGGGTCTTTTCTTGTTTAAACCACAACACAAGAATCGACAGCAACACAACACTAAAGAAAAATGATGAGACAGGTAGAGGGACATTTACATAATCCGTTAACAAATCAGTAATCAATGTTCCCACAATACTGACCAATACGACGGCTGACCAATAAAGTCCATGATGATAAGAACGCACATAAATTTGAAAAGCTAAAACAGCAACTAAAGGAAGCAACATTACTAGAGATGTAATGACAAGCCCCCAATGTAATTTGAAAATTAGAAAATCAGCTCCGGTTTCACCTACCGTTGTAGACATCATTTTGATAATCCAAAATATTATGCCGACACTAGCAACTTTATTAATTGAATCTGTAGAGAGCGTGGACATTGAAGACCTGCAAAGAATAGACTGCCAATCTTCATTCTTGCAGCTAAAACTTAGTCAACACTTAGTTTTGATATAAACAATCTGGATCTTTTATTTTGTAAAAATTACATGCGCAGATAATCCATGCTCCGTAGAATGAAGCTGTACCTTTACGCCTAATCTATTAGCGATTGTTTTTACAATCGAAAGACCCAAGCCTGAACCGGGCTGATTGCTTCCTGGCACCCTGTAAAATGGATCAAAAACACGATCTATTTCACTTTCAGGAATACCTGGCCCGGAATCTTTAATTATTACCTCGGTTGCATTGGCATTGCTAATTAAAACGATTTCAATTAACCCGTCATCTGGAGTGTAACGAATTGCATTTTCAATTAAATTTTTGATGAGAATTTGTAAATCTATGGGCTGACTATATACGGATATGTCATCACCATTAACTAGTATTTCTATTTTTTTTAGTTCTGCCAACGAAAGAAGATCTTCCAATATTTCACGAAGTAATCCTTTTATTGAGATCTCAATTTTTGATGAAAGCAAGTTATCTTGTACTCTAGCCATTGTTAATAGCTGTTCGATAAGAATTCTTGTTCGTTCTGTTGCTTTGTGTAAATTAATTAATCTGGCTTGCAGCTCTGGCTGCAAGTTTGATTCGATCATGCGTTCGGTTTGAAGTGAGATGGCCGTTAAAGGCGAACGTAGCTCATGAGCAGCATCACGAACAAATTGTCTTTGTTGTCTAATCGAATCATTAACTCGTGTTAGCAACTGATTGATTGCTGTAATAAAAGGTGCGACTTCTGAAGCTAGATTTTCGTTAGGCAAAGGCAATAGATGTGTATCTGAGCTGGTGTTGAGCTGTGCTGCCATCTTTTTTAATGGAGAAAAAACAATTCGAATTAAATAGGCAACCCACATTAATAGTAGCGGGATCAATATAACGAGAGGAATTAATGTATTTAATGCACTAGCACGTGCAATTTCATCGCGAACTTCTGTTTGCTGGGCAACAACGACACGAGATCCGTCCTGCAATGATTTCACTAGCATGCGCCAATTTGCACCATTCACAAAGTGAGTCTGCAAACCATCCTGCAGATCAAATGGTATTTCTGGCAATTCAAGCAGTGTTGAATCAATAGATTTATCCAACCATTGCACAACAAAATGAGATTCGGGATCAGCTGTAGATATTTCAGAGGACATTTCCGGTTGAATGACCTGATGATTAACTAATGCTGCCAATCGAATAAGCTGCTCATCCTGCAGTTCAATAGCTTCTTCAAATGCCCACCAATAAGAAAAAATACCAGCAATTATTGCAACCACTACAATTGCAATCGCAGTCCCTATTGATAATCGAAATTGTAATGAGTGGATCAGTTTGTTTTTGCGACCATCCACCCCAGCCCCCGAACATTTTTAATGATGTCAGCACCAAATTTTTTTCGAATCGAATGAATAAAAAACTCTATTGCATTACTTTCCACCTCATCACCCCAAGCGTATATTTTTTCCTCTATCTCTCCGCGTGAAAGTATTGCACCCGGGCGAACCAACAATGCTTGCAATAAAGCAAATTCACGCGCGGATAATCGAATAGAATCTTTACCAGTAACCTGTGCCTCGCGTGTGACAGGGTCAAGAGAAATAATGCCATTGCTCAACTGCGGTCCTGCACTAGTTGATTGTCGTCTTAGCACAGCTCTTATTCTTGCGTTCAATTCTCCTAAAGCAAAAGGCTTTACCAGGTAATCATCCGCACCTGCGTCCAAACCACTAATGCGATCTTCTATAGCATCCCTTGCAGTCAATATAATGATGGGCAGTGGTTTCTGTTGTTTTCTTATTTTAGTCAATACATCAATGCCATCCAGACGAGGCAAGCCAAGATCCAGCAACAGTAAATCATATTGATGACAAGACACAGCAGCTAATGCACTGTCACCATCCTTAAGCCAGTCCACTGCGTAACCCATATCAGCCAGACTTTCGGATACTGACTCACCTATCATTTGATCGTCCTCAACCAATAAAACCCTCATTATTTCTCCAAAATGACAGCATAGAGTTAGTATAGATCCGAAGACTTAAAACAATCTTAGTTGATATGTAGTGGCGCCAATACTCACTAAGCCTTACCTAAGTCAAAGAAGTTAAGCTAGAGGTGACGATCTGCCAAATTGATATCCTTTTTATGAAATGGAGATTTTACAGACACCTCTGTTGCACAATGATACTGGCACATGCCACATTGGTATCAGGTGATGCCTCGCCTATTTTAAAAATTGAAATATCGAAACATATTTTTCATACAGATGTAATAGTAGTGCCCGCAAATACAAAAATAAAATTGATCATTTATAACAGGGATGCGACAGCTGAAGAAATTGAAAGTCATTCACTTAAGTTTAAGAAAATTATTATGGGAAACACAAATGGCTTTGTCTTTATTGGGCCACTGCCTCAAGGCGAATATCATTTTATCGGTGCTTTTCATCCAAGAACAGCTAACGCAATAATTCGGGCAATAAAAAAAGAGAATTAGTTTAAAATGTGGAGTTCAAAGAAGTCACAAGTTCAGAGTTTCAACGAAATACATCATTTTAAAGTTTTAAAGTAATTTGCAGGATTATCGCCGTCTATGTATGTCCGCTTCGGGCACAAAGCCGAAAGTACACGGAAAGTAATGCCCCGTCTATTACACGATATTTCACCGTACAGATCTGATGATTTAGGCGCCTGCGCTTAATGAAAATCTCGTGACTTCAATTCCAAGCTACTCAACTGATCTGAATGGTCTTCAATATGACCTGCAATCACATGAATGATGGGTGTGCTGACATTTTCTTTGAGTAATTCCACCGTGCCTTTGATCAGCAGCAGTCGACCTGTCAGGATTTCTTTTCGGTAGCGCTCCTGGGTTGATGTCCAGATCACCACATTGCTGGTTCCAGTTTCGTCTTCTAGCGATAAAAATAAAACGCCACTTGCAGTGCCGGGGCGTTGTTTGCCGGTGACGATTCCGGCAATTCGCACAAAACCTTTATGGGGTAAATCAATTAAGTCGGCGAAGCGTTTGCATTTATTGAAGGGATATTGTGAACGCAACAATGCCATGGGATGTTTGCGTAGCGTTAAGCCAATCGACGAGTAATCTTCAATGACATTTTTTTCGATGCTAGGGCCTTGCATTAATAACTCATCTTTTTCGTCTTCAAGTGATGACAGCAATGCGGATGAAGGTAAAAGCCCGGCTGCTTGCCAGCGGGTTTGGTAACGATTGCCAGTGATTTCCCGAAAGGCATCGGCAGAGGCTAAGCAAGCAATATCCACGTCACTGAATTGTGTTCTGTTTCCAAAATCATCGAGTGAAGTAAATGGAGTATTGCCGCGAAACATTTCAATTTTTTTAGCGACCTCTGTTTTGAGTGAATTCACTTGAATAAAACCCAGTCGAATGCCTTGTTGATTGTTTTCATCAAGCTCTAAAGAATTTTCATATTGACTGCGATTGATGTTAACGGGTTTCACTCTGATGCCATGTCGTCGTGCATCCTGAATTAATTGCGAGGGCGAATAGAAACCCATGGGTTGGCTGTTTAACAACGAACAATAGAATGCAGCGGGATGATGGCATTTAATCCAGCTAGAGATATAACAGAGAATCGCAAAACTGGCGGAGTGGCTTTCCGGGAATCCATAACCACCAAAGCCTTTGACTTGCTCAAATAATCTGTCGGCAAATTCTTGTGTGTATCCATTCACGAGTAATCCGTTTTTAAATTTATCTTCAAAGGTTAATAGTTTTGAATTTTTACCCCAGTTGGTAATGGCGCGTCGCAATGAATCGGCTTCACCACCGGTAAACCCAGCCGCTACCATCGACAATCGCATGACTTGTTCCTGAAAAATAGGAACGCCCAGCGTAGGTTGCAACACATATTTGATCTGTTCACTCGGATAAGTAATGTCCTCCAAACCGGCGCGGCGACGCAGATAAGGATGCACCATGTCGCCTTGAATGGGGCCTGGTCGCACTATCGCTATTTGAATGACTAAATCATAAAAATTTCGAGGTTGAAGACGTGGCAGCATCGCCATTTGTGCGCGGGATTCAATTTGGAAAACACCCACACTGTCACCGCAACATAGCATCTCGTAAGTCGCTGGATCTTCTCGCGGAATATCTTGCAAGGATTTTATATGAGGATCATAAGTGTTAATTAATTCAATCGATCGTCTTAAGGCAGACAACATTCCCAAGGCTAACACATCAACTTTTAATAAACGCATAGCTTCCAGATCATCTTTATCCCACTGAATAATCGTTCGATCAGCCATACTCGCATTTTCGAGTGGAACCAAATCACTGATGCGCGATTCTGAAATGACAAAGCCGCCAGTGTGTTGGCTGAGGTGACGGGGAAAACCGAGGATCTGTTGAAACAGATTAAAAAAATGAACCAGCAATTGGCTATCGATTTTTAAACCCAATGATGCAAATCGATTTTTTAATTCACTGCTCTTATCCCACCAGGCCATATTTTCACTGAGGTAATTAATCAGCGATTCTTCCATGCCCAAGGCTTTGCCAAGATCGCGCACAGCACTTTTACTACGATAGGTAATGACTGTCGCTGCAATAGCAGCCCGTTCACGCCCGTATTTGTTATAAATATATTGAATCACTTCTTCGCGGCGTTGGTGTTCGAAATCTACGTCTATATCCGGCGGCTCGTCTCGTTCACGTGAAATAAATCGCTCGAACAACACACTGATCTGCCCTGGTGCAATTTCAGTGACAAACAGGCAATAACATACAACGGAGTTTGCCGCTGAGCCTCTGCCTTGGCAGAGAATGTGTTGGCTGCGTGCGAATTGCACTATGTCGTGTACAGTTAAAAAATAATATTCGTATTCGAGCTCTTCAATCAGCTCCAATTCTTTTTCAAGCAGTTGGTTCACAAAAGTCGGAACAGTTTTTGGCCAACGTTGGTGCTTGCCTATTTCAACCAGATTCCGAAGGTGAGCAATCGGTGTGATGTTATCGGGCACTAATTCACGCGGGTATTGGTAACGCAACTCGTGCATGGAGAAGTGGCACAAGTCAGCGATCACACAAGTTTCATCCAGCAATTCTTGTGGATACAACTTGGCTAATTGATGAAAGGGTTTTAGATAGGCCTCACCATTTAATTCAAGCTGAGTACCCATTTGCTGAATTGGCGTGTTATGTCGAATAGAGGTAACGACATCTTGCAGTGGCTTGCGAGATTGGCAATGCATTAAGGCTTCACCACAAGCGACCAGCGGAATATTTTTAGCGAAACCCAATTGCTGCCAACGTTCAAAGTCTTGCTGCTCACCACCATGCAATTGATGATTGATGCCAATCCAGAGTCGATGTTTAAACGCTTTTTGTAATTCAGTCGCGACCTCATCTGAAATGGGTTCGGTAAGTTTCGCGAGCCAGATTATTAAGCAGTTTCGCAAGCGAAATCGAAGGTCTTCAAAATGCGCCTCATAAGATCCTTTTTCTGCACGTCGCCGTGCGAGTGTGATAAATCCCGATAATTCGGCATAAGCAATGCGAGAAGGCGCAATCGCGAGCAAATCCATTCCGTTCGATAATCGAAATCGACTGCCCACAATTAATTTCACGTTCATCTCTTCCGCAGCTACAAAGGCTTTGACTACTCCCGCCAATGAACACTCATCCGTGATGGCAATCGCGTCGTAGCCAAGATCATGCGCTTGATAAATGTATTCACCGGGATGAGAAGCACCCGTCAGAAAAGTAAAATTGGTTGTGGTGTGTAAATGGGCGTAGCGCATCAGGCAAATACCCCGTGCACAAACCATTGCTTTTGGTAAAGATCAAAATAAATCCACAAAGGCAAATTGTCGTTGCGAGTCGCGAGGTAATAATCGCGGGCAACGGGTTTTTCCCACCAATTGCCAATTACCCGTTCGGGGCCAACGATCGGTGCTATGTACCCTTGCCAAAATAATCGTTGGCTGCGTTGTTCAATTAATTGCGGTGTGGACAACAGCCATGCGGGACGTAACGCTTTTGCGTGAATATCGGGTAATTGTTGATGGCATTTTTCAGCGAGGGGCAATGACGGCATTCGTCAATTCAGGCACACGGCTGTCTTGATAACTGATTTTAGTTACCGCTGCATTGCCCATCATGGCTTTTAACTTTGCCATCACACGAGAATAATCTTTTGCCGCTTTATGTTTTTTTCCTGATTAAAATTCAGTGGGTTGGATTCCAGTTGTGCCTGCAGGCTGCGTAAACAGGTTAACCGAAGTGTGTCGACTTCAAATGGGAGTGATTTCGCTTCTAACTGAATCAGCGTTAAGTCATAGAGCAATTGCCACTGGCGCTGTGGTTTATCGCTGTTAACGTGAACAATTTCTTTTCGACGATAAATATCCGATAACTGCCACTCAATCTGTTGGGTTTCTTGTTGGCGCTTGCGTAAATAATCGCTCAATTGTATCAACAGATGTTCGATTGGCTGTGCGAGTTGATCCACCAATGCAATGGGGTATTCAAATTGAATTTCTGCTTCAAACCATTCGTCTGGCTTAAAGAGTTCTCGCGGTTTTTCAAATAAGGATTGTTGGGAAAAATCCCGGTCTATATCGTAAAGGTCACACAGCAATTCAACAAAGGCGTGATCAAACCGTTTTTTAAAACTGCTGATGGATTTTCCTTGTATTTGAGTGGCCAGATCACCCAAGGTTGTAAACCCGGATTTCAGCAAAGCATCCACTGCTTTGGGGTAATCAGCCAGCAGCTGAATCGGTAATGGATTCAATCGTTGAATAAAAAATTCCCTTGTCTCATTCCCTGAGATATCCCAAGGCGCGAAAGATAAATACCAAGCGGCTTTTTCAGAATTGAGCCAGCCCCAATGCATAAGCAAAACCGGATCGCATCAAAATTGACCAACACGATCACAAAACGATTTCAGTCCGCCGAATAAATTCAAACAACTGGAAATTTCCAACTGCAATCCGGATGCCGGTGTTTTTGTACTTCGATACAGGCTGATGTAGGGACTGAATTGATAGAGTTCTTCTGATAAGTGATGTAAAACTTTTTCTTCTTGTTCAATATTGCGCTCAACTACTTTGCAGGGTGTTAGTAATTGGGTGGTGGTGATATCCATACCCCATTGCACGCCGGCTTCAACCGCGTGTGTGTTGGCAAATATCACCCGTTTTTTTTCTATGACGACTGTGGGTTGTTGATCAATTTCTATTTTCGATTCACTGCTATCAAATGCAGTGAGAGGGAGATCAACAAAGCGGATGGATAACCAGAGTCGTGTCCATTTTGCATTCACGATTTCCCCCGAATAGGCGTCACATTCGAGGGTGGATGCTGTGGCTGTCGTGCGCGTGTAGCGTGATTCAAATGGTTATGCGCTGGCATAGCTGCCCAGTGAGCAGGCATGGGTAAAACAAGAGGCTGTGCTTGTTGCGTTTGCAGATGGCCTTTCTGTTTAAAAATGGTGATTTCCAATCCTGTTGGAACTTGATGGGCAAACAATCGCAAACTCGCCGGTGAACTTTGTTGTTGTGCTGCTGCGTGTCGAAACATAATCGACAAACCACTACCATCCAACGCAGCCAGTGAACATTTACGCATTTCAGTATAAGTGAGCGCATTCGGTTGCCAGGCCAATAGGCTACCGACGCTGGCTCTCGCGATTTCAACGAAGGATGAAACAAAATGATTTCGTTCTTTGGCTTCGACCACAATCAATTTGTCGAGGTCGATACCGCCCTGAATGAAGGCTTGTGCGAAAGGTACGGCCGGAGGATTTACCAGCACGATCAGTCCAGGGAGCTGTAAGAGCGCCGGGGTAAACAACTGCCATTCCCCCTGCATCCCCTTTTGACAGACTTCAACCAAATTCCCTAATGGCCAGCCTTTGTTAAGCAATCGCGCATCCAGCCCCTCATAACCAGTCGGCACCGCTTCGCGAGTGGCAAAGCGCTGGGAATGGCCCATCCACATATCATCCCGCTGCAGCAGATCGCTGAGGGAAACCGTGGCTGGCAGACTGGTGGGGGTCTCGTTCATCTTCATGTCTTTACTGTATTTATATACAGTATAGTTCAAAGGGGATGGGACAGGTCAATATAGCGGCTTAGAAGATTTTGAAATCTGCTATCTCTAACTGGGTTGAGCCAAGAGCAAATTGGACTTAAAGGAGCACAAACATTTGACCAAGCATATAAATCAGTTCGTATCGTTCATCATGTTGGGATGCTTAGCAATAAGTCACTATTCCTCTGTAGCATATGCAGATACCACAAAATCAATAGATTTTCGCTTTATGCAGGACGTCCTAATGGGAGATGTGGATGGTGTGAGGGAATTGTTAGCACAGGGCGCAGACGTAAATCACACGACTGAAAGAGGTGCCGTGCTCCACCAAGTGGTCACCACTAAAAATCTAGAAATGATACGGGTGTTAATAGACGCCGGCGCTGATGTCAATAAACTGGATAGCTACGGAAGAACTCCCCTAGGGAAAGTGGTTTTTCATCCATCTATTAGCGAAAAAAAACGCATTCAGATTACAAAGGTCCTTCTCGATTCTGGAGCATCGCCCAACATCTGGCGCCGCTATAATGGTTCGTCGGAAGATGAAAGCCCGCTAATTGATGCAGTACAGAGAAAAAATTTTGAACTTGTAGAACTGTTGCTTAGTCACGGTGCAAACGTAAACGACTTATCGTCGAAAAAGCAACTCCACTGGATTCTGCGTCAGACAACAAAATAATAAAGTTATTATTGAAAAGGGAGGAGAGATAGGTGGTTATTACACACATACAATGACAAGAATAAAAGATGGTGAGGTTAATTCAGAAACCCAATATATTAAATTGTCACCTGAGGATCGCCAGCTGTTCATGTCAATTTATAGAAACGATCTGAAAGAATTTGAAATGGCAATAAAAAACGGTGCCAATGTCAATGCAATAAAAAATAGGAATGTAACGCCACTAAACGTAGCAATTAAGATCCTAGGAAGGGCGGAATTTATAAAACGATTAGTTGATTCTGGCTCCAAAATTTATACGGAGGTTAGGGTTGGCTACAATGACTTAGAATTAGCGGTAGTAAACAATAACATCAAAGCAGCAAAAATATTATTACAAGACGAAAATGTCAGAATTCAAAACCAAAAAGATAGCCCACTCAAATTAGCTAAAAATCCAAAAATAGCAAAACTGCTAATCAATGAAGGAGCAAGTGTTCAAAACACAATCGAATATGTTTGCGATGGCATTCATGAAATCTCCCCTATACTCCTTAAGGTGTTAATGGAGCAAGGTGCCAATCTAGATCCACAGGATTGTAGTATTTTATATAACAATCTCAACAATTATTCAGTCGTAATGTCATTACTACGTCATGGCGCAACCCCCAATGCAATTGATGACAGAGGTAGTACAATTGATGAGCCAGTATTACTGAAGGCAGCTGAGAAGGATAATAAGGAAATAATTCAAGCATTGCTTTCGCATGGGGCGGAAGTAAACAAACGAGATGCAAACGGAAATACCGCACTAATGAATGCATCTCGCCTGAATAATGGGAGTGTCGTACAAACACTAATCAACAACAGCGCAAATGTGAATCTCACAAATAATTTTGGTGATTCAGCACTACTAATGGTGCCGACTATTGAAATAGCCGATATGTTAATTAAGGCAGGAGCAGATCCCGCAAGCTTAATGCCTAGGTTTTGGGCGGATCAGACTCCATCTGAATTAGAAAAAGAATTATTTTTAATCGTCGCACAAAACAATTTAAAAAAGTTAAAACAGCTTCATCCCGATATGTTGGCCACAAAAGATTCCTATAAGCAAGGTCAGCTCTTGTTAAATGTGGCAATCACCTTAGGACGATTAAAAATGGTTGAGTGGCTATTGGAGAATGGAATAGACCCAAACATAGGAGATGCAAATGGTGTCAAGCCAATTCATTTAGCGGTTTTAATGCCTACTCTAGAATCAGAAAAGCAAATAGAAATGATTAAATTATTGCTACGCAAAAAAGCAGAAATTAATGATCGTTCTTACCCTGGAGGATATTCTGCAATACATTTAGCAGTGATTCAGGAAAATAGTGAAGTCACCGAATATTTGCTAAATAATGGTGCAGACTTTATATCTGGTCATACAGGCTATAGAGATGTTTTGCACCCTAGTGCAACTGTTGATGATACCTACCAACTGTTCACCATATATTTCCGTCCAGAACAGGGAGACAGACTAAAAATACGAAATTTCCTTAGAAAAAAATACGGGGCTTTAGAGTAAGTATGTGTGGATACGTTAGGCGTCATATAGGGCCAAAAACACTCAATGAGTTCCTGGAGCTATTGGGTATTTCGGGTTACTACGATGAATCCAATAACGAGCCTGAACTCAAACATTATTATCCGGCTTTTTGCGGGAATCCCGATAGAAAAATCGAAGGACTTATCATCGAAGAAGAAGGCCAGCTCAAATTAGTGGATGCCACTTGGTGGTATGAATGCAGTGAAGAAGATGGCGAATTTAAAGTCGGAACCCGCACGACTTTTAATGCACGAAATTTGGAAAGTCGTTATTGGAAAAGTGCGATTCGTCATCATCGTGCAATCGTTGTTGCGACGGGATTAGGTGAAGGAAAAATGATTGATGGAAAAAACAAACATTTTTTAGTAACGTCTGATCGTCTAATACTACTCGGTGCTGTGTATCAACGTTTTCCGTCAGGCAGATACAGTTGCGCCATCATCACTCGTGACACGCATCCACGTTTCGAACCTTACCACGAAAAAGCTTTCCCGCTTTTTTTGCCTTACAACCTGGATTTTTTAAAACTCTGGTTGAGTGATGCCGATGAACAACAACCACAGATTGCGCATTTGCTTGCATCGCCCAAAATATTTGCGAATCTGTCGATTACACCCAGTAAAAACGTTTAAGGCTGGGGCTGCGACAGGGTGACAGAGTTTTTAGCGGCAGATGCCTAACTAAGATGATTGTTTTATTTGTAGGTGTATACCTAAACTACAACGATGGAGCATATATATGATTCATATATACATCATGGGATTTTTAGTCACCACAACACTTGCACTTGGTGTGTATACGTATTGGGCGACTGTAATAATGCCTCGACGACAACCGACAATTATCTACCTGTCGTTACGCAAGACGGGATACACTAACGAGCAGATCCGACAAGAAGTTAAGTCCGCTCCGCATATTTCTGAGACTCATCGCAACGCGATTCTTAGGTTAACAGAGTGCAATCAATAGCCAATGTAATTCCAGTCATCCTCATTTCTGCTAGATAGAATTCAAAAAATATTCGTTAATTAGTCGCCCCTGAAAAACAATTTAAAATCCATCAGTACAAATTTCACCGCACCAATATCCATATCACACGTGAATAAAACCATTTTGAGATACTGCAGATCAACCAACTCTGCGTTAACTCGCTAAAAATCCTACTATTTTCCCTGGCATTAGGCCATTTTACGCAACAAAAAAATGCCTCCAATGCGGCGATCATCCATTTTCTTAAATTCCACGCACAAGCCGCCATCCATAAATTAATCTGATCGCCAGCCGCACCCTTCAAATAATTCCTCGCTAATCGAAAACCCGATTTCAAATGACCAATGATCGGTTCAATGGCCGCGCGTCGTCGACATTTCGCTCGCTTTTTTTCACGCTCATAACGCGTATCTTTTTCTTCGGATTCTCTGGCAATATAATCTTAATCCCCTTCACTTCTTTTCGACCACGATAGCCGCGATCACACAGCTTCTTGAATTTTACTGATCCGAACCGACTGTGCTTTTTCTAATACTTCATCCAGTGTATTTACATCAGCAATATTTTTTCATGGCTCACAGCGCTCAAAATTATGTTGCCTGTTGAGGTGGTGACAATCGACGCTTTTGCACCGTATTCATACGGCTTATGATCTTTTCCTTTCGCCACACAGTAAGCCTGCGGTTCGTGCAAACTGTAAACTTTGTCACTGTCATGTTTCTTTTGCGTCAACACTTTTTGGTATAACGCAAAGTTTTCTGTTTGCTTATCGGCAATCAGTTGCGGTAATTTTCGTTCTAATTCCCTCAGTAAAACTCCCGCTATTGTACGCAAACGCTTGATCGCTTTAACCGCTTTTGCACGCTTTTGACATGACGAAAGAAACGTAAATTAATGCGTAATGATTTAACTTCTTTGACAAATGTACGCCGCTGCGCAATGTTATTGCCTTTTGCTAATTTATTTAAACGATTGATAATCTTGATGGCGAGTTTTCCATCCGTTGGATAGGTTATTGCTTTCTCTTGTACGGTGGTATCAACATTGACTATCGACTCTTCCGCTTTTTTATCGTGCAACTTCACAGACATCACAAATATTTTTTCAACACCTTTTGCGCCAATACGTTTTCTAAAATGCACCAATTCCGTAGCATGACAGGGTAATTGGTTGTGAAAGTTTTAATGCCGCAAAATGCTTGGTAATACGGATTTTGTTTCCACGCCAACACCACACGTTCATCGCTCAAATTTTCTAATTGCTTGAGTATTAGTAAGCCCACCATCACGCGAATGGGGATGCTCGGCCGACCAATACCTTGCGTGTATTCGCCGATAAAGTCTTTTTCAAATTCTTGCCAAGGAATGGCGTTGGATAGCAGCAGCAGCGGATCTTTTGGGTCTAGCTGATCGATTAAATCACTGCCAAAAAACTTGTTTGTTGATGTTGTTCTGTGGCTTTTAACATGTTTTTTATTTCTCATTTCGACCAAAAAATGTAAGGAAATTTTATCATTTTTGGTCGATTTGATGTCGCTATTTTTTGGTTATTTTTATATTTTTCAATGCGTTAGTTGGTTTTTCAGGGGCGACTAATTAAAACGAGCCATCCAGGTTTGTGATGGAGTCGTCTATTTTTCCTAAAGTTATCCACAGGAAGCTGGAAAAAGCTAGTCGCTTTTCAAAACCCTTGAATTAAAATGACCCTGCACAAATCAAAATAAACACATGAATTTATTGTTGATCTCATACTGAAAAGTCAGCTGTGCACTTCACATCAAAAACAGGGCATAAAAATGAAAAAGTTAGGATTAATCGTTGTTGCGGCTTTGCTTTCGGCAGGCTGCAGTCAAAAATCTCACATCGACCAGTCAGACATTTGCATTTATAGCGATGATGAAGAAGCGAAAGAGTGCGAGGCGGGTGAGCTTGCTTGGTTTAAGCCCGATATGTGGGGGAATGACCAATTACCTTTGAGTGTTGCCGCTGCTTATTGTGATTTTAATTATGATGTTATGCATAACAATTCAGGGGTTATCTGTGTATTTACGGACGAGCGAATTGAATAGTGTTTGAATTCGCTTGGTCGATTACTAAGAAGGTAGCGAATTGATGAGCCAAAAATATTATATTGCTTGCAAAAGTGATCAGCCTGCTAATGCCTATGTTTTGGAGATTGATTCGTATGATTATATTGATCAATCCGGTAAGCGAGTATTCAGTAAATATCTATATGCAGTGAATGAAATCAGAAGGCATTTTCAACGAATGCATAAAAAACGATTCAAGCTATTAACAGGTGAATGCTATAAATTGCAATTAAGCAACTATCTTCTGATGTCCAAAAAGGATGAGTTTTCAGCTGCGAAATTACAGCGAAACCTTAGGAGAATTACATTCATTGTATCCAGAAATTGGTGAAATCAGAGCGGCATTCACTTACTTATACCCGAGGGTTCATTTTCAAAAAATAAGAATATCCGACAGGTTTTGGGTATCTTCCACGCAAAATGAAATGGCTGATCCTGTGAATTATGAACGGTATTAACTAGGCGCAATGGTAAATATCAACCGTTGTTGCTGCTTTTTAGAAATCGCCTAATTCGCCTGAAAAAAACACGGATTGAAGCATGTTGCATAATGTAGATTTTATGAGACGCTCTGGAAAAGCATCAGAAATCAGAGGAATACTATGCCTTATCGTGCACTGTCTAATAACGAAAGAATACTGATTAAACGCCAGTGGCAATCAGATCCAATCAATCCAATATCTGAAGAGGCCTGCGAGCAACTCATGAGGTTTCTCGAAAAATTTGCCGAGTGGCGAAACATGCCGGCTTATGAGTTCTTTCTTGCAGAGGAGAAAAAGAAGAAAGAGAATCCAGTAGAACCTATCCCCAAGCTGGATCGCAATGATCCCCATTATTTAAAAAAGCTCGGCGAGTTTTTGAGTCAGAATTCGAGCAGCGAATCAGATTCGACGGTCGACAGGCTTTTTGGTGATGCATCCGATTTAACTCCAGAGTCAATGCGTTTACGTACCTTGTTCTTTAACAGCAGGAACTATCGCAAAACTCGATTAAAGCTCTATTTAACTGAAGGCTTTTTAACGGATAAGGATTTAGATAACTTTGAATTGATAGAAAGCGTTTTACGGGATTTCAGAAAAAAGTATCCTGGCACACGCATGGGGATCATCAGTTTGTATGAGGTGTATTTTGGTGATCCCAGTCAATTCGCCTACCACAATGTAAAAAATCGGAAAGCATTTTTTGCCGATCCAAAAGAAAGACAGAGAATATTAGCCTTCTACCAACTTCCAATAGATTGGGATCTGAAACAAATCAAAGCCTATTTTCGAAAAACAGGTCTGGAATCAGGCAGCTTGGCTCAAAGCGATCTTGATGCATGGGAAGGAAAAATTTGGGAATATTAAATTCGATTTTTTTGGAGGTTTTTAATGAGTCAGTTGAGTGAGAACGAATCCTACACAATTGATGCAGAGGGAAATCTGCATTTTACAATGCAAGGCTACAAAGAATTAAAGCCCTTGTTTGCAAAGGCGGGAATCAATATCAATGCAGTAAAAAACTATTATGACTATTTGATTGCGAGGGAACGGGCGCGCCCTTATTTTATTGAGTGGTTATGCGAGCAAATTGACGAACATAATATTGATGACGCAACAAAAGACTTATTTATTGAGCTCATAACCAACGATCAATTCGACCTTAGCGATGCTATGGTTCGGTATAAACGAAAGCAGATTAAATTGGTCGACAACAACATCTCGGGGTAAATTCAATGACATCGATTACTGTTGCCACCATTGTTATGTCCTTCCTGGTATTGAGTGGTTTGATTCTTGGAATCTTAACTCTGGATCTAATTGTGTTCCGCCCAAAACGAGAGGCGAAAAATATCCTTCAAAACCTGAGAGCAGTGGGGTTTTCGGATGATGAGATTCGTGGCGCTTTGAAGGAGTCAGAAGTGCTAACAAAGCTTGATCATGTAACGATCCTGAACTTCATGGATAAAAGCTAATTTGAATTCCTGATGTTAGCTAATGTGCTGCGATTGTTTCTAAGTAAGGCGCCATTACAGCCTGGAGCCTGCACTCTGCACACTCGCGCCATGGCCATAAGTTCGTTAATTGTCGTGCGCCGCTGGTGCACAGCATCCCACTTGCATTTCTATAATTATGTGAGACATTTAAGGCAAGAAATACGACAGATTTGTTGTTCACGTGAGTGTCCCGCTGGAGTTTTTATGAGTTTACTTTTACCATACCCAACAAGTGCTTACGTGACGGGTTCAAATCCCCCCGGCTCCACCAAATAAACAAGGCCACCCTCGGGTGGCCTTTTTATTTGCTGGCGTCGGGTTGGATGCAGAACCCTCTTGGTTCACAAAAATGCACGACTGCATGGATGCAGGAGGTAGAGCGAAGCAGGAAGCCAGCGCCGAGGAAAGCATTTTTGCACAGCGAAGCTGCCCGAAGGGTGAGGTACAGGATGTACCGAATGCAATCCCTTCTCGACACCTGCTATATTCCCAAAACAAAAGTTGACAGTATCCGAGCTTATTATGAATTCAATTGACGAACTTAAAATCGCAATGCGTAGTTTTGCTGAGGCTCGAGATTGGGATCAGTTCCATTCCCCTAAAAATCTTTCTATGGCACTGGCTGGTGAAGCGGGTGAACTACTTGAATGCTTTCAATGGTTAACCGAAGAACAATCAAGTAAATTATCAGAAAAGCAATTACTAGCAGTAGCCGATGAAATCGCTGACATACAACTCTACCTAATTCGACTAGCAGACAAACTTGAGTTAGATATTTTTGCTGAATGCAATCGAAAAATAGCAGTCAATGCAGAAAAATATCCAATAGATAAATCAAAAGGTAAATCTGATAAATACACCGATATATAAAATAAAAGGAAATGTAGATGTTAGTTTACAGCGCAAGCAAAGACGAATTCATTCGAGACATAAGGTCAAATAGAATTGAAGAGATTATTGAGAATGAAGTAGCCAGAAAGCTGAATCGTAATTCCCCAAGAAACGAAATATTGTCATGGAAAAATTCCTTGGACTACATGTTCAGAATCCTGGTAGATCCTGCGATACCTGCGACGGCAGGAGTGGCTATTGAATACAATATCCCACTAACCAATCGACGAGTTGACTTTATTCTTACAGGAAAAAATCAGGATCGAGTTGATACTGCAATCATCGTCGAATTAAAACAATGGCAAGAAGTTGAAACAACATCCAAAGATGCCATCGTGAAAACTTTTTTGAGCGGTGGAATAAGAGAGACCAATCATCCATCTTATCAAGCTTGGTCATATGCAGCACAAATAAAGGATTTCAACGAAACCGTAAGATTGGAATCTATAGTCCTACAACCATGTGCATACCTGCACAATTTAAAATCCTCAAAAGCTATCAACGACCCTTTCTACTCATTCCATACAGAAAAGGCACCCATTTTTATTTCTGATGATGCAATGCGTCTTTCGGAGTTTCTCAAACAACATGTTAGGTACGGCGATTCAGATAACATAATGTATCGCATTGAACATGGTGTTATAAAGCCATCAAAAACTTTGGCCGATAGCTTGGCTTCCATGATGAGCGGAAATCGGGAATTTGTTTTATTGGACGAACAAAAATTAGTATTTGAAACAGCAATCGATTTAGCGCACCAAGCTCAAACAGGAAAACGACAGACTTTAATTGTTAAAGGTGGACCCGGAACCGGAAAATCAGTTGTAGCAATCAATCTACTTGTTGAATTAACAAAGCGTGAGATGTTAGTTCAATACACCAGCAAAAACTCTGCTCCTCGCGAAATTTATAAAAATAAACTCACTAAGACCTTGAAGCGTACAGCTATCGACAGCATGTTTAAAGGAAGTGGAAATTACATCGATACTAACGAAAAATTATTTGATGCACTAATCGTTGATGAAGCACATCGTCTAAACGAAAAATCAGGTCTTTATTCAAACCTAGGTGAAAATCAAATAAAAGAAATTATTCTCTCTTCCAAAGCGAGTATCTTCTTTATCGATGAAGACCAGAGAGTAACGCTTCAGGATATAGGCACTATAGAAGCCATAAAGGATTTTGCTGAGAAAGCGGGCGCTGAAGTGACTGTGATGGAGCTGGAATCCCAATTTCGATGTAATGGTTCCAATGGTTACCTGGCTTGGGTAGATCACGCTTTACATATTCGTGAGACAGCAAACCCTGACTTGTCTGACATAGATTATGAATTTCGTGTATTTGATGATCCGAACAAGCTTCGTGATGCAATTGTCGAAAAAAATAAAGTGAATAACAAATCACGAATGGTTGCAGGATATTGTTGGGACTGGGCAGGAAAAGATGACACGTCTATCTTTGATATTACAATCCCCGAATTTAACTTTAAAGCCAGATGGAATTTGAATCAGGAGGGCTACCTGTGGCTATCATCTTCAACATCCGTTAATGAAATCGGTTGTATTCATACATGTCAAGGACTCGAAGTAGATTATATCGGAGTTATCATCGGACCAGACTTAATTATCAGAGACAAACAAGTAATTATAGATGCGAACACTCACCCCTTGAGAGATAAGGCAGTCAAAGGGCATAAATCTCTATTCAAGAAAAATCCGAGTGAAGCACAAAAGAAAATCGATACTGTAATAAAAAATACTTATCGAACTTTAATGACTAGAGGATTAAAGGGTTGCTATCTGTATTGCACAGATGCAAAAACAAGAGAATATTTTTCGAGCTTTATGCAACCGCAATCAACCCAAAACCACTCTTCACCAAAACCAGAACCTTATCAGGGACTGCCGTATGCCGTGATGTCTTATCGCAAGGCAAAACTATTTCATGGTTATGTACCAATTTTTGATATATCCGCTGCGGCAGGTAATTTCAGTTCGTTACAAAACATTCAAGAATGCGATTGGGTTGAGTTGCCAGATGAATTTGCAACACGAGAAGGAATGTTCGTAATTCGTGTAATTGGTGAATCGATGAATAGACGAATTCCAAATGGTTCCTGGTGCCTGTTTAAAGCAAATCCAGGTGGAACAAGAAATGGAAAGGTAGTTTTGGTTCAGCATCATGAAATTTCTGATCCTGATAACGCTGGCTCTTTCACAGTAAAGATTTATCACAGTGAAAAGCGCCAGATAGGCGGTCACCTAGTGAATGAGCGAGTGATACTTTCACCAGACACCACATCCTTTGGATACTCGGATATTGTTATAAAGGGTGATAGCTTGGCAGAATTTCGAGTCATTGGTGAATTGGTAGCTGTGCTTTGATCCAAATCATCTATGGTTTTGACAACCAACTCCAAACTGGATCTCTCGCGCCCTAATGCCTGTGCCTTCTCAGGGGTTTCCCAAATTTTGGATTCGCCCAGCTCCAACTCAACTTCAGTTAAACGCTCTTTCTTTGACTCGTAGTCAAAGATACCCCCGAATGGTTTCAGTGCGATCATTCAAATCGTTGAGAGCAAGCAATAAGGAATTGATTTCCATGATGTTTTTAACCAGATAAATAAGAGGATTCAAGCGAGGAGCGCATTTTACATGAGACGGGGATTTAGACCAAACCGGAAGATAGTCTCGCTGTGCTCAAAACACAACGAGACTTGAAAGGATAATTACAACTTGCGACCCAAGCGCTTTTCGACGGCGCGCTTTTCCCAGCTGGCACCTAAACCGGGAAAGTGGATTTTTTCAAACGCAGCCAGACCATGAATCACTACACCTACACCCCAGCCCGCCAATCCCAGAATCATAAAATTGGTTGCGCCCCAGCGATCATAAGATAAAGAGCCAAATACCACCGCAAAAACCAGATAAACAATTAAGTGTTCGTAAAACTCTTTAATACCTTTTACATAAAGCATCGCTTCTTTTTCATCATCTGCGACAGTTGTGGATTCCGATAGATTTTCATTCTTGTTCACTGTTGATTCCTCCGAAATAAAAGTGGATACATCAACTTCAAAAACGGATGCCAACGCTTTGGATGTTTCAAGGCCAGGACTGTAACCTCTTTCAATGCGCTGAATCGTCCGCACACTCACCCCAACCAATTCAGCCAAATGTTCCTGCGACCAACCTCGTTGCAATCTCAATTTTCTTACCAGCATTTTTCGCTCTCCGTTTTATGAAGCCCGGTCATCATCAAGGTGATTTGGAGGTTTTAACACGAAATCCAGGCGACAAAAGCATGACAAACAGTCGAAAATTTGCCAAGCACAAATAAAAACAGCGCCTGAAGGCGCTGCTTTGGTTGAAACATGAGTTTTATCGATCAAGCACTGAAGAGTGACTCACTATCCAAACCTTGTTTTTCCATAATGTCACGCAGACGCTTTAAGGCTTCTACTTGGATTTGACGAACGCGCTCACGAGTCAAACCGATTTCGTGACCCACTTCTTCAAGTGTACTCACATCGTAGCCACGCAAACCGAAACGACGAGCAAGAACTTCGCGTTGCTTATCGGTTAATTCGTCTAACCAAGCATCGAGGTTCATACTCAGATCGCTGTCTTGCAATAATGCGGCGGGGTCAGACACACGAGTATCCGCAATAGTGTCAACTACGGCACGATCAGACGAAGCTGCGATAGGCGCATCAATTGAAGTCACACGCTCATTTAAACTCAGCATGTGCTCAACATCGGCGACGGGCTTTTCAAGTAATCTTGCAATTTCTTCAGGAGAAGGTTCGTGATCCAATTTTTGAGATAATTCACGAGCAGCACGCAGATAAACATTTAATTCTTTCACAACGTGAATCGGTAACCGAATAGTTCTGGTTTGATTCATGATGGCGCGTTCAATGGTTTGACGAATCCACCAGGTTGCATAAGTTGAAAAACGGAAGCCGCGCTCGGGATCAAATTTTTCAACAGCGCGAATCAGACCTAAATTGCCTTCTTCAATTAAATCCAGCAGAGCCAAACCACGATTCACATAACGGCGGGAAATTTTTACAACCAAACGTAAGTTACTTTCGATCATACGCTTACGCGCAGCAACGTCACCTTTTAGAGCTTTGCGGGCAAAGAATACTTCCTCTTCTGCACTCAATAAAGGAGAAAAACCAATTTCATTCAGATAAATTTGGGTTGCATCAAGATTCTTGTTGAATCTGTCTTCAGGAATTCGTTCACTTATGGATTCTACTGCAGATTTCGTTGAGTCGGCCTCTTCAGCCAATACCAGATCAGCGTCTTCAAGTTCTAGATCAGCTACAAAAATATCATCAGTATCAAATGCCGCAGATTCCCTGGATTGTAAAGTCATTTTTCAGCCCCTTGTTTGTCAGTGTGTTGACTGGTTTTGCGTGTCAACCAGTTTGCTCAAGCTGTACAGTAACAATTGCGTATGATCTTAATTTTATGTTGCTGAAATCTTGGTTTATCTACATGTCTTATTGCTAAGGTTTCGGAAGATATGTCAAAGGATTTTCCGGAGTGCCATCCCGTCGAATCTCAAAATGCAATTTCACTCCGTCAGTACCGCTCGAACCCATATCGGCAATTCTCTGCCCAGCTTTAACAAAATCACCTTCCTTTACTAACAATCGGTTGTTATGCGCATAAGCGCTTAGAAAAGTGTCATTGTGTCGAATGATGAGCAATTTACCGTAGCCTCGCAGCCCGCTGCCGGCGTAAACCACCTGGCCTGAGGCTGCTGCGAGGACAGGCTCACCCAATTTCCCACCGATATCAATACCCTTGTTTAATGTGGTGGCGCCCGAAAAGTGCTGCAAAATTGCACCTTTTGAGGGCCACAGCCAAATAATAGCCCCAGCTTGAAGCACAGGTTTTGTGCTTTTTGAAATGGTATTTGTTTGATATTTTGATCGAGTATTTTTGGAATAAGCTTTTACAGACGATTTTGGTGCATAGTCATTGGATTTCGTTGATCTGCCGGACGCTGAAGCTGCAACAAAAGATCCAGGCAGTCGAATTATTTGCCCAGGATAAATCCTATAAGATGTTGATATATTGTTATATTTTGCCAGATCTTGATATTTAAACCCGTAGCGCCAAGCAATAGAAAATAAGGTATCACCTGATACCACTTTATGAGTCGATGGACGTTTAGTTGACTTGGATAGCGTATTTTTATCGTAGGATGGTGCGGAAATACAAGCTGTAATACCTAAAATAACGATCAAAAAAATGAACAACCTGCGAGACAACTTCAGATATCGAGAATTACTACTATGCATTAGCTGATCTCATCATTTTGATCACAAAGCAACCGCTCTTATATCATTTAGAACTTAAATTATTAAATTTATTAAAAAATTATCTAGATTTTTTATATAAGAGTCTAAATTTAGATAATTTTTGATCTAGGGCAAGATACTTTTAGTAACAAATTATGAAAAAAAATTTGTATTTAAAAAAACTCAATCAATACAGTCGTCAGCAAAATGTTAG
The DNA here is from genome assembly GCA_016712405.1 of Cellvibrio sp. Lineage (GTDB taxonomy): Bacteria > Pseudomonadota > Gammaproteobacteria > Pseudomonadales > Cellvibrionaceae > Cellvibrio. The sequence goes on along the minus strand of JADJRD010000003.1, from coordinate 660,637 downwards.
CTAACGTGCTGTGCCTGATAAAAATGGAACGAACTTAACAGGCTCAATCACGCGAGTTATATAGTTTTCCCTCTCTTCCTCACGTATAAAAAGATGTAAATGTTGCTCCCTTCCACCAAGAGGGATAACCAAAACACCACCGGGTGCTAATTGTTTCAGCAACTCTTCTGGCACAGCTTGGGGTGCAGCAGTACTGATGATGCCTTTATATGGCCCCATTTCAGGCCAGCCAAAACCGCCATCTGCGTGCTTAAGTGATACATTTCGGAGAGATAACTCGCGTAATCTTTCTTTAGCTTTGTCTTGCAAGGGTTTAATACGCTCAACACTGTAAACATGAGGCACAAGTTGCGCGAGTACAGTCGTTTGATAACCAGATCCCGTCCCCACTTCCAATACTTTATCTAATTTTCCTGCCGTTCCCAGTAATAACTCGGTCATTCGAGCCACTATATAAGGCTGGGAAAGTGTTTGACCATGGCCAATCGGTAGCGCAGTGTCTTCGTAGGCACGATGTGCAAGGGCTTCGTCCAAAAACAAATGACGGGGTGTATTCAACATCACATCCAGAACACGCATGTCAGTAATACCCTGCTCACGCAATCGCTGAATCATGCGCTCACGTGTGCGCATGGATGTCATACCAACACCTTGAAAATGCAAACTCATGCAAACTCCCCTACTCGCAATAACAACATGAGAAAAGCGCCAATATATCACAGAGGATATCAATGACTTTAGCCATTTAGACTGATAACACCTGATTCAAAAAAGCGACAAATCGACGATCCAAATACCACTCATGACGATGAGACAAAAACCCGACGTGCCCACCTGAGTGACAAACCTCCAATATCAATTGCGGGTTGTTTTCAGCAATTTCTATTGGAAAAGAATTGGCTGCTAAAAAAGGATCGTTTTTCGCCTGCACCATTAAACAGGGAACTTGAATGTTGGCTAGTTGATAAACAGCACTGGAGGATAAATAGAGCTCATCTGTATTGGCGAATCCATTCAAGGGTACAGAGTAAAATTCATCATAAGATTGAAAACTGTTTACTCGATCAAAGCTGGCCAAATCAATTTGATTGGGAAATTGTTTGGCTTTCTTTTTTAAACGACGTTTCATACTAAAAACAAAAATAATCGATACAAAAAATTACCTAAACGATCGAGTTTTTTGACACTTGAAGCTAAATCCACCGTTGAAGACGCTGTACAGACTGCTTTTATTTTTCGCGATATCGCGTTAGTTCCCTGCTCTCCAAGCCACCTTAATGTGATATTTCCACCGAGCGAATAACCCATTAACACTATTTCTGCATAACCTTTTTGCTCGGCCCAAACTACAACATCATCCAAATCATTAATACAACCCGAAAAATACAGTTTATGTGTTTTATTATTGGGGGATCCACAACCACGCAAATTCCATGCAAGAACATCCGATTGAATACCCGCTATAGTATTTTTCAGACAATAATCAATCATACCTAAAATATAATGTTGTCTATTACTGCCTTCCAATCCATGGCTTAAAATAATCAATCTTTTGGATTCTGTTGATGAAGAATAAAAACTGGCAGAGAGCTGATCATTATCTCGCGTAGGAATTAAAACCGGATCGCCCAGTGGAAATTGCCAACGCAACAAAACAGGTAATTGCGTTTGTAAATGACCACTCGGCATCCACCAAGGTGATCGAAATTCAGATTCTACAACCGGCATGGTATCTCCCTATCAATTCATTATTATGAGAAGTATTAATTTTTTAGAGAAAGTATATATTCAGATTTTTTCCAACAAAACAACAGCATAACAAGCAATACCTTCTTCGCGTCCGGTAAAACCTAAACGCTCTGTCGTTGTTGCTTTCACATTGACTTGTGATGTTTCAGAACGTAAATCACTAGCAATAGCATCAATCATTCGCGGGATGTAAGTTGCCATGCGCGGTGCCTGTGCGACTATAGTCATATCGGCATTAGTTAGCTTCCAACCTTTCTGATTCACTTTTGCATAAACCATTCGCAACAGAGCGCGACTATCAATATTTTTATATTGCATATCCGTATCAGGAAAATGTTTCCCTATATCTCCCAATGCAACAGCACCCAATAAGGCATCACATAACGCATGTAATAAAACATCACCATCTGAATGTGCGATCAAACCATGATGATGAGGAATCACAACACCACCGATTACAATTTTGTCGCCATCACCAAATGCGTGTACATCATAACCATGACCAATTCGCATAAATCAGATTCCTGAAGCAGATTGTTTTTGTAAAATAAATTCAGCCAAATCCAGATCAGTCGGTCGGGTGATTTTAATATTATCCGTTCTACCTGAAATAACTTTAGCGGAGAGCCCTGCCAATTCGATTGCAGATGCCTCATCAGTTACAAGCTCTTGGCTGTTCACATTCTTCAAAGCCGAATACAACACACCAAAACGAAACATTTGCGGTGTTTGTGCCTGCCAAAGTGATCGACGATCAATCGTTTTTAATATGGAATTTTGTGAGTCTACTGCTTTAAGTGTATCGGCAACTGGAATTGCCAAAATGCCTCCCACAGGATTATCAGCCAATTCTGCTTTTAAAGATTCTATAGACTCTCGTGTTACGCAAGGTCTGGCTGCATCATGTACCAAGACCCAATCATCATCCTGAATTTTATCGCGTAAAAATTCGAGTGCAGATAAAACCGAATCACTGCGTTCTTTTCCACCGATTACTGGATATATCTTCGAATGATTGCGAAAATCCGATGCAGAAAAAAATGCATCATCAACTGACAAGGCTAAAACAATTCCGGATATTTCAGGCACTGAAAGCAACCGCGATAAGGTTTGATCCAGAATAGTTTTATTACACAGGGGTAAATATTGTTTTGGCATTGTCGATTGCATTCGACTACCGGAACCAGCAGCGGGGACAACAAACCAAAATGCAGGTGTGTGTGCTGACATAATTAAAATTATTGTTCGTCTAACAACATATAAAAGGTTTCATCTTTTTTAATCAAACCAATATCCTTTCGCGCACGCTCTTCAATGGTATCCAAACCGGTTTTTAAATCTTCCACCTCGACATGAATCAAACGATTACGCTCTAACAAACGATCATTCTCGGCTTGCTGTACTTTTAACTCTTGATCCAATCGATTAGCTTGCGCAAGACTGCCCTCCCCTATCCAGAGGCGATATTGCAGTGCACACAAAAGCACAACCAGAATTCCAAGAAGCCATTTCATTGTTTTGTTGGAGTTACCTTTTTAATTTATTTTTCTGTTCAAACCTTTCACCCCCTCCTAACCTCCCCCTTAGCAAGGGGGAGGAACTGTCCCCTCCCCTAGCCAGGGAGGGTTAGGGTGAGGTCATGTTTTTACGACTTAAATTCCGCACGACCTTTATAAGGAGCCGCAGCACCCAATTCTGCTTCAATGCGCAACAAACGATTGTATTTTGATACGCGATCTGAACGGCAGAGTGAGCCAGTTTTGATTTGACCTGCAGCAGTCGCAACAGCCAAATCAGCGATGGTGGTATCTTCTGTTTCACCGGAGCGATGTGAAATTACTGCAGTGTAACCTGCGTCTTGCGCCATTTTGATTGCGTCTAACGTTTCTGACAAAGAACCAATTTGGTTGAACTTAATCAAAATGGAGTTAGCGATTTTCTTGTCGATACCTTGTTTCAAAATTTTAGTGTTGGTAACAAATAAATCATCACCAACCAATTGAATTTTATGACCGATTTTTTGAGTTAAATCTGCCCAACCCGCCCAATCACTTTCGTCTTTGCCGTCTTCGATAGAAATGATTGGGTAACGTGCGGCCAAGTCAGCCAAGTAGTCAGAGAATTCATTAGTGGTAAATACTCGACCTTCGCCTGCCAAATCGTATTTGCCATCTTTGTAGAATTCAGTTGAAGCGCAATCCAACGCAAGAGTCACGTTGTCGCCTAACTTGTAACCGGCTTTTTCTACCGCAACAGAAATAATTTTCAATGCATCTTCGTTTGACGGCAAGTTAGGTGCAAATCCACCTTCATCACCTACAGATGTACTTAAACCTTTATCGTGCAGAATTTTTTTCAAAGTATGAAAAATTTCAGCACCCATACGCAAGGCTTCTGCAAAGGTTTTTGCGCCGACGGGTTGCACCATAAATTCTTGAATATCGACGTTGTTATCCGCATGCTCACCGCCATTGATAATGTTCATCATAGGAACTGGCATAGAGTATTTACCTGGAGTGCCATTCAAATCTGCAATGTGCGCGTAGAGTGGAACTTTTTCGAAATGGCAGCTGCTTTTGCATTTGCCAAAGACACCGCAAGAATAGCATTAGCGCCCAACACCGTTTTGAAATCAGTACCGTCAGCTTTGATCATGGCGTTATCCAGCGCGCGTTGATCCAAAGAATCAAAACCCAGTACCAAATTTTTGATGGTGGTGTTGATATTGTTAACCGCTTTTAAAACGCCTTTGCCCAAGTAACGTGATTTATCACCATCACGTAATTCCAAGGCTTCACGCGAACCAGTAGACGCACCGGATGGAGCAGTAGCAGAACCGACAGAACCATCAGCCAGAATAACTTCTGCCATAACTGTTGGGTTGCCACGGCTATCCAAAATTTCAAAGGCTTTAATATCAACTATCTTACTCATGTGTTTACTCCACTGGTTTTGAAATTGTGTTTAATTACATCAGTGATGGGTATCGCTTTGCTACACGCCATCCTACAAAAAATTATTTAATGTCCAAATCTGGAAATTGTTTTACTACATCATCAATGGTTTTCATTTGATGCAGAAATCCTTCCAATTTATTTAAGGGTAATGCGCTAGGGCCATCACATTTAGCTTTATCAGGATCAGGATGCGCTTCTAAAAATAAACCCGCCAAACCCACCGCCATCCCAGCTCGCGCCAACTCTGCAACTTGATGACGACGACCACTGGAAGCAGAGCCCATAGGATCGCGACATTGCAATGAATGAGTTACATCAAAAATCACCGGTGCATTACCGCTGACTTCACGCATGGTGCGGAAACCCAGCATATCCACCACTAAATTGTCATAGCCAAAATTTGTACCGCGATCACAAAGAATAATCTTGTCATTACCACACTCAATAAATTTTTCGACAATATTTTTCATTTGTCCCGGACTTAAAAATTGTGGTTTTTTGATATTGATCACCGCACCGGTTTTCGCCATAGCCATAACCAAATCCGTTTGTCTGGCTAAAAATGCGGGCAACTGAATGACATCTGCCACTTCCGCCACTGGAGCACATTGATCAATTTCATGCACATCGGTGATCACAGGAATCTTAAACGTGTTTTTAATTTCCTGAAAAATTTTCAAACCTTCTTCCATGCCTGGCCCACGATAAGAGTGGATCGAAGAACGATTGGCTTTATCAAATGAGGCTTTGAAAACGTAAGGGATATTGAATTTTTGTGTTACTTTCACATAGGCTTCAGCAACTTGCAGCGCCATGTCGCGGGATTCAAGTACATTCATTCCACCAAACAAAACAAAAGGTAATGCGTTGCCGACTTGAAGATTTCCAATTTTGACTATTTGTTGACTCACTAAAATTTCCTTCGGGTTAGATTCGCTAAATTTCTTTTGCTCAATTTCTTTATGGACATCGTCTTTCCTGTGCAGGCAGGAATCCATTTTCGAGAACTGGATCCCCCACCTTCGCGGGGATGACGATTCGCTGTGTAATTTATTAATTACGACTTTTTATTTGCCAATGCCGCTTTTACAAAACTGGTAAATAATGGATGACCATCACGTGGTGTTGACGTAAATTCGGGATGGAATTGGCAAGCCACAAACCAGGGATGATCAGGTAACTCCACCATCTCCACCAAAGTATCATCTGCAGACCAGCCACCAATTTTCAAACCGGCTTGCTGCAAGCGATCAACATAATTGTTGTTCACTTCATAACGATGACGATGACGCTCAACAATCACATCAGCACCGTAAATTTCGCGCGCGTTGGCATCAGCCACCAAACGACATTCCTGTGCACCCAAACGCATGGTGCCCCCCAGATCAGAGGATTCATCACGTTTTTCGATTGCACCTTCTGATGTGGTCCATTCGGTAATCAAACCAATGACAGGATGCGGTGTTTGTCGATTAAATTCGGTCGAATTGGCTTCTTTTAATCCCAAAACATTTCGCGCAAATTCAATGACGACAGATTGCATACCCAAACAAATTCCCAAATAAGGCACTTTGTTTTCGCGAGCGTATTGCACCGCCATTAATTTCCCTTCGACACCACGCTCACCAAATCCACCGGGAACCAAAATTGCATCTGCATCTTTCAAAATATCGATGCCCTCTTTTTCAACACGTTCGGCATCAATGTAATTGATGTTGACTTTTGTACTGGTGTGAATACCTGCGTGAGTTAACGCTTCGATCAACGATTTATAGGCATCCAACAATTCCATGTATTTGCCAACCATAGAAATAGTGACTGAATGTTGTGGATTTAATTTGCCCTCTACCACCTTATCCCATTCAGATAGATCTGCAGGCGGGCAATCCAATCCCAAATGCTCAACAACAATTTGATCCAATCCATAACTTTGCAACAACCGTGGAATTTTGTAGATGGTATTGCAATCAGGAAGCGGTACTACTGCACGTTCGGCTACGTTGGTAAAAAGCGAAATTTTTCGTCGTGAATCTTCGTCCACCATAATTTCGGAGCGGCACAATAAAATATCCGGTTGCAAACCAATGGATCGTAATTCTTTTACCGAATGTTGAGTGGGTTTGGTTTTGGTTTCACCTGCGGTTGCAATGTAGGGCACCAGTGTGAGGTGAACCAACATTGATTTTGAACCCATTTCAACTTTTAATTGTCGAACTGCCTCAAGAAAGGGTTGGGATTCTATATCGCCAACCGTTCCACCAATTTCAACCAATGCCACATCAACATCCATTCCACCTTCGATAATGCGACGTTTGATTTCATCAGTAATATGTGGAATCACTTGCACAGTTCCGCCGAGATAATCGCCACGGCGTTCTTTTCTCAGTACGGTTTCGTAAACACGACCTGTTGTAAAATTATTGCGGCGAGTCATTTTGGTGCGAATAAAACGTTCGTAATGACCCAAATCCAAATCAGTTTCTGCGCCGTCTTCTGTAACAAACACTTCACCATGCTGAAAGGGACTCATAGTGCCAGGATCCACATTGATATAGGGATCCAGTTTCATAATGGTGACTTTTAAACCGCGCGCTTCAAGAATTGCGGCGAGAGATGCAGAGGCAATGCCTTTGCCTAAAGAAGAAACAACACCACCGGTAACGAATATATATCGTGTCATTGAGAACCTGAACTCTATTAATGAGCGTTATGTAACGCTTGGATGCGCTTGGAGTGAGAGATAAACAACTCAATGAGGATCAAATTTGTTGAAAATTGATCAGAATTACACCGAGGGATTTTCTCGCTAGGACGGGGCGTCAGGTTAGCAGATAAGTCCTTAAGCCTCAACGAAAAATCCCGAATCTCTCAGTCAAGTTCCGATATAACCTGACGGATTTGCTCAGGAGTGAATCCTCGAGATTGCAAAAAGCGGAGTTGTTTGGCTTTTTCACGGGGCTCATCAGCAATTTGACCAGCAAACCGTCGATGAATAAGTTGGGACAAGGACTCTTGCCATCGTGCATCCGAGCCTTGGACATACGCACTAATCAATTCGTGTGAAATACCTTTCTGTTTAAGCTCGAAACCCACTACTGCCGAACCTTTTCCCTGACGCAATCGCATTTTGGTAAAAGCTTCGGTAAAACGCTCATCCGATTGCAAACCATCTTCCGTTAAACGCTGTATGACTTGATTGATTGCAATCTGATCAGAAGACTTCTGGGAAAGTTTTTGACGAAGCTCCTGCGCTGAATATTCTCGTCTGGCCAGCAAATTCATTGCTGCCAGACGAAGTTGCACAGGAGTGAGCGCATCCATTCAGATTAGTTAACAGGTGGGAATTGAGATAAGACTTCAGCAACAGCTTTGCTTAATATTTCGCGTTGCTGGGAAGGACTCATTTGACGCCCTAGACGCTTTTCAGAAACGCCCCGCCAAATGGGCTTATCTGTTTTTGCATCAGCAATATCAATAATCAAACTACCTTGGTTATAAACTCTGACACTACGAGCCGGCCCATAAAGAAAGGGAGAAAAAGGATATGGGTGACGGTAAAAACCACGCCCATAAATACCAAATCCATAGAGCTCGTTGTAACTGTTAGGATCAATTTTTTCTTCAACGATAACATGATAAGTCACGGTGAAATCCGGCTTTTCTTCACCCAATACAGCCTGATAACGCTTGGCCAATTCAGACTCAAGCGATGCATGGATGTGGCTCAATGTGAAAGGGGAAACCAGTAAATCTGCCTTGGTCTCTTGTTTAGATTCAAGAACCTTGAATGTTTTTAACCCTGAAAAACTAAAACCGGCTTGGTGATCGGTTTGAACATTCGGGCGACCCGTAACACAACCTACAACCAAGATTGAAATCAAAATCAAAAACAGCCTATTTAATAATTTCATAATCACCTCACCAAACTCTGTTAATTAACAAGCAGCATAACCGAGCCTGATCTTAGCAAACAACCCTGAACAGAATCCTTCTGCACAGGGTTACAAAAGATTACGAGATTTCGACCTCATCTGAGGTATCAGAACCACCAGCACTGAGTGAAAGCGCCGAACTTTCCAAGAGTTCACTGCGAACTTTTTGCTCTAATTCCTGAGCAATTACAGGGTTTTCTTGCAGATATTTCATAACATTGTTGTTTCCTTGTCCCATCTTGTTGCCCTGATAGGCATACCAAGCACCAGCTTTATCAATCAGCCCCAACTTAACACCATAATCAATCACCTCACCCATGCGGTTAATTCCCGAACCATAAAGGATCTGGAATTCAGCCTGCTTAAATGGTGGAGCAACTTTGTTTTTAACCACTTTCACACGGGTTTCGGAACCAATAACTTCTTCGCCTTCTTTTACTGCACCAATGCGACGAATATCCAAACGAACCGATGCATAGAATTTCAAGGCGTTACCACCAGTGGTGGTTTCATGGTTACCAAACATAACACCGATTTTCATACGAATCTGGTTGATAAAAATCACCAAACAGTTGGCATTTTTGATATTACCGGTAATTTTACGAAGTGCTTGTGACATCAAACGCGCCTGCAAACCTACGTGGTGATCACCCATTTCGCCTTCAATTTCAGCACGAGGAGTCAAGGCAGCAACTGAGTCAACCACCAACACATCCACCGCACCTGAGCGCACTAGCATGTCAGTCACCTCCAGCGCTTGCTCACCCGTATCTGGCTGGGAAACAATTAAGTCTTCGACATTAACGCCAAGCTTGGTTGCATAAATAGGATCAAGTGCATGCTCGGCATCAATGAATGCACAGGTACCGCCAGCGCGTTGAGCTTCAGCAATAACTTGTAATGTCAGGGTTGTTTTACCGGAAGATTCCGGGCCATAAATCTCGATGATCCGACCTTTTGGCAAGCCGCCAATTCCCAACGCCACATCCAAGCCGAGAGAACCTGTAGAAATTGCGGGGATAGCAACCTGCTCTTTATCGCCCATACGCATCACAGTTCCCTTGCCGAATTGACGCTCGATTTGACTTAACGCCGCTTGTAACGCTTTTTCTTTATTCGCATCCATTTGACACCTCAAGGTAATTTAACAATTGATTGAATTATTCTCTGCCGAATGATTTTAAGATCATTTTTCAGGACAGTTATGACAGCATACATGAAAAAGCTGTATGTGCAAACAGTACTAGTAATTTATACAGTGTTTTTTTCTTCTTTATCGAGTAAATCCAATAAACCCCAAAATGCAGCTTGAACTGCCTGAGCCTGAACTTCCTCCCTATTCCCTTGAAAACATTGAAATTTTGCTATTTTTCGACTGGAAGATACGAATGCAAACCAGACACTACCCACTGGTTTTTCGGCTGTACCGCCAGAGGGCCCAGCGACACCACTGATGGCAACCGCTATGTTGGATTCCGAGACTTTCAATGCTCCTAATGCCATCTCCAACACAACTTCTTCACTGACAGCACCGTGATCTTCCAGTGTCTTAGGTGAGACATTTAATAACCTTTGCTTGGCCTGATTGGCATAGGTTACCCAACCATAACCAAACCATTGCGATGAACCGGGAATTGCAGTGATAGCACTGGATAAACCCCCACCTGTACAAGATTCAGCAGCTGATAAGGTCCACTTTTTGCGCAACAGAATCTCACCCAATTGCTGACTGAGCAGCAGACAATTTTCGGTTGAAGTCACCATCTCTATCTATACTCATGTCAAATTCAAGGAATACACAATGCAAACTATTCCCGGCTATCACTTCAAAACATTATTAGGCGCAGGTGGCATGGCCAGCGTCTATCTAGCGATTCAAACTTCTTTATCGCGCCCCGTAGCCATTAAGGTTCTCGACGCACAACTCTCGCAAGACACACAATTACAAACCCAATTTGAACAAGAATCTTCGTTAATTGCCAAGTTAAATCACCCGAACATCATACAGGTGATAGATCGCGGAATCACAGACCAAGGTCTTCCCTTTTTTGTCATGCCCTATGTAAAAAGTATAAGTCTGGACGCGATAGTCGAACGTGACGATATTAATATCAATCGCAAAATTGACATTCTGTTACAACTTTGCAGCGCATTGGCCTATGCACATCGTAACGGAATTATTCATCGTGATATCAAGCCACAAAATGTATTGGTGGATTACGATGGCATAGTGCGTTTAGTCGATTTTGGTATTTCGGGATATTTCACAGCGAATACTGGTAATACCACTGACGACAGAGTGATGGGCACAGAAGAATATATGCCGCCAGAACAACATTCCGGCGTTTCATTTACCAGCCAAGCCAGTGATATTTACTCACTGGGTATGTTGATGCACAAATTATTATTTGGTGTTTTACCATCCGAATGCCCAAACGGATTACACAATCTTAAACCCTACTCCAATGCAACCGAACAAGCTTATTTAAAAGCGATGATTCCTGTTATCAAACAATCAATTTCACCCAATGCTTTTGATCGCCCCAATACAGTCGCCGATGTGCGCCAACAATTATTAGTGATTGCGCAAGGTCGGCATTTACAATCCAATCGCTGGGGGTTGGAATCTGCGCAAGATAGAATCCCTCCGAATTACCAATTGCTGGATGTCTTAAAAGAAAATCCTTTTGGTGCGACCTATTTGGTGAGCGATCCCAAACACGATCGTCTATTAGTCATCAAAAAACAGGGATTGAAGCAATTGGCCAATGCACCACAATCAGTCGCCAAATTAAAATCCGTTGAACACCCTCATATCATTAGAGTGTTGGGATCAGGCAAAAATGAAAGAATTTTTATTGTTGTTTCCGAATATTTAGCAGGCGGCAGCTTGCAAGACAGACTGACTCATTCGTTCACATTAGGACAGTGGATGTTAATGACTCAGCAAATTTGTTTAGGATTAGCCTGCGCTCATGAACAAGGTATTGTGCATGGAAATCTACGCCCCAGTAATATTTTGATTGCTGCAGAGAACCATATAAAATTGAGTGATTTTGGATTTCCAGCACACACTTACGGTGATGATAGTCACTGGTATCAAGTAAAAGGTGAAAAGATTTCTGTAAGCGGAGATATTTATGCTGCAGGTGCAATAGTGTTCCAACGTCTGACTGGACGCATTCCTGATCATCGCTGGTGGGGATTAAAAAAATATTGGCAACTGAGACATATTCCAAAAAAATTCAGACAGATCATTTTAAAAATGACACATCACAATCCCAAAAAGCGCTACGTCAACGCGGAACAGATTGCAGAGAAATTAACTAATATGCGGGAGAGTGAAAAAACGCAAATTTTGGAAAAAGTCATCTTAGGCACTCACTCCTAACTAAAAAGCCCGAAACTCGGGCTTTTGGAGCTCAACGCTTTTTTAAATAACATCAAATAGCTTCCGCAAATACTGGTTCTTCCCTTATAGGAGTAGAAACTTTTGCGCGTATGCCTCGCTTGGAATTAACAAGACCGTTTTTCGCTTTAGCAAATTCTTCAGCAACGGCTATGGCAGCACAATTGATGATATCGAGATTACCTGCAAATTTTGGCAAATAATCACCGGCCCCTTCCACACTAATCACCAATGTCACTTGATCGCCATCAACAAAAGGAACTGCCTCCAGTTGATATCCAGGTACATAGGCCTGAACTTTTTCAACCATCCGATTAACCTCTTGGGTAATAACGGCGAGATCCACACAGCGCAAATCCTGTACCTGCGCAGAAATATGCGTAAACATTTTCGTCTCGCGGTTAATCTCATCGGAAATCAATTCAACATCTATAGTATCAACACCAAGCCCAGTATATTTTGCCAAACCGGCTTTAGTGTTGCGGTAATACTCATCAATATTGGCCAAAGTACCTGGGCCAATCGAATCCGCGGAAACACGGGAAATAACTTCAATTCTTTTGATGCCGGAAACATATTTTGATAAAACATGTGCTAAAGGTATAGAGGATTGCCCACCACAGGAGATCATGCTGAGATTATCATTTTCGTAAACTTCATCGAGGCTGATCGCGGGAACACAACACTCCCCAATCTGTGATGGCGTCATATCAACCGCAAGTATCCCCAGATTTTCAAGAATCACAGCATGCTCAACATGATAGGCAGCAGAAGTTGCATCAAAGACCACATCACAATGCAATCCTGGCTTGGTAAAAGCAATTATGCCCTGATCAGACACGGGCAAATCCAGCTTTGCAGCAAACTGCATTCCTTCAGAGTTATAATTGCGTCCAGAAAACATCACACATTCAAGATAAGGCGAGCGAAGAACTTTAACCAATAGATCCGTTCCAATTTTGCCTGTTCCTAAAATACCTACGTTGATTTTCTGAGTTGATGAAATTGTCACGTTCTGCTGCTTTTTTGCTCTAATGATATTAATAAGTGAATTAATGTACTGCATTTCATTTTCCATTCAAATTAAACAATTAATTTCGATCTTATTATGAATTTTTTGTATTTCAGTTTTAAGTTTCCATACTCACCCTAAACTGCACAACCTCAAAAACCAAAATCGAGAACAGAGTCTCATAAAATATTTAACAAGAAGATTTTCATGCCATGTTTGTATGGTTTTTCAGCTGTGCTAGAATCATAGGAGTATCAATTCCGCTCCAGGAGCAGTAAATGGTTAAGCAACCAAAGAGTTATTTCGAAGCACTATTAGGAATTAATGCGCCATGGACTGCTCATGACATCATCATTGATGAAGCACAAAAAATAATCGAAATTGAAGTTACAACCGAAAATGAAAAATCCATGTTTTCATTTTTAAGTAAAGGGCATGAGTCAGAGGCCAATCTACCCAAGCGTCGATGGTCACACACCAATTTAGGGCAATACACCTGTTACATCAGCTCAGTGCATACCCATAAAGCAGATAATGAATTAAGCCTCACACAAAGTACGTTACTTCAACCTCAGTTTTTAGGTGACGTACACTCTACTTACACTCATTTATTACGCCAGCAAGTTGCCCTAGCCAAACTGAGGGGACTTGATGCCATTGCCATTGCCTCTTTATTTAAGATTGAACCTAGTTTAGTGGACAAGATTCAAGCCGATATCGCCAAGTTGCCCGAGAACGCTCAAGTTGCCTGTTGCTTACCCACAGAGACAGATACTATTTGGGAAAAAATACTGACTGATAAGATTCTGCTGAAAACCCAAGTTGTCCCACTTAAATTATTACTTTCAAAACTGAAACTTTCTGTTAATGATGAAAAAAATGCCGTTCGCCTGAAAGATGCCATCCTCGCCCTTCGAAAATTCTTTATTGCACAGGCGAAAATTCTCGATGCTGAATACTGTCAGGTCTGCGGCATTACCAATCGCAAACAAATTACTGAGGAAAGGCAAGCTACTACAACTAAGCTTATGTTACCTAGCTTGAAGAATAGTATTTGGCTAAAAATGATTACTGGCAAAATAAACTTACACTCCGCCAATGTTTCATTTAATTTATTCTTAACACGATTGCGTCATGCTTTTCAAAATAGTAAAGATAACAACAGTCGCCTGAATACGTTGAATTCCTTACGTGATTTCTTTCGAAAAAATGCTCGTCAATTGAAACCGGAATTAATTCAAATTAACAAATTAATGAATGCGCCTGAAGATACTCAATACTCCTTACCTGATGAACAACATAGAATTTGGCGTCGCATTCTTAGAGAAGACGGATTTATGCCGAGCGCACATGTAGCCTATAAACTTTTGTTGGCTAACTTGCGCTCACAAGTATTGATGAATCCCGATCCGGTCATTGAGCTCAATGCGGTTCGTCGGATTCGCGATTTCATGAGTCATAACCAAAAAAATCTACAACAAGAGTTGCGCCTGGTATTAAAAACGGCTTATGCCAGTTAATACAGATTTCTTCACTCCATTTCACTGATTACGATAAAGGAAACCTTTATGAGAGCGGACAACGAAGTTTTTATTGCCAGAGAGTTGCTGAGCAGGGAACAACTCATTGAAAAAATTAAGCGCGGCGATTATTTAATGATTGCCGCTGATGAAACCATGTTGAAAGATTTACCCGCAGGCAACTGGATTGCTGGAACAATCCCTTACTTTATGACTCCTGATGGTGGCGTGTCCGATAAAAACAAAATATTTGTACACACAGTTGAAGGGATTTCACCCAGTAAAGCGCCTCGTATTTCCATTTATGATGTCAATTCCATTTCTCGTATTGCTCAAGAAACACCGGAACATGGATTTACATTAGTCATTTTACCTGCGCTATCTGAAATTCATCTTTCATACGCGAAAAATGCCCCTGATTATCCCAACATGTATTTTTCACCAATAATCGGCTGGATTGCAGGCATTCATTTAAGTGATATGGGAAACCTTTCTCCCAAAGTTGGCTTCGGCCCAGCCAATGGAATGTTGGCTGATAACCAAGTGGTTGCCATGCACATACCGTTGCCAGAGCAACAGTTAGCCAATATCAACACTGTTAATTTGTTTGTTCAAGGTGACGGCCCTAGTTTTACTTTTCCACAAACCGGATTTCATGTAGACGCTTGTAATATTGATGGAAAGTCAGGCAATTTGGCTGATTTTATTAAAACCAATAATATTGACACTCGTTGGCCATTAGTCGCCAATTATTGCGGTGTCATGATCAACGTGAGCATTCAACAAGTGAACGACAACTCAGTCAATCTCTATGCTCCCGTATTTGCTGATATCACCTATCGATTTGCAAAACCCGTCGATAATTACATCGAAAGTTTTAACCAAAACCTACCTAAATCTGATGTCGATAAAATTGCGTTTTCGTGTAACTGTATTTTGAATTATTTATATGCAGAACTTGAAGGCAAGAAGACCGGCAGCATTACCGGCCCAATGACCTTTGGTGAAGTCGCTTATCAATTAATGAACCAAACTTTGGTGTATTTAACACTGAGCAGCTCGAGATAAATTACCCCACCCTCCACCTCCCCTTTGCAAGGGGGAGGTTAGGAGGGAATGATATTACTTTCCATATCCCTGAATATATTTCTGCAACTCTTTTTCATGCAGTCGCACAAATTCAATATCCGATTCAGGCACCGCCAAAATTGCCGGATCCATTTTTTCTTGTAGCTGTTTGATTTGATCTAGCGTTAAACCCTGCTGATCATTTTTTGAAAAATAGGCAGCAATCGCATTACCCAATTTTGTACTAAATCGTCTAAATTCACCTGGCGATTTCCAGCCATACTTTGTCGCTGTTTGATGGGCAAGATTCAGCTGTTGTGTTTGTATTAAAAACGCCTGAATTTTTTGATCCTGCTCTGTTGCTGTCAAATCATCAAACTGTTTTAAATCTTCATCACTTGTGTGCATGGAATCAATGCGTTCAATCACCGATCCCATTTCTACTGCTGATTTCATCCAGCGCTCTAACGACTGAGCATTAAGTGATTTATTATCCGGCAAAAACTGCGCTTCTACCCCAATGCTCAATAAGATCAATACTAAAAAAAGACCAGGATGCATAATCTATTAAACCTGTTATTTCTACTTTGCCAACTTCAATATCAAACTAGTCGCCAACGACCACACCCAAAAAAAGAAAAAGACCACAAAGGGCGTTAAAAGACCCAAATTCAATCCAGCTATACCTTTTCCTTGATAATAAGGAAAAATAATAAACAACTGAACCAGAGTGGGGATCAATGCCAAAACAAAACTCCGCGCTAAAATACTCGAAGCGAAAAGAGGTAACAAAAATAACAACCCCCATAACCCGCCCCACACAATTCGCGGGTAGATCCACTCAGGCGAAGTTGACCCCTGAATGGCAACCCCCAAAGCATGAGTGACACCGTATTTCGTTGATAACCACATTACCAAACACATGGCAAATGCGCCTAAAGCGCCAGCACCTAAACTTGATAAGATATTTTTCATAATAATTCTCATATTTATTTTTAACGATTAATGAATAAGAGTCTCGATAAGTAAATGTTATATTGCCCCGAATCCCAATCCACTACACTGTCCAGCCACTAGACCTCTCTTAACGTTCAGGCTTACCCCATTATGTTCCATTTTTTTGAAAGTTTGATAAATCCTTTCCCACTCGAAAAACCGGCGACACCACCAAAATCACTTTATGCTTTTTGCCGACATTATGCCAAGGGCGCAGGATTTTTTTTATTTGCCATGGCCTTTTTTAATGCATTAATTGCGATTATGGAAGTATCACTGTTTCAATTTCTGGGGCAGCTAGTTGATTTATTGAACAACACCACACCCCAAGCGTTTTTAAATGGCGATCACCAGCAACTTTGGACAATGTCAATTGTGTTATTGGTGGGACTACCCACCTGTGTTCTATTACACAGTTTATTTTTACACCAAACCCTATTGGGAAATTTCCCCATGCGTATTCGCTGGCAAGCGCATCGTTATTTACTGGAACAAAGTTATCAGTTCTATCAAGACGAATTCGCCGGCCGGATTGCTACCAAAGTGATGCAAACCGCATTGGCGGTTCGCGAAACCATTATGAAATTACTGGATGTGTTGCTTTATGTACTGGTCTACTTCACTGGCATTGTAGTAATTGCATTTGCTCTGGATTGGCGATTATCTTTACCATTAATAACTTGGTTTATCAGCTATTGCGGTTTGCTTTATTATTTTTTACCCAAACTCATTAAAATATCCACACGCCAAGCCGATGCCCGTTCTGATATGACCGGGCGTTTAGTTGATACATACACCAATATTTCCACAGTAAAATTATTCTCCCATTCTAATCGCGAAGCAGATTATGCACGACAAGGAATGGAAAACTTCTTAACAACTGTACATCCACAAATGCGCTTAGCTACTCAATTAGGTTCCAGTGTGTGGTTTATTAATGCGCTGTTAATTTTTTCTATGACCGCAATCGCCATTTGGCTATGGACGGATCTACTCATCACTACTGGTGCAATAGCCGCAGCTGTTGGGTTGGTGATTCGATTAAACGGCATGTCACACTGGATTATGTGGGAAGTATCCGCACTGTTTGAAAATATGGGAACCGTACGCGATGGATTAAATACACTAACCATTCCACGTAAAGTTCAGGATCAAGCCAATGCATTACCACTTCAAGTGACACAAAGTGCTATTGCATTCCAAGCCATGCAATTTAATTATGGAAGAGAATTCGGGCTTTTTAATGATTTTAATTTGCAAATTAAAGCCGGCGAAAAAATTGGTTTAGTTGGCCGCTCAGGAGCAGGCAAATCCACTTTGGTAAATTTATTGTTACGCTTTTATGATGTTGAAAATGGATCAATTATTATTGATGGAAAAAATATTGCAGAAGTACAACAAGAAAGTTTGCGTGAACAAATTGGTATGGTCACTCAAGATACCTCATTATTACACAGATCCATTCGCGATAACTTGTTGTATGGGCGCCCTGGCGCCACCGAAGAAGAAATGATCGCCGCTGCGAAGCTCGCCGAAGCCCACGAATTTATTTGTGGGCTATGTGACAACCAAGGTCGAAAAGGTTATGACGCACATGTCGGAGAACGCGGCGTGAAATTATCGGGTGGCCAGCGCCAACGAATTGCAATTGCGCGAGTACTAATCAAAAACGCTCCGATTTTAATTCTGGATGAAGCCACATCGGCGTTGGATTCAGAAGTTGAAGCAGCAATTCAATCTCACCTAAGCCAATTAATGCAGGGAAAAACTGTCATTGCTATAGCCCATCGCCTTTCAACTATTGCGGCTATGGATAGATTAATTGTATTGGATAAAGGCCAGATTATCGAACAAGGTACCCACAGCGAATTAATTGCCTTGGGTGGAATTTACGCACAATTGTGGGCGCATCAATCCGGTGGATTTTTAGGAGAGTTTTAAATTCAACTCAACAACACATTGGCATAACGCACCCGTAAATCCTGATCTGGAAAATAGATTTGATAAGTATTAATAACAATTAAGGTTGCCAATAAAACACTGCTCAATTTTATTATCCAGTTTTGTTTTCTTAGCCAAAGTAAAACCAGCATAGCGAATAATGCGGGTAAGAAAAGAATCATGGCGGATAGTATGACTTGCATTTTTTTGGTCTCAATTGAAATTTTTACCAGAAATTGACCCCACCCTAGCCCTCCCCTTTCCAGGGGAGGGAACAGATAATCACTCTGCATTAAGATGGGAGTAAAACTCCTCCCTCTGGCAAGGGGGAGGTTGGGAGGGGGTCATTCGCCACTAGTAGACTTAACCCCAATCGCATACCAATCCACATTTCGCGTCAATATCATCACAGCAGCCAAAATACTGAATAACAAAACCGATCCCATCAGCAGCGCATAATCTTCTGCACTCAACAAACCGAAAAGCAATCCATACAACAAACTTAATCCCAAAGTAAAACCCAATCCACGCAAAACACTCCGTAATACAAAGCACACATAGACACCAATTAATGTCACACAAGCCGATGCTGAAATTATATAGGCCTGATTAAAACCAATATGCTCAGAAAGAGATAATAGAAGCAGGTAGAAGAACGCAAGTGCGAGACCAACCAATGTGTATTGTACTGCGTGGACTTGTAAACGCTTCATAATTTCGAACAGGAAAAAACAAGCGAAAGTTAAGCCAATAAAAAGAATTGCATATTTTATTGCTCTGTCACTCTTTACATACTGATCAACGGGATCAATAAAATTAACGCCAAATTGTTTTTCACTAAATTCCAAACATTCATTTTTATTGGCACACTGCATAAAAATTTCTTGCATATTCGTAGCAAAGAATGATGTCTGCCAATTAGCGCTAAATCCCTTCTCATTAATCGTTGAATCAGCAGGTAAGAAATTCCCTATAAATTTCGGATGTGGCCAATCAGAAGTGAGGTTTACGCGCGTCTCTTTACCAATAGGTACAATAGAAAATGCCTCAGTCCCTCTCAAATTCAAATTGAGAGAAAATGACAAATGAGTAACATCATTAAAATCCAGCCCAACCAAACCAACATGAACACCACTTTCCAAAACATTTAGCTTACTTCCTGGCTCCATTGGAAGCGACTTATCATTCACATTCATAATAAGTGCATTATCTATCCCTCGAATATCTTTAATCCCCATCGCTAAATAAGGCAAAGAAAAATTATAGTCCTGCAAATCGTCAACAACACCAAAGTCTTTTGGTATAGAAAATTCACCTGAAATTGTATTATTCGAATGATACAACCGCGCAGAATAAATACCACGATTCCTCAATTCTGTTTTTAGATCGCCATTAAGGATAAACAACTCTGGCAAAAATTTTAACTTGCCATTAACGGTAGACTCTTCAATTACCTTTTTATTTTTTTTGTTGTAACTTACAGTTCTGACAACTTTTGAGTAAGGCACAACCAACACAGGCCCTGTTATAACCTGACTATAACTGTCACTACGGGCAATATCCTCCACCACACTCTGACTGTAATACTTTCGCTCATCAATCGATTCACTGATCATGGCAATCGGTATCAGCAATAACAGCATTAACAATCCAATAGTCAAGGTTTTAAATAATAAAGGTCTTTTCATCACAAGCTCCTGAAGGAATTAATCTCAGGATCATTGTGGCAAAGGATTTTGTAGGGTTGATGTAGATGCGGATTATTGTGTGAAGATTGCGTGAAGATTAGGTGAGTCAGCGCTTATTTTCTACGACCAAATTACAAGCAAATAGCAAAGCAAGAAAAATCAACGCAACATCATCCAACGATGATTTAAATACAGCTCAAGCGGGCGGTATTGGATTTTATAATTCATTTTGTTGCAGTTTTTTATCCAATAACCGAGGTACAGATAATTCAAACCCAGTTGATGGGTTTTTTCGATTTGGGACAGAACTGAAAATTTCCCTAAACTGCGCCATTCATGATCGGGGGAATAGAAGGTATAAACAGCGGACAATCCATCTTGTAATTGATCGCAAACTGAAAGTGCAATTAATTCATTTTGCAAACGAAATTCTAAATAGCGCGTCACACCCCATTCGCTGGTTAAAAAATTTCGATATTGATCAATTGAGGGAGGGTACATGTCACCATCCTGATGACGAGTGTCGATATAACGACAATAGAGTTGATAATGTTCATCGGTATCGATTGACTCGGCCAAATGCAAAGTCAAATCCTGATTTTGTTGCCAACAGCGACGCTGACTGCGATTAGGCACAAACGATTTCACGGGAATTCGACAAGAAATACAGGCCGAACAGCCTTGGCATTGCGGACGATATAAATGGGCACCACTTCGACGAAAACCTCGTTGGGACAACCCGGTGTAAAGCTCGGGATCGATTTCGGCTTGCGGATCAACAAATACTGTTGTGGCCTCCAAACCTTCAAGATAACTGCAAGGATGTGGATGAGTCGCGAAGAGTTTAAGGGTTGAAAGATCGGTCATCTTTTTTGCCCCAGGCTCGAGGGATAAGGTCTACAAAGTCTATCAGCTTTTGCTGAAACTCAGCACGTGGAATTTCAACTGCCCCTAAGCTGAATAAATGTGGATTCGCAACCTGCGCATCAATCATCACAAATCCATTGTTCTTCAACCGCTCTACCAATGTAATAAAGCCAACTTTGGAGGCATTGTCGGCACGACTGAACATGGATTCCCCAAAAAATATTTTTCCTAACGCCATGCCATAAAGTCCACCAACTAATTCATCACCTCGCCAAACTTCAACTGAATGTGCATAACCTCGTTTATGTAATTCAGTGTAGGCCGCAATAATATCCTCATTGATCCAAGTTCCATCGGCATAAACTCGCGGTTGTGAACAAGCAGTAATGACCGCTAAAAAATTCGCATCAAATGTCACTCGGTAAATTTTTTGACGAATGACTTTTTGCAAACTGCGCGACACACGAACCTGATCAGGAAAAAAAACGGTACGCGGACTGGGGCTCCACCAAAGAATCGGATCTTCAGGATTAAACCAAGGAAAAATACCCTTTTGATAAGCCATTAAAATCCGCTCTGGCCGCAAATCACCGCCCACAGCCAATAGGCCATTGGGTTCATCCAATGCCTGCGAGGGATCAGGGAAAGGTTGGAGTTTATGGGGGGAGAGTTGGGTTAGCATGATGTGGGGTATGACCCCCTCCCGGCCTCCCCCTTACCAGGGGAGGAGCTAGTCCCTCCCCCCTGGTAAGGGGGAGGTTAGGTGAGGTCATTTTTACTGCAAAGAATCATGAATTACTGATAATCCTTATAAGATTTCTCTTCAATCAACTCTGAGCCAAAGGCCAAATTGATATCTTTTTTTACCTTTGCACGCTTATCGTTGGTGACATACACGGCACGCGCAAGCTGGATAAATTTATCGCTGAAATCTTTTACATATTCACAATCGCGAATATCGTCTTCGATAATCCACAATTCTTGATTAATATCTTTAAGACTTTGCTTCAGTGGTGACAATTTTTGTTGGCCTGTTGCATCCAGTAACTTATCCACTTTTTCATTGAGTATGTTTAATTCGTGCGTGACATTTTTTAATTTGGCAGCATCGCCAATATGTACAGCTTTGATTTCCAGAATGGTAATTTTGTCGATGAGTTCACCGAGGGATATTGGAGCTTCAATAAGCATTGGCATTTCTCTTGTTTGTGTAGGTGGTTCTTCTATGGCTTGGTGCGCGGATTCTAGCAAAAATCCGGCACCGGAGGAACATGCTTATTTCAAGCTACAGACTAGTTCTTTTTCGGATTTCAAATTAAACACTTTGCGCAACACCAGCGTCGCCGGACAAAAACCGGTAAACGATTGTTGAAAGAGGTTGGCCCCGATAAACACAGTGAACCAAACAAATCCTGGGTGCACCCAATAAGTTAAGGCAACACTGATTAGTACCATAATACCGGCAAAGGCCGTTAACGCGCGTTCTGTGGACATAATTGACTCCTGTTTGTGTGAGTAAAATCAATCAACTGTTGGTTGATTCTGTTGTTGATAGTGATATGCGTAATAGACCACCGGAATCACAATCAAAGTTAAAAGGGTGGACACTAACAAACCAAAAATTAATGACACTGCAAGCCCACCAAAAATGGGATCATCGAGAATAAAAAATCCACCCAACATTGCAGCCAATGCGGTAAGGCCTATGGGTAATGCACGTACCGCAGCCGCATTAATTGTCGCAGTCTCAAGCGATACACCTTCGCGCAATTGTTGTTGAATAAAATCCACTAACAAAATCGAATTTCGCACAATAATTCCTGCGAGAGCAATCATGCCGATCATACTGGGCGCAGTGAATTGTTGGCCGAGCAATGCGTGGCCAGGCAAAATTCCGATAATGGTTAAAGGAATAGGAGCCATAATAATCAGCGGCACCGAATAACTTTTAAACATGGCCACTACCAATAAATAAATCAACACCAAACCCACAGAATACGCGATACCCATATCGCGAAATGTATCCAGTGTGACTTGTAATTCACCGTCCCATTTCAAACTCCATTGCAGAGGCAGTTCGGGTTGTGAATTCAAACGCTGCTCAATAATTGATAAATCCGCCAAGGATGTGTTCTGCAATGTTTGATAGATATCCGCAAGGCCGTAGAGCGGACTATCAGTTTCACCCGCGACATCTGCGGTGACATAGACCACTGGCAATAAATCTTTGTGATGAATAGTTTGTTGCCTGTGCGCTTCAACCCATTGCGTGATTTCACTCAGCGCAATTAAATTGCCACTCGCGTTACGCAATTTAATCGACATCAGTGATTGTAGATTGGCTTTTTCAGCGGCGGATAATTCCAACCGAATCGGCACGGGGACTTTGCTGGTTTGACCATGCAAATAGGCAATATCTTCACCGGAAAGCGCGGTTTGAATAGCCGCCGTCACACTACCTTGGTCAATCCCCAACCGCGAAGCACGCGCACGATCTACCACTAAAATCCAACGCGCTTGTTCGGCTTCAATTGAATCATCAATATCAACCACATCCTCTGTTGACTCAAATACTTGACGAACTTGTTTCGCGACTGCGATTTGTCCTTCGTAATTTAATCCATAGACTTCAGCAACCAATGGCGATAACACCGGTGGGCCGGGCGGCATCTCTGCCAATTTCATATTGGCACCCATTTTTTTGGCAATGGGTTGCAATTGTTCACGCACAGCCAAGGCAATTTCATGGCTTTTGCGATTGCGCAAATTTTTATCGACAAGGTTCACTTGTATTTCGCCCATATGGGCAGCGCGACGTAAATATTGTTGCCGCACCAATCCATTAAAATTGATGGGTGCCGCAGTGCCCGCATAAACTTGGTAGTGCGTTACTTCAGGCACTTCTTCCAATTCTTGCGCAAGTGATTGCAAAACTTTTTGCGTATCTTCCAAGGCAGTGCCTTCGGGCATATCGATCACCAATTGGAATTCACTTTTATTGTCGAAAGGCAACATTTTTAACACTACTGCTTTCATCACCACCAAACTGATGGAAATAAAAATCAAACTAAAAATTCCCCCTAACAACCACAACCTGGCTTTACGCCCTGCCCTTTTATTTAAAAAAGGCGACATGAGTTTAGTAAATAAAATATTGAGCGCAGCACCCTTCCCGGCCTCGCCCTTGCCAGAAGGAGGAGAAATAGAATGATGATTTTTAAATAAACGATTAAATAACCAAGGCGTAAAAACAAAGGCAACCAGAAGTGAGATCAACATACCAATGGACGCATTAATTGGAATGGGCAACATATAAGGCCCCATCAAACCGCTGACAAATGCCATAGGTAAAAGCGCAGCAATCACCGTAAATGTTGCCAAAATTGTTGGGCCGCCAACCTCATCAACTGCTAAAGGAATGGCTTGTTGCAAAGGCAATTTACCTTGCGACATATGCCGGTGAATATTTTCCACCACCACTATGGCATCATCCACCAAAATACCAATCGAAAAAATGAGCGCAAAAAGCGAAACACGATTCAGCGTAAAACCCCAAGCCCAGGATGCAAATAAAGTAATCGCCAAAGTCACAATCACCGCTGCACCCACGACAAAAGCTTCGCGTTTTCCTAAAGCGAATAACACCAACAAAATAACTGACAGAGTTGCAAACAATAATTTTTTAATTAGCGTTTGCGCTTTGTCTTCTGCTGTCTCGCCGTAATTGCGAGTAACCGTGACTTTGACTGCATCTGGAATAGTGACGCCTTTTAATTGTTCCAATCGCTGCAACAGATTATTGGCAACATCCACCGCATTTTCGCCAGGTTTTTTTGCAATCGCCAAGGTGATGGCAGGAAAACGCGCAAAGCTTGGCCATGATTTTTTTGCATCAACACCGGCAGAACCAAAGCCCTGAGTGACATATTGAGTAGCGCGATCCGAATCCAATTTAACTTGCGCCACATCGCGCAAAAATACCGGCGAGCCTTGATAAACACCCACGACCAGGTCAGCGACTTCTTCCGGTTTAATTAAAAAATCACCTGCTTGAATTTGAATATCACCATTCACCGAAGGCATATTGCCAGCACTGGTGGATTGATTGGCTGACATCAAAGCACGACGAACGTCATCCAACACCAAACCATAAGCCGCCATGCGTTGTGGATCAAACAACACCTGCACAACTTGATCCGGCCCGCCGATAATATCGATATCGCGCGTGCCTTCAACGCGTTGCAATTCTGTTTGTAAACTGCGCGCTACTGCGAGCAAATCGCGATTTTGCATATCAGTTTTTTCGCTCCATAAAGTGAGCGATACAATCGGCACATCATCAATAGCTTTGGGTTTTATTAAAGGTTTGCCCACACCCATATTGGCAGGCAGCCAATCGCTATTGGCATAAAAGGCGTTATACAAACGCACAATGGCATCCGTGCGCGGCTCACCCACCAGAAAACGTACAGTGAGTGTCGCCATGCCGGGTGATGAAGTGGAATAAATATGCTCGACACCTTCAATCTCCGACACGATTTGTTCTGCCGGTGTAGTCACCAAGGATTCAACTTGTTGCGGACTGGCGCCAGGAAAAGGAATAAACACAGTGGCAAATGTCACAGTGATTTGGAGTTCTTCTTCACGCGGTGTGATGACCATTGCAAACAAGCCGAGTAAAAAACCCACCAATGCCAATAGTGGTGTAATTTCCGATGTTAAAAATGCTTGGGCAATTTTTCCGGAAATACCCAATTTTTTTTCAGAAGGAAAATTATTTTCCGTTGAGGTTGAATTATCCATAGATTAGTCCTGTTGAAGCAGCACTTGATAAGCGCGGGCTGCTGCAATCGCATCCACAGCAATAGCTTCACCTGCTTGCAAACCAGATAACACCGGATAACCGGATAACTGTTTGCTGGCAACATTCACCTGACGAAACTCAATACGATCCTGCGTGACCCGATAAACACCTGTCACATCACCGCGAACTAACAATGCAGACGAAGGAATTACCAAACGCTGATCTTCACCTATTACAAAAGCGGTTTTGATGTAAGTGCCGGGATAAATTGCGTAATCCCCAAGCGGCAAATCAATTAAAATTTTGAAGGATTGAGTTTGTGGATCAGCCGCGGGTGGAATGCGAAATTCACGCGTTTCAAGAAATTTTCCATTCGGCAGTTCAATTCTCGCCAATTTGAATTGACGTAAAGGCGCTATGTGCTGTTGGGGAATATCCAATTGCAAACGCAAATTTTCTAAAGATAAACCTGTCATCAATGCTTTGCCAGGTGCAACCGCTTCGCCTTTATTCACAGCACGATTTAAGACTATACCGGCATAGGGCGCACGAATTTCAGTGTAAGCCAATTGCTGTTCCGCTTCTTGCATACGCGCTTTGGCTGATTGATAGATAGCTTCTGTTTTATCAGCATCAGCCTTGGCAATTAATTTTTTTCCAAGCAATTCCTGCGCACGCTGATAATTGGCGTCTGCTTCGTGAAACTGGGCTTTAGCGCTATTCATTTGCGCTTGCTGTTCGGTGTTGGTTAAACGCAAAATCAAATCGCCCTTTTTCACCAGATCGCCCACATCAACCGGGGTTTCTACCACCCGCCCCGAGGTTTGTGCTGACACAGTGGCCTGATTCACCGCTTGCACCAAGGCATCGTAATAAATTTCGCGAGCAATCGTTTCTGGTTGAGCTTCCAGTATTTGTAAATCAGGTATCACAAATTTTTTGGAATCTTGTGGCTGCGAATCAGAACAAGAAATAACTGATGCAACAAAAATAGCCGTCGTCAAAAAAGAAAACAATCTATTAATGAGATGTGGGAAATTCATATTCACCTCGGGCAATAAATAGATTGCAATACTGCAATAATTTTAGAGGCTTCATTACCACATATAGAGTAATAAACGGTTTGCGCTTCTTTTCGCGTACTCACCAAACCTGCGTCACGCAAACCCGCCAAATGTTGCGACAAAGCAGACTGACTTAGGGGTACTTTTTCATTGAGCTCCCCGACTGACAACTCACCCGCAATCAGCGTACACATAATCATTAAACGGTTTTCGTTAGCTAAAGCCTTAAGTAGCGCTGCTGCGTCTTGCGCATGAAGCTGCATCTCATTGAGGCTCTGAAGATTGATTTTGGGTTGCTTCATAGGGTTTACCTCTCTCTTTGTTAACTCATTATATTAGTATTTACTAATTTAGCAATATATAATTTAGTGTTTTTGATTATAAGAGAGTTTTGCACGAATTAAAAATTACCGTCATTCCTGCGAAGGCAAGAGCCGTCAGACAAGCGAAGCTCATCTAGCTGTTAAAAAATATCAATCAAATCAAAGACTGGATCCCTGCTTCGGCAATTGCTCCTGCATTGCTCTACTACATCACTTCCATGTGACTATTCGCAGGGATGACGGAACGTATTTGAGGGATGACGAGGGCGTATTTGAGAACCGAATAGTTTTAGCAAAAGAACAACTCGCTATCAAAAACTTAATAAGTCCTTGAGATCCAAGGCTTGGCGGCGGGAAATATCAATAGTCTTGCCATTACTCATAGTCACCAGATAGCCATCTTTGATGTCTTCTTCAATGCTACTGATGGCTTGCAAATTGACTATGTATTGACGGTTGGCACGAAAGAAAAATTTAGTGGGCAATCGCTCTTCCACTTGCGTGAGGGATTTTTTGATAAATGCCGATTGCTGATCGACCCCTCCTTGATTAAAGGCTCCTTGATTAAAGAATAGGCGTACATGATTTTTGCAGCTTTCAAAATAGAGAATAGATTCCAACGTTACCAGATGACACTTATCGTCATCCTTAATAAATATTTTATGATTCATATCCAATTTAGGCTTGAGCTCACCTGAAACCTCATTGGAATTGGAATTTGTTTTCAATTTCGCGACTGCCAAGGCTAAGCGTTCTTGACTGATGGGTTTCAATAAATAATCAATGGTGTGGTAGTCAAAAGATTTTATTGCATATTCAGAGTAAGCCGTTGTGAAAATAATTCGCGGTTCGTAATCCAGTTTTTCCAGCAAATCAAATCCGGTTTCACCCGGCATATGGATGTCTAAAAAAATAACATCGGGTCTTTTATCACGAATTAATTCCAACGCCGGCACTGGGTGTTCGGCATCACCGACCACTTCCAATTCAGGAAACTCCTTTAACATTTCAATTAATCCTTCACGTGCTATACGTGAATCTTCAACAACCACAACTTTCATCAACGTGATTCTCTTGGAATAGTTAAACTGACAATAAATCGGGATTCTGTTTCCTCGACAACAAACGATGATCTGCCACCATACAACAATGCAAGTCGCTGTTCGATATTCACTAAACCAATTCCGGTGCTGGTTAAACTGACCGAGCCAATATTTGGAATATCGTTGATTACGGTAAAGCGAATCCGATCAAGCAAATCTTCCGCATTCAATTGCACTTTACCACCGTGCCGGAGACTATCAACTCCATGCTTGATGGAATTCTCAATCAACATTTGTAAAATCATGGGTGGGATCAAATTAGCATCCAGATTTTCAGGAATCGCCATATTAAAGTCCAGACGATCTTCCATTTGCACTTTTATGATATCGATGTAACGCTTGACGATTTCAAGCTCATCACCAATCTGCACTTTTTCGTGCTTATTGGATTCCAGAGAGTAACGCAGGATATCCGATAGATCCGTAATCATTTTTTCGGATTTCAATGGATCTTTGCGAACCATAAACTTAATATTGTTTAGCGTGTTAAATAAAAAATGAGGGTTAAGTTGATTGCTTAAGTTAGCAAGCTGAACTTCTTTTAAACTATTTTGCAAACGCAAATTAGTCAATTCTGTTTGTTTAATTAATTGGCGAGTGTAAATACTAATATAAATAAATATCCAACCACCCACAAATAACTGTGTTTGAAACCAGTTGGTAATCACCAATTGAGTCATAATGGTTGTCATTGAAATATTATGTTTCACAACAATCGCTTCAACATCGCTCCAAAAAAACGGAGTGACCAAACCTAACATCAATAACGCCACTATCAGCCCCGATACCAAACTATATCCAATCACTACCAGAATATTTTTACCGGTATTGAATTGGCTCCACTGACGGGTTTTATATAAATATCGATAATAGAGAACAGACAAACTGAAGACCGGCAACCACACTAGTCCGCACAAAAAATTAAATAATTTTTCTTCCCGCCACAATACAATAATGACAGTTTGAATCAATGCAAGGATCAACAGGATAGATCCATGGTAAACCCAAAAATGTTTATTGCGGGGGAAGAAACGAACACTCATAAATTAGGCCCAGGTTCTTAAAGCAAAGAGTCCATAGTACGCCAGATAGACTGACATAAAGACATTCAATTTTGTATAGAAGAGTGAGTAATAAAATATCCACTTTGGAGCTGATTTTTCAACTGATTGGTATCGGTATTTAATTAATCTGAACGCGCACCACAGGGTAAGCAAAGGATAAACAATGCTCAAAACAAACGCCACCAGAGACAAAATAGAAATTTCACCATAAGCCTCCAAGGACACGCCCGCCATAGAGATGCTAATCATATAGATTGCAAAGGTTAAACCCGCCGCGAGAGGCCAGAGTCGCATGCCTACACTCACATCAGCCGGAGTTTTTTTAATGATTCTTCGCCCAGCCCAGAACAAGGCCGCAATAAAACTAATGATCGTAGTCAATATCAAAAATATAAAAAGATCGAAAGTCAAAAAAACCTGAAGTGCTGACACAGGCTTGTATAAATCTGTACTGACTTGAACAGTATTACCTTCAATCGGATCATTGACTATTGCAATTGAAGGTAACCCAGTCCAGTGATCAATTAAATAATTTTCATTCACTGCATAGTCTTTACTTTCCCATCCACCAAATACTGGGCTACGGTATAGAGTCTTGTCATCCGTACTAAACTTCATTACACCAAATGTCGCAATCATCAAGAGTGACATTTGATTGCGATAATTAATGGGGGCGTAGTAACCATTCAGTGTTTTGAATTTTTCAGGCAAGGCAATCGCTTCAGGCTTAACCACCTTATAATCCTGCGTTAAATATCCACGAATGGTTTTTGATATTTTATCTAAAGCCATTCCATTGCCTGCGTTAATCATCACGACATATCCAGATTGCAATTGATTGCTATAACTGAGCTCAGTCAGACCACCAAAAACACCACCATTATGCCCACGAAACGCAATATTAAAATCGTTGTAACCCGAGGTGTAATTAGCAAGCCCATAACCCGCTTTAACACCCAACTGGTTAGCTAAAGTAGTTTCCGGTATTTCCATGCGATCAATGGACGCCGTTGAAATTAATTGTTGATTGGATGTTGCACCACGCATTAATAAAAACTGTAAGAAATTGGCCATATCTTTAGGTGATGAATTAATAGAACCTGCCGCGCGATAAATAATATGCCAATAGTCTTCCGGTTTATTATTCGTATAAAGAGTCGCACCTTTTTGTTCATACAAATTGGTTTTAAAGTAGCTTGTAGATTGCATATTAATCGATTTAAAAAACGTTTCTTCAATATAGGTTTCGTATTGTTTGCCCGTTATTTTTTCAACAATATAAGCGACTACTCCAGCACCAGAGTTGCAATAAGCATGACGCGTACCGGGAACCCAACGGGATTTACGCGAATCAGGGTGATAATCAAGACCTTCTTTTGTGGTCATGGAATCAGGCGCAGAATAAGCGTATTCCGCTAAATGAATATCGTCCCAACCGGTTGTATGCTCTAACAAATGAACTAACCGAACAGGATGAGTTTCTTCCCATTGATTTTCAAAATAAATTTCCGGTGCCAAATCACGCACCTTGTCATTTAAATTAAGCTTCCCTTCTTCTTGTAATTTCAATACGGCCAGTGCAGCAAACATTTTTGACACTGAACCAATACGAAATAAAGTATCTTCATCAGCGTCAGCATGAGTTTCTAAATTAACCTCGCCCAATCCATCGACCCATTGAATTCCATTTTTATCAACCAAGGCAATACCAACCGCTGGTGTTTTGGTTACTTCACGGATTTTTTCAATCGCGGCTTTTAATTCGTCTAGTGTTTTAGGGGTTGGTTCTTCTGCCTGCACTGAAAAACTGATAACACTGGAAAGAATAATAAAGAATTTTAAAATACTACGCATAGCCAATAACTCCATTTTCAAAAAATTATAACTATTACTTAAACAATGCTACCGACCATAATCATCGTAATATGCGCAATCATATGAGATCCTATTGCGCATTCCAAGCCGCGCTTCCAATATAGATAGCCGGCAATTAAACCAAAAACAGAATTGCCGATAAGAATATAAAAAATCAAAATAGGCGCAACCTTCTGTGACAAAGAAAAAGCGACAGGAAGATGTAATACTGCAAATATTAAAGAAGAAACGATAATCGCCAAAATAAAATTGTAGTTTTTAATTTCGGTATTTTTTTGTTGAGTAATTCGGTAGATAGCCCAAACAAAAAATGACATAAATCCCCAACGAATAAGAATTTCTTCAGTGATACCACCATATAATATTTTTGTGTACCAGGGTGGTACCATTTTTTCACCTGCAATAATAAATTCAGCAGGAAGATAAGGAGACATCCCTTTATAAAAAGTCAGAATAAATATTCCTCCAGCAATACCGCCCAAAATAGCTGGCAAGATTTGAGGCTTAAGCGCTTTGACAGCAGGCGTAGAATTGACAACCGCCAAAATAACCGGTGTAGTTAAACCTACTTTCTTGGCACATACTGCTCCAAGCAAAACCATTAACAACAGCAATACCGACGACTGAAGAACTGAGATAGCCTGAATGGCACCTACCGACATGGGAGGTTTTTCAGGTGACGCAGCTAACAATTGAGGAATTAGCGGAAGCACCGATAAAATCCCTATAAATCCCAAAAAATATAAGAGCGCATAGGGTTTTAATTCTTTAACCGTAAGCATTTATTGATGTCCTCTTACCATTTAATATATTTTTTATTCTGACAATAGGTTTGAATCTTGAGTGTAATCGGTGCCGAAAGGTTTCCAGGCGTGATGGACGGCAGAAAATTAATAAGCCTTATTCTGCTTTCTGCTGGTTTTGTAAAATCACTCGCGGTTCGGCAACGGGGACTAATTTTCCATTGCGTAATTGAATTGCTTGCGATGCGCCCATGCTGGGCCAAATTTTTAATTCGTGACCTTTTTTCTGTAAGGATTGTTGAATCTCAACAGGCATCGCGGCTTCGACAAATAATAGATTCGGATTCCACTGCTGATGAATACGCGCTTGCAACATGGATTTTTCCACTGGCACGGAATCATTGAGTGTGTATAACAAAGTTTGTACCACTTGCGAAATAATGGTGTGCCACCCGCTGCACCCAGCGCCATTACCGGCTCGCCATTTTTAAATACCAGTGTCGGGCTCATGCTGGACAACGGCCGTTTGCGCGCAGCAACGGCGTTCGCATCAGACCCAACCAAACCAAACGCATTTGCAGCACCCACCTGTGCAGAAAAATCATCCATCTGGTTATTCAAGACTACGCCTGTGCTTGGAATAACCACCTTGCTACCAAAGCTGGTATTGACTGTTGAAGTAATCGCGACCCAATTGCCATCAAGATCGGCTGCTGCAATATGAGTCGTGTGTTTATTCATTAAATGCTGGATATCAAGATCGGGATCGCCGTGCGTGATATCCGGTGTGATTTTTTCCAAACTGATTTTTTGTGCGATGGTTTTTGCGTAACTTTTATCAGTAATACCCAGTGGTACTTGAGTGAAATCGCCATCGCCCAACCAATGAGCGCGATCAGCAAAGGCAAACTTCATTGCCTCGGCAATTAAATGATATCGCTCGGCGGGCGCCAATTTATTCAAATCAAATTGCTCGAGGATATTTAAAATTTGCGCCACGTGCACACCACCCGAACTCGGCGGTGGAAAACCATAGAGTGTATAACCAGCAAATGTCGACTCAATCGGCTTGCGCATTTTCACTTGGTAATTTGCAAAATCTTTTTTCGTAATCATGCCACCATTGGCTGCCATCCAACGTTCAGTTTTTTTAGCAAAATCGCCAGTGTAAAAATATTTTGAACCTTGCTTGGCAATCGCACGATAGGTATTCGCTAAATCTTTTTGTTTTAGCACTGAAAAAGCAGGAAGTGGTTGATTATGTTTATCCAAATAAATCGCCGCAGCCGCAGGAAATTTCGCTAAATTATTCGCCGTCGCCGTTATGCGCTCAGCCAGTGCAGGCGAAATAACAAAGCCTTTTTCCGCTAAATCGGCAGCAGGCAAAATCACATCGCGAAATGTTAATTTGCCGCCCAATTTTTGCAATTGTTCAAACGCCGCAACAGATCCAGGAATACCCACAGCCAGCGCACCGGTGCGGCTCAATTCGGGATTAGCTTTACCATCACGAATAAACATATCGCGCGTTGCCGCCGCCGGAGCCATTTCACGACCATCAATAGCGAGAATTCGCCCATCGGCCATGCGCACCAAAATAAAACAACCACCGCCAATACCGGAATTGTGTCCATCCACTACACCAAGTGCAAAGGCAGCGGCGATTGCCGCGTCAATAGCATTACCACCACGCGCAATGGTTTGCATTGCAATTTGTGTAGCATAAGGATTCACCGTGGCGACGGCTGCTCGCTCATCGGCACTGACTTGCGCATATTGATTGGGTTGATTATCTGCCAGCGCAGATAACATTGAAAAAGCGGTAAGAACAGCGACATAAGAAAGAAATAATTTTTTCATAACCGCAACCTTCATAACGACAACCTTCATAACGACAACCCGATTTATATAAAGTGAGATGGGAGTTTAATATCACTTCCCTGTGCAGAGCTACATTGATGTGAATCTTCTACTCCTATACAACAGTGTCCGCCAATACTGACAACTTCTGACAGTCAAACTGAGTAGTCTGAAACCTGCATCACAAAAAGCCGCCAGTGATATGATGCAGAACCCAATCGCCGGTGAATTTTTCGCCTTGATTGATCAACAGACAATACCAATGCATTACTACTGCCAACCACTTGAGGATAAAAACGTGTCAACAAAATTTGGAATGCAAGCGGTGATTACCGCACAAAAAGATAAAGGCACTGACTTAGCAGAACTTTTACTCAAAGCCTCTAGAATATTATCAACGAATGACCATTGTGAAATGTATTCCGTACAACAATCTGTAACTGATCCTGAAAAAATTTATATCAGTGAAGTATGGAAAAGCGAAGAAGCCCATAAAGCGTCATTAACTAATCCTGCTGTGCGAGAAGTCATTACGAAAGCAATGCCTTTAATTGTATCGATGAATGCAACTCCCACCGCCTATTTAGGTGGAAAGTAAATATCTACTTTGAGTATTTTGCACGAATGAAAATTTACCGTCATTCCTGCGAAGGCAGGAGCCGTCAGACCAGCGAAGCTCATCTAGCAGTTAAAAGCATCAATAAAATCAAAGGCTAGATCCCTGCTTTCGCAGGGATGACGAAGTGCAAGTAAAGAAAGTTTGATTCGTGCAAAGCTCTCACTTTATTCAGGAAATTTTTTATGCTCGACCATCTAGCTGTAGGCGATGAATACCGAAATGGTTTGTCATCACTCCCACCATCTCAACGATTGCATTTAATTTTATTGGGTGTGCAGGATGTCTCTCGCTCTGCGGATTTTTACGATGCATTGGGTTGGCAACGCGCGCCTTCAAGCCATTCCGGATTTGTGAAATATGATTTAGGCGGACTGGCGTTATGTCTGATATCCAAAAAAGATCTAGCGGCTGATGCACTTTCAAATACCGATAAAAGCTCAGGCTTTTCCGGTACTGCGTTAGTGTATCTCGCAAAAAAAGTTGAAGAAGTTCCGCAAATTTTGACCAAAGCCGTTGAAGCCGGCGGAACCTTGGTCAAACCCGCAACTAAAACCCATTGGGGTGTTGCGGGTTATTTTCGTGATCCCGATGGTTATTTATTTGAAGTGGATTATGAAGATGCTTGGGTATTTGATGATGAGCACCATTTAATTGTCTAACACATGGAATTTTTATAGCCGTCACTCAATCAAATATTCCCGCACTAAAGTTCTGGCTCTGTGCAATCGGCTTTTGACGCTGGGAATATTTTCATCCAGGCGTTCAGCGATTTCGACAATCGTTAACTCTTCAAAATCGCGCAATAAAATTACCGGTAAATAATGTTCAGGTAAAGATTCCAAAGCAATGCTTCAAGAATAGGTGTCGCCAAACCCGCAAAAGGATTCGCGACAATAAAAATTTTTTACCAACCCCAAGTAAGGCCCAAAGCCCACTCTCGTCCACGATGGGGAACACCACCCAAGGCAACAACGCCATGTGCAGATGAACGAACATCACTATCACCCAGATTTTTCACGGTGAAATCGAGATCAATATCCTGAGTCAACTGATAATGAATGCGTGAATATAACAACTGATCCGAGTCCAACCTTGCGCGCTGTGTGGTACTCAGCAAATATTCACGATCACCTTGTTCCACCAGCGACAGATTCCAACTCCAACGCTCTGCTTCATACTGCAAACGAACTTGCTGAATTCGATCGGCCTCCCTGAAGGCATCATCTGGAAGATTGTTTATCCAACTGAAACTATAAGACAACAACCAGCCTTGCGACGGCTGCCAATCCAGATTGAATTCGCCACCTTGGTAATCTGCATCTGGTCCACTGGCGTAGGTTCGAATGCCACTGCCTGGCTGAAAGTCATTGATAATGGGATTTACCAATTTATTGGAAAAAAGATTAATGCTAGAAGATAAATCAGACACTTTCGCTTGCCAGATAAACTCACAAGTATTGACTCGTTCACTCACCAAATCCGGATTACCCAACAACCCGCTGTTATTCATGGTGTATAGCTCAACCAGACTGGGCGCTCTAAAAGCCTCACCGTAAAGTAACTTAAATGTATGGGTCTCGTTGGCCATATAGACTAAACCCAAGCGTGGGCTGGTTCGGGAATCCACATCGCGATAATCATCATGACGCAAACCCAAGGTCAGGCGAGTCTTTTCACTCAAATCCAGCAAATATTGCCCATAAATAGCATTTAGCGTTTTGCTCTCATTGCCCATGATGGTAGTAACAAATGACAAATCCGAAGAAAATCCAACAGGAAACCTCCTCTGTAACAACGCAAGAGTATCAAAATTTGACAAGGTTTTTGCTCGTTCAACAGTGGCATTCGACCACTCCATCCCCCATTGAATACTCTGGCGGGAAGATAGGCTCATGTCGTTAGCCCATTTGAATGAAGACTGGCGACTTTCCGCTAAGGCGCGAACCAATAATGGGGCATTGCTGGATGGACTGCTCACCGCAGCCAATGCTCCGGGAGCTAAGGACTGCACATGAATGTCTTGACCTATTGCTTGATACCCGAAAGCCAGATCCATCTGCCAGTCTTCAGTAACCGCATAAGCTTGCTGCACCCAAATATGATCGAACTCCTTTTGATAATCGTTGTAGTCTTCTGCGAGGTTAGCACTGGTATAAAAACCTTCCGATTTATCCGAAGAATGCAGTATTGAAACCTGAGTGTCTTGATAGCCCAGTTTAAGATCAGCCAATAATTCGCGTCGGGGATCCTGAATACGCAAATCCCTAATGGAATATTCATCTCCCTGATCCTTAAGCCCATGCACAGCTAAATCCCACTTCCATTCCTGTTGGGATCCACCCCATTGCAGGTCAATTTGTTCTCGGGAATCGCTTCCGGCAGTGACTCGAATTTGGTTAACCTGAGAGCGAGTCACTATATTGATGACGCCCATCATGGCACCTGATCCATAAATAGAAGAACCCGAATGCGAATCACTTCTACGCGCTCAACATTTGCCAACGAATACAAAACAACTGCAGTATCTGCACCACCACTAATAGGACTTGCTAACACACGACCATCGACAATCAACATTAACTCGCGCGACTCCGTTGTTTGTCGACGGCCACGCGCACTCAACGAATAATTAAAACCGTTATCGGTCGAGCGATGCGTTTGAAAACCCGGCACCAAACTGACCAGTTCATGCAGATAATCCACGCCCAACCGATGGATTTGTTGACGAGTAAAAACAGTCACAGATGATGGAACAGTTTCAACCGATTCTTCACGCAAGGTTGATCCGGTAATCTTTACCTTCATCAAGCTTTCGAGATCCATGTCGAGATAATCTTCTGCTTGAACAGCAACGCTGCTTAAGACAAAGACTATGAATAGACTAATCACTCTCATCAGTTAATTCCTTTGTAAGTCAAATTGGGCTCAGGCTGAAGAATTTCCAACTTTCGAACATCCCAGGTTTGCACCCAATTTTCCAATTGCTCTACTGGCATTGGCCTAGCAATAAAATAACCCTGCAATAACTGACAACCTCGCCCTTGCAACCACTCACACTGGCCTTCTGTTTCTACACCTTCAGCAATGGTTTCTTTACCCAGCGCATGTGCAAGGGTAATGATCGACTCTACTATCGCGGTGGACTCTTTTTCTACCATTAAATCACGCACAAAACTTTGATCAATTTTTAATAAATTGATGGGAAAGTGCCGTAAATAATTCAGGCTTGAAAAGCCTGTTCCAAAATCATCAATCGCAATTCGATAACCTTGTTCACGTAATTTCTCCAACATGGCAATACTGTTTTTGGTGTCCGCCATTAATATGGTTTCCGTCAGCTCCAACTCCAGTGCAGAAGAATTCAGTTTGGCACGCTCTAATAAACTATTTAATTTCCACAGAAAATCTGTCTGGCGAAATTGCAAAGCTGAAATATTCACACTGACCATGAATGGAGCAAATCCTTTCGCCTGCCATCGCGTAATTTGAGCCACCGCCTCTGCCAAAATCCAATCGCCCAGAGGAATAATCAAACCGGTTTCTTCTGCCAAAGGAATAAATTCAGCAGGCGATATCAATCCACGCACAGAATGACGCCAACGAACAAGCGCTTCCACACCCCACAATTCACCGGTATCGGCTTTAATCTGAGGCTGGTAATACAATTCAAATTCGCCCGCCTCTATTGCCAAACGCAAATCATTTTCCAAGGTTAATCGGTCAAGAGTTTTTTCATTCAGGAAGGGCATATAGAACTGATAATTATTGCGACCCTTTTCTTTTGCGAGGTACATAGCCGCATCAGCATTTTTAATTAATTCTTCACCGGTTTCCCCATCTTCAGGATAAATAGCGATGCCAATACTCGGCGTGATACGCAAACTCATTCCATTAATCATATAAGGGGCTTGCAACAAAGCTCTCAACATAATGGTGAGATCAGCCACATTACTTTCATCACGCACACACGGAAACATCACCACAAATTCATCGCCGCCTAAACGCGCCACAGTGTCGCCCGCACGTAACGCACTGGTTAACCGATTTGCGGTTTCGATTAATACCTGATCACCTATGGCATGCCCCAATGAATCATTGATATTTTTAAATCTATCCAAATCTATAAACAACACGCCCACTTTTTCATGATGTCGAAGAGCTTGCACTAAAGATAATTCCAAACGATCATGCAATAACATTCTGTTGGGCAATTTCGTCAAAATATCGTGATGCGCTAAAAATTCTATGCGTTCACGAGTATTTTTGTATTCTGTAATATCATTAAAAATGGCCACAAAATTTTCGGTATTGCCTTCTATGTCCATCACATGGCTGATCGAAAACCAACAGGGGAAAACCTCACCTTGTTTGCGTTGATTAATTAATTCGCCTTGCCAATGCCCCGCATGTTGCAACACATTCACAATTTCACGGTACCGCAGTGGTCCATCTAAATGAGTCCCTACTGCCAACGCATCGACACCCAAGACTTCACTCGCAACAAAGCCAGTCATTTTTTCAAACGCTTTGTTAACCGAGACAATCCGGAATACTGAATCCGTAATTAAAATCGCTTCATTGCTGGATTCAAATACTTTTGCCCAAAGGCGTAATTCAGATTCAAATTGTTTGCGCTGGGTAATATCACGCACAACCATTAAAATTTCATCGTCTGACTGAGGTACTAAACGCGCATCCCAAAAACGAACATCACCCTCTTGAAGAGACCATTGAAATTCGGTTTGTAACATAATTTTTTCTGTCAAAACCTGTGTAATATTACCCGCCAATAACCTAAAGATTGCTGGGGGCAATTTAGGCGCTGCGTGAATTTCATCTTGATAATACCAACCACTAACTTCTTTAACATTTGCACCAGCCTGAAGATTGCTAACAAAACCAGACTGATTTACCGATAAAATAATATCCGGCAAACTTGTGAGCAATGCACGATTTTTACTTTCACTTAATACAAGATCAGACATGAGCTGGGCGGAACGCAATAAATATTTCACTCGATAAGGCAAGGTACCCCAAGCAACTGGCTTGGTAATAAAATCGGTTGCCCCAGAATCATAAGCAAGGTGAATAGACTTTAAATCATCCAAGCCGGTGACAATCGCAACAGGCACATTGGAACTCGCTTTATATTTTCTAATTTCAGCACAAAGCTGATAACCATCACCATCCGGCAGTAATACATCCAACAAAATTAAATCAAACATTTTTTTCTGAAATAATTCTCTAGCCTGTTGGCAGCTTGATGCTGTTTCCACAACAAAACCGGCACCCTCCAGTGTAGCCTGCATCATCAACAAAACAGCGGCCTCATCGTCAACAACTAAAATATGTTGAGGCTTATGTTGTTTTTCAGCAATCAATGAGTTCATATATCCCTGCCCTCTTTTCTCAGTTCATCCCAGTAGACCAAACTCAATGCAAAAAGCTCTTTAATTTTTTGAAAATGTGCAGATGCATTGGTCAAATCATCCTGTCGAGCGCAAACCTCTAATTGTCGGCACTCTTCGGCCAAGACTCTGATACCTAAATGCGCTGAACTATTTTTTAATGTATGCGCAATTTTAAATACGTTATCGGCCAGTTGATGCGATATAGCCTGCTCAAGATTGACAAGAAATTCCGGCACTGTTGTTTTATATAAATCAATCACGCTAACTAACAATCCAGGCCTTAAGGCTTTTAGTTGCATCAACGAATCTTCATCCATATTCAGTATTTGCTTTATGGATAAAGGCGAATTCTGATCAGCAGTTCTGTCAAACACTGATTTTGCATCAAACAATTCCTTCATTTCAGTCTTACAAGGAATCCACCGACTCATCACTTCCATAAGCTGATCAAGGTTAAAGGGTTTACTTAAATAATCACTCATGCCAGCGTCCAAACATTTTTCTCTATCACCC
This sequence comes from Cellvibrio sp., assembly GCA_016712405.1. Lineage (GTDB taxonomy): Bacteria > Pseudomonadota > Gammaproteobacteria > Pseudomonadales > Cellvibrionaceae > Cellvibrio. The sequence continues at coordinate 620,119 of JADJRD010000003.1, read as the reverse complement.
AAAACAGCGTTTGCTGTTATGGCGATAATGGGCAAAGCCGTTAATGACTTTTCATGCTCATGAAGACGCCAGAGTCTTGTTGCTTCAAATCCATCCATAATAGGCATTTGACAATCCATCAACACCAAATCGACAGAATGTGAATGCAACCAATTCAACGCTTCTTGACCATTTTTTGCCAAGTGCGGATGCAACCCGAGGTTTTGCAACATGGCTAATGCAACTTCTTGATTGACTGGATTATCTTCAACCAATAACAACCTGGCTTGAAATTGATGGCGAACAACTTGTGCTGAGTGTGTTTTGAAATTTCTTATGTCGCCTTCGCGATTTTTTACCTTTGCAGCTAAAAAGTTATACAACTCCGATTGACGTATCGGTTTGATCAAGCGTTTAACCCCGTACGAGTTTTCCTCGATCGCTTTTCCGGCACTACTGAGAATAATAATATTCCATGGATCAATTAATTTTTCATCGCGCACTGATTCAATCAACTGACCTCCATCCATATCTGGCATCATCCAATCAGTCAGTAAAATATCGAATGATTCTTTAGTGGATCTAATATCTTGCAACACACTTAACGCTTTTGATGCCGAGTTAACCAATACTGGCTCAATGCGCCATGAACGCAACCAATGCCCTAATATTTCTAAATTGGTGAGATTGTCATCAACCACTAATACGCGTAATTTTTCAAAACCCTCCACCCACTGAATGTTGCGTTCATCTTCTATCAGCGGCAGTGTTAAATCGAAAAAGAATCGACTTCCCTTTCCTGGTGTTGAGGCTAATTTTATTTCACTATTCATGAGCTGAATAATGCGTTGCGAAATTGCCAAGCCCAAGCCAGTGCCGCCAAATCGACGCCCCATAGTAGAATCCGCTTGTGAAAAAGCATGAAATAAACGCTGATGATGCTCTTCACTAATTCCGATTCCAGTATCACTTACCGAAAAAGAAAGCGTAACGGATTGATGACTTATTTCGGTCACCTTCACTTCCAATAATACTTCACCGTATTCGGTAAATTTAATCGCATTACCCAATAGATTTGTGAGCACTTGAATTAAACGCACTGAGTCCACCGAGACAGACAAGGGTGGCAGAGGCGTATTACATAAAAGTTCCAGTTTTTTGGTTTGCGCCATAGGAGCATAACGCTCAACTAAATCTTCGATGACGATATTCAATTGGCAATGATGCGGCTCCAACTCCAAACGACCCGCTTCGATTTTTGAAAAATCTAAAATGTCGTTGATGATGGTTAACAAATCGTCGCCCGAACTTCGCACGATACGAGCAAAACGTTTTTGTTTCGCATCCAAATCCGTTTCCAGTAATAAACCGGTCATACCTAAAATCCCATTGAGCGGTGTTCGAATTTCGTGACTCATCACCGCCAAAAATTCACTCTTGGCTTTATTCGCAGCTTGCGCATCAACCATGGTGGACTGCAGCTGTGCCGTGCGCTCTTCTACACGTCGTTCAAGTTCTTCTTGTTGATCACGCAAATATTGATCCTGCTGTTGAATGCGATCCAACATTGAATTGAAGCGCCGTGTTAATTGGCTGACTTCATCTTGCGCCTTACTAGGCTCAACACGTAAATCATATCGCCCTTCATAACCAATTTTTTCAGCGACTTCACTTAATTGAGTCAAAGGCTTTAACAATCGAGGAATTAATATTCTGGAAAAAATACCAACCAACACCACCGCCATAAACGCAGCAACCACACTGTACCGAATTTGCTGCTGAACTTGTAAATTCAATTGGTGTAAGCTGTAATCCAATTCCAATCGCCCGAGTGTTTCCTCTTGCCAGCTGACAGAAGTTGATATGTGGCGTAATAAAGTATGACGATTTTTGTGAGCTGACTCATAATTGGCTAGCACTTGGTTGTCTTCAAGAATTAATCGTGCTGCAACAACATTGGGTTCAACTTCTAATGAGCTGAGCACTTTAGTCGCCGAAATTTTGTCAAAAAACATACTCGATGCAGCCACATTAAAAGCCGTCATCTCAGCCAGAGTGCGTAATTGCTTTTCTGCTTGTAATTGCGCCGAAGAGTATTGTTGCCACACACTGAGCAAGGACACAGCCAATACCGCTAGCGCGGATAAAATCATCGCAACTAAACCGATTTTTTTTGCCAAGGTTTTCTGCGCGATCATTTTTTCTTATCTCCTTGATGATTTTTTGCGACCGTGAGTAGCTGACTACTCACGATAACTTGAGCATCTTTGAGCGCAGCAGAATTGACTAAAAATCCCATCCGATTGTCTGTCGTTTTTATTAAGGAAAAACTCACACGCAAATCACTCACTTGCGGTTCGTTAACCACCAATACCACTCCGGGCGGCAACACGTCAGGAAGACTGGATAAAGTAGAGGATGAAACCAGATACAACATCTGACATTGTTTAAGAGGAATGGAGGAATCCAACTTGGGAAAATGCAAAACCGTCAGCTTCACAACCGTTTTCGCTTGTTTAGCCGCTAAAGTTGAACGATATGACTGCAACTCTTTCTGCAAGCCCGATTGGTCGCCAACCACACATAAGTTGATCGCTGACCGACTCTCTGGCCATTGAATGAATTTGGTAAAGTTATAGACAAAAGCCAGCCGCAACGAGGTTTCTGTCGCTGAAATTGACATTGATAAACACAACCCAAGAACCAACAATACACAAGACACTGAGCAATGTTTCTGTCGGCTAGAAAATTTCAACCATCCTCCATTTCTCCGCTATTGTTCCACCCCTTTGTTTCACAAGGCACTAAGCCAGGCCATGCTAGGCTTATGTACTTTAGGATTAACGCATAAATATTAGTGGATTACAGCGTAAATGCCATAAGCGCCAGTAGCATTTCGGAAAAATGTCATATAAATGTCCCTCGCTGACAGCATCTCTCTTTTTGAATTGTTATCTGACATTCAGCTTCGCTGCCTATAATGCACGCTTTTTTTTGGATTAGCTGAAGGCAGGATATGCGCACAATTCGATTAATCAGTTTTCGGGGATTTATTGTTATGTTGGGATTTTTGTTTAATTCAGCTTCTGCCAACACCCATGAATATCCCCAGCTCTATGAAAATCGCTCGACGTCAGACAATTACGAAATCACCAAACTGATAGATGGCCCGATAGATAGTCTTTACAAAAATAGAAAAACAGGTGAATACATTGCACAAGCCAATTCGTCCCTTTGGAAAATCGATGCGAAAGGTCAAGTAATAGATTACTCGAGGTCAAACAATTTTTATGCATCAGGATTGATTCTGGAAGATGAGGGTTTTAGTGATTGGGTGTTTACCGGTGATAAACAAATCAAACCCTACGGCAAGACTCTCGATGCAAAAGATTATTCCGACCAAAAATTATTTGCAGCCTTTGATCAAGCCGATGCAATTGAGTTTGTGGATAAAGATGAAACTGGCTTTGCTTATATCTACCAAAATGAAACAGTTTCGATATTGGATATTTCAAACCGGCGAGATCAGATCGATGATTTCTATTTTCGTCAATCAGTTTCCAAAGATTACAACCTGAGACGTGACGAAACCGACGTAAACGCAAGCCGCTTTAAAAATTATGAGCGGAAGAATGTGCAATTTGAAGTGCTTTCATCCAGCCGTAAAGATGCTTTAAAAAACTTGAATTCTACCGATTTCAAAAAAGTGGCGACTCATCGACCTATCAGTATCACCGAAACTTTTTTTGAAAATCTGCTGGGCCGAATATTTTCCGTAGGCTCGCGCCGCGATTACGGCTACCCTGTGGGTTATACCCACTATCAATTATCCCATCACAATGAACAGTTGCAATTTTCAGTATTTAGCGACAAGGAATATGATTCAGCTGAAGCCTGGAATTTTAAGCTGATTAATGACCAGGCCAAAAGCGCTGATGATTTGCTATTTATGGCAGTGAATTACCGACGTCATTACCTGGCTGAGCTGAACGAACAATCATTGCTTCCCTATTACGAAAAGGATGTCGGCTTATATGTGGTACGCAAAAAAATTCCACACAACCATTCCAATGCACCGCAATGGCAATTAAGTTATTCGGGTCTACATTCTTATGATTCAATTTCGGGCCATATTCAATTTCCACACCCAAAACTGGAGCCGGTTTTTTACTGGTTTCGACAAGATCGCCCACTACCAGCAGCGGCTAGAGCTGACTTGGATCATTTCGGTCGCAAAACCAATATTGCCAGCCCTATATTAAAATCACTGCCTGATTCACTGGATTTTCAATGGATGGATTTTAAACGGGAAAACAACTTTCGCTTGGTGGTCAACAATCAGGATGCCGAGTTTCATAAATCCGAAGACACAAAAGTTGCAATCAGATTATATTTTGACCCCAATGAACTACGACAAGCTTTCGCACAATTTTCCGATACAAAAGAAACCCTGGAATTAAATCTAGATTTACAAGAAATAAGCTTTGGTGGCGAATTAATTGTTAGCCTCAATAACCAGAAAAAAAATATTGTGCTGCAAAACACCAGTTTCGACTATCAGGAAATCCCCTACGCACCACAATCGCCAAGAGCCATATCAGATAAAATATCCAACGATTTATTCCTCGCTTATCAAGATTCGTTACTTGAATTAAATCCAGATTTTTTTCTTAAAAAAATTAACATCCTAAAAGACCTCAATGCCATCTCCGATCAAGCATCCTCGATCAGCTATTATTTTTCTCAACTAAGCTTGACACTGAATATCAATAGTAAATTTTCCGACAACACTCATCTTTTCACTCAATATTTCAAAATTCACAACGATATCATTCGCAACAAACCGGATGCACTGCAACATAAAAATCTAATGGTGCTCGCGTCGCAAGGTATTTATCTGGGCGCCAATTCCCATAATCCCGAACTCAGCAAAAAAGAGATCTCACAATTTGTCGATGGCATCCTGGTTCTTGAACAAGAAACCGATCGAGCCTTTCTCTTTAATGTTGCCTGTTACTACGCCATCAACCATGAAAAAGCGAAAATGCTAAAAGTCATTAATCGCACCATGGAACTCGGAAGAGATCCAAATAGCTATTTAAAAGACACAGATTTTAAAGATTATTGGCAAGACCCAGATTTCTTGAAAGCCATAGGGAAATTTTAATCGACTCAATGTTTCCGAGGCGTTAAAAAATCATTTGGAAAGCAAAGGCAAATACGATTTCCTGAGTTTTATTCCACCTGAGGATTTTGCGTAATTAAAAAATTTTGTCGAATTGTTACCGACAATAATCAGGAAAAGTTTTAATAGGAGAACTCCATGTATTACGTAATAACATCCGTATCAAATGATGCGGGGTATAAAATGTCTTTTTCATACCAACTCGATTTTAGAGGTCGATCATTTATTAGAGGTATTAAATTCACTAATGACCCCAACGAGCTCTCTCACTTGCAACACCCGCAAAAGCCAATACAAGTAAAGATTAGCAATCCAGATGACAGGGATCCTTGGCCCACCTTCGAGGAAGTCCCGGTACCATTTTTAAGTAAACACATGTATGAAGTGTTGCTGGCAGCCGGCGTGAATAATATCGACGTTTACCCCGTAGAAATCTCTCATCCAGACGGAACTATCGCCCCTGAATCCGATAATTATTTCGTATTTAATCTTCTTGGTGCTGTTGCAGCAGTCGATCTTGCTAAAACCGTTTATGATCCCAACACACAAGTTGCGTCGATGATATCTATGAGTTTTGATTCTCTGGCTGTAGATGAATCCAAAGCTCATGGGCACTTAATGTTTCGGCTGGCAGAATCCCTTACTACTATTTTGGTTCATGAATCGGTTAAAGCCGCATTGGAAAAAGCCAATATCCCTTTAATTGAATTTTATGAACCAGAATACTATGCGGCACTCTAATAGTGAATCCATTGCTAAACAGGAAGTATGATGGCAAATCTACTCAATGAATTGCCTTATTTGATTGCTTGAAATCTCCGAGATTGTACCGAATGTGTGAATCAAAAAATTGGCATCCAAATGCAGAACAAAAAATCCTAAGCGACTATACCCAAGCCGCTAAAAATTTGGATTACAGAAGACTACTCGAAATTTCAAATGAATTTCCGAAAAATCGTCTGGAACAAAACCATATGATCAGTTTTAGTTATGCCGCCACGCAGCTGAAACAACATCAAGATGCAATTGACTGGGCACAACAAGCGGTTAATCATAGGATTAATGATTTTGCAGTCAATCGTTGTATTGCTGCGCTAGTTTTCGCTTCGCAATTTACACAGGCAATCGATTGCTTTAAACGTTATCAACACCAAGTTACTTTAGATGACCTCGATAATTTTGCGTTAGGCAATTTACTTACCGCTTCCAGTCGCACCCATAACTGGGAATTTGCAAAAATTATTATGGAAGACAATGACGATTGCGACTCCACTGATCAGGGAGCTGGTTTACTTTATTTTAATGCCGCCTGTGTTGCCAGTGTACAAAATAATTGCTCTTATGGATTTCGATTTTTAGTGGCGGCCAGACTGAATAATTTTAGTTTAGATTCAATTAATTCAGATCCTGACCTTGTTACACTCAGAAACCTGCCAGAATTTTCCGTATTACAAACCATGGACAGTCTTGATCAGGATTTTTATCGGTGTTACGAAAGCGCAAAAGAACTTTGGTACTTTCGCGATCATTTGTATGAAATTGATTTTATGCGAGGGACTTGTAGCGAATTAATGTTCAATGAAGGTTCACCTATCGCCAAAGCTTTAACCTTATTTTCAGCCATATACAAATACGAACAACAAGATAACAAACTATGCAAAAAAATGTCCGCTGCAGTTGCACCTATGTGCACGAAAATTATAAGTGCAATTCAACAAATGCTGGAAAACGAAAATAGGAATAATTATATCGGCATAGGATTTGAATGGGATTTTGGTGAGGGGCCTCTCGCCCGCTATTGGTGGGCAGCAGGTATAACCCCCGACGGGGAGCTTGACTATGAATCGGACTATACCTTTGAAACCTATTGTTGGTGCACTGAAGAAATGTATCAACAACTAGTCGAGCAACTAAAAGCAGCAACAAAACCCTTGTTCATGAATCGCCAATTCTACATTCACTTGGGCGAACACGATTGTGGTGAAGGAGAAGCTATCAAATTAGGAAACTGACCTTTTCCTTCGTATAATGCGCGCCTTTCACTGATATCCGTTTTCAAAAGGCCGCATTATGTCCGAAGTCCGCACCCGCATTGCCCCCTCGCCCACTGGCGACCCTCACGTAGGCACTGCTTATATCGCATTGTTTAACCTCTGCTTTGCTCGCCAACACGGCGGCAAATTTCTGTTGCGCATTGAAGACACAGACCAAACCCGCAGCACACCGGAATCCGAACAAGCGATTTTGGACAGCCTGCGTTGGTTAGGCTTGGAATGGGACGAAGGCCCGGATGTCGGCGGCCCACACGGCCCTTATCGCCAAAGCGAGCGCATGGATATCTACGGCAAATATGCTTATGAATTGGTCGAAAAAGGTCACGCCTTTTATTGTTTTGCGACCTCAGAAGAGTTGGATGAAATGCGTCGCGAACAACAAGCACGCGGCGAAACACCCAAATATGATGGCCGCTACTTAAAGCTCAGCAAAGAAGAAGTGCAAGCGCGTTTGGATGCAGGCGAACCTTATGTCATCCGCATGAAAATTCCGGAAGACGGCGTTTGTGTCATCGATGATATGTTGCGCGGCAAAATTGAAATCGAATGGTCGCAAGTGGATATGCAAGTGCTGTTAAAAAATGACGGCATGCCAACTTACCATTTAGCGAATGTGGTGGATGATCATTTAATGCAAATCACCCACGTGATTCGCGGCGAAGAGTGGATCAACTCCGCACCCAAACATTTAAAACTCTACGAATATTTTGGTTGGCAAGCACCAGTACTTTGTCATTTACCTTTGCTGCGCAATCCGGATAAATCCAAACTCAGCAAACGTAAAAATCCGACCAGTATTCTTTATTACAAACGCATGGGTTATTTACCCGAAGCCATGTTGAATTATTTAGGCCGCATGGGCTGGTCCATGCCGGATGATCGCGAAAAATTTACGCTAAAAGAAATGCAACAACATTTCGATTTAATGCGCGTGTCATTAGGCGGCCCGATTTTTGATGTCGAAAAACTCAACTGGTTAAACAGCGCCTGGATTCGCGAAAATTTCACTCACGAACAACTCGCCGAACGTTTACACCAATGGGCATTCAATAAAGACATGCTAATGCAAGCCCTACCCCACGCCCAATCGCGCATGACCACGCTAAGCGATTTCGCACCACTCGCCAGCTTTTTAGTCAGCGGAATGTTGCCGTTAACCGAAGCGCAATTCACAGCAAATAAATTAGAACTGGAAAAACAAAAAGAATTTTTGCAATTCGCTTTATGGCGTTTGGAAGCCCTACGCTTCTGGGACAAAGACACCCTCTTCACCGAACTCAAAACCCTCGCCGATCAAATGGGTATAAAAGTGAAAGATGCTTTAGCACCAATCTTTATTGCGATTGCGGGTACTACTGCATCTTTCTCAGTTGTTGATTCCATGCAAATTATTGGTCTGATATGACCAGAGCAAGATTGCGTCATGCGATTAATGTGTTGGGTGGATTTGGGAAGAATAAGCAGAAGGATTTGGAGAAGGTGTTTTTGAAACTTGCCGAGAACTCGGAGAAAAATCCTGAGGACTAATTTTGCTTGAATTTGAAGTTGAAAACCCTCTCGATGGTGGGGTTTTATTTTTAAGAGATCCCTCTTCTAATTAAAGTTTAAATAGCTTCATTTTTTTGGAGACCCGCCATATTCCGGGTTTTCGAGCAACCAATTTTCCAAAGCAATAGCTGTAACTTTAGTGTAGGGATAGCTCCTCGTTCCATCAATAACCGCTTGAGGATTAGGATAAATAGCCCATGCTTTTTCAAAAAATACTTGAGCTTGAGTGGAGGTAACAGGATCACTCTTGAGTTGTGCCCATTTTGTATATAAAGCGCACGCAAGGGTAAATCTCCCTAAACCATAGTTCATAATTTCTAAAGCTTGCTCTGCATTTTTTATAGCACCATCAACATCGTTAAATGTAAATAGTAAAAATCCTGCATAATTACCTCGGACCCATGCGCTCTTTGGATCATATGCAATTTGTTTTTTATATGAATCGTTCACTTTATTGTAATCACCAATATTGTAATATACATCTGTAATTCCGCTTAATGCACTCAGATATGCTTTACGATTGGCAGTATTCGATTGTATTACTTTCTCGTAACGGGTAATTGCGGCCAAATACTTTGCCTGATGCACTAACAAATCAGCCCAGTTTAAATCCAACCACGGTGTCTCCGTACCTATTTCTTCAGCCTTCTTTAACGCAACTTCTGCATCGGAATATTTTTTTGTAACAGTGTAAAGGTGGCCCAATAATACGAATGAATCCGCATACGCAGGCTCAATTTCTATAGATTTTAAAATGGACGTTTCTGCCACATCCAAATTTTCTTTTACAATATTGTTACTGTTTATAAGCCCGCTCATTATGAAGAGCCTCCCATATTCGCGGTGTGCAGGAGCAAAATTTGGATCCTTATTAAGCACCTCTAACAGTAAAGCGTTTGCATTTACAAGCAACACTCTCTGACCTTGCCAACCATCCAGTAAAGCTCTAGCTTCATTAAAAATTTGAAATAACTGTACATTTTTTTGTGAGTATTTTTTATCAATTGGAGAAACCCAATCATCAGCGACCGCAAAAACTGAAATAAAAATAGAAAGTAGTACAACAAAAAGCTTATTCATGATATCTCCATATGCATTGACTAATAGACATTAAATTTAGAGTAAAATTTCAATCAAACAACCTTAACTTGACGCTGGCTTTTAAAACCAGTCTGGAAAATTCTATGCCGTTATCCCCTCCCCTTGCCACAAATTGAAGGATCAATTTGCACAACGAAGTTGCCCGAAGGGTAAACCATAGGGACATGGTTTATGAACGGGAGGGCTAGGGTGGGGTGAACTCTTTTCAATTACATCCACAATTTTTCCAATAACAGCATTCAATTCTCGCATCACCTCATCGTTTCGAAATCGCAAAACGACTATTCCTAGCAGTCGTCAGCTTTTACTTCTGCAATTTCGCACTCCATGACATTTCTGTATAGGAAATCTGCATCTTTATCTCCTTTCTGCGCAGCCAATTTATAGTAGTTAGCCGCTTTTTGCAGATCCATACCTATACCAAATGCATTATTTCCATAATTGTATACATAACCTAAATTTTTCAATGCTTCAGAATAGCCACCCTCAGCTGACTCATTTAACCAAAACCATGCCGACTTTATTAATTTTTCGTCTTTATTTTTAATACCAATCAACCTGATTTTTTCGGAAAATTGAAACATAGCCTTTACATCTCCTTGCTTGGCAAGAACTGCATATTTCTCAAGCTCTTCTATTTCCTTTTTTTCATATTCATCCCTCATCTGCTTCATATAAGCAGGATTGTCCTGCAGTTGCTTTTTATATAGATCTATAATTTCTTGTTTGTATTCTTCATCTGTCTTCGATAAAACGAATCCAGAAATAAACGAAAGCACTATAACAAATATGATTTTCATTTAACCAATGACCCGCTTTGATTTGTGTCTAACAATTATGAATCCGAAAAAACCAATCCGGAAAGCTTCTGTTAGTTGTACTCAGCGTGATCGCAACTCTAGCTAACACGCAACACCAACTATAACAGCAGTTCTTTCTGAATTATCTGAATCTATGTCCTGTCTCCTCTCTACTGGTGAGGTACAGCCTCTTGGTTTTATGTATTCAATCGACATATACAGAACCTCGTCGAAAGACAGAATTTTTCCATCGGCTCTTTTCACAAGTATGTAGTAAGGTTGTTTAAACGGAACTATGAAAGTATTTAAAATATATTTAACACCAGATCTTTCTATTTCCGCGTAATTTTCGCTAACCAGAACAATTTCTCCCCTTGGAACTTTTTCAGATTCAACCCTTCTCCTTTCATCCGCCGACACTGCTCCAAAGAGACTATTTTCGATATCAGGGTTTTCCTTAATGTTTTTGTAGAGCTCAGATTTCGATTGTTTGACCGCAATCAAGTATGCCGCCCTAAAATCCAATTTTGCTTTTTCCTCTTGCCCAAGGGCTTTATATGCCATCCCTCTTCGCCAATAGGCCCAAGCGTATTTAGGCTGATACTTCAGACCCTGATTAATTGATTCTATGGTTTCTTTGTACTTCTGCATGTCATAGAAAGTCCAAGCACTGTGATAGAAATAAGGCATTGCTGGATAGCCGAGGCATGACTTGAATTCCTCTGTCAGCTCCAAGGACTCTGAATACTTTTTCATATTCCTTAGCTCTGCCGCTTTCGAGACATAAGCCCAACAATCACTTCTCTCGTATGACTTTTTTTTCGGCAGTATTTTTACTCGCACATCCGGCAAGAAAAAAAATTGACACTATCATTATCAATCTAATCATATCTATCTCCTTTTTTACTTTTTTCAATAATCACTGCACTATGAGAATACACCTGTGGCCTTGTTGAAAGCCTTGGTTAGCGGCTTTTGTATCCCAAAAAACGGTTTTGTTCAAATGGTTTTTTGAGTAATACCAAGATCACGAAATCAATCAATTATCTTCAATCTGCCAGCCAGGAAATCGAACAAATATATAGGTGTATTGTTCTTTATCGTCTTCCGGGACTAGATTTGCATTCTTGGTGGCTAGGTAGTTTTCAATTTTAGTTTTCACATCCTGCGGTAGGATTTCAATAACTTCCTGTTTGGTTTGTGGATTCAGGACTGATACCACGGTGAAGGATTTATATTTTCCATCTTTGGGTGTCATTCTTGTAATTACAGCCGCTTTTCCAACTTGAATTAGATCCAGTGCTTTACCTTGAAGATTCCCGCGCTCCTCTCCATCGGGCAATACGATTAGCCAATCCAAAACATCGGCAGATTTCACTCTAATCTTATCACCCGACTTGAAATCGACCTTACCCAAGGGGCTACTTGCAATGACTCCCTCATAGGTCCCCTCATCGATAGAGTTTAATTTGACAAAGATTTGTTCAAAATTTTCATCCTGATAAATGCGAGTAGTGACATAAAAAATATTCTGACCGTTTTCATTAAACTCTTTATTAAATACATCAAGAGTATTTCTAGCCTGCTCCTCGTATGCACTCAATATGACCTGCATATCCGAATCAATGTTAACAGGCAAATCCTGATAGTTTGAATCTGCCAAACTGCTACCGGCCGAAATCAAAAATATAAAGAAGGCTATATATTTCATAAAAAATTGTTTCATGCAGCAGGATCTCTATTATTAAGTTCAGTGTAAAATTTAGCTTCATCAGCTTTAGGAAATTTTTCTATACGGCACATTGATTATGTATTTTTTACCGTTCACGCTGTGCAACAATACGTTTTGCTTTTTGCAAACCGAAATAATACACAACACACAAAACAAAAATACAAAAATTACCAAGATAAAAGTAACGGTTTATTAATTGGTTGAAGCTCCAATTATGAGTTTCCACTAAACGATAGGAGTCGGTATATTGACCACCTGTAGTACCGTATGGAACTTGACTCGCGTCGCCTAAAGAGTTGAACCATACCATGTAAATATCGACAAAAGCGGCAGCACCGATCATCAGAAATCCCCAACGCAGGGCCCCCTTATACAAGCCCATGTCTTTACCGTAGTAAAAAGAACTCATTAAAACTGTTGCGATAATAATGCCCATACCATCACCACCAAATAAAATCAGCATATCGGAGGTTGCAGGGGAAAGAATGAAGGTGCCGATAAACTGTAACAGCAAAAGAATTCCAACAAGAATAAGCCCAAATTTATTATTGTGAATTAATGCATATCGACCCAGCGCAAGAAGCGCCACAAACAATAAAACAGGCGCAATAAAACCCGGAGAATCCGTATAAGTAATTGTCATCCACAAAACGGGAATTGCGTCGTATCCCGTTAGCCATGCGGTGAGTGCATGACCCAACTCATGCACAGGCATGGTTAACCAAATACGCTGTATAGCGGCGCCCATTTCTGAACTGTTAAAAATAAAACCTATCAGTAACATTACCGGCATAGCGAACAGGCAAAATTTATATTCAAGCTGCACATCACTTACATTTGACCACTCATCATCAACATCACTTTCAATATGTATTTTTCTTTCAATTTCTGTTTGCGCAATATCCGTAGCTGGCAACAAGTTACCATCCGCATCAAACCAATTTTTCAACAAGCTACCGCAAGACACACAAGATGCATGTGCAATAGAATGCTTATCCACACTATTGGTTGTACCACAATGTTGACAGCTCAATTGCCGTAAATTTTTTATGAGTTTATTAATGGCATTAATCTTTTCAACCTGAAGCGATAGGCCTTGGCAGGTTTTGCAACCGGTCAGCAATATCTCAGTGCGAGGGTAACAGAATTCATAAAGATGCTGCTGACACTGCGGGCATGATTTATTTGAGGGCGTAGCATAAGTCGGGACCTGCATATTAATTGCAGCTTGAGCACCCAAAAGAATTTCCGCTTTACCTTTTTCCAACCATAGACTTTGACAAGCTTGACATTGAATAACACTGGTGGCGTGGGAACTAAGCTCTCTCGTTTGTAAAGTATTTTGTGTACACCTGGGGCATCTCATAAGAAATTTTTGTTAATACCTCTGGTTATTAGTGACGCTTAACAGCTTGACGCTACTGTATATTTCAGGAATTTGAATGTGAAGAAATTTTTTTCATACCAACCTTAACAGCTTGCCAGAGCACAACAGCACCAAATTTATCAACGCTAAGCCACTGATTTTCAATAAGAAACCGATATTCAACGACAAAACTTTTGCTTGACACCCAAGGATCAGCTGCATAAAATGCGCGCCACCTCAGACATGGTCGTCGCTTGATTTTGGGGGCTATAGCTCAGCTGGGAGAGCGCAACACTGGCAGTGTTGAGGTCAGCGGTTCGATCCCGCTTAGCTCCACCAATAAAAAAAGCCCCGCTCTACGAACGGGGCTTTTTATTTTCTGCTTCTGTAACAACCTAGCTCACATTAATCCTTATCTAAAATTGCCTGACATACCTGATCGGCGGCTACAAAATCCAGCTGGCCAATTAAATCGGTTAAAATCATCATCTCAGTAGGAAATAACCTGTTATAGCGATTTTGGATACTCGCAAAGAAATCCAGAGCCTGCATATCCGAAGCCAGCAAAAATTCTTTTAATGTTGAAAAGTCAGTTTTCACATCGCCTGCCTGCACCTGGCTAAAGTCAATAATGTTTTCTGATCTTGAGGCAACATCATTTAATTGAGCGGCCTTTTCGTAAACTGAATCTATTAGACTGAACAATTGGTTTTGCGTTGAATTATCAATACTAAACTCTGCAATATTTTTCAGATCAGACTCCAAGGATTTAACCAAATTGTGCAACACATCTGCACCGATAGTGCCGGATATGCCTTTAATGGAATGCAAAACCGAAATACTTGCTGCTCTATCATCGCGCTCAAACGCCTCCAATAACAATGATCGCTGCAATTTCAAATCAGAGAGGAAACTTTGCAGAGCTCGAATATACATATTTTCGTTATTACCCAAACGCTTAACGGCAGCAGCTATGGCAAATCCGAATTTATTTCCATGCTCAATAAGTTCGGATTGACACGATTGTGAAACAAGTGCCGGAGAATCTATTTCGCACTGTATTACATTGATTTGACACCAGTGCGCAATAATATGTAATAGTTTTTCAAGTTCAAATGGCTTGCCAATATGATCATCCATGCCCGCAGCGATTGCTGCCTCACGATCTTCCAACATTGCATTGGCCGTCATGGCAACAATCGGAATTTTTTTATCCATCGGCAATAGACGAATTTCTCGTGTAGCGGTAAATCCATCCATCACAGGCATTTGTATATCCATTAAAATTAAATCAAACTGATGAGCATTTTCGCGAACCAAATCCACTGCCTCCAATCCATTGTTCGCTATAGTGACTTCCGCCCCCTCTTGCGACAACAACCCCAACGCAATTTCTTGATTAAATTGATTATCTTCAACCAACAGCAAATGGATTCCAGTCAATAGCGAAGAAGGAACAACCATTTTTTTTGCAGATGGTAGATTGTTTTTATTGACGATCAAATCGGTAACAGCTTCAAAAATGACTGAAGGTGTTACAGGCTTTATTAAGAATTTTTTGACCACTGACAATATCGCTTTATTCTTCTCAGTCACTATTTCTCGACCATAAGGCAATATAAAAATTAACGCAGGCGGAAAAGGATCTTCCAATATGGATTTGCAAAGTTCAATTACATCCGCGCTTTCTTCGGTAATATCGACCATCAGCAAGTCATAATTGACATAGCCTTTTTTTTCCAGTTTGATGCGCTGTCTTGCGCTGGAAATTGAAGTGGCCGCATCCACCTGCCAACCAAAACTTTTTGTCATTGCCTCTAAAGTGCGCAAGGATTTTGGATCATCATTAACCAGCAACACACGCAAATGATGTAACTTCTCTAACTCAGCCAGGGGCTGATGGGAAGGATTAACCTTAAATTCCAATTCAAATTCAAAACAGGTTCCAATGCCTATTTGACTTCTTCCTGTTAATTCACCCCCCATTAAACTCACCAAACGTTTACTAATTGCCAAGCCAAGCCCAGTACCACCAAAACGACGTGTTGTTGAAACCTCTGCTTGCGTAAAACCTTGAAATATTTTCTTCCAATCTTCTGAAGCAATTCCAATACCAGTATCTTCTACTGAAAATTTAATTTTTATCGAATCCCGTTGCTGGGCAGTAAGAACCACACCTAATATTACATGCCCAAATTCTGTAAATTTAATGGCATTATTGGTTAAATTGATTAGCACTTGCTGCAAGCGTAACGAATCGCCGACGAGATTATTGGGAATATACGAAGGAACATTAAACAAAAATTCAATCGGCTTAGTACCCAGGTTATTACTGGCAATCACACCAATGTTTTTAAGTATCTCATCAAATTTAAATGAATGATTATCAATTTCAAGCTTGCCAGCTTCAACCTTAGAATAATCCAACACATCATTAAGAATCCCCAACAATGTCTTGGCTGCAATTTGTGCTTTTCGCAAATAATCCTTTTGATTTTCCAATAGTGGTGTGCGCTCAATTAATTGCATCATGCCTATAACCGCATTCATCGGTGTGCGTATTTCATGGCTCATATTAGCAATAAAGGCAGATTTAGCTTGATTGGCTTTTTCGGCATACTGCCGTGCAATATCTAATTCTTTTTCACGCTGTTTTTGCTCGCTAATATCCCGCATCACCGTTGATACAAATTCTGGCGCACCTTGCGCATCACGATGCAACATCAACACTTGCATCACTGGAATTTCATATCCATCACGATGCAGTAATGCATTTTCACTGGTCCATATTCCCGTTTGTAATACTTGTGGAATTCCTTTCTCCATTACCAGTTTACGTGCCCACTCCGGATGCACATCATTGATTGACAAGTTCCCTATATCAGTACCTTTTGGAAAACCTAGCATGGTTAAAGACGCGGAATTATGCCAGCCCAATCTGCCTGTCATATCCGCAACACCAATAAAATCAGGCGACATTTCTAAAATTTTACTTAAATCATCACGCTCTTTTTCCAAACGTTTACGCAAACTAATATCCGTAATCGCTGCAATAACTTTTGTATCATTTTTTTGTTTTACTGTGCTCAACCCAACCTCAACAGGAAATAATTTTCCGTCTTTATGTAAAGCATATAAATCACGATTTTGTCCCATCCGGCGCGGAGTCGCATTTCGATTATAGGATTGCCGCAATCCTGCGTGATGCGCTCTAAAGCTTTCAGGTAACAGCTCATCGACCGCCTTACCTATCATCTCTTCCAAAGAATAACCAAATATATCTTGCGCCTCTTTGTTGCACCTTTCAATTTCACCTAACTGATTCACCAAGATGAGCGCGAATGGAGCGGCTTCAACTAATAACGAATAATCTGCATAGGCAGCCTGTAAATCTTGCGCCCTAGCCTCGACTTCCCGCTCTAACAAATTGACATTTTCTTGTGATTTTTTTTCTAATAACTCTTGCTGGGTAATATCACGCAAGGTTATCGCCAGTCCAACTATCGTTTGACTCATCGATTTTATAGGCGATATTGATGCCAATACACGAAGCGACTTCCCATCTTTTGTCAGTCGATTCGTCCGAAAGGGTTCAATATTTTCTTGTTGCAGAATTCGCTCAATCAGTTTTTGACGCTCACCTTTTAAATCTTCAGGAATAATAAGATCGGCAAGCGCCTTACCAATCACCTCTCTTTGAGTGAAACCAAACATTAGTTCAGCAGCATAATTCCAACTGATAATCTTACCCTGCAAATCCTGCCCGATAATCGCCTCACCAGAATTCTCAATAACTGAAATCAGTTTTCTTTGTTCGCTAAATAATTCTTCTTTACGACGAGCACTTACCCAAATTAAAGCAATCAATAGACCTAATACAAAAAAAACACTCACTAAAAATAACATCTGCCTTAGTAATTCTGCGTTTACTGAAGAGGCTATGATTGATTTTGGATGAGCCAATATCAAATGGTAATCCCGTGGATTATTTTCGTAACCCAAATCTATATTAGAAGATTGAACATAAAATTCCTGGTTATCCAGATTTAACACCTCCAAACTATTTTCTTCGCCTAACACTGGATAGTTATCCTGCCAACGATAGGGTTTACCTAAATCCATGCCAAAGGTTTTTTCTTTTTCTGGATGCAGAATAAAATTCCCTTGGGAATCGATTAAGTAGAGGTTGAATGAAGCAGGTAACTGATCACTCAATGTTTGCAAGAATGGGCGAAAATCATAATTAATTACCAAGACTCCAAATGCTTGTTGATTCTGATCATACACTGGAGCAACTGAACGCAATGTCGGAACCTGCGGTTGACTTACCTGCCCGTGTTCTTGATTAAGATTAATATCCGAAAGATAAACCTCCTGTTTCGATGCTATTGCTTCTACAACAAAATCACGATGAGATTTTTCTTGCAATCGAGATTCTGGAACAACTTTAAGAATATTGTGGGCATCGCGTTCAATACGAATAATTTCTTTACCCATATTGCCAAGACCAATGTAACGCAGCTTGTACACATCAGCATTAATATGGATATAGCCAGTCGCAATTGTAGTAAAGCGTTTTTTCCACAGATCGATCGAGGTGTTTTCAAGAAGATCAACGCCACCACCTTGAGTTGCCCTGACAATGCCACTTACGGCAGGCGTTTGTTTTAGAAACAACACATCCAACTGTGCTTTTTCAATTTTTTGCTGCATTTTTAATTGTCGCAATTGCCTTTCGGTGGTCATTTGTTGGCGCAAATTATCGACCAACAATGCTTCATGATCTTCAGCGACATTAACAAGATATAAGCCAGAGAACAGCAAACCTATAATCACGAAAACTACTAAGGTTTTCGGTGATGTCATTTTTACCTGCTGTAGATTAAATTTCATAAATTGACACAGTCTTCTCTATTACTGGCTAATTTTTAGGGGATATTGACGCCAGATATCACATCAATAATGACAACGCATCAATTCTGAAGACTAGCTTGTAATTACAGGTTGGCAAACCTAAAAGTTGATTCACTCCTGGCTCAAATCTCGATATTCAACTGGGTTGTACTACACTGAGTGAGCATTGATAGAAATTTATCCATAACCCAATCCAACAGCTGTCCAGAATGATTAAAAAATTAAGAATACTAGTCGCTGCTCCTGGGTTGCTATGTTTGATGGCATGGGCGCAACCCATAGTCGTACACCCTATTCCGCAATCCGCGGACGACCGACGTTATGATTATCCAATAGCCTTGTTAACACTCTGTGCAAAACAAACCGGCGCCTTTCGTTTAGAGCCCAGCGCATTTCGCGCTCCCCAAGGTCGATATTTACGCATGGTGGAAAACCAACAAGGATTAGATGTAGCAGTGGCCTGACCGACCTGCAAAGAGAAGAACAATTTCTACCGGTTCGCGTGCCAATTGATCGCGGATTATTTGGTTGGCGACTGTTATTAATTGATAAAAACAAACAAACGGTTTTCGACAAGATTAAAAACATTGAAGATCTCAGTAAACTTAACGCCGGGTTGGGGCATGACTGGCCTGATGTCGATATTTTTAGAAATAATCAACTACAGGTTTCAACCAGTAGTAGTTATGAAGGATTGTTTCAGATGCTAGCGCGGCAACATGTCGATTATTTTCCGCGTGCAGTCGTGGAGGTCTGGCCAGAACAAGCAGCGCATGCACATCTGAATATCGCCGTTGATCAACAATTAGTGGTTCACTACCCAACGGCTGCCTATTTTTTTGTGCACAAACATAATCATTTTCTCGCTAATACCCTGACCCGTTGCCTGACGCAAGCAGTAGATGATGGCAGTTTTAATCAATTGTTTAAGCAACACTTTGGTGAAGCAATTGCGAAATCAAACCTAGGAGGCCGCAAGATCATTCATTTACAAAATCCACTGTTACCGGCATCAACGCCTTTGAATGAATCCAAATTTTGGTTTTCGCCTGAAGAAGATCTTGAATGAAAAACTATAAACCCGGTAGCTTAAGTATTCGATTGGTCACTGCCGTTATCAGCTTTAGTCTGTTAATTGCACTAGTGGTTACTAGCATTCAAATTGTTATTGCCTATCAACACAATATTCGCACCCTTACCAAAAACCTGGATCAAATAGAACAGGGATACAAACACTCTATTGAAACGGCTATTTGGGAAGCCAACAACATTCAAATTAATGCTCTATTAGACAGCATCTCCCAATTACCCCATGTAGGAAAAATTCAACTGAATGACGATGGCAATAATCATTTCGTTCGCAATGAAGAAATTATGGACAACTTTGTAGAAAGAGTGATTCCCCTGAGCCACAACGAGAACAACAAATCTGTTTCACTTGGCCAACTTACCATTGGGTTAACCGATTTACATTTATGGGAAGATCTGAAACAACAAGCATTAGGCATCGCTATTACTAGTGTGATTACCTTGATGCTCAGCGCACTCGTCATTGTTTACTTATTTCAAACCTTGATCAGTCGTCATTTATACCGATTATCCACTTTTGCCAAAGAACTCGATTTAAAAAAACTGGATCAAACTTTGACATTAGATCGCCGCCAAAATCCTGCTCCTGACGAACTGGATCTGTTAGTGAATGCGTTTAATTCCCTGCAAGAAAATCTCAAGCAAGAGTTAACTCTGAACCAGTCTATAACCGAAGAATTACGCAATCATCAAACCACATTAGAAAAAACTGTTGAAGAACGTACCGTCGAATTAAAAGCCAGTATTGATCAATTGGATACAGCCATTCGAATTGCAGAGTCCGCAAAAAAACAAGCCGATGATGCCAACGCTGCAAAATCGTCATTTTTAGCGAATATGAGTCACGAAATCAGAACCCCCATGAATGCTGTCTTAGGTATGCTGCAATTAGCCCTACAAACCGATTTAGATACTCGCCAGAAAGATTACATAAGCAAAGCAAAAACTGCTGCAAAATCCCTACTCGGTTTATTAAATGACATTCTCGATTTTTCAAAAATTGATGCAGGAAAATTACAAATTGACCGGCATAGCTTTCCTCTCCATCACCTGATTAATGATTTGCAGATAATTATTTCCTCTATTCAAATCAATAAACCCCTTGAAGTGGTTTATCAGGTCAACAAAGAATTGCCGGTCAATATCTTGGGTGATCAACTGAGATTGCAACAAGTCATGATTAATCTTGCCAGCAATGCGATCAAGTTTACTCAAAGCGGAAAAGTGACGATTGAAATCAACTGTATTGAACTGAATCAAACTCAATGTAAATTACGTTTTTCAGTTACTGACACAGGAATCGGTATAACACCCGAACAACAAGCGAAAATATTTGATAGCTTTGTGCAAGCGGAAGCTTCCACCACACGCCGATTTGGTGGAACAGGGTTAGGGCTCGCAATCAGTAAACGATTGGTTGCTTTATTGGGTGGCGAATTAAAACTGAAAAGTGAATTAGGTAAAGGCAGTCAATTTTGGTTTGAGCTCGCATTTGAGATTGATACAAGTCAGAAAATTGAAAAAACAAATATACATCACTCAATCAATGATTCACCTCCCCTTACAGGCCTGCATTTATTAGTTGTCGATGACAATGAATTAAATCGGGAAATAGCACTAGAATTACTAAAAGGAAAAGGTGCAACTGTGAGCCTGGCGACAGGAGGGATTGAAGCGATAGAAAAAATCACCCAATCGCAAGATCAGTATGATGTTGTGTTAATGGACATTCAAATGCCCGACATAGATGGCTTGGAAGCCACTCGTCGAATAAGAGCCATTCCAGAATATGCATCACTGTTCATTGTCGCCATGACAGCCAATGCATCGCAATCGGATAAAGAGAAATGCTTGGCCGCTGGAATGAATGAACACATCAGCAAGCCGATTGATCTCGACATTGTGGTCACTAAAATACTCTCTCTAGTAAAACCGCATTAATCTCCGCGCAACACAGCATTAGCGGGGTTGAGAATAATATTGCGTACCGATAAAAAGGTTGTAGCAACAGTGATGACTAGAATTAACAGTAAGGGCAAGAGCCAACCTAATAGGTTAAGACTCAAATAAAATGAAGTTTGTTGTATCCACATCCATAGCCCCAACAAAACCACCAATGAAATCAATAATCCTGTTACCACAGGTATAAAATTATCTTTCATAATCTGTAAAAAAATAATAACCGGACGCGCACCAATTGCCATGCGAACACCCAATTCGAATCGACGCACCTGCACGCTATAACTCAAAATTCCGTAAATACCAATTGTCGTCAGTAGCAACACCAGAATTGAAAGCCCTGCTGTTAAACCTGTTATTGTTTTTTGAGCATGAGTAAAATTTGATAGGAGCTCATCTGTCGATTTCAAATATGCCACTTTTAATCCGGGGTGTACTTTTTCTGTATACGAATTGACTTCTGTCGACGAAAGGGTTTGCCCAGATTTAACACGAATTAATATTTCCGATTCTTCGTACAGGTTTGAACGGAAAGCGCGAGGTTCCTCTCTTGGATTCTTCTGCCCCGCAGGAATTTGTAAATCCTGAACAACACCCACAATTTCCAGCGCAAAAGGCTCACCATCTCGATATACAAATTTTCCAATAACATCCGCTTGAGGATCAATTAATTTCGCCAAGGTTTCATTAATCACTAATTTATTTTCGTTCGCACGCGCTTCTTCATCCGTAAAATAGCGACCAGCCACTAGCGGCATTTTCATCATATTCAAAAAACTACCATTACCCCAAGTTTCAATCATGGTAATTTTATTTTCTGCTCCAGGCTCCAACACTACACTTCTAAAGCGTGGACTGGATACCGCAACAGGCGCACCCGATGAAAGACCTACTGCTTCTATTTTTTGATCTTGTCGTAACTGTTCAACAATTTCATCAAAATAGGCGACGCGTTCTTCTTTCGTCGTAGAACTCCATAAAGTAGCGACGCTGACTCTGACTTGATATTGATTTTCAGTGTGGTAGCCAACATCCTGTTGTAATTGTTTAGCCGAGTGCAAAAATATTTGTAGACTAATCGATAATAGAATCCCTGTTAAAGTAATTTGAATCAATATCAAAAACTGTCGCATCGATTTTGATATCTGTAACCCCACACCTTTTCCGCTGGATTGCAATAAGCCATTTAACCTACGCATATCAATTTGACGACCCACTAACCAAGCAAATATCAAGGCCAATAAAAAAGAAACCATTAAAGCAAATAGTAACGTAAGACCATCAATTTTCAGTTCATCAAGGCGCGGCAACAATCCTTCAGCAGCAACTTCAATGAACTTTAATATAACTGTAGATACAATTAATGAAAAAAATGTTGCGCCCAACATTAAGCAAATCAATTCACCCAATATTGAATTAAACAAGTGTTTCTTTTGCGCACCCAAGGCTAACTGTATTGCCATTGAACGCTGTTGTTGAGTCGCACGCGCCAACACTAAATTAATAATATTAACAGCCGAAATTAATACCAACACCAGAACACCCATCAACATCAATAAAATTTGCTTTGATGAATTACCTTTGATCGCATCGTAAAAAGACACCAATGAAACTGATAATTTCAAATCAGGATTGTCGTTGATCGCCTGCATCTCTTCTTCGAAACGCCGTGCTGATTGCGGATTAATTTGATTTTCCGCGAATGACCGATTGACACCATTTTCCAATTTACCAATAACAAAGGTTCTGCCTACACTGGCACGCCAATTTTTTCTCGTCGGTGTTGCAACATCATCGTAATCCATTGGTAGCCAAACTTGAGTTTTCCAACCTAGATTAAGCAATTCAGGTTCAACAAACTGTTCATCCAAGACACCCACAATTGTGAATTCTATTTCCATTATGTTGAGCGTTTTACCAATCACATCTGGATCTAATTGAAAATAATCTTGCCAGGTGTCATAGCTGATAACGGCAACTGGTCTCATGCTATCCAGATCCTCGTCTTCGGAAAAAGCACGACCTTTTGCCATAGACGCACCCAGCATTGAAAAGTAATTTGGCGTTGTTGAAATAGTATTGAGTACAGGGCTACCAGGCCAACGTCTTTCAATCGAAACCGTGTAGGACAACAACGCTTTTTGTGAAAACAATTCGTCTTTTTGTCTATAGGTTTCAATCACCAGCGGATAAGGTGATGCTTGGATATTCGTTGGCTTACCTTTTTCATATTGCTGGGATTTAAAAACCACTAGACGATCTGCATCCGGATAAGGCAAAGGCGCAGCCAATATTTGATAATTCAAATTGAATATAGCAACCAAAGCGCCGAGCGTAATACCCAAGGTAAACACAATGGTGAAAACATATCCCTTAGCTTTAGATAAAGAATGAAATGCTGATTTGAAATCCTGAATGGTCACCATTATTCTCCACGTAAAATATGATTGGCAGGCTTGCTAATCAAGTGCCAAACCGATAACAGCGATGTCGCCGCTGTTAAGCATAAAATTAAAAGAGGCGGTAGCCACCAGCCAAGACTGGTAGATGGTAAAGTAAATTTTGTCTGTGCCAATAGAAGATTCATTGCAATTAATACGAATGCTGCAGAAAGTAAACCCAGAATAACTGGCTTGAGATTGTCTTTAAAAATTTGCAACAGTATTCGAAGCGGAGTAGCACCAATTGCCATACGAATACCCATTTCAAATTGCCGCAACTGCACTGTGTAACTCAGCACCGCATAAATACCTATGGCCGCCAGACTCAACGCCAACAAACACAACACAAAAGTCACTACTGCCGAAAGGCTATCCCGTGCAACTAATTCTTTATGCGCACCATTCATGCTGCGCAATTCGGACACCTTGTATTGACTATTCACACTGGCCATCAACTCATTCACATTCCTTTTACTGATGATTAGATTGGGTTTCGCTTGCAACAATAATCGCGGAAAACGAATACTGGTTTGTGGCACAAACATGCGTGGAATTTCTGTGCGGCCAGGTAAATTAAAATCACGAATTATTCCAACAATTTCGTAAGGAAATTGGCGTTTGTCACTATTCAACCAATAGTATCGTTTGTGCATAACATCACCATCGGGCTGCAACAAACGCGCGAAACTTTGATTGATAATAATTGCTGTTGCTTCGGTTTGAAGATCCTCCGGCGTAAAGCGCCGCCCCCTTACCCATTCTGCCCCGAGCATATCTAAATAATATTCATCTACCAGGGTTAATAAAGCTTGGCGTTGATCCACAAAATCTGGATCAACTGATAAATAACTAAACCATGAAATAATTTTGTCTGAGGTAATAGGAAAATCACTAGCGATACTGGCACGTTCAATTTGTGGATGTGTCAATAATTTTTCGCGAATAGCTAATAGGTTCCCTTTTTGCTCCGACACTGAGCTATCAGCCTGTGTACCATTGTTTAATAAAACCTGATAAAGATTCTTAGTAAAAAAACGAACTGGCTGATTAATATTGCTAATAGACTGCTGCAAAATATGCAAGCTGACTGAAACCAGAATTGTGGTTAACATAACTTGCATCATAATCAATAATTGCCTAACACGGCCGGATATCTGAATGCCTGTGCTTTTGCCGCTAGATTGCAAGAGCAAATTGAGTCTGGCGCAGTTAATTTGTCGACTGACAATAGCTGCAAATGCAAAAGCCAAAAATAAAGCACTAGCGGTCGCAAACAGTAAACTGGATGTCGTTATATACAATTCATTTAATCTAGGTAACAAATGGCTGGTATAGGCTTGTAATAATTCGATGGCGCCTTGAGCCACCATTAAAGACAAAAAAAAGGTTGGTAAGAGCAATAATAGAATTTCGCACAATACCGAAGAAAACAAATGTGACCGCTTAGCTCCCAGCACCGCTTTGATTGCCATGCCTCGCTGTTGGTTTGCCGCTCGCGCCAACATTAAGTTAGTGATATTCGCACAAGCAATCAGTAACAAAACTAAAGCACCCGCAAACAATAAAAATATGGCAGTTTTACTATTAACTAAAATAATATCGCTAAAACGGACCAGCTTGAAACCTATACTGCCGCCCTCAAATGAAGCACGCCCCGCAATTTCTTCAACAAATCTACTGTTTAAATAAGTTGTTATAGATTGTTCAATTTTCGCTGCGGATTGCCCTGATGGAATTTTTCCAACCAAATATTGATTGATATTAAAAGTGCCCCAACCTCGGTAACGCGGCGGGCTTAAATTGTAATCCCAAGATAACCAAACCTGTGTCAGTCGCCCCGGCCCCATCAATTGCGGCTCAATAAAATCTTTTGCAGTAACACCTATAATCGAAAATTCGATTTCACCAAAGCGAATGGTTTCGTTGAGTACATCCGCACGTGCATTAAATAATTGTTGCCAGGTGTCATAACTGATAATGGCGACCGGATTATGTGCATCAAATCCTTCGTCTTTAGTGAAACTGCGCCCCATGGTCATGGAAACATTCACCAGCGATAAATATTCCGGCGTAACATAACTGGTAGCCACCAAAGGTGAATCAGTAAAACTGCGCACTACATCCGTTGCAAAATACACCAAGGCAAACTCTTCAAAATAATCGCCCGCTTTTTTGTAGGCCTCGACTGCTACCGGATAGGGATACATATTCGCCAAATCCAATTGGCCGTTGGTATAAGCATCACCACGTAATAAATAAAGCCTTTCTTGATCCACATAAGGCAAAGGTTTAATCAATAATTAATAATTCAAATTAAACATAGCCACCAAAGCACCCAAGGTATTACCCAGCGTGAGCACCACAGTAATCCACTAGGTTCTGGCTTTTAGTAGTGAGTGGAAAGCAGTTTTTATGTCATTGAGTGACATTATTAAATTTGCTCCGAAACCATTTCGGAAATATGCTGCGCATCAATAATTTGTCCATCCAACAGGTGAAGTTTTCGTGTGGCCATATCGGCGTAGCGTGGATCATGGGTAACCATACAAAGGGTTGTGCCTTGTGCGTTGAGATGTTGCAGCATTTCCATGACCGCATCACCGTTACGCGAATCCAGGTTACCTGTTGGCTCGTCAACTAATAATAAAGCGGGGTTACCGACCAAGGCTCGGGCTATAGCAATGCGCTGCTGTTGTCCACCAGATAATTGATTGGGTTTATGTTGCGCGCGATGAGCCATATCAACAATTTGCAAACATTCAGTCACACGTTTTTTAATTTCAATTTCGCTGACTTTTTGTTGTCGATAGCGCAGCGGTAACGCAATGTTTTCAAAAACGGATAATTCATCAATTAAATTAAATGACTGAAATATAAAGCCTATTTTTTCATTGCGAATGCTGGCAGCTTCACTCAATGTCAGGCGACTGACATCTTTCCCTTCAATAAAATACTGACCGCTGGTTGGCATATCCAGCAAGCCGAGTAACGATAACAAGGTGGATTTTCCACAACCCGATGGCCCACAAATCGAAACAAAATCACCTTTGTAAATATCCAGATCAATTCCACGCAATGCATGAGTGTACATTTCATCGGTAGCGTAGACTTTGGTAATGCCTTTCATTTGTAGTGTAAGGTTTTGCATATTGTTTCCTGATCAATTATTTATTGAAGACGATTATTGAACATATTTTGTTTGTTTCACTTCCACCAAAATTCGATCAACTATATGAGTTGCTGTGGTGAGCTGGCCGATATCAGGATAGATACTGCCATCTTTTCCCGAGTGATGCCCGTGACCAATTAGTTGCATGGCATATATGGGCTGGGGATTGTCCATATCAATGGTTACTTCGTAAATTACCGAAGGCTGTGCTGAATAACCATCGCCTGAATAAATGGCATCATCCGGAAAACGATCACTCGAATAATAGTCATTAAAATCGAATGACTGATTAATTTCAAAACGCAATTTGAATTGCTTTGGCAAGTCAGACATAGCTTTGGACGCTAACACAAAATTATCCATAAAGGTTGCACCTGCATAGCCATCCATTTCTTTAGGTATTGCTTCCGGAAAAAAGTAACCGCTTTTGGATTGAATACCCAAGGCATGCAAAAACACTGGCAAGGATTCTGGTCTCATTCGATTATTTTTCGAAGCCGGGTCCATTCATAAGCAAAAATTGTATTTTCATCTTCGCCGGTGGCAAATGGATTTTCAGTGAACACACGGCCTGGATCTTTTTTGGTGACTTTATTAGCGAATCCATTCGCGGCCAATTTTTCGGTGATATACAAAGGCTGGATAAACTGTCCATCCATTGACTCTAACCAAAACGCGTATTGTGGCCACATAAAATGCGAGCCTTTTTTGAATTCCAGCGAAAACGATAAGCCATTGGCATTGTCGAGTTTAAGTTGATGCAGGGTAAACACCTGCTGTTGCTGTTCAGCCTGATTAACATTGGTGCGCATTTGTTGCGACCACACATAGAGGGATTTAAAGGGCTCCGCTTCGCGATAAAACATCACTAGCAACACTAAAGCAACTGACAGACTTAGCACTGGCATAAAGTAACCAAAACGATTGTGCTTTTTGAATAAATAGTTTGCCAGTGGTTTAAAATTATTTTTGATATGAAATCCCAGCAGCATAAACAGCCAGAAGCCGGTGAAAATATGAGTGATCACTATCCATTGGTTGTGAGGCTGTATAAATAAATAGATGGCAGTGACCACCAAACTGATCATCGCCAAAAACAGGGATAAACCAATAAATGCGCGCAGAGTTATCATTAATCAATACCTTAGATATCTATTAAAAATCTTCCAACCTACCGATTCTTTACAATATTGTAATTTCAGTTGCATCTTGAATATTCGTCATATCCGACAAAATCAAAAGATCATTTTCCTTAGCGCCTTTTAAAACTTGAATATACTTTCCGGATTCAGCACCGAAATTAAACTCTTGTAAACTAGCGCCCTTCTTATCATCAGCCAGCTTAAAGAGTGACGCGCTGGAATGGTTTTGTACGTTTACTGGCCTTTCAACAAACAAGGTATTTTTTATATCCGCTGTATAAATTTCCGCATCCACATTTAATTCCGGCCTTGCGGATGCAGGCACAGCTTCAGTAAAAAGAATTTCCACTTCAATCGTGCCATCACGTACTTCTGGCGTAATGCGCGAGACTTTTCCTGCAACCTGCTCGCGGCGGGTATTAATTCTGGCTGCTTGCCCCAGTTTGATTTGATCCACTCGTGATTGCGAAATTCGAATCAGCGCTTTTAAATCTTTATCACTGCCCACCAATGCCAATTCTTGACCGGCTGCAACACTTTGGCCTAGCTCAACCGGCGAACGTTGCAATACGCCTTTAATCCCCGCTCTGACAATTAATTTATCAGCGCGTTGTTGTGCCCGCTGTAGTTGTGCGTTTGCGCGATTAATTTGTTCCTGCTGAATAATAATGGCTTCGCTAAATACGTCTTCTAGTTGCTCAACCCGTTTGGTTTGCAAGGCAACTCGTTGTTGCATTTGTTCCAATTGCAATAAAGTTGTTTGGTAAACCAGCATTGACACCGCCCCACCTGCCAAACCTTTTTCTGCATCCGCACGCAGCTGCACAGTTTTAAGTGATGCAACAACATCCGCGAGGTTGGATTGCTCCGCTAATAATTCGCGCTGATTACTTAATTTTAAACGGCGCAAATTGGCCTGTTCTTGTATCAAGGCCATATTGGCCGCTTCTACTTCTTGCAAGACTTCCGGATTATTCAAACGCATAATGATGCTATCGGCTTCGACTTCTGCACCTGATCGCAACACTACTTCTTCAACTGTTGCAGCCGTTAACGCAGTAATCAGTGTTTGTTTATCCGAACGTAAAACTCCGTAACCTTCTACACTCACTCGCAAATTCCCGCGCTGGACTTTTCCCAACAACAATTGATTTCGTTCAATTTTCACACTCGCACCCGAACCGGTTAACACTAACCACAAAAGTGCCAGTGCGACTAATACTACTAAACCTATAACATAAGATTTTTTGATCAGAGGTTTTGATGAGGGTTTTGCAATATCCATTCAAGGCTACCAACAACTATTTGATTGGTGGATTACAAAGACTATGCCAATCTTCAGTTAACTGATTTTTCTGGATTTAAGAGGAAAATATTGAAAGGACTTAAGGAATATTTTCAAAACCGGACGCTGGATTCCGAAATCGGACGATATTTACTGATGACGATGCAGGACAATAGACGCCGTAGCACCGGCAGTATGCGAATTGTTGATGAGTTTTAATTGGCCGCCCATCTGCTCAATGATATGACGGCTTAAACTTAGCCCTATGCCCTGCCCTTGGGATTTGGTGCTGTAGAAAGGCACGAATAAATTATCGATATTGGCAATGCCCTGGCCTGCATCTATCACACGAATTTCCTGTTGTTGTGATTGGGTGCTGAAGATTATTTCTATCGAGGATTTTGGACTGCCAGCTTCTATGGCATTTTTAATTAAATTGATAAGCACCTGCTGCAACAACATCGAGTCCACCCAGATATCCAAATGTAAACCTTTGGCTTGCAATTCCGCATCAGGAAACAAACTCTTGAGACTTTGAAACACCGAATCGGCTTTGATCCATTCGGGTTTAATTTGCAAAGGCTTATGCAATTCAGCGTAACGGCTAACAAAATCTTGTAAATGTTGACAGCGCTCACTGATTAATCTCAGTGCTTGTTGATCCCGCTCAGCGGTTGCACGGCTTTGCAAACTTTGTGTTAATGCAGAAACCGGTGTGAGCGAGTTGCGAATCTCATGACCCAATACACGAATAATTTGTTGCCAGGCTTGCAACTGACTTTCGCGCAACACCGATTGAATATTGATAAATACCAGCAACTGATAGTGATGACCTTGATCCATAAAACTGCTTTGGCGAATTTGCCATTGCAAGGCTTTTTCAGATTCGACAAATCGCCATTCGGGTGCTGACTCCAAACCTAATAATCCGGGTGATGCATGACGCAAGGTTTGCCAAGGCTGATGAAATAAATTCGAAAAGGCAGCGTTGGCATAATCTAATTGCAGACGATTATCAAACACCAATATTGGAGTATTGAGTTGATCAATTAATCGATATAACAAAAAAGGTTGCTGATCGCGATAACGCTTTTCCTTCTGTAACCTATGGGTGAGGCTATCCAATTGCTGATGCAATTCGCCGACACATCCGTCATTAAATACAGGTTTGGCTGATAAAGAATAATCCTGCTGCTGCAGCGAATCCAATTGAATGCCAATTCGATTAAATATCGACATAGTTTTTTGATAGAAGCCCCGGAAGACATAAACATCTACACAAATCAGCACAAATACCAACAGGCCGTATTGCCATGCTGCTAATGGCTTCCATAACAATGCAAGACACACCAGTTGCGACACAGCAACCAGTGCAAAGAAAGTTTTTAAACTGGATTCCAATGAATCAGAGCGCCAAACCATATTTTTCCAGCCGACGATATAAAGACGATTTGGTAATACCCAGCATATCTGCTGCTTTTTGTTTGTTGCCATCACAGGCTTGCAACGCCTGCTGAATTAAATGCAATTCGGCTGCATCTAATGTCATAAAGCTTAAATTAGCATCAATACTGGAGGTTTTATTTTTGAGTGAGAGCGACAATGAATCTGAATTGATCATCGAGTTTCGACCCAATAAAACTGCACGCTCTATTACATGGCTTAATTCACGAATATTGCCGGACCAGTCATAAGCTTCCAGCAGTTTGATGGCATCGCTTGATAATTTTAAATCCGACTTTCTGTAGGCCTGTGCATGTTGATGCAGGAAGAATTGCGCGAGTGGTGAAATGTCTTCACGCCTTTCACGCAATGCGGGCACACGAAACTCAAGTGTGTTAAGTCGATAATACAAATCCTGACGGAATACACCCTCAGTAATCAATTGGCTAAAGTCTGCGTTAGTTGCACTGACGATTCTGACATTGGCCTGCTGGGTTTGACTTGACCCCAACATTTCAAATTCCCCAGTTTCCAAAACGCGTAATAATTTTGCTTGTTGAGTAAAAGGAATAGTGGCAATTTCATCTAAAAATAAACTGCCCGATTTTGCCAATTCAAAACGA
This sequence comes from Cellvibrio sp., assembly GCA_016712405.1. Taxonomy (GTDB): domain Bacteria; phylum Pseudomonadota; class Gammaproteobacteria; order Pseudomonadales; family Cellvibrionaceae; genus Cellvibrio. The sequence goes on along the minus strand of JADJRD010000003.1, from coordinate 588,289 downwards.
CCAATACGTTGTTCACGTGCATCAGTAAATGCACCTTTTTTATGACCAAACATTTCACTTTCGAACAAAGTCTCAGGGATCGCACCCATGTTGACCGAAATAAAAGATTGATCCGCCCGCGTAGAATGCAAATGAATCCAATGAGCTAACTGGCTTTTACCGGTTCCGTTTTCGCCGGTCAATAAAATATTCGCATCCGTTGCTGCAACATTTTCCAATTCTTGCATCAACCTGTTCATGGCATCGCTTTGCCAGATTAATTGCGGCAAAGATTTTTCCAATTGTTGACTGAGCGCGCGATTTTTACGATTGAGTTGCTGCAGGCGCATTTGTTGTTGCAAGACTTGAATCAGACGCTGGTTATTCCAAGGCTTTTCGAGAAAATCCCCTGCACCTAATTGCATGGCTTTCACCACCAACTCAGTGTTGGACCAAGCCGTCATAGCGACTACAGGAATATCCAGACCTTGTTGTTGCAACCAGCGCAAACAATCCAAACCTTCTTCACCCGAGGTTGTATCCAATCCAAAATTCATATCCAACAAAATTAAATCGGGTTTATGTTGCGCCAATATTTTTTTTGCCGTAGCAGGACTATCCGCTTCAATCAATTCAAAACCAGCATCCTCCAATACAAATTTTGCTGAGATACGTATCTCGCGATTGTCTTCGATGATTAAAATTCGGGGCTGTGTTTGTGCCATTGGAAACCTGTTTGAAAAAAAATCACCCCACCCTAACCCTCCCCTTGGCAAGGGGGAGGTTAGGAGGGGGTAAAAAAATATTTAAATATCAACAATCGCCCTAACCGCAGCATGATCGCTCACACCAAACATAAGCTCTACATCACGAATCGTGTAATCCGGTGTTGAGAATAATCCATCCACCATGTAGGGCAAGTATCCACATCTATGCAAATTCTTGTCCAAGCTTGTTTCATAATGCGCAGGAATATTATCTTGGTAACGCTCAGCAATTTTCGAAAAAATTTCACGACCTCGCGGCGCATTAAAATCACCAGAAAGAACAAATGAGGGATAGGCTTCTAAATAATCCAACATTTTTTTCACATCCTGCCGCTGATAATCATCGGCTTGGCCATCTCGAGACCAAGTGAAATGTGTATTGGCGAATCGATAGATTTGCTGATTGAATTCGACCTCGCACACTTGCAACAGGTAACGACGAGTCTGCTGCAATGTTGTAGTGGTGGATTTATCGTAAACCGCTGGAGTATCTGGCCCTGCGTATTGATGCACCTTTTTAGAAATAAATGGATGGCGTGCCAGGATTAAAATGCCTTCCCAATTATTTTCGCCGTCTTTGTGGCGTGTGGTTGGCGAAAAAAATTCATTGTAGTGCTGGGTTTTCGCCAAACGATTTACATCACACTGCATAACTTCTTGCAAACACACCATGTCAGCATTGGATTCCATCAAAAGTTTTTCAACTCGATCCAGATGTTTATCACGCTCTATGTTGACTGAAATAAATGTAATGGCCATAAATTAACGTCGTCCACCTAATAAAGATCCAAGAATGCCGCGCGCAATTTGTCGACCTACACTTGAACCTACTGCACGAGCTGCACTTTTCGCAAAAGCTTCGACGGCTGATTCACGCTTGCTTGTACTCCTTTCAGTTTGGCGCTGCTCACGCTCTTGTTGTTTTTGAATTTGTTCCTGTTGTTTGCGTAATTGTTCTTGTTGTTTTTGCGCCTCTTTAAAATCGCGCTCTTGTTGTTGACGAATTTGTTCCTGAATTTTTTGTTTTTCCAACACTTGTTGCTCCGTTGCTATTCGACCTTTCAAAATCTCATAGGCGGATTCTCTATCCACTGCTTTGTCGTAAATACTTTTGTAGGGCGAGCGCGACATGACTTGCGTGCGTTCTTCATCTGATAGTGGGCCAATCCGAGATGAAGGCGGTGCAATCAAAACTCGCTCAACGGGTGTTGGTGTGCCTTTTTCATCCAACACGGATACCAAAGCTTCACCGATACCGAGCTGGGTAATAACCGATTCAGTCGAAAAATTCGGATTAGGCCTGAAAGTTTGTGCGGCAATTTTTACCGCTTGTTGATCTTTTGGCGTAAATGCACGCAAGGCATGTTGCACACGATTACCCAATTGACCCAACACAGAATCAGGAATATCGGCGGGGCTTTGCGAAATAAAGTAAATACCTACACCTTTTGATCGAATCAAACGTACAACCTGTTCGATTTTTTCAATTAATAATTTTGGCGCATCGTTAAATAGCAAATGAGCCTCATCAAAAAAGAACACCATTTTTGGCTGATCAGCATCACCCTGCTCAGGCAGGTTTTCAAACAATTCAGAAATCAACCATAATAAAAATATTGAATAAAGTTTTGGCTGATTCACCAGCGTGGTGGCATCCAGAATATTGATTACACCTGTTCCTTCCAAAGTGACCTGCATAAGATGTTGCAAGTCCAGCGCAGGTTCACCTAAAAAGTTATCTGCACCCTCTTGTTCCAACATCATTAATCGACGTTGAATTGCGGCGATACTCGCATCGCTCATGCCACCGTATTCACCTTCCAATTCTTTGCTGTTATCTTTCATAAAATTCAGCATGGCTTGTAGATCTTTTAAGTCCAACATCAGCAAGCCCTGATCATCGGCAATTTTAAATGCAGCGTAGAGCACACCGGTTTGTGTATCATTTAATTGAAAAAAATTCGATAACAATAGAGGCCCCATGTCCGACAAGGTTGCGCGCACCGCATGACCTTTTTTTGCGTAGAGATCCCAAAAGACGCAAGGGAAAAGTCGCTGCTGATAATTTTCAATTTTAATCGTTTGAATCCGCTCATCTATTTTCGGGTGAGGCTTTCCCGCTGTAGCAAGCCCAGACAAATCGCCTTTAATATCCGCCATAAAAACGGGCACCCCCGCTTTGGCAAAACCTTCGGCCAAGATTTGCAGGGTCACTGTTTTACCTGTGCCGGTTGCACCTGCAATCAATCCGTGACGATTACCCATACGCAAATTCAAATGCACTTGTTGGTTGCCATTACCGCCAATTAAAAAAGTGTTTGCCATATTGATTACCCACAAATAAATTAAATTCCGTAGGGGCGGCCCCCTGTGGCCGCCCAGGGCAGGCACGGGAGCCTGCCCCTACCACATGAACCAATATAAAAATTTTAAAAATAAAAAAGGAGCCATCTTTATGCTCCTTTTTTATGTCAGTTATGCAATGTCTATCACTCCGGCAAAGTAATATTTAATTCCAACACTGAACAGTTATCAGTATTGTCGACTTTTACAAATACCTGATCAGCGTTGACGTTGACGTATTTACGAATCACCGCGAGGATTTCTTCCTGCATTTGCGGCAAAAAATCCGGTTGATTTTTGCCACGATTACGGCGCTCGTGCGCAACAATAATCTGCAAACGCTCTTTCGCTGTGGAGGCAGACGAATTCGCGTTTTTCTTTTTGAAATAATCAAAAATACTCACTATTTACCTCCTAGCAAACGCTTCAGAAAGCTTTTCTTTTCGGCTTCAAGAAAACGATGTGGCATTTCTTTGCCAAGTAGACGATCTACTGCGTCGTTGTATGCCTGCCCTGCTGGGGATTCATTATCCAAAATAACCGGCGTGCCTTGGTTAGAGGCTTTTAAAACAGCTTCTGATTCCGGAATGACGCCCAATAAAGGAATCGCCAGAATTTCTTCGACATCATTAACACTTAACATTTCACCGGCTTCAACACGAATTGGGTTGTAACGAGTTAGCAATAAATGTTCTTTGATAGGTTCAAGATTTTGTTCAGCGCGACGAGATTTACTTTGCAGTATCCCCAGAATACGATCCGAATCACGCACTGAAGAAACTTCGGGGTTAGTCACCACCACCGCTTCGTCAGCAAAATACAATGCCATCAAAGCGCCGGTTTCAATTCCTGCAGGGGAATCACACACAATAAAGTCAAAATCTTTACTTAAATCATTGATAATTTTTTCAACACCTTCCTTCGTCAGTGCCTCTTTATCACGGGTTTGCGATGCAGGCAGAATAAATAACCCTTCCGTGCGCTTGTCTTTAATCATCGCTTGATTAAGCGTTGCTTCGCCTTTAATCACATTCACAAAATCGTAAACCACTCGACGTTCGCAACCCATAATCAAATCAAGATTTCGCAAGCCCACATCAAAATCAATCACCACCGTTTTATGACCGCGCATTGCCAAACCTGTAGCAATAGCCGCGCTGGTGGTAGTTTTTCCCACACCACCTTTACCTGATGTTACGACGATAATTCTAGCCAAGGTAAAAACTCCTCAAAATGATTAACAAATTAAATTATATGACCCCACCTAACCCTCTCCTTGCCAAGGGAGGGGACCAGTTCCTCCCCCTGGCAAGGGGGAGGCCAGGAGGGGGTCAAAAATCTTCAACCAGCAACAAGACTCTCAACAATAACCTTGTCACCTTGTAACGAAATCTGAGCCGATTTTTTATGTAAATTTTTGGTAAAGATTCTTGCAACATAAAATTACCGGCAATCGAAACTAATTCTGCTTCCAACTGCTGACAAAATATTCGCGCAGTTTCATCACCTTTTACACCAGCCAATACTCGACCTCGTAAAGCACCATAAATATGTATATTGCCATCTGCCAATACTTCGGCGCCTTCACTGACTTGAGCCAAGACGATTAAGTCAGCACCCTCAGCATATATTTGTTGTCCAGAACGAATCGGACGAGTAATTACTTTGTTTTGACGCTGCACCAATTTTTCTTCAACGATTCTCTCAACTATTGTTTCTACAATCGTTTCCACAACAGGTTCAACTTTAGCTTCAACAGCTTTGGGAATTTTTAATGCGCGTTCATTAGGTGTCGACAATACCGGCAAACCAGTTGCGTTGATCGCTTTCTGAATCGACTCAGGAACTCCACTAAAACCCAGCGGTTGCAGACCCAGCTCACGACAATCTTTAAGCAAGGCTTCCGGCTTTTTAAGATCTTCAGGGTTTTCCAGTTTTTCAAGATTGATCAGTATTGGTGAATTGGCAAAAAATTGTGGAGCCTGATCTATTTTTTCTTGTAGTTGTTGACGCAAACTTTTGGCGTTATAACGTGTCATTGCTAATACCACCAAGGTAATGGCACTACCCTTTAATTGAAAGTCTACCTCTGACATTGAATTTCTCGCTTATTTTCGTGGTGGCATTATCAGGGGCAGAGTAGATTCAGGCAAGGTTAAGCGCTTCTCTTCTAACCTGAATTTCGTGCACAATCAGTGCTTATTTACATGAGGCGTTTATATGAAATCGTCTATCCGGTTAATCCTGAGTTTCTCACTGATGGCTCCTGTACTTGGGGGCTGCGTTACTTCTAAAGCCTATGACCAACAACCTACTCGTGTTTATGAGACGGTAAAACCGGCACAATCGGTTACCAGCGGCTCTTTTAGCCAGCAACAGCTGGATTCTTTATTAGCGCCTATAGCCTTGTATCCCGACAGCTTACTGTCACATATTTTGATCGCCTCCACTTACCCGCTTGAAGTGGTTGAAGCCGAACGCTGGTCGCGCAACAACACCCGTTTACAAGGTGAAGACGCCGTAAAAGCAGTGGAAAATCAAAATTGGGACCCCAGCATCAAAGCGCTGGTCGCCTTCCCCGACGTTTTAAAGCGCATGAGTGAAGATTTGGATTGGACTCAGCAATTAGGCGACGCATTTCTGGAAGACGAAGGACGAGTGATGGATAGCATTCAAAACCTTCGCGATAAGGCTTACGCATCCGGCCACTTAAAAGATACTGATCACGTTAAGGTGGTTCGGGAAGAGCGTGTGATTATGATCGAACCAGCCGTTGAACGTGTCGTCTACGTTCCCGTTTACGACACACGAGTGGTTTATGGCCCTTGGTGGTGGAACGATTATCCCCCTGTTTACTGGCATCGATATTCACATCAGGTGTATTTTTCTGGCAGTTTTTATTGGGGGCCCCGCGTTTACATTGGCCCCAGTTTTCATTTCAGCAGTTGTCACTGGAGCAATCGCCGTGTGGTGATTATTGATCACCATCATCATCGTGATTACTAGCATCATCGACACGCTTATACAGGTCGCTATTTAGCTCATTATGAAGGTGCGCAACACTGGAATCACAATCCAAGCCATCGTCGGGGCGTTGCTTATTACAATGAACCTGTGCGTGCGCGTTACAACAGTAATCGCGAACCTTCACGCAACGCCTGGGATGATCGTCAGCGCTCACGCGATAGAGCAGGTGTGATCAGTGTCAATCCTAATCGCGAACAAGAAGCTAGCCGCAATAGCAATCATCTTGAGCGCAATAATCGCGTATTTGAAAATCGATCTGATGCTGTGCGCGCTCGTTTGTCAGCTCGCCAACAAACATCACATCAAGAATCAACGACTCAAGTAGATAATCGCAACAGAAATAATCGTTGGACTATAGGCAATGATGAACAAACAGATTCATCTAATCGACATCATGATGCTGTCCGTCAACACATTGAATCACGTCAAAGTGAATCACGCATTAATCGAACTGAGTCAACAGAAACCCCAGCCCCCAGAACAGAAGATTCTCGTGAATCTCGTACAGAAAATTATCGAGCCACTTTCCGTAATCGAGATTCTGATCAACAACATACCCGGCAACCCGAACGCGAAACCCGAATGGAAAACCGACGAGAATCCCGTATGGAAATGAGACGCTCAAGTGGAAATGGAAACGGAAGTAGCAATGAAGGAAATGGAAGACGAATTATTCGTGAATGAGGTTTTTAATTAATTATCTGAATATTATCAAGAATCATAAGCAACCCCTTCTAACAACTACCCCCTCCTTCAAGCTGCCTTCGGGCAGCTTTTACTCCTCGTCAGTTTTCTTTATAGTAGCCGCACTTTTTTCCACTTCGCCAACAAGGTTTTATCATGGCTCAATACGTTTACACCATGCACCGTTTAGGTAAAGTTGTTCCACCAAGACGTGAAATTCTTAAAGACATCTCCCTTTCTTTTTTCCCCGGCGCCAAAATAGGTGTATTGGGTTTAAACGGTTCTGGTAAATCGACGCTACTGAAAATCATGGCCGGTGTTGATCAGGACTTTAATGGCGAAGCTCGCCCTATGCCGGGGATTAAAGTGGGTTACTTGCAACAAGAACCGCAACTGGATCCCACCAAAGATGTTCGTGGCAATGTGGAAGATGGCGTGCGTGAAGCGGTTGATGCACTGGCCGAATTGGATCGTATCTACGCTGCTTATGCCGAACCCGATGCAGACTTTGATGAGCTAGCGAAAAAACAAGCCAAGTGTGAAGACATCATTCAAGCTTGGGATGCACACAATATCAGCCACACGCTGGAAGTCGCGGCTGATGCTCTGCGTTTACCGCCATGGGATGCAGATGTCACCAAACTTTCCGGCGGTGAAAAACGCCGTGTTGCGCTTTGCCGTTTGCTGCTCTCTCGCCCCGACATGTTATTGCTCGACGAACCTACCAACCATTTGGATGCTGAATCCGTTTATTGGCTTGAGCAATTCCTGCAAAAATTTACAGGCACTGTAGTGGCGATCACGCACGACCGTTACTTCCTCGATAACGCCGCTGGTTGGATTCTCGAACTCGATCGTGGCCACGGTATTCCATATGAAGGCAATTACTCCAGCTGGTTGGAGCAAAAAGAAGCCCGATTAGCACAAGAACAACGCACTGAAGCCGCACATCAAAAAGCATTGAAACAAGAACTTGAATGGGTGAGACAAAATCCTAAAGGCCGACAAGCAAAAAGCAAAGCGCGTTTAGCACGATTTGATGAATTGCAATCGCAAGAATTCCAAGCACGAAACGAAACCAACGAAATTTATATTCCGCCAGGTGAAAGACTGGGCGATAAAGTTATCGAATTCGAAAATGTATCGAAAGGTTATGGCGATCGTTTGTTGATTGATAATTTGTCTTTCAGTATTCCAAAAGGCGCCGTAGTGGGAATTGTTGGCGGTAACGGCGCGGGTAAATCTACCCTCTTCCGCATGATCGCCGGTGTTGAAAAACCTGATAGCGGAAAAGTCACAATTGGTGAAACTGTAAAAGTCGCATTCGTCGATCAAAGTCGCGACAATTTGGAAAACAATAAAACAGTTTGGGAAGCCATTTCTGGTGGCGCCGATATTTTAAAAATCGGTAACTATGAAGTGCAATCACGTTCCTATATTGGTCGATTTAATTTCAAAGGTTCCGATCAACAAAAACGTGTAGGCGAACTTTCCGGCGGTGAACGCGGCCGTTTGCATTTAGCCAACACATTAAAACAAGGCGCTAACGTTTTATTACTCGACGAACCTTCAAACGATCTCGATATTGAAACCTTGCGCGCATTGGAAGATGCAATCCTGTCATTCCCAGGTTGCGCATTGGTCATCTCGCACGACCGCTGGTTCCTCGACCGTATCGCCACTCACATTCTTGCTTACGAAGGTGATTCGGATATTGTTTTCTTTGAAGGTAATTACACGGAATACCACGATGATTTAGTTAAACGCAAAGGGCAGAATGCTCAGCCTCAGCGAATGAAATATAAACCTTTGAAGTAATCGATTGAGAGTTAAGAAAGAATAAAGGCAGCGTGAGCTGCCTTTATTGTTGATAATCATGCTTTAACACTGTTGGCGTTCTTAAATCGCTTACCGCTCTGGCAAAGAAAGAGAAAATACGAAATGCAAAAATTATATTATTTAATCACAGGATTTTTTTTCTTGTCACCCTCTGCCTATGCCAGTGAGCTCGGCCTTGATATGACCCACACCACACTCGGCTGGTTTTGCGTAGGTTTATTTATTCTCGCTTACGCCTTTGTGATGCTGGAAGAAGTGTTGCATTTGCGAAAATCCAAACCGGTATTGGCGGCAGCGGGAATCATTTGGGTATTAATTGGTTGGGTTTATACACAACAGGATCAATCTGCACTGGCTGAAGAGGCTTTTCGTCATACCTTATTGGAATTTGCCGAGCTGATGTTATTTTTGTTAGTCGCCATGACCTACATTAATGCAATGGATGAGCGAGGGCTATTTAATGCATTACGGGGATGGTTAATTAAAAAAGGATTTAGTTTTCGTCAGCTATTTTGGATTACTGGTTTTCTCGCATTCTTCATCTCACCTATCGCCGACAACTTAACAACTGCTCTATTGATGTGCGCTGTAGTATTAAAAATTGCAGATAACAATAAAGCCTTTATCAATATGTGTTGTGTGAACATTATTGTAGCAGCTAACGCTGGTGGTGCTTTTAGCCCCTTTGGGGACATCACGACTTTAATGGTGTGGCAGGCAGGAAAAGTAGACTTTTTTACCTTCTTTCATTTATTCATTCCTTCGCTGATTAATTTTGTAGTGCCCGCCGCCATAATGAGTTTTTTTATTAAAAACCAAACGTCTCACCCAGACGATAAAGATAAATTTCTGGAAACATTAACCTACAAAGAAGGCGCGTTCCCGATTCTATTTTTATTTTTAGCGACTATCGCCAGTGCCGTTTTAGGCCACATTCTTATTCACATGCCACCTGTACTCGGCATGATGATTGGATTGGCTTACTTAAAGCTCTACGGATTTTATCTACGCAAAAAAGGCATTGTGGATTTAAAACATGGCGAACAAATGAGCTCTGATTTTCTACCAAAAAACGAAAAAGACAAAACCACTGACATCCCTCTACCCTTTGACGTATTTCAACCCTTAGCGAGATTGGAGTGGGATACTTTATTATTTTTTTATGGAGTCATTTTGTGTGTTGGCGGTTTAGGATTTTTAGGTTACCTGACGCTTTTATCCGAATCCCTTTATGGCAATTTCAGTGAAACCACATCTAACATTAGTTTGGGATTAATCTCATCAGTAATCGATAATATTCCAGTGATGTACGCTGTTCTCACTATGGCCCCTGATTTCTCATCTGGACAGTGGTTATTAATCACCTTAACGACCGGTGTCGGTGGCAGCATGTTATCGATTGGTTCTGCTGCAGGCGTTGCATTGATGGGACAAGCGCGAGGGTTTTACTCTTTCCTCGGACATTTAAAATGGACACCCGTTGTCGCATTGGGATACTTCGCAAGTATTTATGCACACCTGTGGTTGAATGCAGGGCTGTTTTAAAAAACTGCTTCTTTTTTACCTTGTTTGCCAAGCGTTGAAAAAATCAACGCCTGGCTGACATTACCAGTACTAATTGCAACCTATCGCGAATGCCGCACTTTTCAAACACTGAACTCAAATGGGCTTTTACGGTACGTTCTGTAATTTCTAATTCGCGAGCAATTTCTTTATTTGTCTTGCCCTGAGCTGCAGCTTCAGCGACAGCACGTTCGCGTTCAGTTAATTTTTCCAAACGTTGATTAAATTCAGAGGTCTCATTTAAAATTGTTGATTCATTTTTTTCAACCACTTCAAATAATTTTGCGCTCGATAACACCAGCTGGCGCATAAGATCTGCACCTAACCACATGCCACCGGAAGAAACAGCATCAGCAACCGATATTAACACTTGCGCTACAGCAAGATAGTGAACATAGCCACTAGCACCTAAAGCCAGTAATTCTCGAGCTTCTGCAAAACTTTCTTTTGCTGTCATGGCAATAATGACAACATCTTTTGGAATTTTTTTTGTTAAAATTGAAAAACTTTCCAGATCTGTGCAATAACACCAGCAACAATCGTCAGAAGACAAGCCATCAGGAATATTGTCACCACGAACTGCTTGAGGAAACGCCTGCAACCAACGTGGCGAATCAATTACTTTAGGCGCAATAAAAAAATGTCGATTCATCGTTCAGTCAGCGCGTTTTGTTTAGCACGCAATACAGGCTTAAGGAGATAGGCAAGCACAGTCTTTTTGCCAGTCAAAATATCTACCTGCGTCATCATGCCCGGCATAATGGGTAGACTTGGATCAAAACCAGTACGATCTGTTCTCACACGCACAATGTAATAGGTGCGATCTTTTTCATCCGTAATGGTGTCAGCGCTGATGTGTTCAACTTTACCTTTTAATCCGCCATAGACAACAAAATCGTAAGCTGTAAATTTTACTATGGCATCCTGATCGGGGTGTAAAAAGGCGATATCTTTTGGTGAGACTTTGGCCTCAATTAATAATTGATCATCAAGCGGAACCATTTCGATAACTTCATGCCCGGGCTGCACAACACCCCCAACCGTATTGGTAAAAACACGCTGGACAGTACCGCGCACAGGTGAACGAATTTCTGCTAATTTAATTTTATCCGCAAGGCCTGAGCTGCTTTCAGTTAACGATGCAACCTTGCTTAATACTTCGGATAATTCAGTGCGCCATTTATTAGTCACCAATAATTCTGTTTCGCGCAATTTACTTTGCGATTCTTCAATGGCAGAAATTAGTCGTTGCTCTTGCGCCAGCGCTTGTTGTTTTTCGCCACTGGCATTGGAGACTTCACCTTCCAATCGCAAAATTTCGACTTCAGAAATTGCACCACTGGCTAACAATGGTTTGGTGACATTTAATTCTTGTTGCGACAATTCCAATGCGCGTGAGACCTGCACCAATTTTGCGCGAACTTCATTCAGTTCTTCTTCACGTTGAGTGAGCTGGCTTTTGGCAATACTTAATTGTTCGTCCAATTCTTTTTGATTGGAGAGATAGAGTTTACGCTCGTGATCGGCAATATCTGGCGATTCATCCAAAATGTTTTGTGGCAATTGAAATTCCGTATTCGATGTTAAGGCTTGCAATCGAGCTGCACGGGCTTGTAGTGATAAATATTCCGCACGATTCTCACGATAAGTAGCAATAAACCGAGTGGGATCAATACGCAATAATAAATCGCCTTTATTGACCACCTGCCCTTCTTTCACTAACACTTCTTCAACCACACCACCATCAAAGGATTGAATCACTTGCAGTTGTGAAGAAGGAATCACCTTACCTTCACCGCGCGCCACTTCATCAATTTGTGCGAATGCAGCCCAAATCAATAACAACAACATAATGTAAGCGATCACGCGCAGTAATAAACGTGCACGCACAGGTTCTTGTTGTAATTTTGCCCAATCGGCTTCAGTCACCCAATCGCGTTGATCAACCACTTTAAAGGCAAGCCAACGCGCAAAAGCTTTTTCAATTAAACGACTGGCGGGAATACCGGCTTTATCCAAAAAACGGCCAACTTTTTCAAACCGTAATTGATATGAATTTTTTTCGATTTTTTGGCTGTTGTTTGTCAATAGATTACTCATCAGGAAGCTCTCCCGATTCGACCTTGTCGTAAAGCTTCAACAACTTGGTCTTTAGGGCCATCAGCTACGATTTTGCCAGCATCCATGACAATGATGCGATTAACCAATTCCAACAATGAAGTGCGATGAGTAATGACAACTAATGTTTTACCCACTGCAAATTCTGCAATGCGTTTTTTACATTCCTCTTCGCTGGTGTGATCCATTGAACCTGTAGGCTCATCCATTAATAAGATGGGAGGATCAATTAACAAGGCTCTTGCCAATGTCACACTTTGTCGCTGGCCGCCCGATAATAATTTTCCGTGCTCACCAACAGGCATAGCCAAACCTAAAGGATGCTGATTCACAAAATCAGTCAACCCACTTAAACGCACAGCTTCCAAAATTTGTTCGTCAGAGGCTTGTGGCATTCCCATCGCAATATTATCATACAATCCAGCAATTAATTTTTCCAGCGTAGTTTTTCCTGAACCGTTACGCCCTAAAATAGCAACATGCTCGCCTGGTTGAATAGAAAAACTTATTGAGCGCAACACATCGCGATCTTCTTCTGCATAACGAAAATTCACATTCTTAAATTCAATCGCGCCTTGAAACTGTGGGCGACTAATCCACTGACTAGCTACCGGTCGCTCTACGGGTTTCTCCATAATTTGATTGAGTGACGCTAACGCAGTTGCAGCCGAATGGTATTGCATCATCAAACCTGCTGTTTGAGCTACCGGCGACATAATGCGTGATGCCAACATATAACAGGCAATTAATCCACCTTGTGTGAGATGACCATTCACAATTAAATAAACACCAGCAATCATCACCAAAATTAAAATAAATTGTTGCAACCACAAGGTGCCAGTTGTCACTGAGTTGGATAACAAACGCATTTTCACACCAATGTGTGATGCGATGAGAACCGATTTTTCCCATATGGATTGCATGCGACTTTCTGCAACCAAGGTTTTCAGCGTTTCCATACTGCTTAAACTTTCAATTAATACCGCATTGCGTTGTGCACCGGCCTGCATAGATTCATCAGATAGCTGATGCATTTTTTTTTGTACCGCAGCGGTGTAAATCACCATCACCAACACTCCCAATAAAATTGGAAATATTAATGGCCAAGAGATTAAACAAATCACAGCAAAAAATATTAATACAAAGGGTAAATCAACCAGCGCTAATAACGTTGCAGAACTAACAAATTGACGAATCGATTCGAAGGACTGCAAACCCGCTGCAAAAGATCCTACTGATTGTGGACGATGCGATAATCGCATGCCCAACACACGCTCCATAATAGTGGCCGATAATGTGACATCCATTCGACTTGCCGCCAACTCGACAAACCAGGCGCGCATCATGCGTAAAACCAAATCGGCACTAATCGCAATCAACATACCAATCGATAAAACCCATAAAGTATCGGTTGCTTGATTGGGAACAACCCGATCATAAATACTCATAGTAAAAAGTGGTGCAGCCAAGGCGAAAATATTTATCAGCAAAGCGGTTAGCAACACATCGCGATATAAATATTTATAGTCGGCAATAACTTGCCAAAACCAATGACCCTGATGTTTTTTAACAACATCCGCTGTACGCGCATCGAAACGCTCCATAGGACGCACATAAACTGCACGACCAGAATAACGCGATGCCAATTCGCTTGTTGATAGCATGACTGCAGAGTCAGGCAATTCAGGAAACACAACTTTTGCTTGTGATTGTTCAAGTGATAACAACACACAGGTCTGATTATTTTCTAATAACAAGATAAGCGGGAATAAGGCTGTATTTAATGAAACCAAATCGCGCTCAACCCATTGACTGGTGAGATTGGCTCGTTTGGCCGCACGCGCAAAAACCTTGGGAGTTAGCTGGTTAGCAAGAATCGGTAAACCTGCCGCTAAGGAATTAGACGTTGCTGCAATACCATGAGCTTTGGCAATTATGACCAATGACTCCAGCAAACTGCTATTCGATGCAGGGATCTGATCTGCAGCTGGCTGAAAATTGGACATCAAAAAACCTCAATTGAATAGGTAAATAACTGACTCAAGTGTAGCCAAACAATTGGTAATATAAAGAATTTTAACTGCTTTGTATTAATTCACCACTAATCTTTGCCGCATAAAAAAAGCGCATCAGGAGAAAATCCTGATGCGCTTTTTTGAGTAACGAATTATTTCCGACGAGAAACAATCACATCAACACGACGGTTAGCCATTTTTCCCGCTTCAGTTGTATTGTCAGCAACGGGGCTCGTTGCCCCCTTCCCTTCAACTGTCATTGGAATAGTTTCCAAACCATTCAGCACCATATAATCACGAACACTTTGAGCACGCGCTTTAGATAATGGAATATTGATAGCATCTGAACCCGTGCTATCTGTGTGCCCTACCAAATCAATCGCAACCACCTTATCTGTTGCTTTGATATTGGCAACCAATGCATCCAATTTGGAGATAGAAGACGGTTTTAGCTTTGAACTATTGGTATCAAACAAGGCGTCGGCGGACAAAGGTGTCAACTCGCTAATCAAGGCTTCACGACCCAAGGCTTCTGGCGCAATATCGGGACAAGCTGACTCAGTAATGGTTAAATCTTCTTTATCGATTTTTGCATCATGCAAAATCCCAATACCGTCTCGCACTACACCCACCGCTGGCAATAAACTTCCCATGGCTGCCAATGAGCGCGCATGAGCAATCTCAAGATCTGCTTGCGCTTTGGTGTAAGAACGACTGGCTTCGAAATATTCGTTTTCGGCATCAAGCAAATCCAACAATGTTCGTTGCCCTATGTTGAATTGTTCAGTGTAAGCAGTACGCACTTTATCACTGGCGCGACGATGTTGATCCAAAGAGGTTAATTGCTCTTTAATTCGATGCGCATCGTTGTAAGCAATTTGAGTAGTTTGACGCAAATCGATGCAAGCTTTATCGCGCAAATCTTTTGCTTGATTGACATCTTCGAGTGAGCGACGCACTGCAGCACGATTAGCACCGCCAGCAAATAAATTATAAGTCACCGCCAATTCAACAGCCGATTCATCACCATAATTGCTAGGATCAACACGATTATCAAAACCATTTAAATTACGACTGGTTGTTTGACGTGCACGCAATTCTGCTTTGGGATAATAGCCTGAACGTTCTACTTTCACTTGCGCTTTAGCGGCAGCAATATTTTTTACGGCAGCATGAAATCCGGGATTGCCTTTGTAAGCCAGAATTAAGGCTTCACGAATATCAGCAGGCAAATCTTGCTCTACCAATGTTGTAGTCGGCAAAGTTTCAGGAGGCAATAGACCAACAATTCGCAAGTAACGGGCGCTCACATCGTGCAAATTGGAAGCCTCTGTGAGTAAATTGGTTTCTGCCAAGGCCAGTCGACCGGCTACCTGCTCCAAATCCACACGACGACCAACACCCGACATAACTCGCTCTTCAATTTGCGAATAGACTTCACGATGTTTTGCATAATTTTCACGCGCCAATCTAACCAATTCACGATTACTCACGACATCTTGATAAGCACGCACCGCTTCAAGCGCTGTGTTTTCAACTATGTCCAGCAATTCGAAATATCGCACCAAACTGGCATTATCAAAATGCTCAACTTGCCCGGATGTTTTGAAACCATTAAATAGACTTTGGGTGAGACTGATCTGCCCTTGATTTGCGGTGTAGGCGTCACGACCATCAAAATCGCGTTTTCTTGAACCTGCTGACGCACTCAGATCAACTGAAGGTAAATAACCTGCTTTAGCCACTTTAATATCTTGCTGGGAAGCTAAAAATTCATGCCAACTGGCTTGCACTTCAGGGCTGTAATTAATGGCCTGCGTCACTGTTTCCTTGATTACTGCACCGCTGGATTCACTGGCAAGGACTGAATCCTGAGCCATAAGAGGCAATGTAAAAAGCCCCCGGACACTACTAATAACTTGAAAATTGACAATTGAAAATTGCGAGGGAAGCCTTGAAACATTGATTAATCCAAAATAAAAAGAAAACCCATAAACCACTTTCCAACTCTCTAAAGCCAGAATAATGGCACCCAAATTTGACTCGTAGCTTGGCTGTTCAAAATCCGTGCCACAGAATCATAAAACGCGAACCAGATCACAAATATAAGAATTTCTTTACAAATAACCACCTGAGATGACAGGAAAAGCAAGAGTCATCATCAAGTATTCATCAAAAACCTATCTCAAATTAGCATGAGAAAGACTGAATCTGTCGCCGAAATTATTCTATTGAGTAAAATTTATCGACAGCATGCATTTAAAAACAAACCAGACATATGCCTGGTTTGTCATTGGAACTTCGTCGACCATTGATGGATTAATCGACGTCTGAAACCTCATATCGATCAATAATATCCTTGACCAACCCGCTGCGAACTATATCGTCTCTGACAAATTCGTGCACGTACACATTTGGCAATCCGGCCAGACGATCTACCGCATCGGCCAAACCATTGGGGCCACGAATATCGCTTTGGTTGATATCACCATTAATGACTACCTTGCAATCCTCTCCAATACGAGTCAGAAACATTTTCATTTGCGCAGGTGAGGTATTTTGAGCCTCATCCAAAATCACAAAGGTCTTACTGTTAAACGTCTTCCCTCGCATAAAAGCCAAAGGAGCCGCCACTATTCGACCATGACGCAGGCAATATTCGACGGTACCCGCCCCAAGCGCTCATTCAAAATATCCCCGGAAAGCATCAATATAGACAGAAAACTTTTCGTCCAAATCACCCGGCAAAAACCCCAAGCTTTCACCTGACTCTACCGCAGGTCTAGTCAGAATAATGCGCTCAATGCGACCCGATTCCAAAGCCTCTGCTGCCAAGGCACCCGCACAATAACTTTTACCCGTACCGGCTGGGCCAATACCAAAAGTCAACATGTGTGAGTGAATGGCGTTGATATATTGCTGCTGGGATTTGGTTTTGGCGTTGAGCGGTTGGGCGGAGCGAGGTGGAGAGTAGGCGGTTTCAAGTTGCTGCGAGCGGGATTTTATTTCGATAATATTATCGTCGTTTCGCGTTGAACGTCGCGACGATTTGTGACGGGAAGATTGCCCCCCACGCTTATAACCATCTTGATCAGTTGGGTAGAAATTGTTTTTATCTTTGCAGAAATCGTTGTTGCCATTACTACGTCTGGCGTGCGATTTTCTTGCCATATGCGCGTCCCCATGTGATTTTTGATTAACATCCGCAGCTATAAAAGCTGCCACTGTTTAAAACCAAGTCGCAAACTGATTGAGGATTTTTTTGTCGAAACACCTCCTCAGTAATCACTGGGAAACTCACTTAATTAGGCAGAGCTTTTCGCCTTGAAAAATTTCTATCAATCTGATATTAGGCTGATTTAACTTTAAGGTCAAACAATTTTTAAATACTGCACACTCTTGTTTTTTCGCCTATACAAATAATTATTCAGTATCACCCAATTGATCCAACTTTTTAACCAACTTCTTTTTAGGTGGCGCAAATCCATCCGGATTTTGATTTTCAATTGTGACAGTAGATGCTTGACGGCGCTTACCGACATTTTTTTTATCTCGCAATCTGTCTTTCACTTTTTTCTCGGGCACCTTGGGCTTTTCGGTTGTTTTCTTTTTGATACCCACAGCTTTACCGGAAGCTTTTACTTTTTCAGGGCCTTTGTAAACGGCAGTGAATCCGGGTATCTGCATTGTTTCCATGTGAATACCCAAATAACGCTCAATTCCTTTTGTTAAATTCCAATCCTTTGCTGTCACAAAACTTATTGCCAACCCCGATTGCCCTGCTCTGCCAGTACGACCAACTCTGTGTAAATATTCATCCCCCGAATAAGCCATATCAATGTTGATAACCAATTCCACAGCATCTATATCCAAACCACGCGCAGCAACATCTGTTGCCACCAACACAGTTGTTTTGCTATCACGAAATCGATCGAGTGCTTTTTTGCGTTCATCTTGCGTAATATCACCATGCAACAAACTTACTGCATATTCATGTTGTCGCAACAATTGATTTAACTCATCCACACGTGCACGTGTATTAGCAAACACAATCGCTTTTTGATGCGGATTATTTTGTAAGCTAGCTAAAAGCAGTTTATTTTTATGGGGATTACCATCACTCAACACCATTTTGTGTTCAATAGGATTGGGGGCGTCATCTACTACAATTTTTTCAGCCTTGTTATCACCCATAACATCTTGAATTAATTGACGAAGATTTTTTTGTTCCAGTGTGGCCGAAAATAATAAAGTTTGTTTTTTAGAAGAACACTGCGCAACAATTTTGATCAAATCTTCATGTAATCCCATATCCATCATACGATCAGCTTCGTCCAATATTAGAATTTCCAAGCCGGAAAAATCAGTTGATTTATGAGCAATATGCTCAGCCAATCGGCCAGGTGTGGCCACAATTATTTCCGGATTTTTCCGCAATAGCGCTTTTTGATATTTCAATTCTTCCCCACCACAAATCATCCCTACTCTAATGGTCGTAAAGCGCAATAACTCCTGTGCGCTTTTAACAATTTGACGAGCCAATTCACGTGTCGGAGTTAAAATCAAAATGCGTGTACTAAGCGGACTACTGGAAACTTCTGTTAGAATTCTGGAGATAGAAGGCAATAAAAATGCAGCCGTTTTTCCGCTACCGGTTTTTGATTGAACCAATAAATTTTTACCTTCGATGGCAAGTGGTATAGCTTTTTCCTGAACCTGTGTTGCGGACGTATAACCCAACTCCGTAATTGCCCGCAATAATTGAGGGTTATTTAATAATTCAGCAAATTGCGGGTTAGACATACAAGTTCCTCGATCTCAACGAATCATATTTTGGTAAACTGCTCACATTATAGAGTCTTCCGGGGCAACTTACTTGATGAAAAAACTGCTATGAGAATTATGCTTGCGCCTATGGAAGGTGTTGTTGAGCATCATGTTCGTGCCATTTTGTCCAAAATTGGTGGGCTTGACGGCTGCGTCACGGAATTTATTCGCGTCACCGATCAGAAATTACCCTATAAAGTTTTTTATAAATATGCACAAGAACTTGAAAGTGATTGCAAAACGCCGTCCGGTATTCCGGTTAAGGTGCAATTATTAGGCAGCAACCCCCATTTTATGGCTCTGAATGCTCAGGAATTAGTGAGATATGGAGCTAAATCCATTGACCTCAATTTCGGCTGTCCCGCAAAAACTGTGAACGCTCATGAAGGTGGCGCATACAAACCTCCCGCCTACTGGCATTATATTGCGGATATTCGTGCGAAATTGACGATCAATGTAGTCGCCAATGGTGAAATTTGGTCAGTTGCAGATTATTTTCGTTGCCGCGAAGAATCCCAGTGTGATGATGTAATGTTAGGACGAGGCTTAATTGCTCAACCCGATCTGGCAAAACAAATTCGATGTGCATTAAATCAAGAACCTTACACACCACTTTCCTGGTTAGAAATTTGTCAGATGTTGTTTGATTATTATCGAAGTACCACTCCGCTCTATTATGAAAAAAATTGCGGTAATCGGGTCAAGCAATGGCTGATGTATCTCAGTCGAAATTATCCTGAAGCCGCATCATTTTTTGAATTCATTAAAAGAAAAAGCCTGCACCATGAAATCGAGCAGGCTTTTCAGGAACAACTGGATTTTTTATTAAACAAAAAGCACTCAATCTAACAAACCGTCAAAAGCTCCCGCCAATTCCTTTGTCTCGTCAATTCGCTCAAGCATCTTAACCAAATTGATCCCTAAAGAAGTAGCGAGATCATTCGGAAATTCAGATAAAAGTGCTGCATCATCGCCTTTTTCATTCATATGCACTATGTAATCAGCAAGATTGATTAAGGCTGCAAAACGCGAAACTGGAGTTACCGCTAAAGGATTTAATTGATGGCGAATCCCATCAACAATGGCTTGTGGAAATTTCCAACGATTGGCCAACTCTGCACCAGCTTCTGGGTAATTAAATCCCAAGACATTTTTTCGATATCGGAATTTCTTGCACCCTTATCAACAATTTTTTGAATTTCCTTGCATTCATTGGGCAACAAAATATGAATAAGTAATTCACCGATATTATGGATCATGCCGCAAGTAAAGGTTATTTCAGAATCGTCATGGGAAAACCGCGCTAACCATTTAGCCGTACTGGCAACCGCAAAACTGTCATGCCAAAACTTCTTGATATCAAACCCTTCAGGTGCTTTAAATGCACCGGTCATCCCCGACGCCAGGACTAGTGTTCTGACCGCATTGAACCCTAATAAAAATACAGCATCACTAACTGTACCCACTTTACGATTTCCACCGTAATGAGCAGAGTTAGCGGCACGTAAAACCTTTGCAGTTAACACCTGATCGCTGCTGATTTTCTTGGCAATTTCATCATTATTGACGTTTTCATTACCAAAGCTTTCAATCAACTCTTGTACCACCTTGGGCACATTGGGCAATTTCTGAGCATTATCGATCAGTTCTTGTATTTTCACTTTAGCCTCACTTATATCCACAGGATTCGGTTGTTGAAAACTTTCTAACCGTTCAACATTGGTATAGCAAAGAAACAAAACTTAGCAATGGAGTTATAAAAAGAAGCGACAGATTTTTTCCACGAAATTTATGGATCATCAGGAAAATGATTAAAAACTGAAATCCAAAATAAAAAGCCCGTCTATTGACGGGCTTGATGTATGGCGCACTCAGGAGGATTCGAACCTCCGACCGCTCGGTTCGTAGCCGAGTACTCTATCCAGCTGAGCTATGAGTGCGTAGAGGCGCGCATTCTATTGACCCGACCTTGGAGCGTCAAGCAAAAGTTCACTGAGTTTTTTGGAGTTTGTCACTTAAAAATCAGTAAATTAGACGACAGGTCACTTTAATAAATTGGCGGTGAGAGAGGGAGTCGAACCCTCGATACCTTGCGGTATACACACTTTCCAGGCGTGCTCCTTCGGCCACTCGGACATCTCACCAGAAACGAAATCCACATCCCCTTGCGAAGGGGCGCTAATTTACACAAGGCATAGTGTTAACGCAACGCGATTAAGCCCAATAGGTTAAAAAATCCGTGGCAGGTTTTATCTTGGCTTCACCTAAAGGCTGAACTGGTGTTCCTATATACAAAAAGCCGATAATTTGCTCATTGAGTGTCAAGCCCAATCTATTAGCAACATGAGGATGAGAAGCCATTTCTCCCGTGCGCCAAATTGCACCAAACCCCATGGCATAGGCCGCATTCAGAATGTTTTGCGCAGCCGCAGCGGCAGAATAAAGTTGTTCATGTTGAGGAATTTTGGGATGCTCCTGAATTCTTGCTATTACGATAAGAATAAGTGGCGCACGCCGTGGCATAGTTAATAGTCGCTCTTCCTCAGCTCCAGTCAGGCTAGACTTGGTAATTTTCGCCGCTTCTAAAAACACATCTCCCAAAGTGACAAGACCCTGATCTTGAATCAATAAAAAGCGCCATGGCGTTAAATTTCCATGGTCGGCAGCCCTAATCGCAGCCAGAATCAAAGCCTCACATTGAGCCTGATCCGGTGCTGGAGCTTGCAACCTTCCAACAGATTGTCGTTTTTGCAAAACATCTACCAGGTTCATCTGTCATCTCTCCGGTGGAAACTGGTGATACTCGCAATCCTATACCATACTTTCGGTAAGTTTTTGCTGGGATCCCCTCCTGAATGCTAGTTTCCAATACATTATTGATAATAGCGGCCGAATTATACCTTCTATTAGTGATTGGTATGTTGGTGCTTTTTCTTTATTCCCGAAAACAAAAGAAATTAGTTGAACGCCAGCAAAAAAAATTACTCGATTTGATCAAGGAGGTCCGCAGCGTATCCAGCACTCCTATCAAACCAATCACTGAAAAGGGATATAAGTTTCATATTAATCAACAGTTGGAGTCGACTCAATTTCGTTTTCAAGCTTCAGCACCCGCTGGCGATATTTCGTCATCCCAACCTATAGAAAGCACCTTAGAACAACGCGTATTAGCGCTTAGATATGCATTTTTGCGCGCGGAGGAACTGAGCACAACAGAAGATCCAGGTACCGATAAATACTGGAGTATATTTAATCAAACACTTGAACCTCTTTTACAAACATCTCCAGACAGTAACCCTAATGAAGAACTGGAAACCTATAAAAAGCGTGTAGAAAACCTTGAGAAATTTAAGAAACTTTTTTTTGACCTAGAGGCTCAATGGAACGCAGCACAAAACAAGTCTGAAAATTATCATGCCCAATTACTCGCCATGTCAGATCAAATGGCAGATCCTGAAGCCTATCAAATTATGCTGCAGAATTATCAGGGTAACTTTGCGGACTTCTCTCAATCCATAAAAAACACATCCTCTTTTGCCAGTGATCCCGACAAAAAAACAATCAATATTATTCGTCAAGATCCGAGAGCTGCTGAAGAAATTATGAAATTACGCAATGTTGCGGCAGATCAATATCGAGTCATTAATAATTTACAACGAAAATTGGAAGAAGCGACATCTGACGAACAAAAAGCCATGATCATTCATGAACTAGAACAGCAACTGCAAAGGCAAATACGCTTTGTGCAAGAATCTGATACTTGTGTTCAGTTACTCGAAGAAGAATTGAATCAAGCTAATGAACGACTTGCCGCCCAAGAACAACTGATTGATGACGGACAAAAGCTGGGGGAAGAAAATTCTCAAATTAAAAATACTCTGCACAATTTCACACTGGAAAGCTGCGATTTATTAGCCAATTTGGAGTCTCTGGAGCTGGAAAATACACGATTAAAAGAACAGCTACAAAACACAACAGCTAGAGAACCCAAAATAGAAACATCAAGCGCAGTAACACCCAACACTCAAGATCAACAAACCATTGCAACCTTACAAAAACAATATGCTGAACTTGAGGAACGGTATCTTGCGCTAAAAATGAAATAGCTTAAGCATTTTTTATCAACTATTGATTTATCTATACGCTCCATATTATTCGTGATGCATGTAGTCTTTCATCACAATTTACAGTAGAGTTAGATATGCTGAATCACCATTTAAAACAGGACTGTCCCAATAAGGAATTTCGAATGTTCACCCCATAAAAGGTTCTCTATGAGCAGACCACAAAAAAAACACAGCATTCCAGACGAAGGTATCTCACCCGATACATCCCATTCCGCACCTTTACATACTGAAAGCCCGGCACAACAATATTACTTTCGAGCACTAATGTGTTTCGCTGCTGCTGGAACCTTGGCCTCATTTTTTGATTGGGAAAAACCCAACATTCTATTTGCATTAATCATGCTGTTTCTATTGTTGTATGCCTATGCCACTTATCACCTCACTCGAAAATGGGCTCCCGAAAAAATTCTGAAAGTCGCCCGTTGGTTAACTTATTTGGATGCCGCACTGATCGGATTAGTGCTTGGTCTAATTAATTTCAGTATTTTACCCTGCATCATGTTTTTAACCATGATTCAATTTAACGCACTCATCAGTGGTGGGGTACGTAAATTAATGGAAGATAACACAGCCTTTGCTGTAGGCATTTTATTAAGCTTGGTTATTCATCGACCTCAATTAGTACTATCAGGCACCATTCAAATTAGCGCAGCCAGCTTGATTGGTGTGGCCACCTATTTTTTAGCTTATGCCGTATACATGCATCAACGTTTTCATCGCCTCGTAATGCAACAACAAAAACTAGAAAACGAACAGAAATGGCACAAAATCCGCGCTTATAAACTTTCTCGCTATTTGCCCCCCAGCGTATGGCAAGCCATCAATCGGGGTGACGACAAAAATTTACAGGCTGAACGTAAACGAATCAGTATTTTCTTTTCCGATATTAAAGATTTCAGTCAACTTGCAGAAGAAATGGAAGCAGAAACTTTAACTGAATTACTCAACAAATATTTAACCGAGATGTCAAAAATTGTCGGTCATTATGGTGGAACCATAGACAAGTTTATGGGTGATGGCATGATGGTATTATTTGGCGATGCGGGTAGTCGTGGAGTTAAGGAAGATGCGACCGCTTGTGTTGCTATGGCAATCGCCATGAAAAAAAGAATTAAATCTCTCCAACAAGAGTGGTTTAGCCAAGGGATTAAGAAGCCATTACAAATTCGTATGGGAATCAATACCGGTTATTGCACTGTGGGCACGTTCGGAACTGCAAATCATTTAGACTATACCGTTCTCGGCACTCAAGTAAACTTGGCTAGCCGACTCGAAACTGCTGCAGAACCTGACGAAATTTTAATTTCACATGAAACCTGGTCATTAGTAAAAGATACTGTTATGTGCCGCGACAAAGGAGAGATAACTGTTAAAGGATTTTCTTTACCCGTTAAAGTTTATCAAGTTGCAGACTTGCGAAAAGAAATGGGGAAAAACCAAAGTTATTTTGAAGATAGAGCCGACGGGTTTTCTATGTATCTTGATCTGGATAAAGTTAAAAATTACGATAAACAACGTTTAATTGAAGCCATGGAAAAAGCGACCGCTCGATTAAAAGACAAGGTCATCGTATAAGGCTGCACCAGGAGAACAGCCCATATTACTGCCGTATTAAACGACCTGTCTTCACCTTATAAGTATTATCCGTCGAACGATAAGGATTGATATCCAAACCGCCTCGACGGGTATAGCGTGCATAAACAGTTAATGCTTGTGGTTTACATCTTGCCTGGATATCACAAAAAATCCGCTCAACGCAATGCTCATGAAAATCTTGATGCTCACGAAATGAAATAATATAGGCCAATAAATTGTCGTGATTTATTTTTCTTCCTGAGTATTCGATCACTAAAGTTGCCCAGTCCGGCTGCCCTGTTACAGGACAATTTGTTTTTAATAAATGACTGTATAACGTTTCTACAACCACTTCAGATTGATCACTGACCAAAAATTCCGGTGCTGGATGATATTGTGAAACATCCAAATCAATGTCATCTAAACAAACCCCTTTTAACGAATCAATTTTATTCAAGCTAAAAGGATTTTCAGAAATTTCATTTAATGAATACAAATCAACCACAACGCTAGCTTTTACTAACTCGGATAAATCTTCTTCAAAACGCAGTTTCACTTCATTAATTGACGAAAATCGTGTTTGATTAAATGAATTGAGATACAACTTAAACGATTTTGATTCAACCATAAATTCACTATGACAGGGAAAACTGAATTCACCTACAGCGACTACTGGCTTGCCTTTGGTATTCAACCAAGAGATTTCATAAGCCGTCCAGATATCCACACCTGAAAAAGCCAAACTCCCCACACCCAGTAAAGCGCGTGAAGTTTTTCGATCAATAGGAAAAAGTAATTCGGGTGAATAATACGATGGATACTCTATCGCTTGCCCCAGTGGATTTTCATTCTTATTCATCAGTGAATTAACTCCGCAAACCTTTGGCCTTTTCTACCACAACCAAACTCAACCAAAATAAAATCGCCACGCCAATCAATAGGCTAGCAAAAGCCAGTGTCAAACTCGTATCGGTTACACCCAAAATACCATACCGGAATGCATTCACCATATGCAAGATAGGGTTCAATAATGAAACGCCTTGCCAAAAATCAGGCAACAGATTAATGGAATAAAAAACTCCACCCAAATAAGTGAGAGGCGTCAATACAAAGGTAGGGATAATCGAAATATCATCAAAAGATTTGGCATAAACTGAATTAATGAAACCCGCAAGAGAAAACAAAGTAGCGGTTAAAAAAATGACCGAAAAAGTAATAAAGCCATGCGACACGCTCAGCTTGGTAAAAGTCAATGCCAATAAGGTAACAATTAAACCTACAGTTAACCCACGCGCAACACCACCCATCACATACCCCAATACGATAATATAATTAGGTGTGGGTGATACCAAAATTTCATCAACACTACGTTGAAATTTAGCACTAAAAAAAGAGGACGAAACATTGGCATAAGCATTAGTAATGACAGCCATCATGATTAAACCTGGTGCCACAAATTCACTGTAACTAAATCCTGACATGCTACCTATTTGTCGACCAATTAAATGGCCAAAAATCACAAAATAAAGTGCCATTGTAATAGCCGGTGGCAGCAAGGTCTGAATCCAAATTCGGGTAAACCGACGAATTTCTTTGAACAAAATGGTGTTGAAGGCTATCCACTGTTCGTTAAACGGCATGATGCATTCCTTGCTTGTTAGCTTGCACTAAAGACACAAACAATTCTTCCAATCGATTGGACTTATTTCGCATACTGGTAATGGTGATTTGTTGTTCATTTAATAACTGAAAAACTTGGTTAAGGCTTTGGCCTTTAATAACATCAACTTCAATGGAATGATCGTCAATTAGGCGACAAGTAAATCCGGGTAAATCAGGCAGCCGAGAAAAATATGCACTATCAAAAATAAAGGTTTCTTTATTCAATTGTTGTAATAATTGTTTGACGCTTGTGTTTTGTATAATTTCACCACGATCAATAATCGCAATTTGTCGACACAGATTTTCCGCCTCTTCTAAATAATGCGTAGTCAAAATTATGGTCGTCCCTGCATCATTTATTTCACGCAAAAATTCCCACATCCCTCTACGCAATTCAATATCAACGCCAGCGGTAGGCTCATCCAATATTAATAATTTGGGTTGATGCACCAGCGCACGCGCAATCATTAAACGCCGCTTCATTCCGCCCGACAGCATGCGTGCCGGTGTTTGACGTTTATCCAATAAATCCAATTTACCCAAATAGTATTCAACCCGTGGCCTGGCTACTTTTGCAGGCAACCCATAGTAGCCAGCTTGTTGAATTAAAATATCCTCTACTTTTTCAAATAAATTGAAATTAAATTCTTGCGGGACTACCCCTAAAAATTTTTTTGCGGCGGAAAAATGTTGATCTATATCGACATCAAAAATATTGATAGTGCCTGATGTTTTTCTAACCAGCGAACTAATGATACCTATAGTAGTAGATTTGCCTGCACCATTAGGCCCAAGCAAAGCAAAGAAGTCTCCCTGATTGACATCCAATGAAATACCTTTCAAGGCTTCAAATTGATTAGCATAAGATTTACGCAGGTCGCGAATCGATAGGGCAGCAACCATGGGATCTCCAAAACTATGCCACAACAGGAGACGGGACTATAAACACTTGATAACTCACTGCCAATAAAAAGAAACAATGGCGACCCATTGAACTTATTATCAACAATAAATTACATAAGAAGAATGTTGAAATGTAACGTAACGATTGGAGCGGGAAACGAGACTCGAACTCGCGACCCTAACCTTGGCAAGGTTATGCTCTACCAACTGAGCTATTCCCGCTTATATATGGTATCCCCAAGGGGAGTCGAACCCCTGTTACCGCCGTGAAAGGGCAGTGTCCTAGGCCACTAGACGATGGGGACATAAGACAAAAATCTGCTGACGCAGTAAATCAAACTTCTAAAACGATTGGAGCGGGAAACGAGACTCGAACTCGCGACCCTAACCTTGGCAAGGTTATGCTCTACCAACTGAGCTATTCCCGCTTGGCGTCCCCAAGGGGAGTCGAACCCCTGTTACCGCCGTGAAAGGGCAGTGTCCTAGGCCACTAGACGATGGGGACCCGGACCTCCCAACATTGACATAAAATCTGTCTCGTCAGAAGTGGGGCGCATTCTATGGTTGCCCTTCTGGAGTGTCAACAAGTTTTATGGAATTTTAATGACTGCAAATTAACGCAGCATATTGAATTGCATCAGCTTTTTAGCCGTTAAGCCCCAGTCCAGTGGTTATTTTTTTCAGTGCTATACTCAAAACAGCACCCACTCCATTCATTCTGGAATCTCTTTAATAATGTATACCTATCTCGCTGCCTTAGCATTGGTCATAGTGATTGCCTTGGCGGCCTATTCTTTTTTGAATCACTCAATTGAGAAGCGTCGCATTCGACACAAACAATTAGTGACAGCCCTCCGAGCAAGACGTAACAGTTTTCGAGATTTAGCAACAGGATTCCCATCAGGATTTTTATCCAATGATTTAACGACTCTCCTTTATCGTTCAATAATAGATTGTTGTGATCAACTCACCCGATTAGAACCTAAAGATCAAACACACACTGATCAACTGGCACACTACACTACACAGCTCAATGAATTAAAAAATCAGCCCAAATTGCCACGACCAAGATTGGAAAACCCTCAACAAATTCGAGAAGCGCGTCAATTACTACAGGAATTGATGAAGTATGTTGTTCAACAAGGACAACTCAACATCATCAACCCTGTTCAAACCGAGGCTTATGTTGATCAAATTAAACGCCTTGTCTTGCATATGGCGATTGATGGACACCTGATTAATGCAAAACAATCCCAAGCTGCCGGAAAAATCAAATTGGCAATCCATCATTATGGTCTTGCAAAAAAAGCCATGATTGGTGAAAACACCACGAACAGTTTCGATAAGCAAATTGGGCAGCTAGATGCACTAATTAAAAAACTAGAGGAAAAATTAGGAGCTCCAGAGCAAGAGCAAACCTCCAGTGAAGCCACCTTACCTAATAAAGAATGGGAAAAATTACAGCCCGCAGACAAAGATCAATGGAAGCGCAAAAATCTTTATGATTAATACACCTTTGCTTCACCTTCTGGACGAGTTTTAAATCGAGGCTGAGCCCAAAAATATTGTTCAGGGCACTTTAAGATTTCATTTTCCATAAATTCATTTACTCGACGAGCATCAACCATGACATTTTCCGACGGAAAATCATTCAACGGCGGATGAAGGCTTAACCTATAACCTTTTAACCCTGGCAATCGGATTAACGAAAAAGGTATCACTTTTGCCTTACCAATTCGCGCAAAATCTGAAGTTGCCGTCACAGTTGCCGTAGGCACACCGAAAAAAGAAACAAACACTGAACTTCGCCTTCCTAAATCACGGTCAGGCGTATACCAAACCATTCGGGATTTACGCAATTGAGAAACCATAGTGCGCAAATTATCCCGACTGAAGGCCATTGCATCACGACAATAGGTCTCACGTCTCTTTTTTTGCCAATAATCCATAACGGGATTTTTATGTGTGTTATACATGCCAGCATAACTAACGTGTTGACCTAACATCGCCATACCAATATCAAGCGTGGTGAAATGCAAGCCCAAAATCAAAGCACCACACCCCTCCTGCTGAGTTTGCTCTACATACTCCAGCCCCTGAATACTAAACAATCGCCGCAACCGCCACTTTGGCCAAAACCAAGCAATACCAGTTTCAAATACAGCCATGGCTGTTGAAAATAAATTATCACGCAATAATTTTTCTCGTTCCGAATCACTCATTTGCGGAAAGCATAGTCGCAAATTCACTCGCGCATAACGAATACGTTTTTTATTTAGTCGAAGCAATGGACTGAGAATTTTGGCCAATGAAAATTGTATCGGGTAAGGTAATTGCGCCAACAAATACCAAACGCAAAGCCCCATCCATGAGAGCCAATGTCGCGGCTTGAATAAGGCAGAGGAAAAGTGAGGGGAGACCATAATTTATTCTTTTGCTGCCAAATGAAAATCATGTAAACACTGATCTTTTTCTTGCCAAAACTGATTGACCCAAGCTTGAAAATTCTGACGATATTTTTCGTCAGCAGAATAATCCCCAATTAAATCTGTCGTAATAGGTAATTGCCTTAGGTGTAACTTAATTGTTTTCACTCCACCACCCGCATATTCCCAATAAGTCGGAATTTTTTCCGGATAAAAAATCGTCACATCCAATAATTGTTTTAGCTGTCCATTCATAGCTGATAAGGCAAAGGATACACCACCCGCTTTGGGCGTTAACAAATAACGATAAACCGATTGCTGTTGATTATGTTTTGCCTGGGTAAATCGTGTGCCTTCCATAAAATTAATAATGGTTACGGGGTTGTGGCGAAAGACCTCACAGGATTTTCGCGTCCGCTCTATATCCTTAGCTTTTAATTCGGGATGTTTTTCGAGTTGCGCCTTACTGTATCGTCGCATGAAGGGAAAATCCAAAGCCCAAAAACAAAATCCCATAAAAGGAATATATAAAAGTGATTGCTTCAAGAAAAATTTGATGTAGGGAATACGACCATTAAATAACCGCAGTATCACCAGAATATCAACCCAGGATTGATGATTGGCAACCATCAAATACCACTGCTCAAGAGAGAGATCTTCAAATCCTTGTGTATCAATTTTCGTTGGCAACAACACCGACTGCTGCCAATTATTAAACGACATCCACTGACTCGCACACCAATCCAAAGCCCTGTGTATTTGTTTTTGAAACGGAGCTAAAGGAATCAGTAATTTAAAAACCGCTAAAAAAAGAATAGGAAAAAATACCATCACCGTGGTGATAGAAAATAAAAATGTGACTAGTATTGCTTTGAGATGTTTGATCACCAAGTTTATCTCAATGATTGGAGTTTTTGACCACACCCTCCCTCTTATTACCAGAGGGAGGATTAGGAGGTTGTCAATCAAATCAAAAATTCGTTTTCACCAATGGACTGGTTTCAGCATCGTAATCAACGCCTTTGACACCAAAACCAAACAAACGCAAAAATTCATCCTTGTAACCTTTGAAGTCGGTCAGTTCAAATAAATTTTCTTCAGTGACTTGTGGCCAAATCGCTTCGACTTTGGATTGTACTTCGCGACTTAATTCCAATTCGTCGACACGGAAACGACTGGCGTCATCCATACGAGGATTAGCAGAATATAAGCATTCTTTAAACAAACGTTGAATCTGTTCGATACAACCTTCGTGAGTCCCACCTTCTTTCATGACTTTAAATAAAATTGCCAAATACAAAGGCATAATCGGAATTGCAGAACTGGCTTGTGTCACAACGGCTTTTAATACTGCCACGTTCGCGGTGCCATGCAATGATTGCATTTTATTGTTCAAGGCTTTTGCTGCGCGATCCAAATCTTCTTTGGCTTTACCAATAGTCGCTTTGCCATAAATCGGCCAGGTTAATTTGTCTCCGAGATAAGTGTAAGCCACCGTTTTGCAACCTTGAGATAAAACACCGGCCGCCTGCAATGCGTCCATCCACAACTCCCAATCTTCACCGCCCATCACTTTTACCGTTTGGGCAATTTCTTGTTCATTGGCTGGCTCAATTGACACTTCGGAAATTTTCAAAGTATCCGTGTTTAAATTTTTTGGAGGTGTACACCTGATTAATAGGCTTCAATACCGATGAATAAACTTCACCGGTTTTAGGATCAGTACGACGCGGTGACGCCAAACTGTAAATAATTAAATCCACCTGACCCAAACTTTTTTTGATTTCATCAATCACTTGTTGTTTGACTGCATCAGAAAAAGCATCGCCATTAATGGTGTGAGCATAAAGCCCGGCAGCCGTTGCTGCATCATGAAAAGCAGAGGTATTGTAATAACCCGCCGTAGCACATCGATCATCTGTAGGCGGCTTTTCGAAGCACACCCCCAAGGTGCCTGCACCACCACCAAAAGCGGCTGTGATTCTTGAAGCCAATCCAAACCCGGTTGAGCAACCCAATACCAATACTTTTTTGGGAGCATCTGCCACCGAACCCTTGGCTTTGGTAAAAGCAATTTGCTCTTGAATATTGGCTGCACAACCTTGAGGATGGGCATTGGTACAAATGAATCCGCGAACTTTTGGCTTAATAATCATGGAGTTACCCTGTTACACCAGATAAATCAGCGTTTTAGGGTTTTTATCATCCAGGTGATGGTTTAGGCTAGGCCGACCGCTGATGTTACCCTCTGGATATCGAAGGAGATTAACCATGTTTTATCCCATGTTTGCGATGGTGCTGTTAACGCTGATTGTTGCAGGAATTTTGTTATTCTCACGTATTAATGCGGCCAAATCTGGCAGTGTTGATCCCCGTGTTTTTAAATTAAATCAATCAAAAGAAATTCCTGATCGCTTAATCCAAATTACTAATAATTACTCCAATCTTTTTGAAATACCCCTTCTCTTTTATATCGCCTGTCTATTGGCAATTGTGTTGCAGTATGAAAGCAAATTATTAATTGGGATGGCGTGGTTATTTGTAGCTTCGCGCGTTGTTCACAGTGGTATCCACCTCACTCGCAATAAAATTATTCCGCGTTTGTTTGCATTTTTAACGGGAATTATTTGTGTTTTGATCATGTGGATTCTGCTGCTCACACACATAATCTAACCAACAATATTGTCAGTGAGACTTCAACGCTTCTTTACAATTCTGATCCCTTGCTGCAAATGCCATGAATTATCATGGCATTTTTATAATTGAGAATCGCCATGATCAAACACGAACCCAATCCACTATATGCTGCCAATACAGATCGCTACCAAACAATGCAGTATCAACGCTGTGGTCGTAGTGGACTTAAATTACCCAAATTATCATTAGGACTTTGGCAAAATTTTGGTGCAGTAGATTCCATGAGTAACGCAGGTGCTATGTTGCGTCGTGCATTTGATCTTGGCATTAACCACTTCGATCTCGCTAATAATTACGGCCCACATTTCGGTTCCGCCGAATCCAACTTTGGCGACTTGATGAAAATGGATTTTTTACCTTATCGCGATGAATTGATTATCTCCAGCAAAGCGGGATACGACATGTGGCCAGGACCTTACGGCATCGGCGGCTCGCGTAAATATTTAATTTCCAGTTGCGATCAAAGTTTGAAAAGAACCGGCTTGGAATATTTTGATATTTTTTATCATCACTGTATGGATCCAGAAACACCTATTGAAGAAAGTATGCAAGCGCTGGATTTTATTGTGCGTTCAGGTCGAGCACTTTATGTCGGCATTTCCAATTATCAACCGGCGCAAACACAAGAAGCGATAAAAATATTGCGTGATCTGGGTACACCTTTGTTAATTCATCAACCCCGATACAACCTGTTTGATCGCTGGATCGAAAATGGTTTAACCGATGTACTGCTAAACGAAGGCGTTGGTTCAATTGTATTTTCACCATTAGCGCAAGGCGTATTAACTAACAAATACTTAAACGGTATTCCTGAAGGTTCGCGTGCTTCTCGTCCGGAATTAATTTATTTAAACAATAAAGATATAACACCGGAAAAAATCGAAAAAGTTCGCGCACTGAATCAAATAGCCGAAGCACGCGGACAAACGCTCGCCCAAATGGCAATTGCTTGGACACTGAACAACAAAGCCGTCACCAGCTGTTTAATCGGCGCCAGTCGACCAGCGCAAATTGATGATTCAGTTGTGGCATTAAATAATTTGAATTTCACGAGCGAAGAATTAGTAAAGATTAATCAAATAGTCGCTTAAGCGAATCCATCCCCACAAAATTAACTCCATAAAAAAGCCCGGATTTACCGGGCTTTGGAAACAGTTTAACGTCTTGCTGGACTTTCTTTTGGTGCCCTGGGCCGGACTCGAACCGGCACAGCATTCGCCACTACGACCTCAACATAGCGTGTCTACCAATTTCACCACCGGGGCATAAACTTTTAACATTATTTGGTTTCAGCAGGCGCCGAAACTGGAACATCACTAGCAGAAACCGGTGCTGCTGGAGCTTCAGTCTCGGTCGCAGGAACAGCGTTACTGCCTACAGGAACTTCTACTGAAGGACTTACAGGTACTGTTTGTTCAACAGCAGGCCCTTCAACAGAAATTTTTGCATCATGCTTGGCAATCACAGCCAAACCCAAACTGGTGCAGAAAAACAAAGTCGCAATAGTCCAAGTGGATTTGGTAAAAAAATTACCGCTACCTTCACTACCGAATACAGTTGATGATGCACCGGAACCGAAAGATGCGCCCATGGCAGCACCCTTACCTTGTTGGATCAGAACCAAGCCAATGATGACTAGGGCCGCAATAAAATGTAGAACTACAACTAATGTTGTCATATCAAACTCGCTGTTTTACAGATACTCACAAATTCTTCGGCATTCAAAGAGGCACCACCCAAAAGTGCGCCGTCTATGTCCGGTTTTGCAAACAATTCTGCGGCATTATGGGCTTTAACACTGCCACCATAAAGTATCCGAATCTTGTCTGCCTCAGCACCCAGTTGTTCACGAATAAAACAATGAACTTCCGAGGCTTGCTCTGGTGATGCAGTCACTCCTGTACCTACCGCCCAAACGGGTTCGTAAGCTAAAACTGCATTCACAAAACATTCTTTTCCTGTTTGTGAAAAACCGCATCCAATTGTGCTTTTATCACTTGCAACTGCAAACCCTGTTGGCGATGCTGCAAGGACTCGCCTACACATAAAATCGGCGTGACATTCGCACGCTGTGCGGCAATAAATTTTTGTGCGATTTGATCATCTGTTTCATGCACCAAACGACGGCGTTCGTTATGGCCAATAATCACAAATCGACAATTCAAATCAGCGAGCATTTGTGCAGAAACCTCACCGGTATAAGCACCTTGCCAATATTCGCTGACATTTTGCGCACCCAGAAAAATGGATCGCGCCGATAACAATTCTGCTGTTTGCTGGAGATAAACATCAGGCGGACATATCACCACGTCTGCGTTAAAGTTATCTTGCCAAGCAGTCAATATTCCCTGAACCAATATCGCATTTTGCTGACGATTTCCGTTCATTTTCCAGTTGCCTACAACCAACTGGCGACGCCTTGAAAGGCTTGATTTATTCAAGGATTAAGACCTCCCCCAAAGCGGGCGCTGATCATAGCCAAGATGGTTTGAACATACAACCCGATCCTGGCTTAAGTAGATGATTTTTTTAGCTAAGTGCTTTTTCAACCACTGCCGCCAGCTCCTGTGCCAGCTCCTTGACCTGACTTTTGTTTTCCCCCTCAACCATCACCCTGACTACCGGTTCAGTACCAGATGGGCGTAGCAAAACACGTCCAGTCCCAGCCAATTTATCTTCAGTGGCTTTCACGGCTTTTTGAACCTGATCATGAGTAGATAAATCCATTCGCTTGGCCATATGCACATTGATCATGACTTGCGGCAACTTCTGCATACCTTTTTTCACGTTATGCAAAGAATCGCCAATAGTGCTTATCGCCAACAGGACTTGCAGCGCTGAGATAATACCATCGCCAGTCGTGGTGACATTACTGCACACCAGATGACCCGAATTTTCTCCGCCTAAACCCCAGTCTTTTTCACGCATCAATTCAATCACGTAACGATCACCGACTTTGGCACGAGCAAAAGGAATAGCAAGTTTTTTCAGTCCCAATTCAAAACCAAAATTACTCATCAAGGTTCCGACAACACCCGAACATCCACCCGCAAATTGCTGTTGATAAGCTGCAATAATGTAGAGCAACTCATCACCATCGACCAACTCGCCTTTGTGATCGACAAACACTACTCGATCACCATCACCATCAAAGGCAATACCCAAATCAGCACCTACTTCAATGACTTTTTCTTGCAAGGCCTCTGGCTTGGTTGAACCGCAACTGCGGTTGATATTGGTCCCGTTAGGATCATTGAAAATCGGGATCACTTTTGCACCCAATTCAGTAAATACATCAGGCGCAATGTGATAAGTCGCACCATGAGCGCAATCCAATACGATTTGCATACCGTTCAAACTGAAACCCCAAGGCAGAGTCCCTTTACAGAATTCGATATAGCGACCGGACGCATCAGAAATACGGCGAGCCTTGCCGAGCTTTTCAGCCGTTACCATTGGTTTTTCGAGCTGCTCTTCAATTTGAGATTCCCAGTCATCAGGCAACTTGCTACCTGATCCACCGAAAAACTTAATACCATTATCAACATAAGCATTATGGGAAGCACTGATTACAATACCTGCCTGAGCTTTAAAAGTGCGGGTCAGATAAGCCACAGCCGGCGTGGGAACAGGACCAAGTAAACCGACATCAATACCCGCATTGATCAGACCCGCCTGAATAGCAGACTCAAACATATAGCCTGAAATACGAGTGTCCTTGCCAATTAAAATCATGTTTTGACCTGGGTAGCGATCCTTAAGAACACAACCGGCGGCCCAACCCAGTTTCAACATAAAATCAGGGGTAATCGGATATTCACCAACCAAACCACGAATGCCATCAGTACCAAAATACTTACGAGACATAGATCCTTACTCCGAATAAAAACTAATTGTTTACAGCAGCCAGGACTTTCAACACATCCAGTGTCGCTGCCACATCATGCACACGAATAATATTGGCCCCCGATTGAGCTGCCACTAAAGCCAAAGCCAAACTACCTGCCAAACGCTGGTCAATCGGCTTGTTGAGTATTTGTGAGAGCATGGATTTTCGGGATAAACCCACCAAAACCGGAAACCCCAAGGCTGCCAAATCCGGCAGTTGGCGCAAAAGGGCGAGATTATGCTCAAGTGCTTTACCAAAGCCAAATCCTGGATCAACCAAAATTTTGTTGTTTGGGATTCCCGCCAGATTCGCAGCTTCGATTCTTTGCTTTAAAAAATCGCAAACATCGGTGAAAACATCTTCATATTCCGGTTTTGCCTGCATAGTTTGCGGCTGCCCCTGCATGTGCATGAGACACACAGGCAAACCCGTTTTGGCAGTAGCCGTCAATGCACCTTCAAGCTGCAATGCCCGCACATCATTAATCAAACTTGCACCCTTGGCAGCTGACTCAAGCATCACGTTTGGACGACTGGTATCAACCGATACCAAAGCACCCAAACGACCGACCAAAGCCTCAACGACTGGCATTACCCTATCCAACTCCTCCTGTTCTGAAACGGCTTGAGCACCCGGACGGGTAGACTCACCCCCCACATCCAAAATACTG
This sequence comes from Cellvibrio sp., assembly GCA_016712405.1. GTDB lineage: Bacteria > Pseudomonadota > Gammaproteobacteria > Pseudomonadales > Cellvibrionaceae > Cellvibrio. The sequence continues at coordinate 551,178 of JADJRD010000003.1, read as the reverse complement.
GCACCCTGCTTCAAATACTCCTCTGCAACTCGCAAAATTTCATCCAAACGGACTTTATCAGCCGAGAAATACTGACCACCATCAGAAAAAGAATCAGGAGTGACATTCAGGATCGCCATGACATGAGGGCGAGAAAGATCAAGTGTATGGGTGCGGAAGCTGAAAAACATAGGGAAGGAGATTAAAAAAACCACCCCAAGCACTCTTTCGGAAGCCGAAGAGTGACTTGAGGCAAGGCTGCAAGATAGACCATATTAGTGAGTATTAGCCGGTCCGCCAATGGGACTTTCACCTGAAACATCAGTATTTTTTGTGGTGTCGCCAAAATCATCATCATTCCACTCGCGCGGAGGACGAACTTGGCGCCGCGCCATCAAATCTGCAACCTGGTCTGAATCAATAGTTTCGTATTCCATTAAAGCATCTTTCATAGACTCAAGAATATCGCGGTTATCTTCGAGATGCTTTTTAGCTATTCCGTAACAATCGTCAATAATGATCTTTACTTCATCATCAATAATTTTTGAGGTGGCAGGTGAATAATTTTTTGTACCAGTGCCTGGATAAACCCCTTGCTCCTCACCAAACAATAAAGGCCCAAGCTTATCTGACAATCCCCAACGCGTTACCATTGAGCGTGCTATCCGGGTGGCATATTCAATATCACTCATAGCACCAGTCGAAACACCATCAGCACCATAAATCATTTCCTCGGCAATCCTTCCACCATAGGCAACAGAAATGTTACCCAAAAGATGCAGCCGGCTTTGACTGTATTTGTCATCCTCTGGTAAAAAATGAGTAACACCCAGGGCTCTTCCCCGAGGAATAATGGTAACTTTATGAACTGGATCATGTTCAGGCACCAAGCAACCCACAATGGCATGCCCAGCCTCATGATAAGCCGTCATAATTTTTTCTTTTTCGCTCATCACCATGGATTTACGCTCTGCTCCCATCATGATTTTATCGCGCGCTTGCTCAAAATCCTCCATAGTGACCAATCGCTTGTTGGAACGCGCCGCCATCAAGGCTGCTTCATTAACCAAGTTGGCCAACTCTGCACCCGAAAATCCAGGAGTGCCGCGAGCAATAATTGATGGGCTAACCCTCTCATCAAGAGGCACTTTGCGCATATGCACTTTCAGAATTTGCTCGCGGCCACGAATATCCGGCAAACCTACATAAACCTGACGATCAAAACGACCGGGACGAAGTAAGGCTCTGTCTAAGACATCGGCACGGTTAGTTGCCGCAATGATGATTACGCCATCGTTACCCTCAAAACCATCCATCTCAACCAATAACTGGTTTAGGGTTTGTTCGCGTTCGTCGTGACCACCACCATGACCACCGCCACGATGACGACCGACAGCATCTATCTCGTCGATAAAAATAATGCAGGGCGATTGTTTTTCGCTTGATCAAACATATCGCGCACACGGCTGGCGCCCACACCGACGAACATTTCGACGAAGTCAGAGCCGGAAATAGAAAGAAAGGCACTTTGGCTTCGCCAGCAATGGCTTTTGCCAGAAGGGTTTTACCTGTACCCGGCGGGCCGACCATCAACACACCACGCGGAATCTTGCCACCGAGCTTTTGAAATTTGGAAGGATCGCGCAGATATTGCACTAATTCCGAAACCTCTTCTTTGGCTTCATCAACACCCGCCACATCGGCAAATGTGGTTTTGATCTGGTCTTCACCCAACAAACGGGCTTTGCTGCGGCCAAAACTCATTGGCCCACCTTTGCCACCAGCACCACCCTGCATTTGACGCATAAAAAACCAAAAGATAGCGAGGATAATTAAAACAGGCGCAATTGAAATCAACAAATTAGATAAGAGGCCTGGACGCTCAATACGCTTACCCTCAACCTTAACATTATGGTTGTAAAGATCGTCCATCAATTTAGGATCGGACACTAAAGGCCTTACTGTTGTGAAATTAGTTCCATCAATTTTGAGCCCCGAAATAATTTCTTCTTGGATGACAACACTGCTCACGCTATCACTGCGTACAGCAGATAAGAATTCAGTGTAGGCCATGTCAGAAGTCGGTTCGCTAGTGTTCAAGCTCCTGAAAAGACTTATAACAACCAACAAGACTACCAACCACAAGAGCAGGTTTTTTGAGATATCGTTCAAGAATACACCCTCATTTACAGATCATTTTGATCAAATTACCGACAAATATTGAGTCAACTTATTACAGGCTCTTATTACAGCTTCCTAGGATATGGGGCATGAATAGTTAAATACAAGTGACAACTATGACTGTTCTGCGCCGCTTCTGTGTAGAATACGTAAAGTTTTAACATCTGGATTCAACCATGCCCATTAGTATTGACCGCAAAAAACAATTCCGCACCATCGGACACAAATTAAACCCAATCGTCACCATAGCGGGTAACGGACTCAGCCCCAATGTCATCGCCGAACTCAATCGTGCGTTGGATGATCATGAATTAATCAAGGTCAAGCTGGCCAATCCTGAGCGTGAAGATCGCAAGGAACTGGTTCAGGAATTGATCCAGTTGCCCAATGTTGAACTGATTCAGGAAATTGGCAAAGTAGTTTTACTTTATCGCGCTAATAAAAAACCCAATCCAAAGTTATCGAATATTTTGCGGGGATGATCGGACAATTCCGTAGGGGGCAGGCACAGGGGCCTGCCCACAATAAATTAAAAATTATTGTTTCTTCTGCTCTGCTTTCACATGAGTCATGATATTCGCAAAGGTATCGACCCAATAAATATCTTTGTTGGCAGCCAAATACTTCAGCAAATCATCATGCGCTTTCACACTGGTTACCAAATGGTCGCCGCCAACTCCGTGAAAGGTAAAATTAACCATAGTGCCTTTATCAGCCGCTTCTTTTACTAACGCAATCAAACGATCAGCAGTTTGATCTTGCGGAAAATCCACACTCACATTGTATGGATCAACTTTCATCATATCTGGCGCGACACCACCACCCGATAATTTAATGGCAATAAATTGATCTTTCACTGCATCAATATAATTTTGTCCACCAGCTTTAGAATCAACACAAGGCGCCGTGTAGGTTCTTTCTGTTTTACCATCGATTGCATGCAGCATAACGTTGGTCAAAACGACTTGTTCTTTCATTTGCCCGACAGTCATGGTGTCGAGGTTGTGATCATCCAACACCCAATCGCGGCCAGGGCCGGTTTTTGAACACTGATGAAATAAACTGTGGTTCGCCAACTCGTGACCTTTTTTCGCCGCAGCACGCCAATCAGGCAAACGATTGGCGATAGTATCGCTATTCATTTGCAAATAAAAAGTGCCTTTGAATCCGTATTTGTTTAATGCAGGAATGGCGTTATCCAACTGGGAATTCAGAGCATCATCGTAAGCCAGATTCACCGCTGCTTTTTTTCCTTTGGGCCATTTAAAATTGGATGCATCAGCGAATGCAAAACTACTCGCTAAAAGACCTATCATCAAAATACTGATTTGTTTTTTCATTTTTTTTGCCTCGTTTTTGTTTTGGAGTTTGTGTTTCACCCCCTCCTCGCCTCCTCGTTCATAAACCACTTCCTGTGGTTTCCCCTTCGGGCAGCTTCGCTGTGCAAATTGTTCCTGCAATTTGTGGCAAGGGGGAGGAACTTTTAATCCCCCCCCGCTCAATGCGAAGTGAGATTTGTCCCCTCCCCTGGCAAGGGGAGGGTTAGGGTGGGGTCTTTTATTTCAACTTACGCGAATTCCCCGCAGGATGCCATGGATCAGGAATATAGTTTATGCGTGATAACATTTTGTAATACTCCAAATCATGTGCCGGTTTTTCCAATCCAGCCGGTATAGGTCTTTTTGAAATGGATTGGAAATACACCACACAGGAATCGCGCCAACGAACCGCCTCACCTTCCTGAATTTTTAACAAGGCTTTTACATGGGCAAAACGATCCGCATCAATTTTACCTTCGAGTTGATTCCATTCTTTTTGCATCTGACGAACTTGATCAACACCTTCATAATATTTGTGGACTAATTCCTCCCACATAGTGCGACCAGATTTCATTTTGTGATCCCAATTCACGTGATGAAACCAAAGCATTAACTCTTCAGGAACTTGATTCAAATCACCGTAAATATCGGACAATGTTTTGGGATATTGAGCCAGCGCGTTAGAGCCGGTTTTAGTGCGATTAAAACCAATTCCATCAGCATCAGCGCGGTGATAATAAATCGCATTCCAATCCGCGCGCGGCATATCATCCGTCCAGGGTGCTGGACCATAGTGATCGCCTTGTTGATACAAATGAGTTAGACCCAAAGGATTGCGATAATTCACACCCGCTTCGCGCGACACCATCATAATTTTTTTCAAAAGCTCCAACGCTTTTTCGTCATTGGTGAATGTCATGCGCGACCATTCTTCAGCAATAGCTTCCGCTGTTAATTGATGATCCCATGCAAAACGACCAAAAGAATACCAACTTGATTGCACGAAAGGATGACCTGTCCAATTGCGATCAGTACCGGGATTCACAACAGCTGCCATACCTGTGCGTGAATGCTTGTAAATTTTTCCTTCGAGAATATCGCCAATTTCTGATTTTTTACCTTTAGCATGGGTATTCGTGCGCAGCGATTCTTCAAACAAAGTTCCTTGATAAGCAAGGTGTGTATTAAAACCAAAATATTCTTGCGACACCTGGAATTCCATCATCATGTTGGTGTTTTCCATGGCAGCAAACAAAGGCGAATAAGGTTCACGCGGTTGGAAATCAATCAGCCATTTTTAATTTGTAAAATCACATTCTCATCAAATTTTCCATCAAGCGGCTTAAATTCATCATAAGCACCACGGAATCTGTCTCCAATATCTGGACTGTAAACAAATGCTCGCCAGAAAATCACGCCGCCATAAGGTTTAACCGCTTCGGCCAACATGTTGGCACCATCCGCATGATTACGACCATAACCTTGCGGGCCAGGTTGACCTTCCGAATCAGCCTTCACCAAAAATCCACCAAAATCCGGAATGATCGAATAAATTTTATCGATGCGTTTTTTCCACCAATCACGCACGCGCGGGTCTAATGGATCTGCAGTTTCAAGATCACCGAATCCACGCGGCGCGTTGTAATTCAGTGATACATAAACTTTTATCCCGTAAGGACGAAAAGCTTCTGCCAGCGCAGCGACTTTATGAATAAATTGATCGCTCAACATACGCGGATCAGCATTCACATTATTTAAAACCGTACCGTTAATACCGAGTGATGCATTGATGCGCGCATAGTCTATGTAACGTGGGTGAATATATTCCGGCAAAGTGCCCCACTCCCACAAAGACAATCCCGCATAACCCCGCTCAACCAAACGATTCAAATTATCCCAATGATTCACGACACGATATTGCAGCTTGGGTTTGGAACTTATTGCAAGATTTTCAATTGACGATTGGGTTTGCAATAAACGCAAAAAATGAAACGCACCGTAAATCAAAGCGGTGTCTGTATTAGCCGCAATCACCAACGAATCTTTTTGATTAAGCTTGATGGATTTAATTAAATAACCTTCATCACCCAAACCATTTAATTCAGCATCCAACCCAGCATTGCGAATTAATTCAGATGATGTTGGCGTGCCGACTAACAGCACACCCTTGGCCTTCTTATAAGAAGAAGACTTAATCGGCTCGGCCAACAGGCCACTCAAGCCTCGCTCCAACTCTTGGACAACTACTTTGGCCTGCGGCGAGTCACCCTCAACCACCAAGCGCTCAATGCCTTTTCGGTAATCTTTCAACCGCTTGGCATCAGTAACAGGTTGATATCTCAACCACATATCATAGCCGTCTTCAGCAAAGGAAAAACCCGCTCCAACACAGAGATAACAAGCGATTAACCACAAAATAGCTTTGACTTTCATTGCTTTACCTTAAGTTTTATTAATTTAATCAGTGATTATGAAGACCCAATGACTTGTATACAAGTTAAGAAGTCCAAAGTAATCACAAGGATAAGAAAACTACAGCAAGTGTAGATGAGATTTGTGGCTTTCAAGGTTTAGTCTTGACTAATCCTCTCGACATAACGCTAGTTCGAATTAGCGGACAGAGCGCGACTTATTTTCAGCAAGCTGCGCTCTATCAACAATAAATTAAAACTTATAAACCAAGGTAATCGACGTTGTTGTATCCGTTTTCTCTTTACCCGGTGCAACTTCAGAGTCGCTGGCTAATGCAAATGCGGCTTTCATTTGCATGACTTCACTGATCTTTGTACTCAGTGATGTTTCAGATAATGTACGGCGGTTATCTTCAGCGGATTCAATACTGATGGATTGTTTAAATTCAGCGTTGCTAGTAATTTGCCAAGCAAATACCCCCGCAACACGCAACATTGAACCTTCTTCTGTAACCAGATAATCCGGCAGAATGGGATCTTCAAACACTTTTTCGCCAGTGACATAACCAGGACCGATTTCTGCATCCAGTTGAACGGTTTCGCGTTCGATTAATCGCGAACCATAACCGATTGAAACAGTGGTATAACGTCGGTAAGAACCAAATTTGTCATCAGCATATGAAGCAAATAGAAATAAATAATCAGCCTCTCGACCAAAGTCATAAGCACTTTTTACGGAACCAAAATATTTTTCAGCGGTTTTTTCATTAGTGGTACTGCCGTCATCATTTTCAACTTCGCTTTTATTCATTAAGCCTGTTAGAACATAAGAGTTAGTCCATTTATCTAAATTTTGTTTGACATCCAATTTGGCTTGTAAACTGGTAGCTTCCGTATTTCCTGACGCAGAAACCATTCCCAATTCCGCAGAGGCCTCCCAAGGCTTAACCTCTTCCGCAACCGCACTACCCAGCGCCAGGGCTAATAAAGCAACAGATAGCCCGCATTTTGTCAGATTGAATTTTTTCATCATTACATTTCCGGTTAGATTTAATATGAAGGAGATAAAATCATAACGATTTACTTATGTTTGAACCAGTCGGATATTCTACAAACCGACAATTTCAATAGTCTGACACTTAACGGAATCATCAGAAGCTCACTCCTAAATATGCATGATCCTGATATATAATCGCCAGCCATTTCCAGGACTTGAGTTATGAACGCTCCTTCCTTTGATTATCGATTATTTTATCCCCAGTATTGGTCAACCTGGTTTGGTTTTGGCATTTGGTGGTTATTAGCACAGCTCCCATACAAAGTACAAATGAAACTGGGCAGTCTTTTAGGGCAACTTATGCCTCGTCTTGGCAAACGTCGCATCGCAATAGCAAAACGAAATATTGAATTGTGTTTTCCACATTTATCTGAAAGTGAACAAAAAGAATTATTACGGCAACATATTGATTCTCTCGGAAAAGTTTTTTTTGAAATGGGCATTGCTTGGTTTTGGCCAAAAAAACGTCTAGCCAGATTAGTCACTGTTGAAGGCCTTGAATATTTAAAAGAGGCAGAAGCAAAAGGGAAAGGCGTTGTTCTTATGACTGTGCACTTTTCGCACATGCAATTAGCCATTACATTTCTCAATATTTTTCATTCTATTGATTGTATCTACAAGCGACATACCAATCCCGTTCACGATTTTATTCAAATCAGTCGTCACAAACGTTTTAATCCAAAAACGACAGCCATTGAAAGAAAAAATATGCGACTGATGATTAAATCACTTCGCCAAGGACGAGCGGTTTGGTACGCACCCGATCAGGACTATGGAATCAAACACAGTATTTTTTTACCCTTTTTTGGAATTAATGCTGCCTGCATTACGGCCACAAGTCCCTTGACGCAATCAGGCAATGCGATACTGATTTCTGTCTGCGCCATTCGCAAACCAGAAGGCGGTTATAAACTGATTATTTCTCCACCTTTAGATAATTTTCCTACGGACAATTTGATACAAGATACCCAATCGGTAGTTTCAAATATCGAAAAAATGATTATGCTGGCACCCGAACAATACCTTTGGGTACACCGAAGGTTTAAGAATCAACCTGAAGGCGCTCCGAATTTATACGCAGCGGATTTATTAAGACAGACAAAATGAAATACCCAGAATTTTCTGCAAACATGTTACTTCCAAAATATTGGCTGACTTGGATTGGTTTCGGCATTTGGTGGTCGCTCGCGCAATTACCTTATTCCGTACAAATGTGGCTAGGCCGAAGAATGGCAAAATTAATTTCAATTTTCGGTCAAAAACGTATATCGATTGCGAAACGAAATTTGGAACTTTGCTTTCCTGAACTTGATCAATCCCAACAAAAAGATCTTCTACAAAAACACATTAATTCTTTAGGCATGGTTTTTTTTGAAATTGGATTTGCTTGGTTTGCTTCAGCTAATCGCTTAAAAAAAAGAGTTCGCTATACAGGATTGGAACATCTCAAAACAGCTGAAGCAGAAGGTGTTGGCGTAGTACTTATGACCATGCACTCGACACATCTCGATTTAGGTGCATCATTTATAAATTTGCAGCATTCTATCGATGGTAGCTATAGAGAACATAACAATAAAGTTTATGATTTTATCCAGCATCGCTGCAGAGAAAGGTTTAATTCCGATACCACTGCAATCGAAACAGAAGATGTGAGAACTGTCGTAAAACATTTACGAAAAGGACGAGCCGTTTGGTATGCACCGGATCAGGATTATGGAAAAAAAGCAGAAAAATCCAATCTATTTTTACCCTTTTTTGGGGTAACGGCTGCTTGTATTAGTTCAACATCCGATTTTGCACGCATGGGCAAAGCGAAGGTCATTCCATTTTTTTGCATACGAGAAGAAAATTCTTATCACATACTGATTCAACCGCCTCTTGAGCAATTTCCCTCTGATGACAAATTTGAAGACACCAAACGCATCATCAGCATTGTTGAAAACGCCATTCGAATGGCGCCCGAACAATATCTTTGGGTGCATCGTCGGTTTAAAACCCGGCCTAAGGGTGAGCCTAGTCTGTACAAAGACAAACATCAGTCCCTCGAGTAGGACTAGGCCTTACAAGATTAATCTGTGATAAGATGCGCGGCTTTTTCTGACAGACCGCAGGCACATCGCTATGGCAAGAAAAGTTGCAGTCATCATGGGTTCCAAAAGTGATTGGAGCACCATGCAAGCCGCAGTAGAAATACTCGAACAAATGGGAGTCGACTACCACACAGAAGTGGTTTCCGCTCACCGCACCCCGCAAAAACTCACCGAATTCGCTGAAGCTGCTGTTGATAATGACTATGCCGTCATTATTGCTGGCGCTGGCGGCGCCGCCCACTTACCGGGCATGGTCGCCGCTCATACGCGTCTACCCGTACTGGGTGTTCCCGTTCAAAGCAAAGCTTTAAGTGGTATGGACAGCCTCTACTCCATAGTACAAATGCCCAAAGGTATTGCCGTGGGTACTTTGGCGATTGGCGTTGCTGGCGCCTTCAATGCGGGACTTTTGGCTTGCCAGATTCTCGCCGTGACCGATCCAGCGTTGGCCGCAAAAATTGATCAATTCCGTCAGGAACAAACACAGGCCGTTTTAGATAACCCGGATCCTCGTGATCAATAGCTAGTCGTAGGGAATCAGGTAAATGAAACAACGTATTTGGGTTTTGGGCGCAGGCCAATTAGGTGCCATGTTGAAACATGCAGGCATGCCTTTGGCTTTGGATGTTTATCCGGTTGATATAGATGAATCCACTGCGCCGAATTTGAATACCAATGATCTGGTGACCGCCGAACGCGAACAATGGCCAGCCACGCTGGTGACTAAAGCACTGGCTCAACATCCACGATTTATTAATCAATCGGTTTTTGGCCGATTGGCCGATCGCAAAACACAAAAAGAATTAATTGATTCTTTAGGTTTAGCAACAGCACCTTGGCGAAATGTTGTCAACAATATTTCGGCGAATGAATTGCGTGATCAACTAGGTGAAGCGGTTTTATTAAAACGCAGAACCGGTGGTTACGATGGTCGCGGTCAACATTGGTTGCGCACTGACGATGATCAAGTGCCCGATGATTGGCAAGGCGAAGCCATAGCCGAACAAGCGATTAAATTTGATGAAGAAATTTCATTGGTAGGTGTGCGCAATTCAAATGGTGAATGTGTTTTTTATCCACTGACGTTGAATTTACATCTCAACGGAATTTTATACTCTTCAATCGCTCCGCTCGCTCGTTTACAACATCTGCAAACTCAAGCAGAAAATATGCTAGGCAAATTATTAAATGCACTGGATTATGTCGGCGTTATGGCAATGGAAACTTTCCGCGTCGGCGACAAATTATTAATCAACGAACTCGCTCCGCGCGTTCACAACTCAGGCCACTGGACACAAGCCGGTGCCAGCATCAGCCAATTCGAATACCACCTGCGCGCCATCGCCAATATGCCCACCCCCGCCCCACAAGTTACCGGACAAAATGTGATGATTAATTTGATCGGCACTGAGTACAATCCGGAATGGCGAAATCTTTCCTGCGCAAGAGTTTATTGGTATGGAAAAGAAGTGCGTACCGGTCGCAAAGTTGGGCACATTAATTTAGTCAGCAATAACATCACTGAACTTCGTGAGACTTTAATTTTATTGGGTGATTTGTTGCCTGAGAAATTTTATGCTGAGGCGATTGAGTGGAGTTTAGGTTCGCTTGCAGCGAATTAATCATCCCGCGTTAAAACTTCCAACAATTCAATTTCAAAAATCAAATTGGAATTGGGTTTGATGAGCGCCCCCATTTGTCTTTCGCCGTAAGCCAGTTCGGATGGCACAAACAATTTTCGTTTTCCGCCGACTTTCATTCCAATCAAGCCTTGATCCCAACCTTTAATGACGCGGCCAGTTCCAATTACGCATTGAAAAGGTTTACCGCGATTGTGTGATGAATCAAATTCAGTACCATCTTCCAGCCAACCAGTGTAATGAGCGGTAATTAATGCGCCCTTTTCAATGAATTTTCCGGTGCCGGAAATAATGTCTTCGATTTTTAATTCGGTCATAGGTTAATTCAATCCCAACACGTCTTGCATATCAAACAAACCAGGTTTTTGTTTTTGCAACCAAATGGCTGCGCGAACTGCACCGTTCGCAAATGCTAAACGACTTGATGCTTTATGCGTGATTTCAACACGTTCGCCATCTGCCATAAACATCACTGTGTGATCACCGACTACATCACCACCACGAACAGTCGCAAAACCAATAGTGTCACGAGGACGTGCGCCGATTTGGCCTTCGCGGCCATAAACAGCGACTTGTTTTAAATCGCGATCCAATGCATTGGCTAAAACTTCACCCATACGCACAGCAGTGCCTGATGGTGAATCGACTTTGTGACGATGATGCGCTTCATAGACTTCCACATCATATTCATCGCCCAACACACGAGCGGCAATATCCAATAATTTAAAACACAAATTCACGCCTGTTGAAAAATTGGCGGACAGCAATAACGGAATTTGTGATTGATAGGAAAGTAATTCTTTTTTCTCGGCATCACTAAAACCGGTAGTGCCAACAACAATTGGTTTTTTATGGGCAGCGCAAATTTTTACATTCTGTAAAGTTGCCGCAGGGGAACTGAAATCGATTAATACATCTAATTGTGAAATCACTTTTGCCAAATTATCCGACATAATAATTTGATTTTTTCCAATGCCACCAAACTCACCAATATCAACCCCCACTAAACTACTTCCGGGGCGAACGGTGGCGGCAGACAATGTTGATTCAGCATTAGCATGTGTGGCTGTGATTAATGCTTTACCCATGCGGCCGGCGGCACCAGCGATTGCGATTTTTGTGGTCATAAATAAAATCTTTTAGTTTTAAAGGGTTTGCCCGCGTATGTATAAGGTATCATTACTGAAGTCTTGTTCATGCGGCCATTGAATGGCGCCAGCAACGACCTTTACCTGCTTAAAATAATTTCTGTCTTTTAGTTCTGCAAAAATACCTTTATCTAGATAGGGGCTCACATCAAATATTTTTGCATCACCATTCACGAAAATAATTCTTAACTTAAAATCATTAAGAGGCTCAACGTTCATCACTTTAGGATTCATAATTACCCCTAACGCAAAGGATCAATTTTAAATAGGGGCTCACCATTAATTGCAAGCTGCCAATCAGCCATTAATTCATCTGCATGAATTTCTATCCAAGCACTGACCAACCTATATTGCTTTGTTGGTAACTCCCCCACTATAACCCTTCCCGTAGGAATTTCTATTACCGCCTCAAATTCCTTATATTCAACATGTATATGAGGCATATTATGTTGATCATTATCAAAATAATACATCCTAATAATTAATCCATAAAACATTGATATAGTTGGCATAGTTATTTTTCCTTTTTAACGTTAAATCTAAAAATCCTCATCCAAAAACAAATGCCCCAATTTTCCTTTTTTAGTTTCCAGATATTTCGCATTATGCGGATTGCGCCCTGTTTGATGAGGAATGCGTTCCGTAATTTGAATGCCCATATCCTGCAATGCTTTTACTTTACGTGGATTATTGGTCAATAATTTTAACGATTTGATTTGTAAATGCTGCAACATGGGTTTCAGGATTGAATAGTCGCGCATGTCAGCACCAAAGCCGAGTTGCTCGTTGGCTTCGACTGTATCAGCACCACAATCTTGCAAAGAATAGGCGCGAATTTTATTCACCAAACCAATGCCACGACCTTCTTGTCGTAAATAGAAAATCACACCGCGACCAACCACACCAACCTTATGCATAGCGGCCTGTAATTGTGGGCCACAATCACAACGCAAACTAAACAGCGCATCGCCAGTTAAACATTCTGAATGCACACGCGCTAACAAAGGTTCTTCGCCGCTGATATCGCCCATAGTCAATACCACATGTTCTTTGTCAGTTTCGTCATCAGCAAAACCATGCATGACAAACATGCCAAAGGGTGTGGGTAATTTACAAGACTCGATAAATTTAATTGTCACGCTTGCCTCGATGCAGACTGTAAAAAAAGACCCCCACCTAACCTCCCCCTTGCCAGGGGGAGGGACTTACTCCTCCCCCTGGCAAGGGGGAGGCTGGGAGGGGGTCATGCTTTTCTAAATACTCATATAAACAATCAACTGCAAAACCAAAAATGCATAAATCCCTGCAAGCAAATCATCGACCATTATGCCGAAACCGCCTTTTACTTTTTTATCAAGCCAACCAATAGGCCAGGGTTTTACGATATCAAAAATGCGAAAGGCGATGAAACCCACTAACATCCAGATCCAACCTTTGGGGCGAGAAACATAGTGACCCAGTAGCCAACAAATTCATCCCACACAATTCCGCCGTGATCATGTACACCTAATGCTTTTGATGAACGATCACACCAATAAACACCCAATGCAAAAGTAACAATCAACCAACTTAGATAAAAACTCCAATGCAAATCCTGAATCAACCAAAAAATTGGAATCGCTGCCAGAGTACCAAAAGTACCGGGTGCTTTTGGTGCTAGACCACTGCCAAATCCAAACGCAAAAAAATGATCAGGATTGGTTATGAGTTGTTTAAAATTTGGTGTCATAAAAAGCTATTCACGAAAAATCACGAAAAATGTTGATAACCGGGTTGTATCAACGAAAATTCTTCACCCTTCAATTCACATTGCACACCTGAACCTAAATGCATTTTGCCAATCACCGTTGCAGACAATTTTTTCTCGGCAATCAACATGGCAATTTGCGGCATGTTTTCAGGTGACACAGTAAAACATAATTCGTAATCGTCACCGCCTGTTAAAGCATAACGATAAGCCTGCTGTTGATCCTGCAAATGCTTTAATGCAGGCGACAATGGAATATCTTCAACAAAAATGGTTGCACCCAAATCGCTACGCTCACAGATATGTTGTAAATCAGCGACCAATCCGTCAGAAATATCCAAGGCTGCATTGGTGAATTCGCGAATCAATTTAGCTTCCATCAGTCGCGGCTTCGGACGATAAAAACGTTCTTGTAAATAAATTTGGTCCGCTTCCGATACCAGAATCTTTTTTTGCAACACATCCAGAGCGACTGCACCATCACCCAAGGTATTAGTGACTAAAATAAAATCGTCTACATTAGCGGCATCACGACGCATAGCGGATTTATTTTCAATCAAACCCATGACTTGAATGGTGACACTCAGTGGCCCAGAGGTTGTATCACCGCCCACTAGCTGAATATTAAATTCGCGTGCACAGGCAAATAAACCGCGACTGAATTCGCGCAACCAGATCTCATCTGCTTGCGGTAAGGTTAAGGCCAGAGTAAACCATAATGGCTCTGCACCCATAGCCGCCAAATCGCTTAAATTGGTACGCAGTGCACGCTCGGCAATTAAATTGGCGGGAGCCTCTTTTGGAAAATGCACGTCAGCGACTAATGTATCCACCGAAACTGCGAGCTGTTTTCCAACGGGCATTTGCAATAATGCGCAATCGTCACCAATTCCCAACACAACTGACTCCGAAAGCGAAGATTCCTGTTCGCTCTCAAAAAAATGTTTGATCAGTTGAAATTCATTCATTTATTTTTTGTTAGCTTTGACTTCAACCGCACGAGCAACCGCTGCAGTTTTGTCCAACACACCATTAATAAATTTGTGGCTATCTTCTGCACCGAATTTTTTCGCAAGTGACACAGCTTCGTTGATCACTACTTTGTAAGGAACATCCAACCGATGCAGAAATTCATAAGTAGCGAGACGCAATAATGCGCGAGTGATGGGGTCCAGTTCTTTCAAGCTACGCTCAACTAAAAATGGTTCGAACGCATTTTCAATATCGCTCAAGTGTGTAGGTACGCCATGCAAAAGATCATGAAAATATTCCAGATCCACATTGGTCATGTCGTTATCAACACGAAATTCCGCTTCAATCGCATTTAAACTGGCACCTGCCATTTGCCATTGATACAAACCTTGCATTGCATAATGACGCGCCATACGCCGTGTTGCTGCTAAAGCCGCGGTGGATGAAGATGCGGATGATGAATTACTCATGGGAAATACTCAAAAAAAGACCCCCACCCAGCCTCCCCCTTGCCAGGGAGAGGAGTCAGTCCCTCCCCCTGGCAAGGGGGAGGTTAGGAGGGGGTCATGCTTTACAATGAACTGACAATACAAAAATTAAATCTTGCCCAACTATATTTTGCCGAGCAGTGAAACCATTTCCAAAGCAGTCGATGCCGCTTCAACGCCCTTGTTGCCTGCTTTAGTGCCCGAACGTTCAATTGCTTGTTCAATCGAATCAACCGTTAACACACCAAAGGTTACCGGTACACCAAATTGTAATGAGACTTGCGCTAAACCTTTAGTACATTCACCCGCAACATAATCAAAGTGAGGTGTACCGCCGCGAATCACAGCACCCAATGCGATGATGGCGTCGTAAGATTTTTTTGCGGCAATTTTTTGCGCAACGATTGGAAATTCAAATGCACCCGGTGCGTAATAAATGGCAATTTGTTCATCCTTAATTCCATGGCGACGCAGAGTATCCAGCGCACCTTCTTTTAAACTTTCCACAACAAAACTATTCCAGCGGCTAACGATCAATGCGTATTTGCCAGCACAAGCTGAAAACTCACCTTCGATAACTTTAATGTTGCTCATAACAATTTCTCTGTTAGACAAAAATTTTATTTTTCTGTAGAACCGACCCTACAAAATCACTCCGGACACAAATATTCCACAACTTCCAAATCAAATCCTGACAATGCCGAATACCGCATGGGTGCTGACATCACACGCATTTTGCGAACACCTAAATCCCGTAAAATTTGCGAACCCGTACCAACTTGTTTATACAACACGTCAGCACTGCGACGTTGTTGTTTTCCGGATAACAGCCAATCAATACTTTCTTCAACATCAACAGTGGATTCGTCATGGCAAATTAACAGCACAACTCCTTTGCCTTCTTCACTGACGCGTTGCAATGCTTCTTGATAAGTCCAACTTTTACCACCCGCAATTGAAGGTCGCTTGATGGACAACACATCGCGCGCGGTATCCAACACATGCACCCGCACCAAAGTGGGTGTTGCATCTATCTCACCCTTCACCATGACAAAATGCAGATCACCGCGGGCAAGGTCTCGATAGGTTTTTAACTCAAATTCGCCATACAGGGTTTCAACTTTACGGCTATTCACACAGGAGACGGTTTTTTCTTTGGTCGCACGGTAGTGGATTAGATCGGCAATGGTACCGATTTTCAGATTATGTTGCTCAGCAAATTGCTCAAGATCTGCCCTTCGAGCCATAGTACCGTCAGGATTCATCACTTCAACAATGACAGCCGCAGGTTCAAAACCAGCCAATCGAGCCAGATCACATCCCGCTTCAGTATGCCCTGCCCGGCTCATGACACCACCTGGTTGTGCCATCAAAGGAAATATATGCCCGGGTTGAACCAAGTCAGTGGGTTGGGCGCTGGCTTTGACTGCCGCACGCACAGTCAAGGCACGGTCGGCCGCTGAAATACCAGTACTTACACCTTGTGCTGCTTCAATTGATACAGTGAAATTCGTTGTGTGTTGGGACTTGTTATCGCTGACCATCAGCGGCAAATCCAACTGTCGGCATCGCTCGGGGGGTCAAAGTCAGGCAGATCAAACCACGCGCATGAGTCGCCATAAAATTGATATCATCCGGCCGAACCTGCTCAGCCACCATGATCAAATCGCCCTCATTTTCACGGTCTTCGTCATCCATCAAAATGACCATTTTCCCGTGGCGCAGATCATCAATCAGTTCATCTATGGTGTTCAATTGCATATACAATCTCGCGGATTAATCTATCAGGCAAGTAAAGCACAAAAATCAGTCGCCGCATTTTACAGAAGCGAGCGCGATAAACACAGGAAAAAGAGGATAAATCCTTGTTAAAGATTCTGTTGGAAAAAAAGCGAATGTTGACTGGCTTATTTGTTGTACTAATTATGGCCCTGGCCTGCTATCAAATGGCATTTGTGATTACACCCGGTCTACTTAACAGTGAAAATTCTTTACAGGAACGCCAGGCATTTATTGTCAATCATTTGAGTGATTGGCAATTTGGATGGATCTGCTGGATTGTCGCCGCTTTGTCGTTGCTGACTTTTTTCAGTTTATTACTCAAATTCATTCCAGAATCCAGCACAAAAACTCTTGGATTTTTGCTGATTGGTTTAGGCACTTTGCCTGACATCACCGCTGAAATTATTTTTGGATGGGTGATCCCCGAAAGCATTCGTATTGACCCCACATTGGTTTCAATGCAAACACTGGAAATTCTGGCGTTTTATCTTACTGGCTTTTTAGGCAATGGATTTTATTCACTCGGCGGTTTGATATTGACGATTGGCTTATTAAAGAATAAACACATTGATCGTTCACTCATTATTGCTGGACTTCCCGCGTGGATATTTGGATTTGGCTTAAGTTACGCTTGCATTACACAATCTTTTTTTCTTGCAGCAATTTGCACAGGGCTTGCAATGGTGTGGAGTAGCATTTGGTTTTTTATCGTTTCGTTAACGCTTTTTCGACATGAGCATGTTTATGAAATATCTTGATCAAAATGTAGGGGCGCCGCTTGCTGCGCCCATGCTTGTGAATTGGGCGCAGCAAGCGGCGCCCCTACGTAAAATATTATGCCGATAGAATTTTTTGTCACATTGAAAATCATCCATATTGGCTCTCTGATCTTCTGGTTAGGACCAAGTCTCGGCGCATGGTTTTGTTTACTCTCATTACGCAAATATGGCGGTGAATTTTCATCTTCAACACAAAAGATCTATCAGGTCTTTATCAAAATGCTTATAGTGGAACATATTGCATTTATAACACTATTGATTTCCGGTTTTGGTATGGCATTTTTCTGGTTTGGCTTTCACCAGGCCTGGATACAATGGAAATTGTTGATAATTCTGCTGTTCATAGTCCCCTTGGAAATTATCGATATCTGGTATGGCAACATTAAAATGGCCAGAATATTTTCTAGCCCGGAAAGAAAATATTATACAAGTGATGAAACCCAAACCCTGGTTGTATATCATCGCTATGTAACAGGCGCGGCCATCATCATTATTCCAATTGCCGTTTTAAGTATCTTCTGGTTGGTAATTGCAAAACCGAACTTCTAACACATGGAGCAGCCCATGAAACAACGCACCATCACCCTCGCCATCACCGGTGCATCCGGCGCTCAATATGGATTGCGTTTGCTGGAGTGTTTGTTGGCAGCAGAATGTAAAGTTTATTTATTGATTTCATCTGCGGCGCAAGTAGTGATTCGCACTGAAACGGATTTGGATTTGCCAGAAGAAGCAGAAGATCAAGAAGCTTTTTTGCAACGCCTGTTTAATGTTGACGAAGAACAATTACAACTATTGGCAAAAGACGATTGGTTTGCACCACCGGCTTCAGGTTCCAGCTCACCCTCATCCATGGTGATATGCCCAGCGAGTGGCGGTACTATTTCAGCGATTGCGCATGGTGCCAGCAATAACTTAATTGAGCGTGCAGCGGATGTTGCATTAAAAGAAAGACGTCAATTAATTTTAGTGCCGCGCGAAACACCCTATTCGCAAATTCATTTGGAAAATATGTTAAAGCTTACGCAAATGGGCGCGATGATTTTGCCAGCCAGCCCTGGTTTTTATATGCAGCCACAAAATATTAATGAATTAATTGATTTTATTGTTGCGCGCATTTTGGATCAGCTAGGCATTGAACAGGATTTAATGCCGCGATGGGGCGAGAGTTGAATTAGCCGTAAATCCCCTATTTGTGTATCATGCACCTCCTCAAAACAGGCTGGAAATAGCTATGCAAAGTACATTAATTAACCAGGCACTTGAACTGCTCGTATTTGGCATGGGTACGGTTTATGTGTTTTTAATCTTATTGGTAATAGCTATTAATCTGATGTCACGGCTTATCGCAACGTTGTTTCCCGAACCTGCAATACCGGAAGAGCACCCACC
Source organism: Cellvibrio sp. (assembly GCA_016712405.1). Classification (GTDB taxonomy): domain Bacteria; phylum Pseudomonadota; class Gammaproteobacteria; order Pseudomonadales; family Cellvibrionaceae; genus Cellvibrio. The sequence goes on along the minus strand of JADJRD010000003.1, from coordinate 532,193 downwards.
CTTTGCAGAACATAATAACAACTTACCTAATCAACAGACCTTGGCCGCCATACAGGCAGCTATTCACCAACATCGCACCAAACAGTCTCGTGACTGATCGGAGTTTTTCATGACTAATAATAACCCCCTCGGTATTACCGAGTTAGTGTTGCGCGATGCGCATCAATCACTCTTTGCAACCCGCATGCGTATCGACGACATGCTGCCAATTGCAACAAAACTGGATACCGTTGGTTTTTGGTCACTGGAATCCTGGGGCGGTGCCACCTTTGATGCCTGCATTCGTTATTTAGGTGAAGACCCTTGGGATCGCATTCGCGAATTAAAAAAAGCCATGCCGAAAACGCCGCAACAAATGTTGCTACGAGGGCAAAATTTATTGGGTTATCGCCATTACGCGGATGATGTTGTAGAAACCTTTGTAGAACGCGCCGCGATCAGTGGTGTAGATGTGTTTCGCGTATTCGATGCCATGAATGACATGCGCAATATTGAAACGGCGATGAAAGCGGTCAAACGTCAGGGAAAACATGCACAGGGCACCCTGTCTTATACACTCAGCCCAGTACACAACCTGGATACATGGATCAGCCTCGCTAAACAAATTGAAGATATGGGCGCGGATTCAATTTGCATTAAAGATATGGCCGGACTATTGAAACCTTATGACGGTTTTAAATTGGTCAAACGTTTAAAAGAAGAATGCGATATTCCGATTCACATGCAATGCCACGCCACTACCGGCTTGGCCCACGCCACTATTTTAAAATGTGTGGAAGCGGGCATAGACAATGTCGACACTGCTATTTCATCCATGTCCATGACCTACGGCCATAGCCCAACCGAAACTTTAGTTGCAACATTGGAAGGTACTAATCGCGATACAGGTTTGAATTTAATTTTGCTGGAAGAAATTGCCACTTATTTTCGCGAAGTCAGAAAAAAATACGCAAAATTTGAAGGCTCATTAAAAGGTGTTGATGCACGTATTTTAATTGCACAAGTTCCTGGCGGAATGTTAACTAATATGGAAAGCCAGTTGCGTGAACAAGGAGCGATTGAACGTTTTGATGAAGTGCTGGAAGAAATTCCGCGTGTTCGTGAAGATTTAGGATTTATTCCACTGGTAACACCCACCTCACAAATTGTTGGCACTCAGGCAGTACTCAATGTTTTGAGTGGCGAACGCTATAAAAATATCTCCAAGGAAACGGCAGGGGTTTTACGCGGTGAATACGGTGTTACACCTGCACCGATGAATGCTGAGTTACAAGCAAAAGTATTGGAGGATGGTGAATTACCCATCACTTGTCGCCCAGCTGATAATCTCGCACCAGAATTAGAAGAATTGACGGACGCCTTGGGCAAAGAAGCTGCCATGCGCAAAATTGCTTTACGGAGCAATGATCAAACACTGGATGATGTTTTAACCTATGCCCTTTTCCCACAAATTGGTTTACGTTTTTTAGAAAATCGTGATAACCCAACCGCATTTGAGCCCGCACCTACCGGCAAAGAATCTAACTTGGTTACCAGCCCATCAGGTGAAGAAATTTATACCGTTGAGATAGAAGGTAAAAAGTTTACGGTAACAGTTAATAATGGCGGTGATATCACCGGCATTAATCCAATACAAAATAATTTCAAGCCTATCTCAACTGCTGAAGCACGAACTTTAGCAGCACCACTGGCGGGAAATATTATTAAAGTATTTATCAAACCCGGCGACCAAGTTAAAGAAGGTGATTTGGTGATGCTGTTAGAAGCCATGAAAATGGAAACACAAATCAGCGCACCATGTAGCGGCATAATTACCAGTATTGAAGTAAAAAATGGCGATATAGTTCCCGTTGGTAAAACCCTGCTTGCAATTGCGCCAACAGGAGAATAAAAAATGGAAACATTATTAAAGCTTTGGCAATCCACGGGCATATCCCATATGGATTCCGGCCAATTAATTATGATTGGAATTTGTTTACTATTATTATTTCTTGCTGTCCGTAAAGGTTTTGAACCATTGCTCTTAGTACCGATTGGTTTCGGTGGATTACTCGCGAATATTCCGGGCGCAGGAATGGCGCTATCTGCAATAGAACAAGCCTTGCAAAACGGCACACCGGAAATTGGCTTGGCTCTGGCTCAATTAGCTGGTTTAACTGGCACCGATTCTGATGCATTAATTTATAAAACTTTGTTAGCTGCAGACCCGAATATTTATCAAACCGCATTACACTTAGTACAAGCGGCAGGTTACAGCGATGGAATGCTCTACACATTTTATAAAACAGCTATTGCCAGTGGAGCAGCGCCATTATTGATTTTTATCGGTGTAGGCGCCATGACAGATTTTGGCCCGCTGCTCGCCAATCCCAAAACGTTATTACTGGGTGCAGCAGCACAATTTGGAATTTTCACAACCGTATTGGGTGCCATCGGCTTAAGTTATTTTGGTTTGGATTTTACTATTGCTGAAGCCGCAGCGATCGGCATTATCGGCGGAGCTGATGGCCCGACAGCAATTTATGTCACCAATAAATTAGCACCCGATTTACTTGGGGCCATTGCGGTAGCGGCTTATAGTTACATGGCTTTAGTACCATTGATTCAACCGCCTATTATGCGCGCACTCACCACTAAGGCAGAACGCGGCATAGTGATGAAGCAAATGCGTAGTGTTGGCAAACGCGAAAAAATTATTTTTCCGATTGTAATGTTGATATTAGTCGGATTGTTTCTACCAGATGCAGCACCCCTAATCGGCAGTTTTTGTTTTGGAAACTTAATGCGCGAATGTGGCGTGGTGGATCGCTTATCCGACACAGCCCAAAATGCTCTCATTAATACCACTACAATATTTTTGGGGCTATCTGTAGGCTCAAAATTAGCTGCCGATAAATTTCTCGACCCGAAAACTCTCGGCATTCTCGCGCTCGGCATTGTGGCCTTTGGCATAGGTACTGCGGCTGGCGTACTTATGGCGAAATTAATGAATATGTTCAGTAAAGAAAAAGTTAATCCGTTAATTGGTTCTGCGGGCGTTTCTGCTGTGCCTATGGCAGCACGCGTTTCCAATAAATTGGGATTACAAGCCAATCCACAAAATTATTTATTGATGCATGCCATGGGGCCAAATGTTGCTGGCGTGATAGGTTCTGCAATAGCTGCAGGCGTTATGATTAGTATTATTTCGTCATTACCTTGATGAATGCACCATGCCTATCCCGCATAAAGTCAAAATTGTTGAAGTTGGCCCGCGTGATGGTTTACAAAACGAAAAACAATTAATCCCCACTGCAACCAAAATCACATTGATTGAAAATTTGGTTGCTGCGGGATTGACCTATATAGAAGCTGGTAGTTTTGTGAATCCCAAATGGGTTCCACAAATGGCGGACAGCGCCGAAGTCTTTGCCGGTATTCAACGCAAAACCAATATCACTTATGCAGCCTTAATTCCCAATCTGCAAGGCTTTGAACGAGCGATTGCAGTTAATGCCAATGAAGTCGCCATCTTTGCTGCTGCTTCAGAAGCTTTCAGTCAAAAAAATATTAATTGTTCTATCGCCGAAAGCCTTCAACGTTTTGAACCTGTAATGCAAGCCGCAAAAGAAAAACAGATTCCTGTTCGCGGATATATTTCTTGCGTAGCGGGTTGCCCCTATTCCGGCGAGGTTGATTTCCAACAAGTCGCAGAAATCGCAAAAAACTTATTGGATATGGGTTGCTACGAAATATCACTGGGCGACACCATTGGTGTAGGCACAGCAGGACAAATCAAACAACTGATCGAAGTTGTTGCAAAAAATATTGCCATCGAAAAATTAGCTGTCCATATGCATGACACTTATGGCCAGGCACTCACCAACATTTTTGCATCACTTGAAATGGGAATTACCGTTGTGGATTCTTCCGTCGCAGGATTAGGTGGTTGCCCTTATGCCAAAGGCGCCACAGGAAATGTCGCAACAGAAGATCTGGTCTATATGTTGAACGGATTGCAAATAGAACATGGGGTAGATTTGCAGAAATTAATGTTGGCAGGCGAAAAAATCAGTCTGGCCTTGAATAAGGAAAATAATTCGAGAGTGGCGCGAGCATTAAGAGCAAATATCTAAAAGCTTCACCCCACCCTAACCCTCCCATTCGCAAGGGGAGGGAACAGATCGCGCTCTGTATTTAAATAAACAGGGAGTAATGTCCCTCCCCCTTGCGAAGAGGAAGGTTAGGAGGGGGTGAATATTTCAATATCGGAGAATAAATTGTCAACCGACCTCAACCAAAAACTAAACCTGGAAACCGCACAAATTTATTGGCACGAATTGCAACGATATTTTGCATCAGGCAATGCAATTTTTGTGGATGCGTCACTCGATTTAATTCAAGTTGCCACACAAATTTCCGAAGACAATGCTGCGCAAATTAAACAATGGATGGCATCAGGACTATTGGATGTAGTAAAAGATTCACAAGCCATGCAATGGTATGACGATGATGCAGTCGTTTGGGCGCTTGTGATCAAACCATTGGTTTTGGTTCAACCTATAATTAAAAAATTATGAGCATATTAAGAAACCGCAGATATATTGCATCAGGAATTTTTATTGCGGTAATCGTTGCCATAATTATGGTTTATTTTAATTATTTAAGTCCGCAACACCGGGCCAAGTACCATCTGGATTTCGTTCACAAATCTATTAATGAAATGCATCCTGCTATTCTCGAACCCGATGCAACCGCTTTTCTTGATTGGCATAAAAATGGATATCAAAAAGCCAGAGAGTTATTGTTGCAAGTACACACAGAAGCCGATGAAGCAGCGGTATTGCGATTTTATATGGCGGGCTACCAAGACCCACATGTGAACGGCTATTGGGATAAAAGACCTTACAGCAAAATCGATGCAAAAGAAGATTTGTGGGCTGGTTTCGTGTTGGCAGCTAAAACTAACGGCTATTTCGTCCAGTATCGAAAAAATGGGGAGCAATATCCGCCCGAAAACGCAAAAATTCTAAGCTGCGACCAACAACCGATAGATGAATTATTGAAACAACACTTTTCACCCTATTTTGATCTACGCTGGCACATACTTAAGGCGAGGGATTACTCGGCCAAAGCCCTCACTTTAATGCTGTCGAATACAGGCATTTTGAATAGACCACAATTTGCAACATGTGATTTTTTAATTAATAACAACATCAATACTTATACAATATATTGGTCTACGATTTCTGAAATAGAAGCCACTCACATAGCAGAAAACTACTACTCACCTTATCGATTACCTCTTGTAACCCGACTAGATGAAGATACGCATTGGATTAATGTCAGTGATTTTCAATTGAACACGCCAGAAGCAGTAGAAAGTCAAACCCAATTGCTAACGGAACTTTTATCTATTAATGAAATGAATACCGTAATACTTGATACACGAGGCAATCAAGGTGGCAATTCAACGCATGGATTTGACATTTTAAGCGCAATATTTTCCAAAGATCCTGAAGCGAAGAATTACTTTTTAAATCATCTCCAGCTTAAAAGTCAAGGCTCGAGTGGTTTATTTCGAGTAAGTTGGCAATTCTATTGGTCATATGACTATATGCTCAATAAAACAATTGCGATTCAAGGCGCACAATCCGAACAAACATTGATGTTGCAAGATCTTTTAATTCGCTTGAAAAATGCATTGAATAGAGGAGAAAAGTCCTTCTATCAAGCAGAGAATTCAGAGCACAACAACATGCCAGCACCTGATGACAACTGGAAATCGCACATGAAGCTAGTACTAATAACCGACAGACATTGTATGAGTTCCTGTTTGGATTTTGTTGACTGGGCAAAATTAATACCGAATCTACTGCATCTTGGCGAACCGACCGATGCAGATACGATTTACACACAAGTTGCGGACATGCAAAGTAAATACTCCAGTGAGTCTTTTATTTTTCGGGTGCCCATAAAAACGAACAAACGCCAACGTGAAGACAACAAGCCATACATACCCGACGTTATCTACGAGGGTAATATCAACGACGACAAACTCTTAAAGCCATGGGTTTTCAATCAGATCGAAAAACATTTTAATACGCCAGCTATTCAGGATTAACTATGCGCACATTTCGCAGAGCTACCAAAGAAGACTCTGATTTAATTGCTGATCTATATCGAGAGTTAGTACCTAACTCACCCATTTCTGTATTACCCGAACGCGTCGATGCTATTGCTAAAAGCAACCATACCTTTTTGTTAGTCTGTGATGACGGAAGTGATATTATCGCCACCGCGCTGCTCTGTTTATGTCAGGATGTGATGTTCAACAACCAACCTTTTGCTATTGTGGAAAATGTTATTGTTCATTCACAATACCAACGCGAAGGAGTCGGTAAAAGCATGATGGATTACATTGAAGATTTTTGCTTGCAACAAAATTGTTCAAAAATAATGTTGCTCACCAGCAATGAAAACAGAAATGCTCGCGATTTTTATACCGCTATGGGTTACGACCCGGATGCGAAAATTGGTTTTGTAAAATACCGAAAATACTTTGGCCGCTAATCTCCCGACAGGAATTTTATTATGAACCTCACCGCATCAGGCATAGCCATACGATTTTTGTTTGCATTATTGTTAGTGCTACTCAGCTACAACCCCAGCGGCTATTCTTATTTTCATTGGCTCTATAACACTATTACACATATCACCCCTTACATAGTCATCGCCGGTATTGTGTTGCTGATTGGCTGGGGGGTTTATATCAAAGCCACACTCAACTCATTAGGTTTCGTTGGCATACTGGTTCTCGCCGCACTGTTTGGTAGTTTGGTGTGGCTATTTATTTACTGGGGCTGGTTAAGTGTCACCAATATCTCTGCCATGGCCTGGGTCATCGAAATTTTGCTTTCTGCATTACTTTGTGTCGGCATGTGCTGGTCACACTTTACCCGCCGAATGAGCGGGCAAGTGGATGTAGATGAGATTGAAGAGAACTAATCAAGCAATTTTTTCACTGATTTCCATCATTTTTGCACGCATCGCATCATTAACCTCATGAGGTTTGATGCGTGCGATGATATTTTGTAATACTCGCATTTCGTTGTTATCTATTTTTCCGTCTTTCTCAGCAATCTCAAGAATCTTTCCGAGTTCATTCGCATCCAATTTTCCATCATTCGAAAAACATTGAATCGATCGAAACGACATTTCTAAATAATCGCGTGCTTCTTTCATAGCAAACTCCTTGGTTAGTAAAGTTATTCAGCAGTGGTAATTAAATACTGTTTAATTGCATCAGCATTATCTTGTTGATGTAACCAGCTCTTAAACTCTTTAACTTTTGCGAAAGAGTCTTTTCCTAATAGTTTTTCGTGGCGTTCATCCAGTGCAATTTCTTTACGCTTGATGCGAACATTTCGTTGCCAGGCATCTGTGAATATTTTGGGAAGTTTGTTGTGTAAATCCAACTGTTTAAGCAGTCGCCACTCACCTTTATCCAGCCAAGCCTCATCACAACCTGTACATAAATCCAATTTGTGATTGGATGCAACGCCTATTTGAAATTTGGTCATAAATCTTGAACATTTCGGGCAAGAATGGGCGGATTCATTTTCGGAAATTTCCAAATTTTCAACTTGAGATACTTCCGACACATCTTTGGTGTGAGTATCCAACCAATAACGATAATTCATTAATGAAACCAAAGTTCCCTGACAATTTGGGCAAACTGAAGCAACCAAGCCCTGCTCCAATTCTTTGGGTTCCATCTGAGTTGTTTTACACTGGGTACATAACATAATAGCTTTACCTTTTATTTTGAAAATTGTTTCCAGAGGTCTTCAAATTCGTTTAAATAAGCCATCACCAATTTGGGTTCGTCGGTGACTAAAATATTTTCTTGATTGTAGTCGGTCGCGGACCGCGTCCAGTTGAAACTACCGTTTACGAGAACTTTTTTGTCAATTACCGCGAATTTATGGTGCATATGGTTTTCGCTGGCATCCATACGCACCGGCAATCCAAGATCAATCAGGTAGAAAATATCACTGCCTTGATCACGCGCTTTATCGTTGTCAGTAATTAACCTGACTTTCACTCCGCGCTTGTGTGCTACAAGAATAGCATCTGAAAGACGATCGTCGGAAATAGTAAAGACACTGATGTCGATTGACTCGCGTGCACCCGCCAATAAATCAAGCAACTGCCGACGACAATCTTCGCCGGGGCTGAAATGAGCTTCAGCAATGGAAGAGGTTTCGGATTGGCGAAAATTATCAATAGTTTTATTGAGTTTTTCCAGCCAAAGCAAAGTTGCAACGGCATTATCGCCCCCAATCCGAATAATCTCTCTCGCAAGCTGAAATGCTTTGTTGCGAGCAAAGGCAATATCGTCATTAACGAGTTTCGGTAATATCTCACGTAACTCTAACGCTTCAGATTGACTTAATTTGAAATCTTCCAGACTGGTGATTAACCATTGTTCCAATTCTCGCTGCCGCATATCACTCTCTATTGTCTATTTTTAAAAAATCTGTGACGAATAAACGCAAAAACCACTCCTGAAAATGCACCAAAAAGATGGGATTCAAACGAAACGGCGGGATCACCCGGCAAAACACCCCAGAGCATACTGCCGTAGAAAAATATCACCACTAATGCAATTAAAATGTTGATAAAGCGGCGATCAAACCAAGCTGTTGCAATGCTTAAACTCCACAAACCGAATATCCAGCCACTTGCACCTAGATGTAATGCAGGACGACCAAAGCACCAAACCAATATTCCGGTGAGGGTGATAATAAAAAAACTACTCCACAGATAATGTCGCAATGAATGCACAAACAACAAACTACTGAAAATAAAAAGGCCGACCAAATTATTAATCAGGTGAGCCAAGCTGGCATGAAGAAACGGCGCCGTATAAATGCCTGTGAGTGAATCCAATTGCCGCGGCATTAAACCCCATTGATTTAATGCTCCATTAAACGTCCAGTTAAAAAAATAGGCTGCAACCATGATTCCGGCGAACAAAAATAGCCAGCGAAATTTTGTAGCTAGACGTTGCATCTCTTGATATCCGATCGACTAATCAATTAGGCCACTGGAGGAGACTTAGGCTTTTTGTTGCCTGCCAGTTCCTGCTGCAACGTTTTGATCTGTTTGGATACCTCGAGAATTTTTTCATGATTACGCAAATCTATATCCAGTTTTTTATCCATATTTCTTACCAAAGGCATAATGGCGTGTTCCAGCGTATCAGCAATCACCAATAAAACTTTATCCAAACCTTCAACCGGTTTATTGATCACCTCAACTTTAGGACTTTGCAATGTTGCCAATTGCTTAGTCAAAGCAGTCATGTCTGCAGATGCTTTAATTTCAGCAGGTTTATCTATTGATTTTTCTGCAATTTTCTCGGCTGATTTTTCTGCGGTCGAAACCAACTTATTCAAACCTTCAGCCATATCAGCCAGTTGTACCACCACTTTTGCGCCAGTGTCCGCTGAATCTCCTCCCATAGCTTTATTACGCAGAAAATCTTTTTTGATCTGCTCCCAGCGTGATTTTTGTTCATCTGTCATATTGCCGCGCAATTCAGAAAGCTTGAGCAAATTACTTTCCGCACCCGTAGTCAGCATTTGCGCTTCACCCAAATAGTGATCGGCAATCATCTGCATTAACTCTGCATCATTCATCACCGCAGACACTTTTTCTGTCATCTTATTCATATTGCGATAACTGCCTTGCAATTTGAATGAGGGTTCGACGCGATACTTGTCATCCTGTGCAGCGGAGGCAATATATTGTTGATTAATTTTTAGAATGATATTTTGAATGGTAAATAATTTTTTCAACACTCCAACAATCTCATTCACCTCTGCACCGGAATATGAATGACTTAAATCCGTTGTTGCGACTTCTTCACCTTTTGCCATAGCAATAAATTTATACACATCATGCATATCGCGCAGCGCCAAAGGTGCCAACACCGAATTGGAAGTCAACGCATTTTCGATATAACTCATGGCGAATTGTTCTTCCATGCCACCCAGAATATCGCCAAGGTTATAAATATCTGCCCGGTTAGCCAACATATCCGGCACTTTAAAAGCTTCCCCTGATTCAGTGTAAGGGTTACCCGCCATACACACACAGAATTTTCTACCGCGCATATCATAGGTTTTGGTTTTGCCTTGCCACACACCTTCAATGCGACGGGTGCCATCACACAGTGAAATAAATTTTTGCAGAAATTCCGAGTTAGTGTGCTGAATATCATCCAGATACAGCATCACGTTGTTACCCATTTCCAGCGCCAGATTCAATTTGATTAGCTCTTGTTTAGCTGTTGCATTAGGTGCTTTTTCCGGATCAAGTGATAAGACTTCATGACTCAGCGATGGGCAATTGATTTTCATAAAAATCAATCCCAATCGATTTGCCACATATTCCATTAATGTCGTTTTTCCGTAACCCGGTGGCGAAATCATCATCAACATACCCATTAAATCTGTACGTTTGGTAGCCCCCAATGATCCCATTTGTTTTGCTAAATTATCACCAATAATCGGCAAATAAGATTCATTAATTAAACGGTTACGCACAAATGAACTCAAGGGTTTTGCTTTAAATTCACCGAGTCGCAATGACTGACGCTCTTGATCAATGATTTGCTGACGTAATTGTAAATAACGTTGATATTGCGGCACCACTTCATAGCGATGTTGGGCCAAACGCTGCACAAAAGAATCCACCGAAAATTTCAATGATCGATTTTGTATACTGGGATGCTCACCCATCAATCCATTAACTTCCAATTCCAATTCCACTTCAGTAAAACGACGATCCAATCGCTGATCGGTTTTTAATAGAGCCACAGCTTCTGGAATATAGTGTTGCAATTCAGGAAGATTTTTATCTTTAACCAAGGCTTGTAACCAAGCCGAGGTTAAATCCCAACGTTCGGCAGGCCAACCCTGCATTTTATTGGCAACGTCTTGATAATGTCGCCAGGTAGCATCATCTAACGACGTTTTTAACGTTTCCACCAAATGCAAAGCGTATTTACTGGTAATAAATTCAACTTGTTCACGCGCCAGCTCTTCAACCAGATATTCTGATGCACGACGTATATCCAAAGGTGAGGCTGAAATTGGATGGCGCTGAATAAATTCAATAAAGGTTTCTTCAACTTCTTCAACTAAAATTTCAGTCGCTTCCAAACTGGAAAATAGACGATGCATATGCTTGGCTGATACAGCACGATCCTTCCAGGTTTCAAATGACAGAGAAGAGCCCTGTGATTTGGATTTAATTGCAAACTCTTTCAGGTTAGCCCAAAACACCTGGGCGAGACCGCGCGACATGGGATCAAAGCGAAGCAAATCAGCAGCGTCAATTGCAGGAACCAACGATTTTAAAATGAGTTGCGCATCCTGATCATGAATACCCTTCTGATAAGCTTCTTTATATCGCGGTGCACTAAAATCACGAACCAACTTCAGGAGCCCGTCATCATTCAACAAAGCCTGATGCAAGGTCGATTGCGATAAACCCTGCGTATTTTTATCTGCCGCATCGAGAATTAATGCAACCAAATATTCTGCTCGATAAACTTTTTCAGTTTCAGATTCAACGCTCATCGACCAAAAATCTTTCAACGCCAGGAGCTCGGCATTATTGACGGCGGCGTAATAGTCCGTTCCCGTCAGATGAAAATTTAATTCGCCTTCGCGGGGAATGATCGTTAAATCCAACTCCTGGGTATTCACACTAAATTTATGTTTACCCAGCTTGATGACATTTCCGCCCTCTTCAAAAATGTCACTCTTATCACGCAGAGCACGCAATGCCTGACCTTTAATTGCTTTAAAACGAGCATCAAGATCATCTGCTTTAACAGCATTATCCAATTGCTTTAATTGTTCGATTAAATCATTGATTTTCAGCACCAACGCATCCGACGCAAAATAGGTATTCAGTTCTTCAGGCGAGTTGATACCAAGAGACCGCTTTTCAATGCTGGATAAAATTCTAGCAGCTGCATCCGTGATTGATTGTGCCTTTTTTTGACGCTCATCCAGCAAGCGCTGTTTGTGGTCCTGAAAGCTTTCATATATTTCTTCACGCTTGCTCATTATGTCGGCAAGAAACTGATCATACTCACTGAATTGACCTTCAAGTTCTTCCAGTCTTACCAGAGATTTTGAAAGTTGTTCATCACATTTTTCAGGTGTGGTGGATAAACCCAAAGCATGGGCAATGCTTTGCGAAAATAATTTAAATTGCGCACCGAATTGAGCAATAGCTTCCGCTGAACCAAAATTCTTTTGCTTGTGTTTGGCGTTAGCGCGGCTTTGATTGAGTTTGGCATAGACTTCCGAGATGGCATCAACAATTCGCGTACGCAGAGTTGCATCATCAACCTTCAAAGTGCCCATCAATTCCGAAAGCAAATCCAAACCTGTAGCAGTTTTTTCAATCACTTCAATAATCGGGGATATAGCGGCATTGGTTTCGGCTTTATCAACCTGAATATTCAAATCATCCAGCTTGGTGAGATAAGGTGTTAATGATTTTTCATTCGCAAGAAATTCGACAGTTTGCTGGCTGAGTGTATTGTTGGCATCGACCAGTTGTTGATCCAGCTCGGCGATTCGTGCCTGATCAATGTAGCGATAATCCTTTATGGTCGCCAAATAACCACGTTGTTTGCGTACGCGCCCCAAGGCGTCTACATATTCTTCAGCAGACTCCCAATTTTCCGGCCGCAATGATTGCAAAATCGTTTCTTGTTCCCGCTCTGCGTCCAGCATAGCTTTTGCAGACTGCTGACGAATCGATTCCACTTTTTCAAACTCATCTATCACCAATTCTGCTGTAGACGTAATATCCTTGAGCAGTTGTGCAATACTTTGAACATCTTTTTCATTTAGCCAGTAGTAATTATCGAATACCTTTTTGGCTGATTGACTTAACTCTTCATAAAGTCGAACCGATACTGATTGATTATTGATAATTCGGGTAATGCTATAAAAATCCGAAATACCTCTCACCAGTTCGTTGTTGCCAATACGACCATAAAAATTTTGCCGTGCAGGTGCTTTACTGGCGAATTCCGCACTCACATAGGGAGTCACCCAGATCTGCATGGGATGTACACGAGTGGGCTCTGATTCTGCAGAGAAGATAACAATTTCGCCATTATCAGCATGGGCATAACCATGTCCGTAAATGGGGTTCTGTAATTTTTTCTCAATCAGATTATAAGCAAGCAACGAAATCACACCGTCAACAGGCTCATAAAACACATAAAGCACATCTTCACCATTGGGTGAACGAATCATGCGTTTAAAACGGAATGCACTATTGTCTTCGTCAAAGGTTTTGTATTCGCCAGTATTGAGATAGTAACCACCAGGGAAAATAATTCCGTGATTTTCGGGTAGCTGAACACAACTCTGGCCAATCTTGTCAATACGAATGACTTGTTGAGTCAATGCATTAAAAATCAGATGCCGCCACTGATCTTCTCGATAGGGACGAATTTTTAATAAGATCAAATTGCCAACAGCCGCGTAATATACGCTGGCATCATCGAGTGATTGGGTTTTGTCTTCGACTTCTTCGCGATAAATTCCGAGACCATCTTCGGTGTTATTTTCGATTTTGATGGTGAGATCACCACCAATGGTTTCAACGAATACTTTATCAAGAATATTGAGATGGGGATGGCGCCCATGAACAGCATTTTCACGTGTTGCCGCAATCCATTCAAAATCAAACGCCGGAGGTAAATCAATATCGCGCTCGCCACGATTATCAATATATTTTACTGTTTTGCCGTCAGCTGATATGGACCAGCGAAATACTCGCAAGTCGTCCAGTCGTTCACCGATTTGAAAACCTGCCAAAAGTTTTCCATTATTAGTAGTCAGTTCGACCAAACGAGTATTTTTATAATAGCGATATAGTTCATCAAAATCGTTGACGAAACTTTGTTCAGACAAAAAGGTTCCGGCAGGATTAACGGATTCCAGCTCAACGCCAGATTCCGTTTCTTTTTTAATAAAAAGTGAAAAAACATCTTCAATTTTGGTTTCTTTTTTCAAACCAATAAAGACGTTGTAGCCAAACAATAAATAATCGCCGACTTGCACTATGTCACGTGCAATACAATTATTTTCAGTCCGAACACGAACACGCGCAGTCACTGCCATGGCAGAACTTCCAAATTCCGCCAAACGCGCCTCATTCAACTCACGCACCTTTTGCGTCAGTAAATTTCCTTGATCCAACAAGCGCTTGCGAATAATTTCGTAAGCACCACCTTCAGCGACGGCTTGATCGACGACATTTTCGGCTGATGCGTTGGTGTTATTTGTTTGCGACATGCATTTATCCTTCTCATGAAAATGTCTGAGAGAAATCACCCCATTGTAGGGCGGGTCGAGACCCGAGTTGTTGAGATTTTCCCAAGAACACGCGGGTCTTGACCCGCCCCACAATGGAGGCTGAAGGTGATCAAATTAATTAACCAACAACCTCAGCATCTACCGCTTTATCTTTTTTGTCAGTTGCAGAGGGTTTATTCACGAAGCGATCCAACACTGCTTGAATAACGCCGCTCTTGCTGGCAAGACCATCAATGGCTTTTCCGATGGATAAAGATTTTGCAAAATTGTCAAAGAATTGCGCTTCGCCACCCACAATATCGATATGAGCTTTCTGCAATGCGATTGCCAAAATATCGGCATTTTCTTTCGCAATTTCTTTACCAGCTTCAATGCTTGCCAAAGCTTCTTTGAATGCAGTTTCAAGACTCATACGGAACTCTTCATGTTCACGCGCCTTATCACTCATCAAATTCATGGCTTCGAATTTCTCGGTTAAACCTGCCGCTTCTGCTTTAAATTGTTCTTTAGTGACTTCCGCACCGGCGAATCCAACATCTTTTTTCGCTGTTGCTTCTGAAGCACCTTTTAATGAAATAACTTGCGCTTCGGCTGAACCTTTAGCCGTAATCACTTCTGCTTCTGCTTTACCGGCATCCGCTTGTGCTGTGCCTTTTGCACGAATAACTGCAGCTTCCGCAACACCTTCTTTTTCAACAGCAACTGCTTTGGCTTCTTGCACTTTTGCATCAGCCAAGCCAGGTGCTGCGCGCTCTGCTTGAATACCTTCCGCCATCTTTTTCATGGCTTCGGCTTCTTTTGCAGAAGCTTCCAGTTTTGCTTGCGCCATAGTCATGATTTCACCGGCTTTATGTTTAGCCGAAATTTCTTCTGCTTCTGCGGCTTTCACTTGTTTTACTTTTATTTCTTCAGCGGTAGCTTCTGCAGCCAATACCTGTACTTGTTTTGCACGATCGGCTTCAGAAACTTCACGCACTTCTTTAATGCGCTCCTCTTCGATTGCAACGGTTTTATCGACCACTACACGCTCACGAATCACATTGGCGATTTCTTTCTTCTGAATTTCAATCGCTTTTTCAGCTTCAATGGATTGCAATTCCACTTCACGTTTGCGTGAAACAATTTCCAAGTCACGAGCACGTGTAACTTTTTCCTGTTCAATGGCTACTGCACGCAAGCGATTTTGTTCAGCCACTTCAATTTCGCGTTTTTGGTTTTCAGTTTGAACCGAGAGATCCTGAGCAACTTGAATGGCAGTTTGCTCATATTTGCGGCGCTCTTCTTCCTGAACCTTTTTGGTTTCCGCTTGTTCGCGCGCTTGAATAGTCGCTATCTCACGTTTTTGACGTGCTTCGGCATCGGCTTGTTGTCTTTCAAGCGCCAACATAGCTTCAGTGGTTTCGACATTCTTTTTCTTGATCGCCAACTCTTCATCACGTTCGTACATATTGGTGCGAATGTTTTGTGCTGCAGTTAACTCGGTAATTTTGCGAATACCCTCAGCATCTAAAATATTATTGGGATCGAGTGATGCTTTTGGCGTTTGCTCAATATAGTCAATCGCCACATCTTCTAGCACATAACCATTAAGGTCATCTCCAATTACCTGGATGATTTTTTCACGAAACTCCAAACGGTTTTCAAATAACTGAACAAAATCAATTTGCTTACCTACAGTTTTTAAGGCTTCAGAGAATTTCGCTGCAAACAATTGATCAACTGCATCTTTATCAGATGCTCGCTCAGCGCCAATTGCCTTGGCCACACGCAATACGTCTTGTGGCGTTTCGTTAACACGCAAGTAAAATGCAACTGTGATGTCGGCTCGCAAATTATCTTTACAAATCAACCCATCGCGCCCACGACGATCCACTTCCATAGTAATTAATGAAATACTCATTAATTCTTTTTATGGATAATGGGGTACACCAAAGCGCCGGTGAAATGCACCTTTGGCGTCGAGCTCATATCATTCACAATTAATGCTGTGCCTTGAGCCACCTTGTAATAGAAAGCCTTAAATAGAGCGGCCAGCCCAAGAAAAAACAGAAATACAATTAAAATTCCCCAAAACAACATGCTATCTGTGAATGCATCGAGACTCATATAAACTCCTTAGTTTTAAACCCACACAAAATGATTGAAAATTTTTATAGCTTTTACTGTTTAATATCAAAAATCTAGTTTATCTCTTTGCCCAAAAATTCTTCTTCGGAGATAACTCTGTAGCTATTTTTATTAGCATCGTATTCAAGCAAAACAACTTTATCGCCGTGATGAAACTGTGCTCCACCGATTGCCCTAACTTTCAAAATAAGCCCGGCACCACCATCATCAAGGAATGCTTCGCCAAAATCCTGATCCACTCGCGACGAACGAACCACAGCAGTTTGACCCAATATTACTTTTTGAATTTGTTGTTCCGCTTTAGCAAAAAACTTACGCAAAGGTTTGATAACCTGTGCGGTTATTAACACCGCCGCATACAAGGATGCAAAAAAAATGGGGATACCGGTTATATATCGTATCCATCCATGACCAAATAATGTCACTGAAAAAAGACTGATGTAATAACTGATCATCCAGCCTGCCAATGCAATAAAACTAATGACTATGGTCAGCGGCACACCGTTAAGACCCAATTTCATTAACAGACCGGAAAACATTTCTGCAAATGTGTGTTCGCCCTGGGCATTTAGACTCATTTGCCCATCAAGCTCGGGAACATCAACATCCAATGCATCTATTTCAACAAAACCAAATAGAGCAAATATCCAATAGAGAACAGCTATACCTAAAACAAAAGTAAATACTGCTGTTGGAAAACTGGAGATCATCAACAATAAATTGCTCATAGACTATCGTCCTTATTTTTCATTTAAAAATAATTGCACTCCAACAGCATTTGAAACCAAATACTAACCATTGATTGAACCAGAGTCTATCGACGCTTGCTGGCTCTTTTTAATTCTTTCCAATACCGCATTGGCTGATGCCCCGGAAGTTGCAATGCCAGCTGCTTCCAATTTTGATCGCAATGAATCATCACTGGTGGCCGCCGCCATTTCACCCGCCGCTTTTATTTGCGCATCTTTCAAGGCTTGACGCTCTTTAATGCGCTCAAGAGATTCCATAGCAGTACTCATTTTGGAATTGGAGCCGCTATGTCTTTCAGCAACAGCCGATTGTGCTTTTTGCACTTGCTCTGTCGCCTTAATCGTATCAACTTGTTGCTTTAAACGCTTCAGATTTTTTTCTGCCAAAGTGATAGCAGTTCGCAATTTTTCAACACTTTGCGCATAGTTAGTCGCAGACTCTTTTTCCATTGCCAAACTATTTTCAAGCTCGGCTATTCTTTCAGCAACATCCATCGCCAATTTCTCATCTGCTTTTTCCAGCGCTTTGACCACATAAGCTTCATGTTCAGAAATAGATTTCTGCAACTGATTGGATTTTTCTTCTGCCAATTTTTGACGCGCCATAATTTCAGCGAGACTGTCTTTTGATCGCTTCAATTCTTCAGAGGCATCACGCACTTCCTGATCCAGGATACGCAAGGCTTGACTGTCTACAATGGCTTCACCGGCTTCGTTTACACCACCACGCAAAGCCGTGATCATTTTCGCCCAGATATTCATAGTAATTTACCTCACCATTAGTTAATTAAAAATTCGCTGTACGCCTGAGTCGCTTGAATCACATTGGATGCCAGAATTTCAATTTCAAACACCACATCCTGCACACTGGAAGCCGAACTCAAAGCACCATACATTTGATAACAATCATCACCATCGATTCTGTCCAAACTGATATTGGACAGAGGAAAATATTTGTGTGTACGCAACACGGTTTCATTAAACGCAACCACATCTTTCACATCAGTTGCAGACCACAACATGGCCTCAACCAAAATTTGTTCGCCAGATACAGTTAAAAACAATGGCAAATCACCGTATTCATTCATCACCACATGCACCACTGGTTCAACCCCGTCAATCAACTCAAGCTCAGCGCGACCCGATACAAACAAATCCGCTTTTGCCAATGCATCGTGAAGACTCTGTGTGGTCCAACGATTAACAATGTCACTCATTCGATCTTCTCCTTTGGCTGATAAAGACAGTTCAGAAACACGCTGTTTAGCAGAAACCCTTAACTCCATTTCCAACAAAGCCAGGCGGCGCGCATTCTCGGGGAGAATCCACACCTCTTTTTTGACCAACCCCTGCTCACGCAATCGGTTTCGGTACTCACGCTGGTAATGTGCTGATGATTTTTTCTGCATATGGCGAACATTAATTTATTACATGTGATATTTCAATACTTACATGTAATATTTTTTTGATGCAGTGATAATTTACAAGTATCTGATTTATATCGATTTTATTGCTTTTTATAGGGGCAAACCCAAAAAAATGAAAATAAGCATGAAAAATTGATCTAAGTCAGCGGAGACTGGATTGAAGATCTGGAGTATCTACAAAACACACTGGAAGCACATCACATCAACCTCTAAATGCAAAATTAGTTGGTGAGCCAACGGGCTCCAATCCTGTCGGTTATCAAGATGCCGACACCTTTGAATTACCCAATTCCAATTGGAAAATTATGCACTCAAAACGACTCTATCGTTTTCAGGAATCTCCCGCTCAAGGCGTGCAACCGGATATTCAATTGCCGCTTGAATGGAATGAATTTAAAGAAGGGAAAGACAATCAATTAGAGTGGATACTCAATGATTTAAAAAAGACTAACCAATAAAATCCAATTAAACCACACCCGTAGATTCACGTTTTTTAATTTGATAACCCACATCAATGACTTTAGGTTGATCAGTTTTTCCTGCTAATCGACCTAAAATCAGTTCGGCAGATTTCACACCCATTTCATATCGATTGACCGATACACTGGTTAAAGATGGAGTTGTGAAGCGAGATACTTCCATATCATTGAAACCACAAATGGCCATATCATCAGGCACTTTGATGCCCATGCGAATGCTTTCAAATAATGCACCCAATGCAAGATCATCATTTGCACAGAAAACTGCATCCAGCATGTCATTGGTGGATGACATTAGCTCTTTAAAAAGTTCTACACCCAACCCAACCGATGAAGGATCTGGTGTGTTCAACATGAAATTTTTCCAAAATTTTCCGCTCTCTTCCAATGCAGTTTTAAACCCTTGCAATCGTTTTTGCGCACGAATATCCATTTGCGCACCAATAAATCCTATTCGAGAATAGCCTTCTTCGATTAAATGCTTTGCTACATCATAACCTGCTTGAAAATGTGAAAATCCAACATTCATATCGATTGGATCATCGAGAATATCCATGATTTGCACTAAGGGAACAGCCGCAGTTTTGATTGTCTTGCGACACAATTCTGTTTGCTCGCCACCGGTGATAATCAGACCATCTAAAGATTGCGCCAAGAGTGTTCTCACCATTCGCTCTTCTTCAAGTACTGAGTAATGTGTATCAACAATTAATACTCTATAACCAGAACTCGCGGCTACATCACAAATACCACGAAGCACTTCAGTGAAAACGGCATTATTTAACGAAGGTACCGCAACACCGATAAGCTTTGCGGTGTAGCCTTCTAATTGAATTGTCATGTTAACTCCAAAAAATGATCTATTAATTAAACAATAGTGCTTACTTTTTATTGTGCATTTCCCAATTTTCTAATTTTTTCTTTTCGCTTTTACGCAATAAAACATAAGTTGCACCAACCCAACCATGTTGTTTTTGCGCCGAATGAAATGCAAGAACCTCTTGAAATTGTGGTAGCCAATGAGCGAGGCAACTTTTCAATTGTGCGGGCTGATCACGCCCCTCACCCTTTCCATGCGTGATCAATGCACAGCGAATGTCGTGGGTCATGCAATCTTTTACAAATTGAAATACGGCATGGCGCGCTTGATCGACCGTCATGTGATGCAAATCCAAGCGTGCATCAATTGGATATTTCCCCAAACGTAAATTGCGATAAACACCGGTTTGTACACCATCGCGTTTAAATTCGATAATCGCCAATGGCTCAACAGGTTCAATATATTCGCCAGATAAAAAGTTTTTATCTTTTTGCCAATTCAGCGATTGCCGCTTTTCGACGGGTCACAGCATTAATTTTATCTTGATGGGCAGAGGCCAAAGTGACTTTTTCATCCACTTTGATAGGTTGAACATCTTTCATTTGTTGAAAGAAGAGAGCGTTATCGTCTTTAGGTTCAGGCATAGCAATAGCAGGGAATTAAAAAAATAGTAAGGGAATGATACCCCAATAACCCAATTCAGGGCTAATCTCGGAGTAGCTCAGCATTAGTTTTCTACATTCCCTATTACATCCACCGCCCCAAAGAATTAGATATATCGATTTAGCTCGCTCGATCCGCTAGAATTAACCCATTCATTAGATGGCATGATTCCATGAAAACATTGTTGAAACACTTTCTTGCACCCCTCCTTATCCTCACGTTCAGCCTACCTACTATGGCAGGCATATTCGATGTCTTCGAATATCCTGACGGTTCTACTCGCTGGCAATATGTTGCTAATTTTTCCAGTGGCATGTTGATTATCATCCTGTCGATTACCGTGACCTTTCTTATTTTTTCTCAACGTCGATTAGCAAAATCCAATCGTGCATTACAAGACATGAAAGCAACACTGGAAGATCGTGTTGCGAGACGTACAGCAGTGCTTCAAGAAACTACCGAGCAATTACAAAATCGCGAAGCTTATATCACCAATATTGTTGATTCTATGCCGCTTATGTTGATCGGTTTAAACCGAGATTTGAATATTACGCAATGGAATCGCGTTGCCAAAGAAATCACCGGGCGCTCACAAGAACACGTGATGGGGAAAAATTTGTGGGAAGTCTATCCAGCAATTACTTTCACACCCGAGCAAGTCAAAGCGGTTTTTGATTCAAAAGAAACCACGACACTCAAACACAGCCAACAAGGGCAATACAGTTTTGACATCACCTTCTATTCATTGCACAACAAAGGTGAAACAGGCTTGGTGATTTTAATTGATGACGTCACTAAACAAGTCAAAGCCGAAACCAAATTAGCGGAAAGGGACAAAGTCTCGGCAATGGGCGAATTGGCTTCAGCCATGGCATTTGATATAGATTCGCCCTTACAAAATATTTCATCTGCACTAACAACGGCAAAAGAACAATTATCTAAACTGGCTTCTGAAACTCAACCTGATTTGATAACAACAATTAACCGTGCGCAACAAAGTCGACAACAAGCCTCTGCTATTGCCAATAATTTATTGCAACTGGCACACAGTCACCGCGAAGAAAAACAAATTGCAGATTTGCGGCCAACAATGGATAACGCTATTGAGCTGACCCGAAAATTATTTTCTGATATGGATGGCTTTAGATTTGAATCGATAAAAATTTCTCGACAATACAGCGAAAAAATAACCAGCATTCCTTGTTTTGCCGCCGAGTTATCTCAAGTGTTTGTACGTTTATTACGTAGTTCGTTTTATGCACTTAAGGAAATTCAACCTTCTGCCAAAGCACCTGAGATTCATATAGAACTCAGCGAATTTTTTGATTCTCTCTGGATTAAGGTTCGCCACAATGGAAAATGCCTATCCGCCGATGAACAGCTGGATATCTTCCAACCGTTTTTTGCCATTAACGCCGATGATGATATTTATCCTGTAGAGCAACGCTTATCTTATTCTTATTTTATTATCACCAATCACCACCGTGGGCATATGGCGGTGACTTCAGATGAGGTTTACGGCACTACGTTTAATATTCAATTACCATTAAATTAAACCGGCAACATTCCGAAGGATTCATTGTGGAAATAATACGCAGTCGATTATTTACAGCAGACCGTCCATGGGGCGCGAAAAACATTTCCAATATGAACGGGATCACTACTCGCTTACACTGGACCGATCAACCTTACAAATGGCACATCAACGATGGCGAAGAAGTATTTGTTGTTTTAGATGGTCAAGTTGAAATGTTTTATCGATCAAACGGAAGTGAAGAATCAGTCACATTAAACCCAGGTGACATTTTTTTCGCCTCACAACGCAATGAACATTTTGCCAAGCCTCTCCTGGAAGCAAGAATTCTTGTAATTGAAAAAGAGGGCAGCGTTTAATTTTAAGCATTCTCAAGAACGTACTTTTTTGTCTGGATTGCTGTTCTTTTCCAAATAATCCACTATTAAATCTGCAATATTTTTTTCAGATGCTTTTTCAATTCCTTCCAGGCCAGGCGAAGAATTGACTTCCATCACCAGTGGTCCACGATGGGATCTGAGCAAATCAACACCGGCAATCTTTAAACCCATGGCTTGAGTGGCTTTCACTGCAGTACTGCGCTCCAATGCCGTTAATTTCACCACAGTTGCACTGCCACCACGATGAAGATTTGATCTGAACTCGCCCGCCTTGGCTTTGCGCTCCATAGCCGCAACGACTTTATTGCCTATAACAAAACAACGTAAATCACAGCCATTCGCCTCGCGAATAAATTCTTGTACCAAAAATTCTGCTTTTAATTCTTTAAACGCTTCAATCACACTTTCGGCCGCTTTAGGCGTTTCAGCTAAAACTATTCCTCGACCTTGTGTGCCTTCACTGAGTTTGACAACTAATGGTGTACCGCCCACTAATTTAATTAATTCACTGGCATCATCCACATTGTGGGCAACGCTGGTTTTTGGCAAACCTAACCCTTTTTTTGAAAGCAATTGCAGTGCACGTAATTTATCGCGAGATCTTGCCAGGGCAATTGAATCTGTTAAGCAATAAACACCCATCATTTCAAACTGTCGAATCACCGCTAATCCATAGTGAGTCACAGATGCGCCGATACGAGGAATGACTGCATCAAAAGATTCCAGCTTTTCACCCATATACCAAATCGCAGAATTGTCCGACGCTATGTCGATATAGCATTTTAAAATGTCGATTACCCTAACTCTGTGCCCGCCGGACTCACAGGCCTCCACCAAGCGACGGGTGGAATAAAGTTTGGGATTGCGGGACAAAATAGCGATGTTCATAGCATTAACTCGTTAAGCATTGGGGATTCAACAATGAATCAATCAGCGCTCTGTGATGATGGGTGCAGACGACTTCCACCCAATAAAAAAGATTTCTGGCTATCCACCAAAAACAAACCTTTTAACGCATTTCGACCCAACAACATTCGGAACCGCATGTTCTCTCTATCTGTCAGGGTCATTTCAATCGGGAAAAGTAAATTATTAATTCTTAATGACGTTTCTATGACAAAACGCTTTTCGGTGTGCCCACCCGAATCGGTTACTGGACGCCTGTCTTTCACACGGGCGATACAATCGATGGAGGTCAAGGCATCCTTTTGATTGGGGTGCAGGCCAAATTTAACCCACAACTCTCCCTTTTCCTCATAAGGCGTAATGTAATGGGCATGCAAGGCGCTAGTCTTCGCCCCTGTATCCACCTTGGCTTTTATGGCTTCTATACCCAAATCAGGCAAGCCGACCCACTCTCGCCAGCCGAGAATGTCTGGCTCTGGTGTTTTTTTATCCAGAATCATACAGGCCTCATGTAGAAAATCGTCTGCCAAGTTTAGCAGCCATAGACTCTTTCAAACTAAAAAGAATAAGCCATCAATCAGAAAAAGATTTTTCTTTTTTTTTGAAAGTGTCTATGGTAAATAGCGCGGGGTCAAAAAACTTACCCTGAATCAACTTTGGAGCAACCTTATGTCTGTAGATGTAGATCATTCACAAGATGCCGACTTGATTAGCGAAACCAGTCTGGAAGACGATGAGTCCACACCGAAACTTTCAGCTAAAGAAGTCAACGCCCAAACACTGGAAACACGTCGCAAACTTGAAGATCGCCTGGAACGTCGCCGAATTAAAGATGCACTGGGATTTGACGACTACGACAAAATTGATTTCTAACCCACAATACTGGCAGGTTTAACACCTGCCAGTATTGTTCTATTGCAGATAAAGTTTGTTCACATGGATTTTCTGCGACTCGCCATTTTCTGGCAGAAACAGCATCAACAAATAGATTTCGTCCATATCCATTTTCCTTTCCGCTGGTGAATTCTCTATTTCCGTCAAGCTCACCTGAATTCGATTCTCACCTGGCAATAGCAAAAGTCGTCGATTAAACCTGTCGTTATAGTTTTGATCTGACAATTCATGCTGCTTATCTGAGATACGCAGCGTCAGTAAAAATTCTTTAGCGCTTGGGTTATTCACCTCAAGCACCAAATTCTGGTAACCATTCCAAGATTGCACAAAGCCCATCATGTCAGAAGAGACAAAAGCCTTCCCCGGAAAAACAATCTTGTATCCTGATTGCTGTGGTATTTTTTGCAAGGTGACATCCCCGCCCCAAGCTTTTTGTTCCCAAAATGAATCACCACTCAACAACACCGGAAATTGTTGCCAGGCAACTGCTACGACCATAGCACTTTTAAAAAAACTCCAGAATCCTGGAATTAAACCCAGAAGGGATGCCAGGCGCAAAAGAAAAATTTTAAGTTCAAACTTTTGAATGAAACTATAACCCAACACAAATCCCGATAAGTTCGCCAAAACATCCAGCCAACTGGCATCACGACCTACCCAACTTTGTAATTTTTCAATTGCCAAGCTCAGCAATACAACCATCACAAAAGCAATGGAAAAATGCTTTGGCGTTTTTATAATTCCCCAGCAAACGAGATTAATTGCAACTAATGCAAAAAATAGTGAATGTCCCAAATCCCAAAAACGGCGATAAACATCCAAAGAAACACTACTGGGACCACCAACAAAAAAGAAAGGAATTGCCAGCAGAATTAATGCCAGGGTCAATCGTCGAAACTTGAGTGAATCCAGCATGTCAGTATCTCGATTCACCCAAGCCGTTAAATTGTTTTGCAAGATTAGTCGCGTAATTATCTGTCATTCCGCTGATATGATCGATCACCGCCATTAATGCCAAATAATGATAATGACCTTCACGTTTAAATACGCAGGGATGAAAATTATTTTCGCCAATTAATGACATGACTCGGTTATCTTTATAGGTCATATGCTCAGGATCATGCAGGAAGGCATAGACCGCACTGCAAATTGTGTTTAAAAGTGTCCCTATTACCGCATAAGCACCAATTTCCAATTCAACACGACGCGAATGATTAAATACTTTTTGTTTGGCGGTATTCTTCGCGGCGGGCACATCATTTCTTCCTTTAGGCTCACTGAGCGATATTAAATCGCCTTCAACCTCACCCGCCAAAAACGCTGCTTGATTGTTAACAAATGCATGGGTTCCTGCAGCAATAAAAGCGTCGATGATTTTGCCTCTTACCAATGCTGGTTTTCGCCCATCATTCACTTTTTTCAATAATCGCTCTAATTCTGGCAATTGTGGCGAATCAACAATGACCGGCAAGAGTAATTCGTAAATTTCTTGCCATTGCAAAATACCCATTTCAAGGCCATCTTCCAAATCAATAATGCCATAACAAAAATCATCCGCAGCTTCCATTAAATACACCAGAGGATGGCGGCAATACCAGTTTTTTCCTTTTTGCAATAGGCCGGTTTTCTCTGCAATCTCGTGAAAATAATTAAGTTCAGATTGAAAAATACCGTACTTATTATTTTTTGGCCGCTGCCCCAACAATGTAGGAGTTGATGTCCAGGGATATTTAATCGAAGAGGCCAGCGTCGCATAAGTTAAACGCATACCATCATGAAACTGGTGATATTCTGATGTGGTTAATACCCGCAGCCCCTGAGCATTACCTTCAAAATTGCGAATATCATCTTGTTCCTCTGGCAACAAATGCTGCAAAAAGTCCGCACCTTCTTTTTGAAACCAGTTACGTATTGCATCTTCACCAGTGTGCCCAAAAGGCGGATTGCCAATGTCATGAGCCAAACAAGTGGATTGCACTATATCGCCAATATCGGTGGGTAAAATCGATTGCGGAAAATCTTTGTTGGATCGCAAAGCCTCACCGACGCGAATACCTAATGTGCGCCCTACACAAGCCACTTCAAGACTATGCGTCATGCGATTATGAATATGATCATTAGTCGCAAGAGGATGCACCTGTGTTTTACGCGCAAGACGTCGAAAGGCTCCAGAAAAATAATTTTGTCGTGATCTGAATGAAAAGGCGATCGACCTTCTTCAAATTTCGCTGAACGGTTTCCCAATCGTTCGGCGCAAAGTAATTGGTTCCAATTCATTGGCATAATTTAAAAACCTTTAAAAAAAATGACCCCCTCCTGACCTCCCCCTTACCAGGGGGAGGAACATATCCCCTTCCCTGGCAAGGGGGAAGAACATATCCCCTCCCCTGGCAAGGGGAGGGTTAGGGTGGGGTCTTACATATACGCCTTAGTAAACGCCTGTTTCGATTCCTGCAAATATCCACGCACTTTCGCCGCTTGCGCTTCCCAAACTTTTTTATCTTTTTCTTCACTAAACGGGTTTTGTTCCTTGGCAACACTGCGTTCAAATTTGTCGTAATAAGTAATGACAGACGATGCAATTTGATTAAATCTTTCCTTATAAACCTGTGTTTCTTCCATATTGCGTGTCGCTTTCATCATAAATTGCACAAAATCGGTATTGGAACTTGAGTGATTTTGATAGCTTTCCGCTTGCAACATAAAATAATTGGTAATTTCCAGTAGAGCCTGGTTACGCACAACCTCATCTTTACTCAACACACGATTGTAATTTTCCTGACCTCGCCCCAATCCACCTGCAATCAAAGAATCCTGCAAATGTTTACTTAATTCATTTCGGTACTGATTCAATTTCCCTTGTATATCTTGAAGATCTTTATCCAGCGCAGCCAAGGTGGTCACTTCTTTTTCAATTTCAGCTAAAAACCCTTCAGCCTTTTCATAAGTAACCAACCCATTTTTTTCTGCAAATTTTCTAGCGGCGCGATTGATCCCTGCATTTTCAAAATTTGAACGCTCAAATGCAGTCGCCACTATAGATTTAAAGGGTTCAGCAAATGCCGAAAAAGCGCCTTGGGTCATCACATTCAAACTGTTGGTTGCTATTACACCTAACGGCTTAAGCAAAGAAGATATACGTGCTTTTTGTAGAGGAGAAGAAACCAGATTGACATCATCAACCAATTTTTTGAATGTTTCATAAGCTAATGGATTTGCCATTCGCCCTCTTTCAGAAGTCGCCATTGCCAATGTAACGCTAGAATAAATACCATTGGCATATTCCAAATATTGTCGCTGTACATCTATTTGCGCAGAATAGTTTTTACCCAGGGTGCGCAATGCATCGGCTTGGACTTGGTAATCTTTATCCGCACGCAACTTATCCATCACTTCGGTAATAATTTTTTGCTGATTTTTTTGTAAGGCAGTTCCCAACAAAATTTTTTGAACATTGACATCATCCAACCATAATTGACCATTGGTCACAGCGAAATCTAATCGCAAATATTTTTTACCCGGATCGTCAATTGAAATCCGTTTTGCATAATATTCTTCTGTATCATTTTTACCTGTAATTTGCCCCACCTGCACCCAATCACTATCGTTATTCTGCGACGAAGCAACACGCAAGGTAATCGTATATTCAGTAGACGGCGAAGAAGTCTTAATCCAAAAATCAACTACACCCTGCTCACTCAATTGACTTTGCGTGCGAATAGATGCCTCGCCTTCTGCAATCACCAATGCACCTGAACCAGTACGCACATTGTCGGCAACCACTTGTGCACCATACATCAAGGTCCATTTTTTAATTTCAGCTTCATTTTCAAAACCGTTTTTAAAAATACTGGTTTTTTGTTGTGCAGCCGCTACACCTGACACACAACAGAATACCAAACTAAAAATCACACCCAGTTTCATAGAGTTACCTATTGCAAAAGTTCTGGAATATATTGTTGTAAAACTTGATCGACTTTGGTTTGTCGATCACCAATAACACGAGGATAACTGACACTATCATCTATATAAGGCATTACCGATTTCCAGTAGGTATTGGTCGCAAAACCAAAAAAACCATAAGTATTGGCAACAGGATCGCCAAAGGCTTTTTCGGCTTCGACAATCCGCCAACCTCTTTTATTCAACTCATCGATTAATCCAATAATAAAATAAGCTGTCAAATCATTTTCTTGTAATGTCAAAATATGAATTGGAGAATAACCTAATGTAAAACTGGCGTATGCCTCTTGTTGTTCCATATCATCCACAAACAATTCAACATAGGCTTTTTGCAGTTGCTGCATATTCACTGATTTGTTTAATCTTTTTCGATTTTGATACAGATGATCTATATATTCATCCACTCCACGCAACTCTGTGATTCCTGAAAAAGCCGGTTTGAATTGATGCTCACTCAGCAACCGAATCATCTCTTGTCGCGCAACCGGATCTTGAACCTCATGCAGCCAATCGAAATGCACGTGTTTTTTGTATGAGGGGTAAATTTGCAAACGAGCATCGGCTTTCAAAAGCTTCACCTGCATCGCATAAATATTTTTCTTGTTCAACAACAAATCATTGTGTCCCGCATTAATTAATAAATGCCCTGCATTGCTATAAAGAGCCAATCGATCTTCATCTTCGGGCTCTAATCCATAGGTATCAATTAAAAAAGCAGCTTGTTTGACCTCAACGGTTGCCAGATTGCGCATCAGCATTTGCGAACGTGTACGGGCTTGCAAACTGCTGCCCGGTTGTAAGGTATTATCAAATACCAACACCAGCTGAGCAGCGTGGGCATTTGAAAAACACATCAGGATTATTAACAACTTCATCAATTGACCCAAGTAATCCCGCTTAGGGTTGTGTGACTTCAGCATAATCAAGCCTCAAGTTGATAATCTGAGCCAAGTATAACCCCTGTAACGAAAAATAGTTTTACTCTGCCTGATATTGAATTAACAATTCTGTATAGGGAATGAATCCACCTGTGTTAGGCTTTTCATTAATGACAAGATTGTGGATTTTTTTATGCAGCTCACCCGCCGCCATTTTTTACGCAATGCCACTGCCGCCACTCTGGCAATGACCGGTTTTCATCTTTCTGCCCAAGCGCAGGTTTATGCACTCGACCCCGAACGCGGCATTGATCCTTTCGGCAAATTGATTGCTGATCCGAAAGGAATTCTTAACCTTCCAGCGGGTTTTCGTTATCAAATCATTCGCCAAACCGGTCAAGCCATGAGCGATGGATTAATCACGCCCGGCATACCCGATGGTATGGCCGCTTTTCCTGTAGCCGGAAAACCAAATCAATGCCTTCTGGTGTGCAATCATGAACAAGATTCATCGCCCGGACAAATTGATGCTTTTGGGGGCGATAAAAAATTAGCCCTGCAAATATGCCAGGACAAAGCCTTTGATTTTTATCAGGATGGTATGCCAGCTAATGGCGGCACCACCACCCTGCTTTACGATCTTCGGCAGCAAAAATTAGTGTCATCCCATTTAAGTTTGATTGGCACTTCGCGCAACTGCAGCGGTGGCGCCACGCCATGGGGTAGCTGGCTAAGCTGTGAAGAAACAATTTACGTAAAAAAACAAGGTTTCAACAAAGATCATGGTTATGTTTTTGAAGTACCCGCAACCCTGAGTGGATTACACAAAGCCGAACCACTTTATGATATGGGACGTTTTGTCCACGAAGCCTGCGCTGTGGATGAACAAACCGGCATTATTTATATGACAGAAGATTTGGCAGACGGCCTTTTCTATCGTTTTATTCCAAACAAACCTGGGCAATTATCGGCCGGTGGAAAACTACAAGCGCTGGCCATTAAAGATTGGATAAGTGCGGATACACGCAACAAAAAATCTTCCAAAAAAATCATCGGTTATCAAGATAAATTAGCCACCGAATGGATTGATCTGGATGAAGTGCGATCGCCTAATGGCGACTTAAATCGTCGCGGGCATAATCAGGGCGCAGCAATTTTTGAACGCGGGGAAGGTTTGGTTTTTGCCAAACAGGGCAGACAAAAATCTTTTTATTTTGCTGCAACGACCGGTGGAAATGCCGAATTGGGACAAATCTGGCAATACATTCCAAGCCCGTTTGAAGGGACAAAAGATGAAGTAAAAAATCCGGGCAGCCTGCAATTAATTTATGAATCAATAGATCGCGCTTATATGGAAGCCAGTGATAATTTAACCGTGGCGCCCTGGGGCGATATTTTAATTTGTGAAGACAGTTATTCAGGAGCAAAGGATCAAATCAATTATTTGCGCGGTATGACACCTGAAGGAAAAATTTACACCTTGGCAATGAATGCTGATAAACAACAAGGTGAATTTTGTGGCGCATGTTTTTCACCAGATGGAAATACCCTATTTGTGAATATTCAACATCCGGGGTATACGATTGCGATTCAGGGGCCTTGGCCGAAGGTAAAATTAAGCTAATCAGAACACCCTCTCCCCCAGCCCTCTCCCATCAAGGGAGAGGGAGCAGATTATCGCTCTTACAAACAACTCGAAAGATTTGAACAAATTTGAATTGAAATAAAATATAAAACAGAACCAATTCCCCTCTCCCCTTGTGGGAGAGGGGCAGGGGAGAGGGGGAACCAATCACTTCGCAATCTTCGCCTTTCTCACCAACTGAATAAACTCATTGCGATAACCATATTCATCCGCACCTTTATTTTCTTGCGCGAGTTTAATGACATCATCGTAAGAAAAATCTTCCATAAATTGTCCGCCGCGAAGTAGTTGTGCAAAACCGGCAACCGCAACACCAAATTTCACTTCTGATTGTACAGCCGCATTAGATTCTTTTGCTTTTACCAATACGGGTGTTTCAACCAAAGTAGATTTATCTTCTTTCGGTAATTTATAACGCAGACGTACAAAAGCATATTCACTGATTTGTTTATCTGACGCAGCCGAGCTGGCCTGATAACGACTAGGTTCAAGCAAACCTTTTTCACCTTTGGGTGTAATTTCGTAAATAGCAGTCACTCGTTGACCTGCACCAATTTCACCGGCATCTATTTTATCGTTAGAAAAATCTTCACGATTCAGCGCGCGTGTTTCATAACCGATTAAACGATATTCGGAAACAGTATTGGGATTAAATTCCACCTGAATTTTCACATCTTTGGCAATAGGGAATAAATTGCTGGTGGCTTCAGTGACCAATACTTTTTGCGCTTCACTTAAGGTGTCGATATAGGCCGCTGTGCCATTGCCGTTTTGTGCCAAGGTTTGCATCATTTGATCTTGATAATTACCTTGACCAAAACCTAACACTGATAAAAAGATACCTTTATCGCGTTTACGTTCAACCAAATCCTGTAAAGCAGAGTCGTCAGTTTGACCCACATTAAAATCGCCATCGGTTGCCAACAAAATGCGATTCACACCTTTAGGATTAAAATTCGCTTCTGCCAATTGATAAGCCAATTCAATTCCTTCTGCACCTGCTGTGCTACCGCCCGCTTGCAAATTATTCAGTGCTGCTAAAATTTTGGATTTATCTTTGGCTTTGGTGGGTTCCAATACGGTTCCTGCTGCACCCGCATAAACCACAATCGATATGGTGTCGTCTGGGCGCAAGGTATCCAGCAATAAACCCATGGATTGTTTTACCAGCGGCAGTTTATCGGGCTCATCCATAGAACCGGAAACATCCAATAAAAACACCAAATTACTTTGTGGAATTTCTTTGGCGGGTAATTGATAGCCTTGAATCGCTACATGAATTAATTTGTTGCCTTTTTTCCAAGGTGAATTCAACAGATTCACTGTAGTGGTGAAAGGTGTTTTACGGCCGGATGACAACGGGTAGTGATAATCAAAATAATTAATCAATTCTTCGCTGCGCACCGCATCTTTCGCGGGTAATTGACCACTATTCAACATGCGACGCACAAAACTATAAGAAGCAGTATCGACATCAATTGAAAAAGTTGAGACAGGTTCTTCAGCAACCGCTTTCACCGAATTATCTTTAAACTCTTCAAATCTATCGCGGAATTCTTCTGGTTTTGATTGGGATATATCGCTGGGCGCAACCACACCTGCAACCATAGGTTGTGGTGCTGATGCCAAGGCTGGTTTGGCTGCGGTTTTATCTGCACTAGTGACAACCACTTCTTCAACAGAATTGTTTATGGCAAGCTCTTTTTCAATTTCATCTACCTGTGATTTTTGTTTTGCTTCATGACGTATCCACTGATCAGCTAATTTCTTTTCGGAAGATTTAGATTTTTGCTCTTTTAACAATTCTGCCATGCGTCCATCAAACTCCTCTCGAGTCATTGCTGGTTTTTCAGCAACAACCACTTCTTCTGAGTCATCAACTACTTGGCTTGAACTTCGTTTCACATCTGCTTTTGCTATTTGTTCCCTAATTCCCGGAACAACCATTTCATCACTTTGTACATCGCCTTTTACCTCAGTCACAACTGTTGGCGAAGCCTGAGTTTCAGGTGCCACATAATCTTCTTCAATCACCAACGATGTTGGTTGTGGGTCAATAAAAGGGCTATTGGGATTTTGCAACATAATCAAACCAACAACAGCAACGCTGGCGGTAGCTAAACCGCCGATAAACATTTTTTTGGATGGCATTTTCATGGTATCGCTCCTATGGGGACTTTGTGGGTTACTGCCCCTAAGACGACACCAGGTTAAAAATCCTTGGAAAGAAAATGATTTTTTTTCAATAATTTCTGCTGTGCTAGTGCTTGCCTGATTTTTCGCGCGATCGAATTCTGCCATGGCCAAAGCAATAGCGCGTTTTTTAGCACTCACATCGGCTGCCGGAGCCGATTGTTTTAACGAGTCGATTAAATCATCAACTTTTTGATCATCATCTTTCATGATCGCACCTCATTAAGGGTTGACGATAAACCCAATACTTGTAACTGCTTGCGCATTTCATGTAATCGCCAGGAAATAGTCGATTCTTTAACACCCAGCACCTCTGCTGCTTCGGCATGGTTCAATCCCTCTGCGTGTACCAGCAGAGCCGTTTCTTTGAATCCATCGGCCATAGTATTCAGCAGTTGTAAAATTTGTTGCAGATAAATCCTGTTCTCCGCGGGATTTGTATTGGCTAGATTTTCATGACCTTCTTTCTCTTCTTCATTGCCAGTTTGATGAATGTCATCAATATTTTTTCCTTGATGACGCGCCTGACTCTTTTGCCAATCCTTAGCGCAGTTAATGACTAATCGGTACAACCAGGAACTGAATTGTGATTCAAATCGGAATTGCGAAATCGATCCCGCCAATTTTATACAGGCGAGCTGCGCCACATCTTCCGCATCCGATTTATTGCCACACCATTTAAACGCAAATTTATAGAGCGTGTCGTAGCGGGTCTCCAGAAGAGACTCAAAGGCATCAGCATTCCCCGCTTGCGCGCGACGAATTAGTTCGGATTCATCCATTCAGATTCTCAATTGAGATGAATAACTGGGGGTAAGACGACATGATGTGGGAAATCCTTGGTTATTATTAAAAAATCACAACACCCTCTCCCCAGCCCTCTCTCATCAAGGGAGAGGGAGCAGATCGCACTTCGCTTCAAGTACCCAAGACAATTGGCACTTACTGTCCCCTCGCCCCTTGTGGGAGAGGGTTAGGGAGAGGGGGGAAGTTTATTTAGGGCATTTCACTCGGCGAAGGCTTCTCCAAATCCTGCCCTTCTACCATTTTTTCCAGCTCCAGTTCAATCGGCAATTTATCACCCAATTCAGGAGGCGGAGCAACAGATGAAGCGGCAGCAGATGCAGCAGCGGCTTTTTCTTCTGCCTGTTTTTTTAATTCAGCAATTTTTTCCGCATTTTTCTGGCGAATGGCTTCATCTTCCAAACGCACGGTTACGCGGCGATTTTTAGCCCTGTCTTTTGCTAAAACATTATTGGCTACCGGATACTTGTCGGCATGCGAACGCACCACAATTTTATCTTCACCTATACCTTTTTCTTTCAAATAAGCAGCAACCCAATCTGCCTGATTTTTGGCAAGGCTTTCTGCCGTAGCAATCTCTGCTTGTGCATCGCTGTGTCCATCAATCAACACGCCGAGAATACGATTAGGATCGGCTTTCATGTAGCGCACAATTTTGTCGAGAATGGCTTTATTGCCGGCTGATAATTCTTTTTCTTCCGTTTGATAATACAAAGTGTTGCGAGTGATCTGCTCAAAAGTGAATGGAATCAGCTGAGCAACACAAGATTTATATTGTTTGTAAGCATCTTTAAATTGATAAGGTTGTAATTGCACACGCAAGGGTTTTGCATCAGGCGAGACAAGCATTACCGCAGTTGAGGTTTCCAATGTGGTTAGAACACTGGGTAACACCGGTGCCGAAAAGACCAAGTCAGCATCTGACTTGGTGAGGGTTAATTCACCCAATTTGACGGACACTTGCTGTTGCTTCCAAGCGGCAGGGGCTGTTATGACTTTATAACTACCCGATGACAAGTGAATGTTTTTTTTCGCGGTTTGCGTGAGATCTATTGTTAACTGGGCAATTTCAGATTGCGTTGTTTTACGACTCATTGACCAAACCCCAAACCCGTCGATCTTGTGCGACAGCTGACAACCAAAAGCTCCCGATTCCACAACCCAGCGAGATTCAGTGACAGAAGTTGAAAAGACCTGAGCTTGGGAAACAGCTGGCAGCAAAAGAATGAATGATAATTTTCTCAGAAATACAAACACATTGGCTGACTCAATACCTTAGTGGATACAGTATGGTCAATGAATTGCTCTACCGCCACATTCAACCTAGAGATAGTGCAATCAGACGCAAAATATTGCGTCTCTACGATTTGTACAACACATCCTGATCCCAAATTGTAGGGTTATTTTCTATATAGTCTGCAATTCTATTCCATGAATCACCATCACGAACAATATGATCATGAAATCTCGACTGCCAAAAGAAAGTTTTATTTAATTCTCTGGCGGCTTTAGTCACACCAATTTTAAAACCACGTATAACGGATGCCAAATTTCCAGACTGAGGACCAAATTTATTCTTCGATTGCTGGTCTTGCGTTTTGGAAATTGCACAATCAGACGCAAAATATTGCGTCTCTACAGATGGGGAATTTTTATCAATAACAATAATTCCATGCACATGATTTGGCATGACAATAAATTGACCCAGCTTTACAAAGGGAAAGTGATGAGGTATTTGATTCCAGCAATGCCCAGCCATAATGCCGAGAGAATTCAAACGCAATATTTGGTTATCAATTTGGCCAAAATAACATTCACGATCTTTTGTACAAATAGTCACAAAATATGCCGCATTCCAAGAATAATTCCAAGATGACAACCGTGCTGATGCCACACGATAACGATCATTAAACCTGTCCATTCTCCACCATCCTTAACGTAGAGACGCAATATTTTGCGTCTTTTATTTATCCAATTTTGTAGATCCATTCAACCGTAGAGACGCAACATTTTGCGTCTTTGGTTTGACCAAAATATCAAGACGCAAGATATTGCGTCTCTACGGTGGCAAAGACTAATTGTTTATTCTGGATTCTTCAAATCTTTGTTAGCATGCGCAACCCCAATCCATTCCTGATGTTCGAGATAAGCATGCCCCAGCAAATCACTATCACCCGCCCTGATGACTGGCATATTCACCTGCGCGATGGCGCCTCACTCACTCGCACCGTTGGCGACGCCGCCAAACAGTTTGCCCGCGCGATTGTGATGCCAAATCTAGTTCCGCCGGTTATGAACACTGAACAGGCATTGGCCTATAAAAATCGTATTCTGGCAGCACGCCCTGCGGGTAACTCATTTGAACCTTTGATGGTGCTCTATCTCACTGACAATACCGACCCGGCGGAAATCGCCAAAGCCAAAGCCACGGGTGTTGTGGCTTGCAAATTATATCCAGCAGGTGCAACCACCAATTCAGACTCAGGTGTGACGGATCTGAAAAAAATCTACCCGGTATTGGAAGCCATGCAAAAAGAGGGCATGCACTTTTTGTTGCATGGTGAAGTGACTGATTCGGCGATTGATATTTTTGATCGCGAGAAGGTATTTATCGACCGCAACTTGAAACCGCTGACCGCAACATTTCCTGAACTAAATATGGTGTTGGAACATATCACCACACAGGATGCAGCCGAATTCGTCGCCGAAAGCTCATCCAACGTTGCGGCCACCATTACAGCACACCACCTGCTTTACAATCGCAACCACATGTTGGCAGGCGGGATTCGCCCTCACTATTACTGCTTGCCGATTCTGAAACGCAGCACACATCAAGAAGCCTTGATTAAAGCCGCCATTAGCGGCAATCCGAAATTCTTTTTGGGTACCGATTCAGCGCCACACAGCAAAGATAAAAAAGAAGCCGCCTGTGGCTGCGCCGGCAGTTACACCGCTTATGCTGCCATCGAGCTTTATGCTGAAGCCTTTGAAGCTGCCAATGCGCTGGACAAACTGGAAGGTTTCGCCAGTCATTTTGGCGCCGACTTTTATGGCTTGCCGCGCAATCAGGACAAGATCACCCTGATAAAAAAACCTTGGCAAGCACCGGAATCTCTAGCTTTTGCTGATGCTCAGCTAGTACCCTTACGTGCTGGCGAAACCTTGCAGTGGCAAATAGAGTAAGCCACCTTCAAACAAATTAAGGCATGAGTGTGAACCCACCCGAACACCCTAAAGATCCCAGTTCGCCCATGGCGCAACGTTTTCGTGGTTATTTACCGGTCATCATTGACGTTGAAACCGGTGGATTTAACGCGCAGACAGATGCTCTATTGGAAATTGCCGCAGTCACCTTGCGCATGGATGAAGAAGGCATGCTGCACCGACATGAAACCTTTGCGTTTCATCTAGTGCCTTATGAAGGCTCCAACATTGAACAGGCCGCACTCGACTTTACCGGCATTGATTTGGATGATTCTGAACGCATGGCAGAGCCCGAACTAATCGCCTTACCTGATTTGCTTCAAGCTGTTCGCCGTGCGGTAAAAGAACATGGCTGCACACGTGCGCTACTCGTTGGTCATAACGCTCATTTTGACTTGAACTTTTTAAACGCTGCCGTTGAACGCTGTGATATTAAACGCAGCCCTTTTCATCCCTTTAGTGTGTTTGATACCGCAACCTTGGCGGGACTCGCCTTCGGACAAACAGTACTCGCCAAAGCCTGTCGTGCTGCAGGCCTGGAATTTAGCAACAGCGCTGCCCATTCTGCGGCTTATGATGCGGAAAAAACGGCTGAATTATTTTGTGTGATAGTAAATCGATGGAAAGAGTTAGGCGGATGGAATCCGCAACCTGATGACAAAGAATGAAATCAACTGTCAATCACCACGCCGGATTGATATGCTAGCCACAGCTTTTTCGAACCTAGAATTGATTTTAATAACACTAAACGTCCCGTATTAAGGAGGCTCCATGTCAAGACCCGAAAAACTGTTTGTTGTGGTTGATCCCAATGATGACCACCACATTGCATTGGAACGAGCGATCATCACCTCTGCATTACACACTACCAAACCCCATGTACACGCCTTCGTCGCTGTGGACGGAGATGCAGTTGATACCCGATCAAGCAATGATCGTTTATTTCGCGATTTAACCTGGTTTGAAAAAAACATCAAAAGTCCTTTGGCTAGTGCTGGCATCAGCTACACCATGGAAATCTCATGGTCCAGTGAATGGCAAAAATCCATAGTGGATTCTGCAAAACGATTGGGGTCCGATTTAATTTATTTACCTGTACATGCCAAAACCAATCAAAGCCGTTTTAGCTTCACCGAATCCAAATGGGACTTATTAAAAACAGCATCCTGCCCAGTGGTATTGATTCGCCCAGGCGCTAAAGCTCAACGCAAAGTGATTTTAGCGGCGGCAAACTTTCAAGCACAACGTGATGTGCAAATCGAGCTGAACAAAAAAATTATTGCCCAAGCCAAACATTTTGCTGATGTTTACGGTGCCGATGTGCATGTAATCAATGGCTATATGGATTCTATGACTTATCCAGATCGTGCAAAAATTATTAATGAAACGGGTTTGCCAAACGAAAAAATCCACGTCGAAAATGGCTACACCTCAGATGTAGTATCTGTACTTGCAGCCAAAATCAACGCTGATTTAATTATTATGGGAACCCTCGGCCAAAACGGCATGACCAAAACCCGTCGCGGTAATACTGCCGAGCGTTTGATTGCTGCAGTAGATACTGACGTGATGGTGATTAATCACGAGTAATTTTTTCAAAATGGCAAAACAAAAAACCGACTTTTGAAGTCGGTTTTTTTGTTTTTGAATCGCCTAAACATCACATCAATTCTTTTTGTAAGTTTTTTGCCCAAGCAGTAAACACTAATCGAACTTTATTGTTAAAAGTCACTCGATTATTTTCTTCCCAGATTTTTCCCAAATCACGCTGATCTGAAATCAATGCTAAAACTTTTCCGCTAGTTGCATCAGCGATTTCAATTTTGAGAGTCATAGTACCCATACCTTCGCTATACACTTTAGTCATAGTCGGGCGACCTTTTGAATCGTCTTTACTACCTAAAGGGGAAATCTCCACCAAAATCGCTTTGACTTTCAATGTTGCTGCGGACACTTGATCAACTTGTGAAAGTCCTGATTTATCCAGCCATTCTTTTTTCATCGAATCCTGATAGCGCTCTGAATAATATTTTCGATCCTGATCGTTTAATTCCCATGGTGTGTCATAAGCCAAATTAGTTTGGCTAAGTTGACGGACTTTAACTGCCGATAAATCCAATGGCTCAAGTATCACTTGCTTGTAATTCGCTATAGCACTCTTATCCAGATAAACAGCATCCAACCGTTTAGAGTTCACTTGCTGCAGACCTAATGGAACCGCTTCCGCAGCAAGATTTTTCTCGTGCTGCTTGGTGAAAGAGCATGCACTAATGACAACAAAACTCAGCATCACAATTAACTTTGACGTTTTCATCACTTCACCTCAACGATTAATGAACCTCAGTTTGAACCGACATTAATACTTAAGTTGCCAAAATTCAGATTAATTTTGTAAAAAAATGTAGTTTATTGATTCGCCCGATTCGCAATCAAGTCGCTGACCACCGAGGGGTCAGCCAAAGTCGATGTATCACCCAAAGAATCCAATTCGTTTGCGGCGATTTTGCGCAGAATACGACGCATAATTTTGCCAGAACGGGTTTTGGGTAATCCTGGCGCCCACTGGATAATATCCGGCTTGGCGATTGCACCGATTTCTTTGACGCAAAGTGCAAGTAATTCTTTTTTCAAATTATCACTGGGTTCTTCGCCAGACATCAACGTGACGTAAGCATAAATGCCCTGGCCTTTAATATCGTGTGGATATCCAACAACAGCCGCTTCTGTGACTTTTTCATGCAATACCAAAGCACTTTCGACTTCAGCAGTGCCCATGCGGTGACCGGAAACATTGAGCACATCATCAACACGACCGGTAATCCAGTAATAACCATCGGCATCACGACGCGCACCGTCGCCAGTAAAGTAATAACCGGGATAAGTGGAATAATAAGTATCAATACAACGCTGATGATCGCCATAAACTGTACGGATTTGGCTGGGCCATGCTGCTTTAATGCAAAGATTACCTTCACCGGCGCCAATTATTTCTTTGCCTTCCGCATCAACCAATAGGTGTTGTACACCAAAGAACGGCAGAGTCGCTGAACCGGGTTTTAAATCAATCGCACCGGGCAATGGTGTCAACATATGTGCACCGGTTTCGGTTTGCCACCAGGTATCCATAATCGGGCAACGGCTGTTGCCGACCACCTTGTAATACCACTCCCAAGCTTCGGGGTTAATGGGTTCACCGACGCTACCTAGAATTCGTAAACTGTCGCGCGATGTACGTTTAACAAAGTCATCGCCCTGCCCCATCAAGGCACGAATCGCCGTTGGCGCGGTGTAGAAAATATTGACGCCGTGTTTGTCGATCACTTTCCAGCAGCGCGAAGCATCAGGGTAAGTCGGTACACCTTCAAACATTAAACTGGTTGCGCCATTCGCCAGCGGGCCGTACACAATGTAACTGTGCCCGGTCACCCAACCCACGTCTGCGGTACACCAATAAACTTCACCTTCCTGATAATCAAACACGTATTTGTGCGTCATTGCCGCTTGTAATAAGTATCCCGCTGTCGTGTGCAGTACGCCTTTAGGCTTTCCGGTTGACCCTGAGGTGTAAAGAATAAATAAAGGATCTTCCGCATCCACTATTTCCGGCTCGCATTGGCTAGCTTGACGCTTAACCAATTCTTCGTACCAAAAATCACGCTGGTCATTCCAATCAATATCGCCACCAGTACGTTCAACCACAATACAAGTGTGAACATTCGGGCATTGCGCCAAAGCAATATCCGCATTCTTTTTCAGGGGGACTCGTTTGCCACCACGCAGGCCTTCATCAGCCGTGATCACAACACGACAATCCGCATCCTGAATTCGATCTTTCAAGGCTTCAGGCGAAAACCCACCAAAGACCACAGAATGCACCG
Source organism: Cellvibrio sp. (assembly GCA_016712405.1). Taxonomy (GTDB): domain Bacteria; phylum Pseudomonadota; class Gammaproteobacteria; order Pseudomonadales; family Cellvibrionaceae; genus Cellvibrio. The sequence continues at coordinate 491,244 of JADJRD010000003.1, read as the reverse complement.
CACCAATGCGCGCACAAGCCAACATGGCATAACTGGCTTCAGGAATCATCGGCATATAGATACAAACCCTATCGCCTTTTTTCACGCCGCGTTTACGCAACGCATTTGCCAAACGACAGACCTGATCATGCAGTTCCTGATAAGTAATTTTTGATCTTCCGCAGGATCATCCCCCTCCCAAATCAACGCCGTTTGATTGGCACGCGCCGGCAAATGACGATCAATACAATTCACACTCACATTCAATTTGCCATCAATAAACCAGGACACCTCACCTTTTTTCAAATCACTTTCAACGACTTTCGACCAAGGTTTTTGCCAGGTTAAGAATTTACTGGCCTGTTCAGCCCAAAAAGTCTCGGGTGACTGGATTGATTCTTGATACATAGATTGGTAAAGCGCCCGATCAATATGAGCAGCCGATTTAATTTGCGCAGGAACCGGATATAAATGCACATCAGACATAGAAAACTCTCGGTGATTAATTTTGTTATTTGGAAAGGTAGAGGTTTTTGAAAAATCAGGGGTAACTCTTGATAAAAATCAGGCGACAACTCTAGCGGCTGCAGGTTAGGTCGGCAAGGGATTGGACGTAAAAATAGGCCTTAATAACAAACCGGACAAAGGGTTAACTTGAACCTGCTACCGCTTTCATCAAGGCTGGCTGGCAACATATTCAACAAACTCGTCTTCCGTCATGATGATTACGCCTTGCTTAGTGGCTGCATCCAGTATTCTTTTATTAGGCTTTTCACCCAATATTAATACTTCTGTGTCTTCATCAAACGCCTCCTGCAACTCGCCAATATCTTCCAACATCTCCTCAACATACTCTTTATCATCCATTTTCCCTGTTAAGAAAAATAACTTCCCTTCAATATCCCAATCGTCATAGTCACCCCAAACACTGACACCGCCACTGCTGGAATCAAAATAACGCGCTTTGAATTTAACACCTTCTATTTTTTCCAACCGAGCGATTATCGCCTCAATCAAAGCAACAGGAACTTCACTACCAAACTCTGCGCTGACTTCCAGCAGTTCATTTTTCTCAATCTGTAACGACAATGCAGACAAGCTATCAAACTTTGCTTCTAACAATTCATTAACAGAATTAAGCGCAGACCGTAATGGCAACTGTGCCAAATGACTAGCCAATTTCACAAAATAGCTTTCTGCTGTTTCAATACCTGAATTAACACTGCAAGTGAATGTTTGGCTGGACATAAAATTCTCTCAAGCTTGTCAATATTATTTTGATTATTCAAATAGGGATTTGAGTGATTCACGAGTGTGGGGAGCCATTTCATTCAGCCCTGCTTTCATCCCATCTAGCCAATTTTGCATAAATGCCAATCTATCAGGATCACTTACGACTCCTTTGTCATACTTTTCTTTTTTTAATCTAACAATAGACTCAAAATAAGGATCGCAGGTTCTAGCTTCTTCTTCAGTTAGTCTAATCATTGCTTCAATATAAAATGGCAACATATGACGAGCCATATCACCAGGATAACCTTGATCCCCTTTTGTAAAATACGAAAATAATTTTTTTCCCGAATCCTGAAATAGCCCCAAGCAAACCTTATCAACCTCAAACTCCAATATCTGCGCCGCTTCAGCCAGAGAATTTCCATAGGCACTGCGCAATAATTGAAGCATAAAATCAGATGGTAAAACTTTACCAATTAACTCTTTATTTTCGGAGTAACCCAGATAATATTGATGAAAGCTACCCTTGAGATCTTTTCTATTCCCGTACAGATAATAAAACTTTCTAAGTTCTTTAAAATAATTACTATTTAAACTCGGAGCGAGAACAAATACCCTTTCTAAACCAACACGCCCTGGAAGACCTTCTACATCCTTATTAAGAACTCCAGTATCATAAAATATCTTAGCGTTACGCATCGACTCAGACACCAAGGCTCCATCTAAAGAACTATACAATCTGTATAACCATTCTTCAAAAATCAGCCACTTCTCTTCTCGTTGTTTGACCCACTCAGGATCATTTATTTTCCAAGCACTGGTATCTAATGTCATGGTATTTTACAACTCGAAACAGGTCTATGGATAGGATGCTTGGTTATCCAATCATCACTATTTTCGCTTATCACAAAACACTATTTTCGATCAAATAACGGCGATAACTTCTGTTGAACCCAAGGCCGTGTATTCACTAAATTTTTCTCTATGGCTTCTAGAAAATATTTCATAAATTCAACTCGATTAATATCAGATACTGTATTCAGATCGTATTCTTCTTTTTTAATTTCTATCATGGTATTAAAATAAAAATCACACTCTTGCTCGTCCTCATCTTTTAACCAAGTGATAGTTTCCAGATAAAATGGCAACATAAAACGTGCCACATCACCGTTAAAGCTAGAATTTCCAAAAACATAATATAATAGAATTTTATCACTCAAATTCTTAAACAACCCCAAACAAACTTTTTCAACATCAAACTCCAGAATTTTCGCTGCTTCAGTTAAAGAATTGCCGTAGGCACTGCGCAATAATTGAAGCATAAAATCAGATGGTAAAACTTTACCAATTAACTCTTTATTTTCGGAGTAACCCAGATAATATTGATGAAAGCTACCCTTGAGATCTTTTCTATTCCCGTACAGATAATAAAACTTTCTAAGTTCTTTAAAATAATTACTATTTAAACTCGGAGCGAGAACAAATACCCTTTCTAAACCAACACGCCCTGGAAGACCTTCTACATCCTTATTAAGAACTCCAGTATCATAAAATATTTTAGCGTTAAGCATCGACTCAGACACCAAGGCTCCATCTAAAGAACTATACAATCTGTATAACCATTCTTCAAAAATCGGCCACTTCTCTTCTCGTTGTTTGACCCACTCAGGATCATTTATTTTCCAATCACTGGTATCTAATGTCATGGTATTTTACAACTCGCCACAGGTTTATGGGTAGGATACTTAATCAACCAATCGTTGCTGTTTTCGCTCACGATGATGGTTGATATGCCACGCCCCTAAAGCCACGCTTGATATTTTAATTATCATAAATATTTATCGCTTTTACACATCACTCAACTAAAGGCGATAATTTTTCTTGTACAATAGGATTCAATTCGTTCCATACCTTTTTTATTTCTGCCAACATCCGATTCATAATTGCCAATCTATCAGGATCAGTAACCAACCCCGCATCATAATATTTTCTTTTACGCTTTACATGCTGCGAAAAGACAAAGTCACAGTTTAGCGCATCCTCATCATTAAGTAATTTGAGAGCATCGATATAGATGGGAATTAAATGATTTGCCGTATGAAAATCTAATGTCTTTAGGTTATTAAAATAATAATTAAAAATGATAGGCCCCATATCATTCACTACTCGATAACAAACCTTTTCAACCTCAAACTCCAATATCTGCGCCGCTTCAGCCAGAGAATTGCCATAAACCCCTTTTAATAATTGCAAAAAAAGATCCTTTTCTATTATTTTTTTTTCCACCAAATCAAAATATTTATTACCAGCCAGATAAAATGGAAAAAAGCATCCTTTAAAATCAATTCTATTTGTAGACTCCATATAGAACCTCAGGATTTGCCTAACAATATTCCACTGTATATTCGGTATCAATGCCAAGCTATTTTCAAAACCTACTCTATCTGAGCCTTTTTCAATGTCAGCATTTAAAAATCCGGTCAAGTAAAATATTTTGGAATTAGATATATTTCTCGTTAGATCTTTATCGTTGTAATACTCGATCATACTATATCTTTGCTTTATCCATTCCTCAAAAATCGGCCACTTCTCTTCTCGCTGTTTGACCCACTCAGGATCATTTATTTTCCAAGCACTGGTATCTAATTTCATGGTTTCTGGCAACTCGAAACAGGTTTATAGTTAGGATACTTCGTCAACCAATCGTTGCTATTTTCGCTAATGATGATTGTTGATTTTAATAAACTGAAATTAGTCAAATAGGATTTAACTTTCATTAAAATTTTATATTGCAAAATGAGAGTTTTGCACAAATCAACATTACCGTCATTCCTGCGAAGGCAGGAATCCAGCAGTTAAAAAAATATCAATAAAATCAAAGACTGGATCCCTGCCTTCGCAGGGATGACGATTTAAAATTAAACAAAAATGTATCGTGCAAATATCTCAAAATAAATTATTCAATATTGATGACCAAATTGATCAGTCAAGCTTAATGTCATCAGGTTTTAAATTACGGCGTTTGTGAAATATCGTGAGCACAAATTTATTATTTGCTTGCAAATGATAAATCACTCGCCAAGCATGAATGTGAATTTCACGCACATCATCCAATTCCAACTCGGGAACTTTTTTACCAAGCGCATCATGCGGTAGTGAAAGTGTTGCATTAGTTTTATTCACTATATCTGCTGCAACTTTTTTCAAAGTTGACTGTATCTGGCAAGTGGTTAATGACATCAATTGCTTCTTGTTTAGCTGTTTGTAGGTGCATATACATTTCCCCTTTTCTGCTAAAGCTACCGATCAATATAGGTATTCCTCTTTTAACCTGTCACGCTACCTGCATCGGAATAGTATTAGTCGTGCGCTCAACCTTATTGTTCTCATCCAAATAAACTAATTTGGGTTTATGGTTGAGCAACTCGGCTTCATTGAAATGGCCATAAGTTGCGATGATCACACGATCACCCACCGAGACTTTACGCGCGGCTGCACCATTCATAGATATAGTGCCTGAACCAGGTTCAGCCAAAATAATGTAGGTATGAAAACGTTCGCCGTTGTTGACGTTGTAAATATCGATCTGCTCGAATTCACGCATGCCGGCTAGCGCCACCAGATCAGCATCAATCGCACAGGAACCGTCGTACCAAAGCTCCGCTTGGGTTACCTTGGCCATGTGAAGCTTGGCTTTTAAAAAGTTGGATAACATCAATAACCTCCGGGAGCTCAATAAATCACAGCTTTGTAGTCTTACCTGCTTTGTATTCGGAAATAGCTGATTCCGTCATTGAATCAAATTTTCCATTAGATAGATCCGCCTCAATCTGCTTGTCCCAACCATCAGAAACCAAATTCACAGACACATTATCAATCAAACGGGCACCCTTGGTATACATAGCGCCCAGAATCGTAATCTCCCGATCATCATATACCGCCAATTCCAGCGTACGGCTATTACAAACACTCAGGTAATCCACACGAAACCCCGAGGCTTCAATTTGCTGATGTGCATCTGTCATCAAATTGGAAAAATCTTTACGACCCTGTTCGATAGCAGTTTTCACTTGATTCAAACTGCGATTTAGCACATTCACTCGTGGGCGTTCTTCGGGAGTGATGAAGCCATTGCGCGAACTCATCGCCAAACCATCCGCTTCACGGAAAATCTCGCCTGCGGTAATTTTAATCGGGATACACAAGTCTTCCACCATCCGGCGAATGACCGCCAGTTGCTGGAAATCCTTCAAACCGAAAACGGCTTCTTCCGGCTGAACAATATTAAACAACTTGGTGACTACAGTGGTCACACCTTCAAAGTGTCCGGGGCGACTGGCACCACAGAGGACATCCGTCATACTCGGTACTATCACGCGTGTCTGTTCCGCCATGCCATTAGGGTAGATTTCTTTTTCATCAGGGCAAAATAGATAATCACAATTGGCCGCTTCCAATTTGGCAGTATCCGCCGCCAAAGTGCGGGGGTATCTATCCCAGTCTTCATTGAGACCAAATTGCAGGGGATTTACAAAGATGCTGGTCACGACTACATCGCAGTTCTGCTGGGCGATTTTGACCAGCTCAATATGCGCCGCATGCAGGTTGCCCATAGTGGGAACAAAACCTATGCGCTTGCCGGCTTTACGCTCTTGCGCCAAGGCTTCACGTAAGGAGTGAATATGATGAAACGTCTGCATAACAGCCTCCAATCACTAGCCATATCGTCGGGCGCGCGATAATACAGGGTTGGGGTTTGGATGTACATTGGGCTCTCCCGTGTTAGTATCCGCCAGCACTCCCCCTACTATCGACCATGAAATAATACACTTCGACGTTAACCCTGTTACTCAAGATGGATTGCTATTAGAGATGCCCAAAATAATTATTGTTATTCCTGCCTTTAATGAGCAAGACAATATCAAAAATGTAATTCTATCGATTAAAAACTTCCGTCGATCTTTGGATTGTGTCGTCATCAACGATGCGTCAACAGACAACACTCAGCAAATTGCCTCATCTGTCGAAAACGCATATGTCATCGAGCTACCCAATAATTTAGGAATTGGCGGAGCAGTCCAAACTGGTTTTAAGTTCGCAATCGAAAATGATTATGATTTTGCAGTACAGTTTGATGGGGATGGACAGCATTTAGCAGGAGAGTTAGACAAAATACTGTCACCAGTAATCGATGGAACCTGTGATGTCTGCATAGGCTCCAGATTCATAGACAATAACACTGATAATTTCAGATCGACCGCGACTCGACGCTTTGGCATTTTATTTTTTCAACAGATGAATAAGCTGCTAATCAAACAAAACATTTCCGATAGCACATCAGGCTTTCGTGCATACAACAAAAAGGCCATCCACTTTCTTTCCAAACATTACCCCACAGACTATCCCGAACCCGAATCAATAATTCTGCTTGGAAAAAATAATTTCACCATAAAAGAAGTTCCAGTGCTGATGCAAGAAAGACAAAATGGCCAATCGTCAATATCGGGACTTAAACCCATTTATTACATGCTAAAAGTTAGCTTGGCCATGTGGATGGCTCACATCAGAAAATATTAAAGGCATATTATGAATAGCTTTCTTTCAACAATGTCAAATCACCGATTAACAATTTTATCGATTTTCGGAAGCCTCCTTGTCTTGGTTTTTATTCTGCGATTAATCAAACATAAAAAAATAAAAGAGGAGTATTCACTTCTGTGGATAGGATTTTCCATTATATTTCTTATATTGTCATTATTCAGACCGCTTCTAGAATCCCTGGCAAATGTTTTAGGGATATATTACGCACCATCCGCCTTACTGTTAATTTTTGTATTAGCTCAGTTTTTCATTCTAGTTCAGTTCTCGATTGTCATTTCAAAGTTATCCAACAATAACAAAAACCTGACGCAAGAAATAGCACTATTGAAAGCAAAAATTAACAACAGTCCCATTAACAGAGAAAATTTTAGAAGGCCAGAGCAAGAATAAAAATCGCCGAACAAACACTGAATGAGATTGAGAGAAATTTTCCAATAGCCACCATCCTTCTCGATCCTGCTCTTAAGAAGCAAACCAAGCTGATCGCAAACAAACAACAAAATGTGATGACTACAGGTAGGATATATCGAAAGTCGATGTTGGCTGGAAATGTTATTCTCATATAGGTTACTCCTGCCACCAAGAAAAAAGCCGACAAAATCAAAACTGCTTGTTTTCGGATATCAGCTCTAGTCATCATATAAATTCCGGCCAAGATATAAATTGCCATACAAATAAATAAAAAACTGGAAATGACAGCAAGATTGATATTAATTAATTTCGGATAACTAAATTCACCAAACAATCCCGTTTTAGCCAAATAATTCCAAAAATACTGACGACCATATCGGTCATCGTAGGGCGAAGTAAAAGGTTCAGTGATAAAAATTTTCACATCGAACCACAAGTAATTACTGGCAGTGTTGCCAACTATATTGGCTTGAGAAAGCCCACTAATATCATCGATATAAAGATTTTCTCTTTTTCCTTGAAGCTTTAGAATTAGGCCAGGCGCAACAGTAATACCCAATGCAATGATTAATATGATGGCAGGAATAATCGAAATTCTAAAATACCGACGCCAATCTCTACTTTTCCATAACTTATATACCCCAACAAAGAAAATGACAGCGATTAATACTTCACCGTTTGCTTTTGCAAGAATCGCTAAAGCACCAAATATACTTGCCAAGAGCAAATCCAACTTACGGTCGTAGAAAAACCAGTGAAGAATCTTGAATAGCGACACGGCGTATAGAAAATACAACAAAGAATCATTTCCGATCCGAACAGAATGAATAACAGCACTCGGCCAACACACAAACATAAGACCAACTACAAAGAATATTTTGTTTAAAAATGTGTTATCCAGCTTTCTGGTATCCACTTCCACATCAAAAAAACGGTACACAATTTCCTTGAGAATCAGCAACCCAAAGTAAACGAATCCCAATGAATAGAGTAAGCTTAAAAACTGTAACGCAGACGCAATGGAATAACGGCTATCACCAAGATAAAAACCTGCAAGCCTATAGACTATGGCACCCGTATAGTAATAGAGAGGCGGATGAAAGTACGCCCCCCCCGTCGCCCGCTCGACAGGGGGAGGCGCCCAATGTTCCGACATGTATTCGACATAATCAAAATGATCGCCAAGATCATGATCACGAACATCAGGGGGAGTGGAAAAAAAATATACCAACCGAATGATAACTGCTAGCAAAAATAATACTTGAATAGCTTTGCTTCTTAAAAAACTTTTCGAAAATAAAAGAAGACACAAATAGAACGCCGTCAAGACAACTAAAAATACCATCAAATTAAAAATTGATTTTTGTTCTGAACTGAACAAAGGCTCAACAACAACCCCCATAAGGCCGCCACGATCATAGTATTCAATTTCGATTTGATTGACACCCTCATGCAAATATTCACTTAAATCAATTTCAAATCCCTTAAAGTAGTCCTTTCTTCGTTCCTCAGATATTGACGTCAAATCAACTGAACGACCATTTACATTCAATGTTAATATTTGATCGTCCGGTATTATTCGAACCAGCCCATAAAAAAATGAACTTTTGATAAAAGATCCTTTAAGTGTATATATACCAGCCTCTTTTGATTCCATAAACGCTGGAGATCTAATTGTCTGATGAACTCCTGATGGAGTTACCAACCTGAGATCAACATAGTCCAATCGGTTTGAGATGAGAACCCAGGCAATAAAACCAATCAACATCAATAATGCTGAAGCCATTAATTTCTTATGCTTTTTAATAAGAGATAAAATAATTATTTTCATGTCACTTTTTTCTAAAGATGATAAATTTATAAATAAAAAAATTCCAAACAACCACACTAACTTGCAAGATAATTTTGGCCAATTCTGCACGAAACTGTAATATATTTATCAAGCCATCAATTAAATAGCTCACCACAAAAATATTAATCACAAATAACAGGGTCATATATAAAAAAGCAGGCAAGGCAAAATTTTTATTGGCAAAAGCCCAATACTGATAGAGAAAAAATCCTGATATGAAACCTGTCAACATACCCAACATATTGGCGTTTATAATTGATAAACCAAAAACATAAAGCCCAAAATAAAAAGCAAAAAAATCCAGCAGAAAGGATATTCCCCCGGAGACAAGATACTTAAAAAATTGCAAATTTTTAATTATTTTCAAGAGTGCTTTTCTTTAAAAAATTAGAATAGGCTCAATCCAGTCAACATGATCCCAGCTGTTTGAACCATATGAATCCACTTTCAACGTTAAACTTCCTTTACCACTTAAAGGAAGCTGAATTGCCTTGACCGATTCATAACCATAAATGACCTCACTGCGCCAAAGCAACTGAGCCCCTTCCCAAATCTCAAACACCACCTCAGCCGAACCCACTTCATCATCCAATCCATATTGAATATGCAATGCTTTGGCTTCCTGTGGTATTGCAAAGATAATTTCCGAGTCGGCATGAGTCCCAATACCATAAGCGAAACGCTTATCACCTACCGTGAGCACATTTCCATCAACACTCGCATTAAATCTGTGTTTTCCATATTCCTGACGAGAAAGTGTCACGGGATAGTCCATCAAAAGCTTGTAATCTTTAGTCAACACTGTTTGATGAAGCGAATAGCGCTCCAGTAAATATCCCAAGGTAATTGAAAATACCAAAATAAAAATCAAGGGAAATGAATATTTTTTTGAACATAACTCCATGATCAATTGATTTATAAGATCATAGAACTTCGAGCCAGTGAACAACTCGATAAAACTAACAACCAATAGCAGAGTAACCAGGATAGATAAACCCAACCATATATTGGAACCATTGATCCCCAAAATTATTAGCATATTTAAACTTGCAACTAAACTTAGCAATACTGGATAACCAAGCTGTTTCGTTTTTGATGCCGAAAATAGTAAAGCTGCAACCGCAGCCGGAAAAATATAACGCTCATGCATTGCCGGTAACAGAGCAAAAAAAGCCAGAGCGCACACCATGGCATAGAAGTATGTCGAACTTAGCAAAATCTGTTCGTTAACTTTTCTTTTGATCAGATTAAACTGGTGTATTCCGACGATAAAAACCATTAAGCATAGGGATGAAAACAAGAACATGCCAAAATACTTTGCCTTGGATATAGACTCAGGAAACCAGGGATGCAAATTAGAAACAATCTGAATATTGTCGGGTGCATTATTGCCTATTAACCATATCCAAATATTCGCGGCGTTCATGGTAATCACCGGATACTGGCCCAATGTATCCAAATAGGCCTGTTTGAATATTTGTTTATGGTAGTCCACCCAATAAAAAGGCAAAAACACCAATACAATTATTAACAGCGCCAACAGAATACCAACTAAATGTTGTTTAATTTTTTGAAAGAAAAGAATCGCAACCACTGGTGCAAAGCAAATCATTTGCAACTTGGTTAATAATGCCAATGTAAAAATTGGAATCATCAAATAAGCGTAACGTGATGAAAAATGTAAATAAATTGCACTCAACGCAAGGCAGGATGGAAGTAAATCTACTTGCCCCCAAATAGGCCCATTAATTATCAAAGCGGGATTGAAAGCAACCAACAACATTAGACATAAATGAAAATTTGTGTTTGCATTTGCCCGCACTAATAATTTATGTACCAATCCAACCAACAGCAAATGAGAAAAAAATACGGGGGTTACCCAGAAGAATTTTAGTAAATCAGAGTTTTCGATGGGGATTTTGAAATAGTCGAGCAGATTTCCAATTAAGTAAATCCAATGAAGATAAACAGGCGGATAATTTCCATTGAAGTTTTTATATCCATGACCGGCAAGTTGCTTGGTCCAGTCATACCAATAACCAAGATCGGCACCATAACCATTCATAAACAGAAACAAACAATTGATGATTATGGTAGCCGATAAAAAAAGGGACAGTGGTCGATAATGATTTATATTTGCCATGGGGCTCTAACATTAACGGTTAATACCCATCCTGCTGAAAATACTCAGGAGCCAAATTATCAAAGCGAGTGTATTTGCCAATAAAAGCTGCTCGGCAGGTTCCAATTTCACCGTTACGTTGTTTACCTAGAATTAATTCAGCTATGCCTTTATCGGGGCTGTCTTCGTGGTAATACTCGTCACGATAAATAAATAAAATTACGTCGGCGTCTTGTTCGATTGCGCCGGATTCCCGTAGGTCTGAGTTCATCGGGCGTTTATTCGGGCGCTGTTCAACACCACGATTTAATTGTGATAATGCAATGACCGGGCAATCAAATTCCTTCGCCATGGCTTTTAACGAGCGGGAAATTTCAGAAATTTCTTGCGTGCGCCCTTCACTGGTTCCAGCGACCTGCATCAACTGTAAATAGTCAACCATGATCAACCCTGGATTTCCGTGCTCACGTGTAATGCGTTTTACACGAGCGCGCATTTCTTGTGGATTTAATCCTGGGGTGTCGTCGATAAATAATAATTTATCTTTCATTTTGGCGACGGCGGAAGAGAGTTTTGGCCAATCCTCTTCAGTTAATTTTCCGTTGCGCATTTTGGTTTGATCGATACGCCCTACCGATGACATCATCCGCATAATTAATGCTGCCGATGGCATTTCCATACTGAAAACAAAAACTGGTTTGACTTGAGTGAACATGGCGGTTTCAACAAAATTTAACGCCAGTGCTGTTTTACCCATTGATGGACGAGCAGCAAGAACAATAAGTTCACCTGGCTGCCAACCGGATGTTCGCTGATCCAAATCGGTTAAGCCTGATGCAACTCCAGTGATATCAGTCCCAGAGCGAAATAATTCATCAATACGTTGAACTGTGGCTTTTAATAAATCGTTAACACCAACCAGACCGCCTTCTTTGGGTCTATCTTCCGCAATTTCAGCGACGCGTTTTTCAGCGAGATGCAATAAATCATCTGAATCCAAACCCGATGGATTCATACTGGATTTGCTAATCTCTTGCGCTGCTTCAATCAACTGACGAAGTGTTGATCGCTCCCGAACAATATTCGCATAAGCGGCAATGTTGGCGGCGCTGGGCGTGTTGTTGGCCATATCAACCAAGTAGCCCAAACCGCCAATACGATCCAATTCATTATGTTTGTGCAGTTCTTCGGAAAGGGTGATGACATCCAGAGGTTGCCCGGCTTCTTGCAGGGCCAACATCATGCGGAAAATAACTCTGTGATCTTGACGATAAAAATCGCGTTCATTGATGATGGCTAAAATGGAATCCAGCTTGGAATTATCCAGCATCAAAGAACCCAATACCGACTGTTCGGCCTCAACCGAATGCGGCATGCTGGGACCATTAGCAAGTTCATGAGCCAAGGTTTGTTCAAAAGTCATATCGGACATTCAGGAACAGAATCTCAATTAGGGGACAAAAAAAATCGGGCACCATGCCAACAAAAATTGTTGTCGATAGTGCCCGATTCGGTGGCAATTGTCAGCGAAGAATTACTCGGCAACTACCACTAATTTCACAGCTTGGATAACTTCAGCATGCAATTGGATATCAATGTCGTATTGACCAATCTCACGCAAAGCACCTTGCGGCAAACGAACTTCAGATTTAGTGATCTCTACGCCTGCTGTAGAAACAGCTTCTGCAATATCACGAGTACCAATTGAACCAAACAGACGACCCTCATCACCCGCATTGGCAGCGATAGTGACAGTCAATTCAGCCAATTTTGCAGCACGCGCTTGAGCATCAGCAATTTTGGATGCGGCAGCAGCTTCCAACTCAGCGCGACGCGCTTCGAATTCAGCAACATTCTTTGCAGTTGCGGCAACAGCTTTACCTTGTGGTAACAAATAGTTGCGGCCGTAACCGGATTTAACGGTAACTTTGTCGCCGATAGCGCCTAATTTACCTACTTTATCGAGCAGAATAACTTCCATCTCGTTTCCCCTATTACTCGTGGCTATCGGTGTAAGGAATCAAAGCCAGGTAACGAGCGCGCTTGATAGCTGTTGCCAGCTGGCGTTGGTATTTGGCTTTGGTACCGGTGATACGGCTTGGAACGATTTTGCCTGTTTCAGTGATATAGGCTTTCAGCGTTTCGATATCTTTGAAATCGATTTGCTTGGTGCCTTCAGCGGTAAAACGGCAGAATTTGCGACGACGGAAAAAACGTGCCATGACTTATACCTCCTGATCTTCGAATTCGTCAGCATCAAGACCGTCTTCATCAGAGAGGTCTTCCATATCAGCTTCGTCATCACGACGCTCTGAACGGGCAGGACGAGATTTACGTTCGCGACTTTCTTTTCAGCCTTCATGATGAAAGACTCTTCAGTAATCGCCGCGTTTTCACGAATCACAAGGCTGCGCAATACAGCATCGTTATAACGGAAGTTAGTAGTCAGCTCTTCCAATACAGCATCAGAACACTCTACGTTCATCAGAATGTAGTGTGCTTTGTGAACTTTATTGATGGAATAGGCTAATTGACGACGGCCCCAGTCTTCCAGACGGTGTACAGCACCGCCGTCAGCTTTGATTGCAGAACTGTAACGTTCTACCATCGCGGGAACCTGTTCGCTTTGGTCCGGATGAACCAGAAACACAATTTCGTAATGACGCATTTTAGCTCCTTACGGGTTGAAGTCTCCTGAGCAATCAGTGAGACAAGGAGTAGTCAGAATTACTTCCGACCGGTTGGGGGCGCAGATGATACGGGCTCGGGTTAGGGATGGCAAGCTGGAAATAGCAAAAGTATTATTCTGATACCGGAGTATGGAAGAATTGTAACGCTACATCTTCTTCGGTTTTGCCACAAATGCCAACCAACAATAACCCACTGTTGCTGACAAAATTGAACCCAATAAAATACCCAATCGCTCATTGGTCGATCCCGCTCCAATCGTTTGCTCAAAAGCCAGAGAGCCAATAAACAAACTCATGGTAAAGCCAACACCACAAATAATCGCCACATGTAAATCTTTTTCCAAATCACGCATAGGTGTTTGTAAATTACCTTCGTTATCGCGCCCTTGAAAAGGAATCATCATGGCAATAGCAACACCCGCAAGCGTGGCATGAACACCCGACTTCAACAAACTAACCCAGACCATCAAACCGATAAACATATAAGCCGAACGATTCACAACACCTTGTCGATTCATGAAAAATAAAATACTTAAACCAATACCAGCGCTGATAATGGCTGTAATAGACAGATTAGCCGTATAAAACAAAGCGATAATAATAATCGCGCCTATATCATCAAATATTGCAAGCGACACCAAAAATATTTTTAAACTGACGGGAATTCGCGAACCCAATAAGCTCAATACACCTAATGCAAATGCAATATCGGTTGCGGTGGGAATAGCCCAACCTTGAATGGCGTATGAATCATGACGATTGATCCATACATAAATAACGGCGGGCGCCAACATGCCGCCAACTGCTGCTATCGCAGGTAATGCAATTTTGGATAATTGATTTAATTCGCCCACCATTATTTCGCGTTTGAGCTCAAGCCCAACCATCAAAAAGAAAAGCGCCATCAAACCATCGTTAATCCATAACAATAAAGGTTTGGCAATCGAGAAAGCACCAATTGCCACCACTACATCGAGTGATAGCAATTGATCGTAATAAATTTTTAATGATGAGTTGGCCGCGATAAGCGCCAAAATAGCAGCAAGAATTAACAATATGCCACTGGCAGATTCGAGATGAAAAAATGCACGCACACGATTCAACATTAGTTTTTCCTCCTGATCTTTATATTGGAGGTTACTTCATACGAATAGATTTGTAACCCTTTTTACATTTTTTGATCAATGTAAATTGCTATGTAGGTTGGGGTGCAAACCCCAACATGTCCATATTGCAACAAGCGCCAAAAATAAAAAATATTATATTTTCGAATAAGAGTGAGGCTTAAATTATTAATTCGCCTCAAAGTCGAATCACTGACAAATTATTTTGCAGCTTTTTATTTTGCAAGATTGGCATTCACAAATTCCCAATTCACCAATGCCCAGAAAGCATTCATGTAAGTTGGGCGGGCGTTGCGGTAATCGATGTAGTAAGCATGTTCCCACAAATCGACAGTCAGAATTGGTGTCACACTGGCATCAGTCAATGGTGTTGCTGCATTGCTGGTATTAACGATTGCAACAGAGCCATCCGCTTTTTTCACCAACCAGGTCCAGCTTGAACCGAAGTTATTAATCGCTGAAGCAGTGAATTCTTCTTTGAATTTATCAAAAGAACCAAAAGCTTTGTTGATTGCATCTGCAACAGCACCGGTTGCTGCACCGCCACCATTGGGGCTTAAGCAATGCCAGTAGAAAGTGTGGTTCCAAATTTGCGCTGCGTTGTTAAACACACCACCAGAGGAGGTTTTGATAATTTCTTCAAGGCTTTTGCCTTCGAATGCAGAACCAGGCAGCAAACCATTTAATTTATCCACATAAGTTTTGTGGTGTTTACCGTGGTGAAACTCTAAAGTTTCAGCGGAAATGTGAGGTGCCAATGCATCTTTTGCATAAGGCAGGGCTGGTAATTCAAAAGCCATAATATTCTCCAAGGTTTTAATGATCTTTAAACAACAGAATACGAATAAAAAACGAAAACGAATCTTAACCGATAAAAATAAAAAAGGGCGCGAAGTTCGCGCCCTTTTTCTGCGGTTTTTACATCATCCCGCCCATACCACCCATGCCACCCATATCAGGGCCAGCCGCTGGTTTATCTTCTGGCAAATCAGCAACCATAGCTTCAGTTGTGATCATCAAACCAGCGATTGAACCGGCAGCTTGCAATGCAGTACGGGTCACTTTTGCTGGATCGAGAATACCCATTTCCAGCATGTCGCCGTATACACCGGTTGCCGCGTTGTAACCGAAGTTACCTTTGCCTTGTTTCACTTTATCAGCAACGACTGAAGGTTCATCACCGGCGTTTGCTACGATTTGACGCAAAGGCGCTTCCATTGCACGACGTGCAATAGTGATACCGGCGTTTTGATCTTCGTTGTCACCTTTAAGATCTGCGATAGCAGCCACTGCACGAATCAATGCAGTACCACCCCCAGGAACCACGCCTTCTTCTACTGCAGCACGAGTAGCGTGCAGAGCATCTTCAACGCGTGCTTTTTTCTCTTTCATTTCAACTTCAGTAGCAGCACCGACTTTGATTACCGCAACACCACCAGCCAATTTGGCTACGCGCTCTTGCAGTTTTTCACGGTCGTAGTCAGAAGTAGTTTCTTCGATTTGAATACGGATTTGTTGAACGCGAGATTTGATTTCGTCTGCCTTACCAGCACCGTCAACAATCACGGTATTTTCTTTGTTCATGGTGACGCGCTTTGCAGTACCCAAATGTTCCAAAGTGGCTGATTCCAGATCCAAACCGACTTCTTCAGAAATTACGGTAGCACCAGTCAACACAGCGATATCTTGCAACATGGCTTTACGACGATCACCGAAACCTGGCGCTTTACAAGCAGCCACTTTTACGATTCCACGAATGTTGTTTACTACCAATGTAGCCAATGCTTCGCCTTCCAAATCTTCAGCGACGATAATCAATGGCTTGCCTGATTTGGCAACGCCTTCTAGAACTGGCAATAATTCACGAATGTTGGAGATTTTTTTATCAACCAACAAAATAAATGGACTGTCGTGTTCAACACTCATGTTTTCTTGATTGTTGATGAAGTAAGGAGACAAATAACCGCGGTCGAATTGCATACCTTCTACAACATCCAATTCGTTTTCAAGGCTGGTGCCTTCTTCAACGGTGATCACACCTTCTTTACCAACTTTGTCCATTGCTTCGGCAATCAACGCACCAACAGAGGTATCGCTGTTTGCAGAAATGCTACCTACTTGGGAAATGGATTTGCTGTCAACACAAGGCTGTGCAATGGATTTAACGTGCGCAACAGCCGCGATAATCGCTTTGTCGATACCACGCTTCAGATCCATTGGGTTCATGCCCGCAGCAACTGATTTCAAACCTTCGTTAACGATTGATTGCGCCAATACGGTTGCAGTTGTAGTACCGTCACCTGCATCGTCAGACGCTTTGGACGCAACTTCTTTTACCATTTGCGCGCCCATGTTTTCGAACTTATCTTTCAAGCTAATTTCTTTGGCAACTGATACACCGTCTTTAGTGATGGTGGGAGCGCCGAAAGATTTCTCTAATACTACGTTACGGCCTTTTGGGCCTAATGTGGCTTTTACTGCGTCAGCCAAAATATTTACACCGGCCAACATACGTTGACGAGCGCTATCGCCAAATTTAACTTCTTTAGATGCCATAATTTTTTACCTTCCAATTAATTCGTTAAGACTGAATATTCAAAGCAAGCGGAAATTATTTTTCCAAAACGGCTTTGATGTCGGATTCGTTAAGAATCACCAATTCTTCACCTTCGATAGTGATGGTGTCGCTACCGGCATATTTACCAAACACCACTGTGTCGCCGACTTTCACATCCAAAGGACGCAACTCACCGCTGGTCAATACACGACCATTACCTACAGCAACAACTTCACCTTGGTTTGGCTTTTCTTTGGCAGAGCCGGACAGGATGATCCCACCAGCAGTTTTGCTTTCTTCTTCTTTGCGGCGAACCACAACACGATCATGTAACGGACGAATTTTCATGGACACAAGCCTCCTAACAAGCAAGTTTATTGAAACGAGGAGCAGGGCTCCGACGTGATTACACAGATGGTGACAAGCTTCGGAATTTCAAGTGACTATCAGTAAATGAGATTACAGCCAGCAACTATTGTTCGAGGATCCCATCACCAGGAATAAAGACTGTCTTTACTCACAGGTGCTGGCTATTTGGGGGCGGGGTTTGGGATTTCAAGGGCAAAAGCCATTATTTATCTTTCTCAATCTTCGGCGCATCCGGCTCTACGGGCGTCGCCTCACCTTCAAAGGTATTTCCCTGATTAAATCGGTCATCCTGAAAAGGGGCGTTTTGATGGAACGGGGATTGTCGGAAGTTGAATTGGGCCGTACCTGCAGTAAAAAGACGTTTCTTCAAAAGCAAACCTAATAGATAACGACTCGGAGGCAGGATCAACAACACCGCAATCAGATCTGACACAAAACCCGGCGCCATAAACAAAATAGCTGCGACCATACCGAAGATAATCGAACCCATTTGCCCCGGTGCCGCCTGACCTTGCGCAATTGACATCATGGTTTGACGAACACTGTGACCACCGATAAAACGCAAATAATTCAGTCCCACCACAAATCCTAAAAAAATCCCCAACAATGCCCACAAAAACCCCAGCCAATTACTGACCTGGACGAAGGTATATATTTCGAGAATGATAAAAAGAGGAACTATAAGAAGACGCATAGAATTATTAGCCGCTATTTTTGAGAAGAATAAATAACCAAATCGATTTTTTTGCGCATAACAAACACCAACCATACGCCCGGAACGGCAATCACCAATGAAGATAAAAAGAATCCGGGCCAGCCCATTTGTTCCGCCATAACACCACTAAATGGCCCTACAAATACTCGCCCAATAGACGCAATTGCAGATAAAAGTGCAAAGTGAGTTGCGCTAAATTTTTTATTACACAATCCCATCAATAATGCTAACAACGCAGCCGTGCCCATTCCTCCACTCAAGTTTTCTGTGCCCATCACCGAGAGCAAAAGCAAATCCATATTGGTAGGGTCCGTCAATTTGGCGATTACTAAATTGAATGCAGGAATTTCGACTGTGCCCCAAGCGCCTTTTCCTGATTCTGCTAAAAGGTAATAGCCTAAATTGGACACTAACTGTAGAACGCCAAAAATAAAAAGAGCCGATGATAAGCGAACATACATCATGATAAAACCGCCCAACATGGCACCCACAATCGTTGCCAGCAAGCCAATGGTTTTACTCGCGATTCCCACTTCAATCGCTTCAAACCCCATACCACGCATCAAAAACGCAGTAGTAAGGCTCATAGCAAATGCATCCCCAATTTTGTACAACACGATCAGTAGCAGAAAAATCACTGCACTCTTTTCATTAAAAAATGTTTCCAAGGAAGAGTTTAAAGTAGCAAACCCCGATTTTCGTGCGAGCCACAAACCTAAACCCAAGGCGCAAGTCACTTGCGTTAAAACAAAAAATAATCGCTCCCAATTGTTAGTGCTTTCAGAATCAATACTCAATGCAGTCAACAAAATTTCACTGGAGTAAAAACCCACAGCGACGCCTAGTAACAACATAAAGAAGCCCACTAGTTCGCGTTTTGGATCAGAATTCAAAGGTTTAAAATCGGCGTGAATTTTAGGCAACAAAAAACTACTCAGAACCGCTGTGGTTACCATTACGGATGCCATGATCATATAGACCTGTGGCCAACTCCCTAACTGTTGCGCCCAGATAAACGTAATTCCACCCGAAATGACAATAGCAACACGATAGCCCAATACGGTAAATGACGAACCTAAACCTCGTTCATTGGGCGGCAATAAATCAGCACGATAAGCATCAATCACAACATCAAGAGATGCAGATGAAAAAGCAACCACTAATGCAATAGCGCCAAAAATTTGCGTTGAATGAGTGGGAGATGTTTTGGATAAAAAAAACAAACCGGCGGCAATCACAAACTGCACCAAGACAATCCAACCACGACGACGACCAAGCAGTCGCGGTTCGAATCTATCCATTAAAGGTGCCCACAAAAATTTAAATGTATAGGGCAATGCCACTAAACCAATAAAACCTATTGTGGTTAAATCCATCCCCTCCATAGTTAGCCACGCCTGCATAGCGCCAGCGGTTAGTGCTAAGGGAATCCCCGATGCAAAGCCGAGAAATAACACGACAAACAGTCGATAGATTGGGTGATCAAAGTAGGTGAAGGGATTTATTTTCAATGATGAAATGTTCTCGGGTTAGTGAACATCCCCCCCTCTCCCTAACCCTCTCCCACAAGGGGAGAGAGGACAGACTGCGCTTCATAACAGCCTAGAGAGGGAAGTCGGCTCCCTCTCCCCTTGTGGGACGACTACATGGATGTAGAAGGTAGAACAACCATGGAGTCGTTGTCGAGAGGGCGGGGGGAGAGGGGGAAGCTCAATCTCTAAAATTATTAAACTGCATCGGCATACCCAATTCAGCCGCACGTAATGCCGCTATGCACTCCTGCAAATCATCTCGCTTTTTACCAGTAACACGTACTTGCTCACCTTGAATACTGGCTTGCACTTTCAATTTTTTATCTTTTACTAAAGCAACAATTTTTTTCGCCAGTTCTTTATCAATCCCAGTGCGAACTTTAACTTCACGTTTTACTTGTTTGCCTGCACTTTTTACTGGGCCTATTTCTAAACAGCTCACATCAATTCCATTTTTTGCCATTGCCGGTCTTAACAGGTCCAACATTTGATCCAATTGCATATCCACATCGGCAGTCATGGTGATTTCAAATTCTTTGCGTTCAAACTTGGCATCAACACCTTTAAAGTCGAAACGATTGGTGATTAATCGCTGTGCATGATCTATCGCATTAGTTAATTCGTGTTTATCGACTTCCGAAACCACATCAAACGATGGCATAACAAAACCTCAAACAATTTCTCAGTTAATCAAAAAAATCTAGAACTTCACACAATAAATAAAGTGGCAAACGCAATTGCGCAAACCCAGAACAACAATGAACGGGTATGTAATGGCATGCTGGACTTCACCAGAGCAAAAGAATAAGCCGGCTCAATTTGGGTTGTGATAACAGTACCGGTTAAATCTTCTATCACATCTGCACTGTCTTCACTGATTGCTTGTTCACCGCTTAATTCATTTTTTGCAGCAGGCGACGACTTGATACTGGCCTCGACACTCGCACCCAAGGCACCGCGTAAACAAGCATTGAGCACATCCATTGAGGACTTTTCCATATCCAATACATTTTCACGCAGAGGTGTTGTGTCGAAATTTCCTACCAGAGCCCAGGTCACACCCATCAATCGCACTGACGGCAATTCCAATAACCACAACCAACGAGACGCCACGAGAGTTTGCTCTGAATTGGATTCATTAATATCCCGATAAAGAACACTCAATCGATATAACAATGCACCTAAAGCCCCGGCGATCAAAAACCAGAAAAGAACAGCGAATGTGCGCTCAAAACCTCGATAGGCAATGACTTTTAATGCCTCTGTGTGCAAACCACGCCAATCGCTGACATCAGCGCTGTCTATATCGTGATCGGCATTACCACGCATCTCATCGACCCAACGTGCTGCTGCGACCGTATCACCTCGTTGCACTATATCGATATAGGCTTGAACTTCAGCTACAAAATCACTGCGACCTATGCAATACAAAAGTATGGGAACATTAATCAAAAACAGAAATTCGTAGCCAAACAATTTAACAATTGTAACGACCAGAATTGCCAATCCGAAGAAGGGAATAAACAAGGATAAAGCCATACTCGCTAGAGCATTGGATGCCAAGCCAGGAATTTGTTGAACTCTTGCCACCAACAGATGAAACCAATTATCTCTGTGTAAAAAACTGATGGATCCCGCCCAATAAATAATACCCAATGCAACAATCAAACTAAGAAATATCATGAATCTGATTCCTTAATCAGCGAACGAAAATAAACCCAATCAAAGGCTGAACCTGGATCTGTTTTACGACCCGGGGCTATCTGGTCGTGCCCAGTAATACGATCAGCCGTTAGTTTAGGATAGTTTGCTAGTAACTGGCGAGTGACTTTCGCCAGTGATTGATACTGATCTTCGCTATAAGCCAAATCATCCGTTCCTTCCAGCTCAATACCAATACTGTAGTCATTACAATTTTCAACGCCTTGAAAACTCGATTGACCCGCATGCCAAGCTCGATCATGCAAGCTCACAAATTGAGTCATCACACCCTGCCGGTCGATCAATAAGTGTGATGACACCTGTAAATCGCTGATAGTCTGAAAATAAGGGTGCAGTGTTGGATTCAACTGATTTTGAAAAAATGACTGGATATTTCCACCGCCAAATTCACCGGGAGGCAAACTGATGTTGTGTATCACCAACAAACTGATGTCATTTTGTGGGCGCTGATTAAAATTGGGCGATTTGCATTGAATCGCTTGATCTAACCATCCGTTAATAATCTTCATCAAGCTGGTACTGTTCTTTCAGCTGCCCACAATCGTAGACGGGCAATTTGTTCTGCCATGACTACCGACAAGGGGCTGGTGCCTGCCAATTCGGCCATTAAACAAGGCATATCCAGAGGCTTATCCGCCGCTGATGCAGAATACAAAGCACTGACTATTGCCTGTTCAATTTCCGAACCCGAGAAGCCATCACTGGCTGCCGCCAATTCAGTCAAGTTAAATTGGTCAACCACACAATGGCGCTTGCGCAAATGAATCGCAAAAATATCTGAACGAATTGCTGCATCCGGCAAATCCACAAAAAAGATTTCGTCTAATCGTCCTTTGCGAATTAATTCGGGCGGCAAACGTGAAATGTCATTACTGGTTGCGACAATAAACACGCGGGTTTTGCGTTCCGCCATCCAGGTTAACAAAGTACCCAGCAAACGTTGGGACACTCCATTGTCATTGCCATCCTGCGCCATGCCTTTTTCAATTTCATCCAACCACAATACACAAGGTGACATGGCATCAGCTAATTTCAAAGCTTCGCGCAAATTGCGTTCTGTTTCACCATGAAATTTGTTGTACAGAGCGCCCATATCCATACGCATTAAAGGCAAACCCCATAAACCAGCAACCGCTTTTGCGGCAAGACTTTTACCACCACCTTGAACACCTAACAACAAAATACCTTTTGGTCTATCTAATTTAGATTCTTCGCTGCTGAAAGCATCATGCCGAGTAGTCAACCAAGCTTTTAAATTCACCAACCCACCAACATCAGCAAAACTTTCTGTTTGCTGTTCAAATTGGATTACACCTTCCATATCCAACAAAGCAAATTTGGTTTTGTTGATACGCGGCAAATCAGCTTCAGTTAATTCACCATCATCCCAAATTGCATGACGCACCAAACGTCGAATATCACTAACACAAAGTCCTTGTAAATTATTCACTAATTTTTTTAGAGTAATATTGTCGGTTTTCACGCGAGTATTATGATGCCGATCCGACCACTGCTTGGCCTCATCACGCACAATTTCCATAATCAACTCATCACCCGGCAATGCCAAACTGTAGGTTGCGCTGTAGCGTGCCAACTCAGCCGGCAGATCCAGTTGATAACTTAAAAACACCAAAGTATGCGGAACATTAAAGTGATTGAGCGCTATATCTTTTAATAAACGAATGACGCGAGGCTGATCAACTAAAAAAGAATGAAAATCGCAGAGAGCAAAAATCGCCGGTTTATGCATTTGCTTTATTTGTCGCAGCATATTTTCAGGCAATACGGCTTCAGGCTCCATCAATGATGATTCCTTTGGTAATAACTGCAATCCTTGATTAGGTTTGACCAAGCCTTCAGTAATCGACCAACGGTATAAATCTTTGCCTTGCTGATCTGCCACTTTGTGCAATACATCCAGCGCTTTTTTTTCTTCGTAGGTTTCAATCACCAATAAGGGAATACGGGTATCAACCAAATGTTTTATTTCATTTACGTCTTGCATGTTTATTTATTTTTCCTGAATGTATTAAATTTGTAATCCATCTTCCCCCTCTCCCCTGCCCCTCTTCCACAAGGGGAGAGGGGAATGGGTTCTGTACAAGATTTTTTGCAATTAACGATTTGTAAAATTACAAAAATATTTTTATAGAACTCAAATCTGTCCCCTCTCCCTTGATGGGAGAGGGTTAGGGAGAGGGTGTTTTAATCAACCATCACTTTCTTCCTCAAGCGAATATCACTGCTTGAAGCACCCACCTGAATTTCATACTCACCCGGTTTTACTTGGTAGGATTTTTTCTGTTCATCATAGTAAGTAAAATCGCAATTAGCCATCAATTCAAAATTCAAGGTTTTGCTTTCTCCCGGTAGCAGCGCAACTGATTTGAACGCACGCAAATTTTTAATCGAAGCCATAGGATCTTTCTGCAAAGGACGAACATAAACTTGTACCACTTCATTAGCTGTCATTTTGCCAGTATTTTTTACATCAAGACTGATAGATAGCTTGTCATCTTCTTGCAAACGTTTTTTATCCAATTGCAATTGTTTGTAGGTAAATTCCGTATAAGACAAACCATGACCAAAGGGATATAAAGGTTCGTCTTGATAATAACGGTAGGTACGACCCTGCATTGAATAATCTTCAAAATGCGGCAATTTTGCATCGGCTTTGTAGAAAGTAACAGGTAAACGACCTGAAGGACTCACATCACCAAACAACACATCTGCCACAGCATTACCGCCGCGCTGACCTGGATACCAAGCCATTAAAATAGCAGGCACATGTTTGTTGGCCCAATCAACAGCCAGTGATGCACCACCGGTTAATATCAAAACCACAGGTTTACCTGTTGAGACTAAATCTTGCAATAAATCCTGTTGGGGTTTTGGCAAACGAAGATCGGTTCTGTCACCGCCCATAAAGCCGGGATAATTCACTTTCATTTCTTCGCCTTCAACATCACCCGTTAAACCACCAACAAAAATAATCACCTCGGATTTATTGGCTGCATCCATCGCTTCATCGTAAGGGGATTTGGCACCAGGCATGCGCCAAGCCAAACGCACCTCTGCATCGCGAATATCTTCAAAATATTCAAGCCGAATATCGTAAGACTTTCCTGCTTCCAAGTGCATGTGTATGGATTGGCTGCGTAAACGTTCTGCTAACACCCAAGCATCCAACACTTTTTTGTTCTCAATAAATAAACGCACACCATCATTAGCACTGATATTTAATTCATATTCACCGGTGACAGGCGGAAGTAATTTTCCTGTCCAGCGCACGCTGTAAACATCACTGGGTAAAGCTTCATCTTTTTTCAGCTCGCCACGCGCCACCATAGAATCTGTGGGGGCACCTCTGTCCCAGCGAAATGAAATGTTGGAATCTACGCGAGTTAAAACGGGCGAACCCGCAAAATCAACTCCACGAAAATATTCACCCTTTAAACCTTGCTCTGTTGAGTTTGCATCAGGGCGCAAATAGGTTGATTCAATAATAGGCGCTGCACGTGGTTCTTCTCGCCCTTCCACCAAATCAACACCACGCGAATAATGCACTTGTGTAGTGGAAGCAACCGCAGCACGAATGCCATTTAAAATCGTGACAGGTTGCGCAGGGGTTCCGTAGTAATTGCCTAGTAACGACATGATTTCGTCAGCCGTTGGCCCAATCACTGCAATAGATTTAACATTTTTTCAGCGGTAATAATCTTTTACTTTTTGATTTATTGTTTTTAGCTTTCTCATTTTTTAACAAAACCAAAGATCGCTGTGCTGCTTTGCGAGCCAATTCATCGTGTGCTTTGGATTGATTAATGGAATAAGGAATTTGCGCCCAGTTGACTTGCGAATCAGGATCAAACATTCCCAAACGGAAACGCGTATAAAATAATCTGTGTAGAGCATCATCCAATTCTGCTTCGGTAATTAAATTTTGCTTAACAGCTTTGGTCAATGCACCATAGGTTTTTCCACAATTCAACTCTAATCCTTTTTTCACCCCAAGGGCTGCGGCTTCTTCAGGCGTTTTCACAATTTTGTGATAAAGAAAAATATCTTCAATCGAATCACAATCCGACACTACATAACCTTTAAAGCCCCAATCTTTGCGTAAAATATCTAACAATAACCGCTGGCTGGCTGAAGCCGATTCACCATTGACGCGATTGTAAGCACCCATTACCGAGGCAACATTGGCATCCTGTACCAAAGCCTGAAATGCGGGCAAATAAGTTTCATATAAATCACGTTCAGTTGGGCGCGCATCAAATTCATGGCGGTTATGTTCGGGGCCGCTGTGCACCGCATAATGTTTGGCGGTGGCATCGGTTTTGCGATATTGGGAGTTGTCATCACCCTGCAAACCTTTTACAAAAGCTACACCCATTTGCGCAGTCAAAAATGGATCTTCACCATAAGTTTCTTGTCCGCGCCCCCAACGTGGGTCGCGAAAAATATTGACATTGGATGACCAGAAAGTTAATCCCTGATAACGATTACGTTGATCGCGTTTGGAAAATTCGTGATATTTCGCGCGACCTTCATCGCTGATTACCGTTGAAATATCCAACATCATTTCCGGATCAAAACTTGCCGCCAATCCAATCGCTTGCGGAAATACAGTCGCAGATCCTGCACGAGCTACACCATGCAAGGCTTCATTCCACCATTCATATTTGGGAATACCCAAGCGCGGAATTGCCGGTGAATCGTTTTGCATTTGCGATACTTTTTCTTCGAGCGTCATACGCGAAACCAAATCAGCAGCACGCGCTTCGAAGGTTTGTTGTGTATCTTGGTAGAGGGGCAGTGATTTATCTGCCAGAGATTGCCCACTAAAAACAGTGACCAGGGCAAAAATCCAAAAAGCATTGCGCGATTTCATGACATTCATTTTTATTATTCCCCTGATTAAGGTTGATGGGATTATGTTTCTTATAGAACAGCCGACTATATATTTCCCTAGACTGGTGTACAAGCAAAGAAGGTTAAAGTTGACTGATGAAGCTCAAGTCAAATTAGCATTGGTGAAACAGAAAAACTTTGGTTAAATGGCAAGAGCGTACAACAAATCCTACAGGCTGATTATGAACCCCAAAGCGTTGAATTTGATTGATCAATTTATCATTCAGGCAGATCAAGCTCTGCGCACATTAGTTGCGGGCAATGACAGAAGTTGTGAGCGACCTTCGCCTGCAATGCAAACTCAGGCCACCGAATTATCAGATGCCGACAGAAAACTCTCTGCAGCACTTATGCGTGTCAACCACACTGGCGAAGTTTGCGCGCAAGCACTCTATCAAGGTCAAGCGCTTACCGCCAAACTTCCCCAGATCCGACTCGAAATGGAAAAAGCAGCAGAAGAGGAAATTGATCATTTAGTCTGGTGTCAGGACCGACTCGATCAGCTCAACAGCCACACCAGTCTGTTGAATCCGCTCTGGTATGGAATGTCATTTGCCATAGGTGCAGGTGCAGGTTTAATCAGCGACAAAATGAGTTTGGGATTTGTTGCGGCAACTGAAGATCAAGTCTGCAAACATTTGGAAGAGCATCTGCAAAAATTACCTGCAGATGATCAACAAAGCCGCGCGGTAGTCACTCAAATGTTGGAAGATGAAGCCAAACATGCACAAACGGCGTTGGATGCAGGCGGCTATCGCTTCCCTGCACCCGTCAAGACCTTGATGTCACTCGCATCAAGGGCTATGACCAAAACCAGTTATCACATTTGAACTATTCGCTGACCACTTCATACGAATGCGTAATCTCGACACCACCCGCTTCCAACATAATTGAAGCTGAGCAATATTTTGTCGCGGAGAGCTCAACGGCTCTTTTGACTTGAGCATCCTTTAACTCTTTTCCAGTCACAATAAATTTCAAATGAATTTTGGTAAAAGGAGAAGGGACACCCTCAGCGCGCTCAGCGTCGAGTTCGCAGCGGCAATCAGTGACTTGTTGACGGGATTTTTGCAAGATACTGACCACGTCAAATGCCGAACAGCCACCCAAACCTAACAACAACATTTCCATTGGACGTGGACCAGTGTTACGACCACCATGATCCGGCGGCCCATCCATCAAGACAGCATGACCACTACCTGACTCGGCCAAAAACTGTGCGCCATCAACCCACTTTACGACTGCTTGCATAGAGACCTCGCTTGAAAATATTCGGTTTAATCCGGCCGCGCAGAGTAACATAGCCGTCAAATAAAGCAGAAACCTCGCAAAAATTAACGGTTTTTAGGCATTTTTCAGATTAGCTGTAGACAAGTTTGAAGTCAGAGCATATAACTGCGTCACAAAATCGTGGCGCACTTGCGTCGATTACTTTTACAATTGTGATTGCGTTGTCATAATCGACAAAACTACAATCAACTGATTTTTAATAAAAAACAGGAGTTGAATCTTGGTTGCTGTCTCCCTGACACCTCATATTAAGAACGTGGATGAGTTTCTCATTCATTGTCATCGCCGCCGCTACCCAGCCAAAAGCACCATCATCTATGCTGGCGATAAAAGCGACTCCCTTTATTACATAGTCAAAGGTTCTGTTACCGTACTGATTGAAGACGACGAAGGACACGAAATGATTGTCGCCTACCTGAATGATGGTGACTTCTTCGGTGAAATGGGGCTTTTCGATCACAGCGATTCACGCAGCGCCTGGGTAAGAGCCAAATCCGAATGCGAAGTCGCTGAAATCAGTTACGCCAAATTTCAGGAAATTTCTGAAGATCACCCCGAATTTTTATTCGCACTTGGCAGCCAAATGGCTCGTCGTTTGAGAGCGACCACTCGCAAAGTCGGCGACCTCGCCTTTTTGGATGTGACTGGCCGCGTTGCGCGTACCTTACTCGAGCTTTGCAAAGAACCCGATGCCATGACACACCCAGACGGCATGCAAATTAAAATCACCCGCCAGGAAATCGGCCGGATTGTTGGCTGTTCACGTGAAATGGTGGGGCGTGTTTTGAAAACGTTAGAAGATCAGGGATTAGTACAAGTCAAAGGCAAAACCATGGTGGTTTTCGGAACGCGATAAATCTTTCAGATGTGTAAAATAAAACCCGCTTAATTGCGGGTTTGTTTTTTTGAAATCGGACATTAAATTTGTAGGGGCGGCCCCCTGTGGCCGCCCGGGCAGGCACGGGGACCTGCCCCTACACCAAACCAATTTATTAAATATTTAATTATGTGAAAAACTCCGCCAAAGCAACACCCGGCTCATCGGCTCGCATAAAAGCCTCGCCCACTAAAAATGCATTCACATTTTTTGCTTGCATGGCTTTCACATCTTCTGGCGAAAGAATTCCACTTTCTGTAACAACTATCCTGTCTTTACCGATTTGTTGGAGCAAATTGTAAGTGGTATCGAGCGTTACATCGAATGTATGCAAATTACGGTTGTTGATACCGATTAATTTGTTAGGCAACTCCAACGCAATATCCAACTCAGCTTGATCATGAACTTCAACTAATACATCCAAACCAATTTCTTGTGCGAGTTGATTTAATTCGTTGAGTTTTGATTTTTCCAGTGCTGCGACAATTAATAAAACACAGTCGGCACCCAAAGCGCGGGCTTCATAGATATGATATTCGTCGACCAGAAAATCTTTGCGAATAACCGGCAAACTCACTGCTGCACGAGCTTGTTGCAAATAGGTATCTGCACCCTGAAAAAAATCCACGTCAGTTAAGACCGACAAACAAGCCGCACCGCCTTTTTCATAAGAGACGGCAATTTCTGCAGGGTTAAAATTTTCGCGAATCACACCTTTACTGGGTGATGCTTTTTTAATTTCAGCAATCACACCCGCTTTGCCTTGTGCGATTTTATTTTCGATGGATTTAACGAATCCACGAGCGTCTGGTTGCTCAGCTGCGCGAGCTTTTACATCCGACAAAGACACAGTTTTTTTTCGCTCAGCAATTTCTTGCCATTTACGATCAATAATTTTTTTTAGGATTGTGGGTGTATCAGACATAAAATTTTCCGTACATATTTATTCGACGTAATTGGTAAACGCCGCCAATTCATTAATTTTTTCACCAGCCAAACCACTGGCAATCGCATCACGAGCCATTTCGACACCATCTTTCATGGTGCTGGCAACACCGCTGACATAAATGGCAGCACCTGCGTTTAACGCAATAATATCCGCCGCTTTTTTTCCAGCATCGGTAGTACGTTTACCCAAAGCGTCTTTAATCAAAGTTAAGGATTCTTGCGCGCTGGTGACTGTCAAACCAATCAAACTTTTTGAATCAATTGCAAAGTCTTCCGGTTTTAAAAAATATTCGGTCACTTGACCATTTTTTAATTCTGCAACACGGGTTTCAGTCGCCAAGCTGATTTCATCCAAACCATCTTTGGCGTGGACAACCATCACATGTTCACTGCCTAATCGTTTTAACACTTCAGCCATGGGTTTGCACAATTCACCATTGAATACGCCAATCACTTGTCGTTTGACTTGCGCCGGATTAGTCATAGGGCCGAGCATATTAAAAATTGTACGCAAGGCTAATTCTTTGCGTGGACCAATCGCATGTTTCATCGCACTGTGATGCGCCGGTGCAAACATAAAACCCACACCAATTTCTTTTACACAACGTGCAACTTGTTCTGGCGTAATATTTAAATTAATTCCTGCGGCTTCCAATACATCAGCACTGCCTGTTGAACTGGAAATAGAACGATTGCCGTGTTTGGCAACTTTTCCACCAGCCGACGCCACCACAAATGCACCTGCAGTTGATACGTTAAATAAATTGGCACCATCACCACCAGTACCGCAGGTATCCACTAAATAAGGTAAATCAATTACAACCGGCGTTGCCAATTCACGCATCACTGTCGCTGCACCGGTAATTTCATCAATGGTTTCACCTTTCATGCGCAGCGCAACCAAAAAGCCACCGATCTGCGCTGGTGTTGCACCCCGGTCATAATTTCACGCATCACGGCGATCATCTCGTCAGTTGAGAGATCGATGCGATTTACCAGTTGATTTAAGGCTTGTTTAATATTCATTTTTTATTCCTGGATTTTTAACCCTAATTCAAGCATTTACTATTAGCGCGATTTAAGCGGGAAGCGCTCAGGATGTTTGATGATGTCAATCGACAAATCAACATCCAGATCGGGCCAGTAGTAATGACCTAAAGAAGGTTCTTCAACATGCAAAATTACTCGAACAGGCTGATCCTTAAACCATGGGAAATTTTCATATGACAAAAACAACTCTTCACCATGAGCAAATAACCAAACACCATGACTGGATATATTGGTGACCTCAACCGCCGAAATGCTGTTGCCATGCGCTGATAAGCTCATCATAGTGCTCCTCAATAAGAGTTTCGATTTCTTTCAGTTGTCGCCTCGAAAAATGAAAATTGTTAGCCAACTCAATTTCCGGCTTTAACCAATATTTTGCTTCGCCGTCTGCTGAAACAATATGCACATGCATTCTTTCTTCTTCACGCGAAAAAAAGAAGAATCTATATCCTGCTTCTCTAAATACTGTCGGACTCATTCATTTCCTCCTTGTTTATTTTCCTTCCAAAAAGTTTTTTAACATCGCATGCCCTTGCTCGGTCAAAATCGATTCCGGGTGAAATTGCACACCTTCAACAGCAAGTGTTTTGTGTTTCACACCCATAATTTCGGCCATGCTGCCGTCTTCGTTTTGAGTCCATGCTGTGATTTCAAGGCAATCCGGAATGGTTTCTTTCTCAATGACCAGTGAGTGATAGCGTGTCACTTGCACCGGATTTTTTATTTCCGAAAACACACCTTTGTTAGTGTGATAAACCAATGAAGTTTTACCGTGCATTACAAAAGGTGCGCGAATAATATTGCCACCAAATGCCTGTCCAATGCTTTGGTGCCCCAAACAAACACCGAGCAACGGAATTTTTCCGGCGAAGGTTTTAATTGTTTCAACCGAAATTCCAGCTTCAGTCGGTGTGCAAGGTCCGGGGGAAATAACAATTTTTTCCGGTGCCAGTTTTACAATATCATCCACACTGATTTCATCATTACGCACCACTTTGACATCTGCACCTAACTCACCAAAATATTGCACCAGGTTATAAGTAAACGAATCGTAGTTATCAATCATTAAAATCATTTTGTATCTCCGTTCACAAGATCGCCTTTCACCATGTCAACCGCTTTAAAAATGGCACGCGCTTTATTCATGGTTTCTTTCCACTCAAGTGCAGGGATGGAGTCGGCCACTACACCGGCGCCGGCTTGTACATATAATTTTTTGTTTTTGATAACGGCTGTGCGAATCGCAATTGCGGTATCCATATTGCCGTTCCAGGCGATGTAACCTACAGCACCACCATAGATGCCGCGTTTTTCGGTTTCCAATTCGTCGATAATTTCCATCGCACGAATTTTCGGCGCACCGGATAAGGTCCCCGCCGGTAAAGCAGCACGCAACACATCCATAGCATCCAATCCGGATTTTAATTTTCCGGTAACGTTTGATGTGATATGCATGACGTGCGAGTAACGTTCAACCACCATTTTGTCAGTGAGTTTAACGCTACCTATTTCGGCTACACGACCTACATCGTTGCGCCCCAAATCAATCAACATTAAATGCTCGGCGATTTCTTTAGGGTCATTCACTAATTCGATTTCAAGTGCTTTGTCTTCTTCTTTGGTGTGACCGCGACGACGGGTACCGGCAATCGGACGAACAGTGACTTCTCCATCTTCCAAACGCGCCAAAATTTCCGGGCTGGAACCGACAACATGATGATCACCCAAATCCAAAAAATACATATAGGGTGATGGATTTAAATGACGCAAGGCGCGATACAAATTTATTGGCTCTTGTTCAAAATCAATCGACAACCGTTGCGAAACCACCACTTGCATAGTGTCGCCCGCCAAAACGTAATCTTTGATTTTTTCTACCGCTTTATAAAAATTGGCTTCACCTGTGTGGGATACAAATTGCGATTCGCTATTACCTTCTTTGGATAAATCCAACGCAGGCGATTTGGGTAATTCCGTTTTTAATTTTTGTTCCAATTCATCCAATCGAGCAACAGCTTTCGCAAAGGCATCATCAATTTCAGGATTCGCGTGAATCACTAAAATAATTTTTCCGGCGAGATTATCAAACACCAATACTTCATCGGAAACCGTCAGCAAAATATCCGGTGTACCAATCACATCCTTGGGCTGACTCGCACGCAAATGCGGCTCAACATAACGTGCGCAATCGTAAGCAAAATAACCCACAAGCCCACCGGTAAAACGCGGCAACCCAGGTAATTCCGGCGCGCGATAACGCTGCTTAAAAGTTTCCACAAAACTTAATGCATCGGCAACTTGATGGGTTTCAACAACTTTTCCGTCACGCTCCACTTGAATCTGATCGCCCTGCGCGCGCAACAATGTGCGCGCAGGCAAACCAATCATGGAGTAACGCCCCCATTTTTCGCCGCCTTGTACTGATTCAAATAAATAAGAATATGGCGCTGCAGCCAGTTTGAAATAAGTTGAAAGTGGTGTATCCAAATCCGCCAACACTTCGCGCACAACCGGAATACGGTTGTAACCTTCGCGAGCCAACGCAGAAAATTGTTCGAGATTCATCTTGTTACCTTTAAAGCCACCCGGGGCTTGGATTTATTTTCGGAAGCAGCAACTGCAGACATACAAAAAAATCAGCAGAGCAAGAAGACACCAGGAAAAACCTGGCAAAAGGAAACTAGCGACGCTATCGGGCGACTAATGCGGACTCTTTGAATACTGATGGATAAAGCAGAAAGCTGTGCACGGAGTTGGCTCCTGAAATTCGTCTTGCGAGTTTACTCAAATATTTTCTGAATGCCTAGCGGGGCATTTAAACAGTCGCAATTTTTTCCTTCATCGCCCTAATCGTCGCCTGATAATCATCAGAACCAAAAATTGCCGAACCTGCGACAAATGTATCAACACCTGCTGCTGCGATTTCAGCGATATTGGAAAGATTAACGCCGCCATCAATTTCTAATCGAATGGAACGACCTGATTCATCGATCATCCGGCGCGCTTCACGGACTTTATCCAACACATAAGGAATAAATGCCTGACCACCAAAACCGGGGTTAACGGACATAAGCAGAATCAAATCAACTTTACCTATAACATGACGAATCGTTTCAAGCGGTGTTGCAGGGTTAAGCACCACCCCCGCCATACAACCTTTGTCTTTAATCAGCTGTATAGATCGGTCGAGGTGCCCAGTCGCTTCAGGGTGAATACTGATAATGCTGGCGCCAGCATCGGCAAACTTCACAATAAGGTCATCAACAGGCTCAACCATCAAATGCACATCCAATGGCGCTTTAATGCCGTAATCGCGCAGGGCTTTGCAGATCATGGGGCCGAAGGTCATGTTGGGGACGTAGTGATTGTCCATCACATCAAAGTGGATGATGTCTGCACCCGCGGCGAGGACTGCATCTACCTCTTCGCCCAAGCGCGCTAAATCAGCGGAGAGAATGGAAGGCGCGATCCAGATTTCTTGCTTACACTTAGACATAACTCACCCGACTCAACCAAATTGGCCTCATTCTACTCAAACTTATGCAATCTACGAAACTGACTATTTTTGCCAACCTTTTTCTCGCCCCCGCGAAACTCTTCGTCATCCCTGAAAAACTCTTGGTCATCCCTGAAAAATTCTTCGTCATCCCTGCGAAGGCAGGGATCCAGCTCTTAATCCTTACCTTCATTTGCAGCCTTACATTATCAACCACCTATGCACAAACAGATCCCGCACCAGAAACCAAAACTGAAGAAGCAACTGTTGAAGATACAAAACCACAAGAACCCGACAAAAAACAAGCCGCTAAAGATATCTCCTCAACTCAGCTCATTGCCGATGCCAAGCACAGAGAAGGGGTTTGGTTGGATACTTCACAAGTAGAATGGTTGGCTTTTTACAAAGTCACTGAATCTAAAGAAAACAAAGGCGTGTTGTTAATGATTCACGCCAGCGAAAAACCGCAACGCTGGCCTGCGGTGCTGGAATTATTGCGCCGACATTTACCATTGTTTGGCTGGGAAACATTTGCACTGGCAATTCCCGCCGAACGTTTGCAAGAAAACACTACAGCCGAAACCCTTACAGCGGCGATTGATTATTTACATCAACAAGGAAAATTCAATCTGGTCTTTTTATCCGACAATCGTTTATTGCATCCCGCCGCACAACATTTATTGCCACAAATTAA
Organism: Cellvibrio sp.; assembly: GCA_016712405.1. Classification (GTDB taxonomy): domain Bacteria; phylum Pseudomonadota; class Gammaproteobacteria; order Pseudomonadales; family Cellvibrionaceae; genus Cellvibrio. The sequence continues at coordinate 456,068 of JADJRD010000003.1, read as the reverse complement.
ACCTAATCCAAACGATCCCAAAACAATAGATGGCCCTTTACAAGCCTTGGTGTTGTTGAATATTCAAGCTCAATATCCACTGACCCAAGAATTATTGGAAGCCAGTTTTGCTTCGTCAGAATTGCCGGTATTGGATGTATTTTTTAATCCCCCTTTTGTGACGCAAGAACAAGATCAGCGCCTACACAAAACCACCGCCGCCAGAAAAAAACTCACGCACTACAGGCAACACACTTTTTCATATCCAGAAGAAAACACTCTCGATGAAAACCAACAATTCTGGATTTCAACCGTGAGAGGATTTTTGGATAAAGAGGCCAAAGGGAGTGAACTTAAATAAGCGACACCACACAGGCATCAACTTTGGATATTATCGAAAACAATTTTTTGCGATTGAAGATTGATGCGTATCGCTTCGCTCCACGCATCCTACGATGGTTATTCGCGATTCGTGTAGGATGCTGTGGAGCAAAGCGATACGCATCACAAATGCACAACCCATAAAAAAACGCCAGAACCTCCTTGGTTCTGGCGTTTGCTATTAGTCGCTTCCTTTGGCCTTGCTTGGTCAACGGTACCTCCCGGTTACCTCCTTGTGTTGCCATTATGCGAATTCACCCCCGGTAAACCTAGTCGCCAATGTCGCTTTTTCTTGTGAGATATTGTCCTATTTTGCTGTCGTTAAAATCTCACTGGCATCCATAAATGCTGACAAACGCTGGTGGATTTCGGTGGTTTCTGGGGTATATCCGCCGCGGGTTGCTAAATAATGCTGATTAAAAATGCCAAAATAGTCTCTTAACAAATTAGCTGATTGCGTATCGCCAATTAAATCCAAACAGAGCGCAGCGGCTTCCGCTGTCGATAAATAATGTTCCAAATGCGATTTTCGAACCGCATAAGATTTCGTCATCACATCAGGCAAAGACACGCAGGGAATATTATCCAGCCAACGACTCAAATGAAACATGCGGCCACTTTGTTTCCAAGTTCCATCCAACAAAATACACGTGATGATTTTATCGGAATGCGAATGTACAAATGACTCATCAACAGTGACAGAAGGAGAAATTGAACCCTCGGTTGATTCATCTGGAAATACGATGAGATTAATGCGGCGTGGATCATTCAGGATTGATAACAAATTCGGGTCGGGCTGAGTTCGGCTCCAACAAAAGGCGCGGGTCTGTTGGGGAAAAATATCGGCAATTAAGCGACCGGTATTGGTCGGCTTAAATAATTCTTCACGATGCATCAAGAGAATAAATTCGCAAGAAATATTCGTTTGAGGCCGCCAGGCACAGATGCAAGCTTTAATGGCTAATTGACAAGATTCACAACGTACAACAGATTTTCCTCGTGCATTAAATTCACGAGTGGAGTTAGCAATACAATACTGACGAAGTTGGTGATAGGAATTCATGGAAAAGTCACTGGATACCATTGGGCAAGACAAAATAGGTTCACACTCAGGTTTGTTATTGTGGATTAAACCCTGAACTGTTTCACCAACAATTCCAACTGCTTACCAATTTCATCCAATTCCAAACCCATTTGCTGCGACTTTTGTGCGCTAGTATTAGCGGCTTCGGTTGCATCCGCTATTTGATGCATATTGTGATTGATCGACTCAATGACTCGTGTTTGCTCATCTGTTGCAGTCGCAATTTGTAAACTACGTTGACTAATCCTACCCACTTGCGCACCAATTAAGCTTAACGCACCTGCAGTAGCCCCCACATATTCCGTGGATGCATCACCTTTAATCAAGCTTCGTCTAATGGATTCAGCCGTTACATGAGTGCTGGTTTGCAATCGTTGAATCATCGCCTGAATTTCACGCGTGGATTCTTGTGTTCGTCCCGCTAAACCGCGCACTTCATCAGCCACTACGGCAAAACCACGCCCTTGTTCACCCGCTCGCGCTGCTTCGATAGATGCATTCAATGCGAGCAAATTAGTTTGTTCAGCAATACCACGAATGACATCCAGCACTGCACCAATTCCATCAACATCCAATTGCAATTGTGTTAATCCTTCTGCATCCAGTTTAACTTCTTCCGTGAGTTCGCGAATTGCGTGAATCGATTTATTGGCTGTTGTTTCTGCATCCTGAGTTACTGTCTCAGCCGTACTAACTGCATTTGCCGATTCCTGTGTGCTACGCGCCACTTCATTGGCTGAAGCCGCCATCTCATTGATCGCACTAGCGATTTGTAAAGTTTGCTCGCGCTGTTTTTCTAAAATATGAAACGTTGTTTTGGTATTGGAAGAAACGGATCGCGATACATTAGTCAGTGAGGATGTGAGTTGATTGATATTCGATACCAATTGATGAATTGTACCGACGAATTGATTAAATGCATCGGTAACTTCGCCCAGCTCATCTTTGTGTGCATGTTGCAAACGCCGCGTTAAATCTCCACCACCACTGGCAATATCACGCAAACTTATTACTAGCGCATGGATGGGTTTCACCGTTTTTTGTGCCATGACCAATGCAACGGCAATCACACCAATAAATAGAATCAAGGTGACAGAAAAAATCATGGTAATAATATTGCGGATGTGTTCTTCACTAACTTTTCGTGCTTCCTCCACATTGCGATCAATATCATCAATATAGAAGCCTGTGCCAATCATCAAATTCCATTTTTCCAACCAAATGGCATAACTTAATTTGGGATACGCAACATTATTGTTTTCGGTGATTCGCGGAAAATGGTAAGTCACAAACCCACCGCCTTCGCGGCCTCGCTTGACCAATTCATTAATTAACAACACGCCATTTACATCTTTATAATCGGCATAACTTTTACCGATATTATTAGTATCACTACCTGAAAAAATGCGTACGGAATTTCCATCGTACCCAAAATAATAGCCATCCTTACCGTATTTCAATTGTTGTAATAATTGAATAGCGGCCGCTTTGGATTCTGACGAGGGACTTGATGAGGTATAGAAAGGCTGTATCAGTGACTGGGCAATATCCAGTGAATGTCGTAGTTCGGTTTTTTTAGCATCAAGTAGGATCTCTCGCAATACCTGGCTATCCGCTTCCATCACCTGATTCATCTGTCGGTTCACAATCGCCAACAACACCAACAACATCACCAAACAAGGCAAAACAGCCAGCAACAATAATTTATGTTTAATCAGTAGATTCATAGGAGCTCAGGGGGATGGGAATCTCCCTGAGTCTAGTTCAATAGCCATGAGTCTCAAGTTAAGTGGAGAAATAAGACAAATCCAGCGCTTATTGCTTGTAAGGCATAGCCCCCAAATAATCTTTTTTACCTAGATCCACACCGTTGTGACGCAATATGGCGTAGGCCGTTGTGAAGTGAAAATAGAAATTCGGGATGACGTGATGCATCAAAAAATCGTAGCCCAACAAGTGTTTACCCTCCCATCGAGGATTAGTCACCTTGATGCTGTCCGCATTGGCAAAATCGGCAGCCGAAAAACCTGCCAGATAATCCTGCACTGATTGAATCCGTGCCTGTAATTCTGCCAAGGTGGTTTCAGTGTCGGCATGCACAGGTACTGTGTCAGTTTTACCGGTTAAGCGTGCAACGCCCAATTTGGCGGTATCACAAGTGATTTGTATTTGCCGAATAAAATTAAATTGGTCGGGTGCCAAACGTGAATTCAATAGCACATTCACATCAAATTTTTTCGCTTCTGCATGCGCAGCCGCTTTATTTAATATTTCACGTAAATTACTGAACATTTTGGTGAATTGCACAATGGTTAGATCGTAGTACATGCTAAGGCCTCTTGAAGATTAAAATGGAACAGGTGAAGTGAATATAACAGAGCGTTTTGTTTCAGGATGGGTAAATTCTATTTCAGTTGCATGCAACAACAACCGCGATGACATTACGCGAATTTCTTCTGCCGCATAGAAAACATCGCCCAAAATGGGATGCCCAATAGCCTGCAAATGCAGCCTTAATTGATGCGACCGACCAGTGACAGGATGCAATAACAAGCGTGTGGTTTTGTCGGCAACTGATCGTTCAAGCACTGTAAATTCAGTGAGCGATTTTTTTCCGGTCAACTGACAAATTTTATATTTGGGACGATTCTCAGCATCCGCAGCAATCGGCAAATCTATTTCGCCCGAATCCGGCTGCACCAGCCCCGAAACCACAGCTGTATAAGTTTTGTGAATGCTTCGCGACTGAAATTGTTTGCTGATATCTGACAACGCCGTTTTCGTTAAGGGAATCACCATAATCCCCGAGGTATCAAAATCCAAACGATGCACAATTGCGGTACCCGGGTAACTCGCCGCCAATCGCGTTTGCACTGAATCCTGATTTGCTGGATTGCGCCCCGGCACACTCAATAATCCCGAAGGTTTATTGATCATCAAAAAGAACGAATCCTCATACAAAATTTCGATCTCATCTTTGCATGCTGGCAAGATCGCAAGGGATTCAATGTCGTTAGGTGATGTGTGCATTCATCATTCCAAAAATGTGAGGGCTCAGTGTAGGGAATGTTTATAACAAGGCAAGTCGTTTTCGTTATGGAAAACTCAGTAAAACCAACTAGGCTCAGTACTTGATCACCCCACTGAAATGGAGCACAAATGGAAAATTTCAATTCTGATCGTCGTCGATTATTAGGCCAAGGGTTAAAACTCGCGAGCCTTGGATTAGCCACAATCAATGCTCCTTACGTCTTCGCAAAAACTCAAACCACCTTGCGAGTAATGGGCACCCACGTGACCCTGCAAGAAGAAATTCGTAAACAAGCCATGGCCGATTTGGGAATTAATTTACTCTTTGAACCCAAGGGTGAAGCCGAGCTGGTACAAAAAGCGACCACACACCCGGATCAGTTTGATCTTTATGAACAATGGACAGACAGTATTCGTACGCTTTGGCAAGCCAATGTCATTCAACCCATCAAAACTGAACGATTGCAATACTGGAACGAAATTAATGACATATCGAAAAAAGGTCGCATCACAGCCGATGCTCCCGTTGGTTTGGGAGATGCGCCCTACAAAATTTTGAACATTCAAAAAGATGGAAGCCTAGGCACAGAATTTACAGGCGAGATCAGTTTTTTACCCTACGTGCATAATGTCGATTCATTTGGCTACAACACGAACATCATCCCCAAAGGCGTGCCTTATGAAACCGAAAGCTGGGGCTGGCTGCTCGACCCCAAATGGAAAGGTAAGGTGGCGATAGTGAATGCACCGACTATTGGGATTTTTGATTTAGCGCTGGCCGCTGAAGCGCGAGGACTCATGACCTTTGCCGATATGGGCAACATGACCACTGAAGAAATCGACAAGCTGTTTGCGATTTTGATGGAGTTTAAAAAACAAAAACATTTTGCGGGCTTCTGGAATTCGGTTCCACAATCGGTCGACTTTATGACCAGTGGCAGAGTGGCGATTCAAAGCATGTTTTCGCCCGGCGTGTCAGGTGCAAATGGACTGGGTATTCCCGTTACTTACGCCGCACCGAAAGAAGGCTATCGCGCCTGGCATGGTGTTATGTGCATGTCGCGCGAATGTAAAGGTGCAGCGCAAGATGCCGCTTATGATTATATGAATTGGTGGCTCAGTGGTTGGGCAGGTGCATTCATCGCACGTCAAGGTTATTACATTTCCAATCCCGAACGCTCACGCCCGTTACTCACACCTAATGAGTGGGATTATTGGTACGGTGGAAAACCCACAAACATTGCACTGAAAGGTACTGATGGACGCATCTCGGTTGCTGCAGGTGATGTTCGTACTGGTGGTTCTTATATCAATCGTTTCAGTCATGTGCGTGTTTGGAATACAGTGATGGAAAATTACGAATACTCACTGGATCGCTGGTACGAGTTTCTACTGGCATGAGAAGTTCTACTCAATCACCCAAAAAATTATTTCGGCTTGGTATCAGCCAAAGCATAGTGCTAGGCTTCTTTTTATTATTGGCCATCAGTTTTGTCGTTACCGGATTTCATTTCTCTGGGCTAAACCAATACAGACAGCATTTTTCCTTGTTTCAAAAAACCAGTAACGCCACCAATAAAATGTTGAAATTTGATAAAGATATCACCGAATTTCAACGTCAAATTTTAGCTTTTAGTAATACTGAAAAAATTACCAATACGACTCAAATAAAATCATTACATCAACAGTTAGCAGCTGACATTCAGACACTGATTGCAGATGATTCGGCAGACCATCAAACCAAATCGCAACTATTAAACCAAATATATATCGCGATTGAAGGGCTTTCTGAAAAAGTGGACAGCCTGGATAGCCAGCGCAATGCCCGAAAAACGATCATTACTCAACTGATTCAAGGCCAGAAGCAAATCAAAACACAAGTTGACCAATTGTTTTTACTGGCAGAAAAAACGCAAAATGCTCAATTGATTTCATCACTCTGGTTAGTTGAACATCATCTGGCCAATTTTCAATACCTGAGCAATAATTATTTTCACAATCATAATTTCCAACAAAAAAAAGAAGCCACGGATAACATAAATCAATCAGAAAAAATGATGCTATCGCTGGCGTCGTCTACCCGTGACGCCAAGATGCAAAAACTCATGCAAGAGACACTTCAAGCGATTGGCAGCAATAAACTCTTATTGACTCAGGCAGTACAATCAGATCGAAATTATCTGTTTTTAATTAACGTGGTATTAGCGGGTGAAACCGCCGAAATTAGCAATCTCTCAGAAGAATTACGTAAACTCTATTTAGATCAACAACAAGAATTAATTGCTAACACTGAACAACACTCGCTGTTTATCAAAGATTTTAGTATTTTCAGTTCCATCGCTGGCATATTGTTAGCCTCTTTAATTGTACTGTTTATTATCAACCGAATTCGTGTACCGCTGATTTCCATCACAGACACCTTTAGTCGACTGGCGCTGGGTGAAAATCTGCAACAGATTCCAGGCACAGATCGCGTCGATGAAATCGGAAAACTCGCTCAAGCGGCAAACGTATTTCGTCAAACCAATGCCAACACACAAACACTCTTAGCCCAGGCTGAAGAGTTCACCCGTCAATTAAAGCAACGAGAAATAGAGTTAGAACTGGCGGTAAAAAAAGCTGAAGCAGCAAACGTTTCAAAGAGTCAATTTCTAGCGAATATGAGCCATGAATTGCGCACACCTATGAATGCAATTTTAGGCATGTTATCCCTCTTACAAAAAACCGAACTCAACACAAGACAAACCGATTACGCGTTAAAAACCGAAGGTGCCGCCAAATCGTTACTCGGTGTACTCAACGACATTCTCGATTTATCCAAAGCAGAAGCGGGCAAAATGGAGCTGGACCCAACTCCCTTTAATCTGGATATATTAATCCGGGATTTATCAGTCATATTGTCAACGAATTTAGCAAACAAACCGGTTGAATTAAATATTGATATTGATAAAACAATACCGCGCTATCTGTTGGGTGATTCCTTAAGGTTGCAGCAAATCCTGATTAATTTAGGCGGCAATGCCATTAAATTTACCGAGAAAGGTGAAGTGACAATTAGCATCTCGCTAGAATCTAACTCAGTGGAAGCAGTGACATTAAAATTTAACGTAAAAGATTCCGGAATTGGCATAGCAGCTGAAAATCAACAAAAAATATTCAGCGGATTTATTCAGGCAGAATCCTCAACTACTCGGCGTTTTGGTGGAACCGGATTGGGTTTAGCGATTAGTCAGCGCTTGGTTGCCTTGATGGGCGGTCAGTTATCTTTACAAAGTGAATTGGGGGTTGGTAGTCAATTTAGTTTTTCCATCCAGTTACCCATTTTATCCGCAGAACAAATTGCTGAGTTGAATACTGCCTCTGAAAAAAATTCAACTGGCATCCAGAAACAACGATTAGCCACAATGAAAATTCTATTAGTGGAAGATAACCTCACCAATCAACAAATTGCACTGGAATTATTGCAAGCAGAAGGCGCATTAATTGAGGTTGCTAATAATGGGCTCGAAGCGATTGATTTTTTAACACAGCATTTACGCAACAATAAAATGCCTGGAGTGGATGTGATTTTGATGGATTTGCAAATGCCGGTTATGGATGGAATCACTGCAACTGAAAAAATTCGCCATGAGTTACAACTGCGCGAATTACCCATTATTGCCATGACCGCCAATGCAATGAAATCCGATCGCGAAGCGTGCCTCAAGGCCGGCATGAATGAACACCTCGGTAAACCTTTTGATCTTCACCAGGTGATTAAAACCTTACGAACCCAAGTAGGCTGGCCCGATATTGAAGCCAAAAAAGAGCTCACAGCTTCCAATACATCTGAACCAATACCAACAACTGAAATTGATGTGGCCAGCGCCATCACCCGAATGGGTGGCAATCAAAGTCTTTATTTAAAAATGCTACCTAAGTTTTTGGATAACTTAAGCAAACTACCCACACAATTAAATAGCCTATTAACCGCAGGCGACATACCTGCAATCGCACGTGAATTACATTCGTTAAAAGGTCTTTCCGCAACCATGGGAGCACTACAGTTGTCAGAAGAAATTGCGCAGATAGAAAAAATTCTTAAGCACCATCCCGATCACCCCGATGCTGCCAACATGGTCAGGACAGCTTGTGAATTGATCAACCAAAGCACTGAAACTGTCAAAGCTTTAATCGCCAAAAGTAACGCCTAAAACCCTATAAACTTAGTGGACTTTACTCACTCATTATAAGTTTATAAAAAATCAGTCTTGATGCTGTTTCCTGAGGGCACTTTTTTGGCTTTATCATCCTCGCCCAACCCAGTCTTTTCCTGTATTCTGCGCGCCTGTTTTTCCACCTTCCCTTGATCGGTATTTGTTTATGTACGTCTACGACGAGTACGACCATCAGATTCTGAACCAACGTGTGGCTCAGTTTCGTGGCCAAACCGCCCGCTTTCTGGCCGGCGAACTCCCCCCCGAGCAGTTTTTACCCCTGCGCTTACAAAATGGCCTCTATGTTCAACGTCTCGCACCCATGCTGCGGATTAACGTTCCCTATGGCATGATCAATAGCACTCAGCTGCGTCGGCTGGCTCATATTGCCCGACACTATGACAAGGGTTACGCCCACGTCAGTACTCGTCAAAACTTCCAATTCAATTGGCCAGACCTGACTGAAGTGCCGGATATTTTGGCAGAGCTCGCCGAAGTACAAATGCACGGCACCCAGTCCAGTGGTAATTGTGTTCGCAACACCACATCAGATCAGTTTGCGGGTATCGCAGAAGACGAAATCATTGATCCACGCCCCTACTGCGAAATTATTCGCCAGTGGTCATCCTTCCATCCCGAATTCGCATTTTTGCCACGTAAATTCAAAATTGCAGTGACAGGCTCAACGCAAGATCGCGCAGCAGTTCAGGTGCACGACATTGGTTTGGAAATTCAATTGAATGATCAAGGCCAAGTTGGATTTAAAGTTTATGTTGGTGGTGGATTAGGCCGCACACCCGTGATCGCGAGTGTGATTCGCGAATTTTTACCTGAAGAAGATTTGCTTTCTTACCTTGAAGCGATTTTACGTATTTACAATTTACAAGGTCGTCGCGACAACAAATACAAAGCGCGCATTAAAATTTTGGTTCGCGCGTTAACCCCTGAAGTATTTGCACAAAAAGTCGAAGACGAGTGGCAACATTTAAAAGATGGCAACAACAAACTGACGCAAACTGAAATTGAACGTGCGAAATCTTTCTTCACTGCACCCGCTTATGAAACGATTGATAATCAAAAAGCACAAGCCGCTGTTGATTCCATCGCAAAAGACAACATAGCATTCAGCAAGTGGTTACAACGCAATATTCGCAATCACAAAATTGCCGGTTATGCAGCAGTGACTCTGTCACTCAAGCCGACCGGTGTTGCGCCAGGTGATGTCACCGACACACAACTGGAAAAAATTGCTGACTTGGCTGATCAATACAGTTTTGGTGAAGCGCGCACGACTCACGAACAAAATATTGTCTTGGCCGACGTAAAAAAATCGGATCTGTTTGCACTCTGGCAAGCCTGTAAAACTGCCGGTTTTGCAACGCCGAACATTGGTACCATCACCGATATTATTTGCTGCCCTGGTGGTGATTTCTGTTCACTCGCTAACGCTAAATCCATTCCCATTGCTGAAGCGATTCAACGTCAATTTGATGATCTGGATTACGTCTACGATTTGGGCGACATAGATTTGAATATCTCCGGCTGTATGAATGCCTGTGGTCATCACCATGTGGGTCATATCGGCATTTTAGGTGTAGATAAAAGCGGTAAAGAATTTTATCAAGTGCAATTAGGCGGCAGCGCCAGCAACGATGCATCACTCGGCGATGTGTTAGGCCCATCATTTGGTGCTGACGACATGCCACAAGTGATTCAAAAACTGGTGGATGTTTATATTGAAAACCGCACTGAAGAAGAGTTGTTTATCGACACTTATCGCCGCATAGGCGCAACACCATTTAAAGAGAGAGTCTATGCAAAAGCTAATTAAAGATGGTGCCATTATTGAAAACTCTTGGACACTAATGGCAAAACCTGAAACTGATTCCGCCAATGTGGAAGTCGCATCAGGAAATATTATTGTTCCATTAGCAGTTTGGCTCGCACAGAAAAATCAATTGCAATCACGCAGTGATATTGGTGTTTGGTTAGACAGTGATGAAACTGCTGAGCAGCTTGGCACCGATGCAAACTCATTGGCGTTAATTGCCGTGAATTTTCCATTGTTTATGGATGGCCGCGCATTCTCAACTGCTCGTTTGTTGCGTGAGCGTTTCGGTTTCAAAGGTGAACTGCGTGCAATTGGCAATTTAATCCGCGATCAACTCTGTTACTTGCGTCGCTGTGGTGTGAATGCTTTTGCATTTTCCAATCCCGATATCAATTTGGAAGAAGCATTAAAATCCTTGAACGATTTTAGTGAATATTACCAAGCCTCTGTTGATCAGCCTTTGCCTTTGTTTAGGCGTCGCGCTTAGAGTGACTATGCATATTCATATCCTCGGTATTTGCGGCACTTTCATGGGCAGCCTGGCGCAATTAGCTAAAGCGCTGGGGCATAAAGTCACTGGTAGTGATGCCAATGTTTATCCCCCCATGAGCACACAACTCGAACAAGCGGGAATTGAATTAATTCAAGGTTTTGATCCTATTCATTTAAAACCCACTCCCGACCTTGTGATCATTGGCAATGCCATGAGCCGCGGTAATCCGTCAGTTGAATATGTATTAAATCAAGGAATCGCTTACACATCTGGCCCACAATGGCTGCACGATTTTGTATTACCAAACAAATGGGTTCTCGCTGTCGCAGGCACTCACGGAAAAACCACAACATCGTCAATGCTGGCCTGGATTTTAGAATACGCTGGCATGAAACCCGGATTTTTAATTGGTGGCGTCACTAAAAATTTTCCAACGTCTGCCCGCTTGGGTGAATCCGATTTTTTTGTTGTTGAAGCTGACGAATATGACAGCGCATTTTTTGACAAACGATCCAAATTTGTTCATTACAATGCACGCACTGTGATTTTAAATAATCTTGAATTTGATCATGCGGATATTTTTTCTGATCTCGCAGCAATCCAAACGCAATTCCATCATTTAGTACGCACAGTTCCAAACAATGGTTTAATTATTTCGCCAGCAAATGATCAGGCATTGAATCAGGCTTTACAAAAAGGCTGCTGGACCCCCCAAAGCAAATTCACATTAGACGAAACCGATTGTGAATGGCGCGCCGAATTGAAATCAGATGATGGCTCTTCTTTTTCAGTTTTGCTTCAAGGTAAAAAAGTTGCGGATATCCATTGGCAACAAACCGGTTTACATAATGTGAATAACGCATTGGCTGCATTAATCGCCGCACGCAACGTCGGAGTTGATCCAACCACTTCTGCAAAAGCATTAGAAAATTTCGCCGGTGTAAAACGCCGTATGGAATGTTTAGCCGATATTAATTCCATAAAAGTCTATGACGATTTCGCTCACCACCCCACTGCAATCAAAACCACACTCGCCGGTTTGCGTGCAAAAGTCGGCACGGAAAAAATTATCGCCATTATCGAACCACGCTCCAATACCATGCGCATGGGTGTACATAAAGATGCTTTAGGAAAAAGCACGGTCGATGCCGATATGGTTTTATGGTATCAGCCCGCCAATGTCGATTGGGCGATGAATGATGTCGTGAATAAAAGTCCTGTCCCTGCAAAATTATTACGCGATTTGGATGAGCTGGTAAAAACTGCTGTTTCGCTCAAAGAAAATAATACGCATTTTGTGATTATGAGTAATGGCGGTTTTGGCGGGGTGCATCAAAAGTTGATTGCGGCTTTGTAGGTTGGGGTGCAAACCCCAACATTGTATTTAATTACAAAATTATTTTTTTAATTTGAGATGGTCATGTTGGGGTTTGCACCCCAACCTACATAAATCCATTCTTTGCCAAAAATTCCAATGTAATACCTTGTGACGCAGATTCTGCTGCCTTATCGCCCAACATTAATCTTTCGAGATAACGCGCAAGCACATCAACTTCCAAATTAACTTTTGTACCCACTTGATAAGAATCCATAATCGTCCATTGCAAAGTGTGCGGAACAATATTTAATTCAAATTCTGCTCCATCGATTTTATTCACTGTGAGGCTGGTGCCATCAATCGTAATCGAACCTTTGTGTGCAATATATTTTGCTAATTCTTTTGGGGCGCGAATTCGAAAACGTTCTGAGCGAGCATCGGGGTAACGCGCAACCACTTCGCCCACACCATCAACATGGCCACTGACAATATGCCCACCTAATCGCGTTTGCGGTGTGAGGGCTTTTTCGAGATTAACTGGCTGACCTATTTTCCACAAAGGTAGTGTTGTGTTATCGAGCGTCTCGCGCGATACATCTGCCCAATAACCATCGCCGGGCAATTCGACAACGGTTAAACAGACACCGTTGGTAGAAATAGAATCACCGAGTTTCACATCGGATAAATGTAAATTGCCGGTGTGAATACGCAAACGGAGATCGCCATTTTTTGGCTGAAGTGAAACGACTTTTCCGACGGATTCTATGATGCCTGTGAACATAATGTTTCTCGATAAAGTAATTTAAAAATCCCCCTCTCCCCTACCCCTCTCCCACAAGGGGAGAGGGGAATTGATTCTGTTCAATATTGTTGTGAATTTAAGGATGATAAATTACAAAAATATTTTTGTAGAACCTCGGTCTGCTCCCTCTCCCTTGATGGGAGAGGGCTGGGGAGAGGGTGTTTTAGGGTGAGGGCCTCGCCACAATCCGCCAATCCTTCCCCACCGCTCTCACATCCACAATCTGCAAATCCACCGCAGAATTTAATTCCTGCAGCGGCAATTCAAATAGTGGTCGCGCCAAATTCCCCATTAATTTTGGCGCCATATAAATAATTAATTCGTCAATTAATCCTGCTGATAAAAAACTTCCCGCGAGTGTTGCGCCTGCTTCAATCAATACATCGTTAATTTGTCTTTCCGCCAACAAATTAATTAATTTTTTCAAATCAGTTTTTCTCTCGGCATTGGGAATGGAAATCGCCTCAACCCAATCAGGATATTGTTTTGTTGATTCACTTAAAGCATGCACCAATAAAATAGGAGACTGAGTTTGAAAAAAATTTTGCATCAAGACCAACACGCTGACGGGAATCCAACAACACACGCAAAGGCGGAAGTGCAACTATATCCTTGGCGTTATCCAGATTTAATTCGGCTTCACGTAAAGTCAAACTCGCATTATCAAAAATAACCGTATCAGCACCGGAAATAATGGCGCCGCTTTGCGCGCGCAACCGTTGCACATCGGAACGCGCGGCGGCACTGGTAATCCACTGACTTTTTCCGTCCGCCATTGCAGTGCGACCATCCAAACTCATCGCCAATTTGCAACGCACATAAGGTAATTTTTTTTCCATGCGTTTGATAAAACCGGGATTTAATTCGCGCGCAGACGATTCAAGCACTGGGCCTGTGACTTCTATTCCTGCGTCGCGCAACATTTGCAAACCACGCCCAGCAACTAATGGATTGGGATCTTGCATGGCGTAAACCACACGTGAAATTCCTGCGGAAATTAATGCATTGGCGCAAGGGCCAGTTTTACCTGTGTGACTGCAAGGCTCAAGCGTGACATAGGCAGTTGCATTGCGTGCTTTATCACCCGCAGCACGCAACGCATTGACTTCGGCATGACCTTCGCCTGCGCGATAGTGCCAACCTTCAGCAATTAATTGATTATCTTTGACTATGACACAACCCACACGCGGATTAGGGCGCGTGGTGTAAAAACCTCGCTCGGCCAATCGCAATGCTTGCGACATCCAAAAACAATCGTTAATTAAATTCGTCATTTATTTGAATCAAACTTTTTCATTGGAATCTGACTCTTCATTTGAGAGTTCCAAGCGATCAATTTCCTGACGAAATTCACTCAAATCTTTAAACCGGCGATAAACAGACGCGAAGCGAACGTAAGCCACTTCATCCAATTTTTTCAATTGCTCCATGACTTTCTCGCCGACCACTACCGATTTCACTTCGCGCTCGCCAGTCGCCTGTAAAAAATGTTTGATGTGATTGAGCGCTGATTCTATAGCCTCAATACTGACGGGACGTTTTTCCAAGGCACGCAATAATCCGGCACGCAGTTTATTTTCATCAAAAGGTTCACGTGTGCCATTTTTTTTGATGATGCGTGGCATCAATAATTCGGCAATTTCAAAAGTGGTAAAACGCTCCTTGCAAGATAAACACTCCCGACGACGACGAACCTGATCACCTTCCGCAACCAATCGCGAATCAATTACTTTGGTATCTTCAGCGCTACAAAATGGACAGTGCATGGAATTGGCCTTTTGTGAAAAGAAGGGGGAATGATAACGGTTTTTTCCCCTCTCCCCTACCCCTCTCCCACAAGGGGAGAGGGGGACTTGGCTTTGTTCAAGATTTACCGGAACGCACAATTTTCAAATTTAAATTTCTTTTCCTTAAGAACTCAAATCTGCTCCCTCTCCCTTGATGGGACGACTGCATGGATGCAGGAGGTAGAACAACCATGGAGTCGTTGTCGAGAGGGCTGGGGAGAGGGTGATAATTTCAAAAAAAAGGCAGTCATTCGACTGCCTTTTCAAATCCTGCATCAAACTTAGTCAGCGTACACCGGGAATTGCTTACAAAGCGCAGATACTTTGGCCTTCACATCGGCGATTACTGCATCCGCATCACCTTTTTCCAGCGCATCAAAAATATCGCAGATCCAGTTAGTCAGTTGTTTGCACTCGGCTTCTTTGAAACCGCGAGTAGTCACTGCTGGCGTACCGACACGAATTCCCGAAGTCACAAACGGTGAGCGTGGGTCGTTAGGAACAGCGTTTTTGTTGACGGTGATATGGGCATTACCCAGTGCTTCGTCAGCATCTTTACCGCTGTAGGGCTTGCCGATCAAATCCACCAGCATCAAATGGTTTTCAGTACCACCAGAAACAATCTTGATTCCACGTTCAATAAAAGTCGCCGCCATGACTTTGGCATTTTTCACAACTTGTTGTTGATAGGCTTTGTACTCAGGTGTCATAGCTTCTTTGAAGCTGATGGCTTTAGCGGCAATCACGTGCATCAAAGGGCCACCTTGACCGCCGGGGAATACCGCTGAGTTCAACTTCTTTTCGATTTCTTCGTTCGCTTTCGCCAGAATCAAACCACCACGTGGACCGCGCAGGGTTTTGTGAGTGGTGGTAGTAGTTACGTCAGCAATTTGCACTGGGTTGGGGTAAAGACCCGCAGCAACCAGACCCGCAACGTGCGCCATATCCACAAACAAGTAAGCACCTACTTTGTCAGCGATAGTGCGGAAACGCTGCCAATCCACCACTTGTGAGTAAGCTGAGAAACCCGCAACGATCACTTTTGGCTTGTGTTCTATCGCCAAACGCTCAACTTCGTCGTAGTCGATCAAGCCAGTTGCTGGGTTCAAACCGTATTGGATTGCATTGTAATATTTGCCCGAGGAACTCACTTTAGCACCGTGAGTCAGGTGACCACCGTGTGCCAAACTCATCCCCAGAATGGTATCGCCCGGTGCGCAGAGAGCAGCGTAAACCGCTTGGTTTGCTTGTGAACCTGCGTGTGGTTGCACGTTGGCGTAATCCGCACCAAACAATTCTTTTGCACGAGCAATTGCCAAAGCTTCCGACTGGTCAACGTATTCACAGCCACCGTAATAACGTTTACCCGGATAACCCTCGGCGTACTTGTTGGTCAACTTGGTACCCTGAGCCGCCATCACCATAGGGCTGGTGTAGTTTTCGGAAGCAATCAGCTCGATGTGCTCTTCCTGACGGCGACCTTCATTTTGAATGGACGCCCAGATTTCGGGATCAAACGACGCAATAGTTTGGCTTTTATCAAACATAGACAAGTCCTGAGTTGACAATGGGATGGGGAAATTTGGAGGCGGCATTGTACATCAAGCGCACAAATCCCCGCCACGCAAAATACTCATGCTGAAGATGCCGGAAATTCATCTAAACCATTTCGGCATTTCATTTGACCCTGCAAACCAAATCCCCTAGCCTGCCCTGCCCTTTCTTAAGCCTTATTTGCCATGGATTCACCACCCAAGTTCATCCAGTCACACCAATTCGGCGTTCTTTGCGTTTTGCTCGGCACATTCTTTTTTGCCTGCAAAGGTATCTTTATCAAACTCGCCTACGCCTATGGTATTACCGCTTCACCTTTGCTGATGTTGCGCATGTTATTCGCCCTGCCCTTTTATCTTGCGGTAGCTTTTTGGTTACACAAGCAATCGCAGATGGCGCTCAATAAAAAAGATCTTTTACAAATTTTGGCGCTGGGATTAATCGGTTATTACCTTTCCAGTCTGTTGGATTTCTGGGGATTGGAGACCATTTCTGCCGGACTTGAACGATTGGTACTTTATATCTATCCAACGATTGTGATGCTGATGTTGGCTTTTTGGAAAAAGAAAATTATTTCACCCAGGGAAAAATTTGCACTGGCAATTGCTTATGCGGGAATGATTTTTGTTTTTGTCCACGAATTACAATTTCATCAAACCTTATCCAACACGATTAAAGGTGGATTACTGGTTTTCACTGGCGCTATCACCTATGCATTTTTTGTGGTGATGACCAGCGAAAAAGCTAAGCAAGTAGGATCACTGACGTTCACTACTTATTGCATGTTGTCCGCATCCGCCGGTGTGATATTGCACAATTTATTGTTGACTGATTTACATCAACTGCAACAACCAACAGAAGTTTACTGGTTGGCTTTGGCGCTCGCGATTTTCTCCACCGTGATTCCCTCATTCTTGATGAATAAAGGCATCAGCTCGATTGGCGCCAGCAAAGCTGCCATCATGGGCAGCATTGGCCCAGTTGTGACATTGTTTTTGGGTGCATGGTTTTTAGATGAAGTGATTGGCCCAGTGCAACTGATCGGCGCTGCACTGGTTATTGGTGGTGTGAGTTTGGCGGGCAAAAAATAATTACCGTATAACTTTTTCCAACCATTTCATACGGTCATTTTTAGCAGCTTCCACTTTCAACGAATGATCCGAATCATAAAATTCCACCTCCGCACCTTTAGCTGCTTTGGTATATAAGGCCTCTGCCTGCTGCGATGAAATAAAAAAATCATTTTTTGCATACTGAAATAATATTTTTGCGTTTGAATACTGGATAAGTCGGTGTGGATTTACACTATGGAATTGTTGTTTAAACTTGTCTAACTCGTTAGCTTGCGGAACACCAGATCCTGATCCATAAACATACCAATCGCTGATATCCGCAATAGCAGCCATTAACACAGCAGAATTAAAACTTTGATCGACACTTAACAACATAGCACCAAAAGTAGCGCCATAATCATGGCCTACAAAATGTAAATTATTGGAGTCAACGTTTGGAATAGATTTAAGAATTTCAACGGCGTGTTGTAAATCCTTTAATTGATGCAAGGTATTTTGATAATCATCTTGCCAACGACGCTCAAAATAATAGCCACCTGGAATTGACCAGAAAGTTGAAATCAATAAAGACGATACGCCTTTAGTCGCCATTATTTTTGCTTCTTCTAAAAACTGGGTGCGATTGGAATCCTTCGTATTTGCATCTAACCAATGCACATATAAAATGGCGGCTTGTTTTGAATTTGTCAGCGGCCTGACTACATATGCTTGAATTTTTTTACCATCACAAGCCGCATATTCAATATCCTTGATTTGATAAGCTTCTGATTCGTGTTTTTCATAGCCTGAATTCAAATCAGGTAAGTTGAAATCCTGACATTTGACGGCAGATAAAATTGACGTCACTTTTTCTTTTCCTGTTATTTCTGCTTCAGCAGAAACAAAATTAACTGACATAAAAAAAAGACAAAAAAGCACAGCTCGAAGAAGAAGTAGTTTTAACATCATAACGCCTCATGATTAGCCATTAAAAAACGATCTAAACCCCTTAAAACCAATTGACTGCTGTGGATTTTGGACTATTATCCTCAGCTTCTTAACAAACACTAGGTTTGTGCTGTTAAGAATTGTTTTATCAACCAACAAGGAGAAATGCGATGCCAGGCAAAAAACAAAGCCGAAATGGACATGCATTCCACCCCATTATGCGCAAAGGTGGCGTGCACGAAAAAACCAACAAAGCTAAACGTAAAGCGGACAAGCTGCACACCAGCCGCAAGGTTGGTGAGTGGCCTTCCCAAATTGTCTCGCAAGCTGCCTGACCTGCCCTCTCTTATTCAATTTAATTCACACAAGATGAAATATTTTTATACTCTGATTTTCTGGCCTCTCTTTTTTTTCTGCCAATTAATTACCTTGGCACTCATCAGCTGGCATCTAGCCGCGCAAATTCATTTTGCTTACCCCTTAGGTTACAAACTCTTAAACCTGGATACGCATATTGCAGAATACGCACCGCTCAATCACTACAAAAACGATTTTGAATTCACGGCCCAAGAAGATCATTGGCGATTATTTGGTGAGATATGTGATTCCATTCAGAATCACGGAAAAGGCTTAGCGGATATTCAATATCCATTGAGCAATGGAAACCTCACCTCTTTAATGCATCAGGATGAAATTATTCATCTACAAGATGTAGCCAATTTAATCGATACATTTTATGTTATTGGTTCTATTAGCTTTATTATTTGGTTAGCAGGGCTAGCGTTTATTTATTTTCGAAAGCCTAAGATTCCATCCATGAAAAAAGTCATTATCGGATTTTTGTCTTTCATTGGCCTCACAGCCTTGATTATTCTATCGATTGGATCAAAAGAGGTTTTTTATTGGCTGCATGTACAAATTTTTCCGGAAGGTCACCAATGGTTTTTCTATTATCAAGATTCATTAATGACTACACTAATGAAAGCGCCAGATATTTTTGCGTTTATTACAGTTTTCTTGGTAAGTGAATTGATTTTATTTTGGTGTGCGTGTATTTATGTGATGAATCGGTGGCTAACCAAAGGAATCAAGAACTACAAGACAACATAGAACAACCCGCTTTATGCTTAGCCCAATCGGGACGTTTTGCAAAATACTGTTGAAATTCCGGTTGTTCATCATAAGGCTTTTTAAGTAATTCCATCAAACGATGAATTTCACTGCAATCACCTTGTGTCGCCTGATCTATAGCAACCTGCGCCATATAATTACGCAATACATATTTTGGATTTATGGCATTCATAATTTTTTTTCGATTTTTATCATCAATACCCTGAATCACATAATCAGCTTGTAATAATTGTCCATATTCTGTTAACCAATCAAGCCACTCTTGTTTTTGTTGATCATTCAATGGTTGATAAAAAGCATCCGCAATTGTAGAAATTTTTTCAGTGTTATTTTCTGACGATAATTCTTCCATGGAATAATTAGCCAATAAGCGATAGAAGATTGTCATGTCAGCTTCGCTTTCTTGTAATAACTTAGGCAGACGAGACAATAATTCATCCCGATCATTCATGTGTTTTGTAAAACCGATTTTTTGTGATTGATACTGTTTAGATAAATCAGTGTAAGTTTTACGATATTCATCCAATGCAGACTGCAATAAATCTACATCCGGAATTAATGGATAAAGTGCATTGGCTAATTGTGCGAGATTCCACAGAGCGACTTGTGGCTGATTAGCAAAACGATAACGCTTGCCTTGCGCATCGGTTGTATTTGGCGTCCAATTAGGATCAACATTTTCCAACCAACCGTAAGGGCCATAGTCAATCGTTAATCCTAATATCGACATATTATCGGTATTCATTACCCCATGAACAAAACCGACACGCATCCAATGCGCAATCATTACGGCCGTTGTTTTACAAACTTCGATAAAAAATCTCAGGTAGATTTCCTGATTTATTTCACCATTAATGTCAGTTAACAAATGTACAAAATGATGGCGAATGGTGGTATCGGTAAATTGTTTGAGTAGATTAATATCTTGTCGCGCCGAAAGAATTTCAAAATGACCGAAGCGTGTAAAACTGGGCGCAACTCTACACACCACCGCTCCAGGTTCCATTTGCGGATTACCATCGTAAAACATATCGCGCCGAACCTGCTCACCTGTCAATACCAAACTTAAGGCACGAGTCGTTGGAACGCCTAAACAAAACATGGCCTCACTGCATAAAAATTCGCGCACTGACGATCGCAATACCGCAAATCCATCAGCAGTTCGTGAATAAGGTGTTGGGCCTGCGCCCTTTAACTGTAATGTCCAATATTCATTGCGATTATTTTTTACTTCACCCAAATTAATAGCGCGACCATCACCCAACTGCCCCGCCCAATGTCCAAATTGATGACCACCGTAACAGGTGGCATGTGGTTCCATACCTGGCAACAAATGGCTACCTGAAAAAATTCGTGAAAATTCTGGAGCTTGAAATTCAGCCGAAGATAAATCCAATAATGCAGCCACATCTTCTGTCGCCGCAATTAATTCGGGATTAGCAAAGACTTTAGGTTTAACACGAGAGCTGATCGATTGAAATACTTGTCGCGGATAATTTTCCGAATTGGAATCTTCAGGAAGATCACGCAGAAAACGATTATCAAATCGCAAGGCAAATAATCCGTTCAAAATTTTTGATAGGCGCCGACAGTAATTTGATAATCATCCGCACCTGATTTGGACGATATTGGCATAGCGACATTAATATGTACCACGTTGCCAACACGTACTTTTGTGGGGCTAAATCGCAAACCCAAACCAATATTACTCAACTGATTAGAAAAATCATAATGATCAATACCCCAGGCTTTTCCATGATCATAAAAAGCTACTACACCCAAACGCGATAGGTTGAAGATATGAATATCTGAAAAATAACGTCTTTCCAAGGTTATTAAATAAAGTTTTTTTCCACGCTGAAAATCAGTTGGATAACCACGCATGCCGTTAATATCACCCAATGTCAGCTCTTCATATTGCGACAAATTTTGACCCGCATGATATTGCAATCCGAGATACCACCGATTTTTATCGTCATGAAAATAATGGTACGCACCTGCAAGCCCAAACACTCGCGAACTGGCCGCGTCATCTTGATCATAATGACGCCCATCCAACGTAACACTAGTTTCAAATATATGTTTATCTCGAATATCAAGAGTGTATTGATATAATCCCTTGTATCGCAACAATCGATTAAGGTTATCAAAGTTTTTTCCAGCGTAACCAACCCGAAAGACAAAATTACTTCCTAGCGCTATATCTTCCAAACGCTGTATTTGATTAATATTTTTGAAAACACCATAACGATTTTCCAGATATTGAAGCTCAACCCAAGGATAAGAGGCTTTTCGATTTTCAGGAATTATTTGTAACGTCTCATCATTCTCAAGAAAAATATCGTCCTCTTGAGAAAATCCGAATACCCAACGCCGAGTAAATTCTGAATTGATCTCTGTTGCCAAACCGTAGAAAATTTCGTCCCTCACACTTTGGTGAACAAAAGAATTGATTTGCTTATCTTGAAACCGAATTAAATCATCCTGAGTATAGTCTTCTGCATAAATACCGGCCCCCCAAGGCGTTTCTAATGAATAGAAGGGTGGGAGATATCCACAATTGTGTTTTTTCCATCGCTCGTGTCTGCATAATAAAGCCTGGTTGCTATCTGGGAATTAAAAACGTGTGGATTTTTAAATTCATAATGAACGAGATTACGCTGACTATTTTCTTCGTAACCCACAGTAAAACTATTACCCGACCCAAAAATATTTCCATCGGCAATTGCAAAACCGGATTTAGTGCCTTCGGATTCTTTGCGAAGGCTGAATTGTGGTTCCAATGACCAAGAATCCTGTGTGACCACCATAAGGTCTACAGCATCAGAACAGATAACTGTTGGAATAATGTAGGCATTAGTTAAATAGTTGCGACTTCTTAATATGCGTTCAGATTCAAATATATTGTTAATTTCAAGTAAATCGCCCTCTCGAAACAGCAATTGAGTTCTCACAACTTTAGATCGGGTATTCATGTGCAATCTATTCACCAGCCTATAGAGGCGATTATTTTCTTGCGGATCGGATTCATCAAATATCGGCATAGTTTTGTAATCTATATGTCGAATTTTTTTCCCTTCATGCCCCACAAAAAAATGATTATCTAATCGTGATTTTTTTCTTCGGCGATAGTGTTGAAATCAACAGCGATTGGCTGACAGCTTGAGTCAATCTCGATTGCGGATGAAGTATCATCTGCCCAAACCATTATAGGCAGACAAGCCATTATTGCTCCTAACAACCAACGCATAGTCAATTCCAGTTTAATATCCTACCCAAGTCTAGCTGTTGAAAATATAAATAGGGATTTGGGGTTCTATTTTTCGAACAATATCGACAATTAATGATGATGTGAATGGTCATGCTCATGCTCATTAATTTCTTGCATTGATTCTTGTGAATTCTGGTGATGAGTGTGATGGGAATGCATTCCTGTACCCATAAGTGTCCAACCCCCAAAGACAATGATAATTACAGCAAATAACCATCGTAATTGTTTTACCTGCAACCAACTATTTAAAGTTTGTGCGAATACTCCCGACAGTAATACTGCCGGCAAAGTGCCCAAACCAAAAGCAAGCATGACTATCGCAGCATCTATCGCTGATCCTTGCGCCATCGCAAACATGAGTGCCGAATAAACCAAACCACAAGGCAACCACCCCCATAGAAACCCTAATGCCATCGCCTTGAGAACAGAATTCACTGGCATTAATTGTTTACTCAACGGCTGCAAGTAGACCCACAGATAACGCCCTGCAGTTTCCAAATAAATTAAACCTCGCCACCAATTTGCGAGATAAAGCCCCATAGCGATTAATAACAAACCTGCCAACCAACGCAGAATAACTTGCCCGCCCCAAACCGATAATTCCTGCGCAAATCGACCCAATAAAAGAGCTATCAATCCATAACTGACAATACGCGCTAAATTATAAGCGACGAGAATTAACCAACGTTTTTTTTGAGCCTGTGCAGGGATAGCCATACTCAAAGCCCCCATAATTCCACCGCACATACCAAGGCAATGAGCACTACTGAATAAGCCCAAGAGAAATGCAGCACTCATTGAAGCAAGATCAAATGTCATAAAGAAGAATTCTTATCTGAATGGTTAATGTTAGATAGTGATTCAGTATCATCAGAATTGGATGCAAGATTCTTTTTTGCGGGCTCATCAAACAAAATGCGATGCGCTTCAGTATCGAGATTGTCATATTGGCCAGAGTTAATTGCCCAAAACAAGACTTTCACTGCAATCACAATGAAGATTAAGGCCACCGGCACTAAAAAATAGAGACTTTCCACTGAAAACCTTCTTAGATATTTTGAATTATCAAAGACGCAGGATATTACGCCTCTGCTGAAAAGTTATCGCGCTAACCTTAACGCATTAAAAATAACAATCAATGAACTCGCCGTCATACCTATAGCTGCCGCCCATGGCGGAACCAAACCTGCAGCAGCAAGCGGCAATGCCAGCAAGTTATAGAGTAAAGAATAACGCAAATTTTGCTGCATGATCTTATGGGTTTTACCCGCGAGATTGAATGCTTCAATTAACACTGCCAATCGATTATTCAACAAAACCGAATCCGCACGGGTTTGCGCCAGATCCGATGCCATCGCCATGGCAACAGAGACATCCGCACCGGATAAAATAGGAATGTCATTAATGCCGTCACCCAGCATTAATACTTTATCACCTTCAGCCTGACGCTTTTTCAACTGCGACAATTTGTCTTCTGGTTTAGCATTTGCCATCCATTCGTGTATGCCGAGTTCATTTGCGACACGACTGACCGCCGCAGAATGATCACCACTGATTAATTCAACGGCAATATTCTGCTTCAATAGATCTTGAATCAATAGTTTGGCATCGGGTCGCAACTCATCTTGCAAACCAATCCAGGCAATATTTTCCTGCTGATTGGATAAGAGCAACCAAGTGTGTTGATCGTCCGGGATCTCCAACACATCCGTACCAATTTTTGCGAATTCCAATCGACCCAATCGAAACTGTTTTTTTTGCGATTTAAATAAATCATTTTGAACAAAGAGCTGTTGATCATTCTTATCAATATCAACAAAAGCTTCTACACCTTCTGCGGTAATTTGCTGAGCATGAGTCGCCGAATATTTTCCACACCACTCATGAAAAGCAGATGCCAATGGATGATTGGAATTTTGCTCCATTGCCGCCGCTATGGATAACACAGCTTCGCGTGATGCCAAGACATGCTGCTCATCTACCAATAGCTTGACTTGATTAACTACACATTGGCCTTTAGTCAGAGTACCGGTTTTATCAAAAATGACGCGATTAACCTTAGGTAGGGCTTCGATAACATGGCCACGCGCAATTAAAAATCCATATTGACGCAAACGAGTAGTTGCAGCAGACAAAGCGGCCGGAATTGATAGGGCTAATGCACAAGGACAAGTGACAACTAATACCGATAAGGTAATCCAAAAAGCTCTTTCGGGTTGATACCACAACCAAAACCCCAAAACCAACACACAAAAAATTAATAATCGTGCGATAAAAAATCGCGCAATTTTATCAGCCATGATTAATTGATTGGGTTTATCTTCAGCCGCTTGTACCGCAAGTTTTTCAATGGCTGACAATTGTGTATCTGCACCCACTGCTGTCACAACAAGGGTTATTGCACTGTGATGATTTAAGGTACCCGCAATGACAAAATCACCAATGGATTTATTGACCGCTTGTGATTCTCCTGTCAACAAAGATTCAATCACCGCACTCTTGCCTTCGATCACTCGACCATCACAAGGAAATGTTTCACCTGATTTAACTACAACTCGATCGCCAATCTTTAATGCCGATACCGGTAAACATTCTTCTTTTTCATTGCGAATACAACAAGCCGTCAACGGCATAAGCTGCGCAAGATTGGAAAATGCCAAGCGATTTCTATGTCGTGCTCGCAATTCAACATAACGGCCCAACAACAGAAAAAAAGTAAACATAGAAACCGATTCGAAATAAACCTCGCCTGTTCCGGTGACAGTCGCAAACACACTCGCCAAATAAGCCAAACCAATAGCCAAAGCGACAGGAACATCCATAATCAAATGGCGCTGCTGCAAACTTCGCCAAGCATTTTGAAAAAAAGGTTTTGCTGCAAAAAATACCACAGGGGTTGCAACAAGCAATGATAACCAACGCAAAAAATCCATCCAAAAACCAGTCGCCCCTGCATATAGGCCAACTGCCACCATCATGGCCTGCATACTGCCGAAACCCGCAACGCCTATTCGAAATAGTGCAATACGATTTTCTTTTTTAATTAATTCTTGCTGTTGCTCATCCGTCGCAGGTCGTGGTTGATAGCCTATATCAATCAAAGACTGAAAAATGTTCGATAAAGGATAGTCAGCCTGCCAAACCAAATGACATCTGTGCGTAGTAACATTGACAGAAACGGATTTAACCGCAGGATTTTTTTTGAGGTGTGATTCAATTAACCAGCTGCAAGCTGCACAACTTAATCCTTCCAACAACAAACTGGCTTGCTTGGTCGTGTTCGTTAGGGAAGTCACAAAAGAAGATTGCACTTCTGGCAAATTATAGATGTCGAGATTTTGTTTTGCGGTTTCTGCTTTTGGATTAATCTGGGTACGAAATTGATAGAAATTTTCCAATCCACCATCCACTATCGCCATAGCAACTGCCTGACATCCGGGACAACACATCAACCTGACTTGACCATCAATAGTGACCGGAAAATTTGAGTGTTCCGCTACTGGTAGTCCACAGTGATAACAGTCTTGAGCCACAGCAGCATTCCAATTACTGTACACGCGGTTTCAACCAAGCATCATGCCTGGCTGAAAAATGTATCTGCCCACTCAGACTCCATTCGGATTCTTTTCTTTTATTAATATCATCGACTGCATAAAGTGTTAAATACCAATTGTGCTCCGGGCGAACACTAATGACACCTTCATATTGATTGGGTTTAGTTTTCTGCAATTGAATAAATTGATCTTGTGCAGCTTTGACGGGATGCCCCATATTTAATAACAAAATATCTGGATTGGATTTTCCGTCCATTCTCGGATGATCAAAACGCAAAGAAACTTTATTGTTATTCAAATCAAATTTGATCAACGCAATTAAACCCAATTCACTTGCACGTTGATCTTGTTCCAACGCTTGGTTGATCATTCGCCCTTCTTTGTAATAATTATCAATCACTACATCATCGGCATTTTTAAATGCAATCGATACCGTAAACCCACACATGATAATAATAAAAATAAGAGGACCAAAAATAAACCAAAACCAAAACTGGCGATACCAAGGCGCAATGATTTCACCAGCGGCTTTTTCAGAAAGATTTTCAATATTTTTTCAACACTCGACATAGCATTAAGGCCCAATAAAGGTGGTTTCATGACTGGATGTGATAGTCGCATTATCGCGAGCCTTGGCAACAAAGCGAATGGTATTTTTCTGTTCTGTTAATGCAGAACGCTGAATATTCACGCGCACCGGCATGGTCAGAATTTCACCCTCGGGCACCTCATAGGGCTTATAACCTTGTACGGAATAATCCCCATCACCCTCCACAAAAAGATCGTAAATATGGGCTTTTCTGTCCATATTGCTAATCTTAATAATGTAGACATTTTGAATTTGCGTATCCACTTCCCGAAACATTCTCACTCCGCGATCTCGCTGAGCTTCAACCATAACTGGCACACGATTGGCAATGGAGTATACAAACAAACCCACCATGATGCTTAACATCAATCCATAACCTATCAGGCGAGGACGGAATATTTTGGTCTTGCCGTTATAAATGGCATCTTCAGTTGTAAAACTGATTAATCCTTTTTCATAACCCATCTTATCCATTACCTGATTACAGGCATCAACGCATAAACCACAATCAATACATTCGGCTTGCAAGCCATCACGTATGTCAATATTGACGGGACACACCTGCACACACCAAGAGCAATCGGTGCAATCACCCAAACCTTTTGCTTTGTAATCTTCATTAAGTTTACGCGACTACGCTTTTCACCACGCACCGGATTGTAGGCAACTGACAAAGTATCTGTGTCGTACATTACCGCTTGAAAACGCGCGTAAGGGCAAATGTATTTGCAAAATTGTTCACGCATAAAACCCGCATTCATGTAAGTCATGCCGGTGAAAATGCCCGTCCACACCAAGGGCATAAAGTCGAGATTAAAGGTAAAAAATCCTACCACCAATTCACGTACTGGCATGAAATAGCCAACAAAGGTTAAGGCAGTCACTAATGAAATACAGATCCACAAAAATTGCTTGGCGGATTTGCGAGAAATTTTTTCAAACCCCCAAGACTGCGCATCCAATTTCATGCGCTTGTTACGATCACCTTCACAAACATGTTCAGCCCAAATAAACATTTGTGTCCATACTGTTTGCGGGCAAGTAAACCCACACCAAACACGACCCACTAACACTGTGACAGTAAATAATAAAAATGCGGAGATCACTAATAGCCATGCCAGATACATGGCATCTTGCGGCCAAAAAGTCATCCATAGAATATGAAATTTTCGATCATCTAAATCAAACAACATTGCAGGTCGACCATCAATGACCAACCAAGGCATGAGCAAAAAACCAATGATTAAGGGAAGCCCCGTGTATCGACGCAGTCTTTGATAAAAACCGGTGATATGACGGGTGTAAATTTTTTCTTCAGCTTCGTAAAGATTGACGTAGCGGATAGTGTTGTCAGCACTTTTATCATCCGGCGATTTGGGGGGTAAGTCGCTCAAAAGAATTCCTCATATTAGAGAATAAAATTTACAAATAAAAAAGGCAGGCTCATCGCTGAACCTGCCTTTTCATCACTCAATCTTATTCAAGAGACAAACTATATACATAAGCAGCCAGTAGATGAATTTTATCGGCTTTTAAGTTTTCAATCTGTGCAGGCATTACACCATTACGACCCTGACGAATGGTATAGCGAATTTCTTCCGGTTTTTTACCATAGAGCCAAATGTTATCCGTCAAATTCGGAGCACCCATTTGTTGGTTACCTTTTCCATCTGCACCATGACAAGCCACACAATTAGCAGAAAAAACCTTTTGGCCTAATTCTGCTTTAGTTTTGTCATGTTCAGCGCCCGACAAACCTAAAACATATTCCGCCACATTTGCAACACTCTCTTCACCAATCAAACTGCCCCAAGCCGGCATAGCCGCTTTACGACCGTGAGTGATAGTTTCGAGAATTTTTTCTGGCGTGCCACCATATAGCCAATCTTTATCCACCAAGCTTGGAAATCCAGGATTACCACCTGCATCAGCCCCATGGCACAAAGCACAGTTATCCATAAATAATGTTTGGGCAATGCGCATTGCATCCGGCTTGTTTGCCAATTCTGTAATCGGCATTTTTCCAAATGCACCATAGGTTTGTTGATACAACTCTTCTGCCTGCTGTTGGTCGTAACGCAGCTCATTTACTGATGTCCAACTATCCTGATATTCGTCCCACTTGGCACCTTTCCAATTCCCCAACCCAGGATAGGCATACAAATAAAATGCAGTGAATACAAAACTGGCTAAAAATCCATAAAACCACCAACGAGGCAGAGGGTTGTCATACTCCTCAATGCCGTCATATTCATGCCCAGTGGTTTTTGTTTCACCCGTATCAGGCCCTTTTACTTCCCGGCGACGATTAACCAACAATAGCCATAAGAGTAAGACCAGATTGGTCACCGTTAGAACAATAATCCACAAACTCCAAAATGTACTCATAATTAAATCCGCCCTTCAGGATGATTCTTCTTTTGATCATCGTTTTGCTGAAATTCTGGTTCATCGGCAAAAGGTAACTTTGCATCTTCCTCAAAGCGTTTTTTTAACCCGGGTGAAAAAGCCCAGACACAAACACCAAAGAAGGCAATGGTGACCAATACCGTGGAAATAGCACCAACCGTACCTTGATCCATTAGCGTTTCTCTTTTAACAGCAAGCCAAGATTTTGCAAATAAGCAACCAAGGCATCAATTTCTGTAACGCCTTTTACTGCCTTCTCAGCACCCGCAAAATCTTCTTCAGTGTAAGGAACACCCACTGATGCCAAGGCTCGCATTTTGTCCGCTGTATGTTTGCCGTCTAATTTATTATCAAAGAGTTGTGGATAAGCCGGCATGATGGAGTCAGGAACCACCACACGTGGATCGTATAAGTGAGCCTTGTGCCAATCGTCGGAATATCGACCACCCACACGCGCCAAATCAGGCCCTGTACGTTTGGAACCCCAAAGGAATGGATGTTCGTAAACCGATTCACCCGCAACTGAGTAGTGACCATAACGCTCAACTTCTGCGCGCAGTGGACGGATCATTTGTGTGTGACAGGTATGGCAGCCTTCACGAATATAAATATCGCGACCTTCCAGCTGTAGCGCATTCAGAGGTTTTAAACCTTCAATGGGAGTAGTCGTTTCTTTCAGAAAAAACTGGGGAACAATTTCAACCAGCCCACCAAAACTAATCGCTACCACAACCAATACGGTCATTAAACCGATATTTTTTTCAACTAAATCATGACCTTTCATGCAAATTCCCCTTAAACCACAGGCGCTTGAACAGGCGCATTCGCCTGAGCAGATGACTGATTAGCGGACTGAATAGTGCGATAGGTGTTGTATGCCATAACCAACATTCCGGCTAAAAACAACGCCCCACCAATCAAACGCATGACATAACCATCCCTACTAAAAATAACCACATCAATAAAACTATTGGTTAAAGAGCCATCATCATTGAACTCACGCCATAACAACCCTTGACCTATACCGTTAATCCACATAGCAACCACATACAGAACAGTTCCAACAGTTGCCAACCAGAAGTGTAAATTGATCCAATTCACGCTATACATAGTTTCACGATTAAACAGTTTAGGAATCATGTGATAAACGGCACCAATGGAAATCATGGCCACCCAACCCAAAGCACCTGAGTGAACGTGACCCACAGTCCAGTCTGTGTAGTGAGACAAAGCATTCACACTTTTGATTGCCATCATTGGGCCTTCAAAAGTAGACATACCGTAGAAAGAAAGAGCAACAACAAGGAAACGTAAGGTTGGATCATCCTTCAATTTGTGCCAGGCACCGGACAAGGTCATCACGCCGTTAATCATTCCACCCCAGCTTGGAGCCAAAAGGATTAATGACATCACCATACCAAGAGATTGAGTCCAATCCGGCAAGGCTGTGTAGTGCAGGTGGTGAGAACCTGCCCATATATAAAGAGAGATCAGAGCCCAAAAGTGAACAATTGATAACTGGTAAGAATACACAGGGCGACCCGCTTGTTTGGGTACAAAGTAATACATCATGCCGAGGAACCCAGCCGTCAAGAAGAAACCAACCGCGTTGTGACCGTACCACCACTGCACCATGGCATCTGCAGCGCCGGCGTAAGCCGAATAAGATTTGGTAAGCGTTACAGGAACCGCAGCAGAGTTCACTATGTGCAACACGGCAACCGTTAGGATAAAGCCACCATAAAACCAGTTAGCCACATAGATGTGTGATGTGCGACGCTTAACAATAGTGCCGAAAAAGACTATGGCATAAGCCACCCAAACCAAAGCCAAGAGAATATCAATTGGCCACTCCAATTCAGCATATTCTTTCGCAGAGGTCATACCCAGTGGCAGCGTAATAGCGGCTAATACAATGACTAACTGCCATCCCCAAAAAGTGAAGGGAACCAACCATCCACCAAAAAGCGTCGCCTGACAGGTTCGCTGAACAACATAATAAGATGTTGCGAAAAGTGCACAGCCACCAAACGCAAAAATCACTGCATTAGTGTGCAAAGGTCGCAAACGCCCGAAAGAGGTATATGGTTGCAGCAAGTCATTCAAACTTGGCCAGACTAGCTGCGAGGCAATCAGCACCCCCACCCCCATTCCGACAATACCCCAGACGATGGTCATGATGGCAAATTTGCGGACTATATCGAAGTCGTAGACTGGTGGATCACCAGCTAAAGTTGCGTGACTACCCATAGGACTTTCTCACTCAATTATTGGAAAACAAACTTTTTAGATGATCGAACCATTCTAGCCCAATCGCCACATTTTGCCCTAAGCTCGGCGTTTTGTGTTACCGCAACGAGCCCGCTGACTTTATTAGGGTGATTCTTTACTTCAGCACCCGTCCTTTATTGGCCGCAATTCTCATGCGCAAGGCATTGAGTTTGATAAAGCCTTCTGCATCTTTCTGATTGTATGCGCCTGCATCATCTTCAAAGGTAGCAATTTTTTCATCAAACAAACTATCTGCTGATCGACGTCCCACCACAATCACATTCCCTTTGTACAGTTTCACGCGAACTTCACCATTCACATATTCCTGTGACTGATCAATCATCGCCTGCAACATTTTACGCTCAGGACTCCACCAGTATCCGTTATAG
This sequence comes from Cellvibrio sp., assembly GCA_016712405.1. GTDB lineage: Bacteria > Pseudomonadota > Gammaproteobacteria > Pseudomonadales > Cellvibrionaceae > Cellvibrio. Next base: position 423,999 of record JADJRD010000003.1, on the reverse strand, counting down.
ATCATATCGGCATACTTGGGCATTAAACTGTCTTTCAAGTGAGCCACTTCGCGGTCCAACGTGATGGATTCAATTGCGCGGTGCGCTTTCAGCATGATGGTGCCACCAGGAGTTTCATAACAACCGCGAGACTTCATACCCACATAACGGTTTTCAACCAAATCCAATCGGCCTATACCGTTTTCACCACCAATTTTGTTGAGATAAGTCAGCACTGTCGCCGGTGACATTTTTTCACCGTTGATCGCCACAATATCGCCTTTCTCGTAAGTCAGATCCAAATAGGTCGCTTTGTCAGGCGCCGCTTCAGGCGCAACTGTCCAACGCCACATGTCCTCTTCAGCTTCAGTCCATGGGTTTTCCAGGATTTTGCCTTCAAAGGAAATATGCAACAGATTGGCATCCATCGAATAAGGAGATTTTTTCTTTTTACTGAAATCGACCGGAATATTGTTCTTTTCGCAGTATTCCATGAGGGTCTCACGTGAAGTGAGATCCCATTCACGCCAGGGTGCAATCACTTTAATACCGGGTTTCAGCGCATAAGCACCCAACTCAAAACGTACCTGATCATTACCTTTACCCGTCGCGCCGTGAGAAATGGCATCGGCACCGACCTCATTGGCAATCTCAATCAAACGTTTGGCAATCAAAGGACGCGCAATCGAAGTCCCTAAGAGGTACTCACCTTCATAAATAGTATTGGCGCGGAACATGGGGAATACGAAATCGCGAACAAACTCTTCGCGTAAGTCATCGATATAAATTTGTTTAACACCAAGGGCTTGCGCCTTGGCACGTGCAGGCTCGACCTCTTCACCCTGACCTATATCGGCTGTAAATGTCACAACCTCACAGTGATAATTCTCTTGCAACCACTTCACAATGACCGAGGTATCCAAACCACCGGAATAGGCCAATACAACTTTTTTAATGGATGACATGGGATCGCCCCTTTGGATAAAGTTTGTTCAATCAATTGATTTTTAAAAGACCCGTAGCGTAACGGGCGCGGGATTTTACTCGCTAGCGCAGCAAATGCCCACAGTTTCTGTGGAAGATTTATCTATTCACTTTGATCAATATTCAACGAGATAACCAATTCTCTTTGATGATCACTTATCACCAAACCACTTAACCGCTTCGCCATGTGCCTGTTTATCTGCGTGATAAGACGAGCGAACCAGTGGCCCGCATGCGGCGTGCTTGAATCCCATCTCTTCGGCAAGCTTAGTGTATTCCGCAAATTCATCTGGATGAACGTAGCGCTCAACCGGCAAATGATCTTTTGATGGCTGGAGATACTGACCGATGGTGAGCATGTCGATATCGTGATCGCGCATGTGTTGCATGACTTCAATAATTTCTTCTTTGGTTTCGCCGAGTCCGACCATCAAACCGGATTTGGTTAATACATCGGGGCGACGGGCTTTGTATTGTTTTAGTAGTTGCAGTGACCATTCGTAATGCGCGCCCGGTCTGGCTTGTCGATACAAACGCGAGACGGTTTCCATGTTGTGATTGAATACATCGGGCGCTTCTTTCTCCAAAATATCCAAGGCAATTTCCATGCGGCCACGGAAATCCGGAACTAATACCTCAACCTGCAAATTGGGGCTGAGTGCGCGGGCTTCGCGAATACAATCCGCAAAATGTTGTGCACCACCATCACGTAAATCGTCGCGATCCACCGAGGTAATCACCACATATTTCAAACGCATTTCTGCGATCGCTTCGGCCAATTTGCGTGGTTCGTTTTCATCGAGTGGATTGGGCTTGCCATGGCCAACATCGCAGAAGGGGCAGCGACGGGTACAAATATCGCCCATGATCATAAAAGTCGCAGTGCCACCGCTAAAACATTCACCGAGGTTAGGGCAGTTGGCTTCTTCACAAACCGATGACAATTTATTATTGCGCAAAATACTTTTAATCCGATCCACTTCAGGCGAAGCCGGAATGCGCACACGAATCCAATCGGGTTTGCGTTGATAATCGTCGCGATCAGTGGCGATGACTTTTACCGGAATGCGTTCGACTTTATCGGCATCGCGAAGCTTTTCGCCTTGTTTGTAACGCTCTGTGCGTTTAACCGGTTGCAGTTCTGGAACTTGGATAGGGGGCGGTAAATCAGACATATAGCGGCCTCAGTTAACTGGCGCGAATTGTACAGGGTTCATACCCCCATTTCCGAGCAAATTCCCTGACAAGTTGTTGTTGCACCTGATCCAGGCTTCGGGGCTTGGGGATCAAGTTTTTGATTTGCCTCCTAGCCAAGCCCTCATAACCGCAGGGGTTGATCTGCAAAAAGGGGGACAGATCCATATCCACATTCAAGGCCAGCCCATGAAAACTGCAGCCGCGCCTGACTCGCAACCCTAAAGAAGCGATTTTTTTACCATCCACATAAACACCAGTGGCATCAGGTTTAGCGGCGGATTCAATCTGGTAATGGGCGAGTGTAGCGATAATGGTTTGTTCAATTTGAGTGACCAGATTGCGTACACCGATTTTGAGTCGTTTTAAATCCAATAAAGGATAGGCGACCAATTGGCCTGGGCCGTGATAAGTCACTTGTCCGCCGCGATCGGTTTGCACTACCAGAATTTCACCGGGGAATAATAAATGCTCGGCTTTTCCGGCCTGGCCTTGGGTGAAAACGGGTGGGTGTTCAACCAACCAAAGTTGATCCCGGGTTTCTGCTGTGCGTTGATTGGTGAAATCGGTCATGGCTTGCCAGCAGCTGATGTAGTCTTGTCGGCCGAGATTGATTACATCCAGAGCTTGCGTCAATTTACATCACCATTTTGATTAAACGATTGATGCGCAAATCATTGTGTATAGCCGTGAGTTGATCAACACCTGTGGCCGTTATCCACACAGTCAAGGACTGAAACCGGCCTTTGCTGCTTTCGTTGATGGTGATACGGGTTTGATCAAACCCCGGCGCATGGCGCTCCATAACCTCGATAACATATGTGTGCAATTCAGGAGCTGATTCACCCAAGACTTTGATTGGATAATTCTCGCAGGGAAATTCAATTTTAGGAGGCTGAGGCTGTGACATAAAACACTCGGATCAAATCGGGTTAGCAATTATAACAACGGCTTGATCCGTTTTTGAGAGACTCTACTGACCTTTTTGAGATTCACGAATGTAGAAACGAGCTTTCTTGGCTTGGTTATAACAGGCATCATAATTTTCTACAGTTTGCATAGTCACTGCACTGGTGATTAGGCCCGCCGCTTTGGTGTAACTGATAGTGCCGCCAAAACCCTTAGCTTTAGAAATCGAAGCTTCTTCTTTAGCGGCTGAAAGCTCACTGGAGCACGCACCGCGGAATTGGGTTTTCCCTGCACAAGAAGTCAACACCACCAAAGAGAAAATGCAGAGTCCGCTAATCAGTAAATTTTTCATAACAATGCTCCTGTCGGTTTTAAAGCATTGTCGCTGTTTGCATGATGCTTGCCAAGGCAGGCTAGGCGGTTTGCTTTCGCGAATTACCTAAAAGATGAAGATCTATAATAGAGACCGCATCACTAACAACTCTTTCTATAGGATCAAAGACCTCAATTGGGTAAACATCAGCCTCAGATAAGGGGCTCTCCAATGCAGCGAACTGGCTATCCACCAAATTGGGCGACATAAAGTGATCTTTGCGCAAATTAATGCGCTCCTGAATAGTGGTTTTATTACCATTCAAAAAGATGAAAATAGTATTTAGCCCAGCTTGTCTTAATTCGTCCCTATGTTGCTTTTTTAAACCAGAAAAAGCCAAAACACTGTGTTCCTGATTTTTGCCGGCTCTTTCCAAATAATTTTTTATATTAGTGACCCAAGGTGCCCGCATTTCATCCGTTAAGGGTTTACCACTGGCCATATGCCGCTTGTTTTCTTCACTATGAAAATCATCCGCATCCAAATAACAATAGTGGAAATGCTGCGCAATAGCATTCGCGACAGTCGACTTACCGCTGGCGGAAACACCCATAATGATAATCAAGTTGGTATTGGAGTTAGTTAGCATAGGCACTCTTGGGCAGTTATTCCGCTGTTCAGCCGCTATTCAGTTTGGTAGGATGATAGCATAACCTTGGTAGCGCAAACAAACCATCTACACCAAAGTTAAAAAATGTTTAGATAATAAGAGATAAGCCCATGAAAAATAGTCGAAAAAGAGCTTCCGCAAAAAAAGTTACACTGGTTGATGTGGCGCTTGCTGCAGGTGTTAGTGCAATCACTGTATCACGCGTTATCAACCAGCCTGATAAAGTATCTGAATCGCTACGCCAGCAGGTTCAGAAGGCAGTAGATAGCCTCGGCTATATCCCCAATCAGCACGCCAGCTCTTTGGCTTCGGCAAAATCAAAGGTTATTGGTGTAGCCATTCCCTCATTAAGCAACATTGTTTTTACCGATGTTTTGCGTGGCATTTACGATGTCATGGGAGCGGCCGGTTATAAAGTTCTACTTGTGGATACCCACTATTCCCCACTAGAAGAAGAAAAAAATGATTCGCACTCTGCTCAGTCAAGCACCTGAAGGGATGATTATTACCGGGGAGACCAAACCAAAGCCTGTCAAAACATGCTGCAAAAGTCGCGAGTTCCGATAGTGCAAATCATGGAAATGTTAGAACAACCTTTGGATATGAACATTGGTTTTTCACATTTCCAAGCTGGCTACGACGTTGTCACACATCTGCTCAAACAAGGTTGTTCCCGTATTGGTTTTATTGGAGCGCGTATGGATCCGCGCGTGCAACAACGTATGCAAGGTTACAAATCAGCACTGGATGATGCAGGAAAATTATGGAAGAACTTTATCGTCACCACCCCCGAGCCATCCTCGATTATGGTGGGCGGTGAATTATTCAAAAGTCTTATGGCGAATACCAATGGCGTGTTGGATGCCGTGTTTTGTGCAAACGATGATTTGGCTTTGGGCGCACTCTTTGAAAGTCAGCGAATGAATATCAGCGTACCGCGAGACATGGCCATTTGTGGATTCAACGACACAGAAGCAGCAACCTATGTAAACCCATCTTTAACGAGCGTATATGTCGGCCGATATGAAATGGGCGTTAAGGCTGCAGAAATGTTGGTGGAAACATTAAATGGAAAAACACCCATCAACAAAATCGTCGACATGGGGTATGACATTAAAAAACGTTCATCGACCAGTCGCTGATTGCAGCAACAATCTTTCAAAAAAGCAGAGGTTTTCGTGTCAAATAATAATGCGAATGATCGTCTTGCCAAACTCAGTTGGCGTGAACGTATCGGATATGGTTTGGGTGATGCCGGTTTTAATTTCTATTGGGCGATTATTGGTTCTTATCTGGTATTTTTTTACACCGATGTATTTGGCATTCCTGCTGCTGCTGCTGCAACCATGGTGCTGGTTACCAAAGTTATTGATGCAATTACTGATCCGATTATGGGCGGCATTGCCGACCGCACCAATACGCGCTGGGGAAAATTTCGTCCTTATTTAATTTGGGGCGCCCTGCCCATGATGGGTGCCGGGATTCTCACTATGAGCACGCCCGATCTGGATGAAGGCGGAAAATTACTTTGGGCTTACGGTTCCTATGCATTGTTAATGCTTTGTTACACAGTATTGAACATGCCCTACAACTCTTTGAGCGCTGTGCTGACCGGCAATATTCAGGAGCGCAATAGTCTCAACAGTATTCGTTTTTTCTTTGCTTATTTAAGTAGTATTTTGGTGGGCGCCGCGACACCTGAATTGGCTGAATATTTTGGTGATGGTGACAGATACAGCGCAAAAGGCTGGCAAATGACCATGACGATTTACGCAGTGATTGCGTCCTGTTTATTTGTGGTAACTTTTTTTACCACAAAAGAAAGAGTCAAACCTTCTATCACACAAGAAAAAACTAACCCACTACAGGATTTAAAAGATCTGTTTACCTGTCGTCCTTGGTTGATGTTATTTATTGTGGCATTGGTGTTTATGGTAACCATGACACTGCGAAGCAGCTCTTCTCCGTATTACTTCCGTTATTTTGTTGAGCGTCCCGATTTACTCGGCACCTATCTGGGTTTGCAAATGGCGGGCTTAATGGTCGGCGCCATGTTTGCATCCACCGCTACGCGTTATTTCGATAAAAGAAAATTAATGATGTTGTTGATGTGCATAGTCGCCAGCTTATCAATTGCATTTACGTTTATATCCAAACCAGAACACTTGGGCGTAGTCGAAGTTGCAACCGATGAAGTGCAGTTGGATGTGAAAAATTTACTCAGCGGCGAGCATCAGGAATCTGATTCTTATCAATGGTTCCATCACGAAAAAATATTCTGGATTATCAAAGAACAAGTACCACTCGATCAAACAGACGCAGCGATACATTTGACCGAAGCCAAAGGACAGGTCATCAGTGTAATACGCACGCGTGCGGATGGATCGATTCAAGATAGTTCTGAATTGCCTAATGCCATTATCTGGATGTTTGCACTGAATATTTTGATCAGTTTTGCACTGGGCTTTAAAGCGCCCATCACTTGGTCTATGTATGCCGATGTCGCCGATTTTAACGAATGGAAAAATGGCCGCCGTGCAACCGGAATGACCTTTGCTGCGACGACTTTTTCACAAAAACTCGGCAGTGCGGGTGGATCTTTTTTAATGCTGTCAGTGTTAGCTGTAATGGGGTATCAGGCAGGCAAAATGCAAGATGGCGCGTCGCTGGATAGCATTGTCTATATGCAAACCCTGGTTCCCGGTTGCTTTGCATTTTTAACAGCATTGGCACTGGTTTTTTATAATTTGACGGATAAAAAATTGGAAGAAATTCAGCAGGAATTGAAGCAGCGGGAAGGTTAATTTTTTAAAAGACCCCACCCTAACCCTCCCCTTGCCAGGGGAGGGAACAAATACGACTCCGCATTAAACAAGGAGCCGAGTCCCTCCCCCTAGTAAGGGGGAAGCTAGGAGGGGGTCATGAGCTTTTAGAATTTTCAAGAGAGAAAAATGACAAAACAATTTTTAAATCCCACCGGCAACAACGAACGCTACGAATTACATTCACCCACCGCTATGCCGCGCGCAGCCGGATTTTTATGGAATCGTCGTATGATGATTCAATCTACCTGTCGCGGTTATGCAGTCGCGCAATTTATGCAGCCTGAGCCCGCCAAATATGCTTACGCACCAAATCTGGAAGCAAAAACTTTTATGCAACCGGAACAACCTTATTATGCGCATCATCCGGGGCGCTTCTTTTATATCAAAGATGAAGATACCGGCGAAATATTTTCAGCGCCCTATGAACCAGTACGCGCGCCTTATGAATCTTTTTTGTTTTCAGTTGGCAAGAGTGATTTGATCTGGAAAATTCAATCACTGGGTATTCAAGTGGAATTGTGTTTGTCTTTGCCGGTCGATCAGGTAGTCGAATTGTGGGAAGTGAAAATCACCAACCTTTCTGGCCGCCCGCGCAACATCAGTTTCTATCCTTATTTTCCGATTGGTTATATGTCATGGATGAATCAATCAGCGGAATATCGCGCTGACTTGGGTGGTTTGATTGCGACTTGTGTGACGCCTTATCAAAAGGTTGCCGATCATTTTAAAAATAAATTTTTTAAAGACAAAACCTTTTTCCTGCACAGCGAAAAACCGGATGCCTGGGAAGCGAAACAAGAGCGATTTGAAGGTGAAGGCGGCTTACATAATCCTGATGGTTTGCAGCAAGAAGAATTGTCTTGCGGTGATGCGCGCTACGAAACTCCAGCAGCAATTTTGCAATACCGTTTACAATTAGCGGCGAATGATCAAAAAAATTATCAATTTATTTTTGGTTCAGCGTTTGATGATGCCGAAATAACACAAATCAAACAAACCTATTTAACTGAAGATAGCTTTGCAAAAACCAAAGCGGAATATGCCGCTTATGTTGCATCCGGCAGTGGCTGTTTGCAGATAGACACACCGGATGCCGAGTTAAATAATTTTGTGAATCATTGGTTGCCACGACAAGTGTTTTATCACGGCGACGTCAATCGATTAACGACTGATCCAAAAACACGAAATTATTTGCAAGACAACATGGGCATGACTTACATCAAGCCTCAAGTAACGCGTGCAGCATTTTTACATGCATTAAGTCAGCAAGAAGCAAGCGGCGCTATGCCGGACGGTATTTTGTTGGTAGAAGGCGCCGAGCTTAAATACATCAACCAAATTCCGCACACAGATCATTGCGTTTGGTTGCCTGTTTGTTTGAAGGCTTATCTTGATGAGACCAACGATTACGCCATTTTGCAAGAAATGATCGCAGGGCATGATGGTAATACCCTGTCAGTGTTCGATCGCATTACGTCAGCTATGCGCTGGTTGTTGAGCGCACGTGATCATCGCGGTCTAAGTTTTATTGCACAGGGCGATTGGTGCGATCCGATGAATATGGTGGGTTACAAAGGCAAAGGCGTTTCCGGTTGGCTGTCGGTTGCAACCGCTTATGCATTGAATTTGTGGACTGATGTGTGCCGACATCAACAGCAAGAAAATCTTGCAGGCGAAATGATTCAAGGTGCAAACGAGATCAATCAATCAGTGAATCGCTATTTGTGGGACGGCGAATGGTTTGGTCGAGGCATTACCGATGATGATGTAGTCTTTGGTATCAGCAAAGATAAAGAAGGCCGAATTTTTTTGAATCCACAATCTTGGGCGATCCTCGGTGGCGCAGCCTCGGAAGAGCAACGAAAAAAAATGCTGTCCGCAGTAGAAGCGCAACTGGAAACGCCTTACGGTGTCGCGATGCTTGCACCAGCTTATACGGCTATGCGTGATGATGTGGGTCGCGTGACACAAAAACATCCTGGCTCGGCAGAAAATGGATCCGTCTACAATCACGCAGCGGTCTTTTATATCTACAGCCTCTATACCATCGCGGAAAACAATCGTGCCTATAAACTGTTGCGGCAAATGATTCCCGGCTCAAGCGAAGCAGATTATTTACAGCGCGGACAATTGCCAGTTTTTATTCCTAATTACTATCGCGGTGCTTATTATCAATTTCCAAAAACCGCCGGACGTTCGAGTCAGTTATTTAATACCGGAACTGTGTCTTGGGTTTATCGCTGTTTGGTTGAAGGTTTGTTTGGTTTGCAGGGGTGCGATAGAGGTTTACAAATCAATCCTCAACTACCAGATAATTGGTCATACGCAAACGCCAAGCGTCAGTTCCGCGGAGCAGAATTTAATATCAAAATTCAACGCAGCAAAGTTGATCTGATAGAAGTTTACTGCGATGGCGTGAAACTGGATGATGCATGTGTGACTGATATCCAAGCTGGAAAAACTTACAGCCTATTGGTGAAGTTGCCTGGTTGAGAGCTAAAGACTCTTGTGTATTCACCGATCAGATCCAATAAAAAAACCGACGCATATTTGCGTCGGTTTTTTTATTTCAATCACTTGATTACTTCTTAGCTTTTTTTGCAGCTGGTTTAGCAGCCTTTTTAGCCGGTGCTTTTGCAACAGCTTTCTTGGCAGCTGGTTTAGCGGCAGCTTTCTTGGCTGGGGCTTTTGCAACAACTTTTTTAGCAGCGGGTTTGACAGCTGCTTTTTTAGCGGGTGCTTTTGCAACGGCTTTTTTAGCAGCGGGTTTAGCAGCCGCTTTTTTGACTGGAGCTTTTGCAGCGGCTTTTTTGGCGGCGGGTTTAGCGGGTGCTTTTGCAACGGCTTTTTTGGCAGCGGGTTTAGCAGCTGCTTTTTTGGCTGGAGCCTTTGCGGCAGCTTTTTTAGCGGGTGCTTTTTCAGCTTTCTTTTCAACAACTTTCTTTTCAGTTGCTTTTTTCACGGCTGGTTTTGCTTCTGCTTTTTTTGCAGGAGCCTTAGCTTCTTTGGCAGGCTTTGCTGCAACTTCTTTCTTCACAGCAGCTTTTTTAGCAGCAGGCTTTTTTTCTACTGCTTTCTTTTCAACTTTTGGAGCCGGTTGCTTTTCTGCAGGCTTTTCAGCAACAGGAGCAGCCGTTTTAGCTTCAACTGCAGGTGCAGCCTCAACTGGAGCCTTATCTTCTTGGGAGTTAACTGTAGTATTCACGATAGTTTTTGCCTCTGAAGTTATGTTTGATGGAGTGGTTACTGGATTTTTTTTATCTTGGGATTTAGAACTCACTTGGTCAGTAACAGTTTCACTGCCTCCCGACGCTGACTGAGATTCAGAACTGGATGTTGTTTTCTTACTGGCTTTTGATTTTGAGCGCGATTTAGAAGGTGCGGAACCATTTTTACTTTTTACAATTGCCAGATATTTAACCCAAGCTTGTTCAATGGGGCTTTTGGGCGAACTTTGGTTGCTAATGACCTTGAGAAGATGTAAATCGTCTACGGTAGGATTTGATACTTCATCCAAACTAAGTGCATTGATTAGCACTCCATGTTTTTTGACTAAACGAGCCTGAATATCGGATAAACCACCCTTCTCGAAACCTTCAGGAAAATTCACGGCATCCATATAAGTTTGCTTTAGGTAGTGTTCACGCGGCAACATAGAGATCGTCTCCATCTTGGATGTGCGCAGTGAGCAGTAGGGAGCTTACCAATGTTTGGCAAATTCGCTTCCCTGATGCGCGGTTATTGTTGTTAATAGCCAATAAGAAAATCAGCCATTGATAAATCGATGCCGAAGATAATCTCTTTTTGCATGGGTGTATAGAGGGATTAGCAAGAAAAAGCTATAAAAAAACCGGCATGAGAAGCCGGTTTTTATTTTTACTGGAAAAAACTGATTAAGCAGTCATTGCTTTAAGTTTTGCATTCAAGCGACTCTTGTGACGTGCCGCTTTGTTTTTATGAATTAAACCTTTATCTGCAATACGATCAATCACGGCAACTGCAGCAACATAAGCAGCTTGAGCGGCAGCTTTGTCACCTGTTTCGATAGTGTTAAGCACTTTCTTGAGGTAAGTACGCCCCATAGAGCGCATGCTGGCGTTGTGCTTGCGAGCTTTTTCGTTTTGACGCGCGCGTTTTTTGGCTTGGGGAGTATTGGCCACCTTGGTGCTCCTGTTAAATATTCACTGATCAATTAAGGGTCTGAAACTTAGGACGCGACATTATGCTGATTTGAAAATGAATGTCAACAGCTTCTTATTTTAGGCAAAAATAGGAAATAGACCGCCGAAGATGATTCACCAAAGAGGTGCGATTGTGTATAAATACATCCTTAATTTTGCACGCATCCATAATCAGTTCGGATTTGCCTTAGAAAGTGTTAAAAAACCAATAATTGAGGAAAGTGAGTGTCTGAGCCTGATGATTTAACTCAAGTAAACTCTCCTGCTGCCAATCCGGCGACTGCCGAAACCCGATTGGCCGAAGGAATTGCACCTATTGCGGAAGATCCTATTGGGCAAACCACTCAATTCACCCAATATTCCGCCTCACATAATCATTCCGCTGGATTTGCAAAAGCTAAAGCCTTAGTAGAGCAGTCAGTGAAGGGGGATGGCGTAGGTCGTTTACTCAAAAAGCGCTTTCTTCTGGAGTCGGTCTTAGGCCATGGTGGAATGGGGACAGTTTACAAGGCTAGGGATCTGCGCAAAGTCGAAGCTGAAGATCCCAACCCCTATATAGCTACCAAGGTCTTGAACCAGGATTTCCGAGATCATCCTGATGCCTTTATTACCTTGCAACAGGAAACGGCCAAATCACAAACTTTAGCTCACCCCAATATTGTGACCGTTCATGATTTTGATCGGGACGGGGACACGCTTTATATGACGATGGAGCTTTTATCCGGCGAACCCTTGGATCAGTTGATTCACCAGCACAAGGATAAGGGTCTAGCGAAAGAAACGGTTTGGTCAATCACTAAAGATCTTTGTGCTGCATTGGCCTACGCACATGAACGCCATCTAATCCATGCCGACTTTAAACCAGGTAATATTTTTGTGACCTCTGAAGGTCGCGCCAAAGTACTGGATTTTGGGATTGCGCGGGCAGCATCCAAGGAAGCACAAAAACATAAATTTGATGCCGGACAACTCGGCGCTTTGACACCTGCTTATTCCACCATTGAAATGATCAATGATGAACCCATCAGCTTTTCTGATGACGTTTATGCATTGGCTTGTGTGGTTTATGAAATGCTGGCGGGACGACACCCTTACAACCATCGGTCAGCACTGGATGCTCTCGCAAAAGACTCCAAACCCAAACGCCCTCTTCACATCAATAACACCGAATGGAAAGTGTTACAGCGGGGCTTGGCGCTCAAAAAGAAAGATCGCTATACAACAATTAATGAGTTTGCAGATGCCTTGTTCCCAAAACCGGTATCCCTTGGAGTCAAAATCGCCATAGGCTTGACGACAATTTCAGTAATAGGTGCATCATGGTTCGCTCATCACCAATACCAAACACAACAAGAACTCAAAATTAAAATTCAAAGCAAGATGCAACAAGCGCAGCAATGTTTTAATCGCCAAGACTATGAATGTGCAGTAGCCGCCAGTTTGGTTGCAGTGAATTTAGCCCCACAAAATCCAGAGGCCAATGCACTATTAAAACAATCACAAGAAGCAGAAAAACAAAATAGACAACACACTCAAATTACCCGCTTATTAAAAGAAGCTAATGCTTGCGTAGCAGTAAAAGATACCTCCTGCGTGCAAGTTAAAGCCAAAGAAATTCTGAATTTAGATAAAAGCCACAAAGAAGGCTTGGCACTAACAGAAACCGCCAATCAACTTCAAAATGAAGAAGCTTTGCAATCTTGGCTGGCGGATGGCGAAAAGTGTTTGGCGACCAATGATCTTGATTGTGCGAAAATGTTTGTAGAAAAAGCCATCGCACTCAACCCCACCCATTCATCTGTTATTAATCTTCAAAACACTATTCTCGGCATCGAAAGTGAAAATGCAGAACAATTGGCACAGAAACAGGCAATACATACAAAACTATTGCAAGAAGCCAATCAGTGTTTTAACCAAAAGAAATATGATTGTGCCATCTCCAAGGCTGACCAAATATTAACTCAAACACCCACTCATGCTGATGCAGTCGCGTTGAAACAACGCTCAGAAATTGCCAGCCAGCAACAACTTGAGGTAGTGCAAAAAGTGAAAAAGCTATTAACTGAAGCCGAAGACTGTATGATCAAAAAGAATTATGCTTGTGCCATTGCCAAAGCAGAAAGCGCTTTAGATTTATCACCCGACAGCAAAGAAGCTTTGGCTAAAAAACGTAAAGCGCAAGAAACGCAACAAAAACTAAAAGAATCTGGATTTAATATTCGCTAACAAGCGGAATGGAGAGTAATCATGAAGAAAATTATTGTATTCCTTTTACTAACAATTTTTTCTGTTTCAACGGTACAGGCATTTGATCTAAAAGATTTGAATCGTGTTTTTGACAAATCCTACAAGTGCAAAAAAGGTGACAAAAAGTGTAAGAAAAAAGAACACCTGAAGGCCGTCGCTAAAGTTGCTGCGGTTGCAGTCGCAGCGACATTAATCACCAAAATGATCATCAAACATAAATCCAAAAAACTAGAAGATGAAAAAAAAGTTGCAGAAAAATATAAAACCGAGCACGAAACCTTACCGGACGAAGCTTTTGCTGCTGAATACGTCACCAATACATTACCCGGCAGCATAGTGGAGCCAGGTAAAGAAATTATTATAAAATCCGATATTGTAGTAGTGCCAGGCGCCAAACAAAAAAGCACACTGATCGAGGAACGTCTAGTCATTTATGACAACGAAGACAACACCAAAGAATTAAATTCGCTCACCAAAGCAGTCAACAAAAAAACCAAAAAAGCTGGTCGCTACGAAAATGAATTTGCATTCACTTTGCCAGAAGGCGTCCCTCAAGGCGTGTACCCCATCAAAACAGAATTACTTCTCAATGGGAAAGTAGTCGATTCATCTGACACAGGAATACAACTCGTACTGGAAATCAATCATCAAGGAAAAATGCTGATTGCGATGTTGGATTAAAGCAGAGTATTGGAAAGCAAAAACGCCAGCTTAAGCTGGCGTTTTTGCTTTCTAAAGATGGTGCCCAGGAAAGGACTTGAACCTTCACGACTTGCGTCACCAACACCTGAAGCTGGCGTGTCTACCAATTTCACCACCTGGGCAAAGGGGGTTACTGTTAAGGTGGCGCACTATAATTAGCTGATTAGGGCTTGTCAATGGAGCACCAAACCCTCAAGGATGAAAGGTAATCAGCATATTCTGGTGGGTTTGTTCACGGTGCTGGCTTATACTTGAAAACACTACTTAATCGACCCAAATGAAGGCTGCTAATCTTGGCTAAACGTAAAAAAATCTCTGCTGATCCTTTTGCTGCGCGTGAAGCTGAAAAATATCAAAATCCTGTCCCCAGTCGTGAATATATTCTGGAAATTTTAGATACAGCTGAACACCCCATCACTCACGAACAAATGTGCCAACTACTCAATATTATTGATGACGAACGTGTTGAGGCACTTCGTCGTCGGTTGATTGCTATGGCACGTGATGGACAACTGATTAGCAATCGACGTGATGCTTATGTACGTTCTGACAAAATCGATATGGTACGTGGAGTTGTACAAGGTCATAGAGATGGTTACGGATTTGTGATTCGCGCTGATGGTGGCGACGATATTTATTTGCACAATCGTCAAATGCGCAAAATATTTGATGGCGATGAAGTGTTGGTACGATTAAGTGGCGAACAATATCGCGGTAAAGAAGAAGGCGCGATTGTAGAGGTGCTTTCGCGAAACACAACGCAATTAGCAGGACGATTTTTTAACGAAAATGGTTTGCAATTTGTTCGCCCGGAAAATTCGCGTGTCACCCAAGATATTATGGTTCCTTTTGGTGCATATGGTGGCGCCGTGCATGGGCAAATTGTGGTTGTTGAAATCACGTTGCAACCGGATAAAAATCGATTGCCGGTGGGCCGTGTCATTCAAGTATTGGGTGATCACATGGCACCGGGAATGGAAATCGAATTAGCAATTCAAGCCCACGGCATTCCCAATTTCTGGCCAGAAGATGTTAAAAAAGAAGCTGCCGGCTTATCCTCAGAAGTGAATGAAGCCGATAAAAAACATCGAATTGATCTGCGCGATTTACCCTTGATCACCATTGATGGTGAAGATGCACGCGATTTTGATGATGCAGTCTATTGTGAAAAACGTCGCGGTGGTTGGCGATTGTTTGTTGCGATTGCGGACGTATCTCATTATGTTGCGGTTGAGTCAGCATTGGATAAAGAGCCATTGCGCGCGGCAATTCAGTTTATTTTCCTGATTTTGTTGTGCCCATGTTGCCTGAAGCTTTATCCAACGGATTATGTTCATTAAATCCCGCAGTTGATCGCTTGTGTATGGTTTGCGAAATGAATATCAGCCCTGCAGGGCGTATTACCGCTTATGAATTTTATGAAGCTGTGATGCATTCACATGCAAGATTGACCTATACCAAAGTTGATAAAATATTACGCGGCGTTGATTCAGAATCAGATGCACTGCGCAAAGAATATTCCTCTGTCATTCCCGGTATTGAAAGACTACAAAAATTATTTGAATGTTTACGTGAAGCCAGGGATCAACGTGGTGCTATTGATTTCGAAACTGTTGAAACACGTATTATGTTCAATGAAGAAAGAAAAATTGAACGTATTATTCCTATTAAACGTAACGACGCCCATAAATTAATCGAAGAATGTATGTTGTGTGCCAATGTGTGTGCAGCAAACTTTTTGGAGGGGCATCAATTAACTGGTTTGTATCGTGTGCATGAAGGGCCATCAGAACAAAAACTGGCAAATCTTCGTCAATTTTTAGCTGAGTTGGGTTTTGGTTTAGGGGGTGGTGATAAGCCCACATCAGCCGATTACCAACAAGTTATGCAAATGATTTTAGGCCGCACCGATGCGCACATGATTCAAACAGTGATGCTGCGCAGTATGCGTCAAGCTATGTATCAAGTGGAAAATCACGGCCATTTTGGTTTGGGATATGAAGCTTATACCCATTTCACTTCTCCGATTCGACGTTATCCGGATTTGTTGGTGCATCGTGCCATCCGTTCCGTCATTCGCAGTAATCAAGTGTCCAGCCACGTGCGTCGTGTAGCTTCAGCAAAAGCAATTCCTACACGAAAAATTTATCCTTATTCATTGAGCGATATGTTGATGTTCGGCGAACAGTGCTCGCGAACTGAGCGTCGTGCCGATGAAGCCACACGTGATGTGGTGAGTTGGTTGAAGTGTGAATTTTTGCGTGATCGTGTCGGCGATGTATTTGAAGGTCATGTAAGTTCCGTTACTAGTTTTGGATTATTTGTTGAATTAAATGATTTGTATGTAGAAGGTCTTGTGCACATTACATCTTTACCGCACGACTATTATCGTTTTGAACCTGCCATGCATCGTCTGGTGGGTGAAAGAACACGAAAAGTTTTCGGCTTGGGCGATGATTTGTTAGTGAAGGTGGTGGGTGTTGATCTGGATAATCGCAAAATTGATTTCGAGTTGGAATCAGTAGTGAGCCAGCATAAACAAACCAAAACCAAGTCAACCACAAAGGCGCCCACAAAAAAAACATCCAAAACTAAAACAAGTAAGGAACCAGCAAAAGAAAAAAGCAAATCAAAAAATAAATCCACAGATAAGAAACCAAGTAAAAAGATCAGCGAAAAGTCAAGCGCTAAAAAAACGACAACTGGAGGTAACACCAGTGGCCTTAAAGCTAAAAAAACGACAAGCAAACCAAAGGCGCCACCAGTTCAATCTGTCGCGCCAAAAAAGGTTAAGGCGGATACTCTCGTCGCCAAAAAGAAAAGTGTTTCTGCGAAAAAAGTGGCTAAAAGTAATGCGAAGAGTCCACGACGGCCAGCTCTCGATGATTGAGGAAGAGTGTGAAAACTGAAATGATTTTTGGCTTGCATTCCGTGCAGGCTATTTTAAAAACAGCGCCGCAACGTATTTTAAATATCTATGCCTTGCAAGGCAGAAGTGACCAACGACTGCAAAAGATTTTGCAGTCGGCGCAGACCAATGGCATTGCCGTCGCCACCACCTCCCGTCAAAAATTGGATGAGATGTGCCAGGATGAAAATCATCAAGGTTTAGTGGCGGTTTGCACCCCCGGAGAAATTCAGGATGAAACTTTTTTATTCAAGCTAATAGAAAACTTATCTGAACCAGCATTTTTATTAATTCTTGATGGTGTGACTGATCCGCATAATTTAGGTGCTTGTATGCGTTCTGCAGAGGCGGCAGGTGTGCATGTTGTGGTTGCCCCCAAAGATAAGTCTGCTGGGCTAACCCCAGTCGCACGCAAAGTCGCTTGTGGCGCTGCAGAAGTTTTACCTTTTGTTACTGTAACCAATTTGGCTCGTACCTTAAAAAAATTACAGGATAAAGGTGTCTGGTTGTATGGCACTTCCGGCAAAGCCGAAAAATCTATTTATGAAACAGAATTAACCGGATCAATTGCCATTTTAATGGGCGCAGAAGGAGATGGTATGCGCCGACTCACCAGTGAAACTTGCGATCACTTAATGAATATTCCTATGGCAGGAATGGTGAGTAGTTTAAATGTGTCGGTTGCCACGGGTGTGTGCTTGTTTGAAGCAGCAAGACAACGACGAGGTTTGAAAGATGTACGATCAATATGACGGACTTATTTTTGATATGGATGGCACCTTGGTAGATAGCGGAAAGTTGCATGAAAAAGCCTGGACGGCGACATTGGATAGATATCGAATACCGACAGATTTCAAGTTGATGCGCTCGCTGGCCGGAGTGCCAACCAAAGGTACCATTGAAATTTTATTAAAACATTTCAATGTCCCTGCGTTAGTCAGCCTTGATGAAATGAATCAATTTAAAGAAAATTTTGTGCATCATCACATGCATGAGTTTGTGAAACCTACTGCACTAGCGGAAATAGCCAGAAAATATTATGGAAAAAAACCTATGGCTGTAGGCACAGGCGCCTACACGCAAGAGGCAAAAACCATTTTAAAACTTTGCGGTGTAGATCATTTAGTAACAGTCATTGTGGGTGCAGACCAAGTAAAAACCCCAAAGCCTGCGCCGGATACTTTTTTGCGTTGTGCCGAATTATTAAATGTAAACCCGCTCAATTGCGTAGTATTTGAGGATTCCCCTTTAGGATTGCGTGCAGCTGCTGATGCGGGTATGGCCGGCATTGATGTTTTAAAAATCCATAACATAGTGAACGACTATTTTTTATAACTAATGCAGATTGACGCACACCTTGTTTTTGCCACTTGATTTTGCACGGTATAGTGCGTCATCCGCTTTGAGCACCAAATCAGCAACAGAATCACAATGAGTTGACTCAGCAATACCTGCACTGAAGGTAACATTAAATTCTTGAAGTGAATCAACGAATTCAAAAAGCTGAAACGTTTTTCGCAAATCATTTACTAAAACACCCGCATCATTTAAAGAAGTGTTAGGCAATACCACCAAGAATTCTTCACCACCATAGCGGCCAATAATATCCGAAGATCGTAATCGCTGCTGCAAAAGCTGTGATAAGGCCTTAAGTACTTTATCCCCTGTTTGATGTCCACGCGAATCATTAATTTGTTTAAAGTTATCCAAATCCAACATTGCAATACAAGCTTGTTGTTTATGCCGTTTGGCGACAGCAAAGGCTTTTTCTGCGTAAGCTTGTATTTGAGCATGATTAAACAATCCCGTTAAACTATCTTCATACATAAAAGAAGATAAAATTTTAGCTCTATCTACTCGGCTTTTTATTTGTCTAATCAAATCCCCAACCGGCATTCCCTTGTGTAGCAAATCATCCGAACCTACTTCTAATAACTGCGTTTTTTGTTCTGGCTGATTATCATTAGAAAAAAATAAAATGGGAATTGATTGATATTCTGAATGTTGTCGAATGACTGCAGCTAATTCATCACCTGACACCAAAGGCATATTGACATCTAACACTATCAGATCGGGTCGATAGGCATCCAACAAATCCAACACAGTGAGCGGATTGTTTGTAATCTCAACTCTCATACCTGCTGCGCTTAACACAGACTGATAATATTGAAGAACCGCATCCTGATCATCAACAAACAAAATATGAGGTGGTTTGAACGGCGTTATGTTCAATTCGACGCGTATGCTATTAACTAACGAGGGAACGTCAGCGGGCTTTTTAACATAAGCACTGGCATGTGACCGAACTGCAGCAAGCCGCGAGTCGAAATCACTTTTTCCGGATAAAATAAACGTCTTGATATTTTTTTCAGTCAATTGTTTAGATAAATTGAAAATCTTATCTTCAGAATAATCAGGTAAAATTAAATCCAAAATAACCAATGCCGGAACTCTAGTTTCGATCTGCTCAATCATACTGATAGGCTCACGATAATGAACCACAGTGAATCCGTAAGCACTCAAACTGTCTGTAAATGCAGCAGATGCCGCCATATCGTCATCCAGATAGTAAATGAGCGTTTGCTCTATTAAATTATGCTGGAGCTGAAAGTTATCGATCTCAACAATTTCTTTAACTGATTCCGAACCCGTTTTCACTGTGTAGGAAAACTCAGCAATCGCACCCGTAATATCTTCAACTAACTGCAATAATTTACGTAATTTACTTTCAATTTGTTGATATATCTGAGGCAGATTAGCGCTTTCAGGTGATGCTTGTGTAAAGGGTTTTAATGAGGTTTCCAGTTCGCGGGCTTGTGTGCTTAATGCGGTAAACCCAAATGTACCACTGGTGCCAATCAAGCTATGTACGTTTCGATGTAAGCGGGTCAATATTTCTTGATCCCAAGTTGTTTTAATTACCTTCCAGTCCGTCACTATCGCTTTTATTTTTTCAGGCAATTGATTCTGATACTGCTCTTTTAGCCGTTTTAAATTTTCTTCAAAAGTTGATTTTGCATCTTTCATAGCGGGACATACCATTATTTAGTTATCGCCAATAGAAAATTGATATATACAACATCATATTGTTCTGCTGAGTCTGCAATTGCTATTTTTTCTGTCTCCAATACAGAGGAATAACGTAAAAATTCTTTTTTATGAAACTCCCATTGTGATTTATTCAAAACAGAATCAAAATAATCTCTATTTTTCACTACAAAGTAGATCCGCACCTTTCCTTTACTTTGATCTAAAAATATCTTTATATCATCCCCTTCTTGATTACACTCAATAGCGAGATTTAACAAATAGATAATCGACTTTTCAAGATGGCTTTCAGTAGCCAAAATAACTTCATCATGCAAGTTGTTTACTAATGCTAATTTCACACCTCTAAAGCTAGCAATATGACGATAACTGTCTACCCAGTACTGAATCGCCTCAAATGCCGAAATCTCTTTGAGATCCTGAGCTGATATCTTTGTCTTATTCCCATCAGAAGTTATCGATTGAATTTTTTCTTGCAGCTTACTCTGTTCAGCTCTGGCAGATCTCACAATACTTACGCAGTTACCTAAAGAGTTCTGATTAATACTGGACTCAAGAATACTCAATGCAAGCGACAGGGCGTGAGAAGGAACTCTCAATTCGGTCGCCAATTTTTTAAGTTGGTTATTGTGCGCATCAAGAAGATTAATTTTTTCACTGATATCGCGAACAACACCGATAAATAATGGCTCTCCTTTTTGGGTCACTTTAGAAACCATAAGATCCATAGGGAAATGCTTTCCATTACGCCTGATGCCAATAACTTCTCTTGCAACACCAATAATTTTTGAATTGCCTGATTTCAAATGCTGACTAATTCGATCCGCATGCTCTCGCTTGTCTTTATCTGGCATGAGCAGATCAACATTAGAACCGATAATTTGTTCAGCATTGTAACCAAAAATAGTTTCGGCGGCCTTGTTAAATGATCGAATAATCCCGTATTGGTCAATCGTAATAATGCCATCTGCAATATCGTCTAAAATTGTTTTGGTTTGAACGGAGGCCTCTTCTAACACTGCTAGATCTTGCTTATGCTGATATCGCAATTGGGAGGTACTAATCAGCTGCGAAATCAAATTAATAACAGGAATCAATTTATTAATGGTGTGGTGAGAGAATGCTTTGGAAGAATTCGCCAAACCTAAAACGGCAATTAATTCATTTGCATGAAAAATAGGAATTCCAACAAAATTAAAAATTTCAGGATGTTTTTCCGGTGTACCTATACTACGAATGTCCTTTCTCGGATTTTCACTAAATACCGGCTTTTGTGTCTTGATGATTTTTCCAAACAATCCATTTAGATTTCTGAATTCTTGAGGCTCAGAATTTTTAACTCTACTAAAAAAATCATAATTTGAATCATTTTTTTTATAGCTATAACTCAGCATTCGCATATAGGGCTGATTTTTTTCATCCTGACGAACATCAGCAATAAAACCCAACTTGCATTCACAGGTTTCAGAGGTCTCATTAATTAGACTTTGCAAGGAATCCCGATAATTATGCTCAGAAATAAATTGACTTTGAATCTTGGTAATAATGCTGTCTATATCCCGATTTTCCTGCAGTTCCTCACCCAGCGCCATTAAGGCTTCATTTTGTTGAATTTGCGATCGAAGTTCTTTCTGTGTGCGCCCACTACTGGAAACGACAAAAATAATAAACAGAACAGTCATCACAGACATAGCAACGGATACGGGACTCTTATTTAAAATAAGTAGGATTGTGAGAGGACAAACAGCAAGAATGGCAAATCCCAGTGCTGATAATCTATCGGCTGAAAGCGATGTGAGCGAACCACTCACTACACCCGCCAGGCAAAATGTCAGCAATGCCTGATAGATGGAATTGTCATCCGCATAAATCAAAAGCGGCGCAACACCCCAGGCAACACCCGCAATCCATGCTCCAACCCTGAACAATTGTAGCCAACATTTTGCCGTGTAGAGCGCACCCGCATTCAACCAAAACTGCCAAAGAATTAGTCGTAATATGAGGGTGACACCTAGAATGATATTCCAGTAAATAATTTCCGCCTGCCCTACCACTGGCAAATGGGAAATGCTTAACAGCAAACCAATAATAAGAGATGAAATTAAGGAGAGCGGCAAACCATTATAGAGCAGCTGAACCTGCTCACGAATAAAGGGCTCTGGCGATAAAGGATGAGTTGATTCCGTAGAATTCGCTGGCTCGCTCATTGGTTTTTCCAGTTCTCAGGAGGCGAGCCTTTAGATAGGGTCGCGCAACTTGAGTATAGTTCAAGCTGCGCTGACTGCTAGAGAAGTATCTAATTCTGTAGGGAAGTCTAAGAGTAAAGCCTATATTCTTCAGGAATTTTTTCGAGGGAGTCTATAGGTTCACGTAATTTGTGCAAAATGCCATCACGAATATCGTAAATCCAACCGTGAATGGACAATTCCTGACCTCGCCCCCAGGCGTTTTGAACAATATTACAGTGCGCAATATTGTCCATTTGCTGGATAACATTCAGCTCACACAGCCTATTAACGCGATCCTCAAAACGTTCAATGGCGTCAATCTGATCTCTATTGTTGTAGTAAATATCACGAATATTCCGCAACCAATAGTCAATCAACCCCAGTTTCCGGTTTTCCAATGCAGCCCTAACACCACCGCAGCCATAATGCCCCGTAACCATCACATGCTTCACCTTCAGGAATTCAACGGCATAATTGAGTACTGTCAGGCAATTCAAATCCGTATGAATAACGACATTGGCGACGTTTCGATGAACAAATAATTCACCTGGAGCCAGATCAACAATTTGATTGGCTGGGACTCGGCTGTCAGAGCAGCCAATCCATAAATATTCCGGGGTTTGTTGTTTGGCAAGATCAGAAAAAAATTCAGGATCGTTTTCTTTGATATCGTTTGCCCATTTGACGTTACTGGCAAATAAACTTTCCAAATCACTCATTAAGCTGCTCCTGTTATTTTAGAAGTGGCGGCAGTATAGGCAAGTCTGCTGGCATTGGGTAGGGCAAAAACGGGTTGAATAGTGTCACCAAAGTAGTAGATGATTCATAACACCAAACTCAACAGGAGAACAATAATGAAGCATTGTCGATCGTGGATATGTTTAGTTAACGGATTAATATCCACTCTTCTTATTAGCTTACCCATTCACATTCAAGCGGCCACCCATTCCCAACACTCCCCGGATGGTCAGATTGTATTTTCGGTTAACGATGATACAGGACTTCCAAATTATTCAGTGAGTTACAAAGGACAGGCTGTCATAAAAAAATCGGCATTAGGTCTTGAATTTAAACCACTGGATGGTTTTGTGCGCAATCTAAAAATCGTTCAAGAAAAAAAATCATCCAATGATTCCACATGGGAACAACCCTGGGGCGAGCAGCGATTGATGCGTGATCATCACAACGAACTGCTAGTCACCTTTTCCGGAACAGAAAACACAACAAAAATAATGCAACTGCGTGTCAGAGTATTTAATGATGGATTGGGCTTTCGCTATGAAGTACCGCCACAAAAAAGCCTTGAGAAAAAACATTCAAGTAAAACGCACAATAAAAAAATAGAAATCGTTGATGAAAAAACAGAATTTGTCATTCCTGATGCCGACAAAACCACCGCATGGTGGATTCCTTCTCGCAATTGGAATCGTTATGAATTTTTGTATAACACGACTGCAGTAAAAGATTTAGATCGAGCTCATACACCCTTCACTGTTCGCTTGGCTTCTGGTATCCACTTAAGCATTCACGAAGCCGCGCTGACTGATTACGCCGCTATGACACTGGATCAACAACGGGATGGTACGTTAAAGGCAGATTTAACACCTTGGTCCGATGGTATAAAAGTTAAAACGCAACTACCTTTCCATACACCCTGGCGAACAATACAAATTGCATCCAACGCATCAGGCTTAATCAATTCCAGTTTGATTTTAAATTTAAACGAACCAAATAAATTAGGCGATGTGAGCTGGGTCAAACCCGGAAAATATATTGGTATCTGGTGGGGAATGCACGTCAACACTCAAACTTGGGGCTCAGGTGAAAAACATGGCGCCACTACGGAGAATACAAAAAAACTAATGGATTTTGCAGCGCAATATGGTTTCGATGGCGTATTGGTTGAAGGCTGGAATGAAGGTTGGGACGGTGATTGGTATCAAAACGGTGATATTTTTAGTTTTACCAAAGCTTATCCCGATTTTAATCTTCCTGAAATTACCGCTTACGGATTAGAAAAAAACGTTCACCTAATCGGTCATCATGAAACGGCTGGTGCTGTCATTAATTATAAAAATCAAATGGCCGATGCATTTGATCTCTACAAGAAACACGGCGTTACTCAAGTGAAAACCGGTTATGTTGCGGATGGCGGAAAAATAAAACGCATTGATGAAAATGGAATAATTCGCAATGAGTGGCACGATGGACAATTCAATATTGGTGAATATTTACGATCAGTGACGGAAGCCGCAAAACGTCAGATCAGTATCAATACTCACGAACCCATAAAAGATACAGGCTTACGCAGAACTTATCCTAATTGGATTGCACGCGAAGGCGCTCGTGGTCAAGAATATAACGCTTGGGGTTCTCCGCCTAATCCACCAGAACACACAGTGATTCTACCTTTCACGCGCATGTTATCCGGCCCTATGGATTACACACCGGGCATTTTTAATTTGGCACCTTATGGTTTGGAGGCTGAAAATCGCGTGCGCTCAACGCTCGCAAAAGAATTAGCGCTTTATGTTGTTATTTACAGCCCGATTCAAATGGCCGCCGATTTAATCGAAAATTATTATGAAAAAGATGGCAAAACTATCAAACCTGCATTTCAATTTATTCGCGATGTACCAACCGATTGGGAAAAGACTCAAGCTCTCGCGGGTGAAATTGGCGATTACATTGTTATCGCTCGCCAGCAACGCAATAGTGATGATTGGTTTTTGGGTGCAATTACCGATGAAAACGCGCGCGACATTAAGATTAATTTGAATTTCCTTGATACCGATAGACAATACGAAGCACAAATTTATCGCGACGGTTCAAAAGCTGAATGGCAAAAAAACCCTTACGACATAGTAATTGAAAAAAAATCAGTCAGCGCAAAAGATCAACTTGAATTCAGGTTGGCGACGAGCGGTGGAGTGGCGATAAGGTTTAAGGTAATTAAATGACAGCAACCTTTTACTGGCACGATTATGAAACCTGGGGAACAAACCCTGCATTCGATAAGCCCGTGCAATTCGCCGGTGTGCGCACTGACATGGATTTAAATCCCATCGGTGAACCCTTGATGATTTATTGCAAACCATCGCCCGATTTTTTACCTGACCCTCAAGCCTGTTTAATCACCGGAATTACGCCGCAACTGGCACTTGAAAAAGGCGTCCCAGAAAAAGAATTTATTGCCGCGATATATCGCGAATTGGCGCAACCAGAAACCTGCGGTGTAGGTTTTAATTCGATTCGTTTTGATGATGAAGTCACTCGTTATGCCTTGTATCGAAACTTTTACGACCCTTACGAGCGCGAATGGAAAAAGGGGAATAGCCGATGGGATATTATGGATGTGATGCGCATGACGCGAGCATTACGGCCTGATGGAATTAATTGGCCGAATTATGAAGATGGCCGACCTTGTTTTAAATTAGAAGAATTGAGCAAAGCCAACGGCTTGGCTCACGAGGCCGCACACGATGCACTATCCGATGTTTATGCGACTATTGCTGTCGCAAAATTAGTAAAAACACAACAATCCAAATTATTTGATTACGCATTCAAATTGCGCGACAAACGTTTTGCAGCAACCCTAATCGATATCGAAAACAATAAGCCTTTACTGCATTTCTCCTCACGCTTTCCATCCGAAAATGGCAACGCTGCATTAGTTCTGCCACTGGCATATCATCCGCTGAACAAAAATTCGGTAATCGCAATTAATTTAATGAGTGACCTTTCGGTATTACTGAGCTTATCGGTTGAGGAATTACGCAAGAGACTATTTACAGCAACCGATGATTTACCCGAAGGAGTGCAACGTTTAGCACTGAAAGAAATCCATTTAAATAAATCACCCATGTTGTTACCTCCCAACATGTTGGATGAAGCAACTGCTGAAAGATTACAGATTGATAAAACCCTCTGCGAGAAAAACTGGCAGTTTTTTTACAACCTCACATCAGCAGAACATCAATCCGTGATGAAAAAACTCGAAGCGCTTTATGTCGAGAATCCTTTCCCCCCTGCAGAAGACGTCGAACAAATGTTATATCAAGGATTCTTACAAGATTCGGATCGCTTTCTACTCGAACAAATCCGTCGATTAGATGGACATGGATTAAAAAGCCTAAAACCCAGCTTCCTCGACCCACGCTTACCTGAGCTTTTATTCCGTTATCGCGCTCGAAATTTCCCCTCATCGTTAACTGATGAAGAACAAACCAAATGGAAAAATTATTGCCATGATCGATTACAAAAAAATCGGGTTAATAATCAATTATTCAATATCGATGAGTATTTGCAACACTTGGATGGATTATTAAAACAAGAAACGCTTGCTGCTGACGACAGAGAAATATTGGTAGCGCTTAAAAACTACGCTTTGTCTTTTTGAAAATTCAAACATTTATCCAATGTTGGGGTGAAAACACCAACATTGGATATCGATTAAAAATTTTGTTGGGGTTCGCACCCCAACCTACGGATAAATTAAAAACAACTTTATAAAAAAAGAGGCCGCAGCCTCTTTTTATCAATCACTTCAACCAACAAACACCCGTGCATTTCTAAACAAACGCAACCAAGCACCATCGTCTTTCCAATCATCCGGTTTCCATGAATTGGAGACCGCTCTGAATACACGCTCAGGGTGCGGCATCATAATAGTGACGCGGCCATCTTTGCTGCTGACGCTGGTGATGCCTAATGGTGAACCGTTGGGATTGGCGGGATAGGTTTCTGTAGGTTGAATATGATTATCCACAAAACGCATGGCAACTGTGCCGCTTTCGTTACAGCGTTTCAATGCGTCTGCATTCGCAAACTCTGCATAACCTTCACCGTGCGCAACAGCAACTGGCATATGTGAACCGGCCATACCTGCGAATAAAACTGATGATGATTGTTGCACTTGAACCAAACTGAAACGCGCTTCAAATTGTTCAGAAAGATTGCGAACAAAACGTGGCCAGTGATCGGCGCCGGGAATTAAATTTTTCAAATTCGACATCATTTGGCAACCATTACAGATCCCCAAACTAAAGGTGTCATTGCGATGGAAAAATTGTTCGAACTCGTCGCGCACTTGGTTATTAAACAAAATCGTTTTTGACCAGCCCTCGCCTGCTCCGAGTACATCACCGTAAGAGAATCCACCACAGGCAACCAAGCCTTTGAATTTTTTCAATGAAACGCGGCCTGATAACAAATCACTCATGTGCACATCAACGGCGGTAAAACCGGCGCGATCAAATGCCGCCGCCATTTCAACATGGCTATTGACACCTTGCTCACGCAACACAGCAATTGACGGGCGAATGTTGGTATTGATAAAAGGTGCAGCGATATTGTCATTAATATCGTAAGTTAATTTTACGCTTAAACCTGGATTGGGTTTTTGAATAGCATCGAATTCTTGCTGAGCACAAACAGGGTTGTCGCGCAGTGCTTGAATGCGATAACTGGTTTCAGACCAGAGCGAATGCAATTTCGCACGCGCCTGTTCAAAAATAATTTTTCCATTTTGCGAAACACGAATTTGATCATCCTGATTTAATTGACCAATCACTTGCACTTTTCCAGCAGATGCAAAACGTGCTTGCACTTGAGCTGATTTTTCACGTGCCACTTGCAAAACAGCACCGGCTTCTTCATTGAATAAGACTGCCAGCGCATCGCTGCCATCAAGATTAATATCAACACCAACGTGACCCGCAAAACTCATTTCAGCGAGAGTAGCCAATAAACCACCATCACTACGATCGTGATAAGCCAAAATATCATTGGCTGCGATACTGGCCTGCATGGCATTGAAGAAATTTTTCAATGATTCAGCTGATTCCATATCAGCAGGTGCATCACCCATTTGATTATAAACTTGCGCAAGAATAGAACCACCTAAACGATTTTTCCCATTACCCAGATCAACCAAAATTAAATCTGTAATTCCCCCTGCTGTTAATGAAGAGTCCGTTCGCAATTGTGGTGTCAGTGTTTGACGCACATCGACAACCGGAGCAAAAGCCGAAATCACTAAAGACAAGGGAGCAGTCACCGCTTTATTTTCATTGCCATCTTTCCAGGCAGTCCGCATGGACATGGAATCTTTTCCAACCGGAATAGTAATGCCTAACGCAGGGCAAAATTCCATTCCCACTGCTTGAACTGTGCGATAAAGTTTTTCGTCTTCACCTTTATGGCCTGCTGCACACATCCAGTTTGCTGAAAGTTTTACATCAGATAATTTTTCAATGCGTGTTGCGGCAATATTGGTGATGGCTTCAGCGATTGCCATACGGCCTGATGCAGGCGCATCCAATAGTGCTATAGGTGTACGCTCACCCATGCTCATAGCTTCGCCTTTGGTAGAGTCATAACTCACTGTGGTTACTGCGCAATCAGCCACCGGAACTTGCCAGGGGCCAACTAATTGATCGCGAGCAACCATGCCTGTCACTGAACGATCACCAATGGTTATCAAGAAATTTTTACTAGCAACTGCTGGATGTTTTAATACACGCTCAACTGCATCCGCTATCGCCATATTGTGTGTAGAAAACTTTTCAGTTTTGGCTTGATGTTTGTCCGCTGTGCGATGCATTTTGGGCGGTTTGCCAAATAACACTGACATAGGCAGATCAACCGGTTTTGCATCGAAATGTTTGTCGTTCACCAACAAATGTTTTTCATCTGTCGCCTCACCGACAACTGCATAAGGCGCGCGTTCGCGTTTACAAATTTCTTCGAAGCGAGATAAATCTTGCGGCTTAATCGCTAACACATAACGCTCTTGTGATTCGTTACACCAAATCGCAAGTGGGCTCATTCCCGGTTCATCATTCGGCACATTACGCAATTCAAATTTTCCGCCAGTGCCGCCATCTTTTACCAATTCAGGAAATGCGTTGGACAAACCACCTGCGCCTACATCGTGAATAAACGCAATCGGATTGTTTTCACCTTGCTGCCAACAAGCATCAATCACTTCCTGACAACGGCGTTCCATTTCCGGGTTTTGTCTTTGCACTGATGCAAAATCCAAATCTTCTGATGAAGAACCGGAAGCCATAGATGAAGCTGCGCCACCACCCAAACCAATCAACATGGCCGGACCACCGGGCACCACTAATTTTGATCCCGCTTTAAACGGCGGCTTTTCAATATGCTCTGCTTTGATATTGCCGTAACCACCCGCCAACATAATCGGCTTGTGATATCCGCGACGTTCACCATCAAAATTTTCTTCGAAAGTTCGGAAATATCCGCAAATATTTGGACGACCAAATTCATTATTAAATGCAGCGCCACCAATCGGGCCTTCGATCATTATGTCGAGCGCATTCACAATACGATTCGGTTTTCCATATTGCTCTTCCCAAGGTTGTTCAAAACCGGGAATTTGTAAATTGGAAACAGTAAAACCGGTCAAACCCACTTTCGGTTTTGAACCACGACCCACCGCACCTTCATCACGAATTTCACCACCTGCGCCAGTACCCGCGCCCGAGAAAGGTGAAATAGCCGTTGGATGATTATGCGTTTCCACTTTCATCAAAATATGAATCGGTTGTTGAGTGTATTCATATTGTTTTGTTTCAGAATTGGGATAAAAACGACCTGCCTCATGACCCACCATAACTGCAGCGTTATCTGCATAAGCCGAGAGCACATCTTCACCGCCGACTTCGTTAGTGTTCTTGATCATTTTGAACAAGCTGCGATCCTGATCCACACCATCAATTGTCCAGGACGCATTAAAAATTTTGTGGCGACAATGTTCAGAGTTGGCTTGGGCAAACATCATCAATTCGACATCAATTGGATTACGCCCCAAATTGTTGAAACTCTCAACCAGATAATCAATTTCATCATCAGCCAATGCCAATCCAAGAGATTTATTGGCAGCAACCAAGGCATCGCGACCGCCACCGAGAATATCGACTGAAGTTTGTGTTGCAGGTTGTTGCGCAGTAAAAATTTGTTCCGCAGCTTCGAAGCTATCGAATACCGTTTCAACCATGCGGTCATGTAATAAAGAAGTAATCGCTTTTCGATCCTCAACAGAAAGCGTGCCCTGTACAAAATAAGCAACACCACGTTCCAGACGCTTTATGACATCCAGCCCGGTGTTTTTGGCTATATCGGTCGCTTTGGAAGCCCAAGGGGAAATGGTGCCCAAGCGCGGGACTACTAAAAAGAGATTGGATTGAAGATCAGAAGACCCCTCTTGATTAGAAGACCCCCTCCTAACCTCCCCCTTCCCAGGGGGAGGAACTACTCCCTCCCCTGGGAAGGGGAGGGTTGGGGTGGGGTCTTCTGATAGTGAGGGGGCTTTCACTTTCGGCCCATAAGTTAACAAAGCATCCAAAACCTTGCTTTGAGCATCAATCAAAGGTGCCGATAAGTTGGCAAAATGCACAAACTCCGACGAAACACCGCTAACTTGGGGTGCTATATGTTGGATATTGGCAAGCAATTTTTGAGTACGAAAACTGGAAAGAGCGGGAGCGCCACGCAGGATTAACAT
The DNA here is from genome assembly GCA_016712405.1 of Cellvibrio sp. Lineage (GTDB taxonomy): Bacteria > Pseudomonadota > Gammaproteobacteria > Pseudomonadales > Cellvibrionaceae > Cellvibrio. Next base: position 393,281 of record JADJRD010000003.1, on the reverse strand, counting down.
AGTGGGAAGAGCCTCAGCAGGGGGGACGGTTTAAAGAAGATGTGCATTCTACTGATTTCAGGCTTAAAGAGCGACCAAGAATTGCCGTCCAGCCAAGTTCAGTATTGAAATCTCTTTTACAAAAATCTCATGTTGTCTCAGTCGGGAATATGGCCCGATTTTTGATCGTGATTTCTCATCGTGTCCCACGCAAGAAATCTGCTACAAAGTACACTTTCGAAGGTGAACCCACTCAAATCCCCCCCCCACTTCAACAAGCTCAAACCATTCTCCTGGGCACCTCTATTGCAAACCTTAACTTATACCCACCAGATCAAATATGTTATCGTTTACATCGCTCTCTCTGCTTTATTTCTATTTTTATAATAACTGGTAGGTCCAACATGAATTTATCCACTATCGATGCAGCCGTAGTGCTGGTTTACACCCTGGGTTTAATTTTACTGGCGTTATGGATTTCACGGGAAAAGTCCGGTCACGAAAAAAATACCGACGATTATTTTTTAGCAAGCAACAGCTTACCTTGGTGGGCAATTGGCGCCTCCTTAATTGCCGCGAATATCTCCGCCGAACAAATTATTGGTATGTCGGGTTCCGGTTATGCCATTGGTTTGGCAATCGCTTCTTATGAATGGATGGCGGCGATTACCTTGATCATTGTTGGCAAATATTGTTTACCTATTTTCCTACAACGAAAAATTTATACCATCCCGCAATTTTTAGAAAATCGTTACGATCATCGCGTTCGAACAATTTTGGCTGTGTTTTGGTTGGGCGTTTATATCTTTGTCAATTTAACGGCTGTTTTATGGTTAGGCGCTTTGGCCATTAAAACCATTGCCGGTGTCGATATGATGTATGGCATGTTATTTCTCGCTTGTGTCAGCGTCGCTTATTCACTCTATGGTGGATTAAAAGCCATTGCCATGACCGATATAGTACAAATTGTCGTATTGGTTTTAGGTGGATTAATTCTTAGCTACATCTGTTTGGATTTAATCGGCGAAGGCAAAGGTATTCTCGCTGGATTTAATACTCTCACCAAAAAAACACCTAAAAAATTTAACATGATTTTAAGTAAGGATAATCCGCATTATGTGAGCTTGCCCGGACTTTCAGTATTGTTAGGCGGCATGTGGATTATGAACTTTTCCTATTGGGGATTTAACCAATATATTATTCAACGCGCATTAGCCGCAAAATCCATTCATGAAGCACAAAAAGGTATTGCGTTTGCTGCTTATTTAAAATTATTAATGCCTATTATCGTAGTATTGCCTGGTATTGCGGCAGTGATTCTTGCTCCACAATTAGCGCGCCCTGATGAGGCTTATCCGGTAATGATGCAATTAATGCCCGTTGGTCTAAAAGGTTTAGTATTTGCAGCATTAATCGCTGCCGTTGTGTCGTCTTTAGGTTCAATGACAAATAGCATTTCGACTATTTTCACTATGGATTTGTACGCATTTTATAAACCTAATCTCTCTCAAAAACATTATGTGTTTGTGGGGCGTGCCGTCAGTTTAGGTTCATTAATTCTGGTCATTCTTTGCGCAAAACCTTTGTTGGGTGATTCAGAACAAGCCTTCCAATTTATTCAAGAATTTACGGGATTCTTCACACCCGGAATTTGCGTGCTGTTTATGCTTGGCATGTTCTGGAAAAAAGCCACAGCTAACGGCGCTTTATGTGCAGCATTTGGATCTTTAGTGTTTTCCATTGCACTGAAATATGGCTGGGCGACATTGCCTTTTATGGATCGTGTCGGTGTTGTCTTTTTATTGTGTTTAGCGGTGGCAATTATTGTCTCCATCTTGGAAGGCAATAAGGTTCAGGAAAAAGCAGTAAATTTAGGTGATGTCGATTTTAAAACACAAACCTCTTTTAAAATTGCCAGCATTGGTGTGATCTGTATTTTGATTGCACTCTACACAACCTGGTGGTAATGATAAAAATGATTCATTCAGAAAATACATTTTCAATCGCCGATCATAGTCATCGGCGATTGAATCCGCTAACCTCAGAATGGGTATTGGTATCACCGCATCGCAGTAAACGGCCTTGGCTTGGGCAAGAAGAATCGCCCGCAGCAGTTTCTTTACAACATTATGATGCCAGTTGTTATTTATGCCCGGGAAATAAACGTGTCAATGGCGTAATGAACCCTGCCTATCAATCCACGTTTGTGTTCACGAATGATTTTGCGGCTGTAGAAGAAACGCATCGTATTTCTGATGCAATCATGCATCCACTCTTACAACACAAACCCGTGAGAGGCACTTCACGGGTGATTTGTTTTTCTCCGGATCACAGCAAATCATTACCGCTTTTATCATTACCGGAAATTGAATCTGTGGTTAATTGTTGGAGCGATCAAGTTGCAGAACTGGGTCAAGAATACGCATGGGTGCAAGTATTCGAAAATAAAGGCGCGGTGATGGGTTGCTCTAATCCACATCCACACGGGCAAATTTGGGCAACCGATCAGCTACCCACTCAAGCACAAAAAGTGGATGAGAATTTACGTCACTACTGGAATCAACATCAGCACAATTTATTATTGGATTATGCAGAAATGGAAATCGAACTCGGCACTCGAGTCGTTGAAAAAAATGCAGAATGGTTAGCAGTTGTGCCCTATTGGGCTTGTTGGCCGTTTGAATTGTTATTAATTCCATTAAAACCCGTAACGCATTTACACCAATTATCGAAAAGTGCCAGCACCGCGTTAGCCAACACGTTGAAAAATGTTTTGACGCGATATGACAATCTTTTTCAATGCAGCTTTCCCTACTCTATGGGCTGGCATGGTCAATCTTTTTTGCAAACCAACACTGATCATTGGCAATTGCACGCGCATTTCTATCCACCACTATTACGCAGCGCCAGTATCAAAAAATTTATGGTCGGATACGAAATGATGGCTGAACCGCAACGCGATATCACGCCAGAGCAAGCCGCTGAAAAATTACGATCTGTTTCAATCACACATTATTCTGAAAAATAAGCATTATGAATCACACCCAACAACTGGTTATCAAACAATTTTCTACCACTTTTAATAACAAGCCAGAGGCAATGTTTTATGCACCCGGCCGAGTCAATTTAATTGGTGAGCACACCGATTATAACAATGGTTTTGTCATGCCATGTGCGATTGATCGCGGCACTTACATGAGTGTCGGTAAAAATCACAACCAGAGCTTTCGCGTGATGGCTTACGACCAAAATCAAACACTCAGTGAATGGTCAATCAGCGATCAGGTACAACCGGATGATGCCAATAGCTGGGCCAATTATTTGCGAGGAGTACACCAGGAATTTCTTAAGCGTGGATTCACTTTTACACAAGGTTATGATTTTTGTTGCGCTGGAAATATCCCACAGGGTGCAGGCTTAAGTTCATCGGCTTCATTTTCTGTAGCCTTTGCCACTGCTCTATCAGAACTGAATCATTTCAATTTAACGCCAACAGACATAGCATTGATTTGTCAGGCGGCTGAAAATAATTTCGTGGGTTGTAAATGCGGAATTATGGATCAATTGATTTCTGCTGCTGGTCAAAAACAACATGCACTATTAATTGATTGTCGCGACTTATCAAGTCGCTCGGTCAAAATGCCAGAACAATTATCCCTGTTAATTATTGATAGTAAAGTGAAACGCGGCTTGGTTGAAAGTGAATACAATTTGCGACGACAACAATGTGAAGCCGCTGCGCACATTATGGGAGTCAATAGTTTACGTGAAGCTGATTTGCCTTTACTCACAGAATACAAAAGCAAGATGAGCGATATTGAGTTTCGACGTGCGCATCATGTCATCACGGAAAATGCTCGCACAGAACTAGCCGCTGTCGCACTCTCGCAAAATGACATCCCATTGTTAAGTCGATTAATGGCGGAATCCCATCAATCCATGCGCGATGATTTTGCTATCACCATTAAACCGATTGATTTATTGGTTGAGATTGTGTCCAATATCATCGGCGATACCGGTGGTGTGCGCATGACAGGTGGTGGATTTGGCGGTTGTGTCGTTAGCCTATTACCTCACTATTTAGTTGATCAGGTCACTCAAGCTATTTCCAATCGATATACAGCTCACACTCAACTTATCGCCAACACTTATATTTGCAACGCCGGTAATGGGGCAGGACGAATTGATTCATAAAAATGTTTGCATTTTGCCATTGAGCAACGCCCCTGATATTTTTTCCTGCGTTGCTCAATGGCATCACCAGGAATGCGAACGCCAAGGATTAAAATCCACTCTTGAATTACGCCGCGAACGTTTAGCCAAACACATCCAATCCGAATCAATTCCCAAAACTTTTATTGCAACACTCAACAATGAATTAGTCGGCTGCGTGAGTTTGGTGAACTACGCTTATGGTCGCGACAGTGTTCGCGCCAAAATCACCGACACCCCGCTATGGCTGAGCAATTTATTTGTACAACCCGCATTCCGCAATCGAGGCATAGGTAATCTATTAATTGAAAAAGCCAAAGCCTATGCACAGGAATTAAAACTTACCGAACTCTGGCTAACCGCAACTGAATTCACTGACTACTATCAAAAGCGCAATTGGGAAATCGCTCGTAAAACACGATTGGGTGGTAGGCTGGTGAATGTAATGAAAATAGAGTTGTAATAGCAGAGTTTTACATGAATGAAAATTTACAGTCATTCCTGCGAAGGCGGGAATCCATCTGTTGAAAAGCATCATTCAAACCAACAGCTAAATCCCTGCCTGCGCAGGGATGACGAAGTGTATAAAATAAAAAATGGTGCCGCACAAAGGTCTATATATAAATCTCTGAATCATTCTGGAAAATTTATCATGCAAACAATTACCAACCCCATTCTAAAAGGCTTCAATCCCGACCCCAGCATTTTACGTGTGGGTGATGATTATTATATTGCGACCTCTACCTTTGAATGGTTTCCTGGCGTGCAGATTTCGCATTCAAAAGATTTGGTTAATTGGCATGTGGTGGGTTTTCCTTTAACGCGTTATTCGCAATTGGATATGCGTGGTTGCCCAAACTCTGGTGGTGTTTGGGCGCCATGTTTAACTTATTGCGATGGGCTTTTTTATTTAATTTATATCAACGCGCGCCGTTGGGCTGGCAGTTTTAAAGATGTACATAATTATTTAGTGACCGCACCGAGTATTGAAGGGCCTTGGTCTGAGCCGGTTTATTTAAATAGTTCTGGATTTGATCCATCGTTATTTCATGACGATGATGGTCGCAAATGGTTAGTGAATATGGTGTGGGATCATCGTGTTGGCCATAACTGTTTTGGTGGAATTTTGTTACAAGAATTTGATCCTGCACAACAAAAATTAGTCGGTTCTATTACATCCATATTCGATGGCACCGAGATTAGTTTGGTTGAAGGGCCACATCTTTATAAAGTGAATGGTTGGTATTATTTGTTAACCGCAGAAGGTGGCACTTTTACCACGCACGCGGCCAGCGTTGCGCGTTCAAAATCGCTGCAAGGCCCTTATGAAGTTATGCCAAATAATCCTTTAATCAGCAGCGCAAAAAATCCTGCATTGCGTTTGCAATCTGCAGGGCATGGCAGTTTTGTGCAAAATGCAGATGGCAGTTGGATGCTTGCACATTTGTGTCGTCGCCGTTTGGAAAATGGTCGATCTATTTTGGGTCGAGAAACTTCTTTGCAAGCAATAGAATGGGTAGATGGCTGGCCAAGATTAACCGGCGGCGGACAAGAACCTCTCGATCAAACACAAGTTGTTTCTTTGCCCACACACCCTTGGCCTGTAATTCCCGCTCGTGATGATTTCGATCATTCAAAACTCGGTATTCAATGGCAAGCTCCGCGTGTTGTCCTGAATGAAAAATTTATGAGTTTAGAGGCACGTAAAGGGCATTTACGTTTGTATGGCCGCGAGAGTATTACGTCACTCTTTGAACAAACTCTTGTTGCTCGTCGACAACAGAGTTTTAAAGTACAAGCCTCAACCTGTGTAGAATTTAATCCAGAAAATTTCCAACAAATGGCAGGACTGGTTGCTTTCTATAATAGTGACAGTTTTTATTATTTATTTTTAACTCATGCCAAACATTCCAAACGTTGCTTGGGTTTAATGAAATGCGAGAAGGGCGTTATTTCTTATCCGATCGAAAAAGAATTCCCATTGGATGATTGGCCACAAGTTTGTTTGAAATTAACCATAGATTACGACCGCATTCGTTTTGCTTATTCAAAAGATGCACAACACTGATCAATATCAGCTGGGAACAAGACGCCTCTATACTTTCCGATGAACATGCACTGCCTTGTGGATTTACCGGCAACTTTGTGGGCATGGCATGCCAGGACGTTTCTGGCACAGGCAAACACGCTGACTTTGATTGGTTTGAATACAAGGAATTAGTCTAGTGACAAAACCTTGGTACAAACAGCTTTATATTCAAGTCCTCATTTCCTGCAACAGGAAATGAAGATTTCATTATTGCGGTTTGGCAACATTACTTTCATCACTTTGCAAAAGTGGATTACCCGAGATCAAAACTCAAAGCAGTATTGGATGAATTTGTATTGAGCTGGAATCAGGATTGATTTCAGCTCAATATTTTTTAATTACTGAATAAACGGCCGTTCAGTAGCAAAAAGAAGTTTATTCGCCATGTTTTTCCATTTTTCCGGGCACTTCTCTTGTAAATAAATTGCCGCCATAGTGTAGGCGTAACCGCGAGCTTGTGGCTGAAGATTGTCGAGAAATTCTTCTATCCTGACATCTTTTCGCGGAATACGTAATTGGCTCAAAAACTGTAAAAGATTTTCACCGTATTCTAAATTGAGTGATGACAAATACTGCTGATAGCTTTCAATAGAATTGCCTTCACGGCTTGCAAGAGCCAATAGCGTCCATGCAATATTTTCATCGAGATTATCAGTGTCGACGGATGCTAATGCCGATTGAATCCATTCAGATTTTGAGCCAGTTGATGCAGCAACCAGTGGTAACACGCGCGCATAAACAGCAGCATCCTCTTTAGCGACGCTCAATGCATCGTCTAACTCTCCTTTATTTAATAAATAGTATGCGTAGTCTGGCGTGCCTTCATAAAGAGAACCCTCTTCTAATGACAAATAGTAATTCAATTGATCATTCACTTTTGCCAGATCTCTCATATGAATGGGTTCAAGCGCAGCTACCCGTTGCAAGCGCGCTAAATTTTCACTGATATAAACTTTTAACGGTGAATATTTTTTAATTGCAGAAACATAGGCTTCTACGGCGGTTTGCCACTGCCCTCGCCCCGCAAATCGATAACCCGAGGCCATAGCAAACCAAGGACTGCTTGGCCACTTTTCTCGTCCGGTTAAAAACACATTATCTTGCACTTCAGCTTCTGCCAAACAACGCGCAGACAGATAGGCAAAATCGGCGTTGTCCGGTGCAGCATTAGCCGCTGCATCATGTTTTGCGCAGACCGCGCTATGCTCATCACCAGTTGTCAAATCCTGTTCAATTCTCATCAACAAAGTGGAGTCGGGATTTTCCTGTAATCGTGATTGCAAAATGGCCATTCCATTTTCGTGACCACGCAACAACTCAAGCCAAATCACAATATAGGCAGAATTCAAATTGTCCCAGCGCGCATGTACTGCGATGAGATTTTTTTGACTCTGTTCGTCATCTAAAATTTTTAATTGTCGCATCGGCGAAAGATCACCATAGCCTGTAATAACACTGCGGGACTCACCACCCGTTTTACTGCTCATTTGTATCGATTCTGGCGGTTCTACAAAATAATAATTCGCCGTTTCAGTCAACCACCTTTCCATTCCCAAATGTGTGGGCTCCAACTGTGATGCATTGCCATAAGCCGCCCACCATTTAATTAATGGGCTTGCACCTGCAATATTATAAATAACATGTTGGAAACTTGAAGAACCGGCTGATGGTGAAAATTCCTCTATAATTTCACCGGCATCATTGGTTGTGACTATCCGTAATTGTTCATCGAAGGCAGCCGTAATTTTTTCGAATTTAAATGGTTGTACGGAAGTAGTCGCACCATTGATATTCACGTTGACTGATTGCGCTAAACCGTTATACACAAGAATATCCAGGCTACCCAATGATTGACCAAACCAAAAAACAGCCCCCACTATTGAAGCTGCAACAGCAAAACGTGAGGTTGCTGCGAACAAACCTGTCGCCGTAATGAAGCTATCCCAAAGCCCTAATTTCTTTTGTTTTTTTCGCTCTTGACCAGGTAAAAGCGTGGCGTATTGTGATGGTACTTTACTGGGTGTTGGTGCCAACTCAAGTGGCAGCTGTTGTTGATAAGCAATGGCAACTTTCTTTTCACTTAACAACAATAACTCTAATGCAACATGTTTTAAATCGGATAATGCTCGTTTGAATGCCCCCGTCCACCCGTCATAAATTTTCATCCATTCACTAAGATTTTCATCTGTGGGCGCAGGTAATTTATACTCACCCAAGGCTTTATCCAATCCAGAAAAATTCCATTTATCCACAATCGATGGATCCAGTTGCAACTCCGATGACTGACTGTATAGATCCGACATTACGCGGTGCACTGCATAAACCGCATCAACCAATCTATGTCGTTCATTTTTGCTGATGCTGCCATCAGCCGTGATGATCGCCCATACATTAGCAACCAAAGCCGTTGCATCGGTTAGATCTGCCTCCGCGTGATCGACATAATGTAATACTGACAGCAATCCCAATAAATATTCACGCCAACCATTACCCATTTGAGCAGCGGCAGCAAGATGTACAGATCGAATACGTTTATCGCTGTTAACAATAGTATTTTCCAACTGACCAATTTCATCAGTGACTTGCTGAATACATTTAGGTAATTCTTTGGGTTTAATCGTTTCGCCGCGAAATTGAATAATGCCTGATGATTTCAGCATTTTATCGCGCAAGGCTTCAAGCATATTCTTCTCTTCATGAAGATCACGAAGGTTTTCCAATTGATCCGTTAAGGTTTCAGGATATAAATTATCAAAGGAGTTTTTTGATACTTCAGGCATATCAAAAAATAATTGGTTTACGCTATCCGTATGGCGAACAATTGAGCGCCCCAAATAAGTGCCGCGATATTCAGAATTCAGCCAAGGCTTATCATAAAATTTTTCCAGCTGATTAAAGCTTTCCTCAATGGGCACATCAGTTAATTCTTTTTTTACATTCAATAAAAGATGTTGGCTCAAATCTTTTTTAACTTGATCCGAATGAATAAAAATATACCAAGCAGAACGCGAATCAATATCACAAGGAATATAACAACGCTTGGCATTTTCTTCGCGTGCAGTATTTTCTGGATGCGTGGACCACATTTGTGGTGGCAAGGCAATTTTTGATTTAAACACACGATGTTTTTCAGGAGATTTTTCAGGAACATCTGGAACTAAACCATAATCATTATCATGATAAATAGCGCGAAGTTTTTGCAACATACGGGTTTGAATTGCAAAAATATCAGCCACCTTTCGACCTTCATTAATTTCCATATTCACAAAATTGAGCGTCTTACTCCATGCGTCATCTCCTGCGCCCAGTTTATTAAGCGCATGTACTAATGCATTACTGCCCGTTAACGAAACCGCAACCAAATCCGCCTGAAATTCCATTTGCCTGGAGAGCGCACGCTCACTCAAAACAACAAGACTAAATACCGTATCCAGAAGTGACCTAATGCTCCACACAATCAATCGCAATAGCCATCCAACCCAGGCAATGCGTATATCTATTTTTGATATTCCCAGTAACAGACTATCCAACCAATCTCGCTTGGCGACAACCTGGGATGCAATTTGTTGCGCTATATAAACCCATCGCCCCACCGCCATGGATTTTTGTGCGAAATGCCCAAACTCATGAGCCAATACAGCTTTTAACTCACCCATATTAAGCACATTCACTAACCCTAAACCAATCAGTAAATTCTTTTTGGATGGAAAAAATAAATTCAATAATGATAAATCATAAAATACTGCCGCATTCACTTGTGGCGAGAGATAGACTTTATGTGGACGCGGAGCACCAGCGTCATCTGCAAGTCGATATAAAAATTCGAATAACTGCGGTTGTTGTTGCTGAGTAATTTCCATATCACTCGACAAATGACTGTGCTTAACGGCGAATAGCGCTTTCACCATAAATACAAATAGCAATGCAGCAACTGCTCCCGCAGCGGCACCACCTAAATTAAAATCATTTCCTTGGGAAATCCCACTGAACATTCGGTAAGCCGTCCAAGCAAACCATGCTGTAAAGCCAAGATAAATCGCTAAAAACAATGCAAGCCCACCCACCGCGAGCCATGCTCGATTTTTATAAGCCGAACTGGGTTTGGTAAGATCTTGGGGAATAGAAACGGGATTTGAAGGATATAAAAGACTCATAACACACTCCTATGATTATTATTCGATCATTATTGAAGAAGCGACCTTAGCATAAACCTTTATATTAAAAAACATCCAGACTACAGAGTTTACCTACAGGGATAATTTCCTTGATGAGCATCGGGATAAGTATAAGAATAGCCGTCAATGCAAATTTTCATTTTCAACAGGCATCACAATATGCAACCACCTGTTTTTACTCGTCAGCTACTGCACCCGCGTTATTGGCTCGCTTGGTTCGGCATGGCGATTTGGTTTTTAATCGCGCAATTGCCCTATTCTGTGCAAAGCCCGCTGCATCATCTTCTAATACCGCTTTTACGTAAAAACAAAAAACGAATTCATCAAGCTAAAACAAATTTAGCACTTTGCTTTCCAGAGTTAACCGATGCCAAGCGTGAAGTATTGTTAGAAGAAGCATTGCATTGCATTCAATTGCCATGACAGTAATTGAAACCGGGATTGCATGGTTCTGGCCGAGATGGAGACTTCGAAAATTATTCACAGTAAAAGGCTTTGAACATATTCAGCAAGCACAAACCGAAGGGCAAGGCGTATTGTTATTAAGTTTGCACTTTACCACTTTGGATATTGGCAGTGCGATGTTGGGTGTGATGATCGATTATGATGGAATGTATCGCTCTCATAACAATAAAGTCTATGATTTTATGCAAAAAAATCGACGCGATGCCTATGTAAAAAATGGTTCTGCATTTAGTCGCGATAATGTACGCGCAATGATTCGCCGTCTTCGAGAAGGGCGAATAGTGTGGTACGCACCTGATCGTGATTTGGGAGACAAACTCAGTATATTTGTGCCTTTTTTTGGCGTGCAAGCAGCAACCGTAACTGCAACCGCACAATTTGCTCGCATGGGACGCGCTCGTGTAATTCCCTTTTGTCAGCAACGCTTATCGAATGGACAATATGAAGTGGTAATTCACCCACCATTTGAAAACTTTCCAACCGGAGATGATTATCAAGATGCCTTACGCGTGAATCAGTTTATGGAAAATGAAATCCGAAAAAATCCTTCTCAATATTTTTGGGCACAACCACGATTTAAAACACGCCCAGAGGGTGAGCCACCTATTTACACTGTCTGGTAAAATCAATGGAGTCATAAATCACTGCCGCCCCCAATTTCCTCGAATCATCCGGACACTCGCCCTTCGAGCCGCCCTCGGCATTCAATAATATTCCTGATATTTTTGTCATGTCCCATGAAGCCTTCGTATGACCTGAGCTACACTTGTATATACATCAAACTTGTATCACCAGTAGCAATCATATATTGAATCATTACAGGATGTGGGGACTAGCTAGCGATAATTTACCAAGATATTTGATTGGGTTTGGCTAGGCCAAACCCGAAGTGGCTCAAGGTGTAACGAACGATGCGTTTCTAGGTGGGCTGGGAATATTTTTGAGCGGCGTCTCAGAAACTTTGAAGTTATCAACATAGAAATTGGTCTGTTCATTAAACCCTGAATTAGACCATCCCATGATATACCCACTTTCGAATCCGTTTGCATTCGGTGTATACCACGCACCATCTGTCATATTGCATGGCTGCTCTATTTTTCCGTCGGCATATGTTTTCCATATCTGCACCACACCATCATTATTGTTTGCTGAGGCATACTTTAAGTGTGCAATTATTGTAATCCACTTACCTCTATCACTGATTTCTACAATCCCAGGGCAGGCTTGCCAATAATGCTTGTCGAATCCAACCCCCGCAAGTCTTATGCTTGCCGTACTAGATCCGTCTTGATTCGGCCAAAACTCTGTCCCAATTTCGGGGCCTGTTGATTTGAGTAGTCTCCAGACCAAAGCATAATGAAACCTTTGTTGTTAGAGCTACCGTAGGATGTTGTTCTGTGAAAGTAATTTTCAGGAATCAAAATATCGTAACTAATCCAAATCTCCTTATATGCTTTCCCTAAAGAAAACCGCTGCTCCGACCAAGAGTCTTTTGTGTCGTCAGTCGGTGCGTAGCTGAACTTTAAACTGTATATTCCGTCTTTGGCTTTTTCATTTGAGATTTGAGTATATGCTGATGAGCCCCACGAAACCCCATTTATAGATGTTTTTAAATTTTGTGACTCAAAGCCATCAGTAAATATTGGATTCGAAATTGCACTGTTACAGGCTATTAAAAGTGGAATCAATTTAAATAAGCGAAGCAACGAACGGTTCATGTGAAGCTCCTACTACTATCTGGTTTAAAGGTGAATCTGGTTGGTAGCTTAGACTAGCCTAAGATTTAATTCGAGGAATTCTTCCACACGAATTAATTTCTCGTGCTGCGCTTAATGCGCCGGGAATTAGTTACGATTTATGTGCACGCAACCCTGTGGATTTCCGGCAGTCGATTAATGGGCTTAGCATTCGCGTCAGCGACTATGACAATTTTTGGAAAGTGACTCATAAAATTCCTCGATATGATGTATCCATTTATTGAATTTCAGCTAAAAACCGTTTTGCTAATGAACGCTCAACAAATCGAAAGGTATTTTGATCAATAGTTTTATTGAATGCTGATTTTGCTTTGGTCAAATCGCCTGCCAACATTGCTTTGTAACCTGAATAAAAAAACAACTCCGCTTGTTCGCATTTATTGGTTACGACTAATTGCAGCTTATCGTCAGTCATCTTTCCTTGCCACCAGGCATGAATTAATGTCTGCCAATCATTGAGGTATTCCACTTGTTTTTTCGCTACCAGCGGTGTCAGATTTATTTTGGATTCTTGCGAAAGAATATCGGCTTTAATTGCGTCATATACATTGAGGTGTTTTTGGGACTGTACATAATCCGTAAAACTTAACGCTGCTTTTAGCCAGTTCCCTGAAATCATATAGACTTCATGATAGGCAGAATCCGATGCAAGTAGCCCTGCTGTTTTCGCATTATCCAGATACTGGCTCGCCATTTCTCTTTTACCCATCAGAGCAAAATTATGCGCAGCAAATGCATAATTATTGGCAGATGGTTGAATCTCTAATAGCAACTGAATTTCATAAGCGGCCAGCTTCGGCATATCTCTATCCATAAATGAACGTGCCAGCTTCAGATGCAAATCAGCTTCTTGCGGCTGCAAAGGAATTGCTTGCAAATAGTAACGACTGGCGCGATTAATCCAGTCAAGATTAGCGTAATGGCAACCATCGGCAGAGGCTCTTGATTCATAAGTGGACGCAATATTTTTTAATAAATCCACAGATTCTGGATTGTATTCTGCACCGTATTTTAAGGTAGCAATTGCTAATGGATAGTAGGATTGATTGGTATAGAGTTTTGCGAGCTGAATAAAGCTGGCATCAGAATAAGGCTGCTCTTGAATTGCTTTCAATAGCGTATTTTGCAATAGCTCGTAATCAAAATTATCTTTTTTTCGCTGTTCGTAATACAAAAAAATAAATTTTGCCAATGATGGGGGATTTAATGTGTTCTGATTTTCTTTATTCAGCTGATTGAAATAATTCTGTGTATGATCAAATGCGTCTAGATCACCGGTTACCAAATCACGATAATGTATGTTGTAAATTGCCTTAATGGTCGATACATTTCCTGGCACCATTTTTAATAATGACTCAAATGTCGTTAAGGCTTGATCATGACTGAATTGACGATCTGTTTTTTGAAAATCTTCCCAGTACACCATACCCAAGTTGTACCAGGTTTCAGGATTACCTGAAGCCGCGTCGCGTTCTTTTTCTGCCAGGAGAATCGCCTCGGTTTTGGCAGTCGCCTTTTTTAATTCCGTACGCTGTTTTTTTCGTTGATAGTCCAATTTAATCTGTTTAATTGCTGCTTCAGTTAAATTGCTGGACTCACTCATGGTTTCACAACCTGAGATTAATAAAGCACAGAAGAGCACAACATATCTCATATGTCGTATCCCAAAAACTCTGCTTTATGAAAGGATTTATCTGATTCATCTAACAAATTATTGTAGCCCTGCGCCAAACCCAGTAAATAATAAGCCTCACCTGAACTCGGTGATTTTACTACAACATCTTCGGCCACCTTTAAGGCGTCAGCATACTGACCATTTTTGATATGCAAACGAATAATAGCGATGAGTTGATCAGTTTCAGATTTGCCGGATTGTTTAACCGCCGCCATAGCAGCTTGGCCAGTATTGTAGGTATAACTCACACTCCAATTTTGCGTATCCAAGAGTTGTTGAATCTGTTGATAATAAGCTGGGTAGTCCTGAATACTTAAATCAACAGGCTTTAACTCTAACTGCTGTTCTATTTGATATTGACCTTTTAAATCTTTGCCAGATTGTTGCAAAGTATAAAAGCTATTCTCGTTATTCTGCCCTTGGGTTTTCACCTGCAATTGATAATGCGGACTGGGACTTTTAAAAATAATAGTTGAATGAATGCTATAGCCTGGACTCAATACAAATCGTTGCTTGCGATTTTCAGGTTTATCCAAGCTACGCAGATCGGCAAACAAACTGGTTAATTGGGTGATATTAAATCCATATTCAATAGGCTCTTTTTCGCCACCCCATACATTGGAAAATAAAAATTTCCCCTTTATATGAAAGCCCTCCCATAGACTATCCGCATTTAACGCTTGAAGCTCAATGATATCTGCGGATGAATATAGATTTTTTAGAAAGTCTCGAAAATATTTTTCTCTGTCAGGCGTGTATTGCCACATACTACGCAAACGCTGCTCATACATACCACTAAATTGAATATCAAAACTGGCTTGAGCATTTTTTCCGGAAATTTTATCGAACACCAATCTAAAATTGACGTTATGCTCTTTCGCCGGGAGTGCTGGCAAAAACTGAATGCCATTCGTTTCTTGATTAACTACCAATGCTGGCTGATCTTCAATTGCCACAGAAAATCCAGGGTACAAATTAGCATCACCCGTAGTATCCATCCATAACTCAGCCAATCCATTTTGTGCAGGAATGTGCACAATCATATGATCGAAAGTGACAGCAGGAATTGTCATGTCCGGTACACCGCGGCTGCGGGTCGCAATTAATGCAGGATTAGCTTCAATGCCCAAAGCGCGTAACAAAGTCACAGCAAACACTGTTTGATCTTTACAATCACCATAACCATTTTTTAATACTTCAGCAGCGTCATGAGGCTCATAACCTCCGCGCCCCACATGCGCAAATACGTAGCGAATTTTATCCTGCATGGCACTATAGACAGCTTTAACTTTTTGCTCTGGTGTTTTCGTCGTTTTATTAATTTCATCCTTAAGCTGATTCATTTTGTCATCAATTTTCAAATGGGGCGATATCAAATTATCTGCCCAGACAGCGACCGGCTGCCAATCTTTGACTGTTCCTGCACGCACATAAGCTGCATAACTATGATCACGCTGCATATATTCTTGCAGTTTGACTTCAGCCAGATTTTTCACTTGCCAAAAATAGATCTGTTGATTTTTCTTGGAAGATTTTTTTAATTTAACACCGTATCGGCTCGCATCATTAAAATAAAATGGCAAGCTTTCAGGTAAGATAATTTCTAATTCCGACAAGGCAACTTTATCTGCCC
The DNA here is from genome assembly GCA_016712405.1 of Cellvibrio sp. GTDB lineage: Bacteria > Pseudomonadota > Gammaproteobacteria > Pseudomonadales > Cellvibrionaceae > Cellvibrio. The sequence goes on along the minus strand of JADJRD010000003.1, from coordinate 377,296 downwards.
GACTACCCTGCCCTGCCGCTCTATCTTCCCACCAATGAAAACCAAAGCTATCGAACCAAGCATCTGGCATTATTTTTTTAATATCCGTATAAGTGTATTGAAACTCAATGACGGACCCTTTACGAACGTTAGGCAAAGAAAAGAGTAATTCTTTTTGATCGTGATAAAAATTTTCGTCGGAAGGGCTTTGAATTTGAGTGGCATCCGGCTGAACACTGTGAATCTTTCCATCCGTCGTGCGTACATTGGCGAAGTCCAATGCGATATCTTCATAAAAACTGTTAAAGCTCACACTGATTTGGCTGTAATCTCTCGCGGCTTCATCACTGTTGATATGTACCGCCACGTAAGACACCGCTCGACTGAATCCTTTTTCATCCAACACCACACGGGTTTTACGCAAGAGCACTTCAGCTTCTGATTTTTCATCAATTTTGGTTTTGGCAATTTTCGTTAAAGCTGGAGCAAGTCTGTCTGATTTTTTTATTTCGTTGGCAAAGGCTGAAGCCACAGGAAATGTGGACAACAGCATGAGTATAAACCCAGAGATCAAATGTGTTTTCATAAATAATTTCTTGCTGGCTTTGTGTAAATTAAATATTCACCCATTCCTGTTTCTTCGCACTTTCAAACATTGCATCAATAATTCGCATATTCGCCAACCCATCGGTTAAAGGTGTAGGTACCGCTGTGTTATTCAAAATACTTAGCGCAAACGCATCACCCATTTCTGCGTATTGATCCGCCGCTGCAATATCCAATAGCTGCAATTGCCGATTCTGTTTGAGTAGAATTTGTTGTGTTTCTGTTGGCTCAGGACTAAAAGGCATGTCAAATTGCATACCTCCCGCTTCACCCGATGCTATGACTAATTGCCCGGGCTCCACTTTGGTAGAAACCGCAAAACTTGCCAACCCATCACCAAAATCCATTGTGCCATTTACCAAACAATCTACTTCATAACCCGGCCAAGGAGTGATTTGTGCAAATACTTTTTTTGGCTCACGCCCATACAATAAACGCGATACTGAAATTGGATAGCAACCTATATCCAACAACGCACCACCACCCCAATCCGCTTTGTTGCGAATGTTGGAATCATCACGATTATTGTAGAAAAAATGTGCCTGAATATTACGTAATTTTCCAATCGCACCCGCTTCAACCATTTGTTTGGCGTGTTGCCATTGAGGATGAAAGCGATACATAAACGCTTCCATTATTTTAATCTGTGGATTTTTTTCTGCCGCAGCAATTAAGGGGGCAGTATCAGCAAGATCTAATCCTAATGGTTTTTCACATAAAACATGTTTGCCGGCATTGACTGCTGCAACCGAATAAGGAATATGCAAGTGATTAGGCAGTGGATTATAAATTGCATCAATTTCTGCATCGGCAAATAATTCATCATAACTTCCGTAAGCTTTTGGAATCGATAGTTTTTGCGCCCATTCCATTGCTGGATGAATATCCCGTGACGCTATGGCGACCACTTGATTGTGTTTGGATTTTTGTAAAGCAGGAATTACTTTTGCCACACCGATATTGGCTGTACTGATAATTCCCCAACGGATTTTTTTGGTCATGATGCGCTCCTATGAAAGATTTAAAACCCCCTCTCCCCTGCCCCTCTCCCACAAGGGGAGAGGGGAATTAGCAACATTCTATCTCTTCGTAAATTTATGAATTTTCAAATTACAAAAATATTTCTTCTTAGAACATCAATCTATCCCCTCTCCCTTGATGGGAGAGGGTTAGGGAGAGGGTGTTTTGAATCAACTAAATAAATTTTTAAAAAATAATCTGATGTTATCCCACAATCTTGCAAAAAATCCCGCTTCCTCAACCGCATGAGTCGCAACCAATGGTGTATTCACAATTAATTGATCGTTTAATTGAACAGTTAAATTTCCCAATTCCTGCCCAGGTGTTATCGGCGCTTTAATAATTTCATTGATATGCATACTGGCTTTCAAAAAGGGCTCGCTACCTTTTGGTAAAGTCAGAGTGATATCTTTGGGTAACCCAATCGTCACTTGATCGGTGGTACCCGCCCACACTTGCTGAGTTGCCATTTCCTGACCAGCTTTATACAAACTGACAGTTTGGAAATAACGGAATCCATAAGCCAATAATTTTTCGGTTTCTGCTGCACGCACTTTTTCACTTTCAGTCCCCAACACAACTGAAATTAATCTCATGCCATCGCGCTTTGCTGAGGCCACTAAATTGTAACCCGCCTTACTGGTGTGACCGGTTTTCAAACCGTCCACTGAATCATCACGATATAACAATAAATTGCGATTACCTTGACGAATATTATTGTAAGTAAAATTTTTCTCGGCATAGATGGGATAATGACGCGCGTGATCATAAACAATTGCTCGCGCTAAAATCGCTTGATCCTTGGCGGTGGTATAAAGTTGATCAGGAGCAAGGTCATCATCCAAACCATGTGAATTGGCATAACGAGTATTGGCCATTCCCAATTCAAGGGCTTTTTTATTCATCATATCCACAAAACTATCTTCATTTCCCGCAACATATTCAGCAATGGCAACCGATGCATCGTTACCTGATTGAATAATTACACCGCGCAATAAATCTATCACTGAAACCTGTGTGCCCTCGCGAATAAAACTGGCAGAACCGGTTGTGTTTGCCATACGCCAAGCTTTTACGCTGATGGTCGCTAAATCCTCTTCAGCGATCTTGCCCTGTTCTATTGCGTCAATCGCTAAATAGCTAGTAATCATTTTAGTGAGACTGGCTGGGTACATTGGTGCATCTGCATTTTGTTCAGCAATAATATTGCCCGTTGCCGCATCAACTAATATCCAAGCTTTTGCAGCGACAGAGGGGGCAGAAGGAATGACCATAGCTTGGGGCTGATTTAAAACGGGTTTTGCATTCAGACCAGGCTGATTATCAGGAACAGGCAACGAATTTTGTTGCGCCAATGACCATGACGTAAAACCAAGAACACACAAACCTATCACTAACTTTTTCATAACAACAACTTCACCTTAGTTAACATTTATTACACTACACTGGATCCCCGCCTACCCGGGGATGACGGCGGGGATATTTATTTCACATACACAAGATGCACATCGCGTAAATTGATCTTCGCCAATTGATCCCGTGCATTTTGCAATTCCTGCGTTGTAACAAATGGCCCCAATCTCACTCTGTGAATTTCTTTCGGATTGGTTTCAGAATGTATCACCGGAATTTGCGGTAATTGGGTTGCAAGAGCCGCCGCATATTCTTTTGCTGAATGCAATGAAGAAAAAGCGGCAATTTGTAAAAATGTATTCGGCGGCAACGCCGTTTCAACCGACGTTGGTATTTCAGCGCGACGCGGAATAGAAGGTTGGTCACTGGGTAAAACAATTTCAACATCCACCAAACCTGTGCCGGCTTTGTGAATGCCAATACGCTGCGCGGCTGCATAACTTAAATCAATAATACGCCCCTCATGAAAAGGGCCACGATCATTGACACGCACCACTACGGTTTTGCCATTAGTCACATTAGTTACTCGCACATACGACGGAATGGGTAATGTTTTATGTGCAGCCGTCATGGCATACATATCGTAAATTTCACCATTGGATGTTTTGAATCCATTAAATTTTTTGCCGTACCAACTGGCATATCCACGTTCTTTATATGAACTTTCGTCCTTAATTAAATGATAGGTTTTTCCAAGAATGGTGTAAGGATTTTTATTGCCTGCAATTGTTCTCAGTTCACGGCGTGGAACCGCATCGGGAATATGCGAAAGATCAACTTCTTCTGTCGGCCCATTATCTTTGTCTTGTGAGTATCGACCCTTTTGAATCCGATCCGAATCAGATTCAGAATGCCGATCACGAGAAGCATCAGTTTTGTCGGGGACTGAATTACAACCTACCAATAAAATGCCGCTTAAGAGAAACACTACAACCAGAATTTTATGATTGTTTTTTGATTGACACTCAGGCGACATAATCTTCATAGATTACCTGATTGAGATTTTTTAACAGCATTGAGTTTTGCCGTTTTAATTTCCTGACTCAATTGATACACAGCCATAGCATACATAGGACTTCGATTGTACCGAGTGATAACATAAAAATTATGCATCCCCAACCAATACTCCAAACCTTCGGCCCCATCAAATTCAATCGCCAACAAAGGTAAGGAGGATGACGTTTTTTGTTTTGCTTTAATTCCTAAACGCTTCCAAGCTTTGTAGGATGTTTTAGGTACTTCAATTTGATTAAAGGTAATTGCGGTTTTGTCGCCGCTAAAAATAGCGGGTATTACTACCCCATTTTTATGCTTCCATCCATGCGCTTTAAAATAATTGGCGACACTGCCAATGGCGTCCACCGGATTATTCCAAATATCTTTGAATTCATCTCCGTCAAAGTCCACAGCCCAATTGCGATAACTGGATGGCATAAATTGTCCATAACCCATTGCACCTGCATAAGAACCTTTAAAATCCAGAGGATCTTTTTCTGTTCACGCGTTAATAACAAATAATTCATTAATTCCGAACGAAAAAATGGAGCACGTGGTGGATAATCAAAGGCTAATGTCGTCAGTGCATCTATCACTCGATGACCACCCATGTTTTTTCCATAACCGGTTTCAACACCTATAATCGCCACAATAATTTCGCGTTCAACACCGTATTGCTTTTCTGCTTGAGCCAGCGTTTTTTCATGCTGGTTCCAGAACTCAACACCGGCTGTCACACGTTGAGGCTGAATAAAAATTGGGCGATATTCTCGCCAAGGCTTGGCTTTTTCGGCAGGGCGCGCAATAGCATCCAAAATATTTTGTTTTTTTTCTGCAGATTTTATCCAAACATTAAGCTCTTCTTCTGTAAATTGGTGGCTCGCTTTCATTTCATCGATAAATTTTATGGCTTCGGCATGCTGAGTGTAATCAGCTGTAGCCAAACTATTAACGCCCATTAACAATACAAAAAAGACAGCCAGTCGAAGCATTAGATACACCTTATTTCTTAAAATAAACTCAATAGATTTTACAAAAATTATTTTTCAAGGTTCGTCATTCCTGCGAAGGCAGGAATGACGATACACTTTTGTCGAAAAAATTTACCTGCAAAAGCACGCTAATTTTCTTTCTTTTAAATTTCTTTCATCATTACACGTTTCTTTTCGGTACTGATTGCCATCAAAATACCAAAACCGGCAAAGAGCGCGACAATTGCTGTTCCGCCTTGACTGACCAAGGGCAAAGGTACACCCACCACAGGCAACATACCGGACACCATTCCCATATTCACAAACACATAGCACAAAAAGGTTGTACTGATACTGGCTGCCAACAATCGGCTGAAGGTGTTTTGTGATTGGATGGCAATCACCATTCCGCGAATAATAATTAACAAATAAACCGTCAACAATAACAAAACACCTAACAAACCAAACTCTTCACTAAGTACTGCGATAATAAAATCAGTATGGCCTTCAGGTAAAAAATCCAATCTTGATTGAGTACCTTGCATCCATCCTTTACCCGATAAACCGCCAGATCCAATTGCCGTTTTTGATTGAATAATATTCCAACCAGTTCCTAATCGATCCTGAGTAGGATCCAACATAGTTAGCACACGTTGGCGTTGATAATCATGCATCACATAATGCCAAAAGGGATAAAGGCTGGCTAAAAAAATGGCAATCGCCGCTAAAATATAACGCCAAGGCAAGCCAGCAAAAAATAACACCACCATGCCTGATACCAAGGCGAATAACGAGGTTCCCAGATCTGGCTGCTCCATAATCAGAGCGACAGGAACACAAATTAATCCCAACGAAATGAACACTTGTTTAAAACCGGGCGGCAATGCAGTCGCTGATAAAAATGCCGCTATAGTAATCGGCATAGCCAACTTCATAATTTCGGAAGGCTGAAATCGAAAACCGCCGATTTGCAACCATCGTTGCGCCCCCATGGAAATATCACCAAAAATCATCACGAACAATAACAGCAAGACACCACCCGTATAAGCAATGGCGGCACTGCGACGTAAAAAATCAACGGGAACTTGCGCCACCACCAGCATCACAATAAAAGCTACAACAAAAAACGTACCCTGTTTTTCGACACTGGCAAGATTATGACCACTGGCACTGTAGAGCACTGTTAAACCAATTGTGGCTAAAGATATCAACAGCAGCAGGAGAAAAAAATCCAGATGCAATCGTTGCGCGAGACGATCACGTCGACGAAAACTTTCTTCAGCTTCTGGCATGCGACGAAGAAAATCCTGACGACTCATGGCGCTTGTCTCGATGAAGCTGTCGATTGATTATTCATTTGTGTTGCCGCTATGCGTTGTTGATTCCAGAGATTCGCACGATCCAAAAGCGCTTGGGGATGATACCCCATAGGAGGAACAAATTCGTCAGACTTCAAATAATATCCTTTCAAAAATGCATCAAACATATAACGCACCACAGGGCCTGCATCAGAACCACCATGCCCACCATTTTCCACAATCACTGCAATAGCAATTTTAGGATCTTCAACCGGCGCAAAACCGATAAACCAAGCGTGATCCCATTGGCGTTCTTTCAATAATTCGGCATTGTATTTTACGTTAGCTGCAACGCTTACCACCTGTGCAGTTCCAGATTTCCCAGCCATTGTATAATCCGCATGTTTTACCAAACTGCGGCCTGTTCCACGACCACCTTCCCGCATCACTTCTGCCATTCCATCAAAAATACTGTCCCAATGTTTTTCATCCACATTCACTCTATCCAAAATTTCCGGTTCAATTTTTTGATTGCCAATCGCCGAGACTAAATGTGGTTTATAACGAATACCGCGATTAGCCAATGTGGATGTCATAACAGCCAATTGCAATGGAGTGGTCAAGGTATAACCTTGCCCAATTGATAGATTAATTGTGTCGCCGGGATACCAAGGCTGCCCCTTTGTCGATCGCTTCCAATCTCGTGATGGCCAAATAGCTTGACGTTCATTGGGTATATCAATTTGTGTTTTGACACCAAGACCAAATCGCATTCCAAATTCACTGATACGATCAATACCCATACGATTGCCCAGATCGTAAAAATAAATATCACAAGATTCTGCAATAGCACGTTTTAAATCGACACGACCATGCCCACCACGATCATAGTTATGATCACGCCATGGACGCTCAACATTAGGTAAACGAAAAATTCCTGGATCACTGATTACTTTTTCAGATGTGGTAAATCCATAATGTAAACCTGCAAGACCGAGCATAGGTTTGATTGTGGACCCTGGCGGATACATGCCTTGTAAAAAACGATTAATTAACGGTGTATCAATATTGTCATTTAAATCTTTGTAATCACGATAACTGATTCCCGTTACAAATAAATTGGGATCAAAACTAGGGTTGCTAACCGCCGCCAACACCCCTCCTGTTTTTACATCCAAAGCGACAACAGCTCCGCGTCGACCACGCAATGCAGCGACTGCGGTTTCTTGTAATCGCAAATCCAAATGTAGATGTATATCCGCCCCTTGTTTGGGATCTTCTTTATCCAAAATACGCATGACTCGACCACGCGCATTGGTTTCCACATTTTGACTACCGACTTCACCCAGCAAAACATCTTCGTAACTTTTTTCGATACCGACTTTTCCAATTGCATGAGTACCAGAATATTTACGCAATTGCTCTTCAGTAAACGCATTCATTTCTTTTTCGTTGATGCGACTGGTATAGCCAATGACTTGAGCAAAGAGTTCGCCTTTTGGATAATTTCGAACAAATTCAGCGTCAACTTGTACCCCATCCAGCAAGTGTTGATTCACTGCGATATTAGCGATTTCTTCTTCGGTTAATTTATAACGTAAAGGAATAGGATCAAGCGAGTGGCGCTGTTGCTTTTTAATTTATAGAATTTGCCTAAATCAGCAGGTGTAATGTCAATTAAGGTTTCCAATAATGCCAATGTTTTTTCCAACTCTGCCGCGTCAGAAATAGTGAGCGAAAGAGCAAAGCTGGGCTTGTTATCCGCCAACAATTTCCCTTCTCTATCCAAAATTAAACCACGGGCGGGCGGTATTGGCTGAACGTGAACGCGACTACGTTCAGACTGGGTGGCATAATCTTCATAATTGCGAATTTGCAAATCGTAATAACGATAAATAAGAACAGAGGTCAACAACATCACCAACATGCCCATAACTATCAGACGATTACGAAATAATTTCGCCTCGCGTTGATGATCTTTAAATTGTTGGGCTTCTTGCATGGATGCGTTTCAATTTATTTATGATAAGGATGATTTTGTAAAATACTGCACGCACGATACAACTGTTCAATCAATAAAATCCGCACCAGTGGGTGCGGTAACGTCAAAGGGGATAAAGACCATTTAATTGAGGCCATTTGCAAAATTGCGGGCGACAAGCCATCTGGCCCACCAATCAACAAACAAAAATTATCGCCGCTCATTTTCCATGCAGCAAGATTTTCCGCTAACTGCTCTGTACTCCAGGCCTTACCTTTCACATCCAGCACAATGATTTTTTCATTTTTGCCTATCGCCGCTTGAATGGCCTCCCCTTCTTTTTCCATGGCTTTTTGAATATCCGTATTTTTTCCACGTACGGCTAAAGGCAACTCCACCATTTCCACCACTAAATCACGGGGTAGTCGCTTGGCGTATTCTGCATAACCTGCCTCAACCCAATCAGGCATTTTGGTTCCAATGGCGATGATTCGAATACGCATTGATTATCCAAATAAAATTATTGTCTGCCCGCTGGCTTCATTGACCACAATTTCTCAAGCTCATAATAATTACGCGCTTCGTCCTGCATCACATGAACCACTGTATCGCCATAATCAACCAGAACCCAATCACCGGTTTCCAAACCTTCAATACCAATGGCTCTAAAACCTGCCTTTTTCGTTTCTTCAACCAAATTTTCTGCGAGAGAACGCGCATGACGACTGGAAGTACCGCTCGCAATAATTAATGTATCCATGACATCGGACAATTGGCTGACATCCAGTGTGACAATTTCTTTGCCTTTAAGATTTTCCAGCGCGTTAATGATGGATTTGTTGAGATCTGACATTCAGTAATTACCTGTGATTAATAAAATAAGGGTTAGGGAGAGGAGGACTGATAAAGTCTGTTCTCTCGAATAAATTTCCACACCACATCCGGCAATAAAAATTGTGGTGACTCTCCGCGTGCAATTTGTTGACGAATTTCTGTGGCAGAAATAGGTAACAATCGCAGTGATTGCATCACAATTTTTCCGGCGGGGTATCGCTGCAAATCTGCAACTGTACCTTGATGTTGTTTTAAAAAGTTTCTGACATCACCTTGATCGGGTAGCGCCCAACCAGGGCGTGCAATAACCACTATATGCGCAAGATGAATTATTTCTTGCCAGCAATACCAAGTAGAAATTCCAGCGAACGCATCCTCACCCATGCACAACACCAAGCTGATGTCGCTGCCGAATTCTTCACGCAATTCGCGCAAAGTATCGTAAGTGTAAGAATTTTTTTCGCGATTTAATTCGCGATCATCCCATTGCAATTGCGGGCAATCTTGCAAAGCCAGCTGCAACATTTTTAAACGTCGTTTCGATGATACTTGCGGCTGTTCCCTGTGCGGCGGTTTATGGCCGGGGATTAATCGCATTTCATCCAAAGACAATTGCTGCTTCAATTCCAACGCCAAACGCAAATGACCGAAATGAATCGGGTCGAAGGTACCACCGAAAATGCCTAGGGTTTTGCGCATGGATTAAAGACCCCCTCCTAACCTCCCCCTTCCCAGGGGGAGGGACTTATAGATCTCTCTTTCTTCGGAGGAAGAACCAGTCCCCTCCCCTGGCAAGGGGAGGGTTAGGGTGGGGTCATGCTTTTCAAACACGAACATGCCCATCACCAAACACAACCCATTTCTGTGAAGTTAAACCTTCCAAACCTACGGGACCGCGTGCGTGAATTTTGTCGGTGGAAATTCCTATCTCGGCACCCAAGCCATATTCAAAACCATCGGCAAAACGTGTCGATGCATTCACCATCACAGAACTGGAATCCACTTCATTAATGAAACGACGTGCGCGTGAATAATCTTCGGTGACAATGGCATCTGTGTGCTGTGAACTGTAACGCGCAATGTGATCAATGGCTTCATCCAAACCACTGACTATTTTGATCGACAATACAGGTGCGAGATATTCGGTCGACCAATCTTCTTCTGTGGCAGGAATGGCTTTAATCAATGCGCAAGTTTTTTCACAACCACGCAACTCAACACCTTTTTCTTCATAAGCTTTTGCTAGACGAGGCAAAATTGCAGCAGCAACTGAATCATCAACCAACAAAGTTTCCATCGCATTGCACACACCGTAACGATGAGTTTTGGCATTCAGTGCGATGTTAAATGCTTTTTCTAAATTGGCTTTACCATCAATAAACACATGACAAATTCCATCAAGATGTTTGATTACAGGCACACGTGCTTCGCGGCTGATTCGCTCGATTAAACTTTTACCCCCACGAGGAACAATTACGTCTACAAACTGGGGCATGGTGATCAACTCACCCACCGCCGCGCGATCTGTAGTTTCGATCACTTGCACCACCTCACCAGGCAGGCCTGCGGTTTTTAAACCAGCAATCACACAAGCAGCAATCGCACGATTGGAATGAATGGATTCACTGCCGCCGCGCAAAATCGCCGCGTTGCCAGACTTCAAACAAAGACTGGCAGCATCAATGGTTACATTAGGGCGAGACTCGTAAATAATCCCGATCACCCCCAAAGGCACACGCATTTTTCCGACTTGAATGCCGGTGGGGCGATAACGCATATCGGTGATTTCACCACAGGGATCAGGCAAGGCGGCAACTTGGCGCAAGCCTTCGATCATAGAGTCTACTGTGGCTGGCTTAACGGCCAAACGGTCGACCATGGCGGGCTCCAGACCATTAGCTTTAGCAGCAGCCAGATCTTTCTGATTTTCAGCAACCAGAGTAATTCGGTTTTTATCCAACTCATCAGCAATCGCTAATAAAGCCTTGTTTTTTACAGCAGTCGGTGCAGCCGCAATCACTCGCGCCGCAATACGGGCATTACGGCCTAAATCGGCCATGTATTCTTTTACATTGGTTAACACTGAATTGTTTAAATCTGACATGCTAATCCTGCTCATTCACATCTATCAAAAATTGGGCCTCAAAAACAGGCAGCGATTATAGCCTGTGTTGTCCTGCAAGCGATTGACACCACATCCCTATAGCGAAAATATTTGCAATTAGTTCTACAAATTGAACTCAAGAAGACTAGTAATGTTATTGAAGAAACAAACCTCTCCAATGCAATGGGCTAATACGCCAAAATGCAGAGGTAGAAACTTGAACATGGCTTTAACCAAAGAAGCAATAACAAAAAAACCGCGAAACCTTTTCAGGTCGCGGTCTTTGCATCATTTTTGATTGATTGCCCGGTCGGCAAACAGTGGGCAGGATGAATCAATACAGACGGGTAAACTTTTTAGATTCGCGTTGAACCTTTTTAGCGTGACGCTTAACAGCTGCAGCTGCATCGCGCTTACGCAGAGTGGTAGGCTTTTCGTAACATTCGCGTGCGCGAACTTCGGCCAATACACCCGCTTTCTCACATGCGCGCTTGAAACGGCGCAAAGCTACATCAAAAGGTTCGTTTTCTTTAAGTTTTACAAAAGGCATGTCTTTACCTGTGTTGAATTAAAAATGATGCGTATCTGTATCCCAATCTCCAGAGAGTCTCTTAGAGCTGGTCCGAGGGGTGCGGATTCTATAGATTTCTTTTGCCCACCGCAATGGTGAGCCTTTATCATGGCCACACTTTTAAAGTCTTCCTTATATAGAGCGGGTTAGGTAATGCGGGTACTGGGTCTTGAAACCTCTTGCGATGAAACGGGCGTCGCCATTTATGACAGCAAACTCGGGCTGTTATCGCATCGCATATATTCCCAAATTGCCCTGCATGCAGAATATGGCGGCGTTGTACCCGAGCTTGCCTCGCGCGACCACGTACAAAAACTTTTACCTTTAATTCAAGAGGTTATGAGCGATGCAAAAACATCTTCATCTGATATTGACGCAATCGCCTACACCTCCGGTCCTGGATTAGTCGGTGCATTAATGGTCGGCGCCATGATGGGGCGCTCGCTGGCTTATGCTTGGGATGTACCCGCTTTGGGCGTACATCACATGGAGGGGCACTTATTGGCACCCATGTTGGAAGCCAATCCGCCTGAGTTTCCTTTTATTGCATTGCTCGTTTCCGGCGGTCACACCCAATTAGTAAAAGTCGATGGCATTGGTCAATACCATTTATTAGGCGAGTCTCTCGATGATGCCGCCGGTGAAGCTTTTGATAAAGCCGCAAAAATGATGGATCTGGATTATCCCGGCGGCCCCCTCATCGCCAAACTCGCTGAAAAAGGTAAGGAAGGAACATTTGTTTTCCCTCGTCCGATGGTCGATAGACCTGGATTGGATTTCAGTTTTAGTGGATTAAAAACCGCAGTACTCACCGCCATTCAACAACATCAACAAGCCGATGGTTTGCCGGATGATCAAACCTGTGCGGATATAGCCTGTGCATTTGAAGCTGCAGTTGTGGATACACTGGCAATCAAAAGTCGTCGCGCGTTGGAACAAACCGGAATGAAAACTTTGGTGATTGCCGGAGGTGTTTCTGCCAATAAACGTTTGCGTCGAGAGCTAGAAATTTCACTCGCAAAAATCGGTGCAAAAGTCTTTTATGCACGAAATGAATTTTGTACCGATAACGGAGCCATGATTGCCTACGCGGGTTGTCAGCGATTAATTGCAGGCCAGAAAGATGATTTGTCGTTGCAAATAAAGGCGCGCTGGCCGTTGACTGAATTGAAATCTATCACCCCCTCCTAACCTCCGCCTTGGCAAGGGAGAGGGACTTTACTCCCTGCTTAATGCGAAGTGAGATTTGTTCCCTCCCCTTGCCAAGGGGAGGGTTAGGGTGGGGCGAAATATTCCGGAGAAAAAATTGGACATAGTTTATATACGCGATCTTCGCATCGAAACCATCATCGGCATTTACGATTGGGAACGGCAAGTTCGACAAACGGTCAGTCTCGATTTAGAGATGGCAAGCGATATTCGCCAAGCAGCGGCGACCGATGACATTCAATACGCGTTAAATTATAAAGAAGTATCAAAACGTTTGATTGCCTATGTTGAAAACCGTAACGCTTTACTGGTAGAAACATTAGCAGAAGAGATTGCCAAAATTATTCGCGAGGAGTTTGATGTGCCTTGGTTACGCTTGCGCTTGAGCAAACCCGGCGCAGTGCGCGGTGCGCGCGATGTGGGCTTGATTATCGAACGCGGAGTCAAACCTGAATGACCAAAATTTATTTAAGCTTGGGCAGTAATATTCAACGCTATAAGCACATCACGGCAGGATTGGATGCACTGTTCATTTTTTTATCCGACCTGAAAATTTCCACTATTTATGAAAGCAAATCAGTCGGATTCGATGGCAGTGATTTTTTAAATTTAGTCGTTTCAGGGAAAACAGATTTAAAAATTGGTGAATTGTCAGAACGATTAAAAAAAATCGAAGATGATAACGGCCGCAAACGCAACGGGCCAAAATTTAGCCCGCGAACGCTAGATATTGATATTTTGCTTTATGGGAATTTTGTGGGTGTTGAAGCAGGCGTTAGTCTGCCTCGCGATGAAATTTTACAAAATGCGTTTGTGCTATTGCCTTTATCAGAGTTGGCAGCTGATGAATTGCACCCACAATTGAAAAAAACTTTTTCGCAATTGTGGAGTGACTTTGATAAAAACAGTCAATTACTTTGGCCAGTGGACTTTGTTTGGGAGGGGAAGAAGATTTCTTTCACCCCTTCTAACCCCACTTCTTAATAGCCACCCAACCCGTAATCACAGCCACACATAACATCACGCCCCAAGCATAAAAGTACCCGTAGGTCGCATGCAATTCAGGCATATTATCAAAGTTCATTCCATAAACACCCACGATAAATGTGAGCGGAACAAAAATCGCAGTAAACACGGTTAATACTTTCATAGTGTTGTTTAATTGATGCGAACTCAATGACAGATAACCATTAATTAAATCGCCACAAATTTCATAGTACATAGTACATAGGCCATTTAGTCTTTCGCAGCGCTCGTATAAATCTTGTAAGGCATGTTCAATATCACCATCTTCATCAATCAAACGTTGTGGAATGTCGGTACGTAAATTTTGAATCATACGCTCGTGATAATTAAAAATACGCCTCAATTTTCGTAATCGTGATTGATAGGCTATTAACACACGCATGATTTCATCATTGGGCTTATCTTGCATAACATCTTCCAAGTCAGTCAGACTAGGCTCAAATGCCAGCAATGCCTCCAAATAGCGACCGACAGAAAAACGCATTATTCGTGTTGCCAACAATCCAGGGCTGACTAATAGATTTTCTTTTTGTGCAAGCTCCCAATATTGCTGAATACCCAACGAATTATCCGCATGACGACTGATTAAACATCGATCTCCAGCAAATAAACCAATAGTGATTTGCTGTATGGTTAAATCTTTATTAAATTCGGTAATACCGCGATAAAGAATAAGCGTGAAATTATCAAACGTTTCTGTTTTCGGAGGATGACGAAAACGTTGCACATCCTCAATCGCCAGCGGATGACAATTCATTGATTGCAAAAATGACTTTTCCACATCCAGCTTTTCATCGAACAAATCAATCCAGATGAAACTGCGATCATCGGCTCTCCATTGTTCAATAAGCTCCTCATGTCCTTCCAGCCATTGCTTATCACCGGTTAATAATTGTGCCCTGATCATATATTCAGTGTCCGTCCACCATCTACATTAATAATTTGCCCAGTCATGTAATGCGTTTTGTTTGCCAAAAATAAAACCAAATTCACAATTTCATCCGGCCCACCTAATTGATTCATTGGAATTTTATCCAGAATTTTTTGCGTGTCATGAATTGCAGACTCCGGCCACAAAATAGCACCTGGCGCAATGCCATTAACACGAACATCAGGCGCCAATTCCAGCGCAAGCGATTTGGTCATCATCACATTGCCGGCTTTTACCATGCAATAGAGACTGTGATTGCCGAGCGGTTTGTCAGCATAGATATCAGCAATGTTAATAATTGAACCTTTGGATTTTTGTAGTACATCGGCTAATGCTTGAATCAAGAAGTAAGGTGCTTGCAAATTACTATTGAAAAGAGAATTCCAATCCTGAAGACTGGCATCAGCCAAAGGTGTTGGATAAAACATTGAAGCATTGTTCACCAACAAATCCAAACGCTGCCATTGCGCCATGGTTTTTTCAGCCAGCATTTTAATCGAGTCATGCTGATCAAAATTCGCTTGAATGCAAATAGCGGAATTTGCACGCTGATGATTTAACTCCGCCGCTAAACTTTCAGCTGCTAATTGTGAATCGCGATAATGCAATACCAAATCATAACCTGCCGCATGCAAACCTTTTGCAATGGCCGCACCAATTCGTTTAGCGCTACCCGTGACTAAGGCAACAAGATTTTCAGAATAAAGGTTAGACATTAGCTTTTTTAAACTCACGCAATAAGACTATACGTTTTTTATGCATCGCCTCATTGATCTTTATTCCGCTAATCCCTCGCTCAACAAACTCTTTGGCTTTTACATCAAGGCAGACCTGATAAGCGTTGTGTAAAAAATTGGCTTGCGGGTAGTCGCGATCTTCAAAACCGGTTCTGCCTCTGGCATCAGCTTCGCAACAAATTAAAAATTGCGCGAATCTTTCGGGTCGACGAAACGCATCCAAACGCAAAAAGAGTTTTAATACACTGGAGGCTTTTAACTCCAATGCGCGATGACAATGCGTGTGCCATGCAGCAACCGCCAGTGACAATTCTTTATAATCATTCGGGCACTTAATTCGCTGACATAAAATTTCAATTAGAGGCACACTACGCTCTTCGTGGCCAATATGCCTGGGCAGTATGTCTTTAGGTGTTGTTGCTTTGCCTAGATCATGAATTAAAGTCGCAAATCGTATTAATGGATCATCCGATAATTTAACAGCTTGCTGCAAACTCATTAAACAATGCACACCTGTATCAATTTCGGGGTGATAAGCTGCGGTTTGTGGCACACCAAACAGCGCATCAATTTCAGAAAATAACACTTTAAGTGCGCCGCATTCGCGCAACACAGAAAAATACACTTCAGGATTTTTTTCAGTCAGTGCACGTTGGGTTTCTTTCCAGACACGCTCTGGCGTTAAATAATTCACTTCACCCGCGCTCACCATTTCACGCATTAACACTAATGTTTCATCCGCAACTCTAAAGCCCAAATGCGCATAACGCGCTGCAAAACGTGCGACCCTTAATACGCGTAACGGATCCTCAGCGAAAGCCGGGGAAACGTGCCGCAATAATTTATTATTAATATCTGCTTGGCCATTAAAAGGATCTGTCAGATTGCCCTCGTCATCCTGAGCAATCGCATTAATGGTGAGATCACGACGCGATAGATCTTCTTCCAATGTTATCGATGAATCCGCATTCACGGCGAAACCCGTATAGCCTTTACCGCTTTTTCTTTCGGTGCGCGCCAATGCATATTCTTCTTTGGATTTAGGGTGTAAGAACACTGGAAAATCTTTGCCAACTTGCTGAAATCCCTGTGCCAGCATTTCATCAATACTGGCACCCACGACTACCCAATCCCGTTCCGTTACCGGACGATTAAGCAATTGATCGCGTACTGCACCACCCACCAGAAAAATTTGCATCTTAAATCCAATCGTTTTGAGAGGCTCAGTATAGAGTAATAAAAAAATCTAAAGCAATCTGTTGTATTGTTAAAAAAACTCCGATAGAGTCTCGGCCTCTTTTACTTATTTAGATATTATCCATGCTTAATTTGAATTCCATGAAACATTTCGTTGTCGCACTGCGCCCAATTTGGTGTGCGGTGCGCGGCGCTTTGTTTTGCGGAATTTGTTGAATTAAGTAGAGTTTCATCAAAGGCCGCAGCATAAAAACTGCGGCCTTTGTGTTTTATGGATTGCGGTTTTTGGTTGTGGCAACACATTAAGGAGTGTTGTCATGCTTGTATTTGCTTATTTCGGTGTTGTTCTAATTTGGGCGACCACGCCTTTGGCTATTCAATGGAGTAGTCATGGTGTGAGTTTCAGCGCAGCTGCTGTTTCTCGCATGACATTGGCAGCACTCCTTGCTGTCATGATCGATTTAATTTTTCGACGTCAACTCATCACACATCTGAATAACTGGAAATTACTATTTGCAGCTTCTTTAGGCGTCTTTCCTAACATGCCTCTGGTCTACTGTATCTGCACAATTTATTCCATCAGGGATTATTGCCGTTATTTTTGCTTTGTCACCATTAGCAACAGGCTTAATCAGTTGGTGGTTACTCAAAGACAATCCATTTACTGTCAGACGTGTTGCATCACTCTTGATTGCCATTACAGGTTTGTCATTTATTTTTTATGAACAATGGCAACTTGAATTAAAAGCGCTTTGGGGTGTTTTGGGGATATTAGCATCCAGTGTTTTATTTTCTTTCAGCAGCGTGCTGGTAAAAAAATTATCGCTGGCAACTCATCCACCTGACGCTTTTAGCCAAGCAACAGGGGCTCTAGTCTTTTCATTGCCAGGATTATGGTTCATCTGGTGGATTCAAGATGGACACATCCCAGATCAGCTACCACCAGTTGAAGCCTGGGGCAGCATTCTTTACTTGGCGGTAATTGGCTCATTATGTGGCGCTGTCATGTTTTTCTATGTTCTACAAAGACTAGCACCTGCCAGTGTGGCGCTAATTACACTCATAACACCAGTACTTGCTTTATGGATAGGCAATGGTGTCGCCAACGAAGCTTTAAGCTTTCAGGCCAAATGTGGCGTTTCTTTAGTCCTAGCAGGCCTATGTCTTTATACCGATTGGCAAATTGGAAAATGGTGGCAATTATTTAATAGATGGGTTTTAAATCAATACAGACAACCCGCTGTAGAAGATTCGTTTATCAAACATCAACAAGATATACAAAACCGAATCGATAGGTATAAATGAATCAAAATGGTGCCTTCGGAAATTTTATGCACTCGAGCTGCGCCTTATTCTGGTGCCACCAAAACCATTACCTCAGCAAGATCATGAAATAAAAGGAAAATATAGACTTGGCTCAGTAACTGCTATTGTTATGGGTGTCGGATTCACTGACTTTTTGAACAATTAACATCTATTGAATAGAGGAAATAACTCATGAAGATCAAAACATTAGTACTGGCTGTTGCAACTCTCGCTTCCCTGCCTGCAATGGCTGATATGAGCTACAACCTGAGCGCAACCTCAGACTATCGTTATCGTGGCCTTTCACAAACAGATAATGGCGCAGCCTTACAAGGCGGAGCCGACTATACAAATGAAAGCGGTTTTTATGCTGGCGCTTGGGCATCAACCATTACATGGATTGATGATGCAGGCGGCGGAGCGAACATCGAATTTGATTTTTATGCTGGAAAAACTGGAAAATTTTCTGATGCTGTTTCTTATGATTTCGGCGTATTGACCTATCAATACCCCTCTCATGATTTAGCCGTTAGCCCAAACACCACCGAAATTTATGGCAAATTGGGCTTTGGCCTGCATACGTAAAATACTCTCACTCAGTCACTGATCTTTTGGGTTTGAAGATTCTGACGGTAGCGGATATTTGGACGTAGGTGCCAATATTGGATTAGCTGATACCTGGACTTTAGATCTTCACGTGGGCAACCAAGACGTTAAGAATTATGATGATTACAGTTACACAGATTATCTGATTGGCGTAACCAAAGACTTTGGTTTCATGACAGGATCTTTAGCAATGATTGGAACTGATCTTGATGCTGCCGGCGATCTTGGTGATAACGGTTTAGTTTTAACTATTAAGAAAGTTTTCTAATCTACATTTTTCAAGCGGTAGAAAAACGGGCGCCTATCGCCCGTTTTTTATTGACGGTTTTAAAGTCGAATTTTTAATCTGTAATGAAACCTTGTTGGTTCGGCTGTATACTCCCGCCTCCTCTGGAATATTAGGGCGCAAGTATGTCTGCAATTTTAGTAACCGGTGGCGCAGGTTTTATCGGTAGCCACGTCTGTGTTGAATTGATTAATGCGGGTTACACCCCGATTGTTATCGATAACCTTTCCAATGCCAAACCTGAAGCCTTGAAGCGTGTAGCCAAAATTACCGGCACTGAACCGCTTCTCTATCAAATTGACATCAATGATAAAGACGCAATGCGTAAGGTATTTGCTGCACATTCATTTGCAGCTGTGATGCATTTTGCAGGCCTGAAAGCGGTCGGCGAATCCAGCCAAATTCCAATGACTTATTATCGCAATAATGTGGCGGGCACTCTGACATTAACTGAAGTCATGGAAGAGTTTTCAGTGTGGAATTTAATTTTCAGTTCATCCGCCACCGTTTATGGTGATCCCGTTTCTATACCTATCGATGAAACTTTTGCTACATCCGCAACCAATCCCTATGGCCGCAGTAAATTAATTGTCGAAGAAATTCTGCGCGATATGGCAAAAGCACCCGGCAATCACTGGAACATTTCGTTGTTACGATATTTTAATCCGGTGGGCGCACATGAATCTGGTTTGATTGGTGAAGACCCTGCAGGAATACCCAATAATTTATTACCCTATGTGTCACAAGTCGCTATTGGAAAATTGAAAGAGCTGAGTGTATTTGGAAATGACTATCCAACAGTGGATGGCACAGGTGTGCGAGATTATATTCACGTCGTAGATTTAGCACTGGGTCATCTTGCTGCATTAAAAGGATTGGAAAAAACCACTCAAGGTTGTCGTGCTTTTAATTTAGGAACGGGTGTTGGTTATTCAGTATTGCAAATAGTGACTGCTTTTGAATCCGCAAGCGGAAAAAAGGTCCCTTATAAAATTGTTCCTCGTCGTCCGGGCGATATTGCCAGCTGTTATGCCGAACCCAAACTGGCAAAAAAAGAATTAGATTGGCAAGCTAAATTTGGTTTGGATCGCATGATGCAAGACGCATGGCGCTGGCAATCCCAAAACCCGAATGGATACGATAATTAGTCGCCCCTGAAAAACAATTTAAAATCCATCAGTACAAATTTCACCGCACCAATATCCCCATCACACGTGAACAAAACCATTTTGAGATGCTGCAGATCAACCCACTCTGCGTCAACTCACTAAAAATTTCACTATTTCTCCCGGCATAACGCCATTTTACGCAACAAAAAAATCACGTTCATAACGCGTATCTTTTTCTTCGGATTCTCTGGCAATATAATCTTAATCCCCTTCACTTCTTTTCGACCACGATAGCCGCGATCACACACAGCTTCTTGAATTTTACTGATCCGAACCGACTGTGCTTTTTCTAATACTTCATCCAGTGTATTTACATCAGCAATATTTTTTCATGGCTCACAGCGCTCAAAATTATGTTGCCTGTTGAGGTGGTGACAATCGACGCTTTTGCACCGTATTCATACGGCTTATGATCTTTTCCTTTCGCCACACAGTAAGCCTGCGGTTCGTGCAAACTGTAAACTTTGTCACTGTCATGTTTCTTTGCGTCAACACTTTTTGGTATAACGCAAAGTTTTCTGTTTGCTTATCGGCAATCAGTTGCGGTAATTTTCGTTCTAATTCCTCAGTAAAACTCCCGCTATTGTACGCAAACGCTTGATCGCTTTAACCGCTTTTGCACGCTTTTTGACATGACGAAAGAAACGTAAATTAATGCGTAATGATTTAACTTCTTTGACAAATGTACGCCGCTGCGCAATGTTATTGCCTTTTGCTAATTTATTTAAACGATTGATAATCTTGATGGCGAGTTTTCCATCCGTTGGATAGGTTATTGCTTTCTCTTGTACGGTGGTATCAACATTGACTATCGACTCTTCCGCTTTTTTTATCGTGCAACTTCACAGACATCACAAATATTTTTTCAACACCTTTTGCGCCAATACGTTTTCTAAAATGCACCAATTCCGTAGCATGACAGGGTAATTGGTTGTGAAAGTTTTTAATGCCGCAAAATGCTTGGTAATACGGATTTTGTTTCCACGCCAACACCACACGTTCATCGCTCAAATTTTCTAATTGCTTGAGTATTAGTAAGCCCACCATCACGCGAATGGGGATGCTCGGCCGACCAATACCTTGCGTGTATTCGCCGATAAAGTCTTTTTCAAATTCTTGCCAAGGAATGGCGTTGGATAGCAGCAGCAGCGGATCTTTGGGTCTAGCTGATCGATTAAATCACTGCCAAAAAAACGTTTGTTGATGTTGTTCTGTGGCTTTTAACATGTTTTTTATTTTCCATTTCGACCAAAAATGTAAGGAAATTTTATCATTTTTGGTCGATTTGATGTCGCTATTTTTGGTTATTTTTATATTTTTCAATGCGTTAGTTGGTTTTTCAGGGGCGACTAATTAATAAAATGTGCCGACATCAAGTCGGCATTTTTTTAGCTAGCTGAAACACACCCACCTTTAAGTTTATTTTCAACTCCCTCTTGCCAACTGTGCATATCTGTATATACTGTGCATAAACCATATACACAGTGGGGCGAGAGTGACGAATCAACTCTTCTTATCGCAAAACGATAGCAGGCCAATGTACCTGCAAATCATGGATCAAATTAAGCAAAAAATACTACTAGGCGATTGGGCTCCTGGACAGGCTTTGCCTTCGATTAGGGAATTGAGCGCGAACACACAAGTCAGCGTGATTACCGTTAAGCGCGCTTATACGGAATTGGAAGAACAAGGCGTGATAGTGACGCAACCAGGGAGGGGATCATTTGTTGCCGATGCAGTGAACGCACAAAAAAATTTATTACAAGCCGATTTGGATAAACATCTAACCGGATTTATAAGCTGTAGTAGAGCAATGGGCTTGAGCAACAGTCAGATTATCGCTGAGGTTAAAAAAGTGCTAATGGATGATTAATTTACTAACACAGATTCACAAAGAAATTTTTCGCATAAAGAGTTAAATCTCATAAATAGGCATTATCAGGAGTAAGTCATGCGTAACAAAATGTCGATAAGTTTGGTGGGTGTTCTCTTCATAAATTGTTTTGCGTATGCATTAGATGGAATGCCTAAGTCCGGTGAGTTGCAATTGCAATCCATTAACAGAGGCACTTCCATGGATAAATATAATGATGATTACACTCATGGCACGGTTACCGGCGTAACTTTTAATGCAGCCGGAGCGGGCTTATTACATATGAGTAAAACTAATTGCTCATATTCTGTTTTTACTCATAAAGAAATTAACAAAATTTCCGGATTCTGCGCACACGAAGATAAAAACGGCGATAAACTTTTTTATTAAGTATGCTGGCGACAGTAATAGTGAAGGAGAATGGGAAGGAATAGACAATGTTATCGGCGGCACAGGTAAATTTGAAGGTGCAAAAGGTAGTGGACCCTACACTTGTAGCAACACGCATAAAGAGGGTGACTTCCCCTGCACTACCAAACTCACCTATCAATTATTCTAATTGTTTGAATCAATTTTTATTTTCGATTAACCGGTTTTGTCGCCAATAGTCGACGGGAGGCATGATGCAATTCGCTATAGAAATGACCAGTGTTTTTAAAACTTATCCTGACTTCAGTCTGGATAACTTACATCTACGTCTTCCTCACGGACAAGTGATGGGTCTTGTTGGTGCTAATGGTGCAGGCAAATCCACGACTCTGCGATTGTTAATGGGAGTAATCAAAGCAGATTCAGGTGTAGTAGAAGTGTTAGGAAACAAATTACCGCAGGGACAAGTCGCAGCTAAACAAAATATTGGTTATGCCTCTGAAGATATTCGTCTATATAAATCAGAAACTCTGGCATGGCACATGAACTTTATTAAAAACATCTACCCCAGTTGGGATGATGCCTACGCGAAAGATCTTGCCAGAAAATTTGATATCAAAACCGAACAGAAAATTAAAGGATTTTCACATGGGCAGAGAGTGAAAGCCTGTTTGTTATTAATTTTGGCACGCCGACCACAATTAGTGATTCTGGATGAACCCACTACTGGATTAGACCCAGTTGCACGCCATGAGGTTCTGTCAGAACTCGCAGATATTTTGCGTGATGAAAACCGTAGTGTTTTATTTTCATCACACAACACACAAGATGTCGAACAACTGTCTGACACCATCACCTTTTTGCACAAAGGCAAATTGCTTGATTCACAAGACAAAGAAATCTATTTGGATCGCTGGCGACGAGTGGTCTGCACTGGTCACATTGATTGGGGCAATGCACCGGAATCTGTTACTGACATTAAACACAACGGCTCATTGCACGAACTGACTATCGACCAGTTTAATGACACTGTGATCAACCAACTTTCCAACATGGGATTAACAGTTGCGAGTATTGACCGTATGACACTGGAACAAATTTTTCTTGCGAATGTTTTTTCTAAAAAGAGAAACGAGGTTAGATCATGAGTCACTCATTAAATATCCCAGCCATTAAATCCTTAATTTTTAAAGACTGGTTTTTAAGTAGAAAATATATTGCGATGTATTGTGCCGGCTGCCTATTTGCACTGAGCTTTGTAAGCTTGGGCGAGTGGCAATTTGTTTTGGGAACTTCGCTACTAATGTGTTTGTTAGTGGGAATGTCCAACCATCAGATTGCAATCTTAATTATTAACGAACGAAAAGAACAAACGCTCCCGTTTGTCATGAGCCTCCCTATAACACCTACTGACTACGCATTTTCCAAATTGATCGCAAGCGCCGCGTTATTTTGTATTCCTGGAATTATGGTTGTGCTTATCACCATTGCTGTTTTTAAATTTACACCTGTTCCTGATGGACTAATTCCACTCAGCGTTATCCTCTGCACCTATTTTTTAATGGCGTATTTTATTACCTGGGCAGTCGGCATGAGCATTGAATCAGAAGGAATAATCATTTTCGTAATGGTGTCATTCAATTGTATGATTGGCCCTATTTTTTACTTTATGGGAAAAACTCCCAGCCTGTCGCAACATTTCTTTCAACCTGATGCTGTTTGGAACAGCACAGCAATTGGAATCCTCATTGTTCAATGGGTAGTTATTGTTATAACAATATCGGCTTCCTTTTTTATCCAATCCCGAAAGAAAACTTTTCTGTAATTTCCTTCTAGTTTTTATCTAACTCACGCCTGATTTCCGTCAGGCATATCCTAACAAACCAATGAGGTGGTCTATGAACTCCACGGCTGAGTCACGCCTGTATTATTTTGATAATTTGCGCGCATTCGCGATGATCGCGGGTGTATTTTTTCACGCTGCATTGGCTTATAGCCCCATGTCACATGGCATTTGGCTAACTGCAGACAAACAACAATCCGCTGTCATGGATTGGCTATTCTGGTTTACCCATTTATTTCGCATGCCATTATTTTTTGTGATTGCCGGATTTTTCGTTGCTTATTTAGTGATTAATCGCGGCATGGGCAATATGTTGTGGAATCGCTGCAAGCGTATTTTATTTCCGTTTATTATTTTTTGGCCTTTGTGTATGTGGGCGGTGGTTGCACCTATGTTGTCAGCCGCAACCAATGTTGAACACAAATCGGCTCTACTGTGAATGATTGCTTATGGCATGGCGAATCCCGGTGCTGTTCCTGCACCACCACCCACCACCATGCATTTTTGGTTTTTATACAACCTGATGTTCTTTTGTCTTTTTACATGGATTCTGAGTTACCTTAACTTCAGTTGGCTTAAAAACAAAATCAACCAAATGCATCCTATTGCACTGTTGATTATTTTCCCTTTGTTATTAACGCCAGCCTTAACTCAGGTACCCGCGCCCTTCCCTGCGCCGGAAAGTTTTTTACCGCAACTTTGGTCATTTGGATTTTTCGGATTACTGTTTGCGGCAGGTTACTTAATTTACCAACAACAAAATCTTCTGGATAAATTTAACAACCATGTACTGATTTTATTCATCGGCAGCATTGCTGTGTATGCATTTTATTTTTCACTATTACCCGATGCTTTCAGTTTTATGCCAGCGCAGGATTCATTTGCTAAAAAACTACTGCTGGCATTTTTGGAAGCGATAGTGGCTTTTTGGATGACTATCGCCTGTTTGGTTGCGGGTAAAAAATATCTGAACATTCGCAATCGTTTTTTACGATTTTTATCGGACAGTTCCTATTGGATTTATATAGTCCACTTACCAATTGTGTTTGCGGTGCAATATAAATTAATGGATATGGATTTATCACTGCTTGCCAAATACAGTCTGTCCGTAGGAATCACTATTCTGATTTCTATCATCAGTTATTTAATATTGGTGCGTTGGACACCTATTGGTTGGTTGCTGAATGGCCGCAAGAAATAGTCGTAGGATGCCGTTGAGCAACGCGATACGCATCATGTTTATCCTTGAGGTCTGTGATGCGTATCGCTTCGCTCCACGGCATCCTACCCCAACCCTCAAAACTATTAACTTAATAGCCTGAACCGCTAGGAATTTGCCCCCTCAAACAGGAATAATACGCGCCCTTGGTAAACGGCCTCCAGAGCTGTAATCCACTTATCGGTGAGACATTAACCCTTATTAGGACCACCACAACATGGGCACTATGAATATGAAACCACTTTCCGATATAGGCTTGGTTGGCTTGGCAGTGATGGGCGAAAACCTCATCCTTAACATGGCGAGCAAAGGCTATACAGTTACCGCATACAACCGTTCTGTTGAAAAAGTAGACAACTTTTTAGCCGGACGCGCGCAAGGCAAAACCATTCGCGGCGCTCGCTCTATCGAAGAGCTGGTCGCGTCACTCGCAAAACCACGCAAAATTATGTTGATGGTAAAAGCAGGTAAAGCGGTAGATGACTTTATCGAACAACTAATCCCTCACCTCGAAGCAGGTGACATCATTATTGATGGTGGCAACACCCACTTCCCTGATACCGACCGTCGCACAGCCTATCTCGCCAGTAAAGGTTTGCGCTTTATTGGTACTGGCGTTTCCGGTGGTGAAGAAGGTGCATTGACTGGCCCATCCATCATGCCCGGCGGCTCACCCGAAGCCTGGCCTTATGTAAAAGAAATTTTCCAAAGCATTTCAGCAAAAGTGGCTGACGGCAGCCCATGTTGCGATTGGGTCGGCGAAAACGGCGCAGGCCATTTTGTAAAAATGGTTCACAACGGTATTGAATACGGCGACATGCAATTAATTTGCGAAGCCTACCAAATCATGAAAGAAGTTCTCGGCATGAATGCCGATGAAATGCATCAAGTATTCGCCGACTGGAACAAAGGTGAATTGGATTCTTACCTGATCGAAATCACACGCGATATTCTCGGCTATAAAGATGAAGATGGATCTGCATTGGTCGAAAAAATTCTGGATACTGCCGGCCAAAAAGGTACAGGTAAATGGACTGGCGTAATCGCATTGGATCTTGGCGTACCACTCACATTAATTTCTGAAGCGGTATTTGCCCGTTGTTTGTCATCACAAAAAGATGAACGCGTGCAAGCATCCAAATTAATCAGCGGCCCCAAAGTGAATTTCACTGGCGACAAAAAAGCGTTTATTGATGACCTGCGAAATGCCTTGTTCGCATCAAAAATTATTTCTTACGCTCAAGGTTATTTATTGATGCGCGAAGCGGCAAAAGAATACGGCTGGAATTTAAATTACGGCGGTATTGCCTTGATGTGGCGCGGTGGCTGTATTATTCGCTCATCATTCCTCGGCAACATCAAAGAAGCTTTTGATAAAAATCCAGCTCTGCAAAATTTATTGCTGGATGATTACTTCCGCAAAACCGTCGATGCAGCTCAAGCGGGCTGGCGTCGTGTCGCAGCGGCCGCAATCGTTAATGGCATTCCTGCTCCGACTATCACATCAGCATTAACTTATTTCGACGGCTACCGCACCGCGCGTTTGCCAGCGAATTTGTTACAAGCCCAACGTGATTATTTCGGCGCACATACCTACGAACGTACAGACAAACCACGCGGTGAATTCTTCCATACCAACTGGACAGGCCGCGGCGGCAACACAGCATCGACAACTTACAACGTGTAAGTAATCGATCTGAGAACTAAAGGCCGAATTAGAAATGATTCGGCCTTTTTATTTTCAATCAAAAATCGTTTTTATTGGGAGAAAAAAATGAGCAACTGGTTAAATGAAATAACACTCGAAGGAAATTTAGTAACACTGACTCCATTAAAACCGGAACACAGATCTGCATTACTTGAAGCATCGACCGATGGCGAATTGTGGAAACTTTGGTATACCTCAGTTCCGTCGAAAGATTCAATTGATGGTTACCTGCAATATGCATTTAGTGAACAAGTAGCTGAGCGAGCTTTGTTATTTGCAGTTGTGGATAAACAAACACAGAAAATTATCGGCAGCACTCGCTATTGCAATGCGGATAATCTGAATCATCGTGTCGAAATAGGTTATACCTGGTACGCCAAATCCTATCAAAGAACTGGCATTAACACCGAGTGTAAATATTTATTACTGCAACATGCTTTTGAAAATTTAAATGCAATCGCTGTAGAGTTTCGCACCCACTGGCACAATCAAGCTTCACGCACCGCAATAGCACGCTTGGGAGCAAAACAGGACGGCATTTTACGTAACCATCAAAAAAATGCCGATGGTGTTTATCGCGACACAGTGGTGTTTTCAATTATTAATCTGGAATGGCCGGCAGTGAAAAAAGGTATTGAATACAAAATGGAAAATTAATGTGTTCTGTTGTTTTTCTGGCGTTATGTTTGCCTCTGCTGAAACAATCAATATGATTTTTGGCACAGGTGTTGCTGAACCTTGGTTATCACCTATTTAATCAAGAAATAAGCCCTTAACCAGCACCATAAAAATGCATAGCCAGCCATTTAATGCCCCATCAAAACACACTCAAGCCAAAAAATTTGAGTGTATCTACGAAAATTATTTTCAGCGACTGGATGCACTATCACTTGTTCAGCAATTGGTTCAAATTCTAAAAGCGGTACAACGACACAGAGGGGTGAGTATGGGCGCCCTGGGTGGAAATCCGTCCTTTCAGCAAGAAATATGTCGGCAGCAATTACAACTTGAACGTCACTTTCAAATGTTGGATGTTTTTTCACGCAGACCGGGAAAACTCATTAATTCGCTACAACAAGAAAATTTATTGAGCGCATGGGCAACCATTAGTCAAGACTGGCAGGATGACAGCGTAATTTTGAACTATGAACTCCACTGCCATCTGGTCGAACAACTCTTATCCATGATTTCCAGCCTGGGAAAACAATTGGAGACACCGCTCTATACAGAAAATGATGTTTCATCGCCACCAAGCCAACGATTCAGTTATTTGGAAATGTTGCATTTTTCCACACGACTAATGCCCGAAGTGGCTGAGCAGATTGGTCGCATTCGTGCGTTAGCAACTTATGTGTCTGCGTCTCATCTCTGCGATCAGGATTTTCATACAAAACTGGGGTATTTGATTCAATGCACTCGTGTTAATAATGAAAAATTACGCCACCATATTAAACTTGTTGAAAACAAACCTAATGCCGAATTACTACTATTAGGCCAGTTAAAAAGTTATGAGGTTAAATTGGCTTTTTTATTAAGCATGGTTGAAAACGATATTTTGGGAGATAAAGTTCAAGCGGATAGTCGGCGCATTTTTGATTTAACGACTGATATCATCGACCTCTATTTACGTGCCGTCATTCAAGGAACTCAAGTGTTACAAAATTGGCTCGATGCCGACATACAATTACTCATTCAATCCTCATGAAAAACCTCATAAATCCACTTTCTATGTGTTAACCTCTGCATCCGAAACGATTTGATTATGATTAGGATAAGCAGATGCATCAGTCAAAGTGGCTTGCATTTTTGATCGCAAGCATGCCCCTCAGCAGTTTTGCAGATGAAGCCCCCTCAAGACTTCAAGAGTGTTTACAATCTCATGTATTAACAGCAGATAAATCTAGCACTATCACTGAACTTTCAAGAATATGCGAAGATTTAATCTCACAAAGCGAAATTCAGGAAAATTCAGTTCACGAAAATGATTCCAATCAGGATATTAGCCAGCGACCTTTTGCCAAAAGATTAAAGATAGAATCTCTGGATAGATCCAATCGGTTTATGCTAACTCCACACAAACGCAATTATTTTTATCCGTTTAGTCATACACGCAAGCCCAATAATCTTCCCTATCAAAACACCAATTCTTCTTTTACGAACCTGGATCACACGGAAGCAGAATTACAACTCAGCATCAAAATATTATTGCGGGAATCTATTTTTGAAAATAATGGACATCTTTATTTGGGTTATACCAATCATTCTTTCTGGCAAGTCTATAGTGATACCGATTCAGCTCCCTTTCGCGCTACCGATCACCAACCTGAACTTATTTTAAGCTTTACCAATGATTGGAAATTAGCGGGTTTTCAAAACTCTGCAAACCAATTCATTATCAATCATCAATCCAATGGAACGGGTGGTCTCTTATCACGAAGCTGGAATCGCTTGATGATAACCTCTATTTTTGAACGGAATAATTTTGTTTTTTCACTATCGCCTTGGTATCGAATTCCTGAAGCCAAACAAAAATTTCCCGGAGATCCAGACGGCGATGACAATCCTGATATAACGCACTTTATGGGTAACTTTGAATTTAGCAGCGCCTATACTCGCAGCGATAACCTATACAGTTTGATGCTTCGAAATAATCTTGATGCCGACAATAAAGGAGCTGTCGAACTAGGATGGAGCTTCCCCGTTAGCCAAAATATTCGCGGACAACTCAATTATTTCAATGGCTACGGGCACAGCTTGATTGACTACAATCAGGACTTGGAGGTATTCACGCTGGGGATAATATTTACCGATTTATTCTAATGATCAGTTTTAATTAGCTGCTCTATGATTAATAAAGCTTCAGGGGTAGTATCAATGATTGAAAAACCCATCCAATATTTACCTGCCAAATCAGCATCTCTAACCCACAAACAATCAACACCAACTTGAATATTGTGTAAATTGCGTATAGGTAAAGGCAAATGAATATCAAAGGTATAAAGCGTATCTTCCTTTAAAGGTTTGTCTGCAATTAACATTAAACCTTTGGTATGCACATTCACCAGACGCCCCACATAAACATCACGTAACGCATCGTAAACATCAACGTCCTGTGTAACTGAGTGACGCTCACTTTGTCGCTTTATGCTCATACTACTTTCTCAATTTTAACAACTTGAGATTTACCCACATCTGCACGCTCATTCAAAGTGCTGTAAATATTTTCCAATGCGCGCTCGAAGAAAGGTTTGGTGCTACCTGAAATCACTTTCGCAGCGCCTGCCAACATTTGTCTTGCCAATTCCAAACTTGATGTCAATGAAACTTTACGACCTTGTTGATCTACTAACATATAATGTTGTGTTTTCTTATTGTACCAAGCCACTTTTAAACGCTTGCCACCGTCGAACTCAAACCAGGTTCCAAACTCAACCATTTTTAAGCTATCAATGAATCGTTGTTCATCCGGCGTAATGACTTGACGCTCAAAACTTTTACCGCCAGCCTTTTCAGTTGCCATAGTTTCCAAACGAGATCGCATGGGTGCGGGCGCAGGTTCAGCTTTACGACTCAACAAGGCTAAACGCTGCAATGAACTGACAGCATCCAATAACTTACGACCTTTGGCTTGTTCATAGCCAATTGTTTCAAATCCTTTTTCCAAAGCAGCAATTAAATCTTCCTGTATATGCATTTGTCGGGCTTTTTCTACTTGTAATGCTTTTGGCTCGAGCGTCCAAAGTAAATCATCAATCACCTTCAGCGCCTTGTGCCAAGCATCAGATTTATCGCTATAACGCAGTAATACAAAAGACAAATAATCAGACCAAGGCTGTAACAAAAGCAACAATATGGCCGACGGCATTTCTTTTCCATCAGTGCGCTTGCGAACTTCATCATTCACTTGAATTTTTGCTTCTCGTAAACGCTCTTCGCCCTGCGCTTTCTCTAATGTTCTTCGTTCCATTAATTCCTGGCGACGAGCAACATTGCGCGTATACGAATTAAATTCAATCAGTGTTTCTGCAAAAATTTTTACGTCGTTTTTAAATTCTTGTAACAAATGAAAAACTGTAGTTTTGATTTTGGCAAAAATATCATATTGATCAGAGCCATCATTACCCACCCATCTTGAACCAGCTTCCGCCAAACTATTCAACAATACGCGCGCAGGGTGTTCGGGCTGCTCAAAAAAATGTTTGTCGATGAACGCAATTTTCAAGAAAGGCGTGTGCAAATAACTGAGAACCGCCTTGACCGTATCTGGTAAATGCTCATCCGATAACATGTATTCAAACAACAAACCAACCAAATCGATGGTTTGCATGTCATCGGCTTCAACTGCACCCTTTTCATTTTCGTCGGCGATTTTTTGCATCACCTGACGATTCATTTCTGCAATCGTCTGCTTGCTGACAGGAGCCATAGCTCCTGCATCAGACTGCAACATAGCTTGGGTTTGCTGCAAGACCTGCGCTTGCATATTTTCAAACACATTAACCAATTGTGGCGCCGCATAGATTTCCATATTTGCAGGCACTAATGGCGGAACAGAAGAGAAGGCATGCGGATTTACAGTTCCCACCTGAGCAACTTGTTGTGCCGCTAAAAAGGCTGGAAACTGTGTAGAAACATGAGACTGCAAAAGCCGAATCGCACTCAGTAAGCTCGTTTGATACTGAACGTCAGCAGAGCTCAATTGACCCTCCAAGAGACGCTCAGTAATTCGACGTTGCTGCTGTTCATGCAACTCTATTTCACTGGGCGGCTGAGGCATAGGCTCTTCATCATCCATACCAGCAGCATAACCACCAGCATGTTGTTGCCCCTGCGATGCCTGAGAAGGATTAAATCGAAGATTAGGGAGTAAATTCTGCCGCGCGAGATAATCATTTAGTTGTCCATAAAGGCCATCTAATTGAGTGACAATATCCTGATCAAATAACTTATAACCAATAATTTTTGTTTTAACATCTATCTCAAGATTTGATAACACTTTTCGTAAAGCTTCACAAAATTGCACTGCAGCAACAGGATTGCCTGAATCCTCAATTTTTTCACCATCATTTAACAAGGCGAGGCGCTGACGTAGCACCCACAAAGCCTCAGAAAACATATTGTCAGCACGGTGGGTAATCGAGGTGATAGCTATTGTTTCTTCAAGATCAGAATGCTCAACCAACGACAGTATATCGCCACTAAACCTTTCCTCTCCCGTCAAGGTATTGAGTGTTTTATTTTTGAACTTTACAAAGCCATTCGATAAATGTTGTAAAAACTCTTGCTCTGCAGCCTCAGCCACAGCTCTAAGTAGATTCAGGGTTTCAGTCTGCGCAACCTGCTCTTTGTTGGATCTAGCCTGTGCGGCATTATCCTGAATCTGACGCATCCATTGAGACCAAAAACCGCCAAAATGCCGCCCGATAAATTCTCGTGTGATATCGCGACATTCTTTAGTGTGTTGAACAACCATTTGTTCTGTCATAGCAGAGACCGTGTTTGTCGATTTATTGGCGTCGTGGCCAGGAAAACCTGATTTTTTCATAGCGAAGTCACGCTTATCCATAGACACTCCCTGATTGTGGAGCTTAAACCTGTGTTAAAAATGGAAATCATTAGTCAGTCTAGTCAAAAATAACCAGCAGATGGTTAAATTTTATCAGATTCGAAAGGTTCTTCCACAATTTATGCCAAGTCTTGTAACTTGTGGAAAAAAAAGGAGAAAACCGACCCGGACTCCAGATCGGCGAAGCATCTAAAAGCAGAGATTAGCTCGCAGGGCGCTTGTCGCGTAGATTACCTATAACCGCCTCTAAGGCTCTATCAAAGAGCATACCGTCATCCAAAATACTCATGCGTTTTTGCTGCAGCGCCAAAGCCAATGTTTCACGAGACTCTTCGGCAACCTTCATACCAGAACGGTTCACAAATATATATTTGCCCGCTGGACGGATAATGGCGGCCAAACGACAGCGGTATTTCTCGCCATTTTCACCCATCATTTCGAACCAGGTTCCTTGGGTAATATTGGCAACCAAAGCCAAATGTTGAGATTCAATATGGGCAACGTCCACTTCGGTTACGGCTTTATCAATGTCATCCACTTTGGTTTCTGTCGAACCATGAGTTACGGGCAAAACGGGAAGTTCCGCTTTTTCTTCTGGAGGTAAGGGTGAGTTATCCGGTTTTTTTGAAGGCACAACTTGGGAGGTGCGTCTTTGTGCATTTTTTTCCGACAGTTCTTTCGCTTTGGCCTCTAACTCTTCCTCCGAGCTAAGAGTTTGAGCATTAATCTTGACCCCTTCTACCTCAGCGACTTTTTCGACCGAAACCTTCTCAGATGGTACAAGGGTATCACTGCGCAATCTTGCCAAGTGAACGGCTTCCAATTGTTTAAATAACTGTGTCGTTTCAAGAGGACTGAAGGAAATCCCCTCAAGCCCTGTCCGCAGTTTTTGCAACAATTCCGGAACCATTTTTAACAACTTTTGACGATTATCCTTATCCATAGGAGAGGTCACACTCCAAACTAACAGTTGGGCAGTAGTATTCTTTTCTTGCCAATCTTCACTCTCGATTCCCTGTTTCAAACAACTAATGAACATGACATTAGCCCAAGCATCTCGCAACAAACGGGTAACAGTTTGCGGCAACAATTTATCACCAATAACATGACGCAAAGCATTATCTACTTCAGCGCGTGCACGCTCAGATTTTGCTTTACCATCCTCAGCATCAATAGTGCGCTGTTCAAGTATTTGTGCGCGACGCTTTTCTTTTTCTTGGAAAGCACGAAAATCTAACAACAAGTGATTAAAAATATCCATATTGGTTTCAAAATCACTCAGAATAACTTTTACCATTTCTTGCATCTTGTTATACAAATTATCCTTAATTAAATTTTCTGGCGAAGATTCTTGCCATCCCAAACAAGCCATGGCCATTTCATTTAATAAACGACGCGCAGGGTGACCGCCCTTGCTGAAAAAACTTTTATCAGCAATCGCCACTTTAACCATAGGGATTTGTAATCGGCCAATTAATGCCTTCATCGGCGAAGCCAGATTTCTGTCATCCAAAATAAACTCAAACATCATGCTAACTAAATTAATGACATCATCGTCAACTTGATTAATCGCAGCAGTCTTTTCAGTCTCGGATGTCAGCAATTCTTGCAATAATTGACGCAAACTCAGGGGTTGCTGATAGCTACCACCTGACGCTGGCAAAGAGTCATGTTTATGTTGAGCCTGGGATAAAAGCCGTAATAAGTCCTGTGTTTCAATTTCACTGGATTGAGTCTGTTGCCCTCCACTCGCATTTCCGTGACCCAACAAACTGCGCAAATTTTGTAAAACTTGATTCGTTTGTTCGTCATATACTTGAGAAGGAACCGACCCAGAAGCCATAGGCATACCCGCAACGGGCGCAACACCACTTTGAGAGTATTGTGAAGATTGCACTGTAGCTTTTTTTACTTTGGCAGTAGGCTTCAGCGAGGGCAAAATATTCGCTTCAATGAGCGATCGATTAAGAGTATCAAATAATTTACCTAACTGAGTCATGACCAAATTATCAAATAATTTAAAAAGAACCAATTTGGCTTTAACATCAATTTCCAACGAAGCGGTTGCCTGCACAAATGCACGACAAATGACATCAGCGCCTAATGGATTATTTTTTTGATACACCTTAATCGGCACCAAATGATCAATGCGTAAGGTTAAATGTTGAATGGCTTCGGCAAATTGCTCATTGGCTTTGTTGATCATCCCATCAGTAGCAACCATTTCTTCGAGTTCATCATTTTTTACTAGCGATAACTCATCTGCAGAGACTTGTTTTTCTTCTGCCGCTTCGTCTCTGTACGCGTTGGCATCCAACAACTGAGCAAAGCCTATATCAATTTGTCGAAAAAAAGTGGTTTCCATTGCGCGACGTCGAATCCTCACCTCTCGCATGGAATCAAAATACAAATTTTGATCCTGATTGTTATCCGCTTTATCAGCGAGTTCGAACATAGAATCATCAACTTTATCGAATAGATCTCTCAACAAATTTTGCAATTGTTGACGAGCCTTATCACGCAAGTTATGCATGGCAGCCGGTAACCGCGCTAAGGCAATTTGTGATTGCTGCGGCGAATTGCGCTCTACATTCAATTGCACCACCTTCTTCGTTTCCAACTTAACGACTTCAGGTTTCATGGATTCACTCATAACAATGTACTCAGGTTGGATATAGCTCAGTTTCAGTATAACCAAGAGGCAGACAGGTCTAGGAAGCAAATGATAATATCGAGAGGCATATCACAATTCGCAATAACTATTGGTTTTGCTTAAATCCCTTTAGTATTTTTTTGGAATTAGGATCAAATTTTAATCTTCTTTGAGTCATTTCATGATCAATATCAAGCGCTTTTCTAAAACTGAATTAACAGAAGCAATTGTTCAACAGGTTTCAGTCGCCATAGCTGAGGACTTGGGTACAGGAGACCTCACCGCCTCCTTGATACCAGAAAACAAACAAGTCAAAGCACAGGTCATCACTCGAGAGGAGGGTATTTTTTGTGGAAAACTTTGGGTTGATCAGGTTTTTCGTCAGCTGGATGGCTCAATAACCATCGATTGGCTAGTAGATGATGGGGATAAGCTATCACCCAACCAATGTCTTTTCCGATTATCAGGCAACGCCAGAAGCATTCTGACAGGAGAGAGAACAGCCCTGAATTTTATACAAACCTTATCGGGAACCGCCACACAAGCCTATCGCTTTTCCCAAGCCGTAAAAGACCTAAGCGTAAAGATTCTCGACACACGAAAAACACTCCCATGCCTCCGTTTAGCTCAAAAATACGCCGTTTTATGTGGTAAATGTGAAAATCATCGCATTGGTCTCTATGATGCTTTTTTAATCAAAGAAAATCATATTGCCGCTTGTGGATCGATTAAGGCCGCTATAACACAGGCACGCAGCCTTGCCCCGAACAAACCTGTAGAAGTAGAAGTAGAAAACTTTACTGAGCTTAATGAAGCGATTGCCGAGAAAGCAGACATTATTATGCTCGACAATTTTTCACTGGAAGAGATGAAACAGGCTGTAAAAATTGCCGATGGCAAAATTCCTCTGGAAGCATCAGGCAACATGAATATGAAAACCCTGGTTGAAGTCGCCAAAACCGGGGTGGACTTTATCTCAATAGGGGCTTTGACCAAACATTGTCAGGCACTGGATCTTTCACTTCGCATAATCGAATAGATCAATATTTACTCATAATCACCTTAACGAAATTCAATGATTACGTTTTAGTACTTAACCCTGAGCTTTCTGAGTGGGCACTATTCGCAATAATCTTCCCGCCCCTTGGTACTCCAGTTGGATGGTGATATCCGGCTGAGGCAAAAACTCTTGACCATGCTCAGGCCACTCAATTAAACAAATATTATGTTGCGCAAAATAATCACGAATCCCCATAAACTCTAATTCTTCCGGATCTTTCAGTCGATATAAATCAAAGTGATGCAAAGTTCGATTGGCAAAGTGATAGGTTTCAACCAAGGTGTAAGTAGGGCTTTTTACTGCTGATTGATGACCAAATGCAGTAAGAACGCCGCGAGTCAGTGTCGTTTTTCCTGCCCCCAGATTGCCTTTTAAATAAACACAAATACTGTTGGGATTTTGTAAAAAAACCAGACCTAATTCATGCCCAACAGATAAAGTGGCCTCTTCACTTTCCAAAAAAATCTCGGCTGGTTGATGCAAACTAATCATGCTCTGTCTCGAAGAATTTGACACAAGTGTGGAATTAAATCGGTGGCCATCAAACCAGGCTGCCCCAAAACTTCTGCCGCATTATCAGCCGCCATTGCGTGTAACACACTACCGAGTTTAGCGCCATTCTCCATGGATAATCCCTGAGCCAATAACCCACCTAAAATACCTGATAACACATCACCCATGCCGCCAGTAGCCATACCGGGATTTCCGGCGGTCACCAAACCAATTTTCCCTGAATGTCCCAACACCAAACTACCCGCACCTTTCAAAATTACGCTAGCATCATAACGCTGATGTAGTTCTTTAATAGATTGAAATCGATTGAATTGAATTTCTGCCGTTGTTTTTCCCAACAATCGAGCAGCCTCTGCAGGATGGGGCGTTAATAGCCATTGGCCTTTTGTGCCTGCCGGAATTACTCTGCCTTCAGCTAAAATATTGAGCGCATCTGCATCCAACACCATCGGCAAACCCGACTTTACTGCTTGCTGTAACATTTGTTCTGACCAAGGTAAGCGACCCAATCCAGGACCAACAACTAACACGCTAGGTCTTGAAAGTAGCGGCTCTAATTCCTGACCAGAAATCACACCTCGAGCCATAATTTCCGGGCAACGAACCAAGGCCGGGGCAATATGTTCAGGCAGGGTCGCCAAACTTACCAATCCTGCCCCCACCCTCGCGGCAGCTTCGGCAGCCATTAATGCGGCACCGCCAAAACCCGAATCCCCACCAATAATCATCACATGACCAAAATCACCTTTGTGTGCATCGGCTTTACGCGGTTTTAAAAATTCCAAATATTGTTTGAGGTGAATTATTTCTGACTCTGCAATTTGTTGACTCAACACATCAGCAGGAATTCGCAAATCAGCCAGTATGATTTCACCGCAAACAGCAGGACCTTTTCCTGTTAGCAATCCAGCTTTTAATGCAATAAACGAAATCGTTTTTGATGCGTAAACCACTGCACCGGGTGCGTGGCCTGTATCAGCATCTAAACCCGAAGGTAGATCCAATGCCACAATCGGCAACCGGGATTGATTCATCCTCTCAATCGCTTTTGCAAACTCCATGCGCGGCGCACCTTTCGCTCCAATGCCTAAAAGTGCATCAACCAATACCGCATTTTTTATTTCAGGTTGCGAATCCAATTGATAAAAACTGACACCATTTTCTTGCGCAAATTGATAAGCAACTAAGGCATCATTTTTTAATAAATGACTTGGTACCAGTTGAATAACATCAACATCATGCTTTCGCTGAGCCAACAAACCGGCTAATAAATAACCATCACCCGCATTATTACCACCACCACAAAAAATTCTGACGGGAATATTCTTATATTGCTGCTGCAATAAATCAAAGGCCGATTCTGCTGCACGTTTCATCAGCTGAATAGAGGCTATTCCGCTCGCAATAAAATTCTGATCGATTGTATAAATCTGGGACGATGTATAAAGCTGGTCATTAGCAGTTGTAATGTTCATTCGATCTTCCCATATTAATTACTAACAACATTAAATAAATTATTCAGTTCATTTTGGATTCAGACTGATTTAGCTAGCCTGCACCTGCGCTATAGAACTCAGGCGCATACTATCTTAAATGGAGAACTTCATGAAATTTTCGAAAACGATTTTATCAGCAACCTTATTCATGGTGTCTGGCTTAACAGTTGCTAACACCTACAATTCAGAAATTGAATTGGGTTATGTAGATAACGGATATTCAATTTTAAATTCTACTCAACCCCTTCCTGAAACCACCAGCATTTATCTCAATGGTCGATACCATTTTACTGCCGTTGACACCACTAATAAACCCATGGCAGAAGCAGCATTTTTACAAAAACACAGCTACATCAATGCTGGCTATACAGATTGGGACATAGATGTCGCCAATGGCGCTAATGGGAACATACAAAATATTGGATTTGGCTTTTACATTCCTGAGACCATATTTTATCTGGGAGCACAACATCTTCGATTTGATTATGACTCATCCGATTCTGA
The DNA here is from genome assembly GCA_016712405.1 of Cellvibrio sp. Classification (GTDB taxonomy): domain Bacteria; phylum Pseudomonadota; class Gammaproteobacteria; order Pseudomonadales; family Cellvibrionaceae; genus Cellvibrio. The sequence goes on along the minus strand of JADJRD010000003.1, from coordinate 338,253 downwards.
AAACGACACAAGGTTTGAATTGGGAATCACACCCATTGATGGACTATTGCTAAGCACCGTACATCACGAAGAATCGGATGATTATGAAGCCAACATTCATGCAAAATATGTTAGAGGCTTAGCGGGAAATACAGCAATTAATTTAGAAGCAAGCTACACGGATGTTGAATATGGAGACGCTGTCATTCAGCTTGCAGCCGATTACTACTTTACAAACTTCTTTAGTGTTGGTGCTTCAGTCACCGATTATGAAGATGGATCAAACTACAGTATTCGTTCTCGATATTTCTTTAATGACAAGTTCGCTATCTCTGGTGAATTCACATCCGATGGTGAACTTGACGAGAATGCTTTTTTCAATTGGCGCATCTCTTCGCTTCTGATTTTATCCTAAGCCGCAGTGCAAAAAGGCCATCCACAAGATGGCCTTTTTAATTTATGCAGATTTTAGCATCCTTGGGCTCATGCAAATGGATACTTATTGTTTACCTGCTAGACTCTGAATGCATTGACACATAAACATCCTCAACCATCAATATGTCTAGATTTTTTTTATTTATCTCGCTACTGCTTTGGCAAAACTCCGGCACAGCCAATGAGCCCTTGCAGTTCTATTATAGAATTTCAGATACCACTGAGTATCACAATTATCCCAATGATCTTATTAAATTAGCATTGGAGAAAACGACTGCAGAATTTGGCCCCTACACCATGATTCCAGTGGAGCCTGAAGCCAATACCCTGAGAGCACTCAGCGATATCATTCAAAACAAGTACGGCAATATGGTGCTTGAACAAAGTTATGACCCTGAACTTGATCATAGCCAGCTGTCATTTATTCCAATTCCTATTGATGGCGGTATTAATGGCTACAGAATTTGTTTTGTGAGCCCAGCCAAACAAAAAGAAATCGCCAAGGTTGATCAATTAAATCAACTCAAAAAATTTACAATAGCTCAGGGTGTTGGTTGGACGGATTCCAAAATATTGAAAGCAAACGGACTCAATGTGCTAGAACTTTCAAATTACGCCAACATATTTAAAATGGTGGTTTCTAATCGCGTTGATCTTTTTTGTCGAGGTGCGAATCAAATCGAACCAGAGATGCAATACTTCAAACACCTACACACTTTGGATTTCGATAAAACGTTCGTGTTGATGTACGATGCCCCACGTTTTTTCTATATTCATCAAAAGAATCAAGCCGCCAAGGCCAGAATAGAAAAAGGATTAGATATTGCATTTAAAGATGGATCATTGAAATTGCTTTGGGAACAGCACCATCGTAAAACAATTGACTATGTTGACCTATCCAAACGCAAAATCATTCGATTAGAAAACCCTTTGGTTAACAACCTCCCTCCTGATTATCGAGACTACTACTTTAATTTCCTTTCCCCCTAGGCCCTATTTTTCAACCATTCCCCAAGATTTTCGGCCACTTATCATAAACTGGCTACAGACGGATATTTTCAGCTAGAAACTAGCCACTCCTACAACCAACGGAGTGTTCCACATGAAGCTTTCTAATCTGAAAAAACTATTTTGCAGCCACAATAAAGGTGGGCTGAAAATAGCTATTATCGCTATTTTCGCCTGCATCATTAGCCAACAAAGTAAAGCTGAAGAATTTGCAGGAATTGAAGTCACCGAAAAAGGGAACGGTTCAGCTGTTATTTTCATTCCTGGATTAAACAGTGCAGAAGATACCTTTACCGAAACGTGTAATGCGATGGCAAGCAAGCACAAATGTTATCTGCTGCATTTACCGGGATTCGCCGGCCAAAAACCCATGGATCTTCAACATGGTTTTTTGGTCCCCATCAAAAACAATATTGTTGCTTTGATAAAACAAAAAAAATTAACCAAGGTCACTTTAGTAGGGCACAGCTTGGGTGGATTCCTCAGTTTAATGGTCACGCTGGATTCGCCTGAATTGGTCGACAAGATTGTAATAGTGGATTCACTTCCTTTTTTTCCAGCGATTCAAAACCCATCATTAACCATCGAAATGGCGAAACCACAAGCTGAACAAATGCGCACACAAATGAACATTCAAGACGATTCATCTTTCTTCAAAAATGCTACTTTTGCTATTCAAGGGATGACCAACCAATCGGATCGCATGCCCTTATTGATGCAATGGAGTCAAACCAGTGATCGCAACATAACCACTCAAGCCATGTATGAATTAATGACCACAGATTTACGTGTTAGCATTGGCGCCATCTATAAACCTGTAATGGTGTTGGGTGCTTGGGCAGCTTACAAACCTTATGGCTCAACCAAAGAAAGCACGAAAGCCATTTTTGCTCGGCAATATGCACAATTAAAAAATGTCGACATTCGCATGTCGGAAACCGGGTTTCATTTTTTAACCTGGGATGACAATGAATGGGTTAATCAACAAATAACACAATTTTTAAATCAATAAGAAAGGATTATAAAAATGAGTGACTCCGAGATCATGACCCTAGAACAACATCGCGCGACTTTTACAAGCCGTCGCTTTCTGGCAACACCACTATCAGGATTAATTTGCTGGGCAACGATTGGCATAGGTAGTCTTTTTAAATGATTTTCAATCGGTGATGTTAGTGTTTGTTGCCACTGGCAGTATTGTTTATTTAGCCATGATGATCAGCAAATTAACTGGCGAAGTTTTTTTCAACAAAGAAAAAAACCCTTTTGATCGATTATTTTTTGGCGGTTTGCTCATGGCATTATTGGTATATGCCATTGCCATCCCCTTCTTTTTGCAAGATTATCGTTCAGTTACTTTAACGGTTGGCATATTAACCGGGTTAATGTGGATACCTTTTTCATGGATTGTGCAGCACTGGATCGATTATTTTCATACTCTGAGTCGCACAGCATTAATACTAATTGCTTGGTATGTTTTTCCAGAACATCATTTTCAGGTTATTCCAGCTATCATAGTCGTTATTTATATAGTCACTATTCTAGTGATGGAAAAACGATGGGAAGATATTAACCAACAAAAAAGTAATTGATTATGACAGTTACATCCACGGAGATTAATCACAAAAAATATTGGTTGTTCCAACTTGCATTTTGGGGTGGATATTGGTTCCTCGATATTATTTTGGTGACAGCCTTGGGTTACTCATCCGTTTTGATTAATAGTATTTTCGCCATTTTGTCCCTATTGATGTTTGGTTTTACTCATGCTTTGAGATTTCTATACAAACGGTTTTTCCACCAAAAAAGTTTGGCTCATCTTTGCCTGCAACTATTGTGGTTATTACCCTTAGCATCAGTCGTCATACAGTTTATTTTGTTCGGTATTATTTACATGACACTGCAATCTAATCCCGATTTAGGGCAAGGACTTCAACAATCCTCCGCAGGTAGTTTTGTTGTTTACAGCATGAATACCTGCATAATGCTAATTCTTTGGTGTTTAGTGTATTTATTTAAAGCAGAGTGGGCTAAGCGTCGACAAATAGAAAAAACACACTGGGAGAATCAAGTGAAACTGCGCGATATTGAATTGCAGTTTTTACGCAGCCAAATTAATTCTCACTTTTTATTTAACGCGCTCAACAATATTCGCTCGTTGATATTGGAAGATACACAAGCAGCAAGACAAGGATTAACTGATCTAGCCACTTTACTGCGCGGACTCATGCATAGCGAGGCCAAGTTAACTGTAAGCCTGCGCGATGAAGTGGAATGGGTAAAAGGTTATTTAGCCTTGGAAGCCTTGCAATTTGAACAACGATTAAGTTACGAATTAGCGATAAATCCTGAATTACTCGATGCACAATTGCCGCCATTGTTATTACAAACACTCGTAGAAAATGCAATCAAACATGGTATAGCCCGTCGACGATTGGGCGGGAAAATCCGCATCAGCGCAGATTCTATTTCATTCAACCGTTGGCGATTACAAGTTGAAAATCCCACCGCCGAATTACCGATGGAACATGAAAGCAATGGTATAGGTTTAAAAAATGCACGCGATCGTTTGTTTGCTGCTTTCGACCATAATGCCACATTGGAACTTCATTTTTCTGGAACCGTAATCGCGACTGCGGAGATGCCTTCATGAATATTGTGATAGTCGATGATTCACGTCTGGCCCGCAAAGAGTTGGCGGGTTTATTAACCGAACAAAGTCGCCATGAAATTATTGGTGAAGCTTCCGATGTGCAATCCGCATTGGAAATAGTCAATCGATTAAAGCCTGATTTATTATTGCTGGATATCCATTTACCGGATGGCAGCGGTTTTGATATATTGGAACAAGCCGAACATATTCCGAAGGTGATATTCACCACTGCTTACGAACAACATGCTTTGCGCGCATTCGAAATTAACGCATTGGATTATTTACTAAAACCCATTACTTCCGAACGTTTATTTCAAGCACTGGAAAAAATTGATACCGATAAAATTTCACCTAACACACAAGCTCAATCATCAACTAACCGCAAAGCCGATGATCATTTATTTATTCGCGAAGGTGAACGTTGCCACTTTGTGAAATACCATGAAATTCGTTTACTTCAAGTCGATGGCAACTATGTCAGATTATTTTTTCGAAACACCCATGCTATGATGCCGCGATCATTAAATTATGTTGAGGAAAGACTAGATCCGAATATTTTCTTTCGCGCCAATCGACAACAGATTGTTAATTTAAATTTTGTGGGTCGCATAGAACCATGGGTTGGTGATGGCTTATTAATTATCATGCAAGATGGCACACAAGTCGAAGCCTCACGCCGACAAGCACGCGAACTAAAAAATGCACTAGAGATGTAAGATTACAATGTCAGATATTTTTGATTTTGATCAACTTGCAATAAATATCAAACTCTGGGGACGCGAGTTGGGATTTCAACAAGTCGGCATTACCGATATCGATCTTTCACAGGAAGAACCCCGCTTACAAGAATGGCTCAAAAAGAATTATTGCGGCAGTATGGCTTGGCTGTCCGCACACGGCAATAAACGATCACGTCCTGCAGAATTAATTCCGAATACTATTCGTGCAATCTCCGTTCGCATGGATTATCTACCCGGCGATACCCAACAAATTAAAATGCTGAAAGATCCAACAAAAGCATATATTTCACGCTACACACTCGGACGTGACTATCACAAATTAATTCGAAAACGTTTGTCAGTATTAGCCGAAAAAATTGATGCCGCATTACCAAATAATTTCCCACTGAAAGGACAGCATCGCGCATTTGTTGACAGCGCCCCGGTAATGGAAAGACCTCTCGCTGAAAAAGCAGGTTTAGGCTGGACAGGAAAACACACGTTGATTATTAACAGCAAAGCGGGCAGCTGGTTTTTTCTGGGTGAAATCTTCAGCTTTTTGCCCTTACCCGTTGATCACCCAAAAGAACAAAATCAATGTGGTGAATGCACAGCCTGTTTAAAAGTCTGCCCAACCGACGCATTCCCCAAACCTTATGTATTAGATGCGCGCCGTTGCATTTCGTATCTCACCATTGAAAATACTGGAGCAATCCCCGAAGAGTTTCGCGAACCTATCGGCAACCGAATTTTTGGTTGCGATGACTGCCAGGCGATTTGCCCTTGGAATAAATACGCAAACCTTACCCAAGAAAAAGATTTCAATCCACGTCACAGCTTGGATCAGGTCGATTTAATTGATTTATTTCAATGGAGCGAAGAAGAGTTTTTGCAAAAAACCGAAGGCTCTGCGATTCGTCGCGCTGGCTATGAAGGTTGGTTGCGTAATATTGCGATTGGGCTGGGCAATGCACCCAGCGATGAAAAAATTATTCAAGCATTAGAAACCAAACGTAATGACTGTTCCGATATGGTTAATGAACATATTGATTGGGCATTAATCCAACAACACAATCCCAATCGCCGACGAAAACGAAAAATTCAAAATATTATTACTGAATTAAGTGATGACTCACCAAGATAATACCTGTGATTCAGGGGGCCAAGCCCCCCTTATCAAACCAAACACTCAAACCAAATCCTTATCTGTAGCAAACGAGAGCGCAAAAGATTTAGGCCCCACATTTACGGCACCCGTCATACTCATCATGGAGAGCATGGTTTTAACATTACGTTTTGAACAGTAATCACGAAATTCCACTAACAAAGGCTCGTCTTTAATCTCTTCCAAAAGGCCACCATAGCTCATCGCAATGACTTCACTGGTTAAACCCACATCAACCTGCTTTTTAACATGGATAAATAATTTTTCCAAAGCGCCAATAAAACCTTTGCCAGTATCAATTTTGTCGGTATCACCGCGATACAACTGTACTATCGGGCGAACATTTAACATGTTTGCTAACTGGAAATTAATCCAGGAAATATTGTTATCGGCTTTACGAAGATGACGACGATCTCGCATATAAGACAGATCATTCGGAATTAAATAACCATAAACCTGATCACGCATATTGTCGATTTCGCGCAGTGCGCGGTTGATCGGAATATTATCGACATGAATTCTTTTAACCAGTTCGTACACCAAGAGTGCATGCCCAGTAAACATGGACATAGAATCATATAAACGAATACGAAACGGCGCGCGACCCGGCTCTTTTCGCTCAATTTCTCGAAATTTTGGTTCATTCACCAAAGCCGCTTCAGAAACGCGTTTATAAACTTCGCTTTTGCGACTATTAATAGTCACGACCTGCACCAAATCATATTTAGGCAAAAGTTTATCGCGGAGAATATCCGTCATATCGTTAACTGATAAAGGATCTGATTGCGCCAAACCATACTGATCCTTCGAATGATTTTTATAAAAATTCAACATAGTTTGTGGATCGCGATAATCCAGGGTTTCACCATCCTTATGCTTAATGTAAATCGGCAACACTTCAATATTGTGTTGCTGGATAAATTTTGCGGGTAGATCACAGGTGGAATCTACAGCGATACAGGTTCTGTCTGACATATTGATTTCCTCGAGTGTAATAAGTTTTTAATCACAGACGATGTCCTTCCGTAGCTGGCAGTATCGGGATTAACAGATAAGAACAGAAGTCGTGAAAATCACTAAGATGTGTGAGGAAAGGATGAAACTAATGTGAGATATATCTCACAACCAAGCAGAGATAAGCCTTTTTTTGGTTATAAGTCAGACACAGGACCTAGAATGACAGAGGAATAGCAAATTGAAACTTTGCCCCTCCCAAAGATGAACGAGCTACCTGGATTTTGCCGTTGTAGCCTTGAACAATATCAGAGGCAACCGCCAAGCCTATGCCCTGCCCCGGTAAATTGGTATCCAAACGCTGACCCCGCTTCAAAATTCGCTCTTGATCCTGAGGCGGTACGCCGGGCCCATCATCTTCTATGTTGACCCAGAGATACTCATCATCTTTATAGCTACTGATGACAACTTGCGATCGACCATATTTGCAGGCATTTTCCAGAAGGTTTCCCACCAGTTCCATCATGTCCTGCTCATCCCCCATCAAGGTGGAGTTAGGGGCGAGTTGCTTGTCAATCTGGATATTTTTATCGGCATAAACCTTATGTAGTGCATTAATCAAGCGATCCACTAAAGGCGCTAGCCGGGTGCGCCTCACGGTTCCCGTCTGCTGGCTGGCCACAGCCCGTTGCAGTTGATAACTAATTACTTCATTCATTCGTTGGATTTGGTCATGCACCAACTGTTGGGAATCTTGTTTGGACGAGTGCCCCAACTGCCCTTGCAATACAGCCAAGGGGGTTTTCAAGCTATGCGCCAAGTCCGCCAAACTATTGCGATAACGAGTACGTAACGAATGTTCACGCGCTAATACTTGATTTAAGTTATCAATAACCTGTTGCAATTCTTGTGGGTGATTGCCTTCAATTTTATTTTTGTCGCCAGTCTGCATTGCTTGCAACGCAGCCGCTAATTTGCCCAACGGCCGCAAACCAAAGGTTACAACTAAGGATTGTGCAATTAACAAGAAAACTGCTGCAGCGCCTAACCATCGCCACAATTCACCTCGATAGGCGGCCAATTCCGAACGAAACGTTTTACCACTGTGAATCACCACAAATCGAAATGTTTGCGATTGATTTTGTGCAATCTCCCATAACACATCATAGTGCGCGACAAAATAATTACGATCATTAAAAACAATTTCATCCATAATCATTTTGCCGGGCACATTATTTTGGGAAAGCTGATCATAGGACGGCTGTTCTTTTAATAGAGCTGAATTTGAACTCCAAATAATCTCCTTTTGACCATTAAAAATGTAAGCATAGAGCCCGGAATTTTGCCTCTCAAAATCAGGTTCTATTAATGTCAAATGCATGCGTTGTTCTTGATTGAGGGGATCGGCAACACTCATCAGTAAATTGACGTGCGCTCGCAACCGGGACTCTTCCGCTTCAATCAAACTTTGATGAAAGGCTCGATCAAGAAAAAATCCTGTCAAACCCAAAAATGAAGGTAATAACAAAGCCGACGCAAAAAACAGTCGCGCAGATATGGATGAAAAGGGTGATCTCATTGCTATTGGATATCTGGATTAAAGCGATAACCCAATCCACGCTGGGTTGAAATTAAATTCAAACTAGAATCAGGATCCAATTTTTTACGCAAGCGACCCACAAATACCTCTATCACATTACTATCACGATCATAATCCTGCGCATAAAGATGCTCGGTTAATTCCAGCTTGGAAATATTTTTACCTGCATGCATAGCCAGATAGGTCAAGGTGTTGTATTCAAAACTGGTTAATTCAACTTCATTGCTATCGCGAAAAACTCGTTTGGCATTGGTATCAATGCTAATGGGACCATAACGCAATATAGAAGATGCATGCCCACTAGCACGACGCAATAAAGCATGAATACGCGCACGCAATTCTTCTGGATGAAAAGGTTTGGTCAAGTAATCATCTGCACCCGCTTCCAAGCCTTGCACTTTGTCTTGCCAGTTACCTCGCGCCGTTAAAATCAAAACCGGAAAGTTACGTGATTTTGCACGCAGCTGTCGAATTACTTCTGTACCTTCAATCAGCGGCAAACCCAAATCAATGATCGCCAAATCATAATCATATTCGCAACCTAAAAATAATCCTTCTCGCCCTTCCGCTGCACTGTCACAAGCATACTTTTCTTGCTCAACCAACAACACAATTTGTTCGCGCAAGGCTTTTTCATCTTCAATAACCAGAATACGCATAGCGGAAATCCTTAATCAGAAAGTTCAGTAAAGTAGCCATGATTTGCATCCACATACAGGACTTTCATATGGCCATTGTTAAGCATTTTAATGACATAGGTGGGCTTGTCTTCCAACAAGGTAACGCTAAAAATCTTTCCGGGAATATCGCATCTCAACTAACTTTGCCACTTCAGACGCTGATAATTTTGGAGGATCAACTCTACTATTTTTTTCAGTGCTAAGAAATGTTTCAACTTGCGAAGTTTCTTCTTTTTCTGGCGTGATATTGTCAGGCAATAGCAACTCATCCGCTGATGTGTATGTTGCAATTAAAAATATCAAAAAAAGAAAAGAATATCGCATAAGTCATCCAACATGATTAAGACGAAATGAGCGCCCGGCACACTATCCTTGGAACCGGGCAAAAGGTCAATGGTTGAAGCGGTTAGTGATTAAGGGTGATATCGACTCGAATTGAACTGCCGGGATGCTGTGCAGTTTCAGTGTAATAAACGCGGCCATCATGACTATAACCTACGTCGTAACCGACCAGTTCACGACGATATTCTGTGCGGTAAGAAGTGCGGCAAACTTCGCGGTCTTGGTGATAAGTCCTTCCACCCGCATGCGCAATATCTTGACCAATTTGTGCACCGGCTAATCCACCAAAAAAGGCATCATGTCTGCCGCCGACTTCATGTCCAATCACTGCACCAATTACACCCCCGACAATAGCGCCAGTGGCTGAGTCGCGTCTGCTGGCAGCTCGGTAACTACTTCGCTCAACTCCGCAAGATTGATAGGGAACATCGACCGCTACTTCACGATAAACCGGCTCAGCTGAAACCACTCGCGCATAAACTACAGGTCTTTCGTAAACAACCACCGGCCTTTCGTACACCACTGTGCGCTCATATACATGATGATCATGATGCCTATGCTTATATTTGTGATGCCCATGCCCCCTATCCGCCATTACCACTGAAGATGAAATTAATCCAATACTGGCAATCAAACTAACGATAAGGTATTTCATATTGTGCTCCCCACAGGAATGTCATCAGACAGTGTCAGATTATCCCTGTGAGGCTGAATAGGAACTGAAATAAATGCGACTTATCCCGCATATTCCGCTTCACGAATTACCGCCAAAAATTCTTCACCAAAACGTTTTAATTTGCTTTCACCAACGCCGGTGATGTTGCGTAATTGTTCGGGGGTGAGCGGTCGAAATTCGAGCATTTCGCGCAAAGTGGCATCGTGAAATATTACGTAAGGTGGCACGCTGTGTTCTTCGGCAAGTCGTTTACGGCAAGCGCGCAGTGCATTCCAGAGTGATTGATCTTCGGCTTCGATGGAATTAGAAATATTGGCGCGACGTGGTGAAGTGACGGCGATTTTAATGTCGCGACGTAAATAAATTTTTTCTTCACCGCGCAAATAAATCCGGCAGGATTCATTTAATAACAAACCACCAAAGCCATCGCTATTCACATCCAATAAGCCGCGTGCAACTAATTGGCGAAAAATCGATTTCCATTCGTCAGCGCTGAGATGTTTGCCAATATCGTAGGTAGATAATTTGTTGTGACCAAATTGTAGAATTTTTTCATTATTGCTGCCGCGTAATACATCAATAATATGACCCGCACCAAAACGTTGACCCGTGCGATACACGCAAGAAAGCGCCATTTGCACAGCTTGGGTGGCATCCCAGGTTTCAGGGGATTCAAACAACAATCGCAATTACCGCAAGGTTGCACTAAATTTTCACCAAAATAACGCAATAAACTTTGTCGACGACAGCTGGTGATTTCACATAGACCCAACATAGCATTGAGTCTTTGTTGTTCATTGCGCTTGAATTCTTCGTTGCCTTCCGATTGCGCCATCATTTGTCGCAGTTTGACTACATCTTCCAAACCGTAAAGTAATAAACCGGTTGCGGGTTCGCCATCCCGACCCGCACGACCGGTTTCCTGATAATAGGCTTCAATACTTTTGGGCAAATCCAAATGCGCAACAAATCGCACATCGGGTTTATCTATCCCCATGCCAAAGGCGATAGTGGCCACCATAATAATATTGTCTTCGCGTAAAAAACGTTCCTGATTTTTCTGACGAATCTGTGATGACAGCCCGGCGTGATAAGGCAGCGCAGTAAAACCTTCACTGCTTAACCATTCGGCAATTTGATCGACTTTATTGCGCGACAAACAATAAACAATACCGGAATTTCCCGCGTGCTCTTCACGCAAAAATCGCATCAATTGAATTTTCGGATTATTTTTTTGCGTGATGCGATATTGAATATTCGGCCGATCAAATCCACTAATAAACTGTTGTGCATTTTGCAATTGCAAACGCAGGATAATTTCATCGCGCGTGCGAATATCAGCCGTTGCCGTTAATGCAATGCGCGGAACATTCGGAAATTCGCGATGCAACAATTCCAGTTTCAAATAATCCGAACGAAAATCATGCCCCCACTGTGAAACGCAATGCGCTTCATCAATCGCAAATAACGAAATTTTGATTTGATGAAATAATTCCAGCGTTCGTGGTTGAATCAAACGTTCAGGCGCAACATAAAGCAAATCCAATTCACCACGTTCTAGCGCCAATTCAATTTGCCGCGCTTCTTGTATGGATAAAGATGAATTTAAAAACCCGGCACGCACACCCAATTCACGCAACGCGCTGACTTGATCTTGCATCAACGCAATCAACGGCGAAATCACAATGCCAACACCTTCGCGCACCAGTGCCGGAATTTGATAACAGAGCGATTTACCACCACCGGTCGGCATCAACACCAGCGCATCATCACCCTGCACCAATGCATCAATCACCGCCGCCTGCGTGCCGCGGAATTCGTGATAACCAAAAACGGAATTTAAAATAGAGAGAGGTGTAGTCATCGGTATTTTCCTGGACAATCCATGTCGATTAAAAGCTGAGGAGTATACCCAACTGGCAGCCTCCCCCCCAAGTACCAAACTTTTACTATTCCCCCCCAATAAAATATTATCGCGACGGCATGCATGTAACGATCAATGAGCTTCATTTCCAGCCTCCAAAATGTTGCTCACATGATTGTTTAATTGCAGCCACTCAGTACTCAGGCTTTCAAGCAAAGCCGAACCCTCGGGGGAAAGCTGGTAATAACGGCGCTCACGCCCTTCACCCTGCTGCCATTCACTGGTTAATAAACCCTGGTCAGCCAAACGCCGCACCAAGGGGTAAAGCGTCCCTTCATCTATATCCAACCCGGCATCCTGTAATTGCTTGCGCAGGGAATAGCCATAATGCGGCTGCCGCAAAGACCCCAACACCGCCAATACCAAAATCCCCCGCCGCAATTCCTGCCTGAGCTTTTCAAACTGTTCATCTGACATACTGTGCTCCATATACTATGTATTACACAGTAAATACTATGCGTCACACAGTAGGTCTGCAAGCTTTTTTAAAATATTTTTGGGATTACAAATAACTTATTAAAAATCAATTAGATAGGTTTATTGTGTGATGAGTGGCAGTGGGTCGATATGGTTAAAAAACTGAAAATCTGTACACGAGGATTTTGTCATGTCGAAAAAAGTGAGTTTTTTCAACATGAGATGCTGGACATGTTTATGCAATCGACATAACCTGTGTTTATGTCGAAATTTTTGCATTTTTTAAACATGAGCAGCCAAATGACAGATGTGACATTTAATCCCAATCAGCCTTACAACCATTTACCCAAGCTGCCGCCCAATACGCTTTTGGAAACCGCCCCTATTCTCAAAGCTTGTATTGGTGCGCGTGCTGCACTGGCAGAACTCCGGCAAGCGGGGAGTTGTTACCCAGTCAAAGTTTGTTGATCAACATGCTGCCCTTACTTGAAGCAAAAGACAGTTCGGAAATTGAAAACATAGTCACCACTAATGACCGCCTTTTTCAATATGCAGAAAATGGTGAAGAGGCACAGGCCGATCCCGCCACAAAAGAAGCTTTGCGATACAGAACTGCACTTTACCAAGGCTTTAAAGCACTGAAAGATCGTCCACTCAACACATCCACTGCTGTGACTGTTTGCTCCACCATCAAGGGCATGGCCATGGATATTCGCAAAATTCCCGGCACCAGTATCATGAACACGGCGACATCAGAAGTGGTTTATACACCGCCAGTGGGTGAACAAGTTATTCGGGATTTACTCGGAAATTGGGAAACTTACTTGCATGCCGATGATGATTTGGATCCTTTAATTCGCATGGCCGTTTGTCATTACCAGTTTGAAGCTATACATCCCTTTCTGGATGGCAATGGCCGCACAGGGCGGGTATTAAATAGTTTGTTTTTAATCGAACGGGGTTTGTTGACCTTACCTATTTTGTATTTGAGTTATTACATTCTTCGCCACAAAAATAATTACTACCGTTTATTACGCGAAGTAACGAGCGAACAAAACTGGCAAGACTGGGTGATCTATATGCTCACCGCCGTAAAAGAAACCGCGAGTTGGACAACACGCAAAATCAGCGCTGTGCGTGAACTCAAGGAGCACACTACCCACTATCTTCGTCAGGCATTACCTAAAATATACAGCCGTGAATTGGTCGATAAAATTTTCGAACAACCTTACTGCCGCATACAAACTTTGGTTGATGCCAATATCGCCCAGCGCCAAACTGCATCCGGCTATCTAAAAAAATTGGTGGATATCGGTGTGCTAAGCGAAATTCCTGCAGGCAAAGAAAAATTATTTGTACATCCGAAATTGATGCAATTGATGACAACGGATAATGATGAGTTTGTTCGGTATTTTGTGTAGTTAAACACTGATCCCAATAAAATTTGCTATGTATGTCATGACCCCGTCGGATATTGTGTTGTAGCAAATGACGCGAAAGAGTTTCTTTCTGGCTTCGTCAGTCGTGGTTTTACCATTACCGATTATGTTGCGGACTTGGATTTAATCGAAATATAAACCGATGCCCGAGTAGCCCGCATGGAGTGAAACGGAATGCGAGTTGTTTATAACAGCGGCTAATTGTCTATTAGAGTATCGTCCAATTGCCTATTGGTATTTATCGGATCACTCCGTTTAAAAGTTGACTGAAGGCCATTTCCAAATCTTGAAATTCCAAGGGCAATTTGAAGTAGGCATAGAGAATTATCGCCAAGGTTAAAACAAATACTACCCAAGACATTTTTAACCACTGCGATAAATACCGGAATGCGATGGATAACAAAAGTATAGCAACCATGATGGCTAGGCTGGTTGTGGCCAGGAATAAAGCTTGCTGCCAGTATTCGTTGTGTAGCTGGCTTTTGGTGAGAATCAAAGGCAGAAGCAGTGACAATATCAACCAGAAGAAAAATGGAAATCGAGTTTTGTCGGGATCGGAATTGGTAAAGAGTCGATGTCGAATGCGATTGAGCCAAAGGCCTCCTCGCGAAATCTTGATTTCATCCAATTGCGATTTGCACCAGTTGTAGTCCACTTCAAATTCAACCGCATTGGCAAGTTGATAATCTTTTTCGTGAACCAGTTTGTTGCGAATGCTGGCAATTTTGCAAAGGCGCCTGATCAATAATTCTGATAATTGCGCTTCGACAGAGGTAACCTTTTCATGCAGGCCTTTGCCGACTGCTTGAAATTTTTTTTCGAGAATGTTTTCCAGATCTTTGGACGCGCTGATAACAATTGCATAGTGATTATCGGTTTTTTCTTGCATCAACCACTCCATTTTTATGTTGTGATGCCTGAGCTTAGCATAAATATCAACGCAACCAATACAAGGCTTGAACCTATAGATAGGCAGTAAGAAATGTTTAAGTACAACTTTCCGCCTGAATTTGGCTATACTCAAGTGGCGTGACAGATACTACAGACCCAATTGAATTTTCAACAACGGAGTACTGACCATGAGTAAAAGCAAAGACACCAAAAAAGAAACCAAAAAAGTTCCCGCAAAAAGCATGAAGGAGAAAAGAGCAGAAAAGAAATTGAAAGCGGAAAAGAATAGCTCCATCTAAAATGCTGGACCCAACGGGAATTGAACCAGTGACCTGCCCCCGTTTATAAAATCGAGAGGGAGTCGGATGCTCTAACCAACGGATTTGATTTTTTAAGCGGGAGCTAAATAAGAATTTGAGTCGATATTAGAAATGGTGGGCCCAACTGGACTTGAACCAGTGACCTGCCGATTATGAGTCGGATGCTCTAACCAACTGAGCTATAGGCCTATCGCGATTGCGCCGCGCATTATAGTGACCGGCGCGGAAAAACAAAACCCGCTTGGCGGGTTTTAATTTTAATTTTGCTAAATATTAATCATCCAAAAAGCTGCGCAGGTGATCGGAACGTGATGGGTGACGAAGTTTACGTAATGCTTTAGCTTCGATTTGACGAATACGTTCGCGAGTTACGTCAAATTGTTTACCAACTTCTTCCAATGTGTGATCGGTATTCATATCAATACCAAAACGCATACGCAAGACTTTAGCTTCACGCGCCGTTAAACCCGCAAGCACTTCGCGTGTTGCTTCCATCAAACCTTCTGCAGTAGCAGAATCGACTGGCGATACTATAGTAGTATCTTCAATAAAATCGCCAAGATGCGAATCTTCATCGTCACCAATTGGGGTTTCCATGGAGATAGGCTCTTTCGCAATTTTCAGCACTTTACGCACTTTATCTTCTGGCATATCCATGCGAATGCCTAACTCTTCCGGTGTGGGTTCGCGCCCCATTTCTTGCAGCATTTGACGCGACACGCGATTGAGTTTGTTAATCGTTTCAATCATGTGAACTGGAATACGAATGGTACGCGCCTGATCTGCAATTGAACGCGTAATAGCTTGGCGAATCCACCAAGTCGCATAAGTAGAAAATTTGTAACCACGGCGATATTCAAATTTATCCACCGCTTTCATCAAACCTATGTTGCCTTCCTGAATTAAATCGAGGAATTGCAAACCGCGGTTGGTGTATTTTTTAGCGATAGAAATAACCAAACGCAAGTTAGCTTCAACCATTTCTTTTTTGGCGCGACGCGCACGCGCCTCACCAATTGACATACGACGATTGATATCTTTAATTGACGTCAAACTTAAATTGGTTTCTGCTTCCATTTGCAATAATACTTGTTGCGCCGATTGCACATCAGGCAACACACGCTCCAATTTATCCGCACTTTCAACTTTGCCTTTTAATAAATCAGGCAACCATTCCAGATTGTTTTCGTTGCCAGGAAATTCTTTAATAAAGGTTTTACGTTGCATTTGTGCTTTACGAGTACACAAATCCATAATTAAACGTTCGTGTCGACGAACACTGTTTAGAGCATCACGCGCTTTGTTGTAAATCGGATCAAACTGACGCGGAGGTATTTTGAAGAATTTGAATAATTCACCTAAAGCAAACAGTTCTTTTTCGGCTTGTTTACTGCCATAACCATGTTTGCTCAAGGTCTTCACAGCTTTTTCATGCTGTTTGGCCAATTCTTCGAAGCGAACCTTAGCTTCTTCCGGGTCAACACCGGAAATCGCTTCTTCCTCTTCTTCGGCGCCGCTCTCTTCATCATCATCACCTGCGGGTTTTGCACCAACAACAGGGACTTCGATTTCAGCATCTTCATCAACCAAGGCCACTGGAATTTCTTCAACAGGGTCAAGCCAACCGATAATCACTTCTGCCAATCGACGTTCTTCTTTCGCTACCAAAGCATATTCATTGAGCAGATGCTCTACCGCACCCGGCCAATAGGCGAGCGCGTGCATTAATTCACGAATACCTTCTTCAATACGTTTGGCAATGACGATTTCGCCTTCGCGCGTCAGCAGCTCTACGGTTCCCATTTCACGCATATACATACGCACAGGGTCAGTAGTACGTCCGGTTTCAGTCTCCACCGCAACCAAAGCTGCAGCAGCTTCTGCAGCGGCGATTTCATCAGCAGCAGAATTATCACCATCAGTCATTAAGAGGGTGTCGGCATCCGGTGCGGTTTCGTAAACACGAATCCCGACATCATTAATCATTTGAATAATGTCTTCGACCTGATCGGGATCAGAAATATCATCTGGTAGATGGTCATTCACTTCGGCATAGGTCAAATAACCCTGCTCTTTACCGCGTGCAATCAACTCTTTAATGCGGGACTGTTGTTGTTGGACATCGTCTTCAGACATGCGTGACCTACCAAAACGTGGGGGGATATAAAATTAGGGTCGCGGATTATAGCCTAGTTGGTTTTTTATGTTCCAGTGCGGCACGGATTTTTGCCTTGTCTTCTGCACTTAATGCCGAAAAATCGGACTGATTGACCGTTTTCAGGGTGGATTTGTGCAAGGCATCCTGTTCCATCAACCTTAGTTTCTTCAGGCAATCCACAAAAGCGACTTGCGAATCATAGTCAGCCTTGGCAGGTTTATCCTCCCGCACTCGACTAATGGCATTGGCGGCAAGCAATAAATCATGCCCCGCAATACTGGCAAGCTGTTCTGCACCCTCAGCTCCATAAGCCGCACGCCAGTAACCAATAATATGGGAAAGTTGGTAATGCGGTCTTTCGTGCAAGAGCTTGAGCAGCTGGCCCAATAAGCGAATATCAGTATCTTCTGCTGAAAACCAGGTTTGTGAATTGGGTTCTTGCCCTGCCAAATCCGGGTGAGTCAACAAAAGTGCAAGGGCCTTGCGGGCGGGTGGCATCAGATATTTGGGCTTTGCCTGCGTAGGTTTTGGCTCTCTGTAAAACGAGGGCTTGGCTTGTGCAAAATACACTTCTTCATAATCTGTTGGCGGCGCATCCAGAACAAAGGCATCCGCCGTTGAATCGGTTGATGTATTAACAATTGAGCGGAAGCTTTTTGTTGTCGTTTCTTCTCTGGCTTTAGGCGCTTCTTTTGGAATAACTTCATCCGCTAAAGATTCGGATTGATGAATCAACTCTTCCAAAGTATGACGACTCAAACCTGTGCGAACGGCCAGCTGATCAAACATCAATTCACGAAACACACCGCGTGGTAATTTATCCAGCAATGGCGCAGCGCGGCGACTAAATCTAGCTCGACCTTCGAGGCTACGAATATTCAATCCTTCAGCTGCAGCATCGAATAAAAAATCTTCCAACGGCACAGCCAAATCCACCATGCGCTCAAATTTATCTGCGCCAATTTGTCGAACCAAAGTATCGGGATCTTCACCATCCGGTAAGAACAAAAACTTCACCGTGCGACCATCGGTCATACTGGTGAGAGAGGCATCCAATGCACGCCTTGCCGCTGTACGTCCTGCTTGGTCGCCATCAAAGCAGAAGACGACTTCAGTCGTGTGTTTAAAGGCTTTTGTCAGATGATCTTCGCCACAAGCGGTACCCAAAGTGGCGACTGCATAACTGATTCCGAATTGCGCCAGGCTCACCACATCCATGTAACCTTCAACTACTAGCAAGCGCTTCAATTCACGATTGGCTTCACGGGCTTGATACAAGCCGTAAAGCTCTTGTCCTTTATGGAAGATGGAGGTTTCCGGCGAATTTAGATATTTGGGCTTATCGTCGCCCAAAACCCGCCCACCAAAACCGATTACGCGCCCGCGCAAATCGATGATTGGAAACATAATGCGATGGCGAAAACGGTCGTAGAGTTTTTTGTCCTGTTCTTGATGAATCAGCATGCCGCCTTCAATTAACAGCCGTTTGTCCTGATCATCTTGCCCTAAGGATTTCAACAAATTATCCCAACCGGGCGGAGCAAATCCAACCCCAAAAGCTTTAGCGGTTTTACCGTCTAATCCACGACCTTTTAAATAATTCACCGCCATCTGTTTACTGGGATGATGACGCAATTGCTGTTGATAAAAATCATTGGCTTTTTGCATCAGCGAATAGAGATTTTTCTTTTCTTGTTCGCGCTCAATTTGCGCCTCGGATTGCACTTGTTTGGGCACATCCAAACCCGCACTGCGGGCTAGCGCCTCTACCGCCTCAGGAAAGGTCAGCCGTTCATAATCCATCACAAAACCGACTGCATTTCCGCTAGCACCACAGCCAAAACAATAAAAGAATTGCTTGTCCGGACTTACGGTAAAGGAGGGGGTTTTTTCTTCATGAAAGGGGCAACAAGCTGAATAGTTTTTCCCACTGCGTTTCAATTTGACGCGCCCATCCACCACATCGACTATATCGACGCGGTCAAGCAGGTCATCTATGAAATCTTGTGGGATCAAACTGGCCATGGAATCGCAATAAAACAAGTTATTTTGGGTGGCTAGTATTAACAGATGAAGGGTATTTTGCCAGTGTTATTAGACACTCCATAAATTAAATACACAAAAAAGCGGGCACATTGGCCCGCCGCTAAATCCCAAAAAATTACTTACCCCTCACATCCAATACTTTTTTCGGTAATTTCACTTTCACGCTTGACACTATGTCAGCACTGGAAGTCGCCAGCATCACTTGATATTCGCCTTTTGCGATAGTCCAGGTTTTGGATTTGCTGTCGTAGATGCCAAGCAAACGTGGATCAACTGTGACATTTACATGAGTTGACTCGCCCGGTTTTAAATCTACTTTCTTAAAAGCGCCCAAACGTTTTGGAGCTTCCCATTTAGCATTCACTGGCGCGACATAAACTTGCGCAACATCTTTACCTGCAAGTGTACCGGTATTTTTCACAGTGAAACTTGCGGTTAATTGCCCATTTTTGACTTCGGCTTTTAAATCGCTCATGGCAAATTCAGTGTAAGACAAACCAAAACCGAAAGGGAAAAGTGGTTTGTGATTTTTAGCATCAAACCATTTGTAACCAACCGTTGCACCTTCGTGATAAACCACATCAAAACGTGCATCTTTTACTTCAGGATAACCTGTGACTTTTTCATGTGGCAATTGTGATTCAGAAGCCGGGAAGGTAATTGGCAAATGGCCTGATGGATTCACTTCGCCCGTCAATACGCGTGCAATAGCTTCACCGCCGTTAGTACCGGGATACCAGGCTTCAACGACCGCGCCGACTTTATTTAACCATGGCATAGTCACAGCGCCTCCAGTTTCCAACACCACTACGGTTTTCTTGTTGGCATTGGCAACTGCATCAATAATTGCGTCTTGATTATCCGGCAAAGATAAGTTGGGAACATCAACTGATTCAGCTGTCCATTGATTGGCAAACATTAAAACCAAATCACTTTCGGCGGCGAGTTTTGCAGCTGCTTTTGCATCAACACCTGAATCAAACGCAACTTTCGCATTTGGGTAACGTGCTTGAATAGCTTTCATTGGGGACGATGGATAGTAAACCATTGGCCCCGGGAAAAATTTGGGACCCAAATCTTTAACCGCCATACCGCCGACTGGATAAACCTGTGAAGATCCACCCCCGGATAAAACACCCAAATTGGCATGTGAACCAATCACTGCAATTTTTTTCAAGTCTTTTGCAAGAGGCAATAGTTTTTCATTTTTCAATAACACAATCGCTTCTTCTGCATCCGATTGTGAAATTAATCCATTCTTTTTGAAATCAATATTGTTGCTGGCTTTGGGAACAGGATTATCAATGACACCATGTTCAAACAAAGGATAAATCACACGACGAGCCATATCATCAAAACGTTCTTGTGAAACCCAACCATTCATCACCGCTTCTTTTAATGGCTCTTTGAAATAAGCGGATACATCAAATGGATAACCTGATTGTTGATCCAATCCATTATTTGCTGCCGGTACCGTACTGTGAGTTGCACCCCAGTCAGACATAACCCAGCCTTTAAAGCCCCAATCTTTTTTCAAAACTTGATTTAATAAATAATCACTTTCACAGGCATACACACCATAAACACGATTGTAAGAGCACATGACAGAGCCCGGATTACCGATTTCGTAAGCAATTTGCAAAGCCAATAAATCTGACATGCGCCCCGCTGCTTCATCAATTTCAACATTCGAAGAAAAACGATTAGTTTCCTGATCGTTATAAGCAAAATGCTTTAGCGTGGACACAACATTTTTTGATTGAATTCCACGAATTTGTTCACCCACCATAACACCAGCTAATAAGGGATCTTCACCACCGTATTCAAAATTACGCCCATTGCGCGGCTCACGCACCAAATTCACACCGCCCGCTAATTGCACGTTAAATCCAGAGATACGTGTCTCATCACCGATCATCGCGCCACCTGCAAACCCCCCATCAGGATTCCAAGTCGCGGCTGTTGCCATGCCCGATGGCAATGCAGTTCGCTCACGCACCTCTGGACCGCCCTGTGATGCCACTCCAACTCCAGCATCGGCTTGCCACAAATGAGGAATTCCCAAACGCGGTACGCCGTAAACAAATCCCGCTGATTGAGTAATGGATTCCACTGGGCGCTTGGTATTTTTCCATGGCGAATCAGTTCCAAAATAGCCCATTAGCAAACTGAGTTTTTCATCAAAGGTCATTTCCTTTAAAACCAATTCAGTACGCTCAGAAGCACTTAATTGTTTATTCATCCAAGGCTTATTCGATAAGTCGCTAGCAGTATCTGCAATTGAAAATTGAGTTGTACTCATCAGCATTACGGCCAAACTGATTTTTTTAATTGTCCGACAAAAAGTGTGCTTCATTGTGTATTGACCTCGTTGTGATTTTAAAAAATTGATCGGTGCGCACCTTAAATTAAAATTCAGGCGATGAGTTTCGATAAAAAGTTAAGTTTTGTTATTGATTTTTTATCCACGAGATTGATAACGAATGCGGATTCCCAAGTCAAAGGATACGCGTATCTCGTCTGCAGTGATTTCTTTAGGAAAAAAACATCCCGATATATGTGCTTGGCAAAAACTGGCACCTTCTAATTGCGCATTTCGGAAATCTATTCCGCGTAAATCAGCGCCGCGAAAATAGGCATCACGCAAATCCAATCCACTGGCGTCTAACTCACGAAGATCTAATCCGCGAAAATCCCCTCCACGCAAATCATCGGCCTTCACTCCTCCCTTGGCCTTCAATTGATTAAATTCAGCAACGCGCTCAGAACGTAGTAACTCATGAGCTGTATTTTTATGGATTAAAGGTTTGGTCACAGGAATATCCTCCTTATCAGGTGTCTGCTTAACTATAGTTCAGAGACAAGGATTTGCCTTTTTCTCATTTGATCCGTCAAAGATGGACTAGTAGACTGGAAGCATTGGATGACAATATAGTCTTTATTACCAAAACTCCTGATCCAACACTATTTCCTTATTCCTCTTGAGACCAAGTGAGCATGACCTTTATTCACGATGATTTTTTGCTGAACACCCCACAAGCCAAAGTGCTTTATCACGATTACGCCAAGGATATGCCCATAGTGGACTACCACTGCCATTTGCCACCGGAACAAGTGGCTGAAAACCGACAATTCCGCAACCTGACTGAAGTCTGGCTGGCTGGTGATCATTACAAATGGCGAGCCCTACGAGCGAATGGAATCAATGAACGTTTTATTACTGGCAATGCCAGCGACCGTGAAAAATTCGATCAATGGTGTACAACCGTTCCCTACACATTACGCAATCCACTTTACCACTGGACGCATTTGGAATTGCGTAAACCTTTTGGTATCAGCGACCGATTGCTGGATAGTTCCAGCGCGCAATATGTGTGGGATCATTGCAATGAATTATTGAAAACATCGGGATTCACCGCACGCGGTTTAATGATGCAAGCCAAAGTCAAAATGGTCGGCACTACTGATGACCCGGTCGATGATTTAGCCGCACATAAAATTACCGCAGCGGATAAAAATTTTGCTTGCGCCATGCTCCCCAGTTGGCGACCTGATAACGCTATGGCAGTCGACAATCCGGATTTTTACAATCGGTATCTGGATAAATTATCTGCTGTTGCTGATGTACAAATCACACACTTCGATGATTTATTAAAAGCCTTGCAAGTTCGTCACGATTACTTTCATGCAAATGGATGCCGCTTGTCCGATCACGGACTGGAAACCGTTCCCGGTGCCGATTTTACTCGCGAAGAAATTGAAAGCATTTTTAATCGCGTTCGTTCTGGAAAAAGTTTAACTGCACATGAAGTTGAACAGTTTCAAATTTGTATGCTGATTGAATTAGCGATTATGGATCACGCAAAAGGTTGGGCGCAGCAATTTCATATTGGTGCCATTCGCAATAATAACCCACGCTTGTTCCGCCAAATCGGTCCCAATACTGGCTTTGATTCGATTGGTGACCATAACTACGCAAAACCTCTCGCAAAATTTTTAGGCCGTTTGGATGACAACAATCAATTAACCAAAACTATTCTCTACAACCTGAATCCACGCGATAACGAAATGATTGGTACTATGATTGGCAATTTCCAGGATGGCAGTACGCCCGGAAAAATCCAATTCGGCAGCGGCTGGTGGTTCCTTGATCAAATGGATGGCATGACTAAACAAATTGATGCGTTAAGTCAGTTAGGATTGCTAAGCCGTTTTATCGGCATGCTAACGGACAGCCGCAGTTTTTTAAGTTATTCCCGCCACGATTATTTTCGTCGTATTTTATGCGGCATGCTCGGACGTGACATGGTAAACGGCATTTTACCCAACGACAGCAAAATGCTCGGCAAACTTGTACAGGATATTTCGTTTAACAATGCGAAAAATTATTTTTCGTTTGTGTTGCCGGAATAATCATCATTCTCAGCCATGGGCAATTAAAACCATGTTATTAAAAAGCCTTCTGTACATTTTCATAGCCTTAACAAGCTTTACTTTCGGAGTAGCGCATTCAGAACAACGCCAACCTTTGCGTGTCCGCTACCCGCTTCCGATCATATTGCGACCCACATGAAGCGAGTGCAATATTCGATTGAAATTTTAGAGTTAGCCTTAAAAAAATCTGGACACCCCTATCAATTAGAAAAAATCAGAACACCTTTACTCTCAGAAAATAGAAGCAAAAACAATCTGTCACAAAAAAAGTATGATGTGCACTGGTTAACTGCAAATCAATCCTTAGAATCAGAACTAATTCCGATTCCCATACCACTATGTAAAGGTTTGATGGGATGGCGACTACTATTCATTCGAGCCGAAAGCCAACAGAAGTTCTCCGCCATAAAAAATTTAAACGATTTAGGAAAATTAATTGCTGCCAATGGTCATGACTGGCCAGAATCTAAATTATTTGAAGAAAACCAACTCAATCAACGTTTAGCGACCAATTGGAAAAGTATTTTCTTAATGCTGGGTAGAGAGCGTGTCGATTATATTTCCCGATCCGCACTGGAAATCTTTCAGGAAGAAAACGCCTTCCCTCAGTTGAATATCGCCATTGAATCCGACTTGGTTATTCATTATCCAGCAGCCTATTATTTTTACGTTGACAAAAGCAATCAAGGTCTAGCTGATATTATTGAATCAGGATTGAAAATTGCAATCGCCGATGGATCATTCGATGAAGTTTTTAATCGTTATTTCAGCAACGAAATCAGCAGAATGAATGTAGCTAAAAGGCGACTCATTGAAATCCCCACCAGTAACAAATTTAAACGCCATTCAAATCCTGAGTACTGGTTTTCACTTTAGATTTTTTGTCGCATTTACAGATTTTTCTGCCAGAACAATGCATGTCCCATTTCAGGATCTAATGCATAACCTGCAAAACCGGCTTTACGATAAACCTTTTGCGCAGCTTGGTTTCCCTCCAATACTTCCAAGGTAATTTTGCAACAATTTTTTTCGCGAGCAATTGCCTCTATTGCTAGCAACAATTTTTTCCCAATCTGCCTGCCACGATATTCTGACAACACAATAATATCGTGAATGTTAATTAAAGGTTTTGCTTTAAAAGTAGAAAATCCTTCAAATGCATTCAGTAAACCTACGGGTTTGGTATCCGCAAAAGCAATCAAGGATACAGCAAAAGAACGTTTGGCCAATTCAACAATCAGATTATCTTTTACGAATTGAGATAAAGGTTCACCGCCACCCATTAGATCTCGTGCATATGCATCCAATAGATTTACTATAGCTTGCGCATCTTCTGGATTATGATAATCCGCTTGTTGAATAGAAATATTCATTTTTCTTTTACTTAATTAGAAATCGTGATTCTGGCAAACCTGTAAATTCGGTTTTAAAAATAAATAAATTTCCCGCATCAGGTTGAGCTTGCAGTGCTTCACCACTCAAACCAATTCGGGCACTGGTGACGGCAAGAATGGAATAATCATCCCCGCCAAAAGCAACACAAGTTACTTGGGATACTGGCAGTGCTAACACAAAATTTTTTGTGCCATCGGGCGCATAGCGAACAACGCGTGAACCGCCCCATTGTGCATTCCACACATAATCATCCGCATCCACACAAGCGCCATCGGGTTCAATACCGGTTTCTGTTTTTGCAAAAATTGTTGAACTACCCAGTCGACCTGTTTCAGCATCAAAATCATAAACACGCAGAGTATGAGTAGGCGAATCAGCGTGATACATTTTGCTTGAATCCCGACTCCAGCAAAGCGCGTTAGAAATCTTAAGCCCAGTTAAATGTTGTGAAATTTTAACTTCACCATCGAGACAAAATAATCCCGCTGATTGCGAAGGGTGATTCTGTTGTTCGGTAATACTGCCTGACCAAAAACGACCCTGTCGGTCACAGCGACCATCGTTTAAACGATTACCTTGCCAATGAGCCTCAGGTTTTGCAATCCATTCACAACGACCCGATTCTAGATGATACCAAGCAAAGCCTGATTCAAAAGCAGCGAGAACTTCCGACTTGCCATCAGAAAACGCAAAGCAACCTAATCGCTCAGGCAAATCCCACTCTTTGAGTGACCGACTGAAGAGCTGATAAGAAAATAATTTTTTAGACAAAATATCTGTCCACCAAAAAGATTTTTCCTGGGCATTCCATTGCACCCCCTCGCCCAACAAATTATGGCAATTGACTTGATCAATTAATTCTACTTTTTTCATTATTCCGGTCTGTGTGGCTTTTCCAAATACAGTTTACTTTGCATGTCCAATAATCGACTTACTGTTCTCTGAAATTCAAAAACTAATCGCTGACCTGAATAAATCGCTTCCAGATTTTTTTCTGACGACAACACCAATTTCACTTGTCGATCATAAAACTCGTCAACCAGATTAATAAACCGTCTTGCTTGATCTTCTTTTTTTGCTGTTAATTCAGGGATATTGCTAATAATGACTGTGTGATATTCACGTGCCAGTTCAATATAGTCATTTTGTGAGCGCGGACCATCACACAAGGATACAAAATCAAACCAGACAATATCATCGGATTCATATCGGGAAGGAATTAATCTGCCTTCGATTTCCAACATTTGATTCTTTTTTACATGTGCGTTAATCGGCAATAGTGAATTAAAACACTCCTGTAAAGCTCGATCGGTTTTATCACCGAGAGGCGTATGAAAGAGTTGGGCTTGCTCAAGACTGCGCAATCGATAGTCCACTCCACCATCGACATTAATGACCTGCGTGTGAATTTTTATCAATTCAATCGCCGGCAGAAACCGCTCACGCTGCAAGCCATCTTTATAGAGATTGTCCGGCACTATATTAGAAGTGGCAACCAAAGTGACACCTCGTGTAAAAAGTTCCTGCATCAAGGTTCCCAATATCATGGCATCGGTAATATCGGACACAAAAAACTCATCAAAACAAATCACGCGGGTTTCTGCTCGAATATTATCTGCCACTTTTTTAAGCGGATTTTTTTCACCGGCTAGTTTTTTTAATTCAGCATGAACACGTCGCATAAACCGATGAAAATGCATTCGCATTTTTTCTGGAAAGGGCAAGCTCTCGTAAAAGTTATCCATCAAATAGGTTTTGCCACGCCCAACACCACCCCAAAAATACAAACCACGAATGGGCGGAGATGGCGATTGAAAAGGTTGAGTTAACAATTTGAAAATGGAAGACTTTTGTTCTTCCTCCCAAGCGCCAACTAATCTGAGATACAAATCCTGTAACTGTTTAACGGCATTCGCCTGGGAAGCATCAGCGCGAAATTCAGTACGCTGTAAATCCAGCTGGTAACGATCTTGAGGAGAAAGTTGCATCTAGTTAACCTTTGAAGCGAATTGCGAAATCA
Source organism: Cellvibrio sp. (assembly GCA_016712405.1). GTDB lineage: Bacteria > Pseudomonadota > Gammaproteobacteria > Pseudomonadales > Cellvibrionaceae > Cellvibrio. The sequence goes on along the minus strand of JADJRD010000003.1, from coordinate 310,998 downwards.
ATACCTGAGTTAAATCCTGTTTCATCTGACTTAAAAATCCATGAAAAAAATGTGTGGCTTCAGAATAACGAATCAATTCTACAGATGACTTCAACTGAAGAACCCAATCATAAACCCCCTGTGCATGCACCCGCTCATCCTGATCCCCCTGAATAACGCTTAAAGGTACACTAAACATAGCGTCACGATCATATTCATAACGCTCTATAGGGGGCGCAACCAAACACAAATGTTGTAATCGGGGAGCGTGATAACTGGCGCGAGCAGCAATTGAAGACCCAAAAGAAAATCCTGCCAGCATTAAATCAAACTCTGGAAATTCAGTGATAGCCCAGCGAATAACTGCGATCAAGTCGTCATATTCTCCTTTAGCATGATCAAACTCACCTTCACTTTTGCCAACACCGCGAAAATTAAATCGCAACACATGAATACCTAAATCACGATAGGTCCTCATCAGTGTAGTCACAACCTTGTTGTCCATAGTGCCGCCATGCAGCGGATGGGGATGGCACAAAATGGCGATCTTTTTCTGATCAAATAACGATCCCGTTTCAGAACCCCAATGGCCATGTGCCTGAATCTGCCCCGCATTTCCTAAAATATAAAATTCTTTTTCGAAATCTTTCATAAAATCCGCTAGAGTAAGAGTGTGTTCAACGCTTTATAATCAGCATGTACAAATGAGATTATCCATTTGTGCAATTTGATCAGGAGATTCCCCGTGTTTTCATTTAGCGCCCTTTTTGTTACCGGTCTTTTCAGCCTCTTGGCGGGTGTAGTGTTAGGAGCAATTGGTATTGGTTATGCTCGTGGTAAATATTTAGGCCGCGACCTAGAACAACGACTACACCAAACTGAAACCGAGCTGCAAACTTACCAACGCGATGTGGCCGAGCATTTTGCCCATACATCGCAATTGGTCAACAATTTAACGCAAGCATATCGTGATGTGCATGAGCATTTAGCCAACGGCGCATTGAGGTTAGCCACTCCCGCTATCAGCAAGCAAATTCTGGATGCGGCCAATAGCGAAGCTAACCTGCCTGAGCAACCTGTTCAGCCCCCTCGCGATTGGGCACCCAGAGCACCCGGCAGTAAAGGTGCTTTAAGTGACGATTATGGTTTAAAAGATGATGATGCCATTGCCCCAAGCCATTTTCGTCCCACCGAGTCGGCGGATGATTTTGATTTTGACGGCAAAGCCCGTCGTTATTAAATGATCAACTTATCTTGATTCGTCTACTGCAATTTTTAGCTTGGCCAGCTGCTCTTGGGATCATTATTGCCCTGCTGGCTTTGCTTTTACTCCCAATTTTGCGTGTTACACCCGCCTCTCAATCCAATGCCACCCCTTTTTCATATGCTGACGCCGTCAGTCGTGCCGCACCGGCTGTCGTCAATATTTATACCGAAAAACAATCAGAAGAATACCTTAACCCCAGCCTCCACAGACAATTAGGAATCCGCGATCACTCTCAAAAAACGCTGGGCTCTGGAGTAATTGTCGATAGCAATGGTTTAATTCTGACCAATAATCATGTCATCAATAGCGCTGACAGAATTAGCGTGCTGTTAAATGATGGCCTTACACTTCAGCAGTTGCTCGGTGTTGATAAAAATAATGATTTAGCCCTACTGAAAATTCACATGGATAATCTCACAACTATCGAGATCGGAAAATCAGATGAGGCTCGCGTTGGCGATGTGGTATTAGCTATCGGCAACCCTCTTGGACTTGGGCAAAGTGTTACTCAAGGAATAGTCAGTGCAACACGTCGCTGGAATCTGGGAATTAACAACGCCGAAAATTTTATTCAGACGGATGCTGCCATTAATCCCGGAAATTCGGGAGGCGCATTGGTTGATGCACATGGGCGATTGATTGGCATCAACACAGCAGCACTCGACGAAACTAACTCAGTAGGGATTAGTTTTGCTGTGCCGGTAGACACTGCGATGAAGTCCCTGCAGCAAATTGTGCAATATGGTGAAGTGAGACGTGGCTGGCTTGGAATAGGTGCAGATCCAGAGTTAGCCACTTTAAATGAGGGCGAATACCCCATTCCCATTGGATTGAAAGTTTATTTCGTTGAATCCGGCAGTCCTGCCGAAAAAGCGGGCATCAAAAAGGGCGACATACTGACCCACATGAACGGTCAGCCTATGACTAATGGAGGTATAGTTGCCAATCAATTAGCTAACTTGCAACCTGGCAATCAGGTGAAATTTAAAATATTGCGAGAGAACAACAGTATTGAAATTACCGCAACTGCTGAATTCCCCCCCACCGTTCGCACCGAAACCTAATTATTCAATAATCCGATATTCCGCTGAACGCGCATGCGCTTCCAACTGCTCGCCGCGCGCCAACACAGACGCTGTTTTCGATAAGCTTGATGCACCTTTTTCAGAGCAGTAAATAATGGAACTGCGTTTCTGAAAATCGTAAACACCGAGTGGCGATGAAAAACGCGCAGTACCTGAAGTAGGCAACACATGATTCGGCCCAGCGCAATAATCACCTAAAGCTTCCGGCGTGTGACGCCCCATAAAAATCGCACCAGCGTGACGAATTTGCGATAAATATTTTTCTGGCTCGGCAACCGATAATTCCAAATGCTCCGGCGCAATGCGATTACTCACTGCAATCGCCTCTTGCATATCCTTCACTTTAATTAATGCACCACGATTTTTTAATGAGACAGAGGCAATCGCTTCACGTGAAAGTGTTGGCAACAAACGTGCAATTGATGCCTCAACCTGATTAAGATAATTTTCATCAGCGCACAACAAAATCGATTGCGCTTGTTCATCGTGTTCAGCTTGACTGAATAAATCCATCGCAATCCAATCAGGATCCGTTTTGCCATCGCAAATCACTAAAATTTCTGATGGCCCTGCAATCATATCAATCGCCACTTGACCAAACACTGCACGTTTTGCAGTGGCTACATAAATATTGCCCGGCCCGACAATTTTATCAACTTTGTGAATGGTTTCTGTTCCATAGGCCAAAGCCGCAACTGCTTGTGCGCCGCCAATCGTAATCACTTGATCTACACCGGCAATCGCTGCAGCAGCTAAAACCATAGGGCTAATTTCGCCATCCGGTGCAGGTACTACCATAGTGAGATGATCAACTCCCGCGACCTTTGCCGGAATGGCATTCATCAACACTGACGAAGGATAAGAAGCTTTACCACCGGGAACATAAAGCCCGACTCTTTCCATCGCCGAAATTTGTTGACCCAGAATAGTGCCGTCGGCTTCAGTGTATTGCCAAGAAGTTTGCAACTGATGCTGGTGATAATCGCGAATACGTTGTGCCGCAATTTCCAAGGCATTTTTTTGTTCGCTGGAAATTTTTGTCAACGCTTGTTTAAGCGCTGACTGGCTAACGATTAATTCATTAATCGATTTCACATCGCGGCGATCAAACTTGTTGGTGTATTCCAACACAGCTGCATCACCGCGAATTTTCACTTGCTGCAAAATATCATCCACGACATCAGCCACGCGTTTGTCGCTAACAGACTCCCAAGCCAGCAACTTGCTTAATTGCAAATCAAAATCAGCCTGGGTGGTGATTAGGCGATTAATCTTCATCAGACATTTACCGCTTGTTTGGAAATCACATTGGCAATTGGATCAATAATCGCTTGAATAGATTTGTGTTTCATTTTCATTGAGGCTTTGTTGACGATTAAACGTGAACTAATATCCGCAATAAATTCGCGTGACTCCAAACCATTCGCTCGCAAGGTATTTCCTGTATCGACTATATCCACAATTTCATCGGCGAGATTCATAATGGGCGCCAATTCCATTGCACCATATAATTTAATCACATCAATTTGACGACCGAGACTCGCGTAATATTGTTTAGCCACATTCACATATTTTGTTGCGACACGAATTCGGCCAGCAGGTGTTTCTTTTCCTTTCACACCGGCGGTCATTAATTTGCAACGGGCGATACCTAAATCCAAAGGTTCATATAAACCTTCGGCGCCGTTTTCCATCAATGTATCTTTACCGGAAATTCCCATATCAGCTGCACCAAATTGCACGTAAGTGGGCACATCCGCACCGCGCAATAATAATAACCGCACATCCGCACGATTGGTTTCAAAAACCAGCTTGCGACTCTTTTCCATATTTTCCAAAGGATGGATATTGGCTGCGGCCAATAGTGGTAATGTCTCATCCAGAATTCGACCTTTGGTCAATGCGATAGTCAGAGTTGTGCTCATAATATTAACCTTTCACACGTGTCACGCTGGCACCAATCGATTGGAATTTTGCTTCAATAGCTTCATATCCGCGATCAATATGGTAGATACGATCAATTAATGTTTCACCATCAGCAACCAAACCTGCTATCACCAAACTCGCTGATGCACGCAAATCAGACGCCATGACTGGCGCTGCTTTTAATCGGTCAACACCTGTGACAATTGCAGTGTTGTGTTCCAATTCAATTTTGGCACCCATACGATTTAATTCAGCGACTTGCACCAAACGATTTTCAAAAATGGTTTCGGTAATGTGACTCACACCGTCAGCAACGGCATTCATCGCCATAAATTGAGATTGCATATCGGTGGGGAACGCCGGATAAGGTGCCGTTTTTAAACTCACTGCTTTAGGGCGCTTACCTTGCATATCCAAACTGATCCAATCTTCACCAGATTCAATCACCGCACCAGCTTCTTCAAGCTTTAACAACACCGCTTCCAAAATATCAGCACGAGTCGCGGTCAATTTAATTTTGCCGCGAGTCGCAGCTGCCGCCACCAAATAAGTTCCAGTTTCGATGCGATCCGGCATTACTGTGTACTCACAACCACTCAAGGAATCAACACCTTCAATAGTGAGTGTTGAAGTGCCTATACCCTCAATTTTTGCACCCATAGCCACTAACATATTGGCGAGATCGACAATTTCGGGTTCACGAGCAGCGTTTTCCAAAACGGTTTTTCCATCAGCCAAGGTCGCTGCCATTAATAAATTTTCCGTACCGCCAACCGTGACAATATCCATTAAAAAATGTGTGCCTTTTAAACGACCTGGTGATGCTGCACGAATATAACCACCATCAATTTCGATTGTTGCCCCCATGGCTTCAAGGCCACGTAAATGAATATCGACAGGGCGAGAACCTATTGCACATCCGCCAGGAAATGAAACATTTGCTTCACCATAACGCGCAAGCAAGGGGCCCAACACTAAAATCGATGCACGCATGGTTTTCACCAGCTCGTAAGGTGCGGTACGCGATTGAATTGTGTTGGGATCAACAATGACCCAATGATTATCTTTACGCTCAATGGTTAAACCCAAAGTGCGCAACAATGCGATCATGGTAGTGATGTCGTTTAAATGTGGAACATTGTGTAGCGACACCTGGGAATCCGCTAAAATGGTTGCTGCTAAAAGAGGTAGCGCCGCATTTTTAGAACCAGAAATACGAATTTCGCCAGTCAATGAACCTGCACCGCGAATTAATAATTTGTCCATCAAAAATCCAAAAAAAGAAAATTAAAAATTACTGTTGAAGCTGTTGTTGCCACTGCTCTGGCGTAAACGCCTTGATGTAATCAATTGCGTGGACTTTACCGCTACTGAATAATTCAGCGAGAGGCGCCATCACCAATTGTTGTTTTTTGACAGGCGTTAAACCCGCAAACATTGGGCTTATCAACACCACACCGAAATGATTACCCTGCACTTCTACCGACTGCACTTTACATTCAGCAATCTGCGATTCCAGCAGGGATTTAATAATATCTTGCATACTCTGTCTCTAATCTAGCCCCCAACCAAGGGGGCGCCGGGAAATATTATTCAGCTAACCAATTGGCAATCAGTTTATCCAAATCATTGCCGTGTTTTTTGTAGGCCGCTTTGAATTGGCTCTGGAATGAAGTCCCCAAATTAACGCCATTCAACACTACGTTAGTTAATTTCCATTGATCAGTTTTTTTATCCAACTGCATGGTGTAATTCAATTTATGTGCTGCATCTTTATCTGTTACTTTTTGTTCCACTGTGGCAACACCTGGTTTTTTGGGATTGCTACTAGCGCCCACAATTTCTATTTTACTTTTCGCATAATTGGTAATGCCTTTCGCATAACTTTTTACCAATCCGGTACGAAACACTTTTACAAAGGCTTCTTGCTGTGCAGGTGTTGCTTTTTTGTATGCGTCCGGCCCCATAACATGTTTAGCTATGTAACCAAAGGCAACCACTTTATCCAGTACAGCTTCTGTTTTGGTAAAATACTCATCCTCAGAAATCTTCCCTTCATTTTTGCTATTGGCCAACGCAAACAACTCAGTAGCCACTTTTTCAACAACCACTTGAGGCTCATCTGCTGCCTGAACTTGCGCCGTAAAAAGTAAAATTGCCGAGATCAATCCTAAACCTGAACGAATCACACTATTCATGATAAAACCTTCTGATAAGAAACCTAAATAAACTGAGAGTTATGAAGCCTGGCTTGACCCTACCAGCCAAACCCAAAACACAGACAACGAATAAGTTGAATGGTGCCTTCCGTGATGGTCATCTGCGTCACGAAATACGGAAGAAGTGGAATATGAGCCTTAAAAATCCAACGGCGCGAACTATACCATTTGACTCACTGAGCCGCCATAAACGCTTTTTATGGGCAATAAAAAAGCCCTCTCAATTCCTTGAAAGGGCTTTCTTGACATCCGTGTAAAACTAACAATCCTTTTCCCTATTGCTTGCGCCTTATATAAAGCCCAAACCGAGGAATCTAGGTCACACTGAAAGAGTGTGCGCATATTGAACAAACAAACCTTAATCCAGTCTGAACAGATTCAGATAACCCGGACAACCCATGGTATTAACGGATTGCATGGTTATAATGCGACCCACTTGAGTTTTTGCGGATAGGGTTCTCATGACATTCGATTTCCTAGCCTCAGCGCTACGCACCATTCAACTGGAGCAAAATGCCGTTGCAGGTTTAAGCCAACACATTGATACCGGCTTTACTAAAGCCTGCGAATTGATCTTGGCTTGCAAAGGGCGAGTGGTAGTGTCCGGCGTCGGCAAATCCGGTCATATCGCTCGAAAAATTGCGGCTACACTCGCCAGTACTGGCACTCCGGCGATGTTTGTTCACCCAGCCGAAGCTAGCCACGGTGATATGGGTATGATCACTCGGGATGATATTCTGCTGGCAATCTCCTACTCTGGAGGCTCAACCGAATTACTTAACCTACTACCTCTATTCAAGCGGCTGGGCATCCCCATGATCGCCATGACTGGCAATAGCCAATCTATTTTGGCGGAAAATGCCGAAGCTCACTTGAGCATTCGAGTTGAAACTGAAGCCTGCCCACTGAACCTAGCCCCCACTTCCAGCACTACTGTGACGACTGTTTTGGGCGATGCTTTGGCCATTGCATTGTTAGAAGCTCGAGGATTCACTGCTGAAGATTTTGCGTTTTCGCATCCAGGCGGCACGCTTGGGCGAAAACTCTTATTGAAGCTAAAGGACATAATGCATACAGGTGCAGCCATTCCTTGCGTCACACCAGATACACCTGTGTTAAAAGCTTTGATGATCATGTCCGAAAAAGGATTTGGAATGACCACTATTCAATCGAACAACCAGCTGTTAGGCATTTACACTGATGGCGATTTACGACGAAGCCTGGATAAAGGCATCGATATACAACAAGCCAATGTCGGTGACTTGATGAATATTCATCCGAAAAAAATGCCAGAAACCACTCTCGCTGCAGAAGCACTGAAAGTCATGGAACAGTCCAAAATCAATGTGATTTTAGTGACCGATAAAAATCAACAGCTATCAGGTATTGTCAAAATTAACGACATTCTTCGCGCAGGAGTTTTTTAATTGTCCAATTTTATTTTTGCTGAAGAATTAGAAAACGCTGCACGTAAAATTCGCTGGTTGTTATTAGATGTGGATGGTGTATTAACGGATGGTCGGCTTTATTTTGGCAATCAAGGTGAAGAATATAAATCCTTCAACACACTAGATGGACAGGGTATTAAAGCGCTACAAAAAACCGGAGTTAAAGTCGGCATTATTACCGGGCGCAGGAGTGATTTAGTCGCTAAACGCGCTCAGGATTTGGGTATCACATTACTCATTCAGGGACGTGAAGATAAATGGCAAGCACTGGAGGAACTCTTGGCAGAAGCAGCACTCAAAAACCAAGCGCCTGCACTGGAAGAAATTGCCTTTATGGGCGATGACTGGCCAGATTTAACGGTGATGACTCGAATTGGTTTGGCACTTACTGTTGCCAACGCTCATTTTTCGGTTGTGGAGCGAGCGCACTGGCAAAGTCAGGCGCGTGGCGGTGAGGGTGCAGTGCGCGAAGCCTGTGATTTAATTATGCAAGCACAAGGTACTTTTGACTCTACCCTGGCAAACTACGTAAAACCTTTATGTTAAAAACTTTCTTTCGTTATATTCCGCTACCCTGGATTTTAGTTGGGCTGCTTTCAGCTATTTTTTTTGGATTTTCTTTTAGCGCCAATCCACAAAAAAATATTGAGATCAATGAAGACACCTCACAATTTCCGCAATTTTATATGAAAGACGTGACCAGTCGTGAGTTTGAACCCAATGGAAAATTACGCTATCAAATGAGCACTCCCGCTATCACTCATTATCAACTTAATTTACACACAGCAAGCCTCGAGGATTACACCTCGATTGAACATCCACAATTAACTTTTTATCGAGATGAACAAGCCCCTTGGAATATTCAAGCCTCGGAAGGCCGCAGTGAACGTAATGGTGAACAGATACAATTACTCAATCGAGTGGTGATCTCACAACAAAGTGATACGCAGGGGCTGATTGAAATCATCACCGAATCGCTCATGGTAAAACCTGAACAACAATTCGTTGAAACTGACAAAGCTGTTAAGATAACAGCAAAACAAACACAAATTGACGCAGTTGGCCTGCAAGCCGACTTATCAACCAGTCAATTACAACTTAACTCTCAAGTCGATGCTGTTTATGAACCCCGTCGTTAATCATTTTTTAAAACCTGCCATAGTAAGTCTTGTGTTATTGACAGGATCTGCTTCTGCACTCCCTGACGATAAGTATGAAACCATTCGTGGCCGAGCCAACAATCTCACCATAGACAATAAAACAGGCGTTGCGACTTACACTGGAAATGTGAATATTCAACAAGGCTCTTTGAACATAGTGGCGGAGAATTTAAAAATTCATCGCAATGCAGAGGGTGATATTGAAAAAATGATTGCCTTAGGTAATCCCGCTCGATTTCAGCAACAGCCCGAAGCTGAGAAAGGCATTATCACCGCATCCGCTAAAAGTATTACCTACCTACCCGCAACCGAACATTTAGTGCTGGAAGAAAACGCATCCGTAGAACAAGATGGTTCGATTATGAGCGGCGCAACGATTGATTACGATTTAATTAAAGAAATCATGAAAGCCTCTGGGAATATCGAACAAACAGGCAGTTCAGGCGTAGAAATTTTAATTCCTGCGAAGAAAAAAAATCCGGAAACCCGTTAAGTTATGTCAATTCTTAAAGCACAACATCTCGCTAAAAGTTACAAGAGCCGTAAAGTCGTTATTGATGTATCAATCGAAGTTGAGAGCGGCAGTATCGTTGGTCTTTTAGGCCCTAATGGCGCCGGTAAAACAACCTGTTTTTATATGATTGCAGGATTGGTTCCAGCCGATAACGGCCAAGTACTTATCGACGACCGAAATATTACCTCTCTCCCTATTCACGGTCGCGCACGCGCGGGAATCGGTTATTTGCCTCAAGAAGCATCCATTTTTCGCAAAATGTCCGTCGCCGATAACATTATGGCCATTTTGGAAACCCGCAAAGATTTATCAAAAGAACAACGAACTGAAAAACAAGAATCACTACTCAACGAATTTCATATCACGCATATTCGCAATAGCTTGGGAATGGCATTGTCAGGTGGCGAAAGACGACGCGTTGAAATCGCTCGCGCACTGGCTACCGATCCTAAATTTATTTTATTGGATGAACCTTTTGCCGGCGTTGACCCCATTTCAGTTAACGATATTAAAGATATAGTTCGTCATCTCAAAGAACGCGGCATTGGTGTATTGATTACAGATCACAATGTTCGCGAAACGCTCGATATTTGCGAAACAGCTTACATCGTCAGCGAAGGGCACATTATCGCTCAAGGTAATTCCGAAACGATTTTGAGCAACAGCAAAGTTAGAGCAGTTTATTTGGGAGAAAATTTCCGACTCTAGTAAACCTATTGAGCACAAATAGATTTATCAACAACCACGAAACCATCCTGCAATACTACGACGATTGTGTGTCGAGGCTTTGACTTCATGCGGGAATTTATCACTCATAAAAATCACCAATCGCCCTACTACAGGTGAAATTTTTTCAAGAATGGACTCGCCCTTCTCGTCATAAATAATCAATTCACCTGCCAACTCTGATGACCAGTCTGCATTTAAATAAAACACCGTTGTAATTTTTCGACGAGGAAGATGGCTATTTACCGCGTCACGAAATGCATCCAGATGTTTTTGATAGAAACTACCTGCGGGATAAACCGCAAAATGGCTTTCATAATCCTGCAGCCCTATAAACAATCGCTGATTTAAACCTTGACGCAAATTATCCATCCACAACAAATATGCTTGCTCTTCAAAATTATCATTCGATAACCAACAAATGTGATCACCCCTCACCTGTTGATCCTGATGAAACGCCTGCCCACGCCCAACACCAGCCGGCCTCATCCCGTCAGACTCCAATTGACCCAGCCTGACTAAAAGCCCCTTTAAAAGATCATCAGGCACAATGTCATCCAACACTATATAACCCGTATCAACCAAAGCATCCGCGATTCGATCCCACAACAATTCAATTTCCAAATTACCCACAATGATCTCCTCCGTTAAGTTGATTAATATCAAACCCGGATGTAGGATAAATTTTTACCATTAATCTCAACGATTTTACCCCGACAGGATTTTTACATGGCCCTTTTCCAACAGCCCTTAGATTGGAACCCGGAACTGATTAATCGTTATGACATGGCAGGGCCGCGTTACACATCCTACCCCACCGCACCGCAATTTCGCGATCACTTTAGTGAAATGCATCTACTGAATGCGATTAGCCGAAGCAACTCCGAACAAAAACCCTTATCACTTTATTTCCACATCCCATTTTGTGAAAGCCTTTGTTATTACTGCGGCTGCAATAAAATTGTTACGAATAATAAGCAACGTTCATTACCTTATATTCAACGCATGATTCAGGAACTGGCAATTTATGCGGATCTGTTTGACAAAAACAGACAAGTCCAGCAATTACATTGGGGCGGTGGCACCCCTACTTTTATTAGTGATGATGAAATGTCGCTGCTTATGAACGCCACGCGTCGATTATTTCAGTTGGCTGATGATAATACCGGTGAGTTCTCTGTTGAAATTCATCCGGGAAAAGTATCCGTAAATACCATGCAACATTTACGAGAACTGGGCTTTAATCGCGTCAGTATGGGAGTGCAGGACTTTGATGAAAAGTTCAACATGCTGTAAATCGATTTAATTCCTATGAAGAAATCGAAACCATGGTCAAGGCTTTAACCAATATGAATTATCGATCCATCAGTATGGATTTAATTTATGGTTTGCCACTACAAACTGCAAATAGCTTTAAAGAAACCCTGAAAAAAATTATTGATCTATCACCTGATCGCTTATCGATTTTCAACTATGCACACATGCCACACCTCTTTAAAAGCCAAGCATTAATTCACACAGAAGATCTACCAGCGGCCGAAGAAAAACTGGAAATACTGCATCAATCTATCGAAGCACTGGAAGCAGCTGGATATGTCTACATTGGCATGGATCATTTCGCCAAACCCGAAGACGAATTGGTGAAAGCGCAGGCTGCTGGAAAATTGCAACGCAACTTTCAGGGCTACTCAACACATGGCGACTGTGACTTGCTAGCACTGGGCGCTTCATCTATCAGCATGATCAACAATATTTATTTTCAAAATGCAAAAGATTTAAACAGTTACCAGTTAAAACTGGATGCTGGCTTATTGCCTTTTACAAAAGGATTTACGTTAAACGAAGAAGATTTGCTCAGGCGTTTTGTCATCAATCAATTAATTTGCCAATTGAAACTGAATTTTTCAGATTTAAAACAGCAATTTGGTATAGATGCCAAGATGCATTTTAAATATCAACTGAAAGAGCTTGAAGCCATGCAAACCGATGGATTGGTAGAAATATCAACAGATGGCATTAAAGTCACAAACGCTGGCCGCTTATTGATTCGCCGCATTTGTATGGTGTTTGATGAATATTTACCGCAGAATAATTTGATTCGTTATTCGAAGATTATTTGAAACTCATTTCTTCAGCTAACAAGACCCCACCCTAACCCTCCCCTTTCCTGGGGAGGGGCTAGGAGCGGGTCAACTTCTCCGGCATTTTCTTCACCGTATAGATATCAAACCGACTGGATTTTCCTTCTAACTGAAATGACGGTGTTTGATTATTTAAAAATGGTGCTTTGCGTGGTCGCTTCACCACTACGCGATAATTCACATGCGCAAGAGCCAAAGGTAAAAGCAAATCAGCGTCTTCATCTTTACCAACCAAAGAATGAAATGCCGCCATTTCTTTTTTCACCTCAGCGGATTTTTCGCGCTCGGGAAACATGGGGTCGAGATAAATAACGTCAGGTAAGTTTTCGGTTTTTAGCGATGCTATATAATCGTGACTGGATTGTTGAATTAGTTGCATTCGATTGATGACGGTTAATAATTCAGGATCATTTTCTTGCGCAAAATCTCTTGCACGATTCAATCCATTTTCCAATAAACAATACGCAATCGGTGAGCGCTCTAGCAGAGTGACTTGAGAACCCAAGCTAGCCAAGACAAAACTATCTTTACCCAAGCCTGCGGTTGCATCCAAAATATTGGGATATACACCCGCTTTAATACCAACGGCTTTGGCAATCATTTGACCTTTTCCACCGCCGAATTTTCGCCGATGATCTACTGCACCTTCAGTGAATTCAGCAAAGATTGGCCCCGGTGCTTTTCGACCGGTTTGCTGCAAATAGATTTTATTTCCATCCACCATTAACACATAAGGATGCGTATCCAAATTTTCTGGCGCTCGATCAATAAAAAAATCGCACTCAATTTGAGATGCGATTTTTTTTGCGATTTCGACATCAAAATGCTGATTGGCAAGAATGGCAAGAATGGTTTTTAACATAGCGAACAAATGTTTTAAATTTCTTGTCAGTCTACATTATTTTTCCATATTAAAGCGAATTCTCTCTCGCAACCCATACATTTTCATCGCCACACCCTCTTCCATTTTTGGCCTATATTTCCAACGCGATACCGATTTCATCACTGCCGAATTAAATATTTTTTCTGGCTCTGCATGTACGATTTGAATATTTTCTACCGCACCCGTCTCGGTCACATCAAACACCACATCAACAAAACCTTCTATTCGACGCACCACCGCTGATTGAGGATAGGCAGGAGACACTCTGACCATTGGCATAGGTTGCGCATCAATTGCCAATGGATTGATTCCTATTGGCGGTCTATGGCCTATCAACCCAGGTTCCGGAATACTGGGCGCAACTGCCGTTGGGGTGAGCGGCTCGTAAGTCACTGGTGGAGGATTCTGTATTACAGGCTTAACTAAAGGTTGCTCTTCTGGTGGCACTGGATCTGGGACAGGCGCCTTGTAAAGGGTCGAAGGAATTTCAGGCGTTTTTATTGGTTCATCGGGAATTGAATCATTCTTAATTAACAAATACATCATGTAAAACAACATCATGGTCATCACGACCGCCAAACAAAGCGCCAACATTTTTTTCACAAAATGACTGATGTCAATTGAATCAATATTATTCATTGTGATGACTGAGCTGTTCATAATTTTCACCTTTATAAAATGGGTTTTAGATTTTCCAGGCAACACTATCCCCTACCCGGCTAGGGCACAGCAAAATTAACGGCAGGGAGAGTTAAGCGTTACCGCTTTCGACGGGTGTCCAATTGAAAAACGAAATGTTGTTGAATCGCGGAGTGAGAATAATTTTTCTCCAACCATTCAAAGCGGGAATTTTTTATTGATTGAATGACGGATTCATCAAATACGCCAGAGGGCTGGGATTCGGTAATATGAATATTGATAGGCACCCCGGCAGCATCAAGATCAAATGTTATTTTGACAAAACCCGTTAATCCTTTTTTCAATGCAGCATCTGGATATAAAGGCTGACTAACCTTCAAACTGCGATAGACAGAATTATTTTTTGACGCAATTGTTGAATCAATCAGCTCTTCCTTTTGAAAACTACTTTTATCAATTTCAAGATCAGCTTTATATTCTTCACTGATACCGTACTCTACTTTTTCCACCTCTGGCATATCACCCGTAATTAATACAGGCTTTGCTTGAGATTGAAATTCATCGACAGACAACAAAGTGTTTTCTGCTTCCAGAATATTGGCATTCTGATTTTTCGACTCAGTGATTTTTGCCCAAGACCAGTTAAAAACAGAAGATGATTCATGAGACTGTATAACAGTATTCAAACTAATATGATTCAAAGTTCCCAACGCGATCACCAATAACAAACCAATGATTAAAGGATACTGAACTGATTCAGGTTCGACCGCTTGACGTGGTTTCTTATTATCTAAAATCGCCATGATTCTTTGATAAATTTCAGAATGCCCAGCAATACCATCCCCCGACATAGAAACCACCACCCCAGAACCGGATGTAGAATGATTAGCTATTTGCAATAAGTGTTCTGCATATTGCACCTGTTTATCCTGCAAACGATAAATCAAATCATCACAGGCCATTTCCGAATCTCTCGCCATTTTTTTTGCAAACCACCAAACAGGTGGTAAAAACCAAAAAACGGCACAGCTGATTTTGACAATAAATAAACTCAAGGCATCATATCGGTGAACATGCCCCAACTCATGCATAAAGACACTGACTTTTTGTTCGTAGCTCCACTCTTGCGATGATTGAGGAATCAAAACTCTCGGATGAATAATTCCCCACACGCAGGGCGAATCTATTTCTTGACTGGATACCAACTTAATCCTGCGCTTGATACCCAAGAGTGCGCGAATTTCATTAACCAATTCCCTTGTTTCAATATCCTTAACAGGCTTGGCTCTGGCATAAATTTTCCAAAGTTGAATAAACGACATGATCAAATAAAAAATGATGGACGTAGAAACCAATAAATAAACCATCAGAATAGATTGCCACCACAATGGTTCTACTGGAATGTGGGATGTTTTGAGTAAATATTCTTGCCATATAAAAGGCATGGACTGAAACATCAAATCACTCAATGGAAATTCCCAGGTCATATCCGGAATTAGGTAAGCACTAACGGGCAAGATTAAAAGCGAGATCATTCCCATCAACAAACAAAAATGCTTCAAGGCCGCAGAGCGATTGCGCAACAACAGAAATAAGAATGCAATCACACCAATGAGCATCAGTGGTTTAATGAATCCACCGAGAAGTATGCTGATTAGATCCGGACCTTTCATAGTCGCCTCGCTTAGCCTTTTTTGGCTTTTTCAATTGCCGCTTGTAACTCGGCAATTTCTTCAGCGGTTAATTGCTTATCTTGCATACCCAATAATGCATTGACTGCCGCAGTCGCTGATCCACCAAAAAATGTCTTCACTATTTTTTGCAGCGCTGATGTACGCGCAACATCCTGTTTGATCACCGGAAAATAAATATAACGCCCTGCATCATCCCTAAATTGAACAATGTCTTTCTCTACCAATTTAGCGAGCAGTGCACGCACAGCAGAATAACTGGGGGCATCCGGAATAGCGGTTTTGATCTCTTGCGCTGAAAGCTCACCTGCTTCAAACAGAGCATCCATAATCTGGCGTTCACGCTTACTGAGCTGAAGGTCAAGGTTGTTTGGGGTATCAGTCATAGCCTTGTTTCCTGTTGAATGTGCTACTTTTTTAGCACCATGCTAATAAATTAGCACCTTAAAATAATAAAGCAAGCTTTATGTGCTAAAAATTTAGCATGCATGTATTTTCGTATTCGATGCCCAGGGCAATCGCCGCAACCCAATTGGGAAACCGGCAACCCTACCGATAAAGGGCTCCGACCCTTTTTACTCCTTTTTACTCCTTTTTGCTCTTTTGCTAAACATTGATACCTACCCAAAAAGGTATATACTTATAGGTATATATCAAAAGAGGTGTGCAATGAACCATACAGCGAAAATATTTATGAACGGGCGAAGCCAAGCCGTTCGATTGCCTAAAGAATTTAGATTTGAATGTGATGAGGTTTTCGTCAGAAAACAAGGTGATGGAATTGTCATTTCACCAAAGCAAGCAACTTGGGATTTATTTTTCGATCAAAAAACGGCGTTTGATGAAAATTTTCTAGCGGATAGAGAGCAGCCGAAAACGCAAGAGCGAGAATTTTGATATGTACATGCTTGACACTAATACATGCATTTTCGTATTGAAAAATCGTTCCGACAAATTGAAAAGAAAATTCAAAGCCATAAAAAATATTTGTATTTCTTCAATTACCTATGGTGAGCTTTGTTTCGGTATAGAAAATGGAGACATTCATTTAAAAGAAGAAAGATACAATCAGCTTGACTTGTTTTTGCAAAAATTATTAGTTGACCCTTGGGGAGAAGAGGCGGCGCGACATTATGGAGTCATCCGATCTCGCTTGAAAAAGGAAGGCCTGCTAATAGGTAGTAACGATATGTTAATTGCAGCGCACGCAAGAAGCATAGATGCAGTACTTGTAACAAATAATACAAAAGAATTTAAACGAATCGATGATTTAACTTTAGAAGACTGGACGACCTAAAGGCAATTTAAGAGTGACGCCGCGAATTCGCGGCGGAGATCAACGACCGAAAAATCAATATCAATGGAGTCTGACACCATTGATCTCCGCGTTAAAATACGGTGTATGTAAATCTCAATTACTCGGCTTCTGTAGGCACCAATTCCAACTCTACACGACGGTTGGCTTGTTTACCTGATTCAGTAGAGTTGCTGGCTACTGGGTATTTTGAACCGTAGCCATAAGATTGAATGCGCGCACCGCTGACTTTTTGCGAACTTAAATAGCGAGCCACACTGTCAGCACGATCTTGACTGAGCGGAATATTAATTTTGTCGCCACCGGTTGAGTCGGTATGGCCACTGACTCGAATGGAGGTATCTTTAAATTCTTTTAAGACTTTAGAAACAGAAATTAACACATCGTAAAAGTCTGCACGTATATCAGCACTACCCGATGAAAAAGTAATATTACCTGGCATCACCAAATAGAGATTATTACCCTCTCGCCTCACTTGCACACCCGTACCCTGAAGTTCTTTTCGCAATTTGGCTTCTTGACGATCCATATAGTTGCCAATACCAGCACCTGTAGCACCGCCGATGACTGCGCCTTTTAATGCTCGCTCGCGACGGTCTTTGGCATTGTCACCTGTGGCCGCCCCGATAACGGCACCTGCAATCGCACCAATACCACCGCCTTTAGCGGTTTTACTGGTTTTTTGTTCCCCAGTGAATGGGTCTGTCGTCGTACATGCAAATAAGAAAAGTGATAAGAAGGCAATCAGTAATGCTTTCATGATGTGTTCCTGTGGTGATGGATGGAGTGGATTATTATGCAACTCACTGATTAATTTCAGCTGAACTGCTAGTATCGCTAACGACTCAACTCAGAGTCTAACAAGTCAGACCCTTTTTTCTCCAGTCAGGTTTCACAAATGTATCAAAAAATCTCTTTCTACTGTTTTGCGAGCTTCATTATTTTCTTATCTGGCTGCAAAAATTATTCACTGAGTGTCAATGACAAAACGATTTATACCCCCGCAGGAATTTTTAAGGATTATCAGATTGCGGATGTAGCGTTGGCCGATTGTGTAACGCAAACCATCATTGATTTACATATCACTCGTGCTGAAGACTTAACTCGCTTAAATTGCGCTCAGGCTGGAATAAAAACTTTGGAAGGATTGGATAAATTTTTTGCTCTGACTGAGTTGAATCTCAGCGAGAATCAGATTCAGGATATTAGTGGCCTTAACAGGTTGGGACGATTAGAAATTCTCTTGCTGCAAAAAAACAACATTCAGCAGGTAGCGCCGTTACTAAATATGCTGCATCTGCGACAAGTTGATCTTTCTGATAATCCGATTAAAGATTGCGATAATCTGGAACAACTGGAAGCGAATCTACGCGACAACAAAACGACATTTGTGTTAGGCAATGTTTGCAAAACCTAACGTTTTACAAACATTAAACCAATGGTATTTTTCATCTGGTACATGACTTTCATATTCACCGGCTCTACGTTAACAGCGCCTGCATTTTTACGAAAACGCACTGTTACTTCTGTACCAATAGGTGGGAAAACCTGATTCTCTAACTGGACTTGCGCTCCTCCATCGGAGACGTCTCTTGCAAAACCCACGATAGTTCCAAAACTGGGATGAGTGATTTCCACTCTGAAAGAGGTTGAGGTTCGTTCGTAGCTGCGGCGTTCTTTCACACTGGACTCCTTGATTGTTCTAGAAATTAACTGAATAAAGTGATCTGAGTATAGCCAATAAAAAAGGGGCCGCAGCCCCTTTTCATTAAAATGTTAAACCCAATCGCTGACCTACCATTTCGTAGGATTCAACCACATTCCCCAAGTTTTGACGGAAGCGGTCTTTATCCAGTTTTTCGCGGGTATCTTTATCCCACAAGCGACATCCATCTGGCGAGAACTCATCACCCAAAATAATCTGACCTTTATGCAGACCAAATTCCACCTTGAAATCGACCAGCATCATATTGCCTGCATCAAACAAAGCCTTGAGTACATCATTAATTTTAAATGTTAATGCTTTCATAGCAGCAATTTGTTCAGGTGTCGCCCAACCAAAAGCTTGCACATGGGATTCATTCACCATGGGATCACCCAAGGCATCATTTTTTAAAAACAATTCAAACGTGGGAGGTGTTAATGCCAAACCTTCTTGCACACCTAAACGACGAACAAGAGAACCAGCCGCATGATTACGCACTACACACTCCACCGGAATCATCTCCATTTTTTTCACGAGAGATTCAGTGTCGGATAATAATTTTACAAAATGCGTGGGAATCCCCGCTGCTTGTAATTTACCCATAATGAAGGCATTGAATTTGTTGTTCACCAACCCTTTGCGATCCAATTGTTCAATTCGCTTGCCATCAAAGGCAGAGGTATCGTTGCGGAAGAGCATAATCAAATGATCGGGATCATCTGTTTTGAAAATCGATTTAGCTTTGCCTGCATAAAGTTGTTCAAGTTTTTGCATGAAACTGTCTCTCTAAAAATGAAATCCAAATAATAAATTCAATTAACACTTAACCAATCAAATCCCTGATCCTGACAGGCATAGGTAATTTGTTTTACCTGGGTCGTCATGGGTGACAAGGTTGCTTGCGCCAAATCGAGTCGATTGTTTTGTTGACTGATATGCGCCACGACCAAATGCTGCAACCTTGCGCAATCGATTCGCTGTAAAAAACCGGCCGCTTGTTGATTACTCAAGTGCCCCCAGGAACCGCCAACTCGCTGCTTCAAGCTAGGCGGATAGGAACCAGACGCCAACATAAAGGGATCATGATTGGCTTCCAGAACCATGGCATCCAAATTTTGATAATGGGCTTCAACGTGAGGTGTAATACTACCTAAGTCAGTGAGTATGCCCAAGCGTTTCCCTTGATGTTCGAACACAAATTGTGAAGGCTCGCGGGCATCATGAGGAACAGCAACGGGAAATACCTGTAACCCCGCAATCTCAAAAGGAGCATAACCTTGAATCAGTTGAAGATAGGGGATCTCACCCAAATCACGACTGTTGTAGGTACCCGGAGTCATATACACAGGAATCTGATGTCGTCTTGAAAAGGCAGCCACACCTTTAATGTGGTCACCATGTTCATGAGTCACCAAAATCGCCTTAAGAGATTCTGGTGACTTTCCCAATCGCTGTAATCGCTGCTCAGCTTCCTTGAGACTAAAGCCACAATCAATCATCAAGGTTCCGGACGTCCATTCCACCAAAGTCGCATTACCTCTGCTACCACTGCCTAGCGATGCAAAGCGGATCAATGTCATCAGATGAGATTTTTTACGCAATATAGTCAACAATTGACGAGCTTCTTTTGGGTTCAATCGTTTCCCGTAAGGGTCACGAATACGCACCACAAAATTATTTTGCTCGCCCGTGACCATCAATAAATAACCTTCTGCATCAGGCAGCATTTTTTCTTTACTTCGCTTGGATAATGGCGCCCCTTCCAAAGCTTCTGCTTGCGGCAAAATACCTTTCAATTGTGCCAAGGTGTATTCTGTTGTTGGCAGCTTAGGATTGTGCGGTAAATGCAACACTCGCTTGAACCAACCCGGCTTCATATCTTTCGGGTCTTTGTAGCCAATGTAATAAAGACCATTGTCAGTATCAGATTCGAAGGTAATAAAACCCTCTTTTTTAGCGGCATAACTCAAGGTAGCCAAACTGCGCACTCTATCCAAACGAATGAAAAGGACGGGCTCAATACGCAACATACCCAAATTCGCTTTGACAGATCCACCAATGTTTTGGGCTAGAAGTGATGTACCACCTTCAGCAGAATCATTGGCCAAAGTGGCTGCAAGCTCGTCCATTAGCCATTTTTCACGTTCGGGATTAATCGATTTTTTCGGCCAATTAATATCTGCAGGCAAAGCTTCACTCACCACAATACTGTAGTGCGTGATATGGATTTCACTGGTTTCCGGCTGTACGCCCTGATCAATTTGCAAACGATAGGTGTGCTGCAGCTCTGGATCTGTTTTGAATTGCAGCCACTCGGTTTCAATAACACCCTGACCTATGTTGGAGTAGCTGGCATTTAATCCATTCACATTTAAAAAGTTACGAATTCGAGGCCAGAGTTCACCCGGAGCAGCATCAATTAAAATCCAACTTTCGCCACCGACTCGCTGAATTCGTACTTTATCTTCACGGGAGTTAGCGGATAAAGGCATAGGCCTAGGCACTTCATATTCCATTCCCTGATCATAACCAAAGTCTGTCGCGGAAATAACCGGCACTGGATAGAGATCACCCATTGAGGCCGATTTTTTGCCTTCGGGCAGTGTTAATGGTGGTATTTTTTCTGCCTTCAGATAGTCATTACTTCTATCGCGAAATACGCCTTTTTCACCAAAAAACCAACCGCAACCCGTTTGGGAAAAACACAAGGCCAAGAAAAAAATTACACGGGGTAGCGCTCTATTCATGCTTGTCATTCTGATATTCAACACTCATTCATTAGGATTATATGGACTGCTTGTGCGCGTAACCTGTTGCATCTACCGCCGCTCGAACTTGAGCTCGAAAAGACTCAGCCAAAGGTGTCAGTGGCAAACGAATACCCGATTCAATTAAACCCAGATATTCAACCGCCCACTTCACCGGAATTGGATTGGATTCAACAAACATGGCGGTGTGTAACGGCATAAGCTGATCATTGATCGCCCTTGCTTCCGCCACCTTACCCGCCAGTGCCAAATCACACATACGTGCAATAGCCGCAGGTACGACATTGGCAGTGACAGAAATATCCCCTTTGCCACCTAAAAGAATTAAATCGACTGCAGTGGCATCATCACCCGAGATAACAGCAAAGCTCGCAGGCGCTTGATCTATAAGTAGTTTTGCCCGCTCCAAATCGCCTGTTGCTTCTTTAATTCCTGCAATATTTTTGACTTTCGCCAAGCGTAAAGCCGTTTCCGGCTTCATATCCACACCAGTACGACCAGGAACGTTATAAAGATATTGGGGAATTGCCACTTGTCGGGCGATAAATTCATGATGTAGAAACAAACCTTCCTGAGTAGGTTTGTTGTAATAAGGCGTCACTAATAAACACGCATCAGCGCCACGATCTTTTGCTGCCTGAGTCCATTCAACAGCTTCTGATGTCGAGTTAGCACCGGTACCCGCTATCACCGGAACACGGCCATTCACTTGGTCAACCACAGCTTTGATCACAGCCAAATGCTCATCAACATTCAAAGTTGCCGATTCACCAGTAGTCCCCACTGCCACTATTGCGTGAGTACCTTCTTGTAAATGCCAATCCACCAACTTGTGCAACGCGGGCCAATCGAGTGAACCATCTGCATGCATCGGGGTAATAAGGGCAACCATACTGCCTTGAATCATTGACGACTCCAGCGAACGTTAAAATAAATTAGTTAAAAATGAGGCGACATGGTACTGAGTGCAGGATGGGCAGACAAGGGCTATTCACCACAACCGCCATCAGAATAACCCTCACCAATCCGCTGGACCCTAATTGTTATTGGGCTTTTCGAAAATCCAACATGCGCTGCAACGGAATCATCGCTTTACGCCCCAATTCGGAATCAACAAAAATTTCGTTGTCTTTTTGTTCAAATACATTAGCCAGCGCCTCCAGTGAGTTCATCGCCATCCAAGGGCAGTTGGCACAAGAACGGCAGGTTGCACCACTACCAGCGGTGGGAGCAATGTGGAAAACCTTGTCAGGATTTAACTGCTGCATTTTGTAAAAAATGCCCTGATCGGTTGCCACAATAAACTCTTTATTAGGGAGTGTTTGTGCCGCTTTGATCAATTGTGAGGTTGAACCCACCACATCAGCTAAATCCACTACAGCTTTGGGTGATTCAGGGTGAACCAAGACTGCTGAATCAGGATAAAGACGCATTAAATCTTCAACACCTTTTGCTTTGAATTCTTCATGAACAATGCAGGCACCGTCCCATAGCAAGACATCCGCACCGGTTTTCTGTTGTACATAAGAACCCAAATGTTTATCAGGCGCCCAAAGAATTTTTTTACCTTGTTTATCCAGATAATCCACCACATCAAGAGCAATACTGGAGGTCACCACCCAATCAGCACGCGCTTTCACAGCGGCTGATGTGTTGGCATAAACCACTACAGTACGATCCGCATTGGCATCACAAAAATCAGAGAATTGATCAGCAGGGCACCCCAAATCCAAAGAGCAGGTTGCTTCAAGAGTGGGCATCAACACACGCTTTTCCGGAGTCAGGATTTTTGCTGTCTCGCCCATAAATTTCACACCAGCGACAATCAAGGTTTCCGCCGAATGATTCTTGCCAAATCGCGCCATTTCCAATGAATCCGATACACAACCGCCGGTTTCTTCAGCCAATGCCTGCACCAGTGGATCTGTGTAATAGTGCGCGACCAATACAGCGTTGTGCTCTTTGAGCAAGCGTCGAATTTTTTCTTTATAAAACGCATTAACTTCAGGATTAGCTTCCGCTTTCACAGAAATTTTAGCCAAATGCTGTTTCACAATCTCTTGCAGAGATTCGATTTGAACAGCGCTCATAGGAGAAGTATTGGAAGCAGACATAGATAACCCTACAGAAATATTGGCAGACGAGAAGCAGCAGACAAACCGAACATTTAAGAATCAGGCGATTCTATCAGTTGTAGCCCGAGAGATTAAAAAGCAAATTCTCAGAAGAAGGAATAAATGGTGGGTCGTGCGGGATTCGAACCTGCGACCAATTGGTTAAAAGCCAACTGCTCTACCGACTGAGCTAACGACCCTGAAGGGGGGATATAACAATGCGTAAGTGGTGGGTCGTGCGGGATTCGAACCTGCGACCAATTGGTTAAAAGCCAACTGCTCTACCGACTGAGCTAACGACCCCAAACGCGAGGCGCGTATGATACTGTTTTAACTCGAAAAAACAAGAATTTTTTCTAGAGGCTCTTCAGTGATCAACTAAGCACCCAAATCAGCCAATTTCTTCTATGCTTAAACCCAAATATTGCGCCAAGACAGTTTGTTTATGCCAAATCAAATCAGTTTGATCACGAAACCATCACCGACTTTGGATCTTGTAGCCAAAAATGCGTTGGTTTTTTGCCTTTATATATTAGGCGCATGGCTCGGGCTCAGCGTTCCCTTCTCGGCTGATCAAGTCACTCTTTTCTGGTTACCAAGCGGCATTGCGGTCGCTGCACTTTACCGATGGGACTGGAAATTACTGCCAGGAATTTTTGTAGCGGCCTTTAGCATTAATATGCTGACAAATGCTAACGCCTTGGTAAACCTGTTCATCGCTGCAGGTAACAGCCTGGGTCCATTTGTCGCATTACTTTTGTTTCGATATTGGCAATGCAATCTCTATCGTTTACACAAATATACTGCAATCAAATTTGTTTTCATTTCTGCACTTAGCATGACTATACCCGCCGTTATTGGTGGCAGCGCACTGGCCATTCAACACGGATTTCATTTCGATCAATATTTAAAAGTAATTACAGCCTGGTGGATGGGCGACAGCCTTGGTGTTTTTTTAGCTGCACCCCTTTTAGCCAACCTATCAATCAATAGCCTAAAAATTTTCAACAAAGACACAACTGAAATATTTGTCTTTGCGATGTTGATCATGATTACGGGATTAATTTGTTTTCCTTTAAATCAATTTGACAGTGGCAACGCACTGCCCATAGTTTTTATTACGTTTGCAGCAGTGACATGGGCAACACTTTCTTTTGGTTTAATGGGCGGCGGACTCAGCAGTCTTTGTTTTAGTTTTATTGCCATCTGGGCGACAACTCAGGGCACGGGGCCATTTGTTTTTTCAAATCTGCATCTCAGCTATTGGGTTATTTGGATTTATATCTTCACCATGACATTACTCAGCATGATGATCGCAGCGACGCACAGTGAAATCCTTGACCGCAGTGATCAACTGTCAAAATTGCATCAAGATCAAGAGATCCATAAAAATGAACTTGAAAATCTCAATCATGCGCTGGCATCTGCAGCTGTTGACTCAGCAAGCACCTCGGATTTTTTTATTTCACTGCTAAATTCTCTAGCCGAAGCTCTTGATGCTGATCACGTCATGATCAGCATGGTGAATGAAGATCAATCGACCGCCACTACTCACACCTATCTCTCTCACAATCAATTAAAGCCCAATTTTACCTACAAGCTGGATGGCACACCTTGTGATAATGTGATGGAAAATTCATTTTGCTTTATTACCCAAAACGTCCAACAACTTTATCCTCAAGATGCCATGCTGCAGCATGCAAAAATTGAAAGCTATATCGGCATAGCAATTCAAAATATTCAAGGAAGTTCGATTGGGATATTAATCGCACTCAGCACCAAGCCCATTCCTATAACATCGCAATTACAATCTTTGCTAAAAATCTATGCCAATCGAATTGGCGGAGAAATTCGTAAAGCGGAGGATCAGGAAAAAATATTTAACCTTGCATTTTACGACCCGCTCACCAAGTTGCCTAACCGACGATTACTACAAGAACGCTTGCAAATTATCGCCGCACACAGCGAGCGAAATCAGCAATTTTCCGCGATTCTTTTTATCGACATTGATCATTTCAAATTTTTGAATGATTCGCGTGGTCACCATATTGGTGATCAGTTGTTAGTGTTAGTATCTCAGCGAATCAGCAGTATTATTCGCAGCAGCGATTTAGCAGCTCGATTGGGTGGAGATGAATTTGTTGTCATTTTTGAGAATCTCGGAAGAGACTCTGAGATTGCAGCCGTCGAAGCTAAAAAACGTGCAGAAGAATTGCATTCGCTCGTAAATCTTCCCTACTCTCTTGAAAACTCCGTACACTACTGCACTATCAGTATTGGCGTCAGTATTTTTCAGGGCAAGCAGCGTAGTATTGAAGACTTATTGCGCCATGCCGATCTTGCCATGTATCAAGCAAAAGACAGTGGACGCAATGCCATTCGTTTTTTTGACCCCACCATGCAATTGAAAATGGAAGCACGTAGCTCCATTGAAAATGATTTACGCGAAGCCTTGGAAAAAGACGACCAACTGGTTCCTTATTATCAAATTCAGGTCAATGAGAATGGCATAGCGATTGGTGCTGAATTATTACTTCGATGGATACACCCAACCAAAGGCATGATATCACCTGCTGATTTTATTCCCGTTGCAGAACAAACCGGTCTCATCATCGCCATAGGGCAAAAGGTGTTGATAATGGCTTGCAAACAATTGCGGAAATGGAAATCTATGCAAGGCTTCGAACCATTGAAGTTAGCAGTCAATGTCAGCCCGGTTCAATTTAATCAAAAAGATTTTGTACTGCACACGCTGAGCATCGTAAAAGAGATGGATATTGATCCGCATTTATTAACACTGGAGCTGACTGAAGGATCGCTTTTACAAAACATTGAACAGAGCATTGAGAAAATGCACAGCATTAAATCGAACAAACTGCAATTTGCAATGGACGATTTTGGTATTGGTTATTCGTCATTGTCCTATTTAAAAAAGCTGCCTCTGGATCAACTCAAAATTGATCAATCCTTTGTTCGTGATATTTCAACCGACCCCAATGATCGAGTCATTGTGCGTACGATTATTGCAATGGCACAGAACATGGAATTAGAGGTACTGGCTGAAGGCGTAGAAACCGAAGAACAAAAACATTATTTATTGGAAAACGGCTGCAAAAAATTCCAAGGATATTATTTCGGCAAACCCGCACCGATTGATGTATTTGAACAACAACTCAACATCCTTAATAACAAACCTCAATAGGGCTGTTAACCAATCTCAGCAGGATTTGTAAATCGTCGGATCATTCACATCCGCCTGCAAAAAACCTTGTTTTCGCAAACGGCATGAATCACATCTACCGCAAGCTCGACCTTGATCATCCGCCTGATAACAAGACACCGTCAAACTGTAATCAACACCCAGTTCCAATCCCCATCGAACAATATCGGACTTACTGAGTTTCATGAGCGGTGTTTGCACCGATAATTTTTTTCCTTCGACTCCGGCCTTGGTTGCCAAATTGGCCATTTGTTCAAAAGCTTGAATATATTCAGGACGACAATCCGGGTACCCGGAATAATCCACTGCGTTAACGCCCACAAAAATATATTGCGCTTGCAATACTTCAGCCCAACCCAAAGCGATGGATAAAAAAATCGTGTTGCGCGCCGGAACATAGGTCACAGGAATCCCTTGCGTTTCTTCTTCAGGCACATCGATATGATCATCCGTTAACGCGGAACCTCCAATACTACGCAGATCCAACTTGATAACTTTATGCTGTGAACTGCCGAGTGATTTAGCCGTGCGCTCTGCAGCCAATAATTCTGCTTTATGTCGCTGACCATAATCAAAGCTCAAGGTATAACAGTCATAACCTTGACTCTTGGCAATCGCTAAAACCGTTGTGGAATCCAAACCGCCAGAAATTAATACTACCGCTTTAGGTTGGGTTGATCGCATGAAAAATCTCTTCACAAAAAATACAAAAATTTAATGGCCCGGTACGTCATTCCACAAGAGTTTATGCAACTGCAATTGAAAACGAACTGGTAAATTATCTGCCAAAATCCACTCAGCCAAATCCAGCGGTTTTAGTTGGCTGAAACTGGGCGAAAACAATATGTCGTTCACTTTGGATGCAAGCTGGTGTTTATCCATCTCAAACCTGGCCCACTCATAATCGGCACGATCACAAATCACAAATTTAATTTGATCATGCTGCTTCAAATGTTGCAGGTTATCCCAGAGATTACGCCCCACCTCACCAGAGCCTGGTGTTTTCAAATCCATCACTCGACTTACGCGACTGTCGACCTGTTCAATAGGCATGGCACCACTGGTTTCCAAAGAAACGTGATAACCCGCATCACAAAGTGCAACCAATAGATTCAGGCACTCACGTTGCGCAAGCGGCTCACCACCGGTTACACACACATACCGCGGTTGATAAGCGGCCACCTTGTCGAGTATTGCTTCAATCGACATACGCTCACCACCATAAAAAGCGTATTCGGAGTCGCAATATCCGCAACGTAAGGGACAACCCGTTAAACGCACAAATACTGTAGGCAAGCCGATCGTATTGGCTTCACCTTGTAAGGAGTAGAAAATTTCAGTGATCTTTAAATCAGGATTGGACATGAGCAAGGACGAGGTTGAAGTGAGGCCGACAGTTTACTTGAGCAGGCTTTCACTGCCTACCCAATAAAAAATTAGAAATTACCGCCCTTTTTAATCACAAAAAACTTTTCCATACCTGTCCAATTGAGTAGCTGCCAGACATCCTCGTTGCAATTACAGAGTTTAATAGCATCTATATTGGTCAAGGATTTTCGCTCCTTGAACAGCAGTAGCATACCCAGACCGGTCATAGTGAGTATGGGAGTCGCGGTCAAATTAAATTCAAACTCACTGGCGTTACTGGTTGCTGTCTCATCCAATAGCCTTTTCCACTCGCTACGCAGATTGTTAGCTATACACCCCGTCATATTGATTCGCAGCCCATGCCCGCTATTTATGGGCACCCAATCGACAAAAGCATCCAGCGCCTTACCGGAAGTTAAATAATTATCGGGAGCATAGATGGGGACTTTGGCACTGGTCTTATTCGCACCCTGAACCAATTGCTTACCCAAGGACTGCGGTACAATCGGTTTACGCACACCCGGTGAAGGACGCAAGGCTTTGGAACGGTTACCACTCCAGGTTTCAGGCACAACATCATCCCAACTGCTTTCAGCGGAAGCATCTGCAATAACCTCATCGATCAGTTTGCCTGATTGACGTTTTCGCGCTGATTGCTCGGAATCTTCGCGAGATATTTGCCCTTCACCGATAAAGGGAACCGTGTTGCGCATAGCGCCCCCACATGAAAACCACAACTAAACAGAAACTTCTAATAAATGTAGATGAATAGAACGGATTATCCAGCCAAGAGGCAACTTATAAATTCAAGCATAGACATTAGCTGGCACATAATTCATTATTACAATATGAGACTCTGGGCTTTATCTAAAACCTGAAGATATGACCTCAATTTACCTAAAAAGTCGTAAAAGACCGTTTTTTATTACAGACACAGCAGATTTATTTCATTATGATGCAAAAAAAATATAAGACTGGCTGGATGCCGCTCAGGTTTTCACTGTTTTTAAAAAACGTTGTCAGTGATTCTCCTTTCGAGGGGAAGTTACCAAAGTTGAGCGACTATGCATTATAAAAATAATCGGCAGATGAATCCGTCTGCTACCGATCTACTTAAACAATTTCGACAGCTTTTGTCTCATGCTGATTTTCAACAAAACAGCCAAATGACAGACCTGATTGAAGAATACACCAAGCAGTTTCAAGAAGCCGAACAGGCATTAGGCATTAGCGAAACCTATCTAAATGCCATTCTTCGATATTCCCCCACACTCATTTCCGTCAAAGATCTCAATGGTAATGTCATTCTTGCCAGTGATCATTTCCGATATCTGGCCAATATCGATGAAGGTGGATTTATTGGTAAAAATGTCTTTGATGTCTACCCCCAAGATATTGCCCAGTCCATGTGGGATATTGATCTTGCCGCCCAACACAAACAACAAACTTACGAGCTAGAGCTGGATTTAATGCACAAAGATGGGAGCCTACACAGCTATCTCATCACTAAATTCCCATTGCGTAATCAAGATAACGAAACCTTGGGTGTTTGCACTATTGGCACTGATATTACCGAGCGTAAAATGGCAGAACATGCACTTCGTGAACAGCAATCGCGGTTAAACTTTATGGCATTTCATGATTCTCTCACCGCACTTCCTAATCGCTCATTATTTTATGATCGGATTTATCATGGTCTGGCTAGAGCTCGCCGCAGCAATTGCAAAGTTGCATTGATGTTATTAGACATAGACCGATTCAAAATTATCAACGACAGCTTAGGGCATGATGCTGGCGATATTTTACTAAAAGCTATTGCAATGCGATTAAACGAAGCTGTACGCGACATGGATACAGTGGCACGTTTGGGTGGTGATGAATTTGTGATAGTGCTTGAAGGCATTCAAGATATGAATGATGTATTTCAAGTTTCCAACAAATTACTCTCAACCTTGGCTTCACCCATTGACGTGAATAATCACTCGATTAGCACCACAGTCAGTATTGGCGTCAGCGTTTTTCCTGACGATGGAAAAGACACAGATGAATTGTTAAAAAATGCTGATATCGCCATGTATAAAGCCAAAGAGGCGGGTAAAAATAATTGTCAGTTTTATACCAAAGGTATGAATGCGACAGCGGTAAATTTTTTATTATTGGAAAACGATTTACGACGCGCAATTGAACTCAATCAATTAGTGCTTCACTATCAGCCCCAAATGGATTTACGCACCAATAAAATGATCGGCGTTGAAGCCTTAGTCCGCTGGCAGCATCCCGATCGCGGTTTGGTTTCACCTGCGCATTTTATTGCGCTTGCCGAAGAAACCGGCTTGATCGTTCCTTTGGGTGAATGGGTATTACGCGAAGCTTGTCGCCAACAAAAAGATTGGTTAACTCGTGGAATTCAGGTTGGCAAAGTGGCTATCAATTTATCACCGCGCCAGTTCAGACAGAAAAATTTCCCAGAAAAAGTTGCCATGATTTTATTCGCTTTGGATTTGCACCCCGAGCATATTGAACTGGAAATTACCGAAAGTTGCGCAATGGAACATGCCAACGAAACCATTAATCAAATGAATCAATTAAAAGAGATGGGCATGCATATCGCAATTGATGATTTTGGCACTGGCTATTCATCGCTAGCTTACCTACAACGATTCCCCATCCAAAAATTAAAAATTGACCGCAGCTTTATTCACGACATTCACGATGACGTTAATGATGCTGCCATCGCCAAAACCATCATAGGTTTAGCACACAATATGCAAATGGTTGTTATTGCAGAGGGGGTCGAAAATCAATGCCAAGCAGATTGGTTACTGACTCAAGGCTGTGATCAAGCGCAAGGCTTTATGTACGCAAAACCAATGCTGGCAACACAATTGGAATATTATTGTATTGATGGCAGTTTTATATTTGATGGCACTGTTGTGCCTTTAATCGCCTAAGCCACTCTATTTCACTACAGCCAGAGATAATGCTTCCGGATAAAAACGGGAGCGCAACAGCTTGCAATCACACCAGGCTTGTATCCCTTGGTTTTTTTCTAACGCGCCTGCCATCTTCCATTCAATTGTTACCTCTAGCTGCAACATATTTTTCTGATGAAAATCAAAAAATAGCAATCCCGCTTTGGGATTCAAATGCAAATTACCCAAGCTATTAAAAAAATAATTGCCTTGAAAATCAGGAAACCTCAAAGTAGTTTCCGTGACATGAATAAACCCCGGTAATCCACCCCGGTGAGAAATATCAACACTTTGATCCGGACTTTGTGGATTCAAAGCATGAGGATGTGACGAGGCAATAAAGAAGGTATCCGCAGCGGCAATTAAATTCATTTGCACCAAGGACAATCTTGTCGCTTCATGCATTCGCATTTCACTGTCATCTGCCGAATAGATTAATTCGCGCTCAACAATATATTTCGGACAATTACCAAAACTTTGCTGAACCTCTAGCAAAAAATCTTTATCACTTTTTTCAATCACCCAACCATTCATTCGATTTCGTCTTTTGGTATGCGGCTGAATCCCCAAAATTGCCAGCGGCGAATTCAATTGCAAATTTTCACCAAGAGGATCGAACAGGAGTGGCTGTGCGCCTATTCGCATACTTTTTTCATCTGGCGTTGATATAAAACCCGGAACACCGGTGAGTATTGAAGCAACGGGTTGCAACTCTTGATCAACAGATCCCACTAATACAAACGGTAAACTAGCAAAAAAATCTCTATGCTGGCCGGGCATAAAGTCTCGAATGACCTTTTCACCCACAGTTGCCATAGATTCCGCCATGGCGAATTGTTGCTGTATATACACCTCACCTGAATGAAAACGTCCCACGATATTTAAGCCGGTGAAAATGATGGCATTGAAATAAATCCTGTTGTGGTTTCCAAACGTCGCAACCATGCAACAATATTCGGATATGCAGCTAATTGAACATCACCTTCAGGAGCGAGCAGTATGTACGCATAGTTCGCAATATCCGCCAGACTAAATTCAGAACCCAATAGAAATAAGTTCTGCTGTAAATGCTGATCGAGTTGTTTGAAAAATTGATGGCTTCTTGCTTGCGCCACTTCCCAATTATCGGGGCGCGAAAATAATTTAATCGCGCGTGCATGTGCAGGCCCATAAGCCACCAAGCCTGCGGACACACTGAAACATCGTTGTAAATCAGCCGCTTTTTCGGGGCTTGCGGGAATCCACTCTGGTGCATAACGCTGGGCGAGATAAACCAAAATCGCATTGGAATCGCCAATGAATTGGCTGCCATCTTTAATAACCGGTACCTGCCCAAACGGATTCTTTTGTAAAAACTCAGGCGTTTTTTGTTCTCCTGCTCGTAAATTCACATCAATTTTTCGATAAGGTAATTTCAGAATATTGAGAAACCACTCAACTCGGTGACAATGACCGGAATATTGATAAGTAAAGAGCTCAATGGGGTCTTGTGATGTCATAAAAATTTCCTCGCTAAAGATGTTGGTGTTTGCCATTCTCACCACTTTATATTCCTGAATAAATACTCAATAATTGACTTCACTACTCCGAATAACGGAATAAATATGGACAAGCTAAAAGCCATTAGTACCTTTGTCACTATTGCTGAAACAGGCAGCCTCACTGCCGCAGCAGACAAACTTCACACTTCCCTGCCCAGTGTTGTTAGACAATTGGCGGATTTGGAGAACCTGCTCAAGGTACGATTGTTTAATCGCACCACACGTAAGATTGCACTGACCGATCAAGGAAAATCTTATTTAGGACAGTGTCAAAAACTGTTAGCAGGCTTGCTGGACGCCGAATACGAATTACATCAAGCGCAAACCGAACCAGAGGGAAAAATCTTAATCACCGCACCCGTTCTCTTTGGTGAGCAAATTATCTGCCCATCGATCATGCGTTTTATCCAGCGATACCCCAAGGTCAAAATCGATATTCAATTATTGGATAGATTGGTAAATATTATTGATGAAGGGTTTGATTTAGGCATTCGTATTGGCGCCATGGAAGATTCCAGTTTAGTCGCACAAGAAATGGCAAAAATCCGCCGGGTGATAGTCGCTTCGCCAGAATATCTTGAGAGACATGGCACCACCCAGCAACCTGAAGATGTGAAATCGCATAAGTGTTTGGTATTTACTAATTCACATAATCAACAATGGCACTTTCACTTCAATCAAAAAACCTTTTCACAAACAGTTGAGGGTAACTTTATGTCCAATCAACTCTCATGCTTAATTGAAGCCTGTAAACAAGGAATGGGGTTAGGCAGTTTTATTATTTATCAAGTCTTACCTTTGATAAAATCCGGGCAACTAAAAATTGTATTGAATGAGTTCGAAACACCTGCAAAAGCTTTACATCTTTTATATCCAGAATCTCGCCTCTTACCGGCACGCACACGCTTGCTGATTGATTGGATAAAAAACGATATTGATCAAATTAAACATGAGTGGATTACCTGAAATGCCAACAGAATTATCAGCAGCTTATCAACAACGTTTTGGCGGTATCGCCAGACTTTACGGGCAAGAATCTTTGATCGCCTTATCTCAAGCGCATTTTGTACTCATTGGACTAGGTGGTGTAGGCACCTGGGTTGCAGAAGCGCTTGCTCGTTCCGGTATCGGAAAAATTACACTCATTGAAATGGATGAAGTCTGCACCACTAATACCAACCGACAACTGCATGCATTGCAATCCACGATTGGAAAATCTAAAAATCAGATTATTACTGAACGATTGAAAGATATTAATCCAGACATAACCGTCGAATCAGTAGAAGATTTTTTAGATGAAAAAAATATGACGCAGTTAATCGGATCACAACACCATGTCGTTATTGATGCGATAGATGCAGCACACATAAAAGCACGCCTGATTTCTTATTGCTTGGCAATTAAAGTCAGATTAATCACCATAGGTTCTTCAGGCGGCAAAACCGATCCACAAAAAATTAAAGTAGCAGACTTGGGACACACCGAAAATGATCCTATGCTCGCGAAAATTCGCACACAACTCTATCGCCACTTTAATTTTGCACGTGACACCAATCGTAAATTTCGCGTTGATGCGGTTTATTCAACCGAACAAATGATTTATCCAAAACCGGATGGCAGTGTCTGCATGAGCAAACAATTTTTACAAGAGGGAGTTAAATTAGACTGTGCGGGTGGATTTGGTTCCAGTGTGATGGTCACTGGAACCTTTGGCTTTTTAGCTGCAACAAGAGCAATCGAACGCTATTTGGAAAAAAGAAACTTGCGTTAATACCCCATTAGTTCAATTAACCTTTTGGATGCACTGACTCTTCTATCGCATCCAAACTCGAATGCCTGACATCATGCCCATTAACCAAATAAATAACATATTGCGCAAGGTTGCGTGAGTGATCGCCAATTCTTTCCAGCGCACGCAAACACCACATAATATTTAATACTCGACTAATACTACGTGGATCTTCCATCATAAATGTCATTAATTCACGCATAGCCGTGCCGTATTCCATATCCACAGTGCGATCAGCATGTACTACTGCGACAGCTAATTCAGCATCCATTCTGGCAAATGCATCCAAGGCATCTTGCAACATTCGCGAAACCAATTCACCAATATGACGAACCTCTATATAACCTCGAGGTGCCAATCCATCTTGGTTTTGTAAAATTGCCAAACGTGCAATTTTTGCCGCTTCATCACCTACACGCTCAAGATCTGTGATCGCTTTAGTCACTGCAATAACCAAACGCAAATCACTCGCTGCTGGTTGTCGACGCGCTAAAATGCGAACACATTCTTCATCAATCGACATTTCCATTGAATTAACACTGGAATCTGCACGAACAACTTGCTCAGCACGTTCGACATCAGCATCAATTAATGCTTGGATAGCATCATTGACTTGTCGTTGCGCCATACCTCCCATTTCAGATAAATGTGTGCGAATCGCCTCCAGTTCAATATTGTATTGCTGGGAAATGTGGTGTGTATGACTTGTAATATCCATAACCATGATGCGCCTCTGTCTTAACCGTAACGGCCAGTAATGTAATCTTCTGTTTGTTTCTTACCCGGATTAGTAAACAACTTATCCGTTAAATCATGTTCAATTAAATCACCCATATACATAAACGCTGTGTAATCAGACACACGCGCTGCTTGCTGCATATTGTGAGTAACTATCACAATAGTGTATTGGTGTTTTAATTCGTTGATCAACTCTTCAATTTTTAAGGTTGAAATAGGATCAAGTGCCGATGCAGGTTCATCCAGCAAAATCACTTCTGGCTCTATCGCAATAGCACGCGCAATCACTAACCTCTGCTGTTGCCCACCTGACAAACCGAAAGCATTATCATGCAAACGGTCTTTTACTTCTTCCCAGAGCGCAGCACCTTTTAAAGATTTCTCAACGACCTCATCAAGAACCCGCTTTGACTTGACGCCCTGTAATCGCAAACCATAAGCCACATTTTCGTAAATAGTTTTCGGAAAGGGATTGGGTTTTTGAAATACCATACCGACTTGTCGACGCAATTCAGCAACATCCACTTTTTTGTCATAGATGTTGCTACCATCCAACAGAATTTCACCTTCTATTCTGCAACCATCAACTAAATCATTCATTCGATTAAAGCATCGCAATAAAGTCGACTTACCACACCCGGACGGACCAATAAACGCAGTCACTTTTTTCTCGGGAATTACCATACTGACGTTATTCAATGCACGTTTTTCACCGTAATATAAATTCAGCGACTTGACTTCAAGTTTTGTACTTTCAAGGTTAGACGAGCTTGTCATAATAGGAGCCTGTGTCATAAAAAATTCATTAATCCGATGCGCTTCGATATTTTTCGCGCAAATTATTACGTATGCGAATGGCAGTAATATTCAACGCGATAATCAATAACACCAACACCAAAGACGTAGCATAAACCAACGATCGCGCGGCCTCTACGTTAGGGCTTTGGAAACCCACATCATAAATATGAAAACCCAAATGCATAATTTTTTGATCGAGATGCAAATAAGGATAGACACCATCAATCGGCAATGAAGGCGCAAGCTTAACCACACCCACTAACATCAAAGGTGCGACTTCACCTGCTGCTCGCGCGATAGCCAAAATCAAACCTGTCATCATCGCAGGGGTTGCCAAAGGCACTACCACTTTCCACAAGGTTTCAGATTTGGTTGCACCTAATGCCAAACTACCTTGACGAATTGTACTGGGGATTCGGGATAAGCCTTCTTCAGTCGATACAATCACGATTGGCAAGGTTAAGAGCGCCAATGTTAAAGATGCCCAAAATAATCCAGGCGTACCAAATGTCGGCGAGGGCAATGATTCCGCATAAAATAATTCATCCAAATTTCCGCCCAGGGTATAGACAAAAAATCCTAAACCAAACACACCGTAAACAATTGAAGGTACACCGGCGAGGTTATAAACAGAAATACGGATAATTTTTAACATCACGCCTTGTTTTGCATATTCCCGCAAATAAATCGCGGCCAATACACCAAAGGGCGTCACAATAATGGACATAACAATAACCATTGTGACAGTACCAAAAATCGCGGGGAAAATACCTCCTTCAGTATTGGCTTCACGTGGCTCATCGGTCATAAATGCCCAGAAATATTGGAAATAACTTACCGTTTTTTCAACAAGGCTCAATTGATTGGATGGCGTAATTCGCACCAGATGATCAAAACTCATCACCAGTTCTTTACCATCGGCGGTTTTGGCAACTAATTTATCGCGTGTAGCTTGTTGCAACAAATCATCACGCTCTTGTTTTATAACCGAATATTCTGCTTCCAGTGCTGCACGCCGCTCACTGATGTTCGCATCCGCTAATGAAAGCACTTCAGCCGTGGCGCCCGACAATTCCAATCGACGACGCTCCAATCGCAATTCTTCCATCGCATTATTGATAGCGCCTATGCGACTTTTTTCTATAACCTCAACCTGATGGTGCAGCATCAATGCACGCTCTAGTCTGGATTGCATTTCTTCCCAAAAATTTTCATCCAATAATTCAGCGACCACTTTATCTTGTTCACGAATAGCGACAGGGTATCCATAAAAATTTCCCCATTCACGTCGCTCAATCACAATCGCATCTTCTGGATAAGTCCATTCATCCATACCATTTTCCAAATACCAAACGAAATCGCGTCCAGTCACATCGCGATTGCCCAATTTAAATAGATGACGAGTTACCAATAATTGTTCTTCAGGAATTTCATAACCGGAATCCCGCGCAACCGACGCAGGAATAGTTTCTGCACGAACGACTTCACCCATAATAATTTGTTGACTGCCATCCATTTCTGTCACTTTGGTTTGCATAATATCGGCAGGCCAAAAATGTCCAAATCCACGCGAGGCAATTAATCCCAACAAACCCAATACCATCAGCATACATACTGCTACAGCACCGCCATTGAGCCAGACCCAAGGCAATCCACTTTTCCACCAGGATGTTTGTTTTTTGGATAAATTTTTCATAGTTTTTTCATCAAAGTAAATTGAATTTCGTAGGGGCAGGCCCCCGTGCCTGCCCTGGGCGGCCACAGAGGGCCGCCCCTACACAATCCTTCCGGAAAATTTTACAAATTGCTATATTTCTTCCGCAAACTCTGCCGAACAATTTCGGCCAGTGTATTCACGACAAAAGTTAATGCCAATAACAAAAGTGCTGCTAAAAATAAAACGCGGAAGTGCGTACTCTCAACAGCCGTTTCCGGTAATTCAACCGCAATATTGGCCGATAAAGTTCTCATACCTTCAAAGATATTAAAATTCACAACCGGACTATTTCCAGTTGCCATTAATACAATCATGGTTTCGCCTACAGCGCGACCGAATCCCATCATCACAGCCGAAAAAATTCCGGGGCTTGCTGTTGGTAAGACCACACCCACCATGGTTTGCCAAGGTGTTGCACCCAAAGCTAATGAACCTTGTGTTAAATGTCGCGGCACACTGAATACAGCATCTTCTGCAATTGAAAAAATCGTAGGAATTACAGCAAAACCCATAATCACTCCAACAACAAGAGCATTACGTTGATCGTAATTAATGCCGTTATCGGTAAACCATTGGCGCATACTGCCGTTGAAAAACCAAATTTCAGTGAGAGGGCTTAAGGTCACACAAAAATAGATACATAAGATGAGCGGAAGCACGACTATAGTCGCTTCCCAACCCTCAGGAATTCGAGTGCGAATAGATGTCGGAAACTTGCTCCAGATAAATCCTGTCACCAACATAACCACAGGCAACAAAATTAAAATACTAAAGACCGCTGGCAAATGATTTTCCATAAAGGGTGCCAACCAAAGCCCTGCTAAAAATCCAAGAATTACTGTTGGTAATGCCGCCATAATTTCAATCGTCGGTTTAACAATACCGCGTAATTTTGGCGTCATGAAATAGGCCGTATAAATTGCACCCATGACCCCCAATGGCACTGCGAACAATATCGCGAAAAATGCAGCTTTTAATGTCCCGATAGATAAAGGGACAAAACTCATTTTGGCTTCAAAATTATCGCTACCGGATGATGCTTGCCAAATATATTCTGGTTGCTGACGCCCTTCGTACCAGACTTTTTCCCATAAAGAACTGAAAGAAACTTCAGGATGTTTATTCCAAACATCCGCAACAGTTACTGCTAAATTGTGATTAAGCAACAGCGCTTTACCGTTGATAGGTGAAACCGCTATCTGGTCTACCGCTAGTGGCATTTTTTCTTCAAAGAGTTGTCGATTGGAAGTCGCAAAATAAATGCCCACATTCTGCTGATTATCCAATGCCCAAAAACCACGACGCGCATATTCAGGCACTATTTGTGTGATAGCGCCCGAAAGAGATTTAAATTCTCTGACCGGCTGCAATGCGTAAACATTGTTGTCATCACGCACTAAAAACCACTGCGACAAATGTCCTTTATCGGTTCCGACAATAATGGAGCCTGTTCCCACCAGAAATTCAACCGCAGTAATGTTTCCTTGCTCTATAACTATTGGTGGTTGGATCTGCGCAGAAGCGGGATTAATAATTTTGTACAAAAATATCTGAGAATTATCCGTAGCGACAATTAGGTGCTGACCGGTTTCATCCAATAAAATTTTGCTGGCAACTTGTTCATTGGGCAGAGGAGGCAGCGTAAAAATCTCCTGTGCCAGTGTCGCTTCACCCGTAATGATATTGGTCGACGATGAAAATATTCCAAGCAACAAGCGTTTATCGGCAGTAGTGGCAGCCACCATAATTCCATTGGCTGTTTGTTGAATCGCCATTTGGGAAATAGATGACTTGTTTTCATCCAATTGAATCGGAGCTTCCCCCAATGGATAAAGAATATTGGGTGTCAAATAGCGTTTATCTTGAGGGTAACTGATTTGATAATCCGTTTTAATAACCTGAAATTGCCCATTACTTAAGCCATAGGCCATTTCACCGTACATGGCCATACTTTTAGCAAAGGCTGTCACTCGGGTATTTTCAGGTAACACTAATTGATAGGATTGTCGTGATACGCCATCAGCCAGATTAAAGAAATCTATCCCACCTTGCTGATAATAAACCGCACCTATCTCTTCATAACGCTCGAGATTGACATGCGCAATTGCTTTGTCCTGAACGCTGGACGCTAATTGATAATCTTGCTTCACATCGACTGAAGCACCACGCAATAAAGGCGCGACTTCAGAGAAAAGGTAGAAAAAATCAACCCCAATGAAAAAACAACAGCCATACCTGCTGCCATAATGCCGTAGCGAGAAAATTGATCCTTAAAATAGCGAATACGACGCAATTTAGCCCGTTGCGCAGGATTGGGAAGTAGAGGACTAGTGATTTTTTCAGAGCTGGATATTGGACTGGACATATTACTCTCTACCGTCATGCGAATTGGCGAGAGCATATTAACAACCGAAAATGACAGTTTTGTTACAAATAATTGACTGTCACATTACTGAAATGATTTTATTGTGAATAAAAAGGGCAAACATCCGTTTGCCCTTTTTAAACCAATTCACGTCTTATTTTTGTAAATCAGCTAAGGCTTTAGTTACCATTGAGGCAGGTAATGGAATGTATCCATCTTTTACCACAGTTTCTTGGCCTTGTTTGGATAAAACCATCTTCAAAAACTCCAATTGCATCTTATCTACAGGATGATTGGGCTTTTTGTTGATATAAACATACAAGACACGAGACAGCGGATAAGTACCATCCAATGCATGCGAAGCTTCAGCAGTTACAAAAGGCTGTCCGTCTTTTTCGACAGAGGCAATGCACGCACACCAGAAGTCACATATCCAATACCTGAATAACCAATACCATTTATTGAACTGGTGACACCTTGAACTACCGCAGAAGAACCTGGTTGTTCGTTGATACTGGATTTGAAATCACCTTTACACAAAGCAACTTCTTTGAAATAACCGTAGGTTCCCGATACCGCGTTACGGCTGTATACAGTGAAATCACGATTAGCCCAAGCACCGGTTAAGCCCAAATCGCCCCAGCGAACTATATCTTTTTCACCGCCACACTTGCGAGTTGCTGAAAAAATCGCATCAACTTGTTGCAAGCTTAAACCTTTGATTGGGTTATCTTTGTTCACATAAACAGCCAACACGTCGATTGCAACAGGCACAGCTGTCGGCTTGTAACCAAACTTAGCTTCAAATGCTTGAATCTCTTCTGATTTCATTTCGCGACTCATAGGCCCGAAATTAGAAGTACCTTCGGTCAGTGCTGGTGGTGCAGTTGATGAACCTGCGCCTTGAATTTGAATATTCACATTAGGGTAAAGTTTTTTGAAATCTTCTGCCCATAACGTCATGAGGTTGTTGAGGGTATCTGAACCGATTGAGTTCACATTGCCGGATACACCACTGGTAACTTTATATTCAGGTAAGTTGGCATCAACCGCTGCTTGTACTGCGGCAACACAAACCATAGAACCTGCCAACACCAGGTTTTTGATAATTTTCATAGCGTTCATAGAGCGCTCCAATTTGTGATAAATAAAGGAAATGTCGAAACCGTAGGCGTTTTCGATAGACTCAATTTACAAAACAAATATGACACTCTGATGACAAACATAAAATTGTCATCATTTTGTCGTTAATCGGTCATCTAATTTTTTAGAGCCTTATTTCACAACCCGCAATCCGGGACGTTTCAAGCTAGTAACATTTTTATCAGAAGATGTAGTGACGGGTGGCGGAGCTACAGGCGGCTCTGGTGGCTCCATGGATTCTGGCCCAAACATCATGCCCTGACCATTTTCGCGAGCGTAAATACCTTGAATAGCCGAGCACGGAATATATAAACGATGAGGAACGCCACCAAATCGAGCGTTGAAAGAGACAGCAGTAAGATCCATACAGAAATCTTGCACTGCAGTAGGCGAGATGTTTAATAGAATATGACCATGCTTATCCAGATACTGCTGCGGAACTTGTGTACCTGGAACATGTGCATCAACCAAAATTTGCGGAGTACAGGCGTTATCAACTAACCATTCGTAAATAGCACGAAGCATGTAGGGACGTGTTGAAGTCATTGTCATAGGAGTATTCCGGCATACATGGAATCAATAAACAGCCAAAACAAAACGGGCGACCTAAGCCGCCCGCCAGACTAACAGAAACTCAATCATAGAAAAGAGTTTCGATGGGTTTTAGTGAACATCCTTCCAAAATTCACGATTCAGAAAATAGGCAAATATGGAAAGAATCACCAGGAATCCCAAGACCCATTTACCGGTTTGTTTGCGTTGCAATGCAGCAGGT
Organism: Cellvibrio sp.; assembly: GCA_016712405.1. Lineage (GTDB taxonomy): Bacteria > Pseudomonadota > Gammaproteobacteria > Pseudomonadales > Cellvibrionaceae > Cellvibrio. Next base: position 268,992 of record JADJRD010000003.1, on the reverse strand, counting down.
TCAGCGACATAAGCCAAAAAGTTAGTCAGATCATATACAGCCTCATCAAACTCAGCTGTTGTCATACTGCCTTTAACTTTACCTTCATGTAATCCGCCACAATGCTCATCCAGTACTGGCTGCCCGGTTTGATCACGCTCAACACTACCATCATGATTAAACTTGGGACCTGCACCACACTCCAACAAGCCTTGCGGCCCAATCAAAGCATGTGGCATACCCACATTTGGGAAAACACGATTATTCACACCCCAAGGACGCGTGTCATCTTGGTAGAAGTTACGCAGATAGGTGTAAATCCACTCAGGTGAACGAGAACGTGCAACCAATGAAAGATCAGGCGGCGTCACACCAAACCAGACTTTGGCTTGTTGGGGCTTCATGGATATCTCCATCAACTGACCAATACGCTGACCACCCTGAACCAAATTACCTTCCATCAATTCATGCGGTATTTCCAGATCATCTGCAACCCGCTCAAACCGAGAATATTTTGCTGAGTGACATCCCATACAGTAGTTCACAAAATATTTGGCACCACGTTGCAGTGAAGGCTTGTCAGCCAAATCAGGTTCCATGGCATCACAAGGAATAGCACCACAACTAAAAGCGCTTTCACTGGCAACAGCCTTAATTGGAATTACCGCCAACAAAGCAAAGAAGGCAACACCAGCCAACACAAGATACGCGGGTAAACCTTTTGCTTGAGTACGGGTGGGCTCAGTACCATCATCATCACGCGATGCCATAACCGGCAACGCAGCGAAAATAATCGCCAACAATACACTCAAGCTCGTGATCAGCACTGGAATGTGTGACTCAGAATACTTCTCGCCAAACGTATAATTGATTGCAAATGCGGCAAAAATAACAGCAAAGACACCACACAAAATCCAGGAGGTCAGTGACTTGGCTTTGGACTTATCGGGATTTGTCCAGACAGGCATAGTCACGAAATAAGCAAAGTAGAATGTGGTGGCAATTTGCGACAAGAAGGTTCTGCCTTCTGTGGGTGCTTTAACTCCCAAATAACCCAAAATCACGAACATGGATGCAAAAGCCAACAACATCAGACGAGTAATTTGTCCGCGATAACGCAAAGATTTCACCTTGCTACGATCCAACCATGGCAAGAAAAACAGAATCACAATCGCCGCTACCATCGCCAAGAAACCCAAGAACTTCGCCGTTAAGGTGAAAACACCCAAATCAATCTCAAGCGTCACCGCCCGCAATACTGCGTAATAGGGGGTGAAATACCAAACCGGGGCAATATGAGTAGGAGTCTTTAGGTTGTTCGCTTCTTCAAAGTTTGCCAACTCAAGAAAAAAGCCACCCATTTCAGGAGTAAAAAACAACACATAACAGAAGACAAACAGGAAACCACAGATACCAATTAAATCATGGACTGTGTAGTAAGGATGGAAAGCAACGCCATCCAACGGGATTCCATTTTCATCTTTGGTCTTTTTGATCTCAACGCCATCAGGATTGTTTGAACCCACTTCATGCAAAGCGAGGATATGCAGCACCACTAACGCCAGCAATACGATTGGCAAAGCGACAACATGTAGCGCAAAAAAGCGGGTTAAGGTTGCACCGGAAATCAGGTAATCCCCGCGAATCCACTCAACCAATCCATCACCTACGACGGGAATAGCACCAAACAAGGACACAATCACCTGAGCACCCCAGTAAGACATTTGCCCCCAAGGCAAGACGTAGCCCATAAAAGCTTCAGCCATCAAAGCCAAATAGATGAACATGCCAAAAATCCAGACCAGCTCACGTGGCTTTTTATAGGATCCGTACATCATGCCGCGGAACATGTGGAGATAAACCACAATAAAGAATGCAGAGGCACCGGTTGAGTGCATGTAACGCAAGATATTGCCATAACTGACATCTCGCATTATGTACTCTACTGACGCAAACGCCCCTTCAGCGGTTGGGGTATAAAACATCGTCAGCCAGATGCCAGTCACTAGCTGGTTTACCAACACCATTAATGACAAAACACCAAAGAAGTACCAGAAATTGAAATTCTTGGGCGCATAATACTTGCCCATGTGAGTATCCCAAGCGCGCTGAACGGGAAGACGATCGTCAACCCACTGCCATAAACCTGTTAACCAATTCATATTAGGCCTCTTGCTCCTCACCGATTACGACGACAAATTCGCTCTCGTATTTATGTGGTGGAATTTCCAAGTTTAATGGCGCGGGCATACCAGAATAGACCCGACCAGCCAAGTCGTACTTAGAGCCATGGCACGGACAGAAAAAACCACCCTGCCATTTATCGCCACCCAAATCTGCTGCGCCTACCTCTGGGCGAAACATGGGCGCACATCCCAAGTGGGTACAAATACCCAATAAAATCGCAAATTCTTTATTAACGGCGCGCTCAGGATTTTTTGCATATTGAGGTTGAGTCGATTTTTCTGATTGAATATCACTCAACAAGCCCTCAACCTTTTTCAAACCATCCAATGCTGCCTGAGTTCGTCTTACGACGTAAACCGGCTTTCCTCGCCACTCAACGGTGATCATCGCACCGGGCTCAATTTTGCTGATATTCACTTTCACCGGAGCACCGGCCGCCTTGGCCTTGGCACTTGGATACCAAGATCCAACAAACGGTACTGCTGCACCCACTGCACCTACTGCACCCACTACTGAAGTGCCAATGATGAGATTGCGGCGAGTCTTATTTACTGCGTCATTACTCATGACGTTTTTCTCCCCTAGAGCTTGAAAGGCTGGCTGCCATCTGTCGTTTTACACGTAAAACTGCAAACCATTAATAATATTGGCGAGTCCCACAAAAGGCGGGCAATGGTAAAGAATTCACGCCTTGCTGACAAGAATAACCACAAATTACTCTGGGTTATAAACCTAAGATTTTAGACATAAAAAAACGCCCAAGCCAGTTAATGCTTGAGCGTTTTGGATAATCATCAATTGGTGGACAATAAATCCACAAAAATAATGATTAACGTTTGGAGTATTGTGGTCTCTTACGTGCTTTACGCAAGCCAACTTTCTTACGTTCAACTTCGCGAGAGTCGCGAGTCACGTAACCCGCTTTACGCAAATCAGAACGAAGAGCTTCATCATATTCCATCAATGCACGAGTCAAACCGTGGCGAATTGCACCAGCTTGACCAAAGCTACCACCACCAGTAACGGTGACAGTCACATCAAACTTGCCAACCATATCGACCAATTCCAACGGTTGCATAACAACCATACGTGCAACCGGACGACCAAAATATTCTTCAATGGTGCGATCGTTAATGCTGATCTTGCCAGTACCTTGAGTGATAAACACGCGAGCGGTTGAGGTCTTGCGACGACCAGTACCGTAATATTGAGTTGCAGACATGTTTATTCCCCTTAGATATCCAGCACTTTAGGCTGTTGTGCAGTGTGTGGATGTTCGCTTCCGCCATAGACTTTCAGCTTCTTGATCATGGCATAACCCAAAGGACCTTTTGGCAACATACCTTTAACGGCAGTTTCAATGGTGCGCTCAGGCGCTTTTTGGATTAACTTGTCAAAGCTGATTGACTTGATCCCACCAGGATGATTGGTGTGATGGTAATACATCTTGTCAGTGGCTTTACGGCCTGTAACACGCACTTTTGCAGCGTTAATAACGACGATGTAATCGCCAGTATCAACGTGTGGGGTGAATTCAGGCTTATGTTTGCCGCGCAAGCGCGAGGCGATCTCCGCAGATAAACGACCAAGGGTTTTATTGGCCGCATCCACTATGTACCAGTCATGCACTACGGCTTCTGGTTTGGCAACGTATGTCTTCATGTTATTCCTGCCTAGGGATGGATGATATTTGGCGCAAATGCACCATAAATAAATTCCCCCAATTTGAGGGAGGCGGGATTTTACACACCGAGCCAGCCAAGAGCAATCACTGGAGAGAAGTTTTGATCGCCAAGACTGATAAACATTAACTATCTACTGCCAGTGATAGGTTTGACCCGCCCTAGTACTGACATCTATCAAGTGACTGCCATCCAAAGATAATCTTGGTAATTGCTTGTGAGAATGATTAATTGCAGGCTTAACGCTGGGCTGTAAATAAAAGGGATTGGGATTATCACCCTTAGCCAATACAACCTTAAACCCAAGGGGAGACGGTAAAGTCGAATAACTCCTCAAACGTAAATTCCCCCCCAAGCGCGAATGAACAGTTAATTCAGTCACCCGCCCTTTTGACCAACGCATATCCACCACAAATCCACCCCGCATCACCAAACCTTTTACCTCACCTTCCGGCCAGGCTTGTGGCAATGCAGGTAATAAATGCACCGCACCATCATGACTTTGCGCCAACATTTCCGCCACCCCCGATGTAAATCCAAAATTACCATCAATTTGAAAAGGGGGATGCGCATCAAACATATTGGGATAAGTTCCACCGGCTTGAGTAAAATCATTTTCTTTCAATCCGGCCGGTTTAATTTGTTCTCGAATTAATTTCAATGCACGATCACCATCAAGTAACCGCGCCCACAAATTAATTTTCCAATTCATCGACCAACCCGTGGAAGGATCACCCCTTTGTTCCATAGTCACACGCGCAGCCGAAAATAAATCCGGTGTGCGTAATGGTGATATTTGATTGCTGGGATAAAGCCCATACAGATGTGAAATATGCCGATGATTATCATGTGGATCATCCCAATCCTGCATCCACTCCTGAAGCTGGTGATATTGACCAATTTGCATGGGTGGTAAGTGTTGCAAAATATTTTTCCAAACGGGAATCAATTTTTTATCAGTCTTCAATATTTCCGCCGCTTTAATACCGTTGGAAAATAAATCAAACACTAATTGATTATCCATAGTCACTCCCGCAGCGATTTTCGTTCCTGATGCTTTAGGTGCATTTTCGGGTGACATGGAAGGTGTGACTATCAGCCAACCGGTTTTTGAATCCTTCACTAAAAAATCTTCGTAAAAAGCACAAGCCGATTTCAATATTGGATAAATACTCGCAAGATATTGTTTGTCACCGGAATATAAATATTTTTCCCACAAATGTTGACTCAACCAGGCATTGCTCGTCGGCCAGGCTGACCATGCCCAATCAACACCGCCAGTGGTTCGCCAAATATCGGTATTGTGATGCGCCATCCAACCACGAGCGCCGTACATTTTGGATGCGCTTTCCTGCCCAGTTTGCGCAAGATCTTTAATCATGCTGATAAAAGGTTCATTCAATTCAGTGAGATTGGTCACCTCAGATGGCCAGTAATTCATTTCTGCATTGATATTCAATGTGTACTTGCTATCCCATGCAGGATCTTGTCGATGATTCCAAATGCCCTGCAGGTTAGCGGGTTGACCGCCCGGTTGTGATGAGGAAATTAATAAATATCGACCGAATTGAAAATACAAACTCACTAACTGAGGATCGTGTCTGGTTGAAAACAATTGAATACGTTTATCCGTAGGTTCTTTGGCAAAATCATTCGCACCCAAATCCAATTGCACGCGAGTAAAATAATGGCGGTAAAAATCACTGTGTACTTTTTTGCGTTGTTCATAATCAGCCGCGAATAATATTTCTGCTTTGTCCAGATAATTCTGCGCGCGCTGATCCGCATCACCACTGATATCATGATAATTAATAAAATTGGTTGCCATTGAAATCAGAATCAAAGCTGAATCAGCGTTTTCCACTGAAACATTTTTGTCCGATGCTTTAACACTACCACCCTGAGTGATTATTTTGGCAAGTGACGTGATGTTAACCTGACCTTTAACGCCTTCATGATCCTTGGAGACACCTTGCATTACCAAGGTATTTTTTTGCACAGACAACTTCATATTGGCTGGATGTGAAAGTTTTGCCGAAAAATTTAATTGGCCAACTTTACTGGCCGTTAATTTAATCACAATAACTTGATCCACGAATGAGGCAAACACTTCGCGGGTATAGGTTACATTTTTCACTTTATAACGAGTTGTGGCGACAGCATTATCCAGATTCAAATCGCGATAATAATCCTGATAAATTTCATGACCTGGAAATTGCAGATGTAAATTGCCGGCTGTTTGATAGGGCATACCATTTGGCCCGGGACTAGCAATCGTTTTCTCCGAGAGTTTTTCAGCGGCGAGGTATTCTCCCTCATCCAACAAACGGCGAAGTTCAGGCAATGCCTTTAACGCCGCGGGATTGAGATTGTTATGCGGCCCACCCGCCCAAAAGGTGCTTTCATTTAACTGAATATTTTCATTCAGCACATCGCCGTAAACCATCGCACCCAAACGACCATTACCCAAAGGCAAGGCTTCTTCCCATAAACCGGCAGACTTTGAATACCAAAGTCTATTTTCCGTAGCCATCAATTGAGCAGAGATTAAAATAATCGGCAAGCACATTAGCCTTAAAATAACTTTCATAGGGCGATTCCAATTGAACCTTGTCAGATAAGACTGCGGCGCAAAATTCAACCGCAAGATAATTAACAGATTGATCCTATAGACAGAACAAGCCAGGATCAATTATCTGAATCACAGCTTAACAAATCATGGCAGCTGAAATTTCATAACCAGTTCATAGCACTTAATAGAAAGGTTCTCTATAATCGCCCGAACTTGAGGTTTGAGAGCGCTCTCAACTCAGGTTATCAATACCCAATTTTCTTTGGGCATTGATATGGACTTAAAACATTAATCAAAACTAAGGGCCTATAAAATGTATAAGCAAATTGCACTGTTAATCCTCGCTGGTGTTCTCGTTACTGGTTGTGACAAAAAAGCTGACGCTCCTGCTGATACTGCAGCACCTGCTGCTTCTGAAGCTGCTGCTGCACCTGAAGCTGCTCCTGCTGAAGCCGCTCCTGCTGAAGCTGCACCAGAAGCTGCTCCTGCTGAAGCCGCTCCTGTTGCTGATGCCGACTCTGTTGGTGTTGCCGAATGTGATTCTTACATCAGCAAATACAAAGCTTGTATGACCAAGTTGCCAGCCGAAGGCCAAGCAGCTTACCAACAAGCTCTTGATCAAATGGTCTCTGGTTGGAAACAAGTTCCAGCAGAAGCTCGTTCTTCATTGGCTGAAGGTTGCAAAATGGCAACTGAAAACTCAAAAGCAGCTATGCAAGCTATGGGTTGTGAGTGGTAATTCTTACCCTCCACTAAAAACGGCGCCTGAGGGCGCCGTTTTTATTTAAAGCATTTATTTTCTTTCGTTTTGTAACACTGGCCCACAACACTTTTATTTTTCTGCGTATATTAATGAAAACAATTATTCTTTATTTTTTGCTAATCCTAATATTTATTTGCGAATCGACTAACGCAGCTGTCGTGTTAATTTATCACCATGTTAGTAATACCACCCCAAAATCCACCAGCATTAGCCCCGAAGATTTCGAAGCACATTTGAACTATCTTGAAACCAATGAGTTTACAGTCATACCACTAATCGAATTGGTGGAGCTCATTCGTCAAAACAAACCCCTGCCCGATAAAACTGTCGCCATTACGTTTGATGATGCTTACAGAGATGTTTATGAGTCCGCTTATCCCATTCTAAAAAAACGCAATTGGCCATTCACTTTTTTTGTGAATACGGATTCAGTTGGCAAAGGGAAATTATTCGTCACTTGGGATCAGTTACGCGAGATGTCAAAAAACGGCGTAACGATTGCTAATCATTCAACCTCACACAATCACATGGTTAGACGAAACACCGAAGAATCAGTAAAAGACTGGAGAATTCGTGTAGAAAGAGAAATTTCTTTAGCTCAAGATAACATTAAACAGGAGATAGGTTTCGCGCCCAAGATATTTGCCTATCCTTATGGCGAATATAATTCAGAGCTTAAATCTATTTTAGAAAAACTTGGCTATATCAGTTTTACTCAGCAAGCAGGCGCATTGAGTTTGATTGCGGATAAACAAATTTTGCCTAGATTTCCATTTGGTGGAAGCTACACCAAACTGGATGACTTTATTTTAAAGGCCAATAGTGTTGCCTTGCCCGTCACTTCGATAAAATTTTTTACTGCCGATAGAAAACCATTAATCACCAATAGCGTTAAAGCAGGTGATAAACCTTTTTTTGAAATGCAATTATCAGATGAGCTGCTAATTAAAAAAGTGAATTGTTATCTCAATGGCGAACCTATGGCGATTGAAGCTAAAGAACAGAGTATAAAAATTGCATTCAAAAAACCACTGGAACAAGGACGCACCAAAGTCACCTGCACAGCACCTAGTGGAATAAAAGGTCGACACTATTGGTTTACGCAATTATGGCTAGCAACAGACAAACATGGCGAGTGGAAGTATACGGATTAGCTTAGTGTTCTAACCAATCAATAATTGGCTGCCATTGTTCCAAATCCTGCTTAACGCTGTGTGAGGGAAGATCAAAAATCGAAACGCTATGTTCCATGCTTCGAATATAATTCTGTGAATCCCGCAATGTTCCAACTAATGGGATATCAACACGATGTAAAAAGTCCATCAGAGTTTGGTGATAACGAACATTACTACGCGTACGATTGGCAACAAATCCCACCTTGATTTTTTCCTCCAACAATCCGGATCGATAAATTGCCATAATCAAACGCAATCCCGCTTTAATATCGGTCGGAGACGGCATGATTGGAATTAATATTTTATTGATTTCATGATTAGCAAAAATCGGACATTCCAATGTTGGAACGAATCCAGCCGGCATATCATGAATTACAACACCATTATTGTGACTGTTGATGGGAATAAAATTGAGATCTTTAATAAGTTGTATATTAGGTAAGGATTTGGGCCGATTTTGAAACCAATCAGATGCCGATTTTTGAACATCGCGATCCACCAAAGTAATCTGGTGTCGTGTCTGCGCATAGTGACTAGCGAGCTGGGTAGCAATTGTCGTTTTTCCACTGCCACCTTTTGAGTTAACAACAAAAATTTGCAACTTCCTTCGCTCCTTTATTGAGTTCAATAAATAAAATTTATTCCAGATTATTGATCCGTATCGCCTTGCGTAAAGCGTCTACATAAGGGTTACCAATTTCTGAATACTTACTCAACCCCTCCGCCATGGCATACCCCGTAAATTGTTCCGGGGTATGACGCAATTTCGCACGCAATTCACGCCAATACTTATAAGCTGTGTTGGTATTGATATTTCGATAATAAGCAGTAACCGATTCTTCAACACTAGTAAATTTTCTCACCTCATGAGTTTTCCCTGGCAAACGTTTTGCCGGCACTATGCCGCAACCAGCGGTATAGCACCACTGCCCAAAAAGATTATATCCCTCTTCAGCGAAGCGTGAAGTCCCCCAACCCGATTCAATGGCCGCTTGCGCAATCACCATAGCAGGCGGAATGGTATCCACGCGCAAAAATAAGATGGCAATGGCCTTTTCATCCTCAGGATATTTTTCTTTAGTAACATGATATTTTTCACGCAATTTTTCGAGATTACGCTGATTAACACCAGTAACCAGGCCTTTTTCCAAAAATTCAGCATGCAGTGTCATCAATCGAGTTCTGGATTTTAAAATTTTTGCATTTTTTTCTTCAATAAGAGGTCGCAGCAAACCCACAAATTGTTCCTTACGCTCCGGCGTGGTTTGAATAGCCGAAAATTTCGGCAACATTGTCAATGACGTTAATTCATCGCTGTCAACCGTATCAACGGGTTGCGGGATAATAGGAATAGTTTTTTCTAAAGGATGTAACGCCAACCAGAAAACCAATAACAAGCAACCTATTGGATAACCCGTTAACAATAAAATAATAAACCATTGTGATAACTTGTTGCGCATACTCAATGAACCTGACAATCATAATAATATTAAATTTTAAATTTCTAACTTTTTCCGCAACTCTTCCATACGCTTAACATTTTCTTCCGCACTGAGCGGCGTTTCAATTGTTTGCGGTAATACCGGCGCATTAGGTGAAGTTAAAGTTTCACCTCGCATCACTCGTTCACATAATTTTAAATAATGTTTTTCATAAATCGGAAAAGCAATTTTTTCGCTGCTGCTTTGTAAAAAATACCAATCACTTGCCACACCTGCATGATAAACAGCCGGGTGGCTCCAGTGATAAGCCGCTTTCGGGTTAGGTGCACGACAAGCTTCAACGTAAGCACCATGCGCATCAGACAATCCAATTTCTTCTGGTGATGGCTGGCAGGCGCGAATCATGCGATTGAGCGTGGGCAAATACTCAGACTCTTTAATAACTTTTTTAGCCGCCTGCAGAATAGTGTCCGGTGAAAAATCATGCAGCGCACTTAACCAAAGTCGTTTGGCGGCGTTCAACAACTCAGTATTACTATAACCACTATAATACTGATTATGATAATTCAAACGAAATAGCACAAAAACTTGATTGATAGCATCAATATGTTCTTCGCTTGAACGCGACTTGTTGCTCTCGTCAGCTTGCCCAGCTTCTGTCGAAGATTTGCTCTGCGAGGTCATGATCTTTTGTTCTAGATTTTTGATTAGATGTTGACTGTCCTGCATGCTGATTTACCTGCTGAGGATTAAAAAGATTAATAGAGTGCTGTTTCGCCCAAACATATTTAACATGTTGTAAAAATTTAGTATTCCAGGAACTGTGAACTTGTTTGCTGTCGCGCCAGAATAAAATAAATTCTGGCAATAATTTTTCAGCAAAGGTCATATCAATATTCGCCAGTCGCAACACATCGAAAACATCTTTGCTGGGCTGCCAAGCTTCAGGCAAAAATCGCGGCATGGAATCTTGTTCAATAGACGACTTAAATCTCACCCACTGACGTTTCACGTGTTGGATAAATTTACTGTTCCAGGTGCGTCCGGTTTCGCCACGCTCTTTCCAATAAATAATAAATTCCGGAATGGAGTCTTCAATAAATGTGGTACTGATACGCGCACCATCCAACAAAATTTTCATAGCGTCTTCGCTGGGTCGCCAACCCGTATACATAGGTGATTCCTGATCTTTACGAAAACGATCTTCTTCATATTTTCGCCACTCATGAATCACATGATCTCGAAAAGTTGAGCCCCACGAATGACGCACTTCGCGCCTATCTTTCCAGTAATAAATAAATCCCGGCAACTGTTCCCAGACAAAATCACGACTAACACCAAGCTGCATTAATTGCTTCACCAACTCTTCATCTGGCTGCCAGTTGTCCGCAATCAAATTGGCGGCGCTCAGTGAAGCGGGAACCTGAACGGCTTGTGTGGTTGTTTGCTCTTTCGGTGTTTCCGCATCCGCCTGAATCACCCCAGTGGCAAACGAGAGTTTAAGTTCACGGCTGGCGACATAAGGTGCCGACTCCAGCTTGATGATGCCCTGATCATGCAAGCTTTTGCTGATGCGCTGAATATCGTAATCCGTCCAAAAGGGGGTCAGCTTCTGTAACTGGGATTGCTGCAAATGCAGTCCATGACCCAAATAGCTCGCCGCTTCCCCCAGAATCGCCAGTAGACAAGCCTCTTCCAGGCCAATAGTCGCCGCCAAAGAAGGCGATACCACCAAAGGTTTTTCAGGGAGCAGTTGATTGGTCATATTGGGATCAGGCTAAAACAAAGGGCGAATTGTAGGCGGATATGAGTTTTGCTTCTAGCGCTTATCGTGCAAGAGCACTCTGGGGATGTATTGTTGAGCACAGTTTTCTTGTGCCCTAGTGATAGGATAGCGCAATCAAATCCAAGGTGACGATATGCAATACACACAAAGCTTTCTTATAGCGTTAACTCTTTGCCTATCGGCCTGCGGTGCTTCCGGTGATAAAAAAGAAACAGTTGCAGAGCAACCTCGATCTTCGACTCCGCTTTCAAGTGCGCCGTCCAGCCAAGCCAAATCAAGCAGTAGCTCAGCTGCCACAAGCTCTTTTTCAAGCTCGATGAGCGCATCCTCAAGAAGCTCTGCGATTAGCTCAGCCTCTAGAATTTCGTCAAGCTCCAGCATAATAGGCTCATCGTCCAGCGCAAGAAGCTCTAGTTCGATGAAATCCACTTCTAGCAGCCTATTGACTTCAAGTTCGCGAAGCTCGTCATCGGTGCGATCTGATAACGCCATATCGGTGATTGGCCCTATCGAAATCATCAGTTGGGCACCGGCAAAGGCCTATCCCGGAATTGCCTATGGTTACAGACTGGGTGTTATCGGCGGCAAGGCACCCTATACCTATACATTGGTCTCTGCACCAACAGGCGTAACCATTTCTGCTGTAACGGGTGAACTATCTTGGACTGCGCCTAACAGCACAACGAGCCCAGTTTCTATACAGTTAAAAGCAACTGATGCGTTAGGTATGTCTGCCGAGCAAACCATTAATGTTGCCGTCACCAGTGTCGGCTTTTACTTTGTATCCACGACAGGCAACGACAATACAGGCAATGGGAGTTTCGCCAGTCCGTGGAAAACCATTGCACACGCACTCAAACAAGGCGCTGAGGGTGACACCCTTTATGTGCGCGGCGGTAATTACACCGGTGGATTTGATTTTGTGAGCGACAAAATCACACGAATTATTGGCTACCCCGGCGACACCAAGCCCGCCATTGATCTGAACCACAGCAATATCAATCCACGAGTTTCTCGCACTTGGGTGGAGGGGTTGGAACTCTTCAACTTCAGCGGTCATGGTTTTCATGTGGATGGCAGCCAAAGTGATCTTGTTTTCCGACGCAATCACATGCACCACTTGTACGATCCAACCGAATCTGAAAACCCTTCATTCATTTTCTTCGCCGATAACGACTATTACGATCGCATCATTATTCAGGACAACATCTTCCATGATTTGTTTGATCGAGGGTCAGGCCTGCATGGTGACTACACCGCCAACTACCACGGCGGTGCATCGGTGATGTACAACGTGCGCAACGCCTTGGTAGAGAATAATGAAGCTTGGGCGATTGATGGGCCTTGTTTTAAAGACAAAGATAACGGTCAACGCAACACCTTTCGCAGTAATTATTTTCACGATTGCGCTTCGGGGGCGCTGCATTTATCCAGTCAATATGGGCAAGATCACATTGAGGTGTCATGGAATGTGATGAAGGGTGGCGTATCGGTTGGACAGATGGGTTGGATTAGTGACATCGATATTCGCCACAATACCATTTTAGGCGGGCTGGATTTTGGTTGTGTTGTGGGTGACCCCCTAAGCACAAATTTTATCGTTAGGGACAATATTTTCATGCTCGATGACTACTTCACTTACGCATCGGTGAATTGTAAATTTGAAGACGGCTCCCTTGATTTATCATCGCAAAATAAAACACTCAGCTCCGAAAGCCGCTTTGACTACAATTTGCTGGATACTTCTTTCGCCGATATTTTTGGCTATGGTTGGTACGCCACCAATATGGACTGGGATACCTGGCGAAGTTACAACAAAGACACCAACTCTATAAAAGCACCCGCGCAACTTCACAACCTGGAACTAAAAGACTATCACCCTAAAATGACATCACCTGCTTGCGGAGCAGCGTCAGACGGGCTCGATATTGGTGCATTAAGTTGTGTACCTTAACTAAGATTTTTATAAGTGCTATTCGATAAAAAGCGCATAAAAAATGAATATAAACCGTGGAGTGAAAATGCGATTTTCAATAATTTTGTGTGCTCTAGTCTTATCTGCCTGCGGGGCCTCAAGTGATAAAAAAGACACTATTGCAGAACAACCTCGATCCTTGACGCCACGCTCAAGTGCACCATCAAGCCAAATACAATCAAGTATGAGCAGCAGTTCACTAGCGACAACTTCTGCTTCAAGTTCACTGAGTTCGTTTTCAAGAAACTCTACAATTAATTCAAGCTCAAAAAGTTCATCGGCAAGCTCACTAAAATCATCCAGTGCAAGCTCAAAGAGTGTCGCCTCATCTCTGTATTCATCCGTGAACAATTCGATAACCACAATCTATTTTGCTGATTTCGAATCCGGAGTCCTGCCCAATGATTCGAGCTGGGGCGCCGCTAATGGTGGCGTCATAGAAGTGTCTACAGATACCACACTCAATGCCAACGGTAGCAAAGGTAGCGTGCGAGGCATTTATCCTGGATCAGGTGGCGGCGTCTACGTTTGGGGTGGTGCTTATGTTTGGGATGCACAATTAATGGAGGTGTTCATCGAGTTTGATGCCAAACTTCCTAATGATGCCATTGGTTATAAACATGGCACTAAATTTTTAAAAATTTTTGGCGAAAATAATGCGAATGGGCACTCAGCCAACACCACATTTGGATTAGGGCAAGGCAAGGTGAGCGAGGGCGAGGGGCCCACTAACGGGACTTTTAATTACATTGGTTTTGGTGATGGTGCTGATGGTGATGTCAGCTATGACGTAAAAAATGTCATTTTTTTAAGCGGTGATAATCCTAGCTGGATTGGTCGCTCTTACAATAAAACGGCGATAGTCAAAACACCTCAAAATAAATCATTTGACCCAGCTGATTGGGGCGAAACATGGCACCACTTCCGCATTCAATGTAAGTTCAATAGCGGCTCTTCTGATGAAACAGAAATCGCTGACGGCGAATATTATGTAGAAATTGATGGCAATGTGTATGTTGATGCCACAGGTTTATTTAACCACCACTGGACAAATCCCCCTATTCGAAACGTTGCTGTGTTTGATTGGACGGATCACCAAGAAGGTCAAAGCTTTGAGTTATGGTACGACAACTTTCGTGTTACCACAGGTGGATTTATCAGCGGACCTAAAAAGTAACTCATCTGTAGTTAACAGATTAATGCTGAATCAAAGTCTGCAAAATAAATTTATAAGATGACATGCGGGTTTGGCTGATCTTTCCTTCATCCAGTGCTTTTAGTAACGCACATCCAGGTTCATGACTGTGCGAACAATTGCGAAATTTGCAATGACCGATATAGGGGCGAAATTCAATAAATCCTTCGAGGATTTCATCTGCTTCCATATGCCATAAACCAAATTCACGAATACCAGGCGAATCAATTAAATCACCACCTTCGGGAAAATGAAGTAACACAGCGCTCGTGGTGGTGTGCGTACCTTGTTGTTTTTCAGAGAGGCCGCCCACGCGCAATTGCGCGTCAGGAAGTAATGCGTTAATTAGAGATGATTTTCCAACTCCTGATTGCCCGACAAATACAGAGGTTTTCTGATTGAGTAATTTTTTTAGGTCGGATAATCCATTTTCATTTTTTGCAGATAGTTTTAACACCGGATAATTCAAATCCCGATACACTTTTTCTAGCAAATCCATTTTGGGTTTTATTTTTTCGTCAATCGCATCCGATTTATTAATAATAATGATCGGCTCCAATTCAATTGCATGAGCGGCAATTAAATAACGATCAATTAAATTGGCATGAGCTTCAGGGTAAGGGGCAATGACAATAAATAAACGATCAATATTGGCCGCAATGGTTTTAAGATCACCATGCGGATCAGGCCTGTGAAGTGCAGAACGTCGTGGTAATACAGCCACCACAACGCCCATTGGATTTCCTGGGCACCACACCACCTTATCACCTGTCACTAATGAACCAAGATTGCTGCGGAAATGACAACGCTGCTCTTGTTTTTCGCCCTCCTCGTTGGTGGATTCCACAACCACCTGAGTCCCAAAATGGGTAATGATCAACCCTTCCTGCTCCACACCCAATTGCCCATCATTTAAAAACTCATCAGCAACCGAATCACGCTTGGCGGCACGAGCGCTGCGCTCTTCTTGAATTTTTTCAATTCGCCATTCTTGGCGACGGGTCAATTTGCGTTTTGACATGCAGTGTGAAACTCAGTTAGTGAAGATGTGAGAAAGATTAATCCCGATTGGCGAAAGCTTGGCTTATACATTAAGCTGGGAAACAATAATTGATGGCATTCTGCACTATTTCTTGAGGAAAATTCCATGTCAAATGACAACAAGCTCAACGATAACAATCTGATCTGGATTGATTTGGAAATGACAGGCCTTGATCCTGACAAAGATGTCATCATTGAAATTGCCACATTAGTGACAGATGCCGATCTGAATCTACTGGCAGAAGGCCCTGTATTCGCGGTACATCAATCCGATGAAATTTTAAATGGCATGGACGAATGGAACACCAACCAACACGGCAAATCCGGCCTCACTCAACGCGTTAGAGAGAGTAAAGTGAGCGCTGCGCAAGCCGAAGCAGACACTATCGCCTTTTTACAAAACTGGGTAGCAAAAGGTAAATCGCCCATCTGCGGAAACTCCATTTGCCAAGATCGCCGTTTTTTAGTTCGCGGCATGCCCAAACTGGAAGATTATTTTCACTACCGCAATTTAGACGTCAGCACTATTAAAGAACTCGCCCGCCGCTGGCGCCCAGAAGTATTAGCTGGCGTAAAAAAATCTGGAGCACATTTAGCAATGGATGACATTAAAGATTCTGTGGAAGAACTGAAGCATTATCGGGCGACGTTTTTTAAAATGAATTAAATTCTAGAATTGGTTTTGCATAGGCGACTTATTAGTCGCCTTTTTTATCAGCTATCATTTACAGATCATTTATTCATACAAATTCGGCAATTCATCTTCAAACAATACTGCTTCGTTCTGTTTAAACTGAATGAAGTCCGATGTTTCTGGATGATTTTTATAAGGCACATAAAAATGTTTTTTGTTGTAGCCCCCATTGGTCGCGTTTCGCCAAACCATTGCATAAGCAATGCGTCGAGATTTACTGTTAGCCAATATCCCTTTTAAAAAATGCTGCGTATAGAAATTTTTCACAATAAACGCTTCATTACCGCCTTCAGTTAACGCCGACAATTTATTTTTAGCATCAGCAATAGTGACTAACCGCTCAAGGCTTTTAGTAAAAATTGATAATTGCTCTACAATCGGTGTTTTATTCGCTTCGTGACCCAAATCCCAATAGTCGTCCAAGCCCAAAACATCAACATATTTATCGCCAGGATACCCCCACAAATAGTCACGCGTAAAATTATCTATATCAATACGTCCACGATCAGGCGAATAAGCAATGATTAAATTATGCTGACTTTTCTTACGTAGATAATCAATCGTAAACCGCCAAAGCTTGATGTAATTTTCTTCAGAGGTATTACCTTTCCCCCACCAAAACCAATCACCCGATTGCTCATGCCAAGGACGAAATATCACTGGAATCCAAACCTCTTGCCCGGTGGCGTTTTTAATTTTTAACTGCTCATTAAATGCAATCAATTTATCCAAGGAAGCTATAAATTGTTGATGCAATTTGCCACCGGGAATAATTTCATGAACCGCTTGAGTTTTGTTGTCACTATGCGAACCTCCTGTGACAGGATTGGTGATATGCCAACTGATTGTTATCACCCCACCACGTGAAAATCCGGCTCTGATTGAGTCACGAATTAAATCAAAACTCACGCCATCCACGTTTGCAGATTCACCCAATTCAATGCGCCCCAAATCCCAACCATAAACTGCGGGGTAAGCACCTGAACTGGCTTTAACGTCCGACATGTTCGGCAGTTTTTCCCAATCAAATCCATAAGCCAAGGAATCTTGATGCCCAAACAAAAAGGCTTTGCCTTGCAAATCCCCTAAATTTTTATAAAGCGCTTTGGCTTCACTAGTTGCCTTGGGGTTACTTAATTCCCGATCGAGCGGTTCGGCAACAGCATAAGCAGCAACCAACAGGCTGATACAAATAATGGCTATTGAACGCATGGGTGACTCCTGCAATGAATCGAATGTGTTTTTTCATCAAGCTCGCTACAAATTATTTTCATTTATATATGACTATGTAATCGATTACAAGCCAAGAAGAGAGGATGCTAATTTTTTCTAACAACCATTAGACTTAAATCTTATTCATCATTTCAGCTGAGGCACCGATGCAACAGGGTATTTCATCGATTGATAGAAGAAAAATGATCAGATATCTAGCTCTGAGTTGTGGCCTGATTATTCCCGTCAATTCACTTGATGCAATTGCAGCCATACTTAATTCAAACGATTTGAAACCTTGCAAAAATAGTCTTTTGAATGCAGATCAACTACTCATTTTGCGCGACTTATCAGAAACAATCATACCCACGACTGACACACCCGGTGCTATTGCAGCAGGCGTACATGATTTTATTAATGTTTACGCACCAGCCTGCCTCGACCATTTAGAGCAAATACAACTACTAACAAGCTTGGACTCACTAGCACAACATTCGCTAAAGCACTTCAACAAAAGATTTATTCATTTGTCACCTACTGAAAAATTAGATTTATTGAATCAGATGGAAAAAGGTAACTTACCTTTTTCGAACACTGATCGCACTCATATAAAATTGATTAAGAGTTTGGTGACATTCGCCTATTACACATCTCAAATTGGCGCGACCCAAGAACTTGCCTATCTCCCTATCCCCGGCGGATACAAAGGCAACGTCAAATTCAACAAGGTTGGTAGAGCCTGGGCTCTAACCCAATAACCATTTCCACAAATTAAAATAAGATTGAATGTAATGAATAAAAAATCTACATCTCAACATCACAAGAAATATTTGATGCAATTGTTATCGGATCAGGCATTACCGGAGGCTGGGCAGCAAAAGAACTTTGCGAAAAAGGTTTGAAGGTCTTAGTAATCGAACGTGGCAGACCTATTGAACACCGCAAAGATTATATCACCGAGGGAATCAAACCCTGGGAAATGCCATTTCGCAACCACGTTGAAAAAAAAGTATTGGATAATGAATATTATATCCAAAAAAAATGTTACGCATTTACAGACGCAACCAAACACTTTTTGTTAACGACAAAGATCACCCTTACGCCACCCCAAAGGAAAAACCATTCTATTGGATTCGTGGCTATCAATTGGGAGGCAAATCCTTATTGTGGCACAGACAATCCTATCGCTGGAGCGAGCACGATTTTGCCGCAAACGCAGATGATGGTCAGGGTACGGACTGGCCCATTCGCTACAAGGATTTAGAAAAATGGTATGACCATGTGGAAATTCATGCTGGCATTAGTGGATCAAGTGAACAACTGGACATTCTTCCCGACAGTCAATTTCTTCCTCCATTTGAAATGAACACAGTCGAAAAGGAAATGAAAAATCGTATTGAAAAAAATTGGCCGACACGAAAATTGATTATGGGGCGTTGCGCTCATTTATCCGTGCCAGCACAACATCATATCGATCAAAGCCGTTATCAATGCCAAGCACGTAATGAATGCCAACAAGGTTGTTCGTTCGGGGCTTATTTTTCAACTCAAAGCTCCACACTGCCTGCCGCCTTAAAAACCAACAATTTGACTATTGCGACAAACAGTATCGTACACAGTGTGATTTATGATCCCAAAACCAATCGAGCAACAGGTGCACGCGTAATTGATTCAGAAACATTGGAAACACGCGAATATTTTGCAAAAATGATTTTCTTGTGCGCCTCCACTTTAGGCACAACGCAAATCCTGTTGAATTCTACCAGTGAAAGTTTTCCAACAGGTATTGCCAATTCATCAGGCGTACTAGGGCATTATTTGATGGATCACCTATATGGAGCAGGCGCATCCGGATTTATTGAAGGCTTTGAGGATGAGTATTATTCAGGTCGTCGACCTACCGAATTAATCATGCCGCGCTTTCGTAACTACAATGAAAAAACTGAAGATTTTTTGCGTGGTTATATGATGAAAGTCGGCGCAACAAGAGAAGGATGGAAAAGCGTTACTGAACGCGATGGTATCGGTACTGATTATAAAAATGCAATTAAATCAGCAGGCATGTGGCGAATGACCATGAGTGGTTCTGGTGAAATGTTACCGCGTTTTGAAAATCAAGTGTCCTTACATCCCACATTAAAAGATCGATGGGGAATCCCTCAACTATTCATTGATTGTAGTTATTCCGATAATGACATGAAAATGCTTCATGATATTGCGGATACGGCAGAAAATATGCTGGAGACAATCGGCGTAAAGCAAGTAAAAAAATATATCGGCGAACTTGATGACCGAAAGCCCGGTTTAACGATTCACGAAATGGGCACAGCACGCATGGGTAAAGATCCGAAAACTTCCGTGCTAAATGGATGGAATCAGGCGCACGATGTGCCGAATTTATTTATTACTGATGGCGCCTGCATGAGTTCATCTTCTTCACAAAATCCATCATTGACTTATATGGCATTAACGGCACGTGCAGCGAATTATGCGGCGGAGCAGTTAAGGCTCGGCAAAATTTAGACCCCACCCTAACCCTCCCCTTTCCAGGGGAGGGAACTAACTCCTCCCCTGGAAAGGGGGAGGCGGGGAGGGGGTCAAGTGATTCAAAATAAAATTTAATTTTCAATAACAACAGGAGATAAAAAATGAAACAATTAAATTTAAAAGCAATTGCAATGGCAATGATTGCCAGTGTGAGTGCGTCTGCATTTGCTGCAGATATCAAACCCACCGATCCACAACTCAGTGTGCAGTTATGGTCCATTAAAGATGATGTCGGCGCTGATTTTGAAGGCACATTAAAAAAATTAGCCGCAATGGGTTTTCAAGGTGTTGAGTTCGCTGGAAACTTTGGTGCTTATGCCAATGATGCAAAAGGTTTAAAAGTATTTCTGGATAAAACCGGTTTGAAAGCCTCAGGTGCCCATGTGCATTTTGACAAATTAACACCGGAAACTATTGATGCCACCATCGCCTTTTATAAAGCGATTGATTGCAAATATTTAATTATTCCCATGGACAAACGCGCATTCACTAATGAAGGCGCAAAAGAAGTCGCCGCTGATTTGAAAAAAGTACAAGAAAAATTAGCAGCTCATGGAATGCGCACCGGTTATCACAACCACAAACCGGAAATGTTAGGTGAAATGGGCAATACACCTTGGGATGTAATCGGAAAAAATACAAACAGCGATATTATCCTGCAACAAGATGTGGGTTGGACTGAAGTGGCAGGTAAAAATCCAGTAGATTTTGTGAAAGCCTATCCGGGTCGCACCATCACCACTCACTACAAAGCCTCAGCACCTGAAGAAGGCAACCTTGAGCACCCCATCATTGGGCAAGACACTACTGATTGGAAAGCCCTTATCGAAGCCAACAGAACTGTCGGTGGCACTTTGTGGTTGGTCGTGGAGCAAGAGTCTTATCCAAAAGATATGACGCCGATGCAAAGTGTTGAAGCTTCATTGAAAGGTTTACAGAAAATTATTGCGGATACGCAATAATTTTTATAAAAATCTGAAGCATAAAAAAGGCAGTTCAAATGAACTGCCTTTTTTGATTGGTGCACCCGGAGGGATTCGAACCCCCGACCAAGTGGTTCGAAGCCACCTACTCTATCCAGCTGAGCTACGGATGCTCTAACGAACTTCGGGTTTTGATATGGTGCCCAGACCCGGAATCGAACCAGGGACACGAGGATTTTCAATCCACTGCTCTACCGACTGAGCTATCTGGGCGTGTCTTTGCGGCTAGCGCAAGAGGCGCGTATTAAACCCGCTCGACCTGATCGAGTCAAGCCTGATTTGGAAAAAAACCTGTTCTTTCAATGACTAAAAGATGAGCAATCAACTCTTGGCTGGTGGGACATAACCTTCGGCTTGATCAACATTTTCACCGGACAAAAATTTGGTCATTTGTTCGGAAAGATAAACCTTGGTGCCCATGTCCATCATATTCAGGCGTTTTTCATTGATTAACAGAGTTTGGTGAGCCATCCATTCTTGCCAGGCTTTTTTGGACACATGATTGAAAATATCTTGCCCCTTGGTGCCTGGATAAGGCGGCATATCCAAACCTTCCATTTCTTGTTCATACTTGCGGCAAAAACCATTCTGGGCATAGATTCATCTCAACTCATTTACGGGTGGATTTTTTTGGGCTTGCGCGTGGATCAAGCTGGGCCAATTTATCCAATAATTTTTTTACGGGGGCAGCCAAACCCAATGCTTCAGGCTGGTGAGGATTGTACCAGTGGCATTTGGCTTCGCCGATAGTTTTAGGGGTTTTCGTCAGTTGAATCAATACAGGTGTGATATCCAAATGATAGTGGCTAAATGTGTGACGATACGAATTCCACATTTCTATAGAAGCTATTTTGCACCATTTATCATTCACAAAATCTTCCGCATCAATTTCCAAATCAATTTCCGGAAAACTCCAAAGCCCACCCCAAATGCCTAAAGGTGGACGTTGTTCCAATAAAAAATCGCCAGAGTTGTTGCGCAACATTAATAATTGCACTGATTTTTCTGGCAAATCTTTTTTCGGCTTTTTACCGGGAAATTGTTGAGTCGATCCTTGTGCATAAGCAATGCAACCTTCGCGCAGAGGGCAAATATCACATTGAGGTTTGCTGCGTGTGCAAATAGTCGCGCCCAAATCCATCATGGCTTGTGTGTAATGATCGGGACGTTTTTTCGGATTCAACTCTTCTGCAATTTGCCACAATTGATTGGCAACATTAGGCAACCCAGGCCAACCTTCGACAGCAAAATAACGCGCGAGAACTCGCTTCACATTGCCATCCAAAATCGCTGCCGGTTTTTTAAATGCGATGCTAACAATCGCACCTGCAGTTGAACGACCAATACCGGGTAAATCGGCCAACTCATCCACTGTTGATGGAAATTCTCCTCCATGAATTTCAACAATCGTTTTTGCACACTTGTGTAGATTGCGTGCTCGGGCGTAATAACCCAAACCTGTCCACAAATGCAGCACTTTATCTATAGGCGCTGCCGCCAAATATTTCACATCCGGATATTGTTTAACAAAACGCTCGAAATAAGGAATCACCGTTGCGACCTGTGTTTGTTGCAACATGATTTCGGATAACCAGACACGATAGGCGTTGATATTTTGTTGCCAAGGCAAATGTTTTCGTCCGTGACGATCAAACCAGGTTAATACCGATTTTGAAAAATTTTGACTCATAGATATCAACGAATTTCTTCGGCGGCTTTCTCGTCGCCGGAGCCACCCAATTTCTTTTGTAATTTATCAAACAGTTTTTTCTTTTTATCATCAATTTTGGTTTTTACTTCTTGTTTTTTCTCGTCAATTTTAGCGCCGTGTTTCTTTTTGATTTTATATTCAGCGTAATCCTTGGTGATATCCAGCAATAATTCTTTATCGGGGCCGCAGTCACTTAGCGGATCCATTCCTGATAATTTTCCTTTACAACGCAACAAACTCATACCCTTTTCTGCCCAAAAAGTATCACCAATCACACAGCCTTGGCCCTGTTGTTGACTGGTACTGATTTCTTCACCCGAGGTAGTTGCACTTTTTAATAGCTTAAAGGGCAACAGCAAATCATACCTATCCTTCGCCAGGTCAATTTGCCCACTTGAGCTTAGCAACAGATTTTCGACACCCGCTTTAAAACTGTCGATAACAATCTTTTCATCACGTAATTTAATGCTGCCGGAAATTTCCGTCAGCTTTGTTAGATTTTGCCATTCCTGATCAGATTCAGGATTTTTATTCACCAAATCAACCAGTTTACAAAATTGTTTTTGTAAGTTGATGGGAGTGATGCTCAATTCTGCCCCGGAAAAAGTCGCATTACTTTGCAAAGTTTTCATTAATTGATTAACGGTCGCACCATTGGCGCCGCCCAAAGCACGAAGATGTATAGCACCTTGAAGATCAAATTTTTCTTTGTCGTGCTCAAACAAATCATCCAACAGTTGATTCACTTGAACTGATTCCAATGCCGCATCGAATGTTAAATTGGCTTTTTCACTACGTGCATCCAATTGGTTTTTAAATAGAATTTTTCCTGAATAGGTTTGACCATTGAGCTGTTGTTCCACCATGCCATTTTTGGCAAGCAGCTTCCAATCCAAACCTGTCATTTTTAATTTTTTGACAATGAGTTCATTTAATTGAATCTTGGCATTCAAGTTTAAACTGCGCAGTGAATCCAATGGCAGAACTGTATCCGTTGTTGATTCTGGCTGAGCAGTCACTTCTTCCGTTGCCGTAGGCAAATAATCATCGAGATTGAATTTATCACCCTGCAGATTGAGTTTGATGGCAGTTTTTGCAAAATCAGTAATAGCAAAAGAACCTTTAAAAGCATTGCCGTCGAATAACAATTGCAACTCATTCAATGCAATTTTCTGTTCATCACCTTCAAAGGGTGAACTGAACTCCAGAGTTGAAACAGCTTCTTTATTTGCAGTCTCTAATTGCACATCAAAATGAGTTAACAAATCCCGCAACGAAATTAATTCAAGCTTGAGATTGCCTTTGTAAGACATTTTATTTTGTAAACCACTGACCTGAAGATCATAAATCAAGGGTATAGCGACATTCTTTTTACCCAGTATTTCTAACTGCAATTTCCCATCTGATAATTGCAGCGACTTGAATTGTTTATCCATTTTAATTTGATTGCCAAGATCAAGGGACAATCGAATCTCAGGATCGCTACCCGTTTTAACCGTGATGCCAGTTGTCACAGATACCGGAAATAATTTTTCTTGAGTGTTCACATCCTTCAAATGTAAATTGAAATCACTCAATTGAATCGACTGTTTTGTCTGTTCATCCAGATAAGTGATTTGACTATTCTCAATACTGATTTTTTCAATATTCATATTCAGTGAAGATTCACTGGTGTTTGTAGGTACAGGCTCAGCTGTTTTACTGTCAGTCAAAAATGACCAATTGGTTTTGCCTTTTTGATCAACGGCCAGATTCAGCTTAACACCTGACAACACCAAATGATCCGCTTGAAAATTACCGGAAAATAAAGGTGCGAGCGCCAACAACAAACTCATCTGTTCAATTTCAGCCAATCGTTTTTCAGATTCAACCAATGAACCCAATGTCACTGTTTCTGCACCCAACCCGATACTGGGCCATAATTTCCACGACAAATCACCTTCAATGCTCAAGGCAATATTCTGGTTTTTGGCAAGCGATTCAATTGAAGGCTTGAAACGGTTGGGATCGACAAACACAATCAATGCAACAATCGCTAACAACACGAGCAGAAAAATTGCACCTACCATTTTCAACAACTTTTTCATCGATTAATTCTCAAGAATTTTTAAACCACTAACATCCGGTATTTTAATTTCTACTTGTGGTTTGATTTGTTCCAGCAAACTGCCTACAGGCGCCAGTGAAAAATCAGGGGGGATGACCGACGTTACTTCAGGTGCTTTTTCATTCTCAGCCAAGAGTGGTGTGCCGGGCTCGGACAACCCCCAATCTTCAACATCAATTTCCAAAAACGGCAATTCCATTTTTTCGCCTGCGTCAATCAAATTTACACCTACATCAGCCACTTTATAATCGGGAATCATTAAGGGCTCAGGCTCAGGTTGTCTGGATTCAGCCTTATCAACCAAGAGCCCACCCACTGGGCGCAATGAATAAACACTCAAATTAAATTGACGAACCGCAGGTGCCAAACGCGCAGATGCCGGCATCATCAAACTCCCCACAGGTGCAAGCGTCCATTGCGCACCAACAACACTCGATGCCTCCACCGATGTATTTGATTTTTCTGCCGGCACTGAAGTCGGAGATTTCTCTGTTGGATCTTTTTGTGAAGGCGCTAAAGGTTTTTCAGATGAGGCTGATACAAGTTCAATCAATGCACCTGCCTTGGTCAATACCTCCTGATATTTTTCTGCGCTCGCCTTATCCAAGCCTCGCTTTAACACTACAGGCTTCCCAGTAAATAATGCATCAACTTTAGCTGCATCAATTTTAAAAAGCTGTTGCAGTCTCGATTTCACATCCGCGAGATTCTGACCAAATTGAATATCGCCACGAAAGACAATTTCAAACATTTCCGAACTAGTATTGGCAGACATAAGATTTTTCCAAATTCGCATTTAAATTGAATTATAACCATCTTTGTAGCGACTTCACCTTACCCCAAAAATGTCAAACTATTGACCAATTATTTTGATCGAGTCGCCCGGCAGCATCTTTTCAGCTTATCGTCAATTATTTGACCAAGCCCTATCAACTTTATCGCATAAAAATAGAAATGCTTTGTAACTAATCAGTCTTTATTTTTGCTGGCAATAGCCGATAGATAGATCATACTTGAACCACTTAAATTGTAAGGAGATCAACATGACAAGTATCGCAATCAAACATCCCTTGGATGACACATCGGCTATGCGCGAAAAAGTTGAAAATGATATTGCATTTTTAACGGATAAAATTGATCGCATGATGCACCAATCGCGCCCCAACCAAATGTTAATTGAACATTACATGGAGATGTTAAAAAGTCGCCAAGCTGTGCACAATTGGTTAATGGATGGTGTTATTCAGAATACACCTAACAGCAACGTAGCTTAAACCATCAAGATAAATTGTGATCCATATTCAATGCGGGCGTATCCAAATTGGGTCGCCCTATTACTTTTGCCGGAACCCCCGCAACAGTAGTATGTGGATCAACATCTTCCAACACCAAACTACCTGCACCAATTTTGGCTCCAACACCAATTTCAATGCAGCCCAAAATTTTTGCGCCAACGCCAATTAACACTCCTCGACGCACTTTGGGGTGGCGATCTTTTTTGGCACAACCACTGCCGCCTAAGGTCACACCGTGCAACATGGAAACTTCGTCTTCAATTACCGCTGTTTCACCAATCACTACACCGGTTGCATGATCGATCATGATACTTTTGCCGATAGTCGCACCGGGATGAATATCCACATCAAACACTTGAGAAATTTGGTTTTGAAAAAACAACGCCAGGGAACGACGACCTTGTTGCCACAACCAATGCGCCACTCGCCAAGACTGCAACGCATGATAGCCTTTAAAAAATAAAAACGGCATGCATAAATTTTTGCACGCAGGATCGCGTTCACGATGCGCAATAATGTCGGCTTGCATAGCAATTTCAATTTGCGGATCCGCTAACATAGCTTGCTCAAACACTTCACGAATCATCATCGCTGGTAAGGCCTGACTATCCAGTTTATTCGCCAGATGAAAACTGATCGCAGCCGAAAAACTGGCGTGATTTAAAATAATGGCGTGATAAAAACTGGCCAGCACTGGCTCACCTTTACTGGCCTCCTGCGCTTCTAATCTGAGCGATTCCCAGAGGGTTTTATTGATCATGATTGAACCTGATGTTGAAATTAATTTTTTTGAAGATTCATTAGAGTTCCCCACTTTGGAAAAGAGAGGAGCCCAGGCAACTCTTTCATGTCCCTAAACCAAGTCACATTCATTTCTTTAATTTTTGGTAACAAATAATAGTCATCACCATTCGCTTGAGGTGCACAGTATGCCAACGGTTTCATACCTGCTGCCAACGCAGCTTTAATTCCGGATAAAGAATCTTCTACAACAATAGTATTTTCCGGTGCGACGCCCATAGTGTTTGCTGCATGTAAAAATAAATCTGGCGCCGGTTTTCCTTGTGTTACTTCTTCAAAACTAAAAACATTTTTGCCGAAGTATTGTGCGATATCAGTTTTCGCTAAGGTAATCGCCATTTTTTCATGCTTACCATTGGATGCGACACAAATCGGAATCTGTTTTTGTTTTAACATTTTAATGACATCCACAACACCCGGTATCGCTTGTATTTTTTTTTGATAAATCTCTAAACAACGCAATTGTTTTTTTCGCCAGAAAATTCCGGTATCGATTTCTTGTTCCTCAGCGGATTTTATTTTCCACGATGGCAATTCAGATAAAATTTCTTTGGCCAATCGAATGCAATCGGGCACAGATTTTCCGCGAAATCTGACATCAATTTCATGCTCTGTAATCTCTACACCTTCTGTTGCAAAGCATTCCACCAGAACTTCTGAATCCAAATTTTCGCTATCGACCAACACACCATCGCAATCAAATATCACTAACATACTTCACTCGACTTTTTTACACCTAAAAAAATAAACCAACCGACCAATAAAAAAACCACCAACGCCGCCATACCCATTCGGGTTGAACCATAGTAGCTGGTTAAAAACATCACCGACATAGGCGCCAGAAAAGAAGTCGCCCTGCCCGTTAAGGCGTAAAGTCCAAAAAAACGACCCGATTCATCAACTGATACTTGCTGCGCTAAAAATGCGCGCGAAGATGCTTGCACAGGCCCAAAAGTTAAACCAATCAACAATCCAAAAGCGATGTAAATTTTTTCAGCGGCTGTTGCAAATAAACCGCCTGTATCCTCGATGGAAACTTGAACCAATCCAAATAAACTGTATCCAGGACCCGTGGAAATAATACCAACTGTTGCCAACAGCAAACATAACAATGAAGCACTCACAACAAAAGGGGCACCTAATTTCTGATCCAATTTACTGGCGACAAGACATCCAAAAATCGCTGCCACCAATAACAAAATTCCGTAGATGCCCATTTCCATGGTTTGCCAGGCAAACATGCCTGCAGCAAAAGCGCCACCCAAAGCCAACAATCCATTTACACCATCCTGATAAATCATTCTCGCCAAAAAAAATCGTAACAAATTTTTTCTTTCACCCAATGATTTAATTGTGGATATTGTTTCACGCAAACCCAATTTAATTGCCAATGCCAGAGAAGATTTGGCACTTACGTCAGGCGTGAATAACAGCATCGGCAAAATAAAAATTGCATACCAGATAGCCGCCAGCGGCGCAGTGACCCTAGCATCTTCACCCCGGATCGGATCCAATGAAAATAAATGATCAATCCCCAATAATGTTTTTCCTGTTTCTGCATTAGCAGCAAAGAACAACAACACACTGAATAGCACCACTAATCCACCCGCGTAACCCAACCCCCAAGCCAAATTCGATATTCGACCAATTTGATCTTTAGCAATTAATCGCGGCATCATTGAATCGTTAAAGACAATGGAAAATTCTGCAGCAACCATAGCAAACACCACAGCAGTCATCGGCCAAAATAATGGATACCCAGGGGCTGCGAACCAAAGTGAAGCCAAAGCCATTATTTTGATCATCGCAAAAAATACAATCCAAGGCTTTCGACTACCGGTTGCATCCGCAATTGATCCTAATATGGGAGAAAAAATCGCGATAATAAATCCAGCTATTGCAATTGCATGACTCCAGGCTGCTTGACCATGAACAGGATCCTGTGCCAATTTGGCAACAAAATAAGGGCCAAATATAAAAGTGATTACCACTGTAAAAAAAGGCTGTGCGGCCCAATCAAATAACATCCAAGATCGAATGGCAGTTTTGGAAACCTGAGGTTGCATAATTAATCCCATTATTTTCAATCGATTTTGATAAATCGTTGATAAATTTCTTCGATATTTCGCAAGATAGATTCTTTCAACAAAATATCCGTTTGCTGAATTTGCTCGACTAATAGATCCAGCGAAAATTGCGCAGACATTTGATTTGCTACAGGCGTATAACTTAAATGCCAAGGTTCAGGTGCCACACCACCTTTATCCACTGCATAAGGGCGATAAAAAGGACAATTTTTTTCTGCCAATTTTTCAGTTAACCACAGATGAAATTCTGCAAATGGCCTAGGCTCAACCGTCTCTGCTACTGTTAATTGCAACTGATAATTGGCGTCAATCTTTGATCGATCATAAATATCAACATCCGTTCCCCAATGATGCCTGGACGCTCCCGGTAAAGCCGACCAGCGAAGAATCGCCCATAATTTTTCATCATCCGATAAAATTGTCATATTGACTATATTACCTTCTGAATCATAAACCGCGCGCGCGCCTGATACTTTTTGATTCCAAATCAATAATTGCCGTGAGAAATTTCGATAACCACTCGCCAACGCCAAAAGAAAACCCGCTTCAGCTGCAACACGAGATAACTCTTGAAGTGGAACAATGACATCCGGATGAAGAAACTGTTTGAAGTGATCATCATAAACAACTGAATTGTCATCTAACCCTAATAGCCTTTCTTTATTCATGAGCTCTATCTTTAATCATGTTGTTGTGAAATTTCTTTTTGTTGAAGATTTTTGTGCCATACAATTTCATCGGATTTACTGACATAACTTTACAAGAAAAAAAGATTACAATTTCTTACAAAACAATTGCAGGTTAAATTCAAGTCTGTAAGATGAAGCACGCCGTAAATGGACCATTTAAAACACAACAGTTAAATAACGATAACAAACCGTTGGAGCTTTTTGTCATGCCGACTAGCAGTCAAGAATTATTGCAACTCAAAAATCTGGGAATGGCTTCGGTTAACATTCTACACGCGATTGGCATTAACACTTACGCGGATTTACAAAAGGTGGGAGCAGTTGAAGCCTACCGCCGCATTCGATCTCGCGACATCAATGTTTCAAAAGTCATGCTCTATGCCCTTCAAGGTGCACTGATGAATGTTCACTGGAACGATTTATCTCCTGACCTCAAAGCCAAATTAGTTCTGGAGGCTGAGGTCGATAAGGATGTAGTTCAAGCCTCCGCCTAACTCTTGCCTTATCGATTTATGTGACTTTCTGGACGGATTTTTTCCAATTTGGGGCTACACTCAACAGGTCACTTTAGCTTGATGAGTGTTTTATGACTGATTCTTTACCCACAAACGACTTCACCCCCGGATTTTCCAATTTTGCACCTGGCGACACCATTATTAATCAAGGGGATAACGCCGATTTGGTTTATACCCTGATTGAAGGCCATGCAGACGCTGTCTGCGATGGAGTCAAGGTTGGCGAAATTCATCAAAATGAGATTTTTGGCGCATTAGCTGTATTCACCGGACAACCGAGAATCGCTTCAGTAGTCGCTCGGACGGAGTGCACCGTGATGATGGTTAATAAAGACGATTTTGTTCAGCTGATTTATCAACAACCCCAAATTTCAGTCGGCGTGATAGAGGAAATGGCTGCCAAAATCAATGAGCTCAACAGCCAGATATTATCCTTAAAAAAATAATAGGGAGTTGAAATTCCCGATCCAATACCAATATAGATCGCATCCCTAAATTCAGTGATGCGAGTGCTCCATGTCCAGATTCAAAACGTTTTTGCGCTTATTTTCTTTGGGGCTTTTGTCCTTAATACCTTTCTCCAAAACACTTATGGCTGAAGTACCCGCTTTTGCCACCGACGATGAACGCAATTCCATACAAGTATTCGAAACTGCACGCCCGAGTGTTGTATTTGTAACCAATAAACAATTAGCCCGGAACCCTTATTCATTTGACTTGGTAACTATTCCACGAGGTTCAGGTACAGGTTTTGTTTGGAACAAAGAGGGTTATATAGTCACCAACTTCCACGTGATTGAAGGTGCACAGGAAGTAGTAATTACACTGCAAGATCAAACCAATTGGCCTGCGGAAGTAGTGGGTTTGGCACCAGAGCGCGATTTGGCTGTATTGAAAATCAAAGCACCCAAAGAAAAATTATCACCGCTGCCATTGGGAGACTCAGCCAATTTAACTGTTGGACGAAAAGTCCTGGCGATTGGCAATCCATTTGGCTTGGACGCCACGCTAACAACCGGTGTCGTCAGTGCATTGGGACGTGAAATTGAATCGCCCACACAACGCAAAATTACCAATGTAATTCAAACGGATGCAGCCATTAATCCCGGAAATTCCGGTGGTCCATTATTAAATTCACAGGGGCAATTGATGGGTGTAAACACCATGATTTACAGCCCCAGTGGTGCTAGTGCAGGCATTGGCTTTGCGATTCCAGTGAATACTGTAAAAGAAGTAATACCCGAATTAATGCTACATGGAAGAATTGTCCGCCCGGTATTGGGGATTGCATCAGCACCTGATCACTGGGCGCAGCAATTGAGCGTTGAAGGTGTACCGATTTTGCGAGTAAACCCTGATTCACCCGCTGCACAGGCAGGACTTCAAGGCGCAAAACGAAATGCCTGGGGACAAATCAGTTTGGGCGATGTCATAGTTGCAATAGATGACACCCCTACTATCAACGATGATCAATTATTAGGTGCTCTCGAAAAATACAAACCCGGTGATAAAGTCACCATCAGCATTATGCGTCAGGGCAAACTCATCCAGCGCAAACTCACTTTGGCCGCTCCTGAGATTTATGACAATGAATGATTTTTTATGTCGCGTCGATGAGCTGGAAGATCCAGGAAGCAAAGGATTTACAATCGGTGACAAAAATGTGTTTGTTGTGAAATACGATTCACAAATTTATGTTTATAAAAATTATTGTCCGCATCTGGGTATCAATCTCGAATGGCAAGAAGATCAATTTCTGGATAGTGATAAACAATTAATTCAATGTTCTACACACGGCGCATTATTTTTAATTGATAACGGCAATTGTGTTGCCGGACCTTGCGCTGGCGACAAATTAAAAGCCCTGCCTTTTATGATTAAAG
Organism: Cellvibrio sp.; assembly: GCA_016712405.1. Lineage (GTDB taxonomy): Bacteria > Pseudomonadota > Gammaproteobacteria > Pseudomonadales > Cellvibrionaceae > Cellvibrio. Next base: position 236,671 of record JADJRD010000003.1, on the reverse strand, counting down.
AGGGTGAGATTTATTTGCTGTAACTAACAAACCTTAACCACCAACCTCAAATGAAATCCTTATACTGCGCTCAAATCGCAAAAACCACTTCTGGAGATAAACCATGAATAATTTTATTTTTTCCAATCCGACCAAGATTGCATTTGGTGAAGGGCAGATTAAAGAGTTGGCAAATTTCCTGCCGGCAAATGCTCGAATATTGTTGACCTATGGTGGTGGTTCCATCAAAAAAAATGGTGTTTATGATCAGGTTGTCAAAGCACTTGAAGGTAAAACCTGGTTTGAATTTGGCGGTATAGAACCTAATCCCCATTACGAGACCTTGATGAAAGCGGTGGAGTTAGTTAAAAAAGAAAAAATCGATTTTCTCTTGCCAGTTGGCGGCGGTAGTGTCATTGATGGAACAAAATTAATTGCAGCTGCAGTTCATTTTGACGGCGAGCCGTGGGACATAATGGCAAAAAATAAACCTTTCCACTCTGCATTGCCTATTGGCTGTGTGTTAACTCTACCCGCGACAGGAACTGAAAGTAACGGCAACTCCGTTATTACCAAAGCAACGACTCAGGAAAAATTAGCATTTGGCAGCCCATTGGTTTATCCACAATTTGCAATTCTAGATCCCACTACTACTTACAGCCTGCCGCCACGCCAAATTGCTAATGGTGTTGTAGATGCGTTTGTACACACTATGGAGCAATACCTGACTTATCCCGTCAACGCTAAAGTACAAGATCGTTTTGCTGAAGGATTGTTAATGACCCTGGTGGAAGAAGGTCCAAAAGCATTAAAAGATCCACAGAATTATGCAGTGCGATCCAACGTCATGTGGGCGGCAACAATGGCATTAAATGGATTAATTGGTGTAGGTGTTCCACAAGATTGGGCAACCCATATGATTGGTCATGAAATCACCGCAATGCATGGCCTTGATCACGCACAAACACTGGCAATTGTTTTACCCGCCGTGATGCAACATCAGCGCGACAAAAAACGCGAAAAATTAATTCAATACGGTCGTCGCGTGTGGAATTTACAAGATGTAAATGATGATGCTGTGATTGATGGCGCAATTGCGGCCACCAAAAAATTCTTTGAAGAAATGGGTACACCAACAACTTTAAGTGGTTATGGTGTTAATAAAGATTCCATTCCTAAATTAGTGGATATGTTGAAAAAACATAATTTGCTGACGCTGGGTGAGCACGGTGCAATTACACCGGAAGCTTCACGTGAGATTTTGGAATTGGCGGCTTGATTAGATTCCCTCCCCTGGGAAGGGGAGGGTTAGGGTGGGGTCACTTTACTGAGGGGAGTCACTTCTGACGAATTCGATTCACAATAGATGTCGTTGAGCAATTATCAAAAAACGAAAGCACTTTGACTTGACCGCCGTAAGATTTCACCAAATCTGCACCCACAACTTGATCTTCACGATAATCTCCACCTTTCACCAATACCTCTGGCTTTAAACGGCGAAGCAATCGTTCAGGGGTGTCTTCATCAAACGATACCACCCAATCTACTGCACCCAATCCTGCCAATACTGCCATACGACGATCCAATGTATTTATTGGACGACCCTCACCTTTCAAACGCTTGATAGAAGCATCACTATTCACTGCCACAATTAATCGGTCGCCTTGCTTTCGGGCATCATCCAAATAACCCACATGGCCTGCATGAATAATGTCGAAACAACCATTGGTGAACACAATTTTTTCGCCAGATGCGCGAGCATCTTCCAAGGCCATCAATAATTGATCTTCCGTGACCACACCGCGCTCTACACCTTGTTCCGCGATAATCGCTCGGCGTAACTCGGGTGAACTCACAACTGCTGTACCTTGTTTACCGACTACAATTCCTGCTGCCAAATTTGCCAAGGCTACTGAGTGAGGAAGATCCAGCCCTGTTGATAAACTGGCCGCCAAAGTGGCTATCACCGTATCACCAGCACCTGTGACATCAAATACTTCGCGCGCGCGCGCGGGAAAATGCAATTCAGCCCGATTACGACGAAGCAGAGTCATTCCATTTTCGCCACGAGTCACCAAAAGTGCTTCCAGATTCAGTTTTTCCATCAACATATTGCCTTTAGCAACCAATGTAGCCTCATCTCGACATTGACCAACAACAGCTTCAAACTCCAACAAATTAGGTGTCAATAAAGTTGCACCTTTATACAACTCAAATTGATTACCTTTAGGATCAACCAAAACCTGTACGCCAGCACTTTTTGCCAAGGCAATTAATGACTGACAATCCTGTAAAGTACCTTTTGCATAATCCGATAAAACCAACAAATTGACCTGAGTTAATTGGTGACGGGTTTTATTAAAAACTTGATTAATGTCTTGGGTTTGAAATTTTTCTTCAAAATCCATACGTAACAATTGTTGATGGCGACTGGTAACACGCAATTTGGTAATTGTTGGGCTGGCGCTGGCAATTTGCAGTGAAGTATGAATTCGTGCGGCATTCAATCGTTGTTGCAAGATCTCACCCGCTTCATCAGCACCCACCACCCCCACCAACGAAACTTGCGCTCCCAAGGCAGCGATATTCAGCGCAACGTTAGCAGCGCCACCAGGGCGATCATCCTTTTGGGTGACCTTGACGACCGGTACAGGAGCCTCAGGAGAAATACGACTACTGGAACCATGCCAGTACCTATCCAGCATCACATCACCAACAACTAACACCTTGGCCTGCTCAAAAACGGGCATTATTAATTGCATAAAAAATCCTTTACAAAATAACCGATTTAAACTTCAAATTTAGCTTCATACAAACGCGTATAGTGACCCTGTTTTTCCAGCAGTTCTTGATGACTGCCCTCTTCCACAATGCGGCCATCTGCCATGACCAATATTCTGTCAGCATTCTCAATGGTTGAGAGCCTATGTGCAATAACTATAGTAGTACGCCCTTTCATAACCCGCACTAAGGCTTGCTGGATATAGTGTTCCGACTCATTATCCAAGGCTGCCGTGGCTTCATCCAGAATCAGAATTGGCGCATCCTTAAACAATGCTCTGGCAATGACCAACCGTTGGCGTTGGCCGCCAGATAACCGCCCACCTGATTCACCAATCGGCGTAGCAAAACCTTCAGGCAATGTTTGGATAAATTCAGTTGCGTAGGCCGCATCAGCAGACGCTTTAATCGCATCCATATCAGGATCTTGTTGACTACCATAGGCGATATTGGCCGTAACTGTCTCGTTAAAAAGTGTTACTTGCTGATTCACCAAGGCAATTTGCTGACGAAGATTTTGTAATCGATATTGCTCTATCGGCACACCATCAATCAGAATTTCGCCTTTATTAACATCATAAAAACGACTGATGAGATTGACCAATGAAGTCTTACCACTGCCTGATGCTCCCACCAAAGCGATCACTTCGCCGGATTTAACATGCAAATTAATTGTGTTTAATGCCAATTTATTTTGCAGTGGATAGGCGAAACTCACATTGCGAAATTCTATATCACCGGAAACCCGATCTACTTCATACCTACCCTGATCTTTTTCGGCAGAGGTATCCAGCATCTGGAATACGCTATCAGCAGCAGCAACACCTTTTAAAATGATCGGTGCAACCTCACCTAATTTTCTAGCAGCGGGCATTATTGCCGCTGCTGCTGTCATATAAGCTACAAATTTTGCTGGATCATCAATTTCCATAAATGACAAGGCTACAAAAATCAAAAAGGCAATTGCCAATGCCACCAATAAATGTATGAGAGGGGTATTTGCCGCAGAAGTCACCACAATTTTCATGTTTTGTTTTAAATTGTTATGGCTAGTTTTTTCAAAGCGTTCCTGTTCATATTTTTCTCCACCAAAACTACGCATAACCTTAAACCCGCCAATCATTTCATTGGTAATTTGCGCCAGATCTCCGACCAATACCTGCACCTTTTTACTTAAACGACGCAAACGCTTACCAACAATCATCACAATAAAACCAATTACAGGTGCAATAGCAACAAACACCATAGTTAGTTGCCAATCCATGTACAAAAGCTGTGCGAACAAAAAGATAACAGTTAAGCCCTCTCGGAGACCAATTTTGATTGCATCGGTAGCCGCTGATGTCACACCATTAATATTATAGGTAATGAGAGAAATCATATGACCTGTAGTATTTTGATCGTAGACATAAGTGGGCAGCACCGTCATATGATTAAACACTTCAACGCGCAACTGATGCACAACATGCAATGCAATTTTCGACATAAAGTAAACGCCAATAAATGCACCAAAACTTCTGAGCAATGTAATACCGATTACCTGCAGAGGAATAATGTATCGATCAGCAGGATTATCGGCTGATATAACATTAATCAAATCTTCTAAAAGATAGACGAATAAATTATTGGAATAAGCGTAACAAACGAAACCAAAAAAACTGATCGCAAAAAATCCAATAAAAGGTTTAACGTAGGAAAGTAGACGCTTGTAAATTTTCCAAGCAGATTTTTCTGGGACGCTAGCTGTCATCTGTATTACCTACTTTCAAATATCGGTCATTTTTTTCTTGAATCTGCATAGCAGAAATTAACCCTACCGGAATCCAAAATAAAAACCATTTGAAATCAATTTCCCAAAAGAAACCCCGATAATCAAACATTGAAGCGATTAATCCAAACATTAACCATAAATATAAAGGCGTTAATGTTTCGGATGGTTTAAATTTTTGTAACACATAAAACACATGAATTAATGCCAAAATCAAACCAATCAAGCCTGTACGATAAAAGGTATCCAACCAAACATTGTGAGCATGATGAAATACATCCACATCAGGAATAATGATTCTCCCTTCTTTCTCTAAGCCAACTCCAAACAAAAGATGCTCATTCACCGAACGCGAAAACACTTCTTGCCAGATAATATCGCGAAAGCCTGAACCAAAACGGTCGGGAGAAAGAACCGTTAATTGATTCCAACTTACCGCAAGGGCTAAGACACTCAACATGGCCAATCCAGCCAAAATCACCATTTTTTGTTTTGACATTCCAATATAAAAACATGCCAGTAAAGAAGTGATAGCCAAAGCCAGTAAAGCACCACGACATTGGCAAAGAACTAAAGGAATGAGCAAACACACAACAATTAATCCATAATGTATAGAAAGTTTGAATGTGTTGGATTTTAACCACTGACAAAAGGCCAACAAACTCAATATACCAAAAAGCGCACCCAACTCGTTGGGATTACGCGCAACAAAAAGACCACTCAAACGCGATGCGAGGGCATTATCCCCATAAAAAACCAGCAGGTTGACTAATCCGAATACACAACCTAATAACAATAATAATTCAACTATATAATGCCAATTAATGAAACGCTGACTGACAAGCCAATTAACTCCACACAACCAAACAGCCAAGACCATCCATTGAATAATAAAAAAATCTATATTCGGATCAGGCGACCAAACACTGGTTAATGTGGCATAAGTTGCAAAGATCAGGGCCAAACCGGTAAACCATCCACCATAGAACTGAAAATCAGGTTTGCGAAAGGGCAAAACGCATAACAATGGCAATAGAAAGCCTAAAGCAAAAACGGTTTTCACTCCATCGCGGGAGGGTACCCATACAAAAGACGTTATAAAAAATAACAATCCTACCGCAATCCAATTCAGAATTTTTTCTTCACGGTATTGACGATTGGTAAAAAAACTCAACTTCATATATTTCTCTATCAAAAATTAATTAGATCCATCAAAGCAGGCGTAGAGACGCAATATTTTGCGTCTTTTATTGGACGACAGGCTTAGACGCAGAATATTGCGTCTCTACATACAACATGTACAAACATTATTCATGCTTTTTGTAAAGTCGTTTCGCTTTGGCTTCGATTTTACTTAAAATATTTTTTTCTTGTGTAAACATATCCACCAATGATTTTTGATAATAAAAACGCAAGAATCTCAATCTATCTCGTAACGAAATAGGCAAAGACATACTGGAAAAATACAAACCCGCCAGATCTTTAACCAACCATCGCTCAGGTACTTTCGAGCGAATTTGTGCACGATGCAAATCAATAATAAACACTTGTGGATGAGACACCAATTCCCAAGGTTGTTTCAACATAAAATGACATAAATAGAAATCGCGGTGATTAATACCTGCTGCATGCATTTCACGTGCAATATGCGCAACTTTTTGGATTAAACTCACTTTTTGCTGAATGCTGAGTGAATGGTTCTGCAGAAAATGATCCAACTGTACAACATCACTGAGCTCTTCTGTGATGACAAACGATTCTTGTCGCGCAGGGTTTCGGCCCTGGATGCCATAAGCCACTGCTTGCAAGCTCGGAATATCCAGAGCCGATAATTTCTGCAAAGCCGTCCATTCATTGGCAGCCCCTATCACTGGCAATCGCAACTGCAATAAATTCTTAGCGATTTCCCACCAGCCAACACCAAAATGCCGTTTTACATAGTAGGTCTTATCACCATTGATAAAACGAACCGTTTCACGATCAGGCATTTTACGCACAGACACACCTTGTATCTGCTTTATAAAATCAAAGCCTGTCCCTTTATTAAAACTCTCTTGCAATTGAATAATTAACTGTTTGCTATCCCGTAGGTTGGGCAGTAATGCCCAACATAGATTTTGATTTGAGACAAATTGTTGAACATTACTGTCCGACACACCTTTAAGATTTTCCAAACCATCAACGGCAACCATTGCACGAGAAAATAAATCTTCTTGAAATAGCTGCTTCGCCTTGACCGCCCAGATTTCCTTTCGTACAGGTGTCGTCAAGAGGCAATTAATCTGTTTTGCAATTTTTTGTACATCTTTCAATGAGTAAATCAACTCACCCATTTCAAACTGTTTCACATAATATGCATAACCTGATTGCGAGCTTACCAAAACAGGACAACCGCAAAGCATAGCCTCTAATATCACATTCCCTGCCAATTCATATCGAGCAGGATGCAAAAGCAAATCAGCCGAATGCAATAGATCTGCAACGGCATACCGATGCCCAACAAAAAAAACTTTATCATCGATACACAGTTTTTTTGCTTGTTGCCGATATTTTTCAGGATCATCACCACCCGCAACTAACAATAAAGCGCCGGAGTCATTTGCATGAAATACAGCAAAGCTATCGATACTAATATCAACTCCCTTGGTACGAAATCCTGACCCCAAACACAAAATAATTTTGGATGCTTGATCAACATTCAAATCCGTGAGTATTTTCGTTTTAGCTTCTTGAGGACTTTCGCATGCAATATGACTTTTGGAAATGCCCGGTGGCATGAGCGTTATTCTGTCCTTCGATGTTGAGTACCAACGTGCCAAAGATCGAATTTGTTGTGGCACCAAGCAAAAAATATGTTTTGCACCCTGCTCACCCAAACCAGATTCTTCATAGTCTAGATACAACCGACTGCGTGGTGCCAATCGATAAAACCAGGATCTATCGCCATAAGCTTTTTCTGCAAAACAGGTATCACCTGCGAAATAAACATCCAACCCCGGCATTTTGTTAAAGCCCAACAACAACTCGAATTCTGAGCGATTAAATGCTTTCTCAAACGCTTTTACAAAACGACGCACGCCTGCAATGTTGAACCAAACAAAAGTATCGATCACACGAATATCTGCAGCAGGAATTTTTTCACCTTGCCAATCGCCACAAAAAATAGTCACTTGATGACCGCGTTTTATCGCTTCTTCGGCAATAAATTTCATGTCGCGCTGCAAACCGCCGTAAGGGAAATAACGAAAGATGGCGATAGCAAGTTTCATAGGCGAGAAGCAATCAGAGTAGATTTTGATAGCAATTGATTAAGCGCAGAGATCACAGTGTCGGGGAATAATTCTTTCATACAGTTGTTATGTATTTTAGGGCACTCGCGCTCAAAACAAGGGGAACAATCAAAATCCTTTGTAACAATTTGTATCTGATGTGTTAGAGGTGGCGTGTGCTCCGGTGAAGTAGACCCATAAACGACCACTAAAGGTAATTTTAAAGCTGCAGCAATATGCATTAATCCAGAGTCGTTAGTCACAACTGCTTGCGATAAAGCCATCAATTGAATGGCTTGCAGCAAACTGGTTGCACCTGCAAGATTGTGTACAAATGGTTTTTGATCTTCCGATAAAAAATTAATCAATGAATCAGTCACTTGTTTATCTTTTGCTGAACCCATTAACCAGACCTGCCAGCCTTGGCGAATTTTTTCAGCAGCGACTTCTGCATAATAGTGTTCAGGCCAGCGTTTGGATGGACCATATTCTGCACCGGGGCAGATTACCAATACGGGTTTATTTAAATCGAGAGAAAATTTTTCTAACAGATGATTTTTTTCTGAAAGATCAACCACCAATTCCGGAAAAAGAAATTCAGTTAATGGCGGTGCATTTTTTTCAAAAGCCAAGGCTAAATAACGTTGCACCATCAAAGGATAATTTTTTTTATTCAACAAACGATAATCATTTATCAAGCCATAACGCATTTCACCTCGCCATCCAGTACGCAACGGAATTTTGGCGAAAAATGGTATCAGCGCGGATTTAAATGAGTTGGGCAATAAAATGGCTTGTTCGTATCCCGCATTGCGTAAGGATTTCCCTAATTGATATCGTTCTTTCAACGCAAACACACCATGCCCTAAGGGCATATTGATGATTTGATTCACTTCCGGCATTTGACGAAGTAAATCTTGTGTCCAGGGCGATGCCAATACATGAATTTCAGATTCAGGATTACGAATTTTTAAACATTTAAATAAAGACTGCGCCATCATCATGTCGCCGATCCATGCAGGACCTATGATGAGAATTTTTTGGATTTTTTTTAGGGAGTCGGGGAAGGAGTTTTGATTCACTTTTAAAAGCCCCCCTCTCCCCTACCCCTCTCCCACGAGGGGAGAGGGGATGTGGTTCTTTTCAATATTTTTATTGAATTTAAAATATTCAAAATTTCAAACCACATTAATTCAGAACTCGAATCTGCACCCTCTCCCTTGATGGGACGCCTGCACGGATGCAGAAGGTAGGGCAACGCATGGAGCAGTTGCCGAGAGGGCTGGGGAGAGGGTGTTTTTTCAAGCACCTACCGGTGCCAACCAATCTCTATGCTCAGCCAATTCACCGCGCACTGATTTGAAATACAAATCCTGCAAACGGGTAGTGACTGGACCACGATGACCTTCGCCGATTTGACGACCGTCCAATTCGCGAATTGGCAATACTTCTGCGGCAGTACCGGTAAAGAAAGCTTCATCCGCAATATAAACTTCATCGCGAGTGATGCGTTTTTCTTTAATGGTGTAACCACAATCAGCTGCTAATTGGAAAATCGTGTTGCGCGTGATGCCATCGAGACAAGAAGTTAATTCCGGTGTGTAAATCACACCATCGCGCACCAAAAAGAAATTCTCACCGCTGCCTTCTGCTACATAACCTTCGTTATCCAGCAACAAAGCTTCTTCACAGCCACTATCCAAGGCTTCTTGCAAAGCTAACAAGGAATTAATGTAGTGACCATTGGCTTTCGCTTTACACATGGAAATATTCACATGGTGACGCGTGTAGCTTGATGTGCGAATTTTGATTCCTTTATCGCGCGCGTCTGGTGACATATAAGAGGGCCAGTGCCAAGCAGCAACCATCACATGCACCTTAAGATTATCGGCACGCAAGCCCATACCTTCAGAACCATAAAACGCCATTGGACGAAGATAAGCTTCAGCCAATTTGTTTTCGCGCACGACTAATTTGTGCGCTTCATTTATCACTTCTTTGGTGTAAGGCATTTTCATACGCATGATATGCGCAGAACGGAAAAGACGATCTGTGTGTTCTTTCAAACGGAAAATACTGGTACCTAAAGTAGAGCTTTTGTAAGCACGCACGCCTTCAAAAACTCCCATACCGTAATGCAATGTATGGGTTAAAACGTGAACCTTGGCATCGCGCCAGGGGATCAGTTCGCCATCAAGCCAGATAACGCCGTCGCGATCGGCAAATGACATAGCCAACTCCTAATATTCGGTTAACATCAGACGCTGCCAGATATCCAAAACTTGTTGGCGCTCAGTCACAAACTGATCTTCACCTTCGAGTATGGCTTCCTGACGTTGCAGCGCCAATCTGTGCCCTGTGGACCGGTAAGCCTTGTAGGCTGCGATCAGTTGAGCCACTGAATCAGCATCGAGTAACCCTGCTGCTTCCAGTGATTCCAGTATTCGAATGTTGTCCGTGTACCGGATGACTTCAGGCTGTTGATGAGCCCAAGCCAAGGCCGCGTATTGAACCATAAATTCAATATCCACGATACCACCGGCATCCTGTTTCACATTAAAAAGGCTGGCAGCTTTTTGTTTGGATGAACCTAACTGGTCACGCATCTTCTGGCGCATTTCAACCACTTCTTTTCGAAGCTGCGGAAAATCGCGCGAACGCTGCAAAACTTTTTGTCGGACTTGCTCAAATGCTTGCCCCAGAGTTTCATCCCCTGCAACCACTCTTGCTCTGACTAATGCCTGATGCTCCCAGGTCCAGGCTTCATTTTCTTGATACTTTTCGAAAGCCGCCAAAGAAGATACCAACAAGCCGGAATTACCAAAAGGACGCAAACGCATATCCACTTCGTATAATTTTCCCGAGAGTGTTTGTGTGTTCACAATATGAATAATGCGTTGTCCAAGACGCGTATAAAAACTTAAATTATCCAATTCTTTTTCGCCACTGCTGACACCATTGGCAAATGCATTGTGAATAAAAACCAAATCCAGATCTGATCCATGAGCTAATTCAAGGCCGCCCAACTTGCCATAAGCCACGATAATAAATTCCGGCTTTTCAACCAAACTTCCGTCTTCACGTTTGGGATAACCGTGACGCGAAATCATATATTGCCAAGCCAACTCCAACACATGTTCCAAAATCGTTTCAGCAATATAAGTTAAATAATCGCTGACTTTCATCAAAGGCAAAGCGCCGGTCACTTCACTCGCCGCAACACGCAGTGCATGCGCAGAACGAAAATAACGCAGAGCTTCCATATGTCCTTCCAAATCCTCCCAAGCCAAGCGCAATACATCTCGACGCAATTCATCGCGCAATAATTCTTTATTGGGTGGAGCATACAAACTTTCTGGTGTTAATAATTCATCGAGCAAGGCCGGGTAATGCGTAAGTTGATCCGCAATTAATAAACTGGCGGCACACAAACGCACCAATTGTTTCAACGCAATTGGATTTTCAACCAGCAACACCAAATAAGCCGTACGACGTGCAACCGATTCAATTAACGGCACAATTCGCCCGAGAGTTTCTGCCAGGTTTGTCACCTCTCCTTTTTGTGAACAATCAAATAATGTGATTAGCAACAACGGGATAAATGTATCCAGCCTTGTACGACTACTGGCTTGCATCGACATGACTGATTTGCTTTCACGTAAATTTTGCAAATGTTTGAGTAATTCATTGGCGGAATCAATTTTACGATCCACTAATTGCTGATGCGCCTCTTCACCTTGCAAACTACCGTCCCACAAACTCAACCAAAAATGCAACTCAATTTGATTGATCGATTCCTCAACTTCCTGCGCCGCAATTACAGCCCGAAATTCTTTATTGACTTGTTGACGATAGAACTGTAACTGCGCAAAGAAATCATTCCAGGATTGAAAACCCATGATCCAAGCTAAACGTAATTGATTAACTTCATCCGCGGGTAAAGATTGAGTTTGTTTATCTTGCCAGGCTTGAATGGCATGTTCTGTGTTACGTAAAAATATATAGGCATCAAGCAATAATTTTCCAATGCCTTTTGGTAGATAATTTTCTGTTTCCAAAAACGGCAACATTTTACACACTTGTCTTTCTTGCAAACGGCTATCACGACCACCGCGAATTAATTGAAAAGCCTGCACAATAAATTCCACTTCACGAATACCGCCCTCACCCAACTTCACATCGGCACTCATGCCTTTGCGCTGTACTTGTCTGGCGATGAGCCCTTTCATATCACGCAGCGCTTCTATCACACTAAAATCAATATATTGACGATACGTAAAGGGCCGCAGAATTTGTCGCAGCTCAGCGCGCGCCATTTCAATATCTAACGCTGGTTTTTCGTTGCTATTCGCCCAACCCACCAAACGCGCTTTAATCATGGCGTAGCGCTCCCAATCGCGCCCTTGCGTTTCATAATAATCTTCCATGCCAACAAAACTCATCGCCAAAGCACCACTTTGTCCGTGCGGGCGCAAACGCATATCCACACGAAATACAAATCCATCCGCATTCATCGCATCGAGACTTTTAATCACTTTTTGTCCGAGTTTGATAAAAAATTCCTGATTGCTTATCGAACTTACCGCATGATCGGTTTCACCAGATTCCGGAAAAGTAAAAATCAAATCAATATCCGATGATATATTTAATTCCTGCGCACCCAGCTTACCCATTCCCAACACCATAAATGGCTGAGCCAATGCCGATTTTTTTCCAATCGGTGTTCCATAACGTTTTTGCAGATCACGGTAGTGCCAATCAGCCGCCAAACTAATAGCGGCATCCGCAAACATTGATAAATCTGCCGTCACTTGTTGCATGGTTATTGAACGATTAAGGTCTTGCCAAATCGTTTTGAATTGTTGTTCTTGTCGACAACGCCGCAAATGCTTATCCAATTCTATTTCGGTTGTTAAACATTTTCCTTGCGCAACAAAATGTTCAATCCATGCGAATGAATCTTCGTTAGAAAATAATCGGCCGGATGAAATCAAGGATTGAAACAATTGCGGATGTCGTGCGGCGGTTTGCGCAACAAATTCGCTGCCAACAAAAGCTTTGGTGAGCTGGCAAGAAAAATCGGCGGGAACCAAAACCGATTCCAATGATGGAAGATTTTCTCGCACTTCTGCATCGTGATAATCCTTCCAAATTTTTTCAGCGAAAGGTTTTAATGCATCGGGAATTGATTGAATATTGAGCATTTTAGTTCCTATGTTGATCCCCCCCCTCTCCCTAACCCTCTCCCTTTATGGGAGAGGGTTAGGGGGAGAGGATGTTTCTTTTTTACCAAGTCTAGCCAATCTTTATACCTTTTACCTATAAGCCCCAAACCAACGAACATTTTACAGCTATAAAACAAATCGTTAGTCTGCCCGAACTTTTTTGCGTGAGCATTTTGATGGATATACAACTGGTTTACATCATCGCAGGTTTGGCCGTGGGCTTTATTGTGGGCCTGACGGGCGTTGGTGGTGGTTCACTGATGACACCGATTCTGTTGCAGTTTGGCATCTCCCCCACCAGTGCAGTCGGCACTGATCTGCTTTATGCCGCCATTACCAAAGCCGGCGGCATCCATGTCCATCATAAAAAGAAAAATATTGATTGGCGCATTACCGCTTGGCTAGCACTGGGCAGCCTACCTGCAGCGGCACTCACATTAATCTGGCTGCACTATATGACCAACGATATCGCAGCACTTAATGCGATTATCAAAATCACCTTAGGCTATGCTTTAGTCGTCACTGCAACTGCCATTCTCTTCAAACGTAAAATTTTTGATTACAGTAAAAAGAACGATCTTTGGGTGACCCGCATGAGTCACCGCCAACAATTTATTGCCACAGTCATCACCGGCGTCTTTCTGGGCGCGATTGTAACCGTGACATCGATTGGTGCCGGAGCATTAGGAACTGTCGCATTATTTATGCTTTATCCTTTATTACCCACCGTACGTTTAGTTGGAACCGAAATCGCCCACGCTGTACCTCTTACATTAATTGCGGGCATGGGTCACGCCGGTTTGGGTAATGTGGATTGGGGATTGCTTATCAATTTATTAATGGGCTCATTACCTGGCATCTATATCGGCAGTCATTTGGCGAATCGTGTCGCTGATCACTGGCTGCGCCCAGCACTGGCCATCATGTTGATGATTGTGGGTAGTAAGTTGATTGGGGCTTGGGGTTGGTTTTAGTGAGCCACAGCCAGTTAAACTGAATGCAAAAGTACGACTCAGGTGTAGAATCAGTGTTTCCACCGCCAACCGACCACCAACCAATGCGCAAAATCAAGGCACCCAATGAGGGAAATTTATGCAAACCACCAAAGAACAAGTGCGTGAGTTGCTGGACCAGTTACCTGATCACGCCACATTAAATGATGTGATGTACGAAATTTACGTCAAACAAAAAATTGAACGCGGTATGCAAGCATCGCGTGAAGGCCGTGTGATACCTCATAGCGAAGTCAAAAAGCGCTACACTGGCCATGCTCGTTAATTGGACTGAACCCGCACTTGAAGATCTGGATAGCATTTACGATTTTATCGCCCGTGATTCGCTTTTCTATGCCGATAGTTTCGTGCAACAAATTATTGATTCCGTCACTCGCCTGGAACAATTTCCGGAAAGCGGTCGTGCTGTACCTGAAGCAAAAAATGATGACATTCGTGAAGTCATTTTTCAGGGTTATCGATCAATTTACTGGCTTGTGAATGAACAACAAATTGATGTGCTTGCCGTCATACACAGTAGCCGCGATCTTACCAATCCTAAAAACCAACCTTGGGAAGTTCATTAGTCAGCGACTAAGAAATATCTAAAAACAAAACCTCGACCATCTTGATTTTGGTTTAACTACCAATTTTTTATGAACCAACGGAGTCCGACCCTATCGAATTCTATCGAATTTCCGCTTTTCGTTTTATCACTTTTTAAAAAATTACGACGAATATACACTCCCAATAAGATTTCCAATTAATTGAAGGCTATGCTGATACCTAGTCAATCGCGAAATCAAAACAATGAAAGCCAATTATCATTTATTTCTTACCCTCTGCGCATCAATATTATTAGCCTTGTGCATATCGTCCTGCGCCTCGCCGCAAATGGCAAGCAAAGAAACACAAGAAAAATATAATGCGAGTAGAGTTGAGAGCTATTTGAAAAGTTTAACCGATGCAAATTCGTCAGGGTTTTCATATTTAATTGCGAAAGACGGATTGATCATAGCTAAAGGCGGCCTAGGGTTGGCTAACATAGAAAACCAAATACCCAATAGCACCGACACAATTTTTAGAGCCGCTTCCATTACCAAACAATTTACAGCCGTTTCGATATTACAACTCGCTGATCAAGGAAAGTTAACACTGGACGATAAATTGGAAAAATATTTTCCTGAATTACCTAACGCAGAAAAAATAACAATAAAAAACTTACTTAATCACACCTCAGGATTATGGCAACAAGAAAGAGATGAAGATTTTCCGTTCCCTATCGAAAATGAAGTACCCGTAACTCAACACCTTGCCTATATACAACAAAATAAGCCCTTTTTTGAACCCGGCGAAAAGTGGAAGTATTGCGATAACTGTTATTTTATTTTGGGACTTATCATCGAGAAAGCGACTAATGTCTCTCTTGAAACCTATATGAAAACTACAATATTTGACCCCTTGGGTATGAAGAATTCCGGATTGAAAGGAAAAACCACTCAATACGAAAATAGCGCTTAAGGCTACGGAATATCAGACGGCAAAGCCTATAAAGAAAAAGATACCAATATGGCTACCTATAATGGCGCCGCTGCACTCTATTCAACTGTTGAAGATCTATTTATTTGGAACGAAGCCTTACATAATGGCAAATTACTAAGTGAAGAGTCCTACAAAGAAATGACGTCGCCACATAAATTTTCAAATGGCTTTGTACCTTTTGTTCCCTATGGTTTAGGTTTGGGTGTTGAAGATATTGCAGGACATCACACCATTGGGCATCCCGGACAACTGTATGGATTCCATTCTGATATTCTCCGAATTCCGGATGAAAATATAAGTTATATATTCCTTTCTAATACCAATAACTATCAGCTGAAAGTTAAAGGCCGGGTTTCTGAAAAGGTTATAGAAATTTTATACGGTGATTAATTTACATTGTATCGAAATAAAAAACCCGCAAATTTGCGGGTTTTTTAAAGCAGTTTATTAAAAAAATCTACAAGCCTAATTTATCGAACAATTTTTTCGTTAATTTTTTCTTGGCTTGCGTAAATTAAATTCGCAACAAATTATTTTTCAGCTGGCGGTGCTACACGCAACACTTCTTCCATTGTCGTTAATCCTGCGGCAATTTTTTGCGCGCCAGATAATCTCAACGTACGCATACCTTCTTTCATCGCCAGCTTGCGTAAATCTTGCAAACTAAAATCCGGAGTCACTTTCTCTTTCAAACTATCAGTTAACAACATAATTTCGTAAATGCCTTGTCGACCGAGATAACCCGTATTTCTGCACTCAAGACAACCAACGGGTCGATAGACTTTTGCAGGCATAGTCACTTTCCAAGGGGCGACTAATTCTTGCCAATGCGCTGGATTCAATGTGCCTTCTTCTTTGCAATGTGGGCAAAGTGTGCGCACCAAACGTTGTGCCATCACACCTAATAAACTGGCATTAATTAAATAAGATGGAATACCTAAATCCAATAATCGCGCAACCGTTGCCGGTGCGTCGTTGGTGTGAACTGTTGATAAGACTAAATGCCCGGTGAGTGCCGCTTGTACGGCCATTTGTGCAGTTTCCAAATCGCGAATTTCGCCGACCATAATAATGTCAGGATCTTGCCGCATCAGGCTGCGAATTCCGGCGGCGAAATCCAAACCAATTTTGTGATGCACTTGAGTTTGATTAAAAGTTTCTTCCACCATTTCGATGGGGTCTTCAATGGTGCTGACATTCACTTCTGAAGTAGCGACTTGTCGCAGTGAAGTATAAAGCGTGGTGGTTTTTCCTGAACCTGTGGGGCCTGTCACCAGCAAAATGCCGTTAGGTCTTTGCAACATTCCTAACCAACGTTGGTAATCATCACCTACCAATCCCAATTCATTAAAAGTGCGCATTAAAATTTGCGGATCAAAAATACGCATCACCAATTTTTCGCCAAACGCTGTGGGCAAAGTCGATGCACGCAATTCCACTTCACTGCCATCCGAACGACGGGTTTTAATGCGGCCATCTTGTGGCTTACGTTTTTCAGCAATATCCATTCTTGCCAAGACTTTAAAGCGACTGGTGACAGCGGTAGAAACTACCGAAGGTAACTCATAGACCTGATGTAAAACGCCGTCGATTCGAAATCGCACACGACCAATCTCACGGCGAGGTTCGATATGAATATCACTGGCGCGTTGATCGTAGGCGTATTGCAATAGCCAGTCGACAATTTTGACTATGTGTTGGTCATTGGCATCAGGATCAGTTGCCTTGCCCAATTCAACCAACTGTTCAAAATTAGTAACCACCGATGACGACGCACCGGTCGCATTGGAAATCGAGCGAGAGAGGGTGTAGAACTCCACCATATATCGCTGCACATCACCCGGGTTGGCAAAGACTTTTTTGACCTTGCGGCGAGACACTTGCTCAACTTGCGGCTCCCATCCACCGACAAAGGGTTGGGTGCAGGCAATCAGCACCTCATCTTTTAAGACTTGAACGCACAAAATGCCATGACGTTTGGCGAAGGCGTAGCCCATGACTTCGGTACATTTGGAGACATCGATTTTCATGGGATCAATATGGAAACAGGGCAAGTCGGCTGCTTTCGCAAGCCACTGTGTGAGAGTCTCTATATCCAAAAGCTTCCCTGAGCGATCCAAATTCTCAACATTTTGCGAGGCGATATAATTCAGGGGGTGCATTACAGCCTGATCATGGGTTCGGCTCAACCCCAAGAGCCGATTACCATCTTCCCGTGTCATGCGATTATCACGAATCAAATCCTGAATCACGCCACGCAAATCCAGAAATCTGTCTAACACTGCTGCCATGATGAAATCCTGAAACTGTTTATTGAAATACTGACATCCACAGAATTCACCGATTGTAGCCGCTAAAGCCACTGCCGTCTGTGCCTCTGTCATAAGCAAGCTATTTTTGTCACAAAACTGTAAAAATTCTGCGTGACCTTGGTTAAGCAAATTTTTATACTGCGCACACTTTTTGAGCTGGAGACTTCAAATGCCCTTTGCCAACTTTTCCAACCTGTTCGGTCGCTCACCCATTAAGCCCATGCAAGAACACATGGCGGTCGCCGTAAAAGCCGCAACGGAACTGGTCAGTTTTTTTGACGCAGTCACCCGTAATGACTGGGATGCCGCCAGTAATATCCAACAAGGCATAGTGAAATTCGAAAACGACGCCGATGAAATCAAAAAACAACTGAGATTACACCTCCCCAAGAGCCTCTTCTTACCCGTTCCCCGCGGTGACATTCTTGAACTCTTAACCACTCAAGACAGCATAGCCAACCGCGCCAAAGATATTGCCGGGATCATGATGGGCCGAAAAATGGCGGTTCCCGCCAGCATGCAAACTCAAATGCTGGACTTTGTTCGCGCATCCGTTGCGGCTGCCGGACAAGCACTCACTGCCATCAACGAACTGGATGAATTACTCGAAACCGGCTTTAGCGGCCGCGAGTTAACCGTCGTTGAAAAAATGATTCAGGAATTGGATGAACTGGAAGAAAAAGCGGACAAATTGGAGATTGGCGTTCGCACGTCGTTATTTGCATTGGAAGCTCAATTGCCTCCAGTTGATGTGATGTTTTTATACAACATTATCGATTGGATTGGTGACTTGGCTGATCGCGCGCACAACGTGGGTGGTCGCTTGCAATTGTTGCTCGCACATTAATTTTTCGTTTGACTTTATCAGGTATTTCACATGACTTTATTCGCCGAATATAGCCAGATCCTTTTTATTCTTGCCTGCGTCTTTGGCCTGTTTATGGCTTGGGGTATTGGCGCCAATGATGTATCCAATGCGATGGGAACCTCTGTGGGTTCTCGTGCATTAACCATGAAGCAGGCGATTTTAATCGCGATGGTATTTGAATTTGCGGGTGCTTATCTGGCTGGCGGAGAAGTGACAGAAACGATTCGCAGCGGAATTGTCGATGTTGCTGTGATGATTGATCATCCGGATCTATTCGTCTACGGAATGCTGGCCTCGTTACTGGCAGCAGGCACTTGGTTATTGATCGCCAGTGTTTTGGGTTGGCCCGTCTCCACAACTCATTCCATTGTAGGCGCCATTATTGGTTTTGCGGCGGTTGGTGTATCCGTTGATGCTGTGCAATGGAATCAGGTCTGGGTGATAGTCAGCAGTTGGGTAACATCACCTTTAGTCGCAGGAATAATTTCCTTTTGGATTTTCCGCTCAGTGCAATACTTGATTCTGGACACTGAAGACCCCTTCGCCAACGCCAAGCGTTATATCCCTATCTATATGTTTGCTGTTGGTTTTTTTCTTTCAATGGTGACCATTCTGAAAGGACTAAAATACGTTTTAAAATCTCACCAAATGGAATTTTCATTCCTTCAAGCCATGGGCATAGCGGCGATAATTGGTTTGATTGTCGCGGGTATCGGTATGTATTTATTAAGTCGAATTTCACAAGATAAAGTCGCAGATAAAGATAACCGTTTCTCCAGTGTTGAAAGAGTCTTCGGCGTATTGATGATTTTCACTGCCTGCTCCATGGCGTTTGCTCACGGCTCAAATGATGTCGCCAATGCCGTTGGCCCAATGGCAGCCGTTATCAGTGTGATAGATTCCGGCGTTGTCGGTGCCAAAGCTGCCGTTGCTCCCTGGATTCTACTGTTGGGTGGTGTTGGAATTGTGATTGGCCTTGCGACCTATGGTTACAAAGTCATGATCACCATCGGCAAAAAAATTACCGAACTCACCCCAAGCCGCGGCTTCGCCGCTGAAATGGCCGCAGCCGCCACAGTGGTGATCGCATCAGGAATTGGCTTGCCAATTTCCACCACTCACACATTGGTTGGTGCTGTATTAGGTGTTGGATTAGCTCGCGGAATCGGCGCGTTAAATCTCGGCGTCATCGGCGGCATTTTTGCTTCATGGGTAATCACATTGCCCGCAGGTGCAGGCTTATCGATTTTGTTTTTCTATTTTTTCAAAGGTGTGTTTGGTTAAAATTTTTTACTAATATCACATGAGATGAAAAAGCCCAACTTGTTGAAGTTGGGCTTTTTTCTTTTGAGGACGAGTGGTTGCTATACTTCAGTACAAAGACTGAATATTGGTGCTTTTGACAACACTTCGATTATCTTGGATTTCGTGTGGATGAAAATCATGAAAGAAAAATTTTCTATCAAAGTCAATCATTTCGCTGCCAAAACCATTGATGCCGTAAGCGGAAGCGATAAAGAGAACCTGGGAATTGCAACTCTGGTGTTAATTTTTTCCGGCGCCATGATGTATGCCGGTATGGGAACACATTCTTTATTAGTTATTATGTCTGGTATCTTATTTATAGGCGGCCTGCTTGTATTCATAGCCGAGCTTATTAATATAGCGCAAAACATTTTTTCAAAAGATGAACTCGACAAATGATTTCTGAATATCACAAGGCACAAATCACCGACAAAAACCCATTATTGAGACCTTTGCACCAGTGCATTTTTCTTTCATTTAGTATCGTCATCCCTGCGAAGGCAGGAATGACGGTAAAATCTGATTCGTGCAAAGCTCTCTCATTATGATTTGATGCCGTTAGATTGTGCCGGATGGATAAACATCACAGAAACCCAAAAACGTCGATTTTCCTGAATATTCAGCCTAACCCTTGCTGATTTGCACAATAATTCGCCACAAGGCTGAAAGAATCTTCGCTATATCACCAATACTCCTGTAAGATCCTCCGAACCCCTCCTGGTCAGAAATGACATCTGTTGCTTTACAACAGCACAGGCTGATTGCGTAAAGCAGATTCCTTGGTACACATCCGAAAGCTCAAGTCGTAATGGTGATAGCGATTTGAGTCATTATTTTTTCACCACTAAAGAAGAATGTCATATGAGTAAAGGTACAGTTAAGTGGTTCAACGCAGATAAAGGCTTTGGTTTCATCACTCCGGATGATGGCGGCAAAGATTTGTTTGTTCACCACTCTGAAATCCAAGCGGGCGGTGGTTTTGCAACACTGAACGAAGGTCAGAAAGTTGAGTTCCAAATTGGCCAAGGTCAAAAAGAACCTGCGCAAACAAAGTAAACCCTTTATAAGTTTTCAGGGTAAATACATAGTGGATAAAGCATCGAAGTGACTCACTTCGATGCTTTATTTTTTTCTATTTGAATAATTTTTTGCGCAAACCACAAGAGCGGCGCCTGCCCGTGAAAATCACCTGCAACTGAAGGTCGCGACAGATAATAATTCACATCCTGACTTTGCCCCGTCCCCACACAAATATCACTTAACTGTCCTTTTTCATTCACACGTTTTGCCAATGCACGCCAAGCTTTTTCATAAGCATTTTTATATTGACGACTTTTTAATATTTTTCTCTCAACACCCACTGCCATAGCAAATCCAAACATAGCAGTTGCCGAACTTTCTTCCCAAGACTCAGAATGATCCACTAACTGCCGCCACATACCGGATGCTGCCTGATAGGTTAATAATGACTTCATCATAATTTTGTAGCGTTTTTCAATAACTGAATATCGCGCATGATCTTTTGGCAACTCACTCAATAATTCTGCCAAAGCCGCCGCGACCCAACCGTTACCGCGCCCCCAGTAAAAATGCGCTTCTGGCCCGTGAAAAAATAATCCATTTTGTTGTTGAAGTTTTTCAAGATAAACCGAAATTTCCAATGCCGCACGATCGAGATAAACCGGATTTTTTGTTGCGCGATAAGCTTGAACCTGCAACACACCAATCATCCACATGTCATCAATCCAAAAACGTGTTTGATGAGTTAAACCGTTCGCCATAGGCTTGGCCCATTGTGCATCGGCCAATTCGAGCCCAAATTGCAATTGAGGTTTTTTATCTGACAACAAATACTGTTGAATGGGTAAAATACCCCACACATTAGCGTCCACATGTTCCGCCGATAATAAATTTTCAGTGCCTGGAACTTGGGTATAGCGAACATCTAAAGCAGCCATTAATTCTTGATGATCATTTTCGGCAGCAAATCGTAAAGCGCCGTAACCTACAGCCGCTTCAGCGTAATGCAAGCCGTTGTAGTGATCGCTGACATATTGCATATACTGGTTTCGTGACAACAAATCCCTCACCACAGCAACACCTATGTTTTCTGCCGATTGACTCCGGGACGTTTTCGCTGATGCCGTGCCAGCCGCACCAAAAAATAGTGTCAGAACGAATAAAATGAAGATTCGCAACATAAGATTTCCTCTGAATTATTTTTATCGAACGAAAAACCAGTCTACTTGAGTGTTGGATTTTCCGAGTAATATAAACGAATTCGAAAAAAGTCAGAATCAATGGATACAATTTTATTCCCAGCAAGCATAGAATCGCTGCAGCAAAATTCGACTCGGATCACTTATGGCATTTAATTCCAAACAATACAAAGACCAACTCAGCCAATTGGTTGCACTGCCCTCTGTCAGCTGTGGAATCCCTAAATGGGACATGCCAAACCTGCCAGTGATTGAATTACTTGCCAATTGGTTTGGGGATGCGGGATTCAAAACCCACATCATGCCTTTAGCACAGACAGGTAAAGCCAATTTAATTGCTACTTTAGGCGAAGGTGATGGCGGATTGGTATTAGCAGGCCACAGCGACACCGTACCTTACGATGAAAATCGTTGGCAATCCGATCCATTTAAATTGACCGAAAAAAATCAAAAATTGTATGGGTTGGGCGCAACCGACATGAAAGGATTTTTTCCCATTATTTTGCAGGCGGTTCAACCCTACCTCCAACAAAAATTCAAACATCCCTTAATTGTATTAGCGACCGCTGATGAAGAAAGTAGCATGAGTGGTGCACGCGCTTTAGCAAAACAAGGAATTCTGAATACCACGCCACGTTATGCTGTAATTGGCGAACCAACCGAACTCACACCGATCCGTATGCACAAAGGCATCATGATGGAATCAATTCGTGTGCGCGGACAAAGTGGGCATTCATCCAATCCCAATTTAGGAAAAAGCGCATTGGATGCTATGACTGATGCCATGCTGGAATTAAAAAATTACGCAATGAGTTGCAATTGCAATATCGCAATCCGGGTTTTGCAGTACAAACACCCACATTGAATTTAGGTTGCATCCACGGCGGCGATGGTGCCAATCGAATTTGCGGTGAATGTGAATTGCATTTTGATTTGCGCTTATTACCGGGAATGGATAATCACGAACTACGCGAAACCATTCAACATCGACTCAATCCGATTGCGGAAAGCAGTGGCACTGATATTGTATTTTCATCACTTTTTGAAGGCGTTGAACCTTTTGCTGAAGATGAAAATTCGGAGCTGGTAAAGATCTGCGAACAACTGTCCGGCCGCCCGTCTGCAAGTGTTGCTTTTGCCACTGAAGCACCGTTTATGCAGGAATTGAAGATGCAAACCGTGATACTTGGCCCCGGCTCAATTGATCAAGCCCATCAGCCCAATGAATTTATTGCTTGCGATCAATTGGAACCTGCTGTAAAAATTGTGCAACAACTGATAGAGAAATTTTGTTTGTAACTCTTAGCTCTCACTGTCGAGATATTTATGTCCCAAACTCAGGATTACGTAAAATGGTTTCGTCACTCAACGCCCTATATTAATCGGCACAGTGACAAAACCTTTGTGGTGATGCTTCCCGGCGAAGCCATTACTCACGCCAATTTCCATAACATAGTGCACGACATTGCATTGCTGTGTAGCCT
Source organism: Cellvibrio sp. (assembly GCA_016712405.1). GTDB lineage: Bacteria > Pseudomonadota > Gammaproteobacteria > Pseudomonadales > Cellvibrionaceae > Cellvibrio. Next base: position 212,927 of record JADJRD010000003.1, on the reverse strand, counting down.
GGATGTGAAGCTGGTGTTAGTGCATGGCGCTCGCCCGCAAATCGATCAACGTTTGCAATTGGCAGATACCTACAGCCATTTTCATAAAAGAATGCGTGTAACCGACAGCGAGAGTTTACCCTGGGTTATTGAAGCCATTGGCACCGCACGCACAACGCTTGAAGCTGCACTTTCTACCGGTTTGCCCAACTCACCCATGCACGATGCCGACATGCAAGTGATCAGCGGCAATTTTGTGGTAGCAATGCCCTATGGTGTGATTGACGGAGTTGATTTTCAGCACACAGGCAAAGTGCGAAAAGTGAATACCCAATCCTTAAAAAATGTATTGGATACCGGCGCCGTGGTCTTGGTTTCACCTATGGGTTATTCACCAACAGGCGAAATTTTTAATTTGTCTTTCAGTGAAGTCGCTACGCATATCGCCAGCGCATTAAAGGCCGACAAATTATTAGCCTTTATTGAAGGCGAAGGCATAAAAGATGTTGATGGCAATTTAATTCGTCAATTATCGATTAACGAATGCAAAGATCATCTCACCGATCACGGCGAAAAAATGCAACACGACGAACAACAAGCATTAAGTGCCTGTTACCTGAGTTGTTTGCAAGGTGTACAGCGCGCGCAGTTAATGAGTTATACCACCGATGGCGCATTGCTCACCGAATTATTTACACGAGATGGATTAGGCACCCTGGTGTATTCCGGCTATTACGAACAATTACGCAAAGCTAAAATTGACGATGTGGCCGGCATTTTGGATTTAATTCGTCCTTTAGAAGAATCGGGAATTTTAGTCAAACGTTCGCGTGAATTATTAGAAACCGAAATTCAAAATTTTCATGTGATGGAAAAAGACGGCAGCATAGTTGCTTGCGCGGCGCTTTATCCTTACGGCAATAGCGGTGAACTTTCTTGCGTTGCCACTCATCCCGACTACCGAAATGGCGGCAGGGCTTCGGCTTTACTGCAACAAATGGAAGATCACGCCCGTAAAATTGGAATTCACAAATTATTTTTGCTGACCACTCAAACCGCTCACTGGTTTATCGAACAAGGTTTCGCTGAAGGCAAAATCGACGATTTACCCATTGGCAAACAAGAGCTTTATAACTATCAACGAAAGTCGAAGATTTTTATTAAAAATTTGTAGGGGATGATCAATGTATTCACTCCCTACAAATAGGTTACTTTTTAGGAGATCACCATGAGCAATCCTGTCGGTTGGTTTGAAATTTATGTTGATGATATGCAACGCGCGAAAACATTTTACGAAGGTGTATTTCAATCACCGCTCACAAAATTGGAATCGCCGGATATTCAAATGTGGGCTTTCCCTTTAAACATGCTCCATACCGGAGCCTCTGGCAGCCTGGTTCACATGCCGGGTTTTTCGGCGGGACGAAATAGCGTGATTGTTTACTTCACCTGTAAAGATTGCGCGACTGAAGAAAAACGAATAATACAATTTGGTGGGCGCATCGAAAAAACCAAATTTTCAATTGGACAATATGGTTTTATTGCATTGGGTTATGACACTGAAGGCAATATGATTGGACTGCATTCCTTGCAATAATTTTTTATTTACGCTTTAAGGAAATTAAAATGGATCAATTTCACCCTACCGCTGACGTCGCCATTCATGCAGAGCTGCAAAAAAACGCACAGGATAATTCTCGAAAAACAACAGACCAGCCCTATCACGACTGGCAAGTGTATTTATTGCGGCACGGCATTTGCCAATTTGCCAGCGCGCGATCCCTTTGATTTTTAAAAAACTAACCCGCCCAATTTTCTATGCGCAAACCCGCTACTCTTTCAAACTCTCTCAAATTATTAGTAACTAAAATTAAACCTTCACTACGTACATGCCCGGCAATATGCAAATCATTGACGCCTATCATTTTTCCTTCCAACTCTAATATTGATGAAAACAGAACCAACAGACATGATGATCTCCAGCTATATACATTGGGTATATTGCATCTCAGCCAAGCTCATTGAGTTCGCCAAGCATTTGTTAACTTCTGCTACCATAGCCACCTTTTCCCGCACCAATAGAATTCGAGGTTTGTATGCCAGTTTACCGCTCCAAAACCACCACTTCTGGCCGCAATATGGCGGGCGCCCGTGCTTTGTGGCGCGCCACAGGCATGAAGGATGATGATTTTCAAAAACCCATTATTGCGATAGCCAACTCATTTACCCAATTTGTTCCCGGCCATGTGCACTTGAAGGACTTGGGTCAACTGGTTGCGCGTGAAATTGAAAAAGCCGGTGGTGTGGCGAAAGAGTTCAACACTATTGCGGTGGATGACGGCATTGCGATGGGGCATGACGGAATGCTCTACAGTTTGCCTTCGCGCGACATTATTGCTGACTCAGTCGAATATATGGTGAATGCACATTGTGCCGATGCCATAGTTTGTATTTCCAACTGCGACAAAATCACCCCCGGTATGTTGATGGCGGCGATGCGTTTAAATATTCCGGTGATATTTGTTTCTGGCGGACCAATGGAAGCAGGCAAAACGCGTTTGGCTGAACACAAACTCGATTTGGTTGACGCAATCGTAATTGGTACAGACAAAAATGCTTCCGATGAAAAAGTAGAAGCTTATGAACGTTCTGCTTGCCCAACTTGTGGCTCTTGCTCCGGCATGTTCACTGCCAATTCAATGAACTGTTTAACTGAAGCATTGGGATTGTCTTTACCGGGTAACGGTTCTTTATTGGCAACTCACGCCGATCGCGAACAATTATTTTTGGAAGCAGGCCGCAAAATTGTCGAAAACACCAAGCGTTATTACGAACAAGATGATGCGAGTGTTCTGCCAAGATCTATCGCAACATTCGAAGCATTTGAAAACGCCATGGCACTCGACATTGCCATGGGTGGATCAACCAATACCATCCTGCATTTGTTAGCTGCAGCACAAGAAGGCGAAGTGCCTTTCACCATGTTTGATGTTGATCGCATGAGCCGCAAAGTTCCGCAGCTGTGTAAAGTTGCTCCCAACACACAAAAATATCATATGGAAGATGTGCATCGCGCGGGTGGTGTGATGAGTATTTTGGCAGAATTAAATCGCGGGGGATTGTTGCACAACCAACTCCCGACTGTTCACAGCAAAACCTTTCAAGAAGCCTTGGATAAATGGGACATCACAGTTACTTCATCAGAAGCCGTCGCGACATTTTATAAAGCTGGCCCTGCTGGAATTCCAACGCAAGTCGCATTTAGTCAATCCACTCGCTGGCCAACTCTGGATGCAGACCGCGCAGAAGGTTGTATTCGCTCGGTGAAAAACGCTTATTCAAAAGAAGGTGGGCTCGCCGTTTTAAAAGGCAATATTGCTGTTGATGGTTGCGTAGTAAAAACCTCTGGTGTTGATGAAAGTTGTTGGGTGTTTGAAGGCCCCGCTTATGTCGTTGAAAGTCAGGATCAAGCGGTAAAAGATATTCTTGATGGAAAAGTAAAAGCAGGCGATGTAGTTGTGATTCGTTACGAAGGCCCACGCGGTGGTCCCGGCATGCAAGAAATGCTTTATCCAACAAGCTATTTGAAATCACAAGGTCTTGGTAAAGCTTGCGCGTTATTAACGGATGGTCGTTTTTCAGGTGGTACGTCAGGGCTAAGTATTGGTCACGTTTCACCCGAAGCAGCCGCGGGTGGCGCAATCGGTTTAGTAGAGCACGGCGATATTATTCAAATTAATATTCCGAACAGAAGTATCAATGTGAAATTAACCGATGCGGAACTCGATGCACGTCGCAAAGCGATGGAAGCAAAAGGTTCTGCTGCATGGAAACCCACTGAAATCCGTCCACGCAAAGTCACGGCTTCATTAAAAGCTTATGCAATGTTGGCGACCAGCGCGGACAAAGGTGCGGTGCGGGATTTGAGTAAGTTGGATTAATTCATTGACTAGGAAGTAATTCAATTCCCTCTCCCTTTGGGAGAGGGCCAGGATTAGGGGACACACACAGGATCATCATGAAAATTTTTTTAAAATCCATTTTATTTCTCTCAATTTTATTCCCTTACTTTTTGTACGCAACCAACGATCAACAAGCGCAAATACGCGCTGTCACAGATTACTATACGCGATACCTTAATCAAGAATACGAACAAGGCTGGCCTAGTATTTTTTCATCTCGCCTAATAAAAGCATTGGATGACAATATCAATCATTGCAGGAAATTTATTAGAAATGCCAACATCTGTGGTTACACTGCAGATGGTGATTTACTCTTAAATGCACAGGATTATTCAGAAAACCTCAATTTTGCCAACTCAAAATTTTTAGCGATTTCAAAACCCAACAATCAACTTGTTGTGAGTTTTATGTTGTTTCCCGAAGAAGGAGAAGAAGACGAAGGTAATCGAGAAATTAATTTCACTATGGCAAAAGAAAATAATCAATGGAAAATTGATGACATAGAATCTTCCGCTTACGCCAGCATGGACTCAGAGAACGCAGCATTGATTGAATATAATCAATCGCTAGAAAATGCACTCTTCGACCTGCAAACAATCTTCGAGATCGCCGAAAGCCATTATTTTGAATTATTCATTAACAACCAAACAAAAATTTGTGCCGAACAATCCTGCAAGGTCATTAACTCTGATTCGGTCTCGGGTGTTTTTCAGAAAATTTTCGACAAGTATTATCGCAAAACGACTGATGATACGGTTGAGACAATACACCCTTTATTCCCCCAGCCCCTCCCCAAACTCTCCACTCCGAAAGAAGGGGATACCACAAAGGTCGGGATATTTTCATGGATATACAAAAATAATTTATGGATAATTACTGAAATCAACTTATGAGGCGCCGCTGGCCGCGCCCAAACCTCAATAGCAAAACCAAAACACCGCTCATTCAAAAGATTACAATCTAAAAACCCAAGACTCATGCAACTATTTTCAGACTTGTCACGTATAGCTCATTATTACACCTGAAAATACTAACCTGAGACCTAACCATGAAACTCCTAATCCTTTGCGCCCTTGTCGCTGGCATTAGCTTTTGGCTGACCGCCTGTTCCAGTGTCGCCATATCTGATTACAAACAAAATACACCGCAATTCAAACCCGAAGAATTTTTCAATGGCCAATTGACAGCACATGGCGTGGTGAAAAACCGCAGCGGCAAAGTGACGCGCCATTTTGTTGCGGATATTCAAGGCCACTGGGAAAATGGCCGAGGGGAATTAAAAGAAGAATTTTTATTTAACGATGGAGAAATTCAACACCGAACCTGGATCATAACTTTAGATGCTAACAATCAATTGATTGCAACGGCGAATGATGTAGTGGGCGAATCTCGCGGGCAGTTTGCAGGAAACTCTTTAGAGCTAGATTACAAACTCAACATTAAATACAAAGACAGTGATTTGTTGTTGAATGTAAAAGACTGGATGTGGCTGATCGATAAAAATACTTTATTAAACGAATCCGTTTTTACCAAATGGGGATTTAAAGTGGGCAGCGTACAACTGGTAATTAAGCGAAAAGAATAAATTATTTTTTAAATTGCTGAGTAAATTGTGCAGTTTGACGAATTTTTTCGCCAGCCGACGTATTGGCAACCACTTCACGCGCCATGCTCACCCCTTGACGCAAACTCTCAGCAACACCACCCACGTAAATGGCAGCACCGGCATTCAGCATGATGATATCCGCCGCTTTCTCGGCATAGTGTCCTCGACGATTCCCTAAAGCGTCTTTAATTAATAAAAATGATTCTTCAACCGAATCCTGTCGCAATCCGGTTAAGCTTTTTGTTTGCACAGCAAAATCATCGGGTGTTATAGAATATTCTGTAATTTGGCCATTTTTTAATTCTGCGATATGCGTTTGAGTCGCCAAACTGATTGCATCCAATCCATCAGCGCCATGAACCACCATGACACGCTCACTACCCAGCTTTAAAAATAATTCAGCAACAGGTCGACACAAACTCACATCATGCACACCGATGAGGTGACGAGAGGACTGCAAAGGATTCGCCACCAAGCTCAATAGATTAGAAAGCGTGGGGATACCGATTTGTCCAATATCGTCAAAATAAGCAGCAGGCAATCCACTTCCATTAAAACCGAAAGTAAAACCCACCCCCAAATGATTGACCGCCGAAATAACTTGATCCAATGTTAAATCAGCTTTGATACCTGCCGCCTCCAAAAATGCAGCACCAATCGTTTTGCTGGCACGCAAACTGCCATCATGTGACACCAATCGGCATCCCACTGCAGACGCAGCAAATGCACTGGCAATTGATAGATCCAACGCACCCAAAATATCATTCCCGGTACGACTGACACTGACAAAACTCTGTAACTCTTCCACTTTGCGAGGAGGGAGGCCAGATGGGGATGAATGGATATATTGCTTGACGGCAAGAGACGCTCCTAATACCTCATCAAAGGTTTCACCCTTCATTTTGAGTGCCGTAAAAAAAGCGGTAATTTGAGCGGGAGAAGATTGCCCATGCAGCATATCAGTCGTCAGGGATTCGGTTTCTGACTGACTTAAATGAGCATGCTGAGTTAGGTTTTTCAATGCTTGCGTAATATTCATAGCCAGCCTTTTTATTTATTCTCTATTACTGATCTGCCGATTATCAGGGCATTCTAACAGACAAAAGTTCCCAAACATCCAGTAATATCGACCCAGACTATTGATGAAAAATCTTGGTTTAAATTCAATTCGGCGATTGGAACTTGTGGCGCAACCGATTAAACTAAACGCCAAATTGCACTAATAGCAATAATAACGGGTCTCCCCGCAAATAAGTCTTATCAAAGGCAATCCTCGGTCAAATCGTTCTGATCTCTCTCAGAAGTCGTAACTTACCTGACAGAATATTGAGGATTTGCACACATGCGTTTTATTCACGACGATTTTCTACTCGATACACCTCAAGCCAAGGTGTTGTTTCACGAGTACGCCAAAGACATGCCCATCATTGACTACCACTGTCACCTTCCCCCTGAGCAGGTAGGCGAAAACAAGCAATTTCGTAATCTTTATGAAGTCTGGCTCGCTGGCGACCACTATAAATGGCGCGCGATGCGGTCGAATGGTATTGATGAACGCTATTGCACTGGCAATGCCAGTGACTGGGAAAAATTTGAAAAGTGGTGTGAAACAGTCCCCTATACACTGCGAAACCCTCTCTATCATTGGACGCATTTGGAATTGCGCAAACCCTTCGGGATTGCCGATCGTTTACTTGATTCAAGCAACGCAAAGCGTACATGGGATGAGTGCAATGAATTATTGGCAACACCTGAATTTTCAGCACGCGGATTAATGACCCAAGCCAAAGTCAAACTGGTGTGCACGACCGATGACCCCATTCATGACTTGGAACATCACAAAACTACCGCTGCGGATAAATCTTTCAAAACTGCCATGCTGCCAACCTGGCGCCCTGATCGCGCCATGGCGGTAGAAAATACTCTGGCCTACAACAAATATCTCGATCGTTTAGCGGTTGCTGCTGATGTAAACATCAACACCTTTGAAGATCTGATCAAAGCATTGAATATTCGCCACAATTACTTCCACGCGCATGGATGTCGCCTATCGGATCATGGGTTGGAAACGGTTTATGCCGCCGATTACACCGATGAAGAAATCAGATCAATCTTTTTAAAAATTCGTAACGATAAGGATCTGGATGCCATCGAAATTGAAAAATTCCAATCCGCCATGATGGTGGAATTTGCATTGCAGGATCACGCCAAAGGATGGGTGCAACAATTTCATATAGGCGCAATACGTAACAATAATCCACGCCTTTATCGTACACTCGGTGCGGATACCGGTTTTGATTCCATTGGCGATCACAATTATGCAAAACCCTTAGCGAAATTTTTAGGTCGATTGGATGATCAAAATAAATTAGCGAAAACCATCATTTACAATTTGAATCCAAGAGACAATGAAGTGATTGGCACCATGATTGGTAATTTTCAGGATGGCTCTTCCGCCGGCAAAATTCAATTTGGCAGTGGCTGGTGGTTTTTGGATCAAATGGATGGCATGACGCGACAAATTGAAGCGCTGAGCCAACTTGGATTATTAAGCCGCTTTGTTGGAATGCTGACCGATAGTCGTAGCTTTTTAAGTTATTCCCGCCACGAATATTTTCGCCGTATTCTGTGCGGAATTTTTGGCCGCGACATGACCAAAGGTTTGGTTCCTGATGACACCCAAATGGTGGGGAAATTAATGCAGGATATTTGTTTTAATAATGCAAAAAAATATTTTCCATTCACTGTGCCGGAATAATTCCAGCGCTTTTATCAATCAATAACGATAAAGAAGTAATGCCATGACAAAAGATTCATTACAAACTCCACTGGGTAATTTTCGATGGACCATTTGTGGTTTATTATTTTTTGCCACTACGGTTAATTATCTTGATAGAGCCGTATTAAGTTTGCTCAAACCGGAATTGAGCGGAACATTTGGCTGGACCGAATCGGACTACGGCAACATCTCAGCTTGCTTCACACTTGTTTACGCCATTTCGATGGTGTTCGCAGGTCGCATCATTGATAAATTGGGAACCAAACTCGGTTTTCATATTGCTATCGCATTCTGGTCTGTCGGTGCCATTATTCACGCTTATTCCGTACCTATGGGTGAATGGGCACACAACACACTGGCATTAGTTGGCATTACAGTTTTTCCAATCAGCGTATTGGGATTTATGATCGCCCGCGCCGTATTGGCAATTGGTGAAGCCGGAAACTTTCCTGCAGCCATCAAAACCACCGCTGAATATTTTCCGAAAAAAGAACGTTCTTTTGCCACCGGCATTTTTAATTCTGGCGCTAACGTAGGTGCAATTCTCGCACCCTTGACAGTACCTTGGCTGGCAGTAAATTGGGGCTGGCAATCAGCCTTTATGTTGGTAGGTGCAATTGGTTTTATTTGGATGATTTTCTGGCAAATTTTTTACGAACGCCCAGACCAACAAAAACGTTTATCAAAAGAAGAATTAGCTTACATTCGCAACAATCCCGATGAAGTTGTTTCAGATGAAAGCATTGAAGTTAAAACATCTTGGTTTAAATTATTGCAGTATCGCCAAACTTGGGCCTTTGCCTTTGGTAAATTTATGACAGATGGTGTTTGGTGGTTTTATCTTTTTTGGCTGCCTGCGTATCTCGCCAGCAATTATCAAGTCACCGGCACCGCCTTAACCTGGCCACTTGCTGTTCTCTATACCATTGCAATGGTAGGCAGTATTGTCGGTGGCGCATTCCCAAAATATTTTATTAACAAAGGCTACACCGCTTACGACGGACGCATGCGCGCCATGTTGGTGATCGCATTATTTCCATTAATAGTCTTACTGGCTCAACCATTGGGTCACGCCGGCTTTTGGGCGCCGATTTTATTAATTGGTATTGGCGCCGCTGCGCATCAAGCTTGGTCCGCTAATATTTTCACGACAGTTTCCGATATGTTTCCTAAAAAAGCCGTTGCATCTGCAGTAGGTATTGGCGGAATGGCGGGCGGCATTGGTGGATTTATTATTAACAAATCCGCAGGTGCATTGTTTGATTTTTACAAATCCATTGATGCGATCTATACCGGCTACGCGATCATGTTTGCATTCTGTGCCATGGCTTATTTGTTAGCTTGGAGCGTGATGAAATTATTGGTTCCCAAATATAAACCGATTACTGATTTGTAGAGAGCTTTGCACGAATCAGACTTTACCGTCATTCCTGCGAAGGCAGGGATGACGATGCGAAATTAAATTAAAATGTATTCGTGCAAAGTTCTCTTGTAATAAATCGGTTGCATTAAATTAATCAGATATCGATGAAGATATGGCGGTTTTGCAGATTGGCCGTAATAATTTTCAGCTGGTATTTAGCCCAAACAACTGAACCCTAAATGCTGTTCAAGTAATGATTGTAATCGTTCAGAAGGGATGTAACCTCGAAGATTGCTGACCGGGTGGCCATACTCATCGGATAGCAGCGTGTAGGGTGTGCCAGCGATTTCGCCTATCTTGGATTTTAGTTGGGCGCTGATCAGGAAAGCCGGAAACTCCGGGCGCAGCCTGCGAACTTCAGTCAGCAAGTCTTTGCGTGATCCGTTAATACCCACTGCCACTGGCTGAAATCGCCCTGAACATTTTTCTTGCAGTTGATTCAACGTCCTAACCTGACGAAAACACCAAGAACACTGAGGCTCAAAAAACATTAGCACCACTGGCTTGCCCGCAAATTGCTGCATGGATTGCCGATCTTTACCAGACAGGCTTTTCATTTCAAAATCGAACAAGGATTCAGCTTGAGCCGTACCAAAGAGCAGAACCAGAGGCAGCAATATAAATAGATGGCGAATCATTGCAGACTCCAATCGAAGCCCAGATAGAATTCTCGACCTCTCAGCGGCCCGTATATATAGGCGACATCGTAAGCACCGCTGTTATCCCAAAACAGGGGAGTTTCTCCATCTTTTACCTGGGTGTAGTCGGTGAGGTTATTACCACCCAGGTACAAACTGAGATTCTCGTTAAATTCATAGGTGAGCTTCATATCCAACGTCCAGTAGGACGCAATGTTCGTGCTTTTTGCTTCACTTGAGCCTAGTCGGTTGTAACCTTGGTAACCATAACGAGCCAAATCACGCGAGCCCACCCAAACTGCACTGGTATAAAACATCCAGTCATTTTTTTTATAATCAAGGCTGACCAATACTCGCTCTTCAACCGGCGTGACAGCAAAAGAATCCATGAACACCTGATCGTAATCGTAGGCCTCAACAGTTGCACCCAGTTTCAATTGTTCGGTCAAGGCGTAGCCTAAACTAATGTCACCGGCGGCGACTGAGGCAGTCTCTCGCATCTGCGTTAGCAGTGGCACACCGGTGGCGGTAGCATCCAGAGCCGCCAGGTTCTCTACTTCGGTGTAAGCCAAGGATAAGGTGCTATTGAAACGGTCGCCCTCATAACTCAGGGCATAGGTTGTCGATAGGGATTTTTCCAGTTCGTCGATGTCGATAGCGAAACCATCTCCCGCGTCCAAGATACCGTGGTCAGATTCGAAAAAGGATAGTGGCGCGCGGTGACCTCGCCCTAAAGATACCCGCGAAGTCAGGTAATCCGAGTGTAGGTAGCGTATGTCGATTCGCGGAGCCACCAGAGTTTCGTCGATTTCGATACCCGCTTTTTGTTCGGCAACAAAATCAGCGGTTACGCTATCCACACGCAGAGCGAGGGAAACCTCCAGTTTTGATTTTCCAGTCCAGGTGTCCTGTAGATAAAAGCCTCGCGTCAGGTAATCAAAACTGTCTTCAATGTAGTTGGCACTCACCGCACCTGCGACGGAATCTGAACGCATTTCTTCTTTGCGCTGATCCAGACCAAAGGTCAGCATGTGCGCATCACTCAGCACCCAATTATTGCGCAAATCGACATAGGTGAGAGCATCTGTGGCGGCGTAATCAAAGCCTTCGTAGAAGGAATCCTGTTGATGTTCAGACCAAGCAAAAGTCAGCGCAGCGTTATAGGCTTCATTGAATTCGTGCAACCAGTTCGCCGAGCCTTCTGAACGCTCAGTGGAAATCCATTCAGTAGTTTCCCAGTCTTCACCTATGTAGCGACGACGCACATCATCGTTTTCGAATAAGTGAACTGAATCTATGCCATCGTAACTAGCCAAAGAAGCGCCAATGCTTCCTTCCTGTGGCCCACCGAAAATAAGAGAATCCGTGTAGGCCAAACGCAATACTAGATTGTCGCGCGAGGTGAAATCCTTCGACAGTCGCGCTACATAACTGGTGTTTTCCTGTAATGGCGCCTCGCTGACTCCATTTTTATCGCCATCAACCTGGTGATGTGAATCATCCTGCAACACGAAACTGGCGCGAGTGTTGTCGTCATCACTCACATAACCCGCCATAAGCCCCATGAAATAACTTTCATCATCCTCCCAGGAGGCATTGACATTGAGATTAGTTTCAACCGGCTCCTTGGAAACCACATTAATAGAGCCGCCAATAGCCTCGGGCGCCAACATGGATGCACCCGCACCGCGCGCCACTTCAATGCGCGATACACCCGTGGTAGCCAACGCGTCCACAGCGTAATAACCGGCCATCATGGTATGCAAGGGGATGCCGTCAGTGAGGATAGTGGAGTGTTCACCACGCATGCCGTTCAGCATGATTCGTTTGACTCCACACATGGAACACTCATTTGAGACCCGTACCCCAGGTGAGTTCTGTATGGCTTGGGTTAGGTTGACCGCCTGCATGGATTTAATCAGCGTCTCATCCACAACTTCCGTTTTTTGGATGGCATCCAACAGAGTACCCGCCTCGTACATGCGCTGGCGCATGCCCAACACAATCAACTCCTCCATCTGTGGCGAGACTATCTGCGGCTCAGCAACAACTTGGGGCTCGTTAACAACCTGTGACTCGGTGATAGCTAAATCATTCGCCTCTTGAGCCATAACCGGCTGGAGAAAAATGACAAAAGAAGCGGATAACAAAGTAGAGCAGTATTTCATGGTGTCCTCTGGATCATTTGAACTTTATTCTCTAATGATAATCCATCTCATTAGAGAATATTATGATTTATATCAAAATCCCAGGATCATCTAGATTAAAAAATCCAATGTTTTTACTAATAAACATTTAATTTATATATAAAAAGAACTAGACTGCGCATTTTTCAACCAGGTCAAACCCATGAAAACAATAAGTATCCTTTCAGCTCTGTTTATTTGCCTTGGAATTGTGGCATGTGGATTAGGCGGTGGCAGCAAACCCAGTAATAACGCCATCTCTTCGGTTGCCCCCAGCTCGATAATGGCAACATCAAGATCCAGCACTTCTAGTTCTGTGGTTAGCTCAAGTTCATCCAGCAGCAGCTCCAGAGTCTCAATCAGTTACCCCAGCTACAACACCAACCCGCCGGAACCGGATATGACGGGTATGAGCAGTAACGCTGTGGAATTAGCGGCAAAAATGAAATTAGGTTGGAATATCGGGAATACTCTGGAAGCAGGTGACTTCAGCAAACCTCTTGCGCCAAAAAAATGCGGCGTGATCGATTCAGAAACCTGTTGGGGCAACCCCAAGATTACCGAGGACTACATCAAGTTCGTTAAACAATCCGGTTTTAACGCTATTCGATTGCCGGTTTCCTGGAATCAATATGCCAATCAACAAACCGCTGAAATTGAGCCTGTATGGTTAGATCGTGTTAAAGAAGTGGTGAAGTATTGTGTTGATAACGACCTGTACGTAATTGTAAATATTCACTGGGATGGCGGATGGCTGGAAAACCAAATCAGCCAAGAAGAACAAGCCAATACCAATCTGAAACAAAAAGCCTTTTGGGAGCAAATTGCTACACACTTGCGTGATTTTGATGAACACCTGATGTTCGCCAGCGCGAATGAACCTGAAGTGAAAAAACAAGGCATGACCGATGTTGATTTAATTGCAGAGCGTATGAGCGTGTTAACGTCTTACCACCAAACGTTTATTAATACTGTGCGTTCAACCGGTGGGAAAAATGCTTACCGAGTGCTGATTGTTCAAGGGCCCAATACTGATGTTCAAGTAACAAATCAATTTATGAACATACTGCCAACAGACTCTATCGCTAATCGAATGATGGCTGAAATTCATTACTACACGCCTTGGAATTTCGCAGGTATGACGAAAGATGAAGACTGGGGCAATCAATTTTATTATTGGGGAAAAGATTTTCATTCAACGACCGACACCGCACACAACCCAACCTGGGGTGAAGAAGATACAGTGAATGAAATGTTTGGTTTGATGAAAACGCAATTTGTCGACAAAGGCATTCCATTAATTGTGGGTGAATACGGCACGCAAAAACGCGACAAGTTAACCGGTGATGATTTAGCTTTACATCTTGCATCGCGCGCATATTTTTTGAAATACGTGACTCAACAAGCGATTGCCTACGGATTAAAACCCTTTTATTGGGATACCGGTGGTGTATTAAGCAGAAGCTCAAATACCGTTTTGGATCAGCAGGCGTTTGATGCATTGATTGAAGGTGGTGGGCTGAAATAACCAGCCCATTCAGTTTTTATCGCAGGGATGCAAATCAACACAACAATCGACGCAACTCACTCACAGTCACCAGTTTGCCGTCAACAATCAGTGCCAGTTTTTGTACCAAGGTTTTAAGACTTTCAACACTTTCCAACGCATTTGTGGTTTCCAATAGCTGCCAAGCGGTTTCTGTAAAATCACAATCGCCACTCAATGCAAATTGATTTAAATAAAACTGAGCCAAATCACGTCGGTCTTCACGTCGTTCAGATAAATCCGGCAAACTTAACTCCACCGCTTGTTGAGCAATCCAGCTGCTCTGATAACTAGCCAGCCCCGTATCCTTACGGGTTAAAGTCATGACCAAACGCAATCCCTGCCTTCCTTCATAACAATCACTGGCTACTCTGCGCCAAAAGTTACGCAAAGCTTGAAAGTCGGTACTGAATAGCATGTTGACATTGCGCAAAAACAGGGTTCCACCCGTTGCAGAATTATGTAAGGACGAGAGTATTTGAGCGGCTGTTCCCAATGCCCAATCTTTGCAGTCGGATTCAATAAAGGGAGCCGTGTGCGGGCAAGACAAACTATGCAAACTGCGTGCGGCGATAATTTTGCCGCTGCCTTTATTGCCGCGAATCAGCACTGGCTTGCTCCCTTTGGCCAAAAGATCAATCCTTTGATCCAACTGGCGCAATGCGGGGCCATTACCTATCCAGAAATGCTGATCATTAAAAAGTTTCATTGCATGGTATCGGGTGATATAACGGCCAATGATATGGATAAACTCATCAGCTAACTGATGTAACTGCTGATCAATTTTCTCTTGTTGGAATAGAGTGCCTGGTGCCGCCTGCACGACTAAATATCCCAATCTTTGGGAAAATCCTCTGGGCGGGCAATAATTCAAGGCAAGGCTATAAGCAGCATCGGTAACAAAATCCTCAAAGCCAGACCGGTTAGTCTCTTGAGTTGATATTAAAAATTCTTCCACAGGCTCTAGATCAGCAACCTGAAAACTGCTTTCATCATCTACTAATAACAAATGGCGATAGCCCTGATGCGTCACACAGCGCAAAGTGATAGCAGCATGAGCCAAGCCGTATTTCTCGACCGCTGAGCGAAGAATAATGTTGCAGATGGTAATGAAGCTCTTGTTAAGCGGAACCCATTGGGTCATGACGGTTGGCTTAACTTTATGAATAGTTGCTAGCGAGAATTTGTTATTGAATATCATCTGTGACAGCGCCCCCATGATCATTCCCTCATGATTCATTTCACAATAACTGGGAAAAACCCAGCCTCTTGTGGCACTCTAGTCACTCAATAAAAAAAAGCCTATTACACGATATTACAGCGACGACTCCATGGCCTATTTGCTAGACCAAACCAACAACAGCTGGCTTCCATTGGCACCCCATCACACCTTTGGTCGACTGGCCAATAGTGTCGATACGCTGATCAATAAACCCTATGTTTCCAAATTACATGCGGCGATTGAGTGGACCGGCAAGCACTGGTGCCTGAAGAGCCTGGGCTTAAACGGAACCTGGATCAATGGTGCCTTGCTCAACCAAGGCGACAGCCGCGACTTGCATATACAAGATGAGATTCACTTTGCTGAACTGACTGACCCCGGCTTTACAGTCGCCGACTTAACACCGCCTTGCGATATGCTCTGGCCCTTGGGTCAACCCTTGGATCAGGTCAATCCCATAACGCTTAGCCGTTACCATTTACTGCCCGACGCCAATCATCCTGAACTGGCCATCTTCTTTGATGAAGCCACCCAGTCTTGGTACAGCGAAGCACTTCATCAAGAACAAGAACGCCCGCATAAAATTTCCCATGGTGATCAATTGGAATTCAGCGGTGTACTTTGGCAATTTATGCAGGTACAGATTTATGGCCCCACAGAAGCCAAATCGTCACAGCAGTTGCATGACTACCAGTTTATTTTTCATTTGAGTTTGGATGAAGAAACCACTCAACTGGAATTGCAGCATCAACAAACGCTGGATTTCGGCGTTCGCACCCATCACTACTTACTTTTACAACTGGCCCGCCACCGTTTTGAAGATGCCAAACAAGGTTTGGATACGGAAAGCCAGGGCTGGGTTTATGCTGATCAACTTGAGGCAGAGCTGGGTTTGGATAATATGCATGTAAACATTCAGATTTTTCGTGCACGCAAACAATTAGCAGACAGCCTGCCCAACCTTTTGGGGCAGCAATCTTTGATTGAAAGACGCGGCGGAAAAATTCGTTTTGGTTCTACTAAATTCATTGTGTATAAAGGTGCTAAACTCCTCCTGTCCCTACCCTATTAACAACACAATTTATAATAACGAGCAATGACCCATAACACTCCACCCATTGCATTAACCGATACCCCCATCCAATTGGGGCATTACCAGTTATTAGCTTCCATTGGTCATGGCGGCATGGGATTGGTTTATCGGGCACGTGATGTTCGATTGGAGCGGGATGTCGCCGTTAAATGTTTGCGACGCGAATTATTTGAAGCCCATTATGTTGAACGATTTAAACGCGAAGCCTTGTTGCTCGCCAAATTAAATCACCCCAACATTGTGCAGATTTACGATTTTGTTGAAACACCTGACCAACTCGCCTTGGTGATGGAATTAGTAGACGGCGACAATTTGCATATTCACTTGCGTGAACATCTGACACCCATATCGCAGCGATTAAAATGGTTAGCGCAAATTGCTGAAGGCCTCGCAGTAGCACATGACGCAGGCATTATTCATCGCGATTTAAAAACCGAAAATATTTTAATCAACAAACATGGCCAGGCAAAAATTACCGACTTGGGCATTGCCAAATCACAAGATTTAAACGCAACACTCACCGATCACATCGCCGGTAGTTATTGCTCCATGTCACCCGAGCAAGCCAAGGGTGAAGAGATCAATTTTAAAAGTGATTTATTTGCGCTGGGAATTCTCGCTTATCAACTGTTATGCGGCGCACATCCTTTTGGCGATACACGCAACAAGTTGCAAGTGATGCAACGCATTATTTCGCAAACCCCTACGCCACCCCAACAACACAACCCGCATTTGCCACCCGAGGCTATAGAGCTACTCGGCCAACTCCTATCCAAAGACCCCAACAATCGCCCGGACAATACACGTTGGGTTGCCGGGCAATTTGAAAGGCTTATTAATCTTGTGCGTGAATCCACTGCACTCAACGACGACACACAAGCGATAATTTTGCCTCTGAGTAAAGGAACATCATCCGGGTATACGCAGGATCATCCCACGTTTGAAACGCGTTTTATCAGCAATAAAACAGAACCCAAAAAATCGCGCAGGTCGATAAAAAATTATCTGGCTAAAAATAAAATCAGTTTGAGTGTTGGTTTATTCAGTGTGTTGATTGTTGCAGGTGTGGCGATTTGGCAACCATTCAAAGCCAGCAATGATTTTCCTGAAAATCAATCAACAGAACCTTATTCACAAGCACGTGAATTTAGCAAAGGTATAGAAGCGCTTAAGCAGTTTGATAGACCAGGGAGTTTGGACGTAGCAGAAAAAAGTTTTAATAGAATTCTTCAGCATACTCCTAATAATGCAGCGGCTGTTGCCGGGTTATCCTTAGTTTATAGCTACCGCTACAGCGGAGATTACGAAGATCCGATTTGGCTACAAAAAGCAGATGCCAGTGCGCAACAATCACTACAGCTTAATGCACAGATTGCATTGGCTCATATTGCGCTAGGGCGAGTTCTTACGCTCAAAGCAGATTACGATAAAGCCTTAGTTGCTTTTAACAAAGCATTCACCCTTGAGCCAACTAATATTTTTGCATGGCATTTAAAAGTGGTAACGTTAATGTCGGCACAGCGTTTTGATGAGGCGATCCAACTTTCGCAACAAGGCATAACACAATTTCCTCAAGAACGTTTTTTATCTGATTGCCTAGGCAGCATCTACAATATACAGAACAATTATCCAAAAGCAGAAGAAGCATTTCGTCTGAGCATACAACGTCAACCCGACTCTGTTAATGCTTATGCAGGCCTAAATATGGCGCTTGTGTTTCAAAATCGTACCGATGAGGCCATGCAAGTTTTGCAACAGGGTCTGCATATTCGTTCTAGCGAATATCTACTAAGTAATCTCGGTACAGCCCTGTTCAACAAAGGCGACTACATAGCAGCTGCAGCCAGTTTTGAGGCTGCAGTCTCTCCAACAAAGGGAAATCCCAAAAGCCATTTAGCTTGGGCAAATTTAGCAGATGCTTTGCTTTGGATTCCTGGCCGCGAAACAGAAGCAAAAATTGCCTACCAAAAAGCACGTGATTTACTCGCACCACTTTTAGAACGCAAAAAAGATGACATCACCTTAATTTCGCAAATGGATCTATATTCCGCAAGATTGGCTGATACCACGCAAACAGCGCCTCTATTGGCTCGCGCCATTGAGTTAGCGCCAAAGAATGCTAATGTTCAATTTCGTGCGGGGCTTGCTTATGAACTATTAGGCAAACGAGAAGCTGCCGTAACAGCCCTCACCAAAGCAATTGAATTAGGTTACCCATTAAAATTAATTCAAGCAGAACCCGATTTAGTCAATTTACGACGCGAAAGTGGAAAATTTTAATCCCATAGAACGAGGAATGCGATATGCCTGAAATCCCACTAATTATGCTCTCACATTGTTAATGAAGGATTGATACACAAGTAATGCCTTTAACTAAACTGTTAAATTCACAACACAAATGAGAAATAATCATGACTAAAGAACCTAACCGTCAAACTAATTATACCTTCACTCTTTTATTCCCTGAGCAACAATCTTCAACAGAAGTAACGCAGGTGAGTTATCAAATTACCAGTGATGTCGGCACCGAACTTCTTGCAAAAAATAAGATGCCACCGTTCTTTAAAATCAACGACACACTTACGTTCACTTACAAAAAAGCCAACCCTGGCGTAAAAATTAAAAGCTGCCTGTTTACTCAATTTAATGTCAAATCACCCACAAAAGAAACTTATAAAGACGCTATAGACTACTTTGATAAACCAATTACCATCACTGAAGCATTCAGAGGAACTTGGATATTCCATTTATTAGGCCTATACAAATCCAACGACAAACAAGCCGCCTATTATTTAGACCCTGAATTTACTTGCGGCCCTATTTGAAAACATTAATACAATGCCCAGATAGAATTACATGCACAGTTTTCAATTAGCATAGTATCCGTAGCACCATTAATTGGTGCTAGTTGAATTTTCTATCCATCAAATCAATGGGTATTATTATGAGTAATAAAACAGCAAAACAAACAACCACAAAAACAGTAAAGTCGTCATCTGTTGTTGGTAAATTAATTGAAGTTCTTATGGTAAAAACAGGTATTAAATCTGATCCCGAAGCGACTTTTGGTCAGTAATCGCTAAACCATTTCATCAAAGAGTGCTCTCGCTTTTTCGGGAGTGCATTGTAAGGTCACGAGTTGACACCTCAATCAAATCACAAGCACTTACAATCGCACTGCTGTTTTGTACATCCGCTGAAAATTTCTTTAAAACTTTCGACTCTTTTGCTTTTTGCAACATATTGCGAAGAATAGGTATCACTGATTCTGCAGTAAATTTTTCTGGTATCACATAAGTACCCAAACCTAATCGATAAATACGGTCAGCGTTATCCGGTTGATCGTATTTTAATGGTCGAATGATTTGCGGAATTCCTGCTTTAATCGCTTGTGCTGTTGTCCCTATTCCACCGTGATGAATGACCACTTGGGCTTTCAAAAAAGCATATTCAAAATCCAGATAACTAAAATGCTTGCACCAGTCAGACCCTTGCAACAATTCTGCACCATCATTTCCACCTACAAACACACCTGGCAGTTGCAATGCTTCACAAATTTTTCTACCTTCAGTAAACAAGGCGCGAACATCTTTTACCCCTGTGCCGGTGGTAAAAATAATAGGTGCCCCTGACTTTTCAATCAGCTGATCATATTCAAATCGAGATTGCATACTGGGGCGATTTTGTAACGGAAACCCAACCACATAAATATTCTTGGGCCAATCTTTCGCAGGCATGCCAAACCATTCTGGAAAAAAACCAATTTGTAACACAGCACTGGATTGTTTTTTAAATTTCGGTAAACAATCCAATCGTTTTCGAACCGCTAGATACTCAGCAAGATGTGGCTCTTTAAAAAATCGTTTAGCTCTCACTTTGCGATATCGATGCAACAACAAGCGCACTATGAATAAAGGTAAATACTTCGGAACGATCCAGCGAAATGGTGCAGGCGGGTTAATCGCAGAAAAAATCACATTAGGCGAAAGCATAAAGGTAACGAAGGGGATATTACATTTTTCGGCCGCTACTGATGCCCCATTTTGTTCCCCTAAAACTAACAACACACAATTTTTGTCTGCTGCACAACTCTGAACAAATCGAAACGCAGGCTCAAATGCAGGTGCGTGATAATACTGAAAATTATCCGTTTGGTTGTCACGCTCCCAAGCAGTGACACTATTGCCTTTGTGGTACTGTTCAACACTGCCTACCGATACAAACTCACAACCTGCCGCCAGAATAATCGGTGCAAAATAATCATTGGATAAAAAACTGACTTTGTGCCCACGCTGTACCAATTCAGTCGCCAATGCGACCATGGGATCAAGATCTCCACCTGTGCCCATGGCATAGATAACAAAATGCTTCAAAAAATAACTCCAATAAATATTTGCACAAATTCATTTTTGTTTAATCTCACATCGTCATCCCTGCGAAAGCAGGGATCCAGCCTTTGATTTAATTGAGATTTTTTATACGCCTTGAAAAATCACTGACACCTTGCTGAGTTCTCTTCACTTTCTGAATCTTGCCATCATCAGTAAAAAATAAATACTCTGCTGCCACATGACGCTGCTTTTTATGGCAGCCAGGAGTATCGAGCCAGCGATGGTAAAATAAAATCCAATGACCTTTGTGCTCAACAATGGAGTGGTGATTATTTCCATTTTCTTCATCCATGATAACACCTTGATACTGCCAAGGGCCTTTAGGTGATCTGGATGTGTAATAACTCAGAGTACGATTATTCTCTGGCATAGTGAAATAATAAATTCCCTTACGCTTAAAAACCCAAGGACCTTCCATTTTGGGTTCATATCCACCCATATCCATCTTTTGTAATTCACCGTTAATACTCAGCAAATCTTCTGCCATTTCCGCCACTTGGTAATCCGCATTCATACCATGAAAATACAAATAAGCTTTTCCATCATCATCGACAAACAAACTGGGATCATTTGCATAAGGAGTTGTCCACAAAGGTTTGCCAATCGCATCTTTAAAAGGCCCAGTTGGCGAATCACTAACAGCAATACCCAAGCCCATCCATTTAGTACTTTTTTCAGGATTGACTCTGTCTTTAAATCCTGTTCCTGCCGGAAAAATTAAATAATATTTTCCATTTTTATAAGCCGCATCCGGCGCCCAGGCAAAATTATCCGCCCAGGTTAAATCGTTAATTGACAGTATGGGCCCATGCGTTTTCCAATTGACTAAATCCTTAGAAGAAAAAGCGTACCAATCTTTCATGTGAAAATCTTCCTGACACTCTTCATCATGCGATGTATAAAGATACATTTTTCCATCATTCCATACATGCGCAGACGGATCAGCCGTGCGAATATTATTGCCAAAATTTAATGGGTTCTTCGCAATGCCAAATTGAGCAATTTTCTTTTTCCACTTTTGATATTTTTTCAGAACATTATTCGGTGATGTGGTAAACCAGGCATAACCCGCTCGTCGCTCTTCTGACACTTTTCCGACTTCATAATAAATGGAATCATCACGATCACCGAAAATCGGTTTGTTAGTGCCTATCTCATAAAAGCGAGACCAAAGTGCAGGAGCATTAGCATCATCAGTTAATTGATTTGCACCGCGCACCCAGGTTTTGCCGATAATTTTGGTTTGCTCATACCATTTGGCGGCAGCATGAATAGATTGAATAATATCCGGCGAGGGTTTTTCCAGTTCCATTAAAAACTCCAACATCCACACACTTTCAGAACTGGTCAGCGAAACCATTTCATAAGCACGCGCTTTTGCAGGTGCGAGCGTTTTCACGTCATGTTGCGCACCCCAAACCGTTAATTCTCCGTTGACTTTCACTTGGGTTTTCAGCACGCAATCCAGCGCCAATTCCACACTATTTTTGCGGCCGCCTGCTGTTCTTTTGTCACAAACGAAAATTCATCTTTCGCTTTTGATACCTTCAACA
The DNA here is from genome assembly GCA_016712405.1 of Cellvibrio sp. Taxonomy (GTDB): domain Bacteria; phylum Pseudomonadota; class Gammaproteobacteria; order Pseudomonadales; family Cellvibrionaceae; genus Cellvibrio. The sequence continues at coordinate 190,549 of JADJRD010000003.1, read as the reverse complement.
TTAACACCATTAAATCGCGCATTAATGCATCGTTATACGTAATGTGATCGTGGTAACTGCCGCGCAATGGAAAACTTTGCGGCCAGCCACCATTGGGATACTGCGCACTCATCACATAATCCAATCCGCGATTAAATGCCATTAAATATTCTTTCCTGGACGTCGCTGAATAGGCTTTTGCCAATAACATTAACTGTGTGCTAGTCGCGCTATTATCAAAGGTCGGAACATAATCTTCTTCTGTTCCAAAAGCATAACCTGGCTTGCGCTTTTCTTTTGCCATATCCGTTCGTTTTGACCAACCACCTGAAGGCGTTTGAAAGGATAGAATAATATCCATAATCCGTTTCCCCTCATCCGAAGTAAACCATTCGACAGGCTGCTCAACGTCAAATCCAAATTCTTTGGTATAGTCAGGTAATGCCGCTTTCTTTTGACCCAATTTCGTTAACTCAGACCGAATAAACAATTCATCTTTTTTGAGTAGTTGCTTTGATAAGTGTTGATATTCATCCAAGCTATATTGTTTTGACCCTGCATCAACAATCGAAGCACAACTCACACAAGCTAACACCCATAACAACCCTAATTGCTTAAACATATCTCTCACCTGATATTCACTGGTTAAATAATTTTTCTGATAATTTCGCTAACTCACTATTTTGTAGAATAAGTTGTGACACTAACTCTGCCATCACCTCTGCCCCTTTCTTTTGAAAATGCGTGCCATCCGGCAACTGTCTACTACCTTGCATTCCATTGGCATAAAAGGGGTAATGATTTTCGTCAACTACCAACCAATAATCCTTCCAATCAGAATCCTGTAAAGAATTAACAAACTGAATGCTGGCAGTTTCAAGATCAATCAAAGGAACTTGATTTTTGATTGCAACCTCGCGAATGGTTTTAGAATAATCACCCACATACCGATAGTGTTTTTCATCCGATTTACGAGTGTAGTGACTAGTCACCACTGGTACGTTTTGCAGTCCTACTGCATTTTTAATTCGTGTTGTTGGCGTAAATAAAATAGGAATTGCCGATTTTTTTCGTGCAAGCTGTAGATAATTTTCCAGTGAATGCTGGAACGACATTTCTGGTTTCTCTAGCGGAAATTGCGGCTGACCCAGGTCATCATTAGGATAGGTACAGAGATTCATGACATCCGCAGCACCACGAATCGGTTTCAAGGCATCACAATTTTGATCGTTATGGCCGTGATTAATCAATAGATAATCGCCCGGTTGAATCAAGGGCTCCATCTGCGCAAACCATCGCCCATTATAAAAATCACGAGAGCTTCGCCCTGCACGAGAACCCACCACTATGACAACATCATCTCGATTCAAAAACTTTTCAGCAAAGGCTTGCCCCCAGCCCATACGCGGAAACCGTAATTGTTCATAAACTGCAGAAGTTGAATCACCGACAATGAAAATTCGTAACTTGGCTTTTTTTATTTTATTGAATTCATCATGCGCCCGGAAGAAATTTAATGGCTCATATTCTCCACTGGGAAACAAACCAACAATCGGCCGAAAACTAATATCAGCTAAGGTCGTGTGGCCGGTTTCACCTGAATTATTATCGTAATTACGATTGTGATGAATTAACGAAAATACTGAAGCGGCGATGTCATGCTGATCTGCCGAATAAGTCGCAGGATTAAAGTTTTTTCCATCAGTCAATTTCGCACTGACAAAAGCGTCACCAAAACCTCTTTTCAAAAATAATCGCGACTGATCAATCCAGTCTTGTTGAATGTCTCCAACAGAATTTGAGTTAATCCATTGTTGCGGACCAATAAATCCTTTCATAACCGAAACATCCGACACCAAACGATCCGTCAACGGATTGATATTGGCTATTTGAATGGATTCTTTCGAAAACTGATCAACCAAAACCGACATGCAAATTGGCCTTAATCTTGAATTCACAACACAATCAGACGCTGGACCCGTCGAAACCGAAATTAATAAAGGCGCCGTAATATTATGGAGTGAAAAAAAATAGCGGTCCTGAGCATCCGTCAATCCGTGCAAAGTTTTACCTTTAGCATCCAACAGCCTCACTTGTGAATTGACCAATGGAGATTTTTCGAATGCAATACCGGTAATGTTTTTGGGGTATTGATGCTGACAGGACATTAAGGTCAAGCCAGTAAAAAATAGAAACAGTAAAGTCGCAACTTTATATTTTTTAATTTGCATTTCATGTAAAGTCGATAACATCATATTGAATAATCAAATTTGGATACTGAATGATGGGCAAAAATATTTCTTGTATTCTTCTATTAATAGCAGTGACATTATCGGCTTGTAAAACCATCACCAATATTGTTGACCCCAATAACACCTACACGCCAGAAATTACTTATCAAAAACTGATTGGAGAATATCCTTTCATTAAAATTGCCAAGCGTGATGTCCCAGCTTCGGTAATAGAAATTAAAAATCTGACTTACGTTATTTATGGCAATCGCTCTTTGCAATTGGATTTATATTTACCTAAAAATAAAATCCATAAAGGAAATCCTGCCATCATTTTCATTCACGGCGGTGGTTGGCGCGCCGGTTACCGAACCAACTTCACTCCATTTGCCATTGCTATGGCTGAAAGAGGTTTCACTGCTGCAACCATCAGTTACCGACTCTCCCCTGAAGCTCAATATCCGGCCGCCGTACAAGATGCAAAAGCAGCCATTTATTGGTTACGCAACAATGCAAAAACTTATCGCATCAATCCCAATAAAATTGCGATTGCGGGCGGCTCTGCCGGCGGACAAATAGCGAGTCTCGCAGGCGTTAGCAATGGTGTAAGAAAATTTAATCCTGCAATAACCCAATCAAAAATTAATGCATCATCTTTTCAAGTACAAGCCATTATTAATATTGATGGCTTATCTGACTTTACCTCTCCCGCTGCCCTCTTTCATGAAGACGACCCCAAGAAAAATCCATCTGCAGCAGGTGCTTGGCTGGGTGGTCGATATAATGAAAAAACAGATATATGGCGAGAAGCTTCACCCGTTTTTTACGTCAACAAAAATACACCACCGACTCTTTTTCTGATTAGCAATCAAGAAAGATTTAGCCTTGGCTACAAAGACATGATTGAAAAAATGAAACCCTTGAACATACCTTATCAGGTCACTAAAATTCCCAACACGCCACATTCGTTTTGGTTGTTTGAGCCATGGCTAACACCTTCTGTTGATGCAGTAGAACATTTTCTGAATACACAATTTAAAAATTAATAGAGACCTTTTCACGAATTAATTTTTTTAATTTCACTTCGTCATCCCTGAGAAAGCAGGGATCCAGCCTTGGATTTCGTTGAAATTTTTAACTGCTAGATGAGCTTCGCTGGTGTGACGGCTCCTGCCTTAGCAGCAATGACGATTAATTTTCATTGCTGGGTTTGCCAATCGTCGCCAATATCCCGCCATCTACATAAACAATTTGTCCGGTAATAAAATCGCTGGCTTTGGACGATAGGAAAATGGTTGCACCCTGCAAATCATCAGGATCACCCCATTTTGCGGCAGGAGTGCGATTGATAATAAACTCATTAAAAGGATGACCATCAACACGAATCGCTTCTGTTTGACTGGTCGCAAAATATCCCGGGCCGATTCCATTCACTTGCACATTGTATTTTGCCCATTCGGTCGCCATATTTTTAGTGAGCATTTTTAGTCCACCTTTGGCAGCCGCATAAGCACCGACAGAATTGCGCCCCAGCTCACTCATCATTGAACAAATATTGATAATTTTTCCGCGACGACGCTCAACCATTTTTCGTGCAACCGGGCGAGTCATGGTAAACACACCAGTCAAATCAATTTTGATCACTTCTTCAAAATCTTCCAGTGTCATTTCTAACAGCGGCGTACGTTTAATAATGCCGGCGTTATTAATTAAAATATCAATAGCGCCATGATCTTTTTCAATTTGCTCAACAGCCTCTTCAACCTGAGCTTCATCAGTGACATTAAATTTGTAACCAAAGGCCTGATAACCTTTTGCGCGATATTCATTAACCGCATTGTCGAGTTTTTCTTGAGACGAATTACCGTTGATAATTAATGTTGCGCCTGCACTGGCAAGACCTGATGCCATAGCCATGCCCAAACCATGTGTGGCGCCGGTAATGACAGCTACTTTTCCGGTTAAATCAAATAATGGATGGTTCATAATTTTTCCAAAAAATATATGTCAATTTTTTATTTCAATTCACTGGGCTTGTGGTGATCCATATCGGTGTAATCATGATTCTCACCTGCCATCCCCCAAATAAAGGTGTAATTTGCCGTACCAACACCCGAATGCATTGACCAAGGTGGAGACACAACCGCTTGCTCATTACCCACCCAAATATGTCGAGTTTCTTCGGCGGGCCCCATGAAATGACACACCGCATGATCTTGTGGAATGTTGAAATAAAAATAGGCTTCCATTCGACGACTGTGCGTATGCATCGGCATAGTGTTCCAAATGCTGCCAGGTTTTAATTCAGTCATTCCCATTTGCAATTGGCAAGTATCAATCACAGTACTGATCATCAATTGATAAATATCGCGTTCGTTGCAGCTATCACCAGCGCCCATATGCAAGACTTTGCTATTTTCTTTATTTAATTTTTTGGTGGGATAAGTGCAATGTGCAGGTGTTGAATTCAAATAGAATTTTGCGGGGTTGCTTGCATCAACACTGGAGAAAATAATTTCTTGAGCACCACGGCCAATGTAGAGTGCTTCTTTGGTGTTGATATCGTAAATTTCACCATCAACAGAAACTTTTCCGGCACCACCAATATTGATTGCACCCAACTCACGACGCTGCAAAAAATAGTCAGATTTTAATTGATCATAAGATTCCAGTTTGACTGACTGATTGACCGGCATTACACCCCCGACCATTAATCGTTCGTAATGGGTGTAAGTAAATTCCACTGCATCCGCAGTAAAAACATTATCAATTAAAAAATGTTTACGTAACTTTTGCGTATCGTAATGTTTGTAATCATCCAAATGAACTGCAAAACGCTCTTCTACTTTTTTCATAATAAAACCTGTTTAACTGTATATTTATAATTCGACTGCATGTTTCAAATTCAACTGCATGTTTCAAATTCGACCGCATGTTTTAAATTCGACTGTATGTTTGAAATTCGTCATCCCTGCGAAGGCAGGGATCCAGATACCTCTCCCTGTGGATTCCTGCCTTCGCAGGAATGACGAGGCCGCCGCAGGAAGACGATACCACTGCAACAACGACAACTACTTCTTCAATAATTTATACATTTCCACACCGGAAAGAATAAACGGTGTATTACCTTTCGCATCATTGGAAACAATTCTTTCGGTCATGTAATAATCATAACTACCGTCGCGACCAAAACCTAATCCGGCGACCAAGCATTGATCGTTCATACTGATCCTGCTGTCTGCGTGTACAGTCACAAATTCATTGATCAAGCCTTGATAACTGTTTATCGCCACATCGCGATAAGTTTCAGGTAAATAACCCTTGTTAACCGCTTTGGTAAAAAAATAAGTGAACATAGCTGATGCTGTTGATTCGCGATAATTGGCAATTTCATTAGGCTTGTTGGTAATTTGCCACCAAGTATAAGTCTCTGCATCTTGATAGCGCAGAATATCCGCTGCAAATTCGGCAACAATATCCAATAAAGTTTTGCGCAATTCGGTTTCAGATTCAGGCAAATATTCCAACACATCCACCAACGCCATTGCATACCAACCCATACCGCGCGACCAGAATTGTGATGCACGACCAGTTTCTTTATCAGCCCACTCCGCATTTTTGGATTCATCCCAAGCGTGGTAATACAAACCCGTTTTTTCGTCGCGCAATTGTGCACGCGCAATCACAAACTCGTGCACAGCTTCTGTAAAACTCTGGCGTTGCACTTCGCCGGTTTCATAGGTTGCGGCATATCGTGCTAAAAACGGCATACCCATGTAAACACCGTCTAACCATAATTGATTGGGATAAGTAGCTCTGTGCCAAAATGCACCCTGACTGGTACGAGGATGACGCTTTAAATTTGCACGCAAAAAATCAACCGCTTTGCGATATTTTTCTGCACCGGTTTTTTGTTCCAGCAAAATCACCATGTCGCCGGGCTTGGTTAAATCAATACTGAACAAATCGGGCTCAAATGTATAAATATGCCCATCATCACGAATATAACTGCCTGTCACTTTTTCCAAAGCATTACGATAGGCTTCATTCGGCGAAACTAAATCCAATTCTTGCAAAGCATTAATTTGCATTCCTACAACATCGTATTCAAATTTTCCCGGACGACTTCGATATTCATCCCAACCTTGATAATGATATTTCAAGGTTTTGCGTTGCAACTCTGAATCCGCTAATTTTTTTGCCCATGACAATGCGACTTCAGCCGTTAATGGATTTTTTTTAGCTTCTGCACTGAGCGCAGATTCAAAACGAACTCGTGGCGCCTTAGTCAAACGCTCGACTTCACGATCAAGATAGGATTTAAATTCTGCTTCAGTTTTAATGCCATTTAACTCATGTTCCCATGCCGCCAAAAAATAATATTCCAGCTCGCCACCTTTATCTTTCATCACTGAAACATAAGAGGTTTCATCTTGCGTTTGTTGTGCACGATCATCACGACGAAAAATAATCGCCATACCCAAATGATCTCCATCTGGATTAATGGCACTTAAACTCTGCTTACCCCAACTAGCAACATAGGTCCAGGCATAGCCACTGACATTTTGATTACCTTCAATCAATTGCGTGCCAGGATGTTTAACTAAACCAATCGCTAAATTTGGAAGTTCATCTGTAGATTTCAACTGGACTTTGACCAAACGACTGGCCGCTGTCATTGAAAAATGTGCTGTCAAATCCACTTGTTGATTATTAATTTGCCAGCCGTTGTAGTTAATTTTGAACCCAGAATAAATATCACCATTGTTGGTAATAATGGCATCACGCGATTCCACTTGCGAAACCAGATCTACTGATTTTCCATTCCAAAAACCGAAACCGCCCATGCCGAGTGATTTGCCCACTTTTAAAACGTCTTGCCCCCAATCAGCATTGAGATGATAAGAGTCATAACCATCCAAGCCAACATTTTGTAACGCCATGTCGCTGGTTTTTTTGCCGAAAATATCAAAACCATTTCGCCAATCGAGATAAATTCTGTAACCCACTTTATCCGATTCTATTCCGGGGCCTTCGTATCGAATCCAATAAGAGTGATCGGTATATTGAGCTGGAGGCGTCACCTTATCGACATTTTTAAATCTACCGCCGATATATTCCTTACCTTTCCACTCACCACCTTCTTTAATGGAAATTTCTGCTTGGGTTTGTTTTTGTAATGCAATTTTTTGGGTAGAAGGATTAGTCAAAATCAAAAATGACTTTTTTTCAGCGGCGGCGAAGTCAGTGGTCAACAACAACCCATCCATTTGACCATCACCATCACTGTCAATAATTTGTGAGGGGTATGTTTGATCACCCGATGAAATACCTAATGATTTGATAGCATCGTTGTTTGCTTGAATACCCAAATCATAAAATGAAAAATAAATAGGTTCTTGCTGTAATACAAAATCATTGGCATTGGTAATTTCTGCTGTTGCTAGTTGATGATTAACCAGAAGCTGGCTTGCAGAAGATTCAGATACAGAATTTTTTTTGGGTTGATCAGGAGAACAAGCTGAAATAACGAAAACACTTATCAGCACACAATATTTTTTTAGATACTTCATTTATCCACCCGTTAAAACATTAGCGAATTTATCTATCGCAACACCGTCATTCCTGCGTAGGCAGGAATCTATTTTCTTAATCAAGTCACTGGATACCTGCTTTCGCAGGAATAACGAAAGGCTTATAAGAAAAACAGCGATGCCATTGCTGACATCGCAGTTTTGTCACACAGGTCAATTAAAATTTGTAAGTACCACCGATGAAATAGCTGGCACCTGCAGAATGGTTACGAACCATACGTGCAACACCTTCAGTTTCATACTCATGAACTGGCTCATCAAAAATATTCACACCTTTAAAGGTAATTTTTAATTGCTCGTTCACATCGTAACTGGCAGAAACGCCGACAAAGTTGGTGTCATCTATCACACGGGTTTGCCAAAGAGTTGTGCCTGAGCTTATGGTGCTGTAGTACTCACCGCGATAGGCGTTGCTGATACGCGCCTGGAACTTTTCACCTTCCCAATACAGCGTGAAGTTGTAAGAGTCTTTGGACAAGTTATCCATTGGACTACCGCTATCTCGTTCAGCATCTACATAGGTATAGTTTGCCTGAACCCCAAAACCGTGCACCCAATCTGGCCCTGGCAGGAAGGATAATTGTTGCTGCCATGACAATTCCGCACCTTCAATCATGGCACCACCACCATTGATTCGCTTGGTATAAGCAAATTCAGCATTTTGAAGGCTAGACGCTTGCGCCCCCAAAAGACTGTTAGGCAATCCAGTTTCAGACCAAATAACATTCAACGGAGTTGAGTTAGTTGGGAATGACTCAACATCTTTCTGGAATAGTGTCAAACCCAGCAGTGCGTCTTCAGAGTAATACCATTCAAGCCCCAAATCGTAGGCTTTCGCACGGAAGGGGTCGATGTAAGGGTTACCTTCATTGATTTTGAGAGTTGAACCGAAAGTGGTAATTGCGGCACCAGGATTCAAATCACCAAGCTCTGGTCTAGCCAAAACTTCTGCAGCTGAGGCGCGCAACACCAATTCATCCGTCAAGTTGTAAGCTAAATTCAAGGATGGCAAGGTATCACTGTAATCACGTTTCACTACGACAGGCGCCACAACAGCAGGCACAGTCGCCGATGCGGCCGTTGCTAAAACACCACCTGCAGTCATATCGGTTTCCGCTTCACGTACACCCAAATTACCACGGAATCGGTTGCCAAAAAGCTCCGTATCAACACTCAGCTGTAGGTAATAACTCAAGACCTCTTCTTCAACTTGGCGAGTATTGCCTGCCACGGGTTCATATGCCCAGCAACCTGAAGCCAAAAACTCACTTCGACGGTTAAAATCCGGATAGAAAAAGGTTTGCCCACCTGCGGTTTTGATGAAACCATCTTCCGTCGTTACACCGGGTGTAATACCACAAGCATTACCATCGTTAGCCGTTGCCACACCATTAATAACTGTTGTATCTGCCGCACCAAAAGCTTTATCGGCTTGTATATGAGTTAAATCATAAGCATAAGATTTTTGAGTCACACCCGCTTTAGCAGTAAAGCCCTCAGCAAGATCATATTCAAAGTCTACGCGAAACATATCGGAATCTGATGTTGCATCGTAATCGCGATCACGATATTCAGAAAATTCCCAGTTAGCAGGGTTAGCTGTATCGAAACTATACTCAACGCTTGGGGACTTCATATTGGTGAAATCCCAGGTAACCGTATCACTGGCATCCGCATAAGCTGTTGTCAATTCTTTACGAGTATCATTACTACTAAAGTGTTCGTAAATGACAGTGACTTCACGGTTATCCAGTACGGACTCCGTCATGCCCGCAAATGCCTTCATGCGGAAGTTATCAGAAAACTCATGTGAGAAATCGACAGATAATTGAGTAAATTCTGAAGCCCAGTCTGCACGGAAAGCCTCAGAACGGAAATCTGCATCTTGTATTTCCGCTTGCACCAAGGTCATGTTGTTATCAACTGTATAGTCCACAACAGACATTTGACGCATACCGGTTGCATCGTTACGCGCTAATGAGATCGCTTCCATAAATGGCTCATCACGTGTCACATCAATTTTGGAGTAAAGACCATCCACACTGAGCAATGTGGCATCGGCAATTTGCCATTGGAAGCTGGAAGTGACACCCAGACGATCTTGATCATTCACTTTGTCTGCATAACGAGGAAAACGGGGATGCCAGCTTGATCGAACTAAAGTTGCATCTGCACCACAATTGGCAGCAGGGCATATAAATCGATTTGATCCAGCTTGCTGATTCCAACGTCCCGTCTCACCACCCAACAACGGAGCTTCTTTTTCCGAATAAGCAACTGACGCCAGGAAACCCACCACATCATTACTGAAACTCACCAAACCTGAAGCGCGCGGCTTGGTACTACCTGAACCATCGTAATAACCCATCTCTACGTTGGATACGGCGGTGAATCCGTCATAATCAAAAGGGCGACCAGTACGCAAACTCACCGTTGCGCCCAAAGAACCATCTTCTTGCTCTGCAGACGTAGTTTTAGCAACATCCAATCGACTAAATAATTCTGATGCAAAGACGTTGAAGTCAAATGCACGGCTGGTTCTAACACCGTTTGAACCTGCAGCTAATGATTGGCCTTGCAAACCATTTACAGTCACCATTGAGTAGGCATCACCCAAACCGCGAACGGTGATGGTGCGACCTTCGCCATCATCTTGAGCAATCGCAACACCGGGAATACGACCCAGTGATTCACTGAGGTTTTGATCAGGAAATTTGCCCACATCTTCAGCAAAAATAGAATCAACCATGCCGGTGGATTCGCGTTTAACATTTAACGCATTTTTCAAACTTTGCGCATAGCTGCCCGTGATCACAACCTCTTCCACATCGTTTTGTGCGTAAACTGTGCAGGGTAAAGCAGCAATCGATACGGCCAATACCAACGGCTTAACTGTAAATTTTTTCATAATAACTCCCCATCTTTATTGTGTTTAACATTGGTTTAAGTAGAGCTTGAACTTCAAACAACCCAGCGAATTTAGCCACCAAGTTTTTTTAAAGGACAATTTCACAAATGCAACAAACTGCTTTTGCAATACACGCCTGTTGTTATTTGCAATTTCTTCATTAACTCATCAATTTTTAATTAATTTTTAGCTACAAAGTTAATGTTGCACCATTAATGCTGACATTCTCAGCCGTCATGCCACGTAATTCTTCCAACACACCGATTATTTTTACTGAAACAAATTCACAATCGCTTAACCCTAAATTTGCAATGGGTGAACGCGCATATCCTCGAATTTGAAATACTTGCTGGGCTTTTTCACATCGAAGATTCTGAATTTGAATATTGCGAACAATCGGCGTGAATTTTCCGGCATCACCTTCTTCGTATTGAAAATCAACCACGATTGCTGTTTGTACTTCGCCAATTTTGATATTGCGAATGAAAAAGTTTTCGATCAGGCCGCCGCGAACCGAATTGGTTTTAATGCGAATACCCCGCTCCAATTCCGGACTGCTCATTTCGCAGTGCTGAACAAAAATATTACGCGCGCCGCCAGAAATTTCACTGCCAATCACCACACCACCGTGACCACTGCGCATGTTGCAATTTTCGATCAAAATATTTTCAGAAGGGATATTGATACGACGACCGTCAGCATTGCGCCCGGATTTAATGGCAATGCAATCATCACCTGTATCAAACAAACAATTTTTGATAATCACATTTTTACAGGATTCAGGATCACAACCATCCGAATTAGGGCCATGACTTGAGAGCGTGACGCCATCGATAGTGACATTTTCGCAGAGCACTGGATTCAGCAACCAGAAAGGTGCGTTAGTAACAGTCACACCTTCTATCAATAGATTTTTGCATTCGTAGGGTTGAATAAATGCAGGACGTAAATAAGAACCGTCTGCATAAATACGCTCAGCAACCGGACGATTCGCTTCCACATCCCGCATTAGTTTTTCACGCGCGACAGCTTGGGTTGGCACACCTTCTATACCCCAATTCACGCTGCTGAAATTATTTCCCTTCCAAGGCCACCAATGTGTTTTATTGGCTTGCCCATCCAAAGTACCTTTACCCGTGATCGCAATATTGGATTGATGCCGAGCATAAATCAGAGGGGAATAGCCCATGATTTCCATGCCCTCCCAGCGTGTGAACACGGCTGGCAAATAAGCGTTAGGATCCGTTAAAAAAGCAATCGTGGCGTTTTCATCAATATGTAAATTCACATTGGATAACAAATGAATGGAACCTGTGACATATCGCCCCTCCGCCACCAAGACTTTTCCACCACCCGCTTGATGACAAGCCTCAATGGCAGCCGCTATAGCCTGAGTGTTATCACTCGATTCAGGTTTCGCACCGTAGTGACGAATATCAAATGTTCTAGCGGGGAATAGAGGCGGAATAACTTGTCGACGAATAGTGTCTGCCAGAGCCCAATGATCGATTTGTGACGTTCGCCCCGCACAAGCAGTCACCCCCAACAGCGAGCACACAGATGACGCAGTCAACACAAAGCTGCGTCGACTTATCTTATGCATTGCAACTGATGCTGATAGGCCATCACTAATCAATTGTTTCATTCCTGATAAAAATGGAAGGATCAGATCACCACCATTTATTGAACTTAAGGTTAGCTCTTGGTACGAGAAACACCCAAAAAGATATCTATCCTCATAATATACAAATTATATTCTTTCTGTCACCTTAATTTTTTCACAATATCAAGAACAAAAAAGTCATTAAATTTCATTTTTATGTCTTTTTATCCACGATTAGGAATATTAATCATCATGTATACGTATACATTTATCAGCCCGATTGAAATGTATACGTATACATAATGTAACCAATAGAAATATTTTTAAATATGGAAATTATTTCATAAGCACGAATCATCCTACTTTTAATGTCTTTAATAGGATGTTTATTTGTGAGCAACATCCAAAGCCTTATTCTTTTTAATCATTTTTTCAAGAAATTTATGTAATCGATTACACTGCGTATTTGCCGAGGGAAATCGGGTTGTGCATTGATTTTTCTGTCTGTAGATTGGATCCCGGTATTGACCGAATACCATTGCCGATTACTTAGGGCGCCATAAGGCGCCCGTTTTTTTGGCGCGGCAGAAATCACTGCTCAGTTAAATAAGAAAGGCATAAACTTGCAGGCAAATTGGCCAACAATGAGAGAACAACGTGAGTAGCATCATCGTTCTGCATGACAAAGATAATTTAGGCATCTGTAAGGTTGCTCTACCTGCTGGAGTGCTCTTTGCTGAAAAAGATGTCACCCTTCAAAACGATATTCCGGCGATGCACAAAATCGCCATACGCGATATCAGCCAAGGCGAACCCATTCTGAAATACGGCCAAACCATTGGTTTCGCCAGTGTGGATATTAAGGCAGGTGAACATATCCATATGCATAACTGCATCATGGGTGAATTGGAAAAAAACTATGGTTTTTGTGAAGAAGCCAAGCCAACTGAATTCTTACCCGCTACCAAACAAGCTAGCTTTCAAGGCTATAAAAGAATTAACGGCAAAGCCGGTACACGCAATTACGTTGGAATCTTAACCACTGTTAATTGTTCGGCGACAGTAGCCAAAGCCATTGCACAACATTTCACGTTTTCCGGCGAATTAAACCAGTTTCCCAATATTGATGGTGTCATTGCCATGACCCACGACAGCGGTTGCGGCATGCGTTCCGATGGCGAAGGCTATGAAACCTTACGTCGCACATTTAACGGCTATGCTCGCCATCCGAATTTTGGTGGCGTGATGATGGTGGGCTTGGGTTGCGAAACTATGCAAATTCAACGTGTGATGGAAGAGTGCGGCCTTGCCAACTCCAGAACCTTTACCGCTTACACCATTCAAGATGTCGGCGGCACTCGCCTGGCAATTGAAAAAGGCATAGAAACTTTACGCGCAATGTTGCCACTGGTGAATCAATGCCAACGCGAAACCGTTTCTGCAAGTGAATTAATTATTGGCTTGCAATGCGGTGGATCTGATGCACTTTCCGGTGTAACGGCGAATCCTGCATTAGGAATTGCGGGTGATCTTTTGGTTCGCCATGGCGGCACAGTGATATTGTCAGAAACACCAGAAATTTTTGGTGCAGAACATTTATTGACGCGTCGCGCAGAATCGCCCGCCATCGCCCAAAAATTATTGGATCGCATTGAATGGTGGAAACATTACACCGCACGCAATGACTTTGAATTAAACAATAATCCATCCCCCGGCAATAAAGCTGGTGGATTAACGACAATTATTGAAAAATCTTTAGGTGCTCAAGCCAAAAGCGGTTCAACTAATTTACGTGATGTTTTTCTCTATGCAGAAGATATCACCACCAAAGGTTTTGTCTTTATGGACAGCCCTGGTTACGACCCGGTTTCTGCTACAGGGCAGGTCGCATCCGGCGCACAAATTTTATGTTTCACTACTGGTCGCGGTTCTGCATTTGGTTGCAAACCAGCGCCCAGTATCAAGCTCGCGACCAACAGTAAAATTTACAATCACATGCAAGACGACATGGATATCAATTGTGGAAAAGTGTCTGATGGTGAAATTTCACTGGAAGAATCCGGACAAGAAATTTTTGAAGAAATTCTTGCTGTCGCCTCCGGCAAAAAAACCAAGAGTGAATTATTAGGTTACGGCGATAACGAATTTGTACCTTGGAAAATTGGCGCTGTTGTTTAATAACTGTTTCAATTTTTTTGGATTTTAACCCGGCCTAGACGCCAAGCTCTTTATCAAAAATAGATTTATCAATAATGGCACCGCGATGGCGAATGATAATGCCCGCACAACGAATCCCCTGTTTGGCAGAATCTTCCAATGATTTGTTCATCAGTCGCCCAGCCAAATAACCCGCATTGAAAGTATCGCCGGCACCGGTAGTATCAACAACACCTTGCACCGGCGGTACAGGCACACGCAGCTCTGCATCGGGTGTAATAATAATGGCATCGTCAGCACCCCGTTTTAACACCAGTTCACGCAATTTGAATTGGGCATAACGTTGTTTGCAACCTGCAACTGTGTCATCACCCCAAAGTAGTTGTTCGTCATCCAATGTAAGCAATGCGATATCGGTGTATTGCATGATAGATAACATGGCTTTTTGTGCTTCGGTTTTATCTTGCCATAAACGCGGGCGATAATTACTGTCAAACGCAATTGTGACGCCCTGTGCACGTAATTTTTTCAAGGACTGAAATAAAAATTCACGGGATTGTTCGCCAATAATCGCAAGGGTGATACCACTTAAATAAATACAGTCACATTGCATTAGCTTTTGACAAAGTTGATCAGCAGATTCTTGTGAGTTAAATAACTCTCTTGCCGGCGCTTCTTTTCTCCAGTAAAAAAATTCGCGCTCGCCATCGGGCGTGTTTCTAATCACATATAAACCCGGCGAACGACCGGGCAATTGTTTAATCATCGCTGTACCGATATTTTCATTGGCAATACGCTGCATGATTTGTTGACTATAAGGATCTTGCCCTAACTGGGTAACATAGTGTGTTTCCAAACCCAGTCGAGACATGTACACAGAAGTGTTATAAGTATCCCCCGCAAAAGAGAGCGCCATAATTTCCCGGCCATTATTATCAATTGTTGGAAACGGAGAAAGTTCAACCATGACTTCGCCAATTGCCGCTATCTGTGCCATGTTAATACCTGCAAATAAGTTAATTTGATGAAAATTTTGATTTTAAATATCTTTACTGTTTATGAAAAAGTAAAAATAATTTAATTAAATTTAAGTGTCGCAACTATAGCATTAGTCGCATGAAATAGCATAGAATTTAATCATTGTATTTTGCATGAATGCCTATTCATTTTTTATTTAATTGGACACCAAGAATGAAACGTTTAAACAACACTGCTATTCATAATTTATCAGCGGATGTGATCTTACCCAAATATTCACGAGAAAAATTAATTCCTGGAATTGTGCATTTGGGAATTGGAGCATTTCATCGAGCGCATCAAGCGTTTTATACAGAGGCAGTGTTGAATCAATCGGGTGGCGATTGGGGAATTATTGGTAGCAGCTTGCGTTCGGCGGGCGTACGCGATCAGTTAGTACCGCAAAATTGCTTATACACTCTGGTTGAACGCTCAAGCGATGGCGAAAAATTACAATTGATGGGCGCCGTCATTGATACTCTTGTTGGGCCAGAAAATCCTACCGCATTGATAGAAGCCATGGCGCAACCCTCGATTAAAATTATCTCCTTAACCGTAACCGAAAAAGGTTATTGCCATGATCCCGCAACCGGCAATTTGAATCTGCATCACCCTGATATTGAGCATGACTTGCAACACCCTGACACACCCAAATCCGCTATTGGTTATTTAATTGCTGCTCTCAAAAAACGTTATCAACTCAATCATTCAGGCTTCACTATTATTAGTTGCGACAACCTGCCCAATAATGGCGAAGTGCTTGAAAAGGTTCTATTGCAATTCGCTGAAAAAATATCCGCCGATTTTAGTCAATGGATTAAAGCCAATGCTTCTTTTCCATGCACCATGGTTGATCGCATTGTTCCGGCCACTACGGATGATGATCGACGTGAAATTGAGTTGCGTTTAGGCCTAAGAGACGAAGCTATGGTGGTCTGCGAACCTTTTAGTCAATGGGTTATTGAAGACAAATTCGCAACAGATCGGCCCGAATGGGAAAAAGTTGGCGTGCTGATAGTAAAAGATGTTCGTCTGTTTGAAAAAATAAAATTACGTTTATTGAACGGATCACATTCCATAATGGCTTACTGCGGTTATCTGTCAGGCTTTAATTATATTAGCGAAGTGATGGAACAGCCCGCTTTCGTAAAACTCATTAAAACTTATATGGCACGAGAGGCAGGTGAAACACTCTCTGCACCGAATGGATTTGATATTGAAGCTTACAAACAACAATTGCGCGACAGATTCTCCAACAAATCACTAAAACATCGCACTTGGCAGATTGCTATGGATGGCTCACAAAAACTACCGCAACGTTTATTAGAATCTTTGCGTGAACAATTAAACTCTCATGGGCAGATTGATATTTTATGTTTAGGTGTCGCTGCTTGGATTCGCTATATTTCCGGCGTCGATGAAAAAGGATCGCCCATTGAAGTATCTGATCCACTCGCGAAAGAATTACGCGCAGCCTGTGATGCCAATCAGGGCAATCCTGTTGGCATGGTCAACGCCGTCGTCTCTATACAAAAAGTATTCGGTGATGACTTAATCAATGAATCGGCTTTTATTGAAACCACTAGCAAGTGGTTAGAAAGTTTCTACGCTAAGGGCGTATTAAACACCGTCAAGGAATCATTTGGCAGTTAACAGTCTTTCTGTTGCTATTAACTTGTCGATGATCACCCCAGGCTTCGGCAAGTTATATTGAATAGGCTTCTGTCTGAATAGCGATACCTATTGTGGTTATCACACGAGGAATAGGCTATGCCTTTTGATCGTTTATTTACATTGTTTTTTATTCTGTCATTATTTTTCATCAGCGGCTGTGTACATCAGAAAAAAACCATTCAAAAGTTTGTTGTCAGCCAAAAAGCTGTCACCGGAAAAAATACCTTTAACAGTATTCAGGCTGCTATTGATGCAATTCCGGAAAACTCAGAAACACCTTATCGAATTTTTGTTCGCACCGGACAATATTACGAAAAAGTCACACTGAAGAAACCCAATGTTGAATTGATTGGCGAAGGTAAAAACAAAACTCGCATTTATTTCGATGCCTATGCAGGCCAAACCTATGCAAATGGAAAAACCTGGGGCACACCGGGATCAGCCACATTAACCATTCACGCGACCAATATCCGCATTGAAAATATCACCATAGAAAACAGCTTTGATTTTTTAACCAACGATGTATTAGCCAATGAAGACCCAAAACGAGTTGCGAACGCACAAGCAGTTGCATTATTTTTGGAAAGCCCCAGCGACAAAGTGTTGGTACGCAATGTAAATTTATTGGGATATCAAGACACTCTTTTTGTGAATTCTGGTCGAAGCTGGTTTGATAACACCCTTATTGCAGGCAATGTGGATTTTATTTTCGGCAACGGCAATGCCCTGTTCACAAATTCCGAAATTAAAACACTTGCACGCGGCAAATTAAATTTTCCGTACGGCTATTTAGTCGCACCTTCAACAAAACTTTCTCAGCAATATGGTTTAACCTTTATCAATTGCCGTTTAACTCGCGATTCATCTGTTCCCGATAATTCAGTTCCACTCGGCCGCCCTTGGCATCCCACCACTCAATTTTCTGATGGCCGCTACGCAGATCCTAATGCAATAGGTAAAGCAGTGTTCATTAATAGTTGGATGGACAAACACATCACCATCGACGGCTGGTATGCCATGAACGGCACTGCAAAAAACGGAACAAAAATACCATTCTACTCAGAAGATTCACGCTTTTTTGAATACAACAGCAGCGGCCCCGGCGCGCAAATTAATTACAAACGTCCTCAGTTGAATAGCGAAGAAACGAAAGAATATACACAGAAGAAAATTTTGGGTGATTGGAAGATTGAATGATTTTTTCAGCAAAGTTAACCGGGCTTTGTTGGCCTGATTTTTCATAAACTATAGGCCGCTCTCTTTTTAATTGAAAGCAACCTCGCATGAAAAATTACTCAATATTCTGCACCTGCTCCCGCATTTGCTCGATCAACACCTTCAACTCTACTGCCGCTTGCGTCGTTTCACTGACAACTGATTTGGATGAAAGCGTATTGGCTTCGCGATTTAATTCTTGCATTAAAAAATCCAAACGGCGGCCGAGGGAGTCAGTTTGTTTTAGGCTGCGTTTGACTTCTATGACGTGGGTGTCGAGGCGGTCGAGTTCTTCGTCGACGTCGGCTTTTTGTGCGAGTAGTGCGATTTCTTGTTCGAGTCTTTCGGGGTCTAATTCGATTTGTAGTGCGGCGATTTTGTTTTGTAATTTTTCGCGTTGTGCGGCGAGAATGCCGGGCATTAATTGACGGACTTTAACGACTTGTTCGGAAACGGAGTTCAAACGTTGCAAAATTAATTGTTCGAGTTCGGCGCCTTCGCGTGAGCGGTGTTCGATTAAACCTTCGAGGGCTTGATCAAATAATTGCAATGCCGCTTGGTGCATTTCATCGCGATTTAATTCTTGTTTTTGAATCACGCCTGGCCATTTCAAAATATCCAGCGCATTTAAAGGTGCGGCGTTAGTGCCCAGATATTGATTAATTTGCTGCGCAGCTTTGGTAATTTGTGCTGCGCGGGATTCGTTAATGCCTAATTCGTTTTCGCCTTCTTGTTCCCATTGCACTTGCAAACTGGCTTCGACTTTTCCGCGCTGTAAGGCTTTGCGCATTGCATCGCGCAGTTGCGGTTCGATTTCGCGGAAGTCTTCGTGCAAACGGAAGCTGGGTTCCAGATAACGGTGGTTCACACTGCGGATTTCCCACACCAATGTTCCCCATGGGAGTTTGACTTCGCGACGGGCAAATCCAGTCATACTGCGTGGCATATTTCAGTTCCTGTTATTTATTTGAATTCAAATGGGTTTAGTATTTTGATATTAAATGCCGAAAAATCACGAACATTTCGAGTGACTACGACAAGCTGATGCTCTATAGCGGTGGCGACAATCATAGCATCTTCGTAGAGATCATCAGTCAATCCATGCATCAGCTTTGCCCACAAGCGAAAGGTTTTTTCGGTCATAGGTAGAATGTTGTATTCTTCAGCGATTTGATCCAACCAATGATCAAAAGCAAGTGCTTTGGGTTTATCCTGCATTCTTGTTTTTTCAATTCCCTTTTGTATCTCCCCCAAAGTTACAACACTAATAAACAAATCTTTTTCATCAACCTGATTAACCCAAGCCATTACTCCGCCATGGGGTTTTGCTTTTCTCAATTCTGAAATTACATTGGTGTCCACTAAATACATTTTTATTTCCCTGCAAAAAATTATTCCAACGGTTCTGACTTACGTCGTTTTGCTTTGCCTCGTTCAGGCAATTCAATTTCACCAAAAGATGGCGCCAACAAAAGTGCTTTTAATCCAGGTTTTTTGCCCGCATTCAGGCGATTCCATTCCTCAACAGAAATGAGAACAGCAGTATTGCAACCACGACGGGAAACCATTTGAGGCTCTTCCTCCAAACAGGAATCCAATAACTCACTAAAACGTGCTTTTGCGTCTTGAACAGGCCAAGTGTTCATACAAACCTCCAAATGACCAGATGGATGACCAGATGAATATAGCATGCCGAGCTGTTAAAGTTCACGCTCTTAAAGTCGTTTAAACAGGATTCGCCCATATGCAACGCCCAAGCCTTCGTCAACCTGACCAACTGCGCCCAATCAAACTCACCCGCCACTACACCAAACATGCCGAAGGCTCGGTATTGGTGGAGTTTGGGGATACTAAAGTGATTTGTACGGCCAGTGTGGTGAATGGTGTGCCTTCGTTTTTGAAGGGGAAAGGGCAAGGCTGGTTGACGGCTGAGTATGGAATGTTACCGCGCTCAACCGGTACCCGAATGGATCGCGAAGCGGCGCGGGGCAAGCAACAGGGTCGCACAGTCGAAATTCAACGTTTAATTGGCCGCTCATTGCGGGCGGCAGTTGATCTGGATGCACTGGGTGAAAACACCATTCATCTGGATTGCGATGTGATTCAGGCGGATGGCGGCACACGCACTGCGTCTATCACAGGTGCATGGGTAGCCTTGGCGGATGCGATTGCGCATCTGGAAAAAGAAGGCAAAACCAATGGCCAAGCGCTGAAACGTGCGATCGCCTCGGTTTCTGTCGGCATTTACCAAGGTGTGCCAGTGTTGGATTTGGATTACCCGGAAGATTCCGCAGCCGATACCGATATGAATGTGGTGATGGCCGATGACGGTGGGATTATCGAAATTCAAGGCACAGCCGAAGCTGAACCTTTTACTGAAGCCCAATTTGCGGCGATGCTGAAATTGGCAAAAGATGGGATTGGTGAGTTGCATCGGATCCAGCGGGCGAGTTTGGGTTAGTGTATTCCCCCTTTAAAAAAGGGGGTTAGGGGGATTTAAAAACCAGATTAAACATCAAAAGCAAATCCCTCCCAGCCTCCCTTTTGCAAAGGGAGGAGCCAGTCCCCCTCTCCCTCTGGGAGAGGGGCTAGGGGAGAGGGCGTTTCTACCGCGCACCACTTTACTGAAATCACTCAAAGTGAAACTCACGAACTAAAAAGTTTTTCTATAATCGATCAACTACTCTCAACATTCATCGGTCAATTAAACCTCGAGGTCACTTCATGAAAATAAAATCGCTGGGCTTGTTTGTCTCGGGCGTGTTGGCGTTATCGCTGGCCGCTTGTGATTCCAAACAAGAAGCAACCACACCTGTCGCATCTGAGCCTGTCGCCAGCAAAAGCCCGGTTGAGCAATGGCCCGTGCTGAAAAGTGCAATCGCCAAAGATCCCGCCGTTGAAAAACGCATTGATGATTTATTGGCTCGCATGACACTGGAAGAAAAAGTCGGTCAATTGATTCAACCGGAAATTCATCAAGTCACACCGGCTGACATCACGGAATATCACATAGGTTCTGTATTGAACGGTGGCGGAAGTACGCCCGGCAACAACAAATACGCAAGCCTGGAAGACTGGGTAACACTCGCGGACAGTTTTTATAACGCATCGGTGGATAAGTCCAACGGTCGCATCGGCATTCCGATTATCTGGGGAACCGACGCAGTACACGGTTTAGGTAACGTTGTTGGTGCAACCTTGTTTCCACACAACATTGGTTTGGGTGCAACCAATAATCCGGAATTATTGAAAAAAATCGGCTGGGCCACCGCACGTGAAATTGCCGCCACCGGTTTGGATTGGGACTTCTCGCCCACAGTCGCGGTTGCACGTGATGATCGCTGGGGTCGCACTTATGAATCCTGGTCAGAAGATCCACGCATTGCAAAAGCATTTGCCGGTGAAATGGTGAAAGGTTTACAAGGTGAAGGCGGTACTGACAATTTATTTACCAACGAACATGTCATAGCCACTACCAAACATTACATTGGTGACGGCGGTACATTAAATGGTGTGGATCGCGGCGAGACTCAAGGTGATGAACAACACCTGCGCGAAATTCACGGTGCAGGTTATGTCAGTGGCATTGAAGCCGGCGTTCAAGTGGTGATGGCCTCTTTCTCCAGCTGGCAAAACACGCGCATGCACGGCCACAAATATTTGTTGACTGATGTTCTGAAAAATCAAATGGGTTTTGATGGATTAGTAGTCGGCGATTGGAATGGTCACAGTTTTATTCCAGGTTGCACTGTGTTGGATTGCCCCGAATCCTTAATGGCGGGTTTGGATATTTACATGGTGCCGGATCCAAATTGGAAAGAGTTGTACAAAAATTTAGTCGCACAAGCCAAATCCGGTGAAGTGACAGCTGAACGTTTGGATGATGCCGTGCGCAGAATTTTGCGTGTCAAAATCCGCGCAGGTTTATTTGAACAAGATGGCGTTTTACAAAAAGGCGCACCTTCTACTCGTCCACTCGCTGGTAAAAAAGACGTGCTCGGCGCACCGGAACATCGCGAAATTGCCAGACAAGCAGTTCGTGAATCGCTGGTGATGTTGAAAAACAAAAACAATTTATTGCCATTAGCGCGCAACCAAAAAGTTTTAGTCGCGGGTGATGGTGCTGACAATATCGGCAAGCAAGCAGGTGGTTGGTCAGTGTCATGGCAAGGTACAGGCAACAGCAATTCCGATTTCCCTGGCGGCACTTCAATTTTTGGCGGCATCAATCAAGTCGTGAGCGCAGCCGGTGGCAAAGCGACATTGAGTGTTGACGGTTCTTTCACTGAAAAACCCGATGTTGCTATCGTCGTATTTGGTGAAGATCCTTACGCCGAAATGCAAGGTGACACCGGCAATCTCGCTTACAAACCACGCGACCCACGCGATTGGGAGTTGTTGAAAAAATTCCGCGCACAAGGAATTCCTGTTGTTTCATTATTTATTTCCGGTCGTCCGCTTTGGGTGAATCGCGAATTAAATGCGTCTGATACGTTTGTTGCGGTTTGGTTGCCCGGTTCTGAAGGTCAAGGCGTTGCTGATGTAATTTTCAAAAATGCTGAAGGCAAAATTAATTTCGATATGAAAGGCCGCTTGAGTTTTTCCTGGCCAAAACATCCTGACCAAAACTCTCTTAATGTTGGCGATGAAAATTATGATCCACTCTTTGCCTATGGTTACGGTTTAAGTTACGGCGATAAAAATACTTTAGGCGATGATTTATCAGAAGAAGGTTTGAAAGCAGAAGAAGTGGTCGATAAATTGGATATTTTCAATCGTCGCCCAATCGGTGAATGGCAATTGGAAGTTATCGGTTATCAAAACGATATTATTCCAATGACCAGCAAAACCGCTACCGCATCCTCACTGGAAATTACTGCTGTGGATCGCGATGTACAAGAAGATGCTCGCCATGTAGTTTGGAACGGCAAAGGCAGCGGTCAAGTTGCATTGTCAGTCGCCACTCGCAAAGATCTCACCAATTATGTGAAAGAAGATTCAGCGCTGGTATTTGATATTAAAGTTGACGGTGTACCGAGCAAAACTACTTTCTTGCGTTTGGGTTGCGGATCTTATTGTGCGTCGGATATTGATCTCACCGAAAAATTAAAAACTTTCGCAGGTCAAGGCTGGCAAACCGTGACTGTACCTTTAAGCTGCTACCCAAATGCAGGCGCGAACTTTGGTATTGATCAACCACCCAGTGAATATTGGACCCAAGTGCTACAACCTTTCTCATTAATTACTGAAGGCACTCTGGATGTAACTTTCGCCAATGTGAGCTTGGTGAAAGGCGCAGGTAAAGATGTGAAGTGTAATTAAAAACACCTTTTGTAATTTATTTTGTAGGGGCAGGCCCTGTGCCTGCCCGGGCGGCCACAGGGAGCCGCCCCTACACAAACCCATCCAAAATCCAATATTATCCGACTCAAATTCCCCGCTTTCTATTACCCATTGACTGATTACTTGATAAGATCAGCGCAACCATCAATGTACGAAATTATAAAGTTGGTTGCTTGGTGGTGAAGCGCCAGATGAAGAGAAATAACAACCAATATGGAACAACTGCTCCGGCTTCAGATTTTTTCTTTAATTGCGTTTACGCAATTTCTGATTTACATGCTGATGATTTATCTCTCCGCTTTTCATCAGTTAATACCTGATTTTAATGGATTTTGGTTTCAACGCTCCACATTCAATACATTTTGTGTGTTTGTACTTACCACAACAATCCAATTCATTTGGTTAATTGCAGAATTAACTCTACTAATATACTCAGCAAAGATTAAATGGGTAAACGCCTGCATAATATTATCTTGTTGTATTTTCACAATTCACATTTTTGTGCTTCACTACGCTCACTGGCAATATAATGAATATGTCCAAGGTAATATTAAATGTGAAGATTTTTTAGTTAAAAAATACGACTGCAAAAAAGATACGGCTCAGTTTAAAATAAAGGTACCCGACCAAAATTACAACCATAAATTAATTTATAACACTGTAAAGCAAGGAACCATCATGAAAAAATACATAATTAGCACATTGCTCATCGCTTCACTTTTCCCACTACATCTTTTCGCACAAGATGAATCGGTTGAGGAAGTAGTTGTTACCGCAATTCGCTCCAGTGATTACTACGAAACACCTGCGGTGACTTTTTCCAGAAAAGCGGACTTTTTGGTACAACGAGTAAAACTGATCAATGACAGTCGAGCACCTGAATTACGCAAATCGGAAATCATTGATTCGATTAAAAATCTGATTTCGTCAGCGTCGAAAATCAAAGGCATTGAGTTGTCATATGGTGATGAATTTCTGGTTCCGGTTAACCTGAATAATGATTCACTGGAAATCATCGAAGACAAACGAGTGACGGACACCAGTTTCGTGAACATCTCGATTAAGGTAGCGATTGACAGCAGCAAGAATGCTAAAGCACAAATCAATGAACTTAAGAAATTTGTCGCCAATGCCAAACTGGTTGGCCGTACAGAACTGGAAGAAAGTGGCGATATAGGCTTGAGTATCGTCAGCCCTGAAAAATATCGCTATCAAATACTCTCCTTAATTGCGGCTGAAAATCAAAAGCTCAAACAAACCTTTGGTGAAAACTGCAAAGTTTCAATTGAGGGTTTAGCTGGTCGTGTAGAGTGGGACAGAACCGGTGTTGATGAATTGGTGCTGTTTATTCGGCACTCCACTGAAGTGAATTGCCGATAATCACTCACATTCATTCCGATTATATAAAGATTAGAAATCAGAAATTGAGTTTCAGGTATTAATTACAGTATATTATCGCTGGCTAAATTACCGTTTATATCAAAACCAATAAATAAAGATTAAGGAATACGTATGAAAAAAATACTCTATTTAATATTTTTATCGACAATATCTTTTTCAATTCATGCACAGCCCCTATCAATGGCTGATTTTCTAGCAGATGCAGCACACTACGATGCACAAATTTCTCCAAATGGGCGATATTTGGCGGAGGTTATTCAAGTAGACAAGCAACGATTAGCTATTATTCGTGATTTAACAAAAGAAGGCTTTCCTGTTGTCCGGAAAGTTGGTGACAACATTATTCGTCCATTTTCTGTGGATTGGGCAAACGATGATCGTCTACTAGTTTTCCTGAAAGTCCCACTGGAAACAGATGAGATTCGACGAAAAGACGAAAAAAATCAAGAGTATGATTTAGACGACAACCTAATGTACGATCGATTAATATCAATAGGAATTGACAATCGAGAACCAGTATCACTTTTAACCGATAAAACAGCCCTACGTAGGCAAATTAATCTATCAAAAATTCGTCATTTTTTACCTAATGACAATAAACATATATTAATGACGGCACTCTATCACGAAAAAATTTCACTCTTTAAAGTGAATGTATATGACGGCAAATCGGAACTAGTAGAGCAAGGATCAGGAGAAACAATTTTGTTTGTTTCTGATTTGGATGGTAACCCTAAATACCGAGTTGATTTTGAGTATTATGCAAGAGCATTCCATCTTTTTGAAATAGATGAAAATAAGCAATGGACCAAATTCGACACCATATTTTCCAATAGAGAAGAAGAAAACTTTATTGATATTGCAGATTTCATTGGTATGACCAAAAAAGGAAATATCATCTTTATACAAAGAAACGAAACAACTGGATTTAGAGAAATAATAGAACGTGACAAAAAAACGAAACAATTATCTGTTTTAGCCAGCTTACCCAAGCAAGACATTGTAGGGATCATTTTCAAAAATGATGAAGCAATAGGCTATTACTATGAAAACAATGACGTAATCACCCAGCATTTCTTTGACAAAGATAAACAAATAATTCACGATAAAATTCATAAATTAATAGGAGAGCACGGGTATTCTGCAAATATTAGCAACACTGAAAATCAATATTTTACAGTAAATGCCGATGGTTTAAGTTTCTCTGGGGTATATATATTTGACAATAAGAAAGATACTTTAAGCCTTTACGCCAATCATTATCCAACTCTAAATACAGAAAGATTAGCTGTTCCAGCCAAAGCAACATTCGTTACACGTGACGGTCTCAAAGAACGACTATATCTTTTATTACCGCCGAATTATCAACAAGGAAATTCTTATCCACTTATTATGATGCCTCATGGTGGACGCATATACGAGATTACGCCGATTTTGATCTTTTCGCTCAGTACATAGCATCCATGGGATACATTGTCGCTAAACCTAATTTTCGTGGATCTACGGGTTATGGAAAAGCTTTCGAGGAAGCCGCGTTCAAAGATTGGGGAGGTGCCATGCAAAATGATATTGAGGATGCAGCCAATTTTTTAGTTAAGAAAGGCTTTGCTGACCCTAAAAGAGTTTGTATTCTTGGAATATCCTACGGAGGTTATGCTGCACTCATGGGACTGGTAAAACATAGCCAAACTTATCAATGCGCAGTAAGTATTAATGGACCTACAGACTTATTAGATTTAGTTAAAAGTGATATTGAAAAATATCGCCTTCATAAACCTTCAATTAAATATGTCTCCGAACGATACGGGGAGCCATCAAAAGATAAGGAGTATTTAATTGCCAATTCACCCTTTCATCAAGCAAAACAAATACAAAAACCAATTTTGCTTGTTTTGGGTGAGTTTGATTATACCGTTGAACCTCGCCATACCACTAGGCTTGCCAAGAAATTAAGGGGTGAAAATAAAGATGTCTATTTATTGGAATTAAAGAACAGCGGGCATAACATCTTTCGCTATAAAAAAGACAAGCTTAGAGTTTACGAAGAGGTGACAAAATTTTTACAGAAATATTTACCGACTTCCAATAAATAGTCGCCTTTAAAAAATTCACTTTTATTCTACTTGACAGCACCGTCCCTGCGAAAGCAGGGATACATCATTTTATTTTATCGATACACCCATACAACTAAATTAAAAAAATTATCCAATGTAAGCCCGTGCAGCAATCATTGTATATTTTAATTATCGCCACATTATTAGTTTTTTACATGCCCACTCACAACCCATAAACAATTTTCGGTTTTCTCAATTGTTTGGCGGTGAAGCCTAACATCAATAAGGCGAACAAGGATGTCACCAGCGTCATTTGCATTAAGTGAATATGATTAAGAGCCTCACCTAACAGCAATTGTTTAACCATAATTTGATGTGATAACACGGGCACCCACATAAACCAATCGGCATAACTACTGGGATTGGTTAGGGTGTAAATCAAGGGCACCATTGGAATGAAAACCATTAAACCCATATAGGTTTGGGCGTCTTTAAAACTTCGCGCGTAAATCGAAATCATCAATTGCAACGCAGTAGCCAACATAGCGGCAGGTAAAAGTACTAAAAAAATATTCACCAACGCCAAAGCATCGACACTTACTTTCATACCAATTTCTTTAAACGGAATCCATTGAAACGCAATTAACAAGAGTAATAAATTCACCAGCATGACCACCAGCGTCAGCGTAAAACTGTTGAGCCATTTTCCAATGATTAACGCAGTGGATTTTGCAGGCGTAATCAATAGTGACTCCAGTGAGCGCCGCTCACGCTCACCCGCCACCATATCTGCGGAAAAACCAACGCTACCCAAAAAACACGCCATGAGTAAAAAAATGGCACAGTCGCAATCACAAAAAACCCATTTTTTGATCGCTGGCGATATTGATATCACGAACAGAAACAGGATTGGTCAACACAGGATCAATGCCACGCGAAATTAACCTTAATTGCCCGATCCGACCATTCCAAGCTTGAATTTGTTGCCTCACAAAATTGAGACCGCCCTGCACTTTAGTATTAGTGGCATCAAATACCAGTGACATATCAATTTTTTCACCTGACGAATATTGTGTACTCGCATCCTTGGGAACAATTAATACAAAACTCAATTTTCCTTGTTCCACTTGTTGATAAATTTCACCTTCCACTGAGGTGATGATTACGCCCCGCTCTTTAAGCCAATGCATTAAAGGCGGAAAATGTTCAGCGCCCGATACAGACAGCTGAATGGGTTCATTCGTCGTTGCGCGAGAGGTTTTTGCCGAGTGAATAACAAAATAAGAAGTGGCTGCATAAACACCCACCATATAAATCGGCATTAGTAAAATCATGCGCAGGCTGCGCATATCGCGTAAGGTATCACTCCATTCTTTTTTGAAAATCGTCAACAGACTATGCAACATGGTTCACCTCTTCATTTACGTCAACTGACTGCACCAAATGAATAAATGCATCTTCCAAATTATTGGATTTTCCAATTTCAAGAATTTCCGGAACACTGCCTTTGCAACAACACTACCTTGCGCAATTACCACAATGCGATCACACAGACCATTTACTTCATGCATTAAATGACTGGAAAATACCACGCATCTTCCCTGCTCTTTTAATTCATGCAACAACCTTCGAACAGCGCGAGTGGTGATGACATCCAAACCGTTGGTGGGCTCATCCAACATAATATGTTGCGGTTGATGCACTATGGCGCGCGCCAAGGCGGTTTTCATTCGTTCACCCAACGAAAAACCTTCTGCACGACGATCCGCAATTTTTTCCATCCCCAAACATCGAATCAGATGTTCAATGTTGTTTTCCAGCATCACCGAATCAACAGCCTGCAACTCGCCAAAATAGCGAATATTTTCGCGTGCAGTTAACCGCTTATATAAACCAGTATCGTCAGGCAATACACCAAGAGATTTTCTTGCCAACTCCGGGCTTTCACTGACACGAATATTATCTACCCATACGTCACCTTGTGACGGAATTAATAAACCATAAATAATTCGCATGAGCGTCGATTTCCCGGCGCCATTCAATCCCAACAGGCCAGTAATTTTCCCATCTTCCAAGTCAAAACTGACATTATCCAATGCCTTAATGACCTTCTTTTCCTTTTTAAAGGAAAATTTTTTGTTTGCTGAATGTGCAATAAATTCCTTTGACAAATTTTCTACACGAATCATTTTTCGACTCCTTCTTGTTTTTTATTTTCACGATTAGCGCCGAGATCCATTGGCAAGGGAAGAATGTTCTGCACACAGTCCACTTTTAAGTCTTTCGTCGATGCCCGCTCATAAAACTGAGCGATCAACTGAGGAACACAACCTTCGGTAGACACAATATGATGACCACCGGGTGCCTGTAGAGAAAGTGAATGACCAAATTTTTTATTCACTTTTTCTGCCCAAAAAACAGGCGTTACAGGATCGAATCCGCCCGACAAAAGCAATGCAGGAATATCGGTTTTTAATGGATGATAGAAATCAGCAGTTAATTCTGTTTTTGGCCAGCGACTACAGACTCTATCCATCTCTTCAACAAAATTGTATTCCAAAAATGTTGCGGATGATTCACTGCTTGTAGATAGGGATCTATCTTCATTACAGACGACCGAATAACGCATGGCATCACTGATTTCCAGATTGGCAAAACTTTTCGTTGCCAAATCATTCAAACTGGCCAGCAGTTGGTAGTCTTCTTTTTCAGCATCACTGATAATTTTGGGAAGAAGTGCAGCCAAATCACGTGAATATAATGCAGAAAAAATTAACATCGAAAATTCACGTGCATTCAATATCATGGTTTTGGTTTGATCATGCCGGGGATCAGGATACTCAATAGTAATGGGCTTTTCTTCACTTTCCGCCCGCTCAAGTCTTTTTAAAATGACCGCAATTTTTTCCAGCATATTTCCATAGAGCAACGCACAATTAACATCCTGCAAACAGTGTTCGTTAATTTTCGTGAGCGATTGCATGGCATCTCGCGCAAAATAATCTGGCAGAGCCAATTCTACTGGCGCAACACCATCCAACACCATTGAACGCAAATTCGCTGGGAATTGACGCGCATATTCCATCGCTACACGTGTTCCGTATGAACCGCCCCAGAGATTAATCGATTCATAACCCAGTGCCTGCCTGACCAGATCCAAATCTCGAACAGCATAAGGCGTAGTATAGAAAGCGGATGATGCACGAAATTCATCTGCGCAACGCTGTATTTCAGTATCCATCCACTCGCGTTTCTGCATTTCTTTCCAATCATTCACTGCCTCGGGCGGTTTTTTACATTTTAATGGATTGGATTTTCCAGTACCGCGCTGATCGACAAAAATCAAATCGCGATTTTTTCGCACATCCCAAAACACATAATGAATTTGTTTGGCCATTTCAACTGATGAGCCGCCTGGCCCACCTTGAATTAAAAACAAGGGATCTTTTTCAGCTACCGGACTAATTGCCGGTAAACGCAAAATATTTAAGGATATTTTTTTGCTTTGTGGATTATCAGGATTTTCATTCACCAACAATTCACCACACTCTGCACCGTCAACCAGGGGTGGGTAACCCGTTTCGGAAAATCCGGGGCAAGGTTTTAAAATCGAATTTTCAGTTGATTCATTTTTATTGGATTGGGGATTGCAGGCGGTGAGTGACATGGCAAGCACTAAAATAAAAAATATTTTCGAGAACCTGACCCCACCCCAGCCCTCCCCTTGCCACGACTGCATGGATGCAGAAGGTAGAGTAACGCAGGGAGCAGTTACCGAGGGGAGGGGGCTAGTTCCTCCCCCTGGCAAGGGGGAGGTTAGGAGGGGGTCTAGCCTGAAAATATAAACATTTATTTTTCTCATCACGATTCCCTTTTATTTTTCACATGTTTTTTAATTAACAACAACAATTCATCAATATCCAAATCTAACTGCTTAGCCACCAACAATAAATTTTCAATCGCTGGCGTTAATAAATCCTGTTTTTGTTGTTTTGAATCCTCTTTTGAAATAGCGGCAACTTGCATTGGTTTTCCGCGT
This sequence comes from Cellvibrio sp., assembly GCA_016712405.1. Classification (GTDB taxonomy): domain Bacteria; phylum Pseudomonadota; class Gammaproteobacteria; order Pseudomonadales; family Cellvibrionaceae; genus Cellvibrio. The sequence goes on along the minus strand of JADJRD010000003.1, from coordinate 159,334 downwards.
TGACGAATTAATAAACCTTCATTTTCTAAAAGGGCGTAGGCTTTGGAAATCGTCATAGGGTTTACTGCATGCTGTACAGCTAATTCACGAACGGATGGCAATTCACTGCCCGACACTAATTGCCCGCTCGCCACCATGCGCCGAACTTGATCAACAACTTGTCGATAAATAGGAATGCCGGATTGGGGATTGAGGATAAACATTAACCCACCCGGACGAAATTAATCGTTTGCCATTTTTTGATGAGTTGATGACGCAAGATCAACAGAATCACCAACACAACCGAATCAACAAGCAAGGCAGGCATATAATCACCATTTATCCAAAAATTACAAATTAGAGCAATCAACGATAAGCCAACCATCCCACTAACAACCTGCCAACCACCAAAACCTAACTTACTATCTTTATCTCGCGTATAAACCATAAGAGAAATATAAAAAACCAGCGCAACAAATAGCAGCGATGACAACATTATTCCACCAAAGGTGGCAACTCCCAGAATATCAGCATCAGCCAACTGATAAAAAACAATAGAAAATACTGGAGCAATTGATATTAATGTCGCGGCATACAGCAAACTCTTTTTCTCTACGAACAAAAACATCTGTGTGCGCGTCCCCGGATAAAGCAACCATAAATATTTTATATTTCGGCAAAGAGCAGTCAAACTAGTTGTCGCGCCAATATATAGAAGCAATAAGCTCGAATAGATACAAACAAAATCAACATTTTCAAAATTATCGCCGGCTAACCACTTCATAAACAAAAAGTACAACAAACCTATAACAAATATGTATATCCAAACGGGAATCACCATAGCCTTTCCATCGGGCGAACCCAACAATCTTGTCCCTAAAAGACTGCCAGACTTCACACCTGCAGTTAAAAAATTTGCCAAGACAAAAAAATGTGGATTTACAGACGGATTGGCCGTAGTTCCCGCCGACATCATCTGCTCTATACTCATTCCATGGTTATTCATAATATATTTTTGCGGTTTTAATCTTAGCCACCAAAACCCAAACACAAACCAAAGCAAGGTTACCGCAACACCCAATTGCAGAAACCCTAATTGGGATAACTGCTGGAATATTGGCTTCAGGAATACAAAGATCATAAAATTTAGCGCCAATAAAATAGGCAGCCTATAAGTGGCGTAAAACAAAACCGCCAAAATACCGGTTGATAACAACCATACTTGTAACCCGAGATGAATTAACTTATTAACACCATTAAATGCCTCAGTTGCATTGAACGCCGCACAAAACCCTTCTGCACAAATATCTTTTGTTGAATCAGTGGTTACCCATTCAAAAAAAATCATCATTAACGGAAATGCCAAAGCTAATAAGAAGGCAATTACAAAATAGAATTTTCTAAAATCAGTTAAATACCTCAGTGATTTACTACTAACCGCCGTGAGCGCCTGTGCTGGCAATAAAACAATCATAATAAAAACATAGAAAAATGCTAAAACTGATAACAAAGGCAGCGCACCACCCCAGTGTCCTTTCCAAAAATATCCAACAATGAGGATCAATGCGTAGCAGACTACTATGGTCATGAGTATGGCTTTCATTATGCCTACCGGCACAATCACACTCTTAATGAGCGGCCAATAGGCTCTTATATTCATCACACTCATGTATTCATCTCCAGAAAAATATCTTCCAGACTTAAATATTCGATATTCGCGTCAGGTACCAGCTGGGAGACTCTAGATTCCACATCCGCATTCCAATTTTTTATCGTGAGCTGAATGTGTAGATTATCTTCTTTCTTTTTGATGACTTCATGTAATTGCGATACAAATTCATTGGTATAAGCAGCCCGTGGAAAAGTGATACGTACTATGGATTCTTTCAGGCTATCAAGATCACCCTGATAATCCATCACACCATCGCGCAACATCCACACTTGATTTGCGACTCGCTCTACGTCAGTGACGATATGAGTTGAAAAAATCACTGCACGATTTTCATCGGACGCAATCTCAATAATTTGTTGCAAAAACTGTCGGCGCGCAATCGGATCAAGGCTTGCCACAGGCTCATCCAATACCAACAATTGCGGTTCATGCGCCATAGCGAGCAATATAGATAATTTTTGTCGTTGGCCGACAGACATTTTGTTGACACGAATATCCATTGGAATCATCCATTCAAGAATTAATTTCTCGACCAATGTTTGATTCCATGTGGGGCGAAAGCCACGAAACAGTTCGACTTGCTCTTTGCCCGTCATGGTCAAAAGCAATTCATCCTGTTGTGGAACAAATCCGATTTTTTGTTTTTGTTCATCGCGAATATGGGTTGCATCAACTCACCAAAGCGAAACACTTCCATGCGATGGAAAAGCAAAACCTAACAAGGTTTCCAACAATGTGGTTTTGCCTGCACCATTTTTTCCGAGCAAGGCAATAACATTACCCGGCTGCACTTTGGCATCAATACCTTTGAGAATGGTCACTAGACCGGCTTTTCGCTGAAGTTGCGTAACATCAACAATAAAATCAGATTTGTTCACAATGAAATTCCTCTTTAAAAGCGACTTACTTTTCTAACTGACCACCCCTCCCTTCGGGCACCCCTCCGAAGGGAGGGGAATTTTAGGCAGCTGCCAAATTTTAAATTTTTTACCTTCCAACCAGCACAATCTTGCCAATTCCCCTCCCTCGGAGGGGTGCCCGCTTAGCGGGTGGGGTGGTCAATCACAAAAATAACAGCACGTTGTATTGATGAACGACCATAATTTTTACTGTATCAATACACTAATACACAAAAGGCAAATTGGCAAGTGATGGATTGAAAAAACAATACAAGCGACCACCCCACCCGCTTTGCGGGCACCCCTCCGAAGGAGGGGAATTTTGGGTGGTGCCGAATTTTAAATATTACTGTCTAACTTGCACAATCTCACACCATTCCCCTCCTCCGGAGGGGTGCCCCAAAAGGGGCGGGGTGGTCGCTTTTTAGGGGTGCGCAACATAGGGGCTTTTTCACTCCCCCATCTTCCACCCATTCGTAATCGGGTAACGCCTGTCACGACCGAACCCACGCTGGCTGATGCGAATGCCCACAGGAGCTTGTCGTCTCTTGTATTCATTGACATCGACCAAGCGAATCACACGTTCAACCTGTTCGCGATTAAAGCCTTTGGCGATTATTGCCTCCGCACTTTGGTCTTGCTCGACATAGAGCGCAAGGATTTGGTCAAGGATATCGTAGGGAGGAAGGCTGTCTTCGTCTTTCTGATCAGGCGCTAATTCGGCTGATGGGGGACGAGTAATCACCGTTTCAGGAATGACGTTGCTAATCGTATTTCGATAACGCGCCAAGGCAAACACTTGTGTTTTAAACACATCTTTTAATACATCGAAACCGCCCGCCATGTCGCCGTAAAGTGTGGAATAACCCACCGCCATTTCGCTTTTATTGCCAGTAGTTAACACCATGTAGCCTTTTTTATTCGAGATCGCCATGAGCAATACACCACGACAACGTGCCTGTAAATTTTCTTCAGTGGTATCGCGTTTTAATCCTGCAAACTCTTCACTCAATGCGACCATAAATGCATCGTACATAGGCTCAATGCTAATCGATGAATATTTCACACCCATACGCTGCGCCTGTTCTGCTGCGTCCGTTTTACTCAGGTCGGATGTGTAGCGAAAGGGCATCATCACCGCTTCGACTTTGTCGGCACCCAGTGCATCTACCGCAATTGCCAGTGTCAATGCGGAATCAATACCGCCGGATAGACCCAACACCACACCTTTGAACCGATTTTTTTGTACATAGTCACGAACACCTAAAACCAATGCTTGATAGACATCAGCCAAATTGTTGTTGATCTTTGCAATTGGATTGGTTGGATTGTTGAGATGAACAGCAATATCTATTGTCGAGAGTGATTCGGTGAACGATTCCGCACGAAAGAGAATATTGCCTTTTGCATCTACGGCATGGGATCCACCATCAAACACCAATTCGTCTTGGCCACCTATTGCATTGACATAGATAATCGGCAGCTGATTTTCTTGCGCGCGTGCGATGACTACTGATTCGCGCTCTGATTGTTTATGTTGATGATAGGGCGATGCATTCAAATTAATAATTAACTCAGCTCCCGCCATTTTTGCTTTGGCTGCAGGCTCTGGAAACCAGATGTCCTCACAAATACATAAACCGATATTGATGCCTTTGTGATTAAGAATTACCGCTTGTTCGCCAGCAGTGAAATAACGTTTTTCATCAAACACCTGATAATTGGGCAAACATTGTTTGGCGTATTCGGCAACAAGCTTTCCTTGTTGTATCACGCCCGCCATATTGAACAACTGGCCATTAACACGCTTCGGATAACCCACCACAAGAGCGAGAGGTAAATTCGCGGCCATTAAAATCCCCAGGGCATCGGCTATGCGCTTATCCAAACTGGAACGAAGCAGCAAGTCCTCTGGGGGATACCCGGTGAGACATAATTCAGGGAAAACCGCCAAATCGGCTTTTTGTATCACCGCTTCACGGGCCATTTGCAGTATTTTTTGGGTATTTCCGGGAATATCCCCTACCAAGGTATTAAGCTGAACAATACTAATTCGAAGCGATGACATAAGATTCCCGTATAATCCAAAAGCGCAATGGTGGATATTGTCATGAAAGTTTGCGGTATCGCCAAGTAAAATTTACAACTTCAAAAAATAAACTATGCCTACACACATTAGCAGCTACGCCAAACTCTATAACCCGCAAAAATTAATGCGGGTTTACACCTATTATCGTTTGGCATTAGTTGGCGTTTTATTTTTATTATTACAATTAGACTTTTCACCCAAATTATTTAACAAACAAGAGTCTCAAGTGTTTTACTACACTTGTATTTTTTACGCTTTTATTAATCTACTGACATTATTTTTAGCCGCTAAAAATAATTTATTTAATACTCAAAAGCTGCCTTTTGTTTCCTTAACTATCGATGTCGCTATTATCAGCGCACTGATGCATCTTAGTGGCGGCCCCTTATCAGGCATGGGTTATCTGTTATTAATCCCTATCGCTGCTGGCGGCATGATGCTGCGAGAGCGCACGGTGATATTTTTGGCCGCCATCAACACAGTGGTTATTATCAGCGAAGGCCTCTACCGTTATTTTTTTCTAGGCACTGATGATCGATCGCTTTTTTCTTCTGCACTGCTAGGCACATTATCCTTTATTACCGCGATTTCATTTTTTTATTTTTCGGAAAAATTACGGAAATCCGACGCTGCCGCTTTAACCCAAGCCGAACACATCGCTCACCTTCAACGTACGGCCCAATTAATTCTGGAGCGCATGCGTACTGGCATTATGGTGTTAAATAATCAGCAAGATATTGAGCTCTACAATAAAGCAGCAAAACGATTATTGGATTTACCTGATCAACAGAATGATCTTCAGCACCTATCCCAGTTACCTGAACTTTATGACAAATGGAAATCCTGGAAGGAAGGTCTTGCTGATCACACTCCGCTACTTAGTCTACCCAAACACATCACATCCGAAATCAAAGTCAATTTTGCACAACTGGAACCCGGCAACAGTGAAGACCTATTAGTTTTTTTGGAGGATGTGCGTGCACTGCACCAACAAGCACAGCAATTGAAATTAGCTTCTCTCGGAAGACTGACAGCCAGTATCGCGCATGAAATTCGTAACCCTCTTGGTGCCATCAGTCATGCCAGTCAATTATTATCGGAATCAGCACGATTGGATGAAAGCGATCATCGCTTGCTGGAGATTATTCAAAACCATGGCAAACGCGTGAACTCTATTATCGAAAACATTTTACAACTCTCTCGTCGACGAGCCTCACAACCTGAAAAGGTAGATTTATTAAAATGGTTACCACATTTTATTCAGGAATATAAAACCAGCATCAAGAATGGAAACAGTGTTTCTATTGAACTCATGGAAAAAAATATTGGTATTTCACAATTCACGGGCGACTTTGATGATCATTCACGAGATAGCTTGATCGCAAAATTTGACCCCAGCCAACTACAACAGGTATTAACTAATTTGTGTGATAACGGATTGCGTTACACTCTTCACCAAGACGGCAAACCCGCTCTGCGCATCGAAACCGGCACCGATAACTTTCAACAACAACCCTATATTCGTGTCATTGATTTCGGAACTGGCATCGCCAAAGATATTGCAGAGCACCTGTTCGAACCTTTTTTTACTACCGAAAATACCGGTTCAGGACTCGGGCTCTACATCTGCAAGGAACTATGTGAAGCTAATCAGGCTTTTATTAATTACCAATTTACTGCGGATGGAGAAAGTTGTTTTCATATACAATTGTCTCATCCTGATAAATTACAATAAGATTCGGATCAATCCTTCACACCATAACCGGATGGTTTAACCCATGACTAAACGTGTACTAATCGTCGATGACGAGCCGGATATTCGAGAATTACTGGAAATCACTCTTGGTCGCATGCAGCTAAGCACCGAGACGGCCGCCAATATTCAGCAAGCCAAAGAAAAATTACGCCAGCAAGAATTTCAGCTTTGTTTGACCGATATGCGATTGCCTGATGGCAATGGTTTGGAGTTGGTTGAACATATTCAACAACAATACACAGGTTTACCCGTCGCCGTCATCACAGCTCATGGCAGCATTGATACTGCAATTGAATCCATGAAAGCCGGTGCATTTGATTTTTTGACCAAACCAGTAGATTTAAATCATTTACGAAAACTGGTTACTACTGCTATTCAAACGGCGCAAATCGTCCAACCTGTCACCCCCAAAACCACAGCGATTATTGGGCAATCCTCCATTATTGAAGAATTAATTAGCAATATTCACAAACTATCGCGCTCACAAGCGCCCATTTATATCAGTGGCGAATCCGGGTCAGGCAAAGAATTAGTCGCAAGGTCGATCCATGAACTAGGACCACGTGCCAGCAAACCTTTTATTGCAGTTAACTGTGGGGCCATTCCACGCGAATTAATGGAAAGCGAATTTTTTGGGCACAAAAAAGGGAGCTTCACCGGGGCGCATCAAGACAAAATCGGTTTGTTTCAAGCCGCAGAAGGTGGCACCTTATTTTTCGACGAAGTCGCCGATTTACCCTTGGATATGCAAGTCAAACTTCTGCGCGCCATTCAGGAAAAATCCATTCGCCCTGTTGGTGCATCAGATGAAATCACCACTGATGTCCGTATTTTATGTGCAACTCATAAATCGTTGGATCTTGAAGTCAAAGAGGGACGATTCCGTCAGGATTTGTTTTATCGCCTCAATGTGATCCAACTCGCTGTTCCATCCCTGCGCGAAAGGCGCGAAGATATTTTGTTACTGGCCGATTATGTACTTCAAAAAATTGCCGCCTCCATAGGTACTAAAAAGCCGGAATTAACGTCAGATGCCAAACAAAAACTGGAAAGCTATCGCTTCCCCGGTAACGTTCGTGAATTAGAAAATATATTAGAACGTGCGTTTACTCTCTGCGAAAGCAATCGTATCGATGCCAGTGATTTATTGTTGAATAATCAAAATTATGATCTCAACGAAAAAACGAGCGGATCTAGCCTTTCCAGCTTAAAACCCATTCAACAGAATCAAGATGTGAATTATCCTGATTTATGTTCCGCATTTGAATCGATTGATGATTACTTACAACAAGTTGAAAAAATTATTTTAATGAATGCGCTGGAAAAATCCCGCTGGAATAAAACCTTAACCGCAAAAAAATTGGGCATTACCTTTCGCTCCTTGCGATACCGATTGCAGAAATTGGGATTGGATGATGAATGACAGAGAAGCCTCTGCCCAATAAAAAAGCCGTCGATGAAGACGGCTTTGATGTGATGCTTCAGAAGTTTTACCAACAACCCTCAGGGCTTCTAACGCCTGTATGAGTCAATTTCATTTCTGTGCAACCTGTGTCAGCAGTTTGCGGCAACATAACCGCCGTTGCCTTTAATGTGTAAGTTGATGCAGCAATAGCCGTGTAATCAATCTCATAAAAACCCCTCCCCGTGCTGGTGATGACTCCAGCCTCCATGACCTCAAAGACCTTACAATTATTCCCTGCGTCATTGTAGCGCCCATAAAGTGAATAACAGCGTTGCAACTTGGTTGCAACATCCATCAACTCTGCTTTCGCTTCGTTTCTACCTGTTTTTCTGACATAGTTTTGATAGGAAGGAAATGCAATACTAGCCAAAATACCCACTATGACCACCGCAATCATCAGTTCTATTAGCGTAAATCCATTAGTTTGCTTCATTTAATTCACCTATTTAATCTGACGCCATGACATGCGGCCGCGAACACCGCCTGCAACCTTACCTTCCAAACTCGTTATAGTGCTATTCAACTCCAAGTTTTCTTCTTTTTTACCACCAAGATTACTACCCAATATAATCACCTCATCTCCTGCCTGGAATGGCACCAGATCAGAAATAATAGGTCTGCTGAGTTGCGTATTGGCTTCGTCGCCGAGCACCGTGTGGTCTTTATATTTATCCCCTACCCCTACCAACTCCATTAACCAACCAGCGCCACCATAATCACACTGTTTATTGGACGGAATAAATGTATTCACAATTAGCCTGTCACTGATCAACAAAGGTTTATTCAATCCCCTCTCTCCACGCTGCGTGCCTGATTTCAACACCATATCCATAAACCAACCATCTTTATTTAGCCAATCGACAGCGGGCGAAACCCCCGGCGGAGTTGCTGTGTCTGGAGTTTGTTTATCATTTAAAACTGTTCTACGCCCACTGGCTTCGGTATCTATCCATTTCTCATGTAACTTATCTGTTCTATTAGAGGCATTGATTGAAATCGGTGAGCCTGCATCCGCCACAGCATAAATGCTCTGTAATGATGTATCCGTTAGATCAGATGTGTTTGAGTATTTACCGGTAGCAAAGTAGACCATCACGGATGATGTAGTTCCACCAATCAGCTTCAAGGAATTAAGTCCAAGCGTTGGCTCTGCAGTAATGGGTTGAGGAGTACCAGAAGAATCAACAACATTAATTAAAGGAGTGCCACTTCCAAACGCAGACGCCCAAGAAAGATAACTGGAGTTCGATATATCAATCTTCCACATATTCCCGTTTATATCACCCGCGTAGGCAGCCACAACCACATTTTGCCCACCTAACAAAAACGCAGCAGGGGATAATCCATTTGCTGCCCCCCCGCCTGTATCCACAGAAACAAACTTGGTAGGGTCATTTACGTCAATCGCTATAAGCTTGGCTTGACCACTTAAACTATCTGCACCATTACTGAAGATCGCCATCCATCTACCGCCACCATCAGCAGCTGGAGCACTAACAGGAAGCACCAAGACTTTACTGCCTGAGTAACCTATATCATTTTTCAGTGTTGCATTAGGTTCGTCAGTCGTCGAGTCATCATCACTGATGTCAAAAATAACGGTAGGTGGCGTATTGGTATTGGCTGTATTATCCAATACATCTGTTACATCCAATCCATAAGCCCCTCTACCACCGGAACCAAGGGTACCTACCACCATAGTGCGCCATTCATTCTCGGCTTGGTTAAAGTAATCACTGACATAAACAGGCCCATCTACTGTGTATTGATGGCTGTAATTGATATCCATCAGTGTGGACAACTTTTTAAACACGCCTCGTGGTATATAGGCGAAAACCTCCTTACCATCTGCGGCATCAAATGCGTGCAACATGCCATCATTAGCTCCTACGAAAACCATTTTTCTTCGGGTTTTTTTGTGAGCCACGTATTCTAGATACTTTGCGGCACCAAAAGCAGATGCACTCGGTAAATTCTGGTGACGTTGAGATCCCCCACCAGCATACCCAGGGTCGGAATTGATAATATCACCCAAAAGATGCGTTCTTGGTCTAAATAACAAACTACCATTATCGATTTTTTCATCCGTTACATCACCACGCAGCCACTTAATTCTTCTTACTGCAAAACTATAGTCAGCCTCTGAAGCTAATTTTAAACTTCTGGTTAAATCAGGGACTGCATTGTCTACTACTGTTGGATCAGCTAATTCCACATTTGTGTTTGTTAATTTAACCACAGCTGGGGTTGCACCATCGTAGGTATACACATTTCGGGTGCTTAAAAAACCACCCGCTCTACTCATAGTGTTATGAGTATCCCAAGCTGACGTGTTACTCACACCCGTATCCGTTAACTCAAAATCCAATATCTGACCAGACCAATCTTCACTATCAAATCTGGCTTGATAGACATGAGTTTCACCCTGAGAACTTGTGGAGTTAGCCGCAACGGTGGATGCAGAACCTACTGACCCAGCAATATCTTCAAATAATTTTGCCAAAGCCGCCTCAAGCTTCCTCGGCTCAGTGGCATAAAAGTATGTCGCTATATTCTCAACAACTCCCTCGGCGTTTACTTTTGCCACTGCAGGATCGAGGCTTGAAATTTCGTCATCTGTCAGGCTACTTTGGGTGTAACCACCCCACTTGGCTGCGTACCAGAGTGGGTTTTTAAGCTGTTCAACGTCTGAGGTACCTACGTCATATGTTTGAGTGGTAGCTCCATCACCCGCTTGGCAATTATTACAACCATTACTTACGCTATCGGAAGCGGTATTTTTATCTTCGAAAGTAAAACCTTCGACTCCAGAATGCACATGAAATCCATCCTGCTCTGTTCCACTGATAACGTAGCCAAAACCCATATCAAAACCAGTTGACTCTGCCATCACATCAGTTGTGATTGACACTTTGTCCTTTGAAATCGAATAACGTAGAAACCTCCACATATCTTGGTCATAGTCCCCCCCTGCTCACTATCTTCCCAGTTAATATAAAGAGACCCGATATAACTTCCATTGTCCAATGTTGGACCGGACACTACTTTGAAGTCAACGATCGCACAGTTAGCATCGTCAGCAAGTGACAAATTACGGCAAGCTGGCAGAATAGTGATTGTTTTAGCTGCATCGGAACCAGTTCCGGCAGAATTTGGAACGGGTATCTTGAGACTGGGAATGGCAGGAGCTAAGACTACTCCATGGGTTTTCACTTTTTCACGATCACTGCCAATTCCATTCTTTCTTGCTAAGTAAGCAAGACCCGCAATGTTATAACCTCCTTCCAATCTCGGCGCTTCAGAACAAAGCCCATCAACGGCACCCAAGCCACCCGTAGTCGCATTAATATTTTTTGGCGTACAGAGTTGATCTCTATCTTCAGCTGGCGCTGTTAGTAAATTTGAATTTCTACCAATAAAATATTGAGTGGATGCGCTACCAATTTTCTCTTTTGAGCCTATATAAGTGGTAGCCGCTTTGATCCCCTCCGCAGTAAAACTTAAGTCAGCAACGGCTGCACCCACACCGAGGTTATCGTTATCATACGACGTACTAGAGGCATTAAATTGAAGAATATTTAGTGCGGCGCATTTATTTCCAGAATCCCCGGATGTAATGGGGTCATCCCAATCACTCACTTGACTAAGCCCTGTAATGAAAATCGAATCATCTGTCGCAAAATCAGCAGATGCGTCTTTACCCGCTAAATAACGCAGTGACTCTAAAAATATTTCTGCTTGTGGGTTGCCCCAATTTGAGCATTGACCAGTACCTTCACCACCTAGTGATTCATCAACAAAAGCGCTCCATCCCCAGCTACAAGAATCACCACCTGAGCCTCTAGAGTCATTGTAAACTCCATTATTAAAACTATAACCATATAACCTCAATACATTTAGCGTTTGAATAATACTGTTTCCACTATTTGATGGAACTTTAAAAATGCCATCATCACCAATCTCATCTGCGTTGGTGTCATTTAATTCGTCCTTAACATCAATCGGCCCAACCATTTTACGCAACACACCGCCTGATTTACTTTTGCGGTAACTTCCCGTCATCAAACCAAAGTTCACTTTATTGGCGTATTCTTGCAACAAACCTATGGGTTTATTAATCGTTTGACCAGAATATGTTCCAGTAGTGGGTTTGTAAGTTCCGCATTTATAACTGCTGGTAGAGGCATTGCAATTAACCTCAACTCTCGCTATCAACTCGGTATTTTCAGAATTGGTCGTTGTAATATAAGAAGCTGTATAACCAGCAACTCTTGTACTTCTGGTTGCTGTGAAATTTACATTCCTGCTAACAGCAGCAGAGTAGGCAACTGTGCTCGGAACCCCGACGTTAGCGGAATAGTCCCTGTCTCTTGTACCAACAGTGTAGCCTCGAGTGGTGGTGGTGGTCATATTAGTATTAACGGTCATAGTTGTACTAGTCGGTATCGAAGCTATGGTACGAGTTTGTGCCGAACCACCAGAACCAAAAGTTATTGAATCCCCAACTCGTAAACTGCTGAAATTAGTCCCACTGACATAGGTAATTAGATTTGAACCTGAAGTGTGGCTTACAGTACCCACAATATTGGCGTAAGTAGTGTTTACGTTAATTCGATTATTGTCTGTTTTAGTATTCACTGTACGAGCCACGCCATCAATGGTGATAGTGTTCCCGACTACCAGATTTGCGAAGTTTGTTCCAGACACATAGTTAATCTGACTTGAACTTGGAGTAATTCTTACCCGACCAGTTACAGGAGTAGTAGCGGTAACGGGCGAATCAACCGTTATTTGGTTATTTGATGCCTTAGCCGTGACTGAACGCACTTGGCCACCAATTGTGATACTACTTCCTGTAGTGATATTCACGAAATTTGTTCCTGATGAATAGGTGACCTGATTTGATCCTCCAGTTACCACAACATTTCCAGTTTGGAGAGGATATGTATAATTAACAGTAAGTTGGGAGGCTGAGTTAACTGCCGTTATCTGGCGATTAGAACCATCGATAGTGATGACATCATTTACCGCCAACCCAGTAAAATCCCCTGTGACCAAATCGACCTGGTTTGAAGCGGAGGTTATGGTCACCACTCCCGTTAACGGGGGGTCGATAGTTGTGTCAATATCTAACTGAGTGGAAGAAGTGGCATCATCTATTGTGTACTCAGTTCCATCAATCGTGATCTTCCCGCCATCTCCAAGTCCATTAAAGTTATCCCCTGACTCCCAGTTAACCTCGTTTGAATTGGCTCCAATGCGAACCTGCCCTGATATGTTAATAGTAGCTCTGGTATCAAGCGTAGTGCTTACAGGTGAGTTGGCGTAGGCATTTATGCGACTCAACCCAGGCACATTACCATTACCATTGACACCCCATCGACATTGCCAACGCTCATTACTCGCCCAGAGAGAAGAATTTCCCCTAGCAAGACGAATAACCGGACGATCATTAGCACCTGTAGCATTTTGAGAATAGGTAGCCCGATCATTAACCTCAGAGGTATTACACAATGTTAGGCCCTGCTCTTCAGGAACCCCAGTTAAATTCGGGTCGTAGGGCGTCAACCGTCTTAGGTCGCTTCCGCCATACCATTTTGCGAATGAATGCGCATCGTTCGGTAAAAATGCTCTTTCCAATACCGTTAAAGTATTAGTATCTGTTGATCTGTAACCCCCATATAAAATTTTACGAATTGCATCCATTCTCGTCATGGTGGCCCAGTTTAAGAAATTACCACTCCAATATCGGGTTGTATCTGTTGTTGCTTGACAGTAATGATCAACTGCCGGTGTGGTGTTGGGAGTAAACCTGCCATCAGCGACATTATAGATGTAACATTTTTGGCTATCAAAATACCCATAATAATCGATAGTGTTTTTGTATGTAGTTTCTATATCAGGAAGATTATCAATGTTCGAATAATCATCATACAACTTGAAAAAAAGCTGATGGTCTTTCGACATATTAAACATCATTATAGGTTTAACAGGCGAAACTAAAAACAGTGGATCTTGTGAAGGTGCCTCTGCATAAGATTGACCAGAAAAGATCAACCCAACCAGCACAGACCCGATCAAGAATTTCATTTTTTTCATATATCTGTTCATAACATGCACCTCGTTAAACTAACGAACATAGGTCGATTGCAAAATAATTTCAGTATTTTCAGTCAGGCCTACAGACCGAACGGTAATTCGATAAAACTGATATTCAGTTGTTCTTTCCTGACTGATAAAATCTATACCACCGCCCGAATCGATAGCAGTACCCGAAAAAGATAACTGCTCACTGACCATAACTGGCTGTGCGCTCACATTGGTAACTCCAGATAGCACTAACCCTTTGTCCCGATCATTCCAATCGTCTAGCGTCCAATTACTCGGGCGTGAAATAGAAGCGCTTTTGTTTAAATCAATGTAATAACCCTTAGTATTGGCTGCCGATAATTCTTCTATACCGTCAGCCTCCACTAACTCCTCGGCTAATCTCAATCCAGCTTCAGCCCCTTGAAACGCAACATTTCGATCACGCATGCTGCCCGACATAGCCTCCTGCAATCCGCTACCGCGAATAGAAGCCACTGCCACCAAACTCATGAGAACAACCATCACCAATGCGACGATCAATATCATTCCACGCTGAGCACTGATTTGAATTTTTTTGGTCTTCATATTTGTAACCTTCTGCAAATTTTTATTGCAATCGACTGCGAATACCAACAGTCGCAGAAAAAACTTGACGCAATCGCTTATCGGCCGCAGATACTGCAGCTGCACCCATGGGAAAACTATAGGATTGTGATTCAGGCAATAAGTCTTCTGTCGATCGAACCAAAACTTCAATTCGAACACTTTTCACGTCCGCCCAACTTGTACCCACTGCAGATGCTGATTCATAAACATCAGGAACATTGTTGTTGTCGGTATCGCGCCCGTAAGTAACAGATAGACCCTCCACTCCTTCAACCACTTCACTATTTTTTCCATTCACCCATTGCCACAGCGAAGGCTGCCCAGCAGTATTATTTTTAATGTAGTAAACAATTTTTTGCATCTGCACCAGTTCGGCACCTGGGCCAAAAGAGTAATCGCTAGAAGCTGCCCCCCCCCAAGTATCCACCGAATTCCCCGGAACAATCGTACCTGACGCTGCTCCATGAAATACCTTTATGCTCCCTCCACTTTCAGTAATACTGGTTGCATGAAATACTTTTGCAGCAATACAATCAGTTGCAACTAAAATATCTCCTTCGCATAAACCATTAAAACGATTTTTTCCGGTGCCACAACCATTAGCGACTGCCCCCGTGGAATCAGTATTAAAATTGGTATCGTCTTTTAAAGTTGTTATAGGCGTATCATTACCCGACGCACTGGTAATTTGAATTAAATCTGTATTCAACAAAGGAGCAATAGCTTCACCGCTTGACCCACTAAGGGCTGATAATTCCATGTAGTTACTATCTGACATTGCTGCAAAATTATAACCACGCAATCCAGTCAAATAATCCCAACGAAATGTTGTTGCAGAATTCAGAGTGGAAGTAATTGAAACCCCTCCTAACTGAGACCTCGTTGGGCACCCCATGTATCCCGCCATACGCACATCACGCGAAATATATTCTATTGCCAAGCGTCCCGTTTCTTGAACGCGCGACATAGCTTGCTGTGAATTAAATGTTTGTTTGCTACCCAAAAACATTTGCACAACACCTGCCATCAAAATTAAACCCAATGTGACAGAAATGAGTAATTCGACCAGTGATAATCCGCGCTGCTGTAACATATCTAAACCCTAAATTTGCGATGAATAAGTGAATATTAAGGTTTCGTTCTCATCTATGACTGATGACAATTGCTCTGTCCACTGTATATTCACAGTACATTTCTTGGCATCACAATCAATTGATCCATCACCATCTGGCAACAACACTGCTATGGCATCCAGCCAACTTTTTAAGTCTTTTTCACTTAACTTGGTTCCTGTTGGTGCCGCATTAGCAAGAGCCAAATCATATTCGGTTGCTTTATCACGATTAATTCGAATTCGATCCAAAATATCGTACGCCAGAATATTGGCCTGTGATCGTAAATAGGCACTTTGATTAAACTGTAATGATCGGGTTTGCAAACTAGTTAAGGTCAGCAATGCAGTTCCTAAGATCAATGCAGCAATCAACACCTCAATAAGACTAGCGCCTTGATTTTTTCTGATTAATTTCAAATTTTGTTGATTCACAATTCACCTCAAGAACATGGCTTCTTCACTACAGACATAGAACCAGAAAGCTTTAACGTTATTTCTCGCTGAACACCATCACAATTGGTTAGTTTCGTAGTGATAACCGCTTCCGAATTTATATTTTTGGCTAATGCACCCAAACTAGTGAATCGAAGAAATTGCACGTTTGCCACACCTCTTTTAACGTCAATACTGCTTTTGGATGCCGCGGTTGGTGGATAAACCTTGAGCAACCCACTACTTGCAATGGAAGTAGTAGTAGCAACCTCAGAAGCTTGACCTTCCACATACACCAAATAACCCACATTCCAATCATTACCTGCAGCATCGCAACTGGATGCATTGGTTGATTTGCACAGTGATACAGGCTTACCCCTTTTTATCGCCTCTATTCGGGCAAAATTAATGGCAGAAGAAAACTCCTCGCTTAGAGCAACAGTACGCCCATTATCAAGCAATGTGCGAAACTTGGGCATTGCATAACCCAGTACGATGGCCAGTATTACCAAGGTAATAAGTAACTCGATGAGCGTAAATCCTGCAGTTTTATTCCAACTTGGCATACGAATCATAATTTCATCTCTTGGTCAAAATCTCAGACTACTTGAGTTTTCCCGTTGTATAAAGTTAACATGACTCAGTCGAGACTAGCCCAAGCTACCGATGATCGGTTGGCATGGATGACTGAGCGGTTTGATCGACACAGATCTCAACAGGGCCTTGCCCTTTTTATATATCCACGGAGGGATAGATTATGAGCATTAAGCTTACACCAAGTTTTTCAGTACGCCTTTTAAAAGCATCACAGGGTTTGAGTTTAATCGAACTCTTGGTGACCCTGTCGATTATTTCTATTCTGCTGTTTGTAGGTTTGCCGTCGCTTTCTGACATCATCAAGAAAAATCAACTCGATACTAGCACTCAAGACTTACTCACCGCGATTCAAACAACGCGAACACTGGCGGTAATGCAGCATAAACGTGCGGTGTTAAAAGCGAATAGTGATTGGAGCCAAGGGTGGGAGTTATTTATTGATGATAATGACAATGGTTCTCGGGATACCGAAGAAGAACTACTTTTCACTCAGGGAGCCATTGCGAATTTAAGCATCACATCCACTAATGCGATGAAAACCATTTCCTTTATCAACACTGGTGAAAGTCGCCAAGCGAATGGTTCAACCGGCGGCGCATTTTTAGCAGGGAATATCAGTATTTGCGGAAAGAAAAATACCAAAGGTTACAAACTGATTCTGGCACGAGGTGGCCGCAGCCGAATCAGTTCAATCATGTGCAATTAAATACGCAAAGCCTTAGGTAATGAAAAGCTAATATTTTCTGGCGTGCCTTGCATTTCTTGCGGGGCAGTCGCGCCCAAATCCTGCAGGCGAGTGATCACCTGCTTAACCAATACCTCAGGTGCCGATGCGCCTGCTGTAATACCAATACAGGATTTGTTTTTTACCCAATCAGAATTAATGTCGTCAGCACCATCAATTAAATAAGCCTCTGTTCCACAACGTTCGGCCAGTTCACGTAATCGATTAGAGTTTGACGAATTGGGGGAACCGACAACCAACACCAAATCACATTCAAGCGCCAATGTGCGCACTGCATCTTGTCGATTAGTGGTCGCATAACAAATATCGTCTTTGCGTGGACCTTGAATTTTTGGAAATTTATTCCTCAAAGCTTCGATCACTTTTGCAGTGTCATCCATCGACAAAGTCGTTTGCGTGACATAAGCAAGATTTTCCGGATCTTTTACCACTAAGGCAGCAACATCCTGTTCGTCTTCTACCAAATAGATAACCCCACCTTTAGCAGAAGAGTATTGACCCATAGTCCCTTCGACTTCGGGGTGACCTTCATGACCAATCAAAATACATTCACGACCTTCACGACTATAACGTGTCACTTCAATATGAACTTTGGTCACCAAAGGACAAGTTGCATCAAAAATTTGTAATCCACGATCTTCTGCTTGTTGGCGTACTGCTTGAGAAACACCGTGTGCACTGAAAATTAAAATGACATCATCAGGAACCTGATCTACCTCATCAACAAAAACAGCGCCGCGTTCACGTAAAGATTCCACTACAAATTTATTGTGAACCACTTCATGACGCACATATATTGGCGCACCGAAGACATCCAAAGCGCGATCGACAATATCAATTGCACGATCAACGCCAGCACAAAAACCTCGCGGATTGGCCAATTTAATTTGCGTCATAATTAATGCACCTGCACAGGTTCGATTCTCAATATGGCGACATCAAATACTATATCGCGCCCCGCCAAGGGGTGATTGAAATCCACTATCACAACATTTTCATCGAAATGGCTGACAACACCAGGCAGTTCAGTTTTTTGCGCATCGGAGAAAGATAAAACCAATCCTTCTTTTAATTCCATATCCGGTGCAAATTCACTGCGAGGAAATTCTTGTAAATTATTAGGATTACGCTGGCCAAAACCTTGTTCAGGCGAAATAGTGAGAGTTTTTCGTTCGCCTTCCAACAAACCGAAAATCGCTTTTTCAAATCCAGGCAATAAATTACCGTCACCCACCACAAACGTCGCAGGGTCACGCTCAAAATTCGAATCAATCACTTCGCCATCTTGCAAGCGCAATGCAAAATGCAATGTTACTTTTGTACCAGGGCCAATAGATAAATCACGCATTGGTTTTTTTCTCTTTGCTAAACAGCATATCAAAAATCAAAACAATAGCACCTAAAGTTATCGCCGAGTCAGCAAGATTAAACGCCGGAAAATAATAAGCGCTTTGATAATGCACCTCGATAAAATCTACTACGTGACCCAAAAAAATTCGATCATAAAGATTACCAAGAGCACCACCGAGCACAAATGCTAATGCAAAGGTTTCGCGGGTTTTAGTTGCCGCCGAACGATAAATCCAAATTGAAAAAAATGTGCTGGCAGCAATCGCAATTGCACCAAAAAACCAACGCTGCCATCCACCAGCTTCTGCTAAAAAGCTAAACGCAGCACCCGGGTTATAAGCCAACACTAAATTAAAAAAAGAAGTGACTTCTTGCGAAGCGCCCTCAACCACAAAATGTTTAACGACGGCAATTTTGCTCCATTGATCCAACAACACAATGACTAATGCAATTGCGTACCAAAACCAAGGCTTTTGATAAATTTTTTGTGTCATGCAAAATTCCTCGGCTCACCGTTACCATCCACATTCACCACACAACGCAAACAAATTGTGGGATGCGAAGGGTTTGCGCCCACATCCGCACGATGATGCCAACAACGTTCACATTTAGGTTGTTCCGTCGCTTTAACAAACACTTTTAATCCTGCAACATCCGTATCTTCAGCATTTTGCGCAGCGTTTAAAGGTTGTAAAGTGGCAGCAGATGTAATCAATACAAAGCGCAACTCATCACCCAATTGACTCAATTCTGTTTGCAATTTTTCATCGCAATACAAAGTGACTTCCGCACCGAGCGAGCCACCTTTGGCACCTTCACTACGCTTTTCTTCCAACACTTTGTTAACAGCTGTTTTGACACTGGCAACCAAAGCCCAATATTCATTTGAAAGAGAATCTTTTGGCATTTTCGGCAACTGGAACCATTCAGCAATGAACACATTGGCCTCACGTTTGCCAGGAATTTCTTTCCAGATTTCATCGGCAGTAAAACTTAAAATCGGTGCAATCCAACGCACCAAAGATTCAATGACGTAATAGAGCGCCGTTTGCGCAGAACGACGAGCCAAGGCATCTGATTTAACTGTGTATTGACGGTCCTTAATAATATCGAGATAAAAACCACCCAACTCCACTACACAGAAGTTATGCAATTTTTGATAGATCAAATGGAATTGATATTGATTGTAAGCATCAATAATTTCTTGTTGGAATTTTGCGGTTTGCCCGACAACCCAGCGATCTAACTGCACCATGTTTTCTACTGGCACAAGATCTGCTTCAGGATTAAATCCAACCAGATTCGATAAAATAAAACGCGCAGTATTGCGAATACGACGATAAGAATCAGCAGTGCGTTTTAAAATTTCATCGGACACGCGCATGTCATTACTAAAATCGGTAGCCGCAATCCACAAGCGCAATACATCTGCACCCAAATCATTCATCACTTTTTGCGGCGGCACCACATTGCCCAAGGATTTGGACATTTTGTTGCCGTTAGCATCTACCGTAAAACCGTGAGTCAATACAGTTTTGTATGGCGGTACTGCATGCATTGCCATTGAAGTTTTTAAAGAGGATTGGAACCAGCCGCGATGCTGATCGGAACCTTCCAGATATAAATCTGCGGGGAAGCACAAACCGGCGCGCTGCGCCAAGACTGCATAGTGAGTTACGCCGGAATCAAACCAGACATCGAGAGTATCTGTGACTTTTTGATAAGTATCTGCATCAGCACCGAGCAATTCTTTTGCATCCAAATCAAACCAGGCATCCATACCCTCTTGTTCAACTTTTTTAGCAACCGCTTCAATTAAACGTGGTGTTTCTGGATGCAATTCTTGCGTTTGTTTGTGAACAAACAACGCAATGGGGACACCCCAAGTACGTTGACGAGAAATACACCAATCGGGCGACGAAGCCAACATAGCGTCGATACGCGCCTTGCCCCAATCTGGAATCCACTCAACATTTTCAACCGCTTGCGCAACCTGATCACGCAAATTATTTTTGCTCATACTAATAAACCATTGCGGCGTCGCACGGAAAATCAGTGGCGTTTTGGTTCGCCAGCAATGCGGAAAGCTGTGCGTAATTTTACCTTGCGCCAACAAAGCATTTTTTTCGATTAATAACGCAATAACTTTTTCATCAACTTTATAAACATGATCGCCCGCAAAAATTTCAACGTTCGGACGATAGTTACCATTGTCATCAATATAATTCAGCGTGCCGATTCCGTATTTCACACCAACAGCAAAGTCGTCAGCACCATGATCTGGTGCCGTGTGCACAAAACCTGTACCTGCATCAGTGGTGACGTGATCACCCAATAAAACAGGAACTTGACGCGAATAAAATGGATGTTGCAAGAGTAAATTTTCCAGCACTGCACCTTTTACCGAACCCACAACTTGATGCGATTCTATTTTGGCGCGCGCAAGAACAGACTCCAACAAAGTTTCAGCAACCAACAAACGTCCATCCGCAATTTGTACCAAAACATAATCCACTTCTGCATTGGCAGATACGGCCTGGTTGGCTGGCAAAGTCCAAGGCGTAGTTGTCCAGATGACTAACGAAATTTTTCCTGATCCGCTCAGGCCAGTAATTTTTTTCGCAATTGCATCCTGATCAACAAATGCAAATTTCACATCAATCGAAAATGAAGTCTTATCCTGATATTCCACTTCTGCTTCAGCGAGCGCAGAACCACCGACTACACTCCAGTAGACCGGTTTGAAGCCACGATGCAAATGGCCATTCTCAGTGATCTTTCCGAGAGAGCGAATGATGTCCGCTTCGAATTTATAATCCATGGTGAGGTAGGGATTATCCCAATCGCCCAACACGCCTAAACGAATAAAATCGGCTTTTTGGCCTTCAACTTGTTTGGCGGCATACTCTCGACATTTTTGGCGAAAGGTTTTCACATCCACTTTATCGCCCGCTTTGCCGATTTTTTTCTCGACGTTGTGCTCAATCGGCAAACCATGACAGTCCCAACCAGGCACATAGGGCGCATCAAAACCGCTCATGGTTTTACTTTTGACGATAATATCTTTCAGAATTTTATTAACGGCATGACCGATGTGAATATCACCGTTCGCATAAGGTGGGCCGTCATGCAAAATAAATTGCTCGCGACCTTTACGAGCGGTGCGAATTTGTTCGTAGACTTTATTCGCTTGCCAAACTTTCAGCATCTCGGGTTCACGTTGTGCGAGGTTCGCTTTCATCGCGAAATCGGTAACGGGTAAATTGAGTGTAGATTTGTAGTCGGTCATAGTGTTTTGTTAATCAGATTGAATTTAAAAATGTGATACTCGCCCTCTCCCCAACCCTCTCCCATCAAGGGAGAGGGAGCTGATTGTGCCACCTACCAAGCCAATGGCATTTTCTGTCCCCTCGCCCCTTGTGGGAGAGGGTTAGGGAGAGGGGTATAAATTAAAAAACGCTTTCGCCTCGTCAATATCCATTTTCAACTGTGCCTGCAACTCATCCAATGATGCAAATTTCTTTTCGCTACGCAATTTTTTATGAAAAATCACTTCAATCATCTTTCCATAAATTTTTTGCGAGAAATCAAACAAGTGAACTTCCAATAATAATTTTTTGTCGCCATTTACAGTGGGGCGCACGCCTATATTGGCAACACCTTGAATGCTTTTTCCTTCAACTTTTGCAGTTACAGCAAACACGCCTTGCAATGGAGACTTATAGCGTCGCAAATGTACATTGGCAGTGGGTACACCTAATTGACGACCTAATTGTTGCCCATAAACAATTCGACCACTGATGCTATAAAGTTTACCTAATAATCTTTCAGCTGCCGTAAAATCGCCTGCTTCCAAACATTGGCGAACACGGGTGCTACTCACTCGTTCACCATCAATTTGCAAAGTCACTGTATCAGTCACAGAAAATCCTTTTTGATCGCCGACTTGTTTCAACAATGAAAAATCGCCACGACGATCACAACCAAAACGAAAATCATCTCCGATCACCAAATGTTTAACATCAACTCCTTGAATTAACACTTGCTCAATAAAATCCATCGCAGACAAACTGCGTAGATAGTCGCTGAATGACAAACACAAAACCCGATCCACACCAGCTGCTAGCAGCGCTTGAATTTTTTCGCGCAAGCGCATTAACCGCGCCGGGGCTTTATCGCCCAGAAAAAATTCTTGTGGCTGAGGTTCAAAAATAATGACCAACGAAGGCAGTTGAGTTTCTTTTGCCAGACGAACCAATTGCCGCAATATGGCCTGATGACCGACATGCACACCGTCAAATGAGCCCAAAGTCGCCACACAGCCTTGGTGCCATGGCAGCAAATTGTGTGCGCCGCGAATAAACGACTGAACTTTGGATTCCACGCTGAACTTAACCTCAAACCCGTCTTTTCAAGGCCGGCCAGTATATAGGAGCCGACTGGATAGCTCACCTGTTAATGATGGTGCTTGAAATCCCGCAACCGAATCCCAGTTAACCATAAACAAGCGAGGTAGCTGCCGAGGCCAGCAATGCAAACAACCGTTAACCGCAAAATGCGATCAAAGGTGCTCCACTCCAACCATTGATTCCAGCAATAACCCATCGCCAAAAGCACAATCACCATAACCAGATTGGAAAGAGCATATTTCAACCAAAGCATTGGCCATTCAGGAGAAGGATTGTAAATCGATTGTTTGCGCAAGCCGCGATAGAGCAGGAATGCATTCACATAAGCGGCCAAGGCTGTAGTCAATGCAAGCCCAACATGACCAAGCTCCCATAACATCACCAAGGGAATTACAAAAAAGGGTTTCATCAATATATTGGCACCAATCGAAATAACGCCAATTCGCACAGGGGTTTTCATATCCTGCCGCGCAAAATAACCGGGAACCAACACCTTGATTAACATAAACGCGAATAACCCCAAAGCGTAAGCGCGCAAACTATAGGTTGACTTCAAGATATCCGACGCTTTCATTTCACCACCTTGATGATAAAAAAGCGTGGACAAAATGGGTTCCGACAAGATGATCAAGGCCAGTGTTGCTGGCAACGCAATCAGCACCACAAATCGAATCGCCCAATCCAAAGTTTGACTGAATTTTTCAGCCGATTGCGCAGCATTTTGTCGAGACAATCCCGGCATAATCACTGTCGCAATAGCCACACCAAAAACACCCAAAGGTAATTCCACCAATCGATCTGAATAGAACAACCAACTTGGGCTACCTTCCACCAAAAAAGTTGCAATAATACTGTCCGCCAACAAATTTAATTGGCTCACCGAAACACCAAATAATGCGGGAGCCATCAACACCAAAATCCGTTTAACACCGGGGTGCGACCAATCCCATTTAGGTGAGGGTAACATCTGAATTTGATGCAAAAACGGCAGTTGAAATAGCAGAGAAAATAATCCTGCTGCCACAATACTCCAAGCCAATGCATAAGCAGGACTGGAGAAACACTCCGCAAATAATAATGCGGCGGCGATCATAAAAATATTTAAAAAAATCGGTGTCACTGCTGGGATGGCAAAGCGGTCATAACTATTGAGAATGGCACCCGCAAAACCGGTGAGTGAAATCAACATCAAATAGGGAAAAGTGATGCGCACCAAATCAATTAAAAAAGAAAATTTTTCCGGTTTTTCGACATACCACCCGGGTGCAAAAATAATGGCAATCACAAAGGCACCGACAACACCTAAAAGCGTAAAGATCAACAGAATTGAACCTAGACTGCCTGCGACTCGATCAACCAATTCTTTTACTGCCGCATTCGCACCCTTTTCACGATACTCAGCCAACACTGGAATAAATGCTTGGGAAAAAGCTCCCTCAGCAAATAATCGACGAAAAAAATTCGGAATTTTTTGGGCGATGGCGAAGACATCCATAGCACCACCCGCACCCAGGACATTCGCCAGAACTATGTCGCGGATCAACCCCAATACTCGCGACATCATGGTCATGGAGCCGGTCAGCAAACTGGAACGCAACATGCTCCTTGGCTTGGAAGGCTTTTCGGTACTGGGCTGTTGAGGGGCAGACACAATAAATCCCGTTGATAAAAATGAGGCCGCATTATCACCTCATATAGTCATATTTCCAAACCCAGCAAAAATCCGATTGACATTTTCCAGCCGAAACAATACTGTACATAAAAACAGTATCAATGAGGTTTTAGCATGTCAGTAGTCGCCGTTTGGCTTTGTGATCGGGATGGCAGTATGTTTGAAGATAGAAAAATTGCAGAAGAGCATGACAAATATTTGGAATTAGCCGCCAACATCACACAATTAATCGAAGATCACATTCCTGGGATAGACGAGAAGCACAGTGAAGCGGTAGGCTTATTACTCGCCCAACGCCGTGAGCTTTTGGCGAAAGCCTGTAAGGGCAAACCAGATGAATTATTGCAGCCTTTCACCTATGAGAAGCCTGCAACCTTGAACAGCCAGACAAGCGCAGCCAAGGACAAGGACTAAGGCCGCGCTAGTCACTGTTGCCGATGGCACCACAATGCCTTTGGCAAATTCATGTCACTGATACCACTCAGTGGTTTGAACGTGTTGGGGTGTGTTCGCACACCCGCTTCCTACACTCATTGATATTTGTTCTGTCAGCCACACCACAAATCCCTCAATGAGTTATCTTTTCCGCCGCACCCCTCCATTGGATACCTCAAAGGTGCGGCGGATTTTTCTCTCAATCAACATGCATTTTCTAAAACTTCAACTAAAGTTAGCCTAGGTGTCTATCAAAATAGAGTTACGCAAATGGCTACATACTTTTCAAAATCTTTCTTCAAGTTTATTGGGCTGTTATTTGTTCTTTGCTGTGTTTCTATACCACTGAGCGCCAAACCCCTGCGCATGGTCAGTGATAATGTCGGCATTCCCAAATACGCTAAAGGTTTGCTCAAGCTAATTTTAAGTAAAGTGCCTGAACACAAATATGAATGGGATGACTCCATTCCGCCCAATACTGAAGGGCGGATTGTTCGAATGGTGGAAGATGGAGAAATTGATATTGTTTGGTACGCCTCTACCATTGAATTTGAAGAGCGTATGCGCCCTATTCGGGTTTGCCTCTTTAAAGGATTACTAGGTTATCGCGTGCTCATGATAAAAAAAGGTACCCAACATAAGTTTGATGGCATTAAGACGATTGAAGATTTACGCAGAGTATCGCTTGGCCAAGGTACTATGTGGGCAGATACCAATGTGTTAGTGGCAAATGATTTAAATGTTGTAAAAGCAATGAAATACGAAGGATTATTCTTTATGTTGGACGGAGACCGATTTGACGGTTTCCCTCGCGGAATTCATGAACCTTGGGGCGAAATAGCGTCACGCCCTGCCCTCGCCTTGGACGTTGAGCAAACCTTATTGCTTTCATACCCCAACGTTTATTATTTCTTTGTTAATAAGGACAACAAAGAATTAGCTGAAGCACTCGAAAAGGGGTTTCGAATCGCTCTGGAAGACGGAAGTTTTGATGAATATCTATTGAATGACCCTGACATCAAAGCTGCCTTACCCAAAGCCAATTTGAAAGATCGTATTATTATTCCTTTGAAGAACCCTTCTCTTCCACCAAAAACCCCACTGGATGATAAAACCCTTTGGTTTGACCCATACAACTACTAATTCATTATGTCCGCACCGTTTGGTGCGGACTCTAAAATCTCATAGCTCCACTTTGCAATATTACAGCTCCTACAAAAATCTTTTTTCATCCATCGAAAAATTGATCGGACAGGATTCGTATTGACCAAACCAACGATATCGATTCAGGGCTATTCGATCATATAACCAATCGCGAATAAATTTCGGAACTATTTTTAAAACTAGAAGCAAGTTATAGGGAAATCCTATTTTTTTCATGATTGAAAAAAATGCATCGCTTTTTTCATAAACTTGTCCATTCGCAATCACCAGCATAGTGTCGAATTTGTCGGTGGGATAACCCAAACGTGACAACAAGGCTTGTCCAGTTTCGGATTGCACAGAACACAATTTAAATTGATAGGACTTATCCACTTTCATAATCCATTTCGCCCAACCGTTGCACAATCGACATACGCCATCAAAAAGAATCACTTGATCTTGATACAAAATGGTTTCGATTTTTTTCATTTTTTAATCACAGGATTGTTTAAATCACACCTCATCAAAAATACCAAGGGTGGCAATAAACAAATCACCGCCGCCAGATCTACCCATACATTCATCCAAATATTTTTAATCGCCGAAAAATAAATATCTTGTGGAGCCCAAATCACTATCGCAATTATGATGAGCATCCATACGCGATTATCTTTGTATCGATTACCCAGACAAACCAGAGCTGCTAATAAAATTGAAAATACCTGGAGTGTTGCACCGACTCGGTTTGTGGGGAGCGAAAAAAAAATGTCTGATCCACTGCTCGATACGACACTTGGATACGCGCTTAACGATTTTGAGTGAAAGTATTGGCGCTGACAAATGTGTGCATCTGCTTTTATAGAGACTATTGGTCTCTACCAATAAATACAATCGCAGTTTCAAACGCTCAACATCACACATGAATTTGGCATATTTAAACCTGCTCAACAATTCCGGAATGACGCAATAGCGCATCAATCTTCGGTTCGCGGCCTCGGAAATTTTTAAAGAGCTCCATCGGAGCTTTGCTGCCACCTTGTTGCAAAATTTCGGTGAGAAAACGTTTTCCAGTTTCGGAATTGAAAATCCCTTCTTCTTCAAAACGGGAATAAGCATCAGCGGATAACACCTCTGCCCATTTGTAACTGTAATAACCTGCAGCATAACCCCCAGCAAAAATATGACTAAAGCTATTTTCAAACCGATTGAACGCCGGTGGAATCATCACTGAGACTTCAGTGCGAATCTTCTTCAATATTTCCTGTGCGGATTTCGGATGTTGCGGGTCGTATTCTGCATGCAAACGGAAATCGAAAATCGAAAATTCCAGTTGGCGAATCATCTGCATACCGGATTGAAAATTTTTTGCTGCCAACATTTTTTTCAGCAATTCATCAGGCAATGGTTCGCCTGTTTCATAGTGACCGGAGATTAAAGGAATGGCATCAGGCTCCCAACACCAGTTTTCCATAAACTGACTGGGCAACTCTACCGCATCCCAAGCCACTCCATTAATCCCACTAACGGAGGCTACATCAATTTGCGTCAACATATGATGCAAACCATGACCGAATTCATGGAACAGCGTCGTCACTTCATCATGTGTGAGCAATGAAGGTTTATCACCGACTGGCGGAGTAAAATTACAGGTTAAAAAAGCTACTGGTAATTGCAAACCCTTTGGTGTTTTGCGACGCACACGACAATCAGCCATCCAAGCGCCACCCTTTTTATTTTCACGCGCAAACATATCCAGATAAAAACTGGCAACTTTTTTACCCTGTTGTTTGATTTCGTAAAAACGAACATCGGCGTGATAAGTATCAAAATTCAATTTCTGTTCAATACCGATGCCAAACAAACGCTCAACCACAGCAAACATTCCAACAATCACTTTTTCAGCCGGAAAATAGGGGCGCAGAATTTCTTGTGATATATCGTATTTGGCTATGCGTAATTTCTCACTGTAATAGGTGGCGTCCCATGATTGAAAATCGGTGCAACCCAGCTCGCGTGCAAATTGAGTTAGTTCGGCGTAATCTTTTTCGGCAAAAGGTTTGGATTTTTTTACCAGATTGGTCAAAAAATCCAACACCTGGTGAGTGGATTCTGCCATTTTTGCAGCCAAAGATTTCTCAGCAAAATTATTAAAGCCTAATAATTTTGCCAATTCATGTCGCAGTGCCAGAGTTTCTTCGATTAAAGGGGAATTATCCCATTCAGATGCCAAAGAACCATCCGCTTTTTTGCCTTCAGCGGATGCGCGTGTGACATAAGCGCGATAAATTTCTTCACGCAGAACGCGATTATCCGCGTACATAATCACCGCAAAATAAGAAGGGAAATCTAAAGTAATCACATAACCATCAAGATTTTTTGTTTAGCCGCCTGTGCAGCTTGTGCTAAAGCAGATTCAGGTAAACCTTGTAATGCGGATGCGTCAGTAAAATGTTTGTACCAGGCTTGAGTAGCATCCAATACATTATTAGCAAATTTTGTAGCCAATTCTGACAAGCGCTGTTGAATATCGGCATAACGTTGTTTGGCTGCGCCTTCAAGGCCTACTCCACCCAATTGAAAATCGCGAATCGCATTGCGAATGGATTGTTGTTGCGCTTGTTGTAATTGTGAATATTCTTCACTGCGCGATAGCGCCAAATAGGCTTGGTACAACTCAACATGTTGACTGAACTCTGTTGAATACTCGGTTAATTTGGCAATGCACTCTGTATAGGCTTTGCGCAGCTGATCTGAATCGGCAACTGAATGCAAATGACTGATGGGTGCCCAAGCTTTATCCAATTTATCACCCTGCTCTTCCAAAGGAACAATAAGACTTTGCCATCGGATATTTTTAAGATTGGGAATCAACTCTTTCAACAATTCTCGACCTTGATCAATTAACTGGTTAATCGCAGGTTCTATATGCTGAACTTCAATTGCAGAAAATGGGGGTAATTCATGTTGTTCTAACAAGGGATTGGACATAACAACCTCAGTCGGTACAGAAATAAATTTTTGGCGTATCATACACTTTTTTTCAGACACCGAATTTTTCGCACTCAAACAATGAGGAAAATCTATGGCATCTATTCGCAATTACCAAGGTAAAACACCGCTTATTGCCGCTGGTGTTTTTGTCGATGAATCCGCAGTGGTTATTGGCGACGTAGAAATCGGAAACGATTCATCTGTTTGGCCTTGCACAGTGATACGCGGTGACATGCATTTTATCCGCATCGGTGAACGTAGCAGCATTCAAGATGGATCCGTTCTGCACATCACTCACGCCAGTGATTACAACACCCAGGGTCATCCTTTAATTATTGGCGATGATGTCACTGTCGGTCATTCAGTTTGTTTACACGGATGCACTATAGGTAATCGCGTATTGGTTGGCATAGGCTCAACAGTGTTGGATGGTGCAGTGGTGGAAGATGAGGTGGTTATAGGCGCCGGTTCTGTAGTGCCGCCCGGAAAACACCTTGAATCGGGATTTTTATATATGGGGTCGCCAGTAAAACAAATCAGACCGCTGAAAGAATCTGAAAAAACGTTTTTCACTTATTCAGCGAATAATTATGTCAAATTAAAAAACACCTACCTCTAATGTCCAATTATCAAGTCACTGCCATACCTGCACTGAAAGATAATTATTTTTGGTGTTTGCATCAGGATAATAATGCACTGTTGATTGATCCGGGTGATGCAACTCCCTGTATTGAGATGCTGAAAAAAAATCAACTAACACTGAATGCTGTTTGGATTACGCATCATCATCAAGATCATATTGGCGGCATTACCGATTTGGCTCAGCAATATAAGCGGCCCGTGTATGGTCCCAATGATGATCGAATTTCGGGGATTGATCACTATCTGAAACAAGGTGATAGTGTGAGTTGGCAATCGCATCAATTTTCAGTTGTGCATTGTCCCGGTCACACCAATAGCCATGTGATTTTTTGGAATCCAACCCAGCGACATTTATTTTGCGGCGATATTTTATTTTCTGCTGGTTGCGGCCGCGTAATGGAGGGTGAAGCGGCAGATTTATTTCATTCATTGCAGTGGATCGCCAGTTTGCCGCAAGACACGAAAATTTTTTGCGCGCATGAATACACAGAAGCCAATTTAGGATTTGCCTTGCATTTGGAACCTGACAATCACGCCCTGCAACAACGCAGGCATCAGGTAAAAGAGTTGCGCGCGAAATTCCAAGCGACAATTCCAACTTATCTGGAATTGGAATTAGCGACCAATCCTTTTCTTCGCAGCCATTTACCCGGCATTCGCCAAAAACTGGATGAGATGGCCGGACACCATCACATAGCAGATGCACTTAAGAAGTTTCAGCTCAACACTGAGGATGAATATTATTTTGCGGTGATGCGCCTTTGGAAAAATATTTATGTTTGATTTAACCAGTATTATTTTTTTGTGTTTAACCGGAATTTTTACCGGATTTTGCGCAGGGCTGTTTGGCATAGGTGGCGGTGGCATCATGGTGCCTTTGCTAGCACTGTGTTTCGCTTGGCTGCAATTTCCCGAGCAACATTTATTGCACTATGCGTTGGGCACATCTATGGCCGCTATTATTCCTACGGCTGTCGCCAGCATCATTAGTCATCAACGGCATTATGCTATTTTGTGGCCAATTGTTTTCAAGTTGTCACCGGGATTATTAATCGGCACTTTTGCTGGTGCGGCTATCGCCAGTTATTTATCGACATTTGTTCTGGCGATTTTTTTCTCGATTTTTATGGCGATAGTTGCCAAAAAATGTGGGATAACAACATGCCTAAAGCATCACGCCAATTGCCCTCTTCCTCCGTGATTGCATTAACTGGCGGCGGCATAGGTTGTATTTCCGCCCTGGTAGCAATTGGCGGTGGCACCATGACAGTGCCATTTTTACTTTGGTGTAATGTTCATTTGCGAAACGCTATAGCCACTTCAGCAGCAGCTGGTTTACCCATTGCGATTACGGGTGCTACTGGTTATGCCATTCATGCAACCAGTGATTTAGGCAATATCACACTTGGTTATGTAGTCTGGCCTGCGGTCTTATCACTTGCTGCGGGCAGTGTATTAACCGCGCCATTGGGTGCTAAACTCGCGCATAAATTGCCAACAGAAAAATTGAAAAAATATTTTGCGATTTTTTTATTGTTTTTGTCAGTACAGATGTTGATGAAAGTGGTTTTCACCCCATCCTAGCCTCCCCATTCGCAAGGGGGAGGAACAAATCCCCTCCGCTTACGAAGGGGAGGACTAGGGTAGGTTTTTTACTCTTTCGCCACCAACAATTTATCAATTTCTTGCGTTATTTTTTTCGAATCCGGTTTGGTCATACTGCCAAAATGCTTAACAAATTTTCCGTTTTGATCCAACAAATATTTGTTGAAATTCCATTTAGGTTCAGTCGAATCTTTTGCAAGCTGTTTAAATAAGTTGTTGGCTTCTTTTCCTTTTACATGCGTCGGTGAAAACATGGTAAACGTCACACCGAAATTAACATAACAAATTTCTGCCGCCTTTTCTTCGTCAGCGTCTTCTTGCTTAAAATCGTCGCTGGCAAAGCCGACAATAACCAATCCTTTTTCTTTGTATTGCTGATGCAAGGCTTCCAGCTCTTTAAATTGTGAGGTGAATCCACAGTGACTCGCGGTATTAACAGCTAACACTACCTTACCTTTTGTAATTTCGCATAAATCGATATTTTGTTTTGAGTGTAATTTGCGGTATTCCCCTTGCAAATATTCCGGACAGCCCAGAGTTAATGCTGACATAGTCAGTGCCCCCAAAGTGATTAATAGTTTTAACATATCAAAACCTCGTTGATTGTTGAAAATAGAATACGTGCAGAGAAGGGATTGGATCACTGGCGGGAGTTAGAGGCAAGAAGTCTTACACTTATTAAGATTTAAAAATCGTCCTTGATTTATGGGATATTGTTCATCAATACCAAATTGAAAAATACAATCTGATCACATCAGCTTGTAATTCATAGAAAGGTTCGTTGCCGACCGAAAAATCACCTGATTTGGACTGTCGCGCATCACGGAAATCATCATAGGCAATATCGAAATGATCCCAATAAAAATTGACAGTAGATTTTTCGATATAGGGAATCAACCCTTTGGGTAGCTCATATGTCACACCCAAACCAAAGGTAATTGAACTAAATGGGCTTAATTCTTTATCGCGCGCCAAATAATTTTGTGCATTCTCAAAAGGAAATAAATCGCTGTAAAAATTAGCTTCAGTTTGTTCGTAAACCCTGACCTCTCCTTCAAACCCCCAATCATCTTGATAACTGTGTATATAGCGTAACTCATAGTTGTTTGCTTCTATGCCCCAGCTATCCGCAAAAGTTCTTGCATCAAACCTGATCGACGCCCGCCAAGGCAAGTGATACATCAAACGAACACCCGCTGCATCACTGGTGCGAGTATGCGGATATCGCTCTGGATCCGCCAAGTCCCCCCCTAAATGTCGAACTTGTCGATAAGGATTATTTAAGCAGGTGTCGGTATCCAAAAGATCCATACACTCATCAGTAGCGCTATCCACGCTAATTGAAGCGATTAAATCTTTCGTTAAAATTTGCGAGGCATTAACACTGTACTTATGTCGCTGCATAGGTTTTTTGAAGGTGGGATCCGGCACACCATTATTATTTCGGCCCACAATGTCATCACCAAACGAAAAACCAAAACCCAGCGTGGTTAAATCACCAAAAAAGCTTTGCTCAACACCTAAAGAATAGGTTGTCGCTTCATAATCATTTTCTTTACTGTGTGTGTAACCTAGATTTATAGTTGAACGATCCACCATATATTGCGCAGTAAATCCCTGCTCTTTTCTTTCCTCTTCGTATCGACTTGCAGTGGCCTCGACATCTATCGAGGCACTAGACACCATGTCCACATAATAATTTCCAGAAACCGACACATGCGAACCGAGATTTTTTCTGATCAGAATCGAGGGTCCATCAATTTGTGCACCGCCGCCATCGTAGCCGTGGTACATGAGATCAATGCGTTCGTCAGGTAGGACGGCAGCGAAGGATTGGAAAGAAAAAAATATTAACAGTAAGGCAAACAAAGACCCCCTCCCAACCTCCCCCTTGCCAGGGGGAGGAGCTAACTCCCTCCCCTGGGAAGGGGAGGGTTGGGGTGGGGTCTTTTAAAAAATTTTCTATTAATTACAACCACAACCGCCTCCAGAAGCGCCGTCGCCACCACGTGCAGATTCACGCGCATCATAAACGTGATGCAAATAAGAGTTGGCCACAGGATCACGCTCAAAACTCATCACTTTATCTGCAATATTTTGACGCTCATAAGGCTTAACCCAAGGCTTTATACTACAAGCCGTAGTCACCAGGCAGAGCAATAACAAAGTGACAAATCGCATTATCTTCATTCTTTGATCAACTCCCTAATTTGATCGCGATATTTATTTTCATCACCCGCTTTGTAGCCATGATTAATAAAACGTATTTTTCCTTTTTTATCGACCATTACTGTCGTTGGCATTGTCTCAACAGAATAGAGTTTGCTGACTTTATTTTCGGTATCAAACAAAATGGGATAGGAAATTTTTAAATCTTTAACGATTTTTTTTGCGTCAGTGTTATCTTCTTCCACATCAATACCTAACAACACAAATCCAGCGGCGGAATAACGTTGTGACATGGCATCCAACAAAGGCATTTCCTGACGGCAGGGGCCGCACCAAGATGCCCAAAAATTTAACATCACTACACTGCCCCGCAATTCAGCAAGACGTAGATTTTCACCTGAGTTACTCGGAAGGGTAAAATCCGGTGCTTCATCAGCAATCACACTCAGGTTACAGCTTAACAACCCCAGTGCAACACAGACTAGAGCAATACTTTTCTTTAATGCAGATAACATAATTCAATCCTCAATTAAAAAAACAATGCCAAACCGAAACGCCCTTCTATGTTATGAATCTTTTTCGGCAACCCAAATAATTCATGCTCAAAACTGTGATCGCGTAGCGAAAAATCGATAGACAACCAATCGGTTGTATAAAAACGCATACCACCACCGTAACTGTAGGTGAAATATTTTTTCTCAGCAAAGGTCGTGTTGCCCACACCACCAATTAAATAGAAATTGGTATTGAATGCCCATCTATCCCACAAATAGATTTGCCCAGGTAAAAAATTAATCCCTAGCGATGCATTGTAATAACTCAAGTCACGCTGATCGTCTGTCAAAAGCTCAACGCCACCACTCAACAATTCGTAACTGGTTTCTTCTGTTTTGGTCAGACCATAGTCAATCTCTGCAAAAAAATCTTCAGTGATATGGTAAGCAATTGTCACACCGGCAACGGTATTGGTTCCAAAATCTTCCACACTTAAGGTGCCGCTATAGACGCCGATTTCAAAATTTTCAGAATCCAAATGATCTTCTTTTATGCGACGACGTTCGATATCCGGCGTAATAATTTTATCCAGTTCTTCGTTATCTTTTTGGGATGTGTCTGTATCGTCCTGCGCAAAAGATAAAGGACTGAATAGATACAGACTGCTAAGCAACGCGCTTAGAACAACACGTTTAATCCGACTTTCCATTCATTGACCTCTTCATTGGTATTTCGACTGGTGAGTATGTAATGGTTGGTAACTTCTGTGCGTAAAAATAAACGCCCGGTGATATGCACATAAGCACCCAAACTGGCTTGCATAATTGAATCTTCACGATCTTCCGCATTCACTAAAGTAGCACTGGGGAATGTTTTTAAACGTCCCGCACCTATACCCAAATGGGGTGAAACCCACCAATGGGGAAATGGCTGAAACACTATGCCCCCAGTTAAATATTCACTATCAGAAAATTCACCGGTATTGTGCGCACCGCGAACTTCAAAGGCTAAATTGCGCGTAAATCGATAACCCAAGTTGACACTTAATCCATCTGCTCCAGCAAAGTCGCCGTAGGCAGCACCAAATTCAAATCTATCTTCAAGATAATCTGCCTGACTTAATTCGGGAAAATCCGGCACTTCGCCATTGGGACTCAAGGTGAGTTTCATATCCTCACGTTTTATCCATCCCACTAAATTACGTTTGGTTTTAATTTTAATCCAGTCAGTACGACTTTTAATAAGCGTGATAACTTCGTCGCGCTCGACCACATGAAAAATGGGATAACCGCGACCAGGAGCCGCATAGACATTTAAAAACGCGTCGTTCACAGTGACTTGCAAAATGTCATCGGTAAATAAATTCGTTAGCCAATTATCAGCCTTTGCTGGCAAAGCTAATAACAAACAGGCGTGCATTAGGAGCACGCCTATTTTTACTACAGCCGATTTACTCAATATTTGCACAGCATATCCTTAGTTATTGTTAGGGTATCGCCAAGTCAAATGGATTGTTGTAATAGTTGCGGTTTAGATCCAACCATTCACTAATCAGTTTTCGTTCATGCTGGTTTAACAAATTGTGTGTATTACCAAAGAAACCGGCGCTTCCATTTGCATCCCCTCCTACCACTCCACCTAGAGCAAGCGGATTAGGGATATTGCGAGGAACAGGCAACCCAGTTGTACCATCCAAAACCAGTATCTGTACTACTGTAGCATCAACCAATGTTTTGTCTTGCTCTTCAAACGGACAAGGATTGAATTCACTGCAAATTAAATCATCATCAGCATCAACTGCCGTTGGCATCACACAAGCGGGAATATCGGGATTATCATCCATCCACTCACAGAATGGATAGAGGGGAACCGGCGTTCCTCCCACCAAAAGCAATCGATTTCTATTGATGCCTAGCAATTGGGTGTAGGACATCATGCGCATATTGTTGTCTTTTGCTCTACCCAAATTTAACTGACCCGCTGGCACTCGGGGAGCGCCATCTGCATCAACATCTGAGTGACACCCCAAACAGGAATTAGCCGTGAATGTGTCGACAGTAATAGCACCTCGATCCCGCTCCCACAAAGGCTGAATGTGATACTCATAGTTAACGATAATCCGGCACCCGGGGCTCCATGCCATACGACAACCTTCGTTTACCGGTGCAGGAATATCTTCAGGCGCAGCGCTTGGAATCATTTTGTTGTAAGTAAAATCAAAAGACGGTGTCGGCGTTGTATCAATTGCCGCCCAAACATCTTTATAGAGAATATCAACACTCAGTGACATTTCGTTGCGATCCGTACCTGGCCCTTGTGCTGCACCACAGCTAATCTCACCATTCACCCGCTCACAGAAAGTTGACTCTGCTGCGAATTCCGCCATGGTTTGCCCCATCTCTGGATAAGCCGGCAACCCTCGATCTGCTTCATTGACCGAGAGCAGATACCGTTGAGTACCAGGAAAGTTTGCACCTGAGGTTGGTGAACCCATATTTAATGCAGCAGGTTCCTGACCTTCACGACCATGCACAACACCGGCACTTCTGGGATCATGACAACCATGACATTCACGAGTTTCACCAGGACGCAATGTAATGGTGACCGGATGACGCGCTTGAATACTATGCCCATCCTTATTCAATACCTCAAAAGTAAACGCTAAATCCGCAGGCACTTTGGTTTTGACTGAACCATCCGCTTCAATCGGTACATAACCTAAAATTTCTCGAGCATCTTCAATATCATTCAATCCGTTTAAATTACCGTAAATATTGTCATCCTGATCATCGAGGGTATCATCGTCCGGTAATGGAATTGATTTTAGTAAACGTAAAAATCTCGCAGGGCGCTGATCGGCAGGTGCAGCAATTAGCTCCGGAATACTCGTAAACTGCGATTCGAGGCTATTAAACATACCATCCAAGTCATAAACACTGCGAATATGCAGTAAGCCCACTTCTTTATTAGCCAAGTCAGAATCCAATTCGGATTCAATGTAAGGAGGTTTTGCAGTTAAATTTTCCAAAGCTACCGCTTCCGTTAGCAAATAACCTTCTTGTGGCAAGACTACAGGCAATTGTGTGTTAGCCGTTAAATCATAAATCCAAATACCAAATAAAGGCGGCGCTGATTCATAGCCAGCGGCAGGCACACCATCGACCAACAAACCGGTCGTGCAAGGCCTTAATAAAGTGGTGGCAATTTCACGCAATCGACAAGGTGACCAACTCACCAATAAACGATTGGTTCCATCAAACAATGGCGACAAAGAATTAAATTGCCCATGAAGAGAAATTAATTCAGGGTCAATCACAATCGGCAAGGGTGAAATGGATTGTGGCGTAGCTTCAGTCGTATCACGAGGATCAACAAACACCATGTCGCCACCCAAACTGGTTTCATTGGGCATGTAGATGGATGCTATACGACCATCAGGTAATTCTTGCGGACGAAATAATCGAGAAATTCCCATAGCATCTTCAGCAGGAGGAACATTTAAACTTTCTTCACCAAAAAAATACTGAACATCAGTGCCATCAGGTTTTGCTGTATAGAACACAATTTTTTCTTCGCCTTCATCAGCGCCCGTTCCAATCCAACGGGAAAATAAAATTCGTCCGTTTTGCAACAATAACGGCTGAAAATCGTGACTCAAATTAAAAGTAATTTGTTGGATATTGGAGCCATCAGCATTCATTACATGCAACACAAACGCCGTCAACTCATTATTATCTTCTGTGACATATTGATAGGGAGGCTTTCCTTCGTCCTGCATTATATCTGCCGTACGATCCTGACGATTGGACGCAAATAAAATAGATCCATCAGCCAAATAAACTGGATTTACATCTTCTCCCTGCTCAGCAAATAAATCTGACTGAACCACAGGATGTAAATTTTTGGTTTCCAAATCATATTCCCATATATTCCATGTGGGCTGCTCATCATCTTCAGCATCTTCAATTTCGGGGGCGCGCATGGAAAATAATAATTTTTTTCCATCAGCCGAGGTTGTTAAATCTTTTACATCGTAATTGGAAATATTGGGCGTTTCGGTATCAGCAGGAAAAGTTTCAGTTGTGATGTTGATTTCAGAAGCAGTTGCAGCCGCACGATTTTTTATCCACAACTCAGCACCCGGATTAAATGCCTCTAAATCGACAATATTGGGATAAACAGGATTACCATCTTCATCAACTGGAATAATTCGCTTGATGTAGGCAATTGGCAAATCCACCACAACAGGATCTGGCTTTTGTGCATTATCACCACCCGAATCTGAGTTAGAACTACTACCGCCGCCACCACAAGCAGATAGCAAAAAAATCAGCAGCATGTTGATCAACACTGCAGGTAAATTTGCAAAACGAATTTGATGTTCTTGCATAACGAAACCTCCCGCTTGGGGAATTAAGTGATTACACTGGTTAATTAGCTTAACCATAATTTACGTTATTTCTAGTTATATTTAACAGTTCTGACTATTCTGGATAAATCGTCAATCAGTTTCCCTCGACTCAGTCACGAATCTATTTCTGCACATAAAATTACAAACTGACAATATTGGGCAGTATCTGACCCTGTAAGTTTTTTTGAAAAAAAAGGGGCAGCTTCTGGACGTAATATCGATCTCTACCCCAATTAAATCATTTCTCAACTTCTAACTGTTTATAACTCAATTTTTAAATTTAGATATTCGCAACCTACCAATAAATTTTTGGAATATGCTTTGTGATACAACCGACAAATCAAATAATTAAACTGTGATTAAGTTGACAATGCCGCTTTCGAGCTCACCTCAGGTTTGATTTTTGCATTAGCCTATACTGGTATTCACTCAACCTACGACTCTTCTTTCCTTCAACCTAATTTCAGGAGTCATCGTGATTAGTCTAAGAAAACACAAAATGCTTTTGTCCCTACCGGGAAAGCGCGCACTGTTATTGAGCTTGGCAAGTTTACTTGCGCTGGCCAGTAATGCTATTGCGGATAGGGCCTCGTGAACAAGCCCTGCAAATACATAATCGTGTTGCTGGCATTCCACCCAGCGAAACTGTCTTAATTCAAATGGCGCAAGATATTGCAGCAGGCAGAGTCAGCGATGCCGTTGATACCGCTATGGATAACGAGAGTTTCTACAGCGCCACACTGAAGAATTTGGCGACGCCTTGGACCAACCGTGAACAAACCGCCTTCGCTCCCCTGAATGATTACACAGCAACTGTCATTGGGATGGCGCGAGACAACATAGACTTTCGTACTCTTCTTTACGGCAACATCCTCTATACGGTCAATGGTGTCAGCACGCCTTACGCCAACAACTCCAATCAACATTATGAAGATGCACAAAACCAAGCAATTCCTTTGAAAACAGGTTTGGCGCAACGAACCCAATCAGAGGTTACTGGATTACCAGCCGGAGCCGTCTCTGGTGTGATCACCAGTCGCGCTGCCGCTCGTGCATTCTTTATTGATGGCACCAATCGCGCCATGTTCCGATTTACATTGATGAACCATCTCTGCCGCGATTTAGAACAAGTGCACGATGTGACACGCGTTCCCGACTTTATCCGTCAGGATGTGAGCCGAAGCCCTGGCGGTGACAGCCGTGTTTTCCTGAACAGTTGTATGGGATGTCACAATGGAATGGACCCCATGGCCAAAGCCTATGCCTACTATGATTTTGAGTACGCGATACCAGCTGCTGATGCATCTGAAGCTGAAGTTCTTCGTTTGAAAGGCGAGGGCTCCCTTCACTACAACCAAACCAACGATGTGTATAAGGTCATCAAAGGAGGAGTACTAGTAACCGAGAACGGAGATACTCGCGTTGAACACAAGTACCTGCAAAATGAGAACACCTTCAAACAAGGCTATATCACCACCGACAACAGCTGGAAAAATTACTGGCGAGCTGGGGTTAACAAACATTTGGGGTGGGATTTCGGCAACGAAGGCGTTCCCGCTCAAGGCGATGACTTAGCCGGCATGAATAAAGAACTCGCACACAGCAAAGCCTTTGCCAGCTGCCAAGTTGAAAAGGTGTTTGAAAATGTTTGTTTGCGTACTCCCGCTAGCGATACCGACCTCACTAAGATTGAAGAATTTACCAATAGTTTTGCTGGCAGTGGTTTCAAACTGAAGCAAATCTTCCGTGATACCGCCGAATACTGCATGGGACAATGAGGATAACATCATGAAAAACTTACTCATTCTTTCCAAAAGCACTTTCATATCCAGCCTATTAGCCAGCCTCTTGCTATTACAGGGCTGCGGCTCTGGCAGCAGCGAAAGCAAAGTCGAAGCAAACCCCAACCCCAACCCCAATGGTGGGTCAACTGGCGGTCAATTTCTCTACAATGGTAACAAGCCCGCCGCTACCGCTGATATCAACAAGTTTCAAACTGAACTCTGGATTAACATCGCAGCTAAAGACAAATGCGGCAGTTGTCATGCTACACAAGTCCCGGATTTTGCCCGAGAAGATGATATCAACTTGGCCTATAACGTGGTGTTTGATAACAACTTGGTGAATTTGCAGCAGCCGGCAGAATCCCGCCTAGTCACTCGTGTTGCGGCTGGCCACAACTGCTGGGTATCGGACGCCAGTGTTTGTGCCGATATTATTACCGGTTGGATCACCAAATGGGCAGGCGATCAAGCCACACAAGCTAACAGCATAGAGCTGAAAGCCCCTGCCGATAAAGATATTGCCAACAGTAAATCTTTCCCCAAAGATTCAGCCTTATTTGAAGCAACAGTCTATCCAGTTGTTGAAGAATACTGTTCCCGTTGCCATTCAGAATCCGCCAACACCAAACAACAACCCTATTTCGCCAGTGAAGATGTGGACGTAGCCTACCAAGCGGCCAAATCCAAAATTCGCTTGGACAACCCCGGTGCTTCACGCTTGGTTCAGCGATTAACAGTGGATTTGCATAACTGCTGGAGCGGAAACTGTATGAATGACGGCACCACAATGACCAACGCTATCAAAGCCTTTTCGGATGGCATTCAAGTTAATGAGGTCGATGAGGATTTGGTTGTCAGTAAAGCTGTAGGATTGAGTGACGCATTTGTGCTTACGTCCGGTGGCCGTATCGACTCAGAAATTGTTGCCAAATATGAATTCAAAACCAGCAAAGGCAGCACAGCCTATGACACCAGCGGTTCCGGTATCGACCTGAATATTCTGGGTAATGTGGATTGGAGTAGTGCTTGGGGTGTGAAGATTGATGATGGCGGTCGCCTGCAAGCCACCACTGCCAATTCCCGTAAACTCTCCAACCACATTATGAGTACCGGAGGATACTGGATTGAAGCTTGGGTCATTCCGGATAACGTAGATCAAGGCCCCAATCAAAATGATCCAGCCCGAATAGTCAGCTATTCCAGTGGCAACGATGAAAGAAATTTCACCCTCGGCCAATACGAGAGCAACTACAGCTTCCTTAACCGTAGCGACAAAAGTGATATTAATGGTTTAGACGAGCTTGCCACTCCGGATGCAGCTGAAGCATTACAAGCGACATTGCAACATGTCGTCGTAACCTTTAGTCCGTTAGATGGGAGAAAAATATACGTCAACGGCATGTTGGTTGATGTTAATGATCCAGACAAAGGTGCCGTCTTAAAAGACTGGGATAACGGTTTTGCCTTTGTCTTAGGTAACGAAACAACCGGTGCCGCCACTACTCAATGGAAAGGCAGCATTCGCTTTGTCGCCATGCACAAGCGTGCGCTCTCGGCTGAGGATATTCAAAAGAACTTTGATGTCGGCGTAGGGGCTCGTTATCTCTTGTTATTCAATATTTCTGAATTGATTAACCTACCTGGCAGCTACATAGTGTTTGAAGTACAGCAATTGGATGAATATGGCTACATCTTCGCAGCCCCCTTCTTTACCAACCTTGAGGATCGTGCACCTGCAAGCTCAATTCCACTCAAAGGATTACGCATAGGTGTAAATGGTGAAGAAGCGCAAACCGGGCAAGCCTTTGCTAATCTTGATACCCGTATTGAGGCCGGACAAATTGTTGACAAACGACAACTTCTGTCTCGTATCGGGACTGTTGTCGAAGCTAAAAGTGGTCCCGGTGATGATGTATTTTTCCTAACCTTTGATGAAATCGGTGGCGAAATCTATGACAAGCGAGTTGTCATAGATCCACCGCCACCAGCACCACCTGCTATAACACCAGGACAACCCATCATAGGCGTTCGTAATTTTGCTGAGATCAATGCAACACTGTCGAGCTTGACTGGCGTACCCACAACCGCCACAAAAGTAAAAGACACCTACAGCAAAGTTGAACAACAAATGCCAACATACACCCTGATTAATGGATATTTGGCGGCCCATCAAATGGGGGTCACTCAATTAACAGTGGCTTACTGTAGTGAGCTGGTCGAGAACAATACTTGGCGCGCTGCGTTTTTCGGAAACTTCAATATTGATGCTAGCCCTGGAGCAGCCTTTGCAAATGAAGATGGCCGCAATCAAATTATCAATCCTCTTCTGAGTAAACTGCTGGCAGACGAAGTAGACAATACGTCAGGCGGGCCATCTAAACTGTCCAACCAGGCTGATCCAAGCGTGTTGCGGACTGAGTTGGGTAATTTGATTAGCACTATTTCAGCCACGGGCACCACCCGCACAACCGTCAAAGCCGCCTGCGCCGCCAGCATGGGCAGTGCAGTGATGCTGTTGCAATAATCAACCTGAGCGCAGAGAAACTATCATGGCTAAAAACAAACAACCCCTGCACCCCAATGCTCCCTTGTTGTTAAATGATCACCCTCGCCCTGTGACTCGCCGCGAGATGATTGCACAAAGCTTCAAAATGGGGAGCGCCGCTATAGTGACCGGCTCCAGCTTTGGATTCTTTGCCAATTCGGCAAGTGCCCAACAAACTGTAACCCTTTCATCTGACATCCAAACAGCAAAGGCTGCTTGTAAAGGTGTAGCCTCACAAGGCAATGGGAAAATTCCGTTTATCTGTTTTGATTTGGCAGGTGGAGCTAACTTCGCAGGTTCGAATGTGCTTGTTGGTCAACGAGGCGGACAATTGGATTTTTTAACCGCAGCCGGCTATAGCAAGCAAGGCTTACCTGCTGACATGACTCCCAACCTTGATACCGTTGCCGCCCCACTAATTGATCGATCATTGGGTCTACACTTCCATGCTGGCAGCGCCATGTTAAAAGGCATACATGCCAGACTGGCGATAGCTAATCGCGCCATGGTTAATGGTGCTGTTATCCCTGCCCGCTCTGAAAATGATACCGCCAATAACCCGCATAACCCTATGTACTACATAGCCAAAGCGGGTGCAGGCGGCTCACTCCTCAATCTGATTGGCTCACGCGCAAGCGATTCAGGCGGTAACTCCATGGCCAGCATGTCACTGGTGGATATGGACTTCCAAACCGAATACCGCCCCACCAAAGTGGATAATCCTAACGATGTAACAGGTTTAGTCGATGTGGGCGATCTGGTAAACCTAATGGATCAGGAAGAAATTGTTCGGGTAATGGAATCCACCTATCGCATCAGCAGTAACAAATTGGATCAAGTGAGCCCAGGTACCGGAAACCCGGTGGCTAACGCTAAGATTATCAGCGACCTGAAATGCCAATACCTGAAGGGTGCTGATTTGGCGGCTAGATTCGGCAATCCAAGCGCTATA
Organism: Cellvibrio sp.; assembly: GCA_016712405.1. Taxonomy (GTDB): domain Bacteria; phylum Pseudomonadota; class Gammaproteobacteria; order Pseudomonadales; family Cellvibrionaceae; genus Cellvibrio. The sequence continues at coordinate 115,287 of JADJRD010000003.1, read as the reverse complement.
GACCCTGCAAGAGATGAAGACATAGTAGGTGCGACTGGTATTTTCAGCAGCGCTGATTTTATGAGCAATGGGGAATACCGTAAAACCGCATCAGTCATGAAACTGGTGTTAAATGGTTACGCAGCGGCAGGCACCATTACCATGGGCGGATATGACTATCACACTGGCGACCGCTCAACCGGTGAAGCTCGAGATGAAAACGTCGGCAACTGTATAGGCGCCGTGTTGGAATACGCCGCCCGTCTTGGTACCCCAGTGATGATCTATGTCTTCAGTGACGGCTCGGTTTTCAGTAATGGTATGACTGACGATTCCGTTGCCGGTGGCGGCAAAGGTGTCTGGACGGGTGATGACCAACAAACCGCATCACCCTTCTTTTTAGTCTACAACCCAGGATACAGACCTGTATTGCTTGGCGGAACAAATAACGATCCTGCGGTCATCAACGCCGAGCAAATGCGGCATCAACAGTTAGGATATATGCGTGCCAGCGGCGATGTGGAAACCGCATCCAGCCCAGCGGGTAACAACGTTAATCTGTTAACCGAGTTAGTAACCCTGAACTACATGGCTCTACATGGTGAACAAGCCCTGTTTGGTGCGGAAGAGTATTTCAAAGGCCATGGTTTGGGTTCTTCGGTCATGCTGGATAGATTGTCCGCATTTCAACCCATTTGTACTGGTGATATCGATCACCCCACCCCGCCTCCTGCTTGAGTTTATGTGTGTGTTCAAGCCGACCACCTCAGGTGCGTCGGCTTTTTTATTCCCTGAAATAAGGATTTGTTTTCTATACTCAGTTATGCCCTTGGAGTATCCGATATGAAAATCACTCTTGTCTTAGTAACGTTTCTGATTGCCCTCTCCAGTCAAGCAAAAACGCTCTGGCAAGCCGATTTTGAAACAGGTGATACCTCTCAATGGCATTGGATCGCCAACCCTGAAGCCACCAACGCATCAACCGAATGTGTTTTCGATGGCAAATATGCTGGCAAAATTCTACTGTCGGGTGATGAAAAATTTTTATGGAATGGTCGCGCTGATTTGAATCGCAGTGAATTTCATTACACGCCCGAAAAAGGATCAACCCATGAAGGCAAAGAAACTTTTTATGCATTCAGTTTTTATTTACCGGACGCTTTTACACTCGAAGGTCGACATGAATTGGGTTACTGGGAATCTGATCAAACCTGGCAACAATTGATGCGCTTTAATATTCAGGGCGAAGATTTTTCATTCAAAGCCAGCGCGCAAGAAAAACCTTTTTGGAATTCCATAAAAGGGGCAGAGGCAAAAAAATGGCATAAAGTCGCCATGCATATTCTTTGGTCCAATGACGCCAAAAAAGGTTTTGCACAAATCTGGCTTGACGGTAAAGACATGGGTAAAAATCATTTCCAAACCTTATTAACAAAAAATGCCGATATGTTTAATCAAATCGGCATTTTGCGCAATCAACAAAAAAAGATCGAAACTATTTATATTGATAAAGTCTTTGCTACCGATAATTTAACCGAATTACTGGAAAAAGATGCCTATTTAATTGGAAAAACCTGTTTGTAAAAACTGTATTTTTAGGGTGAGAAAATCATGAAGCACTGTTGGATTGCAATATCTTTTTTCTTTCTCAGCGCCTGTGGTGGAGGCGGAGGAGGCGATAGCAATGATGAGACCAGCGTTATCAGAAATTCGTCTTTGCAAACCGTCAGTATTTCATCTTTAGTCAGCTCAGTTTCAAGCAGTGCCTCCTTAGCCCTGCAATCTTCAAACTCCATTCAATCATCCCGTTCAAGCTCCTACACCCGACAAACATCAACATCCAGCAGCACAAGCATTTCAATCAGCAGCAGTCTATCCAGCAATAATGGTTTTGTATTTTTCCAAGACCCCAGTGTTAAAGAAGCCGTTCGCATTCAACTTAACCTAAGCCCAAACTCTGATATAACACCATTGCAAATGGAGAGCCTAACGCAACTGACACTCGAAAACCCCACATCACTGGTCGGGCTGGAAACAGCCATTAACCTCGTTAGGTTAGATGCCAGTAATTCGGCAGATAGCATGACTGATCTGGAATTGTCCCCCATACAAAATTTAACAAAAATCGAAAATTTATATATGACAAAATTTAATCTTGGCGACTTGTCCAACATCCAAAAATTAACCGCAATCGATTATCTTGATTTATCCCAATCATCCTTTACTAACTTAAATGCGATTTCAGCATTTACAGAGCTTGTCACGCTCTCACTGACTAACACCAATACTTCAAGCCTACCGTCAGGCTTTAGCAATTTATTAAAACTAAATCGACTTTACCTAAGCGAAAACCCATTAACAAATGCTGGAATCACCCCCATACACGGCTTACCGATTAGACGATTGATCATTAGTTACACCGAGATTAATGACATCTCTTTTTTATCCAGCAAAAGCCAATTGGATTATTTAAGTATTACAGGGTCGCCGGTGTACGATTTGTCACCCTTAATAACATCAGGATTGGGCCTCAACGAAACTTTATATGCTAACTACAGTTGCGTACATCTTGGAAAATACTCGACCAATTCGAGTTACATCACTCAATTAGAAAATCGTGGAGTCAATGTATTTAATGATTATCAAAATGAAGGGCTTTATGGAGATGAAGATAAACCCTGCACAAACCTACTCAATAATTTGCAAACAATGAGTAGTGCAACTTATTCATCAACGGATTTACAGATTAATTGGTCATTTAACAACACCAACAACCAATCCTTAACTTGTGAGATTTTTGCAGATTTACAAGGGCAGCAACCCAGAACACCTCTAGCGATTATCAACAATTGCCATTTAACCAACCAACACACTTTAGCCACAGTGTTTACCAACGCCCCTATTTCAATCGACGTATGGAACGGTTATGGTTCACACAAATTATTTTCCAGCACAGTATCCAATACGACGCCAGTAACTGCCTACTTGCACTCTTATGATTGGGGACAAACCGTCGTCAAAAACGATTCAAAATTAATTCCTAATAAAAATGCATTATTGCGTTTACACATTCTCAACTCCACCACTATTGCCGCTCCTGATATACAAGTAGTTGCTTCTCTTAACGCGATTAACACACCATTAACCGTACAAAAACCTTCGCAACTCTTATCAACTAAAAATTTTAACTCTCTCACCCAGTCTTACAATGCTGTTATAGACAAAAGCTTGATGCAACCCGGACTCAGTATTGTTGTTACTATTGGCAATCAGACAAAAACCATTACCCCGCAATGGGGAGTCGCAAATAAATTGAATATCACTCTTGTTCCCATAAAAATTACCACCAGCACCGGCATGATTCCTGATCACAACTCCATTAAAAATGCATTTCTGGAAGCCTGGCCACTGAGTGAAATTAATTTACAAAACCGCACAGCCTTCACATCAACTGCTGATTCTGCTGACGACATGGAAAATGTACTCTACGAAATTTCAGAACTTCAAACTCTGGATGGTGATAATAGTCATTACTACGGTTTTTTTAGTGATGATGTTTATGACCTTCTCGACTTTAACGACTTTGGAGGAATTGCATTTCGGCCCGGCACAACGGGCATAGGATCTGATCGCGACCCGAATTTTTCAATCATGCTGCACGAATTGGGACACAGTTTTAGCTTACAACATATTAATTGCGGCGGCCCCACAGATTTCGACTCTCGATTCCCATACAACACCAACAGCATGGGCAGCCTTGGCATTAATCTAAATTTAACTAGCCTTCGCTTACCTAATTCCTATCGAGACATGATGAGTTACTGCTCACCCGAATTTGTTTCTGATTACTCTTATGAAAAAGCACAAGATTATCTGGAAGAAAATCCATCCAAAGCCTTTAGAGTGGTTAACTCACAAAAAATATCTGCCAACATTGAGCGCAATTGGTTTATTAGTGGAAGCATTAGCAGCGACCAGTCCATCACTTTACGACGCCTGCTGCCAATTAACCGACAAAGCTCACCACAAAAATCCGGCCAATATCAGGTACTGATAACTGACACACAAGGTAAAATCTACAGTCAATATTTTGATGCAAAAGAATTAGATCACCCTGCCGCAAAAACAGAAAAATTTTTCAGTGTGTTTATGCCATACACCGATATTGCCAAATTAGAAATTTACCAAGGAACGACAAAAATATTTACTCAGGCAGAGTCTACTTCACTGACTTCTGCAAATCAGCAATTGCAAAAAAATACTCGCACAGTTTTAGTCACACGATCTCATCAAGAAGTATGTCTGGATTGGGATAACACAAACTATGATTCAGCCACGCTAATATTCCACCAGGAACAATTACAATCTACTTTGTTTATGGACACCAGGGATGATCACTCTTGCGTTGACTTTGATCAGCCAGGAAAGGATATTCAATGGCAAATTTTATTGCGTAAGAATTTAAGCGTTGATGAATTTTGGCAGAATGATTAATTTTTTTTGCGGTTAGCTCTTGGATGAGACTGATCATAGACTTTTGCTAAATGCTGAAAGTCTAAATGAGTATAAATTTGTGTAGTAGCGATGTTGGCATGCCCTAACATTTCTTGTACCAAACGCAAATCACCGGAAGACTCCAACATATGACTCGCAAAAGAATGACGCAGCATGTGTGGATGAACGGGATTATCCATACCCTGTTCAAGGCTTAACTGCTGCAAACGCACTTGCACCGCACGATGACTAATACGCGAACCTCGTTGCGTAATAAACAAGGCCAGCTCCTCCGGCCTTGCAAAAATATTTCGGTGCTCTAACCATTCATTGATCGCTTTAACTGCGGCACCACCAACAGGAACACTGCGTGTTTTGTTACCCTTACCGGTCACTGTGATCATAGCTTCTCGCAAGTCAATATCAGTGAGATTTACGCTAACAATTTCTGCCAGACGTAAACCTGAGGAATACAGTAACTCCAGTAATGCACGATCACGATAAGCGATAAAATCATCACCTTTCACTTCAACAAATTGCGCAGCTTGATCGACGTCCAATGTTTTGGGTAAATGTTTTGCAGACTTAGGAGCAGCTATGCCTTCTGCTGGATTGTAGGTCAGCCAAGATTGCTTAATACAAAATTGAAAAAAACTTCGCAAGGCTGACAGCCAGCGCTGCAAACTCTTACCGTTTAAACCTTGTCTATGTAAAAACGCAACCGCCTGCCGAATAAATTTGGCATCAATCAACGACCAATTGTCGCGTTGTTGCTGCAAACAAATATGTTGGAATTTTTGCAAATCACGCAAGTAATTGGATTGAGTATGCGCCGAAAGTTGTTTTTCGTTTTGTAAATAGGCGTGGAAAGTCAGAATAGCACTCTGAAACGGTAACTCATTTTTTTCCATACCAAAAACTCCAGAAGTTAGCGCGGCAAATATTTTGGCAACAAACGATTTAACACTTCTGCGATATAACCCAAAAACAAGGTGCCCATACTGGAACGATAATAATGCGGATCTTTGTGCCTATAGCCAAAACGCCAAAGGCACTACCATGCACCAAGGGTACAGCCGCAACCGATGCCACACGTTTAGCGTGTTCAAAGAATAAAAATTCTATTTCTTCTTTTGGAATCACACCACAAATTGCACGATTATTTTTAATCAAGGGACCAACAAATTCTCGTGCTTGCGCCAATGGCACTACTCGCGCTTGGCTGCTGGGGATTTTGTCAGGGTTGCCAAATAAAATTAAACTTGTGGCATCAATATGAAACTCTTTATCAAAACTGTAATAAAGCGCATCAATAATATCGCCGAAATCCTGACACTCGAGCAACGACAATAATAACCGTTTGGTTTTATCAAATAATTTATCGTTTTCACGCGCATTATCTAATAACTTGCTCAGACGATGACGCATATCCATATTGCGCTCACGCAATATACTGACTTGCCTTTCGACCAACGAAACCGCAGCACCCGTTTCGTGCGGCAAAGTCATATCACCTAATAAATCTTGATGATTAATAAAAAAATCCGGGTTCTCACGCAAGTAGGCCGCGATCTGCTCTGGTTCAAGAGGATCAGCCAATGTCGCTTGTTTATTTTTATCAATGGTCATACAGGTTTTCCTGTTGATTTATTTTTTTGGAAAATTTTCACCCCCTCCTAACCTCCCCCTTGGCAAGGGGGAGGAACCTGACTCCCTAATTTTTTACATTACGAAGTCAACTCTGTTCCCTCTCCTAGTGGGAGAGGGTTAGGGAGAGGGGGAATAAACTACAATTTTATCTGCCCATGAAACACAAATTCTGCGGGCCCGGTCATGATCACAGGTGATGATTCCTCCCGCCATTCAATATGCAAACTGCCACCCGGCAAATTCACTTTTACTTTTTCATTTAATAATCCGCGCAATCGCCCCGCTACTACTGCAGCGCATGCACCTGTACCACAAGCCAAAGTCTCACCTGCACCACGCTCATAAACGCGTAAATTAATTTCGTCTTTAGACAAGACTTGCATAAAGCCCGCATTTACGCGCGCAGGAAATTGTGGATGATTTTCAATTAGCGGCCCGAGCACTTCTACTTGGGCTGTTTTTACATGATCAACCAACAAAACTGCGTGCGGATTACCCATAGAAACCGCTGATATCAACAATTGATTTCCCGCAACACTCAAAGGATAGGTGATTGCAGGATCAATAGCAGCTTTATTTTCACCGGCAAACGGAATTTGCTCGGGATTCAATCGAGGAATACCCATATTTACACTGACTAGCTCATTGTCTTTAACATTGAGCTCAATGATTCCTCCAGCTGTTTCAACTTTAATTATTTTTTTCCCTGTTAATTTTCGATCGCGCACAAACCGTGCGAAACAACGAGCACCGTTCCCACAATTTTCGACCTCACTACCATCAGCATTGAAAATTCGATAACGAAAATCCACGGCAGATGATTCAGGAATCTCCACCAATAAAATTTGATCGCAACCGACTCCAAAATGACGGTCGGCAATGTAACGAATTTTTTCCGGATTCAATCGCACATTCTGGCTGATTGCATCAATCACAACGAAATCATTACCCAGGCCATGCATTTTGCTAAATTTAATGCGCATATTGTTTATTCCGGCAATAGACTCTCACCACGAATTAAATCTTCAAAGGTTTCGCGCTCACGCACAACAAACATTTGATCGCCATCCACCATAATCTCAGCAGCCCGGCAACGCGTGTTGTAATTTGAACTCATACTAAAACCATAAGCACCTGTTGACATCATCGCCAGTAAATCGCCCGCTTGCAAAGCCAAATCGCGGTTCTTGGCAATAAAATCGCCGGTTTCACAAATTGGCCCCACCAAATCCCAGGTTTTCACTTCGCCTGAATGCGACTTAACAGATTTAACCGCTTGCCAGGCTTGATAAAGTGATGGACGAATATTGTCGTTCATCGCTGCATCCACAATCGCAAAATTTTTGTGTTCTGTGGGCTTTAAAAACAAAACTTTGGTTAACAAGGCTCCGGCATTGGCAACAATTGAACGGCCAGGTTCAAACATTAATTTCAAATCGCGACCTGCCACTTTTTGTTTAATGGCAGACAGATAGTCTGCCACGGCTGGAGGCGTTTCCTGATTATAAGTCACACCTAAACCGCCGCCCAAATCCAGATGTGAAATCACTATGCCATCGGCAGCCAATTCATCGATTAACACCAACAGACGATCCAGCGCATCCAGAAATGGAGTGAGCTGTGTTAATTGCGAACCTATGTGGCAATCCACACCTTTAATGACAATACCTGGTAAATTTTTTGCACGAGCATAAACTGCAGGCGCTCGTTTAATATCAATACCAAATTTATTTTCTTTTAATCCGGTTGAAATATAAGGATGGGTTTGCGCATCCACATCCGGATTCACACGCAATGAAATCTGCGCAACTTTATTGAGATTGGAAGCAACGACTGAAATTAATTCCAGTTCCGCTTCTGATTCGACATTGAAACAAAAAATACCAACTTGCAATGCGCGAGCAATTTCTTCCGCTGTTTTTCCCACACCGGAAAATACAATTCGATCAGGTTTGCCACCAGCACGCAACACACGCTCGAGCTCACCCATAGAAACAATATCGAACCCAGCACCCAGGCGGGCCAGAATATTTAAAATAGCTAAATTGGAATTGGCTTTGATGGCATAACAAATCATCCCGGGGATGATCACCCAGAGCTTTCGCGTAGGACAAATATTGTTGCGTAATCGCGGCTCGACTATAAACATAAGCTGGGGTACCAAAGCGCTCAGCAACACGACTTAACGGAATATCTTCAACAAAAAGTTCGTTATTGCGCTGGGTAAAATGTTCCATAATTGTCTCGCGGATTTTTGATAAAAATGATGTTGATGCAGGAACAGAGCCCCACAAATTATTTCTGTTTTTCTTTTGGTGTGTCAGGCCCGGGCAAATACAGCGGACCTTTTTGACCACATGCGGTTAAAGCGCCGCATAGCATCAGGAATAGCACCAATACAATTGCAGATTTGCGCACCCTATAATCCTCAAAACGTTAATTGGCGCGAAGTATAACCTCGCCGAATGGCGAGATTAACAGGGGTGCGTTGATAAAGGGAATGGGGCAGCAAGACCCCATAATCAACGAGCCTTAGGTTTACGTAGAGAACCAAACTATGATCGACTAATTCATAACTATATTCAGCCGCGATTTTGCGCTGCAAACTTTCTATCTCATCGTTATGGAACTCAATCACTTTGCCGCTATCCAAATCCACCATGTGATCGTGGTGTTCGCCACGGGCAATTTCAAACACTGAGTGACCGCTATCAAAATTATGTCTGACAACCAAACCCGCAGATTCAAATTGAGTCAAAACCCTGTAGACCGTTGCCAACCCGACATCGTCGCCTTGTTCACTCAAGGCTTTATGGACCTCTTCCGCACTCAAATGATGCTGTTGGGAAGACTCAAGCATTTGCAGAATTTTTACACGAGGCAAAGTTACCTTAAGGCCGACTTTGCGCAGTTCGTTATTTTCAGAAGCCATTATTCACACCCAACCCTTCTCAATTCCTGTGGTTCGGGTATTATCCGCGTTCGTTTTTACCAGTGGAAGCCCTGATATGAAATTTGCTCCAATCCTTTTGCTCTCCGGTCTTATCAGCATTGCCTTATCAGGTTGCTCCCTCATACCCAGTGCACACAAAGTTCCCATTCAGCAAGGGCACATTATCACCACTGAAATGGTATCCAATTTAAAATTGGGCATGACAAAAAACCAGGTTAGATACGTGCTTGGCAACAGCCTGTTACCCAATATGTTCGATGAAGATCGATGGGACTACCACTACTCAACCCGATTAGGCTCTACCGGCGATATTAAACATCACCTTTATACCGTGTATTTCGCCGATGGCAAACTGATTAAAACTGAAGGGGATCACACCCCCGATTCCAGTCTTTTTGCAAAGCCAAAGGATCTTGAAAAGATGGTTGAAGACGCCAAAAAAGCTAACCCTCTTCCTGAAGACCAATAACCAACATCACCCTCGGAATGCTTGACTAGCTCTCGGAGTCAACTAGGCTTGAAGTTAATGAAATCGCCGTTTTTCAGGGCTGTCCTCCTGAAAAACGAGCCCATTAACTTGACCGGGATGCGCCCGGTTTAATCCGGTGCGGCATGCTAGTAAACTCCAATCAAGGCTGGCTCCATTCTTTAAACAATCGTTTAACACGATGGTTTTCTATCTATAGCGCCGAAGATACAACAGCCTCTTATTTTCGAGCCGAGCAAGTACGCGCGATTATTTCGTTGGCACCACTCACCATTACCGCAAATCTCGTCAACATCCTGGTCATTCTTTATTTATTCCAAGAACAGCAGATGCCAGTGCTGTACCTCTGGGGCTTTAGTCTTTTCACGGTTATGTCAATTGGCTTGCGCAGTTGGTTTAAGCAACAATCAGGAAAAGCGCCCACACGATCTTCAAGTCGAGCACTGAAACGGGCGATTCAACACTCTGTAGTGGCTGGATTAATTTGGGGCGCCCTACCTCTCATTACCATGGGGCACGCCAATACATTTCAATTAGAAATTATTTATATTCTTATGATCGGCATGATTTGCGCGAGTAGTTTTGCATTGTCTACTATTCCTGCCGCTGCTTTTTGTTTTGTCATATTAGTCAGCGCTGAAATTATTCTGGCCTTATTTCTGTTTACGCCTGTCTACTACAGCTTATTAATTTTTTTATTTGCCGTTTATGCTATGTATTGTGTGCGCCGCTGTTTTAGTGCAAGCCAAAAATTTTGGCGCTCGTCTAATGGCAGAAGCAACTAGCCAACAGCAACAGCAATTGACCAGTTTGTTACTGCATGATTTTGAAACCCACACCAGCGATTGCCTTTGGGAGTTAAATGAAAAAGGGGTTCTGCAAAACCCTTCAGCAAAATTAGCCACCTTATTTGGTTTGGATATCAATCAAATCCATTCAACTTCATTTTTGAATTTATTTTCTCATCTTCCAGATGAACAGCATTTGGAATCCACCCTGGCCATTGAAGCCCTGAAAGAACATTTTCAACAGCAAAAAGCGTTTCGACATTTATCTGTACCGCTAATGATTAACAACAACCTCCATTGGTGGCAATTAACCGCAAAACCATTAATGGATACACAGGGAAATTTACTTGGCTGGCGAGGTGTTGGTTCGGACATTACCCGCGAACGCGAAGCCAATCAGGAAATGAATCGTTTGGCCAACATTGATTCGCTCACAGGCTTGGCCAATCGTCATCAATTTAAAACGCGCCTGTCATTACTTGAGGACTCCACTCATCCCAACGACAGCGCCTATGCTCTGCTGTTACTGGATCTCGATAATTTTAAAATGCTGAACGACGGCATGGGGCATGCGTTTGGCGATAAAGTGCTGCAGACAGTCGCTAATCGGCTCAAACAACAAATTCGACAGAATGACCTTCTGGCAAGACTGGGGGGCGATGAATTTGCACTGATCAGCACCGGTGAAGAGGCCATCTTACGAGCGGATGTCATTGCCCAACGATTACTTGACTGTTTTGCTCATTCATTTGATGTCGACTCTATTAGCTTACAAATTAGTTGCAGCATCGGCATCGCTGTTTCACCCATTCACTGCGACACCTCTGACACCTTGTTGAAACATGCCGACATGGCGTTATACGCCGCCAAATCTGCCGGCAGAAACACCTTTCGTTTTTATGAATCAGGTATGGCCGCCGCTGCTCAGAAACGCATGAGCCTGCTCAACGATATTCGACAATTATTGGAGCAAAATCCTGACACCAAAGCTTTACTCAACAAGGTCGACAATAATTTTCACTGGTCTCCAGATTTACAGCTGCAACAATTTGAAATTTATTTACAACCACAAATTCATTTGCAAACCAAACAAATTATTGGTTTTGAAGCTTTGATGCGCTGGCAACACCCCGAAAAAGGCATGATCCCGCCACTAGAATTTATTCCCTTGGCCGAAGAGTCCAACATGATTGTCCCCTTGGGTGCTTGGATGCTGATTGAGTCCTGCAAACTGGCTGCACAATGGCCGGAGTCTTGGCGCATAGCGGTTAACGTTTCAGCCACCCAATTCAGTCACGGCAGCCTCATATCCATAGTCAAGCGCGCGTTGGAAATCAGCGGAATTACGCCAAACCGATTGGAATTGGAGATTACCGAATCGCTACTGATTCAAGATAAAAATACCGCCAAAACTATATTGCAAGAATTGCGAAATTTAGGTGTTCGTATTGCGTTGGATGATTTCGGTACAGGCTATTCATCACTCGCCTATTTGCGAAATTTCCCGCTTAACCAATTGAAAATTGATCGAAGTTTTGTCAGCGCTATTCTCAATGAAAAGGGATCGCTCGCGATAGTGAATACGATCATCCAACTGGCCGATGCGCTGTCACTTGAAACCATTGCAGAAGGGATTGAATCCGCCAAAGAAGTTCATCTACTTATCGCCTGTGGATGCGAAGATGGTCAAGGATTCCATTTTGCAAAACCTATGCCCGCCCACAAGCTACCCGAATTTATTGCGCAATATCCCTACCACTAATCAAACAGCATCTATACTCAATCGAAGACTTCGTTCACAAGATCGCATCTCGCTGGTTGATGCCTCAAAAAGACTGTATTAATGCTGAAAAGAATTGCCGTAAAAGACCTCAAACTGGGAATGTTCGTCTGTGAATTTTGTGGTTCATGGATGGAGCATCCATTCTGGAAAACCAAGTTTTTACTGACAGATGAAAAAGACCTGCAAACCATCATCAGCAGCGGTATTAAAGAACTCTGGATTGATACCGATCTCGGTGCTGACGCTGATGAAAACCGCGTTTCTCGACTGAAAGAAGAAGTCGATCAAGCAACTGAATACCTACTCAAATTAGCAACTTCTGCTAAAAAAATTGAAAAAATCAGTTTGGATCAAGAAGTTAAACAAGCCGCAAAACTCTGTGAAAAATCCAAAACGGCAGTGATATCCATGTTCAATGATGCGCGTCTGGGTAAAGCCGTTGAAGTCGGCGCCGCGAGAGAGTTAGTGGAAGAAATTTCTGATTCTGTCATGCGTAATGCACACGCCATTATCAGTCTTGCGCGATTAAAAACGGCCGATGAATATACTTACATGCATTCAGTTGCCGTCTGCGCACTGATGATCGCTCTAGCACGCCAATTGAATTTACCCGAGGAATCTGTACGCGATGCCGGGCTTGCGGGTTTACTGCATGATCTTGGCAAAATGGGCATACCCGATAAAATTTTAAATAAGCCCGGCAAACTCACCGATGAAGAATTCGTCACCATAAAATCACACCCGGAAATTGGTGCAAAAGTCTTAATGGAAGGTAGCGATGTGAGCGCGATGGTAATGGATGTGGTTTTGCACCATCACGAAAAAATGGACGGCACAGGTTATCCGCATGGACTAAAAGGAGAGCACATTAGTCTTTATGCCAAAATGGGCGCCGTGTGTGATGTTTATGATGCAATCACATCAGACAGACCCTACAAAAAAGGTTGGTCGCCTGCAGAATCTATTCGCAAAATGGCCGAATGGAGCAAAGGACATTTTGACGAGATGGTTTTTCAAGCATTTGTGAAAACCGTCGGAATTTATCCCACCGGTTCTTTAGTGAAATTGGAATCAGGTCGCCTCGGAATTGTAGTGGAACAAGGAACGTCTTTATTAACACCTAAAGTAAAACTATTTTTTTCCGCCAAAACCAAATCACCCATCATTCAAGAAACGATCGATCTCTCGCTATTGGTAGGCAAAGAAAAAATCATCGGCCGGGAATCAGCTGAAGATTGGGGATTTAAAAATTTAGATGCGCTTTGGACGGGAAAATAAACGCCTGCTTCGGTGATAGCTAACCCGACCGCTAATAATCCCGGATTGTGAGCGATGGCAATCCGGTGGATGTCATTGATTCTTATCCCAAATGGACCTCAACTCATCAGCAAGCGTCATAGGATCAAACGGTTTTGCGATAACGGCCAGCGCACCCATGGCAAGATATTCTTGCACTTCTTGCGGCTGAACCTTAGCTGTCATAAAAACTGCCGGCGTATTCACCAACTCAGGAAATTTTCGCAATTCTCGCAGAGTTTCAGGCCCATCAATTCCCGGCATCATGACATCCAACAACATAAGATCCGGATTAAATTCAACCGCTCGCGCCAAGGCTTCATTTCCTGACGAACACGCCGCCACTGTAAATCCAGAAAGAGATTCCAACACCATAACGGCTATCTGCTGAATATCCGGATCGTCTTCAACGTACAGAATACGCACCAAAGGTTTAGTCATAACTTTTACTCCAATGTGTAAATCAACAAAATGTTCATCTACGCTTTATGTGATTCGAACTTTATTTTCGGCAAACAACATTAACGCATAATCAACCGTCAAAAAGGGTTCGCCTTCGACCATGGGCTTTTTAATCCAGTAGATTCCTTTTCCTGACTGCAGTGATTCAGTGAGTTTCGTTTTTCCTTGTTCCGGATCAACCGAAATAATGACAACAGGCAATGGATTGTGTAATTGGCCTAGTGATTCCTCTCGGCTTCGAATATCTTTCAGAATTTCAATGCCATTCATGTCTGGTAAAATTAAATCCAGCGAGATTAAATCGTATTTTTTTTCTTCCAAACAATCGAAGGCTTGGTTGCCGTTAAATGCTTGATCCACAACGAAGCCTTTCTGCTCAAATAACAATTTGACATACGCAGAAAACTCTTGATCATCTTCCACAACCAAAATGGATTTCTTTTTAGGCAAGACGGAAGCTTCTGATAATGGCTCTAACGCAATGGGTAAATCGAAATAAAACTCGGAACCTTCACCCACAACAGATTGAAAACCAATACTGCCTTCCATGTGCTCAATCATCTCTTTACAAATTGCCAAGCCCAAACCCGTCCCCCCTTTTTGCCGAGAGTCTGACGAGTCAGCCTGAGAAAATTTCTGGAAAATTCGATCACGAAACTCTTCTGGTATTCCCGCTCCCTTATCTACAACCTTCACCCTGACTCTTCCCTGATAAGGCTGAATATCAATCATCACTTTAGAGTTTTCAGGGGAAAATTTTGCAGCATTGGATAAAAAATTCGTTATCACTTGTTGCAAACGCTGTGCATCGACATTCACCTTCGTGTCTATTGCATTAGTATCCAGCTCATAGATGACATTAAATTGCTGTGCAAATGCTGCATTTGCTTCGATAGATTTTTGAGTTATATCTTTTATTGAATGCAATTGAAAATTGAAATTCATTTTCCCAGCCAATAGCTTTTCCATGTCCAACAAATCATTAACCAGATAAATCAATCGCAGAGAATTATTGTGCGCAATAGAAACCAGATTTTTCACCGGCTCCGGTAATTGACCGGCAAGGCCGTTATTGACAATACCCAAGGCACCACTAATTGACGTCAGCGGCGTACGTAATTCATGACTGACAGTAGACACAAATTCATTTTTTAACTTATCAATTCTTTTTAGCTCGCTAATATCTCTCGCGATGCTTAAATATCCATTAATATCACCAAATTTATTTCGTAACGCCGAAACGGTTAACGCGACAGGAATTCTATCGCCACTTTTTCGCAGATAAGTCCATTCATTTTCATCATCAATTCCTTTTTTGGCTTTCAATACAAAAAGTTCAATTCCCGGCGATATGGCAACGCCAAAGTCTTTTGATAAGGCGACTGCTTTTGCTTCCATTTCCACCGGCAGATGAAAAATCGTAGGTGTTTTTTTATCGACCACCTCATCCGCCTTGTAACCCAACATAATTTCGGCACCACGGTTAAACGTTTTTATAATGCCATTGGTATCAGTAGTGATGATTGACACACTGGCCGCATCCAAAATAGCCTGATGCATCACATTGGAGCGTTCCAATTTTATTTCAGCATTTTTTAATGACGTAATATCAGAAACATAACCGTGCCAAAGCACACTACCATCTTCTAATTTTTCAGGAATTGATTGAACGTGCGTCCAGAGCATTCCACGATTAGGATTGTTGACTCTGACGGTGGCAACCCAAGGTGTTAAATTGGTTGCCGAATAGGAAACCGTTTCGGCTATCCACCCCAAATCATCAGGATGAATTTTTTCCATTAGCGTTTCTGCAGACTCTGATACTTCTTCAGCCGTCACACCATAAATACTGCTAATTCCTGGGCTTGCATAGGGATAGAAAGTGGAACCATCTGGTTTCAATTGAAATTGATAGAGAAATCCTGGCAAATGTTCTGACAGCTTTTTAAAGCGCTCTATTATAATTTTCTTTTCTTCATCCCTTTGCGCACGATCTATTACCGCCGATGCCCAACGCGCCAACAACTGTACAAAATCAATTTCCAATTGATCAAATTGTCGCCCCCGACTTTTAGGTGCGGTAAAAAACAATGTCCCTTGATTCACGCCCAAAATATGAATCGGGGCTCCAATATAGGACTCATACCCCTCCTTCAAAAAAGCCGGGTGTCGGCAATGCACAGATTGCCCGATATTATCCTCAGCAAAACATTTCTCTAAGGCCATCACCAAACTACAATAGTTATTTTCCAGAGACAGCAATGATGGGGAAGATTTTTTTTCCTGAACATCCACTGATACTCGCAACCGATATTCCTGTTTACGAATATCACTTATACCTGATCGAGTGACACCTAAAAATTTTGTCGCCAATAACAAGGCTCGTTTTAATTGTTCTTCAACATCACTCACCGGTAATGATGTGATTTCATTTAATACTTGCAGTGCAGCCTGCTGCCGAATACTTATAATTTCTGTATTTTTCTTATCACTGATATCCGTATAAAACCCAATAATTAATAAAGCTCGCCCGCTAGCATCACGCTCTATCACTTTTCCACGCGATAGAATCCATCGAAAACCACCATCGCCCGTTTTTACCCGATATTCGTTTTCAAACATGGGCGTCAGCCCTTTTAATGTGATTCATCATGTCCTGATGATGACTCTGACGATGATTGGGGTCGAGCACTGCCAACCAATCCACGACATCCATTTCATTTTCACCAGACGGCAAACAAAGCAATTCTCGCCACTCAGGTGAAAAACGAATGCGATTAGTCACAATATTCCATTCCCAAAAACCGGAATTACTGGAACGCAAAGCTAAAGATAGTCGCGCATGAGTTTGATCCAGATCCTGATGCTCAACGGCCATCAACGCCTGATAATGATCGATTAATCCTGTTTGCTTTTTTTGCAGCCAGCGGAATGTGAAATAAAGCACCAGCAACAATATTATCCAGATAAATAACCATTGGATTAGATGTGTGTATCGATCTTTTTGGTAACTTTTATATTCTGCGGTGATATCACTCCATATCAGCAGGGCCATTTGACGTCGGGAATGATCAATCCAGGTCACTAAAAATTTAGCATCCGACATTTGAAGAATTTGCGGAGGTTTTTCTGTTGCAATTAATCCTTGTTGCCACCAACTGGCAATGGGTTCAGACGCCGAATTCAATCGCCAGTCGCCAATAATTGATGGGTGCATTTGTTTCCGCACCTGATCCCAAACCAATACCTCAACCAAATGTTTATGCAGTAACACAGCCGCGCTGGATTCCACATCCAACAAACTATTCAATTCGAGAACGGCCAAGGGAGTTTGATCTTGTTCGATGGGCACCAGGATCTTATAAACCGCGCCCTGTCGCGAAAGACTAAACGATAAGCGAGTCGTTCCCGTGTTAAGCACCTCAGTCAACTCATCGCCTGTACCACCTGCACGATCAGCAGAAGGCACTCGATTTTTTAAAAAAGAGATACTGGAACCTGACGCAAAATGAAGCGTTAATTCACTGACATTTTTAGTTTGCAATGGCGACCAATAGCCACCCAATACGCTATAAACCTTGCTGTATTCCAACTGGTTTTGAATAGTGACCGATGGGTTTTCACGCAACGAATGCCCGAGCGTTTTAATGGATTGCAACAAAGCAGCATCCATCAATAAGGGCTGAACAGCAGTTGATAACTCTTGTGCCAGTTGATTTTGTTTTAGCTGCCACTGATTGGATTGCTTGAATGAGAGAACGTCTATATCCCGCTTCCAAGCAGACTCTACCCTCGCAAGGTCGATATAACACAAACAACCAATCATCAGCGTCAACAAAGCCGCTAACATCGCAAATGTTATCAAGAAATTTTTATGGATTAACAAGCTGCCTACTCTCGATCCGTCTCTAGTGATATGAACTGAGTGTAGTGCAATTTTGACAATTAGCTTTTCGGTATTTCCTTGTCTGCGCGTTTGCGGCGGGCTTCTTTAGGGTCAGACGAAAGGGGGCGATAGATTTCAACCCTATCCCCTTGATGCAGCACATGTTTATCGGCAGTTTCCAAGCCTTTGGTACCAAGCGATTGACCAAAAATCCCCATTTTGGATGCCTCTATATCCAACTCAGGAAACTGTGCCTGAATGCCTGAACCTCGCACAGCCTCAATCGCTGTTGTTCCAGGCTTCACCAATAGACTGACAATTTTTTGTTTGTGCGGTAGGGCATAGGCCACCTCTACCATTATCAGATCAAAATCTGCCATACACACCTCATCCACTAAACAGAATAAATCGCCTCAGCTCGTCGACACACTGCGTCCACCTGTTGCTGGCTAATGCTGGCAAACATTTTACCTGTAGCCATTTGTAGAAAGCGATTTTGTAATTCAAAGTTCAACTCAAATTCAACCTTACAAGCCAGTTCACTCAAGGACTTGAATCGCCAAAATCCTTCAAGATGCGAGAAGGGCCCATCAAGTAATTGCATATGGATGAGTCCTGGCGGACTTAACTGATTTCGAGTGGTGAAGGATTGATTGAATCCCGATTTGTGTAAACGCAGTTCTGCTTCTACCCAGCCATCCCCTTTAAGCAATATTCTCGCCCCGACACAACCCGGCATAAATTGCGGATAAGCCTCTACATCGTTGACCAGATCAAACATCTGTTGCGAGGAATAAGCGACCAATGCGCTGGCGGTGACTGTTTGCATGTAAATACCTTCTGGTGACCCCCCTCTTCCTTAATGGGTGAGAGTTGGGGAGAGGGTGTTTATTAAAGCCCGCAATTCTAAACGATTTTATCGTTATAATGGCCGCCGGATTTACCACAGGATTATCGACACCCCATGGCCAGTAAAAAGCCCAAACAAAACAGCAACACTATTGCATTGAATAAAAAAGCCAAATTCGATTTTGAATTATTTGAACGCATTGAAGCCGGCATCGCTCTCACTGGCTGGGAAATCAAAAGCTTGCGTGCCGGCAAAGGGCAAATTACTGACACCTATGTAATCTTCAAAATGATGAGGCATGGCTACAGGCCGCACAAATTCAACCACTGGCCAGTGCCTCTACTCATTTTGTGACTGACCCTTATCGCACACGCAAATTATTAATGCATCGCCGTCAAATCAATCGACTGCAAGAAGCCAAAGAACAAAAAGGTTACACGGTTGTGTGTACCGCACTCTATTGGAAAAATCACATAGTCAAATGCGAAGTCGCTTTAGCAAAAGGCAAACAACAACACGACAAACGTCAAACCGAAAAAGAACGTGATTGGGAACGTGACAAGCAGCGCTTGTTTCAAACCAATCAAAAGAGGGACTAATCATGTTAAAACTCATCGTCGGATGCCATGATACAAACCCATCAAACTAAGCAATTATTCTTTCGCGATTGAAAAAGGACTATCTGGGCATCTCAGATGAAGACGCAGGTGAAGATAAATCAATAACTCGCCGCGCTCCATTCTTTAACTCATCTAACGCCCATTGATAACGCGGAATACTATTAAATAATTGATCAAAACTTCCATCTTCCAGCGCTATTTTTAAACCCGATTCTATACGAGAAGCCAAAGCAGCGTTTTCTTTTTGCACAAAAAAATAAAATTCATTGTTGTAGTGCAGCAATAGATCTCGCTCGATCGCTAATTTTAACTCTGGGTAGAAGTTGACTTCGGTTTGCACCTGGTAGATTCCACGTGAAAAATAGTCAAAACGTTTGGCGGCTAACATTTTGAAAAATTTTCCATAACCCACTGCATAAATCTGTGGCAATTGATTTTGCTCCATCACCATTGCATCAACCCATTGCGAGTTCATTCCACCGCGAAATTTGCGCAGATCCTTCAGATTTTTAACTTGCGAGAAAGCGGTCTGATCTTCAGGGCGGATAATAAGAACCCGATAATTGTTCATTTCTTTTAACAATGAAATTTTGATGGGCAGCATTTCCTGCTCAAGCTCTGCAGATGTTGTCGACCATAAGACATCAATTTCACCTTTACTCAGGGCGATACGTAAACGCTTATCGGCAGTCCAGTTTACCGGCTCTTGTATTTCATAGGGGCCATAGGTCGACAGGGTTTTGCTTAATGCCAAATCCAGGAGTTTCGAAAAGTAATAATCTTCATGATTAATATCGTAAGACGTCATTTTGGGAATAATAATTGGTGTAGCAGCCTGTTCAACTGCGAGAACCTGGCCGACAAACAAAAAAGCAGAAACCCAAACGATGAACCGACAAAAAGCCATTGATTAAGACTCTAGTTAAGACAAAAATACAAGCCACTAGTAAACCCAAAAAAAAGCCCGCTGGATAGCGGGCTTTCACAGGATCAACACTATTTTACTCTTGCTCTACCACAACTTCAGCAGATTCAGAGGAAGATTGTGAATTAGCATCAGCCGTTGCCTCTTTGATTGACAGCTTAATACGACCGCGCTGATCAACATCCAAACACTTAACTTTAACGATTTGGCCTTCTTTCAAATAATCGCTGACATTGGCAACACGCTCGTCAGAAATTTGTGAAATATGTACCAAGCCGTCTTTGCCAGGCAGGAAGTTTACGAACGCACCAAAATCAACGATACGCACAACTGTGCCTTCGTAAATTGCGCCCACTTCTGCTTCGGCAACAATGCTTTGCACGCGCAACAAGGCAGCTTGCAAAGATTCATTGTCATTCGCATAAATTTTCACTGTACCGCTGTCATCAATATCAATTGATGAATTGGTTTCTTCGGTAATAGCACGAATAGTCGCACCACCTTTACCGATGATGTCGCGAATTTTATCCGGATGAATTTTGATAGTTTCAAAACGCGGCGCATTGTCACTGACTACATTACGTGAAGTGCCCAATACTTTATTCATTTCACCGAGAATATGCAGACGCGCAGCCAACGCTTGCTCCAATGCAATCTCCATAATTTCTTCAGTGATGCCTTCTATTTTGATATCCATTTGCAGTGCAGTCACACCGCTAGTAGTACCGGCCACTTTGAAATCCATATCGCCCAAATGATCTTCATCACCCAGGATGTCGGTAAGAACAGCGAATTGATCGCCTTCTTTAACCAAGCCCATAGCAATACCAGCAACAGGCGCTTTCAGAGGAACACCGGCATCCATCAATGCCAAGCTTGAACCACAAACAGATGCCATTGAACTTGAACCGTTGGATTCAGTAATTTCACTAACGACACGCAAGGTGTAAGGGAAATCGGCTTCTGCTGGCAATACTGCTTGAACACCGCGTTTTGCCAAACGACCATGACCAATTTCACGACGACCGGTTGAACCCATGCGACCACACTCACCCACAGAGAAAGGTGGGAAGTTGTAGTGCAGCATGAAAGATTCTTTTTTCTCGCCTTCGAGGAAGTCAATCACTTGTACATCGCGTGCATTGCCCAGTGTTGCTACAACCAATGCCTGGGTTTCACCGCGAGTAAACAAAGCAGAACCATGAGCCTTGCCTAATACGCCGACTTCAACACGAATCGGGCGTACCGTTTTGTTATCGCGGCCATCGATACGTGGCTCTTTCGCCACAATACGTGAACGCACCAAACGATATTCATAGTTACCAAATTCCGCTTTCACGTCATCAGAAGAGAAGCCAGTCGCTTCTGTTGCCAACTCTGTGACTGCTTGACTACGCAATTCACTTAAACGGTCATAACGTTGTGCTTTATCAGTAATACGATATGCATCGCCAATGCCTTGACCTGAGAAATTGGCAACAGCTTCTTTCAATGCGGTATTGACTGGAGCCGGTTGCCAATCCCAACGCGATTTGCCTGCATCGCGCGCCAATTCAGTACAAGCTTGTACAACTGCTTGCATTTCCTGATGAGCAAAAAGCACAGCACCCAACATAATATCTTCAGGTAATTCTTTTGCTTCTGATTCCACCATCAGCACAGCATCTTTAGTACCGGCAACCACCATGTCTAATTCTGATGTTGCCAACTCTTCATAGCTTGGATTCAAAATATAGCCTGTCTCTGCAGTGTATCCGACACGTGCGCCACCGATAGGGCCATTAAATGGAATACCGGAAATAGATAAGGCGGCGGATGTACCGATCATAGCAACTATATCGGGATCGTATTTTTTATCGGTAGAAACGACAGTACAAATTACTTGTACTTCGTTTAGAAAACCCTCAGGAAATAATGGACGTATAGGACGATCAATTAAACGTGAAGTTAAAGTTTCTTTTTCTGACGGACGACCTTCACGCTTGAAATAACCACCGGGGATACGACCAGCGGCATAAGATTTTTCTTGATAGTGTACAGAGAGCGGGAAAAAATCTTGACCTGCTTTGGCGTCCTTCGCGCCAACAACAGTACACAACACAGAGACTTCGCCCATAGTGGCTAATACGGCACCTGTTGCTTGACGAGCAATGCGGCCAGTTTCCAAAGTAACGGTTTGATTACCGTACTGAAATTTTTTGATAATCGGATTCACTCTTTTATCCTTTCTTGTTCAATTAAATTAAAAAACATTGTTGAGTTCAGGTTCGTCATCCCTGCGCAGGCAGGGATCCATTTACTCGATAACACCGCTGGATTCCTGCCTTCGCAGGAATGACGATAAATTTATTTTGAGAAGTATTCATCGAGCACACATCTCAAAAATAAAATTCTAAAAATAAAACTGCCCGCCGAGGCGGGCAGTGATAACACTTAACGACGCAGACCGAGTCTTTTAATCAACGCAGAATAACGATCGCTATTTTTGGCTTTCAGGTAGTCCAACAATTTACGACGTGAGTTAACCATACGGATTAAGCCACGACGTGAATGGTGATCTGCCTTATGTGCAGCAAAATGTTCTTGCAACTTGTTAATGTTGATAGTCAACAACGCCACTTGCACTTCCGGTGAACCGGTATCGCCTTCGGCTTGTTGGTATTCTTTAACGATTGCTGCTTTTTCTTGAGCACTCAGTGCCATGATAGTTTCCTCATTAATGTGCCAACTGATTACAGCCCGCCCGCGCACATTTACAGGTGGGTTGTGATGAAGAATGCAAGCATCTTCACCGGTATTTTATCCCTGACGCAGAGATAAATTCTGAGCCAAACCTGTTATACAGTGTTGGCAATAATTCGTTTCGGGGCAACGCGACCATCATCTGTCACTTCACCCAAACCTAAAAACCGCCGTGCGGATTGATCGGTTTCTGCACAAAAGACGCGCACAATATCACCTTGATCAGCAATGCGGTAGACCTGCATATCCATCACCGGGTTACCTAGACGAAAGTAATGGGCAGAGTCTGGCGGCAGATCCAACGCCGGCAAACTCGCCACTGGCGAATCCGCTGGTTGCAAGACTTGATCCAGCGATTCATAACCACCGCTATCAAAGACTTGCTGCAGCTCATCCAGGCTCACACATTGTCCTTCCGAAAAAGCACCGGAGGCAGATCTATGGAGTTTACGCACATGACCACCGCAACCCAGTGACTGCCCCAGATCATGCGCAATCGAGCGAATGTAAGTCCCTTTGGAGCAATGTACATCCAGATCAACTTCAGCTTGGGTGCCGGGACGAAAATCCAGAAGGGTCAACTCAAAAATTTCAACCTGCCGCGCTTCGCGTTCAACTTCAACACCTTGCCTGGCCAACTTATACAAAGGTTGTCCATCGCGCTTGAGCGCGGAATACATAGGCGGAACTTGTTGGATGACACCGCGAAAATTTTCCAGCGCTTTTTCAATCTGTGCTTGTGTCACCAATTCTGCAGACGTTTGTTCAATGATTTCACCTTCTGCATCACAAGTATCAGTGACCACCCCCAAACAAACGGTAGTGCGATAGGCTTTGTCAGCATCCAGCAAAAATTGCGAAAACTTGGTGGCCTCACCAAAACACAGAGGCAAAACACCCGTAGCCATGGGATCAAGACTGCCCGTATGACCCGCTTTCTCTACAAAAAATAATCGTTTGGCGCGCTGAAGAGCTTGGTTGGACGTCATGCCTGCTGGCTTATTTAGCAACAACACACCGTCCACCGGACGGCCTTTTCGCTTTCGCATGATTAACCCTGTGACGAGCTGTCATCCTGAGGATGCAACTTATCTTCAGCCAAGGCGCGATCAATCAAGGAAGAAATTTCCTGACCGCGAATGGCTGTTTTATCGTAAAAAATTGCAACTTGGGCACAGTGCGCATATCCAGTTCTTTGGCAACAAAACCCCGCAAAAAACCGCTGGCTTTGTTCAGGATACTGACCGCTTGCAAACTGGCGGCCTCATCATCACCTACAAAGGTGACATAAATTTTGGCATAGGCCATATCGCGCGACACAGTCACCTGATTAATGTTGACCATGCCAACACGTGGATCGCGAACCTCCTGGGGAATTATCTGCCCCAAGAGACGCTGAATGGCATCCGATACCCGATCCGAACGAAAAAACTCTCTTGGCATGCGCCAGTTAACCTCTCAAACTTTTATGACAACCACACTATTACAGTGAACGCGCGACTTCTTTGATTTCAAAGACTTCGATTTGATCGCCAATTTTTACATCGTAATTCTTCACGCCGATACCGCAGTCAAAACCATTGCGAACTTCGGATACGTCATCTTTAAAGCGACGCAAAGATTCCAGTTCACCGGTAAATATCACCACGTTATCACGCAATACACGGATAGGTTTATTGCGATGAACCGTACCATCCACCACCATACAACCGGCAACTTGACCAAATTTTGGTGAATTAAAGACTTCACGCACTTCAGCAGTACCCAGAATATTTTCAACGCGCTCTGGATCCAACATACCGCTTAAGGCTGCTTTGATTTCATCTAACAGATTGTAAATGATGCTGTAGTAGCGAATATCCACACCTTCAGATTCAGCCAAACGACGAGTTGCACCGTCAGCGCGAACATTAAAGCCAAGAATGATAGCGCCACTGGTTAAGGCCAGATTGACATCGTTTTCGGTAATTCCACCAATACCGGATGAAATCACGTTCACTTGAACTTCATCATTCCCAATATCAGCCAATGAAGCTTGAATAGCCTCCAAAGAACCGCGTACATCGGCCTTCACCACTACGCCAAGAATTTTCTTCTGACCCGTTTCGATATGGGCAAACATGTTTTCCAACTTGGCTGCTTGGTAGCGAGCCAGTTTTTCTTTGCGTTCTTTTTCAGTGCGGAACTGGGCGACTTCACGCGCTTTGCGCTCATCATCCAATACAGCAAAATCATCACCAGCACTCGGCGGAGTTTCCAAACCAAGGATTTCCACAGGCGTTGATGGGCCCGCTTCTTTCACTTGCTCACCACGCTCGTTCATCATGGCGCGAACACGACCGTAAGTTTGTCCAGCCAATACCAAATCACCGTGCTTTAAAGTCCCTTGTTGAACCAATAGGGTTGCGACTGTGCCGCGACCTTTATCCACACGGGCTTCGATGATCACACCTTTTGCAGGCGCATCGGCCAGCGCGTGTAATTCCAATACTTCAGCTTGAAGTGAAATGGCCTCCAGTAATTCATCAATGCCCTGGCCTGTATGAGCAGAAACTTGAATAAATTGTGTATCACCACCGTAATTTTCAGGGATAACTCCCTTCACGACCAATTCATTGGTGACACGATCCGGATCGGCACTGTGCTTATCGCATTTGTTAATGGCCACAACGATTGGCACACCTGCGGCGCGCGCATGCTGAATGGCTTCTTCAGTTTGCGGCATCACACCATCATCCGCTGCCACCACCAAAATGACGACGTCAGTCGCTTTGGCACCACGAGCACGCATTGCAGTAAATGCAGCGTGACCGGGCGTATCCAAAAAGGTGATTTCACCGCGACTTGTGGTTACACGGTAAGCACCAATATGCTGGGTAATTCCACCTGCTTCACCTGCAGCCACTTTGGCTTGGCGAATATAATCCAGCAAGGATGTTTTACCATGATCAACGTGACCCATTACGGTAACAACTGGTGCGCGCGGCGTGGCATCACCTTGGTGATCCAACGATTTTTCCAGCGCATGCTCAATATCATCTTCACTGACCAAGTTGGCCTTGTGACCTAACTCTTCAACGATTAACACTGCCGTATCCTGATCAATGGCTTCGTTCATTGAAGCCATTACACCCATTTTCATCAGGCGCTTGATCAATTCATTAACTTTAATCGTTAACCGCTGAGCTAATTCAGAAACCAGAATATGCTCTGGAACATCCACCTCATGAATGATTTGAGTGGTCGGCTTTTTAAAGGCGTGTTTGTTAGTTTTTTTATGGTGCGCACGGATGTGAGATCGACGAGCTAATACATCGCTATCTTCTGTCTCTTCATCAACAAATGCCAATAGATCAATTTTGGTCGACTTTTTCGAGGCCGCAGGTGCACCTTTTTTCACCGCTTTGGCAGTACCACGCTTGCCCGATTCTTCCTCTTCTTCAAAATCTTCGCGCTTATGTGTTTTCTTGCCACCGTGTTTGGTGTCTTCTTTCATTGCGGGTGGCGCAATTGGCGTTACGGGAGCGAGCTTACCGCGATTACCGCCAGCAGGTTTGGCGCACCAGGCTTAGGTCTGTCGTTACCAGAACGCTCATTTGCAGCACGCTCGGTAGGCTGCTCCGTACGCTCTGCAGGTTTGGTCATTGCGTTTAGGGCGAGATTTGTCAGCTTTTTGTTTAGCTTCTTCACGCGCTTTGGCTTCAGCTTGGCGCTGCGCCTCTTCTGCTTGACGACGCTCAATTGCGGCACGACGCTTTTCTTCAATGCCATCAGTGAACGACATGCGATGCGATGGAGGCGCACTGATGATTTCTGACTCGGCTGTTTCAGTTTTTATTTCTTCTGCAACAACTTCTTCAACCAGAGGCTCGGGTTGTTTTTCAACCTCAACAACTTTGACCTCAACCACTTCCTCTGCGATTGGTTCAATATCTGGAGTGTCAATATTTTCATCCAAATCATTGGCTTCATCTTCGCGCTTGACGTAAGTTCTTTTTTTACGAACTTCTACGTTAACGGTTTTTTTCGCAGCACCCGAACCAGTTTTAATAGTGGTGGTGGTTTTTCGCTGCAAGGTAATTTTCTTGGGTTCTTGTGTCGCTTCGCCATGGCTGGCCTTGAGATAAGAGAGCAAACGCTGCTTCTCATCGTCCGATACTTTGGCTTCAAGCGATTTATGCGGCAATCCGGCTTCTTGCATTTGCTTTAGCAAACGCTCTGCAGGGGTGCCAATCGATTTGGCGAGTTCGCTAATGGTTACTTCTGCCATTCTATTTCCTCGAGGAGTCTTGTTACCTGTTTGCTATTAATGATTCACATTATGCAAACCAGGGTTCACGCGCTTTCATAATCAGTGCGGCAGCGCGTTCTGCATCTACACCTTGAATATCGATTAATTCATCTACTGACTGCTCAGCCAAATCATCCATTGTCACAATGCCACGACTAGCCAGTATTTGTGCCAAAGCAGCATCCATACCTTCCATATTCAATAAATCTTCTGCAGGAGCAGCGCCTTCCAAACGTTCTTCGGATGCCAATGCACGTGTTAATAATGCATCTTTCGCACGTGCACGTAATTCTTCTGCGATGTCCTCATCGAAGCCATCAATTGCCAACATCTCATCCAATGGAACGTAAGCCACTTCTTCCAATGTTGTGAAACCTTCTTCCACCAACACACCGGCAACATCTTCGTCAACATCCAATGCATTCATAAACAATTCGATGTAGCTACCCGACTCGGCCTGTTGCTTGGCCTGCCACTCAGCTACGCTCATCACATTGATAGTCCAACCAGTCAATTCCGTTGCCAAACGTACGTTTTGACCGCCACGACCGATTGCCATTGCAAGATTATCTTCATTAACAGCCAGATCCATTGAACGCGCATCTTCATCAACCACAATGGATTCAATTTCAGCTGGAGACATAGCATTGATAACAAATTGCGGAGGATTATCATCCCACAACACTATATCGACACGCTCACCACCCAACTCGTTGGAAACAGCCTGAACACGCGAACCACGCATGCCCACACAAGCCCCCACAGGGTCAATACGGCCATCGTTGGTTTTAACAGCAATTTTCGCACGCAAACCCGGATCACGCGCAGCGCCTTTAATCTCGATAATTTCTTCAGAAATTTCGGGCACTTCAATTTTGAACAGCTCAACCAACATTTGTGAATGCGAACGACTCAATAACAATTGTGGTCCGCGTGCTTCATTGCGAATTTCCAACAACAATGCACGGATACGATCACCCAAACGGAAAATTTCACGACCAATTAAATTCTCTCGCGGCAATATAGCTTCGGCATTGTTGCCAAGATCAACAATAATGCTATCGCGTGTCACTTTTTTAACAGTGCCGTTAACTAATTCGCCCAAACGATCACGGTACTCATCCACCATGTGAGCACGTTCGGCTTCGCGAACTTTTTGCACTATCACTTGTTTTGCAGTTTGGGCAGCAATACGCCCAAACTCGGCGTTTTCAATTTTTTCGTTATAAGTATCACCCACTTTTAATGAGGGATCCTTTTCGTGAGCTTCTTCGGTTGTAAATTGTGTGCCCAACTCAGCGAGCACATCATCTGCAACCACTAACCAACTACGCCAGGTTTCATAATCACCGGTTGCACGATTAATGCTGACGGTTACATTGGAATCTTCATCGAAACGTTTTTTAGTTGCTGTCGCCAATGCAATTTCGATTGCTTGGAAAATAAGCTCTTTATCCACACCTTTTTCGTTGGATACCGCATCTGCAACTAACAAGATTTCTTTGTTCATCTGTTTGCCTCTGTTAATTCCTTCACGCAATTAGGTTTAAATAATGCGTCAGTCAATGTCAGAATTTCTATTAAACAATAGAATTCACCAGAAATAGCTAAAATCTATTCATCAATACTTTGCGAATCCACACCACGCAATAGTTCATCATAACGCGGTACGAGATTAGCCTTATCAATTGCTGTGAAAGGAACTTTAATTTCCTTATTATCCAACAGCATTACTACTAGATCGTTTTCAACTGCGCGAATTTCTGCTTTAAATCGACGACGACCTTCTATGGGCGATCGCAATTTGCCGCTAACCACTTCACCCACATAACGTTGATAATGCGCAAGGGAAAACAATGTTCTATCCAATCCCGGTGATGACACTTCAAGGGTGTATTCACCATCAATCGGATCTTCAACGTCCATCACACTACTAATTTGCCGACTAACTTTTTCGCACTCTTCCAATGAAACGCCATTAGGGCCATCAATATAAATTCGCAGTGTAGAAAAACGACCCTGAGTGAGATATTCCAACCCCCAAAGTTCGCATCCCATGGACTCAATTACTGGAGCCAAAAGCGCCTGCAGCTGATCCTGTTTAGATGCCATGAAAACCTCATCAAAATTACAACCAAAAAAACAAAAAATGGGCACAAGGCCCATTCCAGAAAATCAACACTTAGGTAATAGGCCAAACCCGTAACACAGGCTTAACAACAAACGAAAAAGCCCCATAAGGGGCTTTTTAACGCAATTGTTGCCTGAACAACAATTTAAAATCTTGGTTGCGGGGGCTGGATTTGAACCAACGACCTTCGGGTTATGAGCCCGACGAGCTACCAAGCTGCTCCACCCCGCGACGACAACTCTACCAATCCAGCGGATTAGCGAGGAGGCGCATTATAGGGAGCGCCTCCGAGGGGGTCAAGGGAAAAGATGGCTTAAACGGTTTTATCCAAAAGTCGCCCCACACCTGACGCAGATTGATAGCTATTAATCTCAAGCAGACGAAGATTAGTCTTGAGATTTTTTTTGCCGCACCTCTGTCAGCAGACGCGTACGCTCAGCTTGTCGCTGTGATTGCAACTCCTGATCCTCAAGAGACTTCTCATCAGATTTCTCTTTTTCACGATTTTCAGTAGCCTCTGATTGACGCGCGGGTGCCGCGGACGCAGCTTCTTGTGCTACAACTTCTTTATCCTGAGGTTGCTCAACTAACCTTTCGCTAACCTTTTGACTGATTTCTACACGAGCCTGTTGAGCCATTTTGGCAGCCTGTGCAGCCACAGCACGATCCTGCCCGGAAGGTTCAGCTGGAGCGCTAGCCGCACGAGCAATTTGCTCAGCCTTTCGCAAGGTCGCCTCAGGGTCCCCGGGAATGGGGCTAGTGTCGATTTGAACCTCTCCACCTACGGCATAGCTAACCCCATCAGGACCACGCTGATAAGTGTAAGTAGGGCTACTCGCATATTGCCCACCCACAGCCGCATGTGCCTGCTCATGTGCACGCACTTCTCGATCCCGACTCGACAATTGCTCAATGACTTTTTGTTCGGCCTCTTGCTGTTGTTTTTGCGCCTTCTGTTTCCGCTGTTGATTTTCATCGACAGGTGGCTTTTTCGCCGAAACCCGGCTTTCCTCTTGATCCTGAGAGGGTCTATCTTCAGGGCCACGGTGAGCCTGCTGGCGAGAGGAATCTGCTAGCTGTTCAGTTGCACGAAAGCTGGATAATTTAAGGTCTGACGACTCCTGTCCTACCACTTGACGCCCAACAGGCTGGTAGGTCGCCGGTGCTGATACAGCATATGTTGAGGTGACGTTACTGATCATAAGCCCTCCTCATGGAATCAATAACCATACTTAAGCCTTTGTATCTAATAATCTACCGATAGTGTCATTGGCTGTTTTGACAACTTTTGCCGAACTATCAAACATATTTTGCTGAACTTTCAGATTGACTAAATTTTCCGCCAAATCTTGCGTAGAGGCACCAGCACCATCTTTTGCCATGCCGGCAATTTGCTGAGCAGATTGATACATAGACGACTGGCTTTTTTGCATGCCAATCAACCCCTGATTAATCACTGAACCTATGTCCATAACCCGACCCTCAATAGTTTTAGACTCACTATCATTCTAAGCAGCAGGAGAACAAAAAACAGCCAGATTTTGACTGGGTTTAAGACTATTTAGGATTAAAAAAGAAAGGGCTATAACGGATGGAATGGATTAGCTCACTCGGATCAGTTACCCGTTACTGTGTTGGGAACCGAATCTAGACGACAAAACTCCTGCTGATAATCCGAGATGTATTTCGCCTGCTCAAAAACACTCTGGGCAGTCAAGTTAAACCGGGTTTTTATCGAAATCCCTGCAGCATGCAAAGCTTGACTGCTCCAGGTATTGCAGTTGCTAAACATACTGTAACCTTGTTTAGCCTTAAAAAAATAACCGGTATTTTCTTCGTAGGCTTTTAAACTGATTGGCAGACGTTTTTTATTTAATGCAATGGATTTATCCATATAACGAATCAATTTTTTCATGCGCTTCTCGCTAATAAACAGCGGAACTCGAGTTTCTTCTGGAATTTCTTCGAGCGGATTTGAATAATAATCCAATACTTGAACAGCAGAATAGTCAGAGGCAACCAAGGCTTTAGCACCTGAAAAAAAAACTTTTATTCTTGCCCGTAAAAAAATCACCATCGCCATAACCAAAACGAATGTATTGTTTTTGTTTGGCTATTTCGTTGAAATAGCGACTGTGTTTTTCAACAGATGCAGCCGGAATTATAATGCTGGTGTGCCATTTTTCGTAAACAAAATGAATTTCATGCGTCAATTTTTTTTTAGGGATTTTTTTAACATCAGGCAAACTGGTGCAAGCGGTTAAAAAAATACCGACAACAACAATAAATAATTTCATAAAATTTTAATTAATGACTGAACTAATAAATAGGGAACGATAAATATTGGGAAATTTTTTTTGGCGAGGGTTGATCCATAAATGGCACCACCCCCAAACAGGGCGCTGGAATTCGTTGTTGCAGCGTCAGGATATTTTCATCCAAGGCGCGCATATTAACATCAACACAATTAGCAACCCAAGCGACCAATGGCAAACCGTCTTGACGAATCGCATCCACCGTTAGTAACGCATGATTAAGACAACCCAAACGCATACCCACCACCAAAATAACCGGTGTTTGTAATACTCGCACCAAATCCGCCATAGTTTCTGATGGATTAATTGGCACTCGCCAACCGCCCGCACCTTCTATCAAGGTGAAATCTGCCATGCGAAAACTGCTGCGACAAAAGCCAGCCAAACGATCCGCCGATAAAATGCGTTTTTCCTTTTGCGCCGCTATGTGTGGCGACACAGGTTCGATGAGTGTGACTGGATTAATTTGTTCGTAGACTAATTTAACCGAAGATACAGCTTGCAATAAAAGCGCGTCCTGATTGCGTAAACCCTGATCGGTTTTTTCACAACCCGCTGCAACTGGTTTTAATCCGAGCGTTGATAGCCCCTGACTGTTAGCGAGATGCAATAAACCCGCTGCGATTTGTGTTTTACCCACATCGGTATCAGTACCTGTGACAAAAAATGTCTTCTTGCTCATAATTTTTTAGCTCGCACAGAAATAACCTCGTAGGTTAGGGGTAATTTATCGTCTTCGCGAAATTCTTCATAAGCCGCTATTAATCGCATAAATTTCTTTCGCCCCATTAATCCTTTTGTTGCGGGCAAATGGTAAGTCGCACCCACTGATTTCAAGCTACGCAACACATCTGAAGCCGAATTGAATTTGGCTTGTAATAATGTCGATTCAATTCTTAGGTCTGCAAAAGTTGATTGTAATAATTCACTTAGGACTGTTTGACCTACAAAGTTATTCACATGCAATTGATCATCAACCACTTTCCATGCAGCACGCAATTCGCGCAAACTTTGATTACCCAAGGTGGTAAAAATCAATTCGGCACCGGGCTTTAATACTCGCCATAATTCATCAAATAATTGTGGCAAATCCAAACACCATTGCAATGCAAAGTTGGAATAAATCAAATCAATCGAATTATCCGCGAAAGGTAATTTTTCTGCATCGCCACCCACAAACAAGTTTGACGATTTTTGTTGCGCCGCTGACAGCATATCAATGGACAGATCAACCCCAACAACTGACGATTTTTTAAATCGCTCTTGCAACACATTTGAAAAGAATCCAGTTCCACACCCCAAATCCATTACCACAGAAAATTCCGGCAGTTGTGGAACATCGAGAAATTCATCTAACAAATGATTGCCTGCAACACGTTGAATTTCGGCAGCCTGATCATATGTGGATGCTGCCTTGGAAAATTTTTTAGCGACTTGAGATTTAAATTCTTGCTGAGCAGTCATTCCCGAAGGGGATCCAGATACCAACGGACGAGACGACAAAATAAAATCTTTAATTAGATTCAACGCTATTTCTGGATGGCACCAATGCAAAGCATGTGAAGATCGCTCGATAATTTCAATCTGATGCAGCGGATTAAATTGTTTTACACAAGATGCCGCCGATACTGGCACCAGCGAATCACCCTCCGCAAAAATATGCAAGCAAGGCTGTTTTATTTCAGCAATTAGTTTTCGATTATCAATTTGAGATAACAACAAAAGTGCATCGTACCAATTTGAGTTAAGGCTTTCGGGTTTCAATATTTTCCTAAATAGTTTTAGTAGCCCACGCTCATCTTCGGCGCCTTGCGCCAATAGACCTGAAAAGAGTTTTAATGTGGCTGCAGGATTTTCAATAAAAGATTGATTAAAACCTTGATTAACCTGTAAAGGCATAGCATCGGAATAATCAGCATCTGCAACAAATTTTGCATTAGAGGCCAATGTAATAACGCCCGATATTTTCTGTGGATAATAATGAGCTAATTGCATACCAAGCATTCCACCCAAAGACCAACCCATCACCCAGGAGCCGTCAGGAATTTGATCAATCAACATTGAAAGTATATTTTCCAATGAATAATCGCCGATCATTGGGGCATTACCAAATCCTGGAAGATCAATTGCAATCAGGGTAAACATTTTTTCTAATTCAGGAATTAACGGTTGCCAACTGGTCTGGTCGCATCCCCAGCCATGAATTAATACCAATGATATTTTTTCTGCAATTGTCGACATATATTTTCTATCAAAAATCTGCAATCGTTTGCCGCAATGCAGACAACAACTCTTCAACTTGTTGAAGACTATGCTCGGCAGACAATGTAATTCTTAATCGCGATGTCCCTGCGGGCACAGTTGGGGGACGTATGGCAACCACCCAAAATCCTCGCTCGAAAAGTTTTTTCGAAAGACTCAAGGCCTTTTCTTCATCGCCAATCATAATCGGCTGAATAGGTGATACAGAGGGCATTAATTGCAAACCTGATTCTTCAGCACCTTTTCGAAAAGCCTGAATCAATGTTTGCAAATGTTCGCGTCGCCAGGATTCTTCCTGAATCAACCGCAAACTGGTTCGAGATGCTGCGGCAACAGCAGGAGGCAAAGCAGTGGTGTAAATATAAGATCGCGCAAATTGAATTAAATTTTCTGTTAGCAATCGACTGCCCGCGATAAACGCACCAAAGGTACCAAAGGATTTTCCTAAAGTGCCCATCAAAACCGGCAATTGATGTTGAGAGAGCGAAAATAATTCCGCAGTGCCACCGCCGCTTTTGCCCAAGCAACCCAAACCGTGCGCATCATCGACCATTAGCCAAGCATTATGTTCTGCTGCCAAATTTGATAATTGATCGAGTGGTGCAAAATCGCCATCCATACTAAACACGCCATCCACCACAATTAATTTTTTTTCGGCTTCTGACTTAGTTAATCGCAACTGCAAATTTTCCATATCATTATGCAAAAACCGTTGAAATTTTGCGCCGCTCGCCAAACCCGCATCCAACAAACTGGCGTGATTCAATTTATCTTCGAAAACCGCATCACCCTCTTGCATCAAGGCAGTAATGCAACCCAGATTCGCCATATAACCTGTGGAAAATAAAATCGCACTTTCACGGCCGGTGAATGCCGCCAATTCCTCTTCCAGCGCATGATGTTCTGATGAATGCCCAGACACCAAATGCGACGCACCGCTGCCAACACCCCAACGTTTTGCGGCCGACTGAAATGATTCAATGACTTTTGGATGATTGGCCAATCCCAAATAATCATTACTGCAAAATGAAATACATTTTTTTCCGTTGACTTGCAGATGCACCGATTGTGGAGATTCCAAAATAGATCTTTGTCGATAGAGTTGTTTTTCACGGCGATCATTGAGTCGTGATTGCAGAAAATGATTGAAGGGATTCATGAGAAGTTCACCCCCTCCCAACCTCCCCCTTGGCAAGGGGGAGGAGCAGATAATCGCAACAATATGGACTGCAATAAAACCCATTCATTTTTTTCAAAAGAGCGAGCCATAAAACATTCAGACTTTTTAGTGAACGGAGTGAAATCAGTCCCTCCCCCTTGCCAAGGGGGGAGGTTAGGAGGGGGTGAAAATAAAATCATTTTGCAGCGTTATAAAACAAGGAATCCATTTGTACTTCGTGCAATTGATGCGCGATCATTTCTTCTTGTTCAGCTTCAGTTTCATGCACTTCGTAAGCTTCAGGATTAATGCCCAATCGTTTGAACAATTGCATATCTTTGCTGGTTTCTGGATTGGCAGTCGTCAATAATTTTTCGCCGTAAAATATCGAATTGGCACCGGCAAAGAATGCCAGAGCTTGCGTTTGATCATTCATTTTTTCGCGACCCGCCGAGAGACGTACATGTGAAGCCGGCATTAAAATTCTGGCAACGGCGATAGTGCGAATAAAATCGAAAGGATCGAGATCCGCTTCGCTTTCCAAAGGGGTGCCTTCTACTTTTACCAACATATTGATTGGTACTGATTCGGGATGCTCAGGCATATTCGCCAACTGTTGCAGTAACCCCGCGCGATCCGTTTTTTCTTCACCCATTCCAACAATGCCACCGCAACAGACTTTCATGCCCGCATTGCGCACATTCGCCAAAGTATCTAAACGATCCTGATAGGTCCGTGTGGTAATAATTTCGCCGTAATATTCAGGTGACGTATCTAAATTGTGGTTGTAATAATCCAAGCCGGCACTCGCCAAATCTTTTGCTTGTTGTTCGTCCAACATACCCAAGGTCATGCAAGTTTCCATCCCCAAAGATTTCACACCTTGCACCATGCTGATGACATAAGGCATATCTTTCGCCTTGGGTGAACGCCAAGCGGCGCCCATACAAAAACGGGTTGCACCTGTGGCTTTGGCGGCTTTGGCTTCTTCAATGACCTTTTCAATGGCCAACAATTTTTCGCGCTCAAGGCCGGTGTCGTAACGAGCAGACTGAGGGCAGTAAGCACAATCTTCCGGGCAAGCGCCGGTTTTAATAGAGCAAAGTGTGCTGACCTGAACTTCGTTAGGATTGAAATAGCGACGATGTACTGTTTGCGCCTGAAAGAGTAAGTCATTGAAAGGTAAGGATAATAAGGCAAGGATTTCATCGCGGCGCCAGTCGTGACGGATCACTTCAGGCGGATTAACAAGGGCATTCATGCGGAACCGCTCCAACAAAAAGGACTATGTCGTCATATTAGCCAGCCAAGGATCGCTGTCAACCCAATGTTTGTAAATTAGTTTACAGCGGCGACTGCATCCACTCCTCTGGGTAAGCAACTGGCTCTTCGCACTGTTTGGCTCCATCCACGTAAGGAGACTTCAAACAAATCACGCGACGCTCTTTGAGATTTAACGCCTTTAAGTCCTCCTCATGATATTTTCTGAATATTGCATCCCACTCACCATTTTCTTTCAATTTCTTTATCCCCAAAGTCAATCGTTTGGCAATCTCTGGATAACGTTTGCTCACGTAAAATTGAATTTTGAATTCATAATGAATGAGTAATTGATCATCTAACACCAAAAAGGGATACCGCGCCTTTTTTTGATTCACGATATAGGTCGCTTCATTCGCACCAAATGGCAAACAATCAAACCGCTTGTAACCTAACATTTCAAATAGACTGGGCAAGGTAGGCGCCAAAACAGGATGAATTTGATTGGCTTCATAAATTTTTATATCGGGCCATTCCTCACCCTGGCCTATACGAATTTTTTGCAGATCTGCAAGATTATTTACGCCATTCAATAGCGACGGCACTGTGGAGTTGCGCAAACAAACTCTGTATCCCAACAGGCCATGCAATACATCGAATGGAATCTCAATCACTTCAGCCTTGGTCACAATTGATCCAGAAGGAGCCCAAAGTAAATTCACCAAACTTCCATCATTAATGAGTATTACCCCGACGTTGATCATTCGGGTTATCGCCATTGAATTCTTTTAATTGATAGCCACCGAATTCAGGACGAGTTATTTCCAAGGCTCGAGTAATCAGTTCTACTTTGTAAACATGCAAAAAAGCGTGGCCAGGAGGGCTGGAATAACGAACGACCATAGGCTGAGGCTACATCTTGCGCGAGAGCCCCAAAAGGAAATGACCTGGAGAATCCCGTATAAAAAAAAGCGCTCTAATTTTTAGCATCTAATCTTGACCTTGTTTTTAATTATCATTTTCCATGTCAAACCAGTTGAGCCAAAACAGGCTGGCTTGTTAGGTGTTATGTTTTTCAGTAGAGTAACGCCTAGCTTCAAAGGCGGGGATTAGTCATCATACCCCAGCGAAAAGGAAATACTCTTTGCGCATAAAAAATGAATTTTTATCGCTTTTTATCCTGCAGACTCACCAATAAGGAAGGATCCTTGAACCTAATCAACTTGATTTGCCACAGGTTATTACCTCAACCCTGTAGGCTCTGCAAAACCTCCATAGTCTATAACAAGACTGATGCGCTCTGCGATCACTGTCATTACGCATTGCCGTGGATGGGCCATTGCTGCTGCATTTGCGCACTACCTTTGGCTGATCTCAATAGCCAATTTTGCGGTCAGTGCATCCAAACACCACCTGCTTTTTTCGCCGCGAAAATTCCGTTTCGTTATGATTACCCCTTGGATCAAATGATTCTGGATTTTAAATTTCATCAGGGCTTTGCAAGAGGTAAATCCCTCGCTTTTTTGTTCATCGATTTTTTACGTGATGCTTACAAAGATGAATCCTGGCCGGATGCAGTGATTCCAACACCTATATACTGGCGAAGACGTTTTCTACGGGGTTTTAATCAAAGTGAAATTCTGGCGAGAGATATTACCGACGCCTTTTCATTGCCCTTGCTCACTCAAACTTGTATTCGCCATCATCATCAGCAATCTCAAAAAGATTCCAATCGACAATCCCGTCAACGCAACTTAACAAATGCTTTCAGCATCAATCCAAAGAAGCGTCATTTGATCGAAGGCAAACACTTGGCACTATTGGATGATGTCGTCACTACCGGCGCCACGGCACGAGAACTAAGCAAACTATTGGTGTCCAATGGTGCTGCTTCGGTGGTGATTTGGGCATTAGCGCGTACACCGCGCACCGAATCAGTGTGATTTAGATTTTCGCACTTGTTATCCTCAAGCCTAACTAGGCACAATGGGCAGCCTTTACATTACTGACTGTATTTTTCGCAAGGATCATCATGAAACTGCTTTCCCTGTGTCTTGTGTTAATAAGTTGTTGTTTGTCTTCAATAACCTTTGCAGCCAACAACCTGCCTAAGCCCTCCTCCACTGCGCAAGCACTGTTTGAACAAGCAGAAAAAGATTTGCTCAAGCTGCGCGTGCTCACGAAAAATGGGCGCAGCCAATCATCTGTTGGTTCTGCTTTTTTGATCGGCACCGGCAATCTAGCCGTGACTAATTTTCATGTAATTTCACAAATCGCATTAGAGCCAGAAACCTATTTTGGTGAATATAAAAATACCCAAGGTGAGAGTGGTGATTTTGTCGTATTAGCGGTTGATGTTTTACACGATTTGGCAATAGTGCGTGTAACACAGAAAGGCAGTGGTTTTTATCAGATCCCGCTGCCAGACGACAAAAAACAATTACCCAAATTACAACAAGGTGAAAATTTATATTCACTTGGAAATCCGTTGGATTTGGGATTTTCCATCACCGAAGGCACTTACAACGGATTAAATACGCGCGGCTTTTCCGAACAATATATGTTTACCGGCCCAGTCAATCCCGGCATGAGTGGTGGCCCCAATATAACGGCCGATGGCGAATTGGCCGGCATCAATGTTGCGCACCGTTTGGATGGTGAACTCGTCAGCTTTTTAGTGCCGGCGCATTACGCGCAAGCCTTACTCGCCAAAACACCGGTTGATATGGAACCGCCAACTGATTTCAAACCTTTAA
Source organism: Cellvibrio sp. (assembly GCA_016712405.1). Lineage (GTDB taxonomy): Bacteria > Pseudomonadota > Gammaproteobacteria > Pseudomonadales > Cellvibrionaceae > Cellvibrio. The sequence continues at coordinate 76,198 of JADJRD010000003.1, read as the reverse complement.
TTGGCGATCAATTATTAGAACACCAAAAAGTGATGTTCAATATTCTATTGAGTAAACCTTTTGAGATAAAAGAGTTAGGGGATTATCGCGTACCTGTGCGCGAATCCGATCAGGTTCGCTGCTGGGGCGATTCGGAAGACGGCACTGAAAAGAAAGTCAGCAGTGCCGGTATTAGCTGCTCAATGGAATCCGAAATTTTCGTATCCGACAGTTTGCAAACCGGCCATATTTCCATGTCACATAGTTATATGAGGAATAAAAAATTGAACGCTTGGCAATTTGCCAAATTAGCGGGTCAACGTTTTGCCAATCAGGTTTATAGCTCTGCACACAGCTCAGTATTAACACCCGCAGCTTGTACCGAAGATTTTGTACAATTGAATAATCTGAAAATGCGTGTACAGGTTTGTGCCGAGGCTTATCATAAATTTACTGGCCTCTATGATTTCACTTTAATTACGGCCAGCAGTGATGATGCCGATTCCAGCCTACAAAGCATGATAAATATTCGCGGTGTTGCTTATGACACTGGCATGAAATTAATCAACGAATTTTTGCAATCGCTAAGCCGAGCCGAGTTCGATAAAAAGAAAGCACCCTTGGAAGACGACACAAAAGAGGATACTCAAAACAATTCATCCAACAGCTCGTCATCAGCATCAGCCAACAATGAAAAGGATGCTCACCATGAATAAACCCATTTTTGTCGAATTGATGACAGCGGCTGGCGATGTCGCGCAACGTTTTCGTTTTGATCAATTGCCGATTCGCATCGGTCGCGCTTATGACAACGATATTATTCTCGATGATACCTATGCAGCCGCACATCACGCGATTATCGAACTCAATCAATTAGAGGAATTAACACTGCGCGACCTGGGCAGCGTAAATGCCATCAAACAAGATCATCTACGCGATAATTTTTTCGTTGTAAATAGTGAGGCTCACTATCGACTAGGCCATAGCGAACTGCGCATTCGTCCGATTGATTACAAAATTTCCACTGAAAAATTGGATGAATCCGATCACCGATGGGATGGGTGGCGCGCGGCAATAGTCGCGTTGTTTATTATTAGTATCACAACACTATTTGAACAATGGAGTACGGATTATCAAGAAAAAAATGTCAGCCAATATTTGTTAACTTTGGTGGGTGTTTTAACAGCAGTGGCAGGCTGGATAGGTTCTTGGTCTTTGGTCAATCGCCTTCTCAGCGGCCGCACCCGTTTTGGTCGCCATGCATTAATTGCCGCCTGCGGTTTGCTCATCACCGCGATTTGGGAAACACTGAGCAGTTTGCTGGCCTATGCATTTAGCATTGAATCTCTCGCCACTTTTACTGCACACCCAGGCATTTTTATCGCCGCCGCTATTATTTATTATCATTTAATGTCACTAGGCCTAAAACAATCCGAACGCATTAAATTTTATGTTGGCGGCATTACGTTATTCGCATCCATGGTTGTATTGATTCAAAACTATCAATCCAGCCACTATTTGCGCGACCAACTTTATATGGATGCAATCTACCCACCTGCTGTTCGCATGAGCGGTGAAATCACGCTGGAAGATTTATCACAGGATATTGAGGGATTAAAAGAAATTGCAGATAAGGATAGGAAAGAACATCCAGAAGATTGATAAACCACCCCACCCTTCGGCACTCCTCACAAAATTCCCCTCCTTCGGAGGGGTGCCCAACGGGCGGGGTGGTGTGTTTTTAATTTGAATTCTCCAACGCCCACTGATACAAAAAATTCTTTTTCAAACCTGTGATTTTTGCACCTATCGCTGCCGCTTGTTTTACGGGTAATTCTTCCAGTAACACTTTCATGATGCGGATTTGTTCTGCGTCGATTTCGGTGGAGGCGGTTTTAGAACTGCCTTCGACAATTAATACTATCTCGCCACGCTGTTGATTGGTGTCGGCAGCGACCCAACTCACTAAATTCTGCAATTGATCGCCGTGAATGGTTTCGAAGGTTTTAGTAATTTCACGAGCTACTACAGCTTGGCGATTAGCGCCAAAAACAGTTTGCATATCTTGCAGGGTTTCAAGAATACGATGCGGGGCCTCGTAAAAAATCAGAGTTCGGATTTCTTGTTCAAGGGTTTGCAATTGCGTTAATCGCGCTTGTTGTTTGGCGGGGAGAAATCCTTCAAAAGCAAATCGATCCGATGCCAATCCAGAGGCTGATAAAGCCGCGATCAAAGCAGAGGCTCCTGGAATAGGAATTACACGAATACCTTCGGCACGAACTGTTTTTACCAGTTTATATCCAGGGTCAGATACTAATGGCGTTCCTGCATCTGAAATCAGTGCCACTGAATCACCCGCTTGTAAGCGAGCCAGAATTTGTTCAATACGATTGTCATCGCTGTGATCGTGATAGGCAATGCAGGGGGTTTTAATGCCAAAATGATTCAACAAATGTGCGCTGTGCCGCGTATCTTCCGCGGCAATCAATTTTACTGTTTGTAGTGTTTCGACTGCTCGCGGTACCATATCGCCCAGATTACCTATGGGGGTAGCGACAACATAAAGCACTCCCTGACAAATAGTAGAATTTGACTCACTCATCGCGGATTCCTGTTGTGAGATGTTAAAGACTTGAGGCTAGTATGACCCGATTATTTTTTTCTGCGAAATTATTTTATACCGGACTATTAGTAGCATTGCTTCTGCTGATCAGCAGCTGTGAAAGCACATCCGACAAACCCTCAGGAAAAACCGGAAAAACACTCTCAGCCCAGCAACTACTCTCAATGGCCGAAGACAAACCCTCGCCTGAAAAAGAGTCTTTGATCTTGGATGCTGCACAGGTCTATTTGGATGAGCGCCAAATCAAGAAAGCCAAACGACTTGTCAACAAAATTGCAGCTGAAGCACAACCCGACAAGATATTTATCAAACACACCTATGTTTCTGCTCAAATTGCCCTTGCGGAAGAAAATTATCATCAAGCATTGGATATTTTATCCAACAGTCGATTGGAACAACAATCACAACGCTTATCCATTAGCAATGAAAAAAAAATTACGTGAAGTTCGTGCAATCACCTATGACAAACTGGGGAAACACCCAGGCCAGTGTCAGTGAGCGCATTAAACTCGCCGTATTGTTAACCGACAAAAAAGCAGAAGAGCTGAACCAGCAATCACTTTGGCGCAGCTTGATGAAAATGAATTTTTCCGAGTTGCAGCACCAATCCGAAATACAATCCGGCGATGCAGAAAAAGGTTGGTACAGCCTGGCCGCTATTGCCAAAAATCATCAAATTGATTTGGAAACCCAACGAGAATTATTACAAGACTGGACTCGCGATTGGCGCCGGCACCCTGCGCGCAATAATTTACCCTCTGAACTGAAATTAATTCAAAATCTGCTGCTGAATCAGCCCAAGAAAATTGCCTTACTCTTACCCCAATCCGGAAAATTAACTGAAGCAGGCGAAGCATTACGCGATGGATTTTTTGCTGCTTATTACCAAGCACTGAATGCAGGGCGCCAAGTACCGGAGGTAATTCAGTTCGATTCTAGCGGCGATATTATCCAGCAATATCAACAAGCCGTTGATCAAGGTGCTGAATTAATTATCGGCCCTGTTGAAAAAGAAAAAGTTGCTGAACTGAATTTAATGCCATCCATGAGCGTTCCTTTATTGGCGTTAAATTATGCCGAGAGCAATGACGAGCGACCACTCAACTATTTTTATCAATTTGGTCTAGCTGTAGAAGATGAAGCTCGTCAAGTCGCTCGACAAGCTTTCACCGAAGGCAAACGCCAAGCCATGTTAATTATTCCGCAACAAGAATGGAGCCAACGTGCTGCAACGGCATTTACCCAAGAATGGGAATCGTTAGGTGGATTAGTCGTTAATCGCACCCAATTTTTTCCCAATATGAATTTTTCAAATTTGGTTAAAGATGTAATGTTGATTGAATCCAGTCAAATTCGTACACGCCAATTGGAAAATTTCTTAGGCATGCAATTGGAATCTGCTCCTCGCAGTCGCAGTGATGTCGATATGATTTTCTTAATTGCCGACCCTGTTCAGGCGCGCCAAATCAAACCTATGTTTGCCTTTCACTACGCCGGCGACATTCCCATTTACGCTACCAGTCAAATCTATTCTGGCACCCCCAACCCCAAAGCCGATCGCGATTTAAATGGTGTTAGATTTAATACCATGCCTTGGTTGTTCGATTCTCAAAGTGCAGAAAAAACGGCCATAGCTCAGGAAACCAATTCCGCCGCTGTCTATGGTCGACTTCATGCATTGGGCGTTGATGCCTATAGACTTTATGCACGTTTACCTCAGATGGCAAAAGCCCCTGACATGCGTATCAATGGCGCCACTGGCAGCTTGCGCTTGCTATCAAATGGCCGAATTGAACGCGAACAATTGTGGGCGAGATTTATTGAAGGTAACGCTCTCGCACTACCAATGGTTGTTGAAGACGAGAATGAATAACGACCATTTAAGCAAAGGGCAAAAGGCTGAAGATATGGCCGAAAGTTTTTTGCGCACAAAAGGATTGGTAACACTCGAAAAAAATTTTCGTTGCAAATTGGGCGAGATAGATTTAATCATGCGTGATCAAGAGGCGCTGGTGTTTGTTGAGGTTCGGCTTAGAACTAATCCTTTTTTTACTAATGCAGCAGAATCAGTCGATAAACAAAAGCGACGAAAAATTATGAACACTGCCAGCTATTATCTTCAACAAAAACATCTTACCGATAAAGTTGCCTGTCGTTTTGATGTAATTGCCATACAACACAATAGCATTCGGGACTCCAATTGGATCATCAACGCTTTTGGTGTATAGAGAAAACTTATGGAACAACGAATTATCAATATTTTTCATGAAAGTATCGAAGCCTGTATGAATGCAGGTGAAAATCTTCCTCCTTTGTTAGTGTCCGCCAGTCAATCCATAGTCAATGCTTTGTTGAACGACAAAAAAATTATGTGTTGCGGAAATGGTATTTCATCAGCACAAGCACAAATTTTGACTAGCTGTTTAATCAATCGATTCGAGCAAGAAAGACCGGGATTACCCGCTCTGCATCTCGGTGCCGATGTCACCACCCAAACAGCGATTAGTCGGGACTATGGTTTAAATGACATTTATGCAAAACAGTTACGCTCTCTTGGCCAAGCGGGCGATATTTTGGTCTTAATCAGCGATCAAGGGAAAAGTAGCAACCTGTTGCAATCGATCAGTGCTGCACATGATAAAGATATTCAAGTGATCGCTCTCACAGGCGCCGATGGTGGCGATATAACCACACTGTTGGATCATCGGGATATTGAATTGCGCGCACCCAGTAACTCCATGCCGCGCATTCATGAAATCCATTTGTTATCCATTTTTTGTTTATGCGACTTGATAGATCAACAGCTATTTGGAAATCAAACTGACTAACCTATTGTGTATCTTGTGCGGCCTGTTAATATCAGCCCGTGTCTTATGACACACAATTTAACCCTGCTTTTAACCTACTGATAATTGGATGACATTATGATCGCTACTATTGTGATTTTGGTGATACTGGCTGTTTTGGTGTTTTACTTTATTGGTGTCTACAACCAACTGGTTACGCTGAAAAATCGCTTTGAAAATGGCTTTTCCCAAATCGAAGTTCAGCTTAAACGTCGTTATGATTTAATCCCTAATTTGGTTGAAACAGCCAAAGGTTATATCAAACACGAACGCGAAACCTTGGAAGCGGTTATTGCGGCGCGTAATCAAGCTGCCACTGGGTTGAAAGCTGCTGCTGCAGACCCCACCAGCGCTGCCGCCATTTCGCAATTAGGTGCCGCCGAAGGTGCACTGGCTAGCGCAATGAGCCGATTAAATGTAGTAATGGAAGCTTATCCCGATTTGAAAGCATCACAAAACATGATGCAAGTTTCGGAAGAGCTCACCAGTACAGAAAATAAAATTTCATTTGCTCGCCAAGCCTTTAATGATGCTGTAACGGCATACAACACTTACAAACAAACTTTTCCTCCTGTATTGGTCGCCAAAAGCTTTGGTCATGTCGAGGATGCCAAATTACTGGAATTTGAAGACAGCGCACAAATTCAAGCCGCACCTAAAATCCAATTTTAATTAATTGACCGGATAAACTGAGTGAATTTCTTTGAACAGCAGGATTTGGCGCGCAAAAAAACGCGCCATTTGATTTTTCTGTTAGCTATGGCGGTGATCTCGCTGATCACCATCACGACACTATTTGTTGCTGTCGCAGTTTTTTATGCTCGGCAAGAATCTCAAGAATACACTTATGAGCATGTCGGCATTTTCAACTCAGTCACACCACAAATGTTTGGCATTATCAGCTTGATAATTATCCTGATAATTCTAGGTGGCAGCCTCTACAAATTTTTTCAAATTAAATCTGGCGGCAAAACTGTCGCTGAAGCGCTAGGAGGAAATCTTCTCAACGGCGAAACAAAAATATTTGCTGAACGCAAGGTGTTAAATGTTGTGGAGGAAATGGCAATAGCCGCTGGCGTTCCTGTCCCCCCTGTTTATGTAATTGAAGATGAGAGCGTTAATGCATTTGCCGCTGGGCATAGCTCGCGTGATGCAGTCATAGGCATTACGCGTGGCGCAATTGAATTGTTAAACCGCGAAGAGTTACAAGGCGTGATCGCCCATGAATTCAGCCATGTTTTTCATGGGGACATGAAACTAAATATGCGTCTGGTCGCAATTTTACATGGCATATTATTGTTAGGTTTAATCGGACAATTTCTTGTGCGCAACGGTTTCTATTCAAGAAGCCGATCCAGCAAAGACAATAGTAAATTCGCCATTATCGCTTTTGGTTTGGGATTAATGGTCATAGGTTATGCCGGTACTTTTTTTGGCAATTTGATTAAGGCTGCCGTTAGTCGCCAGCGCGAATTTTTAGCCGATGCTTCTTCTGTGCAATACACCCGCAATCCACAAGGGATAGGTAATGCGCTAAAAAAATTGGGCGGTCACTCTGGCAGCTCTCAACTCAGCAGTCCCAATGCCGCCGAATTTTCACACTTGTATTTTGCTGATGGAATTAGCCACTTTTTGAGCTTGATGGACACACACCCCAAACTACAAGAACGCATTAAACGCATTGAACCCCGGTGGAACGGCGAATTTATTTACGCACAAAAGGACACCGAAGAAAGTCATTCTGCTTTAACTGCGAATACTACAAGCTCCACAGTTCGATCCTCCATTTCGCCAGAAGCTGCGATAGGCGTGATGTCAGCTTTAAATCAAATTGGTCAACCATCATCAGATCATTTGGCTTACGCGCAAAGCACACTGAATCAATTGGATGAAGGCTTGCGTCAGGCCACCCGCAACCCCTTACAGGCTCAAGGAGTTGTTTTTGGTTTGCTGCTGAGTAAAAACGCTCAGGAAAAAAATCATCAATGGCAACTGCTGACGGAGCTATTTAGTGACGATGCATTGCAATCCTTATTAGGAACCGCTGAAAAAGCCCTGGATGCTGATGAAAACTCTCGGTTGCCGTTAATGGAATTAAGCTTGCCTAGCTTAAAAACATTAGATCGCGCTTCTATCGATTTATTTTTATTGGCTGTACAGAAATTAATTTATGCTGACAATCGCATCAGCGGGATGGAATGGGCAATTAATCACACCCTGCGTCATTACTTGCTGGAATTACCCACAGGCCCACAAATTTATTTGTTGGCCGATACAGTCAATGAGCTCTCACAACTCTTATCCATGCTCGCGCACGCCAGCAGTAAAGATCCGCAGGAAATCAGCAACGCATTCAATGCCGGAAAAAATGAATTAGCGCTGGATCAACTGAATTTAATTGAGAAACAAAAACTCACACTGACCCATGTTGATAGCGCACTCGAAAAACTCAACCAACTTAAACCACTGCAAAAGCCCAAACTGCTAAAAGCACTAAGCCAATGTGTAATGGCAGATGGCAAGGTGACTTTGCGTGAAGCCGAACTATTGCGCGCTGTAGCAGCTGCACTAGACTGCCCAATCCCCCCAATAATGACCGATTCAAACGCAGCCTAAACTGGCTATAATGCAGACCTGAATTTAATCCACGACCTATAGAGGACACTGCTTTGCAACTCAACAACGCATCCCTTGAACAACTCCGCAGCTGGGAAACAGAATTATCCGCTGCATACGAGTCAATCAAAGCCAAAAAATTGAATCTCGATCTAACTCGCGGGAAGCCCTCCTCTGAACAACTCGATCTTTCAGATGCTCTTGACGGGATTTTACAAGGTAATTACACCGCCGCTGACGGCACCGACACCCGTAATTATGGCGGACTGGATGGATTACCCGAAGCCAAACAATTAGGTGCCCATATCATGGGGGTTGAGCCTGCGAATATTCTGGTAGGTGGCAGCAGCAGCTTAACTTTAATGTTCCAAGTAGCCTTAACGGCTTACCTCTTCGGTTTGAAAGACGCCGCTAGCGCATGGAAAAATGAACCCGATGTGAAATTTTTATGCCCTGTTCCAGGATACGATCGTCACTTTACGATTTGCGAACAACTCGGCATTAAAATGGTCACAGTCCCCATGACCGCTACTGGCCCCGATATGGACAAAGTTGAATCCATGATCAAAGCCGATGCTTCCATTAAAGGAATTTGGTGTGTTCCAAAATACTCCAATCCAACCGGTGTTGTTTACAGCAATGAAGCCGTTGACCGCATTGCAAAATTAGGTCTCATCGCCAGTGCCAATTTCCGTGTGTTTTGGGATAACGCTTATTCCGTTCACGATTTAATTGATCATGCACCTGAATTATCTTCCATTCTGGACGCTTGTCGTCGTAATGGAACAGAAGATTCTGTTATTCAATTTGCATCCACATCTAAAATTACACAAGCAGGAGCCGGTGTTGCGTTTATCGCCGCCAGCGCGGCCAATTTAACTGGCATTAAAAAAGCATTGAGTGCTTGCACGATTGGCCCAGACAAAGTTAATCAAATTCGTCACACACGTTTTTTACCTGATCGCACAGCATTAATGAATCACATGAAAAAACATGCGAATTTATTAAATCCACGCTTTGAAGCGGTATTAACTGCATTGAACAATGCCTTTGCTGGAACCGATTTGGGCGCATGGGAAAAACCGGTAGGTGGTTATTTTGTTTCATTTGACACTCGCAACAATTGTGCAAAAGAAACTGTGCGCTTAGCCGCTGAAGCCGGCGTAAAATTAACACCTGCAGGCGCCACTTTTCCTTATGGAAAAGATCCTGAAGATCGCAACATTCGTATTGCACCATCGGTTCCAACAGTGCCAGAAGTGGTCGGCGCAATGGAAGTCTTTGTCACCTGCGTCAAGTTAGCCAGTGTTCGCAACGCAATTGCAAAACTTGCTTAACGTTTGCATTCAAGCCGCACCAAATGCGGCTTGAATCTTCTGTAAACACCCGCATCTCTGTTATATAAAATAAAATTTGATTCCAAAACAAAAGATTGATTTTCAAAAAAAGCCTCTATACTGAAATAGCAAACTAATTGTTTGACACTCTCTGGAGGCTTTATATGGGCGTTGCAGCAACCCTGGAAAAGTTTCTCAAGGACAAAGATATTCCCTTCTCTTTACTTGAACATGCTTATGCGGAAGGCTCATTCAACACTGCAAAAGTAGCCAATATCGATGATCATTGTTTAGTAAAAGCGGTATTAGTTCGAGACGAAGATTTTCACTACATGCTTTGCGCCCTTCCCACCCACAACAAAATTCTGCGTCACACACTCAATCAAATATTTGATCGCCATTTAGAATTAGTTGATGAAGAAGAACTACAAAAAATATTTGACGACTGCGCGCCTGGGGCAATTCCAGCGATAGGGACAGCCTATGGATTGGATGTCATTTGGGATGAAGACTTATTAAGCCAAAGTGAGCTTTATATAGAAGCAGGTGATCACATTCACCTAATCAAAATACCGACAAGTTCATTTACTCAATTACTGTCCAACGCAATGCATGATAAGTTCAGTGCCTACCGCAAGCGCCACACCTCATTGCCCAAAAAATATATCCATCAAGGTTATGAACTCTAATCAACATAAAAAAAGCCACCGAGGAAATCCTGGGTGGCTCTATTCAAACCTAAATTCAATTAATCTTCTTTAGGCACTAACACGGGTGTTGCTTTAGCTTCTTTTGCAGCATCAGCCACTATTACGTAAGTACCTGTATCCGCCTTCACACTCGCCTGAATAATCACAGACGCTTTAGGATTCTCTGCCTTGGCACGCTCAATAACAGAACGAACTGCTCTTGAATCGATACGACGCTCACCTTCTTTGTCAAAAAACCAAATTTGGTTATCTGGAGCAATTCGTATCAGGATATTCTGAGGCGCATCAGGCTCAGGCGGATTAGGATTGGGCGGGGGCACATTAGGGTTAATACCCTGCTCTTTAACAAATGACGCTGTCACTATAAAGAAAATTAACATGATGAACACCACATCCAACATGGGCGTTAAATCAATTTCGTTGCCATCATCGCCGGCACCGGCTTTTTTCATGCGACTCACACTGAGCACCTCTCGTTATTCATACTTGGGTAAGGATAGTCCAGAAGGCGCGATTCTAACAGCTTTACCTTCAAAAACTCTATGATTTTCCAATCTTGACTCCTGACTTGGACAAGAACCGAACACATTAATACCACGCCTAAACCCGCCTCATTTAATCCGTCCTGTCTATATAAAGAAGGAAGATCTTCTAGGCTGATTAAGCACTCCATTTTGAACCGATCAGAGCATCGGCCTCCATAAAAACATCGTTAATCATATAGTCATCGATCAAGCAGCTATCCTAGATTTTCCGCTACGGATATTTGTTAGCCGGCTCTTGTTATTGATGGCCTCCGATTGCAGCTGATCCATAAAGAAGAAAAAGCACTCCCCCAAATATTAGAGGGTGCTTTCTCAGGAGCATTATTATTCGGACTGAAGCACCAACATCGGAATAAGATCCGCCTCTTTAACTGCATCAGCAACAGAAACATAAGTAGCTGCATCAGCTTTTTCACTCGCCTGAATAATCACTGATGCTTTGGGATTTTCTGCACGCGCACGTTCAATTAGAGAACGGATTGCACGCGAGTCAATACGACGCTCACCTTCTTTTTCAAAAAACCATATTTGATTATCAGCCGATATGCGAACCAGAATATTCTGTGGCTCAACATCGATAATCGCTAGTCGAGGTGGTGGCACATTGGGATTGATTCCAACTTCTTTAACAAAAGAAGCTACCACAATAAAAAAGATCAACATGATAAACACCACATCCAGCATGGGCGTTAAATCTATATCATCAGTGTTGGATAAATTGGAGCTGTTCATTCGAGTCATGCTCAATACCCCTCACAAATAAAAACCTGAAGATGAATGGAAACCACCTCTTTTCAAAAACGACACATTGGTACAACCAACATATCTATAATTAATTCTGGGTCGAGACCTAAATCCATGCCATAAAAAATGCGTATCAAATGACACCGAAGCTCTTTGCCTGTGCATCTCAATCATCCACCTCATGCGCTCATACCAAAAAGCAGATACCCCTTAACTGAATGAAGCCAGGGAAATTCATTTCTTGAGCGCCGGCAACACAAGTCGTCAAATCCGTTTTTTTGTTTGCCTCAACAAATCAACAACCCCACTTCAGAATCTATCAACAGAAGTCTTCTTAGCCTTCACAAAGGAAACCATTTTGGTGTTGCTCTAACTTTACGATCTCTATCCGCCAAGTGAATTTCCAACTTATTTAAGTAAAGAGCAGAGATCATAGCTGTCGAAATCATAGAAACATTGCCTTAGAAGCCCACCATTAACTCTGCTAAATTCTTCTTTTACACCTAATTTGGGTTAACCAAATCCATGTTAAAAACAAAATTTTTCCTATCAAGCAACAAGTCAATGAAGCCCAAAACACCCGCAATATTATTTTTTTAAAGTGCTTGCTCGGTGGCTGTTCAAGTCAAAAACGACTTATCGAGAAAAGATTTTTAGTCGCAAATGGAGTTTTTCATGACTCATCAGCAAAGATTTTTGAAAAGATTTTGAGTCGCTCTAAAAGAGTTTTCTCTTAATAATTCCAAAAAAAATCTCCCAAAAACCTTTTTTTTGCAAAAAATTGATGAAAAATGCATTTTTTCGTTGTTTTTTTACGCAAAAACCTTGAATTTTTTTAATAAAGTTTTAATTTATACATGGTTGGAATTTTTATTCCATTCACTAACCTTGAAAACTATAAAGGAAGCTCACCATGGCTGCACGTAAAAAAACCGCTGTTAAGTCTGCCTCGGCAGCATCTGCTTCAAAAGCTCAAGAAAAGAAATCTGCTGATGCTGTTAAAGCATTGGTCGGTTTGGCCAAAAATGTTGCTAAGGCTTCTGCAGCAGTGAAAGCTGCCAGCAAGAAAGCCGCTGCAGCTAGAAAGAAAAAGAAATCTCCTGAATCAGCTAAAGCAGTTGCCGCTGCCAAAGCAGCAGTATTAGCAGCCAAAAAACAATTGGCTGCCGCTAAAGCTGCTCTTGCTGCCGGCAAGAAAGATGCTGCGGCTGCAAAAGTTGCAGCCAAAAAAGCTGCCGCTAAAGCTAAAGTAGCTGAGAAGAAAGCTGCTGCTAAAGCTAAAGCTGCTGCTAAAAAAGCTGCTGCTAAAGCTAAAGTAGCTGAGAAGAAAGCTGCTGCTAAAGCTAAAGCTGCTGCTAAAAAAGCTGCTGCTAAAGCTAAAGCTGCCGCCAGAAAAAAAGCATCCAAAGCTAAAGCTGCAGCTAAAAAAGCAGAAGCCAAAGCTAAAAAAGCTGCAAAAAAAGCCGCCGCTAAAGAAAAATTAGCTGCTAAGAAAGCTGCTGCTAAAGCTAAAAAAGCTGCAAAGAAACCAGCAAAAGCTAAAAAAGCTAAAGCTGCTAAACCAGCAAAAGCTAAAAAAGCCAAAGCTGCTAAACCAGCAAAAGCTAAAAAAGCTAAAGCTGCTAAACCAGCAAAAGCTAAAAAAGCTAAAGCTGCTAAACCAGCAAAAGCTAAAAAAGCCAAAGCTGCTAAACCAGCAAAAGCTAAAGCTAGCAAGCGCGGACGCAAGCCAAAGGCTGCTGCACCAGCTGCCTAATTAACTCAGTTGTTGAGTTAAAAAAAAGCGAACATCTTTCGATGTTCGCTTTTTTGTTGGGCTAAAAATTAAATTACGATCGGTTTTCTTGAATAGCCATCTGACTATAAACAAAAGCATACATAACCAGTCGCCTCTCTTCTTCTTTTTCAACAAACTCCAACCCGTAACTGGTAGTGAGGCCTCCTAACTTCGAATCCTCCAAGGTCTCTACTTGAGAGCGAATGATTGCCTTAACTCTACATTCCCGCTGAACTTCCATTATCATCACAGAAGATACTAACTCAACCTCATCACCTATCTTACCTACTGGTGCCGTTAACTCGACTCGAGTGCCTGTTACGCTGATATCAACAATGAGTCCATCAGTAGGCAAGAGTGTAGTGTCGGATAAGTTTCGAACACTAACTGCTTGCTCCACTCCTACTCTGGTTGCCCCACGTATTCCCTTAAACGTAATACTTTCTGGATAGCTCAAATGCAGAATTGGGTAAGGATCAACTGTTTGCATTTCAACTTGAACAGCAAATACACCTATTCCATTATCTATCATCAAACGAACGATAATTTTTTGTCCTTGTTTGAGTCGAACCAATTTACCTGCATGTTTTGGAACCGAAACTAAAATACTTCTCCCAGGCAAACATCCAATGAGTCGACAAGAATATCGCTCTGATTGACCAGCAACACCCGCCGTTTGTAACTGCAACGGATATCCATAACTTAATTTCAAATCTTCGAATTTCATGGAAGAACTTCGCTCTTAATGAATTATTGGATAAATCTGAGAAAATAACTGATCATTCAGGCATCTCGTTTACACCGGACACAGCCTCTGCAGGAAGATTGCCAAACTCTTCATTCCACTCAGTTAAAAGAGTAGCCAGCGATATCGCCTGTTCATGCAAAGATCGCAATTCATCTTGCGTGTCCTTTATACCTGTAAAAAGTTTAACCTGCCGATGTTTATTAGCCAGTGGATGCTGCAAATGCTGGGATCTATAAACTTCCAACTTCCATCGTAAATTATGGACCATGTTTCGATAATAAATGAGTTTGGTTTGTAAACTAGTTGGAACTGTTGAGGACAGTGTGCCGAACACATTTACATCCAATGCAAACACTATTGACTGGCGAGAAGATTTGTCGGCGATTACAGTTGCCGTCCTTGACTGCTGAAGTAATTGTGCTATATCCCCAAAAACTTCACCTGCTGTTATAAAATTTACCAAGTCTCCTTTTTCCTTGTCCCCTACATAGACGGCCAACTTCCCTTTCAATAAAAAAAACAACCAGTGATCCTGCTCACCTTTCTGCACAACCATCTCGCCCGGCTCATAAGCGAGCACTCGAGAGACTTTAACGAGATATTCATACTGTGACTGATCTTGTTGCTTCAAGGCTTTAAAAAACGGAATGCCTGAAAGTAATAAATCCAAGGATTCTTTTGAAAGTTTGTGATTAGGTTTAGTTTCAATCATCGCGAGTTCTCAGTCTGGTGTTTTACATTTTATTGATATTCAAACATTATAGAAGAAGTTCCATACTTGTTAAGGAGCCTGGCACACTTCGGCAAGAATTACGGAGAAGTTCTCATTTATGGTTTATACTGATCTTCATTCGTGTGATTTTCATTTCCACTAACACTGAGAAGACACTATGCGCCGCCTCAATTTCCTAACCATTATTAGTCTTTTTTTATTGAGTTCGATTGTACATGCTGAGCCTATGCTCAATGGTATCGCAAGTCATCAAGACTTAGGCAAAGAACAGTTCATTGGAGCCCTTTTTGCTGAATCTATTACTAATAATGCTGACACTTTACTTAGTGCCAACCAGCCTATGCGCATGGAATTAAAGATACTAAGTAGCGAAGGAATATCGGCCCGACGATTCAGCCGCATGTGGATTGACGGTATGGCGATTAATAACAATCCCGAAATACTAACGAAACAGGCTCCTAATATTGTCAAGTTTGATTCACTTTTTAAAGGACGTGTCATTAGCGGAGATCACATTGTTTTCCAATTAACGCGAGGCCAAGGCGTAGAGGTATCAATTAACAGTATTGTACTAGGCAACATCAAAGATGATGCATTTTTTTCACTCTTATTGTCCTCATGGATTGGCAAAATCCCTTTGTCTTCCGAGTTTAAGGACAATATGCTGAAAGTAGGCGATGTGGGCGCCACGCTGAGAGCTAGATTCGATCAAATTAAACCGGCTTCCTATAGATCAGGAGAGATATATGCTTGGGCGGGAACAGCCCAACCTCAATCTTCGGCAGCTAGCTCCGCAGCAAAATCCTCAATTCCAAGTATTGCTGTCAATATCCCCCCTACAACAACCAGCATAGATCTGCCACCGCTTGCACCTATGAATGATACTTCCTCAAGCAGTAGCGCTCCGTCAACCACAACCAAAACCACTGCAAGTGCTTCCTCAAAACCTAAAGTTAAAGATGATGATAATGATGATTCTCCTGCATTCACAACAGAATCATTATTGGCTCGTCAGTTTTACGTGAAAGAAGCAATTAAATTAATTAACAAAAAAGTTCGCTATCCAACTACAGCCTCACAAAAAGGCCAAGAAGGCAGCGTAAGGATAACGGTAACCCTCAATCGTCAAGGAGAGATCATTGATATTGTGGCATCCTCTCCAAGCGAATACTCCGCTCTAACGAAAGAAGCTCTAGCCGCCATTAAACGAGCTGCGCCATTCCCTGCATTACCAAATACTGTTGTTGGTGACACCTTCGAGTTTGCCGCACCGATTCGATTTACTTTGCTACAGAAGATTAAAAAGTAAGATCATTGGACCGATTCAATTCGAAATCGATTTGAATCGGTCTATTAGGATAAAACTGCCAATCGCTCGGCAATTACCTTCTGAATTCCACCACGCTCCAGTGTGGAATGATCACCCAATCGATCCAAGATGATTGCATGCAAGTGTAAACAGGGTGTATGCGAATCCAGTTCTCTCAAATCTCCCTTCATCAAAATAGGCAAAAAAGGCAAGTTTGGACGTTGTTGTTTGATAATTTGCAAGCCGTGTTGTAATGGAACTGTTCTATATTTTACTTGCCCACTTTTGAATGGAATCCTTAACAATAGCCTTAA
The DNA here is from genome assembly GCA_016712405.1 of Cellvibrio sp. Taxonomy (GTDB): domain Bacteria; phylum Pseudomonadota; class Gammaproteobacteria; order Pseudomonadales; family Cellvibrionaceae; genus Cellvibrio. Next base: position 59,917 of record JADJRD010000003.1, on the reverse strand, counting down.
CTTTCCTTCATGTAAGCCAGGAATAATTTCCATGCCTGTAGGAACCACAGAAGAAGAGGGAATACCATTGAATGTATCGTGCGGGCTATAAGGATTGGGAAGAATCACTAATTTACGGTCTTCTTCTTTTGGAAAAAAAATATTGTAGTTTGTATAAAGCTGCTCGACCGATGAAGAATAAACACAGAGTTTATTTTCAAATCCCAACACAAAATCAACCGCTTTTTTGCGCTGATTAAAGGTATCAAGATCCCAAACAAGGTCTTTATTATCTGACGCTGAGCTCACATTTCTACCTTATTAGATGAAGTCTTACAAGATTGAGCTTTGAGTATAATTGAGTCTGTGGTGTCAGTCATCCAGACTTTAAACAAGACAGCCAATAAGCCAGCCTAACTAATCCAGCCCTCGCGATACCCCACCCGCCCACTGTTCTCGACTAAAGACAAACCCGTAAGCTAGTGCTCTCTTGTCGCCCTGAAAACCACCTCAGGATGCCGCTCTTGTGTTAATGATAAATTCACGCGAGATGGTGCAAGATAAGTTAAATGTCCACCGCCATCTAATGCCAGATTGTCTGTACATTTACGCTTAAACTCTTCCATTTTCTTTGCATCACTGCACTCACACCAACGCGCAGTAGTAACGTTAACTGGTTCGTATATGGCTTCTACTTTATATTCATCTTTTAAACGATAGGCCACCACTTCAAATTGTAAGACTCCAACAGCGCCAACAACTATGTCGTTATTATTCATTGGAAAAAATACTTGTGTTGAACCCTCTTCCGATAATTGTTGCAAACCTTTCTGTAATTGCTTCATTTTCAACGGATCTTTTAATCGAATACGCCGAAATAACTCAGGCGCAAAATGTGGAATACCCGTAAATTTTAATTCTTCACCTTCAGTAAATGTGTCGCCAATTTGAATAGTTCCATGATTGTGCAAGCCAATAATATCACCCGAAATCGCTTCTTCAACAGCAGTGCGATCACCCGCCATAAAGGTCACCGCATCTGCAATTTTAATGTCTTTACCCAAACGCACATGTTTCATTTTCATACCTTGTTGGTATGATCCAGAACAGACGCGCATAAAGGCAATTCGGTCTCTATGTTTAGGATCCATATTGGCTTGGATTTTAAAATAAATCCACTGAATTTTTCTTCGCCGGGTTTTACAAGACGCTGATTAGTTTGACGTGCAATTGGTTGTGGCGCCCACTCAACAAATCCATTTAGCATTTCACGCACTCCGAAATTCCCCAATGCAGTTCCGAAAAAAACTGGCGTCATACGTCCTGCCAAATATTCTTCAAGCTCAAACTGATGAGTAGCGCCACGCACAAATTCTATTTGCTCGCGGAAGTCACTCGCGTAGACACCCATAAATGCTGTTGCTTCGTCGCTTTCCAATCCTTTAATTTGCGTATCTTCGGGGATGGTATGCCCAAAACCTTGTTCATAGACATGAATGGTATCTGTGTAAAAATTGTAGACGCCTAAAAACTCCTTACCGCATCCTAACGGCCAATTAATAGGTGCTGCTGTAATTTTTAATACGTTTTCAATTTCATCTAGTAACTCAACTGGATCACGACTTTCACGATCCATTTTATTAATAAATGACAATATTGGCGTGTCGCGCAAACGACAAACATCCATCAATTTAATCGTGCGATCTTCAACACCTTTCGCGCCGTCAATCATCATCAACACTGAATCCACAGCAGTCAGGGTGCGATAAGTATCCTCAGAAAAATCTTCATGGCCGGGCGTGTCCAGCAGATTGACTATTCGTTCGTTATAGGGAAATTGCATTACAGAAGATGTGACCGAGATTCCTCGCTCTTGCTCCATTGCCATCCAATCTGATTTTGCGTGGGGGCCACGTTTACCTTTTACAGAACCCGCAATTTGAATAGCATTACCCCATAACAATAACTTTTCTGTCATGGTGGTTTTACCCGCATCCGGGTGAGAAATAATCGCAAAAGTGCGTCGCTTTTCGATTTCTGCCGCTAAGTTCAACATAAAAAAACAAACCAGATTTATCAATTAAAAATTAAGACCACAAAAAGTCTTCATAAAGTATGTATTGTTTTCTTCAACCAATACCAAGCCCAACAACCCAAGAGCAGATTGGCAAGGCTGGTTGCCACAAACAAACCATACAGCCCACCAAAATATTGACCCAACCATGCTAAAGGCAAATAAACATAAAAAACTCTACCTGCCGATATCATCATGGCAGGCCAAGGGCGGCCCAAACCATTAAAAGCGCCATTGACTGACATGACCAAACCATAAGCACCATAACTAACAGGCACAATGAGTAAATAAGCGATTGCGGTCTGTATTGCACTTTGATGATCACCAAAAAGACCGACAATTTTACTGCCGAATATTGCCAATATAATTGCCAGAAAGATTCCGAATACAATACAAAAGCGGGTCAATACATTGAGAGCTTCATTTAAGCGATCAATTTTTCCTGCTCCGAGATTTTGTCCAAAAAATGGCCCTACAACACCCGATAGCGCATAAAAAACAATTAAGGCCAAAGGTTCAATCCGCATCGCAATACCCAAACCCGCCACTGCATCAACGCCGTGAGTCGCCACCATCGCTACCACTATCGCACTGGCAAATGGAATAATCACATTGGCCACCATTGCCGGCGCGCCCACTTCGATAATCGTTGCCCAGGATTTTTTTAAATCTACCCAACGGTGAAATGGATTAACCAACATATGAACACGAAAATGCAGGATGTAAATCGCAATGGTGATCATAAAAATTCGTGTAATCAGTGCCGCTACAGCAGCACCTTTCAATCCCATTGCAGGCACACCAAAATAACCAAAAATTAAAATTGGATCCAACATTAAATTAAAGAGTGCTGCACCACTCATTAAATATCCCTGCACTCGACTCATTCCCATCGCACGTAATGAAGACAAACACACCATAGGCACCATTAAAAACGGCGCGCTGATGTACCAGATAGCCATGTAAGCAGAAATTTGTGGAATTAAAATGTCTGTCGCGCCCAGCAAACGAAACAGAGGTTTTATCGTCATCCAACCCAACAAACAAAAACACACAGAAATGATGAGAGTCAACGTCATGGCATCCGTTGCCAGTCGACGAGCTCTATGCGAATCACCTTCACCGATTGCGCGTGAAATTGCAGAAGAAGTACCCGCACCCAAACCAATACTCAAACTGGTCAGAACCATAATCACAGGGAATGTAAAACTGAAAGCTGCGAGAGGGTCAGCACCCAAATGTGCAATAAATACTGTTTCGATTGCATTGAGCGACATTGTCGCCATCAGACCCAAAATTAAAGGCATAGCAAGTGTACGGAGTTGATCCGAAACTCTGCCTTCAATTAATGTCGCCTGTATAGGTACCGCCATAGAATTACCGACTTCTTTCGCAAAGATTGAATTATACAGAGAATCGGTCATGGCATTAGATCAAAGTTGTTTCGCCATCAACAACGCATCTTCGTACCCATTATTGGTTGGATAATAGTTTTTTCGGTTTCCTGTCTCAAAAAAACCTTCTCGTGAATAAAGTGCGATTGCCTTATGATTAGACACACGCACCTCCAAAAATAACATGTCCGCTTTTCCTTGAACCAATTCCAACGCTTGAGCTAACAATAATTGGCCTATACCCTTTCGCTGTACATCAGGTGACACAGCTAAATTCAATAATTCCGCATCACCGCCACCATGAGTAACAACCACATATCCCACTAGTGTATTTTTATGTTCAGCAAGCCAACACTTTTGTCGACCTTTTAAACAATCTTCAAAACTGGATCGACGCCAAGGATGACTGTGCGCACTTTTTTCAAGCTTCATAATCTGATCAATATCACTTTCCAACAATTCTCGAAGTTGCAAAGTCATACCTGAAAAAGTAACTAATTCAATCATAGAGTTCAGGTTTTATACCAAAGACAGGAGCTGTTCTTTCAATTCTGGTTGCTGCAAAAATCGAGTCATATCAGGAAATATTTTTGCTGTGATGGGTTGTTTTACATTAAATTGATCCAGATAAATATCGCAAGAGTTAATATGGGATTCATCAGCCAACTTCAATAAATCAGAAACAAAATAGCGATATATACCCCCAAAAAACCACAAACGATTTATTGGTTGAAATTCATGTTGGACACTTAACCATGTTTGCAATTCTGCGATTGCATTATGTTCAGTTAATGCAATCTTGTTATTTTCTATTGCAGGCCAGCGCAACACTTCCTCTGACAGCGTAAGCTGAGGCAGATTTAAATGAAAACGAAGAAAATTATTCAACAACAGCTCCGTAGGCATAGCATTTAAATTACGCGCAGCCAAGATTAAAAAATCAGGTGCCGGTCTCCATACACTCAAAGAAAAAGGCTGAACAAGATGTAATGCTTTACTTTCAACTTGCTGCAGAATCTCATCAGCTCGAAAGGGAGAGTTTTTGACTACAGGCTTTTCCGAAACACTCTTTAACACTTGCTGCAAATCAATCGCTGGGACTATATTATTTAAGGAGGCATCAAAAGTATTCGCTTCAGAAGTCGCAACTATTGAGTCTTGTTTTGTTTCACTACACAAATCATATGACTGATCACATAAATGAGATTCAGCGGCAAATGGAATTCTCCAACGCGGAATATAGGATTCAATCCCCATGGATGTCAGATATTCTTGTCGATGAACCTCATGCATAACCAATACCTGATATTAAGGAAACGATGAGATTATAGAGTAATTAATGGATGAGTATTTCGCCTTAATTGAAATTCAAGAATGTTTAAACAATAAAGACCGGAAATAAAAAACCCGCCCTTCTGGGAAGGGCGGGTTAGTATTAGGTGCTTGACGATGACCTACTCTCACATGGGGAAACCCCACACTACCATCGGCGCTAAGTCGTTTCACTTCTGAGTTCGGGATGGGATCAGGTGGTTCCAACTTGCTATGGTCGTCAAGCAATTCGTTATGAGTGATAAGGTCTTAATGGATGTTTTACAGGGTTAACTGTTAGATCCTGCCATATCGATCTCAAATAGGGTGGTGAAGTGTAAAGTATTAGCTGTTGATGTTTTGTGTATCGCTCTATCTCTATTGAGATATTTCACTTAACGTCCTGCGTGTATTCATAATCTGTGTTGATCATAAACAGTTGATTCTGTTATATGGTCAAGCCGCACGAGCAATTAGTATTGGTTAGCTCAACGCCTCGCGACGCTTCCACACCCAACCTATCAACGTCGTAGTCTTCAACGGCTCTACAGGAGACTTAAAGTCTCAGGGAGATCTAATCTTGAAGGAGGCTTCACGCTTAGATGCTTTCAGCGTTTATCCCGTCCGCACATAGCTACCGGGCAATGCCATTGGCATGACAACCCGAACACCAGAGGTGCGTTCATTCCAGTCCTCTCGTACTAGGAACAACTCTTCTCAAATCTCCAACGCCCACGGCAGATAGGGAATGAACTGTCTCACGACGTTCTAAACCCAGCTCGCGTACCACTTTAAATGGCGAACAGCCATACCCTTAGGACTGGCTTCAGCCCCAGGATGTGATGAGCCGACATCGAGGTGCCAAACACCGCCGTCGATGTGAACTCTTGGGCGGTATCAGCCTGTTATCCCCGGAGTACCTTTTATCCGTTGAGCGATGGCCTTCCATACAGAACCACCGGATCACTATGACCTACTTTCGTACCTGCTCGACGTGTCTGTCTCGCAGTCAAGCTGGCTTGTGCCATTACACTAACCGCATGATTTCCGACCATGCTTAGCCAACCTTCGTGCTCCTCCGTTACTCTTTGGGAGGAGACCGCCCCAGTCAAACTACCCACCATACACTGTCCCCAGCCCGGATAACGGGCCTAGGTTAGAACCTCAAACATACCAGGGTGGTATTTCAAGGACGGCTCCATCGAAACTAGCGTCTCGACTTCAAAGCCTCCCACCTATCCTACACAGATAGGTTCAAAGTTCAGTGCAAAGCTACAGTAAAGGTTCACGGGGTCTTTCCGTCTAGCCGCGGGAACACGGCATCTTAACCGCGATTTCAATTTCACTGAGTCTCGGGTGGAGACAGCTCCCCATCATTACGCCATTCGTGCAGGTCGGAACTTACCCGACAAGGAATTTCGCTACCTTAGGACCGTTATAGTTACGGCCGCCGTTTACCGGGGCTTCGATCAAGAGCTTCGCTTTCGCTAACCCCATCAATTAACCTTCCGGCACCGGGCAGGCGTCACACCCTATACGTCCACTTACGTGTTTGCAGAGTGCTGTGTTTTTAATAAACAGTTGCAGGGGCCTGGTATCTTCGACCGGCATGGGCTTACGGAGCAAGTCCTTCACCCTCACCGGCGCACCTTCTCCCGAAGTTACGGTGCCAATTTGCCTAGTTCCTTCACCCGAGTTCTCTCAAGCGCCTTGGTATTCTCTACCTGACCACCTGTGTCGGTTTGGGGTACGGTCGCATGTTACCTGAAGCTTAGAGGCTTTTCTTGGAAGCATGGCATCAAGCACTTCGTGTTCCGAGGAACACTCGTCATCAGTTCTCAGCCTTAGGCGCCCGGATTTACCTAAGCACCCAGCCTACGACCTTAAACACGGACAACCAACGCCGTGCTGCTCTAGCCTTCTCCGTCCCCCCATCGCAGTAAAAAGAGGTACAGGAATATTAACCTGTTTCCCATCGACTACGCATTTCTGCCTCGCCTTAGGGGCCGACTAACCCTGTCCCGATTAGCGTTGGACAGGAACCCTTGGTCTTCCGGCGTGAGGGTTTTTCACCCTCATTATCGTTACTCATATCAGCATTCGCACTTCTGATACCTCCAGCATGCTTCTCAACACACCTTCGCAGGCTTACAGAACGCTCCCCTACCCCACATACAGAGTATGTAGCCGCAGCTTCGGTTACCAGTTTGAGCCCCGTTACATCTTCCGCGCAGGCCGACTCGACTAGTGAGCTATTACGCTTTCTTTAAAGGGTGGCTGCTTCTAAGCCAACCTCCTAGCTGTCTAAGCCTTCCCACATCGTTTTCCACTTAACTGGTATTTGGGACCTTAGCTGGCGGTCTGGGTTGTTGCCCTCTTGACAACGGACGTTAGCACCCGCTGTCTGTCTGCCATGATTGCACTCCTCGGTATTCGTAGTTTGCATGGGGTTGGTAAGTCGGGATGACCCCCTAGCCCAAACAGTGCTCTACCCCGAGGGTGAGACATGACGCGCTACCTAAATAGCTTTCGGGGAGAACCAGATATCTCCCGGCTTGATTAGCCTTTCACCCCTATCCACACGTCATCCCCAAATTTTTCAACATTTGTGGGTTCGCCTCCAGTCAGTGTTACCTAACCTTCATCCTGCACATGGATA
>JADJRD010000003.1:0-47500 GCA_016712405.1 Cellvibrio sp. | reverse complement strand
CAACTACGACGCTTACGCCTGAATCTTTAAGGTTGTTGGCATGGGCATGACCCTGTGAACCGTAACCCACAATGGCTACTTTCTTGGATTGGATAATAGAAAGGTCACAATCTTTGTCGTAATAAACGTGCATGGCAGACTCCACAAATAAATAGATTAAACAAAAAGCCTCAAAGGACTGGTCGACAGTGTAGAAAATGCAGATCATGCCGTAAAATGATATATTTGCATCACTTTATTGCAGATCTCGCAACACCATGGACATTATCAAGCTCAAAATTTTCTCGACGCTCGCCCAACAACTCCACTTCGGGCGCGCCGCCGAACTATGCAACCTAAGCCCTTCAGCACTCAGTCGCAACATCAAGCAACTGGAAGATGACTTGGGCATTCAACTCTTTGATCGTGACAATCGCTCGGTTGCACTCACACAAGACGGCGAACAGTTTTTGGTATTCGCGCGGGAAATTCTGCAACAGTGGGAAAGTTTTCAAGAATCTTTGGTCGCACGCGCTGATCAGTTACGCGGACAACTATCCATTTACTGCTCGGTAACTGCCAGCTACAGTTTTCTCTACGATATTCTCACCGAATTTCGTCAACAACATCCCGGCATCGCCATCAAATTACACACGGGCGATCCAGCACAATCAATCGAACGTGTACAAGCAGGCCTCGAGGATATTGCCATCGCAGCCAAGCCCGACAACTTACCTACTGGAATCAGTTTTAAATCCATTACCGATTCGCCATTAATTTTTATCTGCGCAAAAAATAAAACTGAATGGAATTCAGCAGATTGGAATCAGATCCCTGTAATAATTCCCGAAGAAGGTCTAGCACGCGAACGATTGGATTTTTGGTTTAAAACAAATCAAATCAAACCCAATATTTACGCTGAAGTAAAAGGTAATGAAGCGATTGTTAGCATGGTTAGTTTGGGATTTGGCGTTGGCCTGCTCCCCAAAATTGTATTGGATAACAGCCCACTTAAAAACGCCGCCCAAGATTTCATACTGCAACCCAACCTTGGCCCCTACTCAATGGGGATTTGTGTGATGGAAAAACGATTAAAGAGTCCGATTGTGAACGCGTTTTGGGAGCAACTGCTAAGCTCGCATGATTCAAAATAAGTTTTAAAAATCACCTTTGATTATTTTTTTCAGATAAATCTGTCTTCAACCACCTATCCAACCAATCCAATGCGAATCCAAAATTGCCATGGATTTTCTCGTGATGTTGTTGATGTCTGCGTGCACCTTGGAACAAAAAGAATTGGGATTCAGGAAACCAATCGTAATTGGCATGGCCAATTTGATTAATCATAAAACTAAACACTGGTACAGAAAAAAGTGCTTGAACACTGAACTCGTGAACCAACATCGGCAAAATTAAAACGCTGCCTAACATCATGGATTCGATTGGATGAAAACTATAGGTCGTCCAGGGTGTTGTCGTCATGGATTGATGATGGACTTTGTGAAAGCGGCGCAACCAAGGTGTGTGCAACAAGCGATGGCTGATATAAAAATGTAATTCGTTCCAGAAAAATAACAGAATAATTTCAATAGTGATCTGTAGCAGTGAAGGATTCTCCGCAAGTTGCGCCCAACCCAACTGCAATAATCCCCACGGAAAAATCACTCCCAAACCAAAAATCGTAATTGTAACCAAGGATAAACCGATTTCCCGTTGCAACTGGTGATTATCAATCGGGCGAGCATCAAGTACCCTACCCTTTTTAAACGCGGGAAATATCCGAGAAGAAAAAGCAATATTCAACAAACAAAACAAAAAATACATACAAAAGAAAAACACCAAGCCTGACAGCATTATTTCCATCGCACTGGCATTGAAGAAAAAATCACGCATGCTATTTATTTCCGAAAGTTAACCGATTTATAAGGCTAGTTTCATCCATGGCTTTTTATTAATTGTGATAAGGTTCCACATCTAGCTCTGCACAACACCTTCTTTTCCAACAGCATAATGGTAATAATGCTGCCAATTACAGCCTTTATCCCCTAAATAAGGCAAGAGGTCAATCGGAGATTTTTACATGAATAAAGTATTGTTAGGCCTTGCCAGCTTGTTGTTTGCGGCAATTGTTTTTTGCAGATACCCCCTGTAGTTATCTGACCAAACAAAACCAATCACTGGAGTTTTATAAAACCTGCGGCCAGATTAAAGGCGATCAATTTCTGTTACAGGATTTCCATAAAAATAATATTGAGTTCGACGAGCATGGCTTAGCTTGCATTATAGCGATCCAAAAGGCTTTTTATATCAATAAAAAAGGTGAAACTCGTCGCACAGTATTTTTCGATACTGACTGCGACTATTTTGAAGATGGGTATGCACGTGGTTATGAAAATGGAAAAATGGTTTACATCGACAAAAAATTAAATGTGAAATTAAAACCGGACTTTGAATGGTTATTACCTTTCGATTATGACCATGCGATTGTCTGCAATGGACTTTTTGAAACCATTCAGGATGGCGAACACAGGCTGATGAAAAATGGCAAATGCGGACTGATTGATAAAAAAGGTAACTCGGTAGTTGAAGCTTTATATCCTATAGGCGATAGAGAAGCTTTTGATGTTTATATTAACAGCTACAATCACTGCCCCAAACCACCGACCACATTGCAAGACTCCGCCATTTGCCACGCAAAGCGACACCTGTAACATCAAAGCTATTTAAACCAATTAAAAGAAATTGTATCTGCTGCAAAAAATAACGATACATGGCTGGTTAATTTTACTTATCAGGATGAACCTGAAAGTGTTTTTGTGATTGAGTTGGAATCAAAAACGGCAAGATGGTTATCTATAGCTATAGTGCCGGTTGATTGATCTTATTTTCGAAAGAATCTTGATTCTCATCACGTTAAAATTATCACAATCGATTTAGCGTTTGATTCTAAACTCTGCCTCAACACCTGCATTCCCATCTTTTTCTACATTTAAGAGATGGATACTTCCTTCATGTAACTTGGCAATTTCCTGTACGAAACTAAGCCCCAAGCCTGAACTTTTTTGATGAGTATCTGGATGTACCAAAGAATAAAAACGTTCAAAAATGCGGGGAATTGCATAATCCGGAATCAATGGGCCTTTGTTAAATACGCACAAGGTTTGGAATTGGTTATCCTGTTCCAGCCTCAAAAGAATCCCAGTGTTTGATTCGGCAAAATGCAATGCGTTATCCAATAGATTACTGATCGCCTGCTTTAATAGGAATTCATCTCCGCTAGTGTCAGTAATTAAATTGGCTTCGATTTTGAAGTGAATATTTTTTCTGTCCGCATGGCTGCGTTTTGCATCAATTTCTATTTTCACCAGGGTTAATAGATTGACCGTTTGTACCTTTTCCAATTCAGTTAAATTTTCCAAAGCGGCAAGGGATAACAATCTGTCAATCAAGTCCTGCATACGATGTGCAGAGCTGACAATATTGTGTAAAAATTTTCGCTGTGAATTCACTTCCATATTCCCCTCTTCCAATAACTCCGCTGCACCGCGAATTGCAGCTAATGGGCTCTTCATTTCATGAGTCAGTGTATGGACATAGTTTTCAATATATGATTTCCCATCCAATTCCTGTCGCATGGATTCTGTTGCCTCTGCCAATTCTGCCAATTCACGTTCATGAATTTTCGGTAATACCGGACGCTCACCACTTCGTACTTTTTGCACGTAAGTGGATAATTGTCTGATGGATCTAGTTAACCAATAGGTCAGTAGAGCGCCCACTCCCAATGCTATTAATAAAATCACACTGCCCTGGGTCAATAGCTGTTGATGTGCGAATTCAATAAAAGGCTGGCTACTGGAAGCTGGTTGAAAAACCGTTAGCACACCTATGAGCTGATTGTGTTTCAAAATCGGAGCGGCGACATACATCACGCTGGTTAAATCATTGTTGGCTTCTATACGAGTGGTACGTGCACCGTATTCGCCTTTTAATGTGCGCGATACATCCATCCAACGTGAATAATCTTTTCCGATTTCTTGTTGATCACTGTGAAATAATACTTTGCCTTTTGCATCGGTTATGTACAGCCCCAAATCCGGAGACAGTTTTTTCATCTCCCAAATGGATGCATTCATATTGCGCAATCGATAGTGTTCAAAGGCCTCATTAAAAAATTGCGAATCCAATTGATCATCATGAGTTTTACTTGCCAATATTTCCGCTAACAAATTGGCCGTATCCAACATGGCATTTTCGGCTGATTGGCGAATGATGGGATGCAATTGTTGGGTTGCATTACTGAAAAAGGTAAAAAGACCTACACCAACCAATAGGAAATAGACCAAAAACAATTTCAAGCTTAGCTTCAATTCAATTCGCCTTTTTGATGTTTACTTGAGACTGATGCTATAACCCAAACCACGATGGGTTTTGATTGGATCATCCTGATTATTCACTTCGCGTAATTTTGCGCGCAGACTTTTAATGTGGGTATCCACTGCACGTTCAAAACTGGATTCAGGTTCATCCCAAACTTTATCCATCAATTGTGATCGACTGAATATTCGTTCGGGATAGGCCAATAGGCTGGCTAGAATTTTTAATTCATATCGCGTAAGACTAATCGCTTGACCGCAATACACCAGTCTTGCTTTATCTTCTTCCAGTTGAAACTTGTCTTGTTGCTGCGACTGACCATTCGCCGGCGCAGTATGAGTGACCTGTGTTTTTTCAGGTTGGTGGATTCTTTTGAGTATGGTTTTCACACGGGCACTAATTTCTCTTGGGCTAAAAGGTTTTACCACATAATCATCACCACCAATTTCCAGCCCGATAATTCTGTCCACTTCCTCTTTGCGCGCGGTTAAAAACAAAATCGGCAAATCTGCGTAATCCTGTTTACCCGAACGAATTTTTTTGCAAAACTCAAATCCATTTTGATCAGGAAGGCCAACATCCAAAATAATAAAATCAATTTTTTCTTGCGCTAATATTATTTCTGCTTCTTTCACCAGTGATTTCCAGGTTACTTGAAAGCCCTCTGTTTCCAATACATAAATTAAGGTATCGGCTATAGCAGCTTCGTCTTCTACAATCAGCACATGTGTTTTCATAAACTTGTTAATCAGTAGTAACCAAATCATTTTCAAGCAGTGTAGCACGCACCTGATAACGCAAAGAACCACCCGGATTCAGTGCATGAAAGGGATAGCAGGTAATCAAGGTTAATTCCGCAGTGTGATGCTGAATGTCCAATTTTTGATGATCACTGTCAACGACCTCCATTGATGAAACCCTGTAGTAATAGGTTTTTCCAGAAGGATTCTGCAATTGAATAATATCACCCGATTGCACTGTCTCCATAAATTGAAAATGTGTGTCCCTGTGTGCAGCAATAATGGAATTACCCTTTTGTCCCGGCACGGCACTTTGATTTAACCAGCCGGGACCAAATGCCAGTGCCTGGCCACTTAATGAATCCAACACATAAAATTTTTCGCCATCAGGAGCGATTAACCTTGCTACTGGCCAAGTATCTGCCCAACTCCAGGGCTTTGTGTTCTCACCTGTTTTCAGAGTCTGATTCCATGCATGTGCAATCAATAATTGTGCAACGACTGCCTTGCCACTGATCCAGTAAGATTTACCCAAACATAATAGCGCTGCAACCAGCAGTAAACGGGAAACCCATCGACTGCTGATCATCAACCGGATGTTGTGTGCACTGACATTCACTGAAAAATAACCGATCATCGACGAGCCTTTGTCCATTTAATCCAGAAAAAAATCATCAGCATTATCAGCCCCATCAATCGCAATAATTCCACACCGGCTGCGGTTTGTGGGTAGTTAACCGTTTGTGAGTTTTGACTGTTATTCATGGTGGAACCTTTAGGCAGTAAATTCGCAATCTGCTCTTGTTTAACTGGATCTATTGGATCACGTTGAATAACCTCTTCAACCGCAACAAAACTGGTATAGCGACTCACCAACTGATGTTGCAATGCAATTTTGGTGATCTCCTTCTCCAATTCAGTGGAATTATTTTCGCGCACCATTTTTCCCATCAAAGATTCAATTTTCGCTCTCGCCCATAGGCTGGATAATCCATTCTTTTCCTGGTAAGCATTTTCTTCCAAAGTGCCAATAGTGGCAGTCCATTCAGTTTTTCCTTGACCTGACACTCTGATGGCTTCAGGAATTGCATTTAATTTCATCGCCACAATCAAGGGTTCACCTGCATAGAGATCCGGTATTTTTTGTGGATATATTTCTGCCTGAATGGTTTCCGGAAATTGCACTTGAATATCACGCATTAAAGGTTTCTCAAGCTGGGAAAATAATTTCGTCATTTCATGATTGACTTGATTCAGTTGATTAATTGACGTTTGTGCTCCCCTGCCAAATTCTGCTGCTTTTTTCATAAAATAACTGTTAGGCGCGGAACCTATGCCTACAGTAAATAAACGACTGTTACCCAGTAATTGTTGCAGTATGCCAAACAATTCATCTTCGTTGCCCACTGCGCCATCGGTAATAAAAATAATTTGTCGCAAATATTCCTGATCACCCGGCATGGTCAAGGCTGCGCGCAAAGCCGGAGCCATTTCAGTGCCGCCAGTGGCTTGCAATGAATTGACGAAATCCAGTGCCTCTTGCTTGCTAAGATCAGTGACATCCTGGGATTGTGAAAAAAGAGCTCTATGGATGGAATTAAATTCAATAATGTTAAAACGTTGATCTTGATTGAGTTGATGAATAGCAAATGCCAAACTCGCTTTTGCTTGCTGAATGGATTCACCGCCCATTGATCCTGAAGTATCAATAATAAAAATCGTTTCACGTGCCAGCACAGTCTCATCCTTCGGCGCTTCCGGTGGCATTATCATCAGCACACCAAAATATTCATCGCCCATTTGTTCCATAAAAAATGCGGGTGCATTATTGGCTTCAGCGGCAATTTTCCAACGCAATTTATAGTCCCTGTCCATAGGGACAAAATTGTCTTGGGTATTCACCAGCCACTTGTGGTTGTTTTTAGTTAACTTAATTTTGTGACTGGTACTTTCGATAGCGGTTAAGCCTTCAACATTTTCTATTTCGACAGTGATACGTGCAGGATTTGCCAATTCAGTAGAAGTGCTATCTTTTGCAATAAAACGAGCGGCCATAACAGTTTCGGCATCCCGATCAAATTGTTGAATCGATGTATCCGGTGTATATCGAGGTGTTAATGTCATGGGAAAAACAAAACCAAATTCATTACCCACGGGAACCAGCGTTTCTACGTAGGTAATTTCAATCAGTATATTTTCTTGCGGCGCAATATTCGCAACCTGGGTGGTGAACAAATTCGGTCTCTGTTGCTCCACTAAACCCGCTTGTTTTCCCTGCTGCAACGCTTGCTGATAGATCTGCTGCGCTTGTTGCTTTTCGTGAATTGCCCCTTTAATTACCCTGTCGCCAATGATCATAGTCATGGCATTGACAGCTGCTTGCTCCGGTAAAGGAAACAAATATTTCCCCTCCACATAATCGCGGGATTGATTGTAAAACGTTTGACGCACCACAACTCTGGCAATAGGCCCAGCAATCTTAACCTCAACCTCGGTACCTAACAGCAACGCAGGTTTGTAATCCTGCTGATTTACATCCCGTATCATAAAACTCCCTGACTGCAACTCCTCATCGGCAACTGCTGCTCCTGTAATCAACAGCAACAAACCGACTATCAATAATGCCTGACGAATCATATTCATAATCTCTGCACCCAATAGACAGCCATTCCCCATGAATCGGCTTTGGTGCAGAGTAAATGGCTTGTGTGAGGAAATTGTGTGGTGAATATGAAGAAGCAATAAATAGTGAAGCCTATTTTGCTCCGGAGCAGCCTAGGGTAAATTTTTGATTGCTTTAGTCAGTTCGATAATCGATAGCGGCGCTGAGCCTTCTGCTTTGTTGCTCAAAGTGACGTAAACATTTTGTCCGGCCTTGGCAGTGTCCGAAATCACTTTTGCCAAAATCGCACGAGTTTCCAAATCAGGATCAACCATTTTGTCGTAAGGCGAATAGAGTTCTTTGGCATCTTCATAACCATAAGCACCATGCAAAGGATTGAGGTTCCAACGACACACTAACGGGCCGGGCCAAAGCGCGCGAAGAATAGGCAACTGATCATTAATCGACGGCATTTTTGCGTGCAAGCCCATGCAATAGGTTGCTTTGGTATCGCGCAGGGCTTGAACAAATTGCGGTGTAATCCATTGTGGGTCACGCACTTCTACTGCAACAACTCCATCTGGCGCTTGATCATGAAAATCCGGAATAGCGCTGAGCATTTGATGCAAGCGATCAATCATTTCTGAGATGCGCGACAGCATTGAATTGGGCAAGGGACTGATTTGAAAAACCAGTGCACCGAGTTTGTGTTGCAAACCTTCCAACGCTGGCTCAACAAATAATTGCACCGCTTCGGTTGGATTTAAAAAATTCAGATTGGTCCGCATACCGCGCCCTGACTCATCGCGAATTAATGCATCGGCGACCAAACTCGGCGCTTTAATTACAAAACGAAAATCCTGACCAACTTGCGAAGCATATTCCGCAAACTACGCAACGTTCATCGGCCGATAAAAACCGCGATCAATACTAACTGTTTTAAATAAAGGATGTTGGGAATAAGCAGTTAATCCATAACGGGATAAATTATTTTCCGGATACTCCCGACCCCAAACCATCCCCGCCCAACCCGGATAATTCCATGACGAAGTTCCCAATCGCAAATGCGATGGCAGCGTTTGTGCCAACGCAATTAATTCAGCAGCATGCGCTGCTGGCTCAACTTGCTTGCTGGATTTTTTTATCGGCTTGGATGAATCAGATTCACCGAATAACGAGTCTTGCATAATGCGATTACTCTTTAATTCAACCTTGGATACTTTTAAAGGTCTCTATTGATTAACGATACTCACAAAGGCCAAACAAAAAATAAAATCAGAAAAATAAAATGGAGATATTCGTTAAATAAACTTCAGTTATTCAGATGAATCCGAGAGCTTATTTGAAATTGAATTGAATGCAACGGATGGATGGAATTCTACACTACCAGTTGTGTGATTTCATGTGAGATTGAGCCCACCATCAGAAAGAATTATTTCACCGGTTAAGTAACTACTAGAAACAAGCATAGATGCAATATGTGCAATTTCGCTAGGTTTTGCACCACGTTTCATTGGTGATTTTTCTCTCCAGAGTTTATGAGCTTCAACCCAACTCTCTGTCATTGGTGTATCTACAAGACCTGGAGCAATTGCGTTAACTCTTATTTCCGGTGATAAAGTGAGAGCCAATAGTTGCGTCATGTGATTCAACGCGGATTTGCTTGCCGCATAGGGAATTGAAGCACCTTTAGGACGCACACCTGCATGCGAACTGATGTTGAGAATACAACTGGGACATTCTTTTGTAGATGCATTTCTAAGCGCCTGCTCTGCTTCGGCAATTAAAGTCCAAGGAGCAATTACATTTACCTCATATAGATCACGCCAAATTTCTGGAGTGGCCTCTTTCAATAAACCGTGAGGAATCATAGCGTTGATTCCTGCATTGTTGACGAGAACATCCAGCCGACCACAACCAGATAAAAGATCTGATACCAAACGTTTTGTTTGAGCTTGATCAGATAAGTCTGCTTGGATGTAAATTGCACCTGGAACAGCGCTTGCCAATTTCTCACCCTCTGTTACAGATGAACGAGAATGAAACACAACCCTAAAACCATCTTTTGCCAACTGCAACGCAATAGCTTTACCGATTCCCGATGTCGAACCCGTAATGAGCGCAACCCTGGCTGAATTATTTGATTGATTAGCAATCATGATTTCCTCAATTTATAATTTAATGTCGTATCCATTACTGATGCCAGAAATACAGCAACTGGAATTAAAAAAGCCGAATCACTTTCGTAATTCGGCTTTTCATTCAATCCACTAAAGCCAGAATCACAAACTCAATACTTTCTCACCACGTGAAATACCGCAAACACCGGTGCGCACGACTTCAATAATTGAAGCATCGCCAACGGCTTCCAAAAATGCGTCGAGCTTGTCGCTCGCGCCAGTAATTTGGATGGTGTAAAGCGTGCTAGTGACATCAACAATTTGACCGCGAAAAATATCGACGCAACGTTTGACTTCGGCGCGCTGTGCACCGGAAGCTTTTACTTTGATTAACATTAACTCGCGTTCGATGTGTGCGCCTTCGGTTAAATCGACCAGCTTCACAACATCAATCAATTTGTTGAGATGCTTGGTGATTTGTTCGATTTTATGATCGTCGCCCAAAGTTGTCAGGGTTAAGCGTGACAGGGTTTGATCTTCCGTAGGCGCAACAGTCAAACTTTCGATGTTGTAACCACGCTGTGAAAATAATCCGACAACACGCGACAATGCACCGGGTGCGTTTTCAACTAAAACAGAAATAATACGTCTCATGTTATACGCGCTCCGTTTTGCTGACCAACATATCACGCATGGATTGTGTGGCGATTTGCATGGGGTAAACGTGCTCAGATTGATCGACCATAATATCCATAAATACCACTCGATCTTTCATAGCAAAACATTCAGCGAGCTTTGCTTTGAGATCTTCTTTTTTGGTAACACGCATTCCAACATGGCCATAAGCTTCTGCAAGTTTGACGAAATCCGGTAAAGAATCTTCATACAAACTTTCTGCATAACGACCAGAATATTGCATGTCTTGCCATTGGCGAACCATGCCGAGAGCTTGATTATTTAAACAAATAATTTTCACTGGCAAATGATATTGCGTGCAGCAAGATAATTCTTGAATACACATTTGAATCGAACCTTCGCCGGTCACGCAAACCACTGTTGCTTCACGATCGGCCATTTGCACACCCATAGCAGCAGGCAAACCAAAGCCCATAGTGCCGAGGCCACCGGAGTTAATCCAACGACGCGGTTTATCAAACAAATAATATTGCGCTGCAAACATTTGATGCTGACCCACATCGGAAGTCACATAGGCATCACCTTTGGTCACTTCCCAAATCGCTTTGATCACATCTTGCGGCTTAATTAAATCGCTTGAAGTATCGTAACGGGTTTTGTGATAAATCCCATGACGCTCACGCCATTCATCAATTTGTTGCCACCACTGTTTAATCGCTTCCGCATCCGGTTTTTCGTTGGATTCTTTTATCAAGGCAATCATGTCAGTCAACACACTTTCCACTGAACCTACGATTGGTACATCCGCAACGACAGTTTTGGAAATCGATGCAGGATCAATATCAATGTGAATAATTTTTGCATTGGGACAAAATTTGCTAACAGCATTAGTGACGCGATCATCAAAACGCGCGCCGACTGCGAGAATCACATCACTGTGATGCATCGTCATGTTGGCTTCGTAAGTACCATGCATACCTAACATCCCGACGAAACGTTTATCGGTACCCGGATAAGCACCCAATCCCATTAGGGTATTGGTGCAAGGCGCATTCAACATGTTGACCAAATCACGCAACAACCCCGATGCATTACCTTGAACCACACCACCACCGGCGTAAATCACTGGGCGCTTTGCCGCCAATAATAATTGCACGGCTTTTTTAATTTGACCCGCGTGGCCGCGAGTGGCTGGCGAATAAGAACGCAACTTCACTTTGTCAGGATATTCGTAGGCAAATAAATTCGCTGGATGTGTCATGTCTTTTGGCACATCGATCACAACCGGACCAGGACGACCCGTCGCCGCTATGTAATAAGCTTTTTTCACCGTCTCTGCAATTTCGCTCGGGTGTTTGATTAAGAAACTGTGCTTTACGATGGGACGAGAAATTCCCACCATGTCCGTTTCCTGAAAGGCGTCTTCACCAATCAAATGACTTTGCACTTGACCCGAGATGACCACCATCGGAATAGAATCCATATAAGCCGTCGCAATACCAGTAATGGCATTAGTCGCACCGGGACCTGAAGTCACCAACACAGTGCCGACTTTACCTGTCGCACGTGCGTATCCATCAGCCGCATGAGTCGCTGCTTGTTCGTGGCGAACGAGAATATGTTTAACATCTTTTTGACGAAAAATGGCATCGTAAATATGCAGTGCCGCGCCGCCTGGGTATCCAAAAACGACTTCAACACCTTCGTCTTTTAAAGCACGAATGAGCATATCTCCGCCTGAGAGCATTTCCACAATCTTTCCCCTTTTAGGAAAATCACAGGAATTAAATCGTCTGTGATGTTGGTATTGAATGCACAAATATCTGCTGATACTGCGCGTGGGTTGATCAACAAAAGAAGCCCGGCAAGGCTTGGTTTGGATCAGCGAAAAAGGCGCAGGTATGCAACCAATTTCAGGATCATTACCCCGGTAAGGGTGTGAGCCGCGGATGGAATGCCAAGAGGGTGACTTAGCGATAAAACAGGAAAACCCGAGTTGAGGCGCCTGCTACCATCCAGAGGAAGAGCAATTGTCGCCATTCATGCTGCAAAGTCAAGGTTTTGCGTGTAATTCGCGACTTTGATCTCGACCACAAATTACAGATAAAGCTGATCCGTATTTCCATGAGTCGAAATTTAAGGCTATAGTTAGCGCAGGTTTATTAGTTAACGGACATTCGGTCTATGAAAAAACGTCTACTTGGTATTGCCCTTAGCTGTTTCATGGTCAGCCCTATCGTGATGGCTGACAAGATTTATTCGTGGGTTGATAGCAAAGGGGTTACTCAATACGGCGAAACCCCACCCAAAGACACACCGGCACGGCTACTTAATGCCCGCACAGGCCATAGCGATCCAGCAACTTACGCTACCGAAGAAAAAGATGAAGCGGTGAAATCAAAAGGGTCAACGGCTCCAGCGCAAAGCGCCGAACGCTGCGAGACAGCACGTAAGAATTTACAAGTGCTAAACACAAGTCCGCGTGTAAAAACTACTGATAAAAATGGCGAAAATCGCTATATGACACCTGAAGAAATGCAAACTCAGGTTGAAAATATGGAAGCGATTATTGCGGATGAGTGCGCGAATTTATAAAAAAATCAACACTTAAAAGGCTCCCTTCGAGGAGCCTTTTTTATTTTTATTCCACCGCGTCCGTTTGGTTAGTCGCCACATTTTCCCGTTTTATAAACGGATAGGTCGGCTCTCGAATTTCTGGCGGGAATTCATCGCGTAATACTTTGATTGCAGACGAACGAAAATCACGACAATACATTATCCAAGTTACCCATAATGTAGAGGCGATAAATAACCAGGGATTTATAAACCAGGCGAGCGCCGCCAAACCGTAGTAGTAAGCCCGTATTCCACGATTAAATTCGTTGCCTGCAAATGAATTAATTTTGGCCATACGCTTAGCTGAACGTTTCCAGGTTTCTATATCCGGCATATAACGTTCATGAGGCACACCACCAATTAGAATGCATAAAAAATTAAATTGTCTGAGCGACCAGGTAAATTTGAAATAGGCCGTTACAAAAATCACAATCAACAACAACAATTTTAATTGGATCAACACGCTGCCATCGGCATGAGCGAAAGGTAATTCCTCAGTGAACACCGCAATTTTGTCCACGGTACCTACCAACGCGAATAATCCCGCAATGATGTAAATAGTGGTGGACGCATAAAAAGAAACACTGTGCATTAAATTGGACACTAAAGAAGCGCAAGTAACGGGTATATCCCGTGTGGCCGATTCCAGCGCCCATTGCAATCGATACTCATGCGAAACCCCCACCAATCCTTTTCGGCCTCTCTCCCCCGACTCCAAAAACTGCTTATAGCCAACCCAACAAATACCAAAAATTGCCAATGCAAGGTAATCCACCCAAGTCAGTAATCGAATAATTGCATTTAACTCGTCCACAACTCACCCCACTTAGATCTATAGATTGGGAAAGTGTAGCAAACGAATGGAAAAGTGAATTCAGGAGGAGCGAATCGGCGCAGTTAAATAGATAAGTAGAGGCGACACAAGAACAAATACAATTAGCAGTATCAACAAGCCCTTCCAAGAAAAATTACCCAAGAACATTCCAATCAACCCACCACAGCCTGCACCACAGCTCAACGACAACCAAATACTGGCCCCACCCTGAGTGGAAATAATCGACGAACACGATGGACAACAAATAGCTTTTTCTTCCGAAAATGTTAACCTTTGCCTGACTAGATTAAAAAAACCAAGACGTTTAGTGCAGTAAGGACAATATTTCATGTGGATTCCTTTTCATTAAGATTGTTATTGGATAACACATTGAAGATTAATCAAATGATGCGAAATTAAACAAAAATGAATTCGTGCAAAGGCCTCAGTTACTGATTAATTCAAAAGAATTATCGAATAAAATGGGCGTAATGCCCATTTTATTGAATACGCTTCCCTTCAAACACAATTTTATCGCCCTGCAAATGCCCCACTATCACATTGCCGGGTAAAAATTTTCCGGACAAAATATCTTGCGCCAAGGGGTTTTCTATCCATTGTTGGATGGCGCGTTTTAATGGGCGAGCGCCGTATACAGGATCGAAACCAATATCCGCCAATTGATTCATCGCAGCGTCATCCAATTCCAATAACAATTCACGTTCTGCTAAGCGTTTGCGTAGCAATGCCAATTGAATATCGGCGATGCCGCGAATTTGTTCGCGACCGAGCGGATGGAAGACAACCACTTCATCGATGCGGTTAATAAATTCCGGACGGAAATGCCCTGAGACAACTTCCATTACTGAATCTTTCATTGCGTTATAACGATTTTCGTTGTTTAAAGATGAGTTTAATGAATCATTCACCGATGTATCAAAACTCACAGTGTCGAATGATTTATCTTCTGCTAATTCCTGAATGCGATCGGAACCTAAATTCGATGTCATCACAATCACAGTATTGCGGAAATCGACTGTGCGACCTTGACCATCAGTCAAGCGACCGTCTTCCAATACTTGTAACAAAATATTAAATACATCCGGGTGCGCTTTTTCGACTTCATCCAACAAAATAACGGAATAAGGTTTACGACGAACAGCTTCAGTTAAATAACCACCTTCTTCGTAACCAACATAACCAGGCGGTGCGCCAATTAAACGAGCGACTGAATGTTTTTCCATAAATTCAGACATGTCGATGCGTACCATAGCTTCGGAAGTATCAAATAAAAACTCTGCCAAGGCTTTACACAATTCAGTTTTACCTACACCGGTTGGGCCTAAAAATAAAAATGATCCGTTGGGTCGATTGGCATCAGATAATCCCGCACGTGAACGACGTACAGCATTGGCAACCGCAACCACCGCTTCGTGCTGACCAATCACACGCTTGTGCAAAGATTCTTCCATACGCAATAATTTTTCGCGTTCACCTTCCAACATTTTGGAAACCGGAATACCGGTCCATTTGGAAACCACTTCGGCAATTTCTTCTTCAGTAACTTTATTGCGCAGCAATTTCATTTCCATCATTTCGGCTTGACTAGCCATATCCAATTGTTTTTCTAGCGCAGGAATAATGCCGTATTGCAATTCAGACATGCGCGCCAAATCACCCTTACGACGCTTTTCTTCCAATTCCAAACGCGCTTGCTCCAATTGGCTTTTAATTTCTACCGAACCTTGCAACGCGGCTTTTTCAGCGCGCCAGATTTCTTCGAGATCGTTAAATTCATGCTCGATTTTATCGATATCCTGATTAATTTTTGCGAGACGCTTTTTACTGGCTTCATCTTCTTCTTTTTTGACGGCTTCGCGTTCAATTTTTAATTGAATCAAACGGCGTTCAAGCTTATCCATTTCTTCCGGTTTGGAATCAATTTCCATACGAATACGGCTTGCTGCTTCATCGATCAAATCAATCGCTTTATCCGGCAGTTGACGATCAGTGATATAACGTTGTGATAATTTTGTGGCAGCGATAATCGCACCATCGGTGATATCCACACCGTGGTGAACTTCGTAACGCTCTTTCAAGCCACGCAGAATCGCGATAGTGTCAGATTCAGTCGGCTCATCTACCAACACTTTTTGAAAACGGCGTTCAAGTGCTGCATCTTTTTCAATATATTTTCGATACTCATCTAAAGTGGTTGCTCCTACACAATGCATTTCACCACGCGCCAATGCAGGCTTTAACATATTGCCCGCATCCATTGCACCCTCGCCTTTACCTGCACCAACCATTGTGTGCAATTCATCAATAAATAAAATAATGCGGCCTTCTTGTTTGCTTAATTCATTGATAACGGATTTTAAACGCTCTTCAAATTCGCCGCGAAATTTAGCACCAGCGAGCAAGCCACCTAAATCTAACGAAAGCAGGCGTTTATTTTTTAAACCTTCTGGCACTTCGCCATTCACAATTCGTTGCGCAAGGCCTTCTACGATTGCCGTTTTACCCACACCGGGCTCACCAATTAATACCGGATTATTTTTAGTGCGGCGCTGTAAAACCTGAATAGTGCGACGAATTTCATCGTCGCGACCAATCACCGGATCAAGCTTGCCTGATTCGGCACGCGCCGTTAAATCGATTGTGTATTTTTCGAGAGCCTGGCGATTACCTTCTGAATCGGCATCATCTACTGTTTCGCCACCACGCACAGTTTGAATCGCTTGTTGCAAACGTTGTAAGTTGCCGTATTTTTTTAAGGATTCACTCAGGCTTCCGCTCGCATCGCTCATTGCCATTAATAAAACCGAATCACTGGACACAAATTTGTCGCCAATTTTTTGCGCGTGACGATCGGCCAAATTTAATAATTTTCCTAGCTCAGGTGAGGCATTGATGTCGCCCGTAGGATTTTTAATACTCGGAAAATTTTCCAATTGTTGTGTCAGTGCGGTACGCAAGCCTGTGACATCGAACCCGGCTTGGGATAAAAGAATACGAACGCTGCCTGCCCCCTTTTGATCGAGCATCGCCAATAGCAAATGTGCAGGTTCAAGCTGCGAGTGATCCTGCCCCAAGGCTAACGACTGGGCATCGGATAAAGCAGTTTGGAGTTGTGTAGTCAAACGATCAAGACGCATGATTTACCTTTTGATGTTGCTAAAGTTGAACTTCAAGTTAAACCAGACGTGGGGGCGAGATAGACGATTTCAAGCGGGCAACTACTGCCCGCTGATGTTTATTTGTTTTGGATCAAACTTGTGTGGTTTCCGTGACATCAAAAAACTTAATGCTCAGCGGGTAATTTTTCACTATGCCTTTATTGGCATTTATGGCTCCCATAATTGTGAACACCACCGAACAAATAAACAGGGCGATCAACAATACAAAGCCAATTAAAATAAAGCATAGAATGATTGACACAAATCCGTAAATAATTGAACTGAAAAGCCAATTCATCACTACTTTTCCTTGTTGATCAATATAGGGATCCTCTTTGCGCGATTGCCACATAATCAAAGGAATAATTATGCCCAAAAATGGAATTAACCAAGATGCAAATTGCGTGAAATGCATAATCATGGCGTAATCAAAATTATTGGTTTTAATTTCGATCGGTTTGGGCGTAGACACAGCAGCAACTTGTGGAGCGGCCTGCGGTGTACTAACAGCTTCACCTGCCAAAATTTTTTCTTTGGCACGCTGAAACTCTTCTTCCGTGATCATGCCTTTTTCTTTCAGCTCATTAAGCTTTTCAATTTGTTCGAGATTCATATATCGCTTCCTGTGTTAGATGACAATAAAAACCTGACTATAACAACCAGATCAAACTCGCCATGCGCCCGGTGACGCCGTCGCGGCGATAAGAATAAAACTTATCTCGTTGTTCGAAGGTACAATAATCACCGCCAAAAATTTGGGTGACTCCCAATGCCTGTAACTCCGCACGCGCCAACGCGTAAATATCGGCATAAAAATGCAAGGGTCTTTTACCTGGAGTAAAAGCATCGGCAATGTGATCAGTGTGTAAAGCCGATTTTGATGATTGAAAAAAAGCCTCCAACACATCAACCCCCACTTCAAAATGTTGTTTGGAAATTGCAGGGCCCAAATAAACCAGAAGGTCAGAAGGTTGTGTAAAATTATTGAGTGTTTTTTCCAAAATCGATTGCGCCAAACTGCGCCAACCACAATGAACAGCAGCCACTTGTGTGCCTTGTTTATCGCATATTAGCACCGGCAAACAATCCGCCGTCATCACCACACAAGCCAACCCTTTTTCTTGTGTAAAACAAGCATCGGCTGTTCTCACTCGGCCATCCGCCTGAGACTCAACAATTTTATTTCCGTGAACTTGCTCAAGCCATTGCGGAGATTTTTGCAATGCTAATTGCTCTATTAATTTTTTTCGATTGGACTCAACAACCGCAGGATCATCACTGACATGAGTGCCCATATTCCAACTGGTATAAACACCCTGACTAACTCCACCGTCACGACAACTAATGGCGGCGCGGATATTGGAAGGTACAGGCCAGTTGGGCGTAATGATCACTGATCTTCCTCGTGCAAATATCCTTTATCCAATGCATCAACCAAACTTTGGAAATCGGCAGGCAATGGGGCTGTCCACTCCACATATTCACCAGTTCCCGGATGCTCCAACCCCAATCGGGCGGCATGCAACGCCTGACGGGGAAAATTTTTCAAAGCGTCAATTAAATGTGGGTTAGCACCTTTGGGAATTTTGAATCGATTGCCATAAGTTTGATCACCCACTAAAGGAAAACCTATATGTGCCATATGTACACGTATTTGATGGGTACGACCGGTTTCCAGATTCACTTTGATATGCGTGTGATGGGGATAGCGTTTGATTACCCGATAATGGGTGATGGCACGTTTACCACCAGCGCTTAAGACCGCCATCAATTTGCGTTGTATAGGATGGCGACCCATAGGTGCATTCACTGTCCCGCCGCCAGTCATAGCGCCTACTGCTATGGCTTGATATTCACGACTGACTGTTCTGTCAGCCAATTGGGCGACCAAATCCGTGTGGGCCTCTAAAGTTTTAGCCACCACCATCAAACCTGTGGTTTCTTTATCAAGACGATGAACAATACCCGCTCGGGGTAAATTCACCAAATCCGGTACATGGTGCAATAAAGCGTTAACCAAAGTGCCGGTGTAATTACCTGCTGCAGGATGAACTACTAATCCAGCTTGCTTGTTAATCACCAGCAGATCTTCGTCTTCATAGACTATATCCAAGTCAATATCTTCAGCTTCCCATTCGCCCTGAGCCTCTAATTCTGCGTCGAGCGACAAGGTCTCACCGCCGATAAGCTTGTCTTTGGGCTTGGCGATACGTCCGTCAACTGTAAGTTGTCCATCCTTAATCCAGGACTGCAAACGCGACCGGGAAAAATCAGGGAACAACTCGGACGCCACCTGGTCGAAGCGCATACCATTCATAGTGATGGGAACTTGTGCGCTTAATTGATACACATCTTTCATGCAAAAAAACCTATGTCAGCCCAAAACTGCTTGGGAAACTGCCTGTTGGGGGTTGTATAAAATTTGGGATTCTCCGTTGGAGTCCATGCATCTCTGTGTTTAAATACCGCGCCTGCCCTAAGGCTCGACCTTTCCGACTATAAGAGTAAACCTATGCGAGTTATTTCTTACCTTCTACTGGGTGCCATTATCAGCCTAAGCGGCTGTTCATCCAAGGACGAAGAGTACACCACTGAAGCTGACCTCTACGAGGCTATTAATGATCAATTAGATCGTAGCCAGTGGGAAGCCGCCATTAAAAACCTGAATACCATGGAAGAAAACTTCCCCTTTGGTACCTATGCCGAACAATCACAACTGGAGCTGATCTACGCTCAATACCAATCCGGTGAAGCCGATGCCGCCATTGCCACCGCCAACCGCTTCATCCGCCTGCACCCACAACATCGCAATGTGGACTACGCCTATTATATGTTAGGCATGAGCACATTCACCAAAGATTCCGGCTTCTTTGATCGCGTTATGCCAATTGATATGTCCAAACGCGACCCCGGTGCCGCCCGTGAATCCTTGGGTCACTTTACCCAACTGTTAAATCGTTTTCCTGACAGCAGCTATGCAGTAGATGCAAAAAAACGCATGCTGCATTTACGCAATAGAATTGCTCGCAATGAAATTCATGCAGCCAATTATTATTTTAAACGTGGCGCTTATCTTGCTGCAGTAGCACGCGGTCGTTATGTGTTAGAAAACTACCCTCAAACCGGTGCCACACCTGATGCAATCGCTGTGATGATTCAAGGCTACAGACTAATGAAAATGTCAGCACAAGCTGAAGAAATGTTGGCCCTATTAAAACTTAATTATCCCGGCTACCCTGCCATCAATGAAGACGGATCTTTTAATGATCGTTTTATGTATAACGAAGGCAAGTTTAACTGGGCTGCTTGGTTAACACTGGGACTCTTCAGTAAAACTGAAATTTCCGGTTTCGATACCCGCAAAATTTATGATCCTGAATTTAAAGAGCAAGCATCTAACACCGCACCAAAACCCAATTCATAATTGCTACAGAAGATTGAAATAAAACGACCAAGAAGCTAACCTCTTAGTCGTTTTTATATCGTTTTAGAAGGAGAGATTATTTAATTGGCTTATTCTCTTTCAACATCACCTCACGGAAATGTTTACCTTGCATAGTAGGTTCGTAATTCCAATCTTTAATTAACTGTGGCGACCAATCAGGATCAAACACCCAAGACACCCAAGAAATTTTTCTTGCACCAAAATAATCAGTAATGCGTTTACCATAACTGCCATCATCGATCACCGGAATATGTGCACCTTTATCACCCGCTAACTGATACCCAATTTCAGTTGCGAATATAGGATATTGTTTAGCAACATAGCCAAATTCTTTATCCCAATTTTCTTCGTAAGGCGCTTTTACTTTCATTGGGTAAGGATGACTAACATACGCAATATTGTCTTTTTCGATGGGCGCCGTAGCGACTGATTTCAATTCAAATGCCCAGTTAAATCCTGCCACCAAACAAATCGCTTGAGGATTATGCGCTTGTACAATAGTGATCATCTCTTCGTTGAGCGCCTTCCATTCAGCCCAACTCACCACACCCAAGCGCCCATTAAATACGGTCGGCTCATTAAATAATTCATAAAATGCAACCGCATTAACACCCACATAACGTTCGGAAACGGTTCGCCAGAAATCAAAGGTTTCTCCGCGTGCAGTGTAATAAGATGCATTTTGAAACATTTCTGATTTCAAATTCCCCATTGAGTGCCAATCAAGAATCACATACATCTCTAATTCATTAGACCAACCAATGATTTTATCCAACATAAGCAAATAATTTTTCTTGCCATGTTTACGCCAAGCGGAAGGATGCACCGGTAGACGCACCACATTCGCACCCCATTTTTTTAACACAGCAAAATGTTCTTTGGTTAAACGTTTTTCATTTTGCATTTTGTCGGGATCAGCCACACTCGCACCACGGAAAATAACTTCATTGCCAGACCCAGTAACAAACTGATTGCCTTTCACTTTAATTAACGGCATTTGTTTTTTAATGCTGGATTTATCAAATGCAGGAATGTCCGTTTGATTCCACCAACCACTGGCATTTTCCCATGCATCATCCGCGAATGAAGTATAAGAAATTCCACTCAAAAAAATGAATAAACAGCCGATTAAAAACCTATGAATTAATGTTGCTTTCATCAACACCACCTCCGATTAAATACAATAATAGTTATCGTTCAATTCTATAAATAACATCTACACTCTGTGTTTCTCCTGACTCCGCTTCAACTCTCACCTTATCAGTCAGTCGATATACAACACCCAAACTAAACGCTTGGTCAAACAATCCAACAACATATCGAACTAAGATTTTCGGCGTCACATATTTTCCCACCCACAGTTGACTTTGTTCAATTCCCTTATCAGATTTTATGGATAATTCATCTACTCCAAAAAATTGAGCAATTTCCTGAGTAATACCCTGACTGCTTTGAACACCCATTCCGCCCAGTGCCGTAATGAGTATAGACGCATCAGCTTTTGATGCTTCAGACAAAGGCTTGCCAGTTAATAACATCATCATCGCATTGCTATCCGATGTTGCTGGATCAGAATAAATATTCGCTTTGGGTTTTTGTAAACTACCGGATATTTCCAATGTCACTTTGGTATTTTTATCATCATCGATCATTCGGAATGCATTGATATCCAAACCGGGATTTTCATAATCACCTTGAAAAATTAATCGACCTCGTTCAACACTCAATGCCTGTCCGTAAGCTTGATAACTACCCTCTTTTACTGCCACATAACCATTGGTCAACCAAGGACGAAGTGGTTCTTTAATTAATTTCACGTCACCCGAAAGCTGACTATCCAATCCAAATCCAGTGAATTTTACATCCTCGCCCAAGCGTAACCGTAAATTGGCTTGCAAAGGAATGCCTTTACTTTGATTAACATCGGTTTTGCCATCAACAATGACAACATCTTCTGAGACCTGTACCGCTGATTGCGGCAAAGTTTTAATATTGGCACGCATTTTCGGCACTTCAGCTTCACCGGTAAGCTTGATGAGTTGTGAATTGGCCGACAATGTAAATGCGGGATTGATATTGGCTTTCATGGTCAACAAATTAATAATTTGAAAATTTTTTCCACCAAGATCAGCCGTTAGATGCCAGTCGTTTTGCAAAGGATTTAGTAACGCCCCCTGTAAATCCAAATCACCATCACCCGATACCGCAACTGCTTTTAGATCAATCTTTTCAGAATTGTCAGCAAATATTTCCACCGAGATTTTATCCAGACTCAATCCAAGCTTTGGAATTCGTGCTGACGCCTCACTTAATTTTACGTCTCCTGATAATTGCGGTTTTTCAAAATCCCCTTGTAGATTAAGCTCTGCATTAAATTGCCCTTTAACATTATCGGTAAAGGGCAATAGAGTTTCTAATGGTTCAAGATTATTAAATTTGGCTCCCAAATGACCTTTATTAATTTTCTTTTTATCCAAGGCTAAATTTAATTCTGCCTGCATATTACCAAAACCTGTCCAATCCATTTTCAGTGTAGATGCCAATTCTGAACTAGATAACTGCGATGAAATGCTCGCCAAATCCCAAGGATAGACTTCAGTCAACCCACCCTCATATTGATAACGTAATTCGGCGTTGCGCGTTTCCAATTGCAGCTGTGCACGCGTAGTTAGTAAATCTAATTGCGAGCTTTGTATTCGAAGATAACCATCCATCACCCCCGCGAAAAACACTTCAGGTTTAAACAAAGAATAAAACTGTCGCAAAGGCACTGAATTAACATCGACATTGGCTGACAAGCCCGACTTTGATTGCCACTCTGCATCTACACACAACTCGGGCGCATGCAAAATTTGAATAGGTGAATGCGGGTATTGATTTGCCTTTTCCAAAAATCTATAAGGTCGATAAACCGGCGAAGCATTGGCATAAAATGGCGTGGGTACAATCGAGTCTTCAGCAATCTGTGTAGCTTGATCAATAATCGCCGTTTGATTACTGCGTGTAGTAAAACATAAAGGCCGCAACTGAATGTGATCCTTATTAACCACAATAGACTGACTCGAACTCAACCACCACTTGGGAATTTTCTTTATCTTTAACGCCAGGCTCTTTAACTTCCCTTGCCATTCTCTTTCAGTTAATTTTCCATCAAGATTAAATTCCAACTTACCCAGGCGGCCATGGCGCACTAGCGCTTTTAATTGATGATTAATTAAACTTCCACTTCCTGCGAGCTGTATGGTTTTGAAAATATCCTGATTAACTTGCAACTGGTTTGCAGTTAATTGCAATTGATAATCTTGACTTAATAAACTCCATGTATTTTCATCTATTTGACTTGCGTTTTTAGGTGACAGGAAATCAATCGATGTTTTATTGACAGCAGCATTGATGGCCGTGAGATTAAAATCCAATTGTTTTAATGCATAGTCACCCAAAGACAAATCTTCACCTTTCGCCTCCAGAGTCATCTGCGGTAAAGACCATGATCCCGATAGATTCCCTTTACTGCTCAAGCTTCCAGAAAGCTGATGATCAATTTGATTCAACATGGGCGCTTGCAAATTCCATATCACCTTGGATTCGTCCGCCAGATACCCATTTAAATCCAAACGATTGGCACCCCATATCAATTGCAAGCCTTGACTACGCCACTCCTCTTTATTTTGATGCAGATTTCCTGCTAGCGAAAATGCCAAATCTCTTACATTTCCTTGTACATTTAAATCATCTAATTTCCACAACCAGTAATCGGAAAATTTTTCTCCGGCAGTATGCACACTGGCATTCAAATTCGTTGGCCAATCTTCTAACAACAAGGATAAATCCAATTCATCAGCCGCCGCCGATAAATCCCATTTTAATGTTGGACTCCAGTGAACTTGCCCATTGAACTGCAATCGCGATAAAGGCTTGTCATCGATTTTCTTCGCCTCAACCAATTGCAATTGTTCAATCACAAGAGAATCCAAATTGCCTTTTGCAGTTAACGACAAATCTACGGCGGGTAAACTCTCCAACAATAAATTGCCTTGCAATTTTCCAGAATAATCATTCCAATTTCCTGTCGCCTGCAGATGCGCATCTAACAAAGGCAATGCTTTTCCTTCTGGCCACCATGCTTGTGGCAAGTATTGTTTTTCAACATCTATTTCTAACAAAATGCTGGGATTATTGATTAATTCATTTTTGCTGTTAACTAATGGCAACTGAATATCAGCTATCGAAACTAACGGCATTTTCATTTGCGTTTGCGTTATCACATTTTCAAGACTGCCGTTAATGTTGGTTTTTCCTTGATACTCTGTGTCCACTAAAAACGTCCAACTCAATACCGCTGATGTGTCATAAGGAAAATGCAAATCGGATTTCCCACTTAATCGCAATTGATATCGATCATGCACTAAGGTAAGAGGGGTATAACGCAAATGAAAAGTACCCAAACTCAGAGAGCCACTTAACCTCTGCCATGTTTCTTGATAATCACCTTGAGAAAAATGAATATCATTCAAGCGAAATTTTTTGAGCTGTATGCGGATTGGTAATTTTAAATTCGGCCAATTCGAAAACGGCTCAAGAGATTTCTCTGCAGATTCAGGCAATTGAATGTTAAGCGAATCCATGGATAAAGATTCTATGGATAAAGTGTTATATAAGAGTGCTGACGAATTCCATCGAAAGCTAAGTTGAGTAGATGCGAAAGACTGCTGATTGTGTTGATACTTAATCCAATCAATATCCAACCCCCTGCCTAAACTACCCTTCACCTCTCCGATTTCAATCTGTAAATAATCCGCCAGTTTTTTAACAACAAATCGACTGCCGGTTTGTGTTTCAATTAACGCCACCAAAGTCGCCAACATCAATATCAATGTCGCCACTATGTAGAAGAATATTTTTTTAATTCTACGCCGCCAGATCACAAATCAGGCCCCATAGTCACATGTATCGCCCAGGCTTTTTCGTCATCCAGAGCTTTTGCAAGATCCACACGTACTGGACCTATGGGAGAAATCCAACGCACACCTATACCCGCACTGCGTTTAAAATCAAATTCATAATCATTTGATGAATTTCCTTGATCATAAAATGCTGCCAATACCCAATTGCTTTCGCCGACCGCATGATCATATTCAATGGATGTGACCAACAAATTTTTTCCACCTACAATTTTTTCATTTTCTTCACCTGGATTTTCAATTGCACCCAGCGATTCGTATTCATAACCTCGCACACTGGTATCACCACCAGTAAGATAACGAATCGACACAGGTAAACTATTAATTTCATCAGTATCAATAAAGCCAAAATGACTTCGTAAAATCAGCCGGCCGTAATCACCACCCCAAATGCGCTTCAGACGTGTATCCCATTTTAAAAAACTCAAATCAGAACCTAATGATTCTGGCGAACCTGACAAAGTGCTAACGGCAGACCAGCCCTGCAATGGATAAACCGCGCCATCGGTTTTCGTACGCGAAATCGTCCAGGAGGGAACAATAAGATCCGTTATGGTTAGCGGTTTATCATCAATAATCGAATCTTCATGCTCAAATTTAATGGCGTAAGTTTGCAACCACTTGTTATTTTGATAATAGGTATAACTGGCACCAATAGATTTTTTTCGGCTAAAAAGCAAATCGGTTTCTTCTTTTTCATAACCCGCGATTAATTTTAAAAATTCAAAAGCAGGTCTTTTCATCGGAATTGTATAGATGGCCTGCGCTTCTTTTTTAGTTTCGGATGCACTGATATCGGCATCAAAAAAATGACCTCGCTTATTGATATATCGATCATCAAAGCCCAACAATATTCGTGGACCCGTATCGGTTGCATAACCACCCCCAATCGAATATTCATGACGCTTGCGTTTGTCCAATTCGATATTGATATCCACTTGATGATTTTTTTTATTTTCTAAATCCGGTGCGATATTAGCGCTTGCATAATAACTACTGGCGTTGAAGTGAGTTTTCAATTCCAGCAGCTCATCAGTATCGTATTCATCACCCGATTTAATCGTTAAATAACGTTTCGCCACATCATCACTGAGCACATCTTGACTGATGTTGATATTAGCCAAACTATATCGTTTTCCCGTGTCGTAGGTTAACTCGATAATTGCCGATTTTGCTGACTCATCAACCAGTACACGCGACAACAAAAACTGCGCATCAAAATACCCTCGAGCAGTAGCGATAGATTCAAAGCGCGCTTTAAGCGCCTCATATTTACCGTGATGAAATTTGCTCTCGAGCTTTATTCCTGGCTTGCTGTAGAGCGACAAAAAAAATGGATCCAATCGTCCATCACCCATAATATCCAAGCGTATTTCTTTAACACGCACAGGCTCGCCGGGGGTTAACTGAATAGCCAGCGCCCAACAGTTTTTCTGTCGAGTCAGTTTAGTTTCGTAGGTTAAATGGTAATAACCCAGCGCTTGTGCTGCGGCTTCGATTTCCGCCTCTGCAGAGTCCAAATGCGCATTCAATCGCCAAGCGGGTGCTTTACATTGTTCCCCCGCAATACTGAGCTGCTGCAAAATATTTTCACGTAATGCAGAAGTACCGCCTTCAATATCAATATCCGGTGATGCGGCCCATACCGGGGCACTGATCAACAGCGACAATATTCCGAATCTGCGATAGGATTTACTCATCAATCTGCTTTCATACCTTATTGAATGTCGTCATTCCACGAGTCACGTTTACACTCATGAGGATTAATCCCTCACCGGACAACTTTACCTTGTTATAATCACCGTTCACAGCCTTGACCCTTCAGGTACACAAAATAATGTTGAGTTATCGACACAGCTTTCACGCCGGCAATTTTGCCGACCTTCTCAAGCACAGCATTTATATCCATTGCCTGGAGTATATGACTCAAAAACCCAAGTGCCTGCGTATTATTGATACCCATTCAGGCGCAGGTATTTACTCACTCAACTCAACCGAAGCACGAAAAAATTCAGAACATCTCGGCGGTATCAAAAAAATTCTTGACTGCACCGCACTACCCGCGATTTTCGAAACCTATCGCCAACAGGTGTTGCAATTCAATCATCAGGATCAATCGATTTATCCCGGATCGCCTGCGCTTGCTATGTCTTTTTTGCGCCCTATAGATCAACTTTTCACGCACGAATTACACCCCGCTGACTTTCGTTTATTGCAGAACCTGATGCGTTCTGAAAAAAATATCAAAGTGCATCACGAAGACGGCATGAAATCTTTATTGTCTTTAGTACCCCCACCCGATAAACGGGCACTGGTGTTGATTGATCCTTCCTATGAAGTCAAGCAGGACTACCACACAGTAGTGGAACAATTGTTAAAAGCGCATAAACGTTTTTCAACAGGAACCTATTTGTTATGGTATCCCGTGGTTTCACGTGCGCGCATTGATGAGATGGAGCGCATCTTCAAAAAATCCGGCGTGCGAAATATTCAATTATTTGAATTAGCGATTACTGCAGACGCACATGAAGCTGGTATGACATCCAGCGGTATTATTGCCATTAATCCACCATGGACTTTATGGAAAGCGATGGAAGAGGCTTTACCTTTTGCAGTCGATTTATTAAGTAAAAGCGCATTAAATAACGAGCCAACTGGTTTTTATCGTTTAGAACAATTAGTGGAAGAATAATGATGAAAAAATCAACTCGCGGTGCTATCTATTCGTTATTAATTTGTCCTGGTGCCGGACTTTGGGTATTGGGTGAAAAAAAACGTGCACTGGTTTTTATTATCCCAACACTGATTGCGGTGATGTTATTGCTGACGAGAATATTCACCATTACTCAAACAATTGCCAATCAATTACCCATCACCAGCTTGTCCCCCGAAGCCCTTGTTGATACTTTCAAGCTGTTGTATGCCGAAACCCACAGACAAATTTATCAAGATCCCAGCATTATCAATTTTTTGTGGCTGATACTTGCCGCCATGATTCTCAGTAGCATTTCCAGTTATTTTGTCGGCAAAAAACAAGAGCAGGAGACAACCTGATGCAAGCCTCATTAATCGCCATTGGTTTATTATTTTGCAGCAATATTTTTATGACTTTCGCTTGGTACGCGCACTTAAAAGAACTCAACCACAAACCTTGGATTATCGCCGCATTCGTCAGCTGGGGCATTGCATTATTTGAATATCTATTACAAGTTCCCGCCAACCGTATTGGCTACACCGTGATGAGCGTAGGCCAATTAAAAATTCTGCAAGAAGTGATTACCCTCAGTGTTTTTGTTCCTTTTGCATTGTTTTATTTAAAAGAGCCGTTGAAATGGGATTACTTGTGGGCCGGTTTGTGTTTGTTAGGCGCTGTGTTTTTTATGTTTCGGGATAAGCTAACGAACTGATTCGAAATTTGATGGACGTGAAATTTGGATCCAGAACAAAATTAAAATTCACCACCACGCCCGTGGGGCACCCCTCCGAAGGAGGGAAATTTTGTGAGTGGTGATTTGAAAGCTAACAACAAGAAGCCTTATCGCTGCGTTAAATTATTCATCCATTTACGGCTGACGATACGCCTGATGACTGGAATAAACTTCAATGCATCTTCTAAATACATTTGTTTTTCGTTCGTTAGCATATACAATATTTGTATACACAATCAAGCGCGATAGGTGGTGACATGAAAACAGGGATTACACTCCCAGGCACAACAACCCACTCAGGTGCCTGACTATGCCTAAACAAAACCTTGATGAACTCACTGAATTTGGTAAACGGTTATCCGCTTTGCGTAAACAAGCGGGCTACACTCAAACAGAATTAGCTACAGAGCTGGGTATTTCACAGCGAATGATTTCTTACTATGAGGCACACACCGAACATCCCCCAGCAGGTTTATTACCTCATCTGGCAAATTTATTGGGTGTGACTGCCGACGAGTTATTGGGAATCACTCCCCTTAAAAAAACCAGACAAACAGACAGTCGGTTATTACGTCGCATGCAACAAATTGAAAAGCTGGACAGCAGTAAAAAACGACAAGTGTTACAAATGATTGATACCATCATTGAACATGCTCAACTCACACAACAAACCACCGAAGGGGGAAATCCTCATGCAAACGCTTAAACAAATTGTTCATGACATTGCTGATCACCTACCTGATCAGGCTACTGTTGATGATGCTATGTACGCTCTCTACATTCGTCAAAAACTCGAACGCTCTCTTAAAGCTGCTGAAGAAGGCAAGGTTATTTCCCAAGAGGATATGGAAAAACAGTATTTGAATTATGCTCGTTGAATGGTCAGAGTTTGCAGAAGAAGATCTCGATTATTATGTGCAGTACATTAGCCGCGATTCTGTATTTTATGCACAGCAATTTGGCGAGCGCATTGTGCTGGCAACAAAGCGTTTGCAAGATTTTCCTGAAAGTGGCCGCGCCATTCCAGAAGCAGGTGATGACGCATTACGGGAAGTTATTGTTCAGGGCTATCGCGTGATGTATCGCCTTGAAACACACCGTGTATTGATCCTCGCTGTTATTGATGGCAGCCGCGACCTTAGCAATCCCAAAAATCAACCTTGGGATAGCAACTAAAAATATCCCTTCAAAAACAACACCCCGATCACCTGAACTGACCGGGGTTTAGCTACCGCTTTTTTAATTAATTAAAACAACTTACTCATTTTTTTCTGGATCAATGGAGTCTGACCCTATCGATTCTAATGATTTGATGGATCAATGGAGTCTGACCCTATTGGTTTTTTCTGATCCCTTTTCGTTCAAAATCAATCAAAACTGACCCTATTGACTCTCGCACCAAAAGGGATGCGGATTTAGTATCAACTCTTTAGGCTTTAAATATTCATGCTCCGGCAAATTAAAATCCTTATAAAAAATATCTGCTTTAATGATTCCTGAGGGCTCCACTTTGATTGCACATTCTTTAAATGGGCAATATCCCATATTCATTTCTTTGAACGGATATTTAATTTTGTCAATTTGAACAAACACCAATTCAGATGCACCATCAATAGCTCCTATTTCGGATGGCCATCTGGAATTAGAAAGGCACAAAGGAAATTTACTTTTTGATTCAATGATCAAATGAAATCTCATTTCCTCCACTTTTTCTTCAACAGAAAAAAAATAGTCTTGGTTTAGTACAGGGTAGGTTGACCTCTTTTGCTTTTCAATCGAAGTGCAACCTGAACTCAAAACCATCAATGTGACATAGAATAGAGCTTTCATAAAATTCACCTAAAATTTAAAACTGGGATAAACCTGTTTCATTAAATGGTCAGGATTTCTATGAGCATCAGGAGTACCAGTTACTGAATCAAATGCGTCTTGTTCTAAATCGTCACCCATATAATAAGCTTTGACTCCATCTACTAATGCATGACCCATTCCAGCTGTATGCAATGATTCATGACCAACAATCCATTGAAGCTGTGGTGTATTATTTGTTTTAGTTGACCATACAGGATTTCCAGCATTAACCTGCATAGTATCTCTATTAGCAGGGTCAACACGTGCAGCCCCATTGGATGAGCCCCCGGCAGCTTGATATGCGTCTTTACTTAATGCATGAGCCATTTTTCCATCCGAACCATTGCTTCGAAGTGCGCCAGCTCCCGCACGCAAATTCGCTGCATCTTGACGCAATCCAGATGCGTCTTTACCTTTCGCTTCCCAGCCTGCAGCCTTGCCATCAAGTTTTGTTGCACGCTTATCCATATCTTTAGCCACTTTCTTTTGAAGGCTATCAAACTTTTTCCATTGTTCATCACTCCATCCATCGCCTTTACCATACATCCCCGTCGGATCAGTTTTATTAACAGGATCATTTCCCACATACGCATACATATTCATCTGATCTGCGTAGAAAATCGGATCCGTCTGCAAAAATCTTCCAAGCCTCGGATGATAAACCCGCGCCTTGTAGTGAAACAAACCCAACTCTTTTAACCACGCTTGTCCAGTATAGCCAAAGCGACCTGCGTTCGTGCTTTTTGGAATTCCGTATGTGTCATAACTTAAGGCTGAACCAGACAATGCGCCTGCTGACGTACTATATGCAATCACGCTGCCCTGATGATCAGCGTGAATATAACGCCAATTACCGCTGCCAACAGCAGCAGTTTCATATTGCACCCAAGGCTCATCAACTTGATCGCCGTGAACATAACGTTTAATTAAACTATTTGAAGCATTGTATTCCGCAACCAATGCATCGCCGTCGTATAAGAATGTGGTTTTGATTCCGTTGATGGTCATTAAAGGGCTCTGACCCCTTTTCGTTTAGGGTGTGATAATAATTTCATTAAAAAAACCGCCTTCACAAGCGGGGCAAATTCCCTTCACAACATCCTGAAGGCATTCCGAACCATCAAGATGCCATCACAACATTGTGATGGCATTCAGAATAAAAAAGCCCGGCATTTTTAACCGGGCTTGGTGGTTTGATGGGGTTAAAATCTAAACTCGGATCTGACCCTAAATTTCGTCCCCCCAGGCGTTGGCATGGTAACTCGTCCATTTGTATTCTTCTGGTTTTTCAACCATGCCTGCACGCACCGGATTTAACTCTATGTATTTATAACAAGTTAGTAAATATTTTTCCGATTGGATCAAACTGGATTTATGCCGACCCTCCCAGAGAATTCCTGTACGTTTGTATTTTTTATTGATGTATTGCGCGTATCGACTACCAATCTGTTTCATCACGACTGAGATAGCATCTTCCGTACTGGGTGTAACGAGAAAATGAATATGATTCGTCATCAAACAATAGGCATGAACTGCAACACCGTATTTTTTAGATAATTCCTGCCACAACTCCAAATAAAATTGATAGTTTTCAATTTCAATAAAACAGGGTTCGCGGTTATTTCCGCGCTGAACGATGTGGTACGGTTGATGGGCGATATAGTGTCGAGCTCGACGTGGCATAACAGCACTCCTTTGCTGATATAGAATTGAGTGGAAACTCTACCGGATTTTTTCTTAAGAAGGTAGATTGATCAAAAAATATATCCTCCGTCCCCTTTTATGCATTTTTGCATCGGGGGTTTATGCATTATCAGGTGGGAACTGAGGAGCGAAACAATCTCAATGCACTTTCATTTTCTGCTCAGAATCTAATCGTATAACTTCTGACGATAGCCAGTTTTCAAAGCTAGGCCATTTTTGGATTAGACTTCCATCACCTTTTGCGTCAAATCGAACTACACAGCCATTTTCTTCGATAGAAGCATATGACCCATCTGCCTGATAAAAACCAATAATAATTGCACCGTCACTTAACCCTTTAATTCTAGCTGACACATTTGGAATTATAATATTCGACGGGTAATTATAAATTTGAGTATTGGATTTTCGCTTTAAGGGTACGTACCCTAATACTCTAATCGCACCAGAATAAATCATTATTCCATTTACAAATCGATAAAAATTATCCAGCTCATGATTAACAGGCCTGCCAATACGTTCTCGAAATTCTTGTAATTCTTCTTCGCTTAAAGGGGCATAAAGTACATGCAAATAAGCTTGGGGGGCAATATGGGGACAATGACCAATGAGTCGCGTCCCCATTTCATTTGTTAATTCCCCCGAACAAGAATATTTTTCTAGTATAGGTAAAATATTTTGTAAAAAAAAATCACTCATATAATCAACCTAAAAAAATGAACTTACTGTTCTATGTTTTTTTAAACATAGAACAGTTAAAGAGGATGTATTTTTAATTATTGGCATGGGGAAACTGTTGCGCAGCCCATCTCCGTTGACTCAAAAAGTGTTGTGACATCTGGAATTGCGGAAATAACTTGTAACCCAACTGACAACACTGTTAACGAACCAGTGACCATATCACCGTTACCACTAATTGGAACCTGGATTTTCATTTTCTTGGTGCAATTTTTGATGATCAGCCTTTTCCATGAACGTTATGTTATCGGGATTCTTTGCGATATCCACTTTCTCTTCAAGTGTGCCACCTGAGCTAACCGATGGTTCATGGTGCCCATCCATATTTTTGAGTTTGCCAGTTTCTATCAATTCCTTTTTGCGATCTGGGGAAAGATCGGATTTACTTTGGCCGGTTGCTTTAAGATCTTGCCTCTCTTGTTTTAATGCATCACGCCGCCCTTGAGCTTTCGCATTTTTTATCATCCTTTGCTCTATCTTTTTATCTATCTCCTTAATAACTGGTTTAAGCAATGTTCTTAAAACTGAAGTTCCTGTCGGATCAATTTTATTAACCGGATCATTTCCCACATACGCATACATATTCATCTGATCTGCGTAGAAAATCGGATCCGTCTGCAAAAATCTCCCAAGCTTCGGCGAGTACACCCGCGCCTTGTAGTGAAACCTGTGGCCTTCGTGCAATTCGTAACTGTAGTCCCTCACAGCCCAAGCCCTGCAAGGCTTTCAACTGGGCGAAGCCTAGCATGAATGCAAAAAAATTTCACACAGACCCCAAGGCGGTTTTTTGAGCCGCGCGGGCGCGTAAGTGTGCAACGCCGTTTTATGTTTTAGCACATAACCATGTGCACACTTACGTGAACGCGGGGCCACGTGCGGCGGTTTTATTTTGATTGAGAGAGGATTTCATTCCGCACGTAGCGCACGGACTTATTCATTGAACCATTCCAATATTTTTAAAACTGCTAACAGCAATAGCTTTTTTGCCAGCCATAACGGTAATTTCAACAAGCGGATAATTTTTGATTTGCTACGGATTGATTTCATAAACATTCACCTTTTTTGATTGAATCAAACCGTATTTATCACGCGAATAAGCTTTTACTAATTGGGGTAGCTGATGGTTTTTTATAACCTTACAGATTTTCATTTGACCTGCGCGGCGGTAAGGTTAGATAGCACGAGAATGTTTTTCCGCGAAGATTTGCAATGCAAGTGCAACGTGCACGAGGTAAAGCTTTTTAGCCTTGCAGCTTGCTGCAACCTTGTAGCGCAAGCGGCATTTAACATAGCGTAAATTATGCGGCGCGCGAGCGCGGACAGTGGCTTGGTTTGCGTTGCGGATTTTATGATGATGTAAATATTTTGTGATGTTGTTTCGCTGGCAACCTTTCAGCAACGCTAACCAAACACTGCGCATAATTCCTACGTTATGTTGAATGCTGCTGGAGTGGTGAAGCCCCAGAAACGGGGCGAATGTTGTAAGGAGGAACGACTGTAAACATTGGGGACGATAAATAAAAAGGGCTGCTAAGTGCAATACCATTTGGCGCGATTGGTGCGCTGTTGTTGTTTTGCACAAGCGTGACAAATGGTTTTGTGCGTGCAGCAGCTTTATTGTTTATCCGCACTCTCCAACTTCGCAGGATGTGTCGCTGCATGAACTTCCTGCAATTTGCGAATCGATACGTGCGTATAAATTTCTGTGGTCGATAAATCACTGTGTCCTAACATGGCTTGTATGTAGCGAATGTCTGCACCGTTTTCCAACATGTGCGTGGCCATGGCATGACGTAACAAGTGGCAAGATCCGGGAACATCAATTTCACTTTTGCGTAAGTAACGTTTTACTTTATCGCCCAATCGACTTTCACTAAACGGTTCACCGTAATCGGTTAAAAATACATGGGGCTCATTGATGTTGATTAATAACTGTGGGCGTACGTGATCGAGATAATAACCAATCCATTTTGCTGCACGTTCACCCAATGGCAGTAACCGATCTTTTCCACCTTTTCCTTTACGTACAAACAGGGTTAATCCACTGAGCGATATATCCACTATTTCCAGACTGCATAATTCCGTGCGTCGAATGCCGGTGCTGTAGAGTAATTCCAGAAT
Source organism: Cellvibrio sp. (assembly GCA_016712405.1). Taxonomy (GTDB): domain Bacteria; phylum Pseudomonadota; class Gammaproteobacteria; order Pseudomonadales; family Cellvibrionaceae; genus Cellvibrio. The sequence continues at coordinate 12,192 of JADJRD010000003.1, read as the reverse complement.
CGCTCTATCGCGTATGCCTGAGGCTTTTTGTGTGTTGGTGCTTAGCATTAATCGTTCAACTTCTTGCAGATTTAATACACGCGGCAAGCTCGGTGTTTCGCGTGATAACACTAACTCTGAGGCAGGGTTATAGAGTAAATAATTTTCACGCGTTAACCATTTAAAAAACAGGTAGGGATAGAATTCGGTGTGATCAATGTTTTCAATTCGCGCTTTAAACGTATTTTCGATTACACGTTTTTTCCGGATTGCCATAAGTATGATTCCCTGCAAAGTTACACAGCCAGATGTGCGTTTTCGATCCAATCATTTTGTAATTCAGTGAACGCCTTGCTGCTGCTAATCTTCACTGGATTTTTTAACACCGACACTGCCCCGACCAAGGGCCGACCAGACCCCGACTTTTCTTTCTCCTGCCCCGACTTTTGTTCGTCGTACGATGTGCAGGAAGCACAAGTGCCGCAAGCGCATGGATGCGCAGGAGCGGCCTTATGTTTTTGTAAATAATTAATATCCAATAAGCCCATCAAGTGCGGTGCATCTGCTTCAAGTGAACCGTCAAACACTAATTCATAGGCAATCGCTTTACTGCGAGAAACACTGTGCAGTGATAAAAAATTCCATGTCCTGTAAACGCGCAAGATGAACTTTTAATTGGGTATTTCCCCAACCCGTTACATCACGTAATTCTTTGCGCGTAAATCTAAAATCGCGTTGCTCAATGCCATCAGCCTTACAACATTGTTTTACCCATGACTGGATTTCTTTTAATAATTTTCGTGTTTGCGGCGGTAATTCATCGAGGGTTTTACCTAACACTTCATGCGCTAAACGATTCGCCAGGGCGATATCGTCCGGAGTCACTTCGATATATTCCAACTTACCCAATGTTTTAATTTCACGTTGGTATTGATGCAGTAATGCAATGCTATCAATCAACGTTAAATACTTTTCATGATCGCGCCGTGTTCGGGTTTTATCGCTGAGGAAGGTTAATTGATCCGCGTAAGGATTAATCACGGCTAAGGGTTTTAATAAACGTTGTGCATTGCGGTGTAGCTGTAATACTTTTTCTTTCTGTAATTTGATTTCCAGACCTTGCAAGGTTCTTTTCAAACGCTGTGCGTGGTGAATCGCTTCGGTTTGTTCGCGTGATTCGTTTACAGTCAGAACAAGACAACGGTTTAATAATTCTTCGTCAATGTCGATGGCGGTGGTGGTGAGAAACAACATCACCGGACCTTCGACTTTGTATTCACGCGTAATTAACTGACCACTGGAATCATCTTTACCCGTTGATGCAATGGTGACTTCACCTTCACTCTGTAACAGCTTTAACGCATAGCTTGCGGTGTGTGCGCCTTCTTCTTCACTGATGGCAAGGATTTTATTTTTTAAGCGCGTTTCACCCATGTAAAACAAACTCTGGCCGGTCATGGCCGAGTATTGAACGCGTTCATCTTCCGGCATAAACGATAACACTGCATCCATCAGTGATGACTTACCGGCGGCACTGGAGCTTTGAATCACAACAGCTAATGGCTTATCCAATTTACGGCTTACACCCGCCAGATAACCTACCAACTTATTCGTTTCCTCACCAACAACACCCGCTAAATTAAAATCAGCCAGAATGCGTTCTGGCAGGTTTTTATCGCGCAATAAATTCAGTGCAGCTTCGCGGTCTTCATTGCTGATCGATTGGGTAGTGGATAACAGATTTTTGTCATCATCTTTTTTTAGTTGCTGTTGTTCCAGGGCAAGCAATAATTTCCCTAAATCCTTTTTAATTACTTCATCCGATAAACCCAATTCAACACAGGCTTGATTGATAAATATCTGCCGTTGCTTGCTGCTGTATAAATCCAGTTTGTCGATAAAGAAGGCTTCACCACGCTGCGCTAACAACTGAATTTTTAATTGGTCATGGTTTGGATTATTTTCCAATCCGCGCACCCGGTAAGTGCGATCACCCAACACCATGAACAAGCCATCATCACGGCTTTCAAGATTCAAGGTTGATATAGGCAATGGTGGAACCGGTGTGGCGATTACATCAAGCGGATTATTTTTTTGATCATTATTGATAGGTGGATTTTGTTCAATTGGGTGGCGTGAGAGTTCGAGTCTCTCCGTCTGATCAGCGACTAAGGAAGAAGTAATGGGTACTGTAATAATTTGTGGAGCTTCACCATTTCCCAACCATTCCGCTTTACGAATCACCAATGCCAAACTCTGTTGCGGTGGCGTAACCTTTAACGCGTACTCATTCGCATCCATGCCTTTGGGAAACAGAATCCGGAATGCATCGATCCCATTTTCGTTTAACAACTTCGCCACTTTTGCAGCAGCCGTGTTTCCAGCTTCATCCCGATCATACGCAATCAACACACGTTTGATTTTTAATTCAATCAGGGTTTGTAATAACTCATCGGTAAAACCATTTACGCCAAAGCTGGAAGTAACATTCTTAAAACCCCAACGCCAGAAGGTGAGTGCATCGATTAACGCTTCACACAAGATAATTTCCGACGAACAGGGATGTTCTAGTGTCGCGGGAGGCAGGATGCCGTGAGCGACGGAGCAACTTTTTAAATACTCGTAATTAAAAACACCGGCATGATCACCCGGCAAGTACAAGTGATACGCCGTTCCCTCACGTAAATTATTTAAAATCTTTCGGCCATACAACTGAACAACTTCACCAGATTTATTCACGAGTGGAATCACCACTGAACCATTCAAGTGTTCATGGCCACTCTCACGGTAAACACCAATGTTCTGTAATTTCTCGCGTAACTCAGCACCGGCTTTTCGGTTCTTGTGCGGTAACCTTAAACCCAAGGTGCGATTGGCATAACCCAATTTAAATTCGTTGATTAATTCCGGATCGTTTAATCCTCGTGATTCCAGGTAAGCAATCGCTTCCGGCGATTGCAATAATGTTTCGTGATAATAATTCACAACGTCACGCAACAATTCGTGATCGTTTGCATCACTTGAAACGGGTGGAGCTAACTTAGGGACGGTAGTTTTCTTGATGGGTGATTCAGCAGCTAAGGAAGAAGTGACCGCACCGATATCATTTTTTAATAATTCCACTGCGTGACGGAAACTAACTCCCTGAGTCTTCATCACCCAATCAATCACCGAACCACCAGCACCACAACCAAAGCAGTTAAACAAATTCGATTTAGGCGTAATCACACAGCTCGGCGTTTTATCCTCATGAAACGGGCAACACAATGCAAAGTCCTTTCCCTGTTTCACCAATACATATCCCTGATTCTCAGCCAATCGCACCAGTGACACCTCGGCCTTGATTCGTTCTATCACCTCATTTGCAAAGCGCGCCATACGCCGTTACTCCAAATTGTTGTCAATAGCTACCACAAAAAAATAACTGATTTGCAGATTACCACAGTTTGTTGTATCGTCAACCACTAAACAGCCACCACTCTAAAACCGGGGTTATGCTATGCCGACACTTACCTACAGCTTGTTGGATGAACAAATGACCCAAGACGACACAGTATTTTTCAAGCAACTCGGTCAACGTGTGGCTGAGTTACGCAAAGAGTTGGGCTGGACACAAACCCAGTTGGCAGAGAATTTAGGCATTTCACAGCAGTTGATTGCAGCTTATGAAGCAGGAGCCAGAAAGATTCCTGCTTCCATGTTGCCGTTATTGTCACGACTGTTTGCAGTGCCATTGGAACAACTCGTGGGGATTGAAGCTTTACCTGCTAAACGCGGCCCAGCATCAACATTGCAACGGCAAATGGAACAGATCAGTACATTACCGAAGGGCAAGCAGAAATTTATTACGGAGATGCTGGATGCGTTGATTAAACAACAGCAAGACAGCTAGCAAAAAGAAAAAAGAAATATTAAAAAAACAAAACCCCGATCATCCTGACCGGGGTTTAGCTACCGCTTTTTTAATTAATTAAATACCTATCCTTCACAACTTTTTAAAAACAGTTTGTACCCCGATTTTTCTTAACCGCATCAATTACTTAACTAAAGTGTGTATGCACCGATTGAAATTGTTGTACCCCGATTTTTTCCATACCACTCAACAACTTAAGCACGCAGCGTATGCTGCATAGGGTGTGATAATAATGTCATTAAAAAAAACCGCCTTCACAAGCGGGGCAAATTCCCTTCACAACATCCTGAAGGCATTCCGAACCATCAAGATGCCTTCACAACAGTTATGAAGCCTTCAGAATAAAAAAGCCCGGCATTCAGAACCGGGCTTGATGATTTGATTTGGTTAAAATCTAAACTCGGATCTGACCCCAAATTTCAGGTACCGCTTTTCTAATTAATTAAAATAACTTACTCATTTTTTCTGGATCAATGGAGTCTGACTCTATCGATTTCATTAAACTCGGATTCTGAGTTCAAATCGCTCCCCTTGTTCCGCTCTTTTATACCAATCTTGCCCCAAAACATCATTCAGTTTTAATTTTTCTGCCATATTAAAAAATTCAGGGTTGCTATCTGCAACCAGCAAAACTTGAGGCAAGTATATGAATATCGCCACCTCATCGAATAGGGATAGAGTGTTAGAAACTACAACTTTTTCAATTTCTCCAAACGAAATTTCTTTTTTAAAAAATAGATTTCTTACAATAAAATTTGTTTCGCCAATAGAAAGAAGCTCCATTTTATTCCCCTGAAACTTCATCATAAACTGCCTCAGCTGTAGCGCCACCAGCATAACCACCACCGAATGAACCTATAACGCCTCCCACAACAGCACCAGGAGGGCCACCAAGAAAACCACCAACTATTGCTAGTCCATAAGCCCCGCCCAAAGAACCAGCAGTCTCACTCACAACAACAGTTGCTTCTCTTGTTTTATTCTCGGCGGTGGCAATTCGTGTTCCACCTAATACAACTGCTCCAACAGTGCTAGCTCTACCCAGAGTTTTTAACTGTCCTGCAGCCATATCGGCGGCGGCCGACGTTCTATTTGCAGTACCTCCCGACCCAGGCTTTGGCCCAAGCCCCGGTCGCATCGCCTCAATAACTCCCCTAGTAATTGGTGGCGTAATAGAACGAACTGACGCCTTTAATGCGGATCGCCCCACTGAGTCATCAGGAGCAAGTGCTCCAGCTCCTTTTTTGTAAACATCTCTAGCTCTAGCTGAGCGAATGCCTTCATTGCCTGCAACTGTTAATCCTGATTGAGCAGCAGTCGCAAAAACACTTGTGTCATAACATGCATCTGCTGTCGAACCTGCACATGCACTCTGCATCCCTGTCGGATCAATTTTATTAACCGGATCATTTCCTACATACGCATACATATTCATCTGATCCGCATAAAAAATCGGATCCGTCTGCAAGAACCTCCCAAGCTTCGGATGATAAACCCGCGCCTTGTAGTGAAACCTGTAGCCTTCGTGCAATTCGTAACTGTAGCCCCTCACAGCCCAAGCCAGTCAATGCTTTCAAGTGGGCAAAGCCTAGCATGAATGTAAAAAAATTTCACACAGACCCCAAGGCGGTTTTTCGTTTAGCAAGCCCGGTTTTTGCTTTGCATTAAGCGGCGGTTGTTGTGAAGGTGTGGCAGTGCCACACCCCGCGTGTGCAAAGTAAAAAGCGGGCCACGTGCGGCGGTTTTATGTTGATTGAGAGGGGATTTTATTCCGCACGTAACGCACTATGGTTCGTTATCGAACATGTCTTTTAATTTTAAAATTACAAGCACCAACCATCTAAACCAAGCTTGATTTTCGTTTTGCTTTTTTCTTTTCTTTGATTTTTTCATATGCCACCGTTTTTATTTATGAAGAACGGTTGTGGATTTAATACACCAATCAAGTCGAAGTAAATAGATGCATGTACGTGTTTTGAGGACATGTTTCATTTTTTTTGCCTGCGCGGCAGTGGGACTTTATAGAACGCGAATGTTTTTCCGCGCAGATTTGCAATGCAAGTGCAACGTGCACAAGGTAAAGCTTTTGGCCTTGCAGCTTGCTGCAACCTTGTAGCGCAAGCGGCATTTAACATAGCGTAAATTATGCGGCGCGTGAGCGCGGACAGTGGCTTGGTTTGCGTTGCGGATTTGATGATGATGTAAAATGTTGTGACGTTGTTTCGCTGCCAACCTTTCAGCAACGCTAACCAAACACTGCGCATAATTCCTACGTTATGTTGAATGCTGCTGGAGTGGTGAAGCCCCAGAAACGGGGCGAATGTTGTAAGGAGGAACGACTGTAAACATTGGGGACGATAAATAAAAAGGGCTGCTAAGTGCAATACCATTTGGCGCGATTGGTGCGCTGTTGTTGTTTTGCACGAAGCGTGACAAATGGTTTTGTGCGTGCAGCAGCTTTATTGTTTATCCGCACTCTCCAACTTCGCAGGATGTGTCGCTGCATGAACTTCCTGCAATTTGCGAATCGATACGTGCGTATAAATTTCTGTGGTCGATAAATCACTGTGTCCTAACATGGCTTGTATGTAGCGAATGTCTGCACCGTTTTCCAACATGTGCGTGGCCATGGCATGACGTAACAAGTGGCAAGATCCGGGAACATCAATTTCACTTTTGCGTAAGTAACGTTTTACTTTATCGCCCAATCGACTTTCACTAAACGGTTCACCGTAATCGGTTAAAAATACATGGGGCTCATTGATGTTGATTAATAACTGTGGGCGTACGTGATCGAGATAATAACCAATCCATTTTGCTGCACGTTCACCCAATGGCAGTAACCGATCTTTTCCACCTTTTCCTTTACGTACAAACAGGGTTAATCCACTGAGCGATATATCCACTATTTCCAGACTGCATAATTCCGTGCGTCGAATGCCGGTGCTGTAGAGTAATTCCAGAATCGCTCTATCGCGTATGCCTGAGGCTTTTTTGTGTGTTGGTGCTTAGCATTAATCGTTCAACTTCTTGCAGATTTAATACACGCGGCAAGCTCGGTGTTTCGCGTGATAACACTAACTCTGAGGCAGGGTTATAGAGTAAATAATTTTCACGCGTTAACCATTTAAAAAACTGTTTGATACCCGTCATATACCGATTGCGACTGGCAACGGATAAAGGCAACCCATTCGTTTGCCGGTAATAAAATAAATACTTCTGATAACTCTCCAGAATCGGTTTGGTGACATCTTTCGGATGCAGCAGGCTGCGATCATCACACCACACAATAAAACGGCGTATATCGTTCTCACGGCGGATTAAGGTTTCGTTCGAGTAGTTTTGGATTAACAGCGCTTCCTTGTAACGCATCAGGTAGGGATAGAATTCGGTGTGATCAATGTTTTCAATTCGCGCTTTAAACGTATTTTCGATTACACGTTTTTTTTCCGGATTGCCATAAGTATGATTCCCTGCAAAGTTACACAGCCAGATGTGCGTTTTCGATCCAATCATTTTGTAATTCAGTGAACGCCTTGCTGCTGCTAATCTTCACTGGATTTTTAACACCGACACTGCCCCGACCAAGGTAGACCAGACCCCGACTTTTCTTTCTCCTGCCCCGACTTTTGTTCGTCGTACGATGTGCAGGAAGCACAAGTGCCGCAAGCGCATGGATGCGCAGGAGCGGCCTTATGTTTTTGTAAATAATTAATATCCAATAAGCCCATCAAGTGCGGTGCATCTGCTTCAAGTGAACCGTCAAACACTAATTCATAGGCAATCGCTTTACTGCGAGAAACACTGTGCAGTGATAAAAATTCCATGTCCTGTAAACGCGCAAGATGAACTTTTAATTGGGTATTTCCCCAACCCGTTACATCACGTAATTCTTTGCGCGTAAATCTAAAATCGCGTTGCTCAATGCCATCAGCCTTACAACATTGTTTTACCCATGACTGGATTTCTTTTAATAATTTTCGTGTTTGCGGCGGTAATTCATCGAGGGTTTTACCTAACACTTCATGCGCTAAACGATTCGCCAGGGCGATATCGTCCGGAGTCACTTCGATATATTCCAACTTACCCAATGTTTTAATTTCACGTTGGTATTGATGCAGTAATGCAATGCTATCAATCAACGTTAAATACTTTCATGATCGCGCCGTGTTCGGGTTTTATCGCTGAGGAAGGTTAATTGATCCGCGTAAGGATTAATCACGGCTAAGGGTTTTAATAAACGTTGTGCATTGCGGTGTAGCTGTAATACTTTTTCTTTCTGTAATTTGATTTCCAGACCTTGCAAGGTTCTTTTCAAACGCTGTGCGTGGTGAATCGCTTCGGTTTGTTCGCGTGATTCGTTTACAGTCAGAACAAGACAACGGTTTAATAATTCTTCGTCAATGTCGATGGCGGTGGTGGTGAAACAACATCACCGATGTCTCGACTTTGTATTCACGCGTAATTAACTGACCACTGGAATCATCTTTACCCGTTGATGCAATGGTGACTTCACCTTCACTCTGTAACAGCTTTAACGCATAGCTTGCGGTGTGCGCCTTCTTCTTCACTGATGGCAAGGATTTTATTTTTTAAGCGCGTTTCACCCATGTAAAACAAACTCTGGCCGGTCATGGCCGAGTATTGAACGCGTTCATCTTCCGGCATAAACGATAACACTGCATCCATCAGTGATGGCTTACCGGCAGCACTGGAACTTTGAATCACAACAGCTAATGGCTTATCCAATTTACGGCTTACACCCGCCAGATAACCTACCAACTTATTCGTTTCCTCACCAACAACACCCGCTAAATTAAAATCAGCCAGAATGCGTTCTGGCAGGTTTTTATCGCGCAATAAATTCAGTGCAGCTTCGCGGTCTTCATTGCTGATCGATTGGGTAGTGGATAACAGATTTTGTCATCATCTTTTTTAGTTGCTGTTGTTCCAGGGCAAGCAATAATTTCCCTAAATCCTTTTTAATTACTTCATCCGATAAACCCAATTCAACACAGGCTTGATTGATAAATATCTGCCGTTGCTTGCTGCTGTATAAATCCAGTTTGTCGATAAAGAAGGCTTCACCACGCTGCGCTAACAACTGAATTTTTAATTGGTCATGGTTTGGATTATTTTCCAATCCGCGCACCCGGTAAGTGCGATCACCCAACACCATGAACAAGCCATCATCACGGCTTTCAAGATTCAAGGTTGATATAGGCAATGGTGGAACCGGTGTGGCGATTACATCAAGCGGATTATTTTTTGATCATTATTGATAGGTGGATTTTGTTCAATTGGGTGGCGTGAGAGTTCGAGTCTCTCCGTCTGATCAGCGACTAAGGAAGAAGTAATGGGTACTGTAATAATTTGTGGAGCTTCACCATTTCCCAACCATTCCGCTTTACGAATCACCAATGCCAAACTCTGTTGCGGTGGCGTAACCTTTAACGCGTACTCATTCGCATCCATGCCTTTGGGAAACAGAATCCGGAATGCATCGATCCCATTTTCGTTTAACAACTTCGCCACTTTTGCAGCAGCCGTGTTTCCAGCTTCATCCCGATCATACGCAATCAACACACGTTTTGATTTTAATTCAATCAGGGTTTGTAATAACTCATCGGTAAAACCATTTACGCCAAAGCTGGAAGTAACATTCTTAAAACCCCAACGCCAGAAGGTGAGTGCATCGATTAACGCTTCACACAAGATAATTTCCGACGAACAGGGATGTTCTAGTGTCGCGGGAGGCAGGATGCCGTGAGCGACGAACAACTTTACAAATACTCGTAATTAAAAACACCGGCATGATCACCCGGCAAGTACAAGTGATACGCCGTTCCCTCACGTAAATTATTTAAAATCTTTCGGCCATACAACTGAACAACTTCTTCCAGATTTATTCACGAGTGGAATCACCACTGAACCATTCAAGTGTTCGTGGCCACTCTCACGGTAAACGCCAATGTTCTGTAATTTCTCGCGTAACTCAGCACCGGCTTTTTCGGTTCTTGTGCGGTAACCTTAAACCCAAGGTGCGATTGGCATAACCCAATTTAAATTCGTTGATTAATTCCGGATCGTTTTAATCCTCGTGATTCCAGGTAAACAATCGCTTCCGGCATTGCAATAATGTTCGTGATAATAATTCACAACGTCACGCAACAATTCGTGATCGTTTGCATCACTTGAAACGGGTGGAGCTGCTTAGGGACGGTAGTTTTCTTGATGGGTGATTCAGCAGCTAAGGGAAGAAGTGACCGCACCGATATCATTTTTAATAATTCCACTGCGTGACGAAACTAACTCCCTGAGTCTTCATCACCCAATCAATCACCGAACCACCAGCACCACAACCAAAGCAGTTAAACAAATTCGATTTAGGCGTAATCACACAGCTCGGCGTTTATCCTCATGAAACGGGCAACACAATACAAAGTCCTTTCCCTGTTTCGCAATACATATCCCTGATTCTCAGCCAATCGCACCAGTGACACCTCGGCATGATTCGTTCCCATCACCTCATTTGCAAAGCGCGCCATACGCCGTTACTCCAAATTGTTGTCAATAGCTACCACAAAAATAACTGATTTGCAGATTGCCACAGTTTGTTGTATCGTCAACCACTAAACAACCACCACTCTAAAACCGGGGTTATGCTATGCCGACACTTACCTACAGCTTGTTGGATGAACAAATGACTCAAGACGACACAGTATTTTTCAAGCAACTCGGTCAACGTGTGGCTGAGTTACGCAAAAAGTTGGGCTGGACACAAACCCAGTTGGCAGAAATTTAGTCGCCCCTGAAAAACAATTTAAAATCCATCAGTACAAATTTCACCGCACCAATATCCCCATCACACGTGAACAAAACCATTTTGAGATGCTGCAGATCAACCAACTCTGCGTTAACTCGCTAAAATCCTACTATTTTCCCTGGCATTAGGCCATTTTACGCAACAAAAAAATGCCTCCAATGCAGCGATCATCCATTTTCTTAGATTCACGCACATGCCGCCATCAATAAATTAATCTGATCACCAGCCGCACCCTTCAAATAATTTCTCGCTAATTGAAGCCCGATTTCAAATGACCAATGATCGGTTCAATGGCCGCGCGTCGTCGACATTTCGCTCGCTTTTTCACGCTCATAACGCGGCTATCTTTTTTCTTCGGATTCTCTGGCAATATAATCACTTAATCCCCTTCGCTTCTTTTCGACCGATAGCCGCGATCACACACAGCTTCTTGAATTTTACTGATCCGAACCGACTGTGCTTTTTCTAATACTTCATCAGTGTATTTACATCAGCAATATTTTTCATGGCTCACAGCGCTCAAAATTATGTTGCCTGTTGAGGTGGTGACAATCGACGCTTTTGCACCGTATTCATGCGGCTTATGATCTTTTCCTTTCGCCACGCAGTAAGCCTGCGGTTTCGTGCAAGCATAAACTTTGTCACTGTCATGTTTCTTTTGCGTCAACACTTTTTTGGTATAACGCAAGTTTTCTGTTTCTTATCGGCAATCAGTTGCGGTAATTTTCGTTCTAATTCCCTCGGTAAAACTCCCGCTATTGTACGCAAACGCTTGATCCTTTAACCGCTTTTTGCACGCTTTTGACATGACGAAAGAAACGTAAATTAATGCGTAATGATTTAACTTCTTTGACAAATGTACGCCGCTGCTGAAATTTTTTGCCTTTGCTAATTTATTTAAACGATTGATAATCTTGATGGCGAGTTTTCCATCCGTTGGATAGGTTATTGCTTTCTCTTTCTCACTGGTGGTATTAACATTGACTATCGACTCTTCCCTTTTTATCGTGCAACTTCACAGACATCACAAATATTTTCAACACCTTTTGCGCCAATACGTTTTCTAAAATGCACCAATTCCGTAGCATGACAGGGTAATTGGTTGTGAGATTTTAATGCCGCAAAATGCTTGCGTAATCAGGTTTGTTTCCACGCCAACACCACACGTTCATCGCTCAAATTTTCTAATTGCTTGAGTATTAGTAAGCCCACCATCACGCGAATGGGGATGCTCGGCCGACCAACACCTTGCGTGTATTCTTCGACAAAGTCTTTTTCAAATTCTTGCCAAGGAATGGCGTTTGGATAGCAACAGCCTTGGATCTTTTGAGTCTAGCTGATCGATTAAATCACTACCAAAAAACTTGTTTGTTGATGTTGTTCTATAGGCTTTTAACATGTTTTTATTTCTCATTCTGACCAAAAAATGTAAGGAAATTTTATCATTTTGGTCGATTTGTTGTCGCTATTTTTT
>JADJRD010000002.1:245000-321847 GCA_016712405.1 Cellvibrio sp. | reverse complement strand
CATCTACTGCAATATCAACCACTAAGGGTTCAACGCCCCATAAACTGCCGCAGCAACCAATCAGGGCAACAATAACCCGCGATACTAACTTGTGGCGATTCGACATCCGGAACGACGCGACTTACAATCCATTAAGGCAACCGCAAGTGGACGAGGTGCCCGAATCCAGCTAATGAGCGTGATAATTTTCAGGAAAAAATTAAAGCGATTCGATGAAACAGTTGAACTGATTGGATAACCCGCAGGAGCCAAATCCCCGAATTAACGCGCGGAGGGTTTCCATGTTGTCATTCTCTGGCCGGATAAAATTTCAAGGCTGCATCAAACAACGCAACATGAACCCGCACGAAAAAAAATAAATTAATTTGATCTCCCAATGCGACGCGACCCCGGTAAAAAATGCGCAACCAACGAAATGCCATAAAACACTAGTTGCCCAATAAAAATTAAACCAAAGAAAATTCCCGAGTCAGCCAAAATTGCCGACACCAGAAAAATGCAATAAAAACCAGGGCGACAACCAACGACAAATTTCGCGAAATAACCTGTAAAGCGAAAAATCCAAAGCGGGAAACACTATAACTTCTGCATGACGCGCGCTTAACTCCGTCATGCCACGAATGACTGTGCGAACTTTGTGTTGGTATTCTTTGGTGGATCCTGCAACTCGGTATAAAAAACCTAAAACGTCTGCCGCGCTTCACCGCACGCAATCCCTGCTTTGGCGGCATTCAGTGCGGTATTAAAATCGCTGGGCGAATGAATATCCCATTCTGGACAACATTTTTTCTGGCCGTGAAAAAGGATCCACCAAACCCACCAAAACCAGACAATTGGGATTCCTGATGACGCAACCACATTTCATATTTAACGTAAGCACCTTCGCCTGCAACTGTGCCATCTTTTACTAATGAAACGATCTTCACTGGAGACAGCCCCACTGTTTCATCTGCAAAATAAGCGACTAATTTCCAAAGCGCATCTTCCGGAATTTGTGTGGCCGTATCAGAGAACACCAAAAATATCGCCAGTAGCTTTTTTGATTGCGCAAAGCCGCATTCTCTTTGCCCAAACGCTCTTTGCGCTCGCACCAGTCGCAGCACGATTGATCTTCATATTCACGCAATATGTCGTCGGTCATGTCATCGGTTCAATCTGACGCAAACAATAATTTCCAACTTACGCTTGTCATAATCCAGTGACAGCGACTATTTTCAATTTTTTTCACGAATACGGCGCTCTTCGTTGTAGGCAGTCACAATCAAAGTCACCTTGGCGCTTGCTCAACTCCAACTCCGCGGCTTTCACCAAGCGAGCGCCACGGTATTTTTTACAGCCATCAATATCAATGGATAGAGGAAATAACTATAAATCGACGCAATCGCTAACAGCCAAAACAAAAGAGCAGCATTTTTTCTCCAAACCTTTCCTCTTAGCACCCCAAAGGCTAATATCGCGGCACTTTTTATGTGCACTCAAGCGCAGAGGAATTTTACGAGTGGCAATTCTAAACCGACCCCTGAGGGTAATGCACATTATTTCCGGTGATCTCTGGGAGGCGCCGAGGTGCAGGCCTACACACCTTGCTCAAACATCTGGCACAGGATGTCGATATTTTTGTCATATTGATGAATCAGGGCGAGCTTTCAGAAAAATTGCAGCAGCTGGGAATCAAGATTCAGATAATTGACGAAAAGCATCATTCAAGCCTAAGCATCATTTTCAAGATTTTGCGACAGATTCGCCAATTCAAACCCGACGTCATACATACCCATAGACAAAAAGAAAATATTTTAGGCGGCATCGCTAACCTGTGGCCATAGCCTTTCGCGGCAAGCTCACCCCTCTGTTCGCACCGCCCACGTGCCTGAATTCAATCCCAAAGGAAAACAAAAAATTCAAGTATGTCTGGATCGTTTTGTAGCCGTTATTTGCAAAAACGGGTCATTGCAGTTTCCGGAAGATCTAGCAAAAAATTATCTGACATATTTCCGGTTAGCCATATAGATGTCATTCAAATGGTGTGGATATAGATGGACTTAAAGGATTAGCCAAAATTCCTGCAGAATTTAAGTTTAATGCCCCCATAAAACCCATATCGGCATCATAGGTAGACTGGAGCCTGTAAACGTCGACATTTTGAATATGGCCGCAATTTTGATTCAGCAACAACCTGATAAATGGCACTTTCATGTTATAGGTGACGGGAAATTGAAAGATCAACTGAAAGACTATTCAAATAATCTCGATATTTCCCAACATGTCACATACCACGGCCACAGAAAAGATATACCAAGCTGCATCGTTGCTCTTGATGCTATCATTATGTGCTCTGATCATGAGGAACACCTATGACGGCGCTGGAAGCTTTGGCTTTGGGGACGCCGATTGCGCATGATGTGGGGGGGCTTAGGGAGATTTTGAGTGAATATCCCGAACAGCTTGTTAAGCAACATGAAGCAGAAACTTACGCAGAATACCTTAAGACCTGCATGGAAAATTCGAGCCCTTCTAACCAACTAGCACATGTTTATAGCGCGCAGAAAATGCTGCAAAGGTTTTTATTTTGTCCAAAACAATCGCAGGCTAAACGCACCCAGCAAAGTAACATCGACGGATAAAACTAATGTTTAAGAAAAATACAATCCCACCAAGAACACTATTCATGTTATCTCGCTTAGTTGTAACCCTGTTCCTCCAGTTCGATATGGCGGTATTGAATTGGTAGTAGCGCATCTATGTGAAGGACTGACAAAGCTGGGAGCGAATGTATCTTGTTACTCGCCAGGGCAGCTAAATATTCCAGGTGTTACTCATGTACAGACAATTGCAGAACCCAGCCAACATATCAAAGAAGGTGGCGCACCAAACACCAAAGAGCACCTTGGTTTGGTCTGCAAAGAGTTGCAACATAATTTGAAGGCCGGAGATGTTGTTCTATTCAACCACTCGACTCACTATCGATACCTTCCGAAAGCGTCTTGGAATATGGAATTGGTTAAAATTCATGCATTTGAAGTTGGACATTGGGTGGACGTAGGAATGCACAAAAATATTATCTACCCATCTCAACATTTAGCAAATCAATTAACAAAACCGGGTGTAATAATACCACACGGCGAAAAACTTTTCTTCAACGACAACCCGGAAACACCGAGAGAAGAGTTTTTATTCTTCGCGGGCAGAATAACAAAAGACAAAGGCGTCGATATAGCTCTTGAAGCATGCAAAAACTTGGCATTCCTTTAGTATTGGCTGGGACCATTAAATGATAAAAATTTTTCAACCCCGATACTAGCTGATTCAGCTGTAGAGTATTTAGGCGAATTAACCTATGAAGAGTTATTTGCTGTTTACTGTCGCTGCAAGGCTCTAGTTTACATGACTCAATATACCGAACCTTTCGGCCTCTCAATTATTGAAGCAATGGCAGCAGGAGCACCAAGCATAACAACGGGAAAAGGAGGCACAGGTGAAACAATAATCCAAAACAAAACAGGATTCTTTTGCAACGACGCAGGGGATATTGTTGAAGCCTACAGAAAACTAAGCTCGCTGCGCAGTATTGATTGCATCAATCGTGCAAAGGACTACACTCTCGAAAAAATGGCTCAAAATACTTCGACCTTTTCGCACATCAAAAGTGATTCATGCAAACTAAAACGTTACAAACCAGGTACTTCAATTGATCCGACCAGCTAATTCACCATGTCCCGAGTTGAGCGTAGTGCTTTGCACCTACAACAATGCCGACTCGCTCGAGAGAACCTTGGAGCAACTAAACGGCCAGGTTTTTTCATCAAATTTTTCGGTGGAATATATAATTGTCGACAACAATTCGACTGACAGCACACCCAACAGAGTTAAAAAATTCTGCGACACGAATCCATGTTTTACTTACGTTTTCGAAGAAAAACAAGGTTTATCACACGCAAGAAATACAGGAACAAGGTTTGCCTTGGGCAAGCATCTGCTTTTCACTGATGACGACGCCGAAATTCCCAATAATTGGATTCAGAAGTATTTAGAGATAATCCAGCAGCACTCCCCTGTCTGCGCATACAGCAAAATATCTGTAATTTGGGACCAACCCAAACCTTGGTGGTATTTAAACGCCTTCAGACCTTACTTCGTAGAGTTGGATTATGGTGACAGCATTCTGCATGTTACAGACATACATCACGAATTCTTTGGCAAAAACTTTTGTGTTTTAAAAACCGAAATAGAAAGTCAAGGAGGGTTCGATCCCAAATTAGGAAGAATGGGCAATAAACTGGTTGCAGGTGAAGAGACGATAATTTACCGACGAATGATTTTCTCGACCAAATCAGTTATCTATTTTCCGGATGCAGCTGTGGGACATCGCTTGAAACCAAAAGAATATACCACCGAGCATATTCACAAGCTGTTCTCTGATGGCGCTTACACCGCGTATAACTTAGCAAAGGCCAACTTATCAAGAAAAATTGCAGGCAGACCAATAGGATTGTTAGTTCACGCTCTAGTATCTACCATTCAATCTACTGCCAAATGGTTAGCGTCAACAATCCAAAAGAATAAACCCCAACAGCTGCTTCATAAACTTATTATCATTAGATCACTGAAAATAGTCGCAGTATGGATCTCGGCACCATGAATTCAAAAAAAATTCTATTAATGCTACATTGTGAACAACACACGGGATATGCGATCGGCATACTGGAGAGAGTTTTTTTCGACGCAGCTATCAAAGCAGGTTTTACCGAAGAAAATATCTACTGGTCTTTTAGTAAAGTTACTGATCCAGCCTCATCCAACACAATTGAGTGCGTGTATAAAAATCCAGATCACGCTTTGAACCTTGGAAAATTTCTCGAACAGCAAAATCGATCTGGCACTGGCATTTGATTTAGGGTACCCATCGTCAATTATTCCAGTACTTAAAAGACACAAAGTAAGCGTAATTTCCTACTGGGGAGCTAGCATTAGCCCCATCAATAGCGGAATCAAACTTTTACTGAAAAAACTCGAATGGAGTTTTCGACAAGCAAAACCTGACTACTTTATTTTCGAATCAACCGCAATGCAGTTAGCTGCTACTCACGGCAGAGGAATACCCAACAACAAAACTTGCGTGATTCCTTTAGGGGTAGACACCGAAAGGTTTTATCCAGACCATGAAAATTATTTTTATGCACATGAACAACTAAACATCCCCCGCAACAAGAAAATTATTTTTTACTCTGGCCACATGGAAGAACGAAAAGGCGTGCATGTGATAATGCAAGCAGCCATACAGATGTTTAATCAAAATGCAGAGCTGCCTATTCACTTCGTAATCTGTGGAAATAAACAGGGTGAGGAAAAACGATTCGTTGAAATGTTAGCTAACACAAAAGCAGAAAAACACGTTACTTTTGCGGGCTACAGAACAGACATAGATAAATTAATGAGAAGCAGTTCCATTGGAGTGATAGCATCGACCGGTTGGGACTCATTCACAATGTCCAGCGTAGAAATGATGAGCTCAGGATTACCGTTGATTGTTTCAAATCTACAAGGATTGGCAGAAACAATTGCCAACAATGTCAATGGATTCCATATTTCACCCGGTGATTCAAATACGCTAGCAAATCGATTGATTGAACTTCTAAACGATGATTCTTTACGTCTAAAGTTCTCACAAAATTCTAGAGATCGAGCGATCAATAATTTCTCCAGGCAAGCTCAAGTGGATGCTTTTACACACATCATCAAAAAACATTTGAAAAGTTAGCAAAGATAAAAATGGCCACCAAGAAGCGCACAATACTTCACGCAATCGACACGACGGGGCCCGGCGGTGCCGAGACTGTTTTTTTGGACATTGCACAGCAACTTCAGCTTCCCGATTTTGAAAACTTCGCCATCATTAAAGGCCCAGGCTGGGTAGAGGACCAATTGAAGTCAAGAGGTATTCGTTACCATATAGTTAAGCCACACGGCCTGTTATCGATCCCCTATTATGTTCAACTATTAAAGTTAATTCGACGCGAAAATGTTGCGCTGATTCACTCCATTTACTCGGCTCAACACTCACATATTCACTAATTTCCCTTATTGCACGATTGCCTTTAATTGCAACACTACATGGACGCGTCGATATCAATCCCCGGGAGCGATTTGTTTTTATCAAACAAATGATTATGCGACTGGGCGTGAACAAACTTATAGCCGTTAGCAAAGATCTATCGTCGTTTATCGAATCGCGAAACCTATTTCCACGAAAGGCAATTGATGTTATCTACAATGGTGTAGATGAAAGCAGGTATTCTTCAGGAATATTAAGAAAACTTAGAGCTCAATTGGGGATACCCGAGGATTCAATTCTAATTGGCAGCTTGGGAAACGTTAGGCCTGCAAAAAGCTACGAAACCCTGATTTCCGCGGTAAGCCTGTTAAACAATCCCAAGCTACATTTTGTTATCGCTGGCCACAAAAAAAAGGAGTTAATGAATAAACTAAGTCATCAAATGCAAACACTAGAAATAGAAAAACAAATAGACTTCATCGGATTTACGACAATACTCCAGAGTTTGCGCAACTTGATATGTTTGTACTCTCATCAAGCTCAGAAGGCTTTTCTATCGCAACCATTGAAGCAATGGCTGCTGGTCTGCCCGTGATTGCTACAAGATGCGGAGGCCCAGAGGAGATTTTGGAACACCAAAAGACCGGCTACCTAATCCCCACAGAGAACCCTGGCGAACTTGCATCTGCAATTAAACTTGCTTGGCGACAATCTGCTTGCGTCAAGGCTTGCAAATGCAGGCAAAGAACATATGCGCAATACATTTTCGCTAAAAAAATGCTGCTTTCTTATCAGCAGCACTACACAAAATTGCTTAACAAAACTGGTTTAGCATAGTTACTAGTAAGGTATAAACGTGACTGATTTAAAGAAAGTTGCAGATTATTTTGGCTCAAAGAAGGGACTATTGCGCTATTACACTTATGAATTCCTTCGTATTTTGGGCGTATACTCAAAGTTTAAGAGAGTGGACTTTACAAAAGTGAAACGATTGGTATTTGTATGTCACGGCAACATTTGTCGCAGCCCTCTCGGAGAGGCTGTAGCTCGGCATCACAACATTCCAACAACCTCATTTGGGCTAGATACTCGTGGCGGCGATCCAGCAGATCCTCGGGCAATAGCCTGGGCGAGTTTGAATGGTTACAACTTAATGAGCACAAAACCAAACCTGTTGATCAATATGTTCCAATTGATGGTGACTTGCTTATCGGGATGGAACCCAAACATACCCGCGAGATTGAATACAGATTTGGAAAGCAACCAATCCAAGTTACATTGATTGGTCTCTGGCTAAATTCACCCATTGCCTACTTACATGACCCTTATAATGCCAATGATACCTACTTTAATCGCTGCGAGCGATGCGTCTCTGAAGCCGTTCAAACGTTGATAGATCTGCAAACAAAACGATGAGCCCGGTATGATAAATTCGCCCCAGCCAGAAGTTAGTCGAGTCTCAATCCTTGACTTAATGCGGTTTATTGCAGCCATGTTTGTTTTGTTGTACCACTATCAATACTACCTTTGAAAACAACAGGAGACAACACGTTTTCCGCTGTTAAATTTGGCTATCTTGGCGTGAATTTTTTCTTTATGTTGAGCGGATTTGTCATTATGGCATCCGCCCATAATCGAAGCGCGATAAAGTTTGCCTTGCTGCGAGCTCTCAGACTATACCCTGCATTCATAGCCTGTTTGCTGTTCACCTTGATGGTAATGTTCCTATTCAACACTCAGTTGCCGCCGTTAACACATGTTATTCTGAACGGCTTGATCATAAATGATTACTTTGGTGTTGCGAACCTTGACGATGTCTATTGGACGTTACAAGCGGAGTTAAAATTTTATGGCTGCGTATTTTTATTGATTTTGTTTGGTGTCCTTAAAAACTATCGTGTTTGGCTAAGCGCATGGCTATTGTTGCTATAAGTTTTCATTTTTTTAGCCAGCCATTTTTCTTGGCTGGTTTATAAGTCCAACTTACTCATTCTTTTTTATAGGAGGTGTGTCGGCGTATTTTCTATTCAAAAATCCTCGAGACTTTTATGTGTTAGGGGTTTTTCTTATTGCCATGTGCTTCGCAACATTAAAGTCCTGGGGACAGATCGGGGGCTTTTGTAAGGATTGCGAACAAACAGATCAGATTATTGCTGTAGTCATAACCTGTTTGTTTTTCTTGTTTTTCTTTTTGCTGAGGGAAATAGACAAGTTCATTTCTTTTGGACGATGGGTCGCTATTTTGGGAGGTATGAGTTACCCACTTTACTTAATCCATAGCCGTGCAGGCCTTGAATTTGTTAAAGCAGTACAAGACCATATAGGGGTTCATTTAGCCTAGTAACAGCCACATTGGCAGCACTGGTAGTTGCAATGCTCATTCACCTCTATATAGAAAACCCCTATTCAAAAGCGCCCGAAAATCATTAACTAGTGAGTGATGTAATGGATACTCCCAAAACGGTAGAAGATTTTTACGCGTTTAGAGTTAAGAACATGTGGACTTATTTCAAGTCCTAGCATTTTTCATTCTGGATGATCTGCGGCTATTTATTTTCGAGTTTGTAAAACCTCAAGCGCTATTCCCTGCAATTTCTATCATACCTTGGGCTCAACTATTGCTGATGGGCGCTCTGATTGGGGTTTTCACAGACACCTCAATCAAAAGGGTATCGTCATCTGCAAATGTCTTATTAATAATTTTTTCAATTCTGATAGCCATTTCAATTTTCACCGCGACTTACCCAGAGCATTCAAAGAAATACTATATGGATTTTTATAGCTGGGTAATTATTTATTTTCTTATTATCAATATCGTAAATACGAAAGAACGGTTCTATATATTTTTAATTATTTTCCTTGTCGCAGCCGGAAAAATTGCTTTCGGCACTTCAAAAAGTTGGGCGTCTCGAGGGTTTTCATTCACCAGTTGGGGTCTTATGGGCCCCAAAGGTTACTTCCAAAATTCAGGAGAGCTTGCCATTCTAATGCTAATGCTTTTTCCATTGGCGTTTTATATTTACTTCCACCTCAAAAGCAAAGTTCGGACATGGGAGAAGTGGATACTCGCGATTTTCTGGATAAGCCCGATCTTGACAATACTAGGCGCCAGCAGTCGGGGCGCTCAGCTAGCCTTGGTTGTATTACTTGCACTAATATTCCGAAAGAGCGTATTCAAAATTAAGCCCCTTATCGGGATTGTAATTCTATGTACACTTCTGTTTCATTTGCTTCCGCAAGAACAGAAAGATCGTTTTTCTTCCGCGGGTGACGACAAAACATCCAAACAAAGACTTTTGTACTGGGAAAATGGTTGGGAAATGATGAAAGACCATCCACTAACAGGAGTAGGATATTTTAACTTTATTCCTTATTATAATACTTACTATGCAAATGATATTTTATTTACCGACAGAGGAGCAGAACTTCCCCACAATATTTTTATTCAGGTGGGCACCGATGCTGGCTTTATAGCAGTTTTTTTCTTTATCACCCTGATCTTATATGCTCTCGGAGTCGCATCATCCATGGCAAGAGACAAAACCCTGACCGATCTGGAGAGAGCAATTGCAGCAGGACTTGGTTATGGAGTTCTTGGGTATCTAATAGCAGGTCAGTTTGTGACGGTTACTTACTACCCATTTTTTGGATACATTTAGCCTTACTAGTTACTAATGTCGTCTGTTCTCAGGCCAAAGCAAAAACCCAAACCTCCTAAAAGTTATCTAGCGTCATCAAAAACTTCTATCTAGTGATTTTCTTATCCAAGCCAGGGAACAGAAAATTTCTTAAACTAATTAGCGTTCCGGCAACTCGTCCTACCAAGTAAAGCATGTCAACCAAATATATGCAAAAATGTCTTTCAACGTTTTATAGGTTGTTTTGCTTCTAGATAAACGTTTGTAACTTAGAATTGCTGGCATACAAAGAAATACGATTAGGGCAACCCCCATAAAAACTTGATTATTCATCGCTACGCCAACAAAAAAGCCAACAAATGCAGCAATGAAAAGTAACGTTAAAATGAAAACTTTATCGTAAATCGATTTACGGAAATTTGTTATGTAATCTGCAGAGTGCCACAACTGACGTTTAATAAAGGGTATTATTTTTGATGGATATCCCAAATGCACAACGCTTAACTTAGGAAATATTTCCACACGATACCCCGCAGCCCTTAATCTCTCTGTAAGGTCACTATCCTCACCCGAGTGTAATTTGCCGTTGAACCCATTGAGGCGATCAAATATCTCTTTGCAAATAAAAATGCAGCCGCCAACGAGCGTCGTTAGATATACTTGATGCCTAGAATTATTTAAGACCCAGTATTTCTCTAGCCACGATGGATTATCACGCATTAAATACCGCCCACCCAAAACAAGATTGTTATCTTGACTCAATCTATCATAGGCTACATTGAGCCAATCGGGGTCAACCACACAATCCGAATCCAAAAATACCAAAAACTTTCCTGACGCATGGCTAGCACCATGATTTCGGACATCACCAACTTTTACATTAAGGATACTAAGTATGTTTACGTTGAATTGTGAAGCATATTCGATTGTTCTATCAACTGAGCCGTTGTCAACCACGATTATCTCTATCTGATCTTTTGGAAAATCAATCCTATCCAATGATTGTAGACAATCTCGAATGTATACCTCCTCATTAAACGCAGGAATAATAATCGAAAAACTTTATGAGATACCATATAGCTAGCCTCCACTTTCTTACTTTTAATTTTAAGAACTTCATTTTAACAAATGCATTTCATTAGTATATTGAAAGCTATTGGGCCAATATAATCAGCTGATTTCACCCACCAAGATGAAATACGATGAACTGTTAGGCAGCAAAACTCCGGCTCACTATCATCAGGCAACTGCTATTGACCTATCGAGTTATAGCCAATTTAAAAAACTGGTCACCCTATTGGCACAAAAACCCCATATTCAGCATCCGCGTCGCTCACCGAAAGCAACGCTTTCAAAAGGACTCAATCTAATTTTTAACATCAAATGTTAGATGTTGAGCCATGAACCATAGATAACCGAGCTTTACGAATACTCTTATCCAATTTCGAGCGGAAAATCACAGTTCACGGGGAAAATAAGCGAATAATCCAACAACTATACTATACTCCGTATCAGTAAAGGCTTCTCCTCAAAAGTCAAAGCTAAGAAGCCGTTTTGTCATCATTATAAAGGTAGTCACCCATGAAAAAATTTGTGTTATGCCTGTGCTTTTTGCTTGTGCCGCTGTTCTATCAGTGTGCAGGCAGTGAATGCCCAGGTAATTTTCGAGGACAACTTTGAATCGGGTAAGGCATCATCTTACTGGACTGACCTCGCTTATGTTACTGTCGCTCCGCTGCCAACTGAGACCAATAGGACAGGTTATGGAATGAGATTTCATTTTGTAGGCAATCCTGACGATACTATAGATGCAACAGCAGAAGCGATTTGACTTACGGTCAGAATTTACCGACCTCTCCATCGAGTTTGATCTTTTCATACCAACTAACTATGCTCACATACGGCCAAGTGATCGCGTAGACAACAACAAATTTTTCCGCCTTTGGCGAGTCGCTACAGTCAAGGTGAACAAATTGGTGCATCAACAATTAGTCGATCTGGCTCAGGGTCTATAATTGGCGCAGATTACAAACAAGAACCTACCTGGGCTGTTTCAACAGCCCTTTTCCCATATAACGATTTCATTACCGAAGCAGACTTGGGCAAGTGGATGTCAATCAGGATAAATGCTGTTGCTCCAAAAAGTGACGCGCAGCGTGGAACGATACAAATTTGGAAAAATAATCAGTTAATTGTAGAGAACGACTGCTGTCGCGAACTCTGAACTGGGCGAACAGGGCTGGCGATATGGCTACTTACTTGGATGGGCCAATTCTGGTTTCAGGGTAGACACTGATTTGTATATTGATAACGTAAAAATGTTTGTGGAGCAAAACAGGCCCAGCAAAGTACCAAACGCTCGACTGAATTGATTTTTACTTCATCCTTGTTTGCGCGGTTTTTGCGCCGCGCCCTTTCAAAAATCAACTTAATTTGGAAACAACGCTCTTAAACTTTCCGTTTTTGTTCTTTTCGATCTTCTCTACAATTTTAATTCTTACTTCAACACTCTGACTTGTTCGCTCCTTAATATTGCTAATTAGTAATTCCGAATCGAATCGAGCATAGTTTTTTGCATCCAAAACAACAAGGACAGTTATCAGCGCCACTTCTTCTTGAATGATTTGCGCACTTGAAACGCCTTCGATTCCCTTAAAAGCAGGATCCATTCGTCCAACCTTTCGACCTTCAGGCGTAATAATTACATCATCGAGCCTTCCCTCAATTCGGGACATAATATAATTTGATTCAACGGAAGCCTTCTCAACGAGATCACCAATCCGATAACGCAAAAGTGGCATACCGAAATTTAAGAGACCTGTTGTAATCACACTGTATGAATTATCAAACTGATGCTCAAGCTCGATCAACGAATACAACGGACTCGCAATATAATCTCCGCCAACCGAAACTGCATTTATAGCCATTTCGGTACAACCATACTGATCTATCACAGTTGTATTAAACGCTTTTTCTATTGCAACTCGACATTCATTTGTTAGAGTCTCTGAAGATGTAAGTACGCACTTAGGCGAGAATGCAAACTTAAGCTGTTGTGTTTCTGCGAGTTTAATAACCTCAAAAATAGAAGACGGATAGGTATCTATAAATTCTGGCTGCCAATAGTTCAACGCATCCACGTAATGCTTAATAGTAGCGGGGGAGATAAAGTAAGAGGACAGATACTGCGTCTTACTATAGAAATCATATCTCGCTGGGTTTTCTCCAGGGTCTTTATATAGAACCCTTCCCGCAAACGTTGTACTTTTTGATTTGTAATTACAACCAAAATGAGCCAGCGCAGCTTCATAGAAGCGGTAATTTATTCTACGCGACTCATCAGTGTAAGAAATACGAAGTGGTGTGCCACTGCTCCCACTAGTGTTTGCAACTCTTAACTTATTACGAAAAAAAGGCGCCTGAGAAATGAGCCTTTCCGAATGCTCAATGACATCAGCTTTGGTAAGAATGGGCACCAGATCCTTTATGTCTTTAACATAAACTTTTGCTGGATCTACACCAGACAGGAATTTTTGGTAGTAAGGAACGTATCTTTATAGTGAGTCAGCAACTCCTGAAAACGGAGTTGCTGAAGCTTAAACATTTCCTCAGTTGGAGAGGAAAATAAATTCAAATCAGACGTATAAATTTCTGGAATTTCGCCGTTAAATCGCTGCCGATACAGATTGGCCCCATATACTGACAGCGCAGCGTTTTGCCCCCATACAGGAAGCGACAAATATAGATTGTTCGCCATTATTCAAACCACCAAGTAACCGCTGTTTAGTTCATAAAACCTTTTTCAATCATGGATTTAAAATATTCGTTATCTTTGTACAACTCTTCATACTCACCGTTTGCAATTAAATGCCCGTCAGCAATTACGGAAATTCTGTCAGATAGTTTTATCGCTGCTGGTCGATGCGAAATTACGATAACCAAAACTTCCGTTTTAAGCTGATTCAGAAGATTCATCAAATCGTGTTCTGATTCTATGTCGAGAGCACTGGTTGGCTCATCCAAAACTAACACCTTGTTGTTGCGATATAGCGCACGAGCAATTCCTATTCTTTGGCGCTGCCCACCACTCAACAACTTTCCATCCTGCCCTAACACTGTATCCAAACCCTGGGGAAGCTTCTCGACGAACTCCATAGCATTTGCAAAGGTTAATGCCCTCGCAACTTGCTCAAGATCTACATCTTCTTTATTTACACCAAATGCAACGTTGGCAATGACACTATCATCTAAAATAAAAATATGCTGGGGAACATAACCAATTGTTGCTTGATAAGACGGTAGAATCTCATCCCGAACATCCAAATCACCGATCTTGATCTGTCCACTCACGGCAGGCAGAAGCCCCAAGATAATGTCCGCTAGCGTGGACTTACCCGAACCCGAGGGCCCTGCAATTGTATTTAAATGCCCTTTGGCAAAAATTAGCGATATATTATTAAGGGTGGAATTATTCGTATTGGGATACTGGTAGCAAATATTTTGCAGTTGAATTGACTCAACATTCTCTAGCGGCAATGCTCTTTGTAGCGGTGCTGTAACTTGGGTCACCACCTCAAGATTGCGTTTTAAATCCATCACAACCCCTCCATTTGCGCTAATTTGGGAGATTGATTTGTATATTTGCTGCATAGTCGGCAGCAATTTATAACCCGCAATAGCATAAATACTTAAAATGGAAACAGCACTCGCACTTCCATTGGCGCCTAGCAATGCAATTGCAAACAAAAGAATTGCACTAAAGGAAATCGTTTCTATTGCAAAACGAGGCATATCTCCCGATAGAGCGATAAACGCACTGGAGTTTAACCCCTGAGTATTAACTGCTAAGTAGCGCCCCGAATATTTGTTTTCCAACCCGTTGAGTTTGATATCCTTTATACCAATGAACGACTCAGACAATATAGTTTGAATCATACGATTGCGGTCAGTGATAATTTCGCCATGGCGCTTAAGCGATTTTTTTATCACCCAGTAGGTTCCCATATAAGCCCCACCAATTAATAAAGCAGAGCCAATAGCAATCATCGGATCTAGAATTAATAGCCCACCCAATATAATCATGGCAACAAATATTTGACTGCACATGAGTAAATAAGGCTGCAACACCATATACACAAAACGCGGGGTGTCGGTGGTGATTGCTGCGATTAAACTATTGTAGTTAGTTGATTTGTGAAACAAATAATCACGCTTGATGAAACTATCAAATAACTGAAATTGAATACTACAACCCAGATAAATTGAAAATTTGAATTGTAGCCACAAGGTTAGCGCGCTGACTCCATTTGAAATCACGATCATTGCTATCGAAAGCATCGCAAACCCCAGGATGAAATCGTTTGTTGATTTAAAATTACCCCAATCGTAAAGAGTCGCCAGCGCTTTACTCGTTTGTATGGTTTCAGGATTTGAGATTATCCCAATAAAAGGCGCGATACTTGCCACACCGACCACTTGCACCACAGCAGAGAATGCAAAAAAGATTTGCAACAGGAGCATCTTGGTTTTTTGCTCACGATTCAAGATAGCGTAAATACTGCGGATGATACTCACTATATACATAATCAATTAGCGTCCATGGTTTGTTTTGAGAGGGCATTATACGCAATATTGAGCGCTAGACTTAACTTTTAAGAATAAGAAATCTAGACAAACGACTAGGCAGCACCTATAAAGTAATGGCTACGAACTTTACTAAATCCTTTTAGTCGCGAGTGATAAAAACTGTACCCAATTGAGTTAAACCCAAGCTTTAACGCTGACTTGATCGATGCAGGGTTGTCGAAGTTTATCGCAAGCAACAAACCCTTTTTGCCATTTTGATGTGCCCACTCCAACGCTTTTGACACCAAAACTCCATGCACCCCCCTCCCCCTATAATTAGGCATAATCCTCAACCCATATCCACACAAAAAGCCCTCCGCTATATAAGCAACATACCCAGGAGTGTGTGCGTAGTGAGTTCTTGCGTACCAACAAATACCTGCAACCCCTCCTGATTCGAATGCCACAACACAGATAGCCACCTCTTCCTCGATTCTTGCAATATCATTGACTGAGTAACTCAGCACTCCTTGATCACATAGATCTCGAAGCTCTTTCGAAGATAAAATTTTTACCTCAAACCCACTTGGGCGAGCAACAAACGATGGAGCGATACAAACATTTTCTAGAAAGCGAATTCCTAAAATAGACAAAATCTTATGGATGATTCGATACTTCATTCACTTTTTTAACCATGTAATTTCCAATGACCAAAACATCCAACCCGGTCGTAAAAAAGCAACGTATTGCGTGGTGCACAGACTCCACTATTGGCTCACCCATAATATTAAAGCTGGTGTTTAGCACCACAGGGAATCCATTTCGCTTTTCCATTTCTTTAATAAGCTTGTAGTACCGCGGGTTAGTATCCTGATGAACAGTTTGCAATCGTGCAGTACCATCAACGTGAGTAATAGCAGGCAATTGGTCACGATACTCTGGAAGCACGTTACATACTTTTAACATAAATGGATCCGCTACATTACTCTCAAAAAATCGAGGAACATCTTCTAAACAAGCCGAGGGAGCAAAAGGACGATAAGCCTCGCGGTGCTTCACTTCTGCGTTCAACTTATCTTTTGCACCTGCAATCGTTGGATCCGCCAAAATACTACGATTACCTAAAGATCTTAGCCCAATTTCCATTGCCCCTGAAACCAACCAATAAACTTCCCTTGCGTTAATTCATCAGCCGTTGCTGATTCTATGTCTTCATGAAATTGATAAGGCAACTTTGATTCTTTTAATATTGTTTCAATTTGTTGATTGGAATATTGCGTACCAATATAGGGGTTTAAATGAACAAAATTTCTTGGTTGATTTAGTTTTTCTTTTGCATTCCACACGTAAAACACTGCACCAATCGCCGTACCATTATCACCAGCCGCTGGCATTACGTATAAATCTTTAAACCCAGACTCGCGCACAATACGACCGTTGGCCACACTGTTCAGTGAAACACCGCCTGAGATAACCAAATAATCTTCTTGGGTTTTTCCCGTAACAACTTGGCAATTTTCAACAGACAGTTTTCAAGGTTATGCTGAAAGCCCAAGCCAAATCATGATGACGATGTTCAAACTTCGCATCTTTTTGTGCTGTTGTCGCGGCTGCCCGAAAGTGTCATAAAATTTTTGATTGCAGCGATTATGTCCCCAAAACTGATAACCGAAGTAACTCAAATCCATACCAATAGACATATCATCGTTAACCCAAAAAGTTTATTAACTTTCTCTTGAAGCTCCAGGTTATATCGCCCGAAAGGGCAAGCCCCATAGCTTTTCCTTCGTCGTAATTGGCCTTAAAACCACAGAACTGAGTCACCGCCTCATAGGCGGCCCCAAGGGAAAAAGGGAAATAATCTTGTCGATAGCATTCAATGCGCCTGTCTGGATGGCCGCGCCCCATAAAACTGGTAGCCCACTCACCGGAACCATCTACAGACAAAAGTGCTGCAGATGGATAGGGTGAAACATAAAAAGATCCGATCACATGTGCCGCATGGTGTGGCACCAAATGCAGCTCAGGTTTTTCACTGGGGAAAGTCTTGTTAAACCAAGCATATAGCCGCCCCATGCTGTTGCGGCTATTTATAACTTCATGACGAGCAAACGTTTTTATATTGCGAATATTTTTAAGGCCATACCAATTTTTTTTGTCCATATCCAACTTGGGATCTATGGAAACAGCTACATGATCGACATCTGCATAAGTTAACCCGGCTGTCGTCAAGCATCGCTCTATCGCGTTTACAGGAAATGCCCAAGTGTGTTTATTGCGAGTCAATCGCTCTTCTTCGATAGCTACAGTCAACTGCCCATCCTGAACAAGACAAGCCGTTGAATCGTGATAAAAGAAATTAATACCTAAAATATTCATATCTATTCCATGGATGAAATAAAAGATAAAGAGCGAAACCCTTCGCTTGTTGATAAACTGCTCACCAGCCATTCGGCGCGTTATTTGCTTTGTTTTTCTTGATTCTGCAAGCACCGAGCCGATTTATGACTTATTTGGGGAATAATTACAAGGTAAAATTGACAAATGGATTACATCAATAGACTGACACTCAATATTCACCAAGGGAAAAGTGCGCTGGAATGTTTGCAAACTGACTGGCGCAATCTTTTGTTAAAAATTTCGACACCCTCACTAGAACAAGATTGGCGATGGAATTTTATTTTGGCTGATCAAGTGTTCGGCTCCCGATACACAGTAATAAGTATTTATGACAATAAAGAACTAATTGCCGCTTTTCCGCTTGAAGAAAAAAAAATCACGCGCCTGGGCATTCCTTTTAGATGCCTATCCAATTTAACTGACGATAAGCTGCTCGATTTAAGTGACGCACTTATTCATCCAGACTGGAAAGACAAACCTATTTTACAGGTTATTAAACGGCATCTTGCATCGACTAAATTCGATTTGATTGAATTCTCAGAGTTCACTTCTCGATCAAGTGTTGCCGAGCTCCCAAATGATGGCTGGCGATTTGAATTAGCCAATCACCAAAATGCTTATACTCTTTGCTCGTCCCCGGATGACTTGAAAAGCCTATCTAAAAAGCACATCAAAAATATTGAAAGACTATCAGCCAAAGCAGAAGCAGAGTTGGGTAATATTCAACTGGAAATTCTCTTAGGCAACCAAATCAAAAAATCTGATATAGATGATCTAGTCGATATAGAAAACAGTGGCTGGAAAGCAGCATCAGGAACAAGCATTTATGCATCGAATACTCAAAACTTCTATGAGAGTGCAATTCAAGAATTATCCGCTACGAATGATGCTTACATAATTTTCTTAAAGGCAGCCGATAAAAGAATTTCTTGTGCGCTTGCTTTCAAAGCAAAAAACAGACTATTTCTGCACAAGATTGCTTATAGAGATGAGACCAAGGAGTTCGACCGGGAAATATTATGCTACTGAATTTATTACGTGCCATGGCGCAGCAACCTGATATAGATGAAGTTAATTTAGTTACCTGCCCCGACTGGTGTGAACGATGGCATTTTCAAGTAGCCAACCGCATGAGTCTACGCTGCTTCAATACAAATTTGAAAGGCAGGATTTATTCCTTTCTATTGAGCGCCAAAACTTATCTCAAACAGAGATCGAAAATTAACACCAAGACTTTTGAAAAACATGATGAGTAATTCCACATTTCGTTTGATCGCAGCTCTAATTGCTTGGGGGAGCCTATATCCCCTTACTTTGACGGCTATTTTTTTATTCGATTCAAGTGCCAAACAAGAATTGCTGTGGCAACTTCAATTTGAATCGCATTATTTACTTGCTCGGCAACTTCTTTTTGACATCTTATCGGCACTGACTTTTACCTCTCTATGGTTTGTAGCACTCATTTTCTACCAATTGCTATCCAACAGAAGCCACTTAAAGACTGCAAGCTGGGTGTTTGTCTCGTACCCATTCGCTCTCGCTGCAACCCTACAAATTTTCTCAATTCCTGATATTTTTTGGCAGACGGCCATTATCGGTGGACTGCTAAATTTCTTATTTGTTGGAAAGAAAAAATGAAATGTAAATTATTCGCTTTTTGTGCAGCTCTGCCTTTATTCGCTCATGCAGATACACAAGCAATTTTGGTCGGTGGCGGCTATAAACTTGAGTCATCCCAAGGCCAGATTGAAGAAAATGTGCGTTGGTTACAGCAGGTTCTACCAAACCATGTGAACTCATTAGATATTTTTTTTGGTAGCGGAACCAATGAAAAAACACATGACGTTGTTTATTGGGATAACACTGCACGCAGTAGTGAACAACGTAACTCTCTTGCTGATGTACTTGATTCTCCTTCATCAGAATGGATGCGGTACAAACACAATCAGGTTAATCCCAATTTTGGAAGCACTGAAAAATCCAATCTTGAATCCAAACTAGGCACTTATTTACCTCAACTAAAATCCAATAACTTTCTTTTTGTCTATAACGGGCACGGTGGTTATGGCGGCTTAGGTAAAACCCACTTAAATAATTTTTTACTCTGGAATAATACTCAACTCAATACCGATGAATTTCGCAATTTGTTAGATAAAATACCCCCCAAAACAACCAGTCGATTTGTACTCACGCAATGTTATTCAGGTGGCTTCTACAATGCCGTTATAAACAATAATAAAGTAATCCCTCACCGCTGTGGTTTTATGGCAGACGCTGAAAATCTTGAGGCCGAAGGTTGTGAGCTAGGAATAAATAAAGATGACTTTCGCGATTACACAACCTACTTCTTCGCTGCGCTGAATGGTAAAACTCGCCACAACGAAGCATTAATGTTTAATCCTGACAAAGACGGCAATCAAAAAATCAGCTTTCGCGAAGCGCACTTTTATGCGCTTGAAGCTGCGTTGAGTAGCGATCTTTCTCGTTCAACATCGGAAATTTTTTTGGAGAAATGGCAGCCTTGGCATATTCGCTGGCAAACAGACCGTTCAGCTCAAAATGACTATGACACATTGGCAAAAGCCGTGGCTATTCGCAATTCAATTCAGCCTGACAAATTGAATCAACAGCGATCCACAAAAGAACTCGAATTAGCTGACATTCAATCCAAAAAGCAGGCAACTACTGAAAAAATCAAGTCTTTGCAAAAGACACTATTGGCCCACCTGGAGTTGGATTTTCCATTCCTGAAACACCCCTACACAAGCAGCTACACTTCGGCCATCAATCAACAGACTGAATTGATCCAACAAAAAATTCGCCAGCTTGGCGAATACCCACAACTGGTAAATGAATTAAATTTGATGGAACAATTACTCACCCAAGAGTTGGCAAAAAAGCGTGAGATCACGCAAATAGAAAAAGTTCGTCGACTTCAACGATTAGCAATTTTGGAAAATGCTTTCGATCGCTTCGCTTCGAGCGAGCAGAAACGCGGCTATCAATCATTGGTTGATTGTGAAAAAGGGCATCTCAATTGACTAACTTCAACATTCTAATCCTCGATGCCGCCCAACGCAGTGCCCTCGCTGTTACACGGTCTTTGGGACAACACCACAATCTCCACATTACCACTGCCGAAGCTGCACCTGCCGCACTTGCGGGCAAATCACGATATTCAAACGAGTATCTATGTTGCCCCAGTGCCGAACACCAACCCCAAGCCTTTATTGATTGGATTTCCCGATTACAGTCAGAGCGTCAATTTGATTTGGTGTTACCCGTGACGGAAATTACCAGTCAATTGATTTTGATGAATCAAGACAAGCTGGCGCTACCAACTGCATTTGCAGATTACCCTGTGGTGATGCAACTGGCCGACAAACATCGATTGATGCAACTTGCTGATAGTTTGCAGGTGCCGACCCCAAAGTGGCGGTTTTATTCGTCTCTGGGCGCATTAAATCAACAAGAGATTCAATATCCTTGCGTCATCAAACCCGCCTTGTCACGACTGTATCTAGATGATCACTGGCAGGCCACAACTGTGGGCATTATTCGGGACGAGGATTCCCTGCAGCGCTATCTTCAGAAAAATCCCTATCTGCAGACTACAGGATTTATGTTACAGGAATTTATTCCGGGTCACGGCGCTGGAGTTTTTTGTTTATACAATCGTGGTCAGCCCATCACTTTTTTTGCACACAAACGCCTGAGAGAAAAACCACCGCAAGGGGGAGTGAGCGTACTTAGTGAAAGTCAAACAGTTGATCCAACATTACAATCACTTGCCGAGAAACTTTTAACCTCCGCACATTGGCATGGTGTTGCCATGGTTGAGTTTCGTATCAGCCCTGAAGGAACTCCTTATTTGATGGAAATAAACACCCGTTTCTGGGGATCGCTGCAATTATCTATTGATTCCGGCATTAATTTTCCTTGGCTATTAGTCGCGCAGACATTGCAATTACCCCATGAAATCCCAGGAAGTTATAAAGTCGGTCAGCGATTGCGTTGGTTGTTAGGTGATTTTGATAGTTTGTATCTGTATTGGAAATCAAGTGAATCACTTTTGAAAAAAATTAAACGCAGTTTAGATTTTTTGTGGCCTGGATTTTTTACTACGCGTTATGAAATTAATCGCTGGTCCGATTTGAAACCAGCACTATTTGAGCTGAAACAATATCTTGCAGCTTTACGAGGTCACTAATGCGTTTTTTGAAAAATCTGGCTAAATCTATTTTGACTAGGCTGGCCTATCATTACGGCCACCACCGTCGACAGCACCATGAGCCGAAATTATGGATTCTCATGTATCACCGCATATTGCCAACAGATGATCCTCGTTATCACATCGAAGAACCCGGTATGGTAGTAACACCAGAAACTTTCGAGATGCACCTGCAAGAAATCAAACGTTATTTTACGGTAATGCGCTTGCAAGATTGGGTAGATGCACAGGAATCCGGCGCTCAATTGCCACTGAAAACCTGTGTAGTGACCTTTGATGATGGCTGGATGGATAATTTTGAATATGCTCTACCTCTACTGAAAAAACATCAGGTACCCGCAACACTTTTTGCCGTTGCCGAAAAAATTGACACTTCTTTTCAGTTTTGGCCGAATATGGTGATGTGGTTATTATTTAACGCTGGTGAAACATTTCTGCAACAGGATCCGCTTCTTGGCAAATACTATCCACAAGACAAATCAATTATTGATCGCGAATTTGCAGCCGAGTACATCAGAAAATTAAAAGGCCTATCTGATAAAGATATTTTTACCGCATTGGCAAGGATTAAGGAACAATCCAACTTATTACAAGCCATGCCCCGAGCGCTGATGAATTGGAATGAGCTCAAGCAAATGCAAAACTCAGGACTGGTTGATATTGGTTCACATACTTGTAGTCACAAACGTTTAACGCACCATCTTGGCACAGAAGAATTACAACACGAAATTATTCAAAGTCGAGAATTGCTGGAGTCTCAACTCGAACAAAAAATAAACTTGTTTTGTTTCCCTAATGGCGACTACAATCGAATCGCCTTGGACTTGGTCGCCGCGACTTATAAAGCTGCGGTGACCACCCAAAAAGGCATAGTGACCTATAATAATTTTTCATTACACGAATTAAAACGAATTGGGTTACACCAGCAAGTTAGTGGCACCAAACGTGATTTTGGAGCAAGACTTTCGGGCATCTAAAATTCCCAAGGGATTTCACATGGACAGACTTATCACAAGCTTGGCGACCATTTCACCCCTGAACTTTTTGGCGAACTCTTTACTCGGCCATTATGTAACAATTTTTATGTTACACCGACCTCAGCCGGTAAATAATATTTATAACGGTATCTGTCCCCGTTTGTTGGATAACTGTTTGACTTACGCACAGAAAAAAGGATTTGAATTTCTCAGTATTGATGACGTGGTGACCATGTCAATTCGAGGGGACAATCCGAAAAAACCAATTTTGTGCTTTACCATGGATGATGGTTATCTAGATCAACTCACCGTTCTCACCCCCATTTTTCTTAAACACAACGCCAAACCAACAATTTTTGTATTGAGCGACTTTTCGGACAATATAGACTGGCCTTGGGACGCAAAGCTGATTTACCTTACTCAAACAACAGTCATCAGCAAGATTGAAATTGAATTCGACAATTCCGTTTTCACACTTTCGTTTGATACCCTGCAAAACCGTATTTCCAGTCGACGACAATTGACTGGATTTGCCAAACATCTTGCTGACGAAAAACAAGATCGGTTTTTAAAATTGCTTGAAGATAAACTTCAGGTAAACTTACCACCAGTCGCACCGATAGAATTTGCGCCCGCCGATTGGGAAAGCCTGAGGCATTATCAAAAACTTGGTCTGAATGTGGGTGCACATGGAAAAACTCACAAAGTATTCAACATTTTGAGTGATGAGCAGGTCAACATTGAATTAACCACATCTAAAAACCGTTTACTCCAAGAGATTCCTACTGCGTCAAATGTTTATTGTTATTCGTCTGGCACCGACAAAGATTATGCCAGCAGGCATTGTGCGTTAGTCGCGAATGCTAATTTTAGTGCTGCTTTAAGTGCAAAACCTGGAAACACCACATTAGCATCAATACAACAGGATTTATTCAACATTAAACGGCATAGTTTCCCTTCCACACTGGAACGATTTATTCGATACTCCTCCTGGATCGAACATCTTCGCTCAAAAATAGATTAACCCAAGATAATACCGATGACGAATACACAAGTTGCTAAATTACTTGCCAAATTAAAATCCCAAAAAAACGCTAAAGGCGAAATCGCCAGACAATTTAAAGCGGTAATCAAGGGAAGCACTGAACATCAAGCCTTGCTTGATCAAATGAAAATAATTTCATTACAGATTGATGAAACTGAAGCAGCACTAAAAAGTATTGAATACGCCAACGCTGAAGCATCGACACAAGCAAGACCAGAACAAGAAATAAATTCTGATCAGATAGCTTTTGAGTTTTTGGAACCTTCAGAAATTTGGAATGGCGCATTTAAAATTGACATTATCGACAACCCTTTTCTGGACACATGGTATCGTTATTTAGAACATCACACACACACACCTTATCATCAAGATGCCTGGTTACGATTAATTCAAACCCAATTCGGTCATCGTAGTATTTTGCTACTAGCAACAAATCAAGAAAGTCAAATTTTGGGCGGGCTTCCCTTAACTTTGTTTTCAAGCAAACTCTTCGGACAATTTGCAGTTTCAATCCCCTACATAAACTATGGCGGACCTATCAGCCAATATCACAATATTAATCAGGCATTAATCCATCATAGCCACCAGTTGCTCAAAAAATTTAATTTATCTCATGTTGAAATTCGTAGCATTCAGGCCGACCTCTACCC
The DNA here is from genome assembly GCA_016712405.1 of Cellvibrio sp. GTDB lineage: Bacteria > Pseudomonadota > Gammaproteobacteria > Pseudomonadales > Cellvibrionaceae > Cellvibrio. The sequence goes on along the minus strand of JADJRD010000002.1, from coordinate 297,292 downwards.
TCTCTACACCAGCAAAAAAGCTTCAATGATTTTGCGATTGCCTGAATCCAATGAAGCACTGGAAAAAAACTTAGGTGCGAAATTACGATCACAATACAAGAAAGCAGAAGACTATCAACCAAAACTGAAAGTTGGTAAAGAAGAATTGCTGAATGATTTTTATCAGGTGTTTTCACACAACATGCGTGACTTAGGAACACCGGTTTATCCGAAAAGTTTTTTTCAGGCAATATTAGATGAACCAAATATTCAATCAACTCTGCTCGTCGTACACCTGGCCAACAAACCGGTATCGGCAGCTTTTTTAATCGGCAACAACAATGTTCTTGAGATTCCCTGGGCCTCCACCATTGCAGCGGCAAACAAAAAGAATATGAATATGTGGATGTACCGGCAGATTTTATCGTTTGCGATAGAGCAGAAATTTATGTTTTTCGATTTCGGCCGCTCCACCATTGATGCGGGCACTTATAAATTTAAAAAACAATGGGGTGCAGAACCGAGACAACATTATTGGTATTACGTTATGCCTGAAGGCCAGGCACTGCCAGAAATCAATCCGAACAACCCAAAATATAAAATTTTTATAGCGCTCTGGAAATTGATGCCGGTTTGGCTAACCCGATGGATTGGTCCATCATTGATTAAACATATTCCTTAAGATTTTTTTACTCGATCATTCAACTGATATAACCAGTGTAACCAAGCATGACGCGTGAGGTAGATGTCCGCCAGTTTTTGTGTATTGGTTGCAAAGGCCGCTTTATAGTCTGTATTTTTTCCTTGCCCCGCCATAAAGTCATAATAATCAATCTGCGGATTCGCAAAGGCCGCTTCTATTTCATACCCCAAATGCAGACTACCCAGTGCTACATTCTTGGCAACCTTTTCAATATAGCCCGCTTGAAAGTTATACACTCTGCGCGCATACAAAACATCCAACAACACTGATATAGGTTTTTCATCCAGTGTCATCAGTGACAAATTTATTTGCCCACCCTGCTCACTTAACTTTTGCAAAAATAATTTTATAAAAGCTAAATTATTTTCCTGAAAACAAGGTTTTCCCCAGCGATCCTGATGGAATTGATTTAACAAATCGATAAAACCTTCAACATCCGGCCACATATTCCGAAGCTTTATCTTACCCAGCTCCTGCAAACGTTTGCGCCTGTTAAACAATCGAGCCCGCGAATTTTGCCCCAGTACAGATAGATAATCAGCAAAGCTCGATCTTTTGGTGACCACACCATAAGCCAACGACCCAGATCGAGCATGTAAATAAAATGAATATTTGTTAGCGTATTCTGAAAGTTTTTTGAAAGTATCAGATTCAATATCGACGTCAGGAATCACAAATTGATGGCAACCCAGACCTAACTCAGACTTAAACCAATCATTCAAATTAACATCGACAGGAAATTGAAAATACTCACTGCGAATAGAAGCAAGAACTCGAGACCCGCAACCTAGAGGTGTAGCCGTCCTTAACGAAAATAACTTTAACAACGGTAGATGAAAAAGATACCCATTCTGATTTGACTTATATTGCCTGGCAATTAAATCTGCTTCCCATATTTCATTCCAAGCTGAAATCCATGCGTCCGTACGAAAAACACTTAATAATTCTGGTTTAATATCACTCACACTAATTTGATCCAACTGCTTGTTGAACATGAAGCAAATGCTCCTTGATTAAGGCATTATCAGGTGAAAGCCGACTTGCTTTTTCCAATAATGGCAAAGCCTCTTTTACTTTTCCATTCTTAAACAATATCCAACCATAGGTATCAATAATATCCACCGCATCGGGCGCACGAGCAAAAACTACTGATGCCAACTTTTCTGCTTTTTCTGGGTGACCATCGATATAAAGCCAAGCTAAATTATTCATCGCAATCTGATTATCAGGCTGGGCCCTTAGAACTTTTTCATAAGCATCTATAGCCTCATTTGTTTGCCCCTTCTCTTGCTGCAACATCGCCATCAGCAATAAGGCTTGAGAGCTATTAGGCAAACGCTGATGCCATTCATTAATCAAGTTCACTAATGATGACTGATCTTTCTGCGACTGATAAACGCTATAGAGTTTTTCAGCATACAAATCAAATGCATCCAACTTCCAAGCTTCATTAAAGTCTCGTAAAGCATCTTTTATTTTTTGTTCTTTTTCATTAATCAAGCCACTTAAAAACCAATGAATCGCTAATTTTTTATTTTGATCTACTGCTGCGAGCACAGCTTTCGCCTGATCTGTTTGATTCTGTTTAAGCAATATCTGCACGGAATAATACAAGGCCGTTCTATCTTCCGAATCCACCCCAAGCGATTTCATGAACGCGACCTGGGCTTGCTGAAACTCACCAGAACGAAATAAGTGAAAGCCTCTAGCGTTGTATAATTTGACAACCTGTTGTCGAACATTTTCCTGCGACGTTTTTTGCAGCACCTGATTCAAGGATTTGTCGGCCTGATCCCACTGCTGGGATTTCTGCTCCAGCAATGCAAGGTAGTAATGAGGCTGCCACAAGACTTCATTCAATTGCAGCAGCTCATTTAGAAAACCTATCGCCCGAGCAGAATCCTGTTCGCTCAACAAATTGAACCAGGTTAAATAGTATTGAGTATTTGCCGGGGATAGTCGCAACATCTCTCCGAGTAAGGATTGGGCTTTTTCCTTTTTATCTTGCCTAAAATAGAGAGTCACCAATAACTCAAATGCATCCAATTTTTCTTTTGTAGATGTATCAGGTTGAGTTTTTAAGAGCGATTCAACTTCAGCATATTGACCCTGCTCGATTAACCACCAAGACTCTATCAATTTGATTTGAAAACGATTGGTATATTGTTGTTTGAGCTGTTGCAACTTAAGCGAGACCGATTTAGCACCAGCCACTTTGGAGAACTGATACAAATAGGCTTGTGTCGTTACCCTATCCAAGGGGTCATATTTAAAGGCCGTCTCCAGCTGAGCCAAAGCCTGTTCTTTTTCTTCCAAGCGATAATGCCTTTCCGCTAAAGCCAAACGAAGGCGCTGCTGCTTTGCATCCATCGCAATACTTTTTTCTAACGCCAGCGCACCTTCTTTATCAACTGGATCTTTTTGTAGTAACGCCAAACCATAAGTCGCCAATAATTGAGCATTTTTTGGTTGCGCTATAACAGACTTCTTCAATAACTCAATGGCATCATCAACTTTGTTATTCCGAACTTTTAATAAACTGCTGGTTTGAATCAACCCCGCTGTTGCCGTTTCAGGATCAATCACTTGCGCCAAATAGGCTTCTGCTTCATCGTCACGGCCTTGTTGAAAAGCAATTACACCCAACAAGCTAGTGACATTTGAATTCTTAGGATAACTTTGATGCAAATCGTTTAAGTGAGTTTTTGCTTCTTCGACATTGCCTTTTGCATAAAGCGCAACCGCCTCATCAAAACGACTTCTCATTGAGTCCAATTCAGGATTAGCATTAGCCATTAATTTTTGATATGCATAAGCCTCACCCGATCGACCTTGCTGAACCAGCATTTCAACTAACATTGTTAAAATTTTTGCTTTTTCAACTGTGAGCGAATCTGCATTCACCGAGCTGGAAAGTGCTGTAGTTAACTGTTTCTCAGCCTGTTCAATTTGACGTAACTGTATATTGATTTCAGCTAAGGATATTAATGAATCAATATAAACATCACTGTTCGATTTCACGTTACTTAGCAAACTTTCCGCCTCTTTCCAGAGTCCTTTCGCTTGAGCCGCCTTAGCTTGCGCTAATAACCAATAACCATCGCTGTCCGAAATAGCAGCAATTTTCTGCACCTCTAAATCAAAGTCAACCTTCTGCTCCAATTGCACAAAAACAAGTGCCTTTAATAAATGCACACGCTGGTGTGACTCTCCACTTAGTTGACTCAAAGCCGCTAATGCCGATCGGAATTTTTTCCGCTGGTAATAGGAAAACCCCAATTCATAATTTAATTCTGGATACTGCTGCACTTTATCGACAAGCAATTTTTCTACTTCTGAGTAATAACCTATCTGGTTATAAATTCGTGCGATTTGCGAATAGCCTTGAGGGGAACCAGGAATAAGCTGAATAGCATTTTTTGCTTGAATCAATGCCGCTCTCAGCTGCCCTTGATTTGAAAGCTGTTCGGCTGATTTTAGATATTGATTCGCACGATTTCCGATATTTTCCTGATTGTCACCACAGGAAACCAAAAGCACTAACAGAACAGGCCATATTTTAATAAATTTAATCACAAACTTTACTCAAAATGATAACCAAGCGACATGCCGGTAAAATTTTCCAAGTAGCTCTGCTGCCCTGTATCGGACGCACGCTTCTCTTTCTCGCGGAAAAGCTCAAGATCAAAACTACGGAAGAATTGATATCGAAAAGAAATTCGAGTGAAGGACTGACGATATTGATCATTCAATGAAAAACCAATAGCTTCCACATCACTCAAGCTATGACTCAAGGTTAATGTCGCACGAGGAGAAAAACTGTATCGCAGTGATGCTGTTCCACCAAGCTGAGTTGATTCGGCATCAGAATTCACAAACTCATCATCCGTTTTACTTACACCCAGAGTAAGGGTGCTTCGAGCAGTCATTTCGCGCGCCACATCGATACCCGATGTTTTTCGGTCTATCAGCCCGATTTCATCAAAAGCTGAATCCACACCAGGAGTTGCAGGATTATTCAAATTCAATCCCTGCCCGAACGAACTATCTGTAACTGACTGATCAACAAAAATTCGAAATTGATTCTGCCCGCTGATATAACTCATGGATGCTTCATAATGAGGCGAACTTTGACTTTCACCAAACTCTGGCTCTGTTTTTTCCTGACCAGCGCCAAGACTATAAGATAATTTACGTAAGTTCGCTGAGTAGACCAGAACAGCAGAACTCAAGTTATAGTCCGCTTGCGGAAAATAAACAAAATCAGATTCTGTCTTACTTAATCGAATATTTAACCTATCCACGGCAGAAAAGCCGTGTTGAAAATCAACGCCATACACATTGCGGTCAGAATCCTTAAATTCAGTCTCCAAATAGCGAGTGCGGGATGCGTCAGCACTCAAAATTAATTCATCACTGCTCGTGAGATCAAAACGCGCGCTGGGTATAACCGAAAAAATTTCTCTTTCTTCTTGGTTACTATTGCTAGGGGTTTCAGTGATATCTTTTAATAAGGTTCGGCGAGAGTGTCGCACATCTAAATTAAAAAGATTATTGGCATTGCCAAACCTGAGCGATGAATCTCCCTGCAAATAATTTTGTTCATCCTGAGAATTATCCGCATAGATTTCACGATAGGCCGTATACTGCATATTCGCATTGATCCACTGCTTGTCCCAATTACCATTCAATGATGCGGTATAGCGATTCTGTTTTTCGTTTACCTCATCAACATCGGACTTCAGCGCATTATCCGACTCGCCCAGCGCCGCTAACAAATCAAACGTTAGATTTTTGGCGAGCGCCAGCGACGGCACAAACATGCAGAAAGAGAAAACTCCAATTATTTTTTTCATAGCAACGCTCTTATTTTGTTAATCCCTAAAATGAAAACCACACTCTGCATTAACTAGCAAAAACAAAACCGGCAAATTTTTCTTTACCCACCACATCAACTGCCGCCAAGACTTCATCCGTCACAGCTTTGCCAAAAGGCACCACCAGCAAAGTGTAATCACAATATTTAGATAAAATCCGCGCCTCGGTAGATTGCTGTACTGATGGGGCATCCAGCACAATGAACCGATCGGGATATCGCGATTTAATTTCATTGATAAATGACTGCATTTTCTTGGAGTTAAAAATTTCAGCCGCTGAATCGCTCCCTTGCCCAGAAGGAATTATGCGCAATCTCTCCAAGCCCGAAGGATAAATAATGTCCTCCAAGCCTAGCGATGTTCCAGATAGATACTGCGTTAATCCTGATTTGATATCACCCAGAACATATTTATCCACCCCGGATTCATAAGGATTACAATCAACATACAACGCTGTTTTGTGTTGATCCAACGCAAATGTCGCCGCTAAATTAAACGAAAACGCACTGGATGAACCCGTACGAGCAACAGACGTCACCAGCACCACCATGTTGTCGGTTTTACTTTTTTGCAGCAATTGAATTCGGACTTCACGAAAAGCATTCAACAAATCTCGCTGCCGCATGCCCGCAAAAATAATTTTCTTTTCGTAAAGCTCTTCGTGTGACCACAACACTGGCGTTGGAATATTTTTAATTTGCTCATGTTTTTTGTGCTCCATCACCGCCTCTTTGACTAGTTGTCCGGAAGATTCAACTAAATCATTGAAATCATCCGTCAAGGATGTAATAGGGGATTTGTTTTTGGATTTTTTTTCCATAATAGAAACCTGATTAACCCTTAGTTAAATGCCAAAAGACAGCAGCGGCGATATAAATAATCATTCCTATTCCGGCCACAGCTAAAAGCATCAATACATCTTTTCGCAACAAACGCTGCACCATAGGAGAGTCATAATGTGGAATCACTCCAATCATATTCACATCCTCAGGCAATTGTTTTTGTAAGATTCTGGCTGAACGCAAATGGGGATCTACCATGATGTAGGCAATCAACAACCCAATTGGAAATAAAAATGCTAGCAGTGGCCCTACTACTGCCAAGTGTATGAACCTAAGCCCTGCGGGCTGCAATGGAAAAGCCGGCGACTCTTGCACGCGATAAGTGACCCCCTGCCCTTCTTGATCAAGGGTCATAGATAAACGAGCAGCTTCTTTTTTCTGCAACATTTCATCATATAGGCGACTATTGGCATCGTTATCGCGCGTCAATTCAGACAGCTCTGCCTGACGGGCAGCAATACGTTCTTGACGCTCCAATTCCTCAGATTGCAAATTCATCAGTGACTGCATACGTCTTTTTTGCGTTCGCAGCTCTACATCCGCTTCGGAAAGCTGCTTACGCAATTCTTCATAAAGAGGGTTTTCAACTTTCTCACCACTACCAAATATTGCACCTGACTCTTGCATTTTTTGAATGGATTGATCAACTTCAGCAATTTGAGATTTCAATGAAATGATATCTGGATAACTGTCTTGATAACTTAACTGTAACTGTTCCAATTGAACAATTAGAGACTGCCTTTTTTGCCGCAACTCATCCGCTTGACCCTTTGCCTGTAAATATTGGCCTTCGCTCCCCAATTGTTGCGTAATGCTGTTTATTCTGGCTTGAGTTTCTTCAAGGTTAATTTTTAATGTTTCTATTTCTTGGCGTAAATTTGCGAGCCGTGAACTAACCTGATCCTCTGTGCCATCTGTATTTTGTGATTTAAACTCTTTTAATTTTTCTTCAGCCGCCTCTAATTTATTTTTGTAAATTTGCACCTGTGAATCAATAAACATGTAGGCATTCATACTTTCATCACGTTTTTTTCGAGCCGCATTTTCTATGAACTCAGCCACTATTGCATTAAGCACCTCAAAAGAAGCATCGGGATCATTAGCCGTAAATGTTAGCTTGAAATAATCTTCACTTCTTTCACGTTCGATCCGAATCCTACCCCGGATATAATCCACCATTCGCAATTGCTCAGGCTCCGACATTCCATCATTGATCAATCCCGCACGCTTGCCCACATCCAACAATATTGCTCGAGTGTAGATGATTTGACTTACCTTCTCGGAACGATCAATTTTGGTCACCTCAGCATTACCTTTGAGTAGCGGCTCAATAATATTGCTTTCATCAGCAAACAACACCGCACTGGTGGTATAACTTTTTGGCAATAAAACACCCAAAATCAATATCACGAAAGCAACAGCTAAAAATGCCACGACCACAACAAAACGAAATCGAATTAATTCCGCTTTAAAGGCATCGAACAGTTCGCGAAGATAGACTTTATCCATGAAAATTCTCTTATGTTGTAACCTAACCGCCTAAATACTACAGCGCGTAAAACTTAAAATACTCGCTCAGGTACGCTCACAATATCGGATGGTTGCAATGTGTAATTAGTGTCCACATCACCATCGTTGATCAAATCATCCAGCTTTATTGGGTAAGCCTTAGTAGTACCATTAATTTTTCGATAAAGCGTAGCACGGTTGCCTGAAGCAAAATCATTCAACCCGCCAGCCAACAACACCAAATCCAACACTGTCATACCATCACGATAGGCAATGGATTGTGGATTTTTAACGGCGCCCGTAACACGAACACGACGCAAAAAATCCGAACTACTTGGATTAGACACTATTACTGTGACCTGAGGGTTTTTTACATAGTTAGATAATTGTTTGCCGATTGATTGCGCCAACTCCGAGCTCGTCATATCGGCTGCGGGCAAGTCACCAATCAAAGGGCATTGAAATTTTTCCGTCAGGACGCACGCGCACCTGCATGCTCAATTCTGGGTTTTTCCATACATTGACATCAAGCGCATCATCGACACCAATGCGATATTCGCCTGCGGTCACTGCCGACTCCATTATGGGCGGCATTTTTTCTTTTTTAACGCCTGAGCACCCAACAAACACTACCGTCGACAAAACCAAGATCAATAATTTAACTATTTTCATAATTTCACTCCGTTATTTAATGAACGCCTTTGCCTAAAAGAATAATTTCCACTGTTTGAATCATGATCAAAATATCCATCATGAAACTGTGATTTTTGGTGTAATACAAATCGTATTGCAATTTGTTTTTGGCATCTTCAACCGAAGCACCATAGGGATATTTTAGTTGTGCCCAACCCATGAGACCGGGTTTAACTTTGTGACGCATTTCGTAATAAGGAATCTGCTCGGATAGGCTTTTCACGAATTCCGGGCGTTCTGGCCTCGGACCAACAAAACTCATTTGACCCACTAACACATTGTATATTTGAGGCAACTCATCTAAACGAGTATTGCGTATAAACGCTCCAACACGGGTAACTCGATTATCATTTTTCTGTGCCCATACAGCGCCGTTTTTTTCTGCGTCTTGTCGCATGCTGCGAAATTTATAAATACGAAATTGTTTTCCATTCAGACCCACTCGAACCTGATGGTAAAGAGCAGGCCCTTTGCTTTCGAGTTTAACTGCAATCGCAGTCAAGAGCATAAATGGCCAAAGCAGACATAAAAAAACACTGGCCAAAACAAGATCGAAAATTCGTTTGGCCATTAAAGAACTGTGAGAGAAATTAAATCCATCTGAATAAAGCATCCATCCCGGCTGAAGCAGCTGCACATCGATTAAACCCATTTCTCTTTCATAAAAGCCTTGCGCATAAACAGAAGGAATACCCATTAATTTGCAATCCAGAAACTGGCTCAAGGGGAATGCCTCACCCGAGGTGCGACGCCTATCATCAGGCGTAATCACAATTTCTGAAATTTCGTTTTTTTTGACAAACTCAACCCAATCTTGTGGCTCTGGCAACACCAATGTCTCGGTAACCTGCACATCTTCCTGTGCGCTCGGCACGCAAGCAAATATATCAATCGCCAAACTATCGGAATGAGGTAATAGTTCACCTAATAATTTTTTCGCCCTGGCCCCAGCACCATAAAAAACAACTCGTCGTCGCACTTGCTTGACATCAACCACACGAATAAATATCCAACGAATAATTGAAATGACAAAAGTTGCCAATACGATCGACCAAAAAATTAATCGCTGTCCAAATAACGTCTCAACAGTCACCAAATCGATCAGGAACAACGCCGTACTGGATAGCAAAAAGAAGCTAACAGATGTTCGCAATAGCATATTAACCAATCCCTCTCTTACCAAAGAGGAATACACACCCATAGCCAAACTACTGCAGGTCAACACCACAACAAAAATAATATAGGCCGCAGGCACGCCTGAAAAGTCTGAGGCGGGATTGAGACGCTCAACGACTCGATATGCCAATGCCAACGCAAAAACCAAACTGGCAGCCTCAATGATTGCCAAATATAAATATGGGAGATGTACATATTGTTTATTAACACGAATGTAAGACAAACCCGACTCCTAAGGATTAAAGTTTTAATCGGCAGCAAAACAGTGCCTTCTGTTTCGAGCTGGGCGATTATAGCGGGTTTTAATATAAATACCCGAAGTTAAACATCCAGAGTTGACGTCGAAAAATATCATTAAGATGTGATACCTTTGCAACCCTTGGAAACACTTACTAACAGGAATTCTTTATGTTCCCTGCAAATCCTAGATTGTGCATTATCGGCTTGGGCTATGTCGGCCTTCCGCTCGCCGTCGAATTTGGAAAAAAAATCGACACCCTTGGCTTTGATATTAACTCACAAAGAGTTGATGCCCTTCGTCAGGGAATTGATAGCACCCTTGAGCTTTCTACCGAAGAGCTTAACGAGCCCAAATCCCTGAGCTACACCACCAATGAAGCGGATATCAAAGACTGTGATATCTATATAGTCACAGTACCCACACCAATTGATGCCAGTCATCAACCCGATTTAACCCCGCTTGAAAAGGCATCCGCACTTTTGGGTAGAGTGTTAAAAAAGAATTCCATCGTGATTTATGAGTCAACCGTTTACCCCGGTTGCACCGAGGAAGTTTGCATTCCGATCATAGAGCAAGTTTCAGGCCTAAAATTCAATGAGGGCTTTTTTGCGGGTTATAGTCCCGAGCGAATTAACCCGGGCGACAAGCAGCGCCGCGTTCATAACATCATTAAAATCACTTCTGGTTCCACCCCCGAAGTCGCTGAATATGTCGATCGGCTCTATCGCAAAATAGTGGTAGTAGGCACTCACAAAGCCGGCAGCATTAAAGTCGCCGAAGCCGCAAAAGTCATTGAAAACACCCAACGCGATTTGAATATTGCATTGGTGAATGAATTAGCACTGATTTTCCACCGCATCGGCATAGACACTTTGGAAGTATTGGAAGCCGCTGGTACCAAGTGGAACTTCCTACCTTTCCGTCCGGGTTTGGTTGGTGGACACTGCATCAGCGTTGATCCTTATTATTTGACCCACAAAGCACAACAAGTGGGTTATTACCCTGAAGTGATTCTTTCCGGTCGTCGCGTCAACAATGCCATGGGATCTTTTGTTGCAGATTCAGTGGTGAAGATGATGACCAAACGCAAATCGCAAGTGGTGGATGCGCGCGTGTTGATCATGGGATTGACCTTTAAAGAAAACTGCCCGGATTTACGCAACACCGGTGTTATCGACATCATTCAGGAAATGAAAACTTATAATACTTTGGTTGATATTTACGATCCTTGGGCTGATGCAGCAGAAGCCCATCATGAATATGGTTTGGATTTGATTAGCGCACCTGAAAAAAATACTTACGATGCGATCATTATTTGTGTTGCGCACAATCAATTTAAAGAATTGGGTGCAAAAGGTATTCGCGCTTTGGGTAAAACCAATCACGTGCTGTTTGATGTGAAACATGTACTGCCAAAATCAGACGTGGACGCGCGACTCTGATGCAAAACACCAAACAGACACAAATGTCAGTTAAAAAAGTCACTCATGCTATGACGGTAGACGTGGAAGATTATTTTCACGTTGCTGCGTTTAATAAAGTGATTGATCCCAATACATGGGATAGCTGGCCTTGTCGCGTTGAGCAAAACACCAATACGCTTGTTGGCCTATTTGAACGCAACAAAATCAAAATTACATTTTTTATTTTAGGTTGGGTTGCCGAGCGTTATCCTGAATTAATCAAACGCATTCATGCGCAAGGTCATGAAATTGCATCACACGGATACAGCCATCAATTAATTTACAAACAAGATCCAAAAGTATTTCGCGAAGAAACCGCGAAATCAAAACAGATTCTTGAAGATTTAATTCAACAACCGATCACAGGTTATCGCGCTGCCAGTTATTCAATCACTCGCAATTCTTTGTGGGCACTTGAAACATTGGCAGAATTGGGATTCACTTGGGACTCCAGTATTTTCCCGACACGACATGATAACTACGGCATTCCTGGTAGCCCCGAAGAACCCTACAAAATTGGTACCCGCCAAGGAAAAATCATCACCGAATTCCCCCTCACCACTGCAAAAGTATTAGGCCAGTCAGTGCCCGCAGCCGGCGGTGGTTATTTCCGTCAATATCCTTATTTCGTTTCGCGCTGGTTATTTGAAATCGCCAGCCTGAATCAAACCAAGCCGCAAATTTTTTATCTGCACCCTTGGGAAATCGACCCCGACCAACCCCGCGTCCCCAACGCCACCTGGTTCAGCAATTTCCGCCACTACACCAACCTACATCGTTGCTTGCCACGACTCGAACGAATGATCTCCGATTTTAAATTCGGAACCATTAGTGAAAGTTTAGGCAGTGTTGAGATTCAAAAAACAATTCATATTGATGACTTTGGAAAGATTTAAATGCTGATCTTTTCATATACACCAATTGAAAAGTCAGCCGAATCATTTAACTGAGAAGACAATATTAAATCTTTTTTCTGCTGATTTAGTTTCCAAGCGAATGGAGTCATATCCAATAGTGACTGCAACGGATTCAGATCATTAATTTCAAGCTTGAAGCTAACATTGTATTCATCTTTCAACATAAAATTTTCCACTTCAGGTCGCGGTTGTAACGGACGAATTTCTGGATAGATTTTCTTGCGTAGTTCAATCAGATGTTGTTCACCCGGAATGACTATTAGTAATTTACCATCGGGCTTTAACACTCGTTGTAATTCACTGTCCTTACTCGGCGCCAGCACACGAAGAATTACATCCATAGATTGATCCTGTAATGGCAGATCAAAATTGGAAGCAACCAAGTGCGTAATATTGGGTAATGATTTCGCGGATCTTGCAGCCATTGCCATTCCTGCTTTCGCTATATCAACACCATAAATTTCTGCATAAGGTAGATGAGCGGCTAATGCACGGGTGAAGTATCCTTCTCCGCAACCCAGATCTAACACTGATTTGGATGATGCATCAATCAAGGATAGAATCTTTGAATGGAGCGGGTTAAAAAAACCAGCTTGTAAAAATTCACGCCTTGCTTTTAATTGTTCTTTGGTATCGCCCGGCGTTAAAGAATTTTTATTCTGTACCGGCAATAAATTGAAATAGCCTTCTTTTGATCGATCGAATTGGTGTCGATTAGCACAGACCAAACCCTGAAGATTTTCTTGAAACGCAGAATGACAAATCGGGCAGCGCAATTCTTTCACGATTTTTCCACATTCAAACTGAGAGATTTCGACCAATAGCCCACATCCAGCCACTGATTAAATTTATATCCAACCTCTTTAAATTCAGCCACCTGCTTAAACCCAAATTTTTCATGTAATGCAGCGCTGGCAGGATTTGGCGTAGCGATGCAAGCAAGAAGCACACGAACGTTTTTTTGCTGTAACTGATTAAATAATTCAGCATAAAGTTGCTGTCCGAATTTTTTACCCAAATGATCTGGATGTAAATAAATCGTCACTTCTGCCGTATGCCTATAGGCGGATCTATCTTGCCATTTGCTTGCATAAGCATATCCAACAATAACGCCCTTATCTTCACAAATCAGAAAGGGAAAAAGTGATTGAATATTTTTGATTCGCACAGCCATTTCTGTCGGATTAATTTCCACTTCTTCAAACGTGATTGTGGTGTATTTGATGTAGTGGTTATAAATTTGAGTGACAGGATCAATATCGGCTTCTTCACAATCTCGAACAATCACTCTCCTAACTCCTAATTACTTGACCTTTAAAAATTTCAAAAAAAAACGCCAAACTTTTGGTTTGGCGTTTTTTAACTTCTAACAGCAAAACTATTCAGCATCAACCGCAACAGCATCTACTGGACGATCAACCAATTCAACATAAGCCATTGGTGCTTTGTCGCCAGCACGGAAACCGCATTTCAGAATGCGAACATATCCACCTGGACGTGCTTGGTAACGTTGGCCTAATTGGCTAAATAATTTACCTACCGCTTCTTTGCTACGCAGACGGGCGAAAGCTAAACGACGGTTAGCAACAGAATCTACTTTAGCTAAAGTAATCAGAGGCTCTATCACACGACGGAGTTCTTTTGCTTTTGGCAAAGTAGTTTTAATTAATTCGTGTTCAACCAATGATGCCGACATATTGCGGAACATGGCTTTACGATGAGAAGCATTACGACCGAGTTGACGGCCACTTAAACGATGACGCATTTTAAAATACCTTCAAATATGGATTGTTTACACAATCTCGTTAACCGCTCGCACCGAAGTGAGTTACGAGCGAACTAATAATAAAGGCCGTTGATAGAATCCTATCAACGGCCTTTATTTATTGCTTAGTCGTTCTTCAAGCTGGCTGGCGGCCAGTTTTCCAAACGCATGCCGAGAGACAAACCGCGTGAAGCCAGAACGTCTTTAATTTCGGTCAAAGATTTTTTACCCAAGTTTGGCGTCTTCAACAATTCAACTTCTGTACGTTGAATCAAATCACCAATGTAGTAAATGTTTTCTGCTTTCAAACAGTTGGCAGAACGAACGGTCAATTCCAAATCATCTACTGGACGCAGGAGAATTGGATCAATCGTTTCTTCTTTCTGTTCTGGAGCTGATTGCTTCTCACCTTCCAAATCGACAAACACAGCAAGCTGTTGTTGAAGAATTGTTGCAGCACGACGAATCGCTTCTTCTGGATCAATAGTACCGTTGGTTTCCAACTCAAGTACTAATTTATCCAAGTCAGTGCGTTGTTCAACACGCGCACTTTCTACAGAGTAAGCCAAACGCTTTACCGGGCTGAAAGAAGCATCCAATTGCAAACGGCCAATTGCGCGACTTTCATCATCATCACGACGACGACTGTCTGCTGGCTGATAGCCACGGCCCCGAGCAATCGTTAAACGCATTTTCAATTCAGTGTTGCCAGTGATAGTAGCAATCAGATGATCCGGGTTTTTGATCTCAATATCGTGATCAACCTGAATATCACCCGCAGTCACCACACCAGAACCTTTCTTGGTCAAAGTCAATACGGCGTGATCTTTACCGTGCATAACCACAGCAACGCCTTTGAGGTTGAGTAAAATCTCGATTACGTCTTCACGAACACCTTCAATCGCACTGTACTCATGCAACACACCATCGATTTCAACTTCAACAATGGCACAACCGGCCATTGATGAAAGTAAAATACGGCGCAAGGCATTGCCGAGTGTGTGCCCAAAACCACGCTCCAAAGGTTCCAACACCACGCGTGCGCGGGTTGGACCACTTTCGGTAACATCGATATGACGAGGAGTTAAAAATTCGTTTACTGCAGTCTGCATAGCCACACCTTTTAGTTAGATTTTCCTTACTTAGAGTAAAGCTCTACGATGAGGTTTTCGTTGATGTCAGCAGACAAGTCACTGCGATCAGGAACGCGCTTGAACACGCCTTCTTTCTTCTCGCTATTCACGTCTAACCACTCAACATTACTGCGTTGCCCAGCCAGATTCAGCGCGTTTTGGATACGCAATTGATTCTTGGCTTTTTCACGCACAGCCACTACATCACCCGCAGCAACTTGAAATGAAGCAATATTCACTGTCTTGCCATTCACACTGATCGCTTTGTGCGAAACCAGTTGACGTGATTCAGCACGAGTTGAACCGAAGCCCATGCGATACACCACATTGTCCAAACGACATTCCAACAACTTCAGCAAGTTTTCACCGCTTGCGCCTTTACGACGAGCAGCTTCTTTGTAATAACCACGGAATTGCTTTTCAAGAATGCCGTAAATACGACGCACTTTTTGCTTTTCACGCAACTGAACACCGTAGTCAGACAAACGTCCGCGACGTTGTCCATGTTGACCTGGTGCAGTTTCAATTTTGCATTTTGAATCTAACGCACGCGCACCACTTTTCAGGAAAAGATCAGTGCCTTCGCGGCGAGAGAGTTTACAGCTTGGACCAATATAACGTGCCATTATCTATCTCCCCTTACACGCGACGTTTCTTCGGCGGACGACAGCCGTTGTGTGGAATTGGTGTTACGTCAGTGATGTTGGTAATTTTGTAGCCAACATTGTTCAACGCACGCACAGCCGATTCACGACCTGGGCTGGCCTTAACTTGACATCGAGGTTTTTCAAACCATACTCTTTTGCTGCTTCGCCAGCGCGCTCAGCAGCAACCTGGGCAGCAAACGGAGTTGATTTACGAGAACCACGGAAGCCTGAACCACCCGAAGTAGCCCATGCCAAGGCATTACCTTGACGATCCGTGATAGTGACAATGGTATTGTTAAAAGAGGCATGGATGTGCGCAACGCCATCGACTACCGTCTTTTTAACTTTTTTCTTAACTGCAGTTTTATTACCTGGCTTCGCCATAGCAATTCTTCCTACTAAATGATTAGCCTAGTGATTGATGTTTCAAACAAGAATTACTTCTTGATCGGCTTACGTGGACCCTTACGGGTACGGGCGTTAGTCTTGGTACGCTGACCACGCAGTGGCAATCCACGACGATGGCGCAACCCACGGTAACATCCCAAATCCATCAAGCGCTTGATATTCATCGAAATCACACGACGCAAATCACCTTCCACGGTACGCTTGGCAACTTCAGCACGAACAGCATCCATTTGCTCTTCAGACAGGGTGCCGATTTTGGTTTCTTCGGCAATGCCTGCAGCAGCACAGATTTGTTTTGCAGTTGTACGGCCGATTCCATAGACATAAGTCAAGGATATAACGGCGTGTTTGTTATCTGGTATGTTGACACCAGCGATACGAGCCATTCAGATTACTCCAACAACACTTAAAATGCGGCGCTGACAATGAGCTACGCCACCCAATACGCAAAAAGGCGCGAAGGATAACGATAAGTTCATTACAAATCAATAGCCAGGAGATTTCTCCACCTGACGACAGTCAACGCCCCCCATTCACAGATCACCAGAAAAGAACAGGCAGGTGCGATTTGCACCTGCCTGCTCAGGCAAAGATCTGTGATTAACCTTGACGCTGCTTATGGCGCGGCTCAACAGCGCAAATAACGCGCAGTACACCATTGCGACGAACCATTTTGCAATTGCGGCAAATCTTTTTTACAGAAGCACGAACTTTCATTACACAACCTCTATCTTTGGCCTAGCGCAAACCGGTTGCACCATAACCCTTCAAATTTGACTTCTTCATTAGTGATTCATATTGATGTGACATCAAATGAGCTTGCACTTGAGACATGAAGTCCATTACCACTACCACTACGATTAACAATGAAGTGCCACCCAAATAGAACGGCACATCTGCTGATACGATTAAAAACTCCGGCAACAAACAAACTGCCGACATATACATCCCACCAATAACCGTCAAGCGAGTTAACACACTATCGATATATTTAGCTGAATGTTCGCCCGGACGTATACCAGGTATAAACGCACCGGATTTCTTTAAGTTTTCAGCCACTTCTTTTGGATTAAACATCAACGCCGTGTAAAAGAAGCAAAAGAAAACAATAAATATCACAAACACTATGATGTAAAGCGGATTTCCTGGGCTCAAAGCAACAGAAACCTTACCTAGGAACTCACTCCATTCTGAATCTGTCGCACTACTACCGAACCACTGCCCAATGGAAGCAGGGAACATCAAAATACTGCTCGCAAAGATCGCAGGGATAACACCTGCCATATTTATTTTCAATGGTAAATGGCTAGCCTGTGCCTGTCTACCCGGCTGTCTTTTGGCATAATTAATTGTTATGCGACGTTGCCCACGCTCTACACGAACGACTACCCATATCACAGCAATAGCAATTATGCACACAACAAGAATTTTCATCATGTGAACGCTATCAGCTGATCGCGCAAGACTAAACGTTTGACCAATTGCACTCGGTATCCCTGCCACTATCCCAGCAAATATGAGCATTGATATTCCGTTACCTACACCCCTTTCAGTTACTTGCTCACCCAGCCACATCATAAACATGGCGCCAGTCACAAGCGAAATACTTGCTATCGCGTAGAAATGAAATCCTACATCTCCATAAGCATAACCGGAGAAACCCACAGCCAAAGCCAATGCCTGAACACTCGCTAGCGCCAAGGTCAGGTATCGAGTCATCTGATTGATCTTTCGACGCCCAGCATCACCTTCTTTCTTCAACTGCTCCAACGAAGGAGTTACCGCAGAAAGAAGCTGCATAATAATAGATGCCGAGATGTAGGGCATGATACCTAATGCAAGGATACTCATACGCTCTAAGGCACCACCTGAAAACATGTTGACCATGCCCAAGATTGTGCCTTCATTCTCTTTATACATCTGCGCAATACGCTCTGGATCAAGACCAGGAACTGGTACGTGCGTACCGATACGATAAATCACTATTGCCAAAAGCAAAAAGCGGAGGCGAGCCCAAAGCTCGCCTAAACCGCGTTGACTTGCCATGGGCAGTTGAGCGGGAGTTGCCATTCGCGCCTCGTTACTCTTCTACTTTACCGCCAGCTGCTTCAATAGCGGCTTTAGCACCTTTAGTCACTGATAAACCTTTCACAGTCACTGCTTTTTTGACTTCGCCCGAGGCGAAAATCTTGGCACGCTTAATCACTGAACTGATCAGACCGGCTTGTTTCAAAGTTTCGATATCAACAATAGAACCTTCAACAGCATTCAATTCGGATAATCGAATCTCAGCTGTGACCATACCAATACGTGATGTGAAACCGTATTTCGGTAAGCGGATCTGCAAAGGCATTTGACCGCCCTCAAATCCTGGTCTTACTGAACCACCTGAACGTGACTTCAAACCCTTGTGACCACGGCCTGCAGTCTTACCCAGACCACTACCAATACCACGGCCAACACGTTTTTTTGCATGAATTCTGCCCGGCGCCGGGCTCAAGGTGTTAAGACGCATATTATTCCCCTTCCACCTTAACCATATAACTTACTACATTGATCATACCGCGAACGGAAGGAGTATCTTCCACTTCCACAGAGTGACCGATGCGACGCAACCCCAAGCCTGCTACACAAGCTTTGTGGTTCTTCAGACGGTGAGCCGTGCTCTTGGTCTGGGTCACTTTAATCATTTTTTTAGACATGATGAAATCCGCCATCTACAAATCGAACAAACGATTAATTCAATATATCTTCAACTGATTTGCCACGTTTGGCAGCAACAGCTTCAGGGGAGGTCATAGCTTTCAGCGCATTGAAGGTCGCACGAACAACGTTCACTGGATTGGTTGATCCATAGCACTTTGAGAGTACGTTTTGTACACCGGCAATTTCCAGCACAGCACGCATAGCACCACCCGCAATGATACCTGTACCTTGTGAGGCAGGCTGCATATACACTTTGGACGCACCGTGAATACCTTTAATTGGGTATTGGATGGTGTCGCCATTCAGATCAACACTGATCATATTACGACGAGCAGCTTCCATCGCCTTTTGGATAGCAGCTGGCACTTCACGTGCTTTACCACGACCAAATCCCACCTTACCATTGCCATCACCCACAACTGTCAAAGCTGTGAATGCGAATATACGGCCACCTTTAACTGTCTTGGCTACACGGTTAACCTGAACAAGCTTTTCTTGTAAGCCTTCAGTGTTGCCAGTCTCTTCATCTCTTCTAGCGTTTGCCATATCTCACCCTTAGAATTCCAAACCGCCTTCGCGTGCAGCATCAGCCAACGCTTTGATACGGCCATGATATTTGAAACCACTGCGATCAAAGGCCACTTGTGTGATGCCCGCCGCTTTGGCACGCTCTGCAATCAATGCACCTACAGCTTTAGCTGCATCTGCATTACCGGTTTGGCCAGAACGCAAGGCTTTGTCCAGGGTAGATGCACTCGCCAATACTTGTGATCCATCGCCAGAAATCAACTGAGCGTAGATATGACGTGGCGTACGATGAATTGCTAAGCGCGTTACACCTAACTCGCGGATCTTCACACGAGCACGGCGTGCACGACGAAGACGAGATTCTTTTTTGTCGTTCATATCTGCCTCTATTTCTTCTTGGCTTCTTTACGCAGTACCACTTCATCCGAATAGCGAACACCTTTACCTTTGTAAGGCTCTGGCTCGCGGAACGCACGGATCTCAGCAGCAACTTGACCTAGCAATTGCTTGTCAGCGCTTTTTAATACTATTTCTGTCTGGCTTGGGGTTTCAACCGTTACACCTTTTGGCAAGGCATAAACAACTGGATGTGAATAACCCAAAGACAGGTTTACAGTGTTACCTTCTGCTTTAACACGATAACCTACACCAACCAACGACAGTTTCTTTTCAAAACCTTGGCTGACACCGATAACCATGTTGTTAACCAGCGCACGTGTAGTGCCTGCTAACGCATCAGACTGCTTGGCACCGTCGCGAGGAGTAAAGGTCAACACATTGTTAACTTGCTTCACTTCAACACTCGCGTTGATTTCCAGCGCCAACGTACCCTTGCCACCTTTTATAGAGAGACTCTGGCCATTCAGGCTCACAGTCACTGCAGCGGGTACTTCAACCGGACTTTTTGCAACTCGTGACATGACGTTTTCCCAAAAATTAGAATACTGTGCAGAGGACTTCGCCACCTACGCCAGCGGCGCGAGCAGCACGATCAGTCATTACACCTTTACTGGTTGAAACAATCGCTATACCTAAGCCCGCACGGACTTTTGGTATTGCAGTCTTACCAGCATAACTACGCAAACCTGGACGGCTGATACGATCCAACTCAACAATTACAGGCTTGCCTTCAAAATACTTCAATTCAATCGTAAGTTCGCTTTTTACATCTTGGCTCACTGAGTAACCAGCAATGTAACCTTCGTCCGCAAGGACTTTAGCTACGCTGATCTTCAGCTTTGAAGAAGGCATTACCACTTGGGCTTTGCCAACATTCTGTGCATTGCGAATACGGGTTAGCATATCTGCTAACGGATCTTGCATGCTCATCAGATTCTGCTCCTATAGTAAGCTGAATTACCAGCTGGCCTTAACCAGACCGGGAACGTCACCACGCATAGCGGCTTCACGCAATTTATGACGGCAAAGCCCAAATTTGCGGAAGACTCCATGTGGACGACCAGTTACGCGACAACGATTACGTTGGCGAGATTTGCTGGCATCACGTGGCATTTTTTGCAATTTAGTCTGCGCTTCCCAAACTTGATCTTCAGTTGAAGAAACAGCAGTAATAATTGCTTTCAGCTCTGAACGCTTTGCAGCGTATTTTTTAACGGTTTGAGCACGTTTAACTTCGCGTGCAATCATCGATTTTTTTGCCATGAGATCACCTTAACCTTTGAACGGGAAGTTAAATGCTTTCAACAACGCACGACCTTCTTCGTCCGTACGAGCGGTGGTAGTGATGCAAATATCCAAACCACGGAGCTTATCTACTTTATCGTAGTCAATCTCAGGGAAGATAATTTGTTCTGTCACGCCCATGGAAAAATTGCCACGACCATCAAATTGTTTTGGGCTAATACCGCGGAAGTCACGAATACGTGGGATTGCCACTGTAATCAGACGATCCAAAAATTCATACATACGGTCTTTGCGCAGGGTTACCTTACATCCAATTGGCCAACCATCACGGATTTTAAAGCCCGCGATTGATTTACGAGCATTGTTCACCACTACTTTCTGACCGGAAATTTTCACCATGTCAGCCACAGCAGCTTCCAACACTTTTTTATCACCAACTGCTTCACCAACACCCATATTTAGAGTGATCTTGGTAATGCGAGGCACTTCCATCACGTTCGCCAAACCCAACTCTTCTTTCAGTTTGGGGGCGATTTCTTTAACGTAAAGATCTTTTAGCCTTGCCATTTTCGATTACGCTCCCAGGGTTTCGCCGTTGGACTTGTAAATACGAACTTTGTCGCCATTTTCAAGTACTTTGAAACCGATACGATCCGCCTTCTTAGTTGCCATGTTGTAAATGGCAACATTCGAAGCATGAATCGACGCTTCTTTTTCGATAATGCCACCAGCAACACCCAACTGAGGGTTAGGCTTCTGGTGCTTTTTGATCATGTTAATACCGCTTACGATCAAACGATCATTGGCAAGAACGCGAACCACTTTACCGCGCTTACCTTTCTCGCTTCCGGCAATCACAATCACTTCACCATCACGCTTAATTTTACGCATTTTTATGTCCTCGTTCCTTTAGCCAGTTACAGCACTTCGGGTGCTAAAGAAATGATTTTCATGAATTTCTCGCCACGCAACTCACGAGTTACTGGTCCGAAAATACGTGTACCAATTGGTGCATCTTGGTTGTTCAGCAGTACAGCAGCATTATCATCGAACTTGATTAATGAACCGTCTTGTCTACGCACACCCTTACGAGTACGCACAACAACTGCCTTCATCACTTGGCCCTTTTTCACCTTGCCGCGAGGAATTGCTTCCTTCACAGTCACCTTGATGATGTCGCCCACTGACGCGTAGCGACGGTGAGAACCGCCAAGAACCTTGATGCACATGACACGGCGAGCGCCGCTATTGTCTGCAACATCTAAGTAGCTTTCTGTTTGAATCATCGTCCGTCTCCGAAACTGTTAAAAGTGCGCCAGATCAAACTTCTGTAGCGCGCTCTTCAATTTTCAATAAAGCCCAGGTCTTGGTTTTTGACAGAGGACGTGACTCAGAAACTGTCACTATGTCGCCCATCTTGCACTCATTTTTTTCATCGTGAGCATGTATCTTGGATGATTTAGTGGTGTACTTACCATAAATCGGGTGCTTAACACGACGCTCAATCAGGACGGTGATGGTTTTATCCATTTTGTCGCTGACGACTTTACCCGTCAGTGTACGAGCAACTTTCGCTACTTGAGTCATCGTTAGTTACCTGCCTTTTTTCCAAGAACCGTCTTGATGCGAGCGATATCTTTGCGCACTTGTGACAACAAGTGAGTTTGGCTCAACTGACCAGTTGAAGCTTGCATACGCAACTTGAACTGCTCTTTAAGCTGTTCCAATAAGACACCGTTCAGTTCTTCAACGGATTTTTCGTGGAGTTCTGAAACTTTCATCACATCACCGAACGTTTAACAAATGTTGTATTAATTGGCAGTTTTGCCGCAGCAAGTGCAAAAGCTTCACGAGCAAGCTCCTCACTCACGCCATCCATTTCGTAGAGCACTTTACCTGGACGAATTTGCGCTACCCAGTATTCAACTCCACCTTTACCACTACCCATACGAACTTCGAGAGGTTTAGCGGTAATCGGTTTATCAGGGAACACTCGAATCCAGATTTTGCCACCACGCTTAACATGGCGAGTCATTGCTCGACGTGCCGACTCGATTTGACGAGCGGTCAGTCGACCACGACCAGTTGCTTTCAGACCAAAATCACCAAAGCTAACTTTGGAACCGCGTTGTGCTAAACCGCGGTTACGGCCCTTCATCTGCTTGCGAAACTTCGTACGCTTAGGTTGTAACATTTTGCGTACTCCTTATTTTGTCTTAGGGGTTTTCTTTTTAGCTTGAGCTTCGGTTTCAACTACATCACCGATGATCTCGCCTTTGAAAATCCACACTTTAACGCCAATGATACCGTAGGTAGTAACAGCTTCAGCTGTTGCGTAATCTATATCCGCACGTAAGGTATGAAGAGGCACACGACCTTCTCTATACCACTCAGTGCGTGCGATTTCCGCACCGCCCAAGCGACCACCCACTTGGATCTTGATACCTTCAGCACCCTGACGCATGGCGTTTTGTACCGCGCGCTTCATCGCACGACGAAACATCACACGACGCTCAAGTTGCTGAGCAACACCTTGCGCAACTAATGCTGCATCCAAATCAGGCTTGCGAATCTCTTCAATATTAATATGAACAGGCACGCCCATTTGTTTGCTGAGGTCAGCGCGCAACTTATCAACGTCCTCACCTTTCTTACCAATCACAATCCCCGGACGGGCAGTGTGAATAGTAATGCGCGCAGTATTAGCGGGGCGTTCAATATCAACGCGACTAACTGACGCACTTGCAAGCTTCTTCTGAATGTACGCACGTACTTTCAGATCGACGTTGAGTTTGTCTGCGTAATCAGTGCCATCGGCATACCAGATAGAGGTATGCTTTTTGACGATTCCGAGACGAATACCGTTTGGATGTACTTTCTGGCCCATATCGCCCGCTCTCTACTTATCAGCTACTTTGATGGTGATATGACAAGTACGCTTTGTGATGCGATCAGCACGGCCTTTCGCGCGCGGCTTGATACGCTTCAGGCTTACGCCCTCATCCACAAAAATCGTTTTTACTTTCAACTCGTCAACATCAGCGCCGTTATTGTGCTCAGCATTTGCAATAGCTGATTCCAACACTTTCTTGATGATATCGGCACCCTTTTTGGTGCTAAACATCAGAATATCAAGAGCACTCTCGACGCCTTTACCGCGGATTTGGTCGGCAACCAGACGCGCTTTTTGCGCCGATAGACGAGCGCCGCTTAATTTTGCTGCTACTTCCATCGTTAACCTCTTAGCGCTTCTTGGCTGCTTTCTTGTCCGCAGCGTGACCGCGGAAAGTGCGGGTCGCTGCAAACTCACCCAGCTTGTGACCAACCATTTCCTCGTTAACGAGAACTGGCACATGCTGGCGACCGTTATGCACAGCCATTGTCAAACCCACCATCTCCGGCATAATCATGGAACGGCGGGACCAAGTTTTAATCGGACGACGATCATTTGCAGCGATCGCAGCCTCGACCTTCTTAATCAGGTGAAGATCTATAAAGGGACCTTTTTTCAGTGAACGTGGCACTGTGATTTCCTCTACTCAGTTAGTAAGCTGGTGCTTATTTCTTGTCACGACGACGTACAATCATATTGCTTGTACGCTTGTTTTTACGGGTTTTATAACCTTTGGTCGGAACGCCCCATGGAGTCACTGGGTGACGACCACCGGATGTACGACCTTCACCACCACCGTGAGGATGGTCTACCGGGTTCATAGCAACACCGCGAACCGTTGGACGAACACCGCGCCAACGAGTAGCACCTGCCTTGCCCAGTGAACGCAAGTTATGTTCACTGTTTGATACTTCGCCAAGGGTGGCACGACAATCAGTTAACACTTTACGCATTTCACCACTACGTAAACGAAGTGTTGCATATCCACCGTCTCGAGCAACCAACTGTGCAGATGCACCTGCAGAACGCGCAATTTGTGCACATTTACCAGGCTTTAATTCAACACAGTGAACATTACTACCCAAGGGAATATTGCGAATAGGCAAAGTATTACCAACTTTGATCGCAGCTGAGTTGCCAGATTCAAT
Source organism: Cellvibrio sp. (assembly GCA_016712405.1). Taxonomy (GTDB): domain Bacteria; phylum Pseudomonadota; class Gammaproteobacteria; order Pseudomonadales; family Cellvibrionaceae; genus Cellvibrio. The sequence continues at coordinate 272,020 of JADJRD010000002.1, read as the reverse complement.
CTTGTCGCCAGCACTCAAACCTTTTGGAGCAATAATGTACCGACGCTCACCATCGGCATAACAAACCAACGCAATATAAGCAGTGCGGTTTGGATCGTATTCCAGGCGCTCTACAACAGCCGGAATGCCATCTTTGTTACGACGAAAATCGATAACTCGATAATGCTGCTTGTGGCCACCACCAATGTGACGAGTAGTGATACGACCAGCGTTATTACGGCCCCCTGATTTTGACTTGCTTTCTAGCAAAGGAGCATGAGGAGCACCTTTGTGCAAATCAGGATTGACCACCTTAACTACAAAACGACGACCTGGAGAGGTGGGTTTACTTTTTACTAAAGGCATTTTCTATTCCCCTTACTCTGCTGACGCAAAATCAATTTCTTGACCTTGCTCAAGACGTACGTAGGCTTTTTTCCAATCGCTACGAGTACCCACGCCATATCGGGTACGCTTGGTTTTGCCTTTTACATTCAATACACGAACGCTCTCAACCTTTTTGCTGAACAGCGCTTCAACAGCAGCTTTGATTTCAAATTTATTAGCATCAGCCAATACTTTGAAAACCACTTGATTAGCAACTTCGCCAGCAGCTGCAGATTTCTCGGAAATCACAGGGCCTAGCAACACTTTATAAATGCGTTCTTGGTTCATCCCAGGATCTCCTCAAATTTCTTCAAAGCAGTCACAGTCATAACTACTTTGTCAAAACCAATCAAACTAACTGGATCAACACCCTGAACATCGGATACACCGATTTTGTGCAGGTTGCGCGACGCCAAATACAGGTTTTCACTGATTTCTTCTGTCACGATCAACACATTGGATAAGTCGTATTGAGCAAGCTTTTGAACCAATGACTTGGTTTTTGGCGCATCAACATCAAAACTTTCAACCACGATTAAACGAGACTGACGATTTAACTCAGACAAAATACATTGCAGCGCAGCGCGGTACATTTTTTTGTTGAGCTTTTGATCAAAATCACGAGGCTTAGCAGCAAATGTAACACCACCGCCACGCCAGATAGGACTACGAATAGTACCCGCACGCGCACGGCCAGTACCTTTTTGACGCCAAGGCTTTTTACCGCCACCAGAAACTTCTGCGCGAGTTTTTTGCGCCTTAGTCCCTTGACGAGCACCAGCCATATAAGCAACAACAGCTTGATGCACCAAGTCTTGGTTGAATTCTCTACCGAAAGCAACTTCCGATACATTCACTGTACCTTGAGCGCCACCGGGATTTACAATTTTTAATTCCATGGTTAACTCCCCTTGGACTCTCAAGCGTTATCGCGCATTTTGATAGCAGGACGCACTAATACATCACCACCTGGAGCACCAGGGATTGCACCTTTTACCAAAATTAAATTGCGTTCGAGGTCAACACGTACGACCTCAAGATTCTGTACTGTGACACGCTCAGCACCCAAATGGCCGGTCATTTTCTTGCCCTTGAATACACGACCAGGGGTTTGACATTGACCAGAAGAACCAGGAACACGATGAGAACGAGAGTTACCGTGAGTAGCATCTTGCATGTTGAAATTCCAGCGCTTAACGGTACCGGCAAAGCCTTTACCTTTTGAAGTGCCTGTTACATCAACATATTGACCAGCAGAGAATGCTTCTACAGTGAGCGAGGAACCAACCTCGGCAGATAGTTGCGCATCGCTGCGCAATTCCCAGAGACCACGACCTGCTTCTACGTTTGCTTTTGCAAAGTGACCAGCAGCAGCCTTGGTAACACGGGAGGAACGACGTGAGCCCACAGTTACCTGCAATGCAGAGTAACCATCAACTTCAAGTGTTTTAACTTGCGTCACACGATTCGGCTCAATCTCTATTACAGAAACAGGAATTGATGCACCATCAGCAGTGAATACACGAGTCATACCGCTTTTGCGGCCGACAATACCAGTCGTCATTTTTAAAACCTCTTAGTGTACGGGGCTTTTACCCGCTATGGCCGCCCATTTCAGAGCGTTACACAACCCAACCCGACAGGGCTGGATTAACATTTACTATTAACCGAGACTAATTTGAACTTCAACGCCTGCAGCCAAATCCAGCTTCATCAAGGCATCTACAGTCTTTTCTGTAGGCTCAACGATATCAAGCAAACGCTTGTGTGTACGAATTTCGTATTGATCACGCGCATCTTTATTGACGTGCGGAGAGATCAATACAGTGAAACGCTCTTTACGAGTCGGCAGCGGAATCGGACCCCGCACTTGAGCACCTGTACGCTTTGCTGTCTCGACAATCTCCTGAGTGGAAGCGTCGATAAGCTTATGATCGAAAGCTTTCAGGCGAATTCTAATGCGTTGATTCTGCATTTGAACCAAACTCCAAATTAAATATTTAAAGAACAATTCGCTTCAACGAACATGTGCCCGTTTGAAGGAGGCGCAATTCTATTGATGTGTTATAACCCTGTCAACAGATTGTTTACAAAAGATTAAACGAATCACCCAATACCACAACAATAAAAATGGGCCTGTCGCCAGACCCACTTTTCGACTCACATCTTACTTGAGGATTTTGGCAACGACGCCAGCACCTACAGTACGACCACCTTCACGAATAGCGAAACGCAAACCGTCTTCCATCGCAATTGGGTGAATCAAGGTCACAACCATTTGAATGTTGTCACCCGGCATTACCATCTCAACACCTTCCGGTAATTCACAAGCACCAGTCACGTCAGTTGTACGGAAGTAGAACTGTGGACGGTAGCCTTTGAAGAACGGGGTATGACGACCACCTTCGTCTTTTGACAGAACATAAACTTCTGCCTGGAACTGGGTGTGCGGCGTTACTGAACCTGGCTTACACAATACTTGACCACGTTGTACGTCATCACGCTTGGTACCACGCAACAGAACACCTACGTTCTCACCAGCACGACCTTCGTCGAGCAGCTTGCGGAACATCTCAACACCAGTGCAGGTGGTTTTTTGGGTGTCGGTGATACCAACGATTTGAATCTCTTCACCAACTTTGATCACGCCACGCTCAACACGACCAGTCACTACAGTACCGCGACCAGAGATAGAGAATACGTCTTCTACAGGCATCAGGAATGGCTGATCGATTGCACGCTCTGGCTCAGGAATGTAGCTATCCAGCGTTTCAACCAATTTACGTACAGCTGAAACACCCAAGCCATTATCGTCTTCACCATTCAATGCCATCAGGGCAGATCCGGGGATAATTGGGGTGTCGTCACCTGGGAATTCATAGGTGCTCAACAGATCACGCAATTCCATCTCAACCAATTCCAACATTTCGTTGTATTCGTCAGTGCCTACACCACCGCAGTCTTCTGCAAGCAGGTCAGCTTTGTTCAGGAACACGACGATGTAAGGAACACCCACTTGGCGAGACAACAGAATGTGTTCACGCGTTTGTGGCATTGGACCGTCGGTCGCACCACACACCAGAATCGCGCCATCCATCTGGGCAGCACCGGTGATCATGTTCTTCACATAGTCGGCGTGGCCTGGGCAGTCAACGTGCGCATAGTGACGTGATGCTGAGTCGTACTCTACGTGAGAAGTATTGATTGTAATACCGCGCTCACGCTCTTCCGGTGCATTGTCAATACCGTCATAAGCAACGAATTTACCACCCCAGGTCTCAGCACAGACTTTCGTCAAAGCTGCAGTCAGGGTTGTCTTGCCATGGTCTACGTGACCTATGGTGCCCACATTGACGTGGGGCTTGTTACGTTCAAACTTTTCTTTAGCCACTTTTCAGTCCTCCACAAGATGATTTGTAAAATTATTCAAAATCTCTAACATTGTTTTTGCCGATAATTTCATCGGCGACATTACGCGGAGCTTCCTGATATTTCAGGAATTCCATGGTGTAGGTTGCACGACCCTGGGTTGCCGAACGCAACGAAGTTGCATACCCAAACATCTCAGCTAATGGAACCTCGGCATCAATGACCTTGCCACTGACACTTTCATCCATACCCAGAATCAATCCGCGGCGGCGATTGAGATCACCCACCACATCTCCCATGTTGGTTTCGGGCGTTACCACCTCGACCTTCATGATCGGCTCAAGCAACACCGCACCACCATGTTGCGCAAGTTTTTTTGTCGCCATAGAAGCGGCGATTTTAAAGGCCATTTCAGATGAGTCAACATCGTGATACGAACCGTCGAATACTGTTGCCTTCAATCCCAACAGAGGATATCCAGCCAATACTCCATTTTGCATTTGCTCCGCTATCCCTTTTTGAATTGCAGGCACATATTCCTTGGGAACCACACCCCCTACCAACTCATTCACAAACTCCAAACCCTCAGCACTTTCATCCTGACCCGGCTCAAAGCGAATCCAGCAGTGCCCGTACTGACCACGACCACCGGATTGGCGAATAAACTTGCCTTCTATTTCGCATTGGTTACGAATAGCTTCACGATAGGCAACTTGAGGCTTACCAATATTCGCCTCAACATTAAACTCACGACGCATGCGATCAATGATGATATCCAGGTGCAATTCACCCATCCCACCAATAATCGTTTGCCCGGTTTCTTCATCGGTTTTCACTCGAAATGAAGGATCTTCTTGCGCAAGCTTACCCAGAGCGACACCCATCTTTTCCTGATCAGCCTTGGTTTTTGGCTCAACCGCCACGTGGATAACCGGCTCAGGAAAATCCATCCTTTCAAGTGTGATAATTTTGGATGGATCACAAAGCGTGTCCCCTGTCGTCACATCCTTTAGGCCAATGACCGCAGCAATATCGCCCGCCAATACCTCTTTGATTTCACTTCGCTCGTTGGCATGCATTTGTACCATTCGACCAATACGCTCTTTGCGCCCTTTGACCGAATTGAAAACCGCATCACCAGAACTGAGTACGCCCGAATAAACACGAATAAAGGTCAATGTGCCCACAAAAGGATCGGTAGCAATTTTGAATGCCAAGGCCGAAAAAGGTTCATCATCACTCGCTTGACGAGCCTGAGTAGTCTCACCATCCTCAAGCAATCCCTCTATTGCCTTAACTTCAGTTGGCGCCGGTAAATATTCAATTACCGCATCCAACATGGCCTGCACGCCCTTGTTCTTAAAGGCTGAGCCGCCAATAACCGGAATAATTTCTCCAGCCAAGGTACGCGCACGTATCCCCGCTTTTATTTCTGCCTCGGTTAGCTCTTCGCCACCCAAGTATTTTTCCATCAAATCTTCAGACGCTTCTGCTGCCGACTCAATCAATTGTTCACGCAACTTCTGACACTGCTCAATCAAATCAGCAGGAACAGATGAATAGCTGAAGGTCATACCCTGATCTTCTTCATTCCAGATAATGGCCTGCATCTTTACCAGATCAACCACACCCTTGAATGAATCCTCTGAACCTATTGTCATTTGTAATGGCACCGGATTTGCGCCGAGCCGAGTCTTTAACTGCTCAACCACGCGCAAATAGTTAGCGCCCGTTCGGTCCATCTTATTAACAAACACCAACCGTGGAACACCGTATTTATTCGCTTGACGCCATACGGTTTCAGTCTGAGGCTGCACGCCAGAGGAACCACAGAGCACAACAACTGCACCATCAAGAACACGCAGCGAACGCTCAACCTCGATAGTAAAATCGACGTGCCCGGGCGTATCAATGACGTTAATCCGGTGCTCATCAAACTGTGCAGCCATACCCTTCCAAAAAGTGGTAATCGCTGCAGATGTAATCGTAATGCCGCGCTCTTGTTCTTGCGGCATCCAATCGGTAGTGGCCGCACCATTGTGGACCTCACCGATTTTGTGGGTAAGACCGGTGTAAAACAACACACGCTCGGTGGTGGTAGTTTTACCAGCATCGACGTGAGCACATATACCTATATTCCGGTAGCGTGCAATTGGAGTTTTACGAGCCACGGTGGTTATCCCCAAATCTCAAATCATTAAAAGGTAAAAAGGCAGCCATGCTGCCTTTTTGACCCTATCACAACACTTAGAAACGGAAGTGCGAGAAAGCCTTGTTCGCTTCTGCCATACGGTGAACGTCTTCACGCTTCTTAACCGCCGCACCTTTACCCTGAGCCGCATCCATCAACTCACCCGCCAATCGTGCTGGCATGGATTTCTCACCACGCTTACGTGAATAGTCCACCAACCAACGCATTGCCAAAGCGGTACGACGAGACGCACGCACCTCAACAGGCACTTGGTATGTAGCACCACCCACACGGCGTGATTTAACTTCAACCAAAGGAGCGATATTTTCGAGAGCCTCTTCAAATACTTCCAGAGGATCACGATTCAACTTGGTTTTTACTATGTCCATAGCGCCGTAAATAATACGTTCTGCTACAGATTTCTTACCACTGATCATCACGTGGTTCATGAACTTCGCCAAAGTCACGTTACCGAATTTAGGATCCGGCAGTGTCTCGCGCTTGGCGGCCACTCTTCTTCTTGGCATCTTAATTAGCCTCTCTTCAGGAAAAATCCAAGACGCATTTTGCGCTTGGCCTTACTCGGTTCTACCGAAAACATCTAAGCAAACCACAAATTACTTGGGTCGCTTGGCACCGTATTTAGAACGACCTTGCTTACGCTTGGCTACACCGGAAGTATCCAGCGAACCACGCACTGTGTGATAACGCACACCTGGCAAGTCTTTAACACGACCACCACGGATGAGTACCACGCTGTGCTCTTGCAGGTTATGCCCTTCACCACCAATGTACGAAGACACTTCGAAACCGTTAGTCAAACGCACACGACATACTTTACGCAGCGCTGAGTTTGGCTTTTTCGGTGTAGTGGTGTAAACGCGGGTACAAACACCACGTTTTTGAGGATTACCTTGCAATGCAGGAACGTCGCTCTTATCTACTTGACGTTTTCTCGGCTTACGAACCAACTGGTTGATCGTTGCCATGAAACTAAACTCCAAAAATAAAATCGCCTTTTGAGAAAGGCAGGTTTAATGAAAGCCCCAAAACCAAACGGGACTCCCGCTCAAAAAAGCGGGTGGCGCATTCTATTGATGCACCGAACCGCCGTCAAGGCAAAAACAGACCAATCTGCTCTCGCCAGTAAAAAAGGGTTGGCTTAACCAACCCTTTTTGTCGAGCAACCCGCAGGGTTACCCAACCAATCAGTTAACGCTGGACTTCAGCGCTTCGGTTAATGCCGCTTCGACATCCTCAGCACTCACACCAACATCTGACATAGCTTCTTCACGACGACGCTTACGCTCTTTGTGATAAGCCAAGCCTGTCCCCGCCGGAATCAAACGTCCAACCACTACGTTTTCTTTCAAGCCGCGCAAAGTATCTTTTTTGCCCGTCACTGCCGCTTCGGTCAACACCCGTGTTGTTTCCTGGAAAGATGCAGCCGAAATGAAAGATTCGGTAGCCAATGAGGCCTTGGTGATACCCAACAAGAGGCGCTCATAATTAGCCGGTTGACGACCTTCAGCGCGCAATTTCTCGTTTTCTTCCAACAGATTAACGAATTCAACTTGCTCGCCTTTAACGAAGGTTGAATCACCCATAGAAGTAATTTCAACTTTACGCAGCATTTGGCGAACGATCGTCTCAATGTGCTTATCGTTAATCTTCACGCCTTGCAGACGGTATACATCTTGGATTTCGTTAGTGATATAACGAGCCAATGCTTCAACACCTTGCAGACGCAAAATATCATGTGGATTTGGTGGGCCGTCAGACACCACTTCACCCTTGGCAACCATTTCACCTTCAAACACAGTCAATTGACGATGCTTTGGAATCAAGACTTCGTAATGGGTTGAACCATCATCTAGAACTTGACCATCTGTTGGCGTAATAATCAAACGACGCTTACCTTTGGTCTCTTTACCAAAGCTAACAGTACCACTGATTTCAGCAAGAATGGCTGGCTCTTTAGGCTTACGCGCTTCAAACAAGTCAGCAACACGCGGCAAACCACCCGTGATGTCACGAGTTTTGGACGATTCTTGTGGAATACGCGCAATGATGTCGCCCACATTGATAATGTCGCTATTGTTGATACTCAAAATCGCTTTTGATGGCAGCATGTAATGGGCTGGAACATTGGTGTTCGCCAGGAACAGTTCTTTGCCCTTAGCATCAACCAAAGTTACCGCAGGACGCAGATCCTTACCAGCAGATGGACGCTCAGCTGGATCCAATACTTCAATAGAACTCAAGCCTGTTAACTCGTCAGTTTGACGGCGGATAGACAAGCCGTCTTCCATACCGGAGAAAGCCACAGTACCCGCCACTTCCGATACGATTGGGTGAGTATGCGGATCCCATTTGGCAACTATTTGGCCACCTTTAACCATTTCGCCATCTTTTACGGTAATCAAGGCGCCGTAAGGAATCTTGTAACGCTCACGCTCACGACCGCTGCCATCAGCAACCGCCAACTCGCCCGAACGAGAAACCGCAACCAGATTACCGGCTGGATTGCTAACTACTTTAACGTTCAACAAGCGGATAGTACCTTCTTGTTTCACTTGAACACTGTCCGCCGCAGACGCTCTTGATGCCGCACCCCCGATGTGGAAGGTACGCATGGTCAGCTGGGTTCCTGGCTCACCGATTGATTGAGCAGCAATAACACCAACAGCCTCACCTGCGTTAACACGATGTCCGCGAGCCAAGTCACGACCGTAACACATAGAACAGATACCATTACGAGCATCACAAGTAATCGGCGAACGCACGAGAACTTCGTCTATACCCATAGCTTCTACGCGCTCAACCCAGGCTTCGTCGATCATAGTACCGGCCGGAACCAGGATTTCATCGCTGCCAGGGCGAATTACGTCACGAGCAATGATACGACCCAGGATTCGATCACCCAGAGATTCAATAACATCACCACCCTCAATAACCGGCGACATGGTCAGACCTTCATCGGTACCACAATCCACCATGGTCACTACCAGATCTTGAGCAACGTCAACCAAACGACGAGTTAAGTAACCTGAGTTAGCAGTCTTTAATGCCGTATCCGCCAAACCTTTACGAGCACCGTGGGTCGAAATGAAGTACTGGAGTACGTTCAAACCTTCACGGAAGTTGGCTTTAATTGGGGTTTCAATGATCGAACCGTCTGGACGCGCCATCAAACCACGCATACCCGCCAACTGACGGATCTGAGCGGGCGAACCACGCGCACCTGAATCGGCATACATAAAGACAGAGTTGAAAGAATCTTGTAATTCTTCTTTGCCTTCACGGTTAATAACTGTTTCTTTGGAAATACCTTCCATCATCGACTTGGCAACCAAATCGTTGGCACGAGACCAAATATCGATCACCTTGTTGTATTTCTCACCTTGAGTTACCAAACCTGAAGCATATTGGGTTTCAATATCTTTCACTTCAGCATCAGCACGGGCAATGATGTCAACTTTGGCAGCTGGGATAGTAAAGTCATTTACGCCAATCGATGACCCAGAGCGGGTTGAGAAGGCATAACCTGTGTACATTAATTTATCAGCAAAGATCACTGTCGCTTTCAAGCCTACTACACGGTAGCAATAGTTGATTACAGCAGAGATCGCCTTTTTCTTCATTGGCTTGTTGATCATCTCCAGCGGAATACCGGCAGGAACAATCTCCCAAAGCAATACACGACCAACTGTGGTGTCAACCAAACGAATCTCTGTGGTTCTTTCACCCTCTTCACCAATCAGAGTTTCGCTCAAACGCACCTTGATGCGCGCCTGCAAGTCAACTTGTTTGGAATAGTAAGCACGCGACACCTCAGCAGTATCCGCAAAGCGCATACCCTCACCCAGAGCGTTAACACGCTCACGCGTCATCCAGTAAAGACCCAATACCACGTCTTGTGACGGAACAATAATGGGTTCACCAGAAGCAGGTGACAAAATGTTGTTGGTCGACATCATCAGCGCACGCGCTTCCAACTGGGCTTCCAGTGTTAGCGGAACGTGAACAGCCATTTGGTCACCGTCGAAGTCGGCGTTATAGGCAGAACAGACCAAAGGGTGCAACTGAATCGCTTTACCTTCAATCAACACAGGTTCGAATGCTTGAATGCCGAGACGGTGGAGCGTAGGCGCACGATTCAGCAGTACCGGATGTTCGCGGATAACCTCATCAAGAATATCCCATACCACCGGATCTTCACGCTCAACCATTTTCTTGGCGGCTTTAATAGTGGTCGCCAAACCACGCAATTCCAGCTTGCTGAAGATAAACGGCTTGAAGAGTTCCAAAGCCATTTTCTTGGGCAGACCACATTGATGCAGACGCAAGGTTGGACCTACTACGATGACCGAACGACCTGAGTAGTCAACGCGCTTACCCAACAAGTTTTGACGGAAACGACCTTGTTTACCCTTGATCATGTCAGCCAAGGATTTCAATGGGCGCTTGTTAGAACCAGTAATTGCACGACCACGACGACCGTTATCCAACAAAGCATCTACTGCTTCTTGCAGCATACGCTTTTCGTTGCGAACGATAATGTCTGGCGCATTCAGATCCAACAAACGCTTCAATCGGTTGTTACGGTTGATAACGCGACGGTACAAATCGTTGAGGTCAGAGGTCGCAAAACGACCACCATCCAATGGAACCAACGGACGAAGATCCGGCGGCAACACTGGCAATACTTCCATTACCATCCACTCAGGCTTGTTACCAGAGAAGAAAAAAGCTTCCAAGAGCTTCAAGCGTTTGGAGAACTTTTTGATTTTAGTTTCGCTGTTGGTGTTAGGAATTTCTTCACGCAGGCGTTGAATCTCGGACTCAAGATCAATCGCACGCATCAGAGTTTGGATAGCCTCAGCACCCATTTGGGCTTCGAACTCATCACCAAATTCTTCCATGGCATCAAAATACTGCTCGTCAGTCAGCAATTGACCGCGCTCCAAGCTGGTCATGCCAGGCTCGGTAACAACATAAGATTCAAAGTAGAGTACGCGTTCGATATCACGCAAAGTCATGTCCAACAACAAACCTATACGGCTCGGCAATGATTTCAAAAACCAAATGTGCGCGACCGGGCTTGCCAGTTCAATGTGACCCATACGTTCACGGCGAACTTTGGCCAATGTCACTTCAACGCCACATTTCTCACAGATAATACCGCGGTGTTTCATGCGCTTGTATTTACCACACAAGCACTCATAGTCTTTGGTTGGACCAAAAATCTTGGCGCAGAACAGACCTTCACGCTCTGGCTTGAAGGTACGGTAGTTGATAGTTTCAGGCTTTTTCACCTCACCGAATGACCATGAGCGGATCATTTCGGGTGATGCCAGACTAATACGAATGGCGTCGAACTCTTCAACTTGTCCCTGGGACTTGAGCAAATTCAGTAAGTCTTTCAAGGCGCTTTCTCCTGTTGGCTCTATGGAGCGTTCAATAAATTATCGATACCGATAAAACTGGATGTTGCAAACTGCCGTCCGCAAGCGGACGGCTAAGGGCTTATTCGTCTTGCTCAAGTTCCATATTGATACCCAACGAACGTATTTCTTTTACCAACACGTTAAAGGATTCGGGCATACCAGGTTCCATGCGATGGTCACCATCCACAATGTTTTTGTACATTTTGGTACGACCTGCCACATCGTCTGATTTGACGGTAAGCATTTCCTGGAGGGTATAGGCAGCACCGTAGGCTTCCAGTGCCCAGACTTCCATCTCCCCGAAACGTTGACCACCAAACTGGGCTTTACCACCCAATGGTTGTTGAGTAACAAGGCTGTAGGAACCAGTAGAACGGGCGTGCATTTTGTCATCGACCAAGTGGTTCAATTTCAACATGTACATATAGCCAACGGTGACTGGACGAGTGAATTGATCTCCAGTACGCCCATCATACAAAGTAGTTTGACCGGTATCCGAGAGATCAGCCAAGCGCAACAAGGCTTTGATTTCGTGCTCTTTAGCACCATCAAAGACTGGCGTGGCCATAGGCACACCATCGACCAGGTTGCCAGCAAGATGCAGAACCTCTTTATCGCTGAAAGACGCTAAATCTTCTTTAGCAGCCACATCGCCAGTGTTGTTGTAGATATCTTCCAAGAACTTGCGAACTTCAGCAGTAGCACGTTGCTCTTGTAGCATTTTATTAATCTTGTCGCCCAAACCTTTGGCTGCCATACCCAAGTGCATTTCCAACACCTGACCCACGTTCATACGGGAAGGCACACCCAGAGGGTTGAGAACTATATCAACTGGCACACCATCAGCATCATGTGGCATATCTTCAACCGGCATGATGACCGAGATAACCCCTTTGTTCCCGTGACGACCCGCCATCTTGTCACCTGGCTGAATACGACGCTTGATTGCCAGATAAACTTTAACGATTTTTAATACGCCAGGAGCCAAATCATCGCCAGTAGACAGTTTGCGACGCTTGTCTTCAAAGCGCTCATCCAGAATCTTACGACGTTCGATAAGCTGCTCTTCAGCTCGATCAATCTGCTCGTTGAGTGACTCTTCAGCCACACGCAATTTGAACCATTGATCTTTTTCCAAACCATCCAACATTTCGTTAGTCAGTTTGTCGCCTTTCTTCAAGCCTTTGCCTGATGCAATCACTTGACCGACCAACGCAGAACGCAAACGCTCCAAAGTGGCGGTTTCCATGATGCGGAATTCTTCGTTCAGGTTTTTGCGAACGTCATTTAATTGAGACTTTTCAATTTCCAGACTGCGCTGATCTTTTTCCAGACCATCACGAGTAAAGACCTGAACGTCGATGACTGTACCTTTGGTACTTGAAGGAACACGCAAAGATGTATCTTTAACATCAGAAGCTTTTTCGCCGAAGATTGCGCGCAGGAGTTTTTCTTCCGGCGTTAATTGAGTTTCACCTTTTGGTGTCACTTTACCAACCAGAATATCGCCGCCACCAACTTCAGCACCTATGTAAACAATACCAGACTCATCCAGTTTGCTCAGAGCGCTTTCACCCACGTTAGGAATATCAGCGGTGATTTCTTCGCTGCCCAACTTGGTATCACGAGCGATACAGGTTAATTCCTGAATATGGATAGTGGTAAAACGGTCATCCTGAACAACACGCTCGGATACCAGAATCGAGTCTTCGAAGTTGTAACCATTCCAAGGCATAAAGGCGATACGCATGTTTTGGCCAAGCGCCAATTCACCCATATCGACTGATGGGCCGTCAGCCAGAATGTCGCCACGAGCAACTACATCACCAATGTTGACGATTGGGCGTTGGTTGATACAGGTATTCTGGTTGGAACGGGTGTATTTGATCAGGTTATAAATATCCACACCGGCATCGCCTGATGTCACTTCATCATCGTGTACTTTTACCACGATACGACCGGCATCAACGCTATCGATCACGCCGCCATGTTTGGCAACCACACACACACCTGAGTCAGCCGCAACATTACGTTCCATACCGGTTCCGACCAAGGGCTTCTGTGAGCGCAAAGTTGGAACAGCTTGACGTTGCATGTTGGAACCCATGAGCGCACGGTTGGCGTCATCGTGTTCAAGGAATGGAATCAATGAAGCCGCAACTGATACAACCTGACGTGGTGACACGTCCATGTATTGAACATCAGCAGGCGGCTTCAAGGTAAATTCGTTCATGTGACGAACAGAAACCAAATCTTCCGTCAAATTGCCTTTTTCATCCAATGTCGCAGATGCCTGTGCAATCACAAATTCAGCTTCACTGATAGCGGACAAGAAATCTATATCACCTGTCGCCTTACCATTCACTACTCGGCGATATGGACTTTCCAAGAAACCGTAATAGTTGGTACGAGCATAGGTTGCCAGAGAGTTGATCAAGCCAATGTTTGGACCTTCGGGTGTTTCAATTGGACATACGCGACCATAGTGAGTCGGGTGCACGTCACGCACTTCGAAACCAGCACGCTCACGCGTCAAGCCACCTGGGCCAAGCGCAGAGACACGACGCTTGTGCGTAATCTCTGACAATGGGTTGTTTTGATCCATAAACTGCGACAGTTGTGATGAACCAAAGAATTCTTTAACAGCTGCAGCAACCGGTTTAGCGTTGATCAAATCTTGTGGCATCAAACCTTCGCTTTCTGCCATAGATAAACGTTCTTTCACAGCACGCTCAACACGAACCAATCCAACACGGAATTGGTTTTCAGCCATTTCACCGACTGAACGTACACGACGGTTACCCAAGTGATCGATATCATCCACAACACCTTTACCATTGCGGATAGAGATCAGGGTCTTCATCACATCAACGATATCAGTATTGGACAGAGTCCCTTCGCCCACATCGCTTTCACGACTCAAGCGACGGTTGAACTTCATTCGACCCACTGCGGACAAGTCATAACGCTCTTGCGAGAAGAATAAGTTTTGGAACAGGGCTTCTGCAGATTCTTTGGTTGGTGGCTCACCAGGACGCATCATGCGATAGATTTCAACCAAAGACTCTAATTGAGTGCGGGTTGGATCAATACGCAAAGTTTCGGAAATAAACGCACCGCAATCCAGTTCGTTGGTATAGAGCGTTTCAATTTTTTGTACGCCCGCCGCAACCAATTTTCCTAATACATCAACTGTAATTTCAGTGTTGCATTCAAACAACAATTCACCGGTGCGTGTATCAACAACATCTTTTGCCAACGAACGGCCCAGCAAGTATTCAGATGGAACATCCATCTGATCCACGCCAGCTTTTTCCAATAAACGAATGTGACGCGCCGTAATACGACGACCTTCTTCGATAATCACGTTGCCTTTATCATCTTTAATATCAAAGGTTGCCACGTCACCACGCAAGCGCGATGGAACCACTTCGTAACTAAACTCACCTTCTTTGCCCAATGTAAAGCTACTGGTTTCAAAGAACATAGACAGCATTTCTTGGGAGCTAAAACCTAGTGCACGCAACAGAATAGTCGCTGGCAATTTGCGACGACGGTCAATACGAACATAGAGCATATCTTTTGGATCGAACTCAAAATCCAACCATGAACCACGGTAAGGAATGATACGACCAGAGAAAAGCAACTTGCCCGAAGAATGAGTTTTGCCTTTGTCATGATCAAAGAATACACCCGGCGAACGGTGCAACTGGGATACGATTACGCGTTCAGTACCATTGATCACGAAGGTACCATTGTCAGTCATGAGCGGTATTTCACCCATGTAAACTTCTTGTTCTTTAATGTCCTTGATCGCTTTGTTGGAAGACTCACGATCATAAATAATCAGGCGTACTTTTACGCGCAGAGGCGCAGCATAAGTCGCACCTCGCAAAATACATTCATTAACATCAAATACGGCTTTGCCCAAATTGTAACTAACGTATTCCAATGCGGCATTGCCAGAGTAACTGACAATCGGGAATACCGAGCGGAAGGCCGCATGCAAGCCAACATCTTCCCGCTTACTAAAAGCGGTGTCAGCCTGGGTAAATTTTCGATATGAGTCCAGCTGAATCGCCAAGAGGTAAGGTACATCCATTACATGAGGCAGTTTGCCGAAATCCTTACGGATGCGTTTTTTCTCAGTATATGAGTAAGCCATCTGAATTCCCCAGCTTGTTCGCGGATAAGGCGTTTTGCAGCACTTAAACCTGTTGGTCAGTGTCTGACTATTGTTTCGACCTTGATCGAAACCGTTTGTAAATCTTCCAAGCGATTTTCTAAATACTCATATTAAATATTCAGTTACCGCCAAATTCATCATCAGATGAATGATGATGAATTATTGAAACAACAAAAGGCTGGCGAGCTAAATGCTCACCAGCCTTGTGTCCATTATTAGTGGACTTGTTTGCGCAATGCGAAATTATTTAATTTCTACAACAGCGCCAGCTTCTTCCAACTTAGCTTTTGCAGCTTCAGCGTCAGCTTTGGAAACGGCTTCTTTAACTGCTTTTGGAGCTGCTTCAACCAGATCTTTCGCTTCTTTCAAGCCAAGACCAGTTAATTCACGAACAGCTTTAATGACGTTTACTTTTTTATCGCCTACAGATGAAAGCATTACGGTGAATTCAGTTTGCTCTTCAACAGCAGCAGCTGGACCAGCGGCAACAGCAACAGTAGCTGCAGCAGCGCTTACACCGAATTTTTCTTCCATTGCAGAAATTAATTCAACAACTTCTTTAACAGAAAGTTCTGCGATAGCGTTGATGATATCTTCTTTAGTCAGAGACATGTCTCAATTCCTATAGTCGGGAGCAGTTATGCTCATTAATTGCTAAGCAAACCACCTGTAATTAGGCAGCTTGTGTTTCTTTTTGGTCACGAATAGCAGCAATGGTACGAACCAATTTGCCGGCAGCCGCTTCTTTCATCACACTCATCAAGCGAGCAATAGCTTCGTCGTAAGTCGGCAAGGTTGCCAACATAGCGAGACTAACTACTTCACCTTCGAACGCAGCAGCTTTCACTTCGAACTTTTCATTTTCTTTGGCGAAATCCTGAAGGATACGCGCACCAGCACCTGGATGCTGAGTAGAGAATGCGATCAAAGTTGGGCCTACAAATTTGTCAGAAAGACATTCATAGGCAGTGCCTTGTACAGCGCGACGAGCAAGGGTGTTGCGAACGACTTTTACCCAGACGCCCGCCTCACGTGCTTGCTTGCGAAGAGAGGTCATTTTACCCACTGTTACACCGCGAGAATCGGCGACCACAGCGGACAATGCACTCTTGGCAGCTTCGTGGACCTCAGCGACAATCGCTTTTTTACCTTCGAGTCCTAATGCCACGGGATTTCTCCTGCTTTGACAGATAAATCTGTCGTTACTTTCAACCTCATCAATCGAAGAAAACTTCAAAACTGAGGCATTTATTCGGTGATGTCTTTCAGTAAAACTGAAGTGGGTCACCATCTGCGTAGGCTTGCATATTAAGACTTGAACCCAAGTCACCTACGGTCTTTGACGGCCCGTCTTGATCTGTGCGAACACAAATAAGACGAACCCCAAAGTTCTTTTTGCTTCCGACTTAAACAGCCAGAGAAGCTTGATCGATTACCAAACCTGGACCCATAGTAGTACTCAAGGAAATTTTCTTGAGATAAATACCTTTGGCAGTAGATGGTTTTGCTTTTTTCAAGTCAGAAACCAGTGCTTCCAAGTTTTCTTTGATTGCAACAACATCAAATGAAATTTTGCCGATGCCGCCATGAACAATACCGCCTTTCTCTGCGCGATAACGAACTTGACCCGCTTTGGCATTTTTCACTGCTGTCACAACATCAGGAGTTACAGTGCCCGTTTTTGGGTTTGGCATCAGGCCGCGAGGACCGAGCACTTGACCCAATTGACCCACAACGCGCATAGCATCAGGGCTGGCGATAACCACGTCGAAATCCATTTTTCCTGCTTTAACTTCAGCAGCCAACTCATCCATACCAACAAATTCAGCACCAGCAGCTTTAGCCGCTTCAGCGTTGGCACCTTGAGTGAAAACAGCAACGCGAACATGCTTGCCATTACCATGAGGCAATGTTGTTGCACCACGCACAGACTGGTCAGATTTACGAGGATCAATCCCTAGATTGATTGAGACATCAACCGTTTCAGAAAACTTAACGGTTGATAATTCTTTCAAAAGAGCCACAGCTTCTTCAACAGAGTATTGCTTGCCTGACTCAATTTTTGCGCTCATAGCGCGTTGACGCTTGGTAAGTTTAGCCATGTGATTAACCCTCCACCTCTAAGCCCATTGAACGAGCAGAACCAGCGATGGTACGCACGGCAGCATCCATATCAGCTGCTGTTAAATCAGCCATTTTGGTTGTTGCAATTGCTTCCAATTGAGCGCGAGTCACTTTACCGACTTTCACAGTATTAGGACGACCGCTTCCGCTAGTGATCCCAGCAGCTTTCTTCAACAAGAAAGAAGCCGGTGGAGTTTTCATTACAAAGGTAAAACTGCGATCACTGTACACGCTGATAATTACCGGTACAGGAGCGCCAACTTCCAAACCTTGAGTCTGGGCATTGAACGCTTTACAGAATTCCATGATGTTCACACCATGCTGACCCAACGCTGGACCGACTGGTGGACTTGGATTGGCCTTGCCAGCTGCAACTTGCAACTTGACATAGGCGGTTACTTTCTTCGCCATTTTTTACTCCCCCATTTGGGTGATAGCGCCTCGAATTACTTTAGGCAAAGCAATCGTCTTAGGCTCCCCGATCCAGCGAAATGCTGGAACATAAAAACCCTTCTTCGCTGAAGCAAAGAAGGGCAACCAAAAAAGTTTTTTTAAGTCTTTTCGACCTGACCAAATTCCAATTCAACGGGCGTAGAACGACCAAAAATTAACACCGCAACGCGAAGTTTGTTTTTGTCGTAGTTCACTTCTTCTACAACACCATTGAAATCATTAAACGGACCATCAGTTACGCGAACCATTTCACCCGGTTCGAATATAGTCTTAGGCCTTGGCTTCTCTATCGAATCATCAACACGACGCAAAATAGCTTCTGCTTCTTTCTCGGTGATAGGCGCAGGCTGATCTGCTTTGCCGCCAATAAAACCCATCACCCTGGGCGTATCCTTCACCAAATGCCAGGTATCATCATTCAACTCCATTTGCACCAAAACATATCCCGGAAAAAATTTACGCTCACTCTTGCGCTTTTGCCCGCCACGCATTTCAACAACTTCTTCCGTGGGAACCAAAATATCTCCAAAACTTTCTTCCATTCCATGAAGAGCTACGCGCTCTTTTAAAGAGATCGCAACCTTTTTCTCATATCCAGAATAGGCGTGCACCACATACCAACGCTTTGCCATGAGCACCTACCCTATAACTAAAGAAAAGAGTTTGCCGAATATCATATCTAACAGCCATAAAATAATGGCCGTGACAGCAACCACCAACAAAACCAGCATGGTTGTTTGGTTGATTTCCTGGCGAGTTGGAAAAACCACCTTTCGCCACTCAACCACCGCCCCCTTAACAAGGGCCAACCCAGACGCACCCTTGGCTGTATTAATCACCACCATTAAGGCGACCGCACCCAACAAAATCAAAGCTATAAATCGATAAAGTATGGATTCACTTGAATAGTAGGAATTTCCATAAACGCCAACAGCCACCAACAGAATCACAACCGACCATTTGATAGCGTCGAAACGATACACCTTCTCTTCAGCTGCGATACTCATTGACAACCCTTCATACTTGGCAGGCCAGGAGGGACTCGAACCCCCAACACCCGGTTTTGGAGACCGGTGCTCTACCAATTGAACTACTGGCCTAAAAATAAAAATTGGTGGCGTTAAAACGCCACCAAATCATTTACCTATCTTACTTGAGGATTTTGGCAACGACGCCAGCACCTACAGTACGACCACCTTCACGAATAGCGAAACGTAAACCGTCTTCCATCGCAATTGGGTGAATCAAGGTCACAACCATTTGAATGTTGTCACCTGGCATTACCATCTCAACGCCTTCTGGCAGTTCGCAAGAACCGGTAACGTCAGTGGTACGGAAGTAGAACTGTGGACGGTAACCTTTGAAGAATGGAGTATGACGACCACCTTCATCTTTTGACAGAACATAAACTTCTGCTTGGAATTGAGTGTGCGGAGTCACTGAACCTGGCTTACACAATACTTGACCACGCTGTACGTCATCACGCTTGGTACCGCGCAACAGAACACCTACGTTCTCACCAGCACGACCTTCGTCGAGCAGCTTGCGGAACATCTCAACACCAGTACAGGTGGTTTTTTGGGTGTCAGTGATACCAACGATTTGAATCTCTTCGCCAACTTTGATCACGCCACGCTCAACACGACCAGTCACTACAGTACCGCGACCAGAGATAGAGAATACGTCTTCTACAGGCATCAGGAATGGCTGATCGATTGCACGCTCTGGCTCAGGAATGTAGCTATCCAGAGTTTCAACCAACTTACGTACAGCCGAAACACCCAAGCCATTATCGTCTTCACCATTCAATGCCATCAGGGCAGATCCGGGGATAATTGGGGTGTCGTCACCTGGGAATTCATAGGTGCTCAACAGATCACGCAATTCCATCTCAACCAATTCCAACATTTCGTTGTATTCGTCAGTGCCTACACCACCGCAGTCTTCTGCAAGCAGGTCAGCTTTGTTCAGGAACACGACGATGTAAGGAACACCCACTTGGCGAGACAACAGAATGTGTTCACGCGTTTGTGGCATTGGACCGTCGGTCGCACCACAGACCAGAATCGCGCCATCCATCTGGGCAGCACCGGTGATCATGTTCTTCACATAGTCGGCGTGGCCTGGGCAGTCAACGTGCGCATAGTGACGTGATGCTGAGTCGTACTCTACGTGAAGTATTGATTGTAATACCGCGCTCACGCTCTTCCGGTGCATTGTCAATACCGTCATAAGCAACGAATTTACCACCCCAAGTCTCAGCACAGACTTTCGTCAAAGCTGCAGTCAGGGTTGTCTTGCCATGGTCTACGTGACCTATGGTGCCCACATTGACGTGGGGCTTGTTACGTTCAAACTTTTCCTTCGCCATTGCGAGCGCCTCCTCAGACGTTAATAAAAAACACAGACAAAAAAGCTGCAAGAGGTAACTCTGGCAGCATTAAAAATGGAGCTCATGAGCAGATTTGAACTGCCGACCTCACCCTTACCAAGGGTGTGCTCTACCAGCTGAGCTACATGAGCCTGAATCCAGTTGGAGCGGGCAGCGGGAATCGAACCCGCCTCATCAGCTTGGAAGGCTGAGGTTCTACCAATGAACTATGCCCGCGCAAAACCAGTTAACCCAGATTTAGCCATTCACTCAACACTGACTAATCTATCAAGCACAACTATATGCAGAGCTTGCCTAATTGGTGCAGGGGGATGGATTCGAACCATCGAAGCTCACGCGTCAGATTTACAGTCTGATCCCTTTGGCCGCTCGGGAACCCCTGCTGCATGCTTTTCAGCATCGTTAAGCCCTTTGCGCTCAACTATTTACACTAGATCTCGCTGTCAAATGGAGCTGGCGAGAGGAATTGAACCCCCGACCGGCTGATTACAAGTCAGCTGCTCTACCTACTGAGCTACGCCAGCCTTTTAACCACGCCCTAATGTGGAGGCGGAATTCTAGAGAAACATTTATTGAGAAGCAACACTTATACAAAAATTTTGTCTTCTCTCAAGAGCCGCTTCTGCACTTAAAATGTCCAACCAGACACTTTCGCTTATTTTTTCAGCAGCCAAGGGGGATAAAGTCACCCAAGTCTCATTTACAGTCTTTTTCATTTCTTTTATTTGCGGCTCATATCCCTGTTTTTTAATCTCATCTGCACGCAATTCAGCATCAACCCTTTCCGCATACTGACCAAAAGAAATCCCACGATCCAACTCACCCTTTGTAATGATGTAACTTTCAATATTCTTTTTTTGTAACTCATACAAACGCATCAATGCATCTTGCTGGGATAGCTCCGGCTGTAAATAGACCCAAAATACACTGCCCTCAATCCGCTCCACTGGTGTAATCACAGACTCCACACTTAGCGACTTCAATCGCTCTACCAAAAACTCAGCACGAATTAATTGCTCAAACGGACCCACCATACTGCACATGGGATTTTCACCGATATTTTTCTCGCCTACATCATTGATCGACTCTTCCGCGATTGGCCTTTTTCTTTTTGTCACTCTTCCGGATTTTTTTTCTGCAAGAAACTCCAATCTTTCACCTTCCTCCTTGAGATCAAGCTGCTGACCAACTGATATCGATTCTTTACCACCTACCATCAGATATTGATGCATGAATAGACCAATGTTGGCGATTATTAAAACAATAAAAATTGAACGCATAGATTCCGTACCTTATATTTAAACCAAGCAATACGCCAAACCATCTAAAATCAATTCTTCATGCACCTGAATATCAGGAAAAAAATCCAGCAAACGGCCAGCCTCACCACCTGTAGCCAGAATAGTGTGATCACTCACTCCAGTCTGTGCCGTAAGTTGTGTTATAGCATTTTGAATTAACCCGACATAACAAGCACTAAGCCCATGAACGACTGCCGATTGGGTATAGGTGCCAGGCTCTAATTTCGAGACTTTAAGCTCCTTAACATTAATTAATTGCGTATTTTGATTTAGTGCGACCATAGATGTATTCCAGCCCGGCACAATATACCCTCCCAGATGCCGGCCACCCCGATCAATAAGATCAACAGTCAATGCAGTGCCTGATGAAATTACGATACAGGCAGTGCGGCATCTATTGAAGGCCGCAATCATTGCCAACCATCGATCCACGCCCAATCGCCCTGGATCATCATAACCATTAAACACACCCGCCACTTCTGTTTTACTAATGGCATACACAGGAGTAACGCCTATATTTTTTCTTACCCAAAAATTTATCCAAGCTTTAGCATTTTCATCCAAAACACTCGCCACCCAAACAGCGTTAACACTTTTAATATTATTTTGAATAGCTGATTTGATTTCCGCTAATCCCTTTTCGCGCGCAACAGCACTTCGGGAAATTACATTCTGCCCGTCTCGCAGTCGCCACTTAATTCGTGAATTTCCAAAATCCATCTCCAAAATCATGATAATCCCCTAATTGATATTTCGCCGCCGCTGACAATTAATGTTTCACCAGAGTCTTTCAATAAAATCAATGCCCCTTCATCGGTGACGCCACAACATACTCCTTCAATCAATTCTTTACCCTGAAGCGTACTAATCCTCTTGTGCATATGGATATTAACCGCCCCCCAAGATTCTCGATAGTGCGCAAACGTGTGACGCTCATACCCCACAAGCAACTGAATTATTTTACTTATTAGTTCTGCAACAACTGTATTTCTATCCGGCAACTTATGTTCAGATACCTGACTCAAACTAATCCAAGGCTGATCAATACCATGAGCAATTTCCATTTCAAAATTTAATCCTACACCAATTATGAGATCACAATCTCCAGAAACATCACCTCGCAACTCGATGAGAATGCCCGCCAATTTTTTATATTCATCGGATTCACTATTTTTTATCACAACATCATTTGGCCACTTCAAATACAAACCGTTTATTTGATACTGATTTAAAACCTCAACGATGGCCACACCTACGGCTAGACTTAATCCCTGTGCAGCCGACACGCCCGACTCAAAACTCCAACCTATGGATAAATAGATATTTCTGCCAAAAGGGCTTACCCATTGTCGTCCACGACGACCGCGCCCCTCTGTTTGCAACTCAGCAAGACAAACCTTCCCGCGAATGTTTTTTTGATTAAGTAAATAGGTATTGGTGGAATTAATTATCGAAAACAAATCCAAAGCAGCAATATTGTCTTTCGCCAACGGAGTTAGCAATCCTCCAATTTTTTTCAAATCAAGAAGATGCAAACCGTTTTTCAACTTGTATCCTTTCCCCTTGATGGATTCAATACAGACGCCAAGTTGTTCAATTTTTTTGATGTATTTCCAAACACCTGCACGACTGATTGCAAGAGACAACCCGAGCTGTTCTCCCGAGTGGCATTCACCATCGGACAACAAATCAATTAAATCCGTTATTCGTGTCCACTCTACAGAATCAAAAGCGGACATTATTGTTTTCTCACATATATGCGCCGATAACGTGAGCCCATGCTGGTTAGAACCTCATAACCCAATGATTTATTTTTTCGAGTTAAATCATCTAAGGTTATGCAATCGCCAATAACCTCTATACCGGATTCCAAAATCATTTCGTCAGATGCATTGACTGATGAAACATCGAAAATAGTGGTATCCATAGATACGCGCCCGATTGCTTCAACCAATTGCCCACAACAATAACCTTGAGGCTTTTCACCCAAGGTTCTATGAATCCCATCCGCATAACCGCCTGCAACAACAGCCAGGCGCGAGCCGGAATTAACACTTGCTGTCGCTGAATAGCCAACAGTGGCCTGCATTTCGATTGTTTTAATTTGCAGTACAGGCAGTCGTAAATTAATAGCAGGGCGCAAAGGATTAGCTAAATTAGAATGAGGATTGATCCCATAAAGCGCGGCGCCAGGACGAACCAAATCGAACTGCCATTCACTGCCCAGAAAAATTCCAGATGAATTGGCCAGGCTAGATTTTACATTTGGATAAATGGACTTAACTTTTTTATTGAGAGATTCAAATTTTTCTTTTTGCTGCTTATTCAGCGAGTACGCATTATCATCTGCACAAGCCAAGTGGCTAATATACAAAACTAAATTTATATCATTCGTAGCTGAAGACTCCAGCTCAGCTATAAACTCTTCAAACTGGATACCAAAACGAGACATCCCTGTATCGACTTTAATGGCTGTTTTTAGTCTTGCCCCTTGCTGATAGGCATATTTTTTCCATCTGCGCAGCATTTCGACTGAAAAGATAACGGGAATAAATTTTTCCCTTTCAAATACATTTTCGTCGCCGTTACGCACACCACCCAGAATATAAATTTCCGCAGATTCAGGTAAAACAGATTTTATGTCGAACGCCTCTTCAAGCGTTGTTACAAAAAAAGATCGACAACCAGCTTGAAACAAATTTTCAGCAACAGTCTTTGCACCAACACTATAGGCATTAGCTTTAATAACCGCAGCCACTTCGGATGATGCAGCGAGTTTGGATAAAAAACGCCAGTTCGATGCAATCGCATCCAGGTTAATGGTTAAAATTCCGGTAGATATGGACATAAGCTTTTTGAACAAGACATCAGAGTTTGGTCACATCTAAACAGAATGATGCGTGAATATCCAGATAAGGTTTAGAAGTTTAAACCTTCAGTCAAAAAAAACCGCCCGATGTTAAATCGGGCGGTTAGTATTAGGTGCTTGACGATGACCTACTCTCACATGGGGAAGCCCCACACTACCATCGGCGATGCGTCGTTTCACTTCTGAGTTCGGGATGGGATCAGGTGGTTCCAACTCTCTATGGTCGTCAAGCAATTCGTTATGAGTGATAAGGTCTTAATGGATGTTTTACAGGGTTAACTGTTAGATCCTGCCATATCGATCTCAAATAGGGTGGTGAAGTGTAAAGTATTAGCTGTTGATGTTTTGTGTATCGCTCTATCTCTATTGAGATATTTCACTTAACGTCCTGCGTGTATTCATAATCTGTGTTGATCATAAACAGTTGATTCTGTTATATGGTCAAGCCGCACGAGCAATTAGTATTGGTTAGCTCAACGCCTCGCGACGCTTCCACACCCAACCTATCAACGTCGTAGTCTTCAACGGCTCTACAGGAGACTTAAAGTCTCAGGGAGATCTAATCTTGAAGGAGGCTTCACGCTTAGATGCTTTCAGCGTTTATCCCGTCCGCACATAGCTACCGGGCAATGCCATTGGCATGACAACCCGAACACCAGAGGTGCGTTCATTCCGGTCCTCTCGTACTAGGAACAACTCTTCTCAAATCTCCAACGCCCACGGCAGATAGGGACCGAACTGTCTCACGACGTTCTAAACCCAGCTCGCGTACCACTTTAAATGGCGAACAGCCATACCCTTGGGACCGGCTTCAGCCCCAGGATGTGATGAGCCGACATCGAGGTGCCAAACACCGCCGTCGATGTGAACTCTTGGGCGGTATCAGCCTGTTATCCCCGGAGTACCTTTTATCCGTTGAGCGATGGCCCTTCCATACAGAACCACCGGATCACTATGACCTACTTTCGTACCTGCTCGACGTGTCTGTCTCGCAGTCAAGCTGGCTTGTGCCATTACACTAACCTCCTGATTTCCGACCAGGATTAGCCAACCTTCGTGCTCCTCCGTTACTCTTTGGGAGGAGACCGCCCCAGTCAAACTGCCCACCATACACTGTCCCCAGCCCGGATAACGGGCCTAGGTTAGAACCTCAAACATACCAGGGTGGTATTTCAAGGACGGCTCCATCGAAACTAGCGTCTCGACTTCAAAGCCTCCCACCTATCCTACACAGATAGGTTCAAAGTTCAGTGCAAAGCTACAGTAAAGGTTCACGGGGTCTTTCCGTCTAGCCGCGGGAACACGGCATCTTAACCGCGATTTCAATTTCACTGAGTCTCGGGTGGAGACAGCTCCCCCATCATTACGCCATTCGTGCAGGTCGGAACTTACCCGACAAGGAATTTCGCTACCTTAGGACCGTTATAGTTACGGCCGCCGTTTACCGGGGCTTCGATCAAGAGCTTCGCTTTCGCTAACCCCATCAATTAACCTTCCGGCACCGGGCAGGCGTCACACCCTATACGTCCACTTACGTGTTTGCAGAGTGCTGTGTTTTAATAAACAGTTGCAGCGGCCTGGTATCTTCGACCGACGTCAGCTTACGGAGCAAGTCCTTCACCAACACCGGCGCACCTTCTCCCGAAGTTACGGTGCCATTTTGCCTAGTTCCTTCACCCGAGTTCTCTCAAGCGCCTTGGTATTCTCTACCTGACCACCTGTGTCGGTTTGGAGTACGGTCTCTTTTTACCTGAAGCTTAGAGGCTTTTCTTGGAAGCATGGCATCAAGCACTTCGTGTTCCGAGGAACACTCGTCATCAGTTCTCAGCCTTAGGCGCCCGGATTTACCTAAGCACCCAGCCTACGACCTTAAACACGGACAACCAACGCCGTGCTGCTCTAGCCTTCTCCGTCCCCCCCATCGCAGTAAAAGAGGTACAGGAATATTAACCTGTTTCCCATCGACTACGCATTTCTGCCTCGCCTTAGGGGCCGACTAACCCCTGTCCCGATTAGCGTTGGACAGGAACCCTTGGTCTTCCGGCGTGAGGGTTTTTCACCCTCATTATCGTTACTCATATCAGCATTCGCACTTCTGATACCTCCAGCATGCTTCTCAACACACCTTCGCAGGCTTACAGAACGCTCCCCTACCCCACATACAGAGTATGTAGCCGCAGCTTCGGTTACCAGTTTGAGCCCCGTTACATCTTCCGCGCAGGCCGACTCGACTAGTGAGCTATTACGCTTTCTTTAAAGGGTGGCTGCTTCTAAGCCAACCTCCTAGCTGTCTAAGCCTTCCCACATCGTTTTCCACTT
>JADJRD010000002.1:0-240000 GCA_016712405.1 Cellvibrio sp. | reverse complement strand
AAGTCTCATCCTTTTTTAATTTTTGACGTATGGTCTCCAGAATGCCGAAGACTAGCCACCCTAATAGACAATTTATACAGCTTGTCTTTTCTTGGATTCCTCGCCGTCACTTGGTTGCCGCCAGTTTACTCACCGCTGCGCTGATCTCTTTTGTTTCACTTTCACCGGATGAAACCCAAGTTCAAGACACCGGACTTGTCACTATTGATCAGCCAATCGCAACTCAGATCCCGGAAATTAGCTCAGTTGCCGAGCAAACTGTCATTGAACCGCAAGGCCCCCAATGGCAAGAATATCAAATCCAATCTGGCGACAACCTCTCAATTCTCTTTCGTCGCGCTGGACTTAATGATAAAGATATCTACGAATTAACCAAAACAGCACCTGATGCCAAAGACTTACGAAGAATTCGCCCAGGACAAGGACTGGCATTTTTAGTTGAAGAAGGAAAATTACAAGGCCTGAAATATTCAATCAATCAACTGGACAGTGTGAGCTTCACTCGTACCAGCGAAAAAACCTTTTCTACCGAAAAAATCAAATTGCAACCTGACGCCCGGTTAACCTTCCATCAGGCCGTCATCACCAGCTCGCTCTTTATGGCAGGAAAACGCGCGGGCATTCCTAATGCATTGACCATGGATATGGCAAATATTTTTGGCTGGGATATTGATTTTGCTTTGGATATTCAAAAAGGCGACTCATTCAAAGTCATGTACGAAGAGCTATATTTGGACGGCAAAATGATTGGTACCGGAAAAATTCTTGCCGCTGAATTTACCAACACCAATAAAACCTACAAAGCTGTTCGCTACACCGACAAAGAAGGCAATACCAGTTATTACACACCAGAAGGTAAAGGCATGCACAAAGCCTTTTTACGTTCGCCCATTGAGTTTGCACGTATCAGCTCTCACTTCAGCTTGAATCGCAAACACCCAGTACTTCATATTATTCGCGCGCACAAAGGTACAGACTATGCGGCCGCACGCGGCACCCCTATACGCTCAACCGGCAATGGGAAAATTAGTTTTGCCGGTAGAAAAGGGGGTTATGGCAACTGCATCATGATTCAACACGGTCAAGGTATTGAAACCTTGTATGGCCATATGAATGCATTTGCCAAGGGCATGCGAGTGGGAACCAAAGTCAGCCAAGGTGACGTGATCGGTTATGTGGGTTCAACTGGATTAGCCTCTGGCCCGCACCTGCATTATGAATTTCACATGAATGGACAAGTTCGCAACCCAGTGACTGTACCGCTACCTAAAGCAACTGGCATAAACCCATCAGAAATAGCGCTTTTCAATGCGACCATTCTGCCCCTACTAGCCAAATTAAATGAATTGGGCTCTTCGCAATTGGCCATGGCAGACGCCCCGACTTCAAACAACTTGCATTGATGAATGACCCAGGTTTTTACATAGGCATTATGTCCGGCACCAGTTCGGATGCAATTGATGTGGCACTGATCAGCACCCATCCAAAAATCGAATTAATCGCCAGTCACAGCACACCCATTTCAACAGAACTTAGGCAACAAATTCATCAGCTTGCCGACCCACAAAAAGGGAGCATTGATCAACTGGGACATCTTGATCATCAACTAGGGAATGCGTTTGCAAATGCCGTGCTGGAGTTATTGTCAATTACCCATATTTCACCAAAACTGATTATCGCAATTGGCAGCCACGGGCAAACCATTCGTCATAGGCCATCTCCAAGCCCCCATCCTTTTACGATACAAATTGGCGACCCCAATATCATTGCTGAAAAAACCGGCATTACAACTGTTGCGGACTTTCGCCGTCGCGACATAGCCGCCGGCGGGCAGGGCGCCCCCTTGGTTCCTGCCTTTCATCGAGCGGTCTTTTCAACTGAAAAAATCGATCGGGCCATAGTCAATATTGGCGGCATGGCAAACATTACCTGGCTGCCACAATCAGAATTGGAATCTGAAGTCATTGGCTTTGATACAGGCCCAGGAAATGTCCTATTGGATGCTTGGATCTATCAACATTTGCAGCAAGGATTTGATAGAAATGGCGCCTGGGCAACCGAAGGGAAATTAAATAAGCCTTTGTTGGATTTATTATTATCCGATGATTTTTTTCATCGACCTCCACCCAAAAGCACCGGCCGGGAAATGTTTAATTTATCTTGGCTGCAACATCGACTAGAAAGCCTCAATCAAATGGTTGCGGTAGTTGATGTTCAACGAACTCTGCTTGAACTCACCGCAATAACTATTGCGAACTCCATTAACCAATTAAGCCCAACCCATAAAGAAATTTTTGTCTGCGGCGGAGGTGTATTTAACCCATTATTAATGGGTAGATTAGAGTATTTACTTGCCCCCAACCCAGTCTTTTCCACGGCCAAACTTGGTATTGACCCTCAATGGATAGAAGCTATGGCATTTGCATGGCTGGCTTACAGGCGCATGGAAAATAAGCCAGGCAATATCTGCAATGTTACTGGGGCAAAACATCCACAGATATTGGGTGCCCTGTATTTTGGATCTTAGCTTACAGGCAGAAAAACCAGCGCCTTAGTGGTATGATGCGCGCCATTTTCAGGGCCCTCTGCCCTTGCCATCCAGCTTGGATGTGCCGCGAATTCCCCACCTTTAGGAGTTTCCCATGAGCAAAACCTCGTTAGATAAAAGCAAAATCAAATTTTTGTTATTGGAGGGCGTGCATCAGTCTGCAGTTAATACACTCAACCAACAGGGTTACACCAATATTGAATATTTGAAAACAGCTTTGGATGAAGATGCGCTTATCCAGAAAATTCAAGATGCCCATTTTGTCGGTTTACGTTCACGCACCCAATTGACCCGTCGCGTATTTGAAAACGCACCCAAATTAATTGCAGCGGGTTGCTTTTGTATCGGCACCAATCAAGTCGATTTGAAAGCAGCGCAAGAATATGGCGTTGCTGTTTTCAACGCACCATTTTCAAATACTCGCTCAGTTGCAGAGCTAGTCATTGCTGAAGCGATTTTATTGTTGCGCAATATTCCGCAAAAAAATGCCGTTTGCCATCGCGGAGGCTGGGACAAATCAGCAATAGGTTCTTACGAAATTCGCGGCAAAACTTTAGGCCTGATTGGTTACGGTTCAATTGGCAGTCAAACCAGTGTATTGGCTGAAAGCTTGGGAATGAAAGTGCAATTTTTTGATGTGGTCACTAAATTACCTTTAGGCAATGCCACACAAATTCGCGAACTGGATGATTTATTAAAAACCTCTGACATTGTGAGTTTGCACGTACCAGAGACGCTATCGACACAAGATATGATTAGTGCACGTGAAATTGGCTTAATGAAAAAGGCGCAATTTTAATTAATGCATCACGCGGAACAGTTGTGGATATTGATGCATTAGCCAATGCCATCAAAACCAAACATTTATCCGGTGCCGCCATCGACGTATTCCCCGAAGAACCCAAAGCCAATGATGATGAATTCATCAGCCCGCTTCGCGGTTTGGATAATGTACTTTTGACACCGCATATCGGCGGCTCGACAATGGAAGCGCAAGAAAATATCGGTGTGGAAGTCGCTGAAAAATTAATTAAATATTCCGACAATGGCACCACCACCAGCTCAGTCAACTTTCCCGAAGTGGCATTGCCAGGACATCCAGATGCACATCGCTTATTACACGTTCACGCCAACGTTCCCGGGATTTTGTCTGCAATCAACAAAATATTTTCCGACAACCAAATTAATATCGCCTCACAATATTTACAAACCAATGACAAAGTTGGCTATGTCGTGGTGGATATTAACGGTGAATACAGTGAGACCGCTTTGGAACAACTAAAAGCAATTTCAGGAACAATTCGTTGTCGCGTGCTGTTTTAATTTTTTGTGAATGGAGGGCGCATTGCGCCCTTCTGTGTAACTCACACCTTAGAGTGTTTTTTCTTCAGCCAGTTCGCCGTCAGCTCAACACCCGCAACCAATCCTACACCTACTAATGCCCAGACAATCGCCCATATAATCACTGGTTCATTACCTGTAACCGTCAAATAATTCAACGGATTTAAATTTTCTTGCTGCAGCACTACTGTTCTGCCATGGCTATCGACCGTTGTTAGCAATGATTGCTTCCAAGGCCAGGTGACGCTGAGAGAACCAATTAAAAATCCAATTAATACTGCAAGTGTTTGCGAATGATACGAATTTAATAACCACAATAAAAAACGTGAAAACACTACAAGCCCGGTAATGCAACCTGCACCAAACCATAATAATTTGACGATTTCCAAATGATGGATGGCTTGCAAAAATACCGGATACAAACCAACCAGCAACAAAATAAAACTACCTGAAATTCCAGGAAGGATCATTGCGCAGATGGCAACAAAGCCACCTAAAAACAAAATCCAACCATGTGCAGGTAATTGCGATGGCGCCATATAAGAAATAGTGAGAATGAATGCGGTTCCAAATAATAAACCTATGAATTCAAGAACTCCCCATCCTCGCTGTTCACGAACCAATAAATAAATAGAGGCCGCCACCAAGCCAGAGAAAAATGCCCAAACCAATATGGGATAAGCATCCATAGCAAATAAAACAACAGCAGCAAAGGTTTTCAAGCTAATTAAAATGCCACCAAAAAGTGCAACCAAAAAATTGCCGTTGATGTATTCCCAAGTTTTTTAATGCCGTCACGTTTGAGCATCAACAACACAGCTGGCGTGCATCGCTTTAGTGAATTTAACCACTCATCATAAATTCCTGTGATAAATGCGATAGTGCCTCCAGAAACACCAGGAACCACATCCGCAGCGCCCATACACAGCCCTTTGATTAAAATGAGTAAATAATCTTTCAATTGACGCTGCAAAATATTCCCCTTAAATCGTATTAATTGGATAAATAATCAACCACTTTTGCAAAAGCGATTTGTCTGTATTCGGGCATTTCATTAATTAATTGATGGCCTGCGCCTTCGATCATCTCGATAGTTGAATTGGGCAATAAGCGCTTTAATTGTTTTAAATTGTATTGCCAATCTACTGTTCGATCACCCGAACCCTGAACGATCAAGATTTCATTTTCCAAGGCTGGAAATTGCTGGCATTGTTCATCCCAAGCTTTCATGGCACCAACCCAGGGTACGGAAAGATAATGAGTTTGTAGGGGGTCTTGAGAATCAACG
Source organism: Cellvibrio sp. (assembly GCA_016712405.1). Taxonomy (GTDB): domain Bacteria; phylum Pseudomonadota; class Gammaproteobacteria; order Pseudomonadales; family Cellvibrionaceae; genus Cellvibrio. The sequence continues at coordinate 234,823 of JADJRD010000002.1, read as the reverse complement.
AAATTTAAGAAATTTTTGTCGTGTGAGCTTTCTGACGGCTTGCGATGAATGCGTTTGATAAATTTATGTATTAGCCAGTAAAGGCGACGACCTTTTTTCCAATCGCGCGGCAATATCAACGGCGCAAATAAAATACGTTTCGCAAACTGCACGGGAGATTGCTTCGTTTTTTCATATCGCCACAAATGATTTAACAGAATTGCGCCACCCGTACTCTGCCCCCAAGCCAAAAATGGCGGCGGCAAGTATTTATGCGAAAAAAGCAAAACGCTATTTAACACATCACCATAATTATCAAATGAATCAATTGATATTTTTTCACCGTCGCTCAGCCCATGACCTGGCAAGTCAAATATCAATACAGCAAAATTTTGCTCCAAACCCAAACGAATCGCATTGGTAAACAACCCCGAATGATCGTAATAACCATGCATAATGAACAATGTGCCTTTGGGATTTTCTGGCAGCCAATAGTGTGTAGCCACACGAAAGCCATTTGCCTGAATAGCACCAAAGCCATGGCGTAACTTGGGAAAGTCTGATTGAAACTGAAGCTTGTAAAAGTTTAAGTAGGACTGAACATCTTGATCATGCAACCAAGCCGAATCCACATTTAGATCAAAACACAGATCCGGTATTTTTTTTACCAACAAATCGATCTGTGTTTGATCAAATGACATGATCGAATCTTAGTTGATAGTTTCAGGGGACTCTGCTTTAGCCGCCTGTTCTTTTGCCGCCATAACAGCCTGAGCAAACATGGCATCGAAATTAATCGGTGGCAACATTAAAGGAGGAAATCCACCGCGAGTGATGATGCCATCTATAGCTTCACGCGCATAAGGGAACAATATTTCAGGACAGGCTGAGTGAATCAGATGGGTCAATTGTCCGGGCTCAACACCGTTAATAGCAAATAAACCGGCTTGCTTAATTTCAACCAAAAATACAGCACGATTTTCAAGACGCGCGGTGATGGTTAAGAATAGAGTCACCTCAAATAAACCCTCACTCACTGGTGCTACCTGAATATTCATATCTTGCTGAATTGCAGGTTTATAAGCTTTAGTAAACGCCTCAATTCCCATGGGGGTTTCAAAAGAAATATCTTTCAAATAAATTCGCTGAATAGCAAATGCCGGACTATTTTCTGCTGTAGATGCAGCCTGATTGTTTTCTTCAGTCATAAAAATCTCGTTATCAAAAAAATTATTGAGCCTTCAGCAGAGGATCTAATTTTCCAGCTTTATCCAAAGCCCAAAGATCAGTAAATCCACCCACATGAAAATCATTTATCCAAATTTGCGGCACTGTACGCTGACCGCTCTTTTCTATCATTTCTTCACGCAATCCTGGTTGGCTGTCAACACGAATTTCTTCCCATGTCACACCCTTTTGCTGCAATAATTTTTTGGCGTTATTGCAATAAGGGCAAATAGCCGTGGTATACATAATTACGCGTGACATTGAAGCTACCTCATCAAAAACAACCTCATTTCCTATTAGGTCTTTTTGCCTTTTACCAAGGGCAAATTTTGCGCCTGCCATTCGGAAATACCACCACTTAACCGACGAACCTGATAACCCTCTTTATCCAGTTTGCGGCCAGCAGCACCCGCGTGCTGCCCAAGCTTATCCACCAACACGATAATTTTATCTTTATGCGATGATAATTCAGAGGTGTCAGTAATGATTCGACTGTAAGGGATGTTCAGCGAATTCACTATATGCCCCGCACGAAAGTCCCCGGATTCGCGCAGATCCACCACTATGGCGGCATCTTTGTTTAACAACAGCGTGACCTCGTGAGCTGATAGGGGCAATCCGCTCTTGGTACGTTCTCGCCAGTAATACAAATAGACCAACACAATCAACACACTGACCAGGATCCACTCCTGGGCGATAAAAACAAAAAAATTCACGAATAAGCTTCCTGTGGTCAAGACAAGGTGGGGCCAACAGAAGAAATTTCAAGCCGGCCGCAAGGAGCGCCGATTATACAGAGTTGAAGTAGGTTTTGTTCAGGCGAGACAAGAACAAAACTTGGCCCCGGATAACCTGGAACACTGGATTACAAAAAAGCCCCCATATGGAGGCTTTTAGTTTGTAATTAGAACGGAATATCGTCATCAAAACTATCCATTGAAGGCGGAGGAGTTTGATTGGAATAGTTACCTTGATTCTGCGGGGCAGCATTCTGATTGTTACTGGCCGGCCTTCCGCCACCCGTATTTTGTGGCGCCTCATAACCACCTTGGTATCCACCTTGATTGCCGCCCGTATTGGCGCCTTCGCCACGACCATCCAACATTTGCATTTGATCGGCAACGATTTCAGTGGTGTAACGATCTGAACCGTCTTGCCCTTGCCATTTACGAGTACGCAAAGAACCCTCGATATAAACCTTGCTGCCTTTGCGTAAAAATTCACCGGCGATTTCGCCTAAACGATTGAACATCACCACACGATGCCATTCGGTACGTTCCTGCATTTGACCGCTGTTTTTATCCTTCCAGCTTTCACTGGTCGCCACACTGATATTGGTGACTGCACCGCCTGATGGCATGTACTTTACTTCGGGATCTTGCCCAACATTACCAATCAAAATGACTTTATTAACACCGCGCGCCATATCTCTTTCCTCTTCTCTTGATTAATCGTTTATCCGCCTTCTGAAATTATGTTGGCGGCTTATTTGCCCGGCAAACCGGAACGCCACTCTACCCCAAGTCCAATGCCAGCAAAAGTCAGCGCCTGAAGTTTTTGTTGGTAATCGTTACAGCCTGACTAAACATCAACCTTCCCGCGCAATGATTTCACTTTACCGCGCAAAATTTTGCTGTCAGTACGCCGCGCTTTGGCGGCTTTGCTCGGACGAGTAGGTCTTCTCGATTTTTGAATGAGGGTTGCACTACGAATTAATTCAACCAGACGTAGCAGAGCATCTTCACGGTTTTTTTCTTGGGTTCTGAAACGCTGTGCTTTTATGATAATAATGCCATCTTTAGTTAGCCGCTTATCTTGCAACTCAAGCAAACGCTGCTTATAAAAATCAGGCAAAGTTGATGACAGAATATCAAAACGCAAATGGATTGCAGAAGAAACTTTATTGACATTTTGTCCACCAGAACCCTGCGAACAAATAGCGGTGCACTCAATTTCGTCTTCTGACAACACCACTGCATCGTTGATTATTAATACCATAGGTTTTACCGATTTCGCTCAGCATCCACAATTGCCGCCAGAGTTTTACGGTCAACTAATTGTTGATCTACTTTGAGATAGGCAGTTTGTTCTGAATCGACAATCAACACCTCTGCCACACCTTTCACATCGGCCAAGCGCTCAGCAAGATCAGTGCGATAATTTTCCGGCAAGGGAATTAATACACCGGCAAGGAATTGCGGAGGTTCCATTTTCCAAGCGATCAATAACCAAATAAGGCAACCGATACCGCCCAGTAAAAACACTTTATCTACACCTTGGTGCTGCACAAGCCAACCGCCCACCACGCCCCCCAAAAACACACCCATTACCTGACAAGTGGCATAAATGCCCGTCGCAGTACCCTTGGAACCTGCAGGTGCAATTTTGCTGACCAACGAAGGTTGCGTTGCTTCGAGAACATTGAAACCTACAAAAAAAATAAACAGCACCAACAATCCAATCCAGACAGATGGCAACAACATCAACCCCAACTCAGCGAAGGCAATTAAACCAATAGAGAACAAAAATACGCTGCGAATTTTTCGTTTTTTCTCAGCGATGATAATTTGCGGAACAGCTAAAGCGAATGCAATTAATAACAAAGGCAGATAAATAAATCCGTGATGATCGCGCGCAATAAACCAATGACTTTGCAACACCAACGGCAAAGCAACAAAGTTGGCCATCAACACAAAATGTAATACAAAAATACCCAAATTTAATCGCAATAATTCTTTGTGTTTAAACGTAAACCAAATTAATTGTGGCACCGCCAAGGCATCACGCTTGGGGCGAGCCACAGTTGAAACATGAGGCACCCAAAACCAGAAAATGACTATCCCTATCACACCCAAAAATGCCGTCACCCAAAATATCCCACTCACGCCAGCCCAAGCCGCCAACATTGGCCCCAGGCTCATCGCCACTACAAACGACAAACCCATAGAGGCACCGATACTCGCCATAGCTTTAGTGCGACTTTCATCTGAAGTGAGATCACTCAACAGTGCCATGACTACCGCCGAAATAGCTCCCGCACCTTGTAAAAATCGCCCGAGGATTAATCCATAAACCGAATCGGCCAGAGCAGCAACCACACTACCGCCGACAAACAACAACAATCCTAAAATAATCAGAGGCCGACGCCCCAACCGATCCGACAAAACCCCAAACGGAATTTGCAATAATGCCTGGCTAAAACCATAAGCCCCAGCGCCACGCCCAACAAAAAGGGGTTTGCTGCTGGTAACTGGTGCCATACAAGGACAGCACGGGCAGCAACATAAACAAACCCAACATGCGAAAGCTATAAAGTGCCGCCAACGAAATTACCGCGCGACGCTCAAAAACCGGGGCTTGATAAGGGGAAAAGGACACTGGCTGACCTGCTGGAATTCATGAGGGAGAGATTCTAGCAAAAATCCCCCAGCTATCTGGAATTAGTCTTCACAATTGACACCCAAGCAAAGCGGGATAAGCTGCGCCGATTCCATTTTCAGATTAAATAAATGAATACTCCAAGTGACATCGCCATTATCGGTATTTGCAACCCCAAGAGCCCTTCAAATATAGGCGCCGTGATGCGTGCTGCCAATTGTTATGACGCCAAAGAGGTATTTTATACAGGTGATCGTTTTGACCGCGCCGTGAAATTTCAAACTGATACTAAAAATGCTATTCAACACATACCCTTGACTGCTGTTGATTCTTTTTTGGAACATATACCCAAGGACATAAAAATTGTGTGCGTAGAATTGGTTGAGGGAGCACAACCTTTGCCGGAATTTATTCACCCGCCTCGGACGTTTTATATTTTTGGCCCAGAAGACGGATCCATTGAACAGGCTTTAATTGATCGAGCAGATGCGGTTGTATACATCCCAACCAACACTTGTATGAATTTAGCGGCCACCGTGAATGTCGTACTCTATGACCGCATGGCTAAAATGCAGCTGCAGATTAATCACACGGAACACATCAAGAAAATTCGCGATACCAATAATCGACTGACAATTAAAAAATAGAAATGCTGCGATAAAACGATTAAAACAAATCCACATCACTGGAAAAATTTCGTTAGAACCCAATTCCGTTTTGTTGTCGCCGTCACTCGCAACAGATTTTGCTTTGTCTGCAATTATTTTATGTTGCGCTTTGATTTTTTCAATCGATTCATAAATAACCTCCATGGACTTAGTTGAATCAGGCTGAATTTTTTCCAAATTCAAAACTGCCATTGAAAACTGATGCCTTAAATTTTCCGTTGACATTTGCACTGATTCTATTTCAGAGATCAAAGCATTTTGTTCATTCAATGCCCTAACTTTTCCGTCAGTCGCACCCAACACCCAAGGAATAGTATCTTTTATACGGCCATAACGCTCAGGCTGATCCAATGGCATATTCTTGATAAGCATGGACACTAAATTAAAATTGCAAAAAGTACGATAACCGTAATCACAAAATCGACCTTGTTTATGCGAAGCCAAGAACATTTCTTTTTCCAATGGCGACATATCTTGCGATCCCTGAGAGAAAAAAATGGGACCATCTGATGTAATAAACATTAGCGAAGATCTCAAACCAAATTCGCCCATGGTTTGAAATAATCCAGCGGCAAGTGTTTCAAAGGAACTCATTGAATAAGTTCGCTCTACATATCGCAAACAACGACCAAGATCCGCACTACCCGACAAGGCTTCAAAGGCAGCTGTCTGTGCCGCATTAACTTTTTCATCCATGACTTTCTTTTCGTGATATTGCTGAATTGCCCGAACAATTTTTGCCTTGAGTAAATCAGCTTCGGCAGATTTAACTAAATAATCTTCCGCACCCATTTCAAATCCTTGAATTTTTTCTTGCAAGCTGGTTTTGCTTGATAAAAAAATCACCGGAATACTATTGGTAATAGGATCTGACTTTAATTCTTTACAAATTTCATATCCATTTCTGCCCGGCATATTAATGTCTAGCAAAATACAATCCGGCATTGATTCTTTAGCAATTTGCAATCCTTGCTCACCGTCATAAGCCGATTTAAGTACAAAAGTATCCTGTAGAGCGGCGAATAAAAATACTTGCCAAGTTCGGTCATCATCGACCACCAACACTTTCTGCGCCTGAGCCATGCTCATCTCCGTGACCAAGAATAATGAATCTCTTGCTAGTGTAGATGGCAATCGAGCCTTGTGTAGGAAGATTCAAAAAAATGACTTTAGAGGATGATCTCTGCGCAAAAGCCTTTAATTTTGCGCCAAAAAAAGGGCGATCCCGAAAGATCGCCCGAATTATCCGGTGAATTCATTAATTGGTTTACCAATTAAGCTCACCTTCACTCTTACACCCAGAGTTAATGACAAATCCCAATAAACGGAATCTGCTCAAACTAACAGCAATCCAAACAGGATCGCCCAAAAAACCAAAGTCAACGAAATAAATTTGGTAACGCAATCATTTCGGATTTAAAAAATACGCCTAAGATTAATCTGAGGCGCAGTGTGTGTATAGCAACATGAAAAACAGGCAGAGTCAAGAAAAAGATTGCGCAATCACGCAAACTGGTGAAATATCAATTAAAGATTTGAACAAGAACAAGAGACAACTTGATCGGTAGCAAGATTAAGCGCCGTCAACTCCCCGCCCCATACACAACCTGTATCCAGTGCCCTTACATTTTCCGAGTCAACTTTACCCTGAAGAGCAGCCCAATGACCAAACAGAATTTTGTGATGGCGGGTTTTACGATTGGGATGACTAAACCAGGGAGCAAATCCTTCAGGGGCAGCACCAACACTTTCTTTAGTTAACAACTCCAACTCACCTTCCGCCGTGCAAAAACGCATACGCGTGAAATAGTTGGTAATTAATCGCCATCTATCCATCCCCTGCAAATTCGCTGTCCAGAGACAAGGCTGATCGCCATACATGGAAGATAGAAATGAATTGCGCCGGTTTCCGGTTAAGACTGACTGGATTTCTGCGGAATACCCCAATGCCTCTTTCAAGGTCCATTGTGGAGGAATACCTGCATGCACCATAGTGACTTGCAATTTTTCGTCATGATGAACCAGTGGTTGTTGTAACAACCACTCCACCAACAGGCAGCAATCATCTGCTTGCAACAAGTCATCCAAGGTTTCTGTTTTACTTTTGTGTCGTAATCCATAATACCGGGCGAGAAAGTGCAAATCGTGATTACCCAACACAATCTTGATGGCATGACGTATGGAATAGAGATAGCGCAAAGTTGCCAGACTGTCGGGGCCACGATTAATTAAATCACCCACCAACCATAACCCATCTTTTTGGGGATCAAACTCAATTTTTTTTAACAATGCCATCAGCGATTGAAAACATCCTTGTATATCACCTATGGCATAAATGCTCATAACTCACCCAAACAATTACTGATAGCAACATACTCCGCCAAACTGATTTCCTCAGGACGCAAACTTAAATCCACATCCAAAGATTGCATCTGTTCAACTGAAATTAATTGTTTGAGTGAATTACGCAAGGTTTTGCGCCTTTGCTGAAACGCAACATTCACAAGTTTTTCAAAGGTCTGAAAATGATTGGCGACCAGTGGCAAATCTTTGTAGGGTTTCAACCTGACTATTGCAGAATCGACTTTAGGTGCCGGATCAAATGATGTTGGTGGCACATCAAACAAATCTTCAACCTGACAATAATATTGCACCATTATCCCCAATCGCCCATAAGCACTTTCGCCCGGCAAAGCGGCCATACGCTTCACCACTTCTTTTTGCAACATAAAATGCATATCGTGAATTTTGTCGGCGTAGGATAAAAGATGAAAAATTAAGGGCGTGGAAATATTGTAAGGCAAATTACCGACCACTCGAAAACGCCTGCATGAGGACATCAAAGAAGAAAAATCAGAACGCAAGGCATCCGCTTGATACAACTGAAAATCCGGATGTTTTTCAAATTTTACTTTTAGCCATGGCACTAAATCGCGATCCAGTTCTATTACGCGCAAGTGATCACACTGATCTGCAATTAACTCAGTAATGGCACCTTTTCCAGGGCCAATTTCAACCAGTAAATCTTCTTTGAGTGGCGCTATTGAGCGCACAATATTATTAATCACATTGTGATCAATTAAAAAATTCTGACCAAAACGCTTACGGGCTTTATGTTCGGATTCCTGATTTAAAAACGATTTCATAAGGCAGCATCACGCGCAGTTAACATGTTTAATGCATAATCAATAGCCCTGCGCAAACTCCCCATATCCGCCTTTCCTGTTCCCGCCAAATCCAGAGCCGTTCCATGATCGACTGAAGTGCGGATAATCGGTAAGCCCAGTGTAATATTCACAGCATTACCAAAACCTTTGTATTTCAAAACAGGCAAACCTTGATCGTGATACATGGCCAATACCGCATCCGCTTTATCCAAATATTTTGGAGTAAATAATGTATCGGCAGGTAAGGGACCAATTAAATTAATACCGAGGCTCCGCATTTTTTCTAACAAAGGAATAATCACGTCGATTTCTTCTCGACCAAGATGCCCCCCTTCACCAGCATGAGGATTTAAACCGCAAACAAAAATACGCGGCTGCGCAACACCAAAATGATGTTGAAGATCCCGATGCAAAATAAGAATCACTTGGTGTAATTCGTCTTCAGTGATGGCCGCCGAAACTTCTTTTAATGGCAAATGCGTGGTGGCCAGTGCAACCCGTAAACCTTCAGTTGCCAACATCATCACGACTTTTGGAGTATGAGTTTTTTCAGCCAGATATTCAGTGTGTCCACTAAAATGAATACCGGCATCATTGATAATACTTTTTTGTACGGGGCCAGTGACCATCGCCGAAAATTTCTTCTGGGTGCAACCTTCAATTGCAACATCAAGCGTCTGCAAAATGTAATTCGCATTTTCTTGATTTAATTTTCCGCAGATAACTTCTGCTGACAATTTCACCGGACAAACCACCAACTCACCTTGTTGATTGGCTATTGGAGCCTGCGAATAATTCACTTCGCGCAAACGCAGCGGAAGATTCAAGAGTTTTGCACGCTCCAACAATAAATCAGGATCAGCAATCACCACCATTTCGTGCGCTTGTGCTGTTTGTGCTAAAGCAATCGCTAAATCTGGCCCTATACCCGCAGGCTCTCCGGGAGTTAAGGCAATTCGATAACAACTTGTTGCCATCAGAGTTTAATTTCCACGTAAGCATCTTCACGAATTTGTGTACGCCAAAGTTGAAATTCTTCATCGAATCGGCGTGAGCGCAACGCATTGGTCGCTTGGTTACGTTTCATTTGCTCGCCCATATCTTCCATTCGACGCTCGAGAACTTGCAATATATGCCAACCAAATTGTGTTTTAAACGGACGACTGATTTTACCTGGATCAGTATTGGCAATTGCATCTTCAAATTGTTTTACAAACATGCCCGGCATTGACCAACCCAAATCGCCCCCACTCATCATCGAACCCGGATCTTCAGAATGTTCTCTGGCAAGTTTGGCAAAATCCTCCCCGCGCTCAATTAACTCTTTTAATTGCAATAATTTCTCGCGCGCCTGACGATCATCCATAATCTCGGAAGTTTTAATCAAAATGTGGCGAGCATGAGTTTGTTCTACCATTTTGCTGCCGCCGCCGTTTTGCTCAATATTTTTCAAAATATGAAAGCCAGCACCACTGCGAAAGGGTTTACTCACATTCCCCGGCTGTAATTTAGCTAATTCAGCAGAAAACAATTCCGGCAATTCCGCCAATTTTCTCCAACCAATATCACCACCGTTTAATGCAGCTTGATCTTTTGAATGTGTAATCGCCATCTGAGCAAATTCAGCACCCTCAGATAATTGTTTATACACAGCATTCGCCTGGGATTCAAAAGCAGTGATTTCCGATTCAGATGCCTCCGAAGGAACTGCAATCAGAATGTGCCCAATGTGATAATCAGCAGATATTGCAAATTTTCCATCCGTAGTTGCTAAAAAATTGTCAACATCACGCTCACTGATTTTGATCCGGGAACTCACTACACCTTGTTGCAATTGACTAATCGTTAATTCATTGCGCAACTTATTTCGCAAGCCATTTAACGACAGCCCTTGTTGAGCCAAACTAGCTTCCAATTGCTGTTGATTGAGTCCATTTTTTTGCATAACGCGGCCGATGGCATCGTCAACTTCACTTTCTTCTACTTCAATTTCGTAGCGTTTTGCCAAACCCAATTCCACTCGCTCGATAATAAGTTGCTCAAGAATTTGCTTATTTAAAACCTCTTCTGGCGGTAATTGTGAATATTGTCCCTTAAGCCTTTCCATAACCGAGACTTTACGTGTATTAAATTCACTCTCAAGAACCACATCCTCATCAACAATCGCCACCACTCTGTCCAAAGGCACCATGTCCTGTTGGGCAAAGACCATCAGACTTGACAGCATGGCGAACCCCACCACAAGTGATGTAGCGACGAATGTAGGAATTAATTTTTTTTGCATGGACACTTTCATAGAAATGATCACTGTGTGTATAAATTTAAACGTTAATGTAAAGAGTTTTCACGTTCGCCATAACCCACGACCGCTTTTTCCAGTAAATTATTAATACGTTTTGCCAAAGTACCGAAGCCTTTTAACTGCACTTCAAAAAAGATTCCCTGATCAAAATCGTCATCATTCAGATTCTCCAAAAAATCCGGGCTAAAATCAAAATCAACCCATTTGCGCGCCAAGACTCTTACACGATAACAGCAGTCGTTATATTCAAGGCCAGCAAAAGTATCGAGTTCGGCCTTATAGGTAAAATCATAATTAGACCGTGCGATAAAAGACCACTGCTCGGATATCGGCCAAATTGCCGAGAAATCAATTTGATCGAGAGTTCTACCTGTCACGGGTATTGGATTTAAAGGGCTTACGCTTAAGGGGTCACGCGCATAGCGATAACCTAAATTCACAATACGATACCGATCATCCAAATAATGTAAGCTGGTAGAAGCAGCGCTTATCTCACTCGACTCATGATCGAACACCAGATCCTGCGTCAAGCGCAAAGAATCGCCTAAATGCGCAACAATTTGCCCGGCAAGCGCACTCTTGGATGTTTTGTTTTCTTCATCCACTATAGTCCGCCCCAAAGTAATTTCTTTATCGCGCAGATAAACAATCTCTCCCAAACTTAGCTTTAATCGTTCAACACCCGATGTGGATTCAATATAACGGCTGGACACTCCCAGTGTTACTTGATTCGCCTCATCCAATCGATCGCCACCTGAAAAGCGCGAATCACGAAACAACTGATCATAAGTAAACAACAATTCAGAGGTGTCAAAATTTACTAGACTATCTGCCGTTGTTAAACCGAACAATTCGTCTTGATTTTCATAATCGCGATACAAATAAAATAAGCGTGGCTCCAATGTTTGCAAATAATCTTGATTAAACATTTGCTTATCGCGCTCAAAAACCAAGCCTGCATCCAAACTCATTTGTGGTGTAGCAAAATGCGGATTGGTATTGGCAGTCGCTAAAAAATTATCCGCCTCCAATTGATAAGCTAATGTTTTCACACCAACACCCGGCTTAATGTATCCCGACAAAAATTCCTTATTCCACTGATACTGATAAAAACTCCGAAAACGCTCGCCAACAATTAAGTTATCGTTATCGCCGGTAAAATATCGATTCACTGCAAAATGAGTATATTCATTATTGGCCGTCAACAGCCAATCACCAAAATGATAGTTTCCATTCGCTTGTACTCGCGGCAATTCACGATAAGGCAAACTACCACTGGTCAACAAACGAAACTCTTCGGCTCTGGCGCTCAGCACCCAGTTAGGAAGGCTATATTGCACTTCCGCCATTTGCTGGATAAAAGCTTGTCGATTGACATCCACTGCGCTGCCATCCACATCGCGCAAATAATCTGTATCGCTGACATCGGTATAGTTAATTCGAGTTTTCCAAGCCTGTCCCTTACCGCCATCCTGTTCGAATTGCCACTGCCAACGATCTTCACCCTGATATTGATAATCGGCTTCCTGTTCCAAACCACGATCATGACTTAAGAAACTACCCGATAATTCAGATTCAAAATGTTCGCTCAAATGCCGAAATTCGTTTTGCAATAGATAGCCATGTTTACGCAAATACCGAGGTTCAATCGTGAGATCATAATTAGGCGCGATATTCCAATAAAAGGGCAGGTATAGCTCACCAATTTTCGCTTCATCCAAGCCCATCGATGGAAATAAAAACCCCGTTAATCTGTCAGGCCCAATCGGAAATCGAAAATAGGGCACATAGGCCACAGGAATATCTTCTACATTCAAGCGCATATTTCGTGCAGTGCCGTAATGTTTATCATTATGCAAGGTGATATTAGAACCACGAATATCCCAAGAATTATCACCCGGTTCACAACTGGTAAATTGCCCCTGATTTAACGCTATCACCCTGTCACCGAATTTTTGTAGCTCTTTTGCACTACCTCTCACACGAGTTTCATGTACAACGAAACGAGCGTTTTGCAAATCTGCGTCACCCGTGTTGATGTTAATGTCGGCCTTATCTGCACGAAATAATAAACCTGGTTCTCGCACTTCAATATTGCCGGTTAACTCTGCTTGGCTGGTTTCCTTGTCCAGATAAAATCTGTCAGTTGAAATGGTACGGCTACCCTGTACCAAGCGCACATCGCCATTAAGGACAATTTTGCTTTGCTTCTCGGATTCAGAATTATGCGCCTGACCAAACAAGCTGGCGTCTTCTGGATTAGTATCTGCCTCTGGATCATCACGAACCGGCGCAATATAGGCGCCACAACAGGCTGTGGGTAATGCCTTTTTCTGCTCTTCCGTTAAAGACTCTAATGGCTTCCAATCCAAATCCTGCCTAATCGCTTCCACTTCTTTCTCTTGCTCAGTTAATTCCGCTGCAATCACTGTGACAGGAAATAAGGCCAACACCCCAAGAACCACAACTAAAGCAGGCTTCAGGCAGTCTGATTTGAGGGATGAAAAACAGGAAATAATATCTCGAATAGCTAACATTCACCGGTTCCGAATAACCGACGAGACGCGAAATCGCCGGAAAAAAATGCAGCAGGGATTCTACTGTAATCTGCTAGCTGCTGTCAGGTTTTACAGACCCTCTAGCCTGTCGATGGTTCAACCTCACAAAGAATGCTGCCCAGGCACAAGCGGCTCGGATAGAATTCCCCCATCTTTAACCAGGCAGATGAGATTAATGCTAAACCACGACACACGACTAAGTGATCTCAGCCACTGGGTGAGCGCAGAATTGACATCACCGGCCATAAAGCTCACGCCTTTAGGTGGCGATGCCGGATTCAGGCGTTATTTTCGCTTCGCCTCAGCCTCACAATATTTGGCAGTAGACGCTCCGCCCGCCACAGAAGACACAATACAGTTTTTACGGGTAGCCGAATTATTAACTCAGTTTCAGGTATCAACCCCAAGCATCAGAGCTGCCGATGCAACACTGGGATTTTTATTGGTGGAAGATTTGGGCGATGCGCTGATGCATCAGAAGATCGACACACAAAATGCGGATGAGCTCTATCAACAAGCCAATAATCTCATTCTTCGCATGCAACAGATCCAACCAAGACCTGATTGGCTTCCTCTTTACGACATTGATTTTTTATTGCGAGAGATGTATCTGTTTGTTGAATGGTTCATCGAAAAATTATTGGGCTACAGCCTAACTCCGCTGGAAGAAAACCTATTAATTAATACGTTCACAGATTTAACAAAATCCGCCATCAGGCAACCACAAACCTTTGTGCACCGTGATTTTCACTCCCGCAATTTACTCATCACCCCCAGCGGCTTGGCAACCATCGATTTTCAGGGCGCACTCTGGGGACCCATGACCTATGACCTGGTTTCATTGCTGCGTGATTGTTATTTACGCTGGCCGCAAGAAAAAGTACACCAATGGGCATTGGATTTTTATCAAAAACAACAAGCCACATCTACAACAAGATTTTCCAGCGACGAATTTTTAAAATGGTTTGATTGGATGGGCTTACAGCGTCATATCAAAGTCTTGGGTATTTTTGCACGCTTGCATCTTCGCGATAACAAACATCATTATTTGCGGGATTTACCTTTGGTGATTCGCTATACACTGGAAGTGAGTTCAAATTATCCTGAACTTAAAGCATTTGCAGATTGGTTTAAAAATAAAATTTTGCCTGTGGCGGAAAAACAAGACTGGTATATCGATTACAAAACTGCCGGAGAATCCAAATGAAAGCCATGATTCTGGCGGCAGGGCTGGGTCAGCGCATGCGCCCATTAACTGATCACCTGCCAAAACCTTTGTTAAGGGTGAAGGGTAAAACCTTGCTGGATTATCATCTGGAAAAAATTCAACAAGCCGGCATTCAAGAAGTGATTATCAATCTCGCTTATCTGGGCGAAAAAATTCGTGAGCACTTGCAACAACATCCTTACCCTCAATTAAAAATTATTTTTTCGCAGGAACCCGAACCCCTTGAAACCGGTGGCGCGCTCTTACATGCAGCAGATTTACTCGGAGATGAAGATTTTTTACTAGTCAATGGCGATGTTTGGTCGGATATTAATTATCAAAAAATTATTGAACATAAACCCAATCTTAATCAGTTAGGGCATTTGGTTTTGGTTGCCAATCCGGATTTTCATCCGCAAGGTGATTTCGTTTTAAATACAAGCACGCAACTCCTGCAAGAAAAACAACAGCAACAACAGGGATTCACTTTTTCCGGCATCAGCATTTTGTCACCCCAACTAGTTGAAAACTATTCAGGCAAGAGAATTAAATTTCCTTTAGTTGAAGCACTTCGTGAAGCCATAGCACAAAAAAAATTGACGGGTGAGTTATATTGCGGGCACTGGAGTGATGTTGGAACGCCAGAACGATTAAGCGATTTAGATAATTTTTTACAAACATTACATCAATAACGGGAGAGCCACATGAATAACCCTTTACCCAGCACATTGAAATTTTCTTTTTTTATCCCTGTAATTATTGTCATAGCAGTCCTATCGGTGATTTTTGGTAGCTGGTATACAGTCGACCAAGGCGAGCGCGGTGTACATTTACGTAACGGCGCCATAATTGGAACTTCCGAACCCGGAATGGGATTTAAATTACCTTTCTTTGATTCTATTGTTCGGATTTCAACACAAACCCATACCGTCAGCTACGAACACATTCAAGCTTACAGTCGTGATCAGCAACCTGCAGTTATTCGTGCATCGGTTACTTTTTTTGTGCCAACAGATAAAGTCGAAGAAGTCTACGCCAATTTTAAAAATGTCGACGCTTTAGTGGCGCGATTGATAGATCGTCAGGTTCCCACCCAAATCGAAAATATTTTCGGCAAATACACTGCGATTTCTGCCGTACAAGAACGCACCAAATTTGTATTGGATGTTACAGATGCCATCAAAAAGAGCATTCATGGGCCGGTCACGATTGACAGCGTGCAAATTGAAAATATCGATTTTTCGGATGCTTACGAAAAATCAGTAGAAGATCGTATGCGCGCAGAAGTAGAAGTGCAAACGCAAAAACAAAATCTTGAAAAAGAAAGAGTGAATGCACAAATTGCCGTTACCCAAGCACAAGCCGAAGCCGATTCACAATTAGCGCGCGCTAAAGCGCAAGCCGAATCCATTCGCATTACCGGTGAAGCAGAAGCTTCAGCAATCAAAGCGCGCGCAGAAGCTTTATCCAAAAATCAGGATTTAATTGAATTAACCAAAGCCGAAAAATGGAATGGTGAATTACCGACAACTATGTTGCCCAATAGTACTTTGCCATTTTTTGATGTGAAGAAATCGCAATAATTTTTTGATGGTTTCCCCTCTCTCCCCTGCCCCTCTCCCACAGGGGGAGAGGGGAATTGGTTCTGTTCAAAATTTTACTTAAACCCATCTCTTTCAAGCTTATCTACCTTTTCGCTAAGAATTGAGGCCTGGGGAGAGGGTGTTTTGATTTGCATTATTTTTGTAAAAAAACGCTAACAGCGATAGGAAACCGGCAGGCTTTTGCATAGAGTAGCCGCCCTTACATCCACCAATATGAATTATCTTATGAAAAGAACTTATCTCAGTTTGTTTATTGCCAGCGTGGCAGGCCTCAGTTTTGCCGATACTAATAGCGATGCACTGGTTGTCACTGGTCACTACTCACCGGTTGAGAATCAGCAATTCACTGCATCGACCAATATTATTTCTGCAGCGGATATTGAAAAATCCCAAGCGACCTCTCTATCTGAATTATTAAAACAAGTGCCCGGCGTTTGGGTTGAAGATCAGGGTGGCGCGGGTGGATTATCGGTAATCAGCATGCGCGGTTCTGAATCTAACTACACGTTGGTGTTGTTGGATGGTGTTGCAGTGAATGACCCCACCAACTCTCGCGGCGGTGCATTTAATTTAAATGCGATTAATCTGGATTCCATCGCGCGTGTCGAAATCGTTCGCGGTGCCCAATCGGCGATTTATGGTTCTGATGCACTCGCTGGTGTTATTCATATCATCACTTTGGATACAGAAGCCAAAACCAATCGCTTGCAAGCATCAATCGGCGACAATGATTTTTATCAAGCTAGCTTTCAAACAACCGGACAAGTAGATCAATTGGGGCTAGGACTTTCACTCAGCACTGGCGATTCCGGCACGCAAGTAGATGGCAGCCAACAAGAGCAATATGAAATTCTTGGCAATCTTTCCTGGAAAAATGACGCGCATTGGTTGCAGTGGAACTATCGTTTGTTTGATGCAGATTCCAGCCATTATCCTGAACAAAGTGGCGGCCCCGAATTCGCAGCGACCGATGGTCTCGATACCAGCGATACAAAAGATCAATCTTCTGCATTGCAATGGGATTACACAGTCAATGAGCAGTGGACATCACTTGCAAAAGCCAGTTGGCATCAACACCAGGAAGATTTTCACTCGCCCGGAATTTTTCCTTATTTCGCGGTACCGGAAAATGGCACCAACACTGAATTCACTCGCACTGAATTGCAATGGATCAATCGCATCAGCCCATCTGATCAACTCTGGTTCAATATTGGTTTAGGCAACAAACAAGAAGATGGCGACAGCACAGGTTTTGTTGATTTCGGCATGATAATGCCAACGGATTTTTTGTTAGAACGCGACATCAACAGCGGTTTTGTAAACGCCAATATTTATTTAACGCCGGAATTATTGGTACAAGGCAGTTTGCGTCAGGATCAAGTTGAAGACAACAAAGATTACAACACACATCAATTTGGTGTGAGTTATCAATTCAATTCAAACTGGCGCTGGTTCGCCAATGCCAACAGCGGATTTAAATTGCCCAGCTTCTATGCTTTGGGTCACGGTTTGATTGGCAATGCAGATTTGAAATCAGAAACAGTTGATGTATGGGATACAGGTATCGAATGGAAGACAGCAGAATTTTCAGCCGAACTAACTTATTTCAAACACGAGTACGAAAATTTAATTGATTTTGAACCGGAAGCATTCACTAACGTAAACCGCCCCGGTGTTGATACGTCCGGTGTTGAAGCAGCATTCGGATGGCAAGCCAGCGATCAATTGAATTTACAATTGCATGCTAACTGTATTGATATTGATTTGTTGCAATCCGACTCGCATTTATTGGGACGCCCAGATGTCACTTACGGTGCAGCTGCAGATTATCAATTTAATGATCGATGGTCCTTCCGTTTGAATTATTTATCAGTGGATGATCGCTTTGCTGCCAGCCAATACACAGGGGATTCAGTTGAAGAAACTCTGCCGCAATACGACAAACTGGACGCCGCCGCAACTTGGTCAATCAACCAGAATCATCGCGTCACGTTAAAAGTTGCCAATGCCTTAGGTGAAAATTACCAAACTGATATAGGTTTCCCAGCACCGAAACATTTCTGGCATTTGAAATGGATTGCAAACTGGTAATTCACCCTCCCCAGCCTCCCCTTAGCAAGGGGGAGGAGCAGAAAGCACATCGATATAACGCCTTGCAAATCGTAAGGCGCATTTCAAAATTAATTTATACAATTTTCAGTTTTTACTCTGTGGATATAAAGAAGGGAGTAAAGTCCCTCCCCCTTGCCAAGGGGGAGGTTAGGAGGGGGTGAAAATTACAAATCAAATATCGCAATTTCTTCACGAGGTGAACGAATTAATTTTCCACCTTCAACCGGAGCTTGTGATTTTTGTAAACGACTATCGGCAACAGATACTGAACAACCACCCGTTGCTCGCAAATTTAATGCTGCAGCCAACAATGGCTCATTCACATCACCCAAAGCAAAATTCAAATTGTCTGCTACCTGACAACCTTTCACTCTGTCTGTCGTATTATCAGTAGCGGAAGGCACAAAACCATCTGAGTATTCACCAAAACCTTTTGCATTCACGCCTTTAAATTGAATACTGTAATAAGTAGTGCCGCAATTATCTTCTGGAGTAAAACCATAAGGCTTGCCACAAGTTGAACCACCAATCAAAAATACCTGAACCCCAGCGCCACGCAAACTATTCATAACCAATTCACTCGCAGAACAGGTATCTTGTGTCGATAAGATATACACACGACTTAAATTCAAAGTAGGTAATGCTGTGTTTTTATTAATGCCATAGATACCTGATGTTGCAAATTTTATGGGTGTGTCAGGTGCATATTGATCATTGGCTACATATTGAATAAAAGTTTTACCAGAAACATTAGAGCCGCCAATCATATAACTGGTCATGGAGGCGACTGAAATCAAACCGCCGCCGTTATAGCGCAGATCCACAACCAAATCAGTCACGCCAACACCCTTCAAATAATTGACCGCGGTTACCCACTCATCCTGTGCGCTTTCAATAAATGTGTTGAACTGCACATAGCCAATTTTATTTTCACCTTGAGTAATTAATTTGGCCATTGGCACCGCAGAAACATCTACCTTATCGGAAATTAAAGTAACGGTATAACTAGTTGATTCACCGGAATGCTGTAAAACAAATTTATGTGCTTCATTCAGTGCATCAGGAAATAAAGCATCGTTTAATGTGTCGACACCTGATGATGAGTTGTCATTTATCAAGTTAACATTATCCAATTCGAGAATTTTATCACCACGTTTTATTCCTGCGTTAGCAGCGGGTGAATTTGGCTCAACCCCTGAGACAAAAAATGCACGGGGTGGCGATGACTGAGTGACTTTTAAATGAATACCATAACCGTAACTAATGCCCGCTTCCCATGCCTCAGAATCTTCCGTTGGTTCGTAAAAATGAAAATTATCTTTTGATTTTCCAGAAGAGGTTAAGGCGTTGGTTTTTAATCTTTCAAAATAACTTTGAGGGTCATCTGTATTGGCGGGATTAATATCGGGTAGCTCTCTGTACCAAAGATAGGTTTCGTAACTCCAGGAACGCAAAAAGTTTTTTTCATCGATCGCACGGCCTTTTTGATCAGGGAATGGTTTACCCGTGATTTTGCTTGAGCCAGTGCGGGGTGCTTCGCATTTATTTTGAAAGCCGGAGGAATCTGCATAAGTACCGGCCTTCCAGCCTGTCGTTACATTCACATTACTACTATCACCATCATCTGCTGACCCACCGCAACCCACGAGACCCAATAGCGCCAATACACCAATCATCGACTTATTCATTTACGCATCCCTAAAAAATTAAACTCAAGAAATAAGATAAAACCATTACCGGCGAAATCCTACCCTGTGGTCAAGAAAAATACCAATAAAAAAGCCCCCGTTTTTTGACGGGGGCTTTAGGTATATCCAATCGGTTTACTGAACTGTGACTGGCGTTAAATAGACCTTGGCTTTGCTGACATCCGTTGTTTTTCCTGTGATTTCAAATTGATTTTTCAATCGTACATCAGCAGAGGATGAGCCCAACATCACATTTATCACACCCGGCTCAACTACATACTGCATTTGACGATCATAAAAGGCCAATTGATTGGCCGATAAAGTGAAAGTCACTTTTTTCGATTCTTTCGGTTGCAAACTCACACGCTTAAACCCTTTTAACAGTTTGACGGGTTGCGTCACTGTAGCAACGGGGTCATTCACATAAAGCTGTACCACTTCATCACCAGCATAAGCACCGGTGTTGGTAATCGTCGCCGTAATTTCAAGGGTTTCATTGGCTGCGATTTTTGTTTTATTCAAACTCAAATCGCTGTAAGTAAATTGGGTATAACTTAAACCGAAACCGAAAGGGAAAAGTGCATCGGTTTTATCAAATGCATAGCCACGTTTGGCAGTCGGTTTGTGATTGTAATAAACCGGTAAATGACCTACAGAACGAGGCACGCTGACAGGTAATTTTCCACCGGGATTAACATCCCCAAATAATACACGCGCAACTGCAGTTCCGGTTTCTTGTCCTAGATACCATCCTTGTAAAATGGCAGGTGCTGTGTCGGCAATTTTGGTAATTGAAAGTGGTCGACCACCAATGAGCAATATGACTGTCGGTTTTCCTGTCGCCAATACCGCATCGACTAAAGCTTGTTGTTCGCCGAGCAAATCCAAACTGGTGCGATCACCCAAATGAGTTTCTGCCCAAGCCTCACGTGATGTCGCTTCGTTGTCGCCAACCACCACAATCGCAATATCACTTTTTTTCGCCGCCGCAACCGCTTTTTCAATCATGCCTTTGGTATCTGCGGAGGTGGCCAAAACAACTCCATCGTTATGCCACCGCTCTTTCGAGTAAGAATTAGCGGCAATTGAGTCAGCAAAAGGCTTCCAATGGAGTTTTGTCAGTAGCGTCCCTCGCTCAAAATGAATAAGTGTTTTTTCACCCAGATATTCTTGCAGACCTTGCAGTATGCTCACAGTTTGTTTAGGCACATCACTGTAGCCCCCTAACAAGGTTTCATCTGCGTGTGGGCCAATAAGCGCGATTGATTGGATTTGATTTTTATTCAAAGGCAACAATTGTTTTTCGTTTTTTAATAAGACTATGGATTTTTCTGCCGCTAATTGAGCCAACTTTCTGTGCTCGGCATTACCAACAAATTCTTCTATGCCTTCCACTTTTGCGTAAGGATTTTCAAATAATCCCAGCATAAATTTATCGCGCAATACACGTGCAACCGATTGATCAATGATTTTTTCGCTGATTTTTTTCTCATTCACCAATCTGGCTAATTCGCCGTAAGCTTTGATATTAGGTGTTTCAACATCGACACCGGCGGTTAACGCAAGCCTGGCGGCTCCGCCTAATGAATCGGTTAAATGATGACGCTCCATTAATTCTTCAATCGCGAAATAATCGCTAACAATAGTGCCGTCAAAACTCCACTCTTTTCGCAAAATACTATCGAGCAATTCCACATTTGAATGCGAAGGAATGCCGTCCACTTCATTGTAGGACGCCATCACACTACGCACACCACCTACTCTCACCGCCGCTTCAAATGGCGGCAGAAAAATTTCTTTTAATCCGCGCTCACCGACCGGCGTTGGTGCGATATTTAATCCACCCGTAGGTTCACCGTGACCTGCTAAATGTTTCAATGTTGCAATCACACGATTCGCCGGAATATTTTTTCCATCATCACCCTGCAAACCTTTAACTTGTGCCACACCTAATTCTGCAATTAAGTATGGATCTTCACCCATTGTTTCTTCGATGCGCCCCCAACGCGGATCACGTGCCACATCCATAATCGGTGACAAGACTTGATGCACGCCGCGCACACGGGTTTCTTCAGCAATAACTCGATTCACTTCATACAATAAATCTGCATCCCAGGAACTACCCAATGCAATCGCCTGCGGAAAACTGGTGGAATGAAACCCCGCATGACCATGCAAGGCTTCATCATGAAAGAGCGCGGGGATTCCCAAGCGAGTATTGTCAACCAGCCATTTCTGCAACGCATTAGTGAAGATGACGGTTTGCAAGGGCGTTTTATTGGGCGTTTTAATTTCTTTATTTTCAGAAGGACGAACCAAGTGGCCAACACCCATCCCTAATATTTCTTTGGCTTTTTCAGGATTAAAAATACCATCATCCGTTTCCAAATCTTGGCGCTGCTGCCAAACCGATTGTAATTGCGCGACCTTTTCTTCAAGCGTCATACGCTTGAGCAAATCGTTTACGCGTTTATCAACGGGTTGAGATGAGTCTTTATACAAAGGCTCTTTTGCGTTGGCAAAAGACGCCAACGAAAAGGCTATAAGAAAAAAAATAATAGAAGAATTTGACCTTAAAAGTTTCATTGCTTTAGTTCCAAATTGAGACGTAATTGACTCTAGTCTTAGTTGGTATAGCACCAAAACTTATTTACACAAATTGAATGAATCTTTACGCAAAAAAAAGCGCCAGTGATCCTGCGACAACTGGCGCTTTTTCCAACAAAAATAAATTAACGAATGTAACGGTTAATAATATTTTCGTAGAGTTCTTGACGACCACTTTGCAATTTCAATTCGCCGCCAGCGTTGCCGATTTCAGCTAATTGTTGCAGAGTCAATTTACCCGCTTCGTAATCAGCGCCTTTGCCTGAATCGAAAGAAGAGTAACGCTCTTTACGCATTGCTTCCAAAGGTGATTTTTGGATCAAGCTGTCGGCAATAATTAATGCGCGAGCAAATGTATCCATACCACCAATGTGACCGTAGAACAGATCCACAGGATCAGGTGAGTTACGACGTGCTTTCGCATCGAAGTTCACACCACCACCTTGCAATCCACCGCTGCGCAACAACACCAACATCATCTCAACTGTTTCATTGATGTTGTATGGGAACTGGTCAGTATCCCAAGCATTTTGATAATCACCGCGGTTAGCATCCAATGAGCCCAACATGCCTGCATCAGCAGCTGTTTGCATATCGTGACACATAGTGTGGCCAGCCAATGTAGCGTGGTTAGTCTCAAGATTAAGCTTGAAATCTTTATCCAAACCGTGTGCGCGCAAGAAACCAATTACAGTTGCAGCATCGAAATCATACTGGTGCTTTGAAGGTTCCATTGGTTTTGGTTCGATGAAGAACACACCTTTGAAACCTTGACCGCGTGCGTAATCACGAGCCATAGTCAGGAAGCGAGCCATATGTTCTTGCTCACGCTTCATTTGAGTATTGAGCAAGCTCATGTAACCTTCACGACCGCCCCAGAACACATAGTTTTCGCCGTTCAATGCGATAGTTGCATCAAGCGCGTCTTTCAATTGAGCGCCTGCGTAAGCAACCACATTAAAATCAGGGTTAGTGGATGCACCGTTCATGTAACGTGGGTTAGAGAAAAGATTCGCAGTACCCCACAACAATTTCACACCAGACGCTTTTTGTTTTTCTTTTGCGTAATCAACAATTGCTGACAAACGCTTGGAAGTTTCTGCACGAGTGCTGCCTTCATCAACCAAGTCGATATCATGGAAGCAGTAGTAAGGCGTGCCGATTTTGGTGATGAATTCAAATGCAGCATCCATTTTTTCTTTTGCACGAGAAACAGCATCAGGTGTTGCAGCCCATGGAAAAATTTTTGTGCCTGGGCCGAAAGGATCATGACCAGCACCACAAAATGTGTGCCAGTAGCAGGTTGCAAACTTGAAGTGATCCTTCATGGTTTTGCCTGCAATTACACGGCTTTCATCGTAATATTTGAAAGCGAGTGGATTATCAGAATCCGCACCTTCAAAACCGATTTTGCCTATCCCGGGGAAATATTCTTTGCTACCAAGAACGATACTCATGTTTTTCACCTTTTCGATTACACGTTGATTTTTTTCAATGGGGTCAGACTCCATTGATTTACTTTTTTCGCGAGGCTAACTCACCATTCACACAAATCAATGGAGTCTGACCCCATTGAAAAAACTGTCACACTGGCAAAAACTTCACCCATGCTTGATAAGCATCTTGATATTGCGCCGACAAATTAGCTTGCGGCTCAACCACTGCCACTCGCGTTAAACCATTAAATGCTTCTTTTGCTGAAATATAAAAACCACAACCCATAGCGGCAGCACGCGCAGCGCCTTCTGCACCATCGGTTTCAAATAATTCAACAGCGGCTTGTGTGGTATTGGCAAAGGTATGAGTAAAAACATCACTCAAAAACATATTGCCTTTACCTGCACGCACCAGATCACAACTACCACCCAAAGATTTCAGTACGTCAAAACCCTGATTCAGCGAAAAGACTATACCTTCTTGAGCAGCACGCACCATATGACCTAATCCGTGGCGATTAAAATCCAGGTTACGCAACTGCGCACCTAAATTTTTATTTTGAAAAATACGCTCTGCGCCATTTCCGAATGGATGAAACAATAATCCTTCACTTCCCACCGGAACTTGTTGAGCTAAATCATTTAATTGTGGATAAGAGGGTGTTGCACCTGCTGCACTAATCGTTTGACGCAACCAGGAATACAAACGACCACAACCGTTCACACACACCAATACACCATTACGTTTTTCTTGTTCAGTGTCAGTCACGTGCAAGAAAGTATTCACACGCGATTCCAAGTCTGCCGCAGGCTTATCCGTCACACCATAAATTACACCGGATGTTCCTGCTGTTGCTGCCACTTCACCCGGTTGCAATACATTCAAACTAAACGCATTGTTGGGTTGATCGCCACCGCGATAACAAACTTTTACACCTTCTGCTAAACCTAATAATTTAGCGATATCGGATTTCACTTCACCTTGTACACCTAAACTCGGCACCAAATTTGGAATGGTATTGCTATCAATTCCCCAGTGAGCGAGCAGCTCAGTTGCCACACGATTTTCTTTGAAGTCCCACAAGGTTCCTTCAGAAAGACCTGAAGCAGTTGTGGTAATTTCACCGGTTAATTTCATTGCAATAAAATCACCCGGCAACATCATTTTAAAGACTTTACTGAAAATTTCTGGTTGGTTTTCTTGCACCCAACGCAATTTAGCTGCAGTGAAATTACCTGGGGAATTTAATAAATGACTGAAACAATAATCGCGCCCCATCTTATCCAAAGCGGCATTGCCCAGAGGCACGGCACGACTATCACACCAAATGATGGATGGGCGTAAAACATTTTGCGCCTGATCAACCAACACCAAACCATGCATTTGGTAAGAAATACCAATCGCGGTAATTTTTTTCGGATCAATACCGCTTTTGCTGACTAATTTGGCGAAACCTTTTTGTACACAATCCCACCAGACATCAGGATCTTGTTCTGCAAAACCAGGTTGCGGGCTATTGATGGCCAGCTCCGATTCAGGATAAGAAACTGATCCCAAGCTTTTGCCGGTTTTGCCATCCAATATGGATAATTTGGTTGAGGAGCTCCCCAGGTCGATTCCCAGAAATAACATAGTATGTCTCGTTAAATAATGATGAGTTGGGATAACTATACAGTCTTATTGTCTTTTTGACAACAAGATAAAACATCTTTCACTTTATTGTTAGCGGCTTATAGAATAGCCGAAATTCTTGTTCAATTGACAAGGCTGTCATCGGTCAACAAGAATCCAAGTAAAAATAATAACAGCCCCCTTATTGTCAAAGGTGATTTTTGTGTCGACCAGCCATATTCCCAATACCAAGTCCCCGTCTTTGCCCGAGCATGTCATCAAGGCTTTATCCATCGACAACCTGATTTTCGGTTTGGATGAAGATGAGCTAAAGATTCTGCTGGTTCGCCAAACAGACCCCATGCATCAAGGTAAATGGGCATTACCCGGTGGCTGGATACGTTATGACGAAAATCTGCGCGACGCTGCCTATCGGTTGCTGGAAGAGTTAACCGGCATACGGGACGTTTACCTGGAGCAACTGAAAACCTTTGGTCGTGTGGATCGCTTCCCTAATGAACGGGTGGTGACTGTGGCCTATTACGCACTGGTCAGTGCTGATAACTTCTCGTTGGTTGCCGGCCAAACTGCCGAAGAGGTCAATTGGCAAAGCGTGAATAAACTGCCCGAACTCGTTTATGACCACGCCGAAATCATTGCACACGGGCTTACTGTCTTACGCCATCAAGTCTGCCATCAGCCGATTGGCTTCAACCTGCTACCTGAAAAATTTACATTGCTCCAACTTCAGGCACTTTATGAGGCCATTCTGAACATCAAACTGGACAAACCCAACTTCCGCCGCAAAATCATGAAGATGAATTTGTTGTCACCCTGCAACGAGAAGCAACAAGGCGTTCCTCATAGAGCAGCCAACCTCTATACCTTTGATGCCGCCGCCTATGAGCAACTCAGCCAATCTGGCTTCTCTTTCGAGATTTAATTTTATTTACCAACGGGTTATATAGTCGCCCTAACCTTATTGGGGTAATATTCGGGCTCGGTCGCCCCTCGGGCGATAACCTCTGTGTGTAAACATAATTTCAATAACAGGTACAACCCCATGAACCAATCAGTAAACGCCGGTCAGGCGAATATGTCGTTTGTGATCCTTATCACCATAATCGCCACTATTGGTGGTTTTCTATTTGGGTTTGACAGTGGCGTCATCAACGGAACTTACGATGGCCTCAATCAAGCGTTTAGTCTAACCACTGGCGAGTCCGTCAGATCAAACTTATCCATTTATCTCGCCTTTGGCTCCGCCATTTTGGCCACTATCGGCCTTTACTTTGTGCGCAAAGAATTAGCCCTAATCGCCGCAGCCCTGTTCATCTGGTTTATGTGGGAAGCCCAGGACGACAACTCCTTCCGGGTTGCCTCAATGTTGTTGGGTTGTGCGTTTGGTGCCTTGATTGCAGGTCGTGCGGCTGACAAGTTTGGTCGCTGGTGGGTGCTGATGACTTCCGCCGTTCTGTTCATCATTTCAGCTTGGGGATCAGGCATTGCCACTGGATCAGTCGAATTTATTATCTACCGAGTGATAGGTGGCTTGGCTGTTGGGGCAGCGAGTATTATTTGCCCAGCCTATATCAGTGAAGTGACTCCCGCCCATTTAAGAGGAAAACTTAGTTCTATCCAACAAATCGCCATTATCTCCGGCTTGTTTTTTGCCTTTTTGAGCAACTACTTTTTAGCTAAGTATGCTGGCGGCTCTACCAGCATGTTTTGGTTGGATTATGAGACATGGCGCTGGATGTTCTGGATGGAATTGATTCCTGCCTTCATTTTCTTCTTTGCGCTCTTTTTGATTCCAGAAAGCCCTCGCTTTTTGGTTTCCCAGGGTGCTGATGCGAAAGCGGCCAAAGTATTAGGCAACCTATATGGCGCCGAGAATGCCGAAGCTAAAGTTCAAGAGATCCGATCTACGCTAGAACAAGACCACAAACCCAGCTTCGGTGACATAGTCAATAAAGCGACTAACCGCGTCAAACCCATTGTGATTATTGGTTTTACGCTCGCAGTGCTTCAACAATTTGTTGGGATTAATGTTGTTTTCTACTACGGCGCCGTACTCTGGCAAGCAGCGGGCTTTTCTGAGAGCGATGCCCTCTTGACCAATGTTCTCTCCGGTGCAGTGAGTATTGCGGCGTGCTTTATCACCTTCTTTTTCGTAGACAAAATTGGACGCAAACCACTGCTTTGGTTTGGATCTGTAGGTATGGCAATCACCTTAGCTCTGGTTGCTTTTGCTTTTGCAGGCGCCCCAGTTGATGCAGCGGGCAAACTCCAACTATCTGATAGCAATGGTATTTTGGCCTTAGTGGCGGCCAACCTCTATGTGGTCTTTTTCAACATGTCTTGGGGGCCCGTGACCTGGATTATGCTGGGCGAGATGTTCCCTAACCAAATGCGCGGCTCCTCTTTGGCTATCGCCGGTTTAGGCCAATGGGGCGCCAACTTCCTGATCACCTGGACTTTCCCGATATTGTTGGCATCGTCTGTTGGGCTTGCAGGGGCTTATGGCATCTACACATTCTTCTCTGTGCTTTCGGTATTTTTTGTTTTCAAATACATCCAAGAAACCAAAGGCAAAGAATTGGAACAAATGCAGGGTTGATCCAGGCGGAACACAAAAACCACCTTCGGGTGGTTTTTTTATCTCACCTAAACAATAGCAATTCTTGATGAATTCACGATATACATCACTGGAAGATTATGATGTAATTGACCATAACGAGAAGAAATAGACGCCAGAAGGCGTTTTGGCTGCACCCAAATAAATTAATAATCAGAGAGGTCCTTATGATCAACAAGTCACTTAATCAATCCCTAATTCTATGCTTTGCTGCCAGTTTGATGGCCTGTGGCGGTGGCAGTGGCGGTGGAAAACACACTCCCGGATCCAGCCTTGCTACCTCATCCAGTACATCAGTAATTGCCAGTAGTTCGAGCTCTTCTAGCAGCTCCAGTTCGGTAACAAGTTCTAGCTCTTCCATTTATTCGGCCAATCTCGATCATTTATATGATCATGCCAGCTTCCCCATTGGAGCTGCAGTCACCAACAATGACGGCCCTAGTTTCAACATATTAACCAACACTTCAGAACAAACCATTGTTGAAAAGCACTTTGACCAAATGACCGCTGGCAACATTATGAAGATGAGTTATGTGCATCCCAATAATAATACCGGCACCATTGCTGATTACAGTTTTACCAATGCAGACGCATTTGTTGATTACGCCAACACCAAAAACATGACGATTCACGGACATGCACTGGTTTGGCATTCTGATTATCAAGTTCCTGAGTTTATGAAAGTTTGGCAGACGGTCACTAGAAATGGGCAACAGGTTCAAATTGGTTGGAACGGAACTTCAGCAGATTTTTTGACTGCGCTCGAAACACATGTCACCGCCATTGTTGAACATTTTAGAGCCAAAGAAAACGTCGTAAGTTGGGATGTAGTGAACGAAGCCTTAAACGATGGCACTCCGTCCAACTTCCGCACTGATTCTGCTTTTTATACCAACAGCGGCAATAGCGCTGTATACATAGAAAAAGCCTTCCAAGCCGCTCGTGCAGCAGATGCAAGTGTGGATCTTTATTACAACGACTACAACATTGATCAAAACAATGCAAAGACAACCAAGTTAATTGAAATGATTGACGACTTTCTGGATCGCGATATCCCGATTGATGGTGTTGGTTTCCAAATGCACGTGTTTATGGATTATCCCAGTATTGCCAACATCAAAGCAGCCATGAAAAAAGTAGCTGATAAAGGTTTGAAAGTGAAAATTACTGAGTTAGATGTTGCAATCAACAACCCCTATAGCAGCGGCTGGTCTCTCGCCACAGCAAGCACTTACAATAACACTACAGCAGGAGCCCAAAAGCTGCGTTATTGCGAAATTATTGCTGGCTACAAAGAGGTGGTTCCAGAAGCGCAGCGCGGTGGTATCACCGTTTGGGGAACCACAGATGCCAACACCTGGTTGACCACAGCAACCAGTCAATACAACGGTCAAGCGTTGGCCTGGCCTTTATTATTCGACAGCAACTACAACGATAAACCCGCATTACGTGGATTTGCAGACGCACTGCAAAGTGCAGCTTGTACTAATATGTAAACAGCTGCAGGTTGTATGAAACTGGCTCCAATGGGAGCCAGTTTGTTTTTATGCTCATCACAATACATTTTTACAGGATTCAACAAATGAAATTTCGTTCCTTGTTACTGACCGGATTATTTTTTTCTTTCATAGCGAGCGCCAACGAATTTTATCAATTCACTTATCAAGGCAAAGATCCGATTTTTGAAACACCGCTGAAAGCCAATGAATATCGCAATCCAATTCTGGCGGGGTTTTATCCTGATCCCAGTATTATTCGGGTTGATGGCGATTATTATCTGGTGAACTCATCATTTTCTTATTCGCCCGGCGTGCCGATTTTTCACAGTAAAGATTTGGTGAACTGGAAATCCTTGGGGCATATTTTAGTTTCACCAAAACAATTGCCACTGGAACAACAATCAACTTCACGTGGAATTTATGCACCGACGATTCGGTATCACAAAGGTGTATTTTATTTAATTACTACTCTGGTGGATGTGCGTGGTAATTTTATTGTTACAGCAAAAGATCCCGCTGGCCCCTGGTCTGATCCGATTTTATTACCGGAAATTGGCGGCATAGATCCTGATTTATTTTTTGATGAAGATGGCAAAGTTTATATTGCACACAATGAAGCACCTGTAGGCGAGCCGCTTTATAACGGGCACAGGGCAATCTGGCTGTGGGAATTTGATTTAAAAACACAGAAAGTGGTTAAAGATTCCGGTCGTGTCATTGTCAATGGCGGTGCCGATATTGCTAAAAAACCCATTTGGATTGAAGGCCCGCATATTTATAAAATTAACGGTTGGTATTATTTATCTTGTGCAGAAGGCGGCACCGCTGACCAGCATTCGCAAGTGATCTTTCGTAGTAAAAGTTTGAATGAGCCTTTTATCCCGTATGAGGGAAACCCCATACTGACGCAACGCAATTTGGACGCGAATCGAAAAAATCCCATCGCCAACACCGGTCACGCTGATTTTGTGCAAACCAAAGAAGGTGAATGGTGGGCAGTATTTTTAGGCGTTCGCCCTTACGAAAAAAATCTGTTCAATACTGGACGCGAAACTTTTTTGTTGCCGGTGAAATGGAAAGACGGCTGGCCAATTATTTTAGAAAAAGGTCACGCAATTCCCCATCAACTGACAGCACCAAAAATTCAACAACACACCGCATCGACCGATATGATGACAGGCAATTTTGTTTGGACCGATTCCTTTGAAAAATCCATGATTGGACACGAATGGTTAAAACTGAGAATGTCTGCAACTGAATTTGCGTCAATCAAAAATGGTAGTTTATTTTTGCAAGCGAAAGATGCACGCATGGATTCACTGGAACAGCCTGCATTTTTAGGTCGCAGACAACAACATGCTTATTTTGATGCATCTACGGAAATGTCCATCCCCGAAGACAATAGTTCGGCAGGTTTGGTTGCCTTTCAAAACGAGAATCATCACTATTATTTCGGTGTAAAAACACTGAATAGACAATCAACACTTTTTATCGAACAAGCCAAGGGCGCCGCCCCGCAAGCGATATATCAGGCCCCATTGGAAGAGGGGCTAACAAAAATAACACTGGAAATTAAAGTTAATGCTGGAAAAATCAGCTTTTTCTACCAGAATAAACAAGGTCAAACACAAACTGCATTAAAAGAGGCTGACGCTAAAATCCTGAGTACCGAGGTGGCCGGTGGTTTTATTGGTACTACGATTGGCGTACATGCACGACAAGAAACACCCTCTACTGATTAATTTCAGTCGATATTTTATAAGAGTGTATTGCCGAATAGATGTTAATTCGACCATGCATAGTCATTCCTGCCTTCGCAGGGATGACAAGCCCGGAAAGCATGGAGAGTTCGTCGATACTCTCAAATAAAATTTCGCACCTCTCAGATGATTCGAGGCCCATATGCAACACAGAAAATTCCGTTTTCGTTTTTATCAACTCCACTTGATATTGGTTCTTTTTTTTATATCACCCTTAAGCTTGGCGCTAGGTGAAAAAACCTGGCTGAGCAAATCGGCTAGCGGTAATTTTATTGTAGTGAACGAAAAAAATATCAGCCATATTTTTCTAGATGATGGTGAACTGCCCGGCGTTAAACGTGCGGCTGAAAATTTGCGAATCGACATTGAAAATGTATCGGGTAAAAAACCAGAACTGAAAACCAAAATAGATGAAATTAATAATACTGCCATCATCATTGGCACCATTGGCAACAGCCCATTAATTAACAAATTAATTGCAGACAAAAAAATCAATATCGACAAGATTCAAAATCAATGGGATGCATTTCAAGTTGATGTTGTTGACAATCCCTTTCCCAACATTAAAAAAGCCTTGGTGATTATCGGGGCCAATAAACGTGGCACCACTTACGGCATATACAGTTTAAGCGAACAAATGGGTGTGTCGCCCTGGTATTGGTGGGCGGATGTACCTGTCAAGAAAAAAAGTGCTATTTATATCGACAATAAAACCTTTGTTAGCGAAATTCCTAAAGTGAAATATCGCGGTATTTTTCTCAACGATGAAGCGCCCGCATTAACGAATTGGGTGACTGAAAAATACGGCGGTTACAATCATCAGTTTTACGAAAAAGTATTCGAACTGTTATTGCGCTTAAAAGCCAATTATTTGTGGCCAGCCATGTGGAATAACGCATTTGCTGACGACGATATTCAAAATATGATTCTCGCCGATGAATACGGCATTGTGATGGGCACATCACACCATGAACCCATGATGCGCGCCGATAAAGAATGGAATCGGCACGGTAAAGGTGTATGGGAATATTCAAAAAACCCCGAGAATTTGTATAATTTTTGGATGGATGGCGCCAAGCGCAATAGAAATTATGAAAGCCTTTACACTATGGGTATGCGCGGGCAACAAGATGAGCCGATGAGTGAAGGTGAAAATATTGGACTGCTGGAACGCATTGTAAAAGATCAGCGGGAAATTCTTGCTAAAGTTTTTGGTGAAGATAAAGTCACGCAGGTACCGCAGGTTTGGGCGCTCTACAAAGAAGTACAAGGTTTTTATGAGCGCGGCATGCGCGTACCTGATGATGTGATTTTGCTCTGGTGTGATGACAACTGGGGCAACATTCGTCGATTACCTTCACCGGAAGAACGTAAACGTGTGGGTGGCGCAGGTGTTTATTATCACTTTGATTATGTCGGTGGGCCACGTTCTTATCGTTGGATTAATACAATCTCTATCGCAAAAATTTGGGAACAAATGCATTTGGCTTATGAGATGGAGGCCAACAAAATTTGGATCGTCAATGTGGGCGATTTAAAACCGATGGAATACCCCATCGAATTTTTCTTGAATATGGCATGGAACCCTGAAGCTTGGCCGAAAGAACGCATTCCGGAATTTTCGACGCTTTGGGCAACACGTGAATTTGGTGCGCAGCACGCGAAAGAAATCGCGGAGATTATGACCGGTTATACTCGTCATAATTTAAATCGCAAACCGGAATTACAAGAAGCTAACATTTACAGCCAAATTCATTACGATGAATCCAATCGTGTAACAAATAAAATAAAAAATCTGGCTGAAAAAGCAGAAACGCTTTATAGCAAACTTCCCGCCGAGCAACGCGATGCGTTTTATCAATTAGTGTTGTTCCCGACAAAAGCCAGCGCCACGATTACTGAAATGTACGACGCACAAGCCAAGAATCATCTTTACGCAAAACAAATGCGCTCAACTACCAATGTTTATGCCGATAAAGTTCGCGATTTATTTGCGCAAGATGCAGCGCTCGAAGCGGAATATCACGCATTGAATAATGGCAAATGGAATCACTTTATGGATCAACCCCATATTGGTTATGTCTATTGGAATAACCCATCTGCTGATACGCAGCCAGTAACGCATCATTACGAACCCGCTGCTGCTGCCGAGATGGGTATTGCATTTGAGGGCATGGCGGATAGCTTTCCAGTTCCAGCCGTCTATGCCTTGCCCCGTTTTGATCCATTCGGAAAACAAGAAAGAACCCTGGAAATATTCAATAAAGGTAAAGAAAGTTTCACAGCTACTGCCAAAGCCAGTGCACCTTGGATTATACTAAGCAACACTAGTATACAAGTTGATAGAGTTACGCCAATCAAGGTATCAATTGATTGGGCTAAAGCACCCAAAGGCTCGTCTAGCGGCAAGATCCAAATTACTGGCAGTGCCAGCTGGTGGGGCGCAGGTGTCACCGTCAATATTGTTAATCCTGATTACAAAAAATCAGAATTAAAGGGTTTTGTTGAGAGTGATGGCTATATCAGCATAGAAGCCGAGCACTACCAGCGTAAACAGGCTAGCGGAAAGCTGAACTGGGAAAGCATTCCAGAACATGGCCGCACATTGTCGTCCATGTCGGTTTACCCCATTGGTGATTGGCATTTTGAGTCGCCAATAGATGCAGCCTATTTGGAATATGATGTGTATCTGTTTTCCACTGGAAAAGTGGACATAGAAGGTTTATTTGCCCCCAGCTGGCCCTTCTTGCCCAAACAGGGTTTGCGTTATGCCGTTGCGCTGGATGACGAAAAACCACAAGTGGTTGAGCTGACAAACGATATGTCTGCCCCAACTTGGGAAGAAACCGCCCGCAGTGATGTTCGCCGCAGTGTCACACAACATCAAGTGACTCAAGCCGGCAAACACAAGTTGCGAATTTATAGTCTGGATGCGGGTGTCAGCCTGCAAAAAATCTTGATTAACACCGGAGGTTTACAACCGAGTTATTTAGGGCCAGAAGAATCCAAACGTTATTGAAAGTAATGAGACATAAGAGAGAGTTGCATGAAAATTGTTGATGCCAAGGTCATTGTTACCTGCCCAGGAAGAAACTTTGTTACCGTAAAGATTATGACGGATCAGGGTATTTATGGAATCGGAGATGCAACGCTCAATGGCCGGGAAAAATCAGTGGTTTCCTATCTGGAAGATTATTTGCTGCCAATGTTGATTGGTCGTGATCCACAACAAATAGAAGATATCTGGCAATATTTTTATCGCGGTGTCTATTGGCGTCGCGGTCCGATTGGTATGACCGCCATTGCCGGTATTGATGTGGCACTTTGGGATATCAAAGCCAAACTTGCCAACATGCCGCTCTATCAATTACTTGGTGGCAGAAGTCGTGACCGGATTTTGGTTTATTCACACGCAAACGGTAAAGATCTGGATTCCACCTTGGATGCCGTGCGCAAAGCTAAAGAAAAAGGCTACAAAGCCGTGCGTATTCAATGCGGAGTTCCCGGCATCGCCAAGATGTATGGCATAGCCAAAAGCAACAAAGCTTATGAACCCGCTGATTCTGATTTACCAATGGAAGAAAGTTGGTCTTCAGAAAAATACATGAAATTTA
Source organism: Cellvibrio sp. (assembly GCA_016712405.1). Taxonomy (GTDB): domain Bacteria; phylum Pseudomonadota; class Gammaproteobacteria; order Pseudomonadales; family Cellvibrionaceae; genus Cellvibrio. The sequence continues at coordinate 199,767 of JADJRD010000002.1, read as the reverse complement.
TTCCTGAAGTGTTTGATGCCGTGCGTAAAGAATTCGGTTACGACATTCACCTGCTACACGACGTTCATCATAGATTGACACCCATCGAAGCTGCACGTGTTGGTAAAGATCTGGAGCCCTATCGCCTATTTTGGATGGAAGATCCGGTTCCCGCCGAAAATCAAGAATCATTCAAATTAATTCGCCAGCACACCACCACACCTTTGGCTGTGGGTGAAGTATTTAATTCGATTCACGATTGCCGCGAATTAATTCAAAATCAAATGATTGATTACATCCGCACAACCATTGTTCATGCAGGTGGGATTACACAATTGCGCCGAATTGCTGATTTCGCAAGCCTGTACAACGTGCGTACCGGTTTTCACGGTGCAACCGATTTATCCCCCGTGTGCATGGGCGCTGCACTGCATTTTGATTACTGGGTTCCGAATTTCGGTATTCAAGAACACATGGCACACAGCCCACAAATGGAAGAAGTATTTACTCGCGCTTATGAATTCAATGATGGTTATTTCACACCCGGCGAAAAAATTGGTCACGGTGTGGATATAGATGAAAAACTCGCCGCAAAATATCCCTACAAACGCGCGTGCTTACCAGTAAATCGTTTAGAAGACGGAACGCTGTGGCATTGGTGATTTTATAAATCCTGCTGTGTGAAAATTTAATTGTCCCTGCGATAGCAGGGATTATTTATCAAAACTCTCTTTCATTTTTTTAATTTAACCGGTGCGTCTACCGAAAATCACAATTCACCCAATATCCATATAATTTATTTCTTCAACGTCTCAGTCAACTTTTCCATCACCTTTGTCGGCGGATACATTTTTGCATCTTCTTCTATGACTTTGATTGCGGCCGGCATCAGTTCGTTAATCTTGATTTGTTCTTTTATGCTTGGGGTTTTATAGCCGCGGGGGTGTATGAAACCCTCCCAATAGTCCCAACCATAGCCCCAACGGTAGTAGTTCATCCAGTAAGGGCTGCCGCCCCAGCGGATCATGCCGTGCATGTAATTCGCCATGCCTTTGCTGTCGGCCGCTTTAAGAACACAGGCTTGGATTGCGTTGTCAGACATGGTGCGTTGTTTTTTCGTACCGCCTTGCCAATAGGCCAAGTCATGTGCAACACAGCAGTGACGCCAGAGATTGGGGTATAAAGGTGGGCCGTCCATCCAAAGGGAGCAGCCATCGGTTTTGAAGGGTTTGATTTCGTTGGCTTGCGTGGCAGCGAAAGGGAGCATGAGCAAACACAAACAGAATATTTTCAGCAAACAGCGAGAAGGCATAATCGTGATACCAATATCCTATGGTGTATGAGGTGCCGCATTGTACAATGCCCATCCCGTTTTCGCAGTCATTCCCCAACAGGCAGATTATGAACGAAGAAAAAACTACCCATTTTGGATTCCAGCAGGTTCCGGTTGAAGAGAAAGCCAAGCGTGTTGCGGATGTGTTTCATTCGGTGGCGGCAAAATATGATGTGATGAATGATTTGATGTCGGCGGGGATTCATCGTTTGTGGAAACGTTTGACGATTGAAGCTTCTGCGGTACGACCCGGTCATAAAGTGTTGGACATTGCCGGTGGTACTGGCGATTTAAGTTATCAATTTTCAAAACTGGTCGGCGCCAACGGCCAAGTGATTTTGGCGGACATTAATGAATCCATGCTCAATGTCGGGCGCGACAGATTAATTGATCGCGGTGTTGCCGGAAATTTATCTTACGCACAATGCGACGCACAATTTTTACCTTTTACCGATAACACTTTTGATTGCATCACTATTGCTTTTGGTTTGCGGAATGTCACTGATAAAGATCTCGCCTTGCGTTCCATGTTGCGCGTATTAAAACCGGGCGGACGCTTATTGGTGTTGGAATTTTCCAAACCGCAAAATGAACTACTCAGCAAAGCTTACGATACTTACTCCTTTAAAATTTTACCCTTTATGGGAAAACTGGTAACGCAAGATGCCGACAGTTATCGTTATCTCGCCGAATCAATTCGCATGCATCCTGATCAGGAAACTTTAAAATCCATGATGGATAACGCCGGTTTTGTAAATAGCGAATTTCATAATATGACCGGTGGTATTGTCGCACTGCATAAAGGAATCAAACCTTGATCAATATGCTCACCAGCGCCGGTCTCGTCGCGGCAGAAAAATGCATCAACAAAAGTTTGCAATACGATCCGGCAACACAAAATGCCTTAACGGCTTGCGAGGGAAAAATTCTTTCGCTGCAAATCACTGCTCCCGCAATAAAAATTGCGGTATTGATTCAGGAAAAATCCATTCGCTTGATGAGCCAATGGGACGGCGAAGTCGACACCCAACTTTCCGGCTCAATGATTGCACTCGCACAAATTGCACAAACACCCGTACACAACTTAAAGGATTCCGGCGTGACGGTAATGGGCGATTTGCAATTTCTGGCGCATCTACAAAAAATTGTGCAACAGCTGGATATAGATTGGGAAGAAATGCTCACGCAAATTTTCGGCGATTTAATCGGCCACCAAATGGCACAAACATTACGCAGCAAAATAAACTGGACCCAAAATCGCGCAAAAACTGCGCAACGATTAGCCTCGGAATTCGTCACCGAAGAATTACAAGCGATTCCCTCTACAATTGAATTGAAAGAATTTTATCGACAAGTAGATGAATTGCGATTGGCGGTGGATAGATTGGGGGCGCGGTTTAATAATTTGTAGGTTTTGCAATCCCAGGAGAAAATTAATGTCTGATAATATCTACTCGACACCTAAATCTACCGATTTAAATTCTATTGTTAGAGTCAATATATTGATAGCTTTTTTAAGCTATTTTGGTGCACTGCTTGGATTGTTTTTTACAGGCCTAAAAATATTTATATTTTTTAGTGGAATATTTAAATCACCAGACGACATCGCAATTAAATTATTTTTTAACTTGCTTCTATATCTGTGCGAAACCTGCGGCGTGGTGGCGGCCGCTTATTTCCTATTTAGAAAAAGATATAGTTACACACTTCGTGCTTATATTGTTTGTATTTTTGCTCTTGTCTCTCAAGTTTTTCACTTTAATTCCATATTCAATAAGCCTTTTTATTTTGTTGAGCTTTCAGTTGTTCCATTCTACTTATTGATGATTATATATTTTGCTAGACTTTTAAAAAACAATAGCTAACAACAGAGTTTACACAATGGTTTTTTTCCGCTTATTAAAAATCCTTCGGGTATTTGCCCGTTATCGTCTGGATAGATTATTTCCGGCGAATACGCCTTTGCGTGTCAGGTTGGCTTTTTGTTGGGTGAAATTAATTCCTGGAAAAAAATTATCGCGCGGTGAAGCTTTGCGCCGGGCGCTGGAGGACTTGGGGCCGATATTTATTAAATTTGGTCAGCTATTGTCAACACGACCGGATTTAATTCCGGCGGATATAGTCAGTGAATTAAATTATCTGCAAGATCAAGTAAAGCCTTTTGGCAATGACGAATTTCGTGAGTTGTTGGAAAAATCTTTAGGTGAAAAAATCGAAGCAGTGTTTTCACATTATGAAAAGGACCCTTTGGCTTCAGCCTCAATTGCGCAAGTCCATGCAGCGAAATTGATGGATGGTCGCGATGTGATTATCAAACTGGTGCGACCGAATCTTGAAAATATCATTGAACAAGATATTCAATTATTATTGGTAGTAGCAAAACTGATTGAAAAATTCAGTCAGGATGGCAAGCGTTTACGGCCTGTGGAAATAGTTGAAGATTATCGCATCACAATTTTTGATGAGCTGGATTTACAACGCGAAGCCGCTAACGCTTCGCAATTGCGCCGCAATTTTCTGAATTCACCTTTGTTATATGTGCCAGAAATTATCTGGCCCTTTACCCGCCCTAATCTATTGGTGATGGAAAGAATCTACGGTATACCCGTGACTGACCTTACACAATTGAATGCACAAAATACCAATCTAAAGCTCTTGGCAGAACGCGGTGTAGAAATATTTTTTACTCAAGTCTTCGACCACAACTTTTTTCATGCGGATATGCATCCCGGTAATATTTTTGTCTCGCGTGAAAATCCGCAAAGCCCGCAATATATGGCAGTGGATATGGCAATTGTGGCCTCGCTAACAAAAGAAGACCAGTATTATCTTGCGCGCAATTTATTGGCCATGTTCCGCCGTGATTATCGTCTGGTTGCAGAACTGCATGTGCAGTCCGGCTGGGTGCCAGCGCATGTGCGAGTAGGTGATTTGGAAGCAGCAATACGCACCGTCTGCGAACCGATTTTTGAAAAGCCCTTAAAAGATATTTCTTTTGGTAATGTCTTATTGAGTTTATTCAGAACAGCGCGCCGTTTTGATATGCAGGTGCAACCCCAGCTGGTGCTGCTGCAAAAAACTTTGCTCAATATTGAAGGGCTAGGTCGACAACTTTATCCGGATCTGGATCTCTGGCAAACCGCGCATCCTTTTTTAGAGCGTTGGTTAAAAAATCGTTTTCATCCGAAAAGTTTATGGAAAGAATTAAAACGCTATGCACCGGAATGGATGGAAAAATTTCCGCAAGTACCGCAATTGATTTTTAATGGATTACAACAATTGCCCGCGATTAAAAATGAATTGCAACTGCTACGCGATGCGCAAGTGAATCAAGCAACACAAGATCAACGTTTGCAATGGGTGCAATTAGCTCTGGTTGCGATAATCGGTCTTGGCGCCGGTTTTTTTATGACTCAATGGTTTTAAAAAATCGCCACCACTTTCACATCTTTCGTTACAGCGGCCAGATTGACATAGCCTATGGCATTCACATTGTTTTTAATTTCCTCTATCACTTCTGCATCAGAGGACACTTCATTTGGCGGTATGCCTTTCCCGGTAAACACCAAACGGGACCAGTGTGATTTTAATTGCTTGGCATTTTTCTCCAAGACTTTGCTATTAAATTCCGCAGTTGCTGGCGACGTGTCGACTTGTGCAATTAACACCGCAATTTCCTTATTGGCATAGGTTTTATCTTTGCCCAAGTACAATCGGGTAATGGATGACTTATCAAAAGCTTGCGGATGTTCAGGGTGAACAACAACGGCAATATCCGCGAAGATTTGAGGGCTGAGGAAAAGGAGTAATGACAGAATTTTTTTCATATTCACCCTCTCAAAATGCCCAATCATAGGAAATGGATATTACTGAAGTGCTGCCAACAAAATCCGATTGCGATTGATCACTCAACTGATCAATTTGCCATTTTATCGATTGCGCATCACTCAGGTCATAGCGCAAAGTTAATGATGTATCGATAAAACGTTCACCCAAATAATTATCTTCATTAGAGGATGTCTCCCAATATCGTGAACCACTGATTAATAAGGTCCAGCTTGACCATCGGTATCCAAGAGCCAGCATTGCAGCAGGCGCTTTTATTTTATATCCACCACTAGGATTATTGCGGCGATTGAGATTGAGCTCACTCATCATGAACCAGGTTTCATAATCGACATCCAATGCTAATCCCATCACCGTCTGCTCAACAGCGGGAAAATAGCCCGCTTCAAATGGCTTATCCGTCAATGAATTTTCCGAAGACATATACACCCATCGCAGGGTGTATTCTTCTTGCGTTGCAGAAATTTCAAATCCGCGAATTTTTTCCAACGTACATCCTGCTTTACTAAATTGTAAATTCTCGAGTAACCCGAATCTTTTACTTCATCTTCTCCGAAAAAACCATTCAGGGTCCAATCCCATTCACGCCACTGATTGCTATAACGCAAATTTAATCCGTTATAGGCATCGACTTCCCAGCCATACAAAGCTTGTGGAGGTCGCAGCCAATCATAGGCAAAACCCACATCTTGAATTTCTGATTTTGAATAGAGCGGAATTCTTTTTCTTCCCAGTTGTAAAGTCCAATTGGGCTGAAAATCCCAAGAAAGATAAGCCCAACTGAGATTCAGCCCCTGATCACGCACAACAATCTGTGTAACAAAAGACAACTCATCGGTGAATCCTAAATTCAACTGCCCTCCAATACGCGATTCATTGGTCAGTGAAAAATCTTCATCCTCATACGCAACTCCCTCGTGATAATCCGCAACAAAACACGGGCAATTTTTTTCATTATAATTGACTTGATTCACATCACCTGAAATCACCTTCCCACCAACAACACTTAAAAAACCATTCCATCGTGCAGTAATCGCCCAAGCATTACCCGCAATTAGCACGCTAAAAATGAGTAGTGCGATTTTTTTCATAAGACTCTCCGTCAAGATAAAATCTGCAAACTGATAATTGTTTGATTCAATGCCTCTGTAAATGCTCCAACCAAGGGCTCAATGTTTTCATGATTTTTTTGTTTTAGTGCATCGTTTAATTCGGCTGCCGTTTTCGAAACACTTAATAGACCTATGGTTCCAGCCGTACCCTTTAACGTGTGACTAATTCGCTCAGCCAATTCCCAATTCTTTTCTGCAATAGCGTCCGTTAGTTGTTTGGCTGTGTCGGCATTTTGTTTTGCGAAAGACAGTAAAATTTTGTGTACAAAAGGACGATTACCGCCCAAACGTTTTAATACTGATTCGAGATCAACTCCGGGAATAGAATCAGGCAATTCACCGGATGCAAGATTGTTCACCACCGATTCAGGCAGGCTTTTATTTTCTACCGGCATTTCTGGCTCTCGTCGCAAATCCTGTCGGGGTTTTACCCAACGAATCAATGAAGCAAACAATTCTTCTGGATCAACCGGCTTCGGAATATGATCAACCATGCCCGCATTCATACACTCTTCTCTATCGGACTGCATCGCATTAGCCGTCATTGCAATGACGGGAATATTGCGATAACTTTCCATTTTGGTAATTGCCAAAGCGGCCGTCACCCCATCCATCACGGGCATTTGCATGTCCATAAGCACCACATCAAATATTTTTTCTTTTGCTTTTTCAATGGCCTCCAATCCATTATTGGCAATCACTACATTCATCCCTGCCTGATGTAATATTTCTTGCGCAACTTGTTGATTAATTAAATTATCTTCAGCAACCAATACATTGATTCCATTTAGTTCTTTAATCTGGGTAATTTTAAATGCATCATCATGATGATCCTGATTATCTGCGGGTGCGCGACCCAATATTGCATCAAAATAAAATGTCGTTCCAACACCCAGTTCACTGATGGCGACTATTTTTCCTTGCATTAACTCAATTAGATTTTTACTAATTGCCAAACCTAAACCCGTTCCACCAAATTGGCGTGTAATGCTGGTATCTGCCTGCACAAAGGACTGAAATAATTTTCCACACTGCTCGTTTGACATACCTATACCGGTATCTTTGACGCTAAATTTCAAACGAATATTGTCTTCAGTTTCTTCCTGCACATTGACATTAATGACCACATGACCTTGATTCGTAAACTTAATGGCGTTATTCACCAGATTTAATAGTACTTGATTTAATCGTAATGGATCGCCCACCAATCTTCCTGAAATTGGATCAGATTCAATATACAACCAAAGCCCTTTTTCCTGAGCTTTCGGCTCCATCATACTTTGCGTACGCGACAAGACTTCTTGTAGATAAAATGGAATAGATTCCATTTCCAATTTGCCAGCTTCAATTTTCGAGAAATCCAAAATATCGTTGATGATGCCTAACAAGGATTGGCCGGAATAAAATACTTTTTCAATATAATCGCGCTGCTTGGCATTTAATTCTGTTCCCAAACACAAACGAGCCAGCCCAATAATTGCATTCATGGGCGTGCGAATTTCATGCGACATATTGGCCAGAAATTCGCTTTTCGCTTTAGTCGCCGCATTAGCCTCAACAACTGCTTTTTGCAACTGATCCATCATGATTTTTCGTTCGGTTATATCCTCAACACTGCCAACATAACCACTTTCAATAAATTCATTTTGATTGATGCTACGCGCACGGGCATGCACATACCTAAGGCTGCCATCTGTTCTCAGCACACGAAATTCCATAGAAAAACTTTCTTTTTTTTGTGCGCTAAGTTGCCACGCAGAGAACACCTTTTGACTATCCTCAGGGTGCAAGGTTTTACTCCAACCTCCACCTAAACTTTCTTCAAGACTCATGCCGTAAATTTTTTGCCAGGTATGATTGGTATAGGTACATTGACCTGCCGCATCTGTTACAAAAACCCCTATAGGCAATTCATCTATCAGAGAAAAATGCGAATTTTGCAAACTGCGCAATATTCTTTCTAACAAAACTCCGTATTCATCTTTAGTTTCCGATACAAATTGAACACCCAATTCACCACTGCCGATTTGATCTGATGTCGCTAATGCCTTGCGTAAGGTATTTAATGACGATAGATACATACCAATAAAAAAATACAGCGCAACAACTACCGTCGCGAATATGGCCCACAATTGTTTTTGTAATTGGCTTTTGGTTTCATCCAGCCGCTGTTTTAAAACCGCATCCAACAAACCCGCCAATTCACTATAGGCATAGACGCTGTGCTGCAGCGCATTCGAAGTCAATCGCTGATGGTTTTCTACAACAGCTTCTTCTAGATCACTACGCTCGATAAATTCTTCTTCCATAAATGCCAGCAAGACTTCACTCTGCTCAACAATAGGTTGCTGAATACTCTTTAGCGAAAGAGTTAATTCGGCATTAGTAGCAACGACTTCATCAATATCGGATTTAAAATTTTCCAATATCTCACTGATTCGATCACGCTTGACCGCCATATCTTCTTGTTCAGGAATATCAATTTCAGAATCCGATAACCAATAGCTGCCGGACGCCTTTGTTTGCCATAAAGATTCAGTCAATAAAGGCAATCGAAATTGCACCGCACTCATCAAAAAATAACTCTCCACTTCGGGATCAAGTGTCAGAGTAGAATTGCGACTAATCGCCGAAATAAGACTTGTCAGTTGTCGAATTACTTCAGTGTGTTGACTGTAAGTTTTTAAAGGCGAGTTTTGTGTTTGTATGGACTGCCACTGTTGTTTTATGTCCAGCCAAATCTTTTCGGTGATGATATGCGGGTGTTTTTTTTGCATTAGATCCATCTGTTCGATCAAATAATCAATCGATTTTTTGATTTCAACTGAATTCTCTTGTGTCGCATCCGAATCTGTCAGCTTTAATACAAACTGCCATCGATGCACTTGCACCTGAGTCAAGAGTGTAACCACGGGTCGAGTTAATTCGGTACCCAACAATTCTTGTTGAATAATGCGCTGCGCTTTCAGATTGGTCTGCAGGATAAAAAAAACCGCACCCAGAAGCGGCAATAGAAAAAATAATGCAATCAGCGCCAACTTGGGGGTATAGCGCAGAAGATTCATTATTCCTATAGCGGGACGAAACAAAGGCAGCATAAGGCAATCCGCAAAAGACTGCCTTAAGTGTAGACGAGAAATTCAGGATGTTTGGCGCCCCTCTCCCTCATGCACCAAAAATCAATTGCCGGCTGCCGCCTCTAATTCCTCACTGATCATCAACCAGTTTTCTTCGGCCTCTTCAATGGAGGATTGAACCTTGGCTTGCTCGAGTAATAATGCCTGTAATTTATGTTTGTTTTTGTCATCGTAAATAGTCGGATCGCTCAATTGGGCCTCTATTTCAGCATGACGTGACTGATGTTTTTCCAGTTGTTGTTCGAGACTTTTTAATTTGTTTGTTAGCGGTTTTAGTTGCGCGCGCTGCGCAGCGGATTGTTGGCGCTGAGCTTTTTTATCGACCTTGGATTCAGCCGAGGGTTTTTCTTCTGACTCATTCTGATGCGTATGGCTTTGATTGTTATGTTGACTTAACCAGCGATAATAATCTTCTAAGTCGCCGTCAAATTCATTCACCTGACCATCAGCAACTAATAGAAATTCATTGACTGTATTGCGAATTAAATGTCGATCATGCGACACCAAAATCACTGCACCTTCAAAATCCTGTAAAGCCATAGTCAATGCTTGACGCATTTCCAAATCCAAATGGTTGGTTGGTTCGTCCAGCAATAAAACGTTGGGTTTTTGCCAAGCAATGATCGCCAATGCGAGACGCGCTTTTTCACCGCCGGAAAAATGCGTAATAGGTTCAAATGCTCTGTCACCATGAAAATCAAAACTGCCCAAAAAATCGCGAATTTCTTGTTCGCGTGCATTGGGCGACAATCGCTGAATGTGCAACGCCGCAGATGCATGTATATCCAACGCTTCTAACTGATGCTGTGCAAAATAGCCCAATTTAAAATGTTCGCCGTAAGTGCGATCACCATTCAATAATGCTAAATTTCCTGCAATGGTTTTGATCAAACTGGATTTGCCAGCACCATTCGGCCCCAACAATGCAATGCGGGTTTCCGCCACCACACTGAGCTCTACATTTTGCAAAATAATTTTATTGTCATAACCAATATTGGCGCGCGCGATATGCACTAAAGGTGTCGACATTTTGTCAGCGCAGGTAAAGGTAAAACTGAAAGGCGAATCCACATGTGCCGGAGCAATTTTTTCCATGCGCTCTAATTCTTTAATTCGACTTTGCGCTTGTCGTGCTTTGGTGGCTTTAGCGCGAAACCGACGAATAAAATCTTCTATATGTGCAATGCGTTCTTGTTGTTTATCAAAGCACATTTGTTGCTGCGCTAATTTTTCAGCGCGTTGTCGTTCGAACGCCGAATAGTTTCCAGAATAGCTGTCGAGTTTTTGTTGTTCTACGCAAACAATGCGGTCAACAATATTGTCGAGAAAATCGCGATCGTGCGAAATAATAACCAAAGTACCTTTGTAACGACTTAACCAATTCTCCAACCAGAGTGTTGCATCCAAATCCAAATGGTTGGTGGGCTCATCGAGCAATAATAAATCGGAAGGACACATCAAAGCCTGCGCGAGATTTAAACGAATGCGCCAACCACCCGAAAAATCACTCACAGGGCGAATAGCATCTTTAGCAGAAAATCCCAATCCATTTAATAATTCCTGCGCGCGGGTTGGCGCTGTGTAAGCGTGTATATTTTCCAAATCTGCATAAAGTTGTGCGAGCTTTTCACCGTCTGGATTAGCCGCAACAGCAGCCTCCAATCGACGCAATTCAGCATCACCATCCAATACATAATCCAACGCTGTACGCTGCGTATGACCCACTTCTTGAGCCATATGGGCGATACGCCATTGTTTGGGAATATCCAGATTACCCGCATCGCTGACAATATCGCCGAGCAATAGTTGAAACAAGGTCGATTTACCGCTGCCATTAGCACCGATTAAACCCACTTTTTGACCGGGATATACTGTGAGGCTAGCGCCATCCAACAAAAACTTGCTGCCGCGCTGGAGTGAAATTTTATCAAGTTGAATCATGGGCGGCATTCTACGTGATCTTTGCTGTGAAAATCACGCACAGCAAAGCCAACATAAGGTAATATTCGGTTCGCTCGTAAACCCCCAGAGGTCACGACTGATATCAGCGGAAATCCGCATTCATTAATAAACCCTACAAGGTGCACTATGTTTAACAAACGTTTATTGGTTATCAGCATGATTGCAGCCACCGCGCTGATTGCAGGCTGTAAAGAAGAAGAGAAAGTCGATGACAATGCCAAGATTGCTACGCTTGAGCAAAAAGTCAGTTACATTATCGGCCACAACATGGCTAAAAATTTAAAACAAAATGGTTTGGACTTGGATGAAGCCGCCTTCGTACTGGCATTGAATGATGCAAAAGCAGCAAAAGAATCGCGTATTTCAGAAGAAGATTCACAAAAAGTCATGACTGAAATGCAAGAAAAAGTCATGAAAAAACAAGAAGAAGATCGCAAGAAAATCAGTGAAGAAAACAAAGTGAAAGGCGCAAAATTCCTGGAAGAAAATAAAGCTAAAGAAGGCGTAAAAACAACCGCCAGTGGCTTGCAATACAAAATCATCACCGAAGGCAAAGGTGTAAGCCCTAAAGTGACAGATACAGTCACTGTTCATTACTCAGGTAAATTAATCGATGGCACTGAGTTCGATAGTTCAGCTAAACACGGTCAACCAGCCACTTTCCCATTGGATGGCGTAATTCCTGGTTGGACTGAAGTGTTGCAATTAATGCCTCAAGGCTCCAAGTGGGAAGTCGTTATTCCTGCTGACTTAGCCTATGGTGAAGGTGGTCAAGGGCCAATCCCCGCTTCTTCTACATTGATTTTTGAAATTGAATTATTGGAAGTGAAAGCGCCAGAAGCTGCGCCAAAATAATCCAATATACAAAAACGATTTGCATAAAAAAGCCCCATAAAATGGGGCTTTTTTATCAACTGCGATTCGCAACAATTAATTACGAGTTTCAGTTTTGGTCACTGTACTGGAGACTTCACCCACTACACGACGGTTTTGTTCACGACCTTCTGCAGTAGCGTTGTCAGCAATAGGTTGAGCTTCACCATAACCCATGGCTTTAACTCGCTCAGCAGCAACACCATACTTTGTAATCAGCATAGCTTTAACAGCATCGGCACGGCTTTGTGAAAGTGTTTGGTTGTACGCATCAGCACCTTGACTGTCAGTGTGACCTTCAACGGTAACAACTGTGTCTGCGTATTGGTTCATGAACTCAGCCAGTTTAGCGACTTCGCTTTCAAATGCAGGCTTGATCACTGATTTTGCAGAATCAAATGTAATATTCAATTCAATTTCTACTGTTTCAGTTAACTTCAAAGAACAACCCACTGCATCGACTTTGTGAGTTTTTGGTGTGTTGGCACATTGGTCTTTGGAATCAAATACACCATCGCCATCGGAATCGATTTCTTTAACAGGTTCTGGCGCTGGAGCGGCAACTGGAGCCGCATCTGCAGCACCGAAACGGTAACCCAGGCCCAAGGTTAAGGCGAGTTCATTGTATTCATTGTCGATGCTGTTGAAATTACGCAGATCAGTACGGAATTGCCACTTGTCGCCCAGATCACGCTTTAAGCCCAACCCCAAGTTAATCAAGGTATCACGATGTGAACCGCCACCAGTGAAATCTAATTCTTGATCACCCACACCAAAGGCAACGAATGGGCGCCATTCACTGCTGGTATCCAAGTGATACAAGGCATCCAAACGATATTGCATGCTATCAACATCAATATTGGAATTGGCTACCTCAGTATCAAAACTACTGATTGCGGCTTCCAAGGTCCAATTCTGATCCAATACGTAACCGGCGCTGGCTCCCACAATGGTGGAATCATCCAGATTTGCATCAGAAATAAATACTTTTCCAGCATTCACAAATACATCCGCTTTATGATCATCGGCATAAGTGGACGCACTAACAGCTGCAATAGCAGCAAATAACAGGTGTTTTGTAGTCTTCATGGTCTTCTCCATTTAATTTCTAAAGGTGCGAGCAGCAAAACAAACATCAGCAGCATAAACTCGCATTGTGTAGTGTTGGCGACATCCGTTTCCTGGTTATTCTTGGGTTGGCACATTAACAAAAGTATTGGACTTTTTAAACACAAGATCCCAAACACCGTGACCCAGTTTTTCTCCGCGTTTTTCAAATTTGGTTATAGGGCGATAATCAGGCCTGGGTGAATAGGGTGATGGTTTCTGGATATTCTCAAAACCTTCGGATAAATCCATAACCTCCAACATGTATTCGGCATAGGGCTGCCAGTCAGTCGCCATATGAAAAATGCCTTCAACTTTAAGTTTGGGATGAATTTTTTGCACAAAGGGTTTTTGCACAATTCGACGTTTGTTGTGTTTCTTTTTGTGCCAGGGATCAGGGAAATAAAGCTGCAATCGATCGACTGACTCATCAGGAATACAGTCTTCCAACACATCCATCGCGTCTGCCATATACACACGCAAATTAGTTAAATTTTCTTGATGCGCCAAATTCATTAAACGCCCAACACCGGGCGGATGAACTTCAATCCCAATAAAGTTTTTTTCTGGCTCTTGTTTGGCCATTTGAAACAGGGAATCGCCCATGCCAAACCCGATTTCCAATACCAAGGGCGCAGTACGACCAAAGATGACTTGTGGATCGATTTTTCCTGTAAACAAACTTAATCCATACACAGGCCAAAGCGTTTCGAAAGCCTTTTTCTGCCCCGCGGTTATCTTCCCCGCGCGAATGACAAAACTGCGAATGGATTTGGGTTTGAACTCAGGTTTGATTAAAAAAGTTTCGTCGCCTGCGACATCAGGCGTAATTAAATCGGTAGACATGGGAACCTATCAGTCACATTCAAAATAAAAAAGCCGCGCTAAGCGCGGCCTTGTACAGAGGTTGAAAACTTAAGCCGTCAGCATCATGGTTTTCACTTTATTCATGGCATTTTTTTCCAGCTGACGAATACGTTCAGCAGAAACACCATATTCAGCAGCCAAATCATGTAATGTGGCTTTATCGTCATTCAACCAGCGGCGTTGCAGAATTGCGCGGCTACGCTCATCCAACTTTTCCATGGCAGACTCCAATCCAATCACATTGGTTTCTTCCCAATTGGACGCTTCCAAACGTACGGCAGGATCGTAACGGTTATCTTCTAAAAAGTGTGCTGGCGCGACATGAACATTATCTTCATCATCTTCACCTGCATCAAAACCAGCATCATAGGAAGCCAATCGGCCTTCCATCTCGCGAACTTGTTTAACATCAACTCCAAGATCCTGAGCCACCGCTTCTGCTTCGTCATTACTTAGCCAAGCCAAACGCTTTTTGGCACCACGTAAATTGAAGAACAATTTGCGCTGGGCTTTGGTGGTCGCGATTTTCACTATGCGCCAATTGCGCAAAATAAACTCGTGAATTTCTGCTTTGATCCAATGCACGGCGAAGGACACCAAACGTACACCTTTGTCGGGATCAAATCGCTTAACAGCCTTCATCAGGCCAACATTACCTTCTTGAATCAAATCACCCAGAGGCAAACCGTAACCATTGTATGAGCGGGCGATATGCACCACAAAACGCAGATGCGCCATAACCAATTGGCGGGCTGCATCAAGATTGCCGTTTTGTTGCAGGTCGCGAGCCAGATTTTGCTCTTCTTCAAAAGACAAAACCGAAAAGGCACTTACCGCTTGAACATAGGCATTCAGGTTTGCACCGGGCGCGAGTACACCCATGGGTTGCAGACTTGTGCTTGTGCTCATTTTTACCTCCAATAAACGCTTTATGGGTCGAGTGTAGCATTAGGCTTTTGGCAATTCCAGACCATTAGGTCGGTTTGTTGGCCTGTATCACCGGGGCCGTATCCAATAAAGTTGTCGACCCACCGCAACCCAAGCCCCCAGCAAGCCCACCGCGCCTGACATCAACATCAACTGCAGGGCTTCAACCAGTCCCAACCCCTGCAACTGAAAGCTGCTCTGATAAAGATTGGTTAATTGCTTCACAGGTTCCGCCAGAATAAAAAAAATCACCCCCAATATGAGGCTGGCAATAAATCCTCCGATCAGACCATACCAAAGCCCCATATATAAAAAGGGACGCCGCACATAAGCATTGGTAGCTCCCACCAATTTTGACACCAGAATTTCATCACGACTCTGCTCTATCGCCATACGTAAGCTGTTACCAATCACCAAAAAAACACCTAAAACCAGCAAACAGGAAAGTGCGATTAGAAATCGCTCGGCAATACGAATAAACTGATGCAAACGCTTGACCCATAACAAATCCAAACGCACATCGGCAACTTGTGGATTGGCAATTAAAGACTGCTGCAAAGAAGTGAGACTATCAGTATTGCTATTAATTAATTTGGGCTTGATCAAGACCACACTTGGCAAAGGATTTTCATCCAAATAATTGACTAAATCTCCCAAGCCGGAACCTTCTTTAAATTCTGCCAAGGCTTGCTCGGGTGAAACATAAACAGCTTGTAATACATCCTGCCGTTTTGCCCAATCAATACTGAGCTGTATTGATTGCTGTTCAGTCGTTTCTTTTTTCATGAATACTGAAATTTGGCTTGAGTCCTGCCAGCTATTGCTCAAGTGTTGTAAATTATTAAATACCAAAAATAATGCTGCCGGTAGAGCTACCGCAATTGCAATCACCAACCAGGTCATCACACTTTGCAAAGGCGTTTCTAATAAACGCAATAAACTATCTATCGATGAATGACTGTGGTGACCTAACCATGCATCCAGTTTTTGCCACAAAGTGAGTTGACTTTGGATCGCACTTTGACCGCGCACATCACGTTCTGCACGAATGCCATTATGCGAATTCGACGCGGACACCTTGCGCGCATGATCGCGTCGTGTAGCGCCGGTTTTGTGTGATCGTAAATTAGCAGGGCGATGTGATTTCAAAACAATACTCCATCATGAACTAATTTACCTTGCACCAAACCCAATACTCGCTTATTCATTTTTTTTAACAATTCGACATCATGGGTTGCAATCATAACGGTAGTGCCAACATCATTAAATTGTCGAAATAAATTCATAATGTCGTTGGATAATTCGGGATCCAGATTTCCTGTGGGTTCGTCTGCCAATAGTAATGCAGGTTTATTCACTACGGCACGCGCGATACCCACACGTTGTTGTTCACCGCCCGATAAAGTAACTGGATTAGATCGTTCTTTTTCCAGCAAGCCAACTTTATCGAGCGCCGCACGTACACGCTTGCCAATATCTTGCGAAGAATAACCAGCAACCTGCAAAGGCAGTGCAACATTTTCAAACACACTGCGATCAAACAAGAGTTGGTGATTTTGAAAAACCACGCCAATATTGCGGCGATAATAAGGAATTTGCGAATCACGCAATTGATCCAACCAACGCCCATCGACTTTCACGCGACCGCGAGAAGGATGCTCCATTAACAAAATCATTTTCATCAGCGTGCTTTTGCCAGCACCTGAATGCCCGGTTAAAAAAACCATTTCACCCGCATTAATCGCAAACTCCACTCGCGACAATGCATCGTAACCATCGCTATAACGTTTGCTGACGGATTCAAATTCAATCACGTTTTATTTTTCCTGATTTTGACCCCCTCCTAGCCTCCCCCTTCGTAAGTGGGAGGAACAGTCCACTCCCCTGGCAAGGGGAGAGTTAGGGTGGGGTCATGTTTCAAATATTTATTGTCGATCAAACAAAGCCTTCACAAAATCATCTGCAACAAAAGGTTGTAGATCATCTATGCCTTCACCTACACCAATAAATCGAACTGGCAAATTAAATTTTTTCGACAATGCGAAAATCACGCCGCCTTTTGCAGTGCCATCCAATTTGGTTAACACCAAACCGGTAACGTCAGCTGCATCGCGAAATTGTTCTGCCTGATTCAATGCGTTTTGTCCTGTGCCTGCATCCAACACTAACAAAACTTCGTGTGGTGCTGTCACATCCAATTTAGACATGACACGTTTCACTTTTGAGAGTTCATCCATTAAATGATTTTTATTGTGTAAGCGACCAGCAGTGTCGGCGATGATGACATCAATGCCACGCGCTTGCGCCGCTTGTACTGCGTCAAAAATAACGGAGGCTGAATCAGCGCCTGTGTGTTGTGCAATCACTTGAACATTATTGCGTTCACCCCAGACTTGTAATTGTTCAACCGCTGCTGCACGAAAAGTATCGCCTGCCGCAAGCAACACTTTTTTACCTTCATTTTGAAAACGTTTGGCGAGTTTTCCAATGGTCGTGGTTTTACCAACGCCGTTAACCCCCACCACTAAAATCACAAAAGGTTTTTTCTGTTGATCAATCACCAAAGGCTGTTCAACTGGACGCAACAAATGGGTTAATTCTTCACGCAATGCTTGATACAAAGCATCGCCATCCGCCAGTTGTTTACGAGCCACTTTTGCGGTGAGTGATTCGATAATCGCATTGGTTGCTTCCATGCCCACATCAGCAATTAATAACTGGGTTTCCAATTCTTCAAATAGATCATCATCCAGCGTTTTGCGGCCCAAGAATAAATTTCCCAAACCTTCAGCGAATTGACTGCTGGTACGAGACAATCCCTGTTTGATACGCGCAAAAAAACCGGTTTTTTCAGCAGGTTTTTCCTGAGTAATTGCGGGAGGATTGGTTGGGAGCGGATCAGCTGGAGAATCTGCTGTTTTGGTATCGCTGGTAGATTTTTTGAAAAGATTAAAAACCATAATATTCAACTGGAAAATGTCAGAAAATCGGTAAAATGACTCACAAGTCGCTATGCTACCACTTCTTGTTTACTGATTGAGTAATTGCCTTGTCCAAAGCCCATTCAAAACCCCAGCCTAAATCCGCCACCTCACAATTGCGGATTATTGGTGGTCGATGGCGTGGTCGAAAATTAATGTTTCCTAATATTGAGGGTTTAAGACCAACAGGGGATCGTATCCGGGAAACCTTATTTAATTGGTTGGCACCGGATATTCAGGGCGCGCGAGTGCTGGACTTGTTCGCTGGTTCAGGTGCATTAGGGCTGGAAGCCTTATCTCGAGGCGCCAGCACCGCAAGCTTGATTGAAAAACACCCTCAAGCGGCAGCCAATTTAGCGGCTCATTTAAAAACTTTGTCTGCCGAAAATGCGAGGGTAGTGTCAACGGACGCATTGCAATTTTTGCAACAGGAAAATGCCTCAGCGCCTTACAACATAGTGTTTATAGACCCGCCTTTCAGTGCTGACCTTTGGCAGGCAGTTGCGACACTTTTGAATCAGCCCAAGTGGCTGGCAACACAGGCTTGGATTTATGTCGAAACACCCAAAGAATCCTATTGGCAAGCACCCGAAAATTGGCATCTGCATCGGGATAAAATGGCAGGGCAAGTGCGATACAGACTGTTTATCGCTGAGACCGAGGCGATTTAATCGTCGCCCATAAAAAAGCCCCGAACCAGTCGGGGCTTGCGAAGCAGATATTTCTTGCTTGCTGGCTTAATTGCCATCAGGTAGAGGAGTTAGCTCATGATTCCTAAAACACACGCTAACTGTGACTGGGGCGTTCCACCTTAGTTCAATATTTTTACAAATAATTTGTAGATAAATATAAATACTATATAAAACAACAAGTTATCTACAGATTATTTTTCTGAAAACGTTTCTTCAAAGCCTCTTCAACCGGTTTGGCGACAAATTTACTGACATCGCCCCCCAGATATCCAATTTCACGCACGATAGATGAAGATATATAAGACAGGTGTTCTGCAGGTGTTAGGAAAATACTTTCCATAGTTGGCGCCAAAGCGCGGTTCATATTGGCCAACTGGAATTCATATTCAAAGTCAGAAACGGCACGCAATCCACGAAGGACTGCCTGAGCCTTTTGTTGGCGGACAAAATCAACCAGCAGGATATCAAAACCACAAACTTCAACATTGGGCAGATGAGACAGTGTTGTCTTTGCCAGATTCACCCGTTCTTCCATGGTAAATAAAGGGTTTTTACGAGTACTGGCTGCTACTGCAACCAAGACCTTGTCGAACAAACGACAGGCACGCTCTACCAAATCTATGTGCCCGTTGGTGATAGGATCAAAAGTACCGGGGTAAACAACTGTGCGCATAGGATTCTCACTGAATCGACATTATGGTCATTCGGGGCATGGTACCGAAAACCTATTATTGAAGCCATTCCTGTAATTTAAGCTTCAACTCATCCAACCCCGTATTATTCACTGCAGAAAACAATTGGAAGCTCACAAGTTGATCCAACTTCATTTCTTTTAAGGATTTCTGGACTGCAAACAAAACCGTTTTGGCGGGGCCACGATTGAGCTTGTCCGCTTTGGTCAACAAAATATGCACCGGCATTTGTCGTTTAACCGCCCAGGTCAGCACGGTTGTATCAAATTCTTGTAAAGGGTGCCGTATATCCATGAGTAAGATCAGCCCCCTTAAGGTTTGACGGTGGTATAAATACTCCGACAAATCGCGCTGCCATTGTTCTTTCATGGTTCGCGACACCTTGGCGTAACCGTAACCGGGTAAATCGACCAATCGCTGGGTATCAGTCAGATTAAAAAAGTTGATTAACTGGGTACGACCGGGTGTTTTACTGGTGCGCGCCAATTTGTGATTATTGGTGAGTGCGTTGATAGCACTGGACTTTCCGGCATTGGAGCGACCCGCGAATGCGACCTCACTGCCGATCTCTGGTGGACATTCACGAATGCTCGGCGCACTTAATGTGAAACTGGCTTTGGTGAATAAAATCTCGGTAGACATGATGACCCTACAAAATGGCGCGTTATTCCAGCCATGGTATATAATGCCATGACTTAAAAGGGGCAGATTGTAGCGGTTTACCCAAACCTTTACCCAACTTATTCTTATACCGATTTTCTTTCTAACGATTTTGGATAACTCCATGAAACATATACTGAAAAATACGTTCTTCACTCTGGGATTGATTGCTGTTTCACAAATGGTTTTTGCTGAGGGTGATGCCACTGCCGGTAAAACCAAGGCCATGGTCTGTGGCGCTTGTCATGGTGCGGATGGCAATAGCCCAGCGCCAAACTTCCCCAAATTGGCCGGTTTAGGTGAAAAATATCTGTTAAAACAAATGTTGGATATTCAAGCTTGGGACAAAGAAACCGATGCGGCCAAAAAAGCCAAAACTGGTCGTGCAGTCTTGGAAATGACCGGTTTGATTAAAGACACCAGCACACAGGATCTAGCCGATATAGCCGCCTACTTCGCCAGTCAAACCACTCAATTGTCTGGCTCTAAAAAAATTGAGGTGCAAACCAACTCCGGTATTCTGGTTGATGGTTTGGCACTGGGCGAAAAAACCTGGCGCGCAGGTAATGTTACTACCGGCGTTCCAGCCTGTACCGGCTGTCATAGCCCTGATGGCAAAGGTAATGTCGCTGCAGGTTTCCCGCGATTATCAGGCCAGCACCCTGATTACATCGAAAAACAACTCAAAGCTTTCCGCAATGGCGATCGCACCAACGATGGTGATGCAATGATCATGCGTTCAGCGGCCGAACATCTGAGTGATTCTGAAATAAAAGCTTTGGCCAATTACATCGGCGGATTGAATTAATTCAGTATGGAAATGAAAAGGGCGACCTGGTCGCCTTTTTTTTCGCATCCACTAATGTTAAAAAAGCGACCGTTTGTCTGAGGCTGAACGCTTCGGGGATATAATCACGAAAAATACTGTCCCATTACCAACGTCCACCCAATAGAAAGAGGCTGTTATGCGTAAGTTAGTTGCCCTGCTGGGCATGATCTTTTCTCTCAATGTGTTTGCAACGGATTATCTCGAAGGCCAACACTACTCCTTGTTAAGCAATCCTGTTGCGGTTGCAGACCCCAAAAAAATTGAAGTCGTTGAACTCTTTTCCTATCACTGTGGGCATTGTTTTCACTTCGAACCCTTGCTGCACGAATGGCAGAAAAAACAAGCAGCAGATGTTGTCTTGGAACAAATGCCCGCTTATTGGAACAAGCAGATAGAGTCATGGGTAAGGGGTTACTACACAGCACAAGTATTGGGCATCAAAGACAAAACCCACATGCCCGTATTTAATGCCTTTCAACTTGAGAAAAAGCAATTTACCCGCGCGTTGGACTGGGCCAATCTTTATGCCAATTACGGCCCCACCGTTGAAAAAGTGGTAAGTACATACAACTCCTTCGGCGTTACCACCTTAACCAATCAAGCCGAACGACGCCTAAAAAATAACTACCGCGCCACCGCAACACCAGAATTGTATGTACAAGGAAAATATCGCATTGAGATGAATGATGATGTCAAAACTCAGGCAGACATGCTCAAAGTGGTGGACTTTCTTGTGGCGAAAGAGCGCAAAAAACTCACGAAATAAGCTTCAGCCTGACTCCCTGATCCAAACCGCCAATACCCGCCTCGAGCGGGTATTTTTTTATCTATCACACAGCAAGATTTTCCTCTGCGACTATACTTTTTCCATATTGAAGTCATATCCCCCTTTCTAAACTCTGCAGGAACCGCTTGTTATGTTCTCTCCCTGCTCCTATAACCCCTCGCGTGAAAAATATCTCAACGCATTGGACGAACAAGAAAAACTTGAAAAACGTTTTACACAGGAACAAGAGTTGCTCCGCCGAGCCTTGGTTAGAGTTAGCGTTGCCGCCGAAGGGCAGGATCAAACACTTGATGATCTATTAAGTCGATTACGCGATTCACTTCGCGGTGGCATTCGCGGCGACTTGACAGGATTGATAGGCCAACTGGACCAAGCAGCCATTGCATTCGAAGAACACAAAACAGAAGGCGCGCTGGAAATTCGTGAAGCCTTAACGCAAAGCATTAAACCTTTACAAACATTTAAGCTGGCCCGCAACACCAAAAAAAATATCGATCAGTATTTAACGCAATTACCAGAACGCAGTAAAAAAATTCATTTGTATCCTGCATTGTTGCAACAGTTAGCGGAAATTCAAAAAGATGCTTTACAACAAATCGAACAACCGAAAACCGGTTTTTTGGATAAATTATTAGGCGGGAAAAAAGATACCGCCGTCGCTCAAGATGATAGTGCAACGGCCACCGAAAACCCGGAAATTAAAGATGTAAAGATCGCAAAATCTGCAACAGAAAAAACAGAATTTATCAAAAACGATGATGATAAAAACCCCATTAGACCAAGCAACAATCTGACATCAAACACCCAAGCTATTGTATCAAGCCCATTAACACCCGAATTTATTTCACGAATCACCGAAGTTCTACAGGCTTTTTTAGCGAGCCTTGAAAATGAAATTGCGATTAAAACCAAAGCCGAAAATCTTCGGCAGGAAATCGATCGCGGGCTCGGTGTTGATACCGTCATTCCAACACTGGAAAATTTGCGTAATCTGGTCATGGAAGCTTACTTGGCTGCCAATGCTGCATTTGCCAATTATTTAAATTCAGTGAATGTCGAATTAACCGAAATTTATTCGATAGTCGGCAATGCGGTAATACAGCAAGAATCGCAACATCAAGCAGGCCAACAATTGCAAGCAAGCATGTTGCAAGGCATGAAAGACTTAGAATTGCACGCCACCAACGCCACTGATCTCGCGCAATTAAAATCCCAAGTCAAATCGCAAATCGATCATATCAAACATGCTTTAGATAATTATCAGCAATCGACTCGTTCCTACAGCCTGGGCGATCAACTGGAAGATTTAAGTAAAAAAATTAAAGCATTGGAAATGGAATCCGAAAAAAATCGGAACAATCTGGAAACACAACGGCATAAAGCATTAACTGATCCTTTAACCGAACTTCCGAATCGGCAAGCCTATAACGAACGAGCCCAGATTGAAATTCAACGCTGGCAGCGTTACAACCGACCTTTAAGCATTGCCGTGTTTGATATAGATTTCTTTAAAAAAATTAATGATGGCTATGGCCACCAAGCAGGCGACCGAGTGTTAAAAGTTATTGGTCGCTCAGTGGCTAAACGTTTACGCGAAGCTGATTTTTTCTGTCGCTTCGGCGGTGAAGAGTTTGTTGCACTGTTGCCGGAAACGTCTGCTGAGGCCGCCTTTCCCGTTCTGGATAAAATTCGTGATGCTATAGCCAATGCCGCATTAAATTATAAAGAGCAGCCACTCAACATCACATTGTCGATTGGACTAACTGACTTTCGAAACGACGACACTATTGATTCCGCATTTGAACGCGCGGATCAAGCACTGTATCAAGCAAAACAAACAGGTCGCAATCAAGTGAAAATGCAGTAAGGCATTAATCAGATTTCTTTGCTTTTAATCCTGAGACCCCCTCCTAACCTCCCCATTCATAAACCAGTCCCTATGGTTTCCCCTTCGGGTAGCTCCGCTGTACAAATTGCTCCTGCAATTTGTACAGCGGAGGGTTAGGGTGGGGTCTTTAACTCGACTTAACAATTTTCCACAAAACCAGTCTAATTATTTTTATACAATTGGTTATGCTGTGGCAGTTATTTAACACTGGAGACAATAATGAAAAAGTTCGGTCTATTACTCGCGGCTTCGGCCATTTTCTTTTCATCCGCGCTGCAAGCACTCGAATTAAACGACAAAAACTATTTCAGCATGCAGGGGCTGGACGTTACCGCCTTTGCCGATATTTATCCTGATGGACATCAAACCGGTGTGACGGTTATTCAACATGGTAGTCGCGTTGCTGCTAACGGTGATATTCGTTTGGAAATTTCTCCTGGCCAATGGTCGCCTATGCCAGTCGGTGGCAAACAAACTATTGATAAGAAAACCCAAACCATTACTCAAACACTGTCTTATCCTGACCCCAGCAAAAATCGCAAAGGTTTTAATCCGATTATTTATCCGGATTTGAATTTTTCTTATCAGGTCAACGTCACCGCATTAAAAGATAATCAATTTAAAATCACAGTTGATATGGAACAACCCATACCAGATGAGTGGGTCGGTAAAATTGGTTTTAACTTTGAATTATTTCCCGGCGAATTATTTGGTAAATCCTGGTTGATGGACACTCAAACCGGTATCTTCCCGCAACAACCTACATGGTCTTTGGTAAATCCACACGGCGAATTTTTAACAGCGGCTTTGGCGACAGGTAAAAAATTAATTGTTGCGCCGGATACCGAAAAGCAACGCATGACCATTGAAACCAAAAATGGTGAATTGGGATTATGGGATGGCCACTCCAATCACAATAACGGTTGGTAGATAGTGCGCGGCATTATTCCCAAAGGTGCAACTAAAAATGCATTGGAATGGATTGTCACACCGCATGTTGTTAAAAATTGGCTTTACGAACCCGTGATTCAAGTGTCGCAAGTGGGTTATGGCACAGCGCAATTAAAACAAGTCGTGCTTGAGCAGGACGCACGCGACACCAAAGCGTCCGAAATTGAAATTTTCCGTTTAACAGAAAACGGTAAAACTCGCGTGAAAAAATCCAAAGTCAAACCCTGGGGTAATTTTTTGCGTTACCAATATATGACTTATGATTTTTCCGATATTCGCGAACCCGGTATGTATCAAATTCAATATCGCGACAAAATATCACATGCTTTTAAAATTGGTGATGACGTTCTGTCTCGTCATGCATGGCAACCCACGCTGGAATATTTTTTACCCGTACAAATGTGCCATATGCGCGTGAATGAAAAATATCGTGTTTGGCATGGTATTGATCACCTTGACGACGCGCGCATGATGCCGATTAATTTTAATCATATTGATGGTTATCTTTCTGATGGCAGCACTCGCACTAAATTTAAATCGGAAGACAGAGTTCCCGGCTTGGATGCAGGCGGCTGGCATGATGCAGGCGATTACGATTTGCGCGTGGAATCACAAATCGGCACCGTTTGGTTATTGTCGAGCATGGTGGAAGAATTTAATTTAAATCACGATGCAACATTAATAGATCAACAAAAGAAATTAGTCGAAATCCACCAAGCCGATGGTATGAACGATGCGCTGCAACAAATTGAACACGGCTTGTTGAGTGTACTCGGCGGTTACAAATCCATGGGCCGTTTGTATCGCGGTATTATTGAGCCAACGATTCGCCAATATGTTTTGTTGGGTGATGCCATGGTACAAACCGACAATCTGCCTTACGACCCTTCATTGAAAGAAGGTGAAATTAAAAATGGCAAATCCGGCAATCCAGATGATCGCTGGGTATTTACCGAAGATAATCCAGAGCGTGAGTTATATGTTGCCGCCGGTTTAGCTAGCGCAGCACGCACATTAAAAGATTACAACCCGCAGATGTCGAAAGAAGCACTGCAAGCCGCAAAAGAAATTTATGCAATTGCAGCACCCAAGGCGAAAAAAATGGATAACCGAATTTTTGCACTCGCTGAATTAATTCTTTCGACTAATGACGACAAGTATCGTCAGGAATTAATCAGTTTGAAATCAGCGATTGTCGGCAATGTTGAAGAAAATGTGTGGCCAATTGGCCGCGTGATTAACAGCATTAAAGATCAACAATTTGTGCAAGACATTGATAAAGCCGTCGCCGACTATCAAGCACAAGTGCGCGAACGCGCAAAAACCGAATCACCCTATGGCGTGCCTTACAAACCAAATATTTGGGGCGCCGGTTGGAGTATTCAGGAATTCGGCGTGAAGCAATATTTCTTTCACAAATCCTGGCCACAACACACCACCACTGATTCATTCGTAAATGCATTGAATTTTATTTTGGGTGTTCACCCCGGTGTTAACACTCAATCATTTGCATCGGGTGTCGGCGCAAATTCCGCATTGGTTGCTTACGGTGTTAACCGCGCAGACTGGTCTTACATCCCCGGCGGTGTAATCTCCGGCACCGCCTTAATCCGCCCCGATTTACCCGAATTAAAAATCTGGCCTTTCTTCTGGCAACAAACCGAATATGTCATGGGTGGCGGCGAAGCTAACTATATGTTTTTGGCATTGGCGGTGGATAAGTTAAATCAGAAGAAGTAATTCTTTTTCGGATTATGAAAGGGCGACGCAGAGATGTATCGCCCTTTTTTGTTTTTTGAACACCCAGTAAATTTCTATTGTTTGCTACATAACATATATGTTACCGTTAGACATGTCATGGAAAATTGAATATCCCTATTCTGATGTTGAAAAATTTGTACTGGATCTACCCGCAGGTCTAGCCGCACGTTACATCCATTTAACTGATCTTATGATTGAATTTGGTTCAGACTTGGGAATGCCTCATACAAAATCCATGTCAAATGGGCTATTTGAATTAAGAGTTAAAAGTCAGGAAGGTATAGCGAGGGTGTTTTATTGCACCAAGGTTGGAAAACGGATCGTCATGCTTCACGGCTTTATTAAAAAGAGTCAAAAAACACCACCGAATGAACTGAAAAAAGCAGTACTCCGTCTATCAGAGGTGAAACGTCATGAGTCATAATTCCTTGAAAGAAAAATTACTTTCCAAAGCAGCAGTAAAATCAGCTTACACCGAACTCGAACCAGAATATTCCTTGCTTCGCCAAATGCTTAAAGCCCGGCAAAAAGCAGGCCTCAGCCAAGCTGAAGTTGCTGAGCTTATGGGCACAAAAGCGCCCGCCATCACTCGATTAGAATCGTCACTTAGCACCGGCAAACATTCACCATCACTAGCTACATTACAAAAATACGCCAAAGCAGTGGGCTGCCAGTTGCAGGTTAAATTTGTACGAATGTAATTTGGTCCGGCAACAAACCGAATACGTCATGGGCGGCGGCGAGACTAACAATATGTTTTTAGTGCTGGCAGTGGATAAGTTGAATCAGAAAAAATAGTTTGTATCGTCATTCCTGCGAAGGCAGGAATTCAGTGACTTCAATGAGCGAATTGATCCTTGCCTTCGCAGGAAGACAAAATATTGCAGGGCGACGCAGAGATGCGTCGCCCTTTTTTGTTTTCAAAAATGTGCCTTGAAATACAGCAGTGCGCAGATATATAGTCGGCGCTGGGTGTTAAACTGTTATAGAAATTTAGAAATTGGCTCATCGAGAGTTTAAATATTGAGAGGCAAATTTATGAAAGGCAGTTGTCTTTGTGGTGGTATTAAGTTTAGCTTCAAAAAATTTGACTCTAAAATCGCTAATTGCCACTGTTCTATGTGCAGAAAATTTAGCGGTTCGGCATACGGAACTTTCGGACCTGTAAATTCTGAAAACATGAATTGGGAATCTGGGTTTGAGCTAATCAAAATTTTCAACTCTTCTCAAAACGCTCATCGAGGCTTTTGTTCAATTTGTGGTTCAAGTATTTTTTATCGCTTAACAAGCAAAAATTCTCCATTTGAAATTGCACTTGGGTTATTGGAAGCCGAGCCAACCGAATCAGTTTCAGCTAACATATTTTGTGCGTATCGCCCAAATTGGCCACGGAACGTAGATGAGATTCCAAATTTTGAAGAATCAAGAACGGTTTAATTTGAACATTGAGTACTAAAAATTTTACGTTTAAGGGGGCGGCAATTAAGCGTTGCGGTGGACATATATGAGTTTAATGAAAGGAAAATGTTTGTGCGAGTCGGTTCAGTATGAAATTACCGGTTCGCTTGGTCCAATTTATAATTGCCATTGCTCAAAGTGCAGAAGGTGGCATGGTTCAGCATTTAGAACTCGTGCATCCATAGATAAAAATCAATTCAGGTGGATTAGTGGTTCGGAAAATTTGTCTTCTTACAAATCATCTGAAAATGTTACAAAGTTTTTCTGTAAAACCTGTGGCTCACCACTCATTAGCACTTATGAAAATAAACCTGACGTTTTGGGTATTCCGCTGGGTGGCATTGAAGGAATCCCTGAAGTTAATGTAGAAGCAAATATATTTGTTGGTTCAAAAGCATCGTGGTTCAAAATTACAGACTCAGTGCCACAATTTGAAGCTTGGCCAGGTTCAGAGGAAGCAGTTAGAAAAACGAACAATTCAAACTCTGAGTGATAATTTGATCTCCATTTAAATCAACAATCAACTCGTAACACGAGGATTAACACATGACCTACACAAGACTAATGGGTGCCTGCATTACCAATGAAGAAGAATATTCGACTTATCGAAAGGGCATGCTACCGATACTTCAAAGTTATGGCGGATCATTTGGGTATGACTTTAAAGTCAGTCAAGTTCTTATAGCCAAAACGGACGAGCCAATTAACAGAGTGTTTACCATTGAATTTCCAAGCCAGGAGGTTATGGAAAAATTCTTCAGCGACCCGAATTATCTTGTTGTCAAAAAAGCGCATTTGGATATTTCTATTTCTAGCAGGACTGTGATTGGGATGTTTGAGAGTTGTTAGACTATTAATTTCACAACAGCCGCATCTGCTAAAGTAGATTTTGAAAACACAAATCCATCAAAGGATACTCTATTTATGTTTAAAAAATTCACGCTAATTGTTTGTCTATCATCTTTTCCATTAATCTCGTTGGCCGGTGATCAAGGAACAGAAATTGCCGCAGCTGCAATAGATAGAGTAGAGAAAAAACTGATTTCCAAAAATATAGTCACTGAAGCGAAAATTGATGGCATGGCCTTTGTTCTAGAAAATTTTTTCCCAAGCCACGAGCCAAACCCAGAGCTTACGTCTCGCGATAATATTTATTTGAATTTGGCTGGATCCACCACGGCAGACCCAGACAGTTACTATAAAGATCTACATAAGTGTATAAGCTTTGAAATAGCTTCATATAGAAAAAATCTAACCAATCCGAGCGAAGGTTATAAAGTAGCTCAATCATTTAGTTTATATAGCAGGGATGAGCAAATGCTGGTTGAAGGATCGTTATTATGCATGGAAGTCAAGGGTTGGGAGCTATATAGACTAAATGAAAAAAATCAAATCTATAGAATAATGAACAATGGAATCTCCTATAACAGTAGTGATACCTGCAAAGAATTAATTCAAAAAGGACTTGGTTTTGGAAAGACTGAAGAGTCGTGCAAGCAACTGGAAGCAGAATATATTGAAGACCATAAAGAATTATTAGAAAAACAAAAAAAATGGTATTTAAAATATGCTCCAACAGTGCTTTAAATTTGGTGCCCACACTAACGCTTTAACTATCAAATTGGTAATTGCATTAATTTTATTAGGGCAATTAGTAGAAACAGTTGTGCCTGAATAGTCAGTGAAAAATATCCAAGCAATTGGATTTGGAGTTACAGGCATAGAGTATTTTAGTCTAATTTACGAAAGACGAATCTAACAAGTAACATGACCGTTTGGAGCCAGCTTTGACCAAGATACTGGAATCACTTATTGATGAGTTGGAGTGCTGCTCCAAGCTGATTGAAGGTGATAGCCCTGATTACAGTGCAATGCTTTTGGATTACGCACGCAAATTGCGTGATGTTGAAAACCGGGAAGAAACGCTGAATAGCTTCTATCGATATGCCACTCATTACAAAGGTCTGGCAGATGAGCGACCTTCGAATATTTCAACTAGTAGATGGACGATGATTGTAGAACGTTTACGCGCAGCCTCAATAAATGCAGTCAATGCCAGTTAGGCTTACAAAAAATTCACGCAAAACGAATTTATTGGATTAGACAAGCAGATGAATTTTACTATGTCGATTGCCGACAACTACGCTTCATTTATTGACACAGCTTCTGGCATTGCTGTATTCGTAGATTCATTCGACAACAGAAAATTCGATGTTCGAATTGGCAGTGTGAATGAATCCAAATTTGTTGGGCATATTTTTGCAGAAACAGACCATGAGCTGAATGAAAAATTAGCCGCGTTATTTTTAGCGCAGACGAAAATTTAATTACCAGATAGTCCTCGAGGATTAGTAATTCACCACCACTGATGATTCAATTCAACATTTCCTGCTGGTTCCAGCACTAAGGCCAAAACTGTGTCGGCAAACCATTCGTTCGAATCATTGCCGCTATATCCATACTGAGAGCAATTCCAGCGTGAACTAACACGCCCCCCCAAATACTGCGCGATTGCATAGCGAGTATGCCAAGAAAAAAACCAAATAAAATAGCGCTGGTGGCTTCGGGCCAAAGTTTCGGTAGATGAATCATCATATAGGGTACACATATAATCCAAATGGCATTAGCATCGAGCGCGGGCTTTAAGGCTTGCAACATAAATCCGCGAAAGAAAAACTCCAAACACACAAATTGCGTGAGATATAAAATCTCCCAAAAAATAAAATCTAGATAACTGCGATGAGTTAATTTATAAAAAGGATAATGATTAATAAAATCTGTTCCCAAACTGGCGATATAAACAAAACATAAAATCGGTAAAATCAAACAACAATAACCAGCCCAGTGTTGATGGGTTTGTTGCCAGCGCCAACCAAAATTGGCAACTGCATCCTTAAATAAAAATTTAATCACAAACACAGGAATCAATATAAAAGCCAATAAATGGCAGCTGGTCCACCAAGCGTATTCAATCAATGTATGCCATTGGGACTGCGCTAGAGATTGACTAAAATATTCTTCAGGTAGATTAAGCGTTGATTCAATCAGCGATAAAAAAATATAAAAACTCGATGTGTATTTGGCGTAGTGTAAAAACAACAAGCTAATTGAAACGGCGGCCAGCGTGATTAAGGTGCGCCTTAAAGCTTTGGGTTTATCAAAACTGTGTGAGGGATATTCTTGATCAATAGTATCCAGTGCGGACATCCAGGTTTTTGGCTGAAAATATTGTTTCACGCTGGAGCCCTCTTTTGTTCACCCCCTCCTAACCTCCCCCCTTAGCAAAGGGAGAGTTAGGCTGGGGTGAAGATTTCAATTTAATTATTTTTTCGGATGCGAAGCATTATAAGCGCGCTCGTGCATATCCATAAATTTAAAAATCACATCGCGAGCCAATCGACTTTCACTGTTGGTCAAAAATACCATGCCGATTTGTAAATCTCGATTAAAAATCATTTCCGAACGAAAGCCTTTAACCCACCCACCATGATGCACAAAATTTTTGTGGCGCCCATAATCAAAAACCCGCCAACCCAAGCCATACGCCGTGTTATAGACCGCATGCTGTTTAGCATAGTGATTTTGCGCAGGCGTATTTTTTGTATTGCGAGTATGCAATTGATTTAAAACCAACCCTGGTAAAATATCCGGGCGCCTGCCTAATTGCGCCAATAAAAATTGCGACATATCCGCAATACTGGCATTGGCACCGGCGGCCGGAGCAATTCGATAATAATTTTCCGTGACATCGGCTCGCCCCCAGGATTTTTTCCAGCGCACGTGCGGCAATGCTCGATTGGGTGAATTTAAGTAACCATTTAAACCATAGGAAGCGCTTTTCATTCCCAGTGGCGTAAATAAATATTGTTTCACAAACTGTTCAAAGGATTGGCCAGATTTTTTTGCCAACATATCACCCGCCAAACTATAGGTAATATTTTGATAGGCATAACATTCACCAGGCGCGCACACAAAACGCGAATACTTTAATCGCTTGACAGCTTCTTCATAAGATTTATCAGCTTCAATCAAACTGCTACTGGCGTGTTTGGGTAATCCGGTCGATTGCGATAACAAATGCTTGAGTGTCAGCAATTTTCCATAGTGATTATTTTTAAATTTCACGCCGGGAATTAATGAAAGCAATGTGGTATCCCAACGAATCTTTCCTTGATTTACCAAAATAGCGGCGGCAGTAGACGCCAAGGTTTTAGATACAGATGCCAAACGAAAAACTGTGTCAGGCGTTAATTTGTCATTCGCGCCATATTGTTTAACACCCCAGGTTCGCATCGAGCGAATTTCGCCGTCCGCCACTACAACTATGGCCACACCAGGAACATTCGGTGCAATTTTATTTCTCACGTAGTTTTCAAATTCAGATACAAATTGATAGGGATGGCCGGGCGGATAATAGAGTGCAATTTTTTCCGGCGTATTTAATACCGGGATTGGAAACAAAATTTCAGCTGGAGGTTGATTTGCAGAAACTTCAGAATTTATTGATGCACTGCTAGACGATGACTGAGAAAAAGGTAAAGTCAGTGGTGTGGATATGCGCTTTTCTTCAGCAAAGACCCAAGAAGATATTAATAAGCTGCAAACAAGCATAGAACGAAAACAGAAAGCGAATGGGCAGGTAAATAAGTTAAGACTGGACATCAATAATTCTTATCAGCAAAGAGTGAAGGTGTGTAGGCGCGAAGGGATTATAGGAGAATTATTGATAAATGGCATCCATAAAAGTTTGGCAGGGCAGGCACAGGGGCCCACCCCTAGGCACTCTATTTGATGCTGGCTTTTTCTTCATAGAATTTTTTCAACACATAAAAGGCTTTTTTCTTTTCACCTTTTTCCGAATACAAACCTTTGCGATTAAAATCGGTTTGAATCTCAACTAATTGTCGGGGGCTTGCAAACTCTCTGCCTTATCAAAATTATTCAATGTTATTATTCGCCGAGTTTGGCGGCCCCACGTTAAAACCTGCCACCGAAAACGGCATGATCCAACGAGTTAGCTAATGTTAACTTCAAAGATGCCGTAATTGAGAGATTGAGCTACACTAGTGAACCAACCGCCGCAACTTCTTACAGAATAACGACTATGAACAACGCCCGTTTGGTAATCCTGCTCTTGTTGATTGCCTATATATTTTCACCCACGCTGCTGAGCTGGATTCTTGATCCGGAAGGTGCTTGGTATCGCCCTTTTATTGCCTGGATTTTGGTGATTCTGTTGGCGTTTGTCATGCAAATTAAACGCAAAAATTATCACGAATTTGATTGATATGAATTTTGATCTTAGCCAGGTTGCACTCATAGGTTTAGGTTATTTGCTGTTGTTATTCGGCATTGCCTATATCACCGAACGCGGATGGATTCCCGATTCCATCACCAGTCATCCCATTACTTATATTTTATCGCTTGGCATATTCGCCAGTGCCTGGGCATTTTATGGCGTGGTGGATCTCGCATTTCAATACGGCTATGGCGCACTGGCTTATTATTTGGGAACCGGCGCTTTGTTTTTATTTGCGCCGGTTGCGCTGGCGCCTTTGGCGGAATTAGCGCGGCGACATCAAGTGCATTCACTTGCCGATTTATTAGTATTTCGATATCACAGTCACGCGGTGGGCGCACTCACAACACTCTGCATGCTCTGCGGCATTTTGCCTTTAATGGCGCTGCAAATTCAGGCGATTGCCGACACCATGCACATACTCACAGTGAGCGCGAATCCGACGCTGCCGAACGATGAATCCGGCATCACCTTTAAAGCCATGATGGCACTTTCTTATTGTGTAATTTTGGCCTTGTTTACCATTTCCTTTGGCGCCAATCGCGAACAACACAAAGGCCTGATTACCGCCATGGCGTTTGAATCTTTATTAAAAGTCTGCGCGTTGCTGGCGATTGGTTTGTTATCTGTTTTTGGTGTCTTTGGCGGTTTGGATGGGCTTGATCAATGGTTGATGGATCACCCGGAAAATCTTGCACTTTTACATCAACCCATTCACACCGATTCTGCCCACACGTTGTTATTAGTATTTGTCGCCACTGCTGTCACCATGCCGCATATTTTTCATTTAGGACTCGCTGAAAATCCTTTAATGAGAAACTCACACACAGTGACCTGGGCCTTCCCTTTATTTTTATTGTTGATGGCAATTCCTATCTTCCCGATTTTATGGGCGGGTGCAGATCTTTCTGTGAATTTACCACCACAGTATTACACCTTGGGCGTACCAATTTTATATAGCTCCCCAGGATTAACTCTGCTCGCATTTGTGGGTGGATTGTCCGCAGCAACGGGGGCAATGGTTGTTATTTCACTCGCACTCTCGACTATGGTGATGAACCATTTGTTATTGCCCAGTTTGAAATTGCGCACTAAAGACGATTTATACAGCCAACTCTTATGGATTCGTCGCATATTGATTGCCGCCATTTTTCTGGGCGGTTATTTGTTTTATTGGATACTCAATAATCAATACAGTCTCACCAATTTAGCCATGACCGCTTTTATCGAAACCCTGCAATTTTTGCCCGGCACTTTTGCAATTGTGTTTTGGAGCCAAGGTAGTCGGCGCGGCATGATCATCGGTTTATCGGTGGGCACGTTTATATGGGCGCTGGGTTTGTTGTTGCCCATGCTCACAGGCATTAACTCTATTTCACTGGGACTCATTGATGCCGTTATTCCCGTTGGCCCAAATTATTGGAGTGAAGTAACACTCATTTCGGTCGGCCTGAACACCTTATGTTTTTTGGCTTTTTCTCTACTCAGCAAAAAAACCAGTGACGAAGAATACAGCGCGGATCTTTGCGCAGCGGA
Organism: Cellvibrio sp.; assembly: GCA_016712405.1. GTDB lineage: Bacteria > Pseudomonadota > Gammaproteobacteria > Pseudomonadales > Cellvibrionaceae > Cellvibrio. The sequence goes on along the minus strand of JADJRD010000002.1, from coordinate 165,090 downwards.
CGAATTAAGTCACCCGGTCCGTCAAGCATTGGACGTACATTCGGCCGCCGATTTCAAAACCCGTCTCGCTAAACCTTTAGGGAAAGTCACCGCTTCGCGTGAAGTCGACAATGCCTTGCGCGAATTAAAATTCAGTATCAATGAACGTCGCCCTTATGCTTTGCGTCGCTTGCGCGATCAAATTGAAGGTAACTTATCCAGCTTGATGGGCATTCACCTCGCCAGCGAAATTATGGATAAATCCATTCCCTTTCACACCGCCGAATCCCGCAATACGGTCGATATTAATTTGATTGAAAATCGCCTGACACAATACCGCGATCACCTCACCGGTATGGCAGCTGAGCTAAACAATTTGCGCTTGTATCACCGTAAAACCCTGGAAGAATTACCAATGGCCGTTTGTTCTTTGGGGCGGGATATGGAAGTGCTGATGTGGAATCGCGCCATGGCCAACTTGACGCGCACCCCCAGCGAAGTGGTGACAGGCTCTTATCTTGAAGATATTCCCGAACCTTGGTGTAGCTTATTGATTGATTTCAGTCGCAGTCGGGAAACCCATTTTTATCGTCGCGAAATAGAACTGGAAGGTCGACCACATTGGATCAGCCTGCACAAAGCTGCCATTGAAGGTCCGATTGCCGAAGGTGTGTTTGATCAGGTGATGTTGTTAGAAGACGTGACGGAAACAGAATTGCTGGAACAGGAATTAGCACACTCGGAACGTTTGGCTTCTGTTGGCCGTTTGGCCGCCGGGGTTGCCCATGAAATTGGTAACCCGATCACGGGCATTGCCTGCCTTGCCCAGAATCTGCGTTACGAATCCGAAAGCCCGGAAGTTTTGGACACTGCCAACCAAATACTGAGCCAAACCGATAGAGTTGGGCGCATAGTGCAATCGCTAGTCAGCTTTTCCCATGCCGGACACGCCAGCAAAAGTGAGTTTGCGCCTGTTTCCCTGCGCGATTGCGCCAGCGAGGCAATTCAATTGTTATCCTTGCAAAAAGATAAGCGTCAGGTACTTTTTGCCAATGATATTCCCGCTAACGCTATTATTGCGGGCGACTACCAACGCATTATTCAGATCTTTATCAACCTTTTATCTAACGCACGGGATGCCAGTCCAGACCAAGGCCGTGTTATGCTGGAAAGTAACGAAGATGAGAATTCGGTAACAGTGACTGTTACCGATGAGGGCACAGGGATTCCTCCTGGAATTAATCGATAGAATTCTGGAGCCCTTCTTCACCACCAAAGACCCCGGCGAAGGAACCGGTTTGGGGCTGGCAATGGTGTATAGCATTGTTGAAGATCACAGCGGTCATCTGGATATAGAGAGCCCTGTGGACACCGAAAATAATCGGGGTGCACGATTTATTATTACACTGCCCCGGCACTTGGATTCGATTAACGCACAAGTAGAAATATAGAGTTATGAGCAAGATTCTTATTGTTGAAGACGAAAATATTATCCGCAACGCGCTGCGTAAATTATTGGAACGCAACCAATATGAAGTTCAAGAAGCGCCTTCCGTAAAAGAAGCCACCAAATTCAATCTGAAAGATTTCGATCTGATTATCAGTGACCTACGTTTGCCAGGCGCACCCGGTACCGACTTGATCAAACTAGCGGGCGAGGTTCCTGTTCTGATCATGACCAGTTACGCCAGCCTTCGTTCCGCCGTGGATTCCATGCGCATGGGCGCCGTGGACTACATTGCAAAACCCTTCGATCATGATGAAATGGTCAATGCGGTTAAGCGTGTTATTGGTAAAGCCAAGGCACTCGCCAAAACCAATTCTACGGCCAGTAATGCTATTGCCGGAATGATTGGCGTCAGCGATGTCATGAAAGATCTCTACAACCGCATTCACAAAGTAGCCCCTACGGCGGCGACTGTATTAATTCACGGCGAAACCGGTACAGGTAAAGAATTAGTCGCCCGCGCACTACACGAAGAAAGCACACGCAGTAATCATTTGATGATCTCGGTTAACTGCGCGGCAATTCCTGAAACCTTAATCGAGTCAGAATTGTTCGGCTACGAAAAAGGCGCGTTTACCGGCGCATCCAATAACCGTGAAGGCTTGGTCGCTGCCGCAGATGGTGGAACGCTGTTTTTGGATGAGATCGGCGAATTACCTCTGGAAGCTCAAGCCCGCTTATTAAGAGTGTTGCAGGAAGGTGAGGTGCGCCCATTGGGTTCCGTCGAATCGCGCAAAGTCGATGTGCGTTTAATTGCCGCCACTCATCGCGATTTACGCAAACTCACCAAAGAAAATAAATTCCGCGAAGACCTCTACTTCCGTTTAAACGTAGTTCAATTGGAATTGCCCCCTTTACGTGAACGTGGTCGCGACATCATTACCATTGCAGAATATTTACTCCAACGCTACTGCGCACAGTTCAATAAGCCTTTACTGAAACTCTCCGAAAAAGCGATAGATGCCGTGATGAATTACCCTTGGCCCGGCAACGTACGCGAGCTGGAAAATGCCATGCAACGCGCGGTAATTTTGTGCGAAGACAGCAGCGAAATTGGCGATAACCTGCTTTCAATTGATACCGAAGCCAGTGACGACATAGGTGATGAAACCACCAGCTCCGTCATAGTGGCACCACGAATTGCCAACCGCAGCAATCCAGGCAATCCCGGCACGGAAGATTTATCCCTCGAAGATTATTTCCAACGTTTTGTACTCGAACATCAAGATCGCATGAGCGAAACCGAACTGGCAAAAAAACTCGGCGTGAGCCGCAAATGTTTATGGGAACGCCGCCAACGTTTGGGCATTCCGCGAACTAAGGGTTCCACTGTCACCACAGGGAAATAATTCTGATCAGTGTATTTACATGTTTTTCAGTTTTTCTTTTATAAAGATAAGTGTATTCATCGGTTCGCCCATCACCGGCAAATCACCATAGACTAAATCTGAAAATGTACTTTTGTATATTGCCTCAAGCGATAGTCGCCATTTTTCAAAATCAGAAAATAGGGGAGCTTGCCTATCGAATTATTTGCATCACGCCTTGAAAAATTCAGTGTTAATCAATACTCCCACTCCGGGTCTTCCAACACTAAATTTTGTACGCCGCAGCTAAGCAAGAGTTCGCGCATGAGGGGTAATAGATCTTCCAGTATCCATCCACCATTGGCAGTTACATAAAATCGATTTTTATTTCTTTTCCAAGTATCAAACATGATCGCGTGGCCACCGGCATTCGATTGTCTTTCGCACTCGTTCATAATGCTGGTGATCAAGCTCGCAGCCTTATCGCCAAAACGATCAAACTGCTCTTCTAACCATGCACCACGCTTATCATTACAAAGTCCTTTTGCTAATTGTGCCCAAAATTCAATATCACCTTCGGGGCTGGTAAATTTTATTGTAAAACTGACTTCCGTCATTTGATTTCGCCTTTTTTAACCTTTTCCCACATAACTCGCATTTCAGACGGCATATCCATATTTTCGAAGTAATTTCGCAGGAATTCAAAAAACTGTTTTCTTTCTGCAAGTTCTTCCTCTGTAAATTTTTCACTGTATTTCGGCCAAAGGACACGAACAAATGCCAAGGTCACACAACCACCGACTTCGGACGCAGGATACCCATCAAATCCCTTTTCTAAAAAATCTTCATTGGTTAATGTAGCCAACATCGACAGATAGTAATTAATCCGATCTACATATTTAGGTTTAGGGGATTTATGTTTGTAAACACCTGTTGCCCATTGATTAAAAAAGCGACCTATATGAGATGCCACTGTGCTCTTATCAACCCTAAAACTGACCTTCTCACCTTTTTGACCCACGGGCACTCTTGATGTCACTTCAGGCTGAAAAACATCACCCGCAAAATAATCCCACATAGCTAATTCTTGTTCTGCATTTAATGCTCTGTTAGAAAGATCACAGAATGAAAAGTAAAACCAATAAGCATATTGCTGCTCATCTTTTACTACATATTGAAACAAATAGTCCCATGACTCAGGGGTTTGAATTGGATGCCAGCAGAATGCTGCGCCATCGGCTATTTTCTCTCCATTTCGAAGCTCGCCAGTCATAAAATAATTATGAATCTTATCCAAATCCTCTTTTCGTAAATCTTCACTTAAATGTTTGCCGATAGGCTTCCATAATTTTTCTCTTGCTTTTATCCACTTAGGATCTTTCGTAATAGATAAATCAATCACCTTAAATATCTCCGGGTTCTTCTAGTAGTGCATCTACCGCTTCTTTAAAACCTAATTCCCTCAATGCTTTCAAAAATTCAAATCTATCTGCATGGTTTATATGGTTGCTAACCGAAATACTGCCGGTTCCCCAATTCAATTGGTTGTAGGCATCATTTCTATTGTAGGCCAGTCGATCCATTGAAAAATAAATTGTACCCTTATCCCCCACTTTGCCAAAGGTAGGCGATACCTCAAGTTTGGCTGTTCGCGGCGGTGAAACCTTGAACTTTTGGAAATACCATTTGAATTCTTTTGAAACACTCACCATTTTGTACTGATTGTCTTTTGGGTCTTTCCAACGCGCTTTCCCTTCCTCCGCTGCAGCGCGATCCAACAAAAACTGTTTGTGCATATTACCACTGGCTTTCTTTTTAGCGCCCCACTGTGAAATAGGTTTACCTTTTAAATACCCCAATTTCAAACGCCCTTCGCCCGTTGGCGCGAAGGCCATATAAGATTTTAATTCGATCCATCGCTCTTTAAATTCACCATTTTCACCTCTCTCTTGGGTTTCAAGCACTATATCCACTTCTCGCTTCCATGAGGGGATGCCAGCTGTTTTTCCATTTGCTGGATTTGGATCTTTGTTGAAATCTCTTTTTTGCGCAGCATCTTCATACAACCAAACCCAACGATTGCCTTCAATTTCTTTTAGTCTTTCACCGCCAGCACGTTGCAGTACCAAATAATAGGCAATTTGTTGGAAATGAAACAAGGCACCGTGGTCTTGATGATAACGGCTGCTTTTGTTTTTAATTATTTGTGGATGCCGTTAAGCGAAGCGATATGCATCAAGATCAAAAGTCAATGCTATTTTTCCTAGCTGGCAAATGAAATCTCAGAGTAGATTTCCATTTATAATTTATCCGCTTTAATTTCTTCCCAAAGCTTTCTCATGGCGACTGGCATTTCAGCTGAATCCAACTTTTCTTTCAAGCTAAGAATAAAAGTTTCAAATATAACTAACTTTTCGCCATCTAATTTCTTTTTTATTTTGTAATGTGGAAAACATACACGTATAAATATTTCCCGCAAGCAAAAGGCAGCTTGCGATACTAGATTGCCAAAGTTGTCTTTTACTTCGAATTCTTGATCTGACATATAGGGCAACAAGGTAATTAAATAATTTATCCGGTGTATCATTTTATAATTGGAATGATCTTTTTTTGACGACGCCCAATCATGTATAAAACAGTAAAAACTGGCGGTTATTCTTCCTTTGTCAACGTTAAAATTCACCAGCTCACCTTTTTTACCAACAGGAACTCTGGATGTCACAACTGGTTGAAAAACGTTTCCAGCAAAATAGTCCCACATAACTAACTGCTGTTCTGCACTTAAGGCTCTATGGGTTAGATCTTCAAATGAGAAATAAAAAAAATACTCGAAATATTTTTGATCTTTAATTACATTTTGAAAAAGGTAATCCCAAGCTTCCGGATTTTGTATTGGGAACCAACAAAAAGCAGCAGCATCTGCATCAACACCAAAGCTATCAAGCTCTTTGCGATCTCCCATCATAAAGTATTTATGTACTTTTTCGAGCTCATCATTCCTGAGTCCATCTTTAAGGTATTTACTAATAGGTTTCCATAATTTTTCTCGCGCCTTAATCCATTTAGGATCTCGCGTTATGGATAAATCAATCATTTAATATTTCTCCCGGCTCTTCCAGTAATGCATCAGCAGCCTCTTTAAAACCAATTTGCGTTAATGTTTTCAGAAATTTATTCATCCTTGCATGTTTTATATGGGTCGACGTGGTAAAGCTACCCTGCCCCCAATTTAACTGGTTATAGGCTTGATCCCTCCTAAAGGCTAGCCGATCCATTGAAAAATAAATGGTACCTTGGTCATTCACTTGACCAAATAAAGGGAATATTTCGACTTTTGCGGTTCTAGGTGGAGCTACTCTGAACTGTTGAAAATACCATTCAAAGTTTTCAACAAGATAAACCATTTCATATGTATTGGTTACTGGATTTCTACGGCGCGCCTGTTTCGCTTCAGCTGCAGCCCTATCCAATAAAAATTGCTTGTGCATATTACCACTGGCTTTCTTTTCCGCGCCCCATTGAGAAATGGGTTTACCTTTTAGATAAGCTAATTTCAAGCGTCCTTCAGCAGTCGGTGCCATTGCTGTATAAGATTTGAGTTCTATCCATCGCTCTTTGCCTTCACTGGTTTCCAGAACTATATCCACATTTCGATTCCACGCCGGAATTCCAGCAGTTTTAGCATCATTTAGATCCGTTTTGTTTCCACTCGTATTTTTTTGAACCGCATCTTCATACAACCACACCCATCGACTGCCTTCAATTTCTTTTAATTTTTCTCCACCGGCACGCTGTAACAACAAATATTGAGCAATTTGTTGGAAATGAAATAACGCGCCGTGACCACCGGGACTGATGACATAGTTGACTTCATCTTCTTCCCTTTCTTCATCATATTTTGAATTTAATGAATCAGCCAGGAAACGAGAATATAAACGGGTTAGTTGGTCACGATTGCGCTGCCCTCGCAAGCCATAAGACCCACATTCTTTTTCGTCCAATTCATTTTGAGTTTCTTCTGTTTGATTTTCGGCATCTAACAGTTCTCCGCAGTAGGATTCCCATTCAACATAGGCAACCATTGCCAACACTGTCGCGGGTTTATAACGCGCATTACTTTTACCTGCCAAAAATACTTTTAATCCGTTGGTACCACGACGTAATACTGTTGCGCTTGCTGCAGCTAACAAGGTAGGGCTAAATATATATTTGCGAATAGAGGATTCACCAGCATACTTTATAATTTTTGCGCTCTTAACTTCTTTGTTAATAATTCTGATTGCATCAGCAAGAACATGTGCTGATTTTTTCGAAAGCTTTCCTTTAGCTTGTTTTAAAAATTTCCCAATAACAGCTCCATTCACTCGTTTCAATTTTATTTGCGCATAAGCCTTATTCATCATCCAACTTAATGGCAGGTCATGTTCCATTTCATTTAACAAAGCTACTTCCGGTGTTTCACTACCTTCCCAATCCCCATCCGGCAATGCCAAATAATCCACCCAACTTAAAACATCCTCACCACTATCCACCGTCTCAAATAAAAACTTCAATCCCTCTCGGGCTTCTTCGTCTTCATACATTTCCGCCACAATCATGAAGAAGGGCAGCATATGCCACAGAGTATCGAGGTCGCCTTTTTTCGCGCGGCTCATTACGCCTTTGAACATGCCCGCAAAATATTTCATAAATTTCGGGTTGATGGCTTTTAATGTTTTGAACACTACGCCAAGTGTTTTAGCAAAAGGTTGCAATACACGGCCAGGTGGGAAATAAGTGACGGCGATAATTAAATTGACGATGAGTACGTCGCCTTCAAATTTCTCGGGGTCAGTTACAGTGTAGGTAAGCTGTTGAATAATAGCTTTCACTTCTTGTACGGGTAAAAACCAGTTCACCAAACTGTCACCTAGGTAAGCGTGTGCTTGCGGAAACAAAAAGCTTAAAGGCAACGAAACCGATTGTTGGGATAAAGGCGTTGATTCACTGGAGATACCGGCAATTACACTAAAGGTATCCAATGACATCAAGGATGCATATTGGTGAACCTTGTCGGTATGCACCGCAACGCGATGAATGCCCAGGCTGCTACGACAATTCTGCACATAGACAGGGGTTTCTGCGCCAAGCCCTCGCCTGCCTGTTACCCCCAATCACGCAAGTGTTACCGCCCGAAAACTGTTACCTACTCAGAATGAGTAACACATCACATTCAAATATGTAACCAATGGAAATAGCAAAAAGGAATAAAGAGACGTAAAAAATCACAAGTCATTGATTTTTATATAGAAAAATTATCTGGCACAGGAAGTGCTCTATTGCGGCCATAACAAAAACAAACAATAAGAAATAACGAACAATCTAATAACAACAACAAATAATAAAAACAGACAAAAAGAACAGAATAACAACAAGAAATAATAACAAGAGCGAATTTTGACTTGATGCACTCAAGGCCAGGTTAAGAGATCTCAAAAAACAAAAAGTTCAGAATAAGAACGACAAATAATAAAACGCTGAAAAAGCTGCGGGGCAAAAGGTACACACTAAGAGGTACCTGTATAAGTAAGGCCAGAAAAGGTTTTCTACACGGGGAAACATTTTCGATACGATTGATCGATACAATAGATATAGATACGTAAGGCGAATAACAACGAGGCACAGGTGGGTTAGCATACTACGGGAAACCACCCATGAAGTTGCCAGAGCACTTAGGTGCTAACCTCCAACGGGAAAGCGAAAGCTTTCCCGTTTTGCTTTCAGTGGATCTAACTCTAGCCAGTGCGTCTCTGATACACTCCCACCAAAGAATTATCCTGGACTCTCAGCCCTCTATGCTCAAACGCATTTTCAATCTATTCAAATCCGACACTGACGGCTCACATAAAGCACGCATTATTCCGCGCGACCAACATAAGGTCTCGCGCAAGCAAATCAGCCAAAGTGCATTGAGAGTGATTAAACAGCTGCAAGAAGCAGGATTTGAAGCCTACCTCGTCGGTGGCGGCGTTAGGGACTTGCTACTGGGCAACACACCCAAAGATTTTGATGTCGCCACTAACGCTACGCCCGAACAAGTCCGACAACAATTTCGCGGCGCTCGTATTATTGGTCGCCGCTTTCAAATAGTACATGTGCGCATGGGCAGGGAAATCATTGAGGTCACCACCTTTCGTGGTCATCACGATGATGCCGAAACCACTAAAAATGAAGATGGCATGCTACTGCGCGACAATGTCTACGGAACTTTGGAAACCGATGCCCTGCGCCGCGACTTCACCGTCAATGCGCTCTATTACGATCTGCGCGATTTCAGTGTGATTGATTATTGCAATGGCATGAAAGATTTGGAAAAGCGTCGCTTGCGCATGATTGGCGACCCCGAAACCCGCTACAAAGAAGATCCCGTTCGCATACTGCGCGCCATGCGTTTTGCTGCAAAACTGGGCTTTTCAATTGAACCCAACACCGCCAAACCGATCAGCGAATTAAGTCATCTATTATTAAACGTTTCTGATGCTCGATTGTTTGAAGAATTATTAAAATTATTTTTAAGTGGCTCAGCAACAGCAACATTTAATTTATTGCGCGACTACGATTTGTTATCCATTTTATTGCCCGGCGCTGATGCAGCGATTAAAGCAGGCGATAATTTAGGATTAGCTATTATTGAAAAATGCATGATTAATACTGACAAACGGATTCGCGCCAACAAAACGGTGACGCCGGCATTTTTATACGCAGCACTTTTATGGCCGGCATTACAGGCGCAATTCAAAAAACTCAGCCAACAATTACCACCTGCCGTTGCTTGGGCACAAGCCGGTCAACAAGTGATTCAACAACAACTCACGCGCACATCCATTCCAAAACGTTTTTCTTTACCTATGCGCGAAATTTGGGATTTACAGCAACGTTTACCACAACGATCCGGTTTGCGCGCATTGCGCACTTTGGATCACCCACGCTTTCGCGCCGCCTACGATTTTTTATTAATGCGCGAAGATGCCGGTGAAGACTTACAAGGTTTGGGGCAATGGTGGACAAACTATCAAGCGGCTGACGAAAATCTGCGAATTACCATGGTGAAAGACTTAAGCAAAACTACAGGCGAACGCAAACCTCGCAGCCGTCGCCCGCGAAAACCCAAAGCACCAACGGCTGAATAAAATGCCCTTGGCATACATTGGTCTCGGTAGCAATTTGCAACAACCTTTGCAGCAAATACAGCAAGCGCTAAATGAATTGGCCGAATTACCTGATACTCAATTGTCGGGTGTCTCCCACTTTTATCGAAGCCGCGCCATTGGGCCTGAGCAGCCAGACTTTATTAATGCTGCAGCACAATTGAATACTGAATTATCGCCAATCGTTTTGTTGGATGAATTGCAAAAAATAGAGCAAGCTCATCAACGCAAAAGAGAAATGCATTGGGGGCCGCGCACACTGGATTTGGATTTGTTACTGTATGATCAACAGCAAATTGATTTGCCGCGCTTAAACGTTCCGCATCCATTGTTAACAAAGCGCGCTTTTGTGCTATTACCTTTGTTGGATCTGGATAAAAATTTAGCCTTGCCGAATGGCAAAAAACTGCAAGATTATCTAGCTCAATGTCAGGATCAGAAAATAGAGCGATTAACCACTGAAACTGTTTCGAGGACTTATCCGTGACGCCGATGTTTGATGAAATCAATCTGGATATCAATCGCGAAAAATTACCACGCTTTATTGCTGTTGAAGGTTGTATTGGCGTGGGAAAAACGACATTGGCACGCAACCTGGCAAATTTATTTAATTACGAAACCTTATTGGAACAGGCGGAAGAAAATCCTTTTCTGGAACGTTTTTATCGCGACCCAAAAGCAACCGCGTTGCCAACACAACTATTCTTTTTATTTCAACGCGCCAATCAATTGCGTGATTCACGTCAAAATGATTTATTTACACCGATTCGTGTTGCCGATTTTCTAATGGATAAAGATCAACTCTTTGCTCAGGTTACACTGGATAAAGATGAATACGCTATTTATCAGCAAGTTTTCGACAAACTCACCATTGATTCACCGCGTCCTGATCTGGTGATTTATTTGCAAGCGCCTGTGGATGTGTTACTTGAGCGCATTCGCCAACGCGGCATTGCAGCCGAGCAATACATCACCCGCGATTATCTTTCTGCATTGAACGATGCCTATACCGAATTTTTTCATTTTTATGATGGTGCCCCCTTGCTGATTGTGAATGCGCGTGATTTGAATCTAGCGAATAATCGAGAACACTTTAAACAACTGGTCAATTATATTTTGAATATCAAAAGCGGCCGTCATTATTACAATCCCAGCCCCGAACTTTAGGAGACTGTCATGCCCTACTCCAGCATCAACAGCACTTCAACCAGCAGTACACAACTCACCAAAAAAATTACTATTAACAGTTTACATAAACTGAAAAGTGCACAAGAAAAATTTGTGGTGATTTCACTTTACGATGCACACATGGCGGCTATGGCAGAACGTTGCGGAGTAGAAGTCGTATTGATTGGCGATTCTTTGGGCATGACTGTATTGGGTTACGACAGCACCATTCCTGTCACTATGGAACAGATGATTTACCACGTAGAAGCCGTTGCGCGTGGCAATAAAAAATCGTTGATCATGGGTGACCTGCCTTTTATGACTTATGCCACCACAGACGATGCGTTGCGCAACTCTGCGCGCATCATGCAAGCTGGTGCACAAATGGTAAAACTGGAAGGCGGTGCATGGTTGGCAGAAACGGTTAAGCAATTATCCGAGCGCGGCATTCCCGTTTGTGCGCATTTAGGTTTAACGCCACAATCAGTCAATAAATTCGGCGGCTTTCGAGTACAAGGCCGCGACGAAATTTCCGCCGAAAAAATTCGTCAAGATGCAAAAATTCTAACTGAAGCCGGCGCTGATCTTTTACTCCTCGAATGCGTTCCCTCATTACTCGCCAAACAAATCACTGACTCCATTTCAATTCCCACCATAGGTATAGGTGCAGGACGTGATACAGATTCACAAATACTGGTGATCAACGACATTCTCGGCCTCACCGAACAGCCCCCAAAATTTTCCAAAAACTTTTTACTGGAAGCCAACGACATACCCGGCGCCATGCAAAAATATGTTGCTGATGTAAAAGCGGGAATGTTTCCGGGGGATGAGAATATTTTTGTTTGATTTCTTAATGCAAGAATGACAACAATAAAAAAGCCGACGTTTCACAACGTCGGCTAAGACCATACTAGATACAAAACAAAGGGAGTTCCAACTGGGTCTCAAAACCCACGGGTCATGCCTACCCCATCACCAACATCACACAGAGGCGTTACACACTAACATCTCTGCGGTGATATTCAGCATCACCCTGTTCTTTAGTATTGTTGAGAAAACCGGATTCGCCAGTTTTTTTATTCACTTTTTAAATTGATTGGCAATTAACAACAACTTTTGATTCAAAACAGATATATCGCTAACACTACTCGCGAATAGTTAAGGTCAATGCCTCTGGAATCAAGCGCTCAAGGCTAGCAGCGGTGTTGGAATGTAACACCAGCTCATGCATGTATTTGTTCAGCTGCATCATTTTCACTTGTGCCACACCAAAAGAATCGGTGATCGACTCATAATGCAGATCATGATCCTGAATACTCAGCTTATTAAGCTCGGAAAGCTCAGCATAAATGGCGCTGATAATGTCATAAAAAAAATCTTTATTGTCTGCCGTGTTGGCTTCCCAATAGGCTTTATCCAACCCCGATAACAGCTCTTCCAGTGTGCTCACTGCTTTGGCAATTGTTGTTTTTGCCATAACTCACCACCTGCTCATACTTCAAGTATTCAAATGAGTATAGAAGGCTTTGCGCATTTTGCCTCTTGGCAAGCCGATTCCTGCTTGTCAGAATCACGGCCAACTTATGGGATAGCGCAATGCCTCTGGAACTTCTCCTCACATTTTTATCGGTTACTTTCTTGCTATCCGCCAGTCCGGGACCTGCAATGTTGAGCTGTATGACTGATGCGGCAAATTACGGTATTAAAAAAACCTTTCTCAGCATGCTGGGCATTAGCGCTGGAAATGTCTTGCTCATTCTCTTGTCCGCTTTAGGGGTTGGATTATTGCTACAAAAATTTCCTTCTGCGTTTATTTGGATTCAATATCTGGGAGCAATCTATTTAATTTATTTAGGGATAGAAGTATGTCGACGTTCAGGCCTGTCATTGTCAACAACAACCCAGCTGCGTGATTCACATTTATTTATGAAAGGATTCTTAATTGCTGCTACCAATCCGAAAGGGATTATTTATTTTGGCGCACTTTTCCCACAATTTATCCAACTCTCACAGAATTGGATATTACAATACGTTTACCTTTCCATTATTGTCTTATTGATTGATTTGGGCTGGATGTATATCTATGCCATTGCCGGCAGAAAAATCATGCAATGGATTAAATCACCCATTCATCAAAAACGATTTAATCAAGTCACAGGCGGTTTGTTGATTATGGCCGGATTAGCTTTGGGGTTTATCCATTAAATAATTTAGATGAAAAAAAGAAAACAAAAATGGCTTCTTCCACACCTGCACTGAAATTCTGGAATAAATTAAATGGCTCGGCCATAGGGCGTTGGTTATTTGCAAAAATCATTTGTTTTAAAGCGCCCTATTTCGGCAGTATCTCTCCGCGCATCTCAGTGTTACAACACAATCGCTGCGAAGGCTTTTTTAATCACAAACGAAAAGTGCAGAACCATATTGGTACTGTACATGCAATTGCTTTGTGTAATATCGCAGAATTGTGCGCCGGGTTAATGGTAGATGTCAGCCTTCCTTCCGATATGCGCTGGATACCACAATCCATGACTGTCAATTATCTAAAAAAAGCCAAAGGAAAAATGCACGCTAAAGCAGAACCGATTGATCCACTCATTTCCAATAATGACAGCTACCCAGCCAAGACCAAAGTCACCATCAGTGATTCGTCGGGCATCGAAGTGTTCACTGCTGAAATTAATATGTGGATTAGTCCACGAAAATAATCATTCCTGCAAAATCTCTTTCAATCGTAACAGCCCGAATTCTGTGTCGGATTCGGGGACTGCGTAGCGTAAACCTTGCTGTACAAAATTCATGGCTTTTTCTGGCATTTGCAGTTGCATATAACTTTGTGCGAGCACCAAATAGAGTTGCGCAGCGCGACGATCAATTCGCAGGCCACGCTCTGCTGTTGCAATTGCGGACTGATATTGTTTTGCTGAGTATTGTGCGCGCGCAACGCCGGTTAGACTATCAGTCGCTATGCTGACGGCAGCGGCGGGTTTTGCTGTCGGAAGTGTGCTGCGGGTTTCAACATTTTGCGAGGTGTCTCGTGGGACTGGTGTTGATTCTGAAACAGGGGGAACTTTCGGTTCTTGTGTGACGGGTTCAATTGTGGACTCATAAGTCGCACAAGCAGTTAATAGGCTCATTAAGAACAAACCCGTCACGCAACGTACATTTTTCATTTAATCAGATCCAAACCATTGTTTGTCGGCGATTATACGTGAGCCAAGGCAGACTAACAGCTGGTAGAATGATGTGAATTTATCGAGCCAGTCTTATGACACAGCATCATCCCTATGAATCACTCACACCCGATCTCGTGCTCGATGCAGTCGAGTCGACAGGATTAATCAGTGATTTACGTATTTTGGCGCTCAATAGTTATGAAAATCGTGTTTATCAAGTGGGCATAGAATCCAGCCAGCCGATTATCGTGAAATTTTATCGCCCTGAACGTTGGACTAACGAACAAATTTTAGAAGAACATCAATACACTCTGGCATTAAAAGATTTGGATATTTCGGTTGTGGCTCCCATGACCCATGATGCGGGTGAAACCTTGCATCACTTCGATCAATTTCGTTTCGCGCTTTATGAACGACAAGGTGGGCACGCACCCAACCTCGATAATCTTGATACACTTTTGTCATTGGGCCGAACATTAGGCCGCATGCATGCATTAGGCAAAGAAAAAATATTTACACATCGCCTCGATATTAATCTCGACACTTTCGGTTATCAAAGCGTTGAATTTTTATTGCAGAATAATTTTATTCCCGACAGCTTAAAAAATGCCTATACCAGTTTGACGGCAGATTTATTAAACATCTGCGCCGAACAAATGCGAATTCCTTATCAAAAAATTCGCCTGCACGGCGATTGCCATCCCGGCAATATTTTGTGGCGACATGATACGGCTCACTTTGTCGATTTTGATGATGCACGTAACGGTCCAGCCATTCAGGATTTATGGATGCTATTATCCGGCGAGCGTCAGCAACAAATTGAACAACTCAGTGAAATTCTGGAAGGTTACAACGAGTTTTGTGATTTTAATTTGCGTGAATTGCCATTAATCGAAAGCTTACGCAGTTTACGCATTATTCATTACAGCGCTTGGTTAGCTCGCCGCTGGCAAGATCCGGCCTTCCCTAAATTTTTTCCCTGGTTTAATACCGAACGTTATTGGGGTGAGCATATTTTACAATTGCGCGAGCAATTAGCCGCCATTCATGAACCCCCGCTGGTCATTTATTAAAGAATGATTGATTGAAGTTTCTCGTAAACTCGCGAGATAATAACCGCAAGAGAACTGGAGGGCTTGCCCATGAATGCAACAGCACCGAATTTGCACATTGATGCCTTATGGGAGACGCTCCGAGAACATGCTCGGCTGCAAGCCGATAACGAACCGGTTCTCGCCAGTTTTTTGTATGCGACCATTTTAAATCACGAGACATTGGAAGCGGCAGTGAGTTTTCATCTAGCAACCAAACTCGATAGCCCCGCGTTACCCGCCATGTTAATTCGCGAAGTCTTTGATGAAGCTTTCGCAAAAGATAAATCTATTGGTGAATCCTTGCGTGCAGATTTAACGGCGGTGAATGAGCGCGATTCTGCTTGCTGCTCACTGGTCACTCCCTTGTTATATTTCAAAGGCTTTCATGCGTTGCAGTCTTATCGCATTGCGCATTGGTTATGGCAGCAAGGCCGCGAATCCATGGCGTTATTTTTACAGAATCGCATTTCATCAGTGTTTGCTGTCGATATTCATCCCGCAGCGCAAATTGGTAAAGGCATTATGTTTGATCACGCCACAGGTATTGTGATTGGTGAAACAGCTGTCGTTGAAGATGATGTGTCCATCATGCAATCAGTTACGCTTGGCGGAACCGGAAAAGAAGCTGGTGATCGTCACCCGAAAATTCGCAAAGGTGTATTGATTGGTGCCGGTGCAAAAATTCTAGGTAATATTGAAATTGGTCATTGCGCACAAATCGGTGCTGGTAGCGTTGTGCTGAAAGAAGTACCGCCATGCACAACAGTTGCCGGTGTTCCCGCAAAAATTATTGGCAACACCACATGCGAAAAACCCGCCCTGGAAATGAATCACCTCTTGGGGTGATTCATGCGTGCCAGTAACGGTGATTTTGCCCTAACCACCTGTCCATTAAAGGCTGACAATTTTCAGGATATTGACTTAATAATTGTTGCGCGGTGTCTCTAACTTTTTCCAATAAATCACTATCGCGTTGTAAATCAGCGATTTTAAATTGCATCTCACCGGTTTGCCGCGTACCCAACACCTCACCGGGACCGCGTAATAATAAATCCTGTTCCGCAATATAAAAGCCATCGCTACTTTCACGCATGACTTGCAATCGCGCCTTGCTGTGTTGCGATAAAGGTGATGCATAAAGTAATACGCAATGACTCGCAACCGAACCACGACCTACACGACCGCGCAATTGATGCAATTGCGCCAAACCCAATCGCTCAGGGTTTTCAATAATCATTAAACTCGCATTGGGCACATCCACACCGACTTCAATCACCGTAGTCGCCACCAGCAATTGAATCTCGCCGGATTTAAATGCATTCATCACTGCATCTTTTTCAGCCGGTTTTAATCGACCATGAATTAAACCTACATGAATTGAAGTCAAACTTTCTGCCAATTGTGTTGCCGTCATTTCTGCTGCTTGTGCTTCAAGCTGTTCTGATTCTTCAATTAATGTACAAACCCAATAAACTTGCCGACCTTCAGCACAAGCATGCTGCACTCGCTCAATCACATCTGCACGGCGTTGATCGCTAATAGTAACTGTTGTGATCGGTGTACGTCCCGGTGGCAATTGATCAATCACTGAAATATCCAAATCAGCATATGCGCTCATTGCCAAAGTTCGCGGAATAGGTGTCGCCGTCATAATTAATTGATGCGGTCGTGTTTTGCCTTGATTCCCTTTGTCGCGCAATGACAAACGTTGATGCACACCAAAACGATGTTGTTCATCGATAATCACCAATCCCAAATTAAAAAAATTCACTGCATCCTGAAACAGCGCATGAGTGCCAACAATTAATTGTGCCTTTCCATCAGCGATGGCCGCTAACTGTTCGCGTTTTTCTTTTGCACCCAAACGACCTGTGAGCCAACCCACCGATATGGATAAATCTTGCATCCATTGCGTGAAATTGGTTTTGTGTTGCTCAGCCAAAATTTCTGTCGGCGCCATAATCGCCACCTGATAACCATTGGCAATCGCCATTAACGCGCTCATGGCAGCAACCAGAGTTTTTCCTGAGCCTACATCACCTTGCACCAATCGCAGCATAGGAATATTTTTTTGTAAATCTTGAGAAATTTCTTCAAAAACTCTTTGCTGTGCTTGTGTTGGTTTAAAAGGTAATTGCGATAAAAAAGTCTGATGCAGATTTCTATTAAACGACAAAACAGGAGCCGCTTCTGCTTGATGTTCCTTACGCAACAACAACAAACTTAAATGATGCGCCAGCAATTCTTCGTAAGCCAATCGCTGCTGATGCGGATGCTTTCCATCTTGCAATAAAGGTGAATTGGCAATCGCTGGTGGCTGATGTAAAAGACGAATTGCGTCAGCTAGCGTCGTTTGATTTTTTGCCCGCAAATTTTCCGGCAAATATTCACGCAGAGGATTTTTATCCAACCAGTTTAAGGCTTGAATCGCCAACAGTCGCAAACGGGTTTGTGTTAAACCTTCGGTAGCGGGATAAATCGGTGTTAAATATTCCTGTAACTCCTGATTTTTTTTGTCATCCAAAAATTCATATTCCGGATGATAAAACTCCAACCCCGAGGCACCGCGTCGCACCTCACCCAATACTCTAATACGTGCACCAGCAGACAAATTTTGTTGCTGAACTTTATTAAAATGATAAAACCGTAAACTCACAGTACCCGTGTAATCTTGCAACTTACACAACAAACTTCGCCGCTTGCCAAACACCAGATCACTCGCTCGCACCTCACCTTCAATCACTACATCAATCCCCGGCTGTAATGCACCAATCGGTGTAACGCGAGTTCGGTCGAGATAACGCAAAGGTAAGTGAAACAAAATATCCTGAATTGTGTTTAACCCAATCTTCGCCAACTTCCCAGCCAGCACACTGCCTACACCTTTAATTTGTGTAACGGGGATTTGGTCGAGCGATAGTGAATCTTGAGGTTTATTGTTTTGCATAAAATGAAAGTTAAATTATTTATACGGATGGTAGCAGATATAGATAATTTCTATTACCCCCTCTCCCCAACCCTCTCCCACAAGGGGAGAGGGAGCAGATAGTGCCAAGATTTAAGAAGAATTTCTTCAGCAATTATTTTTATAAAGATCATTGATGTCTTATCGCAATAAATGAGCAGTACCGCAATCAGTCCCCTCTCCCCTTGTGGGAGAGGGTTAGGGAGAGGGGGGAATGGTATATAATCACCGCCATATTATTAATTGATTCCAACCTATGCGCCGCATCTTCCAAATCACCAAACGAATTTTCCTCTGGGCATTGTTATTTGTTTTTCTTTATCAACTTTGGGTTTTTTGCCCATGTACTTTGGTGGAAATGGAACGATCCACTCAATACCAGTTTTATGTCCATTCGCTTAGATGAATTACAAGAAAAAAATACCGACGCAAAATTACAATATGAATGGGTGGATTATGCGAAAATTTCACCGCATTTAAAACGTGCAGTGATTGCTGCTGAAGACGGAAAATTTTTGGAACATCATGGATTTGATTGGGATGGCATGGAAAAAGCCATGGAAAAAAATCAACGCCGAGGCAAACGCGCAGCAGGTGGATCGACTATCACTCAGCAGTTGGCAAAAAATTTATTTCTGTCGCCTTCCAAAAGTTATATTCGAAAAGCACAAGAAGCCGTTATCACATTAATGATTGAAATCTGTTGGGACAAACGCCGGATACTGGAAGTTTATTTAAATGTGGTGGAATGGGGCGACGGAACTTTTGGTGCACAGGCAGCAGCCAAACGCCATTACCAAATCAGTGCCGCTTATTTGTCTGCCCATCAAGCCGCACGTATGGCAGTGATGTTACCTAATCCGCGTAAATTTGAACGCAATTTACCTGCTTACGCCATTCGCTATTCAAAACAAGTGTCACACCGCATGCCCATGACAAAAATTCCCTGACAATAAAAAAGCGATTTGTTTTACCAAATCGCTTTTTTATTGTGGTCAACGAGAAAACTAAAAATTCATGCGCAAACCGACCGCAATTGTCGATACGTCTGAACCTAAACTCACATCACCCGTTGCAGCAAATTGCTGATTGAACCAATAGACAACACCACCATTCAGCACCGTGTTGCCGTCAAATGCTGTGTGATGTGCCGCTTCAATTTTTGCTTCGAGTGCACGTGAAATAAAACCGCGAATCCCCACAGCACCCACCAAACCTGAATCACTCTTACCGTAATCTACATTGGTGCTTTCATAACTTAGGCTGCCATATAGGCTGCTATCTGCACCAAATAATGTTTGATATCCCACACCAGCACTGATTGTTTCCGATCCACATCCGCGATTGCCGCTGGCATCACTGATTGCACCTATGGCAAAAAGATCTTCATTAATTTCCACACTGCCATAAATGCTTAATCCATCTTGGCTGCAATCAGCATCATCCAAACGTTGATCAAAATAACGTACGCCGGCATAACTGTAATCCATCGGCGATTTGGCGATTGATTGTTGTGCCGCCATAACAGAACTCACAATCAAGGTGGATATAACTAATTTTTTCATGATATCTCCAATACAATGTTAAGAACTCATTTTTTCAACTGATGCATTATGCAAAATATTTAATTTTTTTTGCGTGCACTTAGTCTCGTAAATCAATATTAATAACCGATTTGTGTCACGCCAGATGGGTTTTCATCTTTAATGACGCGCACTTGATTGATTCGACGACCCTCCATTTCCAACACTCGGAAAGTAAAACCCACCAAACGGATTTCTTCACCTATCACCGGAATATGCTGCAACTGTTCCAATAACAAACCCGCCAAAGTGAAATAATCGCTTTCACCTTTATCGATGTGAATGCCCAATTTTTCTTCGAGATCTTCCAATGCAATACTGGCATCGAATACCCACCCCTCATCATCTTTCACCACTTGCGGCTCATCATGTGTATCCGCTAATTCACCTGCAATGGCCGCCAATAAATCGCCCGTAGTCACCAATCCTTTAATGCTGCCATATTCATCAATGACTATCGCCAAAGGCAATTGTTGTTGACGCAACATTT
Source organism: Cellvibrio sp. (assembly GCA_016712405.1). Classification (GTDB taxonomy): domain Bacteria; phylum Pseudomonadota; class Gammaproteobacteria; order Pseudomonadales; family Cellvibrionaceae; genus Cellvibrio. Next base: position 144,632 of record JADJRD010000002.1, on the reverse strand, counting down.
CCAATACGCGCAATGCACTCGTACCTTCGGGCACGGCCAAAGGTGAACGCGCCAATTTTGCTAAATCCAATGGTTGGTTATCTAAAGCTGCCGCTAATAAATCGCGGCTTTGCACAACACCTAATAAATTATCCAATTCTTCACGAGCAACCAGCAAGCGGGTTTGTGGTGTCGTTTTTAAAATCCGCAAGAGTTCAGCAGGTGTTGCTTGTGAATCTACCCAAATAATATCTGGCCGAGGTGTCATTAAAGATTGCACAGTGCGATCTGATAATTGCAAGACACTGCGAATCATATGTCGCTCGCTGTGTTCAAATGCCAGCTCTTCGCCATCTTCATGGGTGGTCATGGCCGCTATGTCATGACCCACTTCATCCGCATCAGAACGTCCACCCAATAATTTCAATACCGCTTCTGCAGTGCGATCACGCAGAGGCTTTTCACCAATTAAATTTCGTGTGCGATTAGAGCGTGCTAATTGATTAAACACTTCAATTAACACTGAGAAGGCAATTGCACCGTAGAGGTAGCCTTTCGGAATATGGAAACCAGCACCCTCAGCAATTAAACTAAAACCAATCATCAATAAAAATCCCAAACAAAGCATGACAACAGTGGGATGTTTGTTGACGAATAAGGTCAATGCTTTACTGGCAATAATCATCATGATCATTGCAATAATGACGGCAGCCATCATCACTTCGACATGATCCACCATGCCCACAGCGGTGATTACAGCATCAAGTGAAAAAACTGCATCCAACACAACAATTTGTGTAACCACCGCCCAAAATGCCGCATGAACTTTTGATGCACGAGGTGCGTGAATTTTTCCTTCAAGTCGCTCGTGAATTTCGATGGTGGCTTTAACTAATAAAAATATTCCACCCAATAATAAAATCAAATCACGACCGGATAAGTCTTCGCCGAATAATGTAAAAAGCGGCGCAGTCAATGCAACTAGCTTCGATATCCCCATTAACAACAACAAGCGCATCGCCAATGCCAAACCCAAACCCAGCACACGCGCTTTGTCGCGTTGATGTGGCGGCAATTTGTTGGCAAGAATGGCAATAAAAATTAGATTGTCTATTCCAAGTACAATCTCTAAAACAATCAACGTTAATAATCCCAACCAAATGCCGGGATCCATAAACAGTTCCACGATTAACCTCTTCTAATTAAAACCAGCGACTGAATAAAGTAGAAAACCCTGGGAACATCGACAATATGCCGGGAATTAAGAATCACCAACACAAAGCGCATCAAGCCAAACCAGCACCGTACAGGGAAATTTTTGATGTCACGAACAGAATCCCGCCCCGCCCAAAATTGGCGAGCAAAATTCAACAAAAGAGAGGGCAAACTTACACTATGCGCAGGCTTAACACCCGACGCAGGTTCAGAAACAGTCATTCACAAACCAGCAGTAACCTAGGCCGGGCGATTCTACTGCAGATGGGGGGGATCGGGCTAGCCACAGGAAAAATTCCTTACTAGAATGTAAGGAATTTAACGGAGGTTATTATGACAACAGCAACAGTAACGTCAAAAGGGCAAATTACCATCCCTATTTCAGTGAGGACCGCCTTGGGCGTAGAAACCGGAAGCCGCGTAGAATTTATTCAGACTGGCGCTAATGAGTTTGCATTAATTCCTGCCACTCAGTCGGTTGCACAACTAAAGGGGATTCTTGCCAAACCAGTAAAAACGGTCTCGATCGAAGATATGAATAATGCAATAGCCGCTCAGGGGGCCAAAGCGAAATGATTGGGCTGGATACTAATATTTTAGTTCGCTACTTTGCTCAAGACGATGAAAAACAATCAACACTTGCCAACGAACGCATTGAACAATTAACCATTGAAGATCCGGGATTTATCACTCTTGTCTGTATCGTTGAATTAGTTTGGGTGCTCAAATCCTGTTATCAAGCTGACCGCAATCAAATTGCAATCATTCTTGATCAGTTACTCCACACACAAGAATTCATTATTGAAAATATGGAAACTGTTTTTCATGCACTGAAACTTTATTCGTCGATCAATGCCGACTTTGCTGATTGCCTAATTGATCGCTCAGCCAAAGCCGCTGGCTGCTCGGAAACCATTACTTTCGATAAAACTGCCGCAGCATTAGTTGGCATGAAACTGTTAGGATCGTAATTTTTTAGCTTACCGATCAATTTTTTCAGACGCACCTACAGGTCACTTGACAAAATAATTTTCTAAAGCAGAACATTCAATCTCATGTATTAACAATGATTTAATAGATTATCTCAGGTGATATTGATCAAGCCGTCCGCAGGAATCAAAAATGTATGACCATACCCGTCAGGGAATAATTAAAGCTGGGTTCAACCCAGAGATTATTGAAACCATAGGAAACTCCCTCGCTTCTGCAAAAAATATTCAAGAAGCAGAAGAAATTTTTGTTTCATTTGAACTTGAAGCTGAAAAGCTTCCGTGGCCACAAGATCATGATTTTGGCGCATTGGTTTTACAATCTGAAAGTAACCATGCGACCATTCATGAAATTAAGTGCTTCTTGCTCACAAAAGCCATTTCCCGAGCGCAATGGTGCGCCACTTGCTCCACTTCTGGCGGCGAGGGTCTTGCGAGATCACAACATGTTAATGAACTCAAAGCACAGCTATTGAAATGTAATTAGAAATCTTTGCATGAAACTATTTTTGTTTAATTCTACATCGTCATCCCTGCGGAGGCAGGGATCCCGTCTTTAATTTCATTGATATTTTTTAACTGCTAGATTCCTGCCTTCGCAGGAATGACGATAAATTTTGATTCATACAAAAATCTTAGTCACTCTTGTCTTTATTCGCAATATGTTGTTTGAGTTTGTCAGTTTGACTACGCGCTTCACGCATTTTTCTTAGCGCTATAATGAAACTGTTGCGCATGCGAGCGGTGGCAATTTTCAGTGTATGAATTTCATTTTTAGAGCCGGCAACTGTATCTGTCACATCAACATGAACATCTTTTCCGCGAGAAATTTCATCGGCAGCATGAGTGATTTCTCTGATAGGTAAAATAATTGCGCGACGAATAAACCACAACATGGGCAATATAGATAAAAATATCACTGTCATTTCTGCAGCGTTAATTAAAGAAAATGTCCTTTCAAATACACTACGTTTAGGCAGGGTTACACTGATGACACCTGCAACATCACCGGTTTTAAAACCGAACCCGCGTTCATTGCCATACCGAGTTAGTACATCAACGGGTGCTTTTGCAGGATCTCCATGGCAGGCAATGCAGGATTCTTTATGGATAACTGCTTTGGCATATCGATAGGTATCACCACTGAATTCTGAGTAATCAATTCGTTGCTTGTCTGCAACCGCCACCAATGCACGCGACTCAAATGAAGGGTAGCCAATGCAGGATTTTTTGAGAAGAGATGAAAACGTTCGCCACCCACTCCTGTCGAAATCACTTCATCTTTACTCAGATAATTTTTGGAATCACCTTTTACCCAGACCCGACCAGATAAAGATACCCAGGAACCAAATGATTCAACATTATCTACAACCGTTTTCGCCTGAGCCTCAAGTTCTTGTTTGTACATGTTTTGCATAATAAACAGATATGCCGTTGCATTGAGCAGCAAGACAAAAACCAGCAGAAAGAAAAATTGTGCGGTAAGCGATAATCGACTGCGAAACATAGTGAATGCCTATTGATTAAAGTGAAATACTGGATTCGGACGCCAAGAGTAAGCCGCCAACATCATCTAAAAAACGCGTGCGAAGTACTTCATTGTCTATATTTTCTGCCAATTCTTTAGTGTAGTGTCGAAGCGTTGAAGGATTGTTCCAAAGTTTTTTCTCCATAGCCGTCATAACATCGGCGATCAGAATATCTCCAACAGGACCTACTTCTTCAATAAATCGATTATGAATTGCAGCGAGTAATTCCTGCATTCTGGCATTCATTTTCTTTTCCATAGCCACCCTCTTTTTAACTGCCCTTACAAGATTCACGCTGATTTTTGATCAAGTAGCGATCAAAGTATTGTTTGGTTTTGCCGAAATGCAACAAGGTCCGAAATATACACTGATAGCGGTAACATTGCTCCCATAGTGCAATCTGTACGCATAACCAGTAAACTGCGCGCTGTTTTCGCGATCATTGAATTTTGCTTATGGATGTTTCTCTTTTACTTGATGACCTCAACCCTGCGCAGCGTGAAGCGGTGATGGCTCCGGCTGGGCATCAGCTGATTCTCGCGGGCGCTGGCAGCGGCAAAACTCGCGTCTTGGTGCATCGGATTGCCTGGATGATTCAAGTCGAACAGCGATCACCCTATTCAATTATGGCGGTGACCTTTACCAATAAAGCCGCGAAAGAAATGCGGCATCGTCTTGATGAATTATTCCAACAAACCGGCCAACCGATTTCGATTCACACTATTTGGGTGGGGACATTTCACGGTCTGGCGCATCGCCTGCTGAAAGCCCATTGGCAAGACGCCAACCTGCCACAAAATTTTCAAATTCTCGACAGTGATGATCAATTGCGTTTGATCAAACGGGTGTATCAAGCCTTGCAAATTGATGAAGACAAATGGCCACCCAAACAAGCGCAATGGTTTATCAATGAACAAAAAGACGAAGGCCGTCGAGCAAAACATATTCAGGAAACGACTGATCCTTTTATTCGCACCATGCGAAAAATTTATCAAACCTATGAAGACGATTGCCAGCGTGGTGGCATGATTGATTTTGCCGAAATTTTATTACGCGCACATGAGCTTTGGTTGAACAAACCTCATCTTCTTGAACACTATCGCAACCGATTTAATTTTATTTTAGTAGACGAATTTCAAGACACCAACTCAGTGCAATATGCTTGGTTGCGAGTGCTCGCAGGCAAAAGCAGTTTTGTCACAGCCGTAGGTGATGACGATCAGTCCATTTACGGTTGGCGCGGTGCAAAAATAGAAAATATTCGAAAGTTCAGTGAGGATTTTTCGCCCTGCCAAATTATTCGACTCGAACAAAATTACCGCTCTACTGGCAATATTTTACACGCCGCCAATTCGGTGATTGCCAACAACTTGGGTCGACTCGGTAAAGAATTATGGACCGATGGTGAAAAAGGCGAACCCATTTCACTCTATGCCGCATACAACGAACAAGATGAAGCGCGTTTTATTGTTGAACGAATCCAAAGCTGGATTAGTCAAGGTAAACGCCGAAGTGAATCTGCCATTTTATATCGTTCCAACGCCCAATCGCGCGCATTGGAAGAGGCGCTATTGCGTGAAGCCATTCCTTATCGTATTTATGGCGGCCAACGCTTTTATGATCGACTCGAAATTAAAAATGCAGTCGCCTATTTACGATTATTAAATAACCCTCATGATGATGCCGCGTTTGAGCGAGTTATCAATACTCCAACGCGTGGAATTGGCGATAAAACCTTGGAAGATATTCGCGTGGTAGCGCGCAGTGAAAATATCTCATTGTGGGCCGCAGCTGGACAACTGATTCTGCGCAAACATTTTGCGGCACGCGCGAGCAATGCCATCGAAACTTTTATGCAAATGATTTTACAATTGCAAAAAGATCTTTGTGCGCCCAATGAAGCCGATGAGCTTCCCGCGCTGGATTTTATTGCCGAAACCGTATTGGATAAAACCGGATTGTTAGCATTCCACCAGAATGAAAAGGGTGAAAAAGGCCAAGCACGCGGTGAAAACTTACAAGAGTTAATTGCTGCATGCCGCGCATTCGAAACTGAAGACGACGCACCCATTTTGCAACAATTTTTGGATACGGCTGCATTAGATGCAGGTGACGCACAAGCCGAAGAGTTTGAAGATGCCGTTCAGCTAATGACATTACACTCAGCAAAAGGGCTGGAGTTTCCGTTGGTATTTTTAGCAGGCGTTGAAGAAGGTTTATTCCCGCATAAAATGTCGATTGATGACCCGGATGGAATCGAAGAAGAAAGACGCCTTTGTTATGTCGGTATCACTCGCGCCATGCAAAAATTATTTATCACCTATGCCGAAACGCGTCGCTTACACGGCACCGAAAGTTTTAATCGAGTTTCTCGATTCGTAAAAGAAATTCCAACCGATTGTATTGATGAAGTTCGGTTGAAAACTGCGATTACTCGCCCGGTCACTTATCAACAGCCCTCATCAAAATTCACATTAAAAGATGAAGGTGAAGACACAGGTTTTAAATTGGGTCAAAAAGTCAGCCATGCTATTTTTGGTGAGGGCGTGATTTTACAATTCGAAGGCAAGGGGCCCAATTCGGTGGTGGAAGTTAAATTCGCCAAAATCGGCAAAAAGCGATTGGTAATGCAATACGCGAAATTACAAGCAATTTAAGTAGGTTGGGGTGAACGACAATGATGAAAACAAAAATAAATTGGTACCCACTGATTATCGTTTTATTGACGGCCATGATTGTATTGTTGTTTTCAATGTTGGTTATGAAAAAAAGCGATGAGCCTAGCATTCATTTATCTTCAACATCTGAATCAACACCCACCCAAATCTATCAATGGAAAATGGTGACATCCTGGCCAAAAAACACACCGGGATTAGGTGTCGGCGCTGAAAAAATTTCGCAAGTGATTAATGAAATGTCTAACGGCCGCTTACAGATTCATGTCTATGGCGCTAATGAATTGGTTCCTGCATTAGGCGTGTTCGATGCAGTATCCGCAGGCAGCGTGGAAATGGGGCACAGCGGCGCATATTTTTGGCGTGGAAAAATTCCTGCCGCGCAATTTTTTACCTCTATCCCCTTTGGTATGAACGCGCAAGAAATGAATGGCTGGTTGCATCATGGTGGCGGCTTGGAGTTATGGCGCGAACTTTATGAGCCTTTTAATTTAATCCCATTTGCCGGTGGCAATACTGGTGTGCAAATGGCGGGATGGTTTAATCGTGAAATTAATTCGGTAGAGGATATCAAGGGATTAAAAATGCGTATTCCCGGATTAGCCGGTGAAGTATTCAATGCCGCAGGCGGCACATCAGTCAACATTCCAGGCGGCGATTTATATACTTCGTTGCAAACTGGATTAATCGATGCAGCCGAATGGGTTGGCCCGGAAAACGATTTGGCTTTTGGCTTTCAACAAATTGCAAAATATTATTACTACCCAGGCTGGCATGAGCCAGGCCCAACATTGGAATTAATTGTCAACAAAACGGCTTTTGAATCATTACCAAAAGACCTGCAAGCCATAGTCACTTACGCTGCACGAGCAGTGAATCAGGATATGCTGGACAGCTACACTCACAAAAACAGTCGTGCACTTACGGAATTGCAACGTCAGGGCGTAGAAATTCGTCCATTACCGGATGACGTGTTGGCAGAATTTTATAAAATCTCACAAGAGGTGTATGAGAAACAAGCCGCGACCGACCCACAAATCAAAAAGGTTTATGACTCCTACAAGCAATTCATGAAGAACTCTATGCCTTATCAAAAAATGTCTGAACAAACCTATTATCAAGTGAGGGAACAGTTCACGCGCACTGACCCAACAAAATAGTACTCAATTACTGGTAAATACGCTGTTTTGAACAATACTTCAGGGGAGCCTTTTTACCCGTATTTCGTGAATGAATGCCAAACAATCCAACCTATTACTGATCATCGCGATCCTTCTCACCCTGTTTGCTCTTTGGGTGCACAGATTTTTTCCATCAAAACACCTAGTTATTTTTGAGGACGTAGCACCCTACAGCTATTTATTTAGTGTCGAACTTCCTGATGGCAGCCCGTCAGCCTATTGGGTTGATGAAAATAAACGCAAGTGGCGATGCAATTCCCCGCCCAGGGCAAAAGATAGTACTTTTGGTTGCAGCTTTGTGATGGACCTAAGAAAGGACTCCGGTGGTATTGATCTTTCTGACTATAGCCATGTGCTCTTGGACGTAAAACACCAAGGCAGCAGTAAAAAGTTGCGCTTTTATGCTCGCAATTATCATCCAAGCTATTCGATCATTGATGACAACAACAGTAATAAATTTAATGCCGTCAACTTAGATACCAGCGAACTTCATGGCCCTATAAGTGTTCCCCTCGGTGAATTACAAGTGGCAGATTGGTGGTTGCTGCAGTACAACATTCCTCGAGAGAACTCCAAACCGGAGTTTAAGAATATTACCGAGATTTCTATCGACTTTGAGAGCAATGTCCCTGTTGGCATTCAAGATGTAGAAATATACGGCATAGAATTTGTTGGCGAATGGATCAGCGCAGAAAGCTGGTATCTGGGCATTCTGTTTGTTTGGCTAGGAAGTATTTTGTTTTATGCATTAAATCAATTGCGATTGCTGCGTCTCAAAACCAACGAAGATTACATGCGTATTAGTTTGCTAGCGCAACAAAATCAAACATTGTTACAGCAATCAGATGAGTTGCGCCGACTTTCCACCGTTGACCCCTTAACCCAGTGCTTCAATCGATTTGGCATACACCAAATCGTTACTAGCCTGGAATCTCATCATCAAAAACACATTTCGTACTATTCATTGATTCTAGTGGACATAGATAATTTCAAGCATATCAATGACAGACGAGGGCATGATGCAGGCGACAGAGTGTTGCAATTAGTGAGTGAAATTATTCAATCGCGTATTCGTCGCAGTGATTCTCTAGGACGATGGGGCGGCGAAGAATTTCTTATTATTCTTCCTGATACTCGAAAAGAATTTGCCCTGGCCTTGGCAGAAAAAATTCGTCTCGTAATTCACGACTCTATTTTTGAAATTGAACATCCACTAAATGTCACCGCTAGCTTTGGCGTCGCTCAACAAAAAGAACAGGAAGATTTTGCAACCGCGTTTAAACGTGTGGATACCGCACTTTACGCCGCCAAAAATCAAGGTCGGAATTGTTGTGTAATGGCTGCAGATGATTAACATGAATGTTAAAGCAGCACATCAAATTATTATCGCCGGAATTTTTTTGACGCTAGTGACGCTAAGCCTTCACCCATATTTACCTAAAAAAACGCTAGACCTACTGCACAACCCTTCTTTCTCGAATTATATTTTCAGTACTCAGAACGAACAGGGGGAGGATTTAGGTTTTTGGATTGATCAACCGCAGGGTGTTTGGGGCTGTAAAGTTACCGAGCAATTGAACACCAACATTTATCACACCTGTAGTTTTAGTGTGTGGCTAGCTCCAACCGATTCAAAGGGTGTCAATGCGTCAACTTATTCACACTTAATTGTCGATATTGATTATCAAGGAACCAACAAACAATTACGAATTTCTTTACGCAATTTCAATTCACACTATTCTGCACTTGAAGATACCAATAGTACCAAATTTCACTCTGTACGCGCCGACATGAGTGACCTGACATCACCTCTCGAATTAAGATTGGATGAATTCTCCGTGGCCGATTGGTGGTTACGGTAATACCAAATCCCACGCGCCCAGTCTGGCCGCGATTTAACGAATATTCTATCTGCCGGCTTTGATTTTGAAGATGCGATTAATCCTGGCATTCACAAATTTCACGTTAAACGGATGGAACTGATTGGCGATTGGATCAGTCGTGACAACTGGTATTTGCTTGTCATATCACCTTGGTTAGTGGGCATTTTGTTCTACGCCATTAACCAGTTGCGATTACTTAGTGCACGCGCAAGAGAAGACAGCCTGCGCATTCATCAATTAGCACAACAATATAACAAACTGAAAGTGCAATCGGATGAGTTTCGTCGCCTATCAACTGTAGATCCACTAACACAATGCTTCAATCGCTTTGGCGTTCATCAGATTATTACCAGTTTGGAAACAACAGAAACTCAATCAAGATTGCCAGGTTATTCATTAATCATGATAGATATTGATTATTTTAAACGCATCAATGATCGTCGTGGACATGATGCTGGCGACAGAGTTTTACAACTCGTCAGTGAGATTATTCAAACCCGTATTCGTAAAACGGATTACCTCGGGCGATGGGGCGGCGAAGAATTTATTGTGATATTACCAAACACCAACAAAGAATTTTCTTTAGCCTTATCAGAAAAACTTCGATTAATTATTTACGACACCTTATTCGAGCCTGACAACCCGCTCAGCGTTAGTGCAAGTTTTGGTGTTGCTGAGAAATTACCTAACGAAGATTTTGCGATGACATTTAAACGGGTAGATAACGCACTCTATGCCGCTAAAAATCAGGGAAGAAATTGTTGTGTAATGGCTAAAACATGAGTTAAAAAAACGGGCGATTAAATCGCCCGTTTTTGTTTGGTGGATATAAATTAGATCTGATCAAACGCATCCGTTAACAGGCAATCATAACGACGCTTATCATATTCAACGACACGTGCAATATCTTGAGGTTGAATAATATTTTTATTAGCAGCATCCTGTGCCTGTTGCTCAATACTATTGCCCGATAATTTTCCAGCGTTTTTCGCTTTGATAAAATTTTGCCAAACCGGGCCTAATGACAACAACATTTGGTAGGTGCTTTCAACGCGACCAGCAGAATCTTGTGGATCGTGATTAACGTAGACGTAATTGCCAAGTTGTTGGCGAACAGGATTATCTTCAAGAATTAAATCGCCTAATTCGCGAATTAAATTGTCATTGGGCTTGTATAGGATTTTTCCACAGGGCATTGCCAGCCAAACCAGAATTTTTGCCAGACGCCGTAGCGGGAAATTTTCTGCAAAATCACGCAAGGCTTCTTGTGCTTTATAAATGGATTTGGTTAAAGCGTATTCGGCATGGGCATCTTCTGCTCGCGTTCGAGTATGCGCAGAGTGAAATTTTAAAATTGCACAGGCAATAAACAATTGACTGTGCACATCACCCAAACGTGCAGACAATAATTCACGGCGCTTTAAGTTGCCGCCCAACACCCCTAAGGCCACATCCGACATTGATGCCAATGCTGCACTCAACAAATTGATACGCTGATACCAACGCTTACTGAAATCATCCGCATTAGCAGGCACACTACTGAAACGACCGCCCAAAAACCCCAACAATTTTGTACGCAACATATTGTTGAACACATGCCCCAAATGCGCCGTAAATAATTTATCAAAGGCTTTAAGCGCTTGTGGCTTATCCTCCATTTGTAAGACTTGCATTTCTTCAAACAAATAGGGATGGCAACGCATAGCGCCTTGACCAAATATCATCAGTGATCGCGTCAGAATGTTTGCGCCTTCCACGGTGATTGCCACCGGCACACTATGATATGCCGCCACTAAAAAGTTACGCGGACCTTGTTGAATCGCACGGCCGCCGACTATGTCCATCGAATGCTCAACCGATTCGCGCATCATTTCCGTTGCGTGATATTTCGCCATTGCCGTCATTACTGCTGGCGCACCAGAATCTAAACCTTTGGTCACTAATTGGCGCATGGCTTCCAATGCATAACCATTGGCTGCAATGCTGGCAGTAGCCTCTTGTACGCCTTCAAACTTACCAACTTCCATATTAAATTGGCGACGAACGCGGGCATAAGCACCTACCAATCGATAATTCATTTCACCACAGGCAGTAGAGAGCGCAGGCAATGAAACACCGCGACCTGCACCCAGACATTCAATCAACATTCGCCAGCCGCGACCAGCCATGGCGGGGCCACCGATGATCCAATCGATTGGGATAAATACCTCGGTACCAAAGATAGGGCCATTCATAAAGGGTGAGCCCGGATTGTGGCGCTGACCAATCTCAATCCCGGGATGATTGGCTGGAATCAGGGCACAGGTAATGCCGTAATCTTTTTTATTGGGATCGCCCAGCAGCCCATCAGGATCATGTAGTTTGAAGGCCAAACCCACAACTGTTGCCACAGGAGCCAAGGTGATCCAACGCTTGCTGAATGTCATGCTCAAGCCCAAGACTTCCTGACCTTGATACTGTCCTTTGCACACAATCCCCAGATCGGGAATTGAGCCTGCGTCAGAACCAGCTTCAGGGCCAGTCAAACCAAAACAAGGAATCTCGGTACCATTGGCTAATCCAGGCAACCAGCGATGCTTTTGCTCTTCAGTACCATACTTCACCAATAGCTCACCTGGGCCTAGTGAATTGGGCACCATCGCGGTCACTGCCGCCGTTTCTGATCGACTCGCAATTTTGCTCATGATGCGACTTTGGGCGTAAGGGCTAAAATCGCGTCCGCCAAATTCTTTAGGAATGATCAACCCAAAAAAGTTTTTCTCTTTTAGAAATTGCCAAACTTCAGGAGGGAGATCCTTGCGCTTGCTGCGAATATCCCACTCGTCCAACATGGCACAGAGCTGACTCACTTCATTGTCCAAAAAGGACTGTTCTTCCGCCGTTAATTGAGGCAATTCGATTTGCGCAAATTGGCTCCAGTCGGGCCGACCGCTGAACAATTCTTTTTCCCACCAGGTAGTGCCAGATTCCAGAGCCTCTCGCTCAGTAACACTCATCGGCGGCATGGATTTTTGAAGGTAGTTAAATACGGGCTTGGTTAACAACGCTCGTCTAACAGGCCAATGTTGAGCAGCACCAAGATCAAGACCAGCGGAACCACCAACCATGGTGAGAGCATTGTGTGCGTAATGGCGGATAAGACCAACCAAGCCACCAACACCAGAGAAGATGCCGCCGAAAGCGCCACCTGCCGATAAATTAATACAGCAACCAAGAGCCAAATAATCAATAACGACAAAATCAACATAGGAATCTCCTTAAGCGTCCAACAGGCAGAGTATCACCCGCATTCACTATTAACCTTAGCTTATTCCACAAAATTGTGTATGAAGTTCACTGCCAACTCAAAAATAAAAAATCCCGGACAAGCCGGGATCAAGGGAGGATCATGAAAAAATACAACACTTACAGCACTACACACTTACCACAAAAACAAGGTTTAGCTTACAACTAGACTTTAAAGGTATCGATTTGTTTTTTCAGTTCGCCCACTTCATGAATCAATTGGCTGCCTCCAGAATTAACCACTTGGGCATTTTCTGCAACGCGCTCTGATAATCCATGAATGGCCGTAATATTTTTGCTGACTTCATTCGCCACAGTATTTTGTTCGTGTGATGCTGTCGCAATTTGGTGGTTCATGTCATTAATAGTGCGAATATTGGTGCGAATTTTTTCCAAAGCGCCGCCAACTTTTGCCGCCGTATCAATGGTTTCTTTGACAGATGATGTACTGGTATTCATTGCTTGGTGCGCCTCATCGGCGGCACGTTGTAACTGAACAATAATGGATTCAATTTCTTCTGTAGAGGTGCGGGTTTTTTGCGCTAGCGAACGTACTTCGTCTGCTACCACAGCAAATCCGCGACCTTGTTCGCCAGCACGCGCAGCTTCAATGGCGGCATTAAGAGCCAGCAAGTTTGTTTGTTCTGCAATGGTTCGAATCACTTCCATGACCGATCCAATGTTGACTGAATTGTTTTTCAATACCTGAATTTTTTGAGCCGTCGATTCGATTTGATCGGTTAATCGATTCACTCTATCCAAAGACATGGCCACAATTTCATTACCTTCTTCCACTAATACGCTGGTGGCATTAGTTCGTTCGGCAGTATCGTTAGCATGGCGGGCAATTTCATTTGCCGATGCGGATAACTCTTCTACCGCAGCCGCAACCAATTCGATTTCACGCAATTGTTGTGATGTAGAATTCACTGTGTTTTCGGTAGCACCACCCATGGTATTGACGTTTACGCGCACCTTGTCATTGACCTGAACTACATTGCGAATAATGCCTGCGATATGTTCCATCACCCGATTAAAGTTGTGCGCTAATTCGGCTATTTCGTCGTGACTTTCTGTCGATAAACGACGAGTCAAATCGCCACCCCCATCAGCAATAGCACGAAGCGATGTGGTGACTTCTGAAACAGGAGACAAGACCAAACTGCGCATCAAAAAATACACCGTAATCAAACTGGCCGCCAAAAGAGCGACCACCGTTAAAATGCTGGTGTTGAGTTGTTGGAATAAGGCTGATCGTAATTCTGATGTCGAAAATGTCAGGGTATAAGTCCCTATGGTATTGCCGTTATAGACAATCGGCACATCTTTGCGGGTAATCTGATTCTCACTTTTATCATCATCTTCAGCCGCCGCTAATTTCTGCCCCCGGTGATCTACCACATTGACTGTAGTGACCAGTGAGGTCCCCACCAAAGATTTGGCAATGGCTTCAATTTGCTGGAAGTCATAAGCGAAAACCGCCTCGAGAATAGAGCTATTGGTCAGCTCAATCATGGCATCAATTTCGGTGTTGAGTTTGGCTTCTTGTGCTTTGGATGCCATGCGGTAGTTGGTAAAAGCAACCGCGGCAGCAATTAGAATCATGGCAGCCGTCAAGGCCATCATGAGTTTTGTGAGTAACGACTTTTTAACCATTCTATCCCCCAAAGGGCCCTTTTGAAGAGCCGCACTTTTTTTGGCATTTAGCCCGCTTACCAGATCTGTGTGTCTGTAGTTGTCCCGATGAAAACAACACGGTGACGCCTACCAGTTTTCTGAGTATAGACAGCAGTTCTAAATCTTGCCTCTTTGGATAGAAAAAGTTCTGTTTAGTGAGTTATTCGTCAGCCTCGTCGTCAGCCGACCCACTCACCATACCTAATTCTTTCAGCTTGCGCGTGAGGGTATTGCGGCCCCAGCCCAGTAAATTAGCGGCATCACGCTTGCGTCCTGCCGTGTATTTGAGGGCGGTTTCAATCAAGGCACGCTCAAAGGTTGGAACTGCCTCACTTAATAATTGATGATGCCCGCGAGCCAAGGCCATATCAGCCCAGTGGCGTAGCGCCTTTTCCCAATCATCAGCAGGAGTGGAAGTTTCTTTGGTTTCCAGCAATTCGGGCGGCAAGTCCTGTACATGCACTTCACGCCCTGAGGCCATTACCGTAATCCAGCGACAGGTGTTTTCCAACTGACGAACATTGCCCGGCCAAGGTAAAGAACACAAAAATTCTTCTGTTTCAGACAATAATATTTTCGTGTCTACATTTAATTCATTGGCGGCTTTGTGCAAGAAAAATCTCGCCAGCTTGGGAATATCTTCCCGACGATTCGCCAATTTCGGAATGTGAATTCGAATCACATTCAAGCGATGAAATAAATCTTCACGGAATCGATTATCCGCAACCAGCGTTTCCAAATTTTGATGGGTGGCGGCAATGATGCGTACATCGACATTCACAGGTGTGACCACCCACACGATAAAATTCTCCATCCGCTAACACACGCAACAAACGTGTTTGTGTTTCTGCGGGCATATCACCAATTTCATCTAAAAATAATGAACCACCATTGGCTTGTTCGAATCGACCTTGACGTTGTGCTGCAGCACCGGTAAAGGCACCTTTTTCATGACCAAATAATTCAGACTCCATTAAATCTTTTGGAATGGCCGCCATATTTAATGCGATAAAAGGGCCATTGCGGCGCGGACTATGACGATGTAATGCGCGAGCAACCAATTCTTTTCCTGTTCCTGATTGACCATTAATTAACACCGTAATATTCGATTGCGATAAACGACCAATTGCGCGAAACACTTCTTGCATCGCAGGGGCTTCACCAATAATTTCCGTGTGTGCATCAACATCATCTACTTGTTTGTTTTGTTGATGTTTTTGTTCTTGCGCATGTGCCAATGCGCGCTGTGTTACGGCAACAGCATCATCCACGTCAAAAGGTTTTGGTAAATACTCAAATGCACCCCCTTGATAAGCGGCCACTGCGCTATCCAGATCAGAATGTGCTGTCATGATGATGATCGGAATTTGCGGATGATTGGCATGTAGGTTACTCAGCAATGCCAATCCATCAATACCGGGCATACGAATATCACTGATAATGGCATCAGGCGTATCGCGATTAATTTGATTCAATGCGCTATCGCCCGTCTCAAAAACACGCGTTTCAATATTCGCCTGCTGCAAGGCTTTTTCCAACACCCAGCGAATTGAACGATCATCGTCGATAATCCAAACTTTGTTAGCTTTCTGCATGGTGACTTTCCATTGGCAAATAAAGTGAAAAACGTGTTTGACCCGGTTCACTGCGGCATTCAATCAGGCCGTTATGCTGATGAATCAAATGTTGTGAAATGGTGAGCCCCAAGCCTGTACCTTCAGCGCGGCCAGAAATCATGGGATAAAAAATATGTTCAATCATGTCTTGCGGAATACCAGGGCCATTATCGATGACATCAACGCGACACACTAACGGATGATGTTTGCGACCTATGGTGTAATGACGCTGAATACGCGTTTTTATTTGAATAATTGCATTCGCTGTTTCTGATTCTATTAATGCCTGCATGGCATTACGTACAATATTTAACAAGGCCTGTATCAGCATCTCCTTGTCGCCTTGTAAGTTGGGAATACTGGGGTCGTAATCGCGAACCAGTTTTAATTTGTCGCGACTTTCTGCGCGAATAATGCTTACAACGCGCTCAATCGATTCGTGAATATTTAATGACTGCCATTTGGGTAATTGATTTGGGCCCAACATGCGATCAACCAGATTTCGCAGTCGATCCGCCTCATCGATAATCACATTGGTATATTCAGATAAACTTTCATCCGGTAATTCACGCGCCAGCAATTGTGCAGCGCCCCGAATACCACCCAATGGATTTTTAATTTCGTGTGCCATGCCACGAATTAAATTGCGTGTAGTTTCGTGCGAATTGGTCATCATCTCTTCGCGAGAAATACGCAAGAGTCTATCCATAGGCTGAATTTCAATAATCAAACCTTCGTGATCACCAAAGGGCGTAATGGTGTAGTCCACCGTAATACTTTTGGAGTTAGGCAGTTGCCAAGTAGCATGGCGCTTGGTGTAGTGATTGCCTTGTGCCGCCGCCTTACGTAATTGCCTTTCGGTTTCATCCGATTCGTAGAAAAAATGCGTGATCAGCTCACCTATGCAACCATCGTTGCTCATGGCCAACAGGGCTTCTGCGGAGGGGTTCATGTGACGCAACAATAGCTCAGCATCCACCAAAACGATGGCAGTGTTCAGGCTATCAAGAATAGATTTGTAGATATCGCTCGGGCTCACGCTTTATTGATCTCCAAAATGCCTTGTTGCGAGGCAGGACAAGAAATGCAAAAAGCAAACCAACTTCCTCTTGAGCAAAAACGCTGCAACATCAATGTTTAGGGCGAACTTTTTATCCATTCAACAAATGATATGCACCAAAATGGCGCCAGCTTATAGAATCCGAACTCGCTGTCAAAGCACTGGTTAATGAGCCCTGTTAATGGTACGGATAACATTTACGGTCAATGGCTGGGATGCGCCCAACACATCCCCCTGCTGATTGATAACCTCCACCGTTAAGGTTCGACCTCCCCTTGGCGGATCTTGTATCACTATGCTGGTGGATTGGGTTTCCTGGATCAGCTCACCATCGATGTAGTAAGTAATCAGATGATCCTGCTGCAAAGAGGGATTCAAACTGATCGCAACCGCCAGATCCCTTTGCCCTGGAGGAATAACCACTTCGTTTCGCGGGCTGACAATATCGACCTGGTAGGAGACTGCGTCATTATCTTGAGGTGTATAGCGGGATGACTCCCTTGGTACATCTGCCGGCATGGTGGTAATTTCTTTCAGCTCAACCGCTTGAGCCTGTTCATTGGGAGGTGTATCCGAATAGACCACATTGCCATCTTTATCTAGGGTTTTGTAGACTTGGGCAAACGCACCTGTAGTGATGAAAACACACCAGAGAACCAGCAAAAATCTACACATAGAAAAACTCCTATCCAAAGATTTCTTGAGATTACCTCTGATTGCGCAAAAGAAAAAGCCCGCACATTGCTGTACGGGCTTTTTCCACTCAAACACGGACATTACACGCTGTAATACAACTCGAACTCTACAGGGTGTGGAGTCATGTTGACGCGTTGGATATCTTGTTTTTTCAGCTCAATGTAAGACTCGATAAAGTCTTTGCTGAATACGCCACCGCGAGTTAAGAACTCATGGTCGGCTTCCAAGTGTTGCAAGGCTTCTTCCAATGAGGCACAAACTTGTGGGATTTGAGCTTCTTCTTCTGGCTCCAAGTCATACAAGTCTTTAGTGGCTGGCTCACCTGGGTGAATCTTGTTCTGAACACCATCAATACCGGCCATCAACAATGCAGCAAAGCAAAGGTAAGGGTTAGCAGTTGGATCAGGGAAACGAGTTTCAATACGTTTTGCTTTTTCGCCGATCACGTAAGGAATACGGATTGAAGCAGAACGGTTACGAGAAGAGTAAGCCAACATTACAGGAGCTTCGAAGCCTGGAACCAAACGCTTGTATGAGTTGGTAGAGGCATTACAGAAAGCGTTCAATGCTTTAGCGTGCTTGATGATACCGCCAACGTAGTAGAGAGCAGTTTCAGACAAACCAGCGTAAGCATCACCTGCGAATTGGTTTACACCATTCTTGGAGAATGACTGGTGAACGTGCATACCTGAACCGTTATCACCGATCAAAGGCTTCGGCATAAAGGTAGCGGTTTTACCGTATTGGTGAGCCACGTTGTGTACGCAGTATTTCAGGATCTGTACTTCGTCCGCTTTCTTAACCAGCGTGTTAGCGCCTACACCGATTTCACATTGGCCAGCGTTAGCAACTTCGTGGTGATGGATTTCGATTTCCAGACCCATAGCTTCCATCGCGTTACACATAGCACCACGGATGTCGTGTAATGAGTCGATTGGAGCAACCGGGAAGTAACCGCCTTTTACGCGTGGAGCGTGGCCGTGTTTACCTTCAACATCATCACCTGATTGCCATGCCGCTTCTTCAGATTTGATTTTGTAGAATGCGCCGCCCATTGAGCTGTTAAAGTGAACGCTATCAAAAATAAAGAATTCAGGTTCTGGACCAAACAAAGCCTTGTCGCCCAAGCCTGTTGATTTCAAATATTCTTCAGCACGCAAACCGATAGAACGTGGGTCGCGGTCATAGCCTTGGCCAGTTGAAGGCTCAACGATGTTACAGCGAATAATGATGGTAGCTTCTTCGTAGAATGGGTCTAATACAGCAGTTGAATCATCTGGCATCAGGATCATGTCGGATTCGTTAATGCCTTTCCAACCAGCGATGGAAGAGCCGTCGAACATTTTGCCTTCAACAAAGAATTTGTCATCAACAACGAATGACGGGAAAGTCACGTGTTGTTCTTTGCCTTTGGTATCGGTGAAGCGCAGGTCGATCCAGCGAGCTTCGTGTTGCTTGATTAAGTCTAACGTCTTAGACATGGAGTGCCTCCTGGTTGTTATAGCTATAGCTACGGGATTAAGGAAATTTTCTCAGCCACAGTTCACCGATGAGGGTGTGAGATCGAGTGTCAGAAAGGGGGCAAAATATATGCCATCCACTAAAAATAGCAACAGGCATTGATAAATAAGCCCGTGTAAATACCCACAAAAAAACACTAGCACCGCAATAGCGCATATTGGCGGGCATTAGCACTAATTTGGTGCAATCGATTTTTGTGACAATTATGATTCCAGTCTTGGTTTGCAGAAAAATCAATAGTTAAATATTATCGAAACAAGATTGATTGATTAACCCGCCTCCCTGTAAAAAGCCTGGCTTTTGAAAAATAAGTTGTTTTATGCACATGACCACCACCGAAATTTTTCTGATCGCCATGCTGATTATTTTCAGCCTGCCTTACTTGATCTGGCGCTTGTTTAAAACCGATTACTGGGCTCCCTTGGTTGTTGTGCAGATTGTAGGGGGCATCTTATTAGGGCCTGGTGTATTGGGCGCAGCCTTCCCTGAGTATTACCAATTCGTATTTAACCCTCAGGTTATTCAGTCCTTAAATGGCATAGCTTGGTGGGCGGTGATGATTTTCGTTTGGATTGCCGGTATTGAGCTCGATCTGAAAAAAACCTGGGAATATAAACGCGAAAGCGGAATCACCGCCGGCTTGGCATTGGGAACTCCTCTCTTATTTGGCTGCATCGCCGGTGCTGGAATGCTGATGTTCAGCGACGGATGGATGGGGTCAAAAGGCATGACCTGGCAATTTATTTTAGGCATTGGCATGTCGTGCGCTGTCACCGCTTTGCCAATATTAATTTTGCTGATGGAAAAGCTGAACATTCTTCGACAACCCATTGGCCAGCGTATTTTACGCTATGCCAGCTTGGATGATATTGCGATTTGGGGCGTATTAGCGTTAATCCTCTTGGACTGGGAACGAGTGAGCCGTCAGGGAATGTTTCTTGTGGCTTTTGCGCTATCAAGCTATTTGTTCCGCAAACTGATGATGGCCATTGAAGAGCGCGACCGCTGGTATGCCGGATTTATTTGGTTGGCTTTCTGCGGGCTGGCAGCTGACTGGGCCGGCCTGCACTTCATGGTAGGTGCGTTCCTCGCAGGTGCGGTGATGGATGCTGAATGGTTTAATCAAGAGGATATGGACAAGCTTCGCCATTTCGTTTTGATGATCATCATGCCCGTGTTCTTCTTGAGTACGGGCTTGCGCACCAATTGGGAGTTGGGCGGCACAGCCGTATTTATCGTTGCAGGTGTTTTATTAATCGCGTCAATATCCGGAAAATTGGCTGGTGTGCATCTCGCCGGCAAAGTCTTGAAGTGGGAAAAAGGCGAAGCCTCTATTATCGGTTGGTTATTGCAAACCAAAGCGCTAATCATGATTATTTTTGCCAACGTGCTATTGGATAAACAAATTATCACCAGCGAAACCTTCACTGCGCTTTTAATAATGGCTGTCTTAAGCACCATGTTGACAGTTCCGGTCGTATCTCCCAAATTGGAAAAATTGAAGAATATTATTTTTCGTTCGAAGTGATTAGCCATGGCTCAATGCAAGGATGCCTAGCTTATCCTGTCTCGGTTTAACCCTGCCTTAGTTGTCCCAGCCTTGAATATTCCCAAGCCAGCCCCATATAGCCTTGACTTATAAATTCCTGTTTGTTGAGGAGACAGACCCGTGTCGACAAATGATTACCAAGAAGTGGAAAAGGCCAGCGAGCCTGAAATGGAAGCCCAAACCGAAGCCCAGCCCCAACAAGAGCCTGATGTTGAGACACTAAAAGCCCAACTGGCGACACTGGCTGCCGCCTTTGAATCAGCCAAAGAGCAATCCCTGAGAGCTCAAGCTGAAGTGCAAAATATTCGCCGACGTGCTGAGCAGGATGTGGAAAAGGCGCACAAGTTTGGCTTGGAAAAGATGGTGAATGACCTTTTGCCAGTGGTCGATAACCTCGAACGCGCCTTGGCAACTATTGATCCGGCCAATGAAACCTTCACTGCAATTGCAGAAGGTATCAAGCTCACCCATAAATCCTTTGTTGATGCGCTAGCTCGTCATCAAGTCAAAGTCGTTGATCCTCAAGGTGAGCCGTTTGACCCCAATTTACATCAAGCGGTGTCAGCAGTTCCCAACCCTGATGTTGAACCCAATACCGTAATTACCTGTTTCCAAAAAGGTTACACCTTGCACGGTCGTTTGGTGCGCCCGGCAATGGTAGTGGTATCAAAATAAAATTCCTCCTCCCTGCTAAGGGGGGCGGCCAGGAGGGGGTAAATTTTTTAAGCATGCCTTGAATTTTCTCTGGTGATGCCAATATAGGAAACAAGCGTCGCAACAGCTTGCGACATGAACCAGCAGACTAATTGATTTTACGATTACTGATTTTCAGTTTACCGATTTTTTCAGGAGTTACATCATGGGCAAAATTATTGGCATAGATTTGGGCACTACCAACTCATGCGTTTCTATTATTGAATCCGGTTCACCTAAAGTGATTGAAAACGCCGAAGGCGATCGCACTACGCCATCCATTATTGCTTTCAGTAACGATGGTGAAATTCTGGTTGGCCAAAGTGCAAAACGTCAGGCAGTGACGAATCCACACAACACACTTTATGCGGTCAAGCGTTTGATCGGTCGTAAATTTAAAGACGACGTTGTGCAAAAAGATATCAAAATGGTGCCTTACAAAATTGTTGCGGCTGACAATGGCGATGCTTGGGTAGAAGTGAAAGGCGATAAAAAAGCACCGCCACAAATTTCTGCTGAAGTGTTAAAGAAAATGAAAAAAACCGCTGAAGATTATCTCGGCGAAGCAGTAACCGAAGCGGTGATTACCGTTCCAGCTTATTTTAACGATTCACAACGTCAAGCAACCAAAGACGCAGGCCGTATTGCTGGCCTCGATGTAAAACGTATCATCAACGAACCTACAGCAGCAGCACTGGCTTATGGTTTGGATAAAGGCGTAGGCGATCGCACTATCGCGGTTTACGATTTGGGTGGTGGTACATTCGATATTTCGATTATCGAAATTGCAGACGTGGATGGCGAACATCAATTCGAAGTGCTTTCAACCAACGGTGATACTTTCCTCGGTGGTGAAGATTTCGATATGCGTTTGATTGAATTTCTGGCCGAAACTTTCAAGAAAGAATCCGGCATTGATTTGCACAAAGATCCATTGGCGTTGCAACGTTTAAAAGAAGCGTCAGAAAAAGCCAAAATCGAATTGTCATCAAGCCAACAAACCGAAGTGAATTTGCCTTACATCACAGCCGATGCAACAGGTCCAAAACATTTGGTGGTGAAATTAACGCGCGCAAAATTGGAATCATTGGTTGAAGATTTGGTTACCAAATCCATGGAGCCAGTTAAACAAGCCATTAAAGATTCGGGTAAATCCATCAGCCAAATTGATGATGTGATTTTGGTTGGCGGTCAAACCCGTATGCCAATGGTGCAAAAAGCAGTTGCCGATTTCTTTGGCAAAGAGCCACGTAAAGATGTGAACCCGGATGAAGCCGTTGCGATTGGTGCAGCGATTCAAGGTTCGGTGTTGTCAGGTGATACCACTAACGTATTGTTGTTGGACGTAACACCCTTGACATTGGGTATCGAAACCATGGGTGGTGTTGCGACTCCGTTGATTGAGAAAAACACCACGATCCCAACTAAAAAATCGCAAATTTTTTCTACTGCTGATGACAATCAATCCGCTGTGACTATTCACGTAGTACAAGGTGAGCGCAAACAAGCATCACAAAACAAATCGCTAGGCCGTTTTGATTTAAGTGATATTCCACCCGCACCACGCGGCATGCCACAAATTGAAGTGACCTTTGATATTGATGCCAACGGTATTTTGAACGTGGGAGCAAAAGACAAAGCCACTGGCAAAGAGCAATCCATTGTGATTAAAGCCTCATCCGGTTTAAGTGATGCTGAAATTCAACAAATGATTAAAGACGCAGAAGCTAACGCAGAAGCGGATCGACAATTTGCTGAAGTGGTGGGTGCACGTAACACATTGGAAGGTTTGATTCACGCAACACAAAAAACCTTGAAAGATGCTGGCGATAAAGCAACAGCGGATGAAAAATCCAAAATTGAAGCGGCAGTAAAAGAAGCGGAAGAGGTTGTGAAGTCAGAAGACCTCACAAAAATTCAAGCAGCCACTGAAAAGTTAACTGAAGCGTCTTCATCACTTGCACAAAAACTTTACGCTGAACAACAAGCGGGTGCGCAACCCGGTGCACAACAAGCCGGTGGTTCAAGTAAAGCCGCGGATGATGGCGTAGTGGATGCTGAATTTGAAGAAGTGAAAGACGACAAGTAATTAGGTGAGGAAAACAAACCCCCTCCTAACCTCCCCCTTTGTAAGGGGGAGGGACAAAAAACAAATGCGGGCTTGCCCGCATTTGTTATGTCAGGAAGAAAGAAATTTTTTGAAAAAATTGTTTATTGTGTAAGAAGGGAGTCTGGCTCCTCACTTTGAAAAAGGGAGGCGGGGGAGGGATTTAAAATGGTTAAATTTGCAAAGATTTTGAATCCTTGCTGACATTTTAAATCCCCCCTAACCCCCCTTTTTCAAAGAGGGGAATTAAAAGCAGAAATATCGATTGTAGAATTTAAGGTATCAAGATGGCAAAACGTGATTACTACGAAGTACTCGGTGTCTCTAAAGATGTTGACGCTGCAGAATTAAAAAAAGCTTATCGCCGCGTAGCGATGAAGTTCCATCCTGATCGCAATCCTGATGATCCATCAGCTGAAGAAAAATTCAAAGAAGCGAATGAAGCTTACGAAATTTTATCTGACGAAAATAAACGCGCGTCTTATGATCGATTTGGTCATGCTGGCGTTGATGGTCAATCAGGCATGGGCGGTGGAGGCGGATTCAGCGGCGGCAGCTTCAGTGATATTTTTGGTGATGTCTTCGGTGATATTTTTGGCGGTGGTCGCGGTGGGCGCGGCGGCCCTTCACGCGGTTCTGATTTGCGTTACAACCTTGAATTAAATTTAGAAGATGCCGTTAAAGGCACCAGTGTACAAATTAAAGTTCCGACATTGGTTTCGTGTAAAACCTGTGATGGTTCAGGCGCAAAAGCGGGCAGTAAACCTGTCACTTGTACTACTTGCGGTGGTCATGGCCAAGTGCGTATGCAACAAGGATTTTTCTCAGTACAACAAACTTGTCCAAGTTGTCGCGGTCGCGGCACTATCATTGCCGATCCGTGTAAAAGTTGTAATGGACAAGGTCGCGTAGAAGAAACCAAAACCCTGCAAGTTAAAGTGCCCGCAGGTGTGGATACTGGCGATAGAATCCGTTTATCGGGCGAAGGTGAAGCAGGCGATGCAGGTGGACCACCCGGCGATTTGTACGTGCAAGTTCACGTGCGCGAACACAATATATTTAAACGCGACGGCGCCGATTTATATTGCGAAGTGCCAATTGATTTTGTGGACGCAGCACTCGGCGGCGAATTGGAAGTTCCCACACTCGATGGCCGCGTAAAATTAAAAGTTCCTGCCGAAACCCAAACCGGAAAATTATTTAAATTACGCGGCAAAGGTGTAACACCCGTTCGCGGCGGTGGGGTTGGTGATTTACTTTGCAGAGTCGTTGTTGAAACCCCGGTTAATTTAACCGGCAAACAAAAAGAGTTATTAAAAGAATTTCAAAAAACCATGCAGGGCGGAAAATACTCCCCCAAACAATCCAGTTGGTTTGACGGTGTGAAGAAATTTTTTGGTGAATAACGAAAAGGCCGATTCAACCGAATCGGCCTTTTTATTTGTATTCTACTCTACCTATCAACTCTCTAATGCGATCTAAATAATCGTGCAAGAATTTCCAAACCTTGTTGCATGTCCGATTCGCTGGCATGACTAAAATTGAGTCGCAATTTTCCTAATTGCGGTTCTGACGCTGTGGAATAAAATGCTTCACCTGGCATATAAGCAACTCCCAATTTCATTGCTTCTTTCAACAAAGGCCGGGTGTCGATGGCTTTGTGTAATGCCAACCAAAAAAATAATCCACCCGCTGGCGTTTTCCAGGTTGCAATATCGCTGAAGTGCTTCGTTAATGCATGTTGCATTGCGTCACGCTTGTGTTTGTAAATCTCTCTTAGCCTTCTCAAATCTTCCGTCTTTGTTGAACCTGCTAACCAATTCGCCACACAAATTTGTCCTGGTCGATTGGTGTGTAAATCTCCAGCTTGTTTTAAACGCAGCAAATAAGGAAATAAATCCAAGGAAGCAGCAAGAAAGCCAACTCGCCATCCTGGCCACAAGGTTTTTGAAAAACTTCCCAAATAAATCCAAGGTGCTTTTTTTACTAAACTGCAAATGGGTGTGCGATCGACATGGTCATACATCAATTCACGGTAAGGTTCGTCTTCAATAATGGGAAGCTGATAATGATCCAGCACTTCGGCAATTGCCTGACGTGTTTGTAATGAATAGCAAGTACCTGATGGGTTTTGAAAACTAGGAATCAAGTAAATCGCACTGGGTCGATGGGTTTCAATATTGCGAACCAAGTCCTCAACATTGATTCCATCAGCGTTCAAGGCCAGGCCAATACACTTTGCACCAAATAGCTGAAAAGATTGAAGCGCAGCTAAATAAGTTGGGGACTCGCAAAGCAAATTCGTTCCTGGATCAACAAATAATTTCGCTGAAAGATCTATACCCTGTTGAGATCCCGACAGTATCAGTATTTGATCTGGTTTAATCATCAAACCTGAATCTACTAGATGATGAGCTAACTGGTTTCGCAAATAAGGTTCACCTTCGGTTGTACCATACTGCTGAAATACGGGATCTTGCCAATCGTACCCATTTAACGATTTGGGTAGAATGGGCATAGCCTCTGGACTCGGAAGACCTCCAGCAAAGGAAATCATTCCTGGAGCCTGTGCGGCCGCCAGAATTTCTCGAACCAAAGACGATGTAAGACGTGAAATACGTTCTGATATTGCTAAGGCGGGCTGCATAGATACTCTAGATAGGTCACATAGATTGACCTAAAGTTAGCAATTTTTGGATAAAAGTCAATATGGTTGACCAAATTACTTTGCCCGCGACTCGAGAAGCCGAGCTCAATCAAGCACTTGAACTCTTTCACTTTGCTTTTCGGGCGTTTACCGCCAAGCCTGATCAGCTGCTGGAAACCAGGGGATTGCAAAGAGTTCATCATCGAATACTCTATTTCGTAGGTCGAAACCCCGACATTCGGGTAAACGCGCTCTTGACGATTTTGGGAGTCACCAAACAGGCTCTACACGCACCTCTCCGACAGCTGATCGCGATGAATTTGGTCAATGACACTCCCGACGCCAACGACAAACGAGGCAAGTGTTTAAACCTCACTGCTGATGGAAGGAATTTGGAATCGGCGCTCAGTGGCGCCCAACGAAAAAAAATGCAACTAGTGTTTGAAAAAATCGGCGAGGAAGGAGAAACCGCTTGGCGAAATGTGATGGCTCAGTTGATAGAACCCTCCAAAGAAGAGTGACTATTTCACAATTCTTGCAAAATAAAATCCATCATGACCATCAACTTGAGGTAAAAAGTTGTCTGCCGCATGTTTGTTCTATTCCCCAGTCAGCCATAATTTTATCTTCGCGTGCATCTGATTGCAGCGCTAAAAATTGTTCAATAATTTTTGTATTTTCCTTTGGCATGATTGAACAGGTCGCATAAAGCAAAACGCCATTGGGTTTTAATAATGGCCAGAGTTTTTGCAAAAGAGTGAGTTGGATTTCCGCTAATTTGTTAATGTCGTCCGGCTGACGAAGAATTTTAATATCAGGATGCCGACGAATAATACCCGTGGCGGAGCAAGGTGCGTCTAATAAAATGCGATCAAATAGTTCTCCACTCCACCAGGATTCGGGTTGGGTTCCATCACCACAAATAATCTCAGCCTGAAGATTTAATCGTTGCAAATTTTCACGTACACGCTGCAATCGTCTTTCTTCCAAATCCAATGCGGTGACTTTTAAGTCGGATTGTAATTCCAGCAGGTGACCGGTTTTTCCGCCGGGTGCGCAACAAGCATCCAGTACGCGCAAACCTGATTCGAGATTTAGTAAATCGGCGCTGAGTTGTGCGGATTCATCCTGAACGCTAATCAAGCCTTCTGCAAATAAAGGCAGCGTGTTGGGATTGCAAGGATTTTCCAAACGGATTCCATAAGGACTAAAAGTGGTAGGTGAAGCCTGAATATTTAATTCAGCAAGTAAAGCGAGATAGTCATTGCGAGAAATTTTTCGGGTGTTGATGCGCAAACAAAAAGGCGGATGCGCTTGGTTGGCTTGAATAATATCCGACCATTGTTGTGGCCAATATTTACTGAGCATCCCCTCCAACCACTGAGGATGATTGCTTCGAAACGTTTTTTGTTCTGCGGCCGTTTTTTCCAGTGATGATTTATCGCGCTGAAATTGTCGCAAAACACCATTCACTAATTTACTAGCCCATTCTTTTTTTAATGCACGCGTCACTTCTACTGTTGCGCCAATCGCTGCGTGGTCTGGAATGCGAGTATGAATTAATTGATAAAGCCCTAACAAAATTAACGCTTGAATATCACTGTCTTTATTGCGCAGCGGTTTATCCAATAATAATTCGCTGAAAACGGTGAGTTGTGGATGATAGCGACAAGCGCCAAAACATAATTCTTGCAACAGAGGTTTATCTTGATCGGCAACCTGCATTTGCGCAGGGCCGAGTAAGCTGGAAAGTGAACCTTGCCCTCGCAGAAGCTGATTTAATACTTGCGTGGCCGCAAGTCTGACCGGAATCAAACCGGGATCTCCAATTGATCACCTTGTTGAAATAAATCCGGATGGCCGCGCAGAATTTCGGCTACTGACATGGATTTTTTTCCGGCCAATTGTATTTCTTCCAGTCGCAATGTGCTGTTGTTGCAACGAACATAAAGTCCCTCTGCATCAATACGAAAAACAGTGCCAGGTTTATGCGAAGAATTTTCGTTAATCACTGATGCGCGCCAGACGCGAAAACGTTGATCATCGCGTGCGCCAGACATTTTGCTGTGTGCAATCGGGAAAGGATTAAATGCACGAATTTTTCGCTCTAATATTTCTGCTGATAAATTCCAATTTAATGCCGCTTCTTCTTTGGCTAATTTGGATGCGTAGGTGACGCCAGCCTCGGGTTGTTGTTGCGAATGAATATTTTTTGCTTCGATTAAATCCAATGCTTGAATGAGTGCAGGTGTACCAATTGTGATTAATTTATCGTGCAAACTCCCGCCCGTGTCCTCAGCACTAATGGTGCATTCTGTTTTTAACAGCATATCGCCTGTGTCCAAACCCACATCCATTTGCATAATGGTCACACCGGTACTGGAATCGCCAGCTTCTATCGCACGTTGAATCGGCGCCGCACCGCGCCAGCGGGGCAGAATCGACGCATGAACGTTAATGCAACCGAGGCGTGGTGCATCCAAAATAATTTTTGGCAAAATCAATCCGTAAGCGACCACCACCATCAAGTCAGCTTGCAAATGAATGAACTCGTTTTGTGCTTCTTCGGTTTTAAAATTCAGTGGTTGATAAACAGGAATTTTTTGCGCAAGGGCGATTTCTTTAACGGGGCTGGCAGTTAATTTTTTTCCGCGACCGGCTGGACGATCCGGTTGTGTATAAACAGCAACCACTTGATGTTGGCTTTGCAGTAATGCAGCTAGATGCGCTGCTGCAAAATCCGGTGTGCCTGCAAAAATAATGTTCAGCGGCATTTATTTTTCGGCCTTATGTTTTTTCTCAAGCTTGCTGCGAATGCGGGTGCGTTTGAATAGCGAAATATGATCTACAAATAATTTGCCGTTCAAATGATCGAGCTCGTGTTGAATACAAGTCGCCAACAAACCATCAGGCTCCAAGGTAAAAGCTTCACCTTTTTCATTGAAGGCTTTCACGCGAATTTTCGCTGGCCGAATCACGGTTTCAAAAAATCCGGGAACAGATAAACAACCCTCATCATATTCACAGGTGGATTCATCCAGAAGGTCGATTTCTGGATTAATAAATACTTGTGGCTGGTTTTTTTCTTCACTCACATCTATAACGACTATACGTTTGTGCACATTGATTTGAGTTGCAGCCAACCCTATGCCTGGAGCATCGTACATGGTTTCCAACATATCCCTCACCAACTGGCGAAGGGTGTCATCAAACTGGGTGACAGGTTTGGCTACAGTGCGCAACCGGGGGTCTGGAAATTCAAGTATTGGTAATAAGGCCATGGCGTTTGTGACAAACTTCTAGTAAAAAGGTAATTCTGGCTGCTAACATGATGATCTTGCAGGATTTCTCCTCATCAAAATAAGCAGATCTGGATTTTCTTGACTATTATATACATCTAACTGTTCTAGAGCCGAATAAAACGGGATCGGTTTTTATGAAAAAACTTTTAATGGCTGTAATCGCTACCTCTTTAATCAGTGTCATGGCATGGGCGCAAGACGTGGTTCAAACCACAGGCACAGTGCTAAAGATGGGGCACCCTGACGAATATATAGTCAAAAAAGGCGATACCCTTTGGGATATCTCTGGCACTTTCCTCGACAAGCCCTGGCTTTGGCCAGAGATCTGGGAAATTAACCCGCAAATTGAAAATCCACATTGGATTTACCCTGGCGATTTAATTCGTCTCGTTTATCGCGAAGGCAATCCGCGTTTGACTCTTGAGCGCACTACCAAATTAACACCCGGTACCGAATCAGCCGACCGTCAAGCTATTGATGGCACAACACGCTTAAGCCCCCAGATTCGGGCTGAATCGATTGAAGATGCCATTTCAACTATTCCACTGGAAGAAATAGACCCATTCCTGTCACGCAGCCGCGTTGTCAACCCTGGGGATTTGGAATCTGCTGCCTATATTCTGCAAGGCTCTCAACAACATTTAATTGTGGGCGAAGGCGACACTGTTTATGCGCGCGGAAACTTCACCGATAAACTGGGCGGTTATGGCATTTACCGTAAAGCTGAAGCCTTTGTTGACCCCAAAACACGTGAGTTGCTGGGTGTGCACGCACAAGGTATAGGTGATGTGTCTGCCGTTAAGTATGAGAAAGATATTGCCACTCTCTCAGTCACCCGTTCCTATGAAGAAATTCGTCCAGGTGATCGCCTTTTACCAACAGAAAATCTGGTGTTGAATGCGTTTTTCGAACCATCCGCACCTGATGTTGATATTGATGGATTAATTATGGCGGTCGAAAAAGGCGTCAGCCAAATCGGCAAGCTCGATGTTGTCTTCTTGAATCGCGGTGAACGCGATGGCATACAAGATGGCAACGTGCTGGCCATCTACAAAACCGGTGAAGTGGTGGCTGATCGTGTAAAAGGGGGCAAAGTTGCCTTGCCAGATGAGCGCGCAGGTTTGTTAATGGTCTTCCGCACTTTTGAAAAAATGAGTTTCGCTTTAGTGCTGGAAACCGACCGACCCTTGGCCGTTGGCGATAAAATTCGTAATCCCTAATCCAGATTCTTAACCCTGCACATCAAGGATGATGTATGAACACCGAACACCCCCTCTTTGCTTCACTTTTCCTGCAACGATTACCTGAAACCGGCGCCGGTATTTACTGGCGTTTGCTGGATGCCTTTGGCTCTGCCGAAAAAACCTTGGAAGCCCCACTGGCTCATCTACAAACCATTTTGAAACCTGCCGCATTGGATGTTTTAAAATCCTTCTATCAGTCAACCCATTCTCATCCCCTCACTCAATTAGTCTTTGCCGACATAGATCGTATTGGTGATCAATCCGAAATTCGATTATTAAAATTTGAAGATGCGGCTTATCCTGAGTTGTTACGACAAATCACCAATCCCCCACCACTTCTGTTTGTGCGCGGCAATGTAAATTGTTTAGCCTTACCGCAAATTGCAATTGTGGGTAGCCGTAACCCCAGTGCAGGCGGCTGTGAAAATGCAGAAAAATTTGCACAGTATTTAGCAAAACAGGGCTTTGCTATTACCAGCGGTTTAGCTTTAGGTGTCGATGGTGCTGCACACAGAGGCGCTTTAAGCGCTTGGGGAAAAACTATCGCCGTTATGGGTACTGCTGTTGATCGAATATACCCAGCGCGTCATAGAGCGCTGGCACAAGACATTATTGAAAAAGGAGGTGCGCTCATCAGTGAGTTCCCTCTAGGGACAGGTTCATATGCCGGCAATTTTCCGCAACGAAATCGTATTATTAGTGGATTAAGCTTGGGCACACTAGTTGTTGAAGCAGCGGTACAAAGTGGGTCATTAATTACGGCAAAACAAGCATTGGAACAAAATCGCGAAGTCTTTGCTATTCCTGGTTCTATACACAATCCACTGGCAAAAGGTTGTCATCAATTAATTCGTCAGGGCGCAACCTTGGTGGAATCGGCTCAGGATATTTTGGATCAACTCAATGGCATGCTCAGTTTCAAATGGCAAGAAGCACAACAAACTTTGGATTTATCCGAACAAAAAGAAATCTCTCAACCCGATAATAAACTGCACATCACTAACTCGCCCGAAACCGATATTCTAATCTCAGCGATTGGCTATGATCCCGTCACATTAGATGCGCTGGTTGAGCGTACACAAATGCCGATCAATCAACTGATTACACAATTGACGCTATTGGAATTGGCAGGAAAAATCGAATCATTAGGCGGAAGTTATCAACGTTGTTAATAAATTTTTGGCCAAAATAAAACAAGCCTCGCACCTCCAAGCTCTGGCGCTTGCTCAATATTCACACCACCCTGATGCCATTGCATAATGCGTTTGACGATGGCCAATCCCAAACCAAATCCACTGGTTTGTATGTCGTTTTGCTCATCATATAGACGCACAAATGATTCCAAGACCCTCTGCCTTTCTTCGATTGGTATGCCAGGGCCATCATCATCGACTCTTATTTGAAACTGATTTTTCTCGATACATGCTTCTATACAAATTCGATTTGCCGCAAATTTTGCAGCATTGCTCAATACATTTTGTAATGCCGTTTCGATCAACTTCCATTCGCACTCAAATTCAACGCCCGCACTCAAATCCTGTATTTCCAGTTGTAAATGAGGCCTTAGTTTCTGTTGCTGGGTACGACTGAAATTTTCTTGAAGATTCTCCAACAAATTCCCAACTCTCCCTTTTTTGATTTGCAATTGTCGAGTGTGCTGCTCAAAGCCAGCATAATTTAATAGTGAATGAATCAACGATTCCATTTCGTGAACATCCAAAGACAAACTCTGCAATTGTTTTTGGCTTCTATCATCCAACTTTTCAGCATCAATGAGCGCCAAGGCAAATTTCATTCTGGCTAAAGGTGTGCGCAATTCATGCGAGACCGCATTGGTCATATCCTGATGTGAGGCAATCAAATCACGCAAGCGATAAACCATATTGTTAAAGGCGCGCGCAAGCGGGTATAGCGTCGAGCGGGGTGAAAGCGTCAAAACTTCTGGCAACTGATGCTGACCTGATGATTGGGTTTGTTGCTCCAGCTTTTTAGCGTCCCGTGATAGCGGCCAAATCCAAATATAAATTACCAGAGCCAATCCAAAATAAAATGCTATCAGCAATAATCTTGTCAGTAGATTTTCATGTTCGATTTCGATATTTTTACTCAGCATAATGACCTGACGGCTATCAGCAACACGCTTGTACCAAAGCAATTGCTTCTCACTACTCGCAGTAACAATTTCGCCTTGAATTAATTTTTTCATTGCCTCCGATTTAGCAATGTCGTCCAAACTCAACAGTTCAATGCCTAATCCTGATTGTTGATTGGTAGTTACCGAAAAGAATTCATTCGGTTTTTTTAACAATTCCTTTTCTGTCATTTCAAATACTGTACGAATTTCCGCAGAAATATCTTGCTTAGGCGCCAAGCCTTCCCACAATTGATTTAAACCCCAGCCAATCACCACTACTGAAGCGACTAAAAATAAATAAAGTGAAATGAAGGCGCGATTCACTCGCTAGTTCCAAGCGTCTGCAATAAACAAATATCCTTTTCCCCAGATCGTCTTAATTCGCGTGGGATTTTCAGGATTATCATTTAATTTTTTGCGTAATTGCGAAATTCTAACGTCGATGGTTCTATCCAAACCATCATATTCTCGATTATAAATATGGTTGAATAGAAATTCTCGACTAAGAATTTGACCTGCTTGTGCAGCCAGCGATAGCAACAAATCATATTCATGACTGGATAAGATAATGTCTTCACCCTGTAGCGAAACTTTTCTGGAGCCGGGTTGAATATGCAATTGTCCAAACACCAAAGCTTCTTGTTCGCGCGGATCGTGTTGCTCATAACGGCGTAACAGCGCGCGAACTCTTGCCAATAAAACCCGCGGTTCTACAGGTTTAATCACATAATCATCTGCACCATATTCAAAACCCAATACTTGATCGGCATCTGAATCGCGCGCGGTCAGCATTAATATTGGCCCTTTAAAATCCGGCCGTAATTCTTTACAGAGAGTTAAGCCATCTTTTCCCGGCAACATTAAATCCAAAATGATAAGAGCGGGATTGATATTGTGTGATTGCCGAACCACTCTATTGCCTTGTTCTTCGACAAACACTTTAAAATCATTCATTTCCAAAAAATCTTTCACCAACTGCGCCAGTCGGCGATCGTCCTCAACCAATAAAATGAGATTGTTGTAGGGCATCAGAAAAAGCTCCAAGGGTTGCGTCGTCTGTTACGGCTGGTATTGTGATCTGATAGGATTTTAAAAATCTTGGTTGCCATAGTTTTTTGCGTTTGTTTATCCCTCAATTCAAATGCAGTGTTTTCACGACCCACAAAACTGAATTGATATTCTCCTTCTTGCGCTGCAAGCCAACAATGCAGGGACTGTGAATTTTCTTCCTGATATAAACACAACGAATAGATTGAATTGGCTTTCCATTTTACGCGTAACTGATCGCGGCATTCGATTTCATCCTCACCCAATACGCACAAGCCCGGTTTAATTGAGAACACAATCGATGGTTTTAAGGGCGCATCCGCTATGGACACACCCGTTAAACACAACAATAAAATTACATAAAATAATTGGCATCGACTAAAAATGGTACACCCCCCCAACAAACAGAGTGACAATTTTATCGTCTTCAATAACAGGACTTTGTTTAATGGCATAGCCTAATTGACGATAACTGGTAAACAGACGTAGATCCCAATTTTCCGTCAACCGATAATTCCAATCCAATCTCAACAATGCTGAAACTTCGGCATCAGGACGGTAAACATTTTCGGAGGCGGTTTCTTCTGGTGTTAAGCCATAATAATAATTTAAGGTGTTTTCATCTTGCCAAATTAATCCTAGAGACATTTTGAGTGCTGATCGGCTGCCTCGCCAATCGCGACTCGCCACCAACCGAATCTCATTTCCATTGTGCAAATCCAATAGATCATGCACCCAGTGTAATTGCCAATCCAATTCGGCCATTGAAAAATTATATTCCAATCCGCCCAATGCGGTTATACGTCGTTTATGTAAACTAAATTGATTTTTGTCCGCAAAACTTTCATCGCTATCCCTAATAGGTGGCTCTAGTGGTTCTGGATTTTGAGATGGAGCCGAATTTGAACCTGTACCAAGTAAATTATTGCCAGATTCAACAAAAAAATTTCCGGAATTCCATCGATCAAAAAACATTTGATCATAGCTGGGGGTTAATAATAAATTAAGTTGATGGTTTTTATTTTCAGAGAGGATATAACCCATATCCAAATTTTGAATAAAGAATCGCTCGCCAGAATATTCCACCTGCGGCAATAGAATAATCGGCATATCGCTCGCATATGCCACGGGATTGGTGCGCACACCAGCCCCAATTCCCAAGCTAAATTGCCAGTCGGATTTAAGGTCATCCGCATTATTGGCAATAGCAAGCCCCATCACCGAATACAGGCTTAGGCCAAACAGAAGCTGGCCTAAATAACGTATATAGCCGTTACAAATTTTGATTCACCCTTTTTGAGACAGAATAACCCTTATCGTTATAGCAATTTTTTTATTCGGGGATTGTAAGCATTTGTGTTTCACACTGATCGGACGTTACATTTTATTACAAGCCTGATCAACTCCTTTACAGCTTTTGCTTGCCGGGCTCTCTAATCTGGCGCATATCCCGATACCTGGAGCCACCATGAAATCACTTTTTCGATCATTGCCCCTTATTCTGCTTTTATCCGCCTGTGGTGGAGATAAAGTTCCTGATATCCAAAACAATGTCAAACAATTACAAGTCAGTTTTAATGACAATATCAATGGCTGGAAAACAGGATTTTCTGACTACAGTGCCAATGACACCGACTACGAATTCTCGTCTGGCCAGATTGAACTCCCAGCTCCACTCAACACACCAGTGCTGGAGTCGAATCCACCGGTATACCCCAAAGGATTTTTCTTAAACAGTCACAATCACAGTGATGATATGTTTATGTTCATCACGAAATATTACAACGGCCTTGAAGCCAATCGTCTTTATGATTTTGATTTTGAATTAACTTTCGCCACTAACGCACAAAAAAATTGCGTTGGCATTGGTGGCGCACCGGGTGAGTCAGTCACTATCAAAGCAGGCGCAAGTAAAATTGAACCCAAGCCCGTCAACGATGGTAATAGCCATTACTCACTGAACATTGATAAAGGCAATCAAACACTCGGTGGTACTGATGCAATCGTCTTGGGAAATTTCGCCAACGATCGGGAATGTGGATCAGCAGATACAAGCTACATGAAAAAAACGCTGCGCAGTGAACGTCAACGATTCTCTGCCTATACCGACGATAAAGGCGGAGTGTGGATTTTATTTGGCACCGATTCTGGATTTGAAGGTGTGACTCGTATTTATTTTATGAGTGCAAAAATTTGGGCCATTCAACATTAATCACCACTTCCTTGGATCGCCTTCTGGAAATTCTGGTAAAAAGCACTGATAATTCGCAAGAGTATCAAGTTGCACCATTAACAGAGTTGTCCAGTTATGATTATTCCCGAATTAAAGAAACTCAAATTACAAGAAGAGTTGGTTAGCATTAAGCGCGACTCTAGCGAAAATGATCTGACTGGAATTATCGAATTCGTAACCAATGACGTTGTTGCACTCAGGCTCTACACGGATGATGGATTATTTGATGGCTTTACACTTTTTGAAATCAGTCAAATCTCTGAAGTCATCTGGGGAAACAGGGCACACAAAGCCATTGCTTTATTGATACAAAAATACGGTGAAAAGAGACGCTTATCCGTCACGGCTGAAACACTGATTGAAATTGCAGCCGAGTTATCGGACATCAAAACCAGTATTTGTCTTTACCACAGTTTTGGCGAAGATAATTTTGACATTTGTAAAATTGTCGGCCGCGATGAAGACTGGCTAAAATTGAACACCTTTGGTACCAAAAAAACACTGTCAACATTAACCAAATTGATTCAAACCTCATCTCTTCTTCGACTAACCGTTGACTCCCCTTATCAAGATAACATTATTGAATTGCACCAGTGCGGGCTTTGATATTGATCATTAAACCAGTTACATTCATCTTCTAATTTTTTTCGTTGCTTGGGTATTACATGGATTCATCAAATAACCTTTGGATACTTCATCCGCGTATCCGTATAGCGGCATCCGCAATTAAATCTGGCGGTATAGTGGCTTATCCGACAGAAGCCGTCTGGGGTTTAGGATGCGACCCATGGAATCCACGCGCTGTCGACCGCTTATTGCAAATCAAACAACGTCCCTTACACAAGGGCGTTATTTTATTAGCGTCCGATTTTTCACAAGTCGAGAATTTATTAACGCATTTATCGACTGAACAAATTGCAACACTAAAATCCAGTTGGCCTGGCCCTGTAACCTGGTTAATACCCAATACCGGATCGATTAAAAAAAGAATTCCTGAATGGATATGCGGTCAATATCCTGCGTTTGCATTACGCGTTACCAATCACCCGATTGCAGCTGCCTTGGCAAAAGCCGTTGGGCACCCTATAGTTTCCACCTCGTGCAATCCAAGCAATCAAATGCCTGCAAAAACCATTCATCAAGTCAGAAAATATTTTCCAACGGAATTGGATTCAATTGCAGCAGGTAATTTGGGTGGAAATAAAAACCCTTCAGAGATACGGGATTTATTAACGGGGAATGTGATTCGCCCCTCTTAAATAGGTAACACTATGTGGCTTAAAATTATTGCCTTAATTGGTGCATTATTTTTATTATTTGCAGGTGGTCTTTGTTCGATTTTTTTGGTATCTGATCCGCAATCTATAACAAAACTCTTCGGTGTTGTCTTAGCCGTGGTCTGTTTTGGTTTGGTTATAGACGTGATTTTATGGATGTTCAAAAAAGAGCATCCATCGTCCTGGATTAAATTATTCATTGTTTTTCTTATCGTATTAGCGGCTTATATTTTATCCTGGTCAGGCTTGTTAGATATTCGCGTTGCTGGATGACCCAACATGCTAATAGATTGGATTAATCCACTAATCGCTCATCAAATTTTTGAAGCATTAGGCATACTGGTAGGTTTTTATCTATACCGTTGGCGAGTTAATTCCATCGAAAAAATTCACTTATTTCACACCAATCGCATCTGGATCGTGATTGGCTGTTTAATAGGTGCCGGGATAGGTAATAAGCTGGTTTACTGGTTTGCGCACGCCAATTTATGGCAACAGCTAGCTAACAATCCACTATTAATTTTACAAGGGCAATCCATTGTCGGTGGGTTAATTGGCGGCTGGGTAGGAATTGAAATTGTCAAAAAAATAATTCGACACTCACAATCCACTGGCGACCTAATGGTAGTGCCCATTGGAATAGGATTGATCATTGGTCGCATAGGTTGCTTTTTGGCAGGACTTGAAGATGAAACCTACGGCCTTCCCACTCAACTATTCTGGGGCGTTGATTTTGGTGATGGAATTGCGCGACATCCGACACAAATTTACGAAATATTGTTTGTAGTGGTTTTGTTGTTCTCTATAACGATCTATAAAAGACGAATCAATTCGATAGCAGGATTTCAATTCAATCTGTTTTTTATGGCGTATCTTTTATGGCGATTTTTTGTTGATTTTATAAAGCCAGTTCCCTATGCCTTTGAGTTCGGATGGTCAGGCATACAATGGGTATGTGCTGCAACAGGTCTGATTTATTTTCCCATACTGATTAAAAATTATAACAAAAGGTTCATTCGCAATGCCTAGAAAAAATCGACCCTATTTGTTTTACGATACAACACGGGCATTGTGTAGCACCTGCTTGTTAACTATTGATGCCAAAATTATTATCAAAGATACAAACGTTTTTATGGACAAATGGTGTCCTGAGCATGGAATGGAAAGAGTACTGATCAGTGATGATGAAAAATATTATCGGCAGTGTCGTGAAATCTACATTAAACCTCCGGAGATGCCACAGCAATTTAATACACCGATGGAATATGGCTGCCCTTATGATTGTGGATTATGCCCGGATCATATGCAGCACTCCTGTTTATCTATTGTAGAGATTACTGATAATTGTAATTTACGCTGTCCTGTTTGTTATGCAGAAAGTGGCCCTGAAAAAATATTGCACAAACCACTTTCACACATTATTGCCATGTTGGATGCGATTGTTGCCAATGAAGGTGTGGCTGATGTGGTGCAGTTATCTGGTGGCGAACCCACGTTGCATCCCGATTTTTGGACCATACTCGATGAAGCACGCGCAAGACCTATCAAACATATTATGATCAATACCAACGGTATACGCATAGCAAAAGATCCTGAATTTGTACAACGTTTATCGAGTTATGGAAATGGCATTGAAATTTATTTACAGTTTGATTCCTTTTCATCTAAAGCACTGCAGGATTTACGCGGCGCTGATTTAACAGCAATTCGTCAAGACGCAATCAAAGTATTAAATCACTTCAACATATCGACTACACTCGTGGTAACCGTCAAACGTGATGTTAATGATCATGAATTGGGTGATATTATCCAATTTGGATTAACTCAGCCTTGTGTGAGGGGAGTTACCATTCAACCGGTTCAGCAG
Organism: Cellvibrio sp.; assembly: GCA_016712405.1. Classification (GTDB taxonomy): domain Bacteria; phylum Pseudomonadota; class Gammaproteobacteria; order Pseudomonadales; family Cellvibrionaceae; genus Cellvibrio. Next base: position 105,226 of record JADJRD010000002.1, on the reverse strand, counting down.
GCAGGAAGAGTTGATGGCTTTACATCGAAGGAACACAGATTAACTTTAAGCGAAGTCCGGCGAAAAATTGTTGAGCAATCCCATTTGTTTTCATTTGAAGATTTGGTTCCTGTGCCTTGCAATCCCGACACATTAGCCATGGCCTACGCACTCAAAATCGACAATCAAATTCAACCTTTAACTCGTTTCCTATCACCGGAGATATTGTTAGAGGGTGAAAAGAATACCATTGTATTTGAACGCGATATCAATATTAAAACAAAGATATTTCAGTTGTTTTCAACGAATCATTCACCAGAGTCACAAGCCAATTGTTTATCTGAGTTAATGTGTTGTTTACCCAAGATTGATTCCCCGGATTTGAATTATGCCAATGTTTTTCGCGTCTTAATCGTTCAGTTTATGGATGCGGTGAATATGGATATTCGTGCATTAAAAAAGTCATGCATTCATATTGCTCAAGCTGATGGAAAATTGATTCCGTTTGAATCCTATAACATTTTTTATCGTGACCCACAAAGACTACAATTAAAAACCATTCAACAACGCCTTAAACCAAATCAAGATTCGGAGTTAATTTATGTCTCCCAATAAAACTGCCGTTAAAGAATATCTATTATCTTTGCAAAACCAAATTTGCGATGCACTGCAACAAGAAGATGGCTCCGGGCAATTTCTAGAAGACACTTGGGTGCGAACCGAAGGTGGTGGCGGGCGGTCACGCGTAATCGAAAACGGAGCGGTAATCGAAAAAGGCGGCGTGAATTTTTCTCACGTGTTCGGTAATCAAATGCCCGCATCAGCGACTGCACATCGCCCAGAGTTAGCGGGGCGCTCATTTGAAGCCATGGGTGTTTCGTTAGTGATTCACCCACACAATCCTTATGTGCCGACCAGTCACGCCAATGTCCGATTTTTTATCGCCGAGAAAGAAGGTGCCGCACCAGTTTGGTGGTTTGGCGGCGGTTATGACTTAACGCCCTATTATGGCAATGAAGATGATTGCAAACATTGGCATCAAACAGCCAAAAATGCGTGTGATCCTTTAGGGCAACATATTTATCCTGGGTTTAAAAAATGGTGTGACGAATATTTTTATTTAAAGCATCGCAATGAAGCGAGAGGTGTTGGTGGATTATTTTTTGATGATTACAACGCAGAAAATTTTGATCACAGTTTCGAATTAATGCGTGCAGTGGGTGACAGTTATATTAAGGCCTATCAACCTATAGTCGCCGCAAGAAAAAATACTACTTTTTGTGAACGTGAACGCGATTTTCAACTGTATCGTCGTGGGCGTTATGTTGAATTCAATTTAGTTTATGATCGAGGCACTCTATTTGGCTTACAAACCGGTGGCCGTACAGAATCGATTTTAATGTCACTACCACCTTTAGTAAAATGGCAATACAACTGGCAACCAGAAGCGGGCAGCGCAGAATCAAAACTTTATACCGATTTTTTGCCCGCACGCTATTGGATATAAATTTTAGATTTGGAGACAACTGTGACTGATCTTTACGCTGTATTCGGCAACCCGATTGCTCAAAGCAAATCACCCATAATTCACGCGGAATTCGCTAAACAAACAGGTCAGGAATTGCAATACACAAAAGAATTAATTCCGCTTGATGGTTTTGCTGATGCTGTAAAAAGTTTTTTCTCTAATCCAAACGGTAAAGGTTTAAATATTACAGTTCCATTTAAAGTCGATGCATTCAATTTGGTTGATGATTTAACACCTCGCGCAAAAATCGCTGGTGCGATTAACTTTATTGCCAAACAAGTGAATGGAAAATTATTGGGCGACAATACCGATGGTATAGGTATGGTCAAAGATATGCTCAATCTGGGATGGACAATAAAAGGCAAGCGCGTACTGATTCTTGGTGCTGGTGGTGCTGTGCGCGGCGTTTTACAACCTTTATTGGATCAAGATCCCACTAGCGTCACTATCGCCAATCGAACACTCAGCAAAGCAGAAGAATTAGTCCAGCATTTTCAATCAGAAATACTCCGCGCTACCGAATATTCGCAACTAGCGGGACATGAATTTGATTTAATTATCAACGGAACCTCTGCAAGTTTGCACGGCGATTTACCACCGCTACCCGAAAAAACTCTCTCATCAACTGCCTGCTGCTACGACATGATGTACGGCGCAGAACCCACAGTGTTTTTAAAATGGGCGCAACAAAATAACGCTGCGCAAATTGCTGATGGTTTGGGGATGTTGGTGAATCAGGCAGCAGAGGCTTTTTATTTGTGGCGTGGAGTGAAGCCAGATGCGACGGTAGTAGTTACCATGTTACGAAAATCACTTTGACTGTTTTTTGTTTAAAACAGCCAATATCAACACCCAAAAACACAATACCAAATCGAATAAGGGAATTTGTAAGTTGGATGGCATGCAATAGATAAAACTCACAGCAGGCAGCCAGACCAGCCAGTTGGAAATAATATTGGCAGGCAGTGTTACTGTGAAAAATTGTTTATCCATTCCCTTGCGGGTGGCTTGCCAGTTGAAATTGTTTTCTATCCAAAGATAGATGATCGAAATACTGGGTGCCGCCCACAAAGCGCTATACACAAACTGATCGAATAGGACTTTAGTGGCGAGGGTTTTGAAATCAGTTTCTGAGCCAAAAAGAACAGATTGGAACTGATAAAAATAGTCAACTTCAATTCCTTTAAGTGCCCAATAAATAACATAAAACCAAAAAACAATTCTGATGGGTTGATCGGGTTTAAAGCTGCGCGATACATACAAATAAATAAACGGAATCAACCCACCAAAGATGGATGTTGAGACAGCAGAATATAACCAGCCATGTTGTTGCTTTAAATTTCCAAACAAATCAAAAATCGGTTTCGCTGCGGGAACAAAAAAATATAAAGCGACAATAATTCCGGCAAAGGTTTGTAAAACTAATCCGGGTTTTAGGTTTTGTTTGAGTGCGGAAATGGCGGCGAATTTGATGGGTTGGAAGTTCATTTTCTTCATTCTGAAAATCACCCTCTCCCCCGGCCCCTCCCCCATCAAGGGGAAGGGGAGCTTGCCGCAAAAATATGTTTAATTTAAAAAAATATTTCTTTAGCTAATTCTGTTCCCTCTCCCCTTGTGGGAGAGGGTTAGGGAGAGGGGAAAAGTTTTTAAGCCTTCTTATCACGCTTACGTTCGTTTTCCGTCAATAACTTTTTGCGTAAACGAATACTCAAGGGCGTCACTTCTACCAATTCATCGTCTTCGATAAATTCGAGCGCTTGTTCCAGTGTATGTTTAACCGGTGGTGTTAATACCACAGCTTCATCAGTACCGGATGCACGCACGTTAGTGAGTTGTTTAGCTTTGGTTGGATTCACAACAAGGTCATTGTCGCGCGAATGCAAACCTACGATTTGTCCTTCGTAAATTTCAGCTTGTGGACCTAAGAACAAACGGCCGCGCTCTTGCAACATGTTTAATGCGTAAGCGAGCGTTTTTCCTTTGACCATGGAAACCAATACGCCGTTTTGACGCTTGGCCACTTCACCCATTTTGACTGGGCCATAGTGATCAAAAATACTGGTCATGATGCCAGAGCCTGATGTCATGGTCAGGAAGTTGCCACGGAAACCAATCAAACCTCGTGATGGAATAATAAATTCCAACTTGATACGGCCTTTACCGTCTGGCTCCATGTTAGTGAGTTCGCCTTTACGCAAACCTAATTCTTCCATCACTTTACCTTGATGTTGTTCTTCAACATCAATCACCACTTGCTCATAAGGTTCGTGAATTTCATCGCCAACAACTTTTTGAATAACTTCGGGACGCGATACACCTAATTCGTAACCTTCGCGACGCATATTTTCGATCAACACTGACAGGTGCAATTCACCGCGGCCTGATACTTTAAATTTATCGGGTGAATCACCTTGTTCAACGCGCAACGCCACGTTAGCAATTAATTCCTGATCCAAACGATCTTTAATGTTACGGCTAGTGACGTATTTGCCTTCTTTACCGGCAAAAGGAGAATCGTTCACTTGGAAAGTCATACTCACCGTTGGTTCATCAATCGACAGCGGAGGTAAGGCTTCAACCGCATCGGGAGAACAAAGGGTGTCGGAAATACCTAGCTTGTCCACACCGGTGATACACACAATGTCACCGGCGTAGGCGCGATCTGTTTCGATGCGCTGCAATCCATGGTGACCCATGACCTGCAGGACTTTTGCTTTGCGCGTTTCGCCTGTTGGCGTCACCACAACGATTTGTTGGTTAGGTGCGAGCGAGCCGCGAGTAATACGACCAATACCGATAACACCCACATAACTGTTGTAATCCAATGCCGAAATTTGCATTTGGAATGGACCTTCAGTATCCACTTGTGGCGGTTTTACTTTGTCTACAATCATTTGGAAAAGAGGGGTCATATCTTCGGCGATATTATCAGCGGACAGGCCGGCCACACCATTCAAGGCAGAAGCGTAAACGATTGGGAAATCCAGTTGTTCTTCTGTCGCACCCAAACGGTCAAACAGATCAAACACTTGGTCGATAACCCATTCAGGTCGCGCACTGGGGCGGTCGATTTTGTTGATCACAACAATAGGATTCAAACCCTGTTCAAACGCCTTTTGCGTTACAAAACGAGTTTGTGGCATAGGGCCGCCAACGGCATCCACGATCAAAAGCACTGAGTCAACCATGGACAATACACGCTCAACCTCACCACCGAAATCGGCGTGACCGGGGGTGTCTACTATATTGATGCGGTAGCCATTCCAAGTAATCGCGGTGTTTTTCGCCAGAATGGTAATTCCGCGTTCACGTTCCTGGTCGTTGCTGTCCATAATCAGGTCGCCGCCGTTATCGTCGCGGCGATCCAAAGTACCGGATTGGCGTAAAAGCTGGTCAACCATTGAAGTTTTGCCATGGTCAACGTGAGCAATAATGGCAATATTGCGTAATTTTTCGATCGAAGAAGGATTGGTCACTGGGTAATTCTCTGTGGGGATCTAAAAGGCTGGTAGGTAAAAAGCGGCGCATTATACCTATGTCGCCATGACAGGGATATGGATGAAGGGAGAATTGATGAAAATTTGTGCTGGTTAAAAGCCACAAGAATGTATATACTTTTCGTTGATACAGATGCAAAGTCGGGGGTGGATATGACATACGCACGCGTTTTTCAATCAGGCAATAGCCAGGCCGTTCGGCTACCAAAAGAATTTCGATTTGATGTTGAACAAGTCGAAATATTTCGTCGAGGTGATGAAATCATTTTACGTGCAATACCATCTACTGCGGAAGGGATTATGGATATACTCGCGCAACTACCGAATGACTTTATGGCAACTGGCCGAGAAGATCCTCCCTCTCAAAAGAGAGAAAGTTTTTAATCGAAAAAAGGAATAGATAAATGGAATATCTTTTAGACACTAATATCTGCATTTATTTGGCAAAAAATAATCCGCCGCAAATTCGAAAAAAACTCGCTTCGCTTCAAGGGCAGCAAATTATTATTTCAATCATTACTATGGGTGAATTGCGCTTTGGTGCCGCAAAAAGCCAGCACCGTGAAAAAGCAACAAACCTGATTGACCAACTAACCCGCTCTATGCGTATAGAGGATTTGACCCCAGAAGTCGCCGAGCATTATGGTGATATTCGAGCGGCGCTGGAAAAAAATGGAAAAATTATCGGCCATAATGATTTATGGTTAGCAGCACATGCTAGAAGCCAAAATTGGATTTTAGTCACAAATAACGAACGTGAATTTTTGCGTGTCGATGGATTAAAAGTTGAAAACTGGATTTAAATCGCACAAGCACTTTTCGGTTCAGGTCTGTACACACCTAGATTCAAATGTCCTGCATCCTTTAAATTCGCCGCATGCAATTGACTCATCACCCCTTTTTGGCAGTAAAGAAAATAGCGCTGCTGTTGATCCAATTCCGGGAAGCGTTTATTCAACAGATAAAATGGAATTTTCAACAAACTGTTGGTGACAACTAATGGACTATTTTCTTCTTCATCGGGATGGCGAATATCAATGACTACTGCGCTTTCTTCCAGTTCCGACACAATGGGCACCGAAAGATCCACATCCAAATCCTGAATAATCTCATCAATATTTTGTGCGTGACGCTCGTCAAAAGCGCGATCCAAAACCGCCATATCAAAGTTGGCTTCTTCTTGCTCTACTCGCCAGAGTTTTGCGCGTGTTGTCGGGTTAACGGAAATCACGCCGCAATATTCCGGCATTTGTGCAGCGAAACTTTCCGTACCAATTTTTCTCGAGATATCGATAATTTCGCCTTTATCCATAGTAGACAATGGCCGCAGTACTAACATATCTGTGACGCGATCAATCGCATTTAAGTTTAATAATGTTTGACTGGAAACTTGGGCCACGCTTTCACCTGTGACGAGTGCTGGCAATTCCAGGCTCTCTGCTACTTTGGTTGCTGCGCGCAACATCATGCGTTTTAAGACAACTCCCATATAACTGTTGTCGACTTTTTCCAAAATTTCTTTGACGACATCTTCAAATGGAATGGTGACAAATTTTACGCGATGCGATGATCCAAATTTATTCCATAAATAATAAGATACTTCTTTCACACCAATTTCATGTGCACGGCCGCCTAAATTAAAAAAGCAATAATTAGTACGCAACCCGCGTTTCATACATAAATAGCTGGAAACTGTTGAATCGAAACCGCCGGAAATTAATGATAGAACACCGTCCTGTGTCCCCATTGGAAATCCACCAATGCCCTGGGTTTTTTCAGCAATGACAAACAGGCGATTATCTTTTACTTCGAGCGGAACCAGCACTTCAGGTTTATGTAAATCTACACAGCGTGCTTGGGTGTTATGCAATAAGGTTCCACCCACATATTGTTCGATATCAACCGAACTGAAATCGTGTTTGCCGTGGCGTTTTACACGAACACAAAAACTTTTTCCCGCAATTTTTTCGCCCCAATAAAGCGCCGTTTTTTCATAAATATACTGTAAATCACCGAGTGGATATTCTTGAACCAAATAGAAATTGGCAATTCCAGGCGTGCGCGCAAGCAAATCCGAAACCTGATCCGTTAAATGTTGATCATTGCTACTGGAATTAATTTCAATTTTTTCCCAATCGCGCTGCACATTCACTCGCACACCCAGATCGCTCAACATTTTACGCAAATTATCGCGCAACTGTTTGATAAACCTTTGACGTACCGGCTGGCTTTTAATGATGATTTCGGGAAAAACTTTGACGATAAAATGCATGATGGACTCAGGGAGACAGATTAAACAGGGGAATTATAGTGTGGATTGCTGGGATTTCGGTAGAGCAAAAGGCATTCTTTTCAAATAGGCTTTCTGTTTTCTTCCCTCACTTGCTGTAGATATTCATCATGACCGGGCTGGCAGCCAACCCATTACACCACAATGAATATTAAGCCCAATGCTCTTTACGCAAAAACACCCAGTCATTCCCCTTGGACATTTTTGCATTAAATGCATAACCCTCAGCATCAAATGCTTTCAAATCTTCAGGGGTTTTGATTTGGTTTTTCATGATATAGGCCGCCATCATACCGCGGGCTTTTTTAGCAAAGAAACTGATAATTTTGTATTGGCCATTTTTTTCGTCTTTAAAAATGGGGGAAATCACCTCGGCTTGTAACTTTTCGGGTTTAACGACTGACCAATATTCATTGGATGCCAAATTAATCAGCGTCGGTTTTTGTTGATTTGAAAGCTCACTATTAACATGTTCAGTAATTTTATCACCCCAAAACTCATAGAGATTTTTACCACGACTATTTTTAAATCCCGTTCCCATTTCCAATCGATAGGCCTGGATCAAATCCAACGGACGTAAAACACCATAAAGCCCGGAAAGAATGCGTAAATGCTTTTGTGCAAAATTAATATCCTTTACTGAAAAAGAATCGGCATTCAGGCCCGTATAAACATCACCACGAAATGCTAATAGCGCCGGTTTTGAATTTTCTGGAGTGAACGGTAATTGCCAATTTAAAAATCGTTCGCTGTTTAATATCGCCAGCTTTTCACTGATTGACATCATTTCACCGATTTTGGTAGCGGATAATTTTCGCAATTGATCAATCAATAACTGCGATTCAGATAAAAAATCCGGCTGGGAAATATTTTTCAATTTCCAAGGGGTTTCAAAATCGAGTGTTTTCGCGGGGGAGATGAGAACCAACATTCTTTATTTTTCGTAATGATATCGACAAGAAATGATAGTGAGTTGTTTTTTATCAATGGCGTAAACTAAACGATGGGTGTCATCAATTCTACGAGACCAAAATCCAGTAAGATTTTCTTTTAAAGGTTCGGGCTTCCCAATCCCTTCAAAAGGTGCTCGTTGAGCATCGATAATTAATTTATTAATACGAAGCAACGTTTTTTTATCTTGTGTCTGCCAGTATATATAATCCGACCAGGCCTCTTTCGTCCATGCCAGAATTTCTATCACTCCTTGATCCCCTTTATTTGAGTTTTACCGGCCTTGTATTGGGCAATTGATTTTGCAAGGTGCGCCGCATTAGCCGGACTTTTCAGTAGATAAACGGTTTCCATCAAACTATTGAAATGCTCAAGTGACATGACTACCGCATCATCTGCATCACGCCGCGAGATAACGGTGTAGTCTCTGTCCGCAACAACTTGATCTAGGATATCCTTTAAATGATTACGAGCTTCTGAAAAATTGACTACACGCATGACTAATACCTCTGAACAATGCAGGCAGTATAACCTGTACAATAAATTGTGCAAGTCTGGTGGGCGTCAAATATCACAATAACTCATAACACCATTAAATCCCTTGCATGCGCAATGGATGATTCCGTTAATTTTTCACCGCTCATCATGCGCGCAATTTCTTGAATACGTTCTTCGCCTTCAAGTGCGACCAAAGTGCTTTGGGCTTTATTGCCTTTAATGGATTTTTGCACTTGCAAATGTTGGTGACCTTTACTGGCGACTTGTGCGAGATGCGTTACGCAAAGCACCTGGCCTTTGTCGCCCAGTTGCCGTAATAATTTTCCGACTATATCGCCCGTAGCGCCACCAATTCCCACATCGACTTCATCGAATACCAAAGTAGGAATCGCAGACGTTTGTGCAGTGACAACTTGTATCGCCAAACTAATGCGCGACAACTCACCGCCCGACGCAACTTTCGCCAAAGACTTCGCTGGTTGACCGGGATTGGTGCTGATTAAAAATTCAATATCATCCAAGCCTTTAGTGGTGGCTTTATTAGCGCGCTCAATCTGCAGAGTAAAATTGGCGCTGGACATAGCCAAGAGTTTCAGCTGATCGTTAACTTGCGACGCTAATTTTTTGCCCGTCTTCTGACGTTGATCGGATAATTTTTCAGCCAATTGCACAAAATGTTTTTCGGCATGATCCACTTGTTGTTGCAATTCATCCAGCTTGCCATCGCCCGCATCCAACTCGCTGAGTTCGTCGCTGAATTGTAAAAATAACGCCGGTAACTCTTGTGCTTTCACACGATGCTTACGTGCCAAATCGTAAGCTTGGGTTAATCGTTGTTCGATAGTTTGTAAACGTTCCGGGTCGAGTTCGAATTTATCCATATCCTGCGCAATTTCCTGTTGTGCTTCTTCAATTTGAATTTGTGCGTTTTGTAATAATTCTTCTGCGGTGTGTAAATGTTTGGATTTATGTTGCACCTGACGCAACAAATTTAATGCACGATAAAGTTGTGAGGTTAAACCCTGGCGATCATCGCTGCATAAATCCACTAACTGCTGACAAACCGCCAACGTATCTTCAGCAGACGCCAATAATTTTTGTTCATTTTCGAGCTGATCGATTTCGCCATCTTGCAACCCAAGCGTTTCCAATTCTTCCACTTGATAACGCAAAAGTTGGTAGCGCGCATTCATCTCAGCCGAGTTATCGCGCAAGCGCACAAAGCGTTCATGCAATTCGTGCCATTGCAAAAATGCAGCACGCACTTGTTTGGCGAGTTCGGTGTGTTGACCAAATTCATCGAGCAAACGCAGGTGGGTATCTTTATGCAGTAGAGATTGATGTTCGTGCTGGCTGTGGATATCAATCAACATTTCGCCCAGCTCGCGCAATTGTTGCAAGGTCACTGGCTGACCATTGATATAGGATTTCGACTTGCCTTCATTGTTAATCAGCCGACGCAAAATACATTCGTGCGGCGAATCCGCCTGCTGCAAATCATGATTCACCAACCACTCCTGCGCCTGACGAATCCGCTGGGTATCAAAAGTCGCGGCAATATCCGCACGGGTCGCACCTTGCCTCACTCGATCAGCTTCAGCTTTATCGCCCAAGGCCTGCCCCAAAGCCCCCAATAATATCGACTTACCGGCCCCAGTTTCCCCGGTAATCACCGTCATCCCCGGTGCAAACTCCATCTCAAGCTTATCCACCAAAGTAAAATTCTGAATACAAAGCTGTGTCAGCATATAAGCCTCGCGAAAAGTCGCCTCACAAAAGTCCGGTCAAAAACATCTGGCTGTTTATACAGTATTTTTGGGTTGGGTGCCAGAGGATGAAGTAACGACAAATGCCATCAAATCCGATAAGGCACATGCACACCGGCTTGATTGGGTAAAAAATCTTTTGTGTTGCGGGTAATCAATAAACGATTGTGGGTGAGGGCGGTTGCCCAAACTATGGCGTCGGGGAGTTTGATTTTGTGTTGTTTACGAATAGTGACGGCTAAATCACTAACTTGGTCATCAATGTTGAGGTTTGAAAATTCGTTGAGAAAATGTCGGATAGCGGCTTCGGTTTCAGGTGTGGCGCCAACCAGAACTTCCATCCTGGTAATCAGGCTAATAGCTTTGTCGGAATAGCGACCTAACTCGGTTTTTGCTTGTTCTATACCATTGAGATAATCAATCAATATGTTGGTATCAAAGAGGACTTTTACCATTCCGAACGCACCTGTTCTTGATAGGTTAATCCATCAACTTTCCTGTCCTTCCAAAGGCCAAAAGCTTCTTCACTGCCAGATTTGTTTTGCTCTATATAAAGCCCAATCGCTTGGCGAATGGCTTCGGCTCGCGACAATTTTTTAACTTCACAAATGGCCGCCAGTTGGTCTATTTGCTTCTCTGGAATATCGACTAATGCTCGCATAACACCCCCGCATATTTGATATACACATCATATATCATCAGTGTCTTTAGTCAAATCCCAGTTATTTGTTAGAAAAACTGGAATCTATTGAAAACTCAGGATATATAGCCAAACCTGTGATCTTCATTCAACAACAAGGAGACCAAAGTGCCCTTCTTCGTACTCTCAATACTGATTCAAGTGTGCCTCGTCATTCATATTCTCAAAACCGGGCGGCCGACAATCTGGATTTGGGTGGTGGTGCTTTTGCCTATGGCGGGGACTATTGCTTATGTAATTATGGAAATTTTGCCGGAATTGATGGGTACACGAACTGCTCGTCGTGCTGTACAAAATATTTCTAAAACCATTAATCCGAATAAAGATTTGAATCGCGCATCGTTTGAGTTGGAACGTGCCGATACTGTCGAAAATAATATGCGATTGGCCGATGAGTTTTTAGTGCGCAATCAATTTGCTGAGGCCAAAGCGCTTTACGAAAAATGTTTGCGCGGTGTACATGCGACTGATCCTGCTTTGATGGCGAGTTTGGCAAAAGCAGAATTTGGTTTGGGTGAATTCGCTACAGCCAAAGCCGTTTTGGATCGTTTAATCGAAACCAATCCAGATTACAAAAATGAATCCTGTCACTTGCTTTATGCAAGATCATTGGAAATTCTCAACGACATTCCTGGTGCTGAACATGAATATCAAGCACTCGCAAAATATTATTCCGGCCCTGAGGCCAAATACCGCTATGCGCTTTTATGCAAACGCTTGGGTAAAAACGCCGAAGCCAAAAAATTACTCGAAGAAATCCTTTCAACTTTTCGAACATCTGGAAAACATTATGAACATTTACATAAAGAATGGCTGGGGAAAGTGAAAGCGGAGTTGTAATAGTGGTTAAACGATAATTCTCAACCGAATCATTTGACATTCCTAGATACCTGGCTGCTTGGTATTACTGCCCATAATAAATTTTCGGCGGGAATAAACTAACGCTTCCATGGGTCTTTGACTTCAATCTTACCCGCTTTGACGTCTTCCCACATTTGTTTAAATTCTGGAACAAACGTGCGCTCATCGAGAATTTTACGAATCTTATGAATGGCACTTGTGCGGCAAGTATCACCTTCTTTTTCCGTGTCAAAATGGTGCAAACAATAAAGCGCTCTTTGGAATGATTTAAGATATTCTGGTGTGTGAAGTCCTTCTGAGAATTCTTTTTCTTTATTCGGCGTTAGTGTAGTCAAGCACCATTCGAGCACATCGTCGTATTGATACAAACTATTTAAACATAATGGAGACTTTATATCTTGCAACAGCCAAAGTCTCATTCTAAGAAAATTCTGATAACCCAGAAGTTCGAATATTTCACGCGCTTTTTTATCAAAATTTTCCTGCCCGCCCACCAAACTACGAATTCGACCCTCAGCATATTCCACATCTTCAAACATAACCCGAAATAGGATGATATTTTTAGTGCCCATAAAGGGGAACAGGTATTCTTCTATCGTTTTCTTTGATGAGGCCGCCCTCAAAAATTCATTATCAACAAACGAGCCATAACCTTTAATCACATCCAACTCATGGATTAAATCTGACTCCATATAGGTTTTATAAAGGCCTTTAAGCACCTCAATATCATCGCTCGGGTGCAGCCATAAAAACATTTTCAAATCCACATGCCTGCAATCGCCATTCCATTCTTTGTATTTTTTCCAATTCGGCATTTTACCGCGCAAAAAATAGTCTTTGATCACATTCACTTCGGCTTTTCTGCGCCCAGAGCTTACCACACGTTCAATGGCAGGCCACTGTGCCTGACGCTGCGCTACCCACTCTTGATCTTTTGTTTTCCAATAGCTGGTATCAATTTTTTTCTAAACTTGTCGCAGTAGCCATTATTCAACTCCCAATAATTCTTCTTTAACTGTTTTTGCTAACTCACTGCCAATTATATCTAACACTTCGTTAAAATAGGATCTGGTATTGGCAAGAGTAATTGCCGCCGTGTTGGCGGCATTCTATAAGAGCGAATCGCAGGCAAAGTGAAACTAGTGCTATTAGGCATTAACGCACAACACCAGATGGTCGAAAACAGCTATTTAAAACCCGTTCAATAAATTAACGCTCCCATGGTTTTTTGACCTCAATCTTACCTGCCTTGACGTCTTCCCACAGTTGTTTAAATTCAGGAACAAAGGTACGTTCGTCGAGAATTTTACGCACATTGTAAACAAAACGTGTTCGGAAAGTATCGCCTTCTTTTTCGGTGTCGAAGTTATTAATGCAGAAAAGTGCCCTCTGAAATGCCTGTAAATACTGCGGTGTTTTGAGTCCTTCTACAAACTCTTTTTCGTTGTTGGGCGTTAGTGTAGTCAAGCACCATTCGAGCACATCGTCATATTGATATAAATTATTTAAACATAATAGCAACTTTATATCTTGCAATAAAAAACCTCTCATATGAAGAAAATGGTGGTATCCCAGAAACTCCATTATCTCTCTCGCTTTTTTATCGTAATTTGCCTGCCCACCGACCAAACTACGAATTCGACCCTCAGCATATTCCACATCTTCAAACAGAACCCGAAATAGGACGATATTTTTAGCGCCCATAAAGGGAAACGGGTATTCTGATAGCGTTTTCTTTGATGAACTCGCACTTAAAAATTCATGGCTCACAAACGAACCATATCCTAAAGTCACATCCTCCACATGAATTAAATCTGACTCCATATAGGTTTTATAAAGGCTTTTCAGCACCTCATGGTCATCACTCGGGTGCAGCCATAAAAACACTTTCAAATCTACGTGCCTACAATCTCCATTCCATTCCTTGTATTTTTTCCAGTTCGGCATTTTTCCGCGCAAAAAATAGTCTTTGATTGTATTTACTTCGGCTTTTCTGCGCCCAGAGCTTACCACACGTTCAATGGCAGGCCACTGTGCCTGACGCTGCGCTACCCACTCTTGATCTTTTGTTTTCCAATAGCTGGTATCAATTTTTTCTAAACTTGTCGCAGTAGCCATTATTCAACTCCCAATAATTCTTCTTTAACTGTTTTTGCTAACTCACTGCCAATTATATCTAACACTTCGTTAAAATAGGATCTGGTATTGGCAAGAGTAATTGCCGCCGTGTTGGCGGCATTCTATAAGAGCGAATCGCAGGCAAAGTGAAACTAGTGCTTCAGGAATAAACACACAACAGCAGATGGTTGAAAACACTTACTAAAAATTAACGCCCCCATGGCTTTTTGACGTCAATCTTACCGACCTTAGTGTCTTCCCACATTTGTTTAAATTCAGGAACAAACTTGCACTCGTCGAGAATTTTACGGATTTTATGGATGAAGCGGGTGCGGCAGGTGTCGCCCTCTTTTTCTATGTCGAAGTGGTAAAAGCAATAAAGAGCTTTTTGGTATTCTTTTAAATTTATCGATGTTTTGAGTGACTTATGTAATTCATTTTCAGTGTTTATAGTCATAGTAGTTAAGCACCATTCGAGTACATCGTCGTACTGATACAAGCTATTTATACTCAATGGTGAATTCGGATCTTGCAACAACCAAAGTCTCATTCTAAGAAAATGTAGGTAACCCAGAAATTCGAATATCTGGGTTACCATGGAATTCCGATATTCTTGTCGCCCTCTAATCAAATTACGCACTCTATTCTTAGCATATTCGACATCCTCAAACAAAACTCGAAATAAAATGATATTTTTTTCTCCCCTAAAAGGGTAAGGGTATTCTTCTATAGACTTCCATGACAATGGAGCTCTCAAAAATTCATTATCAATGAGCTCACCATAACCTCGAAGCACATCCCGCTCATGGATTAAATTTGATTCCATATAGGTTTTATAAAGGCTTTTAAGCACATCATGCTCACTACTTGGATGCAACCATAAAAACAAATCCAGATCTAAATGACGATAAAGATCATCCCAATTCTTATACTTTTCCCAATTGGGCATTTTGCCGCGCAAAAAATACTGTTTGATTACATTCACATCGGCTTTTCTACGATTAAGGCCGACCACTCTTTCAATGGCAGGCCATTGCGCTTCTCGTTCCGCCATCCAAATTTTATCTTTCGTTTTCCAATAGCTGGTATCAATGCTTTCAAGGCTTACTTCAGTATTCATTAATCAATCCCCTCCAATTCTTCTTTAACCTTTTGCGCAAATTCACTGCCGATCATATCTAACACTTCGGTAAAATAAGATTTGGTATCGCGTAAGTCCACTTGTTTGTAGCACTATTTTCGCATCACTCCAACTTTTACCCTCACGCCACTCCTTCTCTCCAAACGCAAAACACCATTCATTTCCTGCGTTTGGATTAGCTTGCATTTTATCCATACCACCATAAACATTTACATAGAGAATGGTTGGGGAAAGTGAAAGCGGAGTTGTAATAGTGATTAGTAAACCCGCTCAACAATATAGGCCGCGAGCTGTCGCAGATGGTCGGCGGAATCATCAAATCCGTTTAATGAATTAATTGCATCTTTGTAGAGTGATTGGGCTTTTTCTTGAGCGGCTTCCAATCCTAATAATGAAACATAGGTAGGTTTGTTGTGGGCAATATCAGCGCCTTGTTGTTTACCCAATGTCGCCGTGTCTGATGTCACATCGAGAATGTCATCCTGCACTTGAAAGGCCAAGCCAATAGCAGCGGCGTAATTATCCAGCTTGTTTAATTGTTCCTTATTAGCACCAGCAGCTATAGCTCCCATACGCACGCTTGCACGAATTAATGCACCCGTTTTATGGCGATGCATATTTTCCAATTGCTCCAGCGTCAATTGCTGATTGACGGCGGAAAGATCAATCGCTTGACCCAAAACCATTCCATCGACACCGGATCCCGCCACCAATGTTTTCACCAATTCCATTTGAATGTCAGGTGGCAAATCAGTGCGTGAAAGATAATCAAATGCCAGAGTTTGTAATCCATCGCCCGCTAAAATTGCGGTCGCTTCGTTATAGGCAATATGACATGTGGGTTTTCCTCGACGCAAATCATCATCGTCCATTGCCGGTAAATCATCATGAACCAGACTATAAGAATGCAGGGATTCCAATGCAGCCGCTATGGGATCAATCAGGCGTAAATTCTGTTCGGGGTTGATTGCCAATGCCGATGCGTAAGCCAAAATTGGCCGCACGCGCTTACCACCATTAAACAGGCTGTAACGCATTGCACTGCGAAGCTGCGTGGGATCAAGATTTTCAGGAAAACTCACATCAAGATACTGATCAACATGTTGTCGACAGTTTTGTGCGAAATCCGCAAAATTTTTCACGGGCATTTATTCGTCGTCCTGTTCTGAGTCAAACGCTTCCAAACGATATTGATCATTTTCTTCGATTAAGAGATTCACCTGCTGTTCGGCTTCCGCCAATCGAGTCTGGCATTCACGTGTGAGGGCAATTCCTTTTTGAAAGGCATTGAGCGACTCTTCCAAACTCATATCACCCTGTTCCATACGGTTCACCAGCTCTTCCAGTGATTTCAAAGATTGCTCAAAATCCACAGCTTTTTTCTTGGGCGGCATAATATTCTCGGTCTTGGATAAATGATTGGCGATTATAAACCGCTTTTGGCTGACAGGCTTGTGCGATATTTCCTACAAGAAACTCAGACATCAGCCACTGGAGACTGGCACTCTTCTCTACAATAATGCCTGCCATGGAACAGCATCAAGGGATAGGCGCTAGTAACAAGGAATGGTTGAAGCAAGGATCATGGATCTCAGCTAATTTTGTCTAAGGCAAGGCGCACATCCTGAAAACCCCGTCACACGCCCCTCGTGTTGCGGGGTTTTGTTTTTGTGCGCCAGTCTTCTTCTTTCAGTCTTGTACTCTAGTTTGGCATCACTACAATAAACAAAAAAATAGATCCCATCACCCAGATTTTGTATGCCCACCATTGTGGTTTTCTCTAAGTGTTTATCGTTCACATGCCTTCAGATGGAATTTTTATGATGCGATCAGTGTTTTTAGTTTCAATTCTTGCTTCATCCTTGTTTAGCTCAACAACAATCGCCCATGCCGAACATGACAAAGCCCGTTATGTTGCCGATGACGGTAAAGATCAGGGACGTTGTGATCAAACATCATCTCCCTGTAAAACAATTGCCTACGCCGCGAAACAAGCGGGCAAAGGTGATCGCATTTTGATGGCAGAAGGGCGTTATGCGATTAACGATGTGGATTCCATTTTTTATTTAGGAAGCAGCGCCGTTCCGGTTTCAGGTGGTTATCAAAAAAATACTTTTCAAGCATTGAACGAATCAGGCAAAACCATTTTGATTGGGATTCCACCAGAATTTGCACAAGGATTATCAGAAAAAGGTTTTACCGTTATCACCGACACTAAAGGCTTATCGCGCGACCAACAAGAAACGCTCAACGCCAAACAATCACAATTAGCGGCGATGAATGAATCACAAACAGCCGTCAATTGTACGAATGGCAAAGCCAATGAATTTGATTGTCTTAATATCGATTTATTAGCCCATGTTCGATTGTCCACCTTGGGCAACAGTAACTCACGCGGCAATGATATTTGGGGCCATGTTGATCTCAACGATAATCGTGAATACGCATTAATGGGGCTCACTAACGGTGTCAGTATTGTCGAAGTTACTCAACCAGAAACGCCACGGGTCGTAAGTTTTGTTCCCAGCCAAAATACCATTTGGCGCGATATAAAAACCTATCAATATTTTGATGAAAATCGTCGTCGTTGGATGAGTTATGCCTATGTCACAGCGGATGCTGCTTCTGTCGGCACCATGATTTTGGATTTGAACCAGCTCCCCGAAAGAGTCACTGCAGTTTCCAGCGAACAATCCGATACCAGTGCGCACAATATTTATATCAGCAACCTTGACTATTCCACAGGCGTGGCATTAACCAATAAACAAGCTTACATGCACATTGCTGGCAGCGATAAAGATGGTGGTTCTTTTAACAGTTATTCTTTGGCAAACCCAACTGCGCCCACAGCAGTTTATAAAAGTGGTGGATCACGTTCTTTATATAGCCATGATGTTTCATCACTTTGGATTAATGACGAACGCCGCGAGCAATGCGTTAATAAATTAATCGATTGCGATCTGTTGTTGGACTACAACGAAAATGAAATTTTATTGTGGGATAAAACCAACAACGCTCGGCCTTCACAACTTTCCAATACCAGTTATGAATTTGTTTCTTACGTGCATTCCGGTTGGTGGACTGAGGACAGACAATTTATTACGGTTCATGATGAATTAGATGAACAACGGTTTGCCTTGAATACACGAGTCAGATTTTTTTCCATCAACAATTTACGCGCACCGGAATTAGCGGGCGAATATATAGGCCCAACATCGGCAATTGACCATAACGGCTATACACGCGGAAATCGATATTACATTTCAAATTATGAACGTGGATTAGTGGTTCTGGATATCAGCAATCCTCGCCAACCCATTGAAGCAGGATTTTTTGATACTTATCCCTTAAATAATTCCGCCTCATTCAATGGCGCCTGGGGAACCTATCCCTTTTTACCCAGCGGAAATATTTTAGTTAGCGACATCAATAGCGGCCTCTATATTCTTCGCGATAAAACAGCAAAGGCACAAGGCAGCGTAAAATTTTCGCAAGCAACAATATCAACACCCGAAGGTGAAAATTTACGCATCACTTTACAACGCATTGGAGGAACTCAAGATGCGGTTGAAGTTCACTATGAAACTCAATCCGGTAATGCAAAGGAAACTGAGGACTACACTGCCACTTCCGGCATAGTGAGTTGGCAAGCAGGCGAAGCAGCCGATAAATTTATTGATATCCCGATCATTGCTGATGGACAAGGCAATGAATTTACCCAATCTTTTTTGGTACGATTATTTAATCCACGCAATGGTTTAAGCTTGTCGTCGCCTAATCTGCTTGTGGTATCAATAACTGATAAACCTGACGAACCTCCATCGTCTGTCTCTTCATCAAGTGTTAGCAGCACCGCAGCCTCAGGCAACAAGAAATCGGGCGGCGGAAGCATTTCAATTGTTCTAATTGTTTTTATTTCAATTGTCTTTTTGTTCAAACCACGACAAATATAATAAAAAAGAGCGATTGTTTCGCAACAATCGCTCTCAAGGGCCTTCTTGGGGTTTAACGGTGTTTAATTTTTTCGCCTTCTTTCAAGCCTTCGATGATTTCGATATTAATGCCATCCGATAAGCCTGTTTTGATTGGACGTTTCTCAAATTGTTGCGGCGCTTTTTCCACCTCAACAAAATAATTTTTCTCTTCAATAATCAAATTACGCTCATTGATAGCCACAACATTTTCACGTTTTTCCAGCACTATGTCAGCATTTGCACTGTAATTTGCGCGTAAGAATAATTTGTCGTTCAATTTTACTGCGGCGCGAATTTGGAATTTGATGGTTCCTTGATCGGTAATCCCTTTGGGAGAAATATATTCCAGAATAGCGGTGAAGGGCTCACCTTCAAGGGCACCGACATTCAAAATCAGTTCCATACCTTCATGAATTTTGCCCACTTCAGATTCGTCAACCATCCCTTCAAAAATCATGTCTTGCATGTCCGCTAAAGTAGCGATTGTTGTTCCTGAACCAAACGAACTGGTTTCAACAATAAACGCGCCTTCTTTGAAGGGAAGATCCAATACCATACCTGTCACTGTGGCAGGAATCATATTCGATACTTTTTCTGATTTTTTGGTTGCTCCTTTTTTCAATAGCAATACATTGTTTTCAGCAGAAGTGACGGCTTCGCGATACAAATCAAACTGCAATGTTTGTTTGTTAAATTCTGACGATGAAATTAATTTTTGTTCGTAGAGTTTTTTCTGGCGCTCGTATTCGGTTTTAATGTTGTCCAAGTTCAGACGAGCTTGTTCCAGTTGCGACTCTGCTTGGTTTAATTGAATCATATTCGGAGCAAGAGTGATTTTCGCAATGATGTCGCCTTTTTTAACTAACTGACCTGCCGCCACATAAAGCTTTTCAACTACGCCGGATACTTGAGATTTGATTTCAATTTCACGACGAGGAATCACTTTACCGACAGCCACCGTCTTTTTAGTGATGGTTGTTTTAAATACGGCATCGCTGGTATAGATCACAGGCTTTTCTTGTGATTTTCCATAAAGGAAAAATGCCGTCCAGATAAAAATAATGGCAACCAGTGCAATCAATAACCTTACAAAAAACTTTTTCATCATGATGTTCCTAATTAATTTTCTAAAAAAACTTATTCACAAGACCCCCTCCTAGCCTCCCTTGCCAAGGGGAGGGTTAGGGTGAGGTCTTACTCATCTTGCAATGCCACAATCGGATTAACGGCGGCGGCTTTTGATGCAGGCAACATAGACGCAAACAATCCTGAAATGACAAGAACAGTCAAAGCAGTCAATGCCGTATTAAAATTCAATTCAAATGTACCGAAAAAACCTTTGTCTTCTGCCTTGGACAATAGCATGTTGACCAGTTCGAGCACCGACACTCCCGCAACCAAACCGGCATATCCCGCTACTGAGGTAATAAAAATCGCTTCTTGTACAATCATTCCGGTAATGGATGCGGGTGTTGCACCCAAGGCTTTTCTCAATCCAATTTCACGGGTTCGTTCTTTGACAACGATCAACATAATATTGCCAACACCAATTGCACCCGAAAGAATGGTACCCACAGCAACAAACCAACCCACAAATGTCATGCCAAAAAATAATCCTTCAATTTTTTCGTATTCGTTTTGCAAATTAAAACTGCCAAAGACTCCGCGATCATCTGGATGTACTTTTTTTAATTTCCCCAGATATTCTTTAACTTCTTGCTCAACAACAGCTGCATGAATACCGGGTTTAGGAATAACAACTAAACTACCAATCCAATCCACTTGATTAAACGAATAGCGCAAAGTGTCATTAGGCAAATAAATTTTTTCTTCTTCCTGTTGTTTATTGCCGGCGGAATAGGATTCAAACACACCCACTACCGTAAAATTAATACCATTTAATGTGATGTCTGCTCCAATCGGATTTTCATCAGGGTTGAATAACTGCGCCGCAACTCGCTTGCCAATCACTGCAATTTTTCGTCTATCTCGATTATCAATATCATTAATGCTGCGGCCTTGGTTAACCCTAAAGGATTTAATGCCTTCCATTCCTGCATGAGTACCTTCAACACTAAAAGTCCCATTTTTTTCTTTGCGCACGGTGTAAGGCGGCGTACCATTCCAAATGCCCACCGAATTCTGCCCACGTATATATCCAACACTGCCAACATTTTTTTCAATTAAAGCGACGTCTTCTGCTTTAAATCCAATTTGTCTGCCAACAGACATGCCTTGATAAGGCATTTGCGTTGTCCCTTTAACCCAAACGAACACCACATTAGGCACTGCTGGAAAACGACTATTCACACCATTTTCCAGCCCTTTGGTTGCTCCTAATAATAAGGTGAGCATAAAGATGCCCCAAAAAACACCGAGCCCAGTTAAAAAAGTTCGCA
The DNA here is from genome assembly GCA_016712405.1 of Cellvibrio sp. Taxonomy (GTDB): domain Bacteria; phylum Pseudomonadota; class Gammaproteobacteria; order Pseudomonadales; family Cellvibrionaceae; genus Cellvibrio. The sequence goes on along the minus strand of JADJRD010000002.1, from coordinate 83,524 downwards.
GCTTGTGTTGGCCCAATGTTTTAAAAATTTCTTGCCATTTTTCAGTATCTATCCACATCTTATTCTGCTCTCATGGCTTCTATCGGCATAATTTTCGCAGCACGTGCAGCAGGAATTAATCCCGCAATCGCGCCAGCAATAATCAATAAAATCATCGCGGTTATCGCCACTTGAAAATCAATTTCCGGATTTCTAAAAAATGGCAATTCCGCACCAACAGAACGCAATCCAAATGAAATTAATTCAATTAATCCAACACCCAAAACCAAACCAGCATATCCTGCAATGGTCGTAACCAAAATGGATTCAAACACCAATGTACTAACAATACCAAAAGGAGTTGCCCCTAAAGCTTTTCGAATACCGATTTCGCGTGTACGTTCTTTCACTGTGATAATCATAATATTGCTGATACCGACTATACCCGCCAATAAAGTGCCCAAGCCAACAAACCAGTTCATCGCTGCAATACCAAAAAATAGTCCGTTCACTCTCGCTGCCGCTTCCGCCATATTAAATGAACGAATTGCGCGTTTATCTTCTGGTGAAACCTGATGACGTTTTTGTAAAAATGCGATGACATTTTTTTCCAATTCATAGCCATCAAACCCGGGGCTAGGACGAATCCAAATTGATCCAATTCGATCACTGGTGCCAAACATTTTGGAAAAAGTGGTAGCTGGAATATAAATTCTTTCTGAGTCGCGCCCATTATTGCCTTTGTCATTAAATACACCCACGATTTTCATGACTACGCCGTTGACTTTAATATCTCTACCGACAGGATCTACCCCTTTTTCAAATAATCTTTCTGCAACGACTGAACCTATGACTGTAATTTTGCGTGCATTGGATTCGTCCAATGGATTCATTTTTCGCCCAAAGGTAAAGGGCACCGCATTTTTCAATTCAAAATATTCATCTGGCACACCATGCACTCCAAAACTACCCTGTTTCTTTTCGTAAATCATGGTGACGCCGCCACGTTGATTTTCATCAGCAACAAATCCCACGCCGGGAGTTTGTAATCGAATTCCCTCCAAATCACTTTTTGTCAGTTGAATTTGTCGCCCGAGACCCATGCCTTCATAGGCCACCGAAGTGGTTGACGAATAAATCACAATAAAATCCATAGCGTCTGAACTGAAGTCGTCATACACGCCGTTTTGCATGCCTTTGCCAGCACCCAATAAAAGCACCAGCATGAAAATGCCCCAGAAGACACCAAATGCCGTCATCACAGTTCGCAATTTATTTTGTCGAAGCGTGTAAAGAATTTCTTGCAAGCTATCCATCATAATCGTCAACCTTAACTGTGATTTGTGACGGAATGTTTAGCTGAAACAATCAAGCCATCTTTCAAAATAATTTGACGTTGGGTTTGATCAGCAATGTCCTGCTCGTGGGTCACAATCACAATTGTATTGCCTTGCTGATGAACTTCTTTTATCAGTGACATAATTTCTTGTGTGGTTTGGCTATCCAATGCGCCTGTCGGTTCGTCGGCTAAAATGACTTTAGGTTTTGTGACTAAAGCGCGCGCCATAGCTACGCGCTGTTTTTGTCCACCCGATAATTCATTGGGCATAAATTTAGCGCGATGAGAAAGCCCCACCATTTCCAAATATTTTTCCGCGCGATAATTGCGCTCTTTGCGGCTTACGCCTTGATAATAAAGTGGCAATGCAACATTCTCCGTTGCATTTTTAAAAGGCAATAAGTTGAAAGATTGAAAAAAACATCCCAATAATTGATTGCGCATCTTCGCGGCCATCTTTTCTGACAGGTTTTTTATTTCATGTCCCGCCAAAAAATAACTACCGGAATCAAAACTATCGAGAATCCCTAAGATGTTGAGCAAGGTTGATTTGCCAGAACCAGACGAGCCCATAATGGAAACCAATTCACCTTCTTTAATGTGCAAATCTATTCCTTTGAGTACATGTAAAGGTGTTTCACCGGTTTGATAATACTTGTGAAGCTGGTGCAGTTTGATCATGGGGTTTCCTGAAATCTATGGGCAACTGATAAGGCAATGGATAAACAACTTGAGCACAGCCTAGAGCTTTTATTACAGAATGCCGAGCCTTGTTAACGCAAATTAACGGAAAGATGACAGCTGTCATCCTGATTTTGTTGATTAGTAAGACTGCTAGATGCTCGAATTGGATTCAATCGAGTCAAAAATACTTTGAGCTAAGCGTCCTCCCTTTGATAAAGGGAGGCAGGGAGGAATTTAGAGGGGGATGGAGCTGATTTTTGTTGGATATTTATTGCGCGCGATTCACCGCATTAATCAGGGCTTTGATTGCAGAGGTAATGATGTTGCGATCTTGCCCCACACCAAACACCGGCTTGCCGTTATTCACTTTAACCTCAAGATACGTCACAGCGGCCACATCCGAGCCTGCGCCTACGGCATGTTCGTGATAATCAATCACGCTGACTTCACAACCGACAAATTGACTAATGGCGTGCGCGGCGGCATCAATCGGACCATTGCCACTGCCACTGATCTCAACCGTTTTATCCTGATGCTGTGCATAAATTACTATATCAACTTGATGTGAATCTTCCTGCTCATGCACCTTGCTGCTTTTGTAAGTAATCGGCGTGTTCACCGCAAAATATTCTTGCTCAAATAATTTAACGATTTCACTGCTCTTCACTTCTTTGCCGGTGGTGTCGCTAACTTTTTGCACCACCGAACTGAATTCAATTTGCAAACGACGCGGCAATTGCAAACCGGCTTCCTGTTGCAACAAGAAACTCACGCCGCCTTTACCCGATTGCGCATTCACACGCACCACGGCATCGTAACTGCGATTCAAATCGGCAGGGTCAATCGGTAAATAGGGCACTTCCCAGAGCGCATCTTTTTTCTGCACTGCAAAACCTTTTTTGATGGCGTCCTGATGCGATCCTGAGAAAGCGGTGAAAACCAATTCACCGGCATAAGGATGACGCGGATGCACAGGTAATTGTGTACATTCTTCTGCTAATTTTCGCACCTGATCTATATCGGAAAAATCCAAACCGGGATGAATACCTTGCGAATATAAGTTCAATGCAAGCGTCACCAAATCCACATTACCCGTGCGCTCGCCGTTGCCAAACAAACAACCTTCAACACGATCTGCACCGGCCATTACCGCTAATTCTGCAGCGGCAACCGCAGTACCACGATCATTATGTGGATGCACGCTGATCGCAATAGAATCGCGACGATTGATATTGCGATGAATCCATTCGATTTGATCGGCGTAAGTATTGGGCGTATTCATCTCAACCGTGGCCGGTAAATTTAAAATCAATTTTTTTGCAGGTGACGGATTCCAGATGCTAACCACTTCGTCGCAAACCTCTTTGACGAATTCGATTTCTGTCGATGAAAAAACTTCTGGTGAATATTGAAAAGTCCAATCCACTTCCGGAGCTTGCGCGGTTAATTCTTTACACCATTGAGTACCTTGCATCGCAATATTTTTGACGCCTTCTTTATCAGTGTTATAAACAATTTTACGAAACGCAGGCGCGAGTGGATTGTACATGTGCAAAATTACACGCTTGGCACCGCGCACACTTTGCACGGTTTTTTCGATCAAGTCGTAACGTGCTTGCACTAAAACTTCAATAGTCACATCGTCAGGAATATGATTTTCTTCAATCAACAAACGCGCAAAATTAAAATCAATTTCACTCGCCGAGGGGAAACCAATTTCAATTTCTTTAAAACCAATTTTCACCAATTCCTTAAACATACGGAATTTGGTTTGCACCGACATAGGATCGATCAGCGCTTGGTTGCCATCACGCAAATCAGTGCTCATCCAAATCGGTGGCTTTTGGATAAAGTTGTTCGGCCATTGGCGATCAGGCAAAGAGACACCGACAAAACGTTGGTATTTGCTGGATGGGTTCTTGAGCATTTTCTATTCCTCGGAGTATTAGTCCCCACCCTAACCCTCCCCTTGCCAGGGGAGGGAATCAGTTCCTCCCCCTGGAAAAAGGGAGGTTAGGAGGGGGTCTTGCCATTCTTGGAAACAAGTCTAGCCAAAGACCACTGGCAGATGATTGCCAAAATTGTTGTTATAAATATTTATTGGCAATAAACCGCCAATTAAATTATATTTATTGAAATAAATCACCCCACCCTAACCCTCCCCTTAGCAAGGGGAGGCTGGGAGGGGGTGAAACCGGAGACCCAAATGGAACTCGACCGTTACGACAAACAAATCCTCGAAGCCTTGCAACGCAATGGCCGTATCTCCAATCAGGAATTGGCGGATAGCATTAGCCTGTCGCCATCACCCTGTTTGCGCCGTGTCAGCAAATTGGAAGAAGCGGGAATTATCGATGGCTATGTTGCCTTGGTGAATGCCCGCAAATTGGGCCTGACGCTGCTCGCCTTTATTTCCATCAGCATGGACAAACACACCCCCGACCGTTTCGATCAATTCGAAAAAACCGTCGCTGATTATCCTGAAGTCCTGGAATGCCACCTCATTACCGGCCAATCAGCCGATTACCTATTAAAAGTCATAGTTAAAGACATGGACGCTTATCAACAGTTTTTATTGCAGAAATTGACGAGGATCGAAGGCGTTAGCGGCGTGCATTCGTCATTTGTGCTGAAATCGCCGGTAGATAAAACGGCGTTGCCGGTGGGTTAGTCGCCTGACTAATTGTCGCGACAAATCTAAAAAGAGTATGATGAACACTATTGCATCAACTAGACGACCGGTCTAATATAGCCATGGCAGACAACACACGAGACAAACTGATCGAGATCAGTGTTCAGCTGATTAGCGTCAAAGGCTTTAATAACACTGGCCTAGCCGAGATTTTGGGGCAGGCGGGTGTGCCTAAAGGGTCGTTTTATCATTACTTTAAAAGTAAGGATGATTTGGGTCTGGCGGTGATCGAGTACTACGGCTTGTCACTGCGCGAGGGTTTGAATACCACCTTGAACAGCTTAAGCGGCAGTCCACTGACTCGTTTACGAGCCTATTTTGATCAGGTTTTGGCTTATGTGGCGCCGGATTACAGCCGCTGTAACTGTCTATTGGGAAACCTGGGACAAGAGCTGGCGCTGCAATCTGACGTTATGCGATTGGCAATTCACAAGCATTATGAGGCTGTGGAAAAACGGCTGGCGGAATGCCTGGCGGACGCCAAAGTCCAGGGCGAGTTATCGGCTTCAGCCGATGAAATCATCTTGGCGCGTATGTTGTTTGCATCCTGGGAAGGCTGTCTGGTAAGGGCCAAGCTTGAACAATCGGTTCAACCTTTGCGTGATCTTTTAGATCTCTACTTCGACAAACTCCTGCAAGCCTGAATCGGCGATATGAAAAGAAGAGCCTTGAGCTCTTTTTTTGAAGCCTGCAACTAGACGACCGGTCTAATTGCAGCTGCGCAGGATTCGGGTCACTCACAAAGACCGAAAACGACAGACTGGACTCACCTCAATTTTTTGGAGACAAACATGAGCATTCATTGGCAAGACAAAACAGCCCTGATAACAGGCGCTAACCGCGGTATTGGTTTGGGGTTAGTCCAAGCCCTCATCAACAAAGGCATCAAACGAATTTACTTAACGGGTCGCGATTTTGCTGCACAACAATCTTTGGCGATTCAATTAAAAAATCCTGCCACAGAATTAATTGCTTTGCAGTTGGACGTCACCTCCGCCAAAGATATTCAACAAGCCGCAGCAACAATTTCGCAATTGGATTTTTTATTCAACAACGCTGGCATTGCGACAGGCTCAGGTTTTATTGCAGAAAACAGTGGCGACATCGCCGTGCAAGAAATGGCAACCAATTATTTTGGGCCCGTAAATTTAACTCGCGCATTATTGCCCGCATTAAAAAAATCTTCTGGCGGTGCGATTGTGAATGTCAGTTCTATCGCCGGTATCGCCAATATGCCTTTACTCGGCCCCTACTCTGCTGCAAAAGCTGCATTGCATTCTTTCACACAATGTTTGCGCGCAGAATTAGCGAAAATCCACTTGCTGGTTCAAGGCGTTTACCCTGGCCCAATTGAAACACGCTTGACCGAAGGATTTGACTTGCCCAAAGCCACACCCGCTGAAGTTGCCGATGTTGTATTGGCTGCAATTGAAAACGGCGAAGAAGATGTGTTCCCCGATGCAATGTCATTGAATTGGTATGAAACGTTCAAGGCCAATCCTAAACAGCTGGAAAAAGAATATGCCTCTTGGTTGGGGTGATGAGACAAATGTATATAAATAAAATCAAAGGGAGGATCCCTGCATTCGCAGGGATGACGATGCGAAATTAAATAAAATGTATTCGTGCAAAGGTCTCTTATATACTTAAATTTTCTTTAACAAAGAATAAACTCCCAAAATTATCCAGGAATGCAAAAAAGAACAAATCGTTATCATGGTTATAGTCGCTGCGTCTGCGGGTCTGCTATTTTTTAACAAGAAAAAGACAACGAAAACAATTGCGGTGACCATCGCGGGAAAGCTCCAGTGAATAGCTATGGGCAAAGTCCTTAAGAATAAAAAAGCTGGCAAAACTAAAATCATGTAGACGTAAATACTGACTATCGCAAGTATAAAGGCTGAAAACTTAGCACTTTCCCAATCGAATTCTTTCGCTTTAAAAACAGCAATACCTAGTTCAATAAGAACGACTCCAATAAATGGAAATAGGATTGCGGTCGATAAAAATGCTGTGACCAAGCGCCACTCGACTAACCAATATGCTAGCGCCAGAGGCAGGAAGAGAAGAAGCAGGCCTAAAGCGCCTCCAATTGCATTCATAATGATCACCTGAAATATAGAGTTGTCAATTTACTGACTTAGGGTAGATCAAACAACTTCCCTGTTCGCAATCATGCGATATTATGTCGAGAATTTTACCCGAGCGCTCAAGATGAAACTAAAATCTGATGTCACTATCAATGGCAAGCCATACAAAAAAGGCGGCTCTATTTCCGGCTGGGGAATTTACCCATTTTTTATGGTGCATATGTTGATGTTTGGCGGTTCCGGATTTTTTATGGCCTATGCCGAAAATGGACCGCCTGTATTGTTCTTGTATGCTCATGGCGGTTTTGCCATTTTGGTTTACTGCATTTTCTATTTGAATTTTTTTGGCAAAGAAGAAGTGAAATGGATGTTTATCAATGGGGGACTCGGAATTTTCGGTATTTACGCTGAGATTAATTGGCTGCTCGGCCATTTCGGCAAGCATATAAGCGATTTTCCTTTTTATGTTCATGTGATTCCTTTTCTTTATTATGTGCTCTACACCTTTTTAATACGGCAAGCTGTTTTGGATCTATTTAATGCGCGTGAAGATGATGAGAAAGAAAATCGAGTTAATCAGTATTACATCGTGATTTCGTTAATTATTTACAGCTTGATCTTTTTTATTCTGTAATGTTATTTGGATAAAAGTATGGATGAATTAACCAATATACAACTAGCATTCGTACTCCTGATATTTGTCTGGAGTGGATTTGTTCGCACAGGTTTAGGTTTCGGCGGCGCCATGATGTCTTTACCATTACTCTTATTGGTTGACGATCGACCTCTAGTTTATTTGCCTATTATTGCTGTTCACTTATTGATTTTTTCTACGCTCACTGTTTGGCAAAACAATCGTAAATTTTCCGGACAATCGATTGAAAAGCCTTCAACCGTTGATTGGGCTTATCTCAAAAAATCCATGAAAATAATGATTATCCCTGAGCTGATAGGGGTCGCAGGTTTACTGACCATTCCAGCGAATATCATGAGCATTATTATTTTCAGTATCATCTCGGTTTATTCCGTCAGTTATATTTTGAATAAACCCTTTAAAAGCTCTCATCCTATTACTGATGGAATTTTTTTGGCGTTGGGTGCTTATATCAGTGGAACTTCTTTAATCGGTGCGCCATTGATTATGTCTGTTTATCTAGTACATGTTGCACGTGAAAAATTACGCGACACCTTATTTGTACTTTGGTTTATTTTAGTCAGTATCAAAATGTGTGCATTTTTAATTGCTGGCGTTGATCTGCAATTGGATGCGCATCTTTGGTTGTTGCCTGCCACAGCTGTTGGCCATTATTTTGGGTTGAAATTTCATACTCGATTACTGCAAGCTGATCCCGTTGTGTTTTATCGAGTTATTGGCAGCGCACTGCTTTTCTTCAGCGCCTTTGGATTAGTATCCATCTACTGGTGATTAACATAACGGATTAATAAATCATGAATATGATTTTCTTCGCTTTCATCCTGGCTGCGTTTATTAGCCTTTCCACGCAGGCAGAAACTCCATCACAAACTTGTCATTACTCCACATACAAATGGAACGTAAATTCACGAACAACGGTTGATGCCAAAACTGTTTACAAATTAAGAAGTGAATTATTGCCAATTGAAATAGATGCGGCATCAGGCTGTACGTTATGTGAAGAAGATCAGGAAACCATTCGTATACCAAAGTTAAACGAATTTAAAGTCTGTAAAAAATTCGCCTCGAAAATTCAATTGGTTCTCACTGAATTAATCGAACAAGGCCAACCCATTCGCGATGTTGTGGGTTATAGAGTCGGCATGACACGCGGCAATGTCGATAACCAAGGCAACCGCACCCAATTCAGCAATCATTCTTTCGGCGTGGCCATTGATATCAACACCAATCAAAATGGTTTATACGATAACTGTGTGCAATGGAATTCCAAATGCCGTTTGATAAAAGGCGGCATTTGGAATCCGTCTAACCCAGAGAGTTGGACAGCAGATTCGTTAACCGTCACCCTCTTCAAACAAAACGGTTTTCAATGGGGCGGCGAAATCCAAGGCCAACAAAAAGATTTTATGCATTTTTCGCCAAGCGGGTATTAATTTTCTCTGTAATGATTATAGGCTTTGAAGATATTTTCGCATTATGGCTTGGCCCAATAAACCAGCCTCTACTTTCAATTCAGCATTAATTGTTGGTAATTTTTGAGCCAAGCTAACAAAGGTTTCGCTCTGCGCAAATTTCATTATTTGAATTAATTCATCTGCTTTGAATTGCTTCATCATGTCTGCGGCATTTGTCGATTTACCCTCCAATCCCATTTTGACACTTTGATTAAAAAATCGTCCGCCCGCATCACTTTCAATAAAATTTGCTAGATCTAATAATTGTTTTTGCGTTAAATGACGCGCGTATACTCTTGCTGCCAAATTTTCAAGTTTCTCCGCATCAATCTCTGCAAAAGCACGTCGACCTAGCTCAGTCATTCCTGGTTGTGCAACGGCCTGACGATCCTGTTCTTTTCTTAAGGCATTGAGTGCGATTTCACCGGCATTGAATCCATGTAAAAAACGTTTAGCGGTTACAAGATGTTCTGTCTCAGGCGCTTTGGTTATTGACGTGATATAGGCTGTGTCTTTTTCCATCTGTGCTAAGTTGTTAGCAGGACTCTGTGCGGTTGGTACCGTAGAACAAGCTGCGATTAGTAATAGAAACAGACCTGTGAATGTAAATTTAAAGGCAAGGTTTTTCATAATAACTTTCTCAATTGATTTTTTCTTCATAAAAACTTAAGCAGCTGAACGCTTTTGTACAGGTTTTTGAATCGTTTTTTTAGAAATGGATTTCGATTTTAGTTTCGGAGCGCGAATTAAAATATCAACAGGAATGCTCAAACCATCGCTCAATTTACGAATCATATTCAAGCTGAGTTGGCGCGTTCCATTTAATACTTCAGTAACTTTTGATGCTGAACCAATAAAAGGGATTAGATCCTTTTTTAGCAATCCAAGCTGTTCCATACGAAACTTTATAGCTTCTATGGGATCAGGTTTGTCGATTGGATATTTTTCTTGCTCATAACGCTCAATTAATAACGCCAACACCTCCAATTCATCTGCTTCTTCACTTTCCAAAACAAGATTCTTGTCCATAAGACTACTGAGTCGAGCCAAAGCCTCGGCTTGATCCTGATCATTCTTGATGAGTTTTATGTGATGCATTCTGTCCCCCTAAAATTTTTGCTTGTCATATTCAGCATGAGTTGCAACTGTGGTTTGACAAAATAGTTCTAAACAAAAAGTCGTAGAAATCGGCATTTTTTGAGCATTTTTACACCACAAATAACAAAATAGTTTTAAATTGATTTTCTCGAATGAGGTTCTTGCAATCTAAAAAAGCAACAAAATATTTCTAAACTGCGCTGACTGCTTGTGTTTGCGCGATTCGATAGCCCATAGCTCTGTATCCGCGCAGTCGTTTATCCCACATTCGAAGTAAGGCAGGATGCCCGCTATCCACTACATCAATAATTTTAACATCGGTTTTACTGGTATGTTCGCGGTGAAGCCGTCCTGCATATTGTTGCAGAGTTCCTTTCCAAGAAACAGGCATTGCCAATACCAAGGTATCTAGTGGCGGGTGGTCGAAACCTTCGCCAACCAACTTTCCTGTAGCCAGTAATATACGCGGCTCATCTGGAGCTAAAGCGTCTAATGCTGAAATGGTGGTCGCACGTTGTTTTTTAGACATGCGTCCATGAAGAGCAAAGTACGTAGGTATTCTTTCAGCTAAAGCATTGGAAATAATATCCAAGTGCTCCGTTCTTTCTGTTAACACCAATACCTTTCGCCCAATATTAAAAGCATTTAATGCTTCGGTAACAATTTTTTCTGTTCGTTCTATATCATTCGCTAGATGACGAAATACATCTTGAATACCTGCATCCTGCGGCAGCTCAATGCAGCTATGCGAGGATATTGGCATTACCTCTAAATCGTTCGGCGCATTTTCTGGTTTAGTAGCAGTATGGCGAATTGGGCCGCATTGCATAAAAATAATAGGCTGTTGACCATCGCGCCGAATCGGTGTGGCGGTTAAGCCTAAAACATATTTAGCCTTTACTTGCTTTAATATTGCGTCGAAAGAGAAGGCACCAATATGATGGCATTCATCCACGATAACCTGACCATATTTTTCGACAATAGAATTAATTTCACCTTGGCGAGAAATCGACTGCATCACTGCAATGTCTATTTTCCCTGTTGGTTTATTTTTTCCACCGCCTATGACTCCAACAACGCCTTTTCCTACTGCACCTTTTTCATTCGTAAGAAAGGATTGCAATCGCTCTTGCCACTGCTTTAATAATTCAGTTCTGTGAACAAGGATTAATGTATTAACACCGCGATAAGCAATGATCGCCGCCGCGGTAACTGTTTTGCCAAAAGCAGTAGGTGCACAGAGTACACCTACATCGTGCTTTAACATTGCCGAAACGGCTGCTTCTTGATCTGTACGTAGTACACCTGAAAACTGTGTATTAATCAGCTCGCCTGTATTTCGCTCATCTTGAAGTTCACATCGAATTTTATTTTCACTAAGCAGATTTTCAACTGCATCCAAGCAACCACGGGGCAATGCAATATGCAGCGGATAGTTTTCTGCACAGCCAATGACTCTCGGCTTATCCCACACAGGAAGGCGCATTGCTTGCGCTTTATAAAATTCTGGATTTTGAAACGCTGCTAAACGAATAATTCTATTCGCTAGCGGCTGAGGTAAAGCTTGCTTTTCAATATAGATTAAATTAGCCAGTGTCAGTTTTAGCGATTTTGGCATAACGCCAGGAATTTTATTGCTTTGATTTTTTTCGCGCTTCCAAGGCTCTTTTTGATCCTCTTCATCGATAAAAGTAACATCTAACGGATGTGCATTACCGGTAACGGTGAAAATAACCGGCTCAATGTCATAGGGTGACATTGTCTTTATTGAAGATAAGAATAACCATTGATCGGCATAAGGATTAAAATTTTCATCAACAAAAACACTGCGACCATGCGCACGAGGGATTTTCTGTAGAGGTAATGCAATTAGGTTTCCAAAGCCACCCTTTGGCATAGTGTCTTGGTTGGGGAAAAGCCTATCGTATGAATTTAGTTTTAATTGTCGAGTGCGTGTACAAGTATGACTAATAATTGCAGTTCCCAAGCGACGAGCATCACGGGCGGCAACTCGATCAGCAAAGAATATCCATGCGTGTGCACCATTACCAGAACGTGAAATTTCAAGAACAGCAGGAATATTTAATTCCGCGCATGATTGCATAAAAGCTTGAGCATCTTCTTTCCAGTCTTGCTCATCAAAATCAACCGCAAGAAAGTAACATGAGTCATCACTTAGCAGGGGGAATACGCCGATGGTTTGCTTACCTGCAAGGTGGTCATAAACCACTGCATCGGTCAGAGGCGCTAATTTGCGATTACTGCAATCTGAACATTTGATGCGGGGCTTTTCACAAACTCTAGGAACCCACTCATTTTCGCAAGCGGGCGCATAGCCTGATTTCCCTGTTGTTTTACTTTCCCATCGAACAGGATAAATATCTGTTCTACCGCGAAATAATTTGCGAAAGATATTTACCTTTTCAGCGGTGCCGATGGGGTAATTTTCTGCTTCAATAAAACGAATTGGTTCTGGCTCGACTTCTATTTTTTCTGGTATACGCCATTCAATACCATGATCCACTAGCAGTTTTATTAGCCGCGCATTTTCAATGCGAAGCTTTTCAAGATCTGAAACCACAGGAGTTTTTTCACCATTTAAAATAGATTTTTGAGCCGATCAGTTGTCATTACACTCTAGCCCGAGCTCTAATCTGCTGCTCTATACGTTGAGATATCTGCGTATACAACTGCGCATTTTCGTTTTCACGATCAGTTACCGTAACAACGAGTGCGTAATCTTCTAGCTCCAAACTCATTGACTCACCCCAATCCTTGTCTTGGCGAGTAACTACCACAAACCATTTTTCTGTAGGTTTTCGTTGCCGAAGTCGCCATGTTGAAGATTGAACAGTACCTTTACTTCTTAATACAGCACTAATATCTCTGTTAGGTTCTGCATCATCTCCTCTAGTCTCAGCTTCAGCTTGGGTATCATGATTAAAATGCCGTTCTACCGCCTCTAATGAAATATCCTTGATTAATTTGAAATGTATTTTGGTAGCTACATAATCGATTCTTGTAGTTCTAACTGCAGGACAATACGCCAAAGTAACACGAATTTCTCTCGCGGCAGTTTGTGTCCTCAAAAACTCTGGAGGCAATGGTAATTCAAAAAATTGATGCGAATTATTTTCAATTTTTTCTTCTGCCATTAGAACAACAGCACTTTCTGAAGACCGAAATAGCTCGCTTTCATCAACCACGCCATAACCGGCAATATCTCTGCAAGAATCACGTTCGGTCCCAGCCTTGTATGTCTGCTTCATTTCATCTGAAAAGCTATTTTCAATTTCAGGAAGCATATTTGCATGATTGACTAACAATGCTCGAAGTAAATTAGCCGATGCTTTAGGGTAATTATTAAGAGCACGACCAGCAAGATGGGTAATATAAGGTGCGGCAAAGCTAGTACCGCTGATTTCACTGAATAATGTATTGCCAATGAATTTATTATTGCAGGTAAGTACACCCAAACCTCGCATCACCTCACGGTGCTCATCACCCGTTCTCATTGCAACAGCGAGATTACCGCCGACAGCAACCAACTCAGGTTTGATTGCACCTTTGATGGAAGGACCATGGCGAGTAAATGGAGATGGCTGATTTTCGGAAGCTGGAGCTAATGGTCCAATTTCAGGATATCTTTGTGCATCAAAGGTAGCATTGTGACGAGCCAAGCTACCTACTGTCAGTACATTGAGTGCGGGAGCAGGATCGATGATGACACTTGCGTCTGATAACAAATATTCTGGGTATTCATCTCTCCAACTATTAGTCGGCACATTGGGATCTGTAGAACCAGAAAAATTTCCTGCCGACACAACAAATAAAACATTTAAATCTCTCGCTAATTTATCCAATACATAAGCAATACCTCGAATATGACAGTTGTCATAAGGAGCATTTGCATTACCTATAGATAAATTAAAAATTCGACATTGGTGCTCTTCAACAAAATAAGTTACTGCTTCCACCAAAGTTTTTTCGATAGATGTTTCATCAAACTCGGCATTGTCGTCCAGAATTTTGCCATTGAAGATTAAAAGCTCTGGCTTCCAAAAATTGGTTTTATTACAAGCTTCAAGATCACCGTAAAGTACAATTCCCGCAACAGCAGTGCCATGACCATTTAAATCACCGCCACCTTCACCACCCATGAAACTCACACTTTCCGCAATCGCGGGCGCTAACAATGGGTGGTTAGTTGCAACTCCACTATCAAGAACACAAACCCTAGCCGCTTCCGGTGAAGGAGATGGAATACCCTCCGGTAAATTTTCAATATCGCAATTTAATTGGTTATAGCGAATGCCACTTTCCGGCGGAATATCTACCAGTCTTACATCAGCGTGATTTAGAAGTGCGTCAGCCTGCGCTGCGTTAACCAATACACGATACATTATTAAGCTATCGAGATTTATTTTATCTTTACGGATTATATTGTTCTGAATTAACCAGCGCTCGAAGGCTTCGCAAAAACTTAATCGTTTTGGGTGATGAGCAACCTCAACAGGCCAGAGTTCAACATCCAATAAATACTGCTCACTCTCCGGCAAGCCATTTTTCTTGATGGCCCAGCTTTTACGATCTTCACTTGTCCAGTTATCGATGCCATCTATAGCTTGAAGAATTTGCTTGTATGTCAGCTCAGCATTGTCTAATCCCAAACGTTGCAAATGATCTGCGAACATAGCGAGTCCGATTTCGTCCGCAAATACTACGCAAATTTGATTATCTTCTTGGCTTACAAACTCAATACCATGTCTGTTGTCCGCGTCCAATAATTAATGATACTAATCTCTTTGCTAACTTATTGATTTATAAGGAGCTGAATTTCAGCGCCATATAATAATTAATGATACTTTCATAAAGGTTTTTGAAGATCGTTTAATTTTCTTTCACAATAAATAGTGATACTCGAGCTTAAGTCATTGAATACAAATAATTTAACTTAAAAAATACCGATATTAATTTATAGCTTGGTGATCTGCACTTGCAAAAGTCTAGCGCCAGCAATTTCTATCTGAAGCGTGGTGTCCACGATTCAATAAGTTCTCTTTCGAACTCTTCATCCTCCGAATCAGGTATTTCAATATCATGCAAAACAGTCAACGTTTTTCCATAGGCCCCTAATCCTTTTACGCTTTCCTGTACTTCTATATCCCATCTTCCACCGAACCAGTGCTGCAAGTGTGATGTACCGACTTCGCTAGTTATATAGATAAAGCTACTTGCCGAATTGAATAGAAACTAGATGACGATTTTTGTGGATGGCCGCAGCGAAGCCAGAGTTCTCCAATACTATCTTGGCTTTTTGGGCAGCAGAGCACTCACGTAACATCCGAAGATGTTCTAATTGCTGAGCTTGCTTAACCTCCTTCGGGGATTTCATCATGGTGATTCAAATCCAATTTGTTTTAATGCTGAGCCAGCAAGCTAAAAAAAAGCGAACCCATCTAAAAAAGTCTGGGCTCGCAAAAGGATTGGGCTCCATAAAACCCAAATCAATATTTAACCTGAAAGCTTAAGCTGGTACGACGCTCGTTGTAGAAAGCCGAATCAACATTCGACTCCCACTGATTGTATAGTTCTTGATGCTCTTGCGTCAGGTTTGTGACTTGCAATGCAACCGTCATATTTTCAATAAATTCATAACTGATAGAAGCATCAATATAGTTGGTCGGTTTTTGATAAAAGGCAAATTGATATTCACCCTGTATCGTTCTGCCGATATACATTTTGCTGCGATAGTTATGTGCGATACGCGCCTGAATACCATCTCGTTCGTACCATAACGCCAGGTTGGATTGATATTCAGAATTATTAATACCAGGTGATTTTTTACCGTAGTAATCAGTGTCGGAACCTTCACCAGGCGAATAAGTAAAGTTGGCATCAACACCAAAGCCGCTCCAAAAACCTGGCAAGAAATCTAACGATTGTTTGTAACCAATTTCCAAACCATTGGTTGCATCACCTTTCTCGTTAAAACTCACAACCGATTCAATTGGCACCAAGCCAGTGAATTCACCAGTTTCCGGATTGTAACCACGCACCTCACCATCATCATCCACAATATCGTCACGCATAATGCGACGGTTTTCGGTTTTGGTTAAACCCTGAACCCAAAATAATCCCACACTCACCATGCTGCTTTCGTTGAAATACCATTCGTAACTAATATCAGCGTTGTATTGCAGATTAGGTAACAATGCCGGGTTACCGTTTTGATTTCCCGAGTTAGCACATGCAACAGGCCCACCATTAGGGCGAGTGATATTACAAGAGTTGGTTCGATTAACATTTAAACCACCACCGAGCGAATCTGTGTCGTGAGTACCAATGGTTTTAGTGAAAGCAAAACGCAACACTTGATCATCATTCAAATCCAATGACAAGTTAATCGCTGGCAAAATTTCATCGTAACTATTAATCGCCGTTACTGAATCGCCGACTGATGCCACCATGCCCGGGCCAAGCAAATAAGTTTCACCGTTAATATCAACAGACGCAGGAGAGCCGGCAACACTTTGCTCAATCGTAAATTCGGTTTCTACATAACGGAAACCGACATTACCTTTGAATGGACGGCCAAATAATTCACGCTCAAGATTTGCCTGCAAATAAAAAGATGTCGTTGTGTCGTTAATGTCGTACACATGTGTTGCATCAGGTACCAGTATGTGTGGGCCGTAAATTTTTTCATGCCAGGCAACAGGATCATCCATTGCTTCCGGATCAATAAAATAAACTTTTCCTATACCACTAGTGCCATGAAAATCGCTGATGCCTTTAATCATTCCCATCGCATTTAATTCAGTAAACGAAATGGGTTCTATGTAAGATTCGCCAGTGACCGGTGCTGGTGAAACTGTATCTTTCCAGCGCGCAACAAATGCATCGCCGTATTCGTTGGTTCTCAATAAACCACCAATCCATCCATCTTTTTCAACATTGCGTTCCCCACGCCTTATACCAACATCAATCGATGTCACCGTGTTGAATAATGCTGAATCAAATTCATAACTGCCATCCAATCTGACAATATCCAAATCTGCATTGGAATAAGTACCGGTGAGATTGGATGATTTTGGACTGTAACGATTTAAATTGCTACCGAAAATTTCATTAACGGTTGTGACACTTCCATCTGCATTAGTAATCGGCAGATTAACATTAGGAAGAGTCCAATGTTGCTTGCTACCGGAATAAGCAATATGAATCGGTACTTGGATGGCCGTATCAGGAACAACGGTTCCATCAGGCAACATGGCATTGAAGCTGCCATAACCCCAAGGATTCGCCCAGGTTTCAGTTCCGCCGGCAGGACGATAACGATCATTAATTTGCGAACCATCAGTGAGTGTTGAATCGACTGTACTGTTAGCCAAATCATCTACAGCTTCGCCATGAATCCAACGAACTTTTCCTGTAAAAGCGCCGCCATTATCAAACGACAATTCAAGATTAGTATTTAATGATTCTTTTTCTGTCGCGATAGTTTGGTTTTGTGTTTTCACCAAACGGGTTTGCCAGAGTGCCGACTGCATGGTGTACAAATTACCCGGCAAAGTAATCACTTCACCGTTTCTATGCACTATGTTTGGATAGGCTTTTGTTGCACCTTCATCCGGTGTTGCCCAACCAATAATACTTTGCCAGGATTGTTCGGCAACAAATGCTTGCATGTAAATGTGTTCATCCAATTTTGTATAAAACACATCGCCAGTTAATTCAAAAGCATCGTTGATTTTGTATTGCGCTGAACCATTAACACCGGTTCTTTCTCTATCAATAAAACGATTCGCTGCTTGATGACCTTCGAAAGTGTAGAAGGCATCATTAGTGTCGCCATCACCATTCACGTCAACGTCATCAACCACGTAACCTGTGGCTTCACTGGCCATATTTCGCCAGCCAGACCAGCGACCAGGATTACCGCCTTGCGAACCATTCCAATAATCCGCGAGGTACGCACTACCGTGAGAAATATTTAATGACGCACCGAATTTATCATCGTTGTTGTAACCTAAAAATCCGGAATAGTTGCCATCTGTTTCTTTACCCAATGCACCTTGCACTGCTTCAATTTTTCCGACGGCAGTAAAACCATTATCCAACAAGAAAGGCCTGTTGGTTTTCAAGTTGATTGTTCCCGCCAAACCACTCACTACATTTTTTGCTTCTGCGGATTTAAAAACTTCAATGCCCGATACCATAGTGGAAGGAACATCGGCAAAGTTGGGGGACACAGTAGTAATCGAACCCGCTGCCAACATTTGTTCACCATTCAATGTGGTAGTGACGTTAGTATTACCACGAATATTCACACCCGTACCTTCACCGCCAGTCCGCGTAATTTGAATACCGGGAACACGTTGTAACGAGTCTGCAATCGTCGCGTCCGGCAACTTGCCTATATCCGTTGCAGAAATAGCATCAACAACAGAAGCGGCACTGCGTTTGGTATCAATTGCATTTTTAGTTGCACTGCGAATACCGTAAATAACCACTTCTTCAGTGACTTCAGTTTCTTGCGCGTAACTCACACTGGTTGGACAAATAATCGCTGCAATAACGCCAGCCGATAATAAGTTCAATTTGAATACTTTATGTTGGAAAGACATGATTCGTTCCTATTTAAATTCTGTTCATTTTTGATCGGCGCTTCGCGATTGAAGCGCCGTGACTAAGTTAGATTTTTTGATTATTCAAAAGTAATTACTCAAAAGTAACGTCGTCTATGTAGTATTTGGATTCAGTGGCACTGTTTACTGGCCCCATGAAACGAACACCAAACCCACTCAATTCGCCGCCCATGGTTGAAATATCCAGAGAAAGTTCAGCGCTGCCATTAACCAAAGCCACAGCGCCACCATCTTTCCAAGCACCGTCTTTATCTTTGGCGAAAAGCATGGCTTGAGTTGCGTTACCCACATCAGTTGCATGCGCGGAAATTTTCAGTGTGGTGACATCGCCCAGCAGCAGGCCGCCAGCGGGATAGGTTTGCAAAATGATGTTGTCATCGCCATTCACCAGTTGAGTGACGCCCGCTAGCGAATAAGCACCTGTTTTTGCCCAATCAGTTGCCAATTGAATACCAGGAACGGTTCCCCAATTGACCTGGAATTGCCAAGCATCTGCAGCTTCAAAGTCATAAATAATATTGTTATCAACTTTTATGGTATCGACGAAGAATCTGGCATTGGTGGAAGCGGCATCGACTCCATTAAAGCGAACACCAATACCATCCAACTTATCGACAGCAGAAACATCAATCGTCAGCTCTGCACCGTTTGCTGTGACTGGAACTGCTGCAGGCCAGGATTCACTACCTTCACCTTTCCAGAAAATATGTGCATTCACATTGGCACCCGCATCAAGCGCATGAACCCGGATGGTAATGGTCGTTTTGTCGGTGACATCAATGCCATCTGCCGGATAGGCTTGGAACACAACATCGCTGGCAGAACCATGAGTAACCAGATTTTTATAGAGTGCCAAAGAACGAGCACCCGTAGCAGACCACTCATTTGAAGTGGTTATTCCCGATACTCCTGACCAACCAATTTGTGATTCAAAACCGGATGTTGCGGGTTCAAAGTCATAGAGGATTTTGGATGTGGTTCCATTAGATACTGTGATTTCATCAATAAAGAATTTGGCATTGGTTGATGCAGCATCAACACCATTAAAGCGAACACCAAAACCACTCAGGGTATCGACCGTTAATGGGATTGTTAGCGTTGCACCTTCAGCAGGTACTGACACAGCAGCAGGCCATGATTCATCACTTCCTGACTTCCAGAAAATATGCGCATTCACATTACTCCCCGCACCAGTGGTTTTCACTTTGATGGTCATACTGGTCATATCAGTGACATCAACACCATCCGCAGGATAAGCCTGAAATACAATGTCACTCGATGCGCCCAAGGCAACCAGATCTTTGAAAAATGCCAGCGAAGTACTGCCGCTGGATGCCCATTCACTTGACCGTGTAATACCAGAAGTGTCAGACCAACCCACCTGAGCACCAAACACAGATTCCTGATCAAATTCAAAGCCGGTATATAGACCTGCTTCTACTTTTGCACGACCACCGGGAACATCATCCAAATTAAGAATTCCTGCAAATTCATAACTGGCTTTTGCTTTAGCGGCATCAGCATTATTGGGGCCGTAATCAGTACTGAATTCAGAACTCCAGGTGACGAAATAAGCCCACCAGGCATTTTGTTGTTGCATCAATTCAATATTGGGAATGGTGCCGGTTTCAGTGAGCGCTACGAGTTTCTTACCATCAAAACGATCTTTTAATGTAGAGAACTGGGTCTTGAATGGGTTATCAGTATTTTTACCGTCGTAACCGTCATAACCCACAATGTCGACATAAGCATCGCCTGGATACCACTCATTGCTTAACTCACCGGCATGGGTGTAAACCCAGATCAGATTATTGAGCTGATGCACATCAGTGAATCGCGCATACATAATTACCCAGAGTGCTTTCAAGGATGCCGCATCTGATGCGCCCCACCAGAACCAACCACCTTCGGCTTCGTGCAATGGACGCCACAAAAGTGGAATATCGGCATCGGCAAATTTCTTAAGCTCTGCCGCGATATCATCCATATCGGAAATCAAGGCTTGATAATCAGCACTGTTGGTATCCGCCAAAGCGGTTTGCAAATTGAAGGTTGTGCCTGTGGAGTAGAAGCCTGAATACCAAGCCGTATTGCCACTGCCAGTGCAAGTTGTATCGATAAGTTTTGTGGGCGCATTCCAATGCCACAAAGGCGAAAGAATCACATTTTTAGTGTTGTGCTCATTGATCATATCCTCGCTCAAGGTGCCAGGTTCAGCGCCGCAATTAATGCGTGAGCTTGAATAATCCATCAAATCAAACGCAACGATTGCTGGCGATTTTCCTTCGGTAATCTCGACAACTTTATTGAAATCACGCAGGCCGGTTTTATTGGCAAGATCGTTGTAATCCATAAATTCGGTTTGGCCACTGATGGCTCTTTCACCATAGTTACTGACCAGAAATGCCATTAAATCTTTGGTAGCATCTGTTGCATTTTCATTGACCAAGGTTGGCGCAACAGCGAGAGGTTTAGCCGGTTTGGGAGCGGGAATTAGCAGAATGCTGTCGATACGGTAGTAGTTCCAACCACCGCCGACCTCAATGGTGTTAGCACCTTCGTTGATTTTAATTACATCAACACGAGCATTGCTCCAGGAACTGGTTGCATTAAATGATACGTCTGCAGTGACGCCATTGGTTTTCACCTGCGCCACTTTTCCTCCATAAGAAGCAGGGATAGCGTAACGAACAAACAAAGTATAAAAACCAGCACCGATGGTTTTATCGCCAACTGTACTTCCTGAGGCAATGGTGTAATTCACACTGGCACCCGGCGTGATGTCCGCCGTATGCGAACCAACACTGCCAGTAATATAGTTAGGCCCGTTGTTCACCAGGGTTGCACCTCCCGCAAGCGCTGCAAAGCTGGTATTTTCCGCTTCCAGAGTGATGATGACCGCTGGGTCATAAATCAATATCTCCACTTCATCAACCAGCGGATTGCCATCTTCATCTTCAATAATGTTATTGGATGCATCGCGTGCAGAGATCCTGAATTTAAAGGTTTCCAATCCATCAACATCAGGCGATGGGAAGGTGAAGTTGGGGGCTGTCCAGCTCGTTACGCCTTCTACTGGTGCTCCGCCCGTTTGCTCCCATAGAACCGTTTGCTTAGTCACAGTTCCAGTTAAACGCCCCTCCAAGGTAATCGTTATCCCTTTTTCGTACTCGGCATTATCGCCAGCAATAACGCCCAGATCCCTAAACTCGGGGGTATAGCTCGCCTCTTCAGTATTGGTTTTTGATTCATCCAGACATCCGGTCAGAAGTCCACATAAAACCATATATATCAGCAAGTTGCTTCTAACAACCTTACTTAAAATTATCATTATTCACCTCAACACTTAATTGTTTTTTGATGTCGCGCCAGTTAATTACTGCCCTTTGCCATTAGGTTTCTTAAAGCGATATTTTTAGCATCTAGGTTAAAAATATGAAACCGGTTACATATTAAATACAAAATGTAACCGGTTACTAGATAAAATTTTCGCTTTTAAAAATTACGATTCAATGTGGGAATTTTCTTCACAAATAATGTTTTCAAGTGGTAACAAGTAACAAATAAAACCATTTTATGATTCAGCCTTCTTATGATGCCTCGCTCCGTGCTACCTACTCATACACATCGGTAATTCCAACCGGCCCGTTGAGGCAGTACGGCTTCTTATAAATGCGTAAGAAGTAAAAACGAATTTAAAAGGCCGAATCAGCAATGATTCGGCCTTTTAAATTCAGCTGGAGATTGGGAGAGCTCATGTTGGGGTTTTCACACCTACTCGTACAACGTCGGCAACTCATCTTCAAACAATACAGCTTCATGTTGTTTGAATTGAGTGAAGTCTGCAATTTCAGGATGATTTTTGTAAGGTACGTAAAAATGTTTTTTGTTGTAGCCACCATCGGTTGCGTTTCGCCAGACCATGGCATAGGCAATGCGCCGGGTTTTTTCGTTAGCTAAAATACCTTTCAATAAGTGCTGGGTGTAAAAATTTTTGATTAAGAAGGCTTCGTTTCCGCCTTCGGTTAAAGCAGATAATTTATTTTTGGCATCGGCAATTGTCACTAATTGTTCAAGGCTTTTAGTAAAAATTGATAGTTGTTCCGCAATGGGTGTTTTATTGGCTTCGTGGCCTAAATCCCAATAATCATCCAGCCCAATTACATCAACATATTTGTCGCCAGGATAGCCCCACATATAATCGCGAGTGAAATTTTCCATATCGATGCGTGAGCGATCAGGTGAATAAGCAAAGATTAGATTGTGCTGACCTTTCTTGCGTAAATAATTGACGGTAAATCGATAGAGTTTGATGTAATTTTCTTCAGTGGTATTGCCTTTTCCCCACCAAAACCATTCGCCGTTTTGTTCATGCCAAGGGCGAAAAATTACTGGGATCCAAATTTCTTTTCCATCGGCATTTTTTACTTTAAGTTGTTCATTAAAAGCAATTAATTTATCCAGTGATGCAATAAATTGTGTATGTAATTTTCCACCGGAAATAATCTCATGTACAGCTTGGGTTTTATTGTCGCTATGCGGACCGCCGGTTACAGGATTCACTATATGCCAACTAATGGTAATCACCCCACCACGTGAAAATCCGGATTTAATCGAATCGCGAATTAAATCAAAACTCACTCCATCAACATTGGCTGGCTCACCCAATTCAATTCGTCCCAGATCCCAACCATAAAGCGCGGGGTAAGAACCTGAGCTGACTTTTACATCCGACATATCCGGTAATTTTTCCCAATCAAATCCATAAGCCAAAGAATCCTGATGCCCGAATAAAAACGCCTTACCCTGTAAATCCCCTAAATTTTTATAGAGTGCTTTAGCTTCAACAGTGGCTTTAGGGTTGCTTAATTCCCGGTCAATAGGGGCGGCAGTTGTATAAATGGACAAGCATAAGCCTATTGCTATGAAAACTAGGTAGCGCATGATAACTCCTAATGAATTGCCTATTGATTGGCTATCTGTAAATTTTGCCTCAAAAAACCGACGCCATAAAAACACAGGGGTCATTTTTATGCAACCGGTTACATTTAATGGGGTAATACAAAGGTACTGGTAACCCTGCCTTGGCTCTGTGCCATATGGTTAAGCGCATTAGACGATTGCTCCAGATCAACCGCTTCGCGATGCACTTTGTCTGCAATGTCCGACATATTGACCACTCCCCTAGCCAATTCGGAGGCCACACTACTTTGCTCACCCACTGCTTGTGCAATCTCACTGGTCATATCTTTAATTCGATCCAATCCATTCGCAATACCTATGAGAGATTCTGTAGCCAAATCAGATTGATCAACACAGGACTGTACAATACTTTTATTGCAATCCATTATATCTGTCGCCCGAACAGCACACGACTGTAAACTTTCAATCATATGTGTAATTTCTGCTGTCGATGCTTGTGTTTGTGTTGCCAGCGTTCTGACTTCGTCGGCAACCACAGCAAATCCACGACCTTGCTCACCCGCTCGCGCAGCTTCTATCGCCGCATTCAGAGCCAACAGATTAGTCTGTTGCGCAATGCCATTAATTACTGAGACAATTGAACCAATTCCATCAGAATTTTTTCGCAAACTCTGAATCACTTTTGCGGCTTCGTTTAACTCATCATTCAAACGCCCAATAAATTCTTTATTCAGATTCACAACTTGCTGACCGGATTTTGTAGACGCGTGAATATTTAATACCACCGTATTGGTTTCACGTGCATTCTGTGCAACGCCTTTAGCCGTTTGATCCATTTCAGTCACCGCGGACGCCAATGTTTCTGCTTGTACTTTTTGGTAATCAATCTGTTGACGTGAATTGGAACTAATGCGACTGGATGCATTTGCCATTGCCAGCAATGTCTCGCTTTGATTTTTTAATTCGCGAATAATTTTAGTAAAACCATTTACTAACTTATCCAAAGAGTGTGATATTTCACCAAACTCACCTGATGTCGATTTTTCAAAATTATCCCGCAAATCATTTTTCGCCAAAGCTTCAAGTCGCCTTACCAATTCCATCATAGGTCTCTTAATACTCATAACAACTTTAGTCGCCACTACTGCTCCTACTAATAGGGACAGAAAAAACACTATCCAAATAGTTGCACCACCACTGGACAAAGCAGCCTTGGTGGTCACACTGGAATTGTCAGAGAGTTCTTTCAAATGCGCGTTTAACTCATCCAATTGATGCATACTAGAATTCAAATTCTGCAACAATTCTTGCAGCAATTGCCTACTTTCATTTTCTGAATTAAGGAGCTGTTGCTGCTGCTGCAATACACCATCAATATTATTAATATGGTGATCCAATAGGAGGATTGACTTACTTAATGATTCTGCAACTGAAGGAAATTTTTGCTTCAATATGGTGAATTTTTTTTCAATATTTTTCCAAAAATGAATAAGTTCATCCGCTCTTGTATTAAGTGCGTCCCTGTCTCGAGTGGAAGGAATTTTCGAAAGTAAGCTAGATGCCTCATTGGCATCTTGTTCTATCGATGCCAGTAACCACAAGGAAGCCCTATCTGCATCAGCCATATTAAAACGTATATCTTTAATTTCTGCCGAGAAATATTGCCATTTATCTTCAAATTGATGCAAAGCTTCAAACTCAGCCTCTCTAACTTGCAGCATTTTTTTATGGGATTTCAAATGTGACTCTGACAATAAAAAGGTCTTTTCTGTAGTGTTATTAAGAGTTTTAATCATCGCGTCAATTTCCGGTACATTTTCCGCATAACCAATTGCTTCTTTGTACTCGGTTAAATAGCCTTGTTGGTACTCGATAAATTTTCTCTGTAAATCTTCTAATCGTTTTAAATCACTTTCTGCTGCATGCTGACTTACAGCTTGGGCAGCACCTTGTAAATTTTGCGTAAGTCGAGAACTGGACTGCAGTAAAGGCGTCACCACACCCGATGACAAATCAATATTTCCAGATAAATATTTTTGACTGGTTATACTGAAAGCGGCTACTACAAATTGTAATACCAACAATATAATAAAGCCGAAAATAACTTGAGATACAATTTATAATCTACTCATGATGCACTCACTTAATGACTATTATTTAAATGTGATTTAGCTCTACGCCAGCGTTTATTCCAATATTCCATACTGCCGTTAAAATCAGGGCTCAATAAAATATTGCGGATATAATTACCGCTCATAAAATCCATGCCGGCAATATTGGCTAAACGAATAAAATCATTACTTTCCGCAGCAGCCTGAATCATCTCCGGTTCATAGGACATATATTCAGCCAACTGAGGCATATTGGATATACGACTGGTTTGCGTTGGAATAAACCCTGCGACATCTGCAAAATTGGATTTAGTGATGACAAATTCAATCCAGGCTTTAGCCGTTTCCGGATGTTTACTATATCGACTAACTGCCATTGCCCAATCAAAATTCAGAACCGCTTTTGATTTCCCTGAGTCATCCAAAGGAAATGGAATAAAACCTATATCTCTTGAATTTGCACCTGATTCAATTAATTGTGGAATAACCCAATTACCCAAATAGAACATGGCAACTTTATTTTTAATAAATTGTTGTTTTGATGACTCCCAATTATTGTTAACAAAATCATTCTCACTGTAACCAGAAGAAAAAATTTTATGTGCAATAGAAAGTGATTTTGCATAAGGCTTACCGATTTTGAAGGGTTCCATATCATTAAACATACTTGCGTAATAATTACCGTCACCGGATAAAGCCATAACGGATTTATCCCATTGCTGCAATGGCCAAGCCGCACCCACATTTAATGCAATAGGCGTAATTCCCATTGATTTTATTTTTTCAGCTGCCGCATAAAACTCCGTAATGGTCGCAGGTAATTTAGTAATACTGGCATCAGCAAATATTTTTTTGTTGTAGACTAAGCCTTCAGCAATTACGCCCTGAGTGTAAGCGTATTGCTTACCTTCATATTCCCAGTTGGCCGCAAAATAAATTTGATTCGCCAAATTCAAATCATTTAATGGAACAAAATACTTAGGAAAAGTTTGCTTCGGCATATCGCGAGGCACCAACATCACATCACCATAATTTCTTGCATCAAACCGCTTCGGCATATTGGCTTCATAATCGGCTATACCCTCTACCCTGACTTTCGCTTGTGGATGCAGCGCCTGAAATTCTTTAACCCATCGGGCATAACTGCCATTACTCACCAAATCGACTCTATTAACATAGAAAGTAATATCACCTGAAATCGCCAAAACAGCATCAGGTAACACACTGAACATCAAGCAACAGATAAATGTACACTGACGAAGAACCCGGAAATCCGACATATAAGCCCCCCAATTGATTTGAAATGTCTTGGTAAAGATATGACAATAGTTATAGACTACCGTGTAACCGATTACAAATTTACAATAATTGACCACCAAAACCCGAAAACAACAACTACACTTAGGCTTTCTAATCGTCGGTAGAGATTTTATGCACTCCGACAGTTTGACCCTCAATAGAAGAGAGGTGATCAAACACCTGGTTTGGAGCGTAGTCCCACAGGCGGCCCCGGCCAACCTCCTAAAATTCCACTTTTGAGAAAAACCTCACTGAATGACACCCAACACGTAAGTTATTTCAACTATCGAATCTATTCATTTGAATCATCTATGTCACCTAAGTATTCTGCAATCGGGACAAATAAATGATTGAAGATCATTATTTTTTATTCAGAATATGCTTGGGATTTAGAGTATGAAACTCAGATTTGAAAATATTTTTGAAGCGGTTTTTGATGATCTTGCTCACGCAAATGAAGTTCAGGTGAGGGCAAATATCTTGTCTTCCATTCGTGACTTAATTGCTCATTGTCAGTGGGATCAATTGGACAAAGTAAGTGTCTCAATTGATGAAAATAACATTATGATCAGTCGAACCGGACTGGAGCCAAAGTATCCTTTAGAAGAGCTGCTTGAACAGGGAATTGAAAAGCGATAGTGCATCTTTGCTAAGAGATATTTGGTTTGGGGATGCCCCAACCAAAGGAACCAGCCTGCAGCTGATTGCTAGTGGCTGACCTCTGTATTTGATGTGCGAAAAGTCTCACAAGCCCGTGTTAGGCATGAGTTACACCATCTCAAATTAAAAGCCCCTTAGGGCCTCAGTTTTCAAGTAAACGCAGCGTTTTCGGAAAAGTACTTGAAAAACCATAAATTTCAATCGTTTACGAAATTTTCAAAGCAGCTAAGACATCACACTGTGCAATCTTGCGGTTAATCTTTGTTCATTGACCGAAGGAGTTTTGGGAGGATTTTTGGATAACTTGTTATTGATTTCTTTGCACGCATCAATTATCGAGGTGGGATCTTTTTCAAACAACCATGTCAACAACGTTTTACCATTCACGCGAACCGACTTCAGTCCAGGTTTAATATCGACTGAAATACTGCGCTCAACTTCATTCGCAAGTTGCCACCACTGTAGATAGGACAGCATCGAAGAGGGAAATGCTCGGGCATAAATATAATCACGGAGAACCCTGTGAGAGACACCGATCAAATTGGCAATCTGAGAATGATTTAGCCCAAACACGGTTTTGAGTTTGGACACAATCTCTGCGACAGAAACAGACGACATGTTATCACTCCGATGAAATTCACTACTCCATTGAGCAGCAGAGCTACTAAAAAGTTCCTTTCAATTGCTTTTTTCGATTTTAAGCAAGATTACAATCAATAGCGCCTTTTTTGTAGGTCGGACAACGCTTCGATTTATGTAGCGAATTATTGAGAAGGGGATTTAGTTTTAATCAATTCCAAAACTATCAAGCCCGTTGTTAATGCCGGGCTTTTTATTATGAGAGACTTCGCTAATTATCTAGATATAGCTACTTGCCGAATTGAATACAAACTAGATGACGATTTTTGTGGATGGCCGCAGCGAAGCCAGAGTTCTCCAATACTATCTTGGCTTTTTGGGCCGCAGAGCACTCACGTAACATCCGAAGATGTTCTAATTGCTGAGCTTGCTTAACCTCCATCGGGGATTTCATCATGGCCTTCTTTCAAACATTAAAAATTAATCTTTCAAAGTGGAATATAGTGCTTAGTCAAACATTAATGCAATTGCTTGTGCCTATAAATCAATTTGCCGCTATAGTCTCAGGATATCCTTGAGTGATTGAATACTCTGATCATGTGATACCTGGTTTCTGCATAGATGACGCGCGTGAAATCCGTATCGAATAGGCCCTTCATAATCTGCAATGAATGTATCACCAATAAATAGAATATTTTCTTTTAGATGACCCGTTCGATTCAGTATGGCGTCATAGATTCCATCGTCAGGTTTAATGTATCCGACTTCATAACTCAGAATATGGGTAAAAGAAAAGTCAGGAAGCAATCGATCGATAATGGCCCCGTAAGGCTTCGCCAGATTTGAGCATATTGCTAAATCAATTTTTGCCTCAACGAATTGTTCAAGCGTTGGAATGACATCATCAAATAATGTAAGACTATTGAGCTCTTCATCTATCTCCTTCTGAAACATTTGAAGCATTTCATCAGGTGCAATTATTCCCATCGAACGAAAAATGGTTTCTGGTTCTTCATTTCTTGTCATAAGAATTCGAGCATCGGAATCAAGAGGTTTTCGCCCCTGCGCATGTGCCCATTTGAGAATTTTTAGGAAAGGATGATGAGCGGTACTGAATTTTATCAAAGTGCCATAGAGATCAAAAACTATCAGTTTGGGTGTGAGATTAAGCACGCCTCTACCTTTCGTTAAAATTAAAATATATTACGCATCATTAGTAGAAATTTTTATCGAAATAATCAATCATCTGATTAGCTTGGCTACCGGAGCGAAATCTCCGTTGCTCATCAAAATTTAAATCTGGGAGCATATGAATAATTTGATTATCTTTGTATAAAGAAATTACTTCTTCTACATAATCTGACAGTTTTTTAGAAGCAAATAATTTGGAAACATGAATAGCTGACCCTATCAAGATATCAGCTAGTTGCACACCAAGGTGAGTTTTTGATTCTACTTGGGCAACAGAGGTTAGCCGTAGAGGGAATTTTATTGAGGTAATTTCAGTTGTGTGAAATTCAATATTTTCCTGATGATTTATATATTGCTCAATAATACTATTGTATTGTTTTAGGTTCTCCGATTTATCATGTTCGATACAATATGGGCCATCAGAAATTACTTCCAATCTGCTAATCAATGATTGCAAAACTACCATGGTTGCGTCTGTCGATGTACCTTCATTAAGAATACTTGCAATACAGTCTGGACATTCACTTGCCATTGGTACAAAGGCTTCTGGTAACTTATTCCATTTTACACTGTTCACTTTTTTAATTAATTCTTGAATACTATCAACCGTTTTTAGTCTCATCGATACTTGAAATGCGTTCAGGATATTGTTGAACCCAGAACCTAAAAGCGGAGTTCCCACATAATACAACAGTGAACCCAACGAATAATTCTGCCCATCCGCATAAAAGTTATGCCCTCGAGCATAATAGAAGGGTTCAATTGCATAATCCAGAAACATTAAGATTAAAAGATATCGCTTACTACAAACATAGGTAACACTTTTGTAATTATTAAGAATATCTTTTTGTAAAGCTATCAGTCGCTTTAAATTTTTTCCTTTTCTCGCTAATGAGCTATATTTCAGTTCTACAGACTTTAACTTTGGAAAATGTTCATTAATAAGCCGCTGAGCTTCATCAGCGTCAATGCAAATTGCAGAGGCGCCCTGAAAAGGTTGATCCACGTTAAGTACGCCCCTTTAATCGAACCCTGTATAACCGCTTTCATCAATTGAAAAGCATTCCATGTTTACAGTACCTTTAATGGTTATTGGCTTGAAATACTTCCAAGAGAATGGGAAAGATAATTATCATTTTGATTGTTTGCCTATTTCCGCATCTATAGTTGCAGATTTAATTTTCTCTACAACTCCATCGATTCCTTGTTTTACTTCTCGATAGATTGGGATACTAATATCTTGCGTATCCAAAGTAACGACAAGTGCAAATGGAATTAACGAGTCCGATAATTCCTCATTTTTTATTTTACAATTAATATCTATCTCGATAAGGCTATCCGCAGTGAAAACCCCCGCACGTTCGCCATAAAAAACTTCATGCTGTACCGTTCCCTTCTTAATCATGTTGCCATCATAATTTCTGTTATGAGCACCTAAGGTTTTATCGTGTAAATCATTAACTATCGAATACCAACATTTTGCCTCTCGATAATGCGCTCGTTGTGCAGTGATTGGTGAAAACCAAGCTAATGTCACCATTAATCTGCGATTCACAGTCTTTGAAGACAAAGAGGGAGGTAAAGCAAGTTGAAAGCGGTGTTGTTCTCCACTTTTAATGTATCCGGAACGGAGCAATGTCGCCTGGTGATCTTCACAGCCAAATAATCTCTCTGGGCTTACAGCACCATAACCAACAAAGCGAGACAAGTTAGCTTTCCATCGAGACTCTTTTGGATTATCACAAATTACATCTTTGAGAATTTCAAAAGCATCACTTGGCTGGGCTCCATGACATATCAATGCTTTTAATAAAACTGCCTCTATTTTTTTATTAAGTTCATTACCGCGAGGAGCAATTTCTAAATCGTCCAACGTTTCCGTTAGTTGCCCGAGTTTTCTTGTTGCTAATGCCGTCGCATTACTGGTCCCTGCGGTATATACATATGTATTTACTTTGCCAGAAACATTACCTGGTGCAGCTGTAAGCAGCCCTGGGGGAAGCGGTGAAAATGTAGGAGATAGAATTACATTACGTGTATCAAATAATCTATTCCGATTCTGATAGGTTTGCCTACCACCAGGCATAAGAATTTCAGGCTTTATTGATCGCATCTTTCCCCATGACAAGGGATTCAATGGACTTGGCATACCTTCAGTTACAAAGGGATTTATTTGATGATGGCTAATACTACTATCATCACAACCGTCGTGATGCAACGCACCTACGCTCAACACATTTATTCCTTCCGCAGGTGAGCGTAGCCGTCTAGTACCGGTGTTTCTTTGCAAAGCTTGTAAAATGAGTCGTTCACGCTCCTGATGAGAAAGCTGATTAAATTCAGAAGTTGAAATTTCCAATTCTATATAATCAACATGGTTACCCGCACTCACAACAAATAAAACATTGAACGTGTAAGACAGCCAGTCTAAGAGACGCGCCCATGGACTCATGCGGTCATCAAAGAGACGATGATGATCTCCAATTGAAATATTGATTATTTTTACGTGCGGAGCGATTGCAGGGTTATCTGGTGTTCCTTTCAGCAATCGTCTTACAATTATATGTACTAAATCTAAAGGTAAGTGATCTTCGGAAATTTTTTCCTGTCGGACTTGGTTATAACGATCTTTATTATCAGGAACCATTATTGGACACATTACAATTTTACGCCGCAGCGGTGCTTCCTTAAGCACCTTATCACCATGCAGAATTAAAGACGCCATGCTAGTGCCATGCACAGTTTCTCCACTGGCATAGTGTTCTGAAAAATTGAAAGGATCCTCGATAATAAGCCTATCTTTTAACGCTTGATGGTTCGCCATTGGATAGCCATCCAAAACGGCTATAACCGGTGGGCTACCCTCATTGGATAATGATTGCTCTTCCGGTAGCTCTATACTCGTTTCTTGATCGGCAATTGCTACTTGGCATTGTCCAACCGGACGAAAAAACATAATTGAATCACAACGAACCAAATCCACATTATCATAGCGACCAGCCAATAATTCTGTTACACACTGACTGGGAATTTGGCCAAGTATGGCATGGTACCCGATCTGCTCAATCTCACATCTTGTAATAACCTTCCCGCCAATTTTTTGAACTTCAGCAATAACCTGTTTTTCGTAATGTATTCGAGCGTGTAACTCTGGATGAAACCACAACTCAATTTCTATCGGAATGCTTTCTTCTCCATACTTGATCCTTTCTTGCAAATCCTCACGCAACCCAGAGACATTCAGTCGATCTTCCGTGTCCCAGAACCGAACTGATTTTAGCTGGTTAAAAATATGCTTTAAGCCTGAAAACCCCGCAGGAAATTTATAGTTACTATCGTTTTTGTATGCTCTCCATAATGATTCGATTTTTTCGAGGGAAGTTCGATTTACCATGGAAAAATAAAGTGTTGTTGAAAGTAGATCCGTTGACGGACCCTCGTCATCAGTCAAATAGTTTTCTTCATCTGGTTCAATTTCTCCACCTAATTCGGTGAGTAGAAACTTATAACTATGCAAGCCTTGTAAAGCTCGATAAAAGTTATCTACAGATCCGATGGTTTCAAAGACCAAGGTACGTTCAGGCCAGAAGCCAGGCTTGGTACTCAACTGGGCAGAGTCGAGGAGGTTTTTAAAACGCTCTGTTATCCAACGAGCCTTATTCTGAATAGGAGACAAGACTAATTTTTTAGAGGGGAATCCCTTCGGTTTGGGAACAGAAACAGACTGCTGGGGGAAAATAATATGGGGATGCACTAAAAGCCTCCGTGCGCGCTATTCGATTAGGTTTATCTAACCTAGCAGAGGCTATTTTTTATTGCAAAGCCGGTCCGACCAAATTTTCAAACGTGTCGTCGTAATCGACTTTATATCACTGTCGGGCAGTCCTAATACATAACGACGCCTTAAATCCAGACAAAACTCTTCAAGTTCAGCAAAACTAAGACCTTCCAAACGCTTGGCTAGATCCTTGGACTTAATCCCGAAGGGCAAATCAAAGGATGCTGCAAAAAGGTCAAACAACTTTTCAGCTTCCTTTTGAGTTGGAAGTGGCAAATCAATTTGCACGTGGAAACGTCTCCACACTGCACGATCTAACATTGAAGAGTGATTGGTTGCACCAATAACAATTACATAGCTGGGTAACATATCAATTTGTTTGAGCAACGAGTTGACCACTCGCTTGATTTCACCAACTTCCTGTACGTCATCCCGCTCTTTGCCTATCGCATCAAATTCATCGAAAAACAAGACACATCGTTGAGATTTAACGTGTTCAAACAGGCGGTCAAGCTGTTGCGCTGTCGAGCCCAAAAGACTACCAACTATTCCCTCATATTTAACAACAAAAAAGGGAAGCATCAGCTCAGTGGCAAACGCCTCAGCTAAGGTTGTTTTGCCATTACCAGGAGGACCAGACAACAAAATTCTATGACGAGGCTCAAGATTGAAGGAGCGCAATAAGTCCTTGCGATGGTGCTCTTCTATGATCTCTCGGCAGAGTAAATATGCTTCATCAGCCAAAATAATATCGCTCAACATACGTTGAGGACGGATTTCATAAAATGCATTTTGGAGCTGGGGATCTTGAGTTGAAATAGAGGAAATTCTAGCTGTTGTACTGAGCAGCAAATTATCCAGCCGCTCAGCAAGTGCGTAATGTTGCTTCACTTTCTCTTCAGCCGAAATTGCCTCAACAGTCTTACGAAAAAGGTGTTGATCGCCCTCGATGCCACTCTTGACCAAGCTTAATAGCAAATCACTTCGTGCCATAAACCAGCCCTCACCTTTCGATTGTTAATTAAGCAGTTTTTGCAATTTTATCACTTTTTGATATTATACGCAATATTACTATATATTCGATTATGGCGAACAATTTGCAATGCAGAGGGTAATTATGGAACCAAAGTTCGATAGAAACGCACTTGTCAAAAAAGCAAGAATTGCTAGCAAAATGTCACAAATAAGCTTCGGAATAGCTATAAAACGCGAACAAGAGACGATTTCCCGATATGAAAGTGGGGGGATTACGCCACCTGATGACGTAGTTATGCGCTGTATACGCATTTTAGAGAAAATGGACAAATTAGCGTTTTTTTCTGAAGATCAGGAGATGGTGAGGCTGATAGAAGATTTACTGGCGTTCGAAGGAAAAGATAATGGTCCCAAAAGGGCAGCCCTAAAATCGATAATGACAGCACTCTTACCAAATTAAAAAGCGCGCAAAATTATTGTCCAAATTTAAGAAGTTATTAATTCGTAACCTACCTTTTGATTTTTTATTGGCATAACAAACTAAAACTCATTAGCTATACGCGATGCCCAATTTTGAAAAGTTACGTCAGGCTTATCAGAACTTAGTTCTTTAGGATGAGGTATATACGCTCGCATCAAGGTCAGGTTTTGGATTAGTTGTCTATCCCAACGCCCTCCGTTTTTCACTAATTCAGAAAGAATATCTGTCAAAATTTCATCAACATTTGCGTCGCTTTTTAAACGAAAGACCAAAGTAGTGAGACTATGATTATCACTCAAGTCTATTTCCACCAAATGAAGGCTGTCACCGCCTGACACCTCAATTTCGGCGTATAAGAAAGCGCGGTGAACATGAGGTTTTATATATAGAAAGCGTTTTGCAGTGTCCTTCGGAAGAATTCCTATGCTTTCTTCAATATTATATATATTTAGGTGTTCACCTTTTTTTAATTCGTGCAACGCCTTTCGGATGTAATCAAAGAATTTGTTATCGCGTTTAGGTTCATTTTCAAGTGACTGAAAGTCCGCTGATTTGTGTTTTCCTTTTCCTTCGCCCTCTCGGACACTCAGTGTCCTTTTGCGTTCTTCCCCTGATTCATCCGTTAAACCTTTTTCTCCTGTTTCAATGACCTGAATTTTGAAGATGCGTTCGGTATTAATTATCTCGTTAAAATAAAGTGACCCTTTTGGAATATCTAACACCCGCGCTCTGGTTACGTTAGATGAAGGCTCGGTATCTGAAATTTCAGGATCAAAATTTTCAGAAGGCCGCTTAATTTTCGTTTGAGATCCCCCTCCTTGACCTTCTTTTATTTGTTGCATGATGTCTAGTGGGTGGTCAAATACTATAAGATCAAATTTATCTGTCATCGGTAAATTGGCAACACTTGATATCTCTTCTACGAAAATGTTTTTACCATAATTTCTCGTGTAACATCGAATAAACACGTTTTCCATTTCAAAGGGTTCAAATTGAAAAGCCCATCGACTTATATCCATCGTATTGTAGGACTTCTCCAACTTGGTTTTATAAATTGAAAGATAGCTTTTTAAAATGTCAGGATTCAGCATTAACCATGCAAGATATGTTTGATGCGCTTTAACATCCAATAGTTTATGTGGGTAGGATTCCGCAAGACGAATTTTTGCTGCCCATTCATTATGTTCCACATCAATCAAACGATGTAGATTAGACTCATAGAAAGCTGCTCTTGCACCTATTGCTGTTTTTAAAAACATTATTCGCGCAAGTTCTATACAAGGTATCCATACATAATAACTATTCAGTTTAAACCGATATAAAAGCTGGTTACCCATTTCCTTGGTCAATATTTGATTCGAAGTAAATTTTTCGTATTTGCTAAATGTTTGTAATGACCAAGTCGATAAGGAGGGCAGATCAATTTCAGCTATGGAACCTCTAGACCGAATAATTTTCCCCTTGGAATACTTACGCCCAATACTAAGCACCGGTAAGCATTCAATTGCCAGGCTGATTTTTTCGCGCGTTTTATCTACTAATTCAAATTCACATACAATATTCCAGGAACTATTCGTATAGCGAAAGCAGTTTCCAAAGCGAAGGAGTGTGGCATTATCTGGAATTTTTCGAAATGAGGCATGTGTTTCCATGTAGAAGTTCCATTCTTAATTTATCAATAAATTTTTCCATCGAATCAGTCTGATATTTTTTTCGTATTCCCGCCTTACGATACAAAATCCAGTTGTCGATCTGGTCTTGTTTTTCATGCAGGCTATTTATTATTTGAGTGATTCTTCGGAACTGATAATTTTCTATCGTTTCTACCAAAGTGGCAATATAGGAGACTGTGTTAGGGAATTTATTTTGTCTTTTTCAAGTATTGCGTGTTGTTTTACCTGTTTCATCAACCAGGTTTTGCTAGATCTACCTTTAGGATTTATCAATAACCCCTGCTGATATAGTGAACGAAATTGCTGGAGATAATTGACATCGCGCTCATTCCAATCAACCAAGTTTTCTTGCCGCTTGATGGACACTTTTTCTGGCGCATGAGTTTTCAACCACTGGCGATCATGACGATAGAGCCAAGAATAGATACCTCCTGCAGCGTGTTGCCTCAACCAGGCAATACCTTTCCCCGGATAAGATTTTACTATTGATAACCATTCCCGGCGTTGATTTATTGTAACAGCGTCATTCTCTACACTTTCTATTGAGGAAAATGTTTTCTTTCTTACATCCATAAATGCTGCATTGCGGATATTGTCTGCCAGCGTCGCTTTTTCAAACGTAAGCCAAATAATAAGGTGATGAAGATAATGAAAACTCTTGCGGTGTTTACGAAATATATTAACTAGCCAATCCATTCTACCCGTTACTAAAAGATTTAAGTGTTTTAGAAGTGCTGGAGTCCAATACTGTTCAACGCATTCACACACTGCTCTATGATCAATTCGGGAGGGACTAGAAAGGACTCCAGCTGCTTCCCCAACATAGCGATAATACGCAGTCCATTGATCGAAGGAATGAACGTAGTTTTCTCCAACCTCCAGCAACTCTGAAAGGTTGTAACTTAATCGAATTAATAAATCTCGCTGGTAATCATTGTGCGATCTCGGCAACCGCATAGTGAGTGTTGCTTCATTCGCTGAGGAATATTCATATTTGCTTTTCGGTCTGAACGGTACATTTGTCTCGTACAAATATTCCTGATGAATCGGACATAGAATTGCACCATTTAACTGAAATAATCGTTGCCAATAAGTTTCTCCATGCTGATCCATCTGTTGTGCATGACAAGATTTACAGACCTTCAGATACGTGGGATCTTTTAAATAAAAAGCCGCGTGCCCAATACGAGTGTGTATATTCCATGCGCGCCCTTCATATAATGATGCAATTAATTTTTCTCGTCGAGCTGTTGGTAAGGAGTGTTGGTATGCAGGAAAAAGCGTGTGATCAAGTAACCATTGTTTAGCCGTGATTTTTGTAAGTTGATAGGTATTTTGTTCGAGCGCTTTTAAATGTCCAGGAAGATCAACTACAGCTGCAACATCCCGAGAGCCAAACAATTCCAAAACGAGTTGTCTGCCTGATGTGATGCCTTGATGCATTTTAAACCGAGCAATGACGCTGTAGAGAAGTTCATCTTTATAGGGAACTGGAAAATAAGCCAGCATTAGCCGACCCCTAAACAATCTGTTATCGGCAGAATAATCCCTCCCTTTTTTAATGCTTGGTATGAGCTTCCATTTTGTCGGTTACTAAACATGAACCTAATATCATCGTGCTGCAACTGATTCCATTCAGCAACGTTCGGCTTTTTTGATCGTGATTTAGGTTTTGGTTTAACAGGAGAATTTATTAAATTTAGTAGCCTATGGACTATTTGCATAGTGTCCATAGAAGGATTTTGCTTAACTTCATTTTCAATTAATGGAATGGCGATATCTTTACTGATGCCGAGACTTTCTGCGATATTTAAAATGACTTTTGCTTTATCGTCCAGAGGTTGCTCTTTTTGCTCTTCCGTATAGTTGTCAAATATTTTTTGTTCCTGAAAACTCTGTAGCAATTTAACTTCTATGCCTGGCATTACCAAATCGCCAAATTCAGCAATTTTTTCAGGGTCACCCGATCTAAGTGCCTGTAACATTTGATGAACTGGTTTTAATTCATCGTCATACACTTTTTTAAGCAAACCAATAGAAATATTTTCTGTTTTTATAATCATTGCTCGCCACTGGGATAACACATACAGTTTTAATAGCACGTCGATGATGCCCTGACTTAAATCATATAAGACATCAATTATTTCTTGCGTCAGCGCTCCTTTATTAGCTAACCATTGGTACTTCCATAACCGCTTAATCAACCTATTCCATTTTTCGCCCTGTGGAATTCTGTCCCAATTTACACTGCCCAAACCCGTTGTCCGTTTTGCAATTTTAAAATCGGTGGCGAAAAGCGAGCGAGCTTTTGGTGTGCCTACCAACACAACAGGAACGCCGATTGAATTAGTGAGTGTGACAAAGAAATCAAGCATTGCCTGATCGCCACCTGAACGTTTTCGGCTTAGATGTTGTATTTCATCAATAATCAGTACACCAATCGCATGAAGATTTGCAACATGTGCCATCTCGGCAATAAGGCTATCAACACCTACACGAGGTTTACAATAACGCCCAAAATATTCTGTGCCTATACGGTTATCGACGGCACGAAAAAAATTAAAACAAAGTTCTGCTAGTGAACCATTTCTGGGGCATTCTAACTTCAGCCAAGGAATCTGAATAACGTGCAGATCTGGATGAAATATTGCTGAGGGATAATCCATAAGGCATCGTAAAACAGCTGACGTTTTTCCACAGCCAGAGGGCCCAACAATTGAAAACCCCGTTGCAGTAGATACCGCATCTTTTCGAACCGTCAAATTAACACCTTTACTAACAATTCGATCGTAACCATTATTAAGATGTTTTTTATAAGCTCCCGTATTGGGATTTCTACCAACATAACTTTGCCGTATTAATATTGAAAAACGTTGCTCTAATAGAACATGTTCGGCCATTGGTTGAAAAAAATTATTGATTAAGCGTTGGATGGCGTGAATTCGAATGTGTGGAGGTAAGTTTATTTCTCGCTCATCAAAGTTCGGCATGATTTCCATCTCTTTGATAGCCGTGCCACTATTTTTTATCAAAGGAAGGGCGCTTATAAATGGATTATTGGCGTACTCAGATAATCCAGGATCTTGATAAATGGCTACAAGAATATTCTCGGTGAGATTAGTCATCGTCATCTCCATAAATTTCATCAAGCATATCAGGCATACTAAAATCAGATGGCTTTTCACCTGCAAGATAAACTACGTTGTCTTGATTAGGTGGTTTTTTAACTAACTGTTTAGCAGGCATTACACCGGTATTTGCAGAGCGGTTTTTATCAATTTCTTTTGTGCGATTATCACGAATACCTTTTATTCGGTGAGATTTAGGCAAATGTGATTGATCCGGAGTTTTTGATTTAGCTTCTTCGACAATATTTTCAATTGCCTGATCACGCATTAATTCACCATTCAATTTGGTCAATGAGGATGTGGCTTTAGTTTTTGACTTCTGATCTTGAATTTTCCATACGTCCCAAAAAGTGAGATCGCGAAATACACGGCTGCGCTCTGTTAATTCAAATTTAATAAAAGTATCGTACCTCCCTCCTGGGCGGAGATAGATAGCATTGGTGTTATGGGGGTCATACGCCACAACTACTTTCGAACTCTTGGCACCCGTACGCTCGAACCAGCCTTCCTTGATAGCGTAAGCTGAACTGTAATAACAACCAAAAATATAAATACCATATTCAGTAATTGAAACTTCTTTATGTGGCATTAAATTTACTGCTGCGAGTTCTTCGTTAACTGATCTCAGTTTCCCTGTGCGGTGCTGCACACCCCAATTCCACAAAGCTAGAGGTATAAGTGGTAATTCAGGTGGTATATCTTTGTCTGCGTCGTAATAAGTCATGTCATGCGTAGTGTTGTAGATCACCACACAATTAATAATAATTTTAGTTATGTCAGTGAGGGTCAGCTCAGCATCCAGTCGATAATCTGAACCACCTCTTTTTTTTACGGTAGTGTCAGTGACATAACCCTCGACATAGGGTTTAAAGTTTGCCTGCAGAGTTTTGAAATATCTTTCAACAATGCCTTTCCAATCCGCTCTAAAAGAAGGTGTGTTTTGAATATCGATGAAAAGTGATTCGCTGAGAATTTCAATGGTGCTGCCCAGTAATTCACCTCTGTCTGCCAGGATCGATTCAGGCTTACCAATTACTGGCCAGTCTTCAGGTTTTATAGTAATCCCATATCGAGCGCAGTATCGAACTTTATCAAACATCGTGTTCGCCAACGCGAACATTGCACTTACCCAAGAAGGGCCTTCAAGTCCAACTGAAATACCTGTAATTAACCGACTAAATACATCAACAACAATATATATGACCGGGCGACCAATAATGCGGGTTCGTGTTTCTTCATCGACCAGATAGATATCACCAATAGTCGCATCTATCTGATATTGACTACCTGGGCCCATAGCTCCTGCAGTAGAGGTACCCAAAACCGGACGTAAGTCCTTATCATAAGTTATATCACCAAATCGCTTTTTAGCTTTTTCAGTAGTACTTATTTCCTGCCGCAAAAAATAGTAAAACTGTTTGTAGGTTGGTGCATCTGCTAATTGCGTTTCCGATTTTTTTGATGCGTCAAAACCCAATGCAAATAACGCTTTTCTGTAAACATACCGAATTGAGTTTTGGTCGGTATTCATATAATGCACATCAATTATCGTGCGAAACACCGATTGAATTTCCGGTGTAATGTTTATACCTTCGCCAATCGAATTCTTTCTTGGTCGACCTTTTTTCTTATCACTGATACTCTTTGGTTTATTTGGTCCCCCTTTGGTACTGGTATCTGGATATAGGGCTTGCGGACTTTTGCCTTTTTGCCAATACACCCGCAGCTTCCGATAGATTAGCGCCTTTGTTGTCGAAAATTCATAAGCCATTTCCTGAACCATCTTGCCACGCTGAATGCGATCAAAAATGGCAGGTTCATTATTGACATGTCTTTCAATCATGGCCCATGCTTTTTGTTGTATATTCTTAGCCCATTGCGATTGTTTAGTGGGATTCAAAATTTTTGATTCAAATGGATCTTCAATAAAATGCATTTGTTCATCAGATAAATAGCCGACCAAAACATCAAATGAAATTTGTTCAGGCAATGCTTTCTCCTGATCGATGTCAATCCAATAAATAATCTCTTGAGCTTTCCATAGAATGCGATAACGCCGACTGAGATATTGATAAACATCATTCACCAACAGCATATTCATAAGTCTCCTCAATCCAATGTTGCGAAGGAGTGATGTCTCTTGCCCGTAGGTTTTTTATCGTTAATTTTTCTAAATCAAAGAGGAATGCGCGTTGAGCAAGTAAATGCCGCATCATAGCCAGATGATCACCGGCTTGAACGTTATATTCATCATCCAGCTTAGTGGTAATGTCCGTTAGTTTTTGAGATGGGTGTTTATTAATTGCTGTCAAAAATAAATTGAAATACTCATGTTGCTCAGCTGAAGAAAGGTCAAAATGGTTAATGTAGGGATGGAACCAGTGAACGTTTTTCTTTAGCAACTCAGGGATTTCGACTTCGGTGACTAAGTAAAAGGGAATAT
Source organism: Cellvibrio sp. (assembly GCA_016712405.1). Classification (GTDB taxonomy): domain Bacteria; phylum Pseudomonadota; class Gammaproteobacteria; order Pseudomonadales; family Cellvibrionaceae; genus Cellvibrio. The sequence continues at coordinate 41,641 of JADJRD010000002.1, read as the reverse complement.
CTTTGGATAGCCAATAACGTCGCTCAAGTTCCAATTTTTCCAATGCTCTTGGATCATCAAGAGCATCTGCATATTTCACAGAAATTGCGCGTCGAACTATTTTTCCGTCATAGTCCAAATCAACTAAAAAGTCGGTCGTGACAATCTCATCTGTTCCTTGGTAACTGTGATGAGCAATAGCCATTTCATTGGCAATTGTTTGTGATGCTTCGAGAGGAATCGGGAACTGTTCCCTAATATCGACAACATGTTCGTGCCAATCCAATTGGAGTAATACATGTAACTCGAGGTCAGACAGGAGTTGATGTACCCGGCCTACTGTAACGCTTGGAATCCGATGGGAACGACCTTTTGATGGAATATCTCTGACGTGAATAAAGGGTTTGTAAGCTCTGCCAGAGCCAGAATCAGGCCTTGCTCAAAGCGCGCCTCTATCTTCCTTTGAGCTTTCTCCTTGATTTGCTTAGTTTTTTCAGGATTTTTAGACATTAAAAAGCCCAGGTTAGCGTCAGTTTGGTCAAACTATAAGCTAAATCTGGGCTAGTATCACTAATTATTTTCCAGTATCACTATTTATTAGTCAGTATCACTAATTATTGGACAAAGACATCTGTGCAAATGGCTAATATCAAGATGCCCAACGTAACGTAACTTCAGTACAAAATTACCAGGGCGAGAGGTTTGCTGCTGCTGAGCAAACCGGAAGGCTTGTGTTAAATCATTTGTTAATTTCTGGCCATGTCCACCAAGGTCGCCCCTTGGGTGGCGAGGTATATTTGTTCTTCGTGTGCGGCGATCATTTTCGAGTGGTTCTCTCTCGATCCTGAGATGTTCAAAATCAGTCATATTCTGTCCTTATAGAGTCTTAATTAATCTTCCCGTGATGCAGCCTGTTTCAAATCTTTGACCGTTAAAAATTCCTGACTACGCAAAATCATTCGCTTAACCGCTCTGCGTACTATTCTTTCAATATCTGCACCGCTACGATTGCCAAACAAATCTAAAAGTGGTTTTTCATCTAATTCAAATTGTCTGCGAACGCCACGTAGCTTCAAAGACAGGATTTGTTTTATCTGATCTCTATTAGGCAATGGAAAATCAATTGTTTCGTCAAAGCGCCGCCAAATGGCGCTATCCAAAATTTGCTCATGATTGGTCGCTGCGAGAATGAGGCTTTTACCTTGATAGGCATCCATCATTTGAAGTACCGCATTCACTACTCTGCGTAATTCGCCGTGCTCACCAGAATCTGAACGCTCTTTACCAATTGCATCAAACTCATCAAACAGTGCAACCATTGGGTATTCAGCAATGAAATCAAAGACCTTCCGAAGATTGGCGGCTGTTTCACCCAGAAACGATGAAACCAGTGCATCAAGGCGGACAATTGCTAGCGGTAAATCAAGTTCAAATGCGATCACTTCCGCAGCTAGAGTTTTACCGCAACCTGGCGGCCCATGAAAAATAACTCTCCCCGACGGTTTCATGCCAAAACTGCGCAACACATCCGCACGGCGGTGCTCTTCCAGTAGTTCTTCTATGGCGGTATTGCTGGACTCCGACAAAACCATCTCTTCCAAAGGTCTTTGAGCCTGACGTATGTCTAGCAAGGGAAGCCCACGCTCTTTATCAACAGGCGGGATGGGCAGTACGCTCCGACCACGCTGTTTTACAGGCTTCAAGTATTCGCCATACAGCATTTGCTCGAGGTCATTTGCCAGCAGGTGGTGTTGCTTCTGGCGCTCATCCTGTATTACGGCTTCGGATGCGCGACGAAAGGCTTCGGAATCGCCACTAGCACCTGCTTTAATAAGTTGTCTTAACACTTTACCGTTCGCCATTGCGCTCTCCAACAGGTGCTCATTCCCAAAATCAAGCGCTCTTGAAATGTTTGTCGTGAAAAAGGGCGCGCTTGTGTGTGTCACAGTAGCACTTTTTACTCCACAGTCACCGACTTGGCAAGATTCCTCGGCTGATCCACATCTGTCCCCTTAATAATCGCCACGTAGTAACTCAGCAATTGCAAAGGAATTGTGTAGAGAATCGGTGCTAACCAGGGATGAATATGCGGCACATTAATTACGCGCATAGTGGCGTCGGATTTGAAGTGCGCATCAACATCCGCAAACACATACAAAATACCGCCGCGGGCGCGCACTTCTTCGACGTTGGATTTTAATTTTTCCAACAAATCGTTGTTAGGTGCGACCACGATGATTGGCATGTGTGCATCGATTAAAGCGAGTGGGCCATGTTTTAATTCACCTGCTGCGTAAGCTTCGGCGTGGATGTAGGAAATTTCTTTTAACTTCAACGCACCTTCCATTGCAATTGGGTATTGATCACCGCGACCTAAAAATAATGCATGATGTTTATCTGCAAATTCTTCTGCGAGTGCTTCGATTTGTGATGCCAGTGTTAAAGATTCTTCCAATTTTGCAGGCAGATTTTTTAATGCCGCCACCATTTCTTTTTGATCAGCTGCCGAAAGGCCATTGTATTTTCCGATTGCCAATACCAACATCGCCAAACCGACTAATTGTGTGGTGAAGGCTTTGGTTGAGGCCACGCCAATTTCTGCACCAGCGCGAGTCATAAATGCAAGATCTGATTCACGCACCAATGAAGAGCCGGCCACGTTACAAATCGATAAGCTGCCCAAATAACCTAATTCTTTTGCTAAACGCAATGCAGCCAATGTATCTGCTGTTTCACCTGATTGACTGATAGTCACAACCATACTGTTAGGTTGTACAAAAGATTTTCTGTAGCGGAATTCGCTGGCGATTTCGACATTGCACGAAATACCGGAAAAAGTTTCCAACCAATAACGTGCGACCATAGCCGAATGGTAGCTAGTACCACAAGCGACGATTTGAATGTGTTTTACTTTTTTGAATAATTCAGCAGCGCCATTACCAAAAGTTTCGTCCATCACTGAATCATTACTCAAACGACCTTCCAGTGTATTCAACACAGCATTCGGTTGTTCGTAGATTTCTTTCAGCATAAAGTGACGATACTGGCCTTTATCACCGGCATCGTAACTGGCGGTTGATTCGTGAATTTGACGCTCTACCGCTTTGCCATCTTTATCAAAAATTTTGATGCTGGTGCGAGTGATTTCCGCAACATCACCTTCTTCCAAAAAGATAAAACGACGAGTGACTGGCAATAAAGCCAACTGATCAGATGCAATAAAGTTTTCGCCAATTCCCAAACCAATCACCAAAGGCGAACCGGAACGGGCAACCACTAAACGTGACGAATCATTTTTGTCCATCAACACTGTGCCATAAGCGCCGTGTAATTGTTTTACCGTTTTTTGTACGGCGGTTAATAAATCATTGGCTTGCTTTAATTCTTTTTGTACCAAGTGGGCGATCACTTCGGTATCAGTGTCCGATGTAAATACATAACCTTCGTTTTGCAATTGCGTGCGCAAAGGCGCGTGATTTTCGATAATGCCATTGTGCACTACCGCAATATGTTCTTTGGAAACGTGTGGATGCGCATTGCGTTCGCTTGGTTCACCGTGAGTTGCCCAACGAGTGTGCGCAATACCAGTGCCGCCAGGTGTTGGTTGTGCTTTTACCGCGTCAGATAATTCTTTGACTTTTCCGAGGCGACGCAAACGTTGTAATTCGCCAGATCCATTGACTACCGCAACACCGGCAGAATCATATCCGCGATATTCCAAACGGCGTAAGCCTTCAACCAGAATATCCACCACATCACGTTGTGCTACTGCACCGACTATTCCACACATAAGTTATCTCCTTTGAGATTTGAAAATTAAATTTAAAACTTATTAAACACACCCCACCCTAACCCTCCCCTCCGAAAGGGGAGGAACTTAGCTCCTCCCCCTTGTGAAGGGGGAGGCTGGGAGGGGGGTTAACTGGTAATCACTTGCACACCTTGCTGTTCAATTTTTTGTTTGTCTTGCGCTGAAATATCCGCGTCAGTGACCAGCACTTTAATCACTGACCAAGGCAATTCTAGGTTGTGAATTTTGCGGCCGATTTTGTCTGACTCGGCCATCACAATCACTTCGCGTGCGACTTCTGCCATCACACGGCTCAAACTATAAAGTTCATTAAAGGTCGTGGTGCCGCGCGTTAAATCCAGCCCGTCTGCACCGATAAAAAATTGATCAAAGTTGTAAGATCTTAGTATCTGTTCGGCAAGCTGCCCCTGAAAACCTTCGGACTTTGGATCCCAAGTGCCGCCAGTCATCAAAATAGTGGGTTCGTTTTCGAGTTCGCGCAGCGCATTGGCAATGCTCAATGAATTGGTCATGACCACCAAACCTTGCTTGTGCGAAAGCTCGGGTAAAAGGGCGGAGGTGGTGGAACTGCCACTGTCGAGGATAATCCGGTTATGGTCGCGGATCAGCTGGGCGGCCGCTTTGGCAATCGATTGCTTTCGCTGTGAAACTTTTTCGGCGGAAGGGTCTTGAATTAGCTCTTGAGGGACAGGAACTGCACCCCCATAACGACGTAACAACAAACCATTGGACTCCAGCGCACCCAAATCCTTACGAATCGTAACTTCGGAAGTGGCAAATTGCTCCGCCAATGCCTCAACACTGACTTCACCTGCGGAGTTCAGGCGTTCAATGATCGCTCTGCGGCGCTGTTGGGTGTTGCGTTTGGTCATGATTCCTTACCGTAAGTTTCGAAACGAAAGATATTCTAGTTGATCGAAACTTTTTGGCAAGGTTTATTTTTGAGCAATGAAAGATCAGGGAGTAAACACTTTCAGTCTTAATTCTTTTATCGCTTTGAAATGCTTGGCGTTACTGCTGCAAAGTTGCATGTTATGTTCAACGGCTGTAGCCGCAATAATGGCATCGCCCGCTCGCACACCATGCGATATAGCGTATTCCTCGACATAAACCGCCGCCCGATGGCCGATATTTTCAGTTAATGGCAGGATCTTGAAATCAAAGTCTTTAAGAAATGCCAATGTATCAAGATGTTGGGATTTATTTTTAGCACCTTGCAGCAGCTCAAGGTAGGTTTGTAACGAGAGAAACCGCTGTTCTTCTTTTTCCATGATTTTGGCGGCTTTCAGATTCCCACGCTGTATCCAGATAAAGATGTCCGTATCAAATATCATTCATATCTCCCTCCACGCAGCCGATTCATTTCATCCTCGACAGAGTCCGTTGATCCATTCATGTTAAAAAAAGGATGATCAGTGATTTTGATTTTTTGGGGTGCTATCGCATTTTGTGGTTTGATAATGCCTTTCAATTTACCATGGTACAAAATGCTGACATCCTCATTACGATCCAACGCTTTGAGCACATCATTCATTTTGTACCTGAGATCAACCACTGAAACTTTCATATTCACCTCCAAAAATGTCTAGATAAACTATACATGAATGTAGGAACAAGCAAGTCAGTCCAGGCGTAATTGAGGACTAAACAACCAGATCTTTATGCGAGGTATGCAACACGGCGATCATTCTGTCTTCCGCTGCAAAACGAGTTTCCAGAGTTTCGCCCAAGCGGGACAAGTCAGTATCAATACTGCTGAGGTCATCGGTTTCGAGGTATTTATCGTTAAAATCTAAGAGCTTTTCGGTGGTTTTATCGATGGTTTTATAGAGGTTTCCGGCTTCGTGTAATGCATCATTGTCCTGAAATTCACGGCCTTCTTTGATCAATTGATCATAAATTTCAAAATGCCCGGCAGACACATAATCAACCAGGATTTGGCAAACCTCCTTGAGTTTATCGCCACGCTGTTGGCCACTCAATTCGGCCGCTTCCAAACCGCTCAGACTGCAATACTGCACCAGTAGCTGCTGACGTTCTTCCAACCAACGGTCGATGATTTCATTCACGCCGCCCCAACGCTCTTTGGCACTCTTACAATTTTCTAGCATGGAAAAATCCTACATTTATCAAGTTATGGAATCTGTTTCACAATAGGCCAAAGCCGTGATTTGGGCAAGTTTAATAACCCATTCGCTGATGTTCGGCCTGAAGCTTCGCGTAATCCTGTGCCAGATGATCCAGCTCATGCTCGGCGTCGCGAATATCATGCTCATAGCGACGAATCTCGTCTTCTATTCGGTCTATTTCGTTCAGATAAACACGTCTTTCTTTCGAGGAACTACCCGCATTTACTATCGATTGTTGCTGTTCTGCTTTTTGGTCTAACAGATGATCAATACTGGATTCATAGCCTGAAATGGCTTGTTCAACTTGATCCATTTGTTGCGTAATGGCAAACAGCTCTTGTCCAACTCGATAGGCTTGAAGAAATGCGGGCTCCAAATCTGGCGGGCAGACTTGATAATAAGCTCCGCCTTTTACGCCCAGCTGATAGGCTGTGGTTTTTTTACAATAGCTTCTCACCCCTTCTTTGTGACCTTGTTGGTAAAGGTTCAAATCCGGTACGACATTGATCTTGGCGCAGGCTTTACGATGTGCCTGTATCGTCATTTCTGGCCGACCGACACTGCCATCTTCGTAGCCAATGCTCTTCCAATTGGCATTTAGGCATTCCTCTTTACTCATGGATGCGCAGCCAATCAAAGACCCTAGCATCCACACCAACAACAATTTGCTTAGCAGATTCATAAGGATCCTTTCATCAGAAATGTTGTTATCAATGGTTTTAGGTTATCGGGCATTATTGTTTACGAAACACCAAAAACAGATTCATCAAGCACAAGAATACAAAGGCCAGCAAAGACCAAAGGGCATAACTCAAACCCAGAATCAGATCCACATGAGCGCAGTTACCGTCACCTTTTAATAAGAGCTTCAATGCTTCAACGGGTGGGAAGGCCTCCAGAATATAAGAAAGCCCAGGGCCACAGGCTGGTACTTGATCTTCAGGCAAGCTTTGCAGCCAGAGTTGCCGCGCGGCAAAAGCAGCACCTATCAATGCGAACAAGAAACCCAGGCTTGGGTAGAGTTTGCGAGCCCATGCTTTGGGGTTATGTAGGGCAGCGATTAATCCCATCACGCCCACTAATATAAAAAAGAAACGCTGGGTGATACACAAAGAACAAGGAATCATTTCCATCACATGTTCAGAATAAACAGCGAAGAGAATCAAGGCTGTTACATAGAGAAAAATCGCCCAATGTAAGTTGCGAGAAGAAAACATAATGAGGTTCCGATAAAAAAATCCATAGTAAGCAAAGGGTCGGGTAATCGCAATTCGTTAGATGAACTATGCTTAAGAAAAGTTCGCTCTATAGGTTTTGAATATGCGTTTATTACTGAAATACTTATTGTTGCTTATTGCGCCATTTTTGTCTTTGTCGACTTTGGCTTCTGGTGGTGGTGGCCCTGCATTTGCTGAGGGGGTTAACTACATTGATGTTAAACCGCCCTTAATTGTCAATTACGGTGGTGAAGCGAAGATGCGTTATATCAAAGCCGAAATTTCCATTCGCACTGAAGATATGCATGGCGCCACAGAAATTACTCATCATTTGCCCTTGATTCGCGACAAATTAATTAGCATTTTGAGTCAACAAACCGAAGAGAGTGTCGCTACAGCCGAAGGCAAAGAAAAACTTCGCCTGTTTGCGTTAGCTGAAATCAACAAAGCCCTTCATGCCATTGATAAAGCCCCTGAAGCGGAAGATAAAAAGAAAGACAAAAAAGAAAAAGATAAAAAGGACAAGAAAAAATCCGATAAGGATAAAAAGTCCAAAGACAAAAAAAGCAAATCGAAAGACGATGATGAGGAAAAGTCAGACGAGCAGGATAAACACAAAGATGAACATGCTGGCCCTGCATCGGATTTATTTTTCAATAATTTTGTCGTGCAGAAGTAGTTCACCCCCTTACGAAGGGGGAGGTTAGGAGGGGGTTAAGTCAACAACACTGGCAAGCTTGATATTGAGCAAAATATCCTTGCAAGTATTCATCAAAACTCATGGTTTGATTGTCTTCCAATGCAGCCTGCTCTTTTAAAGATTCTTCAGCTAGCTTGGTATATTCCTGTAACAAGTCATCTGCTAAAGGTTGCTGTGAAAAATACTTGGCATGTTGTTCGGCCAGAGCATGGGTATATTCATAGAAACTTTTTTTCTGCTCCTGCATTTCACGCAAAATCTTGGCGGATGGTGTTGATTCCGGTTGATGTATTTTGTTGATTTGTTCCCGCACTGCAGATTGATAAGATTGCGAATTGGCAGACTGATCCAACAACTCGGCGCAGTGCAAACAATCTTGCAGAATTTCCAAGGCCCAGTCTTTCATGAAAACCTGATTTTCCCCGCGCAGTAATTGCAATCCGGGTTCACGACCTGTATTGACTATGCGGCGCTGATTTTCCTGCCCTTGATAAAATTCTTGTTCATCCGTTTCCGGGCTCGGACTTAAAACGCAATACAACAAAAATGCGTCCATCAATTGGATTTGCGTTTCCGTAATACCCAAAGGCTCATAAGGGTTTAAATCCACACAACGGACTTCAATATACTCCACACCTCGCAGACGTAACGCCTGTAAAGCGGTTTCACCGCGCTGCGTAGTGCGCTTGGGGCGAATACTGGAATAAAATTCGTTTTCAATTTGCAACAAGCTATCGTTCAGTTGTTGATAGTGCCCTTCTTGATCTTTTAACCCTATAGCAGAATAGGCAGGATGCGTTTCGGTGATTGCATGGCAAAGCGTGCGTAAATAGTCCTGAATATTATTGTAATTGACCGCCAGTTTTTTTTGCGCATCACTTTGATAACCCAAATCACCCATGCGCAAAGAAGTGGCAAAGGGCAAATAATGTGTGTGTCCCGCAGATGGAAAAAGCTTTAATTGATGTTGTCGGTTATTAATAAAACACGAACAGACGGCAGGCGATGCCCCAAACAAATAAATTAACAACCAAAAATAACGACGAAAATTTCGAATTAATGCAAAATATCCGCGTGTTTTAAAATCCTGTAACGATTCATCAGATTTGGGTTGATGCAAATCGTTTAACGCCTTCCAAAAACTATCGGGCAAACTAAAATTGTAATGAATGCCCGCGATAGTCTGCATTGAGCGGCCATAACGATGCCCCAAACCCAAACGATAAACAGTTTTCATTTTTCCTGAATTGGATGATCCATATTGTGCAACGGGAATCTCATCATCCTTACCTAACTGGCAAGGCATGCTGCTAGGCCAAAGCATTTCTTTTTGTGAATCGATTTGTGCAAAGGTATAACGATGGATGCGATTTAATTCATTCAGAAGATTTTTTGTATCCTTCAGTGGAGGAGTTATAAACTCCAACAAGGCTTCGCTGTAATCCGTGGTGATTTTAGGGTGTGTCAGTGCCGAGCCTAAAGTCGATGGATGTGGTGTTTTTGCTAAAGTCCCCTGCGGCGTGATCCGCAAACTTTCTTTTTCCAGGCCACGTAAAATTTCACACAAGCTGACATTAGTAGCTGCTTGTTTAAAAAGATCTTTTGTTTGAGAAAAAGCTAAAGAAAACCCTGTCACTAATTTGTACTCTCTTGTGCCGCAACCTCATCTTCAAATAAATCGCGGACTTGTTTAGGAATCGGTTCCGGCATAATTTCCGGGTCAATAATCGGTAAACCTTTTTCATTCACAGGACAGCTAATAATTTTAATCCGCTGGGTATAATCTTTTGAGCTAGCCTCAAAGACCTGATTCACTGCTTCATCTTTATGCTCGGTTTTATATAAGAGCGCCAATTCCCGTCCATCCAACCACTGATTTTGTTTTCCTAAAAACAACTTGGCTTGATTTTGCAGAATTAATACTTCACTCATGAATCCAAACTCTTGGTATTAAACAAGACGCGAAATATAACATCAGTCAGTCAAAAAAAATACAAAATCACCTTATCCAAAATAAGGTAAACTGGTGCCAATTGCGCCGTTAGGCAAGAATCTCAGTGATCATTATGTCTGCATTTATTCAAGAATATTTCCACTTATTGAGCGCTTTAATGGGCGCTCTCTGTGTTTATGAAGCAAAAATCCTCCTGAAATCTAATGACTACTGGATATTCGACAAGCGTTTACTCTGGACAACCAGCCTTGAGTTCGCTTGGTTAATTGTTTGTTGCTTGGGGCTTTGGGGTTGGAATCTTTCCGGCTGGAAAATTATCAGTTGTTTGATCTTTTTGGTGAATTATCTGGTCGCTTGCGCTTATACCTGGCTTATATTTCGCGGCACAGATTTTACTGATCCCAATTTCGCCAAAGACTTCCGTATCCCTCGATGGTACCTCGAATATTATTTCAGTTTTGGTGCGATTTATTCTGTTGTAAATTTGGCGTTATTTTATTAGTTGTTATCCTGAATATGTAGCACCTCATGCCTTCAGCCTGTCCCATTTCACAATCTAAAAACACAGTTTTTTCAGTATTGGTTCAACGATAAAAAACGCCGCTATGGGCGTTTTTTATTTCAAGAGAAAATATTTCACAAAAGAACTATCAATTCACAAACTTCGACAATAACCTCAAATAATTTGATTGATATCCGCAAGAATTTTCTGTCACTGACCAAGAATTTAATGGCCAGGTATCATTAAAATCTTTATAGGATTTTTGTGCAGGTTGCCCGTAAGGTGGTGCTGGAATAGTTGAATTACACCCTTGACCCGTTGATGTTGTTCCGGTGCCGCAACGGTTGGTATCCCAGTTGTAACTTGGATTCGGACCGCCAGTGAGAAAACCCGGCGCCGGGCCGAATGTTGAAGTGCCAACGCTGTCCCATACCAAACTGTTGTAACTAAACCAGCTGTGATAAAACTCATTCACTGAACTGTGTACACCCAATGCATACATATTGGATAAATACACCATGCCTTGTGGATTAACACCGTGCAAATAATTCACATAAGTTAATGCATTATTTTTTGCTTGCGTAGCATTAAAACTTCCAACATTGTATTCAATCACATCCATAAACATGCTGCCCTTACCCGATTTAGTGCTGTTGCTGCCCCAAGTGTAAGCGTTAATAAATGCTAAATAAGGATCGCGTTTGTTGGTCATTGCATTCCAGTTGTCGTTTGAATTCATTGCATTGTTAAACCGGGTTTTTATGTTGCTAGCAACGGTTAGTGTTACGCCATTTTGATTTGCGTAATAGAGTAACGCCGTATTTTCAAATTCGCGAAATGCATCTGCAAAATTTTCCAGATCTGCTTCAGTGTAATTTGATTCAATGTGGGTTTTGTATTCCACAGTGTTTGTTGCTGCATACAAATAAATAGCTGCAATTCGTTTTTTTGTAGCTCTATCTTTTAGATTCGGTAAACCCGTGTCCCACACAATCGGCTCTTGTTGCCCTGCACCCAATCCACCGCTACCGGGCTGTCTTGAATCATCGTTATTGAAGAGTGTTACATTTGGATTAGCGACTGCCCATATCCACGCATTTTCTGCGCGAGTTTTTAAATCATCGGCATAAGTTGAAAGGTTGGTGATGTTAGAATCTTTCAACACTTTGCTCGCGAATGCAAACGCAGCAGCAGTCGACATAGTGGCATTAGTTGAGGCTGAACCGTAATAACTCCGGCCTGTTGCAGAAGAAGGTGGGCTTGCGTCTGTATCGTTAGCTTTTTTGTGCGACAAACCCACAATTGATAATACAGAATTATTACCTGTAGCATTTTGCATTTTGATTAGCCAATCCAACCCCCATTTCACTTCATCCAAAATATCGGGAATGTCGTTATCAGATTCAGGAATATTAAAATCGTCACCCCAAGCTTCAGGATTTTCGATATAGGCATGCAACAGTGTGATCACATATTCTGCCGCCCAAGTGGTGTATTTGTTGTAATCACCCGCGTCGTACCAACCACCGGATAAATCTTTTTCTGTCGCCGCATTATTTTTATCATTATAAATTCTTGCTTGCGTGTCTTGCCCTGCGCCTATATGACTTGCGGTATCTGCCCATGCGGCTTCTGCATAGGGAACTGCTTTTGCAAAACCGGCACGTTGATAAAAGAAAGTTCTGAAGGCTTCTTTCAACACAGGCTTGTAAACATCGGCCGCAATTTTAAATCCAGGTGATCGAATATTTTGCGCTGAATCAAACACAGCGTAATTGCCCGGTGTGGTGACGCTGGAAAAATCAAACCACCAGGCTTTATCACCAGAAGATGAATCTTCTGCACCGGAATTCCAGACCGCAGGTGCTGCTGTTAACACCACTTGATTATTATCCAGATTGACCAAGGTTAGATTGGCACTGGGTACGAAAGCATCGTTAGCATCATATCCCCTTACCGGGTCGCGAATTACCGCAATTTTTTGTGCGTCCGGTAGATAACCAAACTGATCCACCACAATAAATTTGCTGATACTGGCTGAAGTATTGGCAGACGAGCTATTGGAAGAGCTATTTGCAATTGAGCTCGCGACAGAACTGGCAACCACACTGGACGATGTTGCAACTGATGAGCTTGCTACAGAGCTTGGCGCAATGGATGTCGGTGTAGGCGTTGTATTTCCTCCACCGCCTCCACCACCACCGCCGCAGCCAATGAGTGTGCAACTCAGAAAAGGGATAAGTAGGTGTTTGTGTGTTTTCATGGTGCCTCTCTAGTTATTAGATGTGAATTACCATATTAACTATTGATGTAACCATTTACATCTGTTTGGATCTGAATTTTTTAGAACTTTACGTTTGTTAAGGATTAAGCATCTTTAGCTTTAGCAATCGGCAAAGACTCATCAGCGCCCCATTCAGCCCATGAACCATCGTACAAACACAGATTGCGATAACCCAAGTCAATCAGACTGGCAAACAGAATATCGACTCTCTTCTAGTTCTTTCATAAAAGTCACTATTTCTGTTGCACATTCGTCAGGGTTTGCTTGCATTAAAAAATGCGGGCCAGTGATTGATAATATTTTCAGCCGAGAAAAACAGCGAACCAAATCATTAGAGAGACAATATGGAACCAGTTTATCTTGAGCGGCCATTAAACAGAGTGTTGGTATATCCGTTTTGTATTCAGGAATATCCAATTCCCGAATGGCGAATAAACGTCGCTTCATTAAATTCATATCCATTTCACACAGCAGAGTCCACAGCTGTTGAAATTGATTCGCTGACGATTGATTCATGCACCAATATTTTACAATCCATTTTGCACCTGGAATTTTCAGCAAAATTTTCCAAGGCAGATAATAAACACACTTTGCCAGCAATGGCCTTGGTGAATGTAAAAAGCTCGCCACTAATATTATTGCTTGAGGTTTAACCTTAGCGCTTTGAATTAAATAAGGAACTAACCCACCAGAAAATGATTCCGCCACTAAGGCATAAGCGTCCGTCGGTAAATTGTTAACCATAATTTCAGACAGTGCCTTGTGCGATTGCTCCCCACTCTCTGGCAAACTCAAAACTAAACAGTCAAGCGGAGAGGCTCGAATAAAATCCTTAAACAAGAGCCCTGTTCCATCCATGCCCGGTAAGAGTACTATTTTCATGATTTATTTTTTTCCTGTTGCATGTTTTTAGCAACACATTCATTACAGATAAAAGCAGCATTTAATTGCGATGCTAATAAATGTTTTACTTCTTTACGGGTTTTGCCACAGAAAGAACAACAGGGTTCGACTTGAAATTTTGATGGTTCTTTGGGTTTAGTCATGTGATACATCCTTTTTGTATTGTTTGACTATCTCTCCAATCGCATCATATTCGTAAATTGTGTCTAACTGGCCATCACGATCGGAATCTATTTCAGACTTTTCAACCCCAAAAGCTCCAAAATAATTTATTTTCGCAGGCTTTCTTGTAACGAGATCAATATAAGTTTCAGTCTCAAGAATTCCATTCTCAAAAGTTACAATGTAATCAATAACACCTACATCTTCAGTATCTGATTCCCGTTGGATAGGATTACCATTTCGGTATTCAATTTTTGTTTCAAAAGTTCCGTTAAAATCTTCATCGGATTTTTGGTAGTCAGGATGTCCTTTTAAAGTGTACTTCGTAATTAAATCAAATTTTCCATCAAGATTGCGATCAAGTTTAGTTTTGGATATTTGATAGTTATGTGTTTCCCAAGTTTCATCTAACTTTCCATCACTGTTATAGTCAATTCCATCGACATTGATAGGAAGTTGTAGGTAGATGGCAGTAACGATTACGCCGCCAAAAAAGCCAACCGCAACTGCACCAAAATTCAATTTTTTTGGTGATACCTTTGGATCAGGAGAGGGCTGCTCTTTTATCCATTCGTCGATAATTTTTTTACCCGCTTCAAAATGTGCTTCTTCAATCATCACTCTGATTGTTACTGCAGGAAGCTCACCAAGACCTCCCTGTAAATGCTCCCCATCAAGCCTGGCAGTCAAACTCTCTTGCTCTAACAGATTTAAAATCATATGAGCTTCGAGGGAATTCGATGCTTCGTACAATAATTTCATTTGTGAGTCCTTGGGGTAATTATTTGATTTATGCGCTAGAGGTTATTATTCTACCCCACAAACTTGTTTTGCCAATACAACCACCTTTGCCGGAGTCACCGGCCAGGACGTTACCATGATTCGTATTACCGAACTGCAGTTACCATTAGATCATCCGCAAGAAGCTTTACGTGAAGCGATACTTGAGCGCTTGAAAATTAAAGAGGCGGATCTGCTCGATTTCACTGTGTTTAAACGCAGCTACGATGCCCGCAAAAAAAATAGTGAAATCACCTTCGTTTATATTGTTGATGTCAAACTTAAGCATAACGAAAAAGTGCTGGCACGTTTTGCAGATGACAAAAACATTCGGCCTGCTCCTGACACTCAGTATTATCCTGTAACAAAAGCGCCCGATGACATAACAGAAAGGCCAATCGTCATTGGCTTTGGCCCTTGTGGATTATTCGCTGCGTTAACGCTGGCACAGATGGGTTTCAAACCCATAGTGTTGGAACGTGGAAAAGATGTGCGCAGTCGTACCAAAGACACTTGGGCTTTGTGGCGAAAGAAAATTCTGACACCGGAATCCAACGTACAATTTGGTGAGGGTGGTGCGGGTCTTTTTTCGGATGGAAAACTTTATAGCCAAATTAAAGATCCAAAATTTTATGGCCGCAAAGTGATGCACGAATTTGTGCGTGCGGGTGCGCCTGAAGAAATTATGTTTGTCAGTAAACCGCATATTGGAACCTTCCGGTTAACCGGTGTTGTATCCACCATGCGCGAAGAGATTAAAAAATTGGGCGGCGAAGTTCGTTTCGAAAATCGAGTAACTGATTTTATTATCGATAATCATCAGATGACTGGTGTTCAACTCGCCGATGGAGAAGTGATTAAGAGCCGTTATATTGTCTTGGCTCTAGGTCATAGTTCGCGTGATACATTTCGAAAATTGTATGAGCGAGGTGTGTATGTTGAGGCAAAACCTTTTGCGATTGGTTTTCGAATTGAACACCCCCAATCATTAATTGATAAAGCCCGTTTAGGAAAATATGCTGGGCATCCTGAATTAGGCGCAGCCGATTATAAATTAGTGCATCACGCAAAAAATGGCCGCGCGGTTTACAGTTTTTGTATGTGCCCTGGCGGAACAGTTGTTGCTGCAACATCAGAAGCCAATCGTGTGGTGACTAACGGCATGAGTCAATATTCACGCAACGAACGCAATGCCAATGCGGGAATTGTGGTGGGCATAAATCCCGAGCAGGATTATCCGGGTCATCCACTTGCGGGTGTAGAGCTGCAAGAAAAATTGGAATCTCATGCATTTATTTTAGGTGGCAGTGATTATTGCGCGCCGGGCCAATTAGTCGGCGATTTTATTCGCGGAAAAGTTTCTCAAAAATTAGGTGAAGTAGAACCCTCATACAAACCTGGTATAAAACTTGGCGACCTCGCACCCTCATTACCTGATTATGCAATCGAAGCGATTCGTGAAGCCCTGCCAGAATTCGGCAAACAAATTCGCGGCTTCGATCGCAAAGATGCCATTCTCACCGGAATTGAAACCCGCACTTCTTCACCGGTTCGTATTACACGTAACAACGAAACATTACAAAGTCTGAATACAAAAGGATTATTTCCAGCGGGTGAAGGTGCTGGTTATGCTGGTGGAATTTTATCGGCAGGTGTTGATGGCATTAAAGTCGCTGAAGCTGTGGCTAAGGCTATGTTGGAAGGTCTGTGAATAAAGACCGCATGCTGGCCAGTGCAGAATTAACTATTTTGGGGTACGTTAGGAAAAGAGAAAATGCATTCTACAAAATATTTGATGTTTATATTTGCGCTATGTTTAAGTTCTTGTGCCAACCAGAAACAAAACGAAAATCAGGATGATTCTTCATGTTGTATGCCGAAAACAAACTATGCAATATTGTTCCAAGCGGAGCTACCTATAGAATGTGGGAAAGTTTATGGCGGACACTATGATAGAAGTTTTCTGATTAGAAAAAGCAAGAAAAAATCGGGAATAGCCAGTTGTGCAAGGACATCAGAAAAGCAAAATTTGAATTACGTAATTGAATATCATCTTTCTTATCTTCCAGATCTACATCAAATTCGAAAGGTAGTCTTTCAGTCGGACAATAAGGGCATAGTCATCACATATTCCGAAGCAGAAATCGGTTCATGGGAGTTGATTGATGTTCAAAAGTGTTCGTTGTTGTATTCAAAAAACACCAAATTATTCATGGATAAATGTAATTCTGATCCTGATTTAAAGCAGATGCTGTCACAAGACACGTAGGTTGGGGTGCAAACCCCAACAAAATTTTTAATCTAGATCCAATGTTGGGGTTTGCACCCCAACCTACGAGAGCACAAATGCAAAATAAAACCTGTCATCATCCGATAGAAACCCGCGCGAATCCTTTAGCGGAAAAAAATACGGCGCGTGCGTTAATACTGACGGCAATTATGATGCTGTTGGAAATAATCGGGGGTTGGTATTACAACTCTATGGCCTTGTTGGCTGATGGATGGCATATGAGTTCTCACGTAATCGCGTTAGGCTTGGCGTTGGGCGCTTATGTGTTAGCGCGACGTTTCGCGCAAGATGGGCGATTTAGTTTTGGAACCTGGAAGTTGGAAGTGCTCGGCGGTTACACCAGTGCATTGATGTTGGTATTAATTGCAGTCTTGATGTTTTATCACTCGGTCGAAAGATTATTGTCACCAGTTGCGATTCATTATGATCAAGCGATTGCGATCGCGGTGATTGGTTTGCTGGTGAATTTAATTTGTGCTTGGTGGTTAAAGGACGGACATCATCATCACGAACATGATCATCATGATCACGACCATCACCACCACTCGCATGAAGATTTAAATATGCGTGCAGCTTATTTGCACGTGATCACCGATGCGCTGACATCTGTATTAGCCATAGTGGCATTAATCGGCGGAAAATTATGGGGCGCGGATTGGTTGGATCCGGTGATGGGAATTGCAGGTTCTATTCTGGTTGCCATATGGTCGGTCGGTTTATTAAAAGCAACCAGCCGCAGTTTGTTGGATGCGGAAATGGATGCACCAGTAGTTGATGAAATTCGCGAAGTGCTTCAGCAAGTCGATGCCACGGCCGAAATAAAAGATTTGCATTGTTGGCGTGTGACCCAAAACCAATACGCGGTAATGCTCTCATTAAAAAATGCTCGCGAACGCAATCCGGAATTTTACAAACAACATCTGCGCATTCATGACGAGCTAGTGCATATCAATATTGAGTTTGCGGTTGATTAAACATATTTTTCATCATTCTGCTATTCCCGCTGCATTAAATGCCTCAGTTAATGTCATTTCGTTTTCAGATTCATGACGCAATTCGGATTCTGGAACACCCTTGCTGGCCGCAATAGCAGCAACACGACCTTGTTTTTGAAATGGAGTTTTAGGATAAGTTTTGGCAATCTTATCTTGATAAGCTTTTTGCGGGCTGACAATGGTCCAACCTTGCTTGCGTAATTCAATTACCAAATCGTCAACAAACAAAGCCGCAGCATCGTTTTCGTGAAGCAGTAGAACATGACGTGGCGAGCGCTTTAAGGTTTTTTGGGCAATGGCATCATAAAATTCAATTGAACGAATCAAGGTCTGCACATAAAAATCACGTGCTTTATCAAGATCCACTTTTTTCTTTTCTTCAACCGCTTTGGTTAACAGGCTGCTAATCAACCAATCAAAATTATCGACAGTGACATAACCATCGCGGTAGCCCATAGCCTTCAATTCTTGTTGCAAGTAATCAACCGAGGTTTGGTCTTTGCCGGCATGTAAATAAGGGAAACGATGGAAAGGTAAAAAATTCGGTAAATCATTAATCAACAAATGCGCACGATAAACATCTGACAGGTAATCATCATGCGCAATTTGTGCAGCCGATCTATGACTATAACTATGGTTCGCCAAATGAAACCCCGCGTCTGCAAATTTCAACAAGCGCTTGCGATTCTCGTCATGAATATAATCCGCCTTAACGAAAAACATCACATCCTTAACCCCAACCGATTGCAACGCACCAATCAATTTATCCGTTCGCTCTGCGCCTGTCATTAACGCCGAATCCGGCGTAGGTGCATCATCAAAGGTCAAGGCAATTTCACGCGCTGAAACACCCGAACTAAAAGCCGCAATCAGAAAACTTCCAATAATTAATTTTTTAATCACAATAAATCCTTAAGAATAAAAAGGGTTGATGCTGTATTACAAATTTTGTGCCAGAAACTGGCAGATTGATTTACCAGTGATTAACAAGGCTTATTGGGTTTGAAGCAAGAAAAACTCTCGAAACCGGACGGTTTATTCCGGAATTGGAATTGTGAGTCTATAAGTTCTTCCAGCTGTTGAACTCAGATGGCCTCAATCCATAGCGCGAGAGAACTCCTTCATGCAGGCGACGTAACTCATCAATAATCAGAGCTTTGAGGTTTTCTTGATCTGCTAAAGGTACAGACTCAATTACATTTTTTTCTATGTGTGGTACCGGATCAGTGACTTTATCAATAACAATTTCGCGAACAGTATTTTTAATCAAGTCCCGCCAAGTTAAGCGAAGCGGATTTTGTATGCCGTTGAATTCAGCTGGAATTGTTAAAGGATTAGACTTCATAATTGTCGTGATTCCTCAATAGAGTGGCGCAGTTATGGCGCAATTATTGAAATTGCGACAATTTCTAATAATTATGAGCTTTCTGGTTTTGATCTATCAATATCCAAAACAAAAACAGCAACTCGTCCATCTTTTGTACATTCATTATTGGCTATTAGCATTTCTTTAAGCTCACTAGCTGTTTTAGGAGATAGGCAATTTTTACCCTTTAGTTTTTTATTCGAAGGTACCTGACTCCCAAACCAAAGTACCAAATAAATTCCTCTTTTTTCTGCTTGCCAATCTTGAGCGTATAGTCGGTCAAGTTGTGAATCTGCTGCATGCCATAATTCTTTATGCCATTGGCCTTTAACTTCGACAGGTAATCGGAGTTTGCTTGTTGTACAGATGAAATCGACTTCTTTATCGTTAGCTAAATGGGCTTCCGGAATGAGTTCAATACCCTCAACATTTTGACGCAGTAATCCAACCAGATGATCCCTGCATCTTTCTTCTTCAAAAGGCACGCCATTGCTGTCAAAAAATCCTTTCCATGAATCGATATCGTCACTTTTAATTTTGTTTTGGACTATATCCAACTCTTCAAGAATAATTTCTTGCAGATCCGACACAGATGCAGGTGTTGCATCAGAAACAATCGCCTTGATTTCTTCTACGGTAGACATTCGATACGTGGCTTCTACAAGTTTTTGTTTTTGCTCAACTGCTGTTGATTTTATTATTTCCGTATACCCATCTTGTTCTGCATTTTTTAACCTGATTACGGAATTTATTGAATTTTGATCTATAAAATGACCAAGCACCTGTATTAAATGGAAAATATAACTGCTAGCGTCGGAAGGGTTTCTGTCACCTGATGATCGTGTTGAAGGTGATACAGGCCAGATTTTTCTGAAAGTTGAAATAATCCATTCGATTTGACTTGATTCAAGGGGGATTTTTAACTGAGTATTCTGTCTGCGGTATGTATAATCTCGTAGATACCAGATTAAATCTTTATCAATAGTTGAATTTTCAAACCTTAACTTGTTTTTTTCAAAATCGATTATAATACCAATCGCATCTATAGTAAGTCTAATCGTTGGGCTGTCTGAAGTTTCAATTCTTGAATTGAGATAAGGAATAAGTTCTGCAGGGCGTTCGGAATTAAATACACAATTTATCAATTGAATTTCAGCATTTTGTTCAAGATTCGGAATGGTAGTTAACCATTCTATAATTAATTCTGTTGATTGAGATGAAAATTCAGAATCTCTACAAAACAATTCCAATCCGTCAACTTGGTTTAGACCCGCTTTAAGTTGCGGTTCAATATACTGGCGTATTGTCTTCTTCCAAAGTCCTCGAGATATTAGTATTCTCGCTATTATTTTTTGGATGTTTCCAATTTCTGCACGATTCTCTACATACAATATTAATAGATGAAAAAGCCCTGCTACCAATTTCTCGCTAGATAAATCATCTAATCCAATCCCTTTCCTAATTCTTTCAGATAATGCCGCTATAACAATATATCCAGCATCCCAACTCTTATTATTTAACAAACTATTAACTATTTCTACAGGTGATGGCTTTAAAGGTTCAACAAATAAATAGGTTTCGAATCCTATATTTACAGCATCTGATACTGTTTCGCCTAACCATTCTGAAATGCGTTTATCTACCGGGATTGTTCTATCAAGATCTGAAAAAATATTTAAATAAGCTTTTGCAGGATTAACAAGATAACCATAATGGCCGCTTTTAATATCCTCTAGGTGCTCTGCATAATCATTTCGTAGCGTAATAAGTACACTCTCTCGTTGATTTTTACGCTCAGCGACTTCAATTTCATGTTGTATTTCCCACTCTGTTTTTTTAGGACGGTGATTGTTTATCCAATCTATTTCCTCACTGGTATTGCAATAGGGTATAGCCGCTTTACGCACTATGTGATTAATTTCTGAATTGTAAGAGATTAAATTAACTACATCCCTCCACATGTCTTTACAGTCGCCAATATTTTCTAACAGAAAAACTATGTCCTCATCTGTTTTGGGAAGTAGACTTTCAGATCTTCTACTCAATTCCCATGCTTTTTCCCAGATGCTGTTGGTATTTGATTTATCAAACAAAACAATTTTTTGGATATTATTTCGTAGTTCTCGATTTCCTTTGAAAAAATTATTGATATATTGACGACTTTCTGGTCTGTAGCCTTGATTGCTATTGAAAGGACGTAACCAAGACCATAATCTTTCAGCTGAAGTATTGCTCGTTGCCAAATATCGCATAATTAGTTGATATGCAAAATCGGTTATACCTTCATTACCTGGGCGATCATCTGGATCTCCAAGCTGTTCTGCCGAAACTGCTAAGCAATCAAGTAAGCTGCCTAGTCTTGGTGGCGGAAAATTGGTTTCTAAGTGCCAAAGAACACCTCTAACATTGTTTTCTTCCTTTGTGTGTTCAATCACTAGGTTTACTAATAATTGATCATCTATAAGTTGATACTCAATATCTCCGCTGAATTCAATTGCCAAACGATTTGATTCACTAGTATTTTGTGAATATAGGTCATTTATAATTTTTGCACATTCTTCTATTGGTATTGATTTGCTTAATACTTGACAAGCCGCTCTTCTACAAACAGGTGCTTCATCGATGTTTTTTGCGATGGCGATTAACGAGTTGGAGAAGAAATTAGCTCCAGTGACACCTACCATTGAGTCAATTAGCAAGACGCGGAGCCGTAGAGGATGTGCAGTTGAACTTATTAGGTAATCTATTCTTTCCAATGACGTTGGGTGAAAAATTCCACTAATTGTATGATCGTACCAGCTTAGGAATTGATGATGATTATTTGCTGTACTTTCAAGTGCGTCGATTAAAAATCGAGATTGCCTTGCATCAAATGAATTTGCATCCCCATATTCAATTGCACCGACAGGATCAGCAGCGATTACTTTTTCCGAAAATTCAGGGTATATGGCAAGCCATGCGTGAATCCCTCTTATACTCGACGGGACAATACCTTTATCATGAAATAGTTTTAGTAACCTTCGACGTTTTCTTTTGGTGTTTGCAAGTGTTGCTAGCCACCTTGCGCCAAGATATTCACCGATGCTCTTATGTATATAGGTAAAGCGGTCACCACCTATCCCTTTAAACAGTCTGCTATTAATCGCCGACTCTATGCCACTTGCTCCAGGTAGTTCTCGAATTTCAAGAATAGAAACTTCATCATCCTCAAGGTTTGTTATAGCTTTAGCAGAAATTGAATCCTTTCCACTAAAAATTAGAGTTGCAAAAGCTGCACCTGATGAATTCAAAGCACTTTCTTTTACTAATTGTCTTCTAGCATGGTGTTCATTGTGCTCTTCATACAATTTTTCTACCGCTTTTTCAAAAATCTCTCTTTTTGTTTCAGGAAGTATTTCTGTTTTTGCGATTTTAGAAATTAACTTTAATGTTTGTGGGTTTCCAAGTAGGTCTTGTAAACCTAAAGAGGAGAAGTGATTTACGACTTTAGAAGATAAAGCAGAATCGAATTTTGACGACAAAAATTGTAGTGCTTGGTCTTTGGTAAATGGTTCAAGATGCAGTACCAGCGGCTGCTCATCATATTGTTCGCAAATTGCACCGGATGCAGTAACCGTCCTCCAATCTGCTACGCGACATGAAATAATAAACGGTGGGTAATTGATTTGTCCCAACTTACGAAGGACTTGATCTAAAACATCACCATCTTTTTGAGCTGCCTTTTCATCGAGAGCATCGATTACTAGTACTCGTTTATTTTGAATGAGAGTTTGAGGGTTGTGCCGATTAATAAATTGACTTGCCGTACAAAATGCATAGTCTGGATGGTTACCAATCCATTTAAGCAGAGTAGATTTGCCCATCCCAGCCTCGCCCAGGATGACTAGTGGTTCCTCTCTATTAAGTAGATCGGTCTGATTTAGTTGCTTACGAACCTCGTCCTCTTCAAACCATAATGTGCGCTCTATGACTGTCATTTATTTATCGCAAGTAAGCTAGTGATGTTCGCTTCTATATAGCATGTTAAATTTTTTAAGAATAGTGCATTACTTACTAAAAGCTCCGTAGCCCATCACTAAAGACGCCATCCAGCTTTACGGAGCGATTATAGTCCTCAATAGCTTTCCTATTTTCTGCAAGCCAATCCTGAGTGATTTGAATTTTTAAATCAGGCTTTAAGTTTTCTTGTTCAACGTTAGTTTCATTCATTCCATCACCCAAACAAATCCAACTGCTCCTCATCTTTTTTCGCGGGAATAAATTGTGGTTTTCGGAATAAATTGCAATCGAGTTGGTTGAAGCGGCCGTGGTGGATTATGCCGAGGCGTTTTAGGGTTTTTAGAAAACGTTGGCGGATCAAGTCGGCCCAGACGCCTTCGCCGCGCATGCGGCTGCCGAATTCGGCTTTGTAATCTTTTCCGCCTCGCATATCGCGCACACGATTCATGACGCGTTCGGCGCGTTCGGGGAAATGGGTGGCTAACCATTCTTGAAATAAAGGATTCACTTCGTGCGGTAATCGCAAAATGGTGTAGCCCGCGGCTTTTGCGCCAGCGTTGACGGCAGCGGTAAAAACTTTTTCCAATTCTTGTTCGGTGACGAAGGGAATAATGGGCGCAACGCTCACCGAAACCGGAATG
This sequence comes from Cellvibrio sp., assembly GCA_016712405.1. Taxonomy (GTDB): domain Bacteria; phylum Pseudomonadota; class Gammaproteobacteria; order Pseudomonadales; family Cellvibrionaceae; genus Cellvibrio. The sequence continues at coordinate 17,929 of JADJRD010000002.1, read as the reverse complement.
CCCGCTTTGGCGAAGCGTTCGATAATCTGTAATCGACGTGTGGGTGATGCGGCGCGGGGTTCGAGTTGTCGGGAGACTTGGTGATCCAGTGTGGTAATGGTGATGGCGACTATCGCTAAATTATCGCGCGCCATGTCGCTGATGATGTCTATATCTCTTTCTATTAATGAGGACTTGGTAATCAAGCCCACCGGGTGACGACATTCTTGTAGCACCTGCAAGACTTGGCGGGTGATGCCCAGTTGGCGCTCGCAGGGTTGATAGGCATCGGTGTTGACACCCAGCGCAATCGGCGAGACTTGATGATTGGCTTGCGCCAGTTCGCGTCGCAATAAATCGGCGGCATTGGTTTTGGCGAAGAGTTGGGTTTCAAAATCCAGACCGGGCGAAAGGCCGAGGTAAGCGTGAGTCGGGCGAGCAAAACAATAAATGCAGCCATGCTCACAACCGCGATAGGGATTGAGCGAGGTGCTAAAGGGTAGGTCCGGCGATTGGTTGTGGCTGAGAATGGATTTGGCGGTTTCGATATGGATTTGAGTTTGGATGCGCGAGTCAGCTTCATCTTCACGATGCCAACCGTCATCGACCCAATCGGTTTCCTGAGTTTCAAAGCGGCCGGTGATATTGCTCACCGCACCGCGACCTTTTATGGCTTGGGGTTTGGGCGGAATCCATTGGTCGGTTTGGATCAAATCGAAATCGTCTGAATTCATGGCGATACCATACTGTATTTATAACCAGTATTTTGGACAGGCCAAGCGCAAATCTCAAGATTTTTATCCATCCAGATCACCAGTTTTCACAGTTTTTCCTAAACTGGTGCGCAAATTTGAGCCCTTTGAACCAATCTGGTCGGGTGGTTACGCAGTTTTACCACTCAACACTCAGAGTTCTAATAATCATAAAGGTGCTCGTCATGTCAAAACTCAATCGTTATGTGGGCGCGTTGGTCGCGCTTTGTATGCTGTTCGCTGTTCCCTCTTTCGCCAAGCCTTACAAGGCAGCGGAAATTTATTCCAAACAAACTTACAAATATGGCCGCTATGAAATCCGCATGCGGGTGGCAAAAGGCAGCGGGGTTTTATCGACTTTCTTCACCTATAAGAATGGATCAGAACAAACCGGCACATTTTGGGAAGAAATTGATATCGAAATTTTTGGTAAAAATAACGCAACCCAGTGGCAGTCGAATGTGATTATTGGAACCAATCGCCCGACCACCAAAACAGAAGGTTTACACACTACCGGTTTTTCCATGGGCGATGCCTATCACACCTATGTTTTGGAATGGACGCCGAGTTATATCGCCTGGTTTGTGGATGGCACTCAGGTGAGACGCATTAACGGTGGGCAATTTGTGACTAGCCTGACCAGCCCGCAGGACCTGCGCTTCAATCTTTGGGCGGCGAATATCGCTGAGTGGGTGGGTGCCTTTAACCCGAATATCCTGCCGGTTTATCAATTCGTAAACTACATTGATTACAAACCCTGGAATTCATCCACCAATAGTTTTGGTACCGGTTGGCGCGATGATTTTAATTCGTTCGACAGCAATCGTTGGAACAAAGCCAATTGGACATTCGGTGAAAACCTCGCGGATTTTGACCCAAACAATGTGGTGGTGAAAAACGGCATTTTGGTATTGGCATTAACACGCGAAGGTCAAACGGGTTATACCGGTACACCACCGGCTGATGGTGGTAGCAGTGGTGGTGGTAGCACCAGTAGCAGTAGTTCAGGTGGGTCTCAATCCAGCATCACCATTCAAGCTGAAAATTACAATCAGGTTGGCGGCAGTGTCACTGTATCTGGCGGAACTGTTGGATATATAGATGCCGGTGAGTGGATGAAATACACCAACGTCAATATTCCTTCCGCAGGTACATACAAAGTGGAATATCGCGTGGCCTCTGCACTCACTACCGCGCAATTTACTTTGGATAGAGATGGTGTCGGTTTGGGCACAATCAGCGTACCTAATACCGGCGGCTGGGGTACTTATCAAACCATTTCGCACAATGTGTATTTGAATGCAGGCGTACAAAGTTTGGCGATCTACGCTAATACAGGTGGATTTAATATTGATTGGTTTCGGTTAACGAAAATTTAAGTGGAGCTTGGGGGTTACATCACTGTGACCCCCTTTTTAACGAGGTACATGATGAAAGTTTTAGCAGTTTTACTCAGCGTTGTCTGTGGATTGTTGTCGCTGCAACTTCAAGCCAAACCTTACAAAGGTGCGGAAATTTATTCAAACAATTCTTGGCTCTATGGCCGTTACGAAATGCGTATGCGCGTGGCAAAAGGCGGCGGCATACTTTCAACATTTTTTACTTACAAAAATCAATCTGAAGTAGAAGGAAATTTTTGGGAAGAAATTGATATAGAAGTATTTGGCAAAAGCAATGCTGAAATTTGGCAAAGCAATATTATTCTCGGCAGCACTCGCCCGACTATTCAATCGCACGAAGAACATGAAGTTGAAGATTCGCTCGGCGATGCTTATCACACTTATGTTTTGGAATGGACGCCGGATTATGTCGCCTGGTTTTTGGATGGCGTAGAAGTGCGTCGCATTATTGGCACCAGCACAGTCACCAGCCTGACCAATGCGCAAAGCGCACGCATGAATATTTGGGCATCCGATTCCGTTGAATGGACGGGTGAATGGGACGATTCGGTTTTACCGGTTTATCAATTCGTCAATTACATTGAATACAAAACTTACAACACTACAACGAAATTATTTGAAGGCGGATGGCGCGATGATTTCGACACATTTGATACACTGAGGTGGAGCAAAGCCAATTGGACTTTTGCGAGCAATCGCGTTGATTTCGCTCCAGAAAATGCTGTAGTAAAAGATGGAATCTTGGTTCTCGCCTTAACACATGAAAGTGCCACAGGTTACACCGGTACCCCACCAGTCGATGAACCCACCAGCAGTTCAAGTTCGAGCGCAAGTTCCAGTGCAGTTGCATCAAGCTCTGTTGCAAGCAGTTCTGTTTCAAGCGCTGCCAGTGTTGCATCCAGTTCAAGCACGGCCGCCGCCTCATCAACACCATCAACAAATTCCAGCGGCGGTTCTGGTGGTGGTGCTATCAATTTATTCTGGTTGTTGTGTTTGAGCGGATTGTTGTTTTTTCCGAAAATCCGCCGCTGACATGCCAGTGTAGCGTTTAAAAAAACGATGAAAAGAGGATTTACTGTTAAATCCACTCTCCAACAAAATATCCAAAATTGTTTTATCTGCAGAAGCGGAGTCTTGTAACAAAGACTTCGCTTTTTTTACACGGTATTCATTTACAAATTCAAAAAAATTGGTATTAAATTCTTTATTGATGATGCTCGACACTTCGCGATAATGAATGCCAACCTGCTTGGCAAATTCTTCTATGGTCAAATTGGGTTTTAAATAAAGCTGATATTTTTCCATGGCATCGCGAATGGATTGTATATCCAAATCAGACGTAACCTGCGATACCGTTTCGCGCTCGCGAGATTTTTCAGCGGGATGCAACAACTGATGTGCATAAAGCAAACTGTAAATAAACAAAGCGTTGACTAGAAAAAAGGTCAGATAATTATCGACAATGCCAAAATTATCAGAGATAGAGGCGTTAATACTTTGTCCGAGCAAATGTACAATCAAGGACCAAGCCCAATTCAGTGCAAATCCCATAGTCAAAATAAACAACCACCAAGGGCCATCTAACTGCAAACTAGAATAGAAATTTTTCAATTGCTGTTTGTAACGACGAATTTGCCAAGCTGCCGCAAATGCGTACAGCATGGGCAAACACTTGAGGTAATGCCAAAGCGCGTTGGTTAGCTGCACAGAATATTCGGTGTAAATACCGGGTAAAAATCGCAAATGATCCGAATCCAATCCTGCCAACAATGCGGCAGGAATAATGGTCAGGTGAATTAAATGAAGCGCATGAAGTCGCTCAGTGCTAAATTGTTCTTTGGTAATCGACAGCACATAGAAATACAAACACAGACTCTTGCCAATAATCGCCCCAACTAATCCAACCAACAATAATTTTTTCGAAAACTCTGACTGCGGAAAAACTACGTCACTCCACAACAACAAGTTACACAGCGCACTTATTCCCACTCCCAGAAAAAATCCCGACAAAAACCGCGCCGAGAGTGTCTTTTGCTGCGCTAACACCCAGTAAAAAACCACCAGCAATAAACAAACCACTGATGTCAGCACCAGTATTAAATCGTGAATGTTGAAGATGGGTGTTTTCATGCAGTATTGATTTCAGAATGTTATTGTTCGATATCGGCATCACTCACGCCGTTTAGATCCATGAGCACTTTAACTTGTTGTTGTAACAACTGAACTTGATTGGTCAGTTCAGCAATTTTCTGTTCCAGTTGTGCAACCGTATCATCACTTGCATGATGTATTTTTTCTGCACTGAACTTTTCTGCACTAATCATATCCGCAATAGCTGCCAAATCCGGTTTACCACAAAGCAAATGCATGTAACGATCTTCACGCTGTCCCGTTGCTTTGGGAATCCTGACAAAATAGGGCGTTGATTTACTGCACAAACTTTCCAATTTTTCTTCTACCGCGTTAATGCTTTCAAATTCAAACATACGCTGGGTACGCGAAAATAATTCCGCCAAAGTTTGCGGCCCACGCAATAACATGACATTCAATAATGCCTGTGCCGCTTTATCTAAACCCAACACTCGCGTCAACCGCTGATCATATCGAGCCGCTCGCCCGGAATAATCCACCGTCAACCAATTTTTATCCTGCAATTGACTCACACAATGTTGCACTTCACCTTGCTGATAATTACTCACAGGCTCACGACTGGTTTTTTGATTACAAGCCAATAACAAACTATTTAATGTCAGCGGATAGGCATCGGGAGTTGTTAATTGTTTTTCCATTAAAGAACCTAAAACCCGCGCCTCTGTGGCGGTGAGCATGGGTTCGTCGTGATGAGTTGTATCCATTATATTTTCCTAGAATTAGTAGTTGTATTGATAAATATTTCGATCGCCGCTCTGCCCAAGCCCTGTAAAACTTATCGTTCGTTTTTCTTTGTTGTGCTGAAGTGGCTGATGGTTATAAGGATTCAAAAAAAGATCATCTGTAAAATCAACCTCCTGATTAATTGACAACTTCATGCTCGTCAATAAGGCCCGCCTTGCACCTTCCAAATCTTTTACTCTGGCAGAATAACTTGCATAAGGTTTTATTGATATTAAATCACCTAACACTCTACCGGTAAAATTATAGGGGCTCAGGTACCTTTCAATAAGCGACTTTTTTTCAAACTGTTTGTCATCTAACTGTTTAATTGATGTTTCGAAATCTTTTATATCAACATCCACAATATTAATCAGTTGATTTAATAGTTCAGCATGCCGATTACAGGAATCCTGCTCCTGATAAGCAAATTTGAAAAGATATCTTGATTTTCCTTCACCTTGCATGGATTCCTTTACCGCAGCGTAAGCATAGGCATTTTTTATAAAAAACCATTCGCCTATATAACTATCTCGCATCGACAGTTCTTGCTTATTAAATGGCGCCAGCTGATCTGCATAGCGTGACATGATTTCTTTTTCATCTTTCAAGTTTAAAAAGATGAAATTGATCCATTGGAAATGATTGCGAATCGCTGCAGATGAAATCATTTTGCTAATTATCGTGTCATTATTGGCAAGTGCATTCCGCCAAAACGTTAAATCCTTACCAAGCATACCAATTAATTCTTCCGATGAAGTTCTATCTGCCTGAGTTATTAAATTGATATAACTTAGTTCTTGTAAATAGATCGGCAGCGCATACCTCGGCAGCGGCATATTAATATTTTCAATAGGCGTTTCTTGCCATGCAGTATGCGAGATCAATTTTTGATAGCGGTCTAGTACCCAGTTATTTTCGGAAAACCATTTCTCAATAGCCGACTTGTTTTCATTGATCAACGCAATACATTTATGGTCAATAGTTTTGCATTGATCAAACACTGCGCGTAACTCTGGCGAAAATGATTCGTCCAGTCGATCAAATTGTTGCGGGAAATCGGTACCCATATCAATGGATGCGCCGTTCATTTCGAGAATCCATTTTGATCGCGCAATACCAATCTCAAGTGGGTCAATATGTTGGGGTGAATCAAGCCCCAAAAAATAGAGATATCCATTGTCTTCATCGGCGACTTTGGGTTTTGAGTGCCAGACCCGTTCAAATTCAATAACTGTTTCTGACGGGGGTTGATCGTTTAAGTTAATTACAACCACCCACAACAGGTATGCAATCACCAGTAGAATTACTGCGATTATAAAGTTACGGAGGTAAATTAAGGCGCGTCTTATCATGGTGAATCCCTGTATTGAATTAACTCAAGCTTATCAAAGTTTTAGCGCGTGACGTCACTTTATAATTCTTCATATTCGATATTCCATATATATGGAAATTCAAATATATTGTTTCAATCAATGAAGATCTTTATTTCTAATGACCCATATGACCCCTGATCAACTCTGCAAAACCCTTGGCGACGATACCCGCGCCCGTATTGCCTTATTGGTGACACGGGAAAAAGAGCTCTGTGTCTGCGAACTTACTTGCGCACTGGATGTAAGCCAGCCAAAAATTTCACGGCATTTAGCCTTGTTACGCGAATCAAGTTTGTTGGCAGACAGACGTAAAGGCCAATGGGTGTATTACCGATTGCATCCCGATTTACCCAATTGGGTGATTAAAACATTAAAAACCTTATTGGATGCCAATCATGAATGGCTTGATGAAAACCATCAGCGATTATGTGAAATGGAAGACAGGCCCAATCCTTGTTGTTAATTAGGGGGGGGGCGGGGGGGGGGGGGGGGGGGGTTTGGGGGGGGGGCGGGGGGGGGGGGGAAGGGGGGGGGGGGGGGGGGGGGGGGGGGGCGAGGCGCGCCCGGCGCCCCGCCAAGCCGGCGCCGGGGGGGGGGGAGAAGGGGCGGGGGGGAGGGGGGGGGAGAAAGGGGGGGGGGGGAAAGGGGGGCGGGGGGGGCGGCGGGGGAGGGGGAACCCCCCGACCGGGGGGAAGAACCCCCCCGGGGGGGGGGAAAAAGGAAAGGGGGAAAGGCGGGGGGGAGGGGGGGGGGGAAGGCAAAGCGCGCGGGCGGGCGGCGGGGGGAGAGGGGAGGGGGGGGGGGGCGGGCGGGGGGGGGGGGGGGGGGGGGGGGAGGGAGGAGGAGGGGGCGGGGAGGGGAAGGCGGGGGGAGAAAAGGGGGGGAGGAAGGGGGAGGAAGAGGGGGGGGGGGGGGCGGGCGCGGGGGGGGGGAGGGGGGGAAAAGGGGGGGGCGGGGGAAAAGCGGGGGGGGCCCCCCCGGCCGCCCCCAGGGGAGCGGGGGGGGGGGGGGGGGGGGGAAAAGGGGGGAGAAGAGGGAAGAAGGGGGGGGGGGGGGGGGGGGGGGGGGGGGGGCGGGGGGGGGGGGGGGGGGGGGGGGGGGGGGGGGGGGGAAGGGGAGGGGGGAGGAGAGGGGGGGGGGGGGGGGGGGGGGGGGGGGGGGGGGGGGGCGGGGGGGCGGGGGGGGGGGGGGGGGGGGGGGGGGGGGGGGGGGGGGGGGGGGGGGGGGGGGGGGGGGGGGGGGGGGGGGGGAAGGGGGGGGGCGGGGGGGGGGGGGGGGGGGAGGGGGCGGGGGGGGGGGGGGGGGGGGGGGGGGGGGGGGGGGGGGGGGGGGGGGGGGGGGGGGGGGGGGGGGGGGGGGGGGGGGGGGAAGTTCCGGGGCGCTATTAATTGGTAAGTTAGGAAATTGTCATGAAAAAAATCAAAGTCGGTATAAACGGTTTCGGTCGTATTGGGCGACTGGCATTGCGTGCAGCATGGGGCTGGCCAGAATTGGAATTTATCCAAATAAACGACCCCGCAGGTGATGCAGAAACTTTTGCGCATTTATTGAAATACGATTCCATTCAAGGGACTTGGCAACATCCCGTAACCTCAGAAAAAAATAAAATCAAAATTGGTGAGAAAACAATATCGCACACACAAAATAAATTAATTCAAGATACCGATTGGTCAGCTTGTGATGTCGTGATTGAATCCAGCGGCAAAATGCGCGATACAAAATTACTGCAAGCTTATTTAGATCAAGGCGTAAAACGTGTGGTTGTCAGCGCACCGGTTAAAGAAGCGGGCGTATTAAATGTGGTGATGGGCGTGAATGATGATTTGTTTAATCCGCAACAGCATCGCATTGTCACTGCGGCATCTTGTACCACTAATTGTTTGGCGCCTGTAGTAAAAGTGATTCATGAAAAACTCGGCATTAAACACGGCTCTATCACCACTATTCATAATTTAACCAATACCCAATCTATTCTTGACCAACCGCATAAAGATCTTCGCCGTGAACGTTCATCAGGTTCCAATTTAATTCCAACCTCTACTGGATCCGCAACGGCTATTGCGGAAATTTTTCCTGAATTGCGTGGCCGTTTAAATGGTCATGCCGTGCGTGTACCCTTAGCGAATGCGTCTTTAACGGATTGTGTATTTGAGGTAGAGCGTGAAACCAGTGTTGAAGAAGTGAATCAGTTTTTAAGATCTGCCAGCGAAAATGAACTAAAAAATATTTTGGGTTATGAAGAACGACCTTTAGTCTCGAACGATTATTGTGGTGATCCGCGTTCATCCATTGTGGATGCTTTATCGACTATGGTGATTAATAAAACCCAAGTGAAAATTTATGCTTGGTATGACAATGAGTGGGGTTATGCGAATCGGACTATGGAGTTGGCGAGATTGGTGGGGCTATAAAAGACCCCTCCTAGCCTCCCCCTTGCCAGGGGGAGGAACAGATCCCCTCCCCTGGGAAGGGGAGGGTTAGGGTGGGGTCTTTCTCAATCAAGAAACAAAATATGAAAAATTCATCTTCAATACACCAATACGCAATCGTCACCGGAAACTATTGGGCTTTTACGCTCACTGACGGCGCTTTGCGTATGTTGGTCGTCTTGTATTTTTATCAACTGAATTACACGCCTCTGCAAATCGCCAGTTTGTTTTTGTTTTATGAATTCTTTGGTGTTATCACGAATTTATTGGGTGGATATTTTGGTGCGCGATTGGGATTAAACCGCACCATGAATATAGGTTTGTTTTTGCAAATCATTGCCTTGATGATGTTGACGCTACCGGCGGCATACTTGTCGATTCCTTTGGTAATGTTGGCGCAAGCGATTTCCGGTATTGCCAAAGACTTGAATAAAATGAGCGCAAAAAGTGCGATTAAATTATTGGTGCCCGAAGATGAAAATGCGCGGCTGTTTCGTTGGATTGCTTTATTAACAGGATCAAAAAATGCATTGAAAGGTGTAGGATTTTTCCTGGGCGGATTGTTACTAACGCTTCTCGGATTTCAACAAGCTATATTATCCATGGCAATTGTTCTGGCGTTAGTCTGGATCGCCAGTTTATTTTTGTTGTCGCATGATTTAGGCAAAGCGAAAAACAAACCCAAGTTTCATGATCTGTTTTCAAAAAGTACTTCTATCAATTTATTATCCGCTGCTCGCTTATGTTTATTTGCAGCACGCGATGTTTGGTTTGTCGTGGCCTTGCCGGTATTTTTAAGCAGTCGCTTTCAATGGAGCTTTTGGCAGACCAGTGGTTTTCTTGCGAGTTGGGTTATTGGTTACGGCATTATTCAAACCATTTCACCTTATGTTGTCGGTAAAACACCCAACGGAAAAACTGCATTGTTATTGGCCATCGCATTAACATTGGTGACGGGTATTTTAGCTTTATCCATGAATACATTTACACTCAGCAGCCTGTTAATTACAGGTTTAATTATTTTCGGAATTTTATTTGCTTTTAATTCATCAGTGCACAGTTTTTTAATTGTGCATTATGCGAAATCGGATGGCGTGTCGCTGGATGTGGGTTTTTATTATATGGCTAATGCCATGGGACGATTGTTGGGCACAGTTTTATCTGGATGGGTGTATCAACAATGGGGGATGGCGGCTTGTTTGTGGTGTTCGACTATTTTAATTGCATCAGCAAGTGTAATCTCGATTAGATTGTCAAAGACTTAACAAGTACTATAGTTGTCATCATATTACTTAGAGATCAAGCCCCTGCAATGAAAACACGTAAACCTATGATTATCGCCAACTGGAAGTTAAATGGTGGCCTCGATTTAATTTGTACTTCCGTTGCTTCCTTCATCGGCAAACACTTTGATGCACAAATTGCTATTTGCCCACCTTATATTTATATCCGCGACATGATGACCTTTTTGCAGTATTCCGAATTGCAAATCGGCAGTCAGAACGTCAGCAAATATGAATCTGGTGCTTACACAGGTGAGACCTCGGCGCAAATGCTGAAAGAGGCGGGTGTGAGTTTGTGTTTGATTGGCCACTCGGAACGTCGAACCATGTTTGGCGAGACCAATCAAGCTTGTTTTAATAAAATTGCGCGCGCGTTACAACATGAATTGTTGCCAGTGCTCTGCATAGGTGAAAATCGGGAAGAACGTGAACAGAAAAAAACACAGGAAATTTTACGGCAACAATTAACTGAATCATTAAAAGGTTTGGATTTAACCGGAAAAAATCTATGCGTCGCCTATGAACCCATCTGGGCAATCGGCACCGGCCTTGCCGCTACCCCCGAAGTTGCACAAGAAACCCATCAGTTTATACGTGAGGCGTTAGTGGATGTGTTCGATCTAATCACCGCACAACGAATCCGTATTTTATACGGCGGCAGCGTCACCAAAAATAATGCGCAAGATTTATTAATTCAAAAAGATATAGATGGCCTACTAGTCGGCGGTGCCAGCCTCGACCCCGGCCACTTTCTTACCATCTGCGAACACGCTTCACGAATTGCGAAGGAAGAAAATTAATTATCAGAACTTCAAAAATCGCGGCAATAAGATCAAACCAACGCCCATTAAAATCATGGTGGTCACGCTGCTCACAAAGTAGGGATAAATCATCAAACTCAACCCGGAATAGAGTGCAATTTTATTGGCTTGTTTGCGGCCATAAATAAAATAACCTATTCCAATGGAGCTAAACAAAACCCCCCACAACATCAAGGATGTATCCATAAGCGAACCTCAGTAAATAAAAGGTGTAAAATGAATTCTACTTGCCTTGCACAGCCATAACGGGACGCCCATAATCGCGCCCATTGCATTAGCAAGCAATAGTCTGTTGATTTTGGATAGAAGATTGAAATCGGATAGAACATTGATTTTGAATAGAACAAAGGTTCCTTCATGAAAATTATTATTCTGGGTGCAGGGCAAGTGGGTGGTAGCTTGGCGGAGCATTTAGCGGGCGAGCTAAATGACATCACCGTTGTTGACACGGATGAAGGCCGCTTGCGTGAATTGCGGGATAGGTTGGATATAGGTGTAGTCGCCGGCCCAGCAGCGCATCCGGATATTTTAATTCAAGCCGGTATTGAAGATGCCGACATGCTGGTAGCTGTGACCAGTGATGATGAAATCAATATGGTGGCCTGTCAGGTCGCTTATTCATTATTTAAAACGCCGACAAAAATCGCTCGAGTTCGTGCAACCTCTTATCAAAATCATCACCAACTTTTTGATTCCGGTGCAATTCCTATTGATGTGTTGATTAGCCCGGAACAATTGGTTTCAGAATATATTTTTCGTTTAATTGAACAGCCCGGCACATTACAGGTGTTGGATTTTGCAAGTGGCAAAGTTCAACTGGTGGCGGTTAAGGCTTATCACGGTGGCCCATTGGTTGGACATGAATTGCGTTTTTTACGCGAACATATGCCATCTGTTGATACGCGAGTTGCTGCAATTTATCGACGCAACCGCGCCATTATGCCAACGGGTTCAACCGTCATCGAAGCGGATGATGAAGTCTTTTTTATCGCCACACGTGCAAATATTCGTGCAGTCATGAGTGAGTTACGTCGTTTGGAAGTTGCCTACAACCGCATCACTATTGCCGGCGGTGGCAATATCGGTTTTCGTCTCGCTAAAATGTTAGAAAATCAATACAAAGTTCGCGTGATTGAATATAACAAACAGCGTTGTATTAAATTATCAGAAATGCTTCAACGCACTGTGGTACTCGAAGGCAGCGCATCGGACAAAGCATTATTAATTGAAGAAGGCATTGAAGACACTGATGTGTTTTTAGCGCTCACCAATGATGATGAAGCGAACATTATGTCGTCCATGTTGGCTAAACGTTTAGGCGCAAGAAAAGTGATGACGCTGATTAATAACCCCGCTTATGTTGACGTTGTACAAGGCGGCGATATTGATATTGCAATTTCACCTCAAACCACCACCATCGGCAGCCTGCTCACCCACGTTCGTCGCGGCGATATTGTGAATGTGCATTCATTGCGCCGTGGCGCCGCAGAAGCCATCGAAATTATCGCGCATGGCGATGCCAAATCCTCAAAAGTCGTTGGTAGATGTTTGGAAGATATCGATTTACCTGAAGGTGCCAACATAGGTGCTATAGTGCGCGAAACCCCCGATGGCAGCGAAGTATTAATCGCCCACGATAATTTAGTGGTACAAAGCGGCGACCATTTAATTATTTTCTTACTCCAGAAAAAACATATTCGTGATATCGAAAAGTTATTTCAGGTTGGGTTTAGTTTTTTTTGATGGTTTAAATCAAAAGCAAAAATCACTATTTTGAATCAGAGGATTGCATGCCATATTTAAATTTTATTGATGACGAAAAATTAATTGCCGCAGTTAAACATGTGCTTGATATAGCACGAAAAGCAAAAAGTTCGGCGGCATTTACATTTCACTCAAATGTGATTGATCCATTCGGTGCATTTTTTGAAGCGGGAGGCTTTAAGCTATCTCATGAGGCTTGGAGGAATAGCGAAGAGGCACGACAAGCGCAAAAAACATTACAAAATCATGTCGGGGCATTCCATCAAAAAATACTGGGCAGCGTCAACGAATGGGAAGATTTATATGTAGGTGGAAATGTTGATTTAAAATGTAAAAATCGAAAAATAATTGCTGAAATTAAAAATAAATACTCTACCGTTGCTGGCGCAAAACTTGTAAACGAATACCAATCATTAGAAAGATTAATTATGCCGAAAGCAAGTATTTACTGGGGTTACACTGCTTATTTTGTAAACATAATTCCAAGCAGACCTGCACGTATAAATAAGGAGTTTACGCCTTCAGATAAAGATAAGGGCACCAAATGTGCAGCGAATGGAAAAATTAGAGTTATTGATGGCGCCAGTTTCTATGACTTGGTTACAAATCAAAAAGACTCACTGAAAGCACTTTACAGCGTACTACCTCAAGTAATTGAAGATACGTATACAAAATTTTATCCAGAAGAAAAATTTGCGCTTGAAGGAAAGGAATTATTTAGTCAATACTTCGCAAAGGCTTACGGTGATAACCATGACTAAGGTTTGACAAGGAATATGTATGCGTATACAGTTGTAACCATGTCCAATGTTACAAGGTGTACGCCATGGTTCCTGAATATTATTCGATCGCTCAAGTAGCAGATATCCTCTCACTTTCTAAAGAAACCCTTCGACGTTGGGACACCAATGGCACCCTAGTACCGCAACGTCATCCAGAAAATAATTACCGTGTTTATCATCGCTCTCAACTCGAAACTTTTGAGCAGGCTCAAGTCTTATTCAAAAGTACCTGGGCAAAGGAAATAAAAACCAAACCATTACGCCCTTATAAGCTGCTAGAGTTATTTGCCGGTGCAGGCGGATTGGCAATTGGAATGGAAAAGGCAGGTTTTGAATCAGTGTTACTCAACGAGATTGATAAGCACGCCTGCAATACTCTCAAATTAAATCGCCCTAAATGGAATGTAGTTGAGGGTGACGTTTCAAAAATAGATTTCACTGAATACAAAAGCCAAATTGATATATTGTCTGGTGGATTTCCCTGCCAAGCATTTTCTTATGCAGGCAAAAAACTTGGATTTAACGATACACGCGGGACACTCTTTTATGAGTTTGCACGCGCAGTAAAAGAAACCAACCCCAAAGTAATTATTGCTGAAAATGTCCGTGGTCTCCTTAAACATGAAGGAGGAGCAACTCTAGAAGCAATTACTGATGTGATTGATGATATTGGTTATGAGTTAGTTGACCCACGCGTTTTAAAAGCAGTCTTTTATCAAGTCCCACAAAAACGTGAACGGTTGTTTCTAATTGCTATCCGTAAAGACTTAGCACCATTTGTAAATTTCATCTGGCCTTCACCCTATAAACGCATAATGACCATGCGTGATGCGTTAAAAGCAGGCGAACTTTATCCTACGGATGTTCCTGTATCTGAAGGGCAGAAATATCCAAAAAGAAAAGCAGAAATATTAGCCAAAGTCCCACAGGGAGGATATTGGCGAGATCTTCCTGATAAATTACAACGCGAGTATATGAAAGCCAGTTATTTTTTAGGTGGTGGGAAAACAGGTATAGCAAGGAGGTTGTCATGGGAAGAGCCCTGTCTAACGTTGACTTGCGCTCCCGCACAAAAACAAACTGAAAGCTGCTACCCAGAAGAAACTCGACCTCTTACTGTGCGCGAATATGCACGCATACAGACCTTTCCCGATAGCTGGAAATTTTCTGGCCCGCTCACAGCACAATATAAACAAATAGGTAATGCTGTTCCCGTCAATCTTGCCTATGCAGTTGGTCGTTCATTAGTGGCTTTACTGAATGATATTGAAGCTTTAAATACGACACCAAAAAAATCTTTCGCAGCAAAACCAAAGCCAAAAACTCCTGTAAAACAATTAAAGATTGCAGTCTAAAAATTTTATATATGTGACTCCAGTCTGTAGACCTGTCACATGGTGAGCGCCAACAGCCCTATCAAACTCAGGAATGTATTCACAGTGAGTCCTAAAAAAAATACTTTGCTCATTATTGCCGCCATACTCGATGCTATTGCGGCGATTTTACATTTGGCTTGTATTTATTTTGGTGCGCCACTATTTCGTTTTCTCGGTACAGAGGAAATGGCAAGAATGTATGAAGCTGGACATTATTTGCATCCCATAATTGTTTGTATATTTTTAGCGACAGTTTTATTCATTTGGGCGGCTTATGCACTTTCGGGTGCGGGCGTTATTCGAAGGCTGCCATTTTTACGGCTAAGCTTAATCGCCATAACACTGATTTATTTTTCTCGTGCATTTGCTTTTCCCTTGCTGGCTGCCTATTTCCCCGAAAATGGCCAAGTATTTTGGTATTGCTCGTCATTGATTGTATTTGTCTTTGGCCTTTTCCATCTACTGGGTCTTAAACAAGTCTGGTTTCAATTATCCGCCCATAAATAGGGATTTGAGGAACAGGACGCTATTCGTTTAAGGCAAAGATTGGCAGAATGGCGATCTTTTCATTTTCTGGCTTTTTTATGGCGCGCTCCAAAAGTAGTAACCGTTGGCTCGATGAGCATGTGAATGATCCTTATGTCAAAAAGGCTCAGGTCGATGGTTATCGTGCGCGTGCTGCCTACAAACTCATAGAACTCAACGAAAAAGACAAATTAATTCGCCCCGGCATGTTAGTGGTTGACTTGGGTTCAGCGCCGGGAAGTTGGTCGCAAATTGCAGGCCGTTTGGTTGGTGTCAAAGGTCGAGTGATTGCATCGGATATTTTGCCGATGGATTCACTTGAGCATGTCGATTTTATTCAAGGCGATTTCACCGAAGAATCGGTATTCAATCAAATTGTGGAAGCACTGAAAGGTAAGCCTGTCGATTTGGTGATTTCCGATATGGCGCCTAATATTAGTGGTGTGGATGTTGCCGATCAGGCCGCTTCAATTTATTTAGTGGAGCTGGCGTTGGATATGGCTCGGAGCATTTTAAAACCCAAAGGCGATTTTGTTGTAAAAGTATTTCAAGGCGAAGGCTTTGATGATTACGTTAAAGCCGTGCGAACGTCATTTGAAAAAGTGGTGATTCGCAAACCTGATGCTTCGCGCCCTCGCTCGCGTGAAGTCTATATAGTGGGCAAAGGATTTCGATAAATGCATTATCTTTCACCCGAGTTCGCACTGGTTTTTTTAGTGTTTATTTGGTTCTACTGGCGTGTGGGTTGGCGCTCGGGACCCGGCGCTCAAAATCAGGTTCTCTTAATCGCAAGCTATTTATTTTATGCCAGCTTCAGTTGGCGTTTTGCATTAATTTTGCTGATATTTTCTACCGTAATTTTAGGTTTGGCTCGTTTAATTCCCGACGGCTATGGTGGCCGACGAAAATGGCCTATGGTCTTGGGCGTGATACTCGCGCTAATCAATCTTGGTGTTTTTAAGTATTACAATTTTTTTCGAGAAGAAGCTCTCTATTGGTTAGCGCCTTTATTTAATACCGCCAGTTTACCTGCGTTGGATTTAATTCTGCCGGTTGGTATTTCGTTTTACACCTTTCAAGGCTTAGCTTATTTAATCAGCATTGGCCGCGGTGAACGACCACCTGCTTCCTGGCAACACGGTTTTTTATATTTATCTTTTTTCCCCACTTTATTAGCAGGACCGATTTGTCGCCCCAAAGAATTATTGCCGCAAATTGAATCAGAATACGACAACAACATCATTATTCCTGATCTTGCTTTTCTGCTGTTGTTATCCGCATTAATTAAAAAAGTCTGGTTAGCCGCTTGGCTAGCTGAAACCTGGGTGAACCCTGTTTTTGCGAATCCCGATGGTTATCATGCGATCGAATTAATTTGTGCCGTCATGGCTTATGCCTGGCAACTTTATTTCGATTTTTCTGGCTACACGGATTTAGTAACGGCCTTGGCGTTATTTTTAGGTTTTCAATTACCGCGCAATTTCAATCAACCTTATTTAGCGAAATCGATTAGTGAATTTTGGCAACGATGGCATATGACCTTATCACTTTGGATTCGCGATTATGTTTATATTCCGCTGGGCGGAAATCGTGGCTCCTGGGCGCGAACGCAATTTAATGTCTTGGCCGCTATGACCATATCCGGTTTGTGGCACGGCGCCAGTTTAACTTTTGTGCTTTGGGGTGTTTGGCATGGTGTGGGCGTTATTCTGCAAAACATCTGGCAAAAAATTGGTTTTCGTTTACCAGGAATAATCGCGCAAATTGTGACATTTATTTTTGTTTGTATGGGATGGTTAATGTTCCGCGCTGAAGATTGGCAATCGGTTGAATTATTTATGATAGGCCTGACGGATTGGCAAACCTTACCGCGTTTAAATTGGATTGGTTTGATAGTCGCCGTGTTAATTTTTTTCTGGGCGGCAACTAAAGCCGACACCACTCTCACCAAAGGTTCGGAATTATTAGAGCGTTGGCCTTGGTGGGTTAAAAGTATTCTGTTGGTATTGAGCACATTGCTCGTTATTGAATTATCACCACCCGGCATGCCCGGTTTTATTTATTTCGGATTTTAAATGTACGCTGATGAAAAAGACTTACGCGGTCTCTTTGCCATCACCCTGGCCGCGTTTTTATTGCTGAGTTTAAAGCTGGGGGCTTTAGTACAATATTTTCAGCAAACCCATCATGTTTTTTTACAGGTAAATCCCCATGCTGCCAGCGCCGATTGGTTTCATTTAACCGATGAAATTGAAACTGCAAGAAACACTATCACGTCAATACAATTACAAGCCGACCAACGTTTAATTACAGCGGGACAAATTATTGTTCTAGGCGATGCGGCAATACCCAAACCTGAAATTCTGACTTGTCCTGTTATCGACAATGCCACTCAGAATTGTCCGGTACCTAATGTGGATCAGCCCAATCCAACAAGTACTGAGAATATTGCAGAAACTATTGTTAAACCGACAGGCGCCGCCATCAAACCTGAAGCGAATGTAGATCCTGTTGTTGTCTTACCTATGGCAGATCCCTCTTTGTCGCAATTAGCAGACACAGACACCCCCA
>JADJRD010000001.1 GCA_016712405.1 Cellvibrio sp. | reverse complement strand
CTTGATCCTGAAACCTCAATGCAAGTTCAGAGGGATTTGGGTTCCGATATAGTCATGATTTTTGATGAATGCACTCCTTACCCGGCAACACCCGATCAAGCCCGTAAATCCATGGAGCTCTCTTTGCGTTGGGCCAAGCGTTCGAAAGATGCCCACGGCGATAATCCTTCAGCGCTTTTTGGGATAGTCCAGGGTGGGATGTACGAAGGGTTACGCAGTGAATCTCTAAAGGGCTTGGTTGAAATTGACTTTGATGGTTATGCCATTGGGGGCTTATCTGTTGGAGAGCCCAAAGAAGATATGCTGCGTATTCTCGATTATCTCACCCCGGAAATGCCGCAAAACAAGCCCCGTTATTTGATGGGAGTTGGAACCCCTTCGGATTTGGTTGAGGCGGTGCGTCGTGGCATTGATATGTTTGATTGTGTGATGCCAACTCGCAATGCACGCAATGGCCATATCTTCACTTTTCAAGGGGTTATCAAACTTCGTAATGCCAAATATCGTGACGATACCAATCCTCTTGATCCCACCTGTGACTGTTATACCTGCCGTAATTTCAGCCGTAGTTATCTACATCATTTGGATAAATGCAATGAAATGCTAGGGGCTCAACTGAATACAATTCACAACTTGCGGCACTATCAATTATTGATGAGCAACATGCGTGAGGCGCTTTCAGAAGATCGTTTTGACGCTTTTATTACGGATTTTTATCAACAACAAGGGTTGGAAGTACCGGTAATGACCCCATAGTAGAGACGCAACATCTTGCGTCTTTTGGATTTTCCCGCATGACAGGTGTTGAGACGCAAAATATTGCGTCTCTACGTGTTTCGTCATACTGTTCTGGCTATAATGCCCGCCCGCTGTACACACCTGGCGAAAAGGGTGTCTGACAATAGGAATAACTATGTTAAATCGCTATCCCCTGTGGAAATACCTGATGCTGGTGGCTATCACCGTCATCGCGTTCATCTATTCCATTCCGAATATTTATGTGCCTGATCCCGCTGTACAGGTTTCAACTGAATCTTCAGGTTCGGTCCTTGTAGAGGCTGATCTGAAAAAAATTGAATCGGCTTTGACTAAAGCCGAGATTGAGTTTTTTGGATCTGAGCTTTCGGGCAAAACAGCCATGGTGCGCGTTAAAGATCGCGATCATCAAATGCTCGCGCGTAAAGTCATTCAAAAGTCATTAGGTGATGGTTATGTAGTGGCAATGAAAAACGCACAAACTACCCCTCAATGGTTGCAATCTTTGGGTGGTGCGCCAATGAAATTGGGTTTGGACTTAGCCGGTGGTGTGCATTTTTTATTAGAAGTAGATACCCCCTCCGCTATCACCAAACGTCAGGAAATCAATGCTGATGAAATGAAAGAAAAGCTGCGTAAAGAAAAAATTCGTTACCTAACTCTTTCACACAATACTAACAATGAAATTATTGGCCGATTTAAATCAGCGGAAGTTCGTGATAATGCAATTTCGGAGTTGCGTTCGGAATATCCTCAGTTAAGTTTTTTGGCGCCTGAAGAAAAAGAAGGTACGACGGAATTTACTTTTATTGCGACTTTTACCGAGGCGGCGATTATTAATATTGAAGATTATGCTATTGAACAAAACTTGGTTGCTTTGCGTAATCGCGTGAACGAATTGGGAGTATCCGAACCCATAGTACAACGACAAGGGCGTAATCGCATCATTGTGCAATTACCGGGCGTACAAGATCCAGCAGAAGCCAAACGAGTCATAGGTAAAACAGCTAATTTGGAATTCCGTTTATCTGCAGATTCCAATACTCCAGTACTCAATCAAGAGCAATTCAAGCGAAAAAATAGTCGTGAACAAGCGATAAACGGTAACGCTATTTTGGAGCGACAAATCATTGTCACAGGCGATCGCGTGACCGATGCTCAAGTGACATTAACTCAAGATAATTTGCCAGCTGTGAGCATTAAGCTTGATGGGCAGGGCGGCGACAAAATGTATTTGGTGACTCGAAAAAATATCAAGCGTCCAATGGGCATTTTGTTTATTGAATATAAGAATCGTACCGAAATTGTTAAAAACGCTCAGGGTGAAGAAGTTGAAAAAAACACTCAGTATGTTGAAAAAACAGTGATTAGCGAAGCGACCATTCAAAGCGCGTTGGGAACAAATTTTCAAATTACGGGTTTAGGGGATGCTGAAGCGGCTGAATTAGCGTTATTACTTCGTGCTGGAGCTTTGGCGGCACCAATGCATTTTGTTGAAGAGCGAGTAATAGCCATCTTTGGGTGCTGAAAATATTAAGACCGGCGTGCAAGCGACTATTTTAGGTTTGTTGGTTGTCGTGGTTTTCATGATGATTTTCTATCGTTTGTTTGGTTTGTTCGCGAATATTGCCTTGGCATTAAACGTTTTGTTAATCATGACTGTATTGTCATGGTTCGGTGCAACCTTAACCTTGCCGGGTATCGCCGGTATCGTATTGACGATTGGTATGGCGGTAGATGCCAACGTATTAATTTTTTCAAGAATTCGTGAAGAAATGTCACGCGGTGCTTCGCCACAGCAGGCTATTTTTGCTGGTTATGAGCGTGCATTTATTACGATTTTTGACTCTAACTTAACGACATTTTTGGTTGCCTTGATTTTATTTATTATCGGTACTGGCCCTGTGAAAGGTTTTGCGATCACGCTTTGCGTTGGTATCGCGACCTCTATGTTTACTGCGATTGTAGCCAGTCGTGCGTTAGTGAATTTGTATTACGGTAATCGCAAAAATCTGCAAAAAATTTCTATTGGGAGTTGGGCAACATGACACAAGAAAAAATTATCGATTTTATGGGAGTGCGCCGAATAACCTCGGCTATTTCCATATTTCTGGTGTTGGCATCAATCGTTTGCCTGTCTACTTTGGGGCTAAAGGGTGGCTTGGATTTTACCGGCGGTACCCAGTTGGAAATTTTGGCAGATAAAGGAGTTTCTATTCCTCAGGTGCGTGCAGTACTTGAAGAGGAGAAACTCAAAAGCCCGACAGCTGTTTTGTTTGGATCAGATCTGGAAGTGATGATTCGCACTCAAGATCAAATGAAGCTTAAAGCTCAAGAGTTGTTGAATAAAGCATTGGCAGAAAACGGACAAATCAGTGCAGTTCGTCGTCCTGATATGGCTCAAGAAGGTTACGCCGAAGTTTTGGTTGTGACTAATTCAAATCTGGAAAAAATTAAAGCCAGCGGCGTTTTCAACCCGGAACAATTTGGGCGTGTAGAAATAAAGCAAGAGAATACAGACATTTTAGTCGCAATAGAAAAATCGTTGGACAGTGTTTACGTTAACTATTTAATTCGAAAAATTGAAACGGCGACAGGCACTAACATTGAATTGCGTAGCAGTGAATTTGTTGGCCCACAAATTGGCGATGAATTGCGTGATCAAGGTGGATTGGGTTTGTTGGCTGCATTTTTTGCGGTATTTCTCTATGTAGCTGTACAGTTTCAATGGAAGTTCTCAGGTGGTGCGATTATCGCATTAGTACATGATGTGACCATCACTCTTGGGTTCTTTTCATTCTTTCAATGGGATTTTGATTTAACAGTATTAGCAGCGCTATTGGCACTGATCGGTTATTCCATTAACGATACTATTGTTATATATGATCGTATTCGAGAGAACTTTCGTGTGTTAAGAAAAATGGATCCTTTACAGGTAATTAATATTTCGCTTACTCAAACATTAGGCCGTTCGATAATGACATCCATGACGGTGTTTTTGGTTTTGGTGGTATTGTTTTTATTTGGTGGCGAAGTTCTACATGGCTTCTCAAAAGCCTTATTAATTGGTGTGGTGGTCGGAACTTATTCATCCATTTATATTGCGGCCAATTTAACTGTGGCGTTTGGGGTTACTAAAGAAGACTTAATGCCAAAAGTGCATGATAACTCTGAGGCAGATCAACTACCTTGATGGATTTGTAACAACAGCGCTTTTTAGCGCTGTTGTTGTTTTAAGGATAAGGATTGGTGCTAGGCGAATTAAACAAAAGAAATAATAATAGAAAATGCTCAATGTTTTTTGTCCATAAAAAACAGGAACTCACCCATCATGCTTGAACCCATTATTTTTAGCCGCAGTGTTTCTGAAAGTGATGATATCGACCTGTTGCGCGCAACTGTCCGACGATTTCAGCGTATCTTCAATGGAACGGGTTATGGTTTTTGGGAATGGAATCTTGAAACTCAACATATCGAATGGTCTGGCGGTTTTTGGGAAAGGCTGGGTTACACGCCAGATGATTTTGCAGAGATCAGTGATGCAAATAAAGTGATAGGTTTCATGCATCCGGATGATCGTGATTATGCAATGAATTCTGCCAGAATCCATTTGCGTGATGGCAAACCTTTGGATATTACTTATCGTATTCGCACAAAAAAAGGGGAATATATTTGGACGCAAGTGCGAGCCGATTCCATGCGCGATGAGAATGGCCATGTATCGGTGATGTCGGGCATTAATTTTGATATTACTGATATCAAAAAAGTTGAAGCGGCATTGCGTGAAAGCGAAGCCAGACAAATTCGAATAGTTCAGGCCTCTAATGATGGTATTTGGGAATGGTATCCCAATCGTGGTGGGTTTCATTTTTCCCAACGTTGTTGGGAATTGTTAGGCTATCAGGATTTGGATGACATAGTGACCAATGGCGAAGACAAATTAAAAATTTGGCGCACCCATATTTATCCAGAAGATTTATCGCGATTTGATGATGCGCTTAATAATCATGTGAGCTCACGACTGCCATTTGATTTGGAATATCGCTTGGTCAATGTCCAGGGTGGAATTCGTTGGGTGAGAGCGAGGGTAAGGCAATTTTTAATGAAGACGGGAATCTTGAAGTCATGTCGGGGAGTAATATGGATATTACCGAAGTTAAACGTGCAGAAGAAAAAGTGATTCAAGCGAAAGAGCTTGCTGAAAAAGCGAACAAAGCCAAATCACAATTTTTGTCTAGTATGAGCCATGAGTTGCGTACACCTTTGAATGCTATTTTAGGCTACGCACAACTTTTTCTTATGATGGTAATCTCAATGAAGAGCAGCTGGGTAGTTTGCGAGAGATTCGTAAAGTAGGTGAGCATTTATTGCGATTAATTAATGATGTTTTGGATTTAGCAAAAATAGAATCCGGCAATATGACGGTTTCCTTGGAGCCGGTTTTGCTTTCGCGCGTTATACCTGAATGCTTAACTTTGATGCAGCCACAAGCAGATGCGCGCGCCATAAAAATTCATACGCATTTACAAAATTTAGATCAGCATTTTGTGATTGCGGACCAGGTTCGGTTAAAACAAGTGATTCTCAATTTGATCAGTAACGCTGTTAAATATAATTATGTCGGTGGCGAAATTGAATTGAGTTTATTTCAGCCTAACATGAAGCAATTGCGAATTCAGGTAAAAGATACCGGCCAGGGAATTCCTTTGGCAAAACAATCGGAAGTCTTTCAGCCATTTAATCGATTAACCGCTGAAAATTCCAACATTGAAGGTTCAGGTGTCGGATTGGTCATTACCAAACAATTAGTTGAAATGATGAATGGCAGTTTGCATTTTATCAGTCAGGAAAATAAAGGATCGACTTTTTGGATTGATTTGCCCTTGGCTTGTGATTTGGAAAACGATAAAGCCAATGGTGTTCATAGATTCAGTGAAGAAAAGCCCGTTGAATTGGTGTTAAATCGCCAATATCGCATTCTATATATTGAAGATAATCCAACCAATATCCGATTGATGCAGCAAATTTTGTCGCGTTACCCCGAGTTGTATTTGGATGTGGCAGAGGAAGCGTTTTTGGGTGTTTATAAAGCGAGAAGTTTGACATTTGATTTGATCATTCTTGATGTCAACCTGCCGGGCATGGATGGTTATGAAGTATTAGGGGTGCTCAAACAAGACCCTCAGACACAATCGATACCGGTTATAGGTTTATCTGCCAATGCGATGCCGCATGATATAGCTAAAGGAAAAAGCTCGGATTTTTATGATTACCTGACCAAGCCAGTGGAGATCAATCGATTAGTCAGCCTGTTAAAACAGCTCTTTAATTAATCCAGATCACTGGAAAAAGTCGTTTCTTTGCCTAATATAACCAAGGGCAATGGATTAATGAGCTTTCTATGCCGTACCACTATTCTTTGGGTGTACAACACTTTCATTTTGCTGATCTTAAAGGCTTGTTGGCTAAGGCATCGCCTGCCAGATCGGGCGATTATCTGGCTGGAGTTGGTGCTCAATCCAACGTTGAACGAATGGCGGCGCGCTATTGTTTGGCTAATGTCCCATTAAAAGATTTTTTGCAAGATCCAGTCATTCCTTATGAAGATGATGAGGTCACCCGGTTAATTATTGATTCTCACGATACAGCTTCTTTTTCTCTCATTAGTCATCTTACTGTCGGTGATTTTCGCAATTGGTTGCTTTTGGCATCCACCACTAGCCAAGTTCTAGCATCAGTTGCTCGAGCCATCACGCCAGAAATGGCGGCGGCGGTGAGCAAGATAATGCGGAATCAGGATTTGATTAGCGTTGCAAAAAAATGCCAGGTCATTACCCGTTTTCGAAATACTATCGGTCTACCCGGATGTTTGAATGCGCGGCTTCAACCAAATCATCCTACAGATAATTTGCAGGGTATAGCAGCGTCTTTATTGGATGGACTTTTTTATGGATCAGGTGATGCGGTTATTGGAATAAATCCTGCGACAGATAATCTATCTCAATTGTCTGAATTGTATTTTTGGTTAGATGATTTTATTCAACAATATGCAATTCCCACTCAAACTTGCATTCTCACGCATGTTACCAATCAAATTCAATTAATCGAAAAAGGTGTGCCGATTGATTTGGTTTTTCAATCTGTTGCTGGAACAGAAAAAGCCAATAAAAGTTTTGGTATTTCTATTTCGTTATTGGAAGAAGCTCAAGCCGCTGCGCATTCGTTAAATAGAGGTGTGCTGGGTAATAACGTTATGTATTTTGAAACAGGGCAGGGCTCAGCTTTGTCAGCGAACGCACATTTTGGTGTGGATCAACAAACCTGTGAAGCACGAGCATATGCGGTCGCTCGTCATTTATCCCCATTGCTAACGAACAGCGTCGTCGGTTTTATCGGGCCTGAATATTTATACGATGGAAAACAAATTACGCGTGCAGGATTAGAAGATCATTTTTGTGGAAAGTTAATGGGGCTTCCGTTGGGCGTGGATGTTTGTTACACCAATCACGCAGAAGCGGATCAAGACGATATGGATAATTTAATGACCTTGCTCGCTACTGCCGGCGTGACTTATTTAATGGGCGTGCCGGGCGCGGATGACATTATGCTGAATTATCAATCAACATCCTTTCATGACACATTGTATTTGCGACAGTTATTAAAATTAACACCTGCACCGGAGTTTGCATCATGGCTAATGAAAATGAACATCATGGATTCTCAGGGGCAATTACTAACAGTCGCTCAACAGCATCCCTTGTTGAAGACAATGTCTGGTGTAATTTAAAAAATTTTACAGCGGCTCGTATTGCGCTTGGGCGAGTCGGTAATAGTTTGCCAACGCAAGAAATATTGGCATTTGATATGGCTCATGCAATGGCGCGTGATGCTGTGCACATTCCATTAAATGTACAGTCACTGAGTGACGCCATGCATGAGCGCCAATGGGAAACACTCTGTGTTAGTAGTCGAGTGAAAGATCGTCACAGTTATTTATTAAGGCCAGATCTTGGGCGTCGATTGAGTGATGATGCATGCACCCGGATGAGTGAATATAAACCCCAAGAACCGATAGATTTTTTAATTGTGGTGGGTGATGGATTATCTTCTTCTGCGATAGCCAATCATTCAATTGCGGTTATTGAACTGATTAAGTGTCATTTTCCGAAAGATTGGATTATGGGCCCTATCGTTTGTGCCAGTCAGGCTCGCGTAGCAATTGCTGATGAAATCGCATGGATTTGGAAAGTACCCATGGTCGCTATATTAATTGGTGAAAGGCCTGGGCTTACTTCGCCGGATAGTTTGGGTATTTACTTTACCTTTAATCCTTCGCTTGAATCTACAGATGCAGACCGAAATTGTATTTCTAATATTCGGCCTCAAGGATTAAGTTATGAGGCAGCGGCAAAAAAATTAATCTGGCTAGCCAGGCAAGCGGCATTGCTTAAATATTCTGGTGTTAAGTTAAAAGATGAAAGTGATATTACGATGTTAAACGGATAAAACTTTAAGTGACGACTTGTTCTTATGAATATTAAAACACGAATTCTATTTGGCGTATTGTTATTGGAGGTTGCAGGTTGTGCAGCACTGCTTTGGTATAATTATTCCAGTTCCAAAGTTGCGTTGGAATCAATTCGGGAAAATCAAATTGAAACTATTATGTCGGAAAATCGTCATCGTATTGATAGTTTGACACAATTGATGGAGAAAAAAGTTGTTGAGCTTGCCAGAGTGGGTGAACATTTTTATGAGTTACATCAACAATCACAATCATTAAGTATTGATTCATTTATTATTGAATATTTGAAGGGCAGCTTTAAAAACTTCCCGGAGTCTATTGGTGGCGGGCTCTGGTATGAGCCTTATGTTTTTGATGAAAAATTAAAATACTATGGCCCCTATGTTTTTTGGAATGCAAAGAAGGAATTGGAGTTTACTTGGGATTTGAGTAATGAAACTTATAATTATCCAGATCAGTCATGGTATTTAATTGCGCTTCCTAAAAACCTGTCTCGTTTAAAAGGCGCCGATCAATCCATTTATTGGACTGATCCTTACATTGATGAGGCGGGTTCAAAAGAGTTAATGATGACAGTGGATGCTTTTATGTATTCACAAAAAGGCGAGATCATAGGTCTTTCAACGGTGGATTGGTCATTAAAAGAAATGACCGAATTTATTCGAAAAATTCACTTAACGGATTCAACTCATACATTTCTTATTGACGAAAGAACGCATTCACTCGTCGGATGAGGCTAAACAATTTAAATCATTGGTTGTTGGTACAACGTCCTATCGATTGTATCTAACCAAGAGCAAATCCAATTTAATATTGGGGATGTTAATTCCTGAAGCAGATCTGGTCGCAGAAATTAATGCCATCACTAAGGATTCACTCCTGAATAGCCTGGTTATCGTGTTGGCACTGGTAGTTGGCATGTTGATTTTATTGGAGGTTTTGTTCAAGCCGTTTGAGCGTGTGCGAGACCTCATCCAAAATAGTTTGGTCTTGGATTCTGAACAAAAGCTCAACGTGAATCATATTGAGTATCAGGAAAAGAATGAATTCACACCGATTATCAAAACCTTGAATATTATTTATGAAGAGATTCGCGAGTTTACTCGTAGAATTCAAGAGGCCAATAAAGCAAAAAGTACTTTCCTTGCCACAATGTCGCATGAAATTAGAACACCTATGAATGCTATTTTGGGTTATACCCAATTATTGAGTTTGGATAAATCCTTAACACAAGAGCATCGTGAGGCAATTACCGCTATTAATAATTCAGGTAATCATTTATTGGATTTGCTTAACGATATTTTAGATATCTCCAAGATTGAATCGGGCGCAATGGAGTTGTATCAAGAAAACCTATATGTGTCTGAATTATTTTCTAATCTTGATTCTATATTTAAGCTTAGGTGCATCCAAAAAAACATTGAATGGAAATATGTGTGTTCTGTGCCATCGTCAACGATTGCCTTTATGGATAAAGCAAAATTGGTGCAAATCATGATTAACTTGATTGGGAATTCAGTCAAGTTTACTCAGCGAGGGCAGGTGGCGTTACAGGTGGGTATGAAAAATAATGTTCTTTGTATTAAGGTGAGTGATACTGGACCTGGTATTAGTCAAGAACAACAGAAAAAACTGTTCGAGCCATTTTTTCAAGGCGAAGCCGGTAATCGACAAGGTGGTACAGGCTTGGGTTTAGCGATTGTGAATAAACTAATTGATTTAATGAATGGGCGTTTGGAAATACAATCTGTGTTGGGTGAAGGTGCTGTCTTTGCTTTGGAAATTCCTCTAATGGAGTACAATCAAGCATCTGCTGCACCCGTAAAAACTTCATTCGAGGTGGAAGATTTTTCTCGTCTGCAACTTAAAGCATTGGTTATTGATGATGTAAAAATTAATTGCGATATATTGGTGAAAACCTTGCAAAAATTGGGTGTCTCATCCAAACAAGCAGAAAACGGGCTGGAGGCATTGGGAGTATTAACGGATTTTTTGCCGGATATTATTTTTGTGGATATTCAAATGCCGATTATGGATGGATATGAATTTATGGAGAAGATTAACGAGCGTTATCCACATTTAGTAGAAAAATGTGTTGCTATAAGCGCGAATGTTTACGAACAAGATCGTAATGAGCTCCAATCTCGGTTCGCTCATTATGTGTCAAAACCGTTTAAGCTGTCAGAAGTGTCTGCTGTAATCAGCGATATGTATATTGAAAAATAATTCAGCATTCCTTTGCCGTTAGCGAGCTGCAATTATTTCAAATGCCCAAGATTTTTTTGTACCACTTGTAAAGTTGATTTGAATACTTTTGGTGAGCCTGCAACTATGTGGCCAGAATTTAAATATTCGGTGCCACCGTTAAAATCACTCACTAATCCGCCTGCTTCGGTGACCAATAAAACACCTGCGGCTATGTCCCAAAGATTCAATTTCATTTCCCAAAACGAATCAAATCGACCTGCTGCAACATAAGCTAAATCCAGCGCAGCTGAGCCACAACGACGAATTCCAGATGTTTGCCCTGCAATTTCTTCTACACAAGCGAGATAAGGTTTGATGTTGTCCAATGCAAATCCGCTAAAAGGAAAACCGGTTCCAATCAACGCACCTTCAAAACTTTTGCGATTGGAAACACGAATGCGTCGTCCATTTAATGCTGCACCACGACCGCGGCTTGCCGTAAATTCTTCACGCTTGATGGGATCAAGAACAATAGCGTGTTCCAATTGGCCTTTGTAAATACAACCAATGGAAATCGAAAAGTGGGGAATGCCGTGAATAAAATTGGTAGTGCCGTCAAGGGGATCAATAACCCATTCGTAGTCAGGATTTTTCCCTTGGATTAAACCGGATTCTTCACCACGAAAACTGTGGTCGGGGTAGGCTTTGCGCAGATGGTAAATAATCTCCTTTTCCGAAGCCTTATCCACTTCAGTCACATAATCATTGCGACTTTTGGTTTCAATTGTTACCAGATCTACACGTTCGTAGGCACGCTCAATCAATTCAGCTGCTTTACGCGCTGCACGCAAAGCAATAGTCAACATGGGTTCCATAAAGCACCAATAGGGAAGGCTAGGGGGAAAAGGGATTGTAAAAGAGCGGGGCCGCAGGTAACAAAAGTACCTCACGCCGAGGCGGCGCATTGTACAGATAGGAGAGAGCAGTGGCTAGGTGTTGGGAAAGGGTTTTGCTACACTGCGCGCCCTTTTGACCTGAACCGCAATGGCCATGAGCACAAATCCTTTCCACAAAATTCGTATCGTTCTGGTGAACACTTCCCATCCCGGCAATATTGGTGGTGCCGCGCGCGCCATGAAAAATATGGGATTGGAAAGGCTTTATCTAGTTGAGCCTCAAGACTTCCCCTCTGATCAAGCCGTGTGGCGAGCCGCTGGCGCAACCGATGTTCTGGACAATGCGGTGGTCGTGCAATCTCTGGATGAAGCCATAGCCGGATGCAGCTTGGTTGTTGGCACCAGTGCTCGAGAACGTCGAATTCCCTGGCCTTTGCTTGACCCACGCCAATGCGGTCAGAGTGTTTGGAATGAATCACATCAACATGAGGTGGCTATAGTTTTTGGTCGTGAAGACCGGGGGCTGACTAACGAAGAGCTGCAAAAATGTAATTATCATGTGCATATTCCCTCTAATCCGGAGTACAGCTCCTTGAATTTGGCGACGGCTGTGCAGGTAATTACTTACGAAATCCGCATGGCTTATTTACTGGCAACAGAAAACAATACGTTGCCTGAACATAAATGGGATTTTCCCCCGGCAGATGCCCAGGCTTTGGAAACCTTTTATACCCATATTGAAGACACGCTTGTACAGCTGGATTTTTTGGATAAAGACAACCCCAAACAAACCATGACCCGTTTGCGCCGTCTGTTTAACCGTGTGCGCATGGATCAAATGGAATTGAATATCTTTCGTGGTGTGTTGACCGCTATGCAAAATTACATTTTTTACACTGGGAAAGTAGTGGCGCGATTCGGAATCAAGGGAGATATGGATAGTTTGCGGGAAGCGGCGAAAAACTCTTCACACCAAAAGGAATGAATAACAACATATTGAACATTTGTTGTGATTTAATGCTATGTCGTAGGTCTGTTTATGGGGGTTTTTGGTATGCGATTATCAATAGAGATGACTGCTGAGCAACATCAACGTCTTAAGGCTGCTGCTGAACCCCAGATTATGTTGGAAAGAGCCCCCCCCCCCGGCCGGGGCCGGTGGGGGGGTTTGGGGTGGTTTTGGGGCCCGGGGGGGGGAGCGCGCCCGGGGAGGAGTGTTTTCAGTTAAATCTGTGGCTGAAATCTTTGATGAGGTGTCAAAGGAGCAGGAATCAAATAAATGAACGCATACAGGTTAACTAAGGGGATTTACGAGAGTGGCTCGGTATACACTGAATGGGAGGTGAAGATGGGTTGGACTTGAGTCAAGATTTGCCGCTATCAGAGCGGTTCGATTCGAGTTATTAGTAGCCAAGTATCGATATCACTTCATCTTTTATCTTCTTGATGATCAATCCAAACCATTAATTATTGGTGTTATGCACGAAAAAAGAGATCTTATTGCTCGATTGAGTGAGCGAATGTCTATCTAGAACTTGGATGAATCAGAATACTTGAGTAAAATAGTCAACTTCTATCTGGGTAGACTTTAACTCCTAGGAATTCAAGATGCGTCTTACCACCAAAGGTCGTTATGCCGTTACCGCAATGCTGGATCTGGCTTTACATGCTGAGCGTGGGCCAGTGAGTTTGGCTGATATTTCCGAGCGTCAAGGGATTTCGCTGTCGTATTTGGAACAGCTCTTTGCGCGCTTACGCCGATTTAATTTGGTGAAGAGTGTGCGTGGCCCTGGTGGTGGTTATCAGTTAATGCAGAACACCGCGCAAATTTCGGTGGCACAGGTGGTTGATGCCGTCGATGAATCTCTGGACGCGACCCGTTGTGACGGTAAAGGCGATTGCCATCATGGAGAGGTCTGTTTGACGCATCATTTGTGGGAAGATTTGAGCCGGCAAATTCATGTATTTCTGAGTGGGATCTCGCTTGCTGATCTGGTCGGACGCTTGGATATTCAAGCGGTGAGTCATCGGCAAGATCAACGACTGCAAAACAAAGATCGTATTGAAGTGAACGAAATTTTTTAATGATTGAGACTAATTAATTGCGTAAACCGGTTTATCTCGATTATGCCGCTACTACGCCGGTAGCGCCGGAAGTGGCAGCACAAATGCAGTCTTGTTTGACTTTGGACGGTTGTTTTGCCAATCCAGCTTCTCGTTCGCATCTTTATGGTTGGCAAGCAGAAGAGAAAGTTGAAGAGGCGCGGTTACAAGTAGCAAATTTAATTAACGCTGATTCGCGCGAAATTGTTTGGACCAGCGGTGCAACCGAATCTAACAATTTGGCGTTAAAAGGCATTGCCGAAACCTATCGCCAGCAACATAAAAATGGTGGGCACATATTGGTGTCTTCCATTGAGCACAAAGCAGTTTTAGATGTGGTTGCGTGGTTGGAGGGACAAGGGTTTTCTGTTACTCGCCTGGCGCCTGATTCACGCGGAGTGGTGGACCCTCAAACCTTGGAATCCAATGTGCGTGCGGACACTTTTTTAGTCAGCGTCATGCATGTAAATAATGAATTAGGTTCGATTAATGATATTGCAGCAATCAGTCGGATCACACGAGCTCGAGAAATTATTTTGCATTGTGATGCCGCACAAAGCGCAGGAAAAATTGCAATTGATGTAAATAAATTGGGAGTTGATTTGTTGTCGCTCTCGGCTCATAAATTTTATGGGCCAAAAGGAATAGGGGCTTTATATGTTCGTCGTGCTGGCGATATTAAGGTCGCTTCGCAAATTCATGGTGGTGGACATGAGCGTAATATGCGTTCAGGAACATTGCCTACGCATCAATGTACTGGCATGGGTGCTGCGGCAGAATTGGCTCAACAATATTTGAATTCGGATGCCCAGCGTATAGGGCAGTTGCGCGAACAATTATGGAATGGAATTGCTGACTTGCCGAATATTCGCCGTAATACAGCGAAAGAAAGTTCAATCAGTGGAATTCTAAATCTTGCATTTGCAGTTAATGAAACTCAGGGTTGTGATGGCGAAACCTTGTTGTTGTCTTTAAGAGCTTTAGCAATTTCCAGTGGTTCTGCTTGTAACTCAGCCAGCATGTCACCGAGTTATGTATTGAAAGCTATTGGCTTGAGTGATGCACAAGCCCAAGCATCATTGCGTATCAGTATAGGGCGATACACAACTGCTGAAGAAATTGAATTTTCCATTAACGAAATACGAACAGTCGTTAATCAGTTGCAGAAAAATAGGGTAAATACCTAAAGGTAAAAAATGTCAGAACAAGTTGAACATTTAATCAAAAAAGATTATGCCGCCGGTTTCTACACCGAAATCGACACAGAAACTTTGCCGCCTGGATTAAATGAAGATGTGGTGCGTTTTATTTCGGCGAAAAAAAATGAACCTGAATGGTTATTGGATTGGCGATTAAAAGCTTTTCGTGCCTGGCAGGAAATGACAGAGCCTGAATGGGCACAAGTCAAATATGAGGATATAGATTTTCAAGCGGTGTCTTATTATTCCGCACCTAAATCCATGGATGATAAACCCAAAAGTTTGGATGAGGTCGATCCGGAATTATTGCGCACTTATGAAAAACTCGGCATTCCTTTGCATGAGCAAGCGGCACTGGCCGGTGTTGCTATGGATGTGGTGTTTGATTCGGTTTCGGTTGTAACTACTTTCCGCGAAAAATTAATGGAAGTGGGGGTGATCTTTTGTTCGATCAGCGAAGCGGTTCAGAAATATCCAGATCTGGTAAAAAAATATTTGGGTTCTGTTGTGCCGCAAAAAGACAACTATTATGCCGCCTTGAATTCTGCGGTATTTTCTGACGGATCATTTGTTTATATTCCAAAAGGTGTTCGTTGCCCAATGGAATTATCGACGTATTTTCGCATTAATGAACGTAATACTGGCCAATTCGAGCGCACATTAATTGTCGCGGACGAAGGCTCGCATGTGAGTTATCTGGAAGGCTGTACTGCTCCACAGCGCGATGAAAATCAATTGCATGCGGCAGTAGTAGAATTAGTTGCATTGGATCGCGCTGAAATTAAATATTCGACAGTACAAAATTGGTATCCCGGCGACGAAAATGGCAAAGGGGGCATTTACAATTTTGTCACCAAGCGCGGTGTTTGTTTTAACTATGCCAAAATTTCTTGGACGCAAGTAGAAACCGGTTCTGCTGTAACCTGGAAATATCCCAGTTGTATTTTGCGCGGTGATAATAGTGTCGGCGAATTTTATTCGGTCGCACTCACTAATTATTACCAACAAGCCGATACCGGAACCAAAATGATTCATATCGGCAAAAATACCCGCTCAACGATTATTTCCAAAGGTATTTCAGCGGGTAAAAGTTCTAACGCTTATCGTGGTTTAGTGCGTATGAATCCAGGTGCAGAAGGCGCGCGTAATTACACGCAATGTGATTCTTTGTTGATTGGCGACAAATGCGGTGCTCATACCTTTCCTTATATCGAAAGTAAAAATCCTTCAGCGGTTATTGAACACGAAGCCACAACATCAAAAGTGAGCGATGATCAATTGTTTTTGTGTCAACAGCGCGGGTTGGACGCAGAGAAAGCTGTATCCATGATAGTGAATGGCTTTTGTCGCGAAGTGTTTAAAGAGTTGCCCATGGAATTTGCGGTGGAAGCTGGCAAGTTATTAGAAGTGAGCCTTGAAGGTTCTGTTGGTTAATTTTCAGTAAAAAGGAGTTTGTGTTATGCCTGCATTATCAATTTTTTATGGATTGGTTGTTTACATGTACTTTATGGATAACAGACAGCATCATGAACCTCATATTCATGTTATGTGTCAGGGACAAGAAGTGGTGGTTGGAATTCCTAATGGAAATGTTTTGGATGGTGAAATACCAGCAGCAAAAATGAAATTATTGCAAGCTTGGATAGAGCTGCATAAAGAAGAGTTGATGCTGGATTGGCAGTTGGCCGTAACAGGGCAACAACCCATTAAAATTGAACCTTTGAGGTAATCAATATGAATCCAAGAGTTGTGAAGGTTAATCCTCTTAGTGATTACAAATTGGAATTGTTTTTCGCAAATGGTGAAATTGGTATTTATAACTGTACTGATATTTTGGATTTTGGTGTTTTTAAAGAGTTAAACAATATAGATTATTTTAATCAAGTTACTGTTCTGGATGGAGCAGTTGCGTGGCCGCATGAACAGGATATTTGTCCGGATACACTCTATCTTGATTCTCAAAAAGTGAAATCAAAGTTTAGTCAAGTAGGTTGATTGAATAGTTTTTAAAGAGTGAAACTGGATTAAAGAAATTATGTTAAGCATTACCAATTTACATGCAAAAGTTGAAGACAAAGATATTTTGAAAGGATTAAACCTGAAAGTTAATCCCGGCGAAATTCACGCAATTATGGGGCCTAATGGTTCGGGTAAAAGTACATTGGGTTATGTGCTCTCTGGTCGTGATGGTTATGAAGTCACTCAGGGCAGTGTTGAGTTTGCTGGAAAGAATTTACTGGATTTGGAAATTGAAGAGCGTGCGCA
The DNA here is from genome assembly GCA_016712405.1 of Cellvibrio sp. Classification (GTDB taxonomy): domain Bacteria; phylum Pseudomonadota; class Gammaproteobacteria; order Pseudomonadales; family Cellvibrionaceae; genus Cellvibrio. The sequence continues at coordinate 988,658 of JADJRD010000001.1, read as the reverse complement.
CGAAGGATTATTTTTGGCATTTCAATATCCTGTCGAAATTCCGGGTGTCAGCAATATGGAATTTTTAAAAGCATCGGTAGATGCCAAACGAAAACATCTTGGGTTGCCAGAATTATCTGCGATTGAATTTATGAAGCTTGCGCGTGAATCCAGCAAGCGTGTGAATCTGGATGCGGCTTTTTTAAAGCGTGGCGTTAATGAAGGTTTTTCTGGTGGCGAAAAGAAACGCAACGAAATTATGCAAATGATGTTGCTGGAGCCCAAGCTCTGCATTCTTGATGAAACCGATTCAGGTTTGGATATAGACGCTTTGCAAGTGGTTGCCAAAGGTGTTAATGAAATGCGCTCACCGGATCGCAGTTTTATCGTAGTGACTCACTATCAACGTTTGCTGGATTTTATTGTGCCTGATTTTGTACACGTATTATCTGGTGGTCGAATCATTAAAACGGGCGGAAAAGAGCTGGCCTTGGAGCTGGAGCAAAAAGGTTACGGTTGGTTGGAAGAGGCTGTGTAATTTATGAGCCAATTTCAACAACATGCCGTCATGCTTGCCAAGCAACAAACCAGTCTAGATTGGTTGGATGAGTTTCGTGCACAAGCGACTAATCAATGGGAAGAGACACTCTGGCCGACGAAAAAAACTGAAGCCTGGATGTATACCCCCTTAACTGATTTGCAAAAAATACAGGATTAGATTGGGCAAAAAATGATTCGGCGTTTCAATCGATCTCAGCGTTTCAATCGATTAATGATTTGATGTTGATTGATGCGATTCGTTTGGTGTTTGTGAATGGAATATTTGATGCAAGTGCATCCAGTGAATTGCCCGCCGAAATTGTCCGTTTTTCGCAAGCGTCAGCGGATCAGCAAAAAATTATCAAACAACATTTGGGCAGTGTGATTGAAGGCGATAAGCATTTATTTTCCGGGCTTAATAATGCATGGGTGGATGAAGGTGTTTTAATTCATCTAAAAGCAGGGCAAGAATTAACTAAACCGGTTTATCTGGTTCAGGTTTCGCAAGGCGCTGTTGCACATGCCATCAATCATCGTCTATTGGTTGTGCTTGAAAAAAACAGTCGAGCTGAAATTATTGAACATTTTATGTCGACTGAAGAAAAACAATCGCATTTTGTGAATGCAGTGACCGAAATGGTGTTACAGGATAATGCCTGCTTACAGCATTACAATTTGCACCTCGAAGGCGAGCAGCAACAACATATAGGTGCTGTGCATGTAAATTTAGGACGCGGCAGTCAATTTCGCGCCTTTACATTAGCCCTGGGTAGTCAGCTCATGCGTGTTGATTATCAATGCCACCATCGCGGCGAAGGTGCTGAGCTGAATTTGCAAGGAATCTATTTGCCGCGCAATCAACAATTGGTGGATTACCACACCAACATTCAACACTGGGTTCCGCATTGCACCAGCAATGAAATTTTTCGCGGCATTATCAGTGATCAAGCGAAAGCAGTGTTTAATGGTCGCATTCATATTCATCCGCAAGCGCAAAAAACGCTGGCTGAATTAAGCAACAAAAATTTGCTCACATCCAATAAAGCCGAAATTAATACCAAGCCGGAATTGGAAATTTACGCTGATGATGTTAAGTGCGCGCATGGTGCAACAGTGAGTCAATTAAATGCCAATGCACTTTATTATTTACAAAGCCGTGGTGTTTTGCGCGCTGATGCACAAGTGATGATGAGTTTTGGTTTTATCAATGAATTGTTGCAGGCAGTTGAGCAAGAAGCTGTTCGCCAATATTTATCACCTAAACTTGCTAAATTGTTTGGCCGTGATCCGGTATTGGATGAGGTTGAATCCTGATGAATGCATTTAATTCAGGTAAGCCTTTTGATGCCGAAAAAATCCGCGCCGATTTTCCGATTCTGCACCAACAAGTGAATGGACAGCCGCTAGTATATTTCGATAACGCAGCAACCACACAAAAACCCAATTGTGTGATTGATGCGATTGCAGATTACTATCGTCAGGACAACAGCAATGTGCATCGCGGCGCACATACTTTGGCGGATAGAGCGACAGTTAAATTTGAAGCGGCGCGGGACAAGGTTGCGCAGTTTTTAAATGCCCCTTCATCCAAACAAATTATTTGGACGCGCGGTACAACAGAAAGTATTAATTTGGTCGCGGCTTGCTGGGGGCGAATTCATTTGCAACCGGGTGATCGTATTTTAGTGTCCGCAATGGAACATCATTCGAATATTGTTCCATGGCAATTGATTGCAGAGAAAATGGGTGCAGTGGTTGAACCGATTCCGGTTGATGCAACCGGCACTATTAATATTCTGGCATTTGATGCCATGTTAAATGCCAAAGTGAAAATGGTGGCAGTTGGTCATGTTTCTAACGCCATGGGCAGCATTAATCCGATTGAAAAAATTATTACACTGGCGCAAGCCGTTGGTGCGAGAGTATTGATTGATGGTGCACAAGCCGTCAGTCATTTTGCGGTTGATCTGCAAAAATTGAATTGCGATTTTTATGTATTTTCTGCACATAAACTATTTGGCCCGACAGGTTTGGGTGTGTTGTACGGAAAAAAAGAATTATTGGAATCCATGCCGCCTTATCAAGGTGGGGGTGAAATGATTGAATCAGTTAGTTTTGCAAAAACGACATTTAATCAATTGCCTTATAAATTTGAAGCAGGCACACCGGATATCGCCGGTGCGATTGGTTTGGGTGCGGCGATTGATTATTTGAACCAACTGGATCGTGAGGCGGCATCTGCATGAAATGGCGCTTTTGCATTACGCCGAAGAAAAAGCACGCACAACGCAAGGTATTAAATTGGTAGGCACCAGCGAGAAAAAAACTTCTGTGATGAGTTTTTTAATTGAAGGCACGCATCCCGCCGATGTAGGTGTCTTGTTGGATAAACAAGGTATTGCTGTGCGTACCGGCAATCATTGCGCACAACCGATTATGGATCAATTTGGAATTCCTGGAACTGTGCGCGCGAGTTTTAGTTTTTATAACACCTTTGAAGAAGTTGATCGTTTATTTTTAGCGATTGAAAAAGCAAAAACATTTTTGTTGTAGAAAAGCTTTACCCCTCTCCCTAACCCTCTCCCACAAGGGGAGAGGGAACAGATTTGACTCCGTATTTTATTATTCAGGGAGTCGGCTCCCTCGCCCCTAGTGGGAGAGGGCGGGGGGAGAGGGGGAAATATTTAACCGGAGGTCACAATGTCAGTAGAAACCTTTAATCCCAATCAACAAACTGTTTCAGTGACGGCAGCAGCAGCGGCGCATTTCAAAAAACAAATTGAACAGCAAGATGCAAAAGCGGTGCGTTTGAGTGTGAAGCAAAGCGGTTGTACGGGTTGGATGTATGTGGTGGATTTGGTCGAATCAGCGAACGCCGATGATCTGCATATTGCGATGGAATCTGGTGTTGAATTATTGGTTGATTCAAAAAGTTTATCGGTTGTTGGTGGTACGCAAATTGATTACGTCACCGAAGGTGTCAACCGCCAATTAAAATTTATGAATCCACGCGTAAAAGATTATTGCGGTTGTGGTGAAAGTTTTAGTGTAGAGAATTAATTATGTCTGAAAGACGTATGGTGGTTGCATTGGAAGATTGTCCGGCGCGACGCGTGCCGGATGGAACCCCGCTGACTATTCCCCAAGATACTTTTGTCACTATCACCCAATCATTGGGTGGCAATTACACTCTGACCTATCACGGGCAAATGGTGCGTGTGGATGGTACTGATGCTCATCGATTGGGATTGGAAGCCGCAGTAATAGAATTCTCTGCTCCAGCGGATGACAAAATCTCGGAAGAGCAAGTCTGGCAAGCATTAGGTACTGTTTATGATCCGGAAATCCCAGTCGATTTAGTGAATTTGGGGTTGATCTATGCCGTGGCTATCAACCAAACATCCAAGCAGGTCGATATTAAAATGACATTGACGGCGCCTGCATGTGGAATGGGGCCAGTGTTGGTAGGTGATGTGGAATATCGAGTTCGTAAAGTACCCAATGTGAAATCAGTAAAGGTTGAACTGGTATTTGATCCGCCTTGGGCTCGTCATATGATGAGTGAAGAGGCGCAACTGGCTACGGGGATGTTTTATTAATGACCCAATTCGGCATAGATGTGACCTCGGACGACATTGTAGAAACTCTGGATTTTTTCGATACCTGGGAAGAAAGATACAAGTACATCATAGACTTGGGTAAAGAACTTCCACCCATGCCTGAAGAGCTGAAAACAGAGGATCGATTGGTTCGGGGTTGCCAAAGCCAAGTCTGGTTGTCTGAAGCGTTTTGTGATGGCAAGCTCTATTTTCAGGCAGACAGTGATGCCTTTATTGTCAAAGGTTTGCTGGCGGTTGTTCTGGCCGCATTCAATGGTAAAAACTCATCCGAGATTTTATCGGTTGACATAGCCCAATATTTCCAGCGTTTGGATTTGCTACAACACTTGAGCTCGACAAGAGGTAATGGCCTCAAAGCAATGGTGAAACGAATTCAAGACATAGCTGCAAGCCTTTAATTTTCTATCAGTTTTTCCATTTCATACCATACAAAATAGGGCAAACCTGCGTATAATTCGCGGGTTTTGAATTCTATGGGTGAGGATTAGTGCCTTCACCTTTATCGACGGAAAGCGGTGTGGAGACCTCTGATGGCTGTTGAGCAAACCCTATCTATTATTAAACCTGATGCAGTACGCGATAACCATATCGGGGAAATTGTGAGTCGTTTTGAACAAGCAGGATTAAAAATCGTTGCACAACGCATGTTGCATTTAAGTGCAGCACAAGCAGAAGGATTTTATGCAGAACACAAAGGTCGTCCTTTTTTTGAAGGCTTAGTTAAGTTCATGACATCGGGGCCAGTTGTGGTGCAAGTGCTGTCGGGTGAAAACGCTATTGTGGGCAATCGTGAAATCATGGGAGCAACTGATCCTTCCAAGGCTGCACCAGGAACTTTGCGTGCGTTGTTTGGTAAAGCCATTGATTCCAATGCGGTCCATGGTTCTGATTCTCCGATTTCAGCTGCGCGTGAAATTGCTTATTTTTTTGCGAGTCACGAAGTCATTATTCGTTAATTTAATTATCAGGTTGCACACATGAGTCAGTTGGTTGCCAATATTCAATCCGTTGAGATGAGTGAATCATCGACTTCGGCTGCGGCCAATCTGGAAAAAGTCAATTTGATGGGCTTGCCTGAAGCCAAGTTGATTGCTTTTTTTGAATCCATTGGTGAGAAAAAATTTCGTGCGATACAAGTCATGAAGTGGATTCATCAATTGGGTGCTGATAATTTTGATGATATGACCAACGTCAGTAAAGATTTGCGATCTAAATTAAAAAAGATTGCTGAAATTCGTTTGCCTGAAGTGGTTCAACAATTTGATTCTACTGACGGCACACGTAAATTTTTAATTCGCGTTTCTGGCGGCAATGTCATTGAAACGGTTTATATACCTGATGGTGATCGCGGAACGCTTTGTGTTTCGTCGCAAGTCGGTTGTTCATTGGATTGCAGCTTTTGTGCAACCGGTAAACAAGGTTTCAATCGCGATTTAACTGCTGCAGAAATTATTGGACAAGTTTGGATCGCAGCGAAATCATTTGGGCAGCTCAGCGGAACTGGCCCGCGTATGGTTACCAATGTGGTGATGATGGGCATGGGTGAGCCGCTATTGAATTTTGACAATGTTGTCGATGCGATGAATTTAATGATGCACGACAATGCCTATGGCATTTCCAAGCGTCGTGTGACCTTGAGCACATCCGGCGTAGTGCCTCAATTGGATCGTTTAAGTCAATACACCGATGCTTGTCTGGCAATATCTTTGCACGCACCTAACGATGAATTGCGAAATGAATTGGTGCCAATCAATCGCAAATATCCAATTGCGATGTTGCTGGATTCAGCCAAACGTTATATCGAAGCCATGCCAGACACGCATCGTAAAATTACCATTGAATATACCTTGATTGACCAAGTGAATGATCGTCCCCATCACGCAAAAGAATTGGCGGATTTGTTGCGCGATATTCCTGTGAAAATTAATTTGATTCCGTTTAATCCGTTTAATTTATCCAATTATAAACGTGTCAGTAACACTGCTTTACGTAAGTTTCAGGAGATACTGATGCAAGAAGGTTACATCACCACGGTGAGAACAACACGTGGTGATGATATTGATGCGGCCTGTGGGCAATTAGCAGGGCAGGTCAATGATATTACTCGTCGCAGCGAACGATATCGTGCACAGTTTGACGATGTGCAAGCAATAAAAATAATGAGCCAGTGATTTAAATCCGGGAGCTATTACATGATATTTATGCGATACATCAAGTTAGTGCTATTGTCTTTCACATTGTTTTTTATGTTAGTTGCTTGTGTGACTGAAGAAACTGATGGAAAACACCGAACGGCTGTTAATAAACCAGAAGCTTTTAGGTTACACATACAGCTAGCTCAAAGCTATGTTGACAAAAAAAATCGTGAGTCTGCGCGTCATCATATTCGAAAGGCGATGGATATAGATAAGAATTCAGCTGAAGTATTAAATGCATTGGCATTGGTTTATGAATTAGAGGGTGAAAGTGCACTTGCAGAAGAGTCATTCAAAAAGGCAATTAAAAAGAATAAAAATTTCTCTGCCGCACATAATAATTATGGAGTGTTTCTCTTTGGTTTAAAACGATATGAAGACGCCTTGAAACAGTTTGAAGCTGCTGCTGCGAATCTTGATTTCGATGGAAGGGCGCAAAGCATGATTAATGTGGGGCGATCCGCACTCTTACTGGGAAACACTGCTCGAGCTAAAGCAGCATTTGAGCATGCAGCGATTTTAAACAGAGGTTTGTCGGAACCGTTCATTGAGTTGGCTGATTTATATTTTATTGAACAGGATTATCCAAAAGCAAAAGAAAATCTTGATCGATTTATGAGTTTAGGGCAACAAACAGCAAGATCGTTGTTATTAGCAATTCGTTTGGAGCGTATGTTTGGCAATAAGGATAGAGAAGCCAGTTATGTGTTGGTTTTGAAAAATCGATATCCTTATTCGAAAGAATATTTGGAGTATCGTCAAACTCTCATGCATTAATAGTGGGCTAGCCATGACAAACGACATCGATCCTGTTACACCAGAGGTAAATCATTCGTCTCCGGGTAATATATTACGTGATGCCAGAGAGCGGCTAGGCTTGACGCAGGAGTATGTTGCGAAAGAATTATTCATGACCTTGACGAAAGTGAAGGCTATTGAGTCGGATCAGTATAATCGATTGCATTCCGATACATTTATTCGTGGTTATTTGCGAGCTTATGCACAATTAGTAAAAGTGGATCTTGTTAGTTTGATGTCAATATATGACGGTCAAGCTAAAATTTTAGGATTAAAAGAGGATTTTGTTCCTGTAAAACAGGATGTTTCGAATCGCAAAATTTGGCAGTTTGCAGGTGCATTGATTGGTGTTTTATTTTTAATGTGGCTATTGTCCGTTTGGTTTTTAGATAATCGAAAAACTAATGACTATCCAAAAGTTAATCTCGCGGTTCAAAATCCAACAGTTTCTGTTAATGCTACCTCCAGCTCTGTTGCTTCTGATCAATCCACATCAGCAAGTGCTTCGAGTATTGTGGCTGTGAATGCAGAGACCTTGTCTGTTGCAATAAAAAATGATCGATCAAAATTTGAATCAGTTAGTGGCCCATCCGTTGCTCAAGGAAATGATACTTTGGAGTTTTATTTTCACGACGAATGTTGGGTAGAAGTCAGTGATGCAAATGGTGATGTTTTAGTAACTGAATTGAAAATGAAGGATACACAGTTGGTATTGAAAGGGCAGAGTCCTTTTGATTTGAAATTGGGAAATGCTCCAGCAGTTAGTTTAAAAATTAATGATGAGGCCGTGAAATTGGTACCTGCTTTAGGTACCAATGTATTAACGATTAAAGTAAGTCGTCGTTCGGATCAGTAAATATGCATTGTGAATCACCGATTAAACGCCGTAAGTCGCGCCAGATAATGGTTGGAAATGTTCCTGTTGGTGGTGATGCACCAATTTCGGTCCAGAGTATGACCAATACTGAAACTACCGACATTGTGGCGACTGTTGAACAAATTCGTCGTATACAGTTAGCCGGCGCAGACATAGTTCGTGTTTCGGTTCCTTCCATGGAAGCGGCGGAAGCCTTTGGTGAGATTCGAAAGCAGGTGAATATTCCGCTAGTGGCAGATATTCATTTTGATTATCGCATTGCCCTGCGTGTTGCTGATTTAGGTGTGGATTGTTTGCGAATTAATCCTGGCAATATTGGCCGTGAAAAACGTATTCAGGCTGTGGTTGATAAGGCTCGCGATTTAAATATTCCGATTCGTATTGGCGTTAACGCCGGATCACTCGAAAAAGATCTACAAAAAAAATACGGTGAACCAACTCCGGAGGCATTGGTCGAATCCGCCTTGCGTCATGTTGAAATATTAGATGGATTAAATTTTTATAATTTTAAGGTCAGCGTAAAGGCCTCTGATATTTTTATGGCTGTTGCTGCTTATCGTAAGTTAGCCACGTTAATTGAGCAGCCTTTGCATTTGGGAATTACTGAAGCCGGTGGTTTGCGTTCAGGCACAGTAAAATCCTCAATTGGTTTGGGGCAACTATTAATGGATGGTATTGGCGATACAATTCGTGTGTCGCTGGCTGCTGATCCTGTTGAAGAAATTAAAGTGGGTTGGGACATGCTGCGCAGTTTACGTTTGCGCAGCAAAGGAGTGAATTTCATCGCTTGCCCCAGTTGTTCACGTCAAAATTTTGATGTGATAAAAACTATGAATGAGTTGGAATCGCGTGTTGAAGATATTACAACGCCAATTGATGTGGCAGTAATTGGTTGCATTGTTAATGGCCCCGGTGAAGCGAAAGAAGCTGATTTAGGATTGACCGGCGGTACACCGAATAATTTAATTTATATTGATGGCGAACCTAATCAAAAACTCAGCAATGAAAATCTGGTTGATAATCTTGAGCGCTTGATTCGTGAAAGAGCAGCGAAAAAACAAATCGAGTTGGATGAAGCGGAAAAAAATATTATTGTGCGAGTATGACCCCACCCTAACCCTCCCCTTGCCAGGGGAGGGGACAGATTCCACTCTGTAACAAATGGGGAGTCATGTTCCTCCCCCTGGCAAGGGGGAGGTTAGGAGGGGGTCAAAATCTGCAAACAAAACAAAAATTTATTAAGGTTTTAAATTGAAAAAAATTCAAGCAATACGTGGAATGAATGATCTATTGCCAGATCAATCGCCAATTTGGCAGATGGTTGAGTCAACATTGATTGATATTTTGCAGCGTTATAGTTATCAGGAAATTCGTTTTCCCATTGTTGAATCAACAGAATTATTTAAGCGTTCTATTGGTGAAGTCACTGATATTGTTGAAAAAGAAATGTATACCTTTGAAGATCGTAATGGTGATAGTTTAACGTTGCGACCTGAAGGAACTGCTTCTTGTGTGCGTGCTTGTGAAGAGCACGGATTGCTTTATAACCAAACACAACGTTTGTGGTATATGGGCCCTATGTTTCGCCATGAGCGTCCGCAAAAAGGGCGATATAGACAATTTCATCAATTAGGTGTTGAAACTTTTGGTATGCAGGGGCCGGATATTGATGCCGAAATTCTATTGTTGAGTGCAAGAATTTTGCGGGAATTGGGCGTTTTGTCTGCGGTGACTTTGCAAATCAATTCATTAGCAAATGCCGAGTCACGTGCTAATTACAAAGCAGCATTGGTTTCTTATTTAACTAATTTACAATCAGAATTGGATGAAGACAGCCAGCGTCGTTTAACGACGAATCCATTACGTATTTTGGATTCCAAAGATCCCAAAACTCAAAGCTTGTTAAATAATGCTCCAGTATTATTGGATTATCTTGATGAAGAATCCAAACAACACTTTTCAGGGTTAAAAAAACTATTGGATGCTGCGGGTGTTCAATATCAAGTAAATCCACGTTTGGTTCGCGGCTTGGATTATTACGGTAAAACCGCTTTTGAATGGGTGACAGATAAATTAGGTGCGCAAGCAACAGTGTGTGCTGGTGGTCGTTACGATAATTTAGTTGAACAATTGGGTGGAAAAGCAACTCCCGCTGTTGGGTTCGGTATTGGATTAGAGCGTTTGGTGTTATTAGTACAGGAAATGCAAGAGCTTCCAGCGGAACTAAATTTGCAAACCGATGTATATTTAGTCGCGGTTGGTGATGTCACAGAACAGGCCATACAATTGGTTGAGCAATGTCGCGATGAATTGCCTTATGTGCGTTTTATGATGCACTGTGGCGGTGGTAATTTTAAAAATCAGCTTAAAAAAGCGGATAAGAGTGGAGCTGAGATTGCATTGATTCTGGGTGAGGATGAAGCGAAATCAGGTCAGGTAGTTGTAAAACATTTGCGTGAAGATATCCCGCAGCAAACTTTATTAATTGCAGATGCGATAGAGTATTTGCAAACTTTTGAATAACTTGTCGAGCTTTAGGAGCCAATTGTGAGTGTACATTTAACCGAAGAAGAACAAATTGAATCATTAAAGCGTTGGTGGAAAGATTACGGAAAGTCGGTGGTAGTGGCAGCGGTGATTGCTGTGGCTGCTTATTTGGGCTGGGGGAGCTGGAAGGATCAACAACGTGCTAAAGCGGAGAAAGCGTCAGCAACCTACGAGCAATTAGTTAAGTTAATTAATCAAGAGCCCGGTAAAGTGATGAGTGATACGGATCGCTCTATGGCGACTCAATACGCGAGTGAATTAAAGTCAGGCAATAATAAAAGTTTTTACGCGCAAACTGCTGCTTTTTTTCTTGCGAAAGTTGCTGTTGAAGACAACAAGTTGGATCAAGCCGTCGCTGAATTACAGTGGGTATTGTCAGCAAAGCCTGATGTAACAACTGAACAAATTGCTCGGTTACGATTAGCAAAAGTATTAACGGCGAAGCAGTCTTTAGATGACGCTCTCGCACAGCTTGCGCAAGAACCTGCTGCAGCCTTAGCCAGTGATTATGCTGAAGCCCGCGGTGATATTTATAAATTACAAGGCAATTTGGAAAAAGCTCGTTCATCCTATGAGGCAGCATTAACCGCCAGTAATGCGCAACAACAAGAACGTTATATGCTGCTTCAAATGAAAGTGGATGATTTGAAATTATTAGAGCCTGCCAATGAAGCAAGTGCGGAGAAAGCACAATGAAATTAACCTCCATCAGGAGTCTGATCGCTCTGTTTTTAATGGTTACATTGACGTTGTCTGGTTGCTCTTTGTTTCAAAAGAAAACAGGCACTGAGCCAATGGAACTCAAAAGTTTTAAAGAAACGGCTGAGATTGATAAAGAGTGGTCTCGTGGAATTGGATCAGGACAGAGTAAGGGTTTTAGTATTCTGGTACCCGCGATTGAAGACGGAAAAATTTATGCGGTAGATTTCAAAGGCAAACTCATAGCCATTGATAGTAAGACAGGAAAAAAACGTTGGTCCAAACGAGTCACATCTCCCAAATTAAGTTTATGGGGTTGGATGAAGATTTATATGAATATGGAAGAGATGGATCCCAATTGGCAAATCTCGGCGGGTGTAGGTGTATTTAAAGATCAACTGTTTCTTGCCAGTTATGCAGGTGAGGTGATTGCGTTAAGCAGTGAAAATGGTACGGAATTATGGCGCACTCAATTACCGGGTGAAATACTGGCGGCGCCGCAATCCAATGGCAGTATTGTGGCGGTTCAAACTCTCAACGGAAAACTCTTTGCGTTGGATGCAAAAACAGGTGTGCGACGCTGGTTTTATGATAATCCTCCTCCTGTATTAACACTAAGAGGAACTTCAACGCCTGCAGTAACGGAATCAATCGTTTATGCAGGTTTTTCTAATGGTCGGCTGATGGCATTCAGTGCTGACACCGGAATTATTATGTGGGATCAACGTATTGCAATGCCAAAAGGTCGCTCGGAGTTAGAGCGCATGATTGATATTCATGCCTCACCCTTAATGGCAGGTGGTTTGCTTTATGTGGGCACCTACCAAGGAAAGATATCGGCAGTATCAGGTGCTACTGGAAGTGCGCTTTGGGCAAAAGACGGATCTACAGCCGAAAATATGGCCGTGCAGGGGGATAAATTGTTCGTTTCAGATACTGAGGGTAAGTTGGTGTGTTACAGCTCTGCATCTGGAGAGATATTATGGACCAACGAAAAACTGTTGCGTCGCCTACTCAATGCTCCTCAGGTCGTGGGTGATTATGTTGCTGTAGTTGATTACAAAGGCTATTTGCATGTGATGAACACATCAGACGGTGAGTTAGCTGCGAGAACTCGCGTTGGACGAAAAGGTGCCAGAGCGCCATTGTTAACGGACGGAGAACGCTTGTACGTCTTTAACAACAAGGGAAAACTAATGGCTTTTACCCTAAAAGCCGACTAATCTAACCATCTGTTTTTTTTAAGCCAGCACTCATCTCACAGATGATGCTGGTTTTGTCTTTTTAACGAGGTCACACCAAACCTATTGGTGAAGAAATTATGATTCCAGTTATTGCCTTGGTTGGCCGTCCGAATGTTGGTAAATCCACTCTTTTTAATCGTCTAACGCGTTCTAGAGATGCGCTGGTTGCAGACTATCCAGGGCTTACTCGGGATCGAAAATACGGTGAAGGTTGTATCGATAACCGTCGTTTTATCGTCATAGATACCGGCGGCATTAGTGGAGAAGAAGAGGGCATTGATAGCGTCATGGCAGGCCAATCGTTATTGGCCATTCAAGAAGCCGATATAGTTCTGTTTATATTGGACAGTCGTGAAGGTGTTAATCCTGCTGATTATTTAATTGCGCAACATTTACGTGTGAACAACAAAAAAACGTACCTTGTTGCGAATAAAATTGATGGTATGGATCCGGATGTTGCCTTGGCACCATTTTATGAATTAGGAATGGGCGAGTTGTTTGCAACTACCGCGACCCATGGTCGTGGTGTGAAATCCATGATGGAAGAAGTGCTTGCTGATGTACCTGAATTACCCGAAGATTTTCAATCTCAAGATGCGACAGGAATTAAAATTGCAGTTGTAGGTCGCCCCAATGTCGGCAAATCCACATTGGTAAATCGCCTGTTAGGAGAGGACAGGGTGGTGGTGTTTGATGAGCCAGGAACGACTCGTGATTCCATTTACATCAATTACACACGTTTCGATAAGCCTTACACCATCATAGATACTGCTGGTGTTCGTCGTCGCAAAAATATAGATCTGATTGTTGAAAAGTTTTCTATTGTCAAAACTATGCAAGCCATTAGTGATGCCAATGTTGTTATTTTGGTTATGGATGCCAGTGAAGGTATTGTTGAACAAGACCTGCATCTAATGGGAACCACTATTGAAGCAGGGCGTGCATTAGTCATCGCATTAAACAAATGGGATGGCCTTGAGGACGGGCACAAACAATATGTTAAAAACGAAATTGAGCGACGATTGAAATTTGTTGATTTCGCCAATATCCATTTTATTTCAGCGTTACATGGAACGGGTGTTGGTAATCTTTATAAGTCGATTGAACAGGCTTATCGCGCGGCTACTGACAAATTCGGTACGCATTATTTAACGCGCATTTTGCAAGATGCCGTGCGCGAACATCAGCCACCGATGATTCAAGGTCGACGTATCAAATTGCGCTATGCGCATTCGGGTGGACATAATCCTCCCATCATTGTGATCCATGGCAATCAAACGCAGGATGTTCCGGGTCATTACGTAAAGTATTTGGAAAAAACATTTCGTCGGGTTTTGGATCTGCATGGTACGCCAGTGCGTATTGAGTTTAGAACCAGCGATAACCCTTACGCAGAGCGAAAAAAGAAAATGACGCAACGTGAATTTATTCAATTGCGCCGCAAGCAAGAACGTGAAGGTAAAAAACAACCCTAGTAGTTAAGCGGTAGGCGCATGAATTTGGCAGGCAAAAAGATTTTAATTTTGGATGATGATCCTGATTATCGTCAGCGATTGTCAGAGGATTTGATGGGGTTAGGCTGCAGTGTTCTGACTGCAAACAGTCCTACAGATGCATTGGAATCCTTAAAGTGCTTGCCTGATCTTCTTATTATTGATGTTCATTTTTCCCAATCTTCTGCGTTTCAGTTTTTGATATCTGCTGAACAGCTTGCATTAAAACCTCCCGTCATATTTCTTGCTAAAACCCTCAATAGTCCTGATATTTTGCAAGCGTTACGTTTTGGCGCAAAAGAATATTTCGAAAAATATACTTTGAATATTCAGCAGTTGGAGTTTGCGATAGAAAAAATTCTAGCAACAGCTTCAATAAAAACTTCGGTAATAAATTCCTCCTCACATGATTCGGTTTATCGCGACCAATTAGAAAAAGCCAATCGAGAATTACGAGAGCATCTTCGAGTGCTTGAGCGTGATCAAACAGCGGGGCGAAGAGTTCAGCGTCGCTTGATGCCAAAAGGTTTGCAAACACAGGATGGGTACAGAGTTGAACATGAGATTATCCCTTCATTATTTTTAAGCGGGGATTTTATTGATTACGCACTCATTAAGCAGCGCTATTTGGCATTTTATTTGGCGGATGTTTCTGGTCATGGCGCGTCGTCAGCTTTTGTCACTATTTGGTTAAAGCATGTTGTTAGTCGTATGGTGCGAGAAGAAGGGCTTTTTGGTGATTACCAATCGTTTGAAATGGGTTGCTCGCAAATGTTGCAACAAATTAATCGAGAGTTAATCGAAACTCGAATTGGGCATCATTTGACATTTTTTGTGGGCGTTATCGATACCCAAACACGTCAAATGCGTTATGTGGTTGCAGGTCATCTTCCTTTGCCTGTCTTAATTGAACAGGGAAAAGCTTGCTTCCTTGAAGGACAAGGAAAACCAGTTGGTCTATTTAAAGATGCTCGATGGCAAATTTACCATCGTCAGTTACCGGAAAATTTTGCGTTAGTCTGCTTTTCTGATGGGGTGTTGGAGTTGTGTGATAAGAAGGATTTAGAGGAAAAAGAATCGGATCTTTTGCAAAAATTATCATTATCGACTGGCAGTCTAGAATCAGTCTGCAATACTTTAGCTATTAATAAAGTAAAAGATAATCCAGATGATATTGCGATTTTGTCAGTTTCCCGGTCTTCGGGTTTGCTAAATTAGCTTTGCATGAGGCATTAAATGAATCCTGGTCAGATATTAGTTGCCAACCGCCAAGGCGTTTATGTAATTAAACTGGTGGGGGATGTACGTCTGACTTTTTGTATTTCCTTCGATCAATTTATTGATGCCATGTTAGCCGATACTGAATTGACTTCGGTGTTGTTTGATCTTTCTGACGCTGAAGCGGTTGATAGTACAACATTAGGCTTGATGGCAAAAATTTCTTTATTAAGTCAGGACCAGCGAAACATTACTCCGGTGATATTGGCAACCAACTCCAGTATCAAGCGTATTTTAAATAGCATGGGATTTGCAGATATTTTTTCCATTGTTGATAAGCTGGATTCATCACTAATTCCATCCAAATCACTTTGTTGTGATGATCAAAACGCGCCCATGATAAAAGAGCGTGTCATAGAGGCACATAAAATATTAATGAGCCTCAACGAACAAAATGCTGATACGTTTAAAAATTTAGTGAAGATGCTGGAAGAGGGTTAATTTAAATCAATCCAAAATCTGTTCTTTCTGGGCATGTAAGCGTTACTCATATCAAAAGAAATAGCAACTCCACCTGCGCGGCCAACCAATTCTTTTCGTGGTACGAATCCGATAAAGCGCGAATCAACGCTGTTATCACGGCTGTCGCCTAGCATTAGATAATAACCTTCGGGTACTTTTACTGGCGCAAAACTTTGATAAATGGGGGCAGCGTTTTCAAGTAAATGGATTTTGTGTGATTTTTTATCCAAATGTTCAACAAGGCTATCGCCAATTATTTCATATTGAACAGGTTTTCCATTGAGAATCAGTTGATTATTTTTCATTGCGATTAAGTCGCCTGGCAACCCGATCACACGTTTGACTAATCTTTTGTCGGAAACCTTGGAATCAAATACTACTATGTCGCCTCGTACAGGTTCACCGGTTTTCAATAAAGAAATATGGGTAAAAGGAACGCGAATATCGTAGGCCGCTTTATTAATTGTGATCACATCACCTTCAATAATCGTGGGAACCATTGATCCTGTGGGTACTGGGCTCCAGTCTGCAAAACTGCTACGAATGCAAAAGAACAAAAATAACAATAAGAGAGTTGAGTGGTATTCGCGGTAGATGTTACGGATGGATTGTTTTGGGTTGGAGGAGCTTTTCATATCGGCGTGTTCACAGACAATTAATTGTCATGAGTTGACTATTAAAAGACTGAAAAGTTCGTAGTGCTAAATGCTAATGGGGCTTTAAGTATTTATTATGCGCGTAAAAGCGTCTCACCAAAACAAAAATCCCCGGTTGATGCCGGGGATTTATTAGCGAAAAATAAAATAATCAAGCCAAAGACTTTAACAATTTTTCCAATGCTATTTGGTCTTTTACAAAACCACGAATGCCTTCTGCTAATTTATCATTAGCCATTTGATCCATGTTCATGGCAAAACGGAAGCTGGCTTCGGTGTCGACCAATTTTGCAATGGCTTCGCCTTTGTTATCGGGTGACAGAACACGTTTTAATTCGCCTTGGCTTTGATCCAATTCTTGCAATAATTGCGGGCTGATAGTTAAACGATCACAACCAGCAAGAGCTTCGATTTCGCCAATATTGCGGAAGCTCGCACCCATCACCACAGTTTTGTAACCTTGTTGTTTGTAGTAGTTGTAAATACGACGAACAGAAATCACACCCGGATCTTCTTCTGATGTGTATTCTTTTTTATCGGTATTGGTTTTGTACCAATCCAGAATTCGGCCAACAAAGGGAGAAATCAAAAATACACCCGCATCCGCACAGGCAGCAGCTTGATTGAATCCGAACAACAATGTCAGATTGCAATTGATACCTTCTTTTTCGAGTACTTCAGCAGCACGAATGCCTTCCCAAGTAGAAGCCAGGTTGATCAGAACACGTGATTTATCAATTCCGCCTTTGGCGTAAAGGTCGATGAGTTGGTGTGCTTTGGCGATACTGGCTTTGGTGTCGTATGACAAGCGAGCATCAACTTCGGTAGAAATTTTGCCCGGAATAATTTTCAGAATTTCCAAACCAATTCCTACGGCCAGATGATCTCCCGCGGCGCTGAGTTGTTCTGCGCTATTGGTAAAGTGTTTGCTGGCGTTAATTGAGGCTGTTAATAAGTCCTTGTACTGCGGCATTTGTGCGGCCTTGTAAACCAAAGATGGGTTGGTAGTGGCATCCAGTGGCTTGTATAAACGCATGGCTTCAATGTCGCCGGTATCGGCTACTACGTCGGTGTACTGCTTAAGTTGTTCAAGTTTGCTGGCCACGATGATTTTCCTGTAAAAATTAACGAAAAGGTTGATTGCCGGGATAATTATAGTCTGTTTGACTTTTAGCTTAAAGCCTTTGGCTGTTATTCTATCGGGAAAAACGCATAAACAAAACCGGAGAATTCACCATGATGAAGCTAACTTCTTGATAGATAAGGAACATTCTGATACCCTTCCGCGCCTGCTGATTTGTCCGACTTTGATAATTTGTTAGAGAGAGATTTTCTGCAGCGGTAGCAGCAATCAATCCCAGCCTGAGGGTGTTGCTATCAACCATTAACTGACCCGCATGACTGGCCGCGCGGTTGCGTGTATTGACCTTTACCGGTAAATGACACGCTCACATTGAGGTAATTACCATGAGCATGACTGAAAATTTTGCTGAACTCTTTGAAGAGAGTTTAAAAACCGTTGATATGGTACCGGGTACCATTATTACTGGCGTAGTGATCGATATCGATAAAGATTGGATCACAGTACATGCCGGTCTCAAATCAGAAGGCGTTATTCCTGCTGAACAATTCCGCAATGAGTTGGGTGAAATCACCCTGCAAATTGGCGACGAAGTACAAGTAGCTCTTGAAAGTGTTGAAGATGGTTTCGGTGAGACCAAACTTTCACGTGAAAAAGCCAAGCGCTCAGAAGCTTGGAAAATTCTTGAAGCCGCTCACACAGCTGAAGAAGTTATTAAAGGTGTTATTAATGGTAAGGTCAAAGGTGGTTTCACTGTTGACGTTGCTAGCATTCGTGCATTCCTCCCTGGTTCTTTGGTTGACGTTCGCCCTGTGCGCGACACCAATCACTTGGAAGGCAAAGAACTTGAATTCAAAGTCATCAAGTTAGATCAAAAGCGTAACAACGTAGTAGTGTCACGTCGTGCAGTCTTGGAACAATCCAACTCAGTTGAGCGTGATGAATTACTGGCTAACCTGCAAGAAGGTCAAGCAGTGAAAGGCGTTGTGAAAAATCTTACCGACTACGGTGCATTCGTTGACTTGGGTGGCGTTGATGGTTTGTTGCACATCACTGATATGGCGTGGAAACGCATCAAGCATCCAGGTGAAATCGTAGAAGTGGGTCAAGAGATCGACGTTAAAGTATTGAAGTTCGATCGTGATCGTAATCGCGTATCTTTGGGCTTGAAGCAATTGGGCGAAGATCCATGGGTAGCTATCACTAAGCGCTATCCAGAAGGTGCTCGTGCGAAAGCTAAAGTCACCAACCTGACTGACTACGGCTGTTTCGCTGAGTTGGAAGAAGGCGTTGAAGGTTTGATCCACGTTTCCGAAATGGATTGGACTAACAAAAATATTCATCCATCCAAAGTCGTTCAATTGGGTGATGAAATTGAAGTAATGGTATTGGATATAGACGAAGAGCGTCGTCGTATCTCTCTTGGCTTGAAACAATGTCAAGAAAACCCATGGGATGCATTTGCTCGTACTTGTGCCAAAGGCGACAAGATCACTGGCAAAATCAAATCTATCACTGATTTCGGTATTTTCATTGGTTTGGATGGCGGCATCGACGGTTTGGTTCACTTGTCAGATATCAGCTGGCATGAAGCAGGTGAAGAAGCTGTTCGCAAATATAAGAAAGGCGACGAGTTGGAAACTGTTGTATTGGCAATAGATCCAGAGCGTGAGCGTATTTCTTTGGGTATCAAACAACTGGAAACCGATCCTTTCTCTGAATATGTTTCAGTGAACGATAAGGGTGCTGTTGTTAAAGGTATTGTGAAAGAAGTAGAAGCAAAAGCTGCTGTAATCACTTTGGCTCCTGATGTAGAAGCAGTATTGAAAGCATCAGAATTAAGCCGTGAAAAAGTAGAAGATGCTCGTAATCTTTTGAAAGTTGGCGATGAAGTTGAAGCGAAAATTATTGCGGTTGATCGCAAAAATCGCAGCATCAATTTGTCCGTCAAGTCAAAAGATGTTGAAGAAGAAAAAGTTGCGGTTAAAGAACATTCAACCAAAACAGCCGAAGCAGCAGCTCCGACGACTTTGGGTGATTTGATCAAAGCGCAAATGCAAAGCAAAGAGTAATCTTTGAAAAGACGGGGAATCCGAAAGGTTCCCCGTTTTGTTTTGGCAGTTTCCAATCATTTGTTCAAGCAATAAAAAGTTCAAGCAATAAAAATGAGGAACCACCATGACCAAATCCGAATTGATTGAATATATCACTGAAAAACAAAATCAATTGCCGATCAAAGATGTAGAAGCGGCGGTGAAATTATTGTTGGATCATATGTCTGACATGTTGGCGAATGGCGAGCGAATTGAAATTCGTGGCTTTGGTAGTTTTTCTCTGCACTATCGTGCGCCGCGTGTAGGTCGTAATCCTAAAACGGGCGAATCGGTCACGCTTGAAGGCAAGTATGTTCCGCACTTTAAGCCTGGAAAAGAAATGCGTGATCGGGTCAATGAAAGCATTAATCACTAGCTGTTGATTGGCTGTTTGTTATCGAATCAAAAGCTTCTTTCAAAACTTCAATGCCCGCATCAGGTCTAGGACCTTTTTCACTTAATATTCTTCTGAAACTTCTTGCCCCTGGTTGTCCTTGAAATAACCCCAGTATATGACGAGTCATATGGCTCAATTTGATTCCTCGAGCAATATTTTCTTCACAATACTCAATGAATTGTTCAAAAACAGTTTCGCGTGACACTGTTGGTTTATCAATCGAAAATAGTTGTTGATCCACTTCTGCCAGCATATATGGGTTGGAATAAGCTTCACGACCAACCATGACACCATCCAGATTTTTCAACAGGTGTTCGGATTGATCCAGATTGGTAATGCCGCCATTAATAATAATTTCCAGCTGCGGAAATTCATTTTTTAACTGAATCACTTTGTCGTAATCCAGTGGTGGTACTTCACGATTTTCTTTTGGGCTTAATCCTTTCAGCCAAGCTTTACGGGCATGGACAATGAACGTCTTGCAGCCAGTTGCAGCGACTGTTGAAACAAATTTCGCCATATCCTGGTAATCATCTTGATGGTCAATGCCAATGCGATGTTTGACTGTTACAGGAATAGATACGGCGTTTTGCATACTGGCAATACATTCTGCAACTAATTCAGGCTCAGCCATTAAACAAGCGCCAATCATATTGTTCTGTACTCGATCACTTGGGCATCCACAATTCAGGTTCACCTCGTCATAACCCCAATCTTCGGCCATGCGTGCGCAAAGCGCTAAATCCTTTGGATTGCTGCCGCCAAGTTGTAATGCGAGAGGGTGTTCACAAGTATTAAAATCAAGAAAGCGTTTTCTGTCACCGTGAATCAATGCACCGGTAGTGACCATCTCGCTATAAAGGACGGCTTTTTGTGTCAGCAGTCGCCAGAAATAGCGGCAATGAGTGTCACTCCAATCCATCATGGGGGCGAGGCAAAACCGATGAGAATTATTCGGGGTACTCATAAATAGTTACGACGAAAAAATGGAGTTTGCTATGATACCGAAAAATTACAGGTAATGATTATGTCTTTAACTCATATAGATCAACATGGTAAAGCATCTATGGTGGATGTTTCTGCAAAAGAGATCACTTTGCGTGAAGCAAGAGCCTATGGTCGTATTAACATGAGTGCGTCTACTTTGCGGCAAATCGAAAACAATCAATTGAAAAAATATCCGTGGCGAGGATAGCCGGCATTCAAGCAGCAAAAAAATGTGCCGATTTAATTCCTCTTTGTCACCCACTTGCGCTCAGTAAAATTGCAGTGGATTTTGAGTTAAATGCTAAGGAAAATTTCGTTGAAATTGTTGCTTATTGCAAATTGAATGGGCAGACCGGAGTTGAGATGGAAGCGTTAACAGCAGTTAGTGTAGCGGCATTAACCATCTACGATATGTGCAAGGCTGTTGATAAAGATATGGTGATTTCATCTGTTCAGGTTATTGAAAAAACGGGTGGGAAAAGTGGTGATATTAGTCGGTCTATTTAACAAGAGACGGGATTCAAGATGATAAAGGTTCTTTTTTTTGCAAGTTTGCGCGAAAGATTGGGTGTAGACAAAATTGAATTCATCGTTGATACACCTTTATCTGTGATGGATTTGCGTTTGGCGATTATCAAGCAACATCCCGCATGGGAAAGTGAATTAACAAAGAAAAATTTGCTGATTGCAGTTAATAAAGAGCAATCTCATATTGAAAGCTTGATCCATACTGGTGATGAGGTAGCTTTTTTTCCACCAGTAACAGGAGGCTAAAATGAATTTGAGTCTTTCCATTCAGGCAGATGATTTTAATTTGCAGGATGAGTATCAGCGCTTGTTGGAATCGGACAATTTATCAGGCGCTATAGTCACATTTGTTGGTCGCGTTCGTGATTTATCCGTTGATAAAAAAATTGCTGGATTATTTTTGGAATATTATCCGGGAATGACTGAAAAGGCGTTGGATAATATTCTGCAAGAAGCAGCAAAACGTTTTCGAATTAATGCAGCTAGAATAATTCACAGGGTCGGGCAGCTAAATGGATTGGATCAAATAGTCTTTGTCGGCGTTACCAGTGTGCACCGTGAAGATGCTTTTGCAGCGGCAGAATTTATAATGGATTACTTAAAAAATCAGGCGCCTTTTTGGAAAAAAGAAATAACTGAATCTGGCGACTCTTGGGTTGAAACAAAAGATAAAGATAAAAAATTGTTTGAACGATGGGGTGAAAAATAGAGGGGCAGCCGAGAGGGCTGCCCCGTTAAGTTTAATGAGCTGAGTTTGCAGTTGCTTTATTTATCGCAGGTGTTTTGAATGCTTTGAAAGCAAAGAAACACAAAATGGCGTAGCAAATTGCCGGCACTGTAAACGCAGTCACATAGGAGCTTGCTTCAGAAACCACACCCGCAAGCAGCGGTAAGAAAGCACCGCCAATAATTGCGGTACACAAGAAACCGGATGTTGCTTCTTGACTTGCAGTTGATCTTTCCAGTGTCAAAGTAAAGATTACGGGGAACATAATGGAATTAAATAACCCGATTGCCAACGCCATAAATCCTGCGGCTACACCACCCACTGTAAATACATAAACGCACATTAATGTAGCGATCAGTGTGAATAGAATTAATAATTTGGCGGCGTTGACGAATGCCAATAAGAAAGTGCCAATTAATCGACCCACCATTGCACCACCCCAATACATGGCGGTAATGGCTGCGGCTTCTTGTAATGAAACGCCAGGATTACCATCAGAAAATTTGCTAAAAAGTTGAAATGCAAAAGCGGCATCTGATTGCCCCCAAATGGAATCAGCATTTAAGAAAAATGCCATTTGCGTTCCAATGGAAACTTCAGCGCCCACGTATAAAAATATTGCCAAGCCACCGAATAAAGCCCAAGGTGAACTGATTGCGTTCTTAAACATGGCGATAATGCCCAAGCGTGCAGTTTCATCGGAAGCAACTGGAGCAGCGCTGGTCACAATATTACGGCTGAAGTAGAAGAAAACTAACAAGGCTGCAATCATTCCGCCAAGCCAAAAATAAGCCATATCAATTCCAGCTAAAGCTTCTGCTCTTACAGCATCAGTAATTTCTGTCCCTTCTTTAACTTCAACACCTTTAAGAAAAAGCGCAGCGCCAATAATGGGGCCAATAAATGTTCCGAGGCTGTTAAATGTTTGGCTCAGCGTTAAACGAAAGTGGCTGCCTTCCGGTTTTCCTAGAGCGGCCGCAAGAGGGTTAGCTGCAACTTGTAAAGCGGTAATTCCACTTGCCAACACAAATAGTCCTGCAAGTACAAGAGCATAAATTTGGATATTAGCGGCAATTAACATAATCAGGCAGCCGCCAATCATCATTCCAAGCGCTAATAAAATTGTTGGAACTGATTTCAAGCGGGAAAGTATAACGGCAGCAGGAAAGCTCATAATGCCGTATGCGATAAAAAAAGCGAAGGCGCTGAGTTGAGCCTCAACATCACTTAAACTAAAGATACCTTTTACCGCTGCAACCAGCGGGTCGATCATAGAGGTAATAAAACCCCAAGCGAAAAACAGAGTGGTGACTGCCGCGTAAGCGGGGCCGTATCGAGTTGCTGACTGCATGATCTTACCTATTATGAATTTGCTTTTATTCGTTGAGTGAAAACTTACCTGGATGATGATCCGGGCGCGGCACTATAATCCATGGTGCAATCGCTGTCACATGCTTTGGTTGGCTTTATTTTTGTTTACAAATATCGTCTTTATGTGGAATGTTATATAGTCATTGTAACCTTAACTAAATGGTAAAAATAAATGATAAAGGCAACCATAGATGATGTGGCGGAATTGGCGGGAGTTTCGATCAAAACCGTATCGCGAGTTTTCAATAAAGAATCCAATGTGAGAGCCAGTACGCGGGAAAAAGTTGAAGCGGCGATTGCCGAATTAAATTATCGTCCCAATCTTTCTGCACGAAGCCTTGCAGGTAATAAATCCTTTGTGTTGGCATTGATTTATGGTCATCCCGGTGCGCATTACGTATTAGATATTCAAGAGGGTGTGTTAGAAGTTTGTCGCCCACAGGGGTATGAATTAGTCGTGCATCCTGGCGTGTATCAAGATAAAGAATTGACCAAAGAAGTGACGGAATTAATTTTGGAAAAACGAATTGATGGTGTGATGTTAACGCCGCCCATTTCGGATCATGCTGCAGTCATAAATAGTTTGAAAAAACATAACATCCCCTTAGTTCGAGTTGCGCCTACAGAAAATAAATCCTTATCACCTTATGTTGAAACCAATGATCAGGAATCTTCTTATGATATGACTTGTCAGTTAATTGCACTGGGGCATCAACGTATAGGTTTTATTGCAGGCCACCCCGATCATCGGGCGATAGGTTTGCGCTTTGAAGGTTATAAAGCTGCGTTGATTGAAAACCAAATTCCAATTGATAAAACTCTGATAGAGCAGGGTGATAACTCCTTTGAGTCAGGTGAAAAAGCGGCGAGAGTTTTGTTGGCTCTCGAACAAAAACCCACGGCGATATTCGCAGCTAACGATGATATGGCGGCGGGCGTGATGATGGTAGCTCATCAAATGGGTTTAAAAATTCCTCAACAAATTTCGGTGTCTGGTTTCGATGATACGCCTGTGGCCCACCAACTTTGGCCTGGATTGACCACAATTCGTCAGCCAATCAGGCAAATGGCCAAAAAGGCGACGGAATTACTGTTAAAACAAATTAAAGGTAAGGACGTGCAATTGCCGGCGAGTATTCTGAGCTCAACGATTATTGTTCGTGAATCCACAGGGAAAGCGAACGTCAAAAAATAAAGTAAAGTTGTAACAACTTACTGGTCTGATTGTCTGGTTATTAGATTTTTCAATTCGAGAAACTTATGATTATTAAAAAAGTGGCAGATCTGACCGAAAACGATGTAACACCCGAAGCGATTTATCAGGCTAGGCGAGACTTTATGCAGGGCTCTTTGACCGGTATGGCCGGTCTCGCCGGACTTGCGGTTTCAGCAAATACTTTATCGGCGCCTTCAAAAATTGCCGATGTAGATTTGCCATCACCTGAGTGGATAAAACAAAAAATTAATGCTGCTTCAGCAAATACTCAATCAATATCAGAAACCTTGACGCCTTATGAGCACGTCACTGGCCATAATAATTTTTATGAATTTGGTTATGAGAAAACGGATCCCGCTAAGAAATCACACAAATTCAAACCCTATCCTTGGAAGGTCACCATTGCCGGTGAAGTGAATAAACCGGGTGATTACACTTTGGAAGATATTTTATCGAAAGTGCAATTGGAAGAAAGAATTTATCGTTTGCGATGCGTTGAAGCTTGGTCGATGGTCATTCCTTGGATTGGTTTTTCTCTCGCGGATTTCATTAAAGTTGTTGAACCTAAATCAACTGCAAAATACGTTTCATTTATCAGCGTTGAACGTCCCAAAGAAATGCCGGGGCAGGCAAGTGCTTTTAGCAGTATTGATTGGCCCTATCGCGAAGGTTTGCGAATAGATGAGGCCATGAATCCATTAAGTTTAATGGCGGTTGGTTTGTATGGGAAAATATTGCCCAATCAAAACGGTGCGCCCCTACGTTTAGTAGTGCCATGGAAATATGGATTTAAATCGATAAAATCCATTGTCAAAATTGAATTCACTGAAAAACAACCCAAAACGACTTGGAATATGTTGGCGCCAGATGAGTATGGTTTTTATGCGAACGTGAATCCGCAAGTTGATCATCCTCGCTGGAGTCAAGCCAGGGAGAGACGTTTGCCGAGTGGATTGTTGAGCCCCAATTTGATCGATACCAAAATGTTTAATGGATATGCTGCTGAGGTTGCCCATCTTTATAACACTATGGATTTGAAAAAATATTATTGATATGCCAATCATCCTCCGAAGAATTCTGATTTTTATTTTATCAATGATTCCATTGATCTTTTTAGTCTATAAAACATTAATCAATGGTTTGGGTGCTGATCCTGCAAAAGCAATTGTCTTATTTACCGGCAATTGGGCCTTCTATTTTTTGCTAGTCACTTTAACGGTAACGCCACTGAAACGAATTATTCAGTTCAAAAATTTGCATTTTCGTTGGCTGCAATTACATCGACGAATGTTGGGGCTTTTTACGCTTTTTTATGCCTTGTTACATCTTATCGCTTTTTTATGGTTTGTATTGGGCTGGGAGTTTGCACGGTTTGACGATGAATTGATTAAGCGACCCTATATTTTGGTTAGTTTGCCTGCAGTGATTTTGCTAGTGTTGTTGGGTTTGACTTCTACTCAAGGTATGATGAAAAAGTTGGGGAAAAAATGGTTGAGTTTGCATAAAACAATTTATTTGATTGCGATATTGGCTTGGGTGCATGTCCTTATGCAAGTGCGGTCCAGTTATTTTGATGCGATTTTTTTTGGGACGTTAGTGTTTATGTTACTGATGGTTCGGTGGAATAACTTTCGATGGATTCAATTCTTTTACCCAAAATACCGTAGCGCCCGCAACGCCAATCGGTGTGACGATAATATTCAGAAACGGGATCATACTGCCGAATAAAATCAATCCCCCAAAAGAATAACTGGTCAGAGGTTCTTGATTTAATTTTGCGCGAAGTTGTTGAAAACTAAATTGATGATTGTCTGCCGGGTAATCGGAATATTGCGCTGCCATACACCAGCAAGTCCAAATAGCTCCGATAATCGCCCCTAAGATATTAACGCCAGGAATAAAAAAACAGAACACAATTACTATCAGTACCAAGAGTCCGCGAGTAATAAAATAAAATAACTTGGTAGCTTCGCGTAACAGTGTGCGTGGAATTAATTGCCCCCAAGGTTCATCGGGTGGTTTGATGCCAGTTAGATGCGTTTCGACTTTTTCGGCGAGAATACCAAAAAATGGTGCTGCAATAAAATTGGTTATTAGATTAAAGCTGTAACCATAGGTAATCAAAAAGAGAATGGCAGCAAGCGGCCAGATTAACCAAATCAGCCAATCTAGCCACGAAGGCAAGGCATCGAGAATGTAGTCAATAACATCTTTGAATGAATGATAAAAAGCAAAAGTTAACAATACAAAAATCAATAAATTTACACAAAGTGGAATGAAAATAAAACGACGAAATCCTGGATGGAAAACAATGGTTGCGCCTTCAATAAAATAGCCTAGAGCTTTGGATGGGGAGCCTTTCATGATTGGTTCCTAATGAGATGAATAGCTACGACGAATATGCGAGAAAAATTTATCTAGCAATATAAACAAAAAGCCAGCTATGGCACCAATTAAATGCGAGTCAATGGCAATAACTACCGGCATAACATTATTGATTGGATTAATGTCATAACCGGGTAATTGTTCTTGCAGGATTTTTCCAGCAGTGATTACAAGCACAATGATTCTTTTCCAAATTGGATGATGATGGGCATAAAAACAACCTGCGATAATCAATCCGTGAATGACGCCTGAGAGTCCTGCGTAATATAAAATCGGACTCAGAATAGACATAAAAACACCCACGGCCATAGAACAGAAAAACAAAAGGCACAAAAATTTTGTTGTTGAGATTCGATCAAGGAGTAATAGCGTGAAAATCAAAAATCCGAGAATATCAATTAGGCTATGCGCCCAACCATAGTGCACAAAATTACAGCTGAGCCAGCGCCAATATTGATGTTGAGTAAAAATGTTGGGTGATGTGGTGAGCAGAGCATGATGCGAACTATCCAGAAAATTTAAGCTGATTACAATCAGAATAATCAACAAGGTGATTATTCTGATTGGGGTAAAAATTTGTTTGCTGAAGGGTAAAGTCATCATTTGTGAAGTTTTTAATTTATCTTCTTGGGCTAGGCAAATTTGTTTATAATCGCTAGCTTATCAATTCATATGGGTTATAGCCACAATGCATATTCATCATTCACTGTCATCTGATTTGCTGCGAAAGGTGTTGGAGGCATTGCCTGACGGAGTGTTGTTAGTAACAGATCAGCCAAGATGCTATTTACCAATGTGCGTTTTCGAGAGTTGTGGGGCATTCCCAAGACGATGGAATTGGATGAGGAGGGCAGGGCGTTAATGCAGTTTGCTATCTCTAAAGTGGTTGACCCCAAAGCCTTTGTCGATTTAATTGAACGGTTGCACGCCACAGATGAAATTGTAGAAGATCAGATCGAATTAAAAGATGGGACGGTTTTGCGTCGTAGAACTGTATCTGTTAATGATTTCTTTTATGGTCGAACTCGCGTCTGGATTTTTACCGAAGTGAAAAATTAATCAACAAAATTTAGAATAAATGAAAGGGAAGATTGTCTTCCCTTTCATTTATTTGGCGCCAATCGCCTCCAAAGCAATTACATATTCTTCGCCATTGCGATGGGATTTAATGACTTGCAGCAAGGTTTTACCTTCAGGGCCAAGAGCGTTGAGGTCTTTGCCTTCGGCAATAAACATTTTCAAAAAAGTGGAAAAGTTTTCACCTCGCATTCCGCGATAAGCCTTTTCTAATAGGTGATAATCAGCATTCACTTCGGCTGGTGGAATGTAATCAAAAAATACTTTAATTTTTTCCTCGGTAAAAATTTCACCAAGAACTTTTTCTTTGTCTTTGCGTAGGCTCATGTTGGATCTCTGATTTAATTTATCTTAAAACAAACCCCACCCTAGTCCTCCCCTTACGAAGGGGGAGGTTAGGAGGGGGTATTACCCATTCAATTTCTTCAACAACAATTCATTCAACGTCTGCGGATTCGCTTGACCCTGACTGGCTTTCATCACTTGGCCAACAAAGAAGCCCAACATTTTCGGGCGTTTGCTTTCGTCGGCGCTGCGATAGTTGTCAACTTGTTGCGGATTTTTCGCGATCACGTCATCAATCATTTTTTCGAGCGCACCGGTATCGGAAACTTGTTTGAAACCTTTGTCTTCGATGATGCTGTCAGCATCGCCCTCACCATTACAAATGGCCTCGAAGACTTGCTTGGCAATTTTGCTGGAGAGGGTGCCATCTTTAATGCGTGAAATTAATCCAGCTAATAATTCCGGTGTTACCTTGGATGATGAAATGCTTTGCTCGTTTTTATTTAAGTAAGCCGCCAAATCACCCAAGACCCAGTTGGCTGACAATTTTGCGTCTTGTGAGATTTGTGTGGTTTTTTCAAAAAACGCGGCCACATTTTTATCGGCTGATAACTGGCCTGCGTCGTAATCACTTAAACCATATTGCTCGACAAAACGTGCGCGTTTGGCCTCGGGCAATTCCGGCATTTGTTTGCGAACGGATTCTATATAGTCATCATCGAGAATAACCGGCAATAAATCAGGGCAAGGGAAGTAGCGGTAATCGTTGCTATCTTCTTTGCTGCGCATGCTACGGGCTTTTTTAGTGTCACCGTTGTACAAGCGAGTTTCTTGAGTGATTTTTCCGCCGTCTTCTAAAACATCAATTTGCCTTTCTACTTCCAACGCAATTGCTTCTTCCATAAATTTAAACGAGTTCAAATTTTTGGTTTCAGTGCGGGTGCCGAGTTTTTCCTGACCTTTGGGTCGCACAGATATATTCACATCAAAACGCATGGAGCCTTGTGACATTTCGCCATCACAAATTTCAAGTGAAGTCACAATCGAATGCAATTTTTTAGCAAAAGCAACCGCTTCTTCAGCGTTTCGCATATCGGGTTCTGTAACAACTTCAATTAGCGGTGTGCCTGCGCGATTTAAATCGATTCCGCTCATGCCAGCAAAATCTTCATGCAGTGATTTGCCTGCATCTTCTTCCAAATGCGCGTGGTGAATACGAACGCGCTTGGTTCTACCGCCTTCGAGTTCAAGATCAACATAACCGGCACCGACAATGGGCTCGGCAAGTTGCGTGGTTTGATAACCTTTGGGTAAATCCGGATAAAAATAATTTTTACGCTCAAATACCGAACGCTTGCCAATTTCCGCATTTACTGCCAAACCAAACATGGTGGCAAAACGAAAGGCTTCGGCATTGGGTGTTGGCAAAGTGCCGGGCAGGGCAAGATCAATTGCACAAGCTTGAGTGTTGGGCTCAGCACCAAATGCAGTGCTGGCGCCGGAGAAAATTTTGGTTTTGGTCGCGAGTTGTACGTGCACTTCCAACCCGATTACTGTTTCCCATTGCATAAGAATCATCTCGATCGTTATGTAGGGCGGGTCATGACCCGCCGTGTTTTTGTCAACATTGTATTACGCGGGTCTCGACCCGTATATGGACTCCTCCCGTTTTGCAAATAATTGTAACCAAATTAAACAGAAATTGATTGCAACCGTATATCCGACTTCAGTATGAATCTTAACGATTCGAGCCATAATGTTGCGTTCGCTCACAAAGTTTCAATCGCCCTAGCGGTTTTGCTTTCACAGGGAACCTACGGGTCGCACGAAGTGACTTTGTGACGATCCAATCTGTTTTTCATTAGCACAATTATTCCGCAATCGTCGGAACATTTATGTCATTACCACGCCTTGCAATAACACACCCACTGATTAACCGCTTTTACATTGTCCCTGCGCAATAATGTTCATTCCTTGTCAGCATCGCCCAAATTATTCGGGCATGCTTATTGGCCAGAGCAACCGTTGCAATATTTTTATTGCGCCTCCCCATCAATTTTTTTAGCCAATCACTTTTTCTACCCGGTTGCCTTTCCACCACTTTCATGCAAGATCTTGCCCCGTGTATCAACAGCGTTCTCAGGTAACTATCCCCTCGTTTACTGATACTTCCCAAACAATTCTTGCCACCACTTGAATGCTGATTCGGTACCATGCCTAACCACGCAGAAAAATCTCTACTCTTTTTAAATTGTTTGCCATCACCTATCGATGACACAATCGCAGAGGCCGTTATAGGACCAACGCCTGGCAAATCTTGCAATCGTTTGACGCGTTCATCCACTACGCCATGTTGTACGATTTTTTTCGTCATCGACTCCAATCGTTTATCGGTTGATAGCAACTCTTCATAGAGTTCACTTAATAATTCCCGAAAAACAAATGGAAGTTGATTATCACCGTCTTCTAACAACTCGGGAATTTTTCGGCGAACCGCCGAAACACCCAAATCATCAATCACAATGCCAAATTCAGCCAATACACCTCGTATTTCATTGATTAATGCCGTTCTTGATCTCACGATCCGACTGCGAACACGATGAATACTTTGCATCACTTGTTGATCAACCGTTTTTACAGTGACGTAACGCATATTGGGTCTGGAAGCTGCTTCGCATATGGCTTCAGCATCAACACTATCGTTCTTGTGTCTCTTCACATAAGGCTTTACAAATTGTGGCGGAATCAATTTGGCATTGTGACCCAGCGCCATCATTTCTCTCGCCCAATAATGTGAAGTACCACAGGCTTCCATCGCTATTGTGGTGGGCTCAATGTTGTGTAACAGCTTTTTCAATTGACTTCGATTAACACTTTTCCTGATGACAACTTCTTCTTGTTCATTAACAGCATGAATTTGAAAAACCTTTTTTGCTAAATCAATACCAATTCGTTTAATCTTCATAACTGACTCCTCTCACCTATTGACTGTTGACCTTCTTCAGTCTGGCACATTGCGATGCCGTTTGGGTGGGAGGAGTCCATTACATTGCCCTACAACATATTTCTATTCAATATTCGGTGCAGTTTGCTTGTGGAAATCCGTCGCCTGCTGGAATTGATGTGCAAGATTTAACAATTGCGATTCCGCAAAGAAATTACCAATCAATTGCAAACCAACAGGTTTGTTATCCACTAATCCACAAGGAATGGATAAACCCGGCAAACCTGCAAGGTTGGTAGCGATTGTGTAAATATCTTCCAAATACATGGCCACGGGATCTTTGGTTTTTGATCCAAATTGGAATGCTGGAGATGGTGATGTCGGGCCTAAGATCACATCAACGGTTTGGAATGCATCCACAAAATCTTGTTTGATTAAACGACGAACTTTTTGCGCTTTGCTGTAATAGGCATCGTAATAACCAGCAGACAATGCATATGCACCGACAAGAATGCGGCGTTTAACTTCATCGCCAAACCCTTCACTGCGTGAGCGCATATAAAGATCATTTAAATCTTTTGGATTGTCGCAACGATGACCGTAACGAACGCCATCAAAACGTGACAAGTTTGCAGAACATTCTGCCGGTGCAATCACATAATAAGCAGGAACGGAAAGATGGGTGTGCGGCAAACTCACGCTGTGAATCGTTGCTCCCAAACTTTCGTAAACTTTAATGGCAGCTTCGATCAATGCCGCTGTTTTTGGGTTTAAACCTTCACCAAAATATTCTTTCGGTACGCCAATACGCAAACCATTCAAAGGCTTATTTAAATCTGCGGTGTAATCCGGAACATCACGCTCAACGCAAGTGGA
Organism: Cellvibrio sp.; assembly: GCA_016712405.1. Lineage (GTDB taxonomy): Bacteria > Pseudomonadota > Gammaproteobacteria > Pseudomonadales > Cellvibrionaceae > Cellvibrio. The sequence goes on along the minus strand of JADJRD010000001.1, from coordinate 956,303 downwards.
ATCTTTTGCGTCGTAACTCGCCATATCGTTTAACAAAATTGCAGCGTCTTCTGCCGTGCGCGACAAAATACCGGCTTGATCCAAACTGGAAGCGAACGCAATCATGCCCCAGCGCGATACGCGACCGTAAGTCGGTTTAATACCGGTTAGTCCGCAAAGTGCTGCGGGTTGACGAATCGAACCACCGGTATCAGATGCTGTGGCTGCTGGTGCTAAATGTGCAGCGACTGCCGCCGCAGAACCGCCTGATGATCCACCGGGAACACAATCAGTTGCCCATGGATTTTTTACGGGACCATACCAACTTGTTTCGTTAGATGAACCCATAGCAAATTCATCCATATTGGTTTTACCCAACATCACCACGCCGGAATTCAAATAATTTTCTACTATGGTTGCGTTATACGGTGCGATAAATTTATCAAGCATTTTTGATGCGCAGGATGTACGCACGCCAGTGGTACAAAAAATATCTTTGTGCGCAATTGGCACACCACAAAGCGCAGGTGCATTGCCAGCAGCCAAACGTTTATCAGCTGCTGCTGCTTGTTGCAGCGCAATGTCATTAGTGACAGTGATGTAACTGTTGTAGGTTTTATCGAGACGCGCAATACGGTCGAGATAATGTTGTGTGACTTCGACGCTGGAAAAATCTTTGTTGCCTAAACCTTTTATCAGCTCTGCAATAGTGAATTGATGCATTCAGGTTTCCTAAAAATTTTGAACAATTTTTTCTTAAAAAAATTTCACCCTCTCCCCATCCCTCTCCCATCAAGGGCGATGGAGCCCACTCCCCGATTAATTCATAATGAACTTCGATCTGTCCCCTCTCCCCTTGTGGGAGAGGGTTAGGGAGAGGGGTACAAATTCATTACTCAATCACTTTTGGTACCAAATACAATCCATCTTGGGTCGCCGGTGCTATGGATTGAAATGCCTCGCGTTGATTGGTTTCGCTAATCATGTCGGGGCGCAATTTTTGTACGGCATCCAGCGGGTGAGCCATGGGTAAAACGCCATCAGTATTGATCGCTTGAAGTTGATCAACCAGTGCCAGTACGTCAGAAATACTTTTGGCTGCTTCTTGAGCGGCTGTGTCATTTATTTCAATGCGAGCTAACTTTGCCAGTTTGGCGATGTCAGAAGATTCAATTGCCATTCGCGGTATGCTCCAAACAATGGGAAAAGCTAAAAAGGCGCACAAGGTATCATACTTGTGCCTTGCTCTGAATCCCCGCGATTGTTAGAGTGCAGGCAATAAAAAAATCGCGAAGCTAATTTGAGCATTTTCACCTATACTGTCCGCTGATTTTTACATTTGATTCAACCAAATCTTAAGGTCCTTTCTTGTCATGTTAAAACTTTTGCGTGGAGCATTTTCCAACGACTTATCCATTGATCTGGGTACAGCAAATACACTTATTTATGTTCGCGGACGCGGTATCGTTCTCAACGAACCCTCCGTAGTGGCGATTCGTCACCATAACGGTACCAAGATTGTTGAGGCGGTGGGTGTGGAAGCCAAGCGTATGTTGGGTCGTACGCCGGGTAATATCACGGCTATTCGCCCTTTGAAAGACGGTGTGATTGCCGACTTTCAGGTTACCGAAAAAATGCTGCAACACTTTATCCGCAAAGTACATGAAAACTCTTGGTTCAACCCATCTCCCCGCGTTTTAGTCAGTGTTCCCTGTTTATCAACTGAAGTTGAAAAACGTGCGATTCGTGAATCTGCTCTAGGGGCTGGTGCCCGTGAAGTGCGGTTGATTGATGAGCCTATGGCGGCGGCGATTGGCGCTGGCCTAAAGGTATCCGAAGCCAGTGGTTCCATGGTGGTGGATATTGGTGGAGGCACCACCGAAATTGCGGTTATCTCTTTGAACGGTGTGGTCTATTCCGATTCTGTTCGTATTGGTGGCGACCGTTTTGATGAAGCGATTGTGAACTATGTTCGTCGCAACTACGGCAGTGTCATTGGTGAAGCGACGGCAGAACGCATCAAACAAGAAATTGGTTGTGCTTTTGCGGGTAGTGAAATTCGTGAAATTGATGTGCGCGGTCGCAATCTTGCAGAAGGCGTGCCTCGCAGTTTTACCCTGACCAGTGACGAAGTGCTGGAAGCCTTGCAGGAGCCTTTGGCTGGCATAGTTCAAGCGGTGAAAAGTGCTCTGGAACAATCTCCGCCTGAATTGGCTTCCGATATTGCCGAAAGTGGTGTTGTCTTAACGGGCGGTGGCGCACTCTTGAGGGATCTGGATCGTCTTCTTTCCAACGAGACTGGCTTGCCGTTTATCGTCGCCGAAGATCCTTTGACCTGTGTGGCACGAGGTGGTGGTATGGCATTGGAAATGACCGACAAACGCAACATTGATTTACTCTCGTCTTGATTTAGCCAGAGGGCATTGCCATTAAGCCGCTCTTTAGTCGTGGGTCTAGCATAACAAGCCGTGCGTTCTTGTTGATTATGGTGATGGTTGGGCTTGTAGTGGTTGGCTTATACACTGACAAGCTTGACCCCGTCAGGGATAGGCTCAGTCCTATCACAACACCCTTTTATAAAATCACTGATGTCCCGCGAAAGATCGGTGATTGGTTTGAGGATGTAATGGAATCGCCAGTTGATCTTCAGGCCGAAAATGCCGAACTGAAAACCCAGGTGCTCATTCTTCAACGAAAATCCCAGCAGATGGCGGCTTTGGCTGCCGAAAATGTCCGCCTTCGTCAATTACTCAATGCTAGCAATATACTTCACGAAACCGTGTTAATTGCTGAGCTCATTGGGGTTTCACCCAATCCCTTAAGTCATCAAGTGATTATTAATCGGGGTAGTAATGAAGGTGTTTTTAAAGGGCAGCCAGTATTGGATGCCTTTGGTTTAATGGGGCAGGTCATTGAGGTCAGTTCCGAGTCGAGTACCGTGTTGTTAATTTCAGATGCCACTCATGCTATTCCTGTTCAGGTGAATCGTAATGGGGTGAGAGCGATTGCTGAAGGAACGGGCGATATGACCACTTTGAGTTTGCGGCACGTATCGGCAAATGCCGATATTCGAATGGGTGATTTACTGGTGAGTTCAGGATTGGGGCGTCGCTTTCCTGTCGGTTATCCTGTTGCCGAAGTCGTGCAAGTAGTGCGTGATCCCGCTAAAGCTTTTCTGATTGTGACAGCAAAACCCATGGCGAGATTGGATAGAAGTCGTCATTTGTTGCTGGTCTTTGAGTCAGCGAGAGAAACCAACGATAGTCAGGGCGAGTCCGCCTTTTCTGCACCTTGATTGGAGGTTACCCCTTGCAAACCTCCCGGTTCAATCTTTACCTTCTGCTTGCGTTGAGCTTTCTTGGCGCCTTGATAATTTCGGTTTATCCATTACCTATGGAGTGCCGATGGTGGCGTCCGGAATTTGTACTCATGGTTGCTGTTTATTGGATTATTGCGTTTCCATTTAGCATTAGTTTGGTTGCCCTTTGTCTGCTTGGCCTTTTTCAGGATTTATTGGAAGGTGTCCCTTTTGGTCAGCATAGTTTGGGCATAGTTGTAGTCGCTTATCTTTGTCTATTCTCTTATCAGCGTGTGCGAAATTTTAATACGCTGAAGCAGATGATATCGTTGTTCATCATGATCACTATTGCTCAACTCACGGACAATTGGGTACAGGGGATGGCTGGAAGACCTTTGGCCGGAATTAGTTTTATTTATCCCGCTTTCACCAGTGCGTTATTCTGGCCAGTGATTCGATATTCGCTGGATTTTTTTGGCAACAAATTACGAGTGTTTGAATAATTGGCCGGTAAAATTTATCTTGCATCAGGATCACCTCGCCGCCGGGAACTACTGCAACAGATAGGGGTGCAGTTTGAGGTTATAGCAGCATCAGTTGAAGAAAAAATAAAAAGCGGTGAAACCGGATTGGCTTATGTTCAGCGATTGGCATTGGAAAAAGCACAAGCGGGTTTAGCACAAGTTCAGCGAGAAAAATGTAGCTTGGCTCCTGTTTTAGGTGCCGATACTTTAGGAATATTGGATAACAAGATTCTTGAAAAGCCAAAAGATGCCAATGATGCAGCTGAAATTTTACGCAGCTTATCAGGTCGAACCCATCAAGTGATAACAGCAGTGGCATTGGCGTCGCCTGAAAAAATAGCAACTGCTTATTCAATTACCCAAGTATCTTTTCGATCAATAACTGAAAATGAAATCAAGGAATATTGGTTAACTGGTGAGCCTCGCGATAAAGCGGGTGGATATGCGATACAAGGATTAGGCGCGGTATTTGTAAAGTCCATTCAAGGCAGTTATTCCAATGTTGTTGGATTGCCGATTGAAATTTGTTGTGAATTATTGTCACAGTTTGATATTTCCTGGTGGCACTCATCTGCTAAAAAACAGATGCACCTAAATTGGATGTGGAAAAAACATGAGCGAAGAAATTTTAATTAATGTATCGCCTGTTGAAACGCGTGTCGCATTGGTTGAAAACGGTGTGGTGCAGGAATTTTATTTGGAACGCAGTTATGGCAAAGGTTATGTCGGTAATATTTATCGTGGAAAAGTCGTGCGTGTATTACCGGGCATGCAAGCTGCGTTTGTTGATATAGGATTAGAACGAACAGGATTTATTCATGCTGGCGACATGATGCCAGAGTTGCCGGAAGGTGAAATTTATCAAGGGGAATTACCGGATATTCGAACCTTGGTGCGTGAAGGTGAAACTCTGTTGGTGCAAGTTGCAAAAGATCCTATAGGGTCTAAAGGGGCGAGGCTCACAAAACACATTACGCTTTCGTCGCGATACTTGGTGTATATGCCCAATTCGCAACACATTGGTGTCTCTATTCGCATTGAAGATGAACAAGAACGTGAACGCCTAAAGCAAGCCGTTGAGCAGCAAGTCTATTCGCAACAAATTGCGGGCGGTTTTATTGTTCGCACCGTCGCTGAAGGTGTTGATACTGATGCGATAGTGTCTGATATCCCTTTTCTTACTAAACTCTGGAGTGATCTTTGTGCAAAACTGCCACAGTTGGGTGTTCCCGCGGAACTTCATCGTGATATGCCACTCTATTTTCGCGCCTTGCGCGATTTAGCGCGAGCACCATTGGATAAAGTCAGAGTCGATTCACGATTAACCTGGCAACAGATGCAAGAGTTTGCTGTGAGCTATATGCCGCAATTGGGTAATCTAATTGAACTCTACACTGGTGATCGGCCTCTTTTGGAAATGTATGGTGTTGAAGAAGAAATCAGACGCGCGTTGGAACCTCGTGTCACGTTAAAATCCAATGGCTATTTGATTATTGAACAAACGGAAGCTATGACCACAGTGGATGTCAACACTGGCGCATTTGTGGGGCATCGTAATCTGGAAGAAACAATTTTTAAAACCAATCTCGAGGCCGCTTCTGCAATCGCACGACAACTGCGTTTGCGAAATTTAGGCGGCATTATTATTTTGGATTTTATAGATATGAAAGATCCAGAGCACCAACGTCAAGTGTTGCGGACATTGGAAAAAGCGCTGGAAAAAGATCATGCCAAAACACGAATTACCGGCGTATCGGAATTGGGTTTGGTTGAGATGGCTCGTAAACGTACGCGTGAATCACTTGGACAAATGTTGTGTGAGCCTTGCCCAACATGTCAGGGAAAGGGCAGAGTAAAATCAGCTGAAACTGTCTGTTACGAAATTTTTCGCGAAGTGTTGCGTATGGCGCGTGCTTACGACAATCAAAAATTTTTAGTGTTAGCTTCGGCATTGGTTGTTGATCGACTATTGGATGAACAAGCCGCTTATGTTGCAGATTTGGAAGCTTTTATTCAGCGCACAATTGAATTTCGTGTGGAATCGGTTTTTACGCAGGAACAGTACGATATTGTGTTGATTTGAAACATTATTAAAAGCTTGACCCCCTCCCAACCTCCCCCTTGCCAGGGGGAGGAGCATATTCCCTCCCCTGGCAAGGGGAGGGTTAGGGTGGGGTCTGTTTTATTTTAAAAGAAGTATATTGAATGACGCGTTTATTACGTAGATTAGTGAAATGGTTTTATTTGTTGATTGCCATGATGCTGATCTCTTTGGCTATTTTGGTGCAGTCAGGTCGAAGCTTTTCTTATTTGTTAGAAGATTATCAAGATTCAATAGCGGAGTATTTATCCGAGCGTATTGAAGCAAAAGTGACCATTCAAAAAATAGAGGCTGATTGGAAAGGATTAAAGCCTGGCATACAACTTCGTGGTGTGAAATTGCAAAGCAATGAAGGGCACGAAATTGCTGAAATGGATCGCGCCATGTTGCGTTTGGACATTCTTCGGTCACTCACCAATGCCCGATTGGTGTGGAGTGATTTAAGTGTTGAAAAAATCAAAATTTCTTTTCAGCAAAAGAATGACGGTTTCTGGCATGTTTCAGGATTAACCACAAGTAATCCAAGCCAGGATACTTCAAGCGAAGGGACGGCATCCAAATTTGATCCATTAGTTGATATGTTGCTTTTGTCACATCACCTGTCAATCAAACAAACGCATTTACAGTTTGCGTTCAATGACGGTCAAATTCTGAAATTAACGGCGCCTAGATTGTTGCTGGAAAATAAAAATAATTTTCATCGACTTTCTTTGCAAGTGGATATCGAAAATAAACCCAAAAGTTTAGTCTTATTGCTGGAAGCCAATGGTGATCCCCGCGATCAAAAAAATCTGCAAGCAAAAGCGTATCTAGAGCTTAACCAATTTCCAACCAGTGAGCCTTTACGTGCTGCCACTGCATTTTTATTAAGCGGTCAAGAAAGTCATATCAATAGCGAAGGAGAAGTTTCCGCGAAATTATGGACAGAAACTTCTGTGGACAAACAGGGATTTGATTTGGCTGGGCAATTAAATTTACAAAGACTTGTACTCGATATTAATAATCAACATATTGCTTTAGACAAGTTTTCGTCAGATTTGAGAGGGCATTGGTTGCGAGATGGCAAATGGAGTTTGGGATTGCAATCAATTTCAGCATTATTGGCGAATGAAAATATTCAGAATATGAATTTAATTGCCAGCTCTAATGGATTTAGACAGTCAGTACAATTGCGTTTGGATCAATTGGATTTGCAAAAAACCCATCAATTATTGGAGCGGTCCGGCGTTTTGGGAAAAGAACGTTTGCATCAAACTTTGTTAACTTTGCAACCTGAAGGAATTCTATCGAATTTGGAAATTACTTTTCCTTATCAGAGTGCAAAAAATTGGAAAATGGCGACGAACCTTCAAAAAGTCAAAGTGTCAGCATGGCAAGGAGCTCCAGCCTTAACAGGTGTCGATGGTTATTTACAGGTAAATGCAAAAGGTGGTTTTGTTTCTATCGATAGTCAAAATGGCTTTAGCATGTTTTACCCCGGTGTTTATACTGAACCTATGGTTTATCAGCGTTTGTTTGGTCAAGTTGCTTGGCATTTACAAAAAGAAAATAACAAAGTCTATGTAAACAGTGGTCGGTTAAACTTTTTTGATGGTGATGAGCAAACATCAGGCTACATGTGGCTTTCAACCCCGTGGTTTAAAGGCACGAACAATATGGATTTGTATTTGCAGATTGGCTCTCGACAATTACCTGCCAGTCAATATAAAAAATATACGCCTAAAACCTTATCTGAAAAATTATTGAATTGGTTAGATGACAGCATTGGAAATAATAATTCAGGAAAGGTGACGGATATTGGATTTATTTATCGGGCTAGTCTTAATCTGAAAGAGCCTTTCGCTCGTGCTGTTCAGCTCGATATGAATTTGCATCAGGCAGAGCTGGCATATCATTCGGATTGGCCACAGCTTAGAGAAGTTTCGGGCCATCTATTTATCAACAATGCGAAAGTTGCAGCGAATCTGGCCAGCGCCAAAATTTTTGATACTAATGTAAACAATGCCAGAGTTGACGTTAATCCAAAATCAGATGGGCAAGGTTCCTTGCTGTCAATTACAGCCAATCTGAATGGTGCGGCCAGTGATGGTTTGCGGATTTTAAGGGAAGGAGCGCTGCGTCGATATATAGGAAATAGTATGGATTCCTGGTTTATGTCAGGTGCGATTAATACTGAACTGAATCTGGTTGTGCCTTTGGGAACAAAAAATCCTGATGAAGACGCGCATCAACAAATAGCAATTGATATTCAACCGACTCAATTTGATCTGCAAAATTTAAATTTACAGTTATCGGATTTGACGGGTCGGATTAGTTACAGCAACAAGACAGGTTTGTTGAGCGAAAATTTGCAAGGTGATTTATTTAATCAGCACATTAATGCGCAGTTAAAATCGATTCAGAATGAAGGGGAAAGAAAAACTAGAATTGAGGTGTCGGGAGCTGCACATACGCGTGATTTGGCTAAATGGACGCGAAGACCCGAAGCGTTATTTTTAAATGGTCTCTTGCCTTATCAGTTATCGGTTGAGTTAAAACATAACCGGAAGACCACTGATGAAGAGATGTTGGATAGCGGTGCTCTGCAATCTTCTTTTGATTTTAAAAAAGAGGCCTTTGCAGAAATTAATTTGTCCAGTCAACTTGAGGGTGTGGCGGTTAATTTGCCTGCGCCCTACGGTAAGAAAGCAAATAGCAAACGATCGTTTAACTTCCAGTTGTGGTTGCAGCCGAATTATTCTCAAATACAAACGACTTATGACGGTAGAGTGGATGCTTTATTTCGTCTTAAGCGAGGAGAGAATGGGCGATTATTGAATGCGAATATAGCTTTGTCGGAAGAGGCAACATTTGTCTCTGATGATGGAAAGCATGGGGAAGAATTTTTAGTGTCTGGATTTATATCGGAAATCGATTTAAATGCATGGAAAAAAATCAAATCTCAATATGAACAATACCAAGAGTATTATCAGCAACCTGATCATCAAGTGATACTGAATGAATCGAATGAAGTTGCAGGATTGCCATTTAGAACCCAATTATTATTAGGCCGTTATCAATTGGGTGCGGTCACATTCGAAAATTTGTCAGTGGTGGCGACGCGTAAAGAAGATGGTTGGAATTTGGGTTTGCAAAACTCAAAAATTTCGGGTGATGTATTAATTCCTCATAACCCTGATTTCCCAATGTCAGTGCAATTACAACAGCTGTTTTTAGAAACCGCACAAAATGATTCCATTGTTACAGAGGGGAAAGGGAAAAATTCCAGAATGGATTTTGATCTGCGTCAGTTACCCTTGGCTAATATTGCCGTGGGCGAGTTGTTTATCAATGCCGAGCATTGGGGATCAATAGAGTTTGATATAAAACCGAATGGTCAGGGTGTTTTGTTTGATAATATCAAAGGCAATATTCGTGGCATGGAAATTCATCATCAAGATAAACTGGATGCGGGTGCAGAATTATCTTGGCAGACAACAGAATCAGGGCAACAAAGTCGTTTTGTTGGAAAATTAACAACAAAAAATATGGCTGAAGTATTGCGGCACTGGAAAAAACCGGAAATGGTTGAGAGCCAATCCGCACAGATACTGGTGGATATTAATTGGTTGTCGGCGCCCCAGAATTTTCATTTAGTGGATGTGGCAGGGCTTTTGGAGCTTAAGTTGATTGAGGGTCGCTTTCATCGGGATGCCACAGCGGGTGATGGATTGTTGAGGTTAATGTCGGTATTGAATTTCGATTCATTAGCGAGGCGTTTAAGATTGGATTTTACAGATCTCTATAAAACGGGATTGGCCTATGATGAAATTTCTGGCAAAGTCAATTTCGAGCGCGGCACTATGACCTTTGTTGAGCCATTAATCGTTAGAAGTCCGTCAAGTGATTTGCAAATGGCAGGCACCTTGAATCTACGTGAAGAAACCGTAGATGCGCGCATAGTCGCTAATTTGCCTGTGGCAGGAAATTTTACCTTGTATACCGCATTGGTAACCGGATTGCCGGCAGCAGTGGGTGTGTATCTTGTGAGTAAGTGACTTAAAAAACAAGTTAATCAAGTATCCAGTATTAGTTACACTATGAAAGGCTCATGGGAAAAGCCGAAAATGAAATTTGATCGATTGTTTGAAAGTGAAGACAGTTTACGTAAGCGCGCGCAAGAATATGATACACAAACCAATAATCGAAGTGGCAATAAAATAGAAAAAGATGATGTGAAAAATATAAGCATATTAGAATCCAATCCGGATTTAAAAACTCAATCTCAATAATTCAGGAGTAGCGTTATGAATGATAATGCCAGGGTACCGCGAAAATCAGGCAATTTGGTCGTTTGGATATTGTTGGTATTAGCGTTGATAGGTTTGGCTTATTTTCTGTTGAAGCCAGGTGATACCAATATTCCAGAAAAGAAAATAACTAAACCTGCAGTCGTTGTAGAGCCAGTGAAAGAGCCTGAACCTGTTCCATTGCAAGAATATGAGCCGCCTCAAACTGTGGTTGAAGTAGAGCCATTGCCGGCATTGAACAACAGCCATTCAACATTGCTGGAAAATTTAAAATCTTTAGGTTCTGAAAGTTTGTTGGGGCTATTGGTATCGGATGAGTTGATTCGTAAATTTGTGTTGGCAGTCAACAGTATTCAAGAAGGAAAAGTGGTTCATGAGTATCGCCCTGTGGTTTCGCCACCACCACCGTTCTTGGTAGAAACCTTTAGTGTTATGGTTGATGGAAATGAAGTTTCTCAAGATCGAATTGACAACAAAAACTTTGCGCGTTATGAGCCTTATGTTCATGCCTTGGCATTGATTGATAGTGATGCGGCAGTAAATTTATATAAACGTTATTATCCATTGCTGGAAGAAGCCTTTCGTGAATTAGGATTGAAGAAAAGAATTTTCATTCAGTGTTGATTGGTGCAATTGATAATATTCTGGCAGCGCCGGATATTCAGGGTGATTTATTATTGTTGCGTCCAAAAGTGTTTTATCAATATGCTGATCCAGCATTGGAACAATTGCCGCAAACTCATAAATTAATGTTACGCATGGGCCAGAAAATGCGCGTAGTGTGAAAGCCAGTTTGCGACAATTGCGTGCAAGGTTGATTAAAGTCAATTGATGTTTGGGTAGGGCGGGTCAAGACCCGCGTTTGAGATTCTCGCAAGTGCACGCGGGTCTTGACCAGCCCTACAGCATCACAAATTATTTATAATTTTAATTTTTCTATTTGTTTATTCTGCAATCGGCTGAAAAAAATCAGCGCACACACAGCGCCAATCAACGCCAAAAACATATCCGATTGCGAGTCCCATTCATCACCCTGTGTTCCTAAAAATTCATCTGCACCTTGCCCCATTGATATAGCTGCTGCCCATTCCAATAATTCATAAGTTGCGCTGATCGCCAACACAATACAAATAACGATAAACATCAACATTTTGCCTTTTTGCAAAATTTTATTTCGCAATAGAATCTCTCTTGCAATCAACGCCGGTGCAAACCCCTGAAAAAAATGCCCGAGTTTGTCATAAGGGTTACGTGTTAAATCAAGCCAATCTTGCACAACGAATCCAGCAGGTACTCGCGCATAACTGTAAGCGCCACCCACAATTAAAATTAATGCGTGCAAAAAAATACACCAATAAACCAAATGCGAAAATTGAAATCGATGATAAGTAAACCAGAGTAGGGGGATAGCAATTAATACCGGCGCTATTTCCATAATCCAGGTGGGTCGATCATAAGGTTTTATGCCGGAAACAATCAGCGTGATTATGGTAAGTATCAACATGAGTAGATGGCGTTGGTTCAGGGATAATAATTTCATCTGGCCTCCAATTATTTTTTTATACGTACTACTATATTCTTTGGAGATGAATTAAACAAATTTACTACTGCTTTCTTCTTTGGCAGGGACTAGCGCCTCCCTTTGAAAAAGGGAGGCGGGGGAGGGATTTAAGATGGTGAAAATTTGCGAAGATTTTAAATCCCCCCTAACCCCCCTTTTTTAAAGTGGGGAATAACTCCCTATATAATTAAATTGGGGATGGCATTCTTGCCAAGGGGAGGGAATCAATTCTCCAACACTAATTCTGTTTTGGGTTGGATCTGATATTCCTCACGTAAAACCTTCGCTGTTTCAACCATGCTAATCAACGCCGCTTCTGTTTCCGGCCAACGACGGGTTTTTAATCCGCAATCAGGATTCACCCACAAACGTTCAATTGGAATTTCACGTGCAGCACGTTTAATCAGATTTACCATTTGATTTGTTTCCGGAATGTTAGGCGAATGTATGTCATACACACCTGGGCCTATATCATTCGGGTAATGGAAATCTTCAAAAGCTTGCAATAATTCACCATCAGAACGTGAAGTTTCAATGGTAATTACATCCGCATCTAAAGCCGCAATACTACTGATGATATCGTTGAATTCTGAATAACACATGTGGGTGTGAATTTGTGTTTCATCTTGCACACCTGCTGCCGTTAAACCAAACGCTTCTACTGCCCAATTCAAATAAGCTTTTCGATCTTTTTCACGCAGTGGCAAACCTTCGCGAATAGCAGGTTCATCAATTTGAATCACTTGAATTCCGGCTGCTTCCAAATCGATGACTTCATCCCGTAATGCCAATGCAATTTGTTTTGCGGTGGTCGATCGCGGTTGATCATCGCGAACGAATGACCAAAACAACATGGTGATAGGTCCAGTCAACATGCCTTTCACTAATTTTTTACTCAATGATTGTGCATAACGAGCCCAATTCACGGTAATTGCTTGAGTGCGATAAACATCACCATAAATAATCGGTGGTTTTACACAGCGTGAACCGTAACTTTGTACCCATCCGAATTGAGTAAAACAATAACCGGCTAAATGTTCACCAAAATATTCCACCATGTCATTGCGTTCAGCTTCGCCGTGAACTAATACATCTAAACCAATTGTTTCTTGTTTTGCGATGCAATCGGCAATTTCTTGGCGAATACTATTTTCGTATTCAACTGAATTAATTTTTCCGGATTTAAAATCCGCACGAGTGCGGCGAATATTATCTGTTTGCGGGAATGATCCAATAGTCGTCGTTGGAAACAGAGGTAAATTAAAATTTGCTTGTTGTTTTTTAATTCTTTCTGCAAAAACAGTTTGGCGTTGGCTATGTTCAGCTTTGACAGCCGCAAGGCGATTTTTAACTTCAGTATTGTGAATCAAGCTGGAATGTGTTCGTGAGGCTTTTATCTGGTTGCTGAATATCAATGCTTCTTGTGCAATTGCATCAAAAGGCCGTTCGATCAATGTTTTTAATGTCACCACTTCCTGCACTTTTTGTTTGGAAAAAGCCAACCAGTTTTTAATTTCTGTCGGTAATTTTGTTTCTAGATCCAAATCAACCGGGCTGTGCAATAAAGAGCAGGAAGGTGAAATCCATAAGCGATCTCCAAGCCTCTCTTGTGCAGTCTTAATTGTATTCAATGATTTTTGTAAATCATTTTTCCAGATGTTACGACCATCAACTAATCCCAAGGATAAAATCTTATGCGGTGATAAACGATCAATGACTGTTGCTAATTGTTCTGGCGAACGAACCAAATCAATATGCAATCCGGCAACCGGTAAATTGATCGCCGTTGTGACATTGTCTTCCAGGTCACCAAAATAAGTTGCTAATAAAATCGACAGATTTTTGTGTTGCAAGCGGTGATAAGTTTTTTCAAAGGCATTCTTCCATTCGGTAGGTAAATCCAATACCAAAATGGGTTCATCAATTTGAATCCATGTTGCACCTGTCTCGGCCAAGGCTTGCAGCAATGCTTGATAAACTGGGATTAGTTTGTCGAGCAAATCCAAACGATTAAAATCAACACCTTTGACTTTGCCTAACCACAAATAACTCAGCGGCCCTAAAATTACCGGTTTAACTTGATAACCTAATGCAATGGCTTCGGTTGTTTCTTCAATAATTTGTCGCCAACTCAGCGCGAATTCTTGATCGTGATGAAACTCCGGGACTATGTAGTGATAGTTGGTATCAAACCATTTGGTCATATCCGATGCACTAGTTGCATTACCTGTTGGAGCGCGACCACGAGCTACACGAAATAAAGTATCGAGATCGATTTCACGACAAGCCTGATGTGAAAATTCATTCACGGAAATATCGTGATGATTGCAACAAGCAGAATTGATTTCGAGATGGTGATGTTGCAGCTTTACGTTTTTACGATGTCGTGCAGGAATGTTGCCCAAGGTTGCAGACAAAGTGAGCACTTGGTCATACCAAGCAAAATCACCCGTGGGGATTAAATCCAAACCGGCATCCGCTTGCAGTTGCCAATGACGGCGACGTAATTCCTGACCAATCTTCTTCAATTCAACCTGGTCTATGTCACCACGCCAATAGGCTTCTTGCGCTTTTTTCAGTTCACGATCAGCCCCAATACGTGGAAAGCCGAGATTGTGGGCGATGATTTTGTGGGTCATAAGGGGATTCCTTCTTCAGTTCATGGAATAAATTCATCCCAAGTATTCTGCAAAAATCACCATGCATGAATCAAACTGATTATTTTCAGTTTAAAGATGAATAGAATTTGAGTAGGATGTGCCCTCATCAGGACTTTCCCCTCACCCTAACCCTCTCCCAGAAGGAGGGGGGATTGGCTCCTCCCTTTAATAAAGGGAGGCGGGGAGGGATTTAAGATGGTTAATTTTATGAAGATTTTAAATCCCCCCTAACCCCCCTTTTTCAAAGTGGGGAACATTCCCTCCCCCCTTGCTAAGGGGGAGGTTAGGAGGGGGTGTGAGTAAAGCGAACTAACCAAGGCAACCACCATGATCGAAATCCGGCACCTGAAAACTCTATTAGCCCTGCGCGAAACCGGCAGCGTCGTTGAAGCAGCCGAACGTTTATTCCTCACTCAATCCGCTTTGTCACATCAAATAAAAGAATTGGAATCGCGATTGGGCTGTGAATTATTTATTCGCAAAAGTCGCCCTTTGCGTTTTAGTGAAGCGGGAAAGCGTTTGTTGCAATTGGCGGATGAGGTAACGCAAAAAGTAAAAGATGCTGAGCGCGATGTGCAAAAATTATTACATGGCGAAGTAGGGCGTTTATTTATGGCGATAGAGTGTCACAGTTGTTTTAATTGGTTGATGCCCACTATCGATATTTATCGCAATCAATGGCCGAATGTTGAATTGGATTTTTCCAGCGGTTTTACCTTTGATCCTTTAACTGCCTTAGTTCAAGCAGATGTGGATTTGGTGATTACCTCTGATCCGCAATCCATAAAAGGGATTCAATACATTCCTTTATTTCGTTATGAAATGCATATTGCGCTTTCACGAGAACATCAGTTGAATGAAAAAAAATATCTCGAACCTAATGATTTGGTTGATCAAACCTTGATTACTTATCCTGTCGAACGCAATCGGTTGGATGTGTTCAATCAATTTTTAATTCCGGCACAAAAAGAACCCAAATCAGTTCGTACCTCTGAATTAACTTTAATGATGGTTCAATTGGTTGCCACTGGCCGCGGCGTTTGCGCTTTACCTAATTGGGTGTTGGCAGAATATGTGGATAAAGGATTAATTACAGTGAAATCGGCCGGCGAGAAAGGTGTGTGGCCAACACTGTATGCTGCTTTGCGCGATGCTGATGTGGATGTAGTTTATGTGCAGGATTTTATTCGCTCTGCAAAAGAACATTCTTTGTCGCAATTGCGGGGTGTTAAAGTAGTAAATTAATCACCGCCGCCGCATCCACTACCGCAACTACTACCAGAATCATTGCCACTGCCGCAGCTAGATGAAGCTCCGCATCCGCCGCCGCACCCAACATGACTTGCGCAATAACTGTCACCAGTTTTACTGCAATCGCGTGAGTAGTGAAAGCCATTTGGAATGGTTAAATTTTTATCTAAAGAAAATAACAATGGAAGTTTGTTAGGGAATTTTGGGTCAATTTTTTCACGGATACAGCAAAGCTTCCAGGCTCGTTTGATTCCATCTTGAGCGATGGTCTTTCCGCTCATGGCTTCTGCTGGTGTGTGATGTAAAAATCGTCCAAATGCTGTTTTGCAAAATTGCTGATACTGACGCGTAAATAAAATAAACTCATGCCAAGCAACATCAACAACCTGCGATGGCATGGAAACAAAATGATTTCCTGCCATATTGCAAATGTGAAAGTATTGACGTAATCCAAGCATTATCTGAAAAATTTCTGTATCTGAAAGATGTGGATAGGTTTCCAATAATTTTTTCTTAATGGTGACTGGAAAAATATAGTCATCGATATATTTTTCTCGCTTGGCTTTAACGCGTCTTTTATAAAAACTATAGAGCGAAATAAATATAATGAATGCGTATAGTAAATGTAAAATAGATTTCATCTGTTGGTTTCCAAACACTATTTTTTAGACATAGGTTGTCGAATAACCGTTTTCCATTTTTCTGGTGCTGCTTTCCGAATATCGGATAAATAAATTTCGTGGTGTTTGCCGGTTAATTTTCCCTGTTCTTCTATCACTGCATGTACTCTGGCAACTGTTGGGCCTTCCTCTGAAAATGCGCATATGCAGAGTTTGTGCGCAGAGGCCTTCTTTATAGGTTTCGAAACGAATTTTATTTAGTGCGGGTAGATCTTTCTTTTTTTCGAGTGACTTTATTGCAGAATCGACCAGTTTTTTATTGATTAAATCGGGCTGCATTATCATCATTGTCCATTTCCAATTGGCTTTGTCATCAACCGAAAAGTTGGCCATGTCATCTGCCCACCACAAACCTTCTAATGGCATCACTGAATAATCAATGGCAATATCTGATTTTTTAATCATAAATTTCAGTGTGTAAGATAAAGAAAAAAGTGCTTCTACAGCATGTTGATAATCAATGGAATGATTGGGATCACCTTGACCATCAATCATTAAATAATTAAAGGCGGGGATTTCAACTATGGATACAGTTGAGGCTTTGGGTTGATAAAAGTCTTTGAATATTTTTTTGTGATCGATTTTTTCCATAGCAATAAACTCTTCAATAGATGTTTACTCATTTTTTCATCAATCTGTGACAATCCTTGTCAGCATGGAACCTTAACCCAGTAATTTTTTCAGTGTTAACTCATAAATATTGGTCAGTTGATTTAAATCTTCCGCTGAAATATGTTCATTCACTTTGTGAATAGTGGCGTTGATTGGGCCGAGTTCAACCACTTGAGCACCAGTCGGCGCGATAAATCGTCCATCTGACGTGCCGCCTGATGTTGAGAGTTCAGCATCCATCCCGGTTATCTCTTTTATCGCTGCAACGGTGGCATTAACCAAATCGCCCTTGGGTGTGAGAAATGGTCGTCCGCTCAGTATCCATTCAAGATCGTATTTCAGTTGGTGTTTTTGTAAAATCTTTTCAGTGCGTTCGCGTAGAATTTTTTCGGTGACTTCTGTTGAGAAGCGAAAATTAAATACCACCGTGACATGACCGGGAATCACATTGGTTGCGCCTGTGCCGCCATTGATATTGGAAACTTGAAAACTGGTAGCAGGAAAGAATTCGTTGCCGTTATCCCAATGTTCTGCGGCGAGTTCTGCTAAGGCTGGTGCTAATTTGTGAATCGGATTATCAGCAAGATGGGGATAAGCCACGTGACCTTGAATACCTTTCACCGTTAAGACTGCACCGAGTGAACCACGGCGACCGTTTTTGATCACATCGCCCACTTTGTTGGTGCTGGAAGGTTCGCCCACAATGCACCAGGTCATTTTGGTGTTGTGTTGTTCCAGCCATTCCACCACTTTCACTGTGCCGTTAATTGATGGACCTTCTTCATCACTGGTAATTAGAAATGCAATTCGCCCATTGTGATTAGGATTTTTTCAATAAAGTTTTCACAAGCAACAACCATAGCAGCGAGTGAGCCTTTCATATCGGCCGCGCCGCGACCATGCAACATGCCGTCAATTATTTTGGGTGCAAACGGTGGATTGTTCCAATTAGTTTCTGGCCCGGTGGGGACTACATCCGTGTGACCAGCAAAAGCCAGAATAGGGCCTTCAGTTCCGCGAATCGCCCAAAAATTATCAACGTCGCCAAAGCGTAGTTTTTCAATGTTGAAACTGATTTTTTGCAATCGCTGAATCATCAAATCTTGACAGCCATCATCTTCCGGCGTGACTGATTTACAACGAATTAAATCGGCAGCGAGTTGTAATGTTGGGGTATTAAATTCGGTCATAAAATTCCAAATATTTTTCAAAATTATGTAGGGGCGAACCCCTGTGTTCGCCCAAGGGCAGCCACGGGGGGCTGCCCCTACGAAATAAAATTCAAACTCAAATCCGGTAAACCCGTTTGAGTTGAAACAATCTTCTGATGCTGTTTAGTCACAGGGCAATCAAATTCCAATTGCCAAGCCAGTAACTTTAATGGTTCACCCGCATTGCCATAAAGTCTATCGCCAATAATGGGGTGACCAACCGCCGCAAGGTGGCGACGAATTTGATGTTTGCGTCCGGTTTCGATTTCCACTTTTAGCAAACTCACAGGCTTTCCATTATGTACGGATTGCTGCAATCCATAGACGCGAGTGATCGCCGTTTTTCCATCTAATTCTGCATCCAGCAATTTACCCTTTTCAGGTAAATCCCAATGTCCTTCAACCCAGGCTTGATAGGTTTTGTTCATTCTGCGCGATTGAAACATGCCGGACAATTTGGCGGTGGTATCACCATCATGCGCAATCAAAATTAATCCGGCAGCATCCGCATCCAATCTATGCACTAAAAACGCTTCACGTTTTAGATTCACTTCCACCCAACGCAAAATACTGCAGTGGTCACCCCATTGCGAACCTTGCGACAAAAGCCCGTGGGGTTTGTACCACACAGAATAGCGTTTGTTATCCAGGATCAGGGCAGGGGCTTCGGCTTGTTTCGCCAACAAGTGTGCATCGTAAAACAATTGCAGTTTGTTGCCTTTGAACAGGGATTTAGTCGCGCGGCGCAAGCGCAGGGTTTTATTTTTTTGTGTCAGCCAAACCGCGCCCTTATTCATCGCATCTTTAATGCGGCCTTTCGGCAAGCCGGTTTGAACAGCAAGAAAATCCACAGCCGAGGCTTCGTCTTTCTCAAGTAAAAATGTATAGTCCTGGGCTGTCTCTGTCATTCTGAATTATTAAGCGAGTCTAATGTGGCTGAACGTGCAACAGTGTACAAATTAAATCTGACCCTGTCGGATATGGATCGCCAAGTCTACGGCGATTACAGCCTCACCCTGGCATTACATCCGTCGGAAACTGTCGAACGCATGATGGTGCGCATTCTAGCCTTTTGTTACCGCGCTGCGGAAACTTTATCCTTTACCAAAGGCCTGTCCTCAGTCGATGAACCCGATCTCTGGTTAAAACACGACAACGGCACCATTCTGGAATGGATAGAAGTCGGCCAACCCGCGCCCGACCGTGTGAAAAAAGCCGCAAACCAATCCCAAGCAGTACACCTGTTCACTTACGGCCGCGGTTGGGATGTCTGGTGGAAAACCAACGGCGACACCATCAAAGCCATGCCCAAAGTCACCAGCTATTATTTCGCCGCAGATGAATTGAAATCACTCTGCGAGCTTGCAGATAAAAGTATGAAGCTGACGGTAACGATTACGGAAAAGATGGCTTACGTGTCGAATGAAACGGCTAATGTGGTTGTATCGCTGGTTGAATTATAAAAATGTATGCCTTTTTTATTTTTACCAACTGCCCTAATCTGAGGGGTAACATATTTGATTTTTAAACACACGGAGGTAATCACCTATGAGCAATAAAATCGTGACAAATTGTCACAGGTTGAGTTTTCTAAAATCGAAAGAGGTAGCGTCGTAAGATGAGCTACAAACCACCCTTTACCATCACTACCGACATACTCAACCTTGTCGCCAACATCAGCGAGCAAGTCGGCAGGCTCAATACCAGTGCACTCAATGCATCACCTCAGTTGCGCAAGCAAAACCGCATCAAAACCATCACTGGTACGCTGGCGATTGAGGGCAATACCTTAACTGAAGAACAAATTACCGCCATTGTGGATGGCAAACCGGTGATGGGTAGTGCGCGCGAATTGGCTGAGGTAAAAGGCGCGATTGCGGCCTACGATGCCTTGCCCAACTTCACGCCTACGCAAGTGAATGATCTGCTCGCGGCGCATGGCTTGATGATGTCAGAGGTGTTGGCTAATGCCGGTACATTTCGCAATAAAGCGGTGGGGATTCACAAAGGCAATGTCGTTCACCATGTGGCTCCCCCTGCACACAAAGTTTCAGGATTAATGGCAGATTTAATTCAGTGGTTAACGCAAGCAAAAGATCACCCTTTGATTGCCAGCAGTGTATTCCATTACGAGTTTGAGTTTATTCACCCGTTTAGCGATGGCAATGGTCGTATGGGGCGCTTATGGCAAACCTTGATTTTGTCGCAGTGGCACCCGCTATTTTTATCGCTCCCCTTGGAAAGTGTGATTAAAGATAATCAACAGCAATACTACCAGGCACTTGAAGAAGCCGATCAGCAAGCTGATAGCACACCTTTTGTTCATTTTATGCTGTCCGTTATCGCCCAGACCTTAACACAAAATGCCCCTGTAATTGCCTCTGTAATTGCCCCTGTAAATATCGCTGGGCAGAAAACACCTGATGCTATTTTGCTGTTAATCCAGCACAACCCAAAACTTACACGACAGCAAATGGCCGATATGTTGGGTAAAGATATTCGTACCATTGGCCGGGCAATTAGCCAGTTACAACAATCGGGCAGATTAAAAAGAATCGGCTCTGATAAAACCGGGTATTGGGAGAATCAAGAGAGATGAATGATTACAAAGTTATCGCAAATCAACGGAGGCGAGATCAATGGAGTGGTCACCTATGAGCAATAAAATCGATACCAAATCACAATTGTTTGGCTCCATAGAAATTCGCTCTACTTGGGATGAGGATGCCGAAAAATGGTGGTTTTCGGTGGTGGACATTGTGGCTGCGCTGACTGAGCAGCCCGACTACACCAAGGCGCGTAAATACTGGAGTGTGCTCAAAGTTCGCTTAAAAAAGGAAGGTAGTCAGTTGGCTACAAACTGTAGTCAACTGAAATTGACCGCCGCCGACGGTAAAAAATACCTAACGGATGTCGCCGATACCGAACAGCTTTTGCGTCTTATTCAGTCCATCCTCCAAAAAAGCCGAACCATTCAAGCTTTGGTTGGCAAAGGTAGGCAGCGAACGCTTGGATCAACTACAAGATCCGGAGCTATCCATTGAGCAAGCCATGCTGGACTATAAGCGCTTGGGCTATTCCGATAACTGGATTAACCAACGTCTAAAAAGTATTGAAATACGCAAAGAGTTAACCGATGAATGGAAAAAACACGGTTTGCAAGAAGGTGCGGAATTCGCCTTTTTAACTGATGTGATTTACAAAGCCTGGGCAGGCAAAACAGCGAAGGAATACAAGCAATACAAAGGCCTGAAAAAAGAAAACCTGCGCGATAACATGACCAATAAAGAGCTGGTAATGAACATGCTGGCAGAACTTTCCACCAAAGAAATTTCCGGAGTGGTTAATCCGCAGTCGATGGACGATCATGAAGACGTAGCCAAGCGTGGTGGCGGTGTTGCCAAAGGAGCCAAATTAAAATTAGAAGCGGAAACTGGAAAGAAAGTAGTCAGCAAACAAAATGCTAAAAAGCTACTGCCATCAACAAAAGGCGAGAGCGATGAATGATTACAAAGTTATCACAAATCACTTTGCGAGCTTGCAGATAAAAGTATGAAGCTGACTGTAACGATTACAGAGAAGATGGCTTATGTGTCGAATGAAACGACTAATGTGGTTGTATCGCTGGTCGATTTGTAAAAAATTTCAGCTTTTATACAAATTGTTTTTTCCTAATGTTGAAAGGACCTTTTTATGTCTCTTAATGAAACTCAATTATCGATAGTTTTTACTGATTCAAAAGCTCGCAAAGAAGTACAGTCATGGTTTGAATTATTATCTGACTCCCCAGCCGATTTTAATAAGAAGCTAAAGGAATTTGGAATCAAAACAAAATTTACGTTTGAAAATCCTTATTTGGAGAGAATGGTCGGTTCTGAGAATTTCTTAGAGCTCGATTTTAACCATGATTCGAACTTTCGATTTCCAAGTGCGCTAACCAAAAAAATGTCGGACGCTGTATTGATCGTTCAAACAGTGGTAGATGACTATAACCTTGGTGGCAAAAAAAGTTATGTGTATCAAGGTGAAACTATTAAAAAGGATCAACTGGTTGAATGTTTGGATTCAATTGATTCGCGTGTAGCCATGATTCTTGCAAGCCAGTTAGGTGTGCGGCTTGCGACCAAATACTTTAAAGCGCTCAAAGATGTAAATGAGGATTTCTCTGGTGCTTTGATGTTTTGGTATCTTATTCACTACATTGAACAGTATCCGGCTGTGCAAAAAATTTTAGAAAAATGTGATATCAAACGTTTAACCAGTCGCAGAGAAAATGCGTTGCATTATGCCGCTAAAACCTTTGGGCGATGTGGTGATTATGATGTTAAATGGTTAATAGACCAGGGTTGTGATGTGAATGCGATGAATGGCGAAGGAGATACTCCGTTGCTCATCGCTTCACGATTGGGTGACAGGCGCAATGGCGCAATGCGAAAGTTACTACACAACGGAGCTGACCCCAATATCCGAGACAAGAAAGGGTTAACCGCACTGCATTATCATTGTGCGACTGGTTATTGGCTTGATATGTTAAGTGGATTTAAACAATGTAATGCAGATTTCAATGCGGACTCACCGCTTGGATCACCACTCTGGATTGCAAATGAGACTAAGCGCGATGAAGCACGTAAAAATTTGTGGTCACGTAATTTGGTATTAAGTTATCCCAGTTCTGCGTACGGCGAGGATGCTTTTGAGAACTTAGTCACAGCAACAAAACACCATGATTTAAGTGCGATGTCACGCTACGCTGCTGGAATTCAACTAAGTGAATCTCAAGCGAAAGAGCTTTATTGTTATGCTTGCTATTATCAATGCGGAACGCTTTTTGATTATTTGCAGCAATTGAAAATTTGGCATTTAGTTGCGAATGCTCGCGATACTCTTTTGGGTCGAGAATATATCCTTGACCATTTGCATCTTTTGGACGATAACCACCCAGCCGTCGGGGACTCTTATCGAATGTTCATAGCGGTGATTGGTCAGTCTACGTCTGAACAAGTAAATGAGTTAGCTGAAACGCGAGATTTTGCAATTAACGCCCAGAGGGTCATTCAATATAGGGGCGAACAAGCGATTGAGTTCTTTCAGCTGCTAAAAGAAAGTCAGGTAATTTTAGAAAAAATATTTTTTGAAAAAAACTTGTGGCTTAAATGGTACGACAAGAAATTCCCTAAAGATATAAACAACATTTTACTAAAGCTACGCGAAATGGGTGTTGTGTTTTATGAATCTGCAAGTCAGTTGAAAGAGCTTGGGTTTAAGGATGATATGGTAAAACATTTGTGTAATATTTAGATTTCAATAAATGGGACTGCCCACTCTTGACCGAACGGTGTTAAATAACTCACACAAGCGAGCAAAAAATGAATGATGAAGATTTTCTTCATGATCGAACGGAAAACATTTCCAATAGAAATATTGTGATTCCAATATCGCAACTACAGGAAGAAACGCTCAACAGCATTTGGAGGAGTTTATAACGCGAGAAGGGACTGATTACGGCGATTATGAAATCAGTCTTCAGCAGAAAGTTGACAGACTTAAGCGGCAAATCGTTCAAGGCGATGTTGTAATTGTATTCGACTCAGTATTGGAAAGCGTTAACCTGATGACGAAAAAGGACTACGAAATTCATATTGGGTCAAATTAATAATCCCGTAGGTTGGCGGCGTTGGTTTAAAAATAAAACTCAAGCGGAAGGCTGCTGTAAATCTTGTGGTTTAAAATTGCGGCGCATGTGAATGACGCCGTGAATATAAATTCTATCGGGCATCACTTCGTACATAATGCGGTAAGAATACAGATGGATCTCTCGCACATTCGGTTCGCCGATTTCAGGCACCACGTGACCCATATGTGGCGTGTGGACGAGGATTTCCACTTTATCCATAATATCTTGCGTTACACGTGTGGCGTAATAAACGGAATCTTGTGCGATATAGCGATAAATGTGTTGTAGATCTTTGCGTGCAGGTTTTGGCCAAAAAATTACCACTGTTTCATTTCCTGCTTGAGATCATCATGGCTAATCACATCACCTTGCTTGATGGCTTCGCGGCTTTTATGCAGCTTATCGATCACATAAAGTTGATACATCATCTCATCAACATCCACATCGTCGGGTAAACGTTGAAAGGATTCCAGTGCGTCTTGCTTGAGTGAGTGTGCGTTCATAAAAAGTATTCTCTGCGAAATAAAAAATTGAGCTTGCAAGATATTGGGTACTTCATTGTCACTTGCCAAGAGTCTAGCTTAATAGTTTAACTGACGTAAGAACCTTTAGAATCTAACTTCAATAATTCCCGCTACGAGATTTAACAGCTCAAATATTCTTTGACCCGCTCTTCGGCCTGGTTTGCGCTGGAACCATTCAGGGTGCAGCCATCTCACTCTTCCCTATTATTTTTCGGGTTAAGTAGCTACATTTCTCGGTTTAACAGTTTGTATTTTTCGGTTTAAGGGTATAGGCTTTCTTGCATTTACAGGTCTTGGAGCTATCTATGTATCCTCGAAAACTGACCGGGTTGATGCGCGAACTGCTTGGGCAGTTTCGAATTTTGTATCTGACTGGGCCACATGGGCTGATCCAGTCCTACGAAGGTAGCGCTGTTGTATTGGATGAGTTTCAATATGCCCCAGGGTTAATCCCTGCAATTAAAGCGGTATCTGATGATTTACCGCCTGAAGTAAAAGGCAAATTCTTACTGACAGGTTCTGCGGATATTTTCCGCTCTGCCAAAGTTCAGGAATCATTACCTGGGCATATGGCCAGATTAGAGCTTTATCCTTTATCGTTAAGTGAAATCAGTGGGGCGACAATTAATTTGATTGATTATTTGATTGCAGGTGATTTCCGCCAGGAACAAATTCCTGCATTAAAACGAGAAGAAATAGCGCAAACCATTTTGTTGGGTGGTTATCCGGAAGTTCAGGGTAAAAGTTCGAAAGCGCGAAACATTTGGTTTCAATCTTATATTGAAGGGCGATTATTCAAAGATTTTGCAAACCTCTATACCACGAGAGGCGATTACCACTCTCGACTGCAAGCACTGACACCTTATTTAGCCGGTCTTTCGGGCAACCTGATCAAGTATGCCAATATTGCCAATGATTTGTTATTGGATGACAAGCTCGTAAAAAACTATATAGAAATTTTGGAATTGATGTTTATTATTCGTCGCGTTCCTGCCTGGTTAAAAAATCGAGCCAAGCGACAAGCCACACAAATGCCAAAGCTACATTTTATTGATACAGGTTTGGCATCTTATCTATTAGGGTTACGCACTCCGGAACAATTAATTTCCAGTCAGTTTTATGGTGGGTTATTAGAGACGCTTGTTTATATGGAGTGTTGCAAACAAGCTACTTGGGCCGACAATTCAGCCAGTTTTTATCATTTTCGTGATACTCAAAAAAATGAAGTGGATTTGGTTTTAGAACAAGATAACGGAAAAATAATAGGTATTGAAATAAAAGCGTCTGCCAGTGTATCAATTCAAGATTTCAAAGGCCTGAATGCGCTTGCTGACTATGCAGGTGAAAAATTTCGTCATGGTATTTTGTTTTATACGGGCAAAGACATTTTGCCTTTCACACAAGGCACAAGTCACTTTTATGCATTACCTATTGGTTTATTGTGTCGTTGAGAACGACTACTCAGCTTCCTCTTTCCGTATGGTGAATTTTTTTCCATTCAAGCATTCTTTAAGCCGTTCTTCAACCCAGACTGAGTCGGTTAGATACGTGCTGCCGTGAATATCATCCGCCGTAGGTACTACATCTGAATTGAGGTCGATCCGCGCTTTGTACTCATACCAATAGTAATCGTCCAAGCGTTTGGGAGGGACATCAACAATCAAAATAGAATTTCCTGTCATCCAATAGATATAAACCAGTCCTTCTTTTGGTCGGGATGCATAAAAGAAATCGACATCAGTTTTTGAAAAATGGCTGACAAAACCTTGCAAAAATTCATCCACACCATCGGGATTCGCTGAAGCTTGTCCCGATGATAAGAATAAAATTAGCGTTAATAAAAGAACGCGAGATTTCAAAAGAGTTTTCATTGCCTTCATTTTTCGTAGCAGTATGGGATGTGTTTTTTGTCTATTTTACTTGGTAAATCCATTCCTCACCCAGCACCAGCGACGCCGATTTATGTCGTTGTTGATAAAGCTCCAATGATTTTTTGATCTGAATAATTTGTTCTTCTTCTGTCGCCTTTTCCAGTTCGGCTTGCAATTCCTGAATGCGTTGATCATTAGTGACTACGCGGATAAAGGTTTCTTTTTCTGTTCCACGTTGTCGCGCTAACCAATTATTTTCTGTCCAAGTGGGTTGTGCAGAGACTTGTGCGAGTTCAACGCGGGATTTACCGACGCCGTAATTTTTTCTGATTGCGGAAAAACGAAAAATAACGCCATCACGAGGCTCACCAACATGATCAGGTGAAATGCCGTGGCGATAAAAGCGGCTTTGGTTGCTCACAAAATTGCCCAGACTATAAATTGCGGTAGCAATACGCTTGTCACTGGTTTCGTAAACTTCGACGGGTTGTAACACATGAGGATGATGGCCTAATAACACATCAACGCCTGCATCCATTAAAGCGTGTGCATCATCAATTTGTGCTTGTGATGGTGCGGTTTTATATTCGATTCCCCAGTGAATCGAAAACACAATAAATTCTGCACCGGCTTCACGTGCTTTCTTTACAGATTCGATAGCGGATTCGCGCTCAAAAACATTGACACAAGCTTCGTCATTTTTTGCATTCAGTTGCTCATTAAAAACAGCTGACGAACCAATAAATCCTATTTTGATACCTTTAATGTTTTTGATCAGAGCTGCTTTTGCATCAGCACAATTATCGCCAGCACCAATAAAATCCAATTGAGCTTTGCGCAGTTCATCGATAGTTTCAATAAAACCTATTCGACCTTGATCGTAGGCGTGATTGTTGGCAAAAGAAACCAGATCAATGCCCAGTGATTGGAGAGACTTCAACACAATCGGATCAGCATTAAATAAAAAAGCCCCGGTGCCTTTAGGGTTTGTGGGTGAGATGGGGGTTTCGAGATTGGCGAAGGCAATATCCACCTGACTGAGCTCATCTTGCAAATCATTCCAGAGAACGTCATAGCCTTGATTGCCGATACCTTGGGTCGCGGCTTGCGCCGCAGCATCTTTCACCGCTTGATGCATGAGCAGATCGCCCACTGCCGCAAAAGTGACCAGGGATTCATTTTTGCCCCAGTCCTCAGCACTGGGTTGTGGGGGTTGTTGATCCGGATTTAAAGGGGGCAGGGGTTTGGAGCAGGCCGCCACTACTAAAATCAGGTTCAGACATAAAATGCGGCCAATTAAATAAGGCATATCAAGACTCAATAGGTAATTTCAGGTAATTTGTGCGGCATTTTACTCGCTGGATTCAAATAAAAGACAGATAAGTCAGTAAAAGACAGGTAAGTGTTGCCAAGAGATATGGTCATCTGGACAATAGCAAGCATCAAGACTGGAGTTAGTTATGCACATAGTTGAAATCACCCTCGAAAATGCCAAAGAGTTATTGATTGACGAATCCTTCAAGCGTCCTGTAGTGGCGGATTTCTGGGCAGACTGGTGTGGTCCTTGTAAGTCATTAATGCCTATTTTAGAAAAGTTAGCCAATGAATATGCTGGAGCTTTTTTATTGGCAAAAGTGGATACCGAAGAACAACAGATGATTGCTTCACAATTTGGTATTCGAAGTTTGCCGACGGTTATGGTGATTAAGGATGGCCAGCCAGTTGACGGCTTTATTGGGGCATTGCCTGAAATTCAAGTTCGTGAAGTGTTAGAAAAATATTTGCCAAAACCTTGGGAAGCTGCCTTACAACAAGCGCAATTGTTCATGGCTAATCATGAATATCAAGAGGCGCTGCCCTTATTGCGTCAAGCCTATGAGTTGTCCAAGAGTTTGCCTTCTATTGCCTGTTTAATGGCGCAATGTCATTTGGAATTAAATCGATTGGATAATGCAGAAGCGATTTTGTCAGAAATTAAAATGGCGGATCAGGATGCTCTTTACGAACAATTACAAGCGCAAATCGCCTTAAAAAAACAAGCGGCTAAAACACCCGAGTTAACTGCTCTGGAAAAGGCCTTTGCTGAGAATCCTCAAGATTTGCAAATTCGTTATTCATTGGCATTGCAATTGAATCATGAGTCCCAGCATCGTGAAGCCTTAACGCATTTAATCGACATTTTGCGTGTTGATCGTCAATTTGCAGAGGGCGCTGTGCGAAAAAGTTTTAATGACATAGTGGCGGCTTTAGGTAAGGCTGATCCCTTGGCGATTGAATTTCAACGAAAATTATTTACTTTGCTTTACTAGACCTTGACTACGCCAAAAGTGAGTCAGTTGTTAAACTTGCGGTACTGATTGCTATTTAGGGTTTTGGATGTTCAGGTTAGCTTGTCTTTTTATTCTACTGATGACTTGTTGGTTATCTGGCTGTGATAAGTCAGGTGACGAATTGCAAGTACCCCAGTTTGTCTCGCGACAGGCGGATAGGTTTATTTTACATAATGGTCGTGCAACCTTAACTGTTTCGCCTCAAGATGCTGGGCGTGTAGTGGGGTTAAGGTTTGAAGGGTTTGAATTCCTGGCTGTCGAAAAACGAGGAAATGATCAAGTCAATTCATACGGATCCATATTATGGAGTAGTCCACAATCAGAATGGAGTTGGCCTCCTCTGCTTGAACACAATGCTAATCCTTTTTCTGTCGGTTGCGATAAAGATAGAACGGCAATTATTCTCACCAGTGAGATTGAACCTAAAACCGGTTATCAATTTGTTAAATCCTATTCTGTAGGCGCGAAAGCCGAAACATTTATCATTCGCTATAACATCATTAATCATTCTGATAAAGAAAAATGGGTGGCTGCTATTGAAAATACGCGAGTCATTCCTGAAGGTTTAGCTTTTTTTCCGAAGGGGACTACGGAGCCTAGTGGTGGAATTTTTTATCCTTTGCCAATTGAAATACTGAATGACATAGTCTGGCATAAATTTGAGCCTGAAAAAATTCGACAAGATCATCACAAGGTAATGATGGATGGTAAAGAAGGTTGGTTGGCCTATCTTCGTAATCGGCATTTATTCGTCCAGCGATTTATTGATGTGGCTGCGGAGAGTGTGCCCGACACTGAAAGAGAAATTGAAATTTTTGGCCACTCTGATCGGACTTTTGCAGAATTAAAACATCAAAGTGCTTTACATCTTTTAAAGCCAGGTGAGTCCTTTGAATGGGAAGTGGAATGGCAAGTTAAAAAATTAGCAGAGGAAGTCGATATTCAATTAGGCAGTCAGGAATTGTTGAATGCTGTGAGAGACTATTAATGGAATTTTTAAACTATCAGGGAATAATCTAATGTCTACTAAAACCAAACAAGCCTTTGTTTGTAATCAATGCGGTGCAGAATATAAAAAATGGCAAGGCCAATGCACTGAATGCAATGAATGGAATTGCATTACCGAAATTCGAATCAGCAATGCCCCTGCAGCTCGCACCACAAAATTTGATGGCTACGCGGGCGGTGCGACAAATAATAAAGTGCAAACACTGGCTGAAATTGCAGTAACCGATGTTCCCCGTGTTAGCAGCGGTACGGGTGAGCTGGATCGTGTGTTGGGCGGCGGATTTGTTCCGGGTTCGGTGGTGTTAATTGGTGGAAATCCCGGTGCGGGAAAATCAACCCTCTTGTTACAAACACTTTGTTATCTTGCACAGCATATGACTGCGCTTTATGTGACGGGTGAAGAATCCTTACAACAAGTCGCTATGCGTGCGCAGCGGTTAAATTTGCCAACCGATAAATTGCAAATGCTGAGCGAAACCAGTGTGGAATCCATTTGCGAAACAGCACAAAGTTTATCGCCCAAAGTGATGGTAATCGATTCAATACAAGTAATGCATATGGATGATATTCAATCGGCACCGGGTTCTGTATCACAAGT
Organism: Cellvibrio sp.; assembly: GCA_016712405.1. Taxonomy (GTDB): domain Bacteria; phylum Pseudomonadota; class Gammaproteobacteria; order Pseudomonadales; family Cellvibrionaceae; genus Cellvibrio. Next base: position 926,132 of record JADJRD010000001.1, on the reverse strand, counting down.
GCGTGAGAGTGCGGCTTATCTCACTCGTTTTGCAAAACAAACCGGAACGGTTTTAATTTTGGTTGGTCATGTCACGAAAGACGGCACTCTTGCCGGCCCAAAAGTATTGGAGCATATGATTGATTGCTCAATCTTATTGGAAGGCGATAACGACTCACGTTTTCGTACTCTGCGCGGAAATAAAAATCGATTTGGTGCAGTCAATGAATTAGGTGTATTCGCCATGACCGAACAAGGCATGCGTGAAGTGAATAATCCCTCTGCAATTTTTTTACAGCGAGCAGAAGAAATTTCTTCCGGTTCTGTGGTGATGGTGATTTGGGAGGGGACGAGGCCATTATTAATTGAAATTCAAGCGCTGGTAGATGACAGTCATTTAGGTAATCCGCGTCGTGTCGCGGTTGGTATGGATCAAAATCGTCTTTCCATGTTGTTGGCAGTGTTGCATAGACACGGTGGCATTATGGTGGGCGATCAAGATGTATTTGTAAATGTGGTAGGCGGTGTAAAAATTCTGGAAACCAGCGTGGATTTGGCTGTGTTGTTAGCCATTGTATCCAGCTTTCGCGACAAAATTTTGCCGCAAGATTTAATCGTATTTGGTGAGGTGGGCTTGGCGGGTGAAATTCGCCCTGTACCCAGTGGTCAAGAGCGATTGCGTGAAGCAATTAAACACGGATTTAAAAAAGCCATCATTCCTTACGCAAACGCGCCGCGAGAAAAATATCCGGGCATTGAAGTAATGGCAGTCAAAAATTTACACGAAGCATTGAATGCAATCTTTTAAATCATCCATTCACTGAATGCAATATATAACAAAATCAATGTAGTGATACCGCCAACCGCGCAAAGTGCTAAACCTATAATCGCTTTGCGTTGATTGACTGCCTTATTGCTTTCTCTTTCCATTGAGTGGGCTTCCCATGCTAGCTCTTTGGATTTAATGAGCTTGTTGCGCAGTCTGGCTAATTCATTCAGCTCCAGTTGAATTTTCTGTTTTTCTTCGGATATTTCTGTATTGGTTAAATTTTTTTCTTGTCTGACAACTCTGGCATCCAGTTCGGCGAGTTTAGTGTCCAACATGGCAGAGAGTTGTTTGATTTGCATATCAAATCCAAATAAAAATTATTGATTGTCTGCGTGTAATCCACATTCTTTTTTTGTGGCTTCTTCCCACCACCAACGGCCTTCGCGTTCGTGTTGCCCTGGGCCAACAGGGCGGGTACAAGGTTCACAGCCAATAGAAATATAGCCTTTATCGTGCAGCTCGTTATAAGGTGCTTCGCACATTCTGATGTAATCCCACACTTCTTTGGATGACCAGTTCGCGAGAGGATTAAATTTGGTTAATTTTTCATTGGCGCGTGCGAATAATTTATCATCTTGAATTACTGGAATTTCGGCGCGGGTAGGGCTTTGATCTTTTCGTTGTCCGGTAATCCAGGCGTCGAGTGTTAATAATTTTTTTCGCAGGGGTTCTATTTTACGGATGCCGCAACATTCTTTGTGGTCATCTTCATAAAAACTGAACAAACCTTTTTCGGCAACCAGTTTGGAAACAGCGTCACCATTCGGTGATAGAACCTCGATGCGAACGCCGTAATGTTTTCGCACTTTTTCAATAAATCGATAGGTTTCCGCGTGTAATCTGCCTGTGTCCAAACAAAAGATCGGAATGTCTCTGCGCAAGCCAACCGCCATTTCAATCAAAGCCACATCTTCTGCACCACTGAAAGAGATGGCGATTTTGTCGAATTGACTAATGGCATGTTTCAAAATTTTTTGTGGGGTTTGGTTTTGTAATTCACGATCCAGATCAAGCAGATTGATAGTGTTTGCAGTCATCAGGTGTCACCAAAAGGGCAGAAATCTTAATAGGGCGCAGGATACCAGACTTGCCGTCCGGGCCGAAGCCTCGGTTAACAATCGATTCTGGTGACAGGTATCGCAGATTGACAACTCAATGTTGACTTGCCTCTCGGGGTTTATTACCTTGAGCTCGCATTTTTTGCATTATCACCCCTTAAAAATCAGGAAGTTTGTTATGAATAAGTCATTTGTGGTTATGTGTTTAGCGGGATTATTGGTTGCTGCCAACGCTTCAGCTTTGGATCTTGGTGGTTTGAAGAAGGCCGCTGCCGCAAAGGAAGAAGCCCAAGCGAAAGTGGATGAAGCGAAAACCCAAGTGGATGAAACCAGTGCTGCGGTTAAAGATGCTGCTTCTTCTCCTGATCAGCTTGCATTGGCCTTGGTAAAAGCCAAATTAAAGACGGGTTCTACTAAAGCTAAAGTGCGTGAAGAATTGGGCGAGCCTGTTGATATAACGGGTAAGAAAGATGCTGAAAGCTGGTTTTATGATGTGTCTGCAGTGAACGAATCTTATGCAGATAAGGCTGAGATGGCCAGTATGGTAGGCGTGGATCTGCCTGGTGCGGATAAACAAGTTGAAATTCAATTTAAGAGTGACAAAATTCACGCGTTAAAAATTGCGGATGCGGAAGCTGAGTAATAGATTTGAGTTTAAAAAAACCGCCTTTGTGGCGGTTTTTTTATGTCTATGCCGGTTTGCTTTCACGCCTTAAAAGCGGTAGATTGCCGCCACTTTTTTGTTCAATTGTCAGAGTTTGGAGGTGGTTGTGGAAATTGCATGTTTGGATCTTGAAGGGGTATTGGTTCCTGAAATATGGATTGAGTTTGCCAAGGCTACGGGTATTGAAGAATTAAAAGCCACTACTCGTGATATCCCGGATTACGATGTGCTGATGAAACAACGCCTGCGTATTCTCGAACAACACAAATTAGGCTTAAAAGAAATTCAGAATGTTATTGCCACACTGAAACCTTTGGATGGCGCTGTAGAATTTGTCGATTGGTTGCGTGAGCGTTTTCAAGTGATCATTCTTTCCGACACTTTCTATGAATTTTCACAACCACTCATGCGTCAATTAGGTTTTCCAACTTTGTTGTGTCATAGATTAAATGTGGATGAGCGTGGAATGGTGGTTGGCTACACACTCCGCCAAAAAGATCCAAAACGCCAATCTGTTTTAGCACTAAAAACCTTGTACTATCGCATTATTGCAGCCGGTGATTCTTACAACGATACCACCATGTTGGGCGAAGCAGATCAAGGCATTTTATTTCACGCCCCTCAAAACGTAATCGATCAATTCCCACAATTCCCTGCAGTTCATACTTACGAAGATTTGAAAAAGAATTTATTAAAGCGAGTAATCGTCAGTTAAGTTTGTAATACTTTTTATTTTTACACCACCGACCTGCGACTAAGCGTCTGTAGGTTGGTGGTGAGTGCAGGGAACCCCAACTTTATTTAAAAAATAATCAATACAAACACCGTCTAAACATTCCAATTGCCATTTGATACCCCAGCAATTGCAACTCTGCGTCATATCGATCACCTTCATCACGCATAAAAGCGTGCACTCCATTAACTTCATGCCAAGTAAAGTTCACCTTTTTTTCAACCAGATTTTGATAAACCTTGGCTCGGCCTTCTGCGGGAATATGCGGGTCTTGTTTACCCCAGATCATTTGCAGTTCGCCTTTGATATCACCGGTTCGGGTTAGGCTTTCGTTGCCGGGTTTTGAGGGGGTTAAACCAGAGTGTATATCGGTTGCATAAAAACAACTGGTGGCAGAAATTTCAGGATGAATAGCGGCGCGATAAGCAAGGCCGCCGCCCAAACAAAAGCCCATAGCGCCAATTTTTCCAGAAAAAACATTCAGGCTTTTGATGTGATCGATCATAGATTGAGTATCGGAATCATGAGCTTCCAAATATTTGGCGACTTTATCGGCATTGCCCTTATCGCGTCCTGCATCGTCGTAGCCAAGAACGGTACCAATAGGGTTTAACTCGTGAAATACTTCTGGCACCAACACAATAAAACCATGCCCAGCCATAATTTGTGCGCTGCGGCGAATCGGTGAGGTTTGTTGAAAAATTTCTGAATACAAAATAATGGCCGGAAATTTTTTACCTTGCGTTTCTTCCGTATCTTTTGGTCGATAAACATAACAACGCATCACGCCTGTGGGAGTATTTAAATCAACATGGTGGTTCTGAATTAACATGGTTTATTCTCTTGTTGCACAGTAAATGGATGAGACATTTGAGTATCTCTAAATGAAGACTTTTATGCCACGATTAAAACGCTATTGTGGATTTGGAGGGGCTCAGGCAATATTCCCAAGTCAAACAACTACATAAATATACTACACTCAGTCAATTCGATTTTTTATACATCATCGGGTAATCATATGACTTGGGATAAATCTTCACTTCTGATGTTAATTCTCTTCAGCGGCAGTCTTCAAGCAAATTCATCGAGCGACCTGTTGGACATGACTCTTGAGGAGTTGATGCAGATAGAGATCACCTCCGCGAGTAAAGTGAGTCAAGCCTTAAAAGATATCCCCGCCCATGTCACCTTGGTTACGCGTCAGGATATTCATCGCTATGGTTACACTCGATTAACCGATATTTTGCGTAATTTGCCTGGTTTATATTTGGAAGAAGACACAGAAGAAACTTTTATTGGTACGCGCGGTACTATTAATGGCGGTATTTTATTTTTAGTGAATGGCATCCCCCAGCATCCTTATGTGCAAAAAGGTTTAAGTACTGTAGAAACCAATCGTTTGAACATCCCTGTTGCGGCAATTGAGCGAATCGAGTTTATTCGTGGCCCAATGTCGGTTATTTATGGAAACAATGCTTTTCAAGGCACGCTTAATATCATTACCCAGAGTACAGAGCATGATCAGTTTCGTGTGACCTACGACAGCCAGAATGGTGGCGATTTATTTATGCGCGCCAGCGGTCAATTGGCTGATGCTTTTGTGAGTGTTAACTTGGGTGCAAGCCGACAAGGAGGATTTACAGGTTCGTATCGAGAGATGATGAATGATAGCCAATTCGCGCAATTAACGCCTGACAATGCTACCAGCATGAAGGGTAATTTTGAGCGTGACTTGAATTCTGTAGACGCACAACTTAATTGGCAAAACTGGATGATGACTATGAGTTATCAGGCCAATGAATATCCTATCTATCCTACGCTGCCTCCTATACGGGATAACCTATTGCAGTTGGCCACTTGGCAATCTTCGCTTCAATACAAAAGTGATTTAAACAATGATTGGCGTACGCAGACAAGCCTTATCCTTAGTGAGGATCATTATGAACTCGCCGACGCCAGTTTTCTCTCAACCAGCTTAACGGGTTATCAAAAACAACAGTCATCACGTCTTGAATTTGAACAAAATTGGATTTATCAATCCTCTGAAGATCAGGCTTTAATGCTGGGCTATCGTTATCAACATTTAAATGATATTCATAATAATTCAGTCATTAGTTTGATTAATCCCGGCGATTTAATTTCATTTCATATTCATACCGATGCAATAGATTTACACGATTTTTTTACCCAATGGCAACAAGCGTTAACGGATAAGTGGGGGTTGGTAGTTGGCTTGCGCTACAGTCAATTGCCGGAATATTTTCGAGTAAATGAATTTAATCCTATCGCATCAATGCTGGTTGGCGAAACGAAAACAAAAGTGAATGATAGGGGATTGGTCAATTATCGTGTGGCATTGATGTATCAGTTCAATGAATACCATCAGTTAAAATTGCTTCATGGGACTGCTTCGCAAGATGTGGAGAGCATTCTTTTTAGTGAGCCTAAACAAATTCAAACCAGCGAAATTGTTCATGCCTATAAACAGGAGCCTTGGTTAATCACTCAAAGTCTTTACGTTAATGAAACAGAAAATCTTGTGCGTAGACAAATATCCTTTAATAACAATATTTTTATGGCTTCGGTTGTGAATGATGGTCGTTGGCGAACGCAGGGTTATGAGGTCAATGCAGAGTTTCATCTAACACCTAATTGGCATTGGTCAGCCGCGACCAGTTTGCAAAAAACAGATGATTATAATAGTGATTTGGAAATTGGTTATTCACCGCAAACCTTGATCAAATTAAAAACGGATTATCAATATCGTCTGCATACATTTGCTTTTTATGCTCATTATGTTTCAGAGCGTGAATCGGATTGGCGTTTTGTTGACACTGATAATAATAATCAACCTGATACGGCGACACGAATTGGTGAGGCCGCTGAAAGCTATTGGAATCTTAATGCTAATTGGCTTTATCGAATTTCTGAAAATATTGATATCAACGTCAACATCAGTAATTTGTTAGATACTGAATATCGTTATCCCGCGAATGAAATCAGTGCATTGGATTCTGGGCTAATCGCAGAAGGTCGTGTGACAAGTTTTAGTTTGACTTGGGAGTTTTAAATATTATCTATGCTTTAATCCCAACAACATTACTTACCCTAACAACATTTTTCCGCCCGCAATAATCAACACCAACGCCATCACTTGCCGAATGCGAGTGCTGCTGAAATATTGGCTGCCAATTGTGGAGCCTAAGATGCCGCCGATAATGGCAGCGATTGACCAATAGGTTAAATCGTTTGGTAGTGCAGGGTGTTTGTTCATTACGCCGAGTAAACCGGCGATGGAATTTACTAAAATAAATACCGCGACAACACCGGAGATCACTCTGGTTTCGCCCCAGCGAAAAAACAATAACAGTGGGCTTAAAAAAATTCCGCCACCGACACCAATTAAACCAGATAAAAATCCTATGGTCGCACCTGCGAATAATAAAATACTTTTTTGTGGTGAATTTACATTTTTCAGCGGTGCCGTTTTGGCGGTGTAAAACGAATGTGCTGCTGCGTAAATTAATATCACGCCTAAAATGGGTTTGTAGTAATGCCCCGGCAGCGTGAAAACACCGCCTAAATAAGCACAAGGAATTGAGGTAATAATTAATGGCCAAAGTAAAGGCCAGGAAAAGCTTTCACTCGACAGTATTGAAAGCTGGCAATGCTGGCCACCAAAATATTCAACACTAAAGCCGCAGGTTTTAAGCTTTCGGGTGCAAGCCCGGCTAATGCCATAATGGCGATATAACCTGAGGCGCCCGCATGGCCAAAGGATGAATACAAAACGGCCGCAATGAAAATGCCGACGAGAATAAATGCAGACACTAATTCCATGCAGTTTTACTCTTGTGATTAACGAATTGTTTCATCAAAAGGAATGACGGTGACAGTTTCGTTTATTTCAACTGAGCCACGCTCTGCTTCAATAACAATATAACAATTGGCTTTTGCCATGCTGCTGAGTACGCCAGAGCTTTGCGAGCCTGCATTTTTGACATAATTTATTCCCGCATCTTGAAATAAAAGCCCGCGCTGAAAATCGATTCTGCCGGGATGTTTTTCAAACGACTTTGGGTGATGGCATTGAGTTTCAAGGGCGAGTGATGGGGTTCGCCGCTGAGTTTGCGTAATCCAGGAACAACTAATTGATGATAGGTAACTGCTGTTGAAACCGGATTTCCGGGCAAACCAAAAAACCAACTGTTTTTCAATTTTCCAAATGCAAAGGGTTTGCCGGGTTTGATAGCCACTTTCCAAAAATTAATTTCACCCAGTTCATCCAAAACCGTTTTGGTGTAATCCGCATCACCAACGGAAACGCCACCCGTTGAAATAATCACATCGGCCCATTCGTCAGCGTTTAAAAATGTATTGCGCAGTTGATCGGGGTTATCAGCAATAATACCAAGATCTTTTATGGTGACATTTAAGCGCTGTAGCAAGGCTAATAGTAATGGGCGATTGCTATCAAAAATTTTTCCGTCGCTCGGTGCAGCGCCCGCTGCTAATAATTCATCACCGGTAGTTAACACTGCAACGCGCAATTGTCGAAACACGGCAATATGGGAAATTCCCAGCGATGACAGTAAACCAATATCCAGCGCGGTAATACGGCGGCCTTTTTCCAACACCCGTGAATCTTGTTGAATATCGTCACCGGCGCGACGAATATTCTCGCCAAGGGAAACAGCTGAGTGGATGATTAATTGATTATTGTCGAGATGAGTGTTTTCTTGCATGACTACTGCATTGGCGCCCGCTGGAATCGTTGCGCCCGTCATAATCCGAACGGTTTCATTTTCGCCGAGAATATTTTTTCCTTCCGAAAAAATAAAAGGATGCCCTGCAAGTGATTGACCAATCACGGTGAATTTTTCGGTTAAATGAATTGAATTTTTTAGGTGAATCGCATAGCCGTCCATTGCAGAATTGTCGTGGGCCGGCACATTGATCGGAGCAAAAATATCCACGGCGAGTACACGATCTAACGCTAAACCCAGTTCAATGGTTTCGGTTTCAGTGACAGAGGTTAATGCTGCTTGCATTTGTGCAAGCGCCACTTCGAATGGCAGTAAATTGGGTTGTGAACAGCAATCCATCTTAACTTTGCCCTTGTTGATTGATCATCCACACAGCGGCTTCAACGCGTGAACGCAAATGTAATTTCTTTAATAAATGTTTAACGTGAACTTTGACTGTGCCATCGGAAATATCCAATTCGCGTGCAATGAGTTTGTTACTCATCCCTTTGGCAATTAATTTTAAAATTTCCCATTCGCGTTGGGTGAGGCTGTCTTTTTCAATATCTTGTTTCACCAGTGGATTGCGAATGGCGGTCGCCAGAACTTGTGTAACTGATTCACTTAATACCATTTTACCCGTGAGTGCGCGTTCGATTTGCGCCAGCATTTCTTCGGGTTCCATGTCTTTTAACAAGTAACCATCTGCACCGGAGGAAATGGCATTCAACACGTCTTCATCAGCATCCGAGACAGTTAACATCACAATGCGGGAACTAATGCCGTCTTCTCGCATACGGCGCAAGGTTTCCAGGCCATCCATACCTTGCATATTTAAATCCATCAAAATCAAATCGGGGTCATGTTCATTGGCCAGCGTGATGGCATCGGCGCCGTTGCTCGCTTCGGCAACAACTTCCATGTCGTCAACCAGTGTAATGAGTTGGCGTAAACCCTTGCGTAACAAGGGGTGATCATCCACCAGCATAATGCTTGAAGTAGTTTGGCTCATGGATTGCTCCTCGCTGCGTATTGTTTTTGGTGTTCTTTATCTAGAGATGGCAGTGTAACCGCTCAAGCTGCTGGCGTGCATCTTGTGCCTATTTGGTGGTAGATAAATTCAGTCGACTACCCCCTAATGGTTGGTTTAATAACACTCAGGATGAATGGTGTACTGATCTTGGCTCAAGGATAGTGAGCCTCGATACTCACTCTTTTATTTGGAGTTTTATATGTCCGATCTAAAACAATGGGAGCCAGAACAAGAAGCGTTTTGGGAATCCAGAGGTAAAGCTATAGCCAATCGTAATTTATGGATTTCGATTCCCAGTTTACTCTGTGGTTTTGCTGTCTGGATGCAGTGGAGCATTATCACCGTACAAATGCTCAATCTTGGATTTCCCTACCAGGCCGGTGATCTTTTCAGTCTGACGGCAATTGCGGGTTTAACCGGTGCAACACTGCGAATTCCCGCCAGTTTCTTTATCCGTCTGTGCGGTGGTCGATATACGATTTTTCTAACCACCAGTTTATTAATGCTACCCGCTATAGGTACGGGCATAGCCCTGCAGGATCAGAGCACGCCATTTTGGGTGTTTCAATTAATGGCACTTTTGTCGGGCATTGGCGGCGGTAACTTTGCTGCGTCTATGTCCAACATCAGTTTCTTTTATCCTAAAAAACAACAGGGCTTGGCCTTGGGGTTGAACGCCGGGTTGGGTAATTTTGGCGTGACCACCATGCAAATATTGGTACCTTTGTTTATGACCTTTGGTGCTTTTGGCGTCTTGGGTGGTGACTCCATGATACTGAAATCCGCAAGTGGAACTTTAATTGGTTCAATTCCTGCGGGAACAGAAACCTGGATTCAAAATGCCGGTTTTGTTTGGTTGTTATTGTTAGTTCCGCTTGCCTTTGCAATCTGGTTTGGCATGAACAATATCAACACGCCGGAAGTGACACCTAACCTTAATGGGCCTGCGCGTTCGTTTTCGGTCATCATCGCCATGATGCTGATTGGTTTTGCAACTTCAGCTTTAGGTTTGTGGTTAATTTTGCCAGCCAATGTCAATGGTTCGGGATTCGGTGTTCCCAAAGAATTAGTCTTGGTCTTGGTGTTGTTTGCTACGGTGATGTTATTAAAATTCTTGCCAGGTGCGATTCGTGCAAGTTTGGATCGCCAATACAAAATTTTCAATAACAAACACACTTGGGTAATGAGTGTGCTGTATGTGATGACCTTCGGTTCGTTTATTGGTTTTTCTGCTGCATTTCCTTTGTCAATACAAGTCATTTTTGGTTTTAGCCATGTAGAAGTGAATGGCGTGATGACACACACTACGGTCAACCCTAATGCACCCAGCGCATTAACCTACGCGTGGATCGCTCCCTTCATTGGTGCATTGATTCGTCCTGTAGGCGGTTGGATTTCAGATCGATTGGGTGGTGCATTGGTGACACAAATTTGTGCCGTTTGTATGGTGGTATTGTCCGTTGTCGCTGCTTGGTATATGCAACAAGCGTATCAGTCAGCAACCCCTGAAGAATATTTTGTTCCATTCTTTTTAATTTTCTTGGGATTATTCGCAGCGAGTGGAATCGGTAATGGTTCAACTTTCCGATCCATTGCGAATATTTTTCCCAAAGAACAAGCCGGTCCTGCATTGGGTTGGACATCAGCTGTTGCAGGTTACGGTGCTTTTTATATCCCACAAGTGTTTGGAGAACAAATTAAAGCCGCAACACCGGAATATGCCATGGTAGGGGTTGCTGTATTTTATGCAGTCTGTGCTGTAGTGAACTGGTGGTTCTATTTGAGAAAGAGTGGTGAATTTTATAATCCTTAATTCACCACCAAATCTACTGTTAAAGAATGCTGGCATTCACAAAGTAAAAAAGATCGCAACCGCGCTCTTTTTTTATAGGCTCAGAGTTTTCAACGTTCATCCCGGCTTTCAGGGTTTATTTTTCCGATGCCGTAACCAATGCACAGAAATGCGCCAAATAGAAATAGTATTCGCCAGTGGCTTTCTCGATATATTTCGACGCCGTTTTTTTCAATGTAAACACACTGCTTGGTAAAGCGAGTTGATTTGACTGTAACAGGTTCATTGCGATTAAGATTACTGAGGGTTGATTCATCTAAATCAGCATGGCATTCAAAGTTGTCTTTAAAGACGATGATGTAATTTCCAGAAAGCTTTCTGGCTTTTTGCTGAAGATCACTAATTTCCCGATAAGCTTTTTTGGCGGGTAGTACGACGTCCAGGCACATCATTATACCGATGCATAAAAATATCATTTTAAAAATTTTAGTAGCCATAGCAAGTCATCTAATTATTTATGGGTGGTTTGTTTTGGGTGTTCTTACGCCTAATTTCGTGCTTTATCAATGTGCAAAACTCTCAATCAATATCCGACGCTATGATTCCGTTTCGAATTCGGTTCATCATAAATTCTGGCAAAAATTCAAAATTGACTGAGAGCCCACCTGATTCGCGATTCGCGAGTATCAATTCTCCCTGTAAATGTCGGGCACGCTCTTTCATGATGGCTAGACCGTAATGATTGATTTTTTCTGGTGAGACTGGCAGCCCTTTTCCATCGTCCACAATTGTTAAATGAATGGTTTTGTCATTGGTTTGCCAAAGACGAATGCTTAAATTTTTCCCGCTGCTGTGGTGAATCGCATTTTGACTTGCTTCGCGAATGATTTGCAGTAAGTGAATTTCTTCGTTGGGTGTTAGCGGTACATTGGCTAAAGCAAATGTACAATCAATATTCATATCCGTTTGTGATCGAAGTTGTTCGACGCTGTATTCAAGTGCTGCCTGTAAGCCATTGCCATCAATTTTTAACCGAAATGTGGTCAGTAGTTCTCGTAATTGTCGATAAGCATTACTTAATCCTTCGCGTAATTCTTCGGCGATATTTTCCATGACATTTTTGTCATCAACGTCAATTGCTTTGTTAAGTCGAGTCACTTGAATTTTTAAATAGGACAATGCTTGAGCCAATGAGTCGTGTAATTCGCGAGCAATCGCGTTACGTTCTTGCAATACCGCCAAGCGACGAGATTGATCCTCTTCTGTTTTTAGACTGAGGCCAATAGCTAATTGATCAGTGGTGGATTGAATGAGCTGTTCCTGCCAAGCGGATAAGCGTTGAGTGTTGGGGACGCGGCACACGATTAGTCCATAATGTTTTTCAAGGTGAATTAACTGAAAGTGATAAATGGCTTGATCGCCAATGGTTTCAATAATCCCTCTGCTGGACATGCAGTTTGTGCAATTATTCGTGTTACAGTGGTCTTCATTGGATGTGTTGTTGGGAATGATTTGTAAATAAGGGCTGTTACCGGTTGCGGTCATCAAGCAAAGTTCAATATTTTCTACATTAATAGTGTGTGACAATCGAGCAATAATTTCATCGTAATCTATTCCTTGTGGGTTGTGTTCAATAATAAACTTTGCTGTTTCATATAAAAATTGTAGGGAATTATTCGATTGCTGTAGAGCATGTGTTTTTTCTTCGACTTGTTGCTCAAGTGATTCGTGACTCTGTGATATCGATTTGCACATAACATTGAAGGTGTTTGCCAAAACGCCTAGTTCGTCCTGGCTGGACCAGTGAACGGTTTGTTTGAAGTCACCATGAGAAATACGCTTGGCAAGATTGGTTAAACGATTTAATGGTTGTTCTACTTTGACTTTTAAGGAATAGATGATAATTGACGAGACTAATAATGTTGCAAATAAAGCGGTTATTTGTACCAAGCGAAAATTTCGCACTTTTTTTTCAGCATCCAGTTGAATGGCATTAACAAACTGATCCAATAAGATTTTGTGCTCATCAAGCAGCAAGGTTATTTCCGAGTAACTTGATTCTTGGGTACGGCCATGGACATTGACAAAAAAAGGCTGTAGTTTTTCTTGCCAATGTTGTTTGGCAAGATCATAGGGTTGTTTAATGTCAGGATTTTCTCGTAAAAAAGGAATGAATACGGGGCTGATCCAGGATCTATTAATTTTTTGGTTGGCGGCTTGCCAGGCTTCAGTTGATACCTCTTTATCCATTGCCATGAGCCCTATGCGATAGGTTTGCATGCGCAATGAACTGGCAATATTGATTGCCAGAGGGTCTTGCTCTGCATGTTCGGATAGCCAATAAGAAACCAACATGGTGCTGATGCCCAGAATCATGATGCTGGCCAGAGCAATATTTAAGCGAACAATAATGGATGGTTTTGGTGAGATTTTTTTCATGATCAGTTTCGCGAATAATTTTTGTGTACCCCTTAAGGGGTAAGTGTTTTTTCTGCCTATCCCTTTGGGTGAATTGCGCTACTCAGCCTAATGGGCCATAAGTTAACCATATCGTTCAATCAGTGAGGATACCCCATGAATACTAGCAGTATCGATCGTTGCGCTAAAGACATTATGACCCATGAGTTACTGACCGCCTACGAAGGCTGGACGATTCATCGTCTGGCGGATTTTTTATTAATCGAAAAATTTCCGCTGCGCCGGTTATTGCATCGGATCATGAGTTGGTGGGGGTGGTCAGTGTGAGTGACGTGTTCAAATTTAACAACGCCAATGAAAGCAACAAATCCGATGCCTTGCGTAATCATTATCGCGAGATGTCCGGGCAGGAAATTAATGAGGAGGTTTTGCGTTCATGGCTTAAAGATGCGGATAAAAATTGCACCGTGCATCAAATCATGAATAAGGAAGTGATCAGTGTAGATCAGGGTGAAACAGTGGAACGAGTGGCGAAAAAATTGTTGGATCGACACATACACCGCGTTTTTGTGACAGACGCTAACAAGGTTGTAGGCGTGATTACGACAATGGATGTATTGGGAGCCTTGGTAAATTGACCTTTTGCGGATACCCACAAGGGGGTAGGGGTGTAGGGTGTCTACTCCTTTTGCCTAATAGCAAGCGAATGATGATTGGCGCAGTATCGCCAATGTTAAAACGAACCATGAAGAGAATCTGAGGAGAGGCCACAGCATGAGTCATCTACTTGATAAATTGCGATTTTTTAAACAACGAAAAGAATCTTTTTCCGCCGGGCATGGTGTAACCACCAATGAAGACCGTACTTGGGAGCAGGGCTATCGCCAACGTTGGCAGCACGACAAAATCGTACGCTCCACACACGGTGCCAACTGTACTGGTTCATGCAGCTGGAAGATCTATGTTAAAGATGGGTTGATCACTTGGGAAACCCAGCAAACGGATTACCCACGCACTCGCCCCGATTTACCGAATCATGAACCACGCGGCTGCCCACGCGGTGCCAGTTACTCTTGGTATATTTACAGCGCCAACCGTTTGAAATACCCCAAAATTCGTCAGGCTCTGATTGAGTTGTGGCGCGAAGCCAAACAGAAAAATACTGACCCGGTAAAAGCTTGGGCGTCGATTGTTGAGAATCCAACCCAAACCAAACAATACAAATCCCGTCGTGGTATGGGTGGATTTGTGCGCGGCAATTGGGATGAGGTCAACGAAATTATTGCGGCAGCCAATGTCTACACCGCAAAAACTTATGGTCCTGATCGCATCAATGGCTTCTCGCCTATTCCAGCTATGTCGATGGTGTCCTATGCTGCGGGTTCACGTTATTTATCACTGATTGGTGGTAACTGTTTAAGTTTCTACGATTGGTATTGTGACTTACCTCCCTCGTCTCCCCAAGTTTGGGGTGAGCAAACCGATGTGCCGGAATCAGCAGATTGGTATAACTCCAATTACATTATTGTGTGGGGCTCTAACGTTCCACAAACGCGTACGCCGGACGCTCACTTCCTGTCTGAAGTGCGTTACAAAGGTACTAAAACCTGTGTGATTACCTCTGACTATTCTGAGGCATCAAAATTTGGTGATACCTGGCTTGCGCCCAAGCAAGGTACCGATGCGGCATTGAGTATGGCCTTTGGTCATGTGATTCTGAAAGAATTTCATATCGATCAGCCAAGCGATTATTTCACCCGTTATGTTAAGCAATACACCGATATGCCAATGTTGGTGATGCTAGAAAAAAATGGTGAAGACTTAACGCAGGGTCGTTTTTTACGTGCATCGGATTTAGTCGATAATTTGCAGCAAGAAAACAATCCTCAATGGAAAACTATTTCTGTTAATGCCAACACCAATGAACTGATTAGCCCTAATGGTTCTATTGGTTATCGCTGGGGACAAAGTGGTAAATGGAATTTGGAACAACGCGATGGCAAAAGCGGTGAGGAAGTGGATGTTCGTCTCTCGCTGAAAAATAATTGCGATGATGTGCTTGATGTGGCCTTCCCCTATTTTGGTGGCAGAGAGCACGAGTATGGTTATTTTGATCACACTGATCACGCCGCTGTTCAATTACGCAAAGTGCCTGCACGAAAAATTGTGATGGCCAATGGTGAAGTTCAATGGGTAGCCAGCGTATTTGATTTAATGGTTGCACATTATGGTGTTGATAACGGTTTAGGCGATGCGAATGTTGCAAAAACGTTTGATGACGACGCACCTTATACTCCTGCATGGCAAGAAAAAATTACCGGCGTTAAGCGTGAAGATGTGATTCGTGTTGCACGCGAATTTGCACGCACCGCGGATAAAACTCACGGCCGCTCTATGGTGATTGTTGGCGCTTCGCTCAATCACTGGTACAACATGGATATGAATTATCGCAGCCTGATCAACATGCTCATGATGTGTGGTTGCGTGGGTCAAAGTGGCGGCGGCTGGGCGCACTATGTAGGGCAAGAAAAATTGCGGCCACAAAATGGTTGGGTGCCTCTGGCATTCGGTTTGGATTGGCAACGTCCGCCTCGTCAAATGAACGGCACTTCATTTTTCTATAATCATGCCAACCAATGGCGCTACGAAAAATTGGATATGAGCGAAGTTATTTCACCGCTCGCCAATAAAGAAAAATGGAGCGGCAGTATTATCGATTTCAACTCGCGCGCAGAACGTATGGGTTGGTTGCCTTCAGCTCCGCAATTGGCGACAAATCCATTGCGTATTGCGGCGGCTGCACAAGCGGCAGGTAAATCACCGAAAGACTATGTGGTCGATCAATTGAAATCCGGTCAATTGCAATTTGCTTGTCAGGACCCGGATGCACCACAAAACTTCCCGCGCAATATGTTTATTTGGCGTTCTAACTTGTTAGGTTCGAGTGGTAAAGGTCATGAATATATGTTGCGGCATTTGCTGGGTACCAAACATGGTTTGCTCGGTAAAGATTTAGGTGCTGATGGTAAAAAACCAGAAGATGTTAAATGGCATGAGCAAGCAGTTGAAGGTAAAGTGGATTTGTTAGTGACATTGGATTTCAGAATGTCCACCACTTGTTTGTATTCCGATATTGTTTTACCTACAGCGACTTGGTATGAAAAAGACGATATGAATACTTCGGATATGCATCCGTTTATTCATCCGTTGACCAAAGCCATTGATCCGGTTTGGGAATCACGCAGCGACTGGGATATTTTTAAAGGCATTGCCAAAAAATTCTCTGAACTTTGTGTGGGGCATTTGGGGGTTGAACAAGATTTTGTCACTCAACCTATGATGCACGACACGCCTGAAGAATTGGCGCAACCTCTTGGTGTGAAAGCCTGGTGGAAAGGTGAATGCGACGCTGTGCCCGGCATCACTATGCCGAATATGGTAATGGTTGAGCGCGATTATCCCAACACCTACAAACGCTTTACATCACTTGGCCCCTTGCTGGAAAAAATTAGGTAACGGTGGCAAAGGAATCAAGTGGGATACCAAAGAAGAAGTGGAATTCCTTGGGCAATTAAATCGTGTTCATACCGAAGAAGGTGTGCATCAAGGTCGTCCGAAAATTGAATCGGCGATTGATGCTTGTGAAGTGATTTTATCACTCGCACCTGAAACCAATGGTCATGTGGCAGTAAAAGCTTGGGAAGCGCTCTCAAAAATTACCGGACGTGATCACACACATATGGCCAAACCCAAAGAAGACGAAAAAATTCGCTTCCGCGATATTGTGGCTCAACCGCGAAAAATTATTTCTGCACCTACTTGGTCTGGTTTGGAAGACGAGCATGTGTCTTACAACGCGGGTTACACCAACGTTCATGAATGTATTCCGTGGAGAACCGTCACCGGTCGTCAACAGTTTTATCAAGATCACGAATGGATGCGCGATTTCGGCGAACAACTCTGTAGTTATAAGCCGCCTGTGAATTTGAAAACCATTGAGCCGGTAAAAGATCATCAACCCAATGGCAATAAAGAAATTGTGTTGAACTGGATTACTCCTCACCAAAAATGGGGTATTCATAGTACCTACACCGATAATTTATTGATGCTGACATTATCGCGCGGTGGCCCGATTGTGTGGATCAGTGAAGTCGATGCAAAAGATGCCGGTATTGAAGACAACGATTGGATCGATGTGTTTAACGTGAACTGGAGCGATTGCGGCGCGCGCCGTAGTATCACAACGCGTTCCGCAAGGCATGAGCCTGATGTATCACGCACAAGAACGTATTGTGAATATGCCAGGTTCTGCATTAACCAAAACCCGTGGCGGTATGCACAACTCGGTAACACGTGCGGTGATGAAACCGACACACATGATTGGTGGTTATGCACAGCAGGCCTATGGTTTCAACTATTACGGCACTGTGGGTTGTAACCGTGATGAATTTGTTGTGGTGAGAAAAATGAAAGACGTTGATTGGTTGGATACGCCCTAAAGGTGATGTCGAAATTAGAAACAATCCATCTTTTAATTATTTTCTCTAATCAAAAAGAGGCAACAAAATGAAAGTTCGTGCACAAATAGGCATGGTATTAAATCTGGATAAATGTATCGGGTGTCATACCTGCTCCATTACTTGTAAAAATGTGTGGACCTCACGCGAAGGTGTTGAGTACGCATGGTTCAACAACGTTGAAACCAAACCGGGCGTTGGTTTCCCAAAAGAATGGGAAAACCAGGACAAATGGAAAGGCGGATGGCAGCGTAGTGCAGACGGAAAATTAACACCGCGCATTGGTGGAAAATTGCGTGTGTTGGCCAATATTTTTGCCAACCCCGATTTACCTGAAATTGACGACTATTACGAACCCTTTGATTTCGATTATCAGCATTTACACACTGCTGGTAATAGCCAGCATCAACCCACTGCACGTCCGCGTTCTTTAATCACCGGCCAGCGCATGGAAAAAATTAATTGGGGTCCAAACTGGGAAGAAATTCTCGGAACTGAATTTGAAAAACGCAAAAAAGATAAAAACTTTGATGATGTTGTTCAAAAAGACATTTATGGTCAGTTTGAAAAAACATTTTTAATGTATTTACCTCGTTTGTGTGAACACTGTTTGAATCCAGCCTGTGTGGCTTCTTGTCCTTCTGGTGCTATTTACAAACGTGAAGAAGACGGGATTGTATTGATCGACCAAGATAAATGTCGTGGTTGGCGCATGTGTGTGTCTGGATGCCCTTACAAAAAAATCTATTACAACTGGAAGAGTGGAAAATCAGAAAAATGTACTTTCTGTTATCCACGTATTGAATCTGGTCAGCCAACCGTTTGTTCTGAAACTTGTGTGGGTCGTATCCGTTATTTGGGCGTGTTGTTATACGATGCGGATAGAATTTCTGAAGCTGCCAGTGTGGCCAGTGAAAAAGAATTGTATCAAGCACAACTGAATATTTTCTTGAATCCAAAAGATCCAGCCGTTATCGCTGCTGCACAAGCTGAAGGTATTCCGCAAGCCTGGTTGGACGCAGCACAAGAATCGCCTGTATACAAAATGGCGATGGATTGGAAAGTAGCACTGCCATTGCATCCTGAATATCGCACTCTGCCTATGGTTTGGTATATCCCACCACTTTCGCCCATTCAAAATGCCGCGCAAGCGGGGCATGTGGGTATGAATGGTGAAATTCCTGACTTGAAATCTTTGCGTATACCCTTGCGTTATCTCGCCAATTTGTTAACAGCAGGCGATGAGAAACCGGTTGAGCGTGCGTTGGAAAGAATGATTGCCATGCGTTCATTTATGCGCAGCAAACATGTTGATGGTCAAGAAGATTTGGCGGTATTGAAACAGGTCGGTCTTGATGTAAATACTGTTAACGAAATGTATCGTTACATGGCCATTGCAAATTACGAAGACCGTTTTGTGGTGCCTACCAGTCATCGCGCTTACGCTGAAAATGCTTACGACTTGAAGAGCAGTTGTGGTTTCAGTTTTGGCAATGGTTGTGGTGATGGCAACAATGATGTGAGCTTGTTTGGTACTAAAGCCAAAGGTGTTCGCCAAGTTGTGCCTGTCACCTTGTTGGAGAAAAATTCATGAAAATATTGAATTTATTATCTTACTTGATGGATTACCCGAGCGATATTACCAGCGAGTTGTTGGATGAGCTTCGACAATTGGTTGCAGAGAGTCAATTGTCTGCAACCAACCAGCAAGGCTTGCGCGAACTGATCGATCATTTTTCGAAAGAAAATTTGCTGAACATGCAATCCAATTATGATTCCATGTTTGAGCGAGGCCGTTCTTTGTCCTTACATTTGTTTGAACATATTCACGGTGAGTCGCGTGATCGTGGGCAAGCCATGGTGAATTTGCAGCAGCAGTATCGCGATGCTGGTTTGGAAATTGATGTAAAAGAATTGCCAGATTACTTGCCTTTGTATTTGGAATTTTTGGCTACTCAAGGTGAAGAAAACGCACGTATTGGTCTTGAAGAAGTTGCGCCGATTCTGGCTGTATTAGCTTGCCGATTGGATCAACGAAATAGCCCATATGCGGCTATTTTTCACGGGTTGATTGAGTTGTCCGGCGCGGAAATGAATTTGCAAGATGTGCACACACAAATTCGCGACGAAAAACCGGATTACACTCCCGACGCATTGGATAAGGTTTGGGAAGAAGAGGCCGTTAGTTTCAGTGCAAATCAAAATGCTGATGCTTGCGCGACATCAATCAATCGCCCCAGTAACCAACAAAGTCGTGATCACCTTGAATATTTGAATCTCGACGGTTTAGTTAAATTGCAACCGGCTGCATCTGCATAGGAGCTGTTATGAATAGTCTTAATACTTTTTTATTTGGTCTCTATCCTTACATCGCATTGTTTATGTGTTTCATTGCCAGCTGGATTCGTTATGACCGCGAACAATACACTTGGAAAGCGAGTTCCAGTCAATTATTGGAAACCAAACAATTGCGTGTTGGTAGCCGCTTATTTCATATCGGCATTATTATGGTGTTAATGGGGCACTTTGTAGGATTGTTAACGCCGGTAGAAATTTGGCACATGTTGGGTATTCATGCACATCACAAACAATTAATTGCGATGGGTCTGGGTGGTGTATTCGGATTTATCTGTTTTATTGGTTTAACGATTTTATTAAAGCGCCGTTTATTCAACCCTCGCATTCGTGCAACCAGTAGCAAGATGGACATAGCGGTATTGTTATTGTTGTATTCACAATTATTGTTAGGGCTCGGATCAATTTTCGTTTCAGCAGGGCACACCGATGGTGCTGAAATGTTGTTGTTGATGAGCTGGGCTCAAAATATTGCTACTTTTGATCCAGCTGAAGCCGCTGCCGCTATATTGTCAGTGCATTGGATTTACAAACTGCATGTGTTCCTGGGAATGAGTTTGTTTATTGTGTTCCCTTTCAGCCGTTTAGTTCACATTGCTAGCGTACCCGTGAAATATTTGGGCAGAAATTATCAGGTTGTGCGTAAAAAAGCCTGGAGATAAGGCTTCGACAAGATTAATTGTGTGGAGAAAAAAATGATTCAAGTTAATCATGTGACATTGGATGAAAGCCGTGTGTTAAGTGAAATGCAATATCACCCATCTGCTTCGCAACGCGAAGCTATGATGAAAGCAGCAGAAGCTTTGATTATCGGTGAGTTGTTGCGACAACGAGCACAAGCTTTGGGTATTGAAGGTGCGGACGATGTTGCGTCGGATTCAGCTGATTTTGTTACGGCTTTGTTTGATCGTGAACTGCAGTTGCCTGAAGCAACCGAAGAAGAGTGTCGGCAGTATTTTTCATCCAATCCACACAAATTTATGTCTTCACCATTAATTGAGTTGCAGCATATTTTATTTGCTGCACCGGCTGAAGATGAAATGGCGCGTATTGAAGCGCAACAAGAAGCCGATTCTATTTTAATCAAATTGCAATTGGGTCAATCGTTTTCCGAATTAGCACAAGCATTTTCAGATTGTCCTTCGAAAGCTCAGGGCGGTGATTTAGGGGTAATTAGTCGCGGTCAAACGGTTCCTGAATTTGAGCGTCAAATATTATCCTTACCTGTTGGATTACATTCCCAATCAATTGAAACTCGATATGGCTTTCATTTGGTGAATATTACGCGGGTAACGCCTGGGCAGCCCTTGTCTTTCGATGAATGCAAAGAAAAAATTGCAGAGTATTTGCAAGAACGTGTTAAACGAAAATCAATTTCGCACTACATTCAGCAATTAATTGCTGAAGCAAAGATTGATGGATACGATTTTTCAGTCCCCATGACACCCTTAATGCAGTAGTTTGATGCGAAACTGTCAATTGATATGAGAGGTTATTATGGATTTGTTGGATAGAAGTTTAGGTCAACTTGCGAGAAAAATTCCGGGCGCAACCGCAGTTTTTCATCAATATGGTTTGGATTTTTGTTGCGGTGGTAATAAAAGTTTACGTATTGCGGCATCGGAAAAGAATGTAGATGCTAATGAGGTTTATCAATCACTATCATCATTGTTGATTAATGAATCGTCTTCACCGGCAACTGAAGCTATGCCGTTACCAGAGTTGATTGATTATATTCTTGATACATTTCATGCTGTTCATCGGCAAGAATTACCTGAATTAATTCGTTTGGCCGATAAAGTAGAGCGTGTTCATGGTGATAAACCCAATTGCCCACTAGGGCTGACTGCGCATTTGATGCATATGGCTCAGGAGTTGGAGTCACATATGCAAAAAGAAGAAATGATTTTATTTCCGATGATAAAACAGGGCGCGGGTTCTATGGTAATGGGGCCTGTGAGCGTGATGCGTCATGAGCATGATGATCACGGTGCTGCTTTAGCGGAATTGGAGCGCCTCACCAATAATATTCAACCACCACAAGGTGCTTGCAATACTTGGCGAGCGCTTTATTTGGGATTGCAAAAATTGCGTCATGATTTAATGGAGCATATTCACTTGGAGAACAATTTATTGTTTGCCAAAGTGGAAGAGCAATTTGCCAAGCCATCCTCACCCGAAAAGACTGGCGTCTGTTGCGGTAGTTGCGGCGGTCATTGATAACACCGAACTCTCATTACTGAGAGTTCGGTGTCATTTCCAATATCTCACCTTGTTTATTAAAAGCGAGGTAGTCAGAAACCATACCCATATTGATTTTAGCGATCATGGCATCCAGTGGTTTGTTCGCGTCGGTATTGGAAGGTGCAATTGAACCCTTTCCAGATAAAGCGCCCACAAAAACCAAATCCCATTTCTGCCCGGTGTTGTCCGATTCAGCAAGAAGACTTTCAAAACTCACGATTTCATCTGGCGTTTTGTCGACACACATAATGGGCGTTAAATATCCACCTTGTGGGTTTTCATTGGATTCGTTTCCATCTATCGCAACAAAAACCATTAATAAGCGCTGAGCGTCCGGTTGCGATTTCGCCATAGTCAATAAATCAGAAAAATTTTCCACAGATTACCCCATCATCAATAAAATTTTATTGTACTGATCTATTAGTAACTTTCAAGTTCAAAGCTACCACCTTCGAGCTATTCACAATAATCATTGGTTATTTTTGTAAACACGGAACAATATACAAATGGTTGTTGAGTTTTCAACCCAATATCAATTGGATGAATCTAAAGAGGTGAACATGCAATTCAAAAGAAATCTGTTGGTGTGTGGAATCGTGTCTGCATTTTCTTTGCCTGTGTTGGCGAGTACAGATGAATTACGGCAGGCATTGGATCAATCCAAGGTCAACACTAATTTTCGATATCGTATTGAATCGGTTGATCAGGATAATCTTTCAAAAGATGCATTGGCATCGACATTGCGTTCGCGATTATCGGTTCAAACCGGTGCCTATTCCGGGTTTTCAGCTTTTGTTGAGCTGGATAACGTTACAGTGTTAGGCGATGACAGTTATAACTCGACAGTGAATGGTGAAACGGCTTATCCGGTAGTGGCTGATCCCGATGGCTCTGATTTGAATCAAGCATTTTTGCGTTATCAAACCGCGAGCAAACAAACCAATGTGGATATGGGGCGCCAACGAATTAATTTACTCAATCAACGCTTTTTAGGCAGCGTAGGTTGGCGGCAAAACGAACAAACATTGGATGGGTTTCGTATTCAACATACAACGGCAACCTGGTTAGTTGATGCATCGCGTCTTCACAATGTGAATCGTGTTTTTGGGCCGGATGGTGCTAAAGCAGATGAGCCAGGAGAGTTTGTTAATTTGTTGGTAGGTTTTAAGCCCAACGCACAACATCAAATCAGTGTGTTTGCGCATGACTATCAATTTGATAATTGGGCAGCTCGTTCAAGTTTAACAACGGGTTTGGATTATCTCGGTAATTTTGTTCCAGCGAATCAGCAACAATTACAGTTGCATCTGGCTTATGCAACACAAACGGATAACAGTGATTCCGTGTCTGATTTTTCTGAAGATTATTCACGCATCGATGTGTTGTGGAAAATCAATAAAGTGTCGCTTGAAGCCGGTTATGAATTGTTGTCAGGTGATGGCACAACCGCATTGCAAACCCCCTTGGCCACTTTGCATGCATTTAATGGCTTTGCCGACATCTTTTTAGCAACACCCGTTAACGGTTTGAATGATGTTTGGTTCGGCGCTGGTTATACATTGCCAAAAGGTGCGATTAATCTTCAATATCATCAATACAGCAGTGATCTAAACGATATTGATTATGGTGATGAAATAAATCTTAATTACATCTACAACATTAGCACTCGTTTGATGGCCAATATTAAGTTAGCACAATACAATCGCGATCAATTTGCGCAAGATACGCAAAAAATTTGGGTAGGTTTGCAACTCGCGCTGTAACAGGTTATTAACTTTCAATGGCTATAAAAAAATTATCACTCCACGTGAATCTGTTGCGGCCAGATTTTCGATGGGGTGATAATTTTTTTGAGAGAGTTTTGCACGAATACATTTTTGTTTGATTTCGCATCGTCATCCCTGCGAAGGCAGGGATCCAGCCTTTGATTCTATTGATGTTTTTCAAAAGCTAGATTCCTGCCTGCGCAGGAATGACGGTAAATTTTGATTCGTGTAAAACTCTCTTTGAATGTTTTTTACTGATTTATTATTGATTCGATCATTTTCCTCGCAACAAAATAAATCGTGTTTCTGAGGTTTTATTTTGGTGGACGCTTTTTATCGCATTTTCGTTGTTCGACATTAGTGTTTTTAAAATATCGAATCGACATATTCCTGCCAATATGTCTATCTTTCCGTCTCCTGTGAAGTCGCCCAGCTCAAAAGAAACAATGCCAGGAGGGGATGAAGGAAGATTGTGTTGTTTGAAATTTTGATGACCATCGTTTTCAAACCAAACCATACTGGCTCGATTTTTGTCTTCCCAGAAGTTGATAAAACTACTTGCCACTACATCATTATCGCCGTCGCCATCAATGTCACCCGCAATTGCTTTAGCTACACCATAAGATCGACCTATATCATGAAAGGCGAAGCGTAAATCGCCCATGTTTTCTAACCACTGTACGCCATGATAGGGTTTTGGATCCATCTGTGTGTCAAACGCATCACCATTAGTAAATAATATATCCTGATCGCCATCTTTATCCATGTCGGTGATTTGCATTCCGGTTGATCCAAACATGGGGTGTGGCGCTCGAGAAAGTACCTGCATTTTGAACTGTTTGTTTTCCGTTGCGATAAAAGCAACAATCATTTCATGTTCCTGTGAAATCAAGCTGACAAAATCCATTTTTCCATCTTTGTTTAAATCCGTGGGCGTGATATTCAATGCACCGCTTAAATTCAATAAGCTATGTTTGATTTGTTTGTTGTTACCCTGATTTTCAAGCCAGAATATTTCGCCTATGCCTTTCCCCCCAAACGCGGCGACAATCAGATCAATATCTTGGTCTGAGTCGACATCTACAGCTCTCGCTTCGATTGCTCGAGGAATACCCTTAACCAAAGATTGTTTTTCAAATGTTCCATTCTTGGTTTGTCGCAGTAAAAATACTTCACCGACCATATTTTTTGATGGCGGGAACTCCCCCAAATTGGTCGCTATTATATCCATGTCACCATCGTTATCGTAATCGACAACATCTGTATAAATTGGAATTTCTATATCGGCAATTTTTTGTTCTTTCCAATCATTTTGCATTTTTGTCAGCAGAGTAATTTGTTTCTTTTCTACGTCACATATTAAAAATTCAAGATTTTTTTTATTGAAAATATTGGTGCGTTTTATATGGCTA
Source organism: Cellvibrio sp. (assembly GCA_016712405.1). Taxonomy (GTDB): domain Bacteria; phylum Pseudomonadota; class Gammaproteobacteria; order Pseudomonadales; family Cellvibrionaceae; genus Cellvibrio. Next base: position 900,587 of record JADJRD010000001.1, on the reverse strand, counting down.
ATAAATGGAATTTTTGATGTTATGCCAATATCAGCAACCTCAAAAAGTGGTTGTTTTTCAGATTCAATGTTATAGGGTAGCTTGGGTAATTCGGTGGGGCTGCTACCGTAATAGTATGCTGTGATGTCAGTCAGTACATCTTTTGGTAAATAATCGGGGCCGAATTTTTCATGTGAAAAAGTTCCCATGATTTCAATGACGTAAGGCCAATCTTGTTTGGGTAGTAGAGCAGGGGATGGAACTTTGTGGCAAACACTGCAATGTTGATTGATGAGGCCGATAATTGTTTTTAAATCTCTGGGTTGCTTTTCTGCTGCTGGTGCTTGCTGGCAAGCCATAAAACCTGCTAGCAACAAACAAAGTCTTGCGATGGTATTACACTTCAATTTTTCTCTCCGTCATATTGGTGCGTTGATTCAAATTATCTATTAGGGATTGTTGAGCCGGAATCATGATAGCGGTTTGACATGCTTTCCTGCTATGGATTTGCCTCGAAATGCCCATCTGATTAATTGTTGATAATGCTTTTTCATCCTGACAATACATTCTCGTTTATCTCCAAGTGGGTAATTGCGCTGGGTTCTTGATTTAAATCAAACCGCACTTTTCAAATTACACTAGTCTCCACTACATGTTGTTGTAGTTCTTAATAATAAACACTATATGTGGTAGATCATGCATAAAACACTGCGTTATGTTGAGGAGCAAATTGTCTGGCAAGAAGTGCCAGGTGAAACCTCGCTTGCATACACAATTTCAGGATGCCCTTTGCGTTGCAAGGGCTGCCACTCAAGTGAATATCGAAATCAGAGCCTTGGGATGCCTATGTCAGTTCTTCATTTCTCGGAGCGGCTTAAGCATTATCAAGGATTGATTAGTTGTGTTTTATTTCTGGGGGTGAGTGGCATGAGCAATTGAAATCATACTTGATGATTGCTCGATCATATGGATTACACACCTGTCTTTACACTGGACTTGAGTCCGCCCCTGGCCATTTACTGCCTTACCTTACTTACGTAAAAACCGGTCCATGGATTGCATCTCTGGGTGGACTGGATAGCACTAAAACCAATCAACAATTTATTGATTTACGTACAGGGCGCTCACTGAATTATCTATTTCAATCAACACATAAGACTACAGGAGCTTCACTATGTTAAGACTTAGCCAAGATCAGCTCGACGAAAAATTGGATTTTATCCAACACTATTTGCAAGCGAAAAACCCTGCTGATGGTTCATTGATGGATGCGAATGCCAATGTCACACATAAGAATATCGCGACGCTTGAAGCGGAAATGATGAAAGATTTTTTTGTGCAGGTGAATCGTGCACAAGTAAGTCGAAAAATTTCTGAATTATTTGGTGAGTCGATGTCGGCGGAATATATTCGACAAATTGAAGATCATGAAATTTATGTTCATGATGAAACCAGTTTAAAACCCTATTGTGCATCACTCACTATGTATCCATTTTTATTGGACGGTTTAACCAAGCTGGGCGGGGAATCGCGTGCGCCTCAACATTTGGAATCCTTTTGCGGTACTTTTGTAAATTTTGTGTTTGCGGTAAGTTCACAGTTTGCTGGTGCCATTGCAACGGTCGAGTTTCTCACTTATTTTGATCATTTTGCGCGTAAAGATTTTGGTGATAATTATTTAGTGACTCATCCCAAACAAATTGCTAACCATTTGCAGCATGTGGTGTATGCATTAAACCAACCAGCCGCAGCACGTGGATACCAAAGCGTTTTTTGGAATATCTCCATTTACGATCAGCATTATTTTAACTCCATGTTTGGTGAGTTTGTGTTTCCCGACTTCACCAAACCAGAATGGAAAAGCGTTGAAGCATTACAGGAATTCTTCTTGTCTTGGTTTAATGATGAGCGCAGCAAAACCATATTGACGTTCCCCGTGGTGACTGTCGCTATGCTCACTGAAAATGGGCAGTGTAAAGATCAAACCTTTGCTGCATCAATGGCCTCTCACTTGGCTCAAGGTAGCGCTTTTTTTGTTTATCAGTCGGACAATGCCGATTCTCTCGCATCTTGCTGTCGCTTGCGCAATGAAATCAGTGATAACACCTTCTCTTACACTTTGGGGGCTGGTGGTGTTGCAACAGGTTCTATTAATGTTATTACTTTGAATATGAATCGCCTGATACAGGATGGTCGCAATTTATTAGGTGAAGTTAAAAAAATACATTGCTATCAAATCGCCTATCGTCGATTGATGGAAGAGTATTTGGAAGCAGGAATGTTGAATGTTTACTCGGCTGGTTTCATCAGTTTGGATAAGCAGTTTTTAACCATTGGCATAAACGGCATGGTTGAGGCGGCTGAATCGCAAGGTATTCGTGCTGGCAACAATGCGGATTATATTGAATTCGTTCAGCAACAATTAAAAATTATCTATAACGCCAATAAAGAAGCCAAAAAAGAAACGGGTTATTTATTTAATACGGAATTTGTTCCCGCAGAAAATTTAGGCGTTAAAAATGCAAAATGGGATAGGGCTGATGGATATCAAGTCAATCGCGATTGTTATAATTCCTATTTTTATGTGGTGGAAGATGATTCAACCAATCCACTAGATAAATTTATTCTGCATGGTCGTGAGTTGGTGGATTATCTTGATGGTGGTTCAGCCTTGCATTTGAATTTGGATGAGGCGCTGAGTACTGATGCATATTTGCGATTGCTGAATATTGCAGCAAAAACAGGTTGTAATTATTTTTGCATTAACGTGAAAATTACAATTTGTAATCAATGCCAGCATATTGATAAGCGAACATTAGCCTGTTGCTCCGCCTGTGGTAGTGATGATGTGGATTATGGAACACGCGTTATCGGATATTTAAAACGAATATCATCGTTCAGTGCGGGGCGACGAAAAGAGCATGCGTTCCGTCACTACCATAGAGATAAAAAATCTCGCGCTTCTTCACCCATTGTGAAGCGTGACATGGTCGAACCATCTTTATGTGTTTAATATAGTTTCGCTACCTCTGCGGAGGTAGCGTCTTCCGTTGTAATTTTTAGTGATGTCATAAACCACTTTCTCAACGGGAATGTATTCTTTGTTCGAAGTGGAGTTCTGACATGCGTTTGTGGTTGATTTTCTTTGTACTATTTCAAGCAGGCTTTTTGATTTCTTGTGGGGGTGGCGGAGGCAGTTCAAAAGAGCCATCGGGAACAGGTGGTAGTGTGACGCCACCGGTGTCATCACCGAGCAATGTGTCTTCGGTCGGATCAATCTCATCGACGGCGTCGGTGCTATCAATAAGTTCGGCCTCTTCGCTGTCTTACAGTCGCGGTGCCGTCTCATCAAGCAGCCAAAACTCATCTGGCATTTCTGTTGGAATGCAGCCCAAGGTATTTTGGGTTTCCCAGCCGGTAAATCATGACGAAACCCTGTTAATTACCGGTGGTAATTTGATGCCGGAAGAGACCGAGGTTGAATTGATTCAATTAACAGATGAAGCAGCTGGTTCACCAGCGAGCTCATCCTTGGGGGGGAGTGGTTGGAGTCGTTTGCCAACGCATACCTCGACAGAGAGAAGCCTGACCGCGACAGTTCCAGCAAATTGGACTGATGGTGTTTATGGATTAAGACTGAAAAACGGTGATCAAGGGATAGGCGAAACAGTGTTGGTTAATGCCCCTGATCCCTGGTTTGTGCAGGGCGATATGGGTGATGCGGCGACTCCGGGAGGGTATTTCGTTGTTGCAGGCACGGCACTGGAGCGTAAAGGAGGCCTTGCACCGCGAGCGGTGTTACTAGATTTAACGGGAGGCATGGTTGCCGAGTTGGGGTTGGCGGAACGCATAACCAATAGCACAGGATATGCCTTGCGATTTGCGGTACCGGCATCGGTATCAGAGGGGGAGTACCAGCTGTGGTTGCACAATGGCAGGGGCGGGGAGAAATCCTGGGTGCGCTTTAGTACATTCATTGAGGCGCCACTGAATACGGTCAGTGTCAAAAAAGCCAAAGTTTGGCCTTCTACGGTGTTCAATATCAGCAGTTATAACGGTACAGATGACGAGAAGTTTGCGGCGGCAATAGCGGCGGCGGATGCTAACGGTGGCGGCAAGATTTACGTGCCTGCAGGTACTTACACGCTCACCAAGCCACTGGTGCTACCGGCTTATACTCTGCTTGCCGGGGCCGGGCGAGATGTCAGTTTGATACAGTGGGATGTTGCGCTGACGACATCATTGGTGGTGGGTAAAACCTTGGCGACAGGTAGTGTCACCCGCGCCAGCTTTGCGTTGGAAGATCTTCGCCTCACGGCGACCGCCACCGACTTCATCAGCAATGTGGTCGACCGCAGCTTCACCAAAGAACTCGGCTGGCTCAAGCGTGTTGGGATATTTGCACCAGTGACGGCGGAAACTGTATGGGATAAGACATCAACGGCGATATTTCTCCGGCAAACAGCCAATACCCAGTTAGAGGATGTGTTGACCGATTCAGCTAAGGGGCTGTATGCCCGTGATGGGGTCAGTTACCTGAAGCTCTCCGGTTGCACCTTCCGCTGGAATCTTCTGAATATCTGGTTATCTTCGCAAAGCCACAATTTTTTGCTAACCGGAAATCGTTTTGAAAAGCGGGGGCCTCAGGCAAAGCAGGCAAGTTTTGTGATCTCTGCGTTTTATGGAGCCAATCCCTATGCAAGGGATTTCCTATGGGCAAATAACTTGCTGACGCAGGTCATTACTGACACTACTCCACTAAGCTCGGGCTACACCATGGATGGTGGCGATGGCATCTATCTTGGGAATATTGCTAGCACAAATGACAAGGCGATGAACCTAGCCGCTGAGACCAAATCGACCAACAGATCGGGTACGGCTTTGAAATATACTGGCTTTGGGTATATTGCCCAAATCATCGACGGTAAAGGGGCCGGCCAGTGGCGATACGTGACGCAAGCCACACCGGGCGGACGCTCGATCACGGTAGATCGACCCTGGGATGTTGAGCCAGACGCAACCTCCACACTCACGGTTGTCAATCATCAGGGACGTTTGCTGATGATCGACAATGACTACGAGCGGGATACTCAACACGATGATTACTACCTCTCTGTCGACAGTGTCAAGGCCGGCAACAAGTTTGGCGTGGAAGGTTTGCCTATGGCTGCAGCCTCCTGGGCCGGATCTCACTACCAAGGTACATTTCCGAACTGGCACCTCCAATATCTGGGGAACCGTGTGGTGCGGGGTAGTCAGACTCTTTTTGTCGCCAATCTGTACAACGAACCTGAAACGGGCTACAAAAAAGACGTCTTGGCTGCCATCGTATACCGCAACAATGTAAATGAAACCGCTGGCACCTTCAGCCTGCGTTTAACGAGTGATGAAGGGGGCGCTGCAGATATGTTGTTGGAAAACAATCAGGCAACAAACCTTGTTTTGAGTCGTTGGGACGCTAGAAAAAAGCGCAATGAGGTGATGATCTATTCAGGCATCTTGATTCGCAGCAACAAGACGGCGTCTGATGTGAAAACATTGGTTCAAACGATTGCGGATATTCCGGCCGGCGTAACGGTTTTGCCTTGATTCTGTGCAGATGTTGTTCTGCGTGATTCGGAAATCTTGACGCTGATTGGACCTGTTACACAGGAGAGGTGGGTATTTATGTTTATTCGTTCACTACCGCATTTGCTGTCTTTGTTATTCGCTTTTGCCTTGATCTCCTGTGGGGGTGGCGGAGGGGGTTCAAACGAACCATCGGGAGCAGGTGGTAGTGTGACGCCACCGGTGTCATCACCGAGCAATGTGTCTTCGGTCGGATCAGTCTCATCGACGGCGTCGGTGCCATCAATAAGTTCGGCCTCTTCGCTGTCTTACAGTCGCGGTGCCGTCTCATCAAGCAGCCAAAACTCATCTGGCATTTCTGTTGGAATGCAGCCCAAGGTATTTTGGGTTTCCCAGCCGGTAAATCATGACGAAACCCTGTTAATTACCGGTGGTAATTTGATGCCGGAAGAGACCGAGGTTGAATTGATTCAATTAACAGATGAAGCAGCTGGTTCACCTGCGAGCTCATCCTTGGGGGGGAGTGGTTGGAGTCGTTTGCCAACGCATACCTCGACAGAGAGAAGTCTGACCGCGACAGTTCCAGCAAATTGGACTGATGGTGTTTATGGATTAAGACTGAAAAACGGTGATCAAGGGATAGGCGAAACTGTGTTGGTTAATGCCCCTGATCCCTGGTTTGTGCAGGGCGATATGGGTGATGCGGCGACTCCGGGAGGGTATTTCGTTGTTGCAGGCACGGCACTAGAGCGTAAAGGAGGCCTTGCACCGCGAGCGGTGTTACTAGATTTAACGGGAGGAATGGTTGCCGAGTTGGGGTTGGCGGAACGCATAAACCAATAGCACAGGATATGCCTTGCGATTTGCGGTACCGGCATCGGTATCAGAGGGGGAGTACCAGCTGTGGTTGCACAATGGCAGGGGCGGGGAGAAATCCTGGGTGCGCTTTAGTACATTCATCGACGCCCCGCTCGACACCGTCATCGTCAAGAAAGCCAAAGTCTGGCCCACGACTGTATTCAATGTCAGCAGTTATAACGGTACAGATGACGAGAAGTTTGCGGCGGCGATAGCGGCGGCGGATGCTAATGGTGGCGGCAAGATTTACGTGCCTGCAGGTACTTACACGCTCACCAAGCCACTGGTGCTACCGGCTTATACTCTGCTTGCCGGGTAGGGCGAGATGTCAGTTTGATACAGTGGGCAAACGGCATGAGCAAAACCCTGGTGTCGGGCAAGGAGACGAATCCGTCGCCCTACAAGCGCGGGGCCTTTGCGATTGAAGATCTGACGCTGCAAACCGGCTCGGATTTCCGCAATCGGGTGATCGAGCGGTCTTACACGACGGACTACAGCTGGATCAGACGTGCGGCAATCAAGGCGCCTCAGTTCGTGTCGGAAGCCCTGTGGGACAACGCGCCGACGGCCCTTTACCTGGAGGAATCCCGGAATCTGGTGCTGGACGATGTCGTGATCGACGCCCATAACTGTGTGCTGGGCCGCGTGCTGGTGTCTTATCTGCGGGTGCAGAACTCCAAGATGACCTGGTTTGGCCGTCATTTCGGCATCGCCGCACGCAGCCACAATGTGCTGCTGACGAACAACGCGCTGACCCAGCGTGCCGGTACGGGCGATCCCACCGGCTTGAATCTCACGACCTTCCACGGCGATCCGGACTTCGGCGGGCCGTTCAGCCGCGATTTCCTCTTGGCGCGCAATACCAGCACGCGGGAGGCGACCTCGATTCCGATCAAGCGCTCGCAGGGCTATACCCTGGGACGGCTCGAACGGCATCTACGTCGGCAAGATCGCGGCCGTGAGCGGCACGACGCTGACCCTTGCGGGCAAGACTGCCAACCCGCTGCGGCCGGTCGGTGTGCCGGTGACCTACTCGTGGGCGGGCGCCATTGCGCAGATCGTCGAAGGCCGCGGGGCGGGTCAGTGGCGCTATATCAGTCAAGCGACTGCAGGCGTCAGCAGCGTTACGATCGACCGGGCCTGGGACATTCAACCCGACGCGACGTCGACTCTCGCGATCGTCAATCTGCAGGGGCGGCAGCTGATGGTGGATAACGATTTTGGCGCGGAGCCGCAGTTCGACGATTTCTACATGACGCTGGACAGCATCCGGGCTGGCAACAAGTTCGGCACCACGGGCAGCAGCGAGTCAACGGTGACCGCTTGGTCGGGCAACGTCTACACGCCGACGGCAACCTTTGCGGCTTGGCACTATCAGGTGCTGGATAATCGCACCGTGCGTGGTACGAACATGGGGTACATCTCGATGTCGCTGGATCTGGATGACAACCTGTACCACTTCCCTTACCACGGGGTGGCGGGCGCCTCCCACGTCTATCGCAACAACCAGAACACGGCTGCCGGAGCCATGTGGTTATCGGTACAAAGTAAGGGGCACGAGTTTGCTGATCTGGTCATCGAGAAGAACCAGTTTGACCAAATTAGCTTTGATAACACGAATACCAGCTTTCCGATCTCGTTGTCGGGTGTACTGATTCGGCAGAACAATAAGACAACGGGTGCGCCAAGTGTAATACTTCCATCTGGAAGTCTGGACTTCCAGGCTCCCGGTGCTCCATCGAGCTTCGTTGGTATAGCCGCGCAGACTACCCTCAGCCTCAGCTGGAGTGCTGCCAGCGATGACATCGGCGTCGTCGCCTACCAGCTCAAGCGTGACGGCAACGTGATCGCCAGTCTCGGCGGTACTGTGCTCAGCTTCACCAACACCGGCCTGATCGCCGGCACCCGCTACACTTACACCCTGCGCGCGATTGATGCCAGCGGCAAGGCCTCGGCACCGATTGTGCTGGAGTTGAGCACGCTCGCGCAGGGAAACAGTTCGAGCTCTTCGTCCAGCAGTTTAAGCTCCTCGAGTTTGTCGAGCTCATCCAGCAGCTCATCATCGGGAGGAAGCACGACCTTCAAAGACCCTGGCACGGCGATGTACCGCAAGGCAGACAATGCGCCGGGTTACTACGTAAATTCAGTCACGGGGAATGACACGGCCGATGGAAGTCTCCCGCCACGGCGTGGAAAACACTGACCAAGCTGAACTCGGTCGACTTGAACCCGGGGGATGTGGTGCACCTGGCGCGTGGTTCGGTCTGGGAGAACGAGGGATCTTCCTGTTCCCGAAGAAGCGCGCCGGCACGGCTTCGCAGCCCATTGTGTTCCAGGCGTACGGCACGGGGGATCGTCCAACGATCTCGCGGCCAAAGAATTACTTCCACAAAACACAGGAGTTCTCGGGCTTCTATCTGGGGAACGGTAGTGCCTACATCACAGTACTGGACGTCCGAATTCAGGATGCGCCGTCTGGACCCGCGATACTGATGACATCCAATACGCACCACATCGTGATTGCCGGGGTTGAAGTCTTGCGCTCTGGCGCAGGTATCGGTGTATCAGGCGAAAATCAGACGATTGTGTCGAATTACGTGCATGACGGGGTGATGGCTCTCGATACGGGGGATGGCAGCCGCGACTGGGGCGCGAACGGAATCACGGTTTATGGCAAGAATATCGAAATTGCCTACAACCGTTTGGTGAACTGCGTGGCGCCCAGCAAGGCGTTCGGAGAAGATGGCGGGGCATTCGAGTTCTTCAGTTATCAGCCCGCTGAGGAAGGCTCATTGGGCTACAACTACGTATCTGACAACATCTCGATTCACCACAATTTTGTTGATCATGCCAAAGGCTTCATGGAGGCGGCCGGCAAGGTGACGAATCTCAAGATTGCATACAACCTATACATAAACAGCGAGAACACTGCGATGGTGCTGCATGTCAATAATGTCGTGAAAGACGGATATATGCAGATGCGGATTGAGAACAACACTTTTACTCGGCGGACGCCAACCCGTGGGGCTACGGCTTGCTGATTCAGTACCTGAAGTCCGGCGCCACAGAAGCTGAGAAGGCGCTGAGCAAGATTGTGCTTCGCAACAATATCTGGGCGACTAACTCGTCCATCGACAAGTGGACGAATCCGTTGGGCAGCAATGTGACCCACGAGAACAACCTGTATTACTTCTATGGCGGCGGCAAGTTCCACAACGACAACTGGAAGCTGAATGCGTCGGAGAAGCTCGCGGTCGCCAAATTTGTGAACCCGGCAGCTAAAGACTTTCGTCTGCAGGCTGGCAGCCCAGCAATCGATGCAAGTGATGGTAGTGTGCCGCTCTACAAATATGATCTGGGCGGTGAATCTACAGCAACGGGTCTTCGGGCAGATATAGGGGCTTACGAGTGGCGCTAAGCGGCCGTCTCCAAATACAAGCAAACTCGTTCGGATCAGGGCTCAGGAGGTTCTATCATGGTTGTTAAGGCGACACAAGGATCATTAATCTTACTACTGGTTTTTGTTCTGATTTCTTGCGGAGGCGGCGGTGGCTCAAAAGAGTCATCGGGAGGTGGCGGTGTGACACCGCCGACCTCATCGCAGAGCAATATCTCCTCGGTAGGGGCAACCTCGTCGGTATCATCCCTGTCATCGGCTTCATCCTTGTCCTACAGCCGTAATTCGTTGTCTTCTGCAGCGGTTTCTTCATCAAAAGGCTCAAATAGTTCCAACTGGTCAATAGCAGTCTCAAATAGTTCCAGCTGGTCAATTTCATCCAGCGTTTCATCACAATCGATCGATACCAGCCATGAGGTGCTCTACGATCCAAGCCCCGACAGCACGCTATTGCCGCCCGGCGCGACCACGCTCGTCTTTTCGCTCAGCACTAACCAGAACGCGTCGTGCCGCTATGCCGTCGGCACGGACAAACCTTAGCCGCGATGACGGACTTCGCCGGCGGGCAGGGCAGCCGATCACATTCGATGACGTTTCAGGGGCTCAATCCCAACACCACCGTGGTCAATCACGTCTACGTGCGTTGCGATGCGGCTCCGGACAAAGTACTGATTTGCGCTACCGGGCGATGCCCACGCCCAGTCACGCATTTCCGCGCAAGTCGAACCTCTGGGGATTTGGTAATTTCTTTCCGAACGGGAATCTTGACCACGCCAAACGGATTGATCTGTGGATGGGAGTGATTGCCAGCGAGGCGCAGATCAAGCAACTGCGAGCGCTTAACCCGAAAGCTTTTGTTGTAGGTTCGTTAGGGACAGTTGATCAGACGGATCTCAGTAGCGTTCCGGATAGCTACTGGTTACGGGATACCAAGGGTAGGCGTATCGAGCTCTGGAGTGGCTATTACCGCCTGAATCTGACCAAGCCTGAGGTGGCGCTTTTCCAAGCCCGCTATGCCTATAAACGTATGATGGATAATAATCTGAGCTTGGATGGAATGTTCTTTGATAATTTTTTTACCAGAATGTCCAACTTAACGCAGGACAAGTGGGGTAACCCCATAGAGGTGGATGCGAATGATGACGGCAACCTCGATGACTCAGCGTGGCTTGACGCGGAGTGGCGCAAAGGCGTTTACGCAGAGCTCCAGGAGTTTCGTCGCTTGATGCCGCACGCGTTGGCGATTGGGCATCTGGAAGATCATGAAATTGCGGACGAGGGTCTTGTCTTTAACGGAGACAGCCTCGGTTTCGTGGCGCCTTGGGTGAAAGAAGGGCGATACGGACCCTACAGTCTTGGCAAAGTGTGGGATCCGTATCACAGCTGGTGGGGGCTAGGACGCACACCCGTGGTGTCCACCATCGAGGGTGCCCCTCCGTCTGAGCTCAGCTATGGTTATGGCGAGCAGCCTATGAAGAACATGCCGGCCGTGACGCTGGACTTCGCCAGAACCTTCTACCCCTATATGCGTTGGGGTTTGGGCGTCGCCCTGATGAACGATGGCTATTACAACTACAGCCAAGGTGATAGTGGACATGGACTGGATTGGTGGTATGACGAGTTCGATGTGAACCTGGGTTTCCCGAAGGGGGCCTATCAGCAGATTAACCTTGGTGCTACTAGTGCTGCCAATTTGGTTAGCAATGGAGACTTCAGTGCAGGGTTGTCGCCAACTTGGCAACTCTCAGTGAATACGAACCGCGGAGCAGAGGGGCAACTTATGCTCGACGCCGCACCTAGCGGTTCAAATTCGACAGCAGTGCGCATTGATGTCGCCAAGATCACCATAGACCCCGCGGGCAATCCCCGGGAATGGGATGTTTCTCTCCAGCAGCTTGGTTTTGCCGTGACTGCGGGTGTTGCCTACGACATCAGCTTCCGTGCGCACAGTACGAATGCGGAGCATCCCATCAATATCAGCATGCAGAAGCCAAGCACGCCGTACAACGGATACTTTGAGAACAGCGTAACCCTGAAGGCGGGCACGACATGGCAAACCTATACCGGAATCGTGCTGGCCAGTGCGACCGCCACGGATGGACGTCTCTCGCTCAACGTCGGGGGGAAAGTCGGTACCGTGTGGATTGACGACGTGAAGCTGGTGCCGCATCAGCCCGACATATTCCGCCGTGATTTCGACAATGGCACCGTAATCCTGAATGCATCCGAGTTCACCCAAACCATTCCTGTCAGCGGTGCATATAAACGCATCAATGGTACGCAAGCACCGCGTTATCAGTATGTAATCGATGATTCCAGTGTTGCCTTTGCCGCGGGAAATTGGGAGAGTAAGACTTACGATAGCGGACAGGGTGTCGACAAGGCACCGTGGTACCACGATTGGGGGGGTGGATGTCATCAAAGCGGCTCAACTATTGACACTGCAAGCTGGGATCTTGGGATTCGAGCAGATGACACCTACACTTTGGATGCATGGTGGCCCGCTGCACCATCCGCTTCGGACTGGAGCAGTGAAGTGCGTTATGAGGTAATCGAAAATGGTGCAGTGGTGGCTAGTACCATACTGGATCAGACCAAGAATGGCGATAGATGGAACCGGATTGCATCCATACCCCTGATAAAGGGTACGGAGGTTAAGGTGCGAGTTACTAATCTGCAAAATAAACCGGCTATTGCGGATGCCATACTGGTTCAATCAGTTGCACGTTTTAATGATGGAAGCGATGCCGCTAATGTTGAGCTGGATCCTTATGATGCAATTATTTTGCTGAATAAGTAGAGCCGTGTGCAATAAGTTAACGGGGTGCAGAATGCGTTTAGGGTTAAAATTATTTCTTGTGTTTTATGTCGGTCTTCTGGCTTCTTGCGGCGGAGGCGGCGGTGATTCAAAAGAGTCATCGGCGGTTGCTAGTGTGACACCGCCGATCTCATCGCAGAGCAATATCTCCTCGCGGGCAACCTCGTCGGTATTACCCCTGTCATCAACAAGCTCGGCTTCATCCTTTAGTTCCAGCTGGTCAATTTCATCCAGCGTTTCATCACAATCGATCGATACCAGCCATGAGGTGCTCTACGATCCAAGCCCCGACAGCACGCTATTGCCGCCCGGCGCGACCACGCTCGTCTTTTCGCTCAGCACTAACCAGAACGCGTCGTGCCGCTATGCCGTCGGCACGGACAAACCCTGGGCCGCCATGACGGCGTTCACCGGTGGACAGGGCAGTCGATCACATACGGTGACGTTTCAGGGGCTCAATCCCAGTACTACCGTGCTGAACCACGTCTACGTGCGCTGCGATGCGGCGCCGGACAAAGTGCTGGATTTGCGCTACCGGGCGATGCCCACGCCCAGTCACGCATTCCCGCGCAAGTCGAACCTGTGGGGATTCGGCAATTTCTTGCCGAACGGCAATCTTGACCACGCCAAACGGATTGATCTGTGGATGGGTGTGATTGCCAGCGAGGCGCAGATCAAGCAATTGCGTACGCTCAACCCCAACGCCTTTGTTGTAGGCTCGTTAGGTACAGTTGATCAGACGGACCTCAGTGGCGTTCCGGACAGCTACTGGCTGCGGGACACCAAGGGCAGGCGCATCGAAGTCTGGAACAATACCTACCGCCTGAATCTGACCAAGCCCGAGGTGGCCGTGTTTCAGGCGCGCTTTGCGTACAAGCGCATGCTGGACAGCAACCTGAGCATGGATGGCAACCCCATCGAAGTGGACGCGAATGGAGACGGCAAGCTCGACGACTCGGCATGGCTTGACGCGGAGTGGCGCAAAGGCGTTTACGCAGAACTCCGCGAGTTTCGTCGCTTGATGCCGCACGCACTGGCGATCGGGCATCTGGAGGACAATGACATAGCGGAGGAGAGCCTTGTATTCAACGGAGACAGTCTGGGCTTTGTGGCGCCGTGGGTGAAGGAGGGCTACTTCGGTCCCTACAGTTTAGCCAGGGTCTGGGAGCCCTATCACAGCTGGTGGAACGCCCGGCAGGCACCGCTCACCGTTTCGATCGAAGGCGCACCGCCTTCTGAGCTCAGTTACGGTTATGGCGAGCAGCCTCTCAAAAACATGCCCGCGGCCACGCTCGAGTTTGCCAAGAACTTCTACCCCTACATGCGATGGGGGCTGGGCCTCACCCTGATGAATGATGGCTATTACAACTACAGCCAGGGTGATAGCGGGCATGGCATGGACTGGTGGTATGACGAATTTGATGTGAATCTCGGCTATCCCAAGGGTGCCTATCAGCGCGTCAATCTTGGCACGACCAGCACTGCCGATTCTGTGCGAAACGGCGGTTTCGAATCGAGTCTGTCGCCGGCCTGGCAACCCTCGGTGAATACGGTCGGGGGCGGCTGCGACGGTTGCGCTGGATACAGCACCTGCTGGCTCGAATTCGACAGCGGCGCGTATTGATGTCGCCAAGATCACTATAGACCCCGCGGGCAATCCCCGGGAATGGGATGTTTCTCTCCAGCAGCTTGGTTTTGCCGTGACTGCGGGTGTTGCCTATGACATCAGCTTCCGTGCGCACAGTACGAATGCGGAGCATCCCATCAATATCAGCATGCAGAAGCCAAGTACGCCCTACAATGGATACTTTGAGAACAGCGTAACCTTGAAGGCGGGGTATGACATGGCAAACCTATACCGGAATCGTGCTTGCCAGTGTGACCGCCACCGATGGCCGACTCTCGTTCAACTGGTCGGGGGAAAGTCGGTACCGTCTGGATTGATGACGTGAAGCTGGTGCCGCATCAGCCTGACATATTCCGCCGCGATTTTGACAATGGTACCGGTAATCCTGAATGCATCTGAGTTCACCCAAACCATTCCTGTCAGTGGTGCATACAAACGCATCAATGGTACGCAAGCACCGCGTTATCAGTATGTAATCGATGATTCCAGCGTCGCCTTTGTGGCGGGAAATTGGGAGAGTAAGACTTACGATAGTGGACAGCGTGGCGACAAGGCACCGTGGTACCACGATTGGGGGGTGGATGTCATCAAAGCGGCTCAACTATTGATACTGCAAGCTGGGATCTTGGGATTCGAGCAGATGACACCTACACTTTGGATGCATGAGTACCAGCCGCACCATCCGCTTCTGGCTGGAGCAGTGAAGTGCGTTATGAGGTAATTGAAAATGGCAGTGGTGGCTAGTACCATACTGGATCAGACCAAGAATGGCGATAGATGGAACCGGATTGCATCCATACCCCTGATAAAGGGTACGGAGGTTAAGGTTCGAGTTACTAATCTGCAAGCCAAACCTGCTATTGCTGATGCGATACTGGTGCAGTCAATGGCACGTTTTAACGATGGAAGCGATGCTGTCAGTGTAGAGTTGGATGCTTATGATGCAATCATCTTGCTGAATCATTAGAGTTATTAATGCTTGATTTTGGATATGACTAGTAAGGGTGCAGAATGCGTTTAAGGGCACACAAAGTTATTTCTTGGCTTTGCGTCGGTCATTTTTGCCTTCTCTTTCGGCGGAGGCATTTCTGGCGGCGGAGTTCAAACGAGCCATCGGCGGATGGTAGTGTGACACCGCCGATCTCATCGCAGAGCAAGATCTCCTCGGGGGCAACCCGCGCATCGATGTCATCAGCTAATACGGTTTCATCCTTGTCCTACAGTCGTAATTCAGTGTCTTCGGTCGTTCAAGTTTCTGCATCAAGTTCATTGAGAAGTTCGATATCAAGCTCGAGTAGTAGTGTATTGGTGCCAATCAATACCAATCTTTTGCAGGAGTATCGTTCGGAAAATAATCTCGTCTCATACTACATCGATTCACAAGGAGGTGATGATCAGAATGCTGGAACCAGCCCTGATTTAGCTTGGAAAAGTTTGGATCGACTTGGAAAAATAAAATTACAGCCGGGAGATAGTGTACGTTTGTCCAGAGGATCAGTGTTTACCAATCAGCATCTCTATTTAGACAGCGACGACTGGGGTACTGAAGAGTATCCGATCATTATAGAAGCCTACGGACAAGGAGAATTACCCACTATTGAAGACCCAAGAGCGCTCTGGGATAAAACTAAATTAGTGGATGCCATAAGCGTCAAAGGCCGTTATATCCACATATTTGATATTCGTATCAAAAATGCGGAAAAGGTTTGGGGTGTTAGTTTGGACCACTCCAGTCACCACATAATTATCGGTGGAATGGATATAGATGGCGCATCGGGTGGCATAAGGGCGCATGGAGAACATCAAAAAATTCTCTCTAATTACATTAGAAATATTGGTTCAAAAGGAGGTAATAGCGGTGGTATATGTATAGTTTTCGTGGGTAAGTCACTTGAGTTTGCCTGGAATCGAATGGTTCGATGTGTCAACGATACTATGACGCGGCCGGATGGGAGTGCTTTTGAGTATTATGGTTATATTTCGGGAGATGATCAGCCGGGTTACGAGTACATATCCGAGGATATTCATATTCATCACAATTTTTTAGAAGATGGATTAATTTTTATGGAGGCATATGGCGCAGTCAAAAACATGACGATTGCATACAACGTCTATTTGAACGGAGGTCATTCGGGCATATTGTTTCATTTTGATCATAGCGAGCCATTGGACTCACTGAATCATTTGCTTACTTATGAAGTAAAAATAATTAATAACACTTTTTTGCCTACACAACCTCAATCCCCCGGAGGATGGGGAGTATAGGCATGCTGATGGACTTAAAAGATTCATCGCGAAATACTGATCCAATGTTGAGTTCAATTGTACTTGAAAACAATATTGTTGTTACTAATCATGCAATTGTTCGGAATGTGATGGGGTCAAACTTTTCCCACAAAAATAATATTTATTGGTTAATGGGGGCGGCCAAATTTGATTTGTTGAATACAACCGGTTTGAATGTTTCGGAAAAAACAGTTAATCCGGAATTTGTTTCATTTTCTATGCTGGAAGATAGGGTAAATATACAAGGCCTCGATTTGCGTTTAAAAGATAGCAGCCCTGCAGTCAATGCGGCGGCTTTTTTTGGATATGACTTGGATGTGATTCAGGTTATGGTGCCAAAAGGAAAGATGCCGGATATCGGAGCCTATGAAAGTTATTAATGGCTAGCTTTTCTAATATTTATTAATGGGGTGAGCTATGAAATCGGCCATTTTTTCCACTCTTGAATCTGAATATAAATCAATGACAGATAAGCAATGGTCGCGAGTGGCTGTTTCCGATCTGATTTATTTTATTGTGCATCATTTTCATTATCAGCACCGGCTTGCATTGCCAGATTTAGTTTGGTCTTCAGAGCAGTTGGCCTCTAAGGGAAAGTCATCCTGGGAGCTTTACGAGCTCGCGGGACGTTTGCGTCGATTGTCGGATGAATTGATGGTGCATATGGAAAAAGAAGAGAAAACAATATTTCCGCTAATGCTGGATGATCAAAAACGTTATTTGCATATTGAATCTTGCATTGCTCACCATAACCACGACGAGCATCTATTACAACTGGATATTATCGAGCAAGATTTGCAATTTTGTAGAGATTCTGAAATAGAAGAATTTGTGGATTTATCATTTCGTGTGCAGCATTTTATTGATGAATTGCGTTTGCATATCGATATTGAAAACGCCTATTTGTTTGTTGAATAGCCATTAAGTGTGGGTGAATTCGTCAACCCAGTCTGTAAATTTTACAAAGGGACCTTGTGCTAAAGGGTGAAGACTCGCCTTCATATCCAAACTGGCTAGCCAATTTTTTATGGCGAGGCCTACTTCAGTGTTGCCGGATATCATTAATTTTCGTTGAAAAAAAAGTGTATCAGGGTCACGTTTCTGCGCTGCAATCAACAATAAATCATAGAAGCTACCTGTGAATTCACAGTCGGCATTCTGATGGTATTCGTTAATGGTTAATTGTTTGTTTTTCAATGTTAGATTGAAGCGAAGATTGATATCGGTCACTATCAAGTTAAGTGATTTTTTTTCAAAGAAATCCAGGTCGCCGTTAGTAATAGAGCTCTGAAAACTATGCTGCATCCATTTTTGAATACAGGATTTTTTAATTGTCCAAGGGGTGTTTTTTAGCATCAGTCGCAGAGTGCCCGGAATTCGTGTCGCTACCTCTTGCATAACCCTTTGTTGGTATAACATTTTATGCATTCCTGATAAACAATAGAAAGCCCAATATGCCAAGTTAGCCTGAGCTTGGCTATAAACCTTTGGAGGTAGTTAGTGGAGCTTTTGTCGCCTGCGGGAAATATTCCTGCCTTGAAGGCTGCTATAGAAAATGGCGCTGACGCTGTTTATGTTGGATTACGAAATCAAACCAATGCACGGCATTTCGCTGGATTGAATCTGGATGCGATTAAATTGCGTGAAGCGGCGGATTATGTCCATCAGCACAAACGAAAAATTCATTTGGCTATCAATACATTTGCACATCCTGATTCCTGGCGTCAGTGGGCCGAATCAGTTGATGAGGCTGCACATTCGGGTGTGGATGCATTAATTCTTGCCGATATCAGTCTGTTGGAATACACCGCCAGACGTTATCCCGAAATGGAAATTCATTTATCTGTTCAGGCATCTGCAACGAATCCTGCGGCAATTAATTTTTATGCTCAGGAATTTAATGTTCAGCGTGTTGTGTTGCCTCGTGTTTTATCGATTGCTCAGGTGAAAAATATTGCGAATACCACACAAGTTCCCTTGGAGGTTTTTGCTTTTGGTAGCTTGTGCATTATGGCGGAAGGGCGCTGTTATCTCAGTTCCTATTTAACGGGTCAATCACCGAATACTTTTGGTGCTTGTTCGCCTGCTGAGTTTGTGCGTTGGGAAAATACCGGGGATCATTTGGAATCTCGGTTGAATAATCTGTTGATTGATCGTTTTAGTCCGGGCGAAACTGCTGGATATCCAACTTTATGTAAAGGTCGATTTGTTGCAGATGAAACTCAGCCGGCATTTCATGTTCTTGAAGAGCCTACGAGTTTGAATTCGATGGAATTATTGCCTGAATTAATGTCACTGGGAATTTGTTCGTTAAAAATAGAAGGACGACAACGCAGTGCGGCTTATGTTGGCCAGGTGACTCGTGTGTGGCGTCAAGCCATTGATGCTTGTAAAAAAAATGCACAACAATTTTCTGTTGAATCCCAATGGAAAAAAACTTTATCGAGTTTGTCAGAAGGTCAGCAAACAACTTTGGGGGCGTATGAGCGTGAGTGGCGATAACTCTACCAGTTCAATGAAATTTTCATTAGGTCCCATTCATTATTTTTGGGACAAAAACCGTGTTGAAACATTTTATCGACAAGCCGCAGATTCTAATGTGGATATAGTCTATTTGGGTGAAACTGTTTGTGCAAAGCGTCGCGAATTACGACTTGATGATTATTTAGGAGTCGCGCATCAATTGCGGGAAGCGGGTAAAGAAGTTGTGCTTTCGAGTATGACATTATTAGAGTCGCCTGCCGATTTACGCGAAGTGCAACGTTATTGTGATAACGGAGAGTTTGTTGTTGAAGCCAATGATATGGGTGTTGTGGGGCTTTTATCTGAGCGTGGATTGCCTTTTATTGCGGGTAATAGCCTGAATTGTTACAACCCGCAAACATTGCGCTATTTAATGCGTATGGGCATGCAGCGATGGGTGATGCCTGTGGAATTGCCAAAACGATGGATTCATGACTTATTAACGGCAAGTGAAATTACCGATGTGCGGGATTGTTTTTCTACAGAGTTATTGGCTTTTGGGTATTTGCCTCTGGCTTGGTCGGCACGATGTTTTACTGCTCGGTCAGAGGGCAAGGTAAAAGATTCCTGTGAATTATGTTGTAAACATTATCCTGCTGGACGATTAGTCAAAACACAGGAAGGTGATGAAATGTTTACACTTAATGGTTTGCAAACTCAATCAGGTTTTCGTTATAACTTGATTAATGATATTCAAGATTTGATGGGTATGGTTGATGTACTTCGATTGAGTCCACAACTGGACGACACATTTATCTGGCTGCAGAATTTTCAAAATCAACTAAAACAGCCTGTCGCATTTCCTTTAAGCAAGCCTGATTGTAACGGTTTCTGGCATGACCAAGCCGGCAAAGATTTATTGATTGCATCGCAAACGTAAACTTCTGCTCTACCTCTATGTGGGTAGGCGCGGCTGCCATTATCCATCTTTGTGGTGATGGTGACAGTGGTTAATTCCCGATAGACTCCAGATGAAATAATGTGAAAATTCTTTGCATTATTTCGCAAATATTTCTTGCTCTGGAGTGAATGTATGGCAACACAAGAATACAAAGCCTGGTCGGTGGTAATCGCCAGCACGGTATCCTTTACCGTTTGTTTTATGATTTGGATGATGTTTGCCGTTATCGGTATTCCCATTAAATCCATGCTCTCATTAAACGAAACGCAATTTGGTTTATTGATTGCCATGCCAGTGCTGACGGGTTCACTTATTCGTCTACCCATGGGGATTTGGACGGACAAGTTTGGCGGGCGTATTGTATTTTTTATTCTGATGTTATCCACCGTTATCCCCATTTGGTTGATTTCTTACGCAACACAATACTGGCAATTTTTAGTCTTGAGTTTATTTGTGGGTGTTGCTGGTGGTTCTTTTACGGTAGGTATTGCTTACTGCGCTCGTTGGTTTAGAAAAGATCAACAAGGCTTGGCAATGGGAATTTTTGGTGCAGGCAATACAGGTGCTGCTGTCACCAAGTTGGTTGCACCGTTAATTGTGGTGGCCTTTGGTTGGACTTATGTACCACAAGTCTATGCCGTATTAATGTTGGTTATTGCCATTTTATTTTGGTTTTTTACATTCTCTGATCCATCACATAAAGTTTCTTCAAATATCACAATCAAGCAACAATTGGCTGTTCTAAAAGATCCGCGTGTGTGGCGTTACAGTCAATATTATTCAATCGTTTTTGGTGGTTATGTGGCATTGTCCTTGTGGATGACCAAGTACTACATCACTGAATATGGTTTTGATTTGAAAATGGCAGCCTTGATGGCGGTCTGTTTTAGTTTGCCTGGTGGTGTGTTACGTGCATTGGGTGGTTATTACTCTGACCGATTTGGTGCGCACACAGTGACTTGGTGGGTGTTGTGGATTTCCTTGGTTTGTTTATTTTTCTTGTCTTATCCACCAACAGAAATTGTTATCACTACTCTTACTGGTCCTGTGAGTTTTTATTTGGGATTGGGTCCGATTAGTTTTACCATTTTTATGTTTACCATGGGTGTCGCTTTTGCTGTAGGTAAGGCATCCGTATTCAAATACCTTTCTGATGATTATCCAAAAAATATTGGTGTGATTTCCGGTGTGGTAGGTTTGGCGGGTGGATTGGGTGGTTTTATCCTTCCAATTTTATTTGGTTTATTGGTGGATTTCACTGGCGTTAGATCTTCTGCTTTCATGTTGATGTTTGGCATTATTTGGACATCACTGATGTGGATGTACTTTTCTGAAGTACGACCCGTGCATGCAGAGAAAGAATCCATACGAAAAAATACAGCCACCGCAGAATAATGCGATGAAGCAGGGGGGTGAAGTCTGCTAACGAAAAGGCTGCACCCCCAACACACCATCAACTTTGTTTTTGATGATAAGAATCAACGTTTTTAGCTTTTTATTTTTGTACTCTTGTGATTGTTATCAAATCAAGATCAATAATCAACCAAGAGGCGGTTATGCTAGTTTGGAAATCATTCAACAATGGGTCAACAATGGGTTTAAAAAGGGTTTTTGCCGGTCAACTTATTCCTGATAGTGTTTTCGCTGACTGCTTGTGGTGGTGGCGGAGGTGGGGGCTCTAAAGACTCTGGTGCGGTCACTCCGACAAGTAATGCGGTGGTGATATCTTCATCAGTTGCTAGTTCAGTCTCAAGTTCAACGGTCGTCTCCAGTGCGCTAGCTAGTTCACTCTCATCAAACTCCTATGCTCGTAGTTCAATTGGGCAGTCCAGTTCAAGCAAATCCAGCTCAAGTGCTGGAAGCCTATCGGCCATAACCCAATTACCCATCGAAGTGTTGTCGGGAGCGCCTGGTTTGATTGAGCCTGCCACCATTCTGGTAAAGGGAGCGCCGTCTTCGGCAAGTTACTTGTGGCTCAGAACTCACCGCCTGACTTGGCGGGAAGATGGTGAGTTTGCGATGAAATTTAATGGATCTGTTCGTCCGGGCTCCAAGGGAAGTGTGCGTTTGAATGGAGGCCCCTGGGTTCAATTGATGAATGGCAATGCGGCCATGAGTTGCGAAAAGCATGAGGCAGAATACGGTTGCTTGAATGGAACCTATATGACTGTTCGTGTTCGAGTGGCCATTGACGCGCTTGGAAGCCCAGGTTTGAAGGTGGGCGCCAATACACTGGAGTTTCGATTTGATGCAACCGATGGTGTATCTAGCGGTTGGCGAGTATTGGCCATGGATGTTCGCGATGCGAATGGGCAAACGCTGCTAACGGACAATTTTGTTCAGGATAACCCGGATGACTGGGAGCCCCCCTTAAATAACCCAACCGATATAGCCGCTGGTGATGTGTTGTGGTCAAGGGCTGCACTTACCGATTTTGGGCAAACCCCCATACATGGAAAGTGTGCAAGTTGTCATGAGAGCGAGGGATATGATCTCAAATATTTCAACTATTCAAACAAGTCGATCATTGCCCGTTCTATGTTCCACGGGTTAAGTGAGCTGCAAGGTAAACAAATTGCTTCCTACATTCGCTCGCAAGATTCCCGCTTGCCGCAAGGGGTGAAAATATCGGAAGCCGGTCGCCCATGGAATCCACCTTACCAGCCTGGCCCGGGGTTGGACGCTAAACCGGTTGAGTTGTGGGCAGCGGGTGCGGGTGTTGATGCGGTTTTGGAAAGCGATAGTCAGATGAAAGATTATATGTTCCCAGGTGGCGTCTATGACCCTAATCGATTGGGTGCTACTGGATTCTTAAATCCGCGCGAGATGCCTCAAGCATTTCAATACCCCGATTGGAGCGCATGGCTGCCAACAATTGCGTTGGAGGACATGGTTGCTGACCCAAGTCAATTAAAACCCTATGACGGTGATACTGCGCCAGCGAACGATCAACAAAACCCGCTGGATCGGCTTAAAGTTGCCACAACCTGGTTGGAAAAATTTCGTTTTACTAAGATGGAGAGCACTACAGATTCTTGGTACCGGAGGTGGGGCTTGTATCTGATTCATGTTTGGGGATCATCGAAATGGACGGTTGCCCAAGTCCTGGTATGCCCGGCGGTCCGTTTCAGCCTAGCGATCCGCTTGCTCGATCAAGACAAGGCCTCGCCTCTAATGCTTGGTACGCCATACGCATGTGGGAGCTAATGAAGAAATATAAGCTTGAGGAGATTGGTAGTCGATCTAATCTCAATGCAGCCTATACAGTCACTGATCCCGTTCGAGGAACGGTTGCCACCGGATCTCCTGAGCGAGGGATTCCAGCCAATCATCGCAGCTGGCC
Organism: Cellvibrio sp.; assembly: GCA_016712405.1. GTDB lineage: Bacteria > Pseudomonadota > Gammaproteobacteria > Pseudomonadales > Cellvibrionaceae > Cellvibrio. The sequence goes on along the minus strand of JADJRD010000001.1, from coordinate 877,287 downwards.
TATGCCTCACCGAACTTTATTTGAATTAGCCCCGCACTTCATGGGGCCTGGAGGGGTGGCGGGTAGTGGTGATCCTAATAGTTTCGTTTTCACTAAGCCGGGCGAATATCTGACTACTTCATGGTATTCACTTGAGCAAATAGTTAATGGTGGTTGGCGTTCTGGTTCAGAGGGTATCGATTGGAACTACCATCCGGCACACTTGGGTGGTATGCATCGCGGCGGTACGGGTTTTTATAATGATGGTCCAATGCATCCTTATCGTCTGGCTTGGTCGATTTTCTGGTTCTATCAGACACGACCGACCGACTGGGCACCGAATTATTTTGCCGGCTGTACTTGTGGATTTATGCAACGCCATATCTTCCAAGGTGTGGGTGTGCCTTTTATGGATCAGGCAGAAGCAGCTGGTCAGATTAATCTGGAAGAACGCAAACAGTTACAGGAGGCCTTAGCGCTCGCGTTTCTGGATACAGTTGAGCGTTACCGGCCGGATCAATGGACGCGACGACTGGACGATAATAGTCCGAATCGTGATTCCGCCACTTTTGAAACGGTGGACTATGTTGCTCATTACAATCCTGCATGGACCTATGATCTGGCTGGGCAAGGTTTTATGGCGGATTATTACTATTTATCGGTTAAAACCTTGAAAGAGCGTGGGTATGTCACGACACCAACACTCAATCGTCTCATTGATTGGGGAGTCAGTATTTGGCCGAAAGGGGAATGGCAGTTATTACGTCCCTGATCTTAGTCAGCGTAAGGGCAAGAGTATTTAAGCATCCCTGCCTCTATTAAAAAGATCTTGGCTTTACATCCAGTAAGGCCAAGATTTTATTCGGTGCAAAATTCGTAAGATTCAGTTGTCGTTTTCACGAACCCGTGGAGAGTTTGTAGGCTAATACAATGACCGTAATGAATAATATGAGGGAAATTGTTTGCCATGCCGCAACAGGATTTTTCTCCATCAATGCAGGTTTTGTTTTGTTGAGAAACGATTGATTGGGATGTCGTAAATCATGCACAAATTCAAATATCTCATCGTGTCGTTTGTAGGGAACTGGGTGAACGGCTTTGCTGATTGCGGAATCTATCCATTTGGGCATTTCCCTGTTTTCATCCCACAAGCTTTGATAGTTTAATTTTTTTTGTGCAGAGAGGGTTTTTGTTTTTGAGACTTCGGTTCCATAAGGATATTTTCCTGATAACAGGAAATAGGTAATAACACCGATAGAAAATAGATCCGATTGAGTGGTTCCGGGTTCACCCAAAAAATACTCTGGCGCACTGTAGAGTGCAGTGCCTTTTAAATAAGTTAAGGGAGTATCTTTTTCGGTCTCTTCAATTCCTGCAATGCTGACTGATCCAAAATCGATAATTTTTACTGTGCCTTGATGATCGATCATAATATTTTCGGGTCGTAAGTCCTGGTGTAGCATTTCCATCCGATGAAACGCGTTTAACCCTTTAGCGATTTGTTCGATTAAACCGCGCACGGTTTCCAGTTTTGGTTTCGGATTGTCAGTTGCCCATTGTGCAAGAGTTTGTCCTTCAATGAACTCAAAAAGAGTATAAAGATAGTTGCGCTTTCTTTCAGGTAATGAAGCCTTGAGAACATGAGGGGATTGAACTCGACGAGCAACCCATTCCTCCATCAAGAAATTTTCTATTTCTGCATCGTTTTGCATCAACTCTGTTGAGAGTACTTTAATGGCGACTTTAAGTTTGGTGTCATTATCTTCCGCTAAATAAATTCGACTGCGATTATTGGTGTGAATTTCTCGCAATATGGTATAGCCATCAAACTCCATTCTGGCTGTTAATGCCGGTGGAATAGGCAGTTGATTGGCTTTTTGTTTTACGTCCTGGATATTGTCTTCAGGTAATTCCCGGATGGCTAGTATCTGCACGCTCAAATTATCATTGCTGTTGTTATCATATGCTTTTTGATAAATTATTTTTGCAGCCTCATCCAGTTTGTGTGCATGCTCCAGAATCGTAGTTTTAATAAAATCAGCATCCACAAACTCATAGATGCCATCGGTTGCCTGCATAAAAAAATCACCTTTTTTAACAGGTAAATGCAAATATTCAAGATTGCAATCATCATCCATGCCGAGTGCTCTGCTTAGGCAGCTTTGTTCATTGCTAATCCAGAGTCGATGGTCGTGGGTCAGTTGTTCAATTCCCTGAGTGTTGATTTTATAGACGCGTGTATCACCAAGATGAAAGATGTGCGCCGTTCTATTTTTTAAAATGACACTACTAAACGTACATACATAACCTTTGTCTTTTTCATAGCGGTGAGGGCCTCGACGGGTTTGCGTATAGAGCCATGAATTTATCGCGTTAATAACTTGTTCTGCTGATTTTTTCACAGACCAGGATTCTGCTGTGCAGTAATAATCATCTAAAAAATTATTAACAGCTAACTGGCTCGCAATATGGCTGACATCACTACTGCTAATGCCGTCGGCCATTGCAATAGCAACCCCTTTTAAAGATAACAGGTAATCACTGGGAATTTTTGCTCCATAAAAATCCTGGTTGTGTTGTTTTCGACCTTTGTCAGAAAAGGCAGCAATAGATACTTGTAATTCTTTTAGCATACACGGGTTACCTTGAATATAAAAAAATAGCCTTCATAGAAGGCTATTTTTATCAGCGTATGAATTTACGTTACTGACGTTTTTTTGCCGTACGCACATGGGTTGAATAAAGTGTTAATCCTGTAAATGCCAATCCGCCTACTAAATTACCTAATGCTGTTGGGATTTCATTCCAAATTAAATAATCGGCAACTGAAAAATTACCGCCCATGATAATCGCAAACGGAAATAGAAACATATTGACAACAGAGTGCTCGAAGCCCATAAAAAAGAACAAAAATATTGGCATCCACATCGCAATCACTTTACCGCTAACGGTTGTTGAGATCATAGCGCCAACGACGCCCAAAGACACCATCCAGTTACACAGCATTCCACGAATAAAAATAGTCATCCAACCATCAAAACCATATTTGGAATAACCGAGCGTACGCGACTCACCAATGCTCGCGACTTTTGCAGCTATAGGGCCTGCGTCAGCATTAAATCCATAAGTAAAAACAAACGCCATCATCACCGCAACGGTTAATGCACCGGCAAAGTTACCAATAAATACCAAACCCCAGTTGCGTAAAACGCCACTGATTGTAACGCCAGGTCGCTTGTCTAATAGCGCTAAAGGTGTCAATACAAATACACCGGTCAGTAAATCAAAACCCATTAAATACAACATGCAAAAACCAACAGGAAACAAAATGGCACCTAGTAAAAAAATGCCTGTTTGTACTGCAATGGTGACAGCAAATACCGCCGCGAGCGCTAATATCGCGCCGGCCATATAGGCGCGAATCAGGGTGTCGCGGGTTGACATAAAGACTTTTGATTCGCCTGCATCTACCATTTTGGTAGCAAATTCAGATGGAGCTAAATAAGACATGGTGTGATCTCGTTATTTAAGGAGCTACCAGTTTTGCAAGCGTTATACCATTATATTTTTTTCTAGGAATATCATTAGGTTAGTCAAAAAAATTCCAGTTGCCTTTCATGCGCAATAACAGAGAAGTTTTGCTTTGGTGCGACACGCCCCACATGTGCGCACTAATTGTGTGCATTGAAAATGGGGGTATGGGGTTATTTTTAGACGGATTTATTAATGGGTGTGAATGCAACTGAACCTAATGGACAAACATCTATACAGGTCGGTGAATGATAAAAGCCTTCGCATTGAATGCAGATGCTTTGATCTATTTCGTAATGTTGAGCACCAAGATGGATTGCTTCGGTTGGGCATTCCGGTACGCACATATCGCAATTGATGCAAGAGTCATCAATCTTAACTAACATTTTTTTCATCAGGATTTTTCTACTGAGAACTAGGTAGGTTATAGCTTTATTTTTTCAATAAAGCTGGTCTGTTATTACTGAGAAATATATCAAGCCGAATGATAATTGCAGATTCATGGGTGTAGCTCGACAATTGCTTCACGTCCGTGTGGATATTCGTTCGATAGCATACTACAAAGAGAAAGTTTTGATCGAGATCCAAGAAAGAATTCAGTGATCTTTGATGCTTTTAGAAGGAATAGCAACCGGCGAGAGGGCGCTAGTTTTTTAATGCCTGTGCGTTGAGTGGGTTGTTATGAGAAGTTTAAGCATGACTCGCCTTGACGCAGCAGCGGAATGATCGATAGAGTAAGCATTCATCTTCAGCGGGGAACAATAATGAATAATCAACGAATTGAAGTCATTGACGCGTTGCGTGGTTATGCTTTGATGGGATTGTTTTTAATCCACATGGTGGAGTACTACGAAGTCTATTGGCTGGATCCCATTCCGCATGCACTTAATACCGCTATGTTTGCCATTTTCGGTGGTAAAGCTTATGCCATGTTTGCCTTGCTCTTTGGTGTCAGTTTTTACATTATTTTGAATAATCATATGGTCAAGGGCGTAGATTTTCGTCTGCGATTCTTATGGCGATTAATTCTGTTGTTTGTGTTGGGGACATTGCATGGCTTGATTTACGGTGGTGACATTTTGCAAGTTTTGGCAATTTGTGGATTGTTGTTAATTCCGCTTTGGTCTGCATCCAATCGAACAATATTCATTATTGGTGTGTTGTTTTTGTTGCAGCTTCCTGCATGGGGATTGATCGCCTTTATCAATCAATCCGACATTCAATACTCACAGCCGTTTTTCCTGATGTTTCCTGAAGTACTGCGCACTTATGCTGAGGGTAGTTTCACAGACCTTATTGCCATTAATAGTTTTCAGGGCGATGCTAGAAAATGGTTGTTTATGTGGGAAAGCGGTCGTCTTTGGACGATTTGTGGTTTGAGTATGTTAGGTTTTGTGTTGGCCAGATTACATTTTTTGTCGTCTTATGAGCAAAAGAAAAATACATTTCATATTAGTTTGGTTTGTGTAGTGGTGGCTTATATTGCGCTGCATTTTAGTGAAGATTTAATTGCCAGCATTCCGCATAACCCCAAAACTCATGGTTTATATCTTGGTATCTTTGATGCTTACAAAAATTTAGTATTAACCTTCGCCAGTGTCTTGTTATTTATTATTCTCTACCACACTTTTTTGCAAAAAATTCTGCGTTATTTAGCAATGCCTGGTCGGATGACTCTCAGTGTTTATGTTAGCCAATCATTAATTTGTGTGCCCCTCTATTACGGTTTTGGTTTGGGTGGGTGGTCTTTCATTGGGCAAACCAATAGTGTCCTGTTGGGAATTGCCTTGTGGATAATGCAAATATTTATAGCAGTTTGGTGGTTCAAAAATTTTCGTTACGGCCCACTGGAATGGTTATGGCGTGCAGGAACCTATACAACTTGGAACGTGCCTTTTAAACTTAAAAAATAACTCAAAAAATTTTAATAGGTCGAAATAGTTAATGACTCGAAACTAGTGGGTTAGCTAGAAATAGTTAACCCGGATTGCAACAAAATCATCTTTGTTAATTTTGGCGACATCGCTGAGCGCAACACTCTAATCATTATTTCAATAAAAATACAGAGAGACCTTTGCACGAATACATTTTTATTTAATTTCGCATCGTCATCCCTGCGAAGGCAGGGATCCAGTCTTTGATTTCATTGATATTTTTCAACAGCTGGATTCCTGCGTTCGCAGGAATGACGGTAAAGTCTGATTCGTGCAAAGCTCTCACAGAAAATTAATTGTGAACAATTCCCTTCTTTTGTTTTAACTTGCGTGATATTTTCGCTTCACTCACGATTGCGGGAGTTTTCAATCGTGCTTTCACTTTTTAATAAAGTTAATTTAATCAGGAAATTAAAATAATGACTTCTGCACATTCATTGATTAATGCTACTCCGATTGAAAAACAAAATTTATACAATAAATTTGAGATCAACGAAGAAACTCAACGTCTTGCCTATCATTATGATGTGGATAGTGAATTTTTCATCAAAGTCACCGGTGGAGCATGGAATACCTATTCCTGTTCTATTTTTAAGCCGGGTGATTCAATGACTCAGGCGCAAGAACGCAAGTTGGATATTTTTGCACAGTTGATGGGGTTATCACCGGGAAAACGAATTCTGGATATAGGTTGTGGCTGGGGTGGCCCACTGACCTATCTTTGTCACAAATATGGTGTCACAGGTGTTGGATTAACAGTAACACCCGCGCAAATTCCTTATGCATCAACACGTGCGGCGTCTTATAAGGTTTCAGCTGATTTTATAGAGTCACATTGGGAAAATTTTCACGATGAGAAAGGCTTTGATGCCATATTCACTGACGAAGTTGTAGTGCATGTGCATAATTTCAATGATTTTTTTAAAAAATGTCACTCTTTGTTGAGGCCAAAAGGTGTAGTCGTCAATAAAGAATTACATTTAACGCAAGAACGATTTAAAGATTGGTCTGATGGCTTGGGTGTGCACGTTAATAAAGTTTATGGTTTTACCGGTAATTATCGTTTACTGGAAGAAGAAATCGATTTTGGATTAAGCAATGGATTTTATTTGAAAAATATTGTCCCGGTTGCAATGAAGCACTATCAAGAAACGGTTGGGAATCACTGGGTTAAAAATTTAAAGTGGCATGAGTCTGAGTTAAAGCGGCTCACATCAGAAGAACATTTTAATGATTTTTATAAATATCTTCGTTGTACTATGGTGAGCTTTCGGCATGATGTCTTTCGTCAGCATATGTTGGTTTTTCAAAAGAATGGTGAATCATGACAGCAAAGATGACTGGATCGCAGGATGGCAATATTGCGGGTGTCGTTAAACAAAAAGATCCACAGCAAACCATTTTAACCCTTGGCGGAACTGGGCCTAATGGTTCATCCCAAGTGCTGCATTTACTGAACCTGGGGTGGGATTATGTTCACCAGTTGAATAGGGTCAATGTGCTTTCAGCAAGTTCGTTTGCCTATTTTATTTTTATCGCACTGGGTTTGGGAAAGCTGAAAAAAGAAAATTATCGTTTGTATGATAAGGGCGTGAGAGAAATTCACCATGCCTCGTTTTTTAAAGCACTGACCCATTTTGCTCGCTGGGGGCTTCCCAAAAAACCCTTGTATGATAATCAATTGATTAAGGAAACCATTCGCTATTTATGGGAAGACGATTTCATGAATATGCCACTCAGTGCATTTAACGAAAACTTACAATTTTGGGTTTATTGTTCAGCTTCTGACAAAAACATCTGCATTTCTTCTCGTAACTTTCCTGAAATGGCAATGTGGGAGGTGGTCAGTGCTTGTGTATCCATTCCCTATATTCATGGAGAGTTTGTTTATGGTGAGCATAGTTTTAGGGATGCTATATTTTCACCCAGTTTTAAAAATTTACGACGGGAATTAATTAAGCCACCTTTAGAGCATGTGTATCTCAATTACAAAAAAGAATCGACTGTTGGAAAGGTGTGTTATTTAAAAAATACCCGAACGAAATATCCCGATATTGAATTGTTGGCTGATTATGCGATGCTCGCGTTTAATTTTTCTAATATGCGTGTCAACAAAACCCACCAAGCCGTTTTGGAAGCGATTGAATGAAAACAGCTGGTGTGCAATTTATGGAATTAATCGGTTAAAACCCCTGCACGATAATCCCGAATCGCCTGTTCGATTTCATCGTTGGTGTTCATAACAAATGGACCGTATTGTGCAATCGATTCGTTTAGCGGTTTGCCGGACAAAACCAAAAAGCGAGTCTCTGCTTCCAGTGCAGTAATATCCAATTGATCACCTATTGTTAATACACCCGCGTTGCCTTTTTTCAGTGGACTTTTTTGATCCCCAATTGCGACAGATCCTTCGTAAACGTAAATCATCGAGTGATGGTTTTCGGGAATTGAATGAGTGAAAGACTTGTCTTTCGGTAAATGCAAATCCCAATAAATTGCTTCGGTGGTTAAACCTTGAATAGGGCCTTCAATAATCTGATGGTTAATAGTTGCCTGATTGGCAATCACTTTGATGGTGCCGCCCTGAGGTAAATCAGCAACAGGAATTTCTGCGCTCGGAATATCGCGATAATGCGCAGGTTTCATTTTTTCGGCTGCGGGTAAATTAATCCATAATTGAAAACCACGCATCACGCCTTCTTCCTGTTGTGGCATTTCTGAGTGAATAATTCCTTTCCCAGCAGTCATCCATTGCACGTCACCGTTTTTTAAATGACCTTTGTTGCCCATATGATCCTCATGCAGCATGTGGCCTTCGAGCATATAGGTCACGGTTTCAAAGCCGCGATGTGGGTGTGAAGGAAAGCCGGCAATGTAATCATCAGCGGATTGACTGCCGAATTCGTCCAGCATTAAAAAAGGATCCAGTCTGGTGTGTTGATGTTGACCAATACTGCGCTTGATTTTGACACCTGCACCGTCGCTGGTTTCACGGCCTTGGATAACATTGGCGAGTTCGCGTTTCATTAAGTGGCACCTCTTTATGGATTCGTTTGAATGAAGGCATTAAATCCTTTGACCCGCGAAAAATAAACCGACATAGTTGGGGGAATTGCATCGAAATATTGGATGAATCCAAATTATGTCTTCACAGTCTGCCAGTTCACTGGTCCTCAATGAAAATAAAGTCACCCTGGATCAATGGCGTACGCTGATTGCAGTGGTGGATGCCGGTGGTTACGCCAAAGCAGCGGAGTTACTTGATAAGAGCCAATCGACAGTTTCCTATGCCATCACGCAACTTGAGCAAGCCTTAACGATTAAGGTATTTCAGTTGCAGGGGCGTAAAGCTGTGCCAACACCCGCAGGCGAAGTTTTGTATCGCAAGGCGAAAGCTTTATTGGAGCAAGCAGATCGACTGGAACAAACTGCCATCGCCAGTCAGCAGGTGGAATCGCAAATTCGTGTCGCCGCAGATTTAATTATTCCACCGCGTAAAATATTAGAATCATTAGCAATCTTTAGTCGCGATTACCCCCATACGCGAGTGGAAATTTTTGAGTCGGTGTTAAGTGGAACTGAAGATGCGCTTTTACAGCGACAAGTTGATTTGGCGATTGGGGGCAGGGTGCCTATAGGTTTTATGGGTGAAAAGCTGGCCACTGTGACTATGCGTGGGGTGTCGAGCCCCGATCACCCTTTGCAGCAGTTAGGTCGAGCGATCGATCATGAGGATTTGCGAAAGCATCGACAAATTATTGTGCGGGATTCAGGCCAATATCGTCGCCATTCAGAAGGTTGGCAAGAAGCCGAGCAGCGCTGGACGGTGAGTCATATCAAAACTTCTTTGGAAGCAATTCGTATGGGGCTGGGTTATGCCTGGTTGCCACAAGCTTATATTGAACAGGATATTGCGAATGGGCTGCTGCAATATTTACCCGTTTCAGTCGGAGCAATTCGTGAGGTGCCAACTTATTTAACCTTTGCAGATAAAGAATTGGCTGGCCCAGCGACGCGACATTTAGCAGATATTTTTTTACGTGAATTAATTTAGTCGGCATCAAGATTACTGTCAGCCCTTGTCAGTGAGTTGAATAAGATGCCTCTGTATTTTTTTGTGGAAGGTGTATGTCCAAACAATTTGTAGTTAAAAGTGATTTCGCCCCCGCAGGTGATCAACCTGCAGCGATTGCGGGATTAGTGCAAGGTATTGAGGCGGGTTTAGCTCATCAGACTTTATTAGGTGTGACCGGCTCCGGTAAAACATTCACTATTGCCAATGTGATCGCTAAATTACAACGGCCTACCTTGATTATGGCTCACAACAAAACTTTGGCCGCACAACTTTACGGTGAGTTCAAAGAATTCTTTCCGAATAATGCGGTGGAATATTTCGTTTCTTATTACGATTATTATCAACCAGAAGCTTATGTGCCTTCATCAGATACTTTTATTGAAAAAGATGCCTCTATTAATGAACATATAGAGCAAATGCGTTTGTCTGCGACCAAAGCATTAATGGAAAGAAAAGACGCAATCATTGTAGCAACAGTGTCTGCTATTTATGGTTTGGGTGATCCTGAATCTTATATGAAAATGTTGTTGCATTTGGTGCGCGGCGACAAAATTGACCAGCGCCATATTTTGCGTCGCCTCGCTGAATTGCAATACACGCGTAATGATATGGATTTTTCAAGGGCGACTTATCGCGTGCGTGGTGAAGTTATTGATATCTATCCAGCCGATTCTGACGTTGAAGCCGTTCGCGTAGAGTTGTTTGATGATGAAGTTGAACAGATTTCGTTGTTTGATCCCTTGACAGGTGAAGTTTTACAAAAAATATCGCGTTACACAATTTATCCAAAAACACATTACGTGACACCACGCGAAACCATTGTTGAATCTATCGATAAAATTAAGGAAGAATTGCGGGTACGATTGGAATATTTGCGTGAGAATAACAAATTACTCGAAGCTCAGCGCTTGGAGCAACGTACTCGTTACGATTTGGAAATGATGCAAGAATTAGGTTATTGCAACGGCATCGAAAATTATTCGCGGTATTTATCAGGTCGTAATTCCGGTGAGCCACCACCGACATTATTTGATTATCTTCCGCAAGATGCCTTATTGGTTGTTGATGAAAGTCATGTGACTATTCCGCAAATTGGCGCCATGTACAAAGGTGATAGATCACGTAAAGAAACCTTAGTGGAGTATGGGTTTCGTTTGCCTTCAGCATTGGATAATCGCCCCATGCGTTTTGATGAATGGGAACGTATTGCGCCGCAAATGATTATGGTTTCGGCAACCCCCGGAAAATATGAAGCAGAAAATCAGGGGCAAGTCGTTGAGCAAGTTGTGAGGCCAACGGGATTAATTGATCCCATTATTGAAGTTCGTCCCGCGACTTCGCAAGTGGACGATGTGCTTTCGGAAATTCGTTTACGCAACGAAAAAAATGAACGGGTTTTGATTACAACACTGACTAAACGTATGGCGGAAGATTTAACGGAATATCTCGCCGAACATAAAGTGCGTGTACGTTATTTACATTCGGATATTGACACTGTGGAGCGCGTGGAAATTATTCGTGATTTGCGTTTGGGGCAATTCGATGTTTTAGTCGGCATTAATTTATTGCGCGAAGGTTTGGATATGCCCGAAGTGTCACTGGTTGCCATTCTCGACGCCGACAAAGAAGGCTTTTTACGTTCTGATCGCTCACTGATTCAAACTATAGGTCGTGCTGCCAGGAATCTGAATGGTCGCGCTATTTTGTATGCCGATAGAATCACTGGCTCAATGCAACGTGCTATAGAAGAAACCGATCGTCGTCGACAAAAACAAATCGACCACAATCTAAAACATGGAATTGTTCCCAAAGGCATCATGAAAAATATCGCCGATATTCTCGATGCCCCAATGGCCCCCGGATCCGGCGGTCGCAGCGCACGCAACAAAGCTATGGCGATTGCTGAACGACAAGCCCAATACAAAGTGAATATAGATCCAAAAGATATTTGGAAGACCATCGATCAACTCGAAAAACAAATGTTCCAAGCCGCAAAAGATTTGGAATTTGAAGTCGCTGCAAGAATTCGCGATGAGATTGATCGGTTGAAGAAGGCGGCTCTATAGTATTTATGTTTAAATTTTTGTTGCCAATACTCTTCCCCTCCTGGCGCTTCTTCAGCAGCATTGGCCCATCGCCGCGATTTGATTTTGGATTTATAAAATACACCGATGAGCAGCCAGAAGTTTGGCAAGAATTTTCTGTGTTACCGGATAAGATTGAGCTGACTAAGGGAATTGTTCGGTTATTGCATAATCCTGAATGGAATGAGCGGTTGTACATCAATACCTGTGCGGAAAATTTATTTGATCAGTATTCGGAATTTCGTGAGCAGGAAATCGCGCGGCGAATATTGTGGATATTAAATCGTCATAACCAGTTACCTGAAGATTACCCTTATTTTTGCTATCGAATTCGTGTGATTACCAATGAAGATAATCTTGTTAAGGATGAAGTGATTTTTTCTGCTAAACCTTTTTTGGTTAAAAGGGGGGTGCAGTGATGACGCTGGAATTAGCAGTTCGAATAGCGGAAGGTATCTTGGCTTTTGCAATAATGCAACAAAGTGTGGAGTTTATTCGAGGGCAACATCCGGAAAAATATCTTGCTTGGCTTCGATTGATGTTAGCCAGTTTTTTATTGGTTGGATTCATGCCCGTGTGGATGGAAACGGGATTGTTGTTGATCGCATTAATACTGATCAAGCGCTTTCAGGGCCCCTACAACGGTGGCAGTGACACTATGACTCTGTTGGTCTTGTTATGTTTGTGGTTGTCGCATATAGCTTCAATGCTTTTTACTCATACGAAACTGTGGCAGGAAATTGCCTTGGGATATTTGGCGATTCAATTAATACTTTCTTATTTTCAAGCAGGTTGGGTGAAGGTTATCAATCCTGAATGGCGATCAGGAAAAGCTTTGGAAAATGTGTTTGCATTCACTGCTTATCCGGTGAGCCAATCAGTCAGGCAATGGGCGACAAACCCAGCCTTAATGTTTTATATGTCCTGGGCTGTGATTTTATTTGAATTAATTTTTCCGCTAACAATTTTTTCAACTGTTGCGCTTTATATTGCACTCTTTATCGCTGCAGTATTTCATTTGGCTAATGCTTGTTTGTTTGGATTAAATCGTTTTTTCTGGATATGGCCTGCGGCTTATCCAATATTAATTTGGTTTCAGTCTAGAGTCTTTTGAGGCTGTGAACTCTTTAGGCGTGGGTTTTGAAAATGAAGCTGTTACAATGGTGCCCCACAAAAATTCGGGATTGCGACGAGGTTTATTTTGCTACGATTAATCATATCCTGCTGCTTATTCTTTGGTCTTTGTTCAATTTCCAGCCTGCAAGCGGCTGAAGATTTGCCTATTTACCGTGCCATTGGGACGGTCAAAAGTCAGGCGGATTCTGAACGCAATTCTGCGGCCAGTATTTATTTTGGCGAAGTGATTGTAAGAGCGTCAGGTCGTCGAGAAGCGCTGATGAATCCGATTATCCAGGCTGCTATTCCCAAAGCATCGAGTTATCTTTTTAGCTTTTCCTACACAGGCAATAAAACGGAAATCATTGAAGGCAAACCCCAACAGCGTATTGGCATTCAGTTGGATTATTCCGCACAAGCTGTTAATCAACTCTTAAAACAAGCACAGCTTCCCTTGTGGCCGACTCAAAGGCCGACAGTATTGATATGGACAGCTTATCAAGATGGGTTGCCCAATTCTGTTGAGTTGCAGCGCGTACCGGATGAAATGGCCATGGCACAATTGCAATCCCAAACCTATTTACGCGGATTGAAAATTCAAACGCCCGAATTGGATCTTGAAGATAATATTGCCTTGTCTGCGCATGATATTTGGGAAGTCAATTTGGAAAAAATCAAAGCAGCATCGGTACGTTATAAACCGGATGTGATAGTGATTGCGCGTTATCAACCTGTGTCGAAAGGCAGTATTCCGCCCGCAAAAATATTGAATGAAATGAATCAGGATGAATCCATTACGCCGCTGAAAACACGTGAACCGGAAATTCAACCTGCAGCAGTAACAGAAACTGAAATAGAAACACAGGATGGGGGCTTGCCCGAAATAGTTCCTGTGGGTCCTTGGGTTGTGGAATGGCGTGTGATTGATGCAGCAGGCCAACAGGAATGGCAAGATCAAACAGCAGAAGCGCCAGAATTATTTAGGAATTTTGCAAATAAATTGGCCGATCATTTGGCGGCACAGTACTCCATCACCTTGGGCCAACAAGCAGCACAAACCTATTACATGCATCTGGGGAATGTCCGTCATTTTTCTGCTATGAAAAAATCACAAGCTTATTTAAAAAGCTTGGCCTTGGTGCAGAAAAGTGAATTAATTCGGGTGAATGAGCAAGGTTTATTTTTGGCCTTAACCATTGAAGGCGATGCACGATTGTTGGCAGCGACTCTCTTATTGGATAAACGATTATTGCCGGAATTTACAGTGCCAGTTACTAGCACTCCTTCAACTACAAGGTCTGAAATAGAGAGTGCAACAGCCGATACTACCCTTGATGAATCGCAAGCCGAGACTGGTTCAGAAGATCTTCCTATCGAAGTAGAAATGAATAGCCCTCGCGGTACATCGGATGATCCCTTGCGTTATATCTGGCAGGAAGAATAAGGGTGAAACCGGAACAACTTTTTTTAGGGTTGAGTCTGTCGGACGAGGCGACTTTCGATAATTTTTTTGCGTCGGCTCAAAGTGAGAATGCCTTGGTGGTCTCCTCGTTGTTGAACTTTTTTGACGATCCACAAGAGAATTTTATTTATTTGTGGGGGGGCAGTGGCAGTGGTGTAACCCATTTGTTGCAGGCGATTTGCCATCATGCACAGGAAAAAAAATTGTCTTTTCAGTATTTGCCGCTAAGAGAGTTAGTGGGTTTTTCGCCTGAAGAATTATGTCGCAGTTTGGATGGCCTGGATTTAATCTGCTTTGACGGTGCAGAAGCTGTTATGGGAAGACAGGATTGGGAAAATGAATTGTTTCATTTGTTTAATCGCATAAAATCGGCACAACACAAATTGATCATAGCCGCCAATGCGCCCGCAAGGGAGCTGCCTATCCAACTTCCCGATTTGTCTTCGCGCTTGCAATGGGGTTTAACGCTTCATTTGCATAATATGACCGATACTGAAAAACAATCCGCTCTACAAATGCGAGCTAAAGCCAGAGGTCTGGAATTAAACGATGAAGTTGCGCAATATTTGATTCAGCGGTTATCACGCGATACCAACGAATTGTTTTGGCAATTACAACGATTGGATAATGCTTCACTTCAAGAGCAGCGTAAGTTAACAATTCCTTTTGTTAAGAAGGTGTTGGGTTTGGCTTGAGTGTTAACTAATACTCCTAAAAAAATTAGGATTTTAGATCCACAATTAACAAACTACCTTCAAATTTTTTTGGTTCCAGTGCATACCAAGTTTTCATTTCGCACTTCCAATGTTTTTCACATTCTTCAACCAATTTCAAAAATGTGGTTCGGCCAGGATCAGCTAATACTAACTTTTTTACGCCGGCTTTTTGTGCTCGTTTAAGCAGAGCAAGCCATGATTTAGTCAGCTTTGGCCAGAAACAAATATCGGCTCCAATAATGATGTCATGCTTGGATAATTCTTTTTTGGTGAGTTTATCCATATTGGATTGTAGTGTTTTGATATCAACTTGATTCAGGTCGGCCTGTAATTGCAAATATTCAAACACTTGGTTATCAATATCCACCGCTGTCACTTTATGCGATTGTTTTGCCATGAATATTGACGCAGGACCCCAGCCACAACCAATGTCCAAAATATTGAGTTTCTTTTTTAATGGATGTTGCGTGAAATAATCCATTAATAAATAGGCGGAATCCCAAAGTCGATCGCCATGAGCGCTGGGATTGAGTTGTTTATTCAGTGATTTTATTGCAGAGCTATTATTTTTATACAACCATATTCCATATGCTGGGTAGGTTCCTTTTTCAGGGCTTTCTAAGCGTTCAGGCATGATTAGTTTCCAATTGGTGGGTGACAGGGCTATAGTAACCAAGGCCGATACTAACACGAGTTTAGCGAATTCAATGTGACAATTGAATTCGCCATATAAAATATTGATAATCTATCTAACTTAAATTTTATTTACCTTTACCATTATGTTTAATTTATCGACATTAAAATACACACCTGCCAGTCATATTGTTGCGATTGATCTTGGTTCTAATAGTTTTCACATGATTGTGGCGCACTGGGAAAATGGGCAGATACGACTATTGGATAAATTACGGGAAGCAGTTCAATTGGGTTTTGGTTTGCAAGCTGATGGTAATTTGTCACAAGAATATAAAGACAAAGCATTATCCTGTCTGAAACGTTTTGGGGAATGCTTGCGTGGCTACCCATCACGGAATGTACGTATTGTCGGTACCAAAACCCTTCGTAGTATGAAAGATTCGCGCGACTTTCTCTTGCAGGCACAACAACTTCTAGGCTATCCGATTGAAATTATTTCGGGTGATGAAGAGGCTCGATTGATTTATTTGGGGGTTGCTCAGGGAGTTGCACCAGCAAAAGGAAAACGCTTGGTGATGGATATTGGCGGGGGAAGTACAGAAATTATTTTGGGGCAAGGTTTTAAACCATTATTGAAAGAAAGTTTAAACATGGGATGTGTTGCAATCAGTAAGCGCTTTTTTGCGGATGGTAAGGTTAATCAGCGTAATGTGACTGGTGCAATGGTGGCATGTTTGCAAGAAGTTGAGCCAATAAAAGACGATTTTTTAATTCAGGATTGGCAGGAAGTATTAGGTGCGTCAGGCAGCATTAAATCCATTGCTAAAGTCTGCCGTCAAAAAGGATGGAGTGATGGCACTATTAAATCAGAATTTTTACAACGAATTATTGGTCAGTATCTTATTGATGGAAATTTGTATGCTCCATTCGATGATTTATCGGATGAAAGGCGAAACGTATTTTTAGGTGGTGTGATTGTACTCAATGCATTATTTGATGCATTTAAATTAAAGGAAATGCAAGCCGTTGATTGGGCTTTACGTGAAGGCCTATTGTTTGATATGAAAGGGCGAATGGAAAATCGCGATATTCGACAAGACAGTGTAGATGCCTTGGCTGCTCGTTTTCACGTTAATCAAGAAAAGTGCCTGGCGGTAGAAAAGACAGCACTTCAACTATTGAAACAAGTAGCGGGTGAATGGTATTTGGCAACAGAGGATGCCAGTAAATTACTGAGTTGGTCTGCAAAGTTGTATCAAGTCGGCCTGGATATTGCGCATAATGATTATCATAAACATGGCGCTTATATTGTGCGTCATGTTGATTTGGCGGGTTGCTCCCGTTCCGAACAAGAGCAGTTGTCTGCGTTGGTCTTGGCACATCGCAAACGATTTCCTGTAAAAGATTTCCCCATGCAGAACCCTGATCTTCTGCATCTCGCGATTCTATTGCGCTTAGCGGTTATCTTTCATCGTAGTCGATTTCGTGACACCAATCCTGTGATTAAATTACAGGTATTCTCAAATAGCCTGATTCTGAAACTATCGGCCAAATGGATTGAAAAGCATCCACTCACATTGGCGGACATTGACTCTGAAAAAGACTACCTCAAAGAAATTGGTTATCAATTAGATGTTGAAGCGGTTTGAGTTGCAGATAAAGTTTCCAAGAGTATTTCTTGTGCACAAATTTTTATCTCTTCTGTGATTCTTTTTTGATATTCACCATTAGGCTGAAGTAGCCAGGCTTCTGTATTGTCATTCACATATAGATTAATGTCTTCGATAATTCTATCGCGAATCTTTTTGTTTTTAATCGGAAAGCAGACTTCCACTCGATGAAACATATTGCGCATCATCCAATCGGCACTAGAGCAATAGACTTGGGGGTTTCCGTCATTTTCAAAATAAAATACACGGTGATGTTCAAGAAAGCGGCCAACGATGGAGCGCACAGAAATGTTGTCAGATAAACCCGGAATTCCTGGAATGAGTTGGCACACTCCGCGCACAATTAAATCAATTTTTACTCCGGCTTGTGATGCAGCATAAAGTTCATTCACAAGTTCTTCGTCATAGAGTGCATTCATCTTGGCAATGATATGCGCAGAACGACCTTGCTCTGCGTGTTCTTTTTCAGTGCGAATTAAACGAATCATGCCTTTATGCAGTGTAAAGGGCGCGTAGAGTATGGATTCCATTTTGGAGGCTTTGCCCATACTGGAGAGTTGTAAAAATACACGATAAACATCTTCCCCCAATTCTTTATCCGCAGAGAGTAAGCCGTAGTCTGTATAAATTTTACTGGTTTTGGGATGATAATTACCGGTTCCCAAGTGTACGTAATAACGCAAGCCATTCGATTCGCGACGTGCAACTAGAATCATTTTTGCATGTGTTTTATACCCCACGACTCCATAAATAACATGAATGCCGTATCGTTGTAGTCGTTCAGCTAATTGCACATTTTGTTCTTCATCAAAACGTGCGCGCAATTCAATAATGACCGTGACTTCTTTTCCAGCTTTGGCTGCAGTGACCAGCGCTTCGACTATAGGGGAATTGAGTCCGGTTCGATACAGTGTTTGTTTTATTGCTAGTACATTAGGATCAGTGGCGGCCTCGCGTAAAAAAATCTACCACGGCTTGAAATGAATCAAAAGGATGGTGGAGTAAAATATCTTGTTTTTGTAACGCATCAAAATAGGATTTGTTACGTTTTAACATTTTCGGCATGTTTTGAGTAAAAGGTTTGAAATAATATTTTTGATCTTTTATCAAATCAAACAAATCACTGAAGCGATTAAGATTTACTGAGCCTGGAATTCGATAAATTGCATCTCGATTAATATCGCAGCGCGCTTGTAAAAACTCTTCGAGGTCTGATGGGCAATGATGGGTGATTTCCAATCTGACTTCGTCGCCATACTGTCGATGAATCAATTCTCCTTGAACTGCGCGCAATAAATCTTCAGTTTCTTCTTCATCTAAAAAAATATCTGAGTTGCGGGTCAGCCTGAATTGATAGCGCTCGAGCACTGTCATGCCAATAAAAATTTCGGTCATGAAATAATTAATGATGGAGGATATGAACACAAATGCGCGACCATCAGCGGCAAACTCTTCAGGAAGTTCGATCAAGTGTGGGAGCGATCGGGGGACTTGTACTATTGCGCGGCCAGAATTTCGGCCGAAGGCATCTTTCCCATCCAGTTTTACAATAAAATTTAAACTTTTATTCAGAATCCGAGGGAAGGGGTGGGCGGGGTCTAACCCTATGGGGCTTAACACTGGCAATATGTCTTGGTGGAATATTTCTTTAAGGTAATTGATCTGTGGCTGTGTCCAGCTTTCGCGTGTCAATACTCTAATGCATTCATTGCTGAGTAGAGGCAAAATCTCCTGATTCAGAATTGCGTATTGTTCTTCTACCAGTGCATGTGCGCGTCGCGATATTTCGGAGAGTGACTCTTGAGGTGTCAACCCATCAGGTAGAGGTTGAGCGGTGATACACGATCCTGCATTTCAATCAGGCCGCCCACTCGGACCTCAAAAAATTCGTCAAGGTTGGTCGAAAAAATACACAGAAACCGCAACCGTTCCATGATGGGCAGATCGGGATTGCTAGCTTGCTGCAAAACCCGTCGGTTGAATTCGAGCAGGCTGAGTTCACGGTTAAAGTAGGTTGAAGACACAGGAAAATCTCGCTCAATAGAATCAACTAATAATGTGTCGATTCTTGTGAAATAGTATTTCAGTTTTATGACAAACCTGGCACAACAGCTTGAATAGTGTTGAAATTTCACAATATGTCGCTTTAGTGACAGGTGAATTTCGGTGCTATAGTCAATAGCGTATCCCGTACTTTTAGGTGGGGCGATGAAAAATCTCAAGCTTATACAGATAACGGTTGTCTGAACTCTATTGTTGGCAGCTGTTGTTATGTTGTTTCTCGCTGGCATCATGAAGATGATGAAAGGGGATGTTTACCAAAAATCGGTGAAACTGATCCAACATGATTCCCGTGTTAAGCGAATGCTAGGTAAAAAGCTTGAATTCAGTTTTTTTGTCACTGGGAACATCAGTGAGTCGGGGGATAGCGGACTGGCAACTTTTCAATACACAGTAGAGGGGACAGATAAGGAGGCCGAAGTCTTTGTCAACGCTGAGCGCAGCCAAGGTAAATGGTATTTAGTGCATGTGATAGTCACCGATCAAGAAACGGATCAACGGATTTATGTGGTGGGTCGGCCAGTTGAATATTGAATGGAAGAATCCACAAAAGAGGTGTTGCCGATTACTCAATTGAGGCAGCGTGTAGGCAAAACTGATTTGTTTAGTATTTTTTCAAGACATTTTTGCATTCTCTATTGCGATGCCCTATTTTCTCACATCATGAACTTAAATGCTGATTTACGTTGATTTGTGCAAAAGAGTCTATTTCTGTTCTTCCTGCAATTTTGAGACATTCGTAATTATTGTAGAAACGGCCGTTGTGTTGACGATGAGAGATGTATGCCCCACATCCGGTATGAATAAGACGGGCCAATCTGGTCGTACTTCGTGAATGGCTGACTCGAATTTTTCAGAAAAGAAAATTTCATCTTCCGCGCCTAAGATCACCATACAGGGGCGGGTTACTCGTTTCATATCGTCTTTGTAGTCGGGATGAGGGCGAAAATTAGTTTCAGGCTGTATGAGTAAGTTGGGGTGAGGAATTTTTTGGCCTCATCGTTAAGTGCATAGTTCATCACAGGTAAATTATTGAGTTGATGTATGCCGAAATTATTGAGAATTGTAAGGCCGATAATTCTCGGTATCCCTACTGAAACCCATCCGCCACCGTCAGTGCGTGATGTGGGGGCAGATTGGCTGAGGAATGGAGCTAGAAGAAGGTAGCTGTGGAATAAAGTTTGGTTTTCTCCGGCGGCGAAGCGCAGAGCAAAACCTCCGCCTGCGGATAGTCCAACTAAGGTTGATGGTGAGGCAGGTTGGATTGTCTTCATAAAGTCGGAGAGGTCGTCTTCTAGTTGACCTACATAGTCAATCGTTCCTTTTGTACCCGAGTCACCATGGCCTCTAATATCGAGAGCGTATGCTGTGAATCCTTGAGCAGAGAACTGCTTGGCAAGAACATGCATGCTTTCGCTGCTTGCTGAAGATCCGTGGATAAGAACAACACTTCCTTTTGACAAAATATTTGAGCGGGGGTAATGGCGATAGCCAAGTGTTGTTCCATCGCGCCCTTGGTAATGTTCAATTTTGGGAATGTCGGATTTATCCAGTCCATGGAATGGGTTGTTGACTGAGGCTAGAGGTGGAACCTTGCCAGGTCCCCCACAAACTATCGCTAAAGCAATAATGGCGGTGACGATAGAAACGAGAGTGATCGTTATGAATATGAACCGATATAATTTCACAGTTTTATCTCCATATCCTCATCTATTATTACTAGAGTGGCTGGATCACCCTCTTTCCATTCTGTCAAAGTGCTTAGCCAGATACCGTATCTCTTTTTAAATAATTCGGCAGTCAGTATTTCTCCGTTTTGAAGCGAAATAAGAGCCTTAATTTCTTCCACTCGTCCCGGTCCAGGATGAGCTTCGGCATAATCAATTAATGCCCAGTTTTCATTCGGAGAAATAAGGGGCTCGCTGCCAACAAAAACCATCTCGCTGCTCGGTGATGCAATAATTTGTTTGTTGTTATTGGCATCAATTCGATATATGCCGTTTTCATCTAGACTGTATTTTGAAGAATGATCATTTGCGAGGCTCTCAAAAGAAAAAGCTAAAAGCAAAGTAACAGCTAATATTTTACCTTTCGTCATTTAATCTATAGCTCCAAATCAACACAATATGGATCAAATTTTTGTCTTCATAAGTTGGCTATCTTCTGAATTTGTTCGCGCAACTTTTCTACCGACATTTTATTTTCAGCGACGCGATTGCGTTCGTTGGCTACAACTTCCACTGGCGCCTTTTCAACAAATGCGGCGTTGCTGAGTTTGGTTTCTGTGCGTTCAATATCTTGCGTTAACTTAGTTAATTCTTTAGTTAGGCGAGCAATTTCGGCGTCTTTGTCAATAATGCCAGCCATAGGAACTAAAATTTCCATTTGGCCTACCAGTGTTGTTGCCGACATGGGTTCTTCATCGCCAGGATTTAACCAAGTCACTGATTCCAGTGATGCCAATTTTTTCAAAAATTGTTGATTGGATTCCAGGCGCAGTTTGTCTTCGGTCGTGCCGTTTTTGAAAAGCACTGTTAAATCTTTAGCGGGAGAAATATTCATTTCACCGCGAATATTGCGCACGCCTAGAATTACCGCTTGTAACCATTCAACATCTTTTAATGCTTGTTGATCAATTTTGGTTTCATCTGCAACAGGATATTTCGCCTGCATAATGGTCTCGCCTTTTACGCCAGCGAGAGGTTTAATTTTTTGCCAAATTTCTTCAGTGATAAAAGGCATTAATGGATGAGTTAATCGTAAAGTCGTTTCGAGCACTCTAATCAAAGTACGACGTGTGCCTTTTTTGCTGGCTTCGCTGCCCTCGGATTTATCAAATAATATAGGTTTGGATAATTCCAAATACCAATCACAATATTCATTCCAGATAAATTCATAAATGGCTTGCGCGGCTAAATCCAAACGATAGGAATCCAGTGCTTCTGCAACTTGTTTTTCGGCTAATTGCAATTTGCTGATGATCCATTTATCGGCGACTGATAATTCATAGTCGGTAGATCCGGTCGCTCCCGACTTCCTGTCTTCCGCGACACTTGTGCTTTCCTGCACATCGTCCTGCGCACAATCCTGATCTTCACATTGCATCAGCACATAACGAGTGGCATTCCAGATTTTATTGCAGAAGTTTCTGTAACCTTCAACGCGCCCCATATCAAATTTAATATCGCGGCCGGTTGAGGCAAGAGAGCAAAAAGTAAAACGCAATGCATCTGTGCCGTAAGCTTGAATGCCTTCGGGATATTCTTTGCGGGTGTGTTTGTCGATTTTTTGTGCGTCTTTTGGATTCATCAAACCGGTAGTGCGTTTTTGCACCAAAGTTTCCAAATCAATGCCGTCAATAATGTCGAGTGGATCGAGCACATTGCCTTTTGATTTCGACATTTTTTGGCCTTGGCTATCGCGTACCAAGCCGTGAACATAAACGGTTTTGAAGGGGATTTGTGCTGTGCCATCTTCATGCTTCACCAAATGCATGGTGAGCATAATCATGCGCGCAACCCAGAAGAAAATAATATCGAAACCAGTTACTAATAAATCGGTTGGATGAAATTTTTTCAAAAATTCCGTTTGTTCTGGCCAACCTAAAGTTGAGAAAGTCCATAAGCCGGAACTAAACCAGGTATCCAATACATCTTCATCCTGATTTAATTTTATTTCAGAGTTGAGATTATATTTTTCGCGAACTTCTGCTTCGTTACGGCCTACGTAAACTTTTCCGCTGGCGTCATACCAAGCGGGAATTCTGTGGCCCCACCAGAGTTGACGGCTGATACACCAATCCTGAATATCGCGCATCCAAGAGAAATACATATTTTCATATTGCTTGGGTACAAATTGAATGCGTCCATCTTCAACGGCGGCAATTGCCGGTTCAGCAAGTGGTTTGGTGCTCACATACCATTGGTCAGTTAACCAGGGTTCAATCACAACACCGGAGCGATCACCGCGCGGAACTTTTAATGCGTGATCATCAATTTTTTCTAACAAGCCTGCTACTTCAAATGCTGCAACAATTTGTTTGCGTGCTTCGTAACGATCAAGCCCAGCAAATTCTGTTGGCAGTGTGCCATCGAGTTGAGTATTGAGGCTGCCATCCAAATTAAAAATTTGTGCGCTACTTAAAACAGCTGCGTGTTTATCTAACACATTAATTAACGGTAGGTTGTGGCGTTTGCCCACTTCATAGTCATTGAAATCATGTGCAGGTGTAATTTTTACGCAGCCAGTTCCAAATTCGCGATCAACATAATCATCCGCAACAATCGGAATTAATCGATTAACGAGTGGCAGCAAAACAAATTTGCCAATCAAAGATTTATAGCGCTCATCTTCAGGATGAACCGCAACAGCGCTATCACCCAACATGGTTTCGGGGCGAGTGGTAGCGACGACTAAATAATTTTTTCCTTCAGCAGTGGTGGCGCCATTCGCTAATGGATAACGCAAATTCCAAAGAAAACCTTTTTCATCGTGATTTTCAACTTCGAGATCAGAAATAGCGGTGTGTAATTTGGGATCCCAATTGACTAATCTTTTTCCTCGATAAATCAAACCGTCTTCATATAAGCGTACAAATGCTTCTTGTACGGCTTTGGATAAACCCTCATCCATAGTGAAGCGTTCACGTGACCAATCAACCGATGAGCCCAGGCGACGAATTTGGCGAGTGATGGTGCCGCCGGATTGTTCTTTCCATTCCCAGACTTTTTCAAGAAATTTATCGCGGCCAAGATCATGACGACTCACACCTTGCGCAGCCAATTGGCGCTCAACCACCATTTGTGTGGCGATACCAGCATGGTCAGTTCCGACTTGCCACAAAGTATCATCACCTTTCATACGACGATAACGAATCAATGCGTCCATCACCGCGTTGTTAAAACCATGGCCCATATGCAGACTGCCCGTGACATTCGGCGGAGGGATCATAATGCAATAAGGATTGCCTTCACCCGCAGGCTTGAAGTAACCCTTTTCTTCCCAGGTTTGATACCACTGACGTTCGATTGTATGGGGCTGATAAGTTTTTTCCATTGGGCTGTAACTCTGTCTCTTGTGAAAGAAAATTCATTGGATAAAAAGCGGGGGAAGGATTATACAGTCTGTTTTTGCGCTATCGTTAACAAATTATTTAACCCAGTGGGTATCGTCATGCCAAAAAAACGCCCAATTTATATCCCTTTTGCTGGCCCAGCGTTATTGGAGTCGGCACTTCTCAACAAAGGCAGTGCATTTAGCCAGCGTGAGCGCCAACAATTTAATCTGGAAGGACTTTTGCCCTACAACATTGAAACAATTGAGGAGCAGGAATCGCGGCTCTACCAACAACTCTGCTCCTTTCATAGCCTGCTCGATAAACACATTTATTTGCGCAATATTCAGGATATTAACGAAACGGCTTATTACAAATTGGTGGTGAATCATCTTCAAGAAATTATGCCGCTGATTTATACCCCAACTGTTGGTCAGGCATGCCAACAATTTTCAAAAATATATCGTCGAAAAAGAGGCTTGTTTATTTCCTATCCTGATAGGGATCGTATTGATGATATTTTACAAAATGCGACCAAACACAATGTGAAAGTCATTGTGGTGACAGATGGAGAGCGTATTTTAGGATTGGGCGATCAAGGTATTGGCGGAATGGGAATTCCTATTGGCAAACTGTGTTTATACACGGCTTGCGGTGGTATCAGCCCCGCCTATACCCTGCCGATTACTTTGGATGTTGGAACCAATAATGCGTCTTTGCTGGATGATCCTATGTATATGGGATGGCGGCACCCGCGTATAGGCGGTGAGGATTATTACCATTTTATCGATCAGTTTATTCAAGCTGTGAAACGCCGTTGGCCAAAAGTGTTATTGCAGTTTGAAGATTTTGCTTTAGATCACGCAACACCTTTATTGCAACTTTATCGAGACGATTTGTGTTGTTTTAACGATGATATTCAAGGCACCGCTGCTGTCGCAGTTGGAACTTTGTTGTCAGCCTGTAGCGCAAAAAAAGAAACATTATCTGATCAGCGAATTGTATTTGCGGGAGCAGGTTCAGCCGGCTGTGGAATTGCCAACCATATTATTAAACAAATGATGAGAGAGGGGATAACGGAACAACAAGCCCGCTCGCAGATTTTTTTATACAGTAAAGATGGGTTGTTGCAAAATTCCACCCCTAACATATTGGACTTTCAGCGACCTTTCGTTACGTCGGACGAGGTTGTCAATGCATGGGGGTTTGGGAAATCGATCAGCCTTGAAGATCTGGTTGCCTCGGCAAAAGCAACAGTCCTGATAGGCGTTTCTGGGCAACCGGGATTATTCACAAAAACGATTATTGAATCTCTGAATAGCTTTTCAAATCGCCCCATCGTTTTGGCGTTATCTAACCCGAATTCGCAGGTTGAGGCTCAACCTGCGGATATTTTACGTTGGACTAATGGCGATGGGCTTGTGGCAACAGGAAGCCCTTTTGATCCGGTGGATATGGGCGATAAAGTGGTGGAGATTGCTCAGTGCAACAATAGTTACATCTTTCCGGGTTTGGGTTTGGGGGTGGTCGCATCAGGAGCCAATCGTATTACGGATAATATGATGATGGCAGCCAGTAGTGCTTTGGCTGATGCCTCTCCAACTGCTAAAAATCCTGATGCCGCTTTGTTACCTTCACTGTCAGAAATCCGACAGGTTAGTCGAAAAATTGCGTTGGCTGTTTATAGGCAAGCAATTATTGACGGTGTGGCCTTAGCTATACCCGATGAACTATTAGCTGAGACTATAGAAAAACATTTTTGGGTGCCGGAATATCGTGAGTATCGACGAACCTCTTTTTAAAAAAAGTGTATGACATACACTGGACTCTTGATGATATGTGCTAGTCTGGGAGAGTGTTCGACGCATTTTTTCTGTTTAAACGAAAGTTCTGATGAATTAAATGCCATGTGCTCTATCGTTTCCTAAAAGAGTGATGCACAATGGCGCCCCAATTTACGGCATAACTCTGTTTAACCCTCAGTCATCGATCAAGTCAACGTTGTTCGATAAAGGACTAAAACATGGATTTCTTATCTACACAGCAATATTTATTGAGCAAACATCAATCGAAAGAACTGTTTCCTTCAGGGCAACAGGATCTCGCGGTTTACAAGGTTTGCCATAAGATGTTTGCAACCTTAACAGCAGAGGGTGGTTCACCGAGGGTCAGCTTGAAGTGTGATCCTGATTTAGCTATCCAATTGCGTGAACAATATCCGGCAGTTCATCCCGGATTTCAGATGAATAAAAAACACTGGAATACCATCATGCTGGATGGGTCTATTCCTCCAGCTCAGATTCAACGTATGATTGATCATTCTTA
Source organism: Cellvibrio sp. (assembly GCA_016712405.1). Lineage (GTDB taxonomy): Bacteria > Pseudomonadota > Gammaproteobacteria > Pseudomonadales > Cellvibrionaceae > Cellvibrio. The sequence continues at coordinate 850,645 of JADJRD010000001.1, read as the reverse complement.
CCAGTTGATCGTTGATAATCTGCCAAGCAATGAAAGAGATGCATTATTGGCCTCTAAGTCCTGAGGCCATTTCCCTTCCTGGTTTGATCTCATCGATCGCTTCTAAATAGACAAGCGAGAATAATGTGGATACAGACTTTCCTCCTGCTGACGTTTTTTCCTCTGAAGTCCCTGCATCTGATATTTTCAATAGTCATCTTGGCCAGAGACTGAGATCGCTAAGGGAAGCTTTTGGTTTGTCGCAGCGTGAATTAGCCAAAAGAGCGGGCGTGACCAATAGCAATATTTCTATGATTGAACAGGGGCAGGTCAGTCCCAGTGTTCAAAGCCTTGATAAAATCCTGAATGCATTTCCTCTAAGCTTGGCTGAGTTTTTTTCTAGCCAATTATTATCTGAACGATCTCCGGTTGTGACATCAATCGATATTGCAGCTAATGCCCATCCAGTTGCGGATGGGGTCATTGCGCAGCGATTACAAAAAACTGGATTAACACAACAACCCTTTCTGTCGCGGATAAATTTTCAACCCAATTCAAGTAGTCTGTTAAAAATAGCGGATACCCACTTAACTGGCTGGCTGATGAGCGGCGAACTGGATTTGTATATGGGAAATCAGATTTACAATATCAAAGCAGGAGAGGGTTTCTTTATCAGGAGCCAACAAGCCTATCGGTTGGTTAATTCGCAGTCAGCCAGTGCAGAATTGATGCTGGCGAGTCTGAGTGCATACGAATAGCGCACCATTTTGGGCAAGCTGAAATCAAGCTGCTACACTCAGTAAAACATTCACTTTTCAATTACGAGATACTGACTATGTTTCAAGGAAAAGCCTTCACACTGAATTTACAACCTGACGGAATTGCCGAGCTTTGTTTTGATTTGCAAGGCGAATCGGTCAACAAATTTAATCGACTGGCCGTGACGGAGTTGGCACAGGCGCTTGATATTCTGGAGCAATCAAAAAACATCAAAGGTTTGTTGTTGACCAGCGCCAAAGATGTCTTTGTGGTAGGCGCTGACATAATGGAATTTACCGCAGTATTTACCTCGTCCCCCGATCAAATCTCAGCGCATCTTGCGCCCAACAATATCAATAATAATCGACTCGAGGATTTGCCATTTCCCACTGTCGTTGCGATTAATGGTTTTGCATTGGGCGGTGGAATGGAAGTGTGTTTGGCCTGCGATTACCGTATAGCATCCACTGCTGCTAAAGTGGGATTGCCTGAAACCAAATTAGGAATTATCCCTGGTTGGGGTGGCACAGTACGCTTGCCGCGCGTTGCAGGCTTGGATACGGCGGTAGAATGGATTGCCGCTGGAAAAGAAAATTCTGCTGAAGAAGCATTAACAGCACGCGTGGTTGATGCCGTTGTTGAACCAGCAAAATTACGAGATGCTGCTTTGTTTACTTTGCAGCAATGTATAAGCGGAAAATTTGATTATCTCGCTCGCCGCGAACAAAAAAAATCGCCACTGAAATTAAATTTCATCGAATCTATGATGGCGTTTGAAACCTCGAAAGCATTTGTGGGAGGCCAAGCGGGAAAAAATTATCCAGCTCCGGTTTCTGCCATTAAGGCTATGCAAAAAGGCGCAGATAAAGGTCGAGATGAAGCGGTGCAATGTGAGGCTGAAAATTTCGCCAAGATGGCCAGCACACCCGTTGCGCATTCATTGGTGGGTATTTTTATCAATGAGCAAATGTTGGGTAAAAAAGCGAAAAGTTGGGAGAAAAATCCGATAAAAAAATTGCACAAGCCGCAGTGTTAGGCGCCGGTATCATGGGTGGAGGCATTGCTTATCAATCAGCATCCAAATCGATTCCTATCAAAATGAAAGATATTGCCCAGAAGGGATTGGACATGGGTTTGGCTGAAGCCAATAAATTATTAAATAAACGTGTTGAACGTAAAAAAATGACGGCAGCCGAAATGGGTGAAGTCTTAAATCGAATTGATCCTGCGTTAAGTTACGATGGTTTTGATCAGGTGGATATTGTAGTTGAAGCTGTTGTTGAAAATCCTAAAGTGAAAAAAGCGGTATTAGCCGAAGCAGAAGAAAAAGTCAGTGCCGATACCATTATCGCATCTAATACTTCAACCATTTCCATCAGTTTTTTAGCAGAGGCATTAAAGCGTCCAGAAAACTTTTGTGGCATGCACTTTTTTAATCCCGTGCACATGATGCCGTTAGTGGAAGTGATTCGCGGTGCAAAAACGTCTGATACTGCCATCGCGAGAACCGTGGCTTATGCAAATGCTATGGGGAAAAAACCAATTGTCGTAAAAGATTGCCCTGGATTTTTAGTGAATCGAGTTTTGTTTCCTTATCTCGCTGGTTTTGCATTATTGATTCGCGATGGTGTCGATTTTCAACGCATTGATAAATTAATGGAAACCTGGGGTTGGCCAATGGGGCCTGCTTATTTATTGGATGTAGTGGGTTTGGATACGGCAGTTCACGCCGAGAAAGTCATGGCCGAAGGTTTTCCTGATCGTATGAAACGTGATTTCACTTCTTGTACCGATGTACTCTTTGCCGCAGGTCGATTAGGGCAGAAAAATAATCAAGGTTTTTATAATTACGAATTAGATAAAAAAGGCAAGCCTGCAAAAGTTGCAGCCAAAGAAGTGGCTGATATATTGAAACCCGTTATTCAGAATACCATTGAAATTTCTGATGAAGATATTATTTCACGCATGATGATACCCATGGCGACTGAGCTTGCACGTTGTCTGCAGGAAGGCATAGTCGAAACGGCCGCAGAAGCGGATATGGCCTTGGTGTATGGAACTGGATTCCCTCCATTCCGTGGTGGTGTATTCCGCTGGCTGGATTCAATCGGTGCGAAAGCATTTTGTGAATTAACAGAAAAATTTTCATCGCTTGGCGCACTCTATACTGCACCGGATAATATCAAAGCACTTGCTGTTAACAATCAAAAATTTTACGGCTAAGGAGTAAAGAAAATGAGTTTACAACCACGTGATGCCGTTATTGTTGATTATGCCCGCAGTGCTATGGGGCGTTCAAAAAATGGATGTTTCCGCAACGTACGTGCTGATGATATTTCGGCAACAATTATTCGCGGTTTGCTGGCGCGTAATCCCAAATTTGATCCTTCGACTATTGATGACATGCTTTGGGGTTGCGTGATGCAACGTGAAGAGCAAGCCTTTAATGTCGCACGCAATATTTTATTGTTGGCGGGTTTGCCGCACACGATTCCTGCACAAACGATTAATCGTTTGTGTGGTTCATCCATGGCGGCTTTGCATATTGCAACTGCCAACATTCGTGCAAATTTGGGTGATGTGTATTTAATTGGTGGTGTTGAACACATGGGGCATTTACCCATGTATGAATCGGTGAGTATTAATCCATTAATGGGATTATCCGTTGCCAAAGCCGCAGGAAATATGGGTATGACGGCAGAATATCTTGCATTGCTGCATGGAATAAACCGTCAACAAATGGATGAGTTCAGTGCGCGCTCACATCAGTTAGCAGCGCAAGCGCGTAGCAATGGAAAATTCGCTAAAGAAATTATCGCCGTTGCAGGACACAACGCTGATGGGTTTCCGATAATGGTTGATCAAGATGAAACCATTCGTGCCGAAACTACTGATGATGGTTTGGCAAAATTGCCGCCAGCTTTTGATCCTAAAAATGGACAGGTTACGGCAGGTAGCTCATCACAACTCTCGGATGGTGCGTCTGTGATGTTGGTTATGTCCGCAGAGCGTGCTCAATCATTGGGCTTAACTCCAATTGCCAAAGTGGTTTCTATGGGATTGGCCGGTGTTGATCCCTCGATTATGGGGTATGGACCTGTTCCTTCAACGGAAAAAGCGCTGAAAGTCGCTGGGCTTACTATGGATGATATTGGAACAGTGGAACTAAATGAAGCCTTCGCCGCTCAAGCTTTGCCAGTATTAAAAGACCTTAAATTATTGGACAAAATGGACAAAGTGAATGCTCATGGTGGTGCAATTGCATTGGGTCATCCATTTGGTTGCTCGGGTGTTCGTATTACGGGTTCTTTACTGACGGTTATGCAAGATAGAAATGTGAACCTGGGCGTTTCTACTATGTGTATTGGTTTAGGGCAGGGTATTACGACGGTTATTGAGCGTCTGAATTAATTTTCAACGAGCCCTCACAATAAGCTTGGTAAGCGGTGGTAGAATGCCACCGCTTTTTATTTGTGGGGTTGTTATGTCCTTGTATGAAATTGTTGAGTTATCGAATGGCGATGTAGTGTTGCGTCGAGTCGATGACGAATCTTCTGAGCCGTTTGTGCGTATTCAGTTCTCTGAAGAGTCACTGAATTATTTGGGTGGGTCCAAGTTTGAGGTAGCCAAGTCCATGATTGAGGCGGGTATGGATGCAGCGAACGAAGAAACTCAAGACCAGGAGTTTCATGACGCGCAGGAAGAGACAGATCATGTTGAGGGTTATGTTCTGCACTAAGTTAATTTTTTAGTGATGGAATAGTTAATCCGCGAACCACAGCCGGGCGCGCCAAGAAAATATTCAATGAGCGTATAATGCTCGGAAAGTTTTGAATCTCCACCAAATCCGCCGCTTCGTAAAAACCAATTAAATTTCTCACCCAGGGAAATATCGCTATATCTGCAATAGTGTAAGTATCACCCATCACCCATTCTTGATTTTGAAGGCGACCTTCTAAAACAGATAAAAGACGTTTCGATTCCGAGATATAGCGATTCAGTGGTCGTTTGTCTTCATAATGTTTTCCGGCAAACTTATTGAAAAACCCTACTTGTCCAAACATGGGCCCAATACCACCCATCTGAAACATGAGCCACTGTAAAGTCTCATATCGTTTTGCGGGATTCAAAGGGAGCAGTTGTGCTGATTTTTCAGCAAGATAAATTAGGATTGCACCAGATTCAAACAGTGCAATAGGTTTTCCATTGGGTCCATTAGGATCAATTATTGCGGGTATTTTGTTATTGGGATTCAAAGATAAAAATTCAGGGGATAGCTGATCATTAGTTTCAAAACTGACGAGGTGAGGCTCATATTCCAGGCCTATTTCTTCAAGCATGATTGAAACTTTTACGCCATTGGGCGTAGGTAAAGAATAGAGTTGTAACAAACTTGGTTGGGTGGCAGGCCACTTTTTTGTTATCGAAAATTCAGATAAATAATTCATTCATGAACTCTGTATTGCTTTTTGATAATTTAGTGCCGGACGATTTAGTATCAATGACGTGATCGTAATAATAACCCCTGGCACTCGCCTTTAGTTGCTGCGATTTCCAATTGCATTAATTCTTTTTCGCTCAATCGGCCTGGGCTGGCGATGACAGTATTGCTGGTACCTGACGCTAATGCCTCCCAAATAACCCAGAGGGGATTGTCATCCTGACAATGAATCAGTTGGAGACAATTAATATTAACTCCATAAGCAACCAAGATCTCGCGGCTGAGGTATTTGGGCGATATCCAGGTGATCCAACGATTATCAGAGTGATGACTTAAGTAAGCCAGCATAGGTAAAAGCAAATGTAACTGATCAGCGTTTTCACTGGTGAGTACCAACTCGGTTACGCCGAATGCTTTTGTTGGAACTGATTGCGGTTGAATTTGATAAGGACTAGTCACGGCGAATTACTCCCACACTTAAACCTTCGATGGTGAACTCTTGTTTACGCAAATCGACTGTGATCACATCAAACTCAGGGTTTTCTGGCCAGAGTTCAACGATTGAATTGTTGTTAGTTTTCTTGAAGCGTTTTACTGTGACTTCTTCATCAATTCGAGCCACTACAATTTGACCATTGCGTGCTTGTTGAGTGCTGTGAACTGCCAATAAATCACCATCAAGAATGCCAATATCTTTCATGCTCATGCCTTTGACGCGTAAGAAGTAATCAGCAGTTGGATTAAAAAATTGATTAGGAATATTGCAGTAATCTTCTATATGTTCCTGAGCCAGAATGGGGCTACCTGCCGCGACTTGTCCGATTATTGGAACACCTAAATATTGAGCTTCTTCAGGTAGGCGAATTCCACGTGAGGCGCCAGGTATGATCTCAATAGCCCCTTTGCGAGCCAAGGCTTTGATATGTTCTTCTGCGGCGTTAGCTGATTTGAACCCAAGAATTTCAGCTATTTCGGCGCGGGTAGGGGGATAACCTGTTTCTTCCGCGTATTTTTTGATAAGGCTCAAAACTTGTTCCTGGCGTGATGTAAGGTTGAGCATTTAGCTTCTCCGTTATCTGTTTATTTATACAGTTAGTGTGATTATATACAGTATTTTCATTCGCGCAACCCCCTCAAGTTATTTGGCTAATTGCCGCTAGCTTAAATACTCCAAATCAGAATACAGGGTGTTGTATGAATGCTTATTCCGCCGCTCAGCGTTATTCCAATGTCAAGGTCCAGTCCAGTGTTGAAGATGCTAGCCCGCATCGTTTGATCCAAATGTTATTTGAAGGTGCTTTGGAGCGAATTGCGCAAGCCAAAGGTGCGATGTTGCAGAAACAAGTGGCTCGCAAAGGTGAGTTGATAGGTAAGGCAGTGGCGATTGTGGGTGGTTTACAGGGTAGTTTGAATGATTCTGAAGGTGGGCATCTCGCTGCTAATCTGGAAAGTTTGTATGACTACGTGATTCGTCGGTTGATTCAGGCCAATCATGAAAACAAGCCTGAGTATCTGGATGAATGCGGTCGGTTATTGAGTGAAATCAAACAAGCTTGGGATGCGATTGGCCCTGACGTGAGGAAATAACCATGAAGTTAACACTGGTTGAAAATTATTATGCAGGAGAAGCTGGTATTACAGCTTTGCGCTCGGTTCAGGGTGAATTAAATCAAGCGGCACAATTGGAAGATTGGGAAAAAATTCGTCAATTGGACGCCATCTGTGCAAGCCTGATTGAAAAAGTCATAGCGGCGAATCAAGAGGATAAATCCACACTGGTTCGCGCCTTATCAGAACTTAAAGGTGTGTACGCCAATTTAATTATTCGTTGCCATCAAGAAATGGATGTATTAGAAAAAGTCAGCTAGGTATACTTCAAGCTTCAGTTTTTGAGTGACCTTTGCATGACTTACCAATTTTTTGCGACTTGCCCTAAAAGCCTTGAAGGGCTGCTTTTTCAAGAGTTAACTGATTTAGGTGCAACTGATCTGCGTGAGACAGTTGCCGGTGTTTATTTCTCTGGCGATATTCGCCTCGCGTATAAAGTGAATCTCTGGTCACGTCTGGCCAATAAAATTTTATTGCCTTTGGATACATTTCCGGTTTCCAGTCAGGAAGAGCTTTACGAAGGTGTGCGTAAACTTCCCTGGCAAGAACATATTAGCCCTAGTGGTAGTTTGTTGATTGATTTTGTTGGTAGTAATGATGCAATCCGCAATACACAATTTGGTGCGATGAAAATTAAAGATGCCATTGTGGATTGCCTGCGTGATTTTTCTGGATCACGCCCATCCATCGCCAAACGCGATCCCGATCTGCGTGTTAACGCGCGTTTATCGAAAAATAATTTAATTATCAGTATCGATTTATCCGGCGATAGTTTGCATCGTCGCGGCTATCGTTTGAAACAAGGCATTGCGCCTTTAAAAGAAAATTTGGCTGCGGGTATTTTATTGCGTGCTGGTTGGCCGCAAATTGCCAAAGAGGGTGGGGCGTTACTGGATCCTATGTGTGGATCAGGAACTTTTTTAATTGAAGCCGCATTAATTGCAGCCGATATTGCACCAGGATTAGCGCGTGCCAGTTTTGGTTTTGAGCGATGGTTAAATCATCAAAATGATATTTGGTTGGAATTGCGCGACGAGGCCCATCAACGAAAAAAATTAGGGTTGGCAAATATGCATCTGCCAGAGATTCGTGGTTATGATGCGGATTTATCAGTTATTCGAGCAGCAGAAGAAAATATTGTGACTGCAGAGTTGGATCATTGGTTGCGTGTGTCGCGCAAAGAAGTGGGTGAATTTAAAAAACCTACGCATAAACAATTGAATTCAGGTTTGATTTTAACCAACCCACCTTACGGTGAACGTTTGGGTGATATTGAATCTTTGAAAATTTTGTACGCACATTTGGGTGAGCGTTTACGCAATGAATTTCAAGGATGGCAGGCGGCTATATTTACCGGTAATCCTGAACTGGGAAAACAGATGGGGCTGCGCGCTGACAAGAAATACAAATTTTTTAATGGCACTATTGCCAGTGAATTACTGACTTTTTCGATTGATCAGGATGCCTTTGTTAAAAGTCGTGTTGAACAAGATGAGCGTTTCAGTGTTGATGACAATAAACGTCAAGCAGCAGAAGAAAAAGTAAAAGAAGCGATTCAGCAAGAGCGCGAGCAAGCCTTAACGCCTGGCGCACAAATGTTGGCGAACCGATTGCTGAAAAATAAAAAGCAATTGGATAAATGGCTTAAAGCCAATCAAATCAGTTGTTACCGGCTTTATGATGCGGATATGCCGGAATATTCTGCAGCAATTGATGTTTACGTCGGACAAACGCAACCTGGCCAACCAGAAACAATTTACGCCCATGTGCAGGAATATGCTGCGCCTAAATCAGTCGATGAAGAAAAAGCGGCCGCACGTTTTCAGGAAATCACCTTGGCAGTTCCTTATGTTTTAAATATTCCGCAATCGCAAATCAGTTACAAACAACGCCGTCGTAATAAAGGTAAAACCCAATACGAGAAAGTACAGGAAACGCCCACCGGTGATTTATTTAGTGTTCATGAGGGGATTAGTAAATTACATATCAATCTTTGGCAATATTTGGATACAGGTCTATTTTTGGATCACAGGCCTGTTCGCAAACTGATTGCGGAGCAGGCAAAAGATAAACGTTTCCTGAATTTGTTTTGTTATACCGCCAGCGCTAGCGTGCATGCCGCTATGAATGCTGCGCGTTATACAGTCAGTGTGGATATGTCGAATACTTACTTGAATTGGGCCAAAAAAAACTTTGCACTGAATGGTTTAAGCGAATCCAAAAATCGTTTGGTTCAAATGGATTGTTTGCAATGGCTGGAAGAAAATGATCAGTTATTCGATTTGATTTTGCTGGATCCACCCAGTTTTTCCAATTCAAAACGTATGGATGATGTATTGGATATTCAGCGCGACCATGTCGACTTAATTCATAAATCCATGCGCGCTTTGGATGAAAAAGGTATTTTGATATTTTCCAATAATCTGCGCAGTTTTGAATTGGATGCCGCGGCATTGACTGCCTATAACATTGACAATATATCGGCGAAAACGATTGATGAAGATTTCAAACGCAATTCTAAAATTCACCAATGCTGGATCATTCGACATTGATAATTAAGTATTTCTTTATTTTTGTGTCCATTATTAGCCTTTCACCTTTGTGTCAGGCTAAAGACACCCATTCAGCAGTCGCGGAGATTCGTTATTGGGATTGGGGGAATACGCCCATTCGTGATAATTATCAATACGAATTGTTAGGTTTGGTTTTAGAAAAGTCAAAATCCAAATATGGGCACTATGAGCTCAAGCGAATTGCGGCCGATTACACCACGGCAAGGGTTAGGCGCGAATTGAGTCGAGGTCAAATATTAAATGTGCAAATTGGCCCATGGCGGCCAGCGAGCGTTAAGGGGTTGGATCCTGCGATTCGAATAGATAGAGATTTATATAATGGTTTGTTGGGTTACAGAAAGTTAATCGTTCGTAAAGAAGATGCTGATCTTTATTCAGAGATAAATAGCTTGCAACAATTGAAGCGATACTCTGCAGGTGTTGGAAAAGGCTGGGTGGATTCTGAAATTTTTCTGTCGAATGGATTTAGAATTAATAGCGGGACGCGTTTTAATACTTTAGTGCCTATGTTGAAAGCGAAGCGTTTTGATTTTTTATCACTGAGTGTCATTGAGGCTGATGAAGTTGTTGCTAGGGCAGATGTTAATTATTCGGTTTTAGTGGCTCAACAACCTTATCTTTTATGCCGCTACCATTTGTGTTTTACGTGAGTGTCAAAGAGCCTGAATTGGCAAAGCGTATTGAGTATGGATTGCATCTGGCAATTGAAGATGGAAGTTTTGACGCCTTGTTCCAAAAAACTTTTGCATCGGTTATTGCGAATATAAAAGATAATAAAGAAAAATTTTTATATCTTAAAAATAATCAATTGCCTGAATATATGCAAACTCAACCGATCTTTTTGATAGAGTAAGTTTTGTATTCTTTATTTAGAAAACCATAATCCCTGCGAAGGCAGGGATTATGGTTTTAATTTAATGAATAGAATTAACTCTGTAATTCAGGTGTATGATGAATCAACCAAGCGGCTGAGCCGACCAGTGCTGCCTTATCATTTAATACAACACGAATGTTGATATCATTGACGTAGTCCACTAAAGGACCTTTATTTTTATAGCGCTCAATAAAGTTGGATTTTGGAATCATATCCAATAATCTTGCAGTAATACCACCGGTAATCACTATGCCGCTGCGCGCGCCAGTTGAAAGCGCTTTGTCACCAGCCACTTCACCTAAAACATCTAAAAAAGTTAAGACAGCATCACGACAGATTGCATCTTCATTCGCCATGCCCTTGCCGCTGACGTCTGCTGGTGAATAGTCTTTCGGAGTGGTTTTGGCGATATTGGCCAGTGCTTTGTACAGATTGACCAAGCCTATTCCGGACAAAATATTTTCAACGGATACATGTTTTTGTTGTTGCAACAAAACCCGTTTGATCTCTAATTCTTTTTCATTAGTCGGGGCGAAACTGGCATGGCCACCTTCGGTCGCGATTACAGTCCAGCCACCATTCTGAGGAACCAATTGTGCCATACCAAAGCCAGTGCCTGGTCCCATAACGAGAATGGGGCAGTGATTGTTGACTTTGCCTGAGTGCAAGGTAAAAAATTCATCTTCTTTTTGGAAAGGAACGGCAAACGCATGCGCAGCAAAATCGTTAATGACATGAAGCTTTTTAAATTTGAGTTGATTGCGTAATGCTTCTATTGAAAATCGCCAATTCAGATTGGTCATAAAAGCTTCGCCATTTTCAATGGGTCCAGCGATTGCAATACAAGCGTATTCGATGGGGAGATTGAATTCTGTGCAACAGGCTTGAATCATGCTCGCCATATCAGAATATTCAGCGCATTTCAGGGTGATTTGTCGGGATGCAAGGTAATTAATTTTCCCTGATCTATAATTGGTTGGGTCATATTCAACCAATCCAAATCGACCATTTGTGCCACCGATATCTGCCACTAATAAATTCATACTAACCTCATGTTTCTTGGTAAAATTGTGGCGGGAGAATAACACTAAAAAATCAATTCTTCAGCAGTTGAACCTTTGCAATTATTGTCAGATAAGGTTTATTGACAGCGTTGTCACTTGATAGTAGCGTGACGCGCCTTTTGTTATCCTGAACAGAAAATTTACGATTTCGCACTTTCGTACTCGTATACAAGAATCCCCCCTTCGGAGGTCACTCGTGTTGTGGCAAAAAGTCACCCCTAAAGTTAAAAAAGATCCAGTATTAGAAGCCAAAATTAATGAATTGCTGATGCAAATGAGCCCCGAAGAAAAAGTGGGCCAGATGATTCAGCCAGAAATTCGTTGGGTGACCGCGCAGGATGTTAAGGACTATCACATCGGATCGGTATTAAATGGCGGTGGTTCAGTCCCCAATGCCAATCGATACTCAAAGGCCGCAGATTGGTTGGCGATTGCTGATGCTTATTATCAAGCATCGATGGATACTTCTGATGGCAAGATCGCTATCCCCATCATGTGGGGAACCGATGCGGTTCATGGTGTTGGTAATATCGTTGGCGCAACATTGTTTACACACAATATTGGTGTGGGTGCCACGCACAATCCTGATTTAATTCGTCAGATAGGTGAAATTACCGCAACAGAAATTGCAGTGACTGGATTGGATTGGGATTTTTCTCCTACTGTTGCTGTGGCCCGAGATGATCGTTGGGGACGCACTTACGAATCCTGGTCAGAGCATCCGGATTTAGTCAAAGAATTCGCGGGTGAAATGGTCGTGGGGTTGCAAGGTGATGCAGATTCAGATGAATTTTTGTCGCCAATAAAAGTGATTTCTACTGCTAAACATTTTATTGGCGGTGGTGGAACGCAAAACGGAATAGATCGCGGTAATTGTTTATCAGATGAAGAAGAATTATATCGAGTGCATGCAGCGGGTTATATCAGTGCAATTGAAGCCGGCGTGCAGTCGGTCATGGCCTCTTTCAATTCCTGGCACGGTGAGCATTTGCATGGACATCAATATTTATTGACGGAAGTGTTGAAAAATAAATTGGGTTTTGATGGCTTGGTAGTGGGCGATTGGAACGGTCACAGTTTTGTTTCAGGTGCAACATTGCACGATTGTCCGCAAGCGATTAATGCGGGTCTGGATATTTTTATGGTGGCTGACCCGGACTGGAAAAAGCTTTATCACAAAACGCTTGAGCAAGTGAAATCCGGTGTTATTTCCGCTGAGCGTTGTGATGATGCCGTACGCCGAATTTTGCGTGTGAAATTGCGTGCAAATTTGTGGAATAAAGGATTACCGTCTTCACGGCCTTTATCCGGGCGTGATGAGTTATTAGGTGCTCCTGCGCACCGACAAGTTGCCCGACAAATTGTGCGTGAATCCTTGGTTCTGTTAAAAAATAAAAATCAATTATTACCATTGTCGCCGACATTAAATGTGTTGGTTGCAGGTGATGGCGCTGACAATATCAGCAAGCAAACCGGCGGTTGGTCAGTCAACTGGCAAGGCACTGGTAATACTATGGCGGACTTTCCCGGTGCTACCACTATTTGGATGGGGATTGAATCCGCTGTAGAAAATGCCGGAGGTAAAGCAGTATTAAGTGTTGCAGGTGAATTCGACGTTAAGCCAGATGTCGCCATAGTAGTATTTGGTGAAGATCCTTACGCGGAAATGCAAGGTGATGTGCAGCATCAACTATTGAAAGCGGGTGACACACGCGATATTGATTTATTGAAAAAATTTAAATCTCAAGGCATCCCGGTTGTTGCGCTATTTGTGACGGGCCGTCCAATGTGGATTAATCGAGAATTAAATGCGTCTGATGCTTTTGTTGTCATTTGGCAACCCGGTACAGAAGGTGGTGGTATTGCAGATGTATTATTCAAAACGGTTAACAATCAAATTCAATATCCGATTAAAGGTCGCTTGAGTTTTTCATGGCCCAAAACACCGGATCATGGTCCGTTAAATCTTGGTGATGAAAATTATGATCCATTATTTCCTTACGGCTACGGCATGACTTATGGACAAGAAAATAGTTTAAGTGATGATCTAAATGAGAAAGGTTTGACGGAAGTTATTAATTCAGACGTCTTGGAAATTTTTAATCGTCGACCCATTGCCCCTTATTTTATTTTGCTTGAGGGCAAAAATAATGATCGTGAGGTAATGAATGGCAATTTAGCAAAAGTGTCGACTGTCAGCGTGAGCGTAATTGATCGTGATGTTCAGGAAGATGCGCGTCGCGTGCAATGGAATGGTGAAGGTCTGGGGATTGTCGCCTTATCAACTCACAATCGTCAGGTGCTGAGTGATTATTATCAATCCAATTCAGCCTTGATCTTTGATATCAAAATCAATCAGGCACCAAAAGATAAAGTCTTAGTGCGTATTGGTTGCGGCCCTTCTTGTAATACCCATGTGGATGTCACCAACGAATTTTCATCCATTGCGGGGGCAGGTTGGAAAACTCTTTCAATCAGTTTGGATTTGTTTCCTGAAGTGTTAACGGATTTTGGATTGCATCGCTTACCGCACGAATTATTTGCATTAGTTATCGAGCCTTTCGCGCTTGTCTGCGAAAGTGAATTGGATTTGGTTTTCTCCAATGTGCGTTGGGAAAAAAATCAAGATGAAAAAGGAAAGATTGTATTGCGCTAGTGAGTCTTGTCCTGGCCTGGTGAGAAAGCGGGAATATCACTGATTGGCTGGAAAAGTCAGGCATAAAATTCCCGCAATTTATTTTATGTCAGGAGTTTATGTGAAAAAAATCTTATGGTTTTTTCTGGTTATCAGTTTCGCTATTCCTGCTGTAGCAGATACCCAAACTCTTGCAGAGTCCAAGATTGATCTTTTGCAGAAAATGCAGGCGGATGGATATTTAACCGATGCCGCAGCAGACGCTGCCAAGCAAAAATATATTCTGGAAGATGATAAAAATTATCTGATTGTCGATCAACGTTCTGCCTCCATTCCTGCGGCGGTGGCGAATCAAGTAGAAGATGAGTCCAGCTGGACGCAGTATTTCTCTTTGATTAATTTTATCAAAGTGTTAGCTGTCATTTTATTGTTAGTGGCTTTCAGCGGAATTATCAAGAAAATCATTCTCGGTTGTTGGGCTTTAATTGCCATGGTACCGGTTTGGGTGTACCAAGGTCTATTTCTTACCGCAACTGTTTGCGCTTCATTTTTCCTGCCTATATCTGGCTATCGCAGCTTTTCTATATTGCATTATTTGGAATCTTCGGCAGTCTTATGATTGTCGTTTGGATTCTGGCGACATGGGACAAGCTTCGAGAGCGTTTAATAAAACTAGTGAGTTTTGGTCTTCCTTTAGTATCAGTCATTAGCTTTTTGTTGATGATGTATTTTGGTCTTTTCGCGATAGTCTATCAGTCATCATTTTTGGGTTTCTTTGCTGCTGTTGCGCTCTCGGGTGTATTTACTTTTTCACTTTTCTATATGCCCGGCATTTTATTTTTTCAATTTAAAGAGAATGCGTTGGCTGCGATGGTGTTTGGTCACTTGGTGGCATTAAGTCTTTATATCATTTTATTGCAGCTAGGCATTGCTCTTGAATATCTGACTTATTTTAATGCCGGCATTCAATACTACTGTACGCTCGCCTTAGGTGTTGCTTTGTTGGTGGGATCATCACCTTTCTATGAAAAAGCTTCTGTGTTCTATTTTTTGATTTTTATTGCTGTTTGCGTAGTGGCAACCTTCCTTTATTTTTTCGCCGGCCTCACCGGCATGGCCATAATCCTCTATGTTTTGTTTGTATTAGTATTTCTGGAGTGGATAACCTATCTCGGTTTTAAAACCGGTGTAATTACCGGATTGCTTCTAATAGGTGGACTTTTATTCGCAATTGCGTTGATTCTTGAGCGCTATGCAGGATTGATTCTTAATCAGTTTAAGATTTGATGTTTGATCAATCTGAGCGCTAAATCAAAGCTTAATCTGCCCCCAAAGTTGCTTGTGCAATTGTTCAACATCCTGAGATTTATTTTCAATAATCCAGTCGATTACCGCTTTGGCGACGTTCGGGTAATTCAGTGGTGTTCTAGCGGGAAGTTTTAGCCACTCACTGATTGTCTTGAAGTCAAAGTTTTTGGCGACTGTGCCATAACCTAATTCTTGTAATGCCAATCCATTTGAAGCTTGTTCCATTTGGCCTGCCAAAGGTTTTACCAATAATTTTTTACCGAGATGTAATGACTCGCTGGGTAATTCAAATCCTGCGCTGCACATTACGCCTTCGCAACAATGTAAATCTTGCTGAAAGCCTTCGCGAGAGAATGGGCGTAGGTGAACATTCTTATTATCAATGGCTTCTTTAATGGGTTGATAGACGTAGAATTCGTAATCGGGAAACTCCAAGAGTTGCGGAACTATATCTTCAGGTGACGCGAATGGAAGATAAACCAGATATCGTTTCGGAATGATTTCATTCTTATAGTGATTGTGTTCAACAATCGGAGGGAGAATATTTTTATCATAGGGGTGCCAGTGAATACCAATCGGTAAGTCTACGGGTGCAAATTTATGCATAAACCAATTGGTGACAAAGTTGCTATCTTTTTTGGGGATCTTGTAATAGAACGCATTTTGATGTGAAACCCCAATAGTTTTTTTGCCGGCGCGGCGTGCAGCCCATGCGGATACAGGCTCAAAATCATTGAAGATTAAATCGTAATTGTCGACATTGACTTGTTTAATATCATGAAAAAACTGTCGAATATTGGTTTGTAGTGCGGTTTTGATAAAATTAATCTTACCGTGCTCGGTGACGAATGTCATGCCGCGATAGACTTTGTAATCACCAAAAATTTCCATATCAAAAAATCCACTTTTTTCTCTTCCTGAAAAAATCCAGTCAACTTCAATTCCTTTTTCTTTGAACGCTTTTGCCATGACTCTGGCGCGTGTTAAATGACCATTGCCTGTACCCTGAACTCCATAAAGTATTTTCATAACGAGTTTGTGTGACCTTATTAACCAGAAATTAAATAGCGGAATACAAATAAATACCCAAGTAAGCGCAGCTGCTTCCCAAAGTAGCCCCTGCAAGTAAATCAGTAGGGTAGTGAACGCCAAGCAATACGCGACTGATGGCAATCATACTGGCCCAGGCAAAACAAACGAATGCGAAAGCGGGATAGAAATTTAATACCAAGCAGGCAAACAAAAATGCAGCAGCTGTATGCCCTGATGGGAAACTGAATTTATCTGAAGGTGTAATCCAAGCTTGGTATGATTGAATACTGGCAGCGGGTCTGTCTCGTTTGATAAGATTTTTTAAAATTAAATAAAGGCTAACGTCAAATACATAGGCAATAATTCCACACCAAAAAAATTGACTGCCTGCGATAGGTTCGAGTAATAAAATTGCCAGCGCAATTGTAAAATAAACGTAACCATCACCGGTGTGAGAAATTAATCGAACCGATTTTTTGTAGGGAATTTTTTTAGTGACGTGAAGCCACAAAAAAACCAGTGTATCCCAGTGGTGGACTCTCCGGAAAAATGCGTTCATTATGGCGCCCTCGGTTGATGTCGCAGAATAGTAATATCAATTTTTTGTGACATTTTTATGACCGAATCTAGACAAGATAATGTTGTTTTTATTAAATCCGGAGACTTTATGAGCAAGCCTGGTAACACGGGGATAGCCCGATTGTCAGGAAGGGCAAAAGATATAGGGTCTGCTTTGGTGTTTGTCAGTTTGGTTTTGTTGGGATTGGTGTGGGCGATTGTCGCGCTGAATCGCTTTTGTCCGAATGTTTTTTAACATTTGTGGATCTGTGGGGCTCAAGCACTGAAAGTATCAGTGCTTGGTTAAGCTTTCGGTATCACCCAGAAAGGCAAAGTAATCTTGCTCAATACTGCGTTTGGGGCTGCGTCTGTCTGAGGATTTTCGGCGTTTGCGGTGATAGAGATCTATAGGTAACCCTTCGCAAGGGTCGAAATCCAGTCGGCGTTCGTCGCCCTTACGTCTATCGATAAAAACTTGTGCTCATTCATATTTTTATTTTGCGTATAAAGTCTGACAATTGGGTTTTTGGTGTAGAGCTGCAAGTGTAGCGACCTGCCTCTGGAATGCTAGTCTGCCTTCTATATTTTTTTGGAACGGAGATCCAATTTTTGAGAATGTTTTATGAAACCTATGCAAGCCTTAATCGAGCGTTGCTTGACGGAAGCCTTTACGCCCGAATACCTTCAGGTTGAGAATGAAAGTCATATGCACTCTGTACCGCCTGGATCAGAGTCACATTTCAAGCTGGTAGTAGTTACCTCCAGCTTTATCGATAAACGGCCAGTGCAACGTCAGCAAGCGGTCTATGCAGCATTGGCTGAAGCTCTGGCGGCAGGAGTTCATGCCTTGGCAATGCATACTTATACCCCGGAAGAATGGGGTTCTGCTCAGATTCCAGCCTCACCCAATTGTATGGGTGGAGGCAAAGTGAAACTACTTAAGAACAAATTGGTCTCAGAAATGGCTGGTTGATCAAAATCCAACGCCTATAATGCTGCCCGCAAATTTTCTTTCCCTTCTTTTTGGTGTTTTTTGTTTATGAATCAGATAGTTGTTGCAGCGCTCTACAAGTTCGTCCGTTTACCTGATTATCAGGAAGTGGTTCCGAGATTAAAAACCTTTTGTGATGAGATTGGCTTGAAGGGGACTTTGCTGCTGGCTGAAGAGGGCATAAACGGGACTGTATCGGGAACACGTGAATCGATTGATCAATTGGTTGCATTTTTAAAAGCTGACGGCCGTTTTGAAGGGATGAGTTACAAAGAATCCTTCTACGAAGATCAACCTTTCTATCGCATGAAAGTTAAGTTGAAAAAAGAGATTGTCACAATGGGAGTTCAAGGTATAGACCCACAAAAAATTGTCGGTACCTATGTTAAGCCACAGGATTGGAATGCCTTAATCAGTGATCCGGATGTTGTCGTGGTGGACACCCGCAATAGTTACGAATATGAAATCGGTACTTTTAAAAATGCGATTGATCCCAAAACCGAAACCTTTCGCGAGTTTCCACAATGGGTTGCAGAAAATCTTGATCCGCAAAAACATAAAAAAGTAGCCATGTTTTGTACAGGTGGAATTCGTTGCGAAAAATCAACCGCGTATTTACGTGAGCAAGGATTTGATCAAGTGTTTCACTTGGAGGGCGGCATTTTAAAATACCTGGAAGATGTGCCCGCCGAAGAAAGCTTGTGGCAAGGTGATTGTTTTGTATTTGATAACCGGGTGGCGGTTAATCACAATTTGGAAAAAGGTATTTACGATCAATGTCATGCCTGTCGCTTCCCGATTACGGAAGACGATAAACAATCTGAACATTATATGCCGGGTGTCAGTTGCCCGCGTTGTTTCGATAAATTGTCAGAAGAACAGCGTGAACGTTTTGCGGAGCGCCAACGACAAATTAATTTAGCCAAACAACGTAACGAAAAACACATTGGTATGTTGCCACCCGAAAGACAACAAAAACGCCAAGCAAAAATTCAAAAACGTGAAGAACAAAAACAATACGCTCAGGTTGTTGCAAAACACTAGCCGAAATATGCGCGGCGAAAGCCGCGTTTTTATCTTTAATTCGCTATTTTGAGTAATTCCGCTTCATAATCTGCAACAGGCATTTCACTGTCATTAATTATTTCAATCCTGCTATCTGAAATATCGCCTGGTTCCAGCATGGCAGGGTTCACGCTGAGCACACCGTTTTCAGCATTAAACATATACACACCTTGATTGGTATTCATCACTGCTTTTGCTCGCAGCGCCATTAAACCTGTCATCCAGCCAAACAGTGCATTGAAATCAAATTGCATGTCGGGTTTGAATAACCAGCCACAGGAATAAAATCCCTGACTTTGATTTTCCCGGCGAATAAAATCCTGAGCTTCCGGTAACTTAATATTGTTGTTGTATATTTCACGTTTTGGATTCAGGTTTTTTTTATTTTTGTGTAATTCAGGATGAAGCAAATTGGCCTCTTGACGCGGCAGGTCGAGATACTCCAATGCAATTTGCCCTTGAGTCACATAAGCCCATGCTTGTTTGGGTGGATTGGCTGTTTGCAATAATTGTTCAAAATCTTTACGGCTTTGCTCGTCTGCCAAATCACTTTTGTTGGCAATTAACACATCGGCAACTGCAATTTGATCTTGAAATACAGCATTGCTTGTATAACGCGAATCTTGTAATTTTCGTGTATCAATCAATGTAATAGTCGCACGTAAATCCAGCACACCTTGATAATTTTCATCAAGCAAAGAATTAATAATATCCGCCGGGTGCCCCAGCCCCGTAGGTTCAATCAAAATGCGATCAGGATTGGTTTTGCTGATCAACATATTCAGCGCCATGCGCATGGGTAAATCAGCCACACAACAAATACAGCCGCCAGGAACTTCTTTAATTTGCGCATTGGTATCTTGCAATAACGCACCATCAATACCAATCTCGCCAAATTCATTGATCAGAATCGACCAGCGTTCATTGGTCGGCTTGTTGGCTAATAAGTGGCGAATAGCGGTGGTTTTTCCTGCGCCCAAAAATCCGGTGATGATATTGGTAGGAGTTAGTTTGTTTTCGCGTGATTTAACTTGTTGTGAGATCAGCATAAGAATGGAATCAATTAAAGTCTTTAGCGGCTAGTGTGTTGTTATTTATTTGCGAAAGCAAGATCCAAGATTGAGCGGAATGCGTGTCATCCCAATTCTCGCCCCATCTTTCATTTCTTTTTTGTTATCCTTGGCGCTAGACACTAAATCTCGTTAAAGCCTTCACCTATGGAAGTACTCAAATACCTAACGGGTTATTCATCAGAAACCCTTCAGCAAGCTCAAAAAATAATTGATGAAGGTCGATTAGGTGACATCTTATTGAGCCGCTATCCCGAGCCGCATGCGATTCGCACCGACAAGCAACTTTATGACTACACCATGAATCTAAAAAGTCGCTACTTGGGAAAAACCCAACCGCTAAACCGCGTCACTTATGATTCAAAAATAAAAGTTATCCAACATGCACTGGGGCAACATTATTACATCACCAAAGCGCATGGCAATAAAACCAAAACAGTGAATGAAATCAAAATTGCGAGTCTATTCAAGAATGGGCCAGAAGCATTTTTAAAAATGATAACGACTCACGAACTCGCCCACTTTCAAGAAAAAGAACACAACAAACGTTTTTATCAACTCTGCCGACACATGGAACCGCAATACCATCAATATGAATTCGACTTACGTTTGTATTTAACTTATTTGGATTTGTATGGGGAGCTTTATTCGGTTTCGTAACACCTTAAATTCAGTTTTCAATAAAAAATATATCCTCCGTCCCTGATCCTGGAAAAGAATTTAGCTCAAATCTAAACCGACAAACATCCATGTAAAATCGGTAATTATCAGATCAGGTCTGAACTAGTACATTCATTGATTGGAGTTTAGTTGGCGTCCACCTTTTTACGCCGTTGCTTTTCTGCTTTCTGCGCGCGCGCCAAGGCGATGTCGAACTCGCTTTTGCGCGCTGCATCTTTGCAATTTTTAGCGCCTTTGGTGCAATTCTCTTCTGTACTTATTTCTTCAACAATACGGAAGCCTTCACCCATACTGGATCGATTCGATTGTCCACCATGACCACGGAGAGAAATATGAATATCGTGTAGGCCGTAACCGCTGCCTCGTCGAGAGCGCATATGGCACTCTTCTGTAATCCAAGCCGAGCCGTCTGTGGGGGCGCCAACATAATTCTTCTGATCGCAGTCCTGCGTCCATTCGCTCACATTACCCAGCATGTCATACAAACCAAAGGCATTGGGTTTATAGGTTCCAACAACGGTGGTGTACTCGGCACCATCATCACAGGCCATGGGTTTAGATTGGTATTTATGATCGCGTACAAATGCGCGCATACCGCTGGCATCCCAAATATTGCCATAGTCGCACAGGGATTTTTCGTCATCACCTACACCATATTTAGTGATATTACCCGCGCGCGCGCGTATTCCCATTCGGCTTCTGTGGGCAGGCGATAGTGTTTTCCCGGTGCTTTGTGAGAGCCATTTGAGGTAGGCGTTGGCGTCATTCCAGCTAACGCACATTACGGGGTGGAAATCGCTGGGGGCATAGGCAGGTGTTAGCCAATTGCCGGGTTCGACATCAAAGCCCACCTTAAATCTTCCACCATTTTCATCCACCCATTTCCAGCATTCATCATCGGAAATGATGTAACCCGTCGCTTGCACAAACTGTTTAAATTGCTGCACTGTCGTCTCATAGGGGGACATTTTGAATGCCTTAACGCCGACTTTATGGATGGGTTTGGATTTTTCGCTAGCATCATTGCCCATTAGAAATTCACCGGCAGGAATCGTCACCATGGGCGGTAGGATCAGTTTTCCGGTATTCCATGTTTTGCTGCCAGCGAGGGTTTGGTCGATCAATGCCTGACTACTCGCAATCCGGGCTTTGAACTTTTCCTGTGACTGCTTGATGTTACGTGCAAAGTTTTCGTTGAGACTAGTTTTCTCTTTAGCGTCAAGTGCAAGCCTAAAGCCAGCTTGAAGAGAGCGTACAATACTGTCGTCTACCAGTTGACGATAACTAATTTCTACGCGATTTTGGGTATCTGCCCAGGAGCCGCCGCGCAGTATGTGAGCAGAACAGCTTTTACTGGTGCGTGCTGAACCCTCCGTTGGCGCTCCCGCGTAGTTATCTGAAGCGCAGTCAGCCACCCATTCGCTAGTGTTGCCGATCATGTCGTGCAGCCCAAAGGAGTTCTGTAAGAAACTGCCAACCGCATTAACATAGGGAGAGAAATCGTTACAGGCAACACTAGGCTGAGACAAGTCTATTCCAGGTAACTGCAAATGCGGAGGAGTGTGATACACATTGGCGTAATCACACAAATTGCGTTCCTCATGTCCATGAAAATAGCGGGTGTTGGTACCTGCTCGGGCGGCGTATTCTCACTGCGCTTCACTCGGCAGGTAATAGTGCTTACCCGTTTGAGTATTTAACCAGGAGATATAGGCATTGGCGTCTGCCCAGGTAATGCAGACCGCAGCGCCGGTATCCAAGTTATCAGGATCATTTTGTTCGGGCGGCCTCAAGGGAAACTCCATTTTAACTGTAGGGTGAATCAATGAGCACATTCCCTCTCTTTTATAATCAGTAGCCAAGAGGAACAGATTAAATTCAGACGCCGTAACCTCATATTTGGAAAGCTGGAATGATTCCAACTTCACCTTATGAACGGGTTGGGCGTTAGGGCTCTTTTCGTCACCCATCATAAAATCCCCAGCGGGAATGGTCACCATAATGGGCTCTATGGCAACGGGAGCAGCGGCTTGTGTGTATGCGCAGGCAAGCAAGCTTGCCAGTAGAGGTAAATACTTTATTCGCATGAAATAAATCCTTAATGGTTGTGAATCGACGCAGATGAATTTGTCGCGGGTGAAAGGTGTCTGGTTATGCGTTTAAAATCCTAATTAATTTCTTATTTCAGATCGTATAAGAAAAAAAATAGAAAAATTGGTCGATTTAATCTCATGGCGTTCGGTTGACCATCCACTCAATAGCACTAGAATGATGCCCTTATTGGCTCAGCACGGAATTTCATGAAGTACACCATAGGCGCCTATATATTCGATACTGACCAGCTCCTGCTTACACGAGAAGGTGAAGTGGTTTCGTTTCGGCTAAATGAGGCAAAGCTGCTTGCGTTGTTCCTAAGCGAACCGAACAAACTCTTCAGTAAAGAAGAAATTCTGGATAAGGTTTGGGCAGGAAAAATCGTTGCGGAACAGGCGGTGTTTCAGAATGTTCGCAATCTGCGCGCGATCTTCGGTGAGGAATCGATAAAGACTTTCTCGAAAAAGGGCTATCAATGGCAACTGTCGATTAGGCGAGTCAACGATGAGCTGACTACAAATTCTGCTGATATGAGTGTTGTCAGTTCTGGGGCAGTGAATTCTGGGGGCAGTGAGCGCGAAGGGAAATCCAAAGTAAAACGCAAACTTATTGCAGTCAGCTTCTTGTTGAGCACACTCATGATGGTCGCAGTGGGATGGTGGCAATTCACAATCTCGGCGCTACCGAAACTAGCATTTATACCGCTCATAGCAGCTCAAGAATTACCGCAGACGTTTGTGGACTCCCTGGAGGATAGTTTGCGTAACGCGGAACACTTTAAGGCGGTGGATTTTAGTGCGCAAAAAGTATCGCAGGACTTTTTCTGGGCGCCGCAAAAATACTTTCACACAATCTCCCAAACTACAAAGGCACCTTATGTTTTTATGGGCAAGGTTTCTGAGCAGGCGGGTAGTTTTCGTATCCAATATTTGCTCAAGAGCAGCAAAACAGTTGGCGAGCTGAACAGCAAGCGACGACAGCGGCCGAGTTAGCTCTACCGTTAATGGTCATATCAGCCGTATTATCGATTCCGGGTTGCTCGATGTAGACGGGCAAGACGACCTACTGACAGGTGCGAAAATAAAATTATTACAAACCCAGAATCCCCAAGACCTTAATTTTTTGCCCCCGCTGATTTACTCACAAGCGCGGCGCGGCGATTTTGCCAACAGCCTAGCGCTTGCAAAAGAGCTACAAGAAAAAGCCACCCAGCAGCAGAATTCGCTGTTTATTGCCAAAGCGCAATTAGTGGCGGCCAATATATATGTCTACGAAAATCTCCTCGACGATGCTGAGCAATCACTTGCCAAGGCTGACACAGGCTTTCAGGCACTTAACGACTAGGAGAATCTGATGAGGTTGAGCGTGCACGGATTAGCATCGCCTTTGCCAGAAATGATTATGAACAGATCAAGCACCATGTTCAGCGCGCACTGGAATTTTCGCACCGTTCAGGCGATGTATTACCGAGCTACCATATTTTGACCTGGGCAGCCGTTTTGGCGAATAAATTCAAACAAACTGAGGATAGGTGGCGTTACCTCGATCAGGCTGAGGCCTTGTTAGACCAGCATCAATATACCTGAGTTCTATGCGTTAATTTATTTTTACGCCGGTATGTTTGAGGAGACTCCCTCCGCCGCTGAAAAGCGCTATCGCAAAGTATTGGCAATCTTGCCCGCCAACCAAGACTGGTGGGAATACGAACGAGCGCAAGCTCACCTGAGCGACTTGTTAATTAAGCAATCGCGCTGGAAGGACGCATTGGATATCTTTTCTAACGAGCCATTAAATGCGACTCAACAACTCTTGGTGGGCAACATTTGGAAAGCCCAGAAAAATTGGCCAAAAGCGGAAGCTCACGGCCTAGAGTCATTCAAGCAAGCCAGCCTGAATGGTCACTTACCGAATGAGCTCGAGGCCGCCATCTATTTATTGCAGTTGGATAAACAACAAGCGCGACCACTCAATACTTACTATCGTCAGTTTGTGGTAAAGGAAGCGGGACATATTCCGCATTGGATAAAATTCCACAGCTCACAGTTGGAAGAGATTGGTCTCGAACTTCCGAGCCCCTGAGTCGTTGCTTGAAAAAATATATCCTCCGTTCTGTTTATTGCTTCAGTTGTGACAAGGATCATATCGACATAACTAAGGATATTTAACCATGTAAAAAAATCTATAAATCAAATTTTCTTCTGGGTGCCATTCACCACCATCAACCTCAATGTTCGCAACTCCCAGTCGACCTAAAGAGTTTAGATCATACAAAAAGCCTGGGTGCTTTTTCGATCTCCAGAGTTCTTGATAAATCCCTTCTTGTCCATATGTTGGAAGTTCATTTTTCACTTTCATCTGGATGAAGTATTTTTTCTCAAGATCAACCAGGAAAGGATAGGCCTCAGTTAAGGTGTCAAATTTTTTAAGACCCAATTCATTTAAGAGGTAAGTTGGTGGCGCACCTTTGCCATCGTCATAAAATGTGGCACCTGTCGCACCAAAAATTGTTAGCCGATAATTTTATCTGTTCTTGAATATCTTTCTGTTGTATGCCGCCGTGAAATATAACTAGTCGCCCCTGAAAAACCAACTAACGCATTGAAAAATATAAAAAAACCAAAAAATAGCGATCAAATCGACCAAAAATATAAAATTTCCTTACATTTTTTTGGTCGAAATGAGAAATAAAAAACATGTTAAAAGCCACAGAACATCAACAAACAAGTTTTTTGGCAGTGATTTAATCGATCAGCTAGACCCAAAAGATCCGCTGCTGCTGCTATCCAACGCCATTCCTTGGCAAGAATTTGAAAAGACTTTATCGGCGAATACACGCAAGGTATTGGTCGGCCGAGCATCCCCATTCGCGTGATGGGTGGGCTTACTAATACTCAAGCAATTAGAAAATTTGAGCGATGAACGTGTGGTGTTGGCGTGAAACAAAATCCGTATTACCAAGCATTTTGCGGCATTAAAACTTTCTCACAACCAATTACCCTGTCATGCTACGGAATTGGTGCATTTTAGAAAACGTATTGGCGCAAAAGGTGTTGAAAAATATTTGTGATGTCTGTGAAGTTGCACGATAAAAAGCGGAAGAGTCGATAGTCAATGTTGATACCACCGTACAAGAGAAAGCAATAACCTATCCAACGGATGGAAAACTCGCCATCAAGATTATCAATCGTTTAAATAAATTAGCAAAAGGCAATAACATTGCGCAGCGGCGTACATTTGTCAAAGAAGTTAAATCATTACGCATTAATTTACGTTTCTTTCGTCATGTCAAAAAGCGTGCAAAAGCGGTTAAAGCGATCAAGCGTTTGCGTACAATAGCGGGAGTTTTACTGAGGAATTAGAACGAAAATTACCGCAACTGATTGCCGATAAGCAAACAGAAAACTTTGCGTTATACCAAAAGTGTTGACGCAAAAGAAACATGACAGTGACAAAGTTTACAGTTTGCACGAACCGCAGGCTTACTGTGTGGCGAAAGGAAAAGATCATAAGCCGTATGAATACGGTGCAAAAGCGTCGATTATCACCACCTCAACAGGCAACATAATTTTTGAGCGCTGTGAGCCACGAAAAAATATTGCTGATGTAAATACACTGGATGAAGTATTAGAAAAAGCACAGTCGGTTCGGATCAGTAAAATTCAAGAAGCTGTGTGTGATCGCGGCTATCGTGGTCGAAAAGAAGTGAAGGGGGATTAAGATTATATTGCCAGAGAATCCGAAGAAAAAGATACGCGTTATGAGCGTGAAAAAAAGCGAGCGAAATGTCGACGACGCGTGGCCATTGAACCGATCATTGGTCATTTGAAATCGGGTTTTCGACTAGCGAGAAATTATTTGAAGGGTGCGGCTGGTGATCAGATTAATTTATTGATGGCGGCATGTGCGGAATTTAAGAAAATGGATGATCGCTGCATTGGAGGCATTTTTTGTTGCGTAAAATGGCCTAATGCCAGGGAAAATAGTAGGATTTTTAGCGAGTTAACGCAGAGTTGGTTGATCTGCAGTATCTCAAAATGGTTTTATTCACGTGATATGGATATTGGTGCGGTGAAATTTGTACTGATGGATTTTAAATTGTTTTTCAGGGGCGACTAACTAATGCAGTTCGGCTAAGTGTTTTTTTCTCCCTGCCGTAAAGAGATAGTTTGCACAAGACGAAACACATAGGCTAAAGACACGCACATCAAGTCCATGTTTCTTAATGAGCCTTCCTATTGCCATGGCTTCTAAACCATCTCCCCGCCACTAAAAAAGAACAACCTCTTCGATCTTCTGATTAGCTTCTAGCAATTTTTTAAACTTAAGGAAATCACCTCTAACAATTTCTCCATTAAGGGGAATTTTTTCTGTTCTTAATTTAATGTCCCCAGCCATGGAATATAAGAAAAAACTTAAAAAATATATCGTAAAAGTAAAAGTGTATATTCGCCATTTAGTCACATTGAATCCCCAATTATTGCCGACTTTTGTCGGCACCTAATGATTGCTCTGTCGCTGAGAAAAGTTTATTTAAAACTCAACCAGTCAACTTCAATGGCATCACCACGGGTTTGTGTAACAACAATGTCATGTACGCCTTTTGGAATATTTTTGGCGCTGGTGCTAAAAATTTTCCAATCGGTTTTATCGTCAATTTTCACGCGGCCGAGTAAACGCCCGTCCTGGCTGTCTAAATGGATTTCTAGCGTGCTGCTTGCTCCAGTTTTCGCGCGCACCTTAATTGATTTTTGTTTGCCGCGACCAAAGTCCACCTCGTTGAATCGCACCCATGATTTTGCATTGCTAAATGTTGTTTTCCAGCCAGCGTGTGGATTGGATTCGTCAACAAATGAAATCGCGATTCCTTCGGCACTTTTTTCACTGTAACGATCAATTTGAATTTCGCTCTTAGCATCTACTAGTCCAACACCGCGAAGTGTGGGTTTTACTTTCTGAATGCTTCCGTCCGCATTAAAGAAAAGTTTATCAGCGCGAATCGAACGGTTTTTATCAAATGCGGGTGATAAATCTCTGTCATGGTAGAAGAGATAGGACTGGCCTTTCCAGTCGAGAATAGAGTGGTGCACCGTCCAGCAACCGCTTTCGGATTCATCAAGAATCACACCGGCTTGTTTGAATGGACCCATAGGGGAGGAACTGGTCGCGTACTCCAGTCGTTCTATTTTATTTTCAACATGCGGATAAGTCAGGTAGTAAGTGCCTTTACGCTCAAATGCAAATGGTCCTTCTAATAAACCTTTAGTTGGAAGATTGTCGATAACTAACGGCTCGCCATCTATCTCTGTCATGTTGGGTTTTAATTTTGCGACGTAAATTTTGCCTAATGAATAATACAAATAAGCTGTTCCATCTTTGTCGATCAGTACATTAGGGTCGATTCCTAACACGCCTTGAATGTAAGTGGGCAATGGTTTAAATGGGCCGTAAGGTTTATCTGAAATTGCTACGCCGATTCTGAATTCCGGACGCTTTGCATCAGCTCCTGCAATTTTGTTATCTTTTTTTGCAATCGCCGGAAAGTAGAAAAATATTTTCCATCTTTGAATACAGCATCTGGTGCCCACATGGCATAGGCGGTTGGGTCGGTCCACTCAACACTAGTCTGTGAAACGATCATGCCGTGATCTTTCCAATCGGTGAGATTATCTGAAGAGAAAACATGATAATCCTCCATCACAAACCAGTCAGGTTTTCCTTTGTATTCTGGTGGCGCTTTAATGTCATGTGAGGGATAAACGTAAATTTTACCTTCGAATACCCGCGCAGTTGGGTCAGCAGTGAATTGATCCATGATGAGGGGGTTAGTCGCAAAGGCTGGAGTCAAATTCATAAATCCAGCAGCGCTGAGGATCAAGTAACCTAAAGAATGTTTCATAGTCGCCCTTTAAATTTTAATCATAGAAGTGAGCAATTAGACGCTTACTGTCGCTGCGATGCAAGGATTAATCCATACCTTAACCTTTCTTTTTGCCATTGGATTCAAAAAACTTTTCACCGTAAATTTCCCTTTTCAAAATTACATTTGACGCCAATTATCAAGGCTTGCGTTTGTATTTAACTTATTTGGATTTGTATGAGGAGATTTACAAATAAACCCTAGGATTCATTTTACGCTGATTTAACAAAGATTTAGTCCTTTTACGCGTTTGTTATGGAAGCCGAAACAGCTGTTGCTCTAGTCTAGTAATGCACTATTAGAAATAGTGAATGCGTTTATTTTGAATAACGTCTATTGCTATACAAAATAATTATTGAGAAGGAAAGTTACATGGAAAACAATCTATCAAAAACTAACGATAGTGTTTTATATGTTGTATTAGCGGTTATCTTTGTTGCCATCTGCGTGTTTGCTTTTGTTGAAAAATTAATTATTGATCCTATTCTTGGAGCTTCTTCATTAAGTGCAGAAAAAATAGTACATGGATTTTTATTTGTATCCTGGGTAGTGCTTTTTCTGTTGCAATCCATTCTTATAATGAAAGGAAAATTAACCAACCATAAGTTTTGGGGGTATATCGGGATCGGCCTAATCAGCTTGGTTTTACTCAATGGATGTTTCATGGCTGTTGTCTATGCCAACGAATTTATCCCAACAGAAACTATTGGCTCGTTGATTATCAGGGCTTCAGGAGTCTGGGCTAATTTCCATGTCTTGATTGCAACCTCCATTCTTGTTGCGCTTGCTGTTGCATATCGCCGCCGACCAGCATTATTTTTGCCGCTGTAATTCCTATGCCTCCATTTAGGCAATCGGCTGTGTTTTGGTTTAAATGAGCGGGGAATTTTGTGTGTGCCAATTCGAAAATTATTACTGCAAACCGCAATATCTAAAATTCCCCTCTATGGAGGGGTGCTCGAAGGGCGGGGTGGTGCTTTTGAAGTTTTGCAGATTTTGTAGCCCGTATGAAGCGAAGCGGAATGCGGGGCTTTTTTAGGTTTCCGCAATTCCCCAACAACCTTTACTTTGTTATTTACAATTTTCAATTCAAGACCATGCTCTTCGTCAAGCGCATAAGGAATAGGGATTACTAGAGTATTGCCATCTAAAATGCGTATCCAGCCTAACATCCGCTTCATGTACCAAAAGTGTTTTTCTTTGGTGTCGATATTGAGTGGCGGGTGAAGCATGCCATTGTGAGGTTTCTGGATTACGTTGTTCTCGAAAATAACCTGAAACGGAATCTCATAATATTTTGCGTAATAACTTTCGTAATAATTAAATGCGGCCTGCTGAATATCAAGAATAACCTTATCGATATCGTTCAAAAGCTTTTTAGTGTTTGCTCAAATTCGGCCAGTTGTTGATCACTTGGTGGCGTTTCAATTTCTTCACCTTCATCATAAAATTCTACCTAAAAGAACTTCAACGTCTGCTTCAAAATAGGGAATCTTGAATTTATATTCTGACGAAAAGCCCGCCCAATCGTTATCGATTTTTCCAAAGTACTCGTGATTATTCATGTTTTATATGCTATTTGAGATTTTTTGAAATTCAATTTTTTGCATTAGTTCTGCTCTTGGCACAAAGCAGACTCTACCTCGAAACCAAATTCAAGTCTATTTCATCTGATTAGAGCCGCTGGATACCTTTCGGGTATGACGGGATTTTGCGAGAAGGAGCAACCCGCATTTCGCTTTGCTTCATACGGGCTACGAGTTGAATCACTAATGCGCTTCACCGCTAGTCCATAACGGAAACGGATCGTCCAATGTTTTCCAGTAGGACTGGCCTTGCAATAACTCGTCTTCGTTTAACAAGCAATTATCCAATTCGGCGGTTAATTTTTCTGGATGAATATTTTGGCCGATGAAAACCAACTCCTGACGCATATCGCCAAAAGGTTCTACCCATTTTTCCATAATGTATTGCACCTGCTCTTCATCATCCGGCCAGTTTTCTTTTGGAATGGCTTTCCAAAACATTCCGGCGGCGCCGTGTTGGGCTATGCCACCGGCTTGGCTCCATTGGCCTGCCCATTGCGGGCGCGAGGCTAACCAGAAAAAACCTTTTGAGCGTAATAATTTTCCGCTTTCAGCGCGGGTGTAGTCGAAAGCGTTGGAAAAGAATCGATAGAGTTTTTCCGGATGAAAAGGGCGGCGGGCGTGGTAAGTGAAACTGCTGATGCCGTATTCCTGAGTTTCGGGAATATGCTCGCCGCGCATTTCTTTTAACCAGCCTGGCGCTTGTTGTGCTTTTTCGAAATTAAATTTTTGAGTGTTGATAATTTTATTGAGTGGCACCTGGCCGCGGATCATTGGGATAATCTCGGCATCGCGATTCAGGTTGCGCAAAATGGCGGTCAACTGATTCAGTTCATCGGCAGAAATTAAATCGGTTTTGCTAATTAACAACACATTGCAAAATTCAATTTGATCCACCAATAAATCAGCGACGTTACGTTCGTCCTCTTCACCCAAACTTTCGCCTGCTTCTTGCAAGGATTCTGCTGTGAAATAATCGCGCAAAAAATTCACTGCATCGACCACTGTCACCATAGTGTCCAACTGTGCCACTTGCGACAGGCTTTGCCCGTTTTCATCTTCAAAAGTAAAAGTTTCAGCGATAGGCAGAGGTTCGGAAATGCCGGTGGATTCAATCACCAGATAATCAAATTTACCTTCGCGTGCCAGTTGATTGATTTCAATCAGCAAATCTTCACGCAAGGTGCAACAAATACAACCATTGCTCATCTCAACCAATTTTTCTTCAGCGCGATTGAGTTGCACCTGATTTTGTACCAGCGCTATATCAATATTCACTTCACTCATATCATTCACAATCACCGCGACTCGCAAATTGTCGCGGTTATTTAAAATGTGATTCAGCAAAGTGGTTTTGCCTGCGCCTAAAAATCCGGAAAGGACGGTGACGGGGAGTTTTTTCATGATGGTTCCTCAAGAGCATGACCCCACCCTAATCCTCCCCTTGCCAGGGGAGGGGACTGATATCACTCCGCAAAAACTAGGGAGTAAAGTTCCTCCCCCTGGCAAGGGGGAGGTTAGGAGGGGGTCTGGTTTTTTAAAAATTAATGAACATGCCCCGAAGGCTGAGCAATACCCAACCAAGTCATTTTTAACGGTGTGAAATTCAATTGCAGAATTTCAGTGGCCGCATTTTCATCGAGATCGACTTCATGAATTTTTTTGGTAATCGGATCACTCACGTAAGCATTGTGTCCTGGTGTTAAAGCCAATTCATATCGTGTACCAGTTGCCAGATTGGTGAAATCGCTGGTGACTACTTTAAATCGGTCAATCACTTGCCAGTTATTGGTATCAATGGTGGTGATGTAACCTTGATTATCCAATATCACAAATAATTCACCTTCATCTGCAAAATCGTAAGCGGTTGCACTTGGGGCAGGGGTGATGTTGCTGTCAACCCAATTGATTGGCGTCATGGTGTTGGACAAAGTATCAATAACAAAAAATTTACCAGATGCAATGCCGATTGCATCAGAAGATTCTTCGTACATTTCAACAGTACCGATTCGCATTGTGCCAGTGAAAGCAGCAGTATTCAGAATTTTGCTTGAGGTAAATTGGTCACCGTCTTGTGTAATAACCAATACACCGTCAGCACAGCCGAATAAAATTTTGTTGGTGTTTTGTGCGCTACCATGCAGGCTGGGGCAGGCGTCACTAAAAACTGATTGTTCCACATAAGTGCCTGCGTTGTTTTTGTAGAGACCAACATTATCCGGCAGGATGCTGGCACTTGCAGGATTGCGAATTGTGGAAATCAAAAATTCACCGCGTGCTTGTGCGGCACCGTGCATGTGCGTAGTGTAGTTCAACCAATTACCTGTTGTGTTATTCATTAAATTGGCTTCAGTAAATACGCCGACTTTTGCAGGTGTTGTTGTGGTCACATTACCATCATAAAAATTGCAATATGTTCGGCGTTTTTACATAGTGAGTAGGGCGCGAATCATTAGTGGCGAAATTTAACAACATAGGTGATTCCACTTCATCATCCATATGATCGCCGTGGTCTTCCTGAAATAATCCGCTGTCGATAACATTTACTTTATCGACATTACGTTGAGTAATGATGCCGTAGCGATAAGTTGGGCTTGCATAAACTGCGCTGGCGACGTCACTCAATGTGTATTCTGCGAGACTTTGTTTTTCTGCAATTTCCCAAATGCTGACTTTGGCTGCATCTTTATCGGCAATTAATAAACGGCCTTTGGTTGCGGGTGTTGCTTCTTCATGATCGTGATCATCTTCAATCGGAATTGAATCTTTTTCGATAATGGTGGTATCACTGCCACCACAAGCGGTGAGAAAACTACAAAAGGCTATTAACGAAATTTGTGAAAGTGTTTTGAGGGGTGTTGATAATTTCATGATGAGTGTCCTTTGGAATTAAATATTGTGATTGAAAACATGACCCCACCCTAACCCTCCCCTTGCCAGGGGAGGGGACAGATATCACTCCGCAAAAAAGTAGGGAGTAAAATCCCTCCCCCTGGCAAGGGGGAGGCTAGGAGGGGGTCTTTTTAAAATCTCCCACTAATCCCCACCGCAATATTGCGTGCAGGTAATGGTGCTTTATCTTTCAAAAACGAACTGTGTACGCGCGCGTATTCATCGGTCAGGTTGTAACCTTTTACAAATAATTGAACATCGGGCATAAACGAATAACTCAGAATCATATCCAGTGTGGAATAACTGTCGGTTGGCGTTTCCAATTCGGTAATGCGATTTTGTGACGTGTAGTGTTGTGCGGTTAATTGAATTCGCCATTGATTTTTTTCGTATTCGCCGGAAATGCTGTAACGTCTTGGCGGAATTCTCGGTAAGTGGGAAGATTCATCGACTTCAGCACGTGTTGAATCGGTTTTGAATGTTAATTCAAAATCAGGGTTGATTTTCCAAACAGCTTCGGCTTCGTATCCCCAAAGATCCACATCCGCAGATTGATAAATAAATACTGGCATTTCGACTTCTTCTTCATGGCCAGTGTCTTCATGATCTTCTTCTTCGTGATCATGATGATGTTCCAGTTCTTTGATAAAACCGCTGTTGTTTAAATAGTAGAAGTTATCAACCTGATTAACGAAGGCGTTTAATACAAAACCAAAATTGCCGGAATGTTTGCGCAAAGAAAGATCGAGATTGTTGGATTTTTCCAATTCAATATTCGAGTCATTCAGTGCAAAATAAAATTCGTCGTGTTCATTGGTTTGAACCTCCATCAGATAACCCACTTCATATAAGCCGCTACCAATGTGTGGGCCAAATGAAAAGAGTTCTGATGCAGCAGGTGAACGTTGCGCGTGAGTAAACGAAATTCCGGTGTTATAGCCAAGAGTGAAATCCCATACAGCACCGGTTGAAAAACTGACGGGTGTGGATTCGTGATCGACTGAAAATACACTCAAGAATTTTTCTGCTGCGTCCGGGTCATTAAGATCCGCCTGGAAATTTTCAGCAGTAATATTCACTTGTTCTATGCGTCCGCTGACTTGCAATAAAACAGAATTGATATGTCTTTCTTCCATGAATCCTAACGCGAAAGTTTCGGTTTCGCTCGGTGGGGTAAAAGCTTCTTCACCAACGGCTTCAAAATCGCTGTGTTTGTAGTGAAAGCTCAGAGCACCGCGCCAATCAGAAATCGCGTGATGAAAAACTTCCCAACGCAATTCGCTGGTTTCATTTTTAAAAGTCGTTCCAACTTCATCACCTTCAATTTCAGCGTGTTCATAATCGGTGTAACCCGCACTGAAACCGGTTGAGCTAAACCAGTTGGAATTTAAATCGGTTTTGCCATGAAGTTGGATGCGGTCTTGAGTGATGTCGGCATAAACATCAATTAATTCTTCTCCGTGTCCATGACCTGGAATGCCGTATTGACGATCAATGTGGCCAATCGATGCACCGATAAATCCATTTTCACCTAAATAACTGCCACCAATATTGCCGCCGGATGCTTCAGTCCAGGAATTGACTAATCGACTATTATCCTCATGTCCTTCTTCCTCTTCGTGATCATGTTCTGCTTCAGCAGGGCCGGGAATTTTGTAATCATCGGCATCGCGCCAAAATCCATCCGCGTGTAAACCAAAGTTTCCCAATCCGGTATTGCCGGATGCCGAAATTAATTTGTCATCTGCAACCGATTGATTTTCCAATCGCCATTCACCGTAAGTGTCAGCGGCTTTTGGAATGCGATCATCCACCACATTCACCACACCACCGATGGCACCGCTGCCATAAAATAAAGTGGCAGGGCCGCGTAATACTTCCACTTGCTGTGCGTAAGACGTTTCAGTTGAAACGGCGTGATCAGGCCCAACACGTGACGCATCGCTTGCATCCAAACCATTTTGTGTAATCAACACACGTGGGCCATCAAGTCCGCGAATAATCGGGCTGGCAGAATTGCTGCTGAAATAGCTTGAATGAATCCCCACTTCATATTTCAGGGTTTCACCGAGGCTGGAAGATTGTTGATCGCGCAATTCATCAAGCGTGATCACATTCACGGGATGCGCTGATTCCAAATTGGATGAATGCAAGGGCAGGCCAATCACATTCACAGTTTCGATCACGCTGGTTTTCAACACAAAATTTTGCGAGCTTCCAGGTTGAACATGGAAGCTGCCGTGAGCAAAATCATCCGCTTCAATATGCAGCTCAATCTCTTTACCTCTGGCTTTAGGCAGGTTGAATTCGCCCTTTTCATTGGTTCGCGTGCGCAATTGGGTTCCCAAAACTTCAACACTGGCATTGGCTATGGGGTGTCCTTGTGGGTCACTCACTACACCTTGAACCTGGGCAAGGGCGTGGCTTGAAAGCCCCAAAATGGCGAGCGATAAGAGGGTCTTTTGCATGGTTATATCTCATAAGTGCTGTATTTTTTGAAATGATATAACATATCATTTGTATGGTGCAAGGATTAGTTCTGGCTTTTCCACGGGCGTGGTAAATTGGCGACTGTTTTGGCGGGATTAACCGATTTGACATCAATGGTCTTCCAGCTTGGTTCTCCAATCTTGGATTCGAGTCATTGATAAAAACTCAGGAATTTTATGAATATCGATAAAGTCATTCAGCGTGCAACGGCTTCCTGCGAAAAAACCGGCAGCAAACTCACTGAAAAACGCAAACGTGTATTTGTCTGTTTATTGAAAGCTAAAAAACCTTTATCCGCTTATGAAATTGCCGATACGGTTCGCGCTGAATATGAAGAAACAGTTCCTGCTATGTCGGTGTATCGCATGCTGGATTTTTTGGAACAAGAAAATCTGGTACACAAATTAAAATCCACTAACAAATTTGTCGCCTGTTCGCATATTGCGTGCGATCACGCCCACGAAGTCCCACAATTTTTAATTTGCGATAATTGCGGCAGCGTGAAAGAGATTGGGATTAAACGCGAAATTATGGACGCACTCACAACCAGCGTAGAAGGTGCAGGCTATCAATTGCAAAGTCCGCAATTGGAATTGCATTGTTTGTGTGAGGTTTGTGCGGAAAGTTAATTTAGACTCTGATTTCTCGAATCATTTTTGTTAAAGCTACTAAATTAATATCAGTTGACGCATAAAGACTTTTTTCAACTTCTATACTGATTTTAGTTAATTGATGTGTTAATTGTGTTTCTCTGCTGCCTACACGCCTACAAAATGCACTCACACTTTCGCCGTTGTGGCGTTGATAGCCCCGTTTTTTTAATTTCTTTTCTAATAAATAGACGATTTTTTCATACTCTGCAGAAAATATTCGTCGATTGCGATACCAAAAAACGCTGGCAATAAGTGCGGCAGTAAAAAGCATAAGGCCAACTAAACTGAACACCAATCGCCAAGGGTCACTGCTACCCAGAATGTTTTCAAGAAATCGTTTTTGATTATCATTGTCATAATTAATAACAAATTTATACCAAACATAACCTGCAGCGTCCCAGCGTTTTTGTAATTGCCACAACCAAGGGGATTGTTGCCAGCGGCGAGAGAGTAATTGTTGGTCGTTTTGAGTGAGAGCTTCATCAATTCCTGATTCAACTCGGCCAGGCGCGACAAATGCGGTGGGGTCGATTCGTCGCCAATGATTGTCGATCCAGATTTCAACCCAGGCATGAGCATCCGCTTGGCTCACTAATAAATACTGTTCGATTTCATTCCAGGTTCCACCTTGATAACCCACTACTATGCGTGCGGGCACACCTGCACTGCGCATAACAAATGCAAAACTGCTAGCAAAATGTTCGCAAAAACCACTTTTGGTTTTAAATAAAAAGTCATCAATACTGTGGGTACCTAATGCAGGCGGTTGTAAGGTATAACTAAATTCGCGGGTAATGTTATTTTGCATTTCGGCAATAATATCGTCTGTGGTTAAACCCTCTGCCAGCCATTGCGCGACTAATTGGCGTGTTTGTGGATTGGAATTGT
Organism: Cellvibrio sp.; assembly: GCA_016712405.1. Taxonomy (GTDB): domain Bacteria; phylum Pseudomonadota; class Gammaproteobacteria; order Pseudomonadales; family Cellvibrionaceae; genus Cellvibrio. The sequence goes on along the minus strand of JADJRD010000001.1, from coordinate 813,487 downwards.
CAGGAAGCGCCAAGAGTGTATTTTTATCGACGTCCGAAAGTTCTTGATAAATATCAGGGTGCGTAGTGGATGATACTTCGTATTGCATTCGTTGACGGATAATTTCCGAACTTCTTACCAGTCCTTCGCGATTAATGCGTAGATTATTTTGTTCGGATTTGATGCGAGCAGGTTGGCTTAATGCAAATAGCCATCGATAGCCGTGAGCTTCCAAAATAATTTTATAATCAATCAGATTGCTTGAATTCTTTTCGGTTTCTGTTCTTAGGGATGTTGTTGCGTTGTTATAGGTCCAGGTCTTGCCATCAAATTGATTTAACACTAAGCCTCGCCAGTAGAGATCACTGTGATTAGGTTTTTCTTGGTCAAAGGAGACGCGAAATGCAGCATCATGATTTCGAACCAACTCGCCTAAATCGCCCAGTGATAAGTTCTCGCTAAAACCGGATTTGGGTACCTGATCTTCCGGCATGGTCCACAAGGGTCCGATACGGGGTAACACAATAAATAACACCAAAAGAATCGGAATGGTCTGAAAAAAAATACTCAAATTTCGGCGCAGAGACTGTTTAAAGGGTTTATTACGATGAAGGTAAATGCCTCGCCAGCTACTCATTAATATTCCACTGCAGATCAATGCATAAACTGCAGCGCCTATAGTTTGCGACAGGAGTAGCTGAGTTGATATGGCGATAAAACCAATAAAGACAATAAGCTGTGCATCGCGCAGATTTCGCATTTCCAAAACTTTTAATATAAAGGTGCAAATCAATAATGCCAGTGCGGCATCCATTCCGACTCGCCCAGTAAAATTGACATAGAGCCCCGCTGCACAACTAATGGTGATTACATTGATTAAGTATTTGTGCGGAGTAAACCATTTGTCACCTAGCATTTGCCATCGCCAAAGTGCAATCGCCATCCATAAACCACAAATCCATAGAGGAATATGTACCAACAGTGGTGTGATAATGAATGCTTGAGCCAGTAATAATCCGGTAATTTTTCGACGTGATAAAATCAATGGCACGTCATTCACGATTGTTTCTCCTTGGGCGGTTGGTTTAACCCAAAAATCGCCAGCTCGGATAAAACATTTTGCAAATGTTGATAACCCCTATCGGGTGAAAGTTTTTTTTCAGGCAATATCAAACCATATTGAATACCGGCTTGTTCATATTCCAGTGCCCAATAACACAAAATACTGAGTCGTTTTTCCTGCGGTAAAGATAAACCAAACCAGTCGAGCCATTTTTGATTGCTAAGTGTTTGTTCATTTTGTTTGGTGTGTAGACCACGTTCGCGTGCAAATAATTTCCAAGCAATATGTTTTAATGAGTCACCGGGTTGATAACTGCGAAGTGTGCCAGGGTCATCGCCGCCTTTTTTATGGCTGGATTTTTCAGAATCATCATCACCCGTTATATGTTCTGGTTCGGCGCCGGCAACAGGTTTTGGATAAACCAATCCTGTTATGTCGAGATTAATGTGTGTCCAACACCGAATTACACCGAGAGGATAACGGCTTTCAATTAATAATCGGCCTGGTAATAAATAACCGCGATGATGACTGGGGCAGGGGGACTTCAATTTCGAATGGTGAATGACAATTGATGTCGGCAATTATTTTTTTTCCACCAGGCCATGATAATTCCAGATATTCGCTTCCATGTGGATTGGGTGTAGTGAGTTGTAATGTAAAACGGATTGTGTCACCAGCAAATCCAGGTTGACTGGTGATGGCTTTAATTTCGAGGCCAGACAAATTGGCATAAGCCTGCCAAATGGCGACGACAAAAAAACTGATTAATAGATAGGCAATAGCTAACACTAAATTATTTTGATAATTGGTGCCCATCAACCAAATAATTAAAATAGTGATCGCTAATCCCAAGCCGGTTAAATTAGGAAATGTGTATAAATTATGTTGTGCCAATTTATGATGTGTAGAGAGTGGGGCACGTTTGTCTAGCCACTTATTCAATCGCTTCCGATAAAAATTCGGAATGGTCATATGACTTTAACCTGATCAATCAATAATTTTCCGAGTTCTTCGCTGCGTGCATCAATAGTGGTGCCGCGTAATCGGTGAGTGATGACCGCAGGAATGACAGCTTGTAAATCTTCGGGAATTAAATATTGGCGATTGTGAATAAATGCCCAGCTTTTTGCTGCGCGTAAAATGGCCAATGCTCCACGCGGTGATAAACCATGACCAAAACGATCATCATGGCGAGTGAAATCCACCAAGCGTTGTAAATAATCCAATAATGCTGGACTTGCTGTGACCTGCTTGGCCATATGTTGTAACTCGGCCAATTGATCAGGTTTTAATAATGTTTGTAATTTTTCTATGCGTTCGCGCGGGTCAAGGCCTTCAAATAATTGTCTTTCTGCATTGGGGCTGGGATAGCCCAATGACAAACGCATTAAAAACCTGTCCAACTGCGATTCTGGTAACGGGAAAGTGCCACTTTGTGAAAATGGATTTTGTGTGGCAATCACAAAAAAGGGAGCGGGTAGTGGACGAGTTTTGCCTTCGATGCTGACTTGTCTTTCTTCCATGGCTTCCAGCAAAGCACTTTGTGTTTTGGGTGAAGTACGATTGATTTCATCCGCCAGTAACAGATTGGTGAAAATGGGGCCGGGATGAAAATGAAATTGGCTTTTCTCCCGATCGAAAATAGCGGCTCCCAAAATATCGGCGGGTAATAAATCACTGGTGAACTGGATGCGTTGAAATTGCAAACCCAAGGCTTTAGCAAGGCCATGTGCCAAGGTGGTTTTGCCCATGCCAGGTAAGTCTTCTAGTAGAAGATGGCCTTCGGCAAGCAAACAGGATAGGGCGAGCTTGATTTGATGATGTTTGCCGAGCAAAATTTGATCAAGTTGAGTCAGCAATTGTTGAATAATCGACTGCATAGGAACGTCTTCTTCCAGTAAAAAGAGTCTCTTCACTATAGGCGATTTGTATTTAATCGGAAATGTTTTGATGCCGATACTGTATACTGCGCGATCTAACAGCCGGAATCTATGACCGGGATTAATGAAACAAAAAGGTGGCGCGATTGATAGTCAGGTTGATAAACAAAATATTAGGCAAAAATGAGTCAAAAACTCATCCGCATCATAACCATGATAAAAAACATTCTTCCACTCGCCAGCCTTCACAGTCCTTAACGCAAGAGCCAACCAATCAGCCCAAATCAAAAGCACAGAATAAGCCTGCCGGTAGTTCGAAGCCAACCAAGAAGTCGCCTCCCTCGAAAAAAATCGCAGACAAAGTCATTAAAACTCCTTGGGATCCCGCATCGTTTAAAGTTGATGCGATAGAAGGTAAAACCCGTTTTCATGATTTTGATTTGGCTGCGGATTTACTGCATGCCATTGCTGATTTGGGATTCCAATACTGTTCGCCTATTCAAGCACAATCTTTACCCTATGCACTGCAAGGTCGTGATGTTGTCGGTAAAGCGCAAACGGGCACAGGAAAAACGGCTGCATTTTTAACAGCGATTATTGATTATTTATTGAAAACACCTTTATCTGAAAAACCTTATGCGGGCGAAGCGCGTGCGTTAATAATTGCACCTACACGTGAATTAGTGATGCAAATTGCTGAAGATGCCAAATCACTTTGTAAATATACCGATTTAAAAATTCACACACTGGTTGGTGGTATGGATTACACCAAACAACAGCGACATTTGCATAATTCATTAGTAGATATTTTGGTGGCGACACCAGGTCGCTTATTGGATTTTTGTGGCAATAAAGATGTGCATCTTGATCAGCTTGAAGTTTTGGTAATTGATGAGGCGGATCGCATGTTGGATATGGGATTTATTCCGCAAGTGCGACAAATTGTTCGCCAAACTCCACCGCGCGAAGAAAGACAAACGTTATTTTTCTCAGCAACCTTTACCGATGATGTCCGCAATTTGGTAGAGCAATGGACTTACAAACCTGTCACGGTGGATATAGAGCCTGAGTCAGTTGCCAATGCCAAAGTGGATCAACATGTGTATTTGGTTTCTACTGAAGAGAAATACACACTGCTCTACAATTTAATTCAACAAGAACATGCCGATAGCATGATTATTTTTGCTAATCGACGCGATGAGTGTCGTGATTTGCAAGAAAAATTACGCGCACATGGTATTAATGCCGGATTACTGTCGGGTGAAATTAATCAGCAAAAACGTGTATCAACTTTGGAAGCATTTAAATCCGGCGATTTAAAAGTATTAGTGGCAACCGATGTTGCCGGTAGAGGAATTCACATCAGTGGCATCAGCCATGTGGTGAATTTTACCTTGCCAGAAGAGCCTGAAGATTATGTGCATCGTATTGGCAGAACCGGGCGTGCCGGTAAATCAGGCACATCGATTAGTTTTGCTTGTGAAGATGACGCGCTCTTATTGGAGCCCATCGAAAAATTGATGGATAGAAAATTACAATGTGAACAGCCTCCTGAATATTTATTAATGACACCACCGGATTTACCTCCTGAGTTTCAAACATCAAGTCATTCACCAAAGGGATCAGCCCGTCATTTAGGAAAGGGTCGCGGTCGCTACCCTAAGCGATAAATGCACTCTCGCCGTGCCTTAATGACCCTCTACCTCAGCGCCTTTATGATGGGCGCGACCGGTATTTTTTCAAAAACCATTCATTTGCCTGCTTGGGATATTACCGGTTATCGCACCTGGGTAGCTGCATTTCTATTATTTGCTTGGGTCTGGTGGCGTGAACGTAAAATTGCGTTGGAATCTGTTCGTGATTATTGGCGCATTATTTTATTAGGCGTGTTGTTAGCTATTCACTGGATTACGTTTTTCCATTCCATGCAAGTGTCGAGTATGTCGATAGGCCTGTTGTCTTTATATGCCTATCCTGTGATGACAGTTTTTATGGAGCCCTTTGTTAAAAAAACCTTATTGGATTGGCGCGATGTAATTACCGCCTTTGTGGTGTTTATCGGTGTTTATTTTTTAATTCCTGAATTTGATTTACAGAATAATGTCACTCAGGGCGTTTTGTGGGGCGCGGTTTCAGCTTTGACGTTTGCTTTGCGTAATTTGTTATTGGGTTATTGGTTTAGTGGTCAATCAGCTGCGCGTTCCATGAGTTATCAAGTGCTCATTGTCGCGCTCTTGATGACACCGGTGATTTTTGTTTCAGAGCATCAGCCAAGCCCATTGGATTGGTGGCAATTGTTGTTGCTGGGTGTGGTTTTTACCGCGTTCGCCCATACACTACTGGGCGATTCCTTGCGTTACCTTAAAGCTAAAACAGTGGCGCTAGTCGCTTGTATTCAGCCAGTATTTGGTGTGATTTACGACATCCTTTTTCTCCAAACCATTCCTACGCACACCACCTTGATTGGTGGTGCCATCATTCTTTCTGCGGCCATTTACGAGTCGGTTCGCGAGCATCAAAAGCAAAAAAGCTGAAGTTGATTAACTCGGTTACCAAAAATCCAGCCTATCTTGGCGGGAAATACTGCTTTTTGATGATTATTGTCTACACTCAAGTTTGATACTCCTATTTAGGATTGAGTGGCTCTATGAATAAAATTCTCGTCGTCGAAGACAGTGAAATGGTCATGAAGGTGTTGCGGCATTTGCTACAGGCCAAACCCGCCTATCAAGTTGTCTATGCCAACAGCTTTGAGCAGGTCAAACAAGCCTGTGACGAGCATAAAGACGGTTTTTTTGCTGCATTAACCGATTTAAATTTACCGGATGCACTCGATGGAGAGGTAGTCGATTTTATATTATCTAAAAAAATCCCAACCATAGTGTTAACAGGAAGTTATGACGAGAAGAAGCGCGAACAACTATTCAGTAAAGGGATAGTCGACTATTTAACTAAAGAGGGTCGATATGCTTATAGTAAAGCGATTGACATGATTCAGCGCTTGGAGAAAAACCAAAGTATCAAAGTGTTGGTCGTCGATGATTCTGATATGTCACGCAAGCATGTTGTGAATTTGTTCAAGCGCCATCTCTATCAAGTGTTGCAGGCTGAAGATGGTGTTGATGCGATTAAGGTGATGTTGGAAAACTCCGACGTAAAATTGTTGATTACTGATTACAACATGCCGCGCATGGATGGCTTCGAATTGGTTAAAAATCTGCGTTATAAATATGACAAAACTGATCTGATTATGATTGGTGTTTCCGGTGAAAGTAATGAGGCTCTATCCGCCAAATTTATTAAGCATGGCGCTAATGACTTCTTACATAAACCTTTCCATCCTGAAGAATTTTATTGCCGTATTAATCACAATATTGAGTTTTTGGAGTTGGTTGAAAAAATAGCCTTCAATGCGACTCACGATCATTTAACGGGCTTGTATCATCGCGCTCATTTTTTCAATTTAGGCCGCGAACAGCATAAAAATGCGCGAGCCAATTCTTCACAAATCGCGGTCGCTGTTATTGATATAGACGCCTTTGGTCGCGTCAATACCGAGCAAGGCAATGAGTATGGTGATTATGTTCTCAAGTTGGTCGCCGAACAGTTGCAATCAATGTTGAGCCGTTTTTTATTAGCGCGCGCCGATACAGATATCTTTTATTTAATGATGCCGGGATTGGATAATGAAAAAGCCTTGGCTTTTATTAGTAAAGTCAAACAATTATTTTCAGGCGAAAATTTCACTGTAAATAATACAAATTACCATTTTAGTTTCAGTGCTGGCGTTACTAATCAACTCTATTCCAGTTTGGATGAGCAAATATCAAGAGCCAATTTATTGCTTCAGCGGGCAAAAGAAGCGGGAGGGAATATGGTGATTGGGGATGATGACGAGGATTGAGCAAGTAATTTCGGTATAATCTGAACTATTCATTGTTATCAATATCTCAATTCCTCAGTCTTAACTCAATCAAAATTGGTGTTTTCGCTTTGTATATGCTTAAAATATTCATTTGAAAATAAAAAACTATATGAGAAGTGTAAGGTTGGTCAGTGAAAATCTGCATTTTTAAATTATATTGACCTTTCATCTCCTTCGGAGGTGATCTGTACTGTTCACCGAACTATCTAGATGTTGATTAGACATCTTTAGAATATTTTCAATATTTGCTTTATCATTATCGCTGTTCAAACTGTGCACCCAAGTGGGATTATTTTCTGTATAAATTTTATACTTCTGGCCGGAAAATAATCATGATTGTTTGACCTTTGATTCTCATTAGTAATCAATCGGTTAATTGTTATCCTCTACAATGCAAGGAATTTATATGTTTGGATGCTATTCAAAATTTTTCATTTTGTCTTTTTCAATGCTTTCGTTATCAGCTTTTGCCGATATTCGCACTCAGGCAGATCCTCAAACTGATATTCAGAATACTGTTGCTACCAGTAATGCTGATTTCGAAACATCTTCGAAACAGGTTTTACGAGATGCCAATAGATCGGTTCGATTGATCGTTAAACTAAAGGAAAAGTCTGTAATTAGCTACAAATTGGAGTTACAAAAGCAACAAGGTATTAATTCGTCGAATCTACAATCTACGCAAATACAAAAATTTGCCAAAACGTTGCAAACACATCAACAAAAGATCTCGAGTAGTCAAGCGTCATTAGTTAAAGAGCTTAAAACTAAACATCTAGCAACTCGTATTCATAGAAAATTTATTCAACTGAATAACAGCATCAACATTCCAGCTAAAGCTAAAGACGTTGAATCTATTCGAAAATTACCGTTTGTTTCAGATGTGTATCCTGACAATCAAGTCAGTGCCTATTTGAATAACAGTGTACCTGTTACGGGAGCAAATTTAATTTGGGCTATGCGAGATGCTAAAAATGAGTTGATTACTGGAAAAGATATAACAGTCGCTATTATTGATACAGGAATTGATCATTTTCACCCTGATCTTGGTGGTTGTTTGGGGGCGAATTGTAAAGTAGTTCTCGGGCGAAACTTCATTGATGGAGAGGATGCAAATGATGCTATGGATCGGCATGGTCATGGAACTCATGTGGCAGGTATAGTTGCGGCGAATGGCGTATTAAAAGGTGTGGCTCCTGACGCAAAACTTTATGCGTTAAAAGTACTCGATGATTCTGGATCTGGCTTTGACAGTTCTATCATTGCGGCGATGGAGTATGCGCTCGATCCAGATGGTGATCCGCTGACAGATGATAAGGTTGATATCATCAACATGAGTTTAGGTAGTCCAAGTCCGTTTAACTCTCCTGTTTCAGAGGCCGCAAATAAAGTCGTTGAATCTGGCGTAGTTGTCGTTGTTGCTGCGGGCAATAGTGCAGATAACTTTACAGTTGGTGCTCCCGGCAATGCCGAAAAAGTATTAACTGTGGGTGCTACTGATAATCTAAATAAAATGGCAGATTTTAGTTCGCGTGGTCCGGTAAAAGGTGCATCTTTTATTAAACCAGAGGTTGTGGCGCCGGGAGTAGAAATCAATTCGACTGCTCCTGAAGGTAAATATCGAGAATTAAGCGGTACCAGTATGGCGTCTCCCCATGTTGCGGGAGGTGCGGCACTTCTTAAACAATTACATCCAAATTTAAGTTCGGCAGAAATTAAGTCGCTTCTCATTTCGAGCGCGCAAAAAATTGATGATGATGTTTTTAGTCAGGGTGCAGGAAAAATGGATTTAGTTGCGGCAGCATCTTCCCAATGGATATTTTCAAATTCGCTAGTGGATTTTGGTTTTGTTGATATTGAGCAGACGGAGTGGAAGTCAACTAAAACATTGACCATAAAAAATATATCAAATAACCCAATAGTGATTAACAAGCTCAATAGTGATGCGTTTCCCAATGGCACAACTATTCTGGCGTCAAGCAATACCAATATTGCTTTAAATCCTAATCAGACAGAAACGGTAGATCTTGAATTATCAGTAGACAACGAGACGCTAACGTTTCCTGATAATGCTTCATTGCATCACGAAGGATCACTGCAATTTTCGTCGGGTAGCGAAAATCACATGATCAGTACTGTCCTGTTTAAAGCAGCAAAATTAAATCTGAATTTTGGTGCCGAAAAAGACGCCGCCTTATTCTCAATTTTTGATGAAAATGGAAAGCTTGCCTATACAGGTGACTATGATTGCGATTCGAAACCAGATGTGTATGAAGTAAATTTGAGGCCAGGTACTTATAAAGGTCTTTGGTTTTTGAGTGACGACGATGCTTGTTTTCCTGGAACCGTACGAATATACAAAGACAATATAATGTTGACAGATAAAGCAGATTTGACAATTGATAAGTCTGAAGCAACGCACAGTATTGATTTCGGAGACATAATAAACCAAGAAGGCCAAGCTAATAAAATTTCTACTTATGACGAAGTAGATTCATGTGGAATGTTCTATATACCCGGTATTTTGAACGATTTTATGTTTTCTTGTTCAATAACGCCCTTTAGGATGAATAGCTTGCCCAATGATTTTTCGATGAGTCTTATGTATATGGTGAGAGGCAAGGGCGAGGATATTAATAGTTTCTATTTAATTCAAGATCAAATTAATGGATTAAATGAAAATCATACCTTGAATTTAGATTTGAGGGCTGCTGGAAAGGTAATTTTTAATTATGCGGATTCTCTAGTGCTGAAAGAAGGAGCGAGAATCGGCATGAATAATCAATCCGTCAGAAATGGAACCCTATTGGGCAGTTCCTTTACTGCGATAGAGTCTTTGGACAAGTCAACACCAATTACACTTTATTCCGAGCTTTCTACGCTTGAGCCGAGTGAATGGCATTCTGCTTTCAGCGTTTCTAATCCAGAAGAAGACGAATTTTTTTCACCTGCTATTTTTGAGACAGGGAACATTGCCTTCCCTGACAAGGGTTCAATTATGAAAGTGAATCAAGATTTTAATAATAACGTCAAAGTTATCTATCAATCAGATTCAAATGTGCTGAACGTCACAGATTCAGGTTATTACGCTTCAGGACGATTCTATTTTGATAAGCAAGAAAAAATATTTATTTTGCTCAGTAGTCAGAATTGCCTTTTCTGTTTTGGATTTCAGCAAGATGAACAACGGAATATTTTTTCTGAGAGCACTCCATATCAATTGAGTTGTGATAATCAATTATTAGAAGAAGATACGACGGATGGTTTTCTGTTTTCTGAAGATGAGGAATTGCAAACCTGTGATAATTTAACCTTGGATCTACAAATGCCTACCCGTTTCTTGGGTAAAGAAGATGTTTCAGATATTAGAATTAATTTATCTCTAAATTCTACGCCAGCTGACTCCGCTAGTAATTACATTCGTCCACCGATTATCACAGATTTGGTTTTTTTAAATGACGATAAACCTTCGCGTGTGTTAGACGGAGAAGTGGCAAAGTTCAAATTTAGACTTGAGGATGATCATGATGCTGATGATCTTGCTCTGACGCTCTCCTATAGATTGGATGATTCAAACTGGGTATCGCTTCCTCTACAAAAGAATCAATATGAATATGTCGCGGAATTAGCAATTGGAAGTGGAGCACACTTGGGATCATTACTACTTAAAGCAACTGATATAGATAACAATAGTGTCGAACAGACATTAAACAATATATTTGTTATAGGTAATGAGGGCAGGCTTCAGAGGCTCCCACAATTTGGTACATTAAGTGAGATAAGTGTTGAAGCGACATCGGCGTTGACTTCCTTAACACTTGAAAAACCTCAAGTTGTGGATCCGTTAGGTGCAGTGCTAGAGGCGAAATTGTTAACTCCAGGTCCATTTCGTTTAGGTAGGCATGAGTTAATCTGGGAGGCAGAAAACAATATTGGAAAAAAACAAGCAACACAAATACTGACTGTTGTTGATACGATTCCTCCTGTAATGGTTGCGCCGCCTAATATCAATGTTGAATCTTCTAAAAAAACAATAGTAGTTGAATTGGGTGTTCCGGTTGTGTTTGATGCGGTCGATGGATCCATTGTGGCGGCGCCAGACAAGACGGGTCCATTTGGGGTTGGTACTCACAATGTGGTTTGGACAGTAACAGATTTATCAGGAAATAAAGCGACCGCAATACAGACTGTTACTGTCACTAAAGCAGAAAGTTCTGGTGGGGGAGGCAATGTTGGTTTACTTTTCATTGCACTTTTGGTTTTGTGTATGGTGCCAATCCCTCGAAATCGAGTGTAACTAAAATCTAATAGAAATAAAGTAAGCGCCAAAACAACCCCACCTAACACCCAAACCTAAAACCGATTAACCTCAAGCCTCCAAAACAATCCAGGAGGCATTATGATTCGACGCAGCAAAGAACAATGGCTATCACTCTTTCAGCAACATGCGGACAGCGGTTTAACCGCCGCTGCATTTTGCAAACAGCATGATCTTGATCAAGCCTATTTCAGTTTGCGCAGAACGCAATTGTGTAACACCGACGAAGCGGCATTCATACCAGTTGCTCGTAAGCGCCAAAACAACCCCACCTAACACCCAAACCTAAAACCGATTAACCTCAAGCCTCCAAAACAATCCAGGAGGCATTATGATTCGACGCAGCAAAGAACAGTGGCTATCACTCTTTCAGCAACATGCGGACAGTGGTTTAACCGCCGCTGCATTTTGCAAACAGCATGATCTTGATCAAGCCTATTTCAGTTTGCGCAGAACGCAATTGTGTAACACCAACGAAGCGGCATTCATACCAGTTGCTCGCATGAAGCAACATGCCACTACAACAAGCTACAGGCTAGAGTGCCGTTTGGAATCTTGTTCATTGCAATTCGAAAGCTTGCCTGATGTGATTTGGTTGTCGCAACTGATTAAAGCACTGTCATGATTCGCCGGGAATCAGTTACGATTTATGTGCACCGCGACCCTGTGGATTTCCGGCAGTCGATTAATGGGTTAAGTATTCGCGTGAGCGACGTGATGGAGCTGGATGTATTTTCCGGTGCACTGTTTGTGTTTGGCAATCGCTCGCGTAACAAAATCAAAATTCTTTACTGGGACAAAACCGGGTTTTGTTTGTGGTATAAACGCTTGGAGAGGAACAGGTTCAAATGGCCGCGCAAGGGTGATTCTGTTTTGTTATTAACCGATGAGCAGTTTGATTGGTTGTTGCGTGGATTGGATATTGCGAAGTTAACGCCTCACACTGAATCTGTATTTACGGATTTGTTTTAATATAATTATTGTTATTAAAGCAATATTTTTCTGTTGCATGAATGGCATTTTTTGGTAAAATACATTCATGCAAAATACTCACGAAATCACTCAAGAAATAGATCAACTAAAAGAAATAATTTCTGAAAAGATAAAATTATTTCAGAAAACAATAAAGTCATCTCTGATAAAAACAACCGCATTCAACTGCTTGAAGATTACATCCGCTCACTGAATCAAAAACAGTTTGGATCCTCCAGTGAAAAGCTGGAAGCGATTCAGGCTGACTTGTTTGTTGAGGCGGAAGAAGATGAAAGCGCTTCTTCGAATACCGAAGTTGAATCACAAGATGCCACGGTTACTGTTGCAGCGCATCAACGCAAAAAACATCGCGAATCTATTCCTGCGAATTTACCTCGCGTTGAGATTATCCATGATCTGCCTGAAGAGCAGAAAGTCTGCCCGCACGATGGTTCTGTTTTAAAACAAATCGGTTTTGAATCACACGAACAACTGGATGTGATTCCAGCGAAGATTCAAGTGCTGCACCACAAGCGTTTAAAATACGCCTGCCCTTGCTGCGAAGGATTTTTAATCACGGCCAGTAAGCCTGCCCAACCTATCGACAAAAGTATCGCATCACCCGGTTTGCTCGCGAGTGTTGCTACACAAAAATATGTAGATGCTTTACCACTTTATCGACAAACCGACATCTTCAAACGTATTGGCATTGAGTTGGATCGCACCACATTAGCGAATTGGATGATTCGTTGCGGTCAGTTAGTGCAACCACTGATTAATTTGATTCACGAAAAAATATTGGATCAAAACATTCTTCACGCAGACGAGACCAGAGTGCAAGTCTTGAATGAACCTGGCCGCGCGGCTGAAACACAGAGTTTTATGTGGGTATTGCGCTGCACAATGCCAACCTGTGCTGCGGTGTTGTTTCAATACGAGCCGACACGCAGTGGAAAAGCCGCTGAAGCTTTACTGCGCGATTATCAAGGCGCACTGATGGTCGATGGTTTTTCCGGCTACAACGGTGTGTGCGACAAAAATCAACTACATCGATTAGGTTGTTGGGCACATGCACGACGCAAATTTATCGATGCGCAAAAAATGCAACCCAAAGGCAAAACCGGAAAAGCGGATCAGGCATTGGCCTACATTCAACAACTCTATCGCATTGAAAGTGATATCAAAGAAAAGACATCATCCGAAAAATTGACTGTACGACAACAACAATCCAAACCGATTATCGATAAATTAAAATCCTGGCTGGATAAAAGCATTGCCCATTCGCCGCCTGAATCGGCGATTGGTAAAGCGTTATTTTATTTACACGAGCAATGGCCAAGATTAATTCGTTATCTCGATTCGGGGGATTATCCGATAGATAACAATGCCGCTGAAAATGCTATTAGACCTTTTGTGGTGGGTCGAAAAAATTGGTTGTTCAGTGCGAGTCAAAAAGGCGCAACCTCAAGTGCCAATTTATACAGCTTGATTGAAACTGCAAAAGCCAATGGCCTTGAACCTTATGCCTATTTGAAAAATATTTTTACGGAATTACCTAACGCAACAACTGTTGAAGAAATAGAAAAATGTTTGCCGTGGAATTGTGATCTGAAAAACGAAAAACAATAATAAGAAAAATACATTCGAAATAAAAAAGGGAGTCGCGTCCTGCCAACTCCCGCATCCTGCAGTTCAAACGCCATCATGACATCATCGGCTCCTGCCTTTGTCCCTACAGTTCAACATCCATTTAATCGCTTCATCCTGAAACGGTTTTCCGTTAACCGAAACTTCCTGTTTTGGTTCCCGTCCTTGCGCTGGTCATTTTATCTATTGAAATTTTATGTGCCAGTGGGAATTTTCGGATTTTGCTGTGCGATATTGCTTACAAGCTGGCAAGAGTGGGGTTTATTTGGCGCTTACAGTTGCTCGCATGAAGCAACATGCCACTACAACAAGCTACAGGCTAGAGTGCCGTTTGGAATCTTGTTCATTGCAATTCGAAAGCTTGCCTGATGTGATTTGGTTGTCGCAACTGATTAAAGCACTGTCATGATTCGCCGGGAATCAGTTACGATTTATGTGCACCGCGACCCTGTGGATTTCCGGCAGTCGATTAATGGGTTAAGTATTCGCGTGAGCGACGTGATGGAGCTGGATGTATTTTCCGGTGCACTGTTTGTGTTTGGCAATCGCTCGCGTAACAAAATCAAAATTCTTTACTGGGACAAAACCGGGTTTTGTTTGTGGTATAAACGCTTGGAGAGGAACAGGTTCAAATGGCCGCGCAAGGGTGATTCTGTTTTGTTATTAACCGATGAGCAGTTTGATTGGTTGTTGCGTGGATTGGATATTGCGAAGTTAACGCCTCACACTGAATCTGTATTTACGGATTTGTTTTAATATAATTATTGTTATTAAAGCAATATTTTTCTGTTGCATGAATGGCATTTTTGGTAAAATACATTCATGCAAAATACTCACGAAATCACTCAAGAAATAGATCAACTAAAAGAAATAATTTCTGAAAAGATAAAATTATTTCAGAAAACAATAAAGTCATCTCTGATAAAAACAACCGCATTCAACTGCTTGAAGATTACATCCGCTCACTGAATCAAAAACAGTTTGGATCCTCCAGTGAAAAGCTGGAAGCGATTCAGGCTGACTTGTTTGTTGAGGCGGAAGAAGATGAAAGCGCTTCTTCGAATACCGAAGTTGAATCACAAGATGCCACGGTTACTGTTGCAGCGCATCAACGCAAAAACATCGCGAATCTATTCCTGCGAATTTACCTCGCGTTGAGATTATCCATGATCTGCCTGAAGAGCAGAAAGTCTGCCCGCACGATGGTTCTGTTTTAAAACAAATCGGTTTTGAATCACACGAACAACTGGATGTGATTCCAGCGAAGATTCAAGTGCTGCACCACAAGCGTTTAAAATACGCCTGCCCTTGCTGCGAAGGATTTTTAATCACGGCCAGTAAGCCTGCCCAACCTATCGACAAAAGTATCGCATCACCCGGTTTGCTCGCGAGTGTTGCTACACAAAAATATGTAGATGCTTTACCACTTTATCGACAAACCGACATCTTCAAACGTATTGGCATTGAGTTGGATCGCACCACATTAGCGAATTGGATGATTCGTTGCGGTCAGTTAGTGCAACCACTGATTAATTTGATTCACGAAAAAATATTGGATCAAAACATTCTTCACGCAGACGAGACCAGAGTGCAAGTCTTGAATGAACCTGGCCGCGCGGCTGAAACACAGAGTTTTATGTGGGTATTGCGCTGCACAATGCCAACCTGTGCTGCGGTGTTGTTTCAATACGAGCCGACACGCAGTGGAAAAGCCGCTGAAGCTTTACTGCGCGATTATCAAGGCGCACTGATGGTCGATGGTTTTTCCGGCTACAACGGTGTGTGCGACAAAATCAACTACATCGATTAGGTTGTTGGGCACATGCACGACGCAAATTTATCGATGCGCAAAAAATGCAACCCAAAGGCAAAACCGGAAAAGCGGATCAGGCATTGGCCTACATTCAACAACTCTATCGCATTGAAAGTGATATCAAAGAAAAGACATCATCCGAAAAATTGACTGTACGACAACAACAATCCAAACCGATTATCGATAAATTAAAATCCTGGCTGGATAAAAGCATTGCCCATTCGCCGCCTGAATCGGCGATTGGTAAAGCGTTATTTTATTTACACGAGCAATGGCCAAGATTAATTCGTTATCTCGATTCGGGGGATTATCCGATAGATAACAATGCCGCTGAAAATGCTATTAGACCTTTTGTGGTGGGTCGAAAAAATTGGTTGTTCAGTGCGAGTCAAAAAGGCGCAACCTCAAGTGCCAATTTATACAGCTTGATTGAAACTGCAAAAGCCAATGGCCTTGAACCTTATGCCTATTTGAAAAATATTTTTACGGAATTACCTAACGCAACAACTGTTGAAGAAATAGAAAAATGTTTGCCGTGGAATTGTGATCTGAAAAACGAAAAACAATAATAAGAAAAATACATTCGAAATAAAAAAGGGAGTCGCGTCCTGCCAACTCCCGCATCCTGCAGTTCAAACGTCATCATGACATCATCGGCTCCTGCCTTTTCCCTACAGTTCAACATCCATTTAATCGTTTCATCCTGAAACGTTTTTCCGTTAACCAAAACCTCCTGTTTTGGTTCCCGTCCTTGCGCTGGTCATTTTATCTATTGAAATTTTATGTGCCAGTGGGAATTTTCGGATTTTGCTGTGCGATATTGCTTACAAGCTGGCAAGA
Organism: Cellvibrio sp.; assembly: GCA_016712405.1. Taxonomy (GTDB): domain Bacteria; phylum Pseudomonadota; class Gammaproteobacteria; order Pseudomonadales; family Cellvibrionaceae; genus Cellvibrio. The sequence continues at coordinate 797,050 of JADJRD010000001.1, read as the reverse complement.
GTGGGGTTTATTTGGCGCTTACGAAATAAAAAAGGCGACAGTAAAGTCGCCTTTTTTATGAATCAAAAAATTATGCGCGTGATTTATATTCGCCAGTGCGAGTATCAATGATAATTTTTTGGCCGATTTCAACAAACGCAGCAACTTGCAATTCTGTGCCGTTGTTGAGTTTAGCGGTCTTCATCACTTTACCTGATGTGTCACCACGAACTGCTGGTTCGGTATAAGCCACTTCACGAGTAATAGTATTGGGTGGTGTTACAGAAATCACTTTGCCATCATAAAAAACTGCATCGCAAACATCTTCCATACCATCTTCCAACCAAGGTGCCATATCACCTAAATCTTCTTTGGTGACTTCGTATTGGTTAAATTCCGGATCCATAAATACATACATAGGGTCAGAATAATAAGAGTAGGTCACTTCTTTGCGATCCAATTGGATGTCTTCGAATTTGTCGTCTGCACGATAAACCGTTTCAGTGTTGATGCCGCTGAGCAGGTTTTTCAATTTCATTTTAACAACAGCAGAGTTACGACCGGATTTGTTGTACTCGGCTTTTTGAATCACCCAGGGTGAACCGTCGATCATTACGACGTTGCCAGCACGGCATTCTTGAGCATTTTTCATGATGTATTCCAATAATCTATGTGGGTTTAAGACAAGTAAAATTCGGTGCGCACTATACCGTTGTTTGGGGATTTTTGAAAATTGAATTTCAAAAGACCCCACCCTAACCCTCCCCTTGCCGGGGGAGGGGGTCTGCTCTTCCCCTGGCAAGGGGAGGCTAGGGGGGCAAGTTTTGCCTGGTAATACCCCACCAACTGCCCCACCAAATCCCTCTGTTTCGCCACAGATTCACACCAATCCCCATTACTCCTAACCCATTGATCCCAAAGTAAATCCAGTTTTTCCCATGATTCAATAACAGACTCCTGTCGATTCCAATCCAGCCAAAATCCATGAATGGATTTGGCGAGATCCATGGGTAACTCCTTTTTGTAGAGATCCAAAAAAGCCTCTAATTTGATGAGATGAGCGTCTTCCGTTTGCTGATAGATCTGCCAAACAAAAGGCTTGCCTGCCCAAATAGCGCGAACCAGTGAATCTTCGCCTCGCACGAAATTCAGATCGCATTTTTGCAACAACTGGTCGTATTCCAGTTGATTCATAAAGGGGATGGTTTCCAGTGTCAGCGAGCCTTTTTATTTGCGGTTCGCCAATCACCAGAGGCTGTCCAGAAGTGGATTAATTGAATTCAGAATTCGCCCTTGTGGGATCAAGCAATGAATGGGTCGATTGCCTTTTGCCCAAGCGTCAATCAAGGATTCAATCGCAGAGTTTTCATAAGCAAATAACGAAATCAATAAGGGAGAACCGTAGGGCAGGTGATTTGCCTGCTGAATCGGAGCAAGATTTTTTTCACGAATATTTTTCTCGCAAATCAATCCCCCCGTTTTCTCCGTAAACCCCGGAAAAAAGAAGGTTTTCTTCAATCCACTTTGTGGATGAATCGATTGCATCTTATGGCAATCTTCTACCCATTTTTCTGCGCTTAAATATTCAAGATTAATCCAGACCGGTGACTGCCCGGAGGCTTTGGCTTGAATCATTTTTTGCAGATAAATAGAAGGAATATCACAGGCAAATGCTTCAATCACTGTGTCGGCGGGGGAAATATGGTCGGGAAAATCATCAAGCCAATGGCAGACTTCAAGTTTCTCCAATAGTTGTTGAGGGATGAGTTGTGTACTGGGCCAGATCATTTTCAATGCAGCCAGCTCATCAACCCATAGCCGAACCTTGAAGGGATATTCTGCGGCCAGTTGCCGGGCTAGCCGCCAGCAAACGCCTATATCGCCGTAATTATCGATAACACGGCAAAAAATATCCCAGGATTTCATGGTTTGCTGCTGTTCCAAGTAGTAATTTCTCGTCGCAAGAGGGCAAGACGCGTATTATGCACCACCTTATGATCCGCAAACAGGCAAGCCCATTTTATGACCTCTTCACATTGGTCAACGAAAGTTGATGCAACCGAATTAAAAAAAATCTGGCAAATTTACAGCGACAATCGTCCCTTACCTTTTTTGGATAAGTGGTTAAAACACGAAGGTAAATTTAATCCGGTATTGCGCCAGTTTTCTGTGGTACATCAACTCATTATTTCATCCGCCATGATGGATGCTTTGCGTTTTATGCAATTGGCTATTGCTATGGAAGCCCTTTTTCAACAAGAGATAAAAGGGCAACAAAAAATGAGCAAAGCCGATCTTGTTGAATGGGATAACAACTGGACAGTGGCTGATCTCGATTCACTTCCGATTCAATATTTATGGTTTTGGGTAGTGGTACGAACTGGCGGCGACGTTCGACAATTTTCTGTTAAAGATTATTCAAAACGTGAAAGTTTTTTCATGATTTTTTTGCGAATCGACAAGACGATTTATTATCAGTTGAAAATCTACTTTGGCATGGTTTAAGGCCAGGCTGGAAAAATTTATTATTAGCAAGACGCGAACAAAACCATTGGATTGATCAACAATTACAAGAATTTTTGAAAAGAAAAATCAACAACCACCCGTGTGGCTGCGCATTCAAAAAATGCTGATTCAGAAAGTTTAAAAAATTCTTTATTAGCGCAAGGTGTCGAAGCTATTTCTGATGCTGAAGGTAATATTGGATTACAAGGTGGCCTTGGCATTAACACCACGGAAGAATATCGAAAAGGTCAAATCGAAATTCAGGATCTCGCTAGCCAATTAATCGCCAAACAAGTCGCCGCAAAGCCGGGGCAAAAAGTCTGGGATGTCTGTGCTGGTGCCGGTGGAAAATCTTTAGCCATTGCCGTCCCCATGAATAACAAAGGCATGTTATTGGCAACCGATATTCATCAATACAAATTGGATGAATTAAAACGCCGTGCAAAAGTGGCTGAACTATTTAATATCCGCCAATTTATTTGGAATGCCGACGAACCTCTGCGTTTACCCAAAGAAGTCGCACAACAAAAAGGTTTTGATTGGATATTGGTTGACGCCCCTTGCAGCGCATCCGGCACCTGGCGCCGCAACCCGGACGCCCTCTGGCGTTTTTCAGAAGAAGACACACAAGAATTAATTCAACTCCAACAAAAAATATTGCACCAAGCACAATTTTCGTTAAGAGAAGGCGGCCATTTGGTTTACGCCACCTGCAGCTGGCAAGTCAGCGAAAACGAACAACAAGTCGCTGCATTTTTACAACAGCATCCGCAATTTACATTGGTAAATCAAACACTAATCGGATCGCCGGAATTAAATTCGGATACTATGTTTGTGGCGGTGATGAGGCGGGTGTCTGTTGTATAAATCATCATAGGAGCGTCCTATCGCCCTGTTTTGATGTCTTGAAAACACCGATAAATACTATATTATGGTATTTGTTGGTATTTTTTCACATATAGGAGCTCTTTATGGCTAAGAACACAAGTATTACCTTAGGTGATCACTTCGATAGTTTTATTTCCTCACAGCTTGAGTCTGGCCGTTACGGTTCAGCCAGCGAAATTGTAAGAGCCGGATTAAGGTTACTTGAAGACTCTGAAAGCAAACTGCAAGCACTGCGTCAAATGCTCATTCAAGGCGAGGAAAGCGGTATTGCCGAATATAACTATAAAGACTTCCTTTCTGAACTCGATGAGCAAAAGCATTAATGGAACAATTTCAATTAAGCAATGAAGCTAAAAGTGATTTGCGTTCAATAGCCATTTTTACAGAAAACCGTTGGGGCAAAACACAGCGAAATTTGTACATTAAGCAATTAGATGAAGCATTTTTAATGCTTGCACGAAGTCCCGATTTGGGAATTTCATGTGACTACATTCGCGATGGGTACAGAAAGTTTCCACAAAGCAGCCACATAATTTTCTACAAGCGTAGTACTTCAGCCAATATTTTCGTGGTGCGCATTTTACACAAAAGCATGGATTACGATTCACGACTCTGAAGTTATAACGATGTGTAAAAGTAATTTTTACACTGGCCCCAGTTATTCTTGCTCTTACAGTTTGTACAATTCGGCTCTAATTTTCAAAGTAAAATTTGTACATTTTTCAGTTGGTGTTTGATCGAATCTTGCTTAGCGCTAATTCCAAAGCATTAAGATAGCTCAAAGCTTCATATTTTTTACAGACATTAACTACTTCCGTGTAAGCATTTAAATAGCGTTTACTTTGATGATACTGTGACGGAATCAAATTGTAATTTGCATCTAATATAAATCTTATTCCTTCTGTCATACGAAATCGATCGTATTGTATAATTTTGAAATTACTATCATTTTTCAGATGGTTATTAATTTCAGTTGTAACTCTCTTGCATGGTATATCCATATTTGCATTTTTCATCGAATGTATAACCATTAAATCATATTTCTTATCATCAACAAAAATGTCTTTTTTAATTTGAGTGCTTCCGCAGCTCACAAGATAAGTTGCCAAGATTACAACCAGCAGTCTCATAGATGCACCTGATGTAAGAATTTTAGGGTTGCCATAAAAGACAAATATAAATACGTTCGTTCTTTTACAACCTTTGATTTATGATTTTCTAATTTCATACTTCGCCTAACAACTATTCAAGTGTATTAACAACACAGTTTATTTCCAGAAATATAAAATCGATATTAATAGGAGATTAACGGCGCGAAAGGCCTGTGGGCGAGAATACCTATGTCATTAGTGCTATGCAATAGATGAGTGGTTTTGGTGATTAATGGTAATCAATTCCGGTCTCACTTATTGAGCTATTTAATTTCCTTTGCGGAGAAAGCTTAGTAAGACAAGGGCTGTTAATAGTCCAAAAAAATATGCGGGAAACGTTATAGAGCTTCCGAGACCCAATTCGAAGAAGGATTCTCCGGGATACCATGTGGCGCCGTAGGCTTGCTCAAAATCATCAGCCACATTTTTGATACTATATTATTGTAAGATGCGATATTAGAGGTCGTGAAAATGTTCGCTCCACGCATGCTGCCATAAGCGCGCCGAACATAATTGATGATAGTAAGCAGTCAAGTACGCCGCTTAACAAAAGGTATGAAGGGCCAATAAAGAGAGTTGCGTAAGTATTTCCAAGGTCGCCCAGCGCCGAGTGACCATGCCAATACGATAGAAGGCACCAGCTGGCAATAAAAAGCGATTAAAAATGCCTTGAGTTTCTGCATTAAGCGTGTCCTTAATAATGGTAGGCAGTCTGTAGTGGGGCGAAGCGATGCGGCAACGCCTGTTAATTATTGAACATTTGTGGATATTTCTTTAAAAGAAAATAACCTCCAACAATTGAAATCAGTGGAACCCCTATAATTGCAGCCATTTTTGCAATTTCTGAATAATATAAAAGACTCGATATTAATAGATTCGGAACAAAACAAGTTGCCGCGTACATTTTTACATTCATTGCATGGGTATTTTCAAGAGATTTTAATGAGATAAAGGATCCAGCCACGGCGAGCACAAGAAACCCAATCAACATCAAGAAATCCATAATGTAAACAATTAGCATCCAGAAATCCATAATGTAAGTTTGAAATCCAATGTCGATGCTTATTCTGATTGGGGCTACAACCATCAATACTAATACTGAAAGTAAAATTTCAGTAATAACAAGAAACCGCGATGCCCTCCCAATTGCTTCCAGCGAAGATGCTTTTGTTTGCGGAAATATATAGCGTAAGAGTTTATACCATAAGGCTCTTGGTTTTATTGATGGATTCATAATCTCTCTAACGCAAAACTTACATTGTCTGCTTTATCAGAAACAAACAAGGGGATGGCGTATATTTCTCCTTTGCTAACCTTTGCTAATTTATTCATTTATGTGCATTCAATTGTTGTCGGTCTTGAAATAACCCAAGGTAAATTAATCCATTGTAGAGTTTGGATTTGTTATCAATGGTTGTTGATGGATCTGCGTAAGAAAAAATCGCATTGGCCGTTCTAATTCCAAGTTTTGAGCTGGCGATGAGAATACTTTCTCTACAGCTTTTAGTGCTTAATGGTAATTCATTAATTATTTCCTTTGAAGGCATTAAATTGGCAGAATAGAAATAAAACAGCAAGTCTTCGTCATAAAGATATCGTGAGTTGAGATCTATGCAAAATGCACAGCCAGTATCATTAGGTGAGCATTCAATCCCTGCCTCGAATTTAGCGTAGTAATCGTCGGCATAGTTGAAATAGCGATGAAAATCATTTTCAGATTTCTCTGACGTGCCAATCCAAATATGTTGAGCTGAAAAGGGAGAGGGAGGTGGTGGAAAAAACAACTTTACCCAATCAAAAACTAACTCAACTGGGATATTGTATTTTTCAGCAACTTCAGGATATCCGCCTCGAGGGGTGGCGCTATAAGCTTCAGCCGCGACCGTCTTTTTAAATTCATTTGAATAGTTGTTGTAAAATTCTTTTGTCATAACCTTTACTTTTTGGCTCTGGGATTGTTAGGCATATTTTGCGCGCATTTCATTGATACTTTTAACCAGCCAGTCCAAATACCATTCTGCGAAGGTGCATCTATTTTTACTTTCTGTTTGTGCTGGAAATACTCCCGCTTGGCTAGGAGTGTCGTCATTCCATACGTACCCATACTCTTTCCCTGCAGCCACGACGAGCCAACTTCTATATGCGCAACCATGATGGCAAATGGGAATTGCGCCATCAAGTGCATGCAAATCCCAATACTCAATTTGCAGGCGTTCATAGTTGTTGTCTGCCCATTCATCATATGCTGCTTCAAATTCATTGCTGTTATTAAAATCTGACTCTATCGGGGCTCCGATTAAAAACATTGAAGTATCATTAAAAGCATCGTGAAACTTGAAAGGCTTTTCGGGAGCCACGAAATCATTTGACCATTTCGATAATTCATAGCCATCATCCATATAGCCAAAAGGGAAAAGACCATAACTTGGGCCGGCACCACCATTTCCAATTTCAAGCAAAAACTCTTTATATTCGCCAGGCAAAATACAGTTATTGTTTTGTTCAAATTCGATGAGATCCTTCTCGGAAATCACTTGGTTGAATTGATACTCATGCGAAGACGAACCAAATATTTCAAATCCAGAATCGATACCTCTAAGTTCATTTAGCTTTTCCTTTATTAGATCTATGGTGTCTGACATAACTGGTTCCTAATGCCTAGCATCGAATTGGTGGCAATAAAAATTTTAGTAAAATTTACAGTAAGTTTTATATGGGGCAAGTATTGTCAAAATAATTTTCTATATTCTGCATCAGATTTATTGAAAACTAATACGGCGCCTCAATTGCTTCGAATTGATAACCACTAAAATCATGAATTATTTTTTCTTCTAAGTTGCCTGGATCAGAGGTTACTTCAATACACTTCAATAAGCCAAGCTCTGTAAAATATATCCTGTTGCCTATAACATCTGCGCATTCCCAATGATCTGAAAAATATACTGTGTTATCACCAGCAATCAAAGTGTGTTCTTCCCATTCAGTCTTTTTTGCTGGGTATTTATTTATAATATTTTTATAAATGGTCATACCATCAAAGATTATTTTCGAGAGTACGAGTGTAGTGTGGTATTTCTCATGCTCAATCCGTTTCTCAAATTTCCAGCCGCGCTGCAATAATCTTTCTATATAAACGCCTTTAGTCCCGTACATACAATGTTGATCGGGTTTGCTGAGGCAAAAAAATTCACTGCTTTTTTTCAAAAATTTGGTGGGTTCAAAGAATATTTCATTTAAATAATATTCGTTGTTTGATACGAACAGCCCGCCACCGCCCATTTCTGGAACGTCTGAGTAGAGTTCGATGGCTTTGATATATGGAGTTTTTGAAACCGCAGCCCAAATTCCGCCCGTTTCAGAATCCCACTTACAATTCATGGCCGCATACAGAAAATATTTTCCGTCATGTGACAGACTCGACCTATGTTCGTAGATGCGACCGTAAAACCATTGCCCCAATTCAATTTTATTATTGGTTAAATCCCACCCAAAGGTCGCAACATGTTTCGTGGGGCCTCGCCGTAAAATAACTGCGTAACTCGCATTTGATGCAAAAATAATATGCAGTCTTGGTGGTGGAATTTTCATTTCACTCCTTTAGTATCTCATTAAACTCGCATCGCATTTTTGTGAATCATCAGATAATTTTATCTGTGGCTATAGGTATTACCAGTTAGATTTATTTGAAATCAATAAATTCAAATTAACATAGAAATAGACAATGGTTCGATTGGTGTAAATCACAACCCTGACGCAATATTAGTTAATAGAAATCGGCAGGGTTGTTGCGAGAATACCTATGTCGTTTGTGCTATGCAATAGATGAGTGGTTTGGGTGGATTCATTATTGGTAATCAATTTTGGGCTAATCCATCGAGAGAAATGCGAGTAATACCTCTTTTGCTTTTTGTAAGGTAAATCAGGTGCAAACTACAAAAGACAGGTAGCAAAAAAACTATTAACTCTACAGAAAACCCATTACCAATCATTGTCCCGATGCTCAGAATCGCCAAGCTCAAAATTCCCGCATAAAGTTTGCGATAAACTGCAGTTTCAGCTTCTACAAAATCAATGTGATAAATATGTACCATAATTTGAAAGAGTCCTATCAAACCTAGCCCACCTAAAAACAACAGAATGAAAGCTGGCATCATCCAGATTCCGAGGCCCCATCCATCAAATACAACTGCACCGAACATAAGGACACCAAATCCCCAGAGCAGAGTGATAGGGGCAAAACAAATCAGTACTTCTCCAACAAGCAGTCCAAAAACAGTTTTATTGGTCATAATATTCTCCTCACAAAGAAACCATTCTGCGGTGTGCAATAAAAATCACCAACGCGCCCAACAAAAATAATGTAATGCCAAGGCGGACGGTTAGATAACGAAGCGCTTGATTGATGGTGTCGATTTCAGGTGCCCAATCACACACGATTAAAATCACACCCAACATCAGGTTGCGCACTAATACTTGCAGGTGATGATTTTTAATGTTGATGTGTAATTTCTCAGAATCCGTTAAGAAAATATGTCGTACCACGGCTTCAGTCGCAATCAAGCTACAACCTATGTACCAAAAATTCGCGATCCAATCGTAAATAGGTAATGGATAACTGGGATCTTGCAGAAATAACACTATGGCAATCGGGCTGATGGTGCCGGTCAATACAAATAGAATTGGTAAATCCAAATAAGACGGAAAAAGGTTTTTCATTTATTTATCCCCCGCATTGACGCCAGTGTGAAAAAATTTGGGACGCCATACCACCAGCACTCTTAATAAGAAGAAATGGACTATGCCCAAGCTCAGCAAAATCACGCCCAGATGAGTCGACAGAAAATTCAAAAAGTCGGCGCTTGTCTTCGGTTGATAATGATTCAGATTCATCACGATCAGGATGTAACCAATGTTGATCAGGTAAAAACCCACCAATAAAAGATTATTGATGGATTTGGCGAGTGAATCCAAACCCTGCAAGTGGTGAGTTAAAAACACAGTACCATGCCTGTGCAGCATTGAACCCACCTTAATGGTGACGCCTATGCTGATGGCTAGGTAGGCTAGATTGACTATCAGGTATTCCATAAATTACTCCTCGTTTGTTTGCGGTGAGGGCAATTTAGGTGGTGTGAAGAGGCAAAGCTTCCGAAAAGATAAATTTGGATCAGATATTTTGAAGGGTAAAAAAACTCTTTTGAATTCAGGTGGTTATGAGGTTCCGAAATGATAAAAACGGAGTTTGGTGGACCCCCCCCAGCCTCCCCCTTCCCAGGAGGAGCCAGTTCCCTCCCCAGGGAAGGGGAGGGTTAGGGTGGGGTCTGGTTCATGTACAAAGGTTGGACATCAGTCCTCTCCCATCCCCAACCGTTTACGAAATTGCCCCGGTGTTTCACCGGTAATTTCTTTGAAGGCAGTATAAAAATTGGATTGGGAGCTGAAGCCAACATCCAGGCCAATTGAGAGTACAGAGGCTTTTGGTTGTTCGATCAGTTGGGTTTTGGCGTCGGCTACGCGGTAATCGCGGATCAATTGCGAGAAACCTTGGCCGTGATGTGAGTTAATCAACTCGGAAAGTTGATGATTGGATATGCCGAGTTGTGTTGCCAATCCAGACAAGCTGAGTTCCGAATCTTTATAAACTTTTTGTTGTTTGAGAATTTGAATGAGTTGGTTGTTGAGTTTTTGCGTGTCCAGATTCTTCAGGGTTGAGCTGGCATAGCGCATCGCAACCACTTCTTGTGCTTTTTGGGTGAGATCAGGAAAGCGCAGTTGTAGGTAGATCATCGCCAGAATGCTAAAACCAATCAGATTGGAGTAGGTGAGTACAAAAATTTGTTCTTTGAGAATAGTTGCGGTTAAACCCACCAGCAGAATCAAAATGGCATTGAAGGAAAATCCAATAAACACACCCATTTCCAACTGAAAAAATTTGCGACTGTCTCTCAATTGATACAGTTGCCAACAAATAAACAATGAATAGACTGTGCCGAACACGAAGGCTATAGGGATTACAAACTTAACTGGAATCCAAATTGGCAATACCGCCGGTAACAATAAAAGATAGGCTCGAAAACTGTCTTGGTCTGGTTGCAAAAACGCGCGACTGAATAAATAAAAACTAGAAGTCGCAATAAACAAAGTTGCGCCATAAATCTCGCTGCGGAATAACAGAATATCGCCGGTTAAACTCAAGTAATGAAAAAGTTGTAAAGTGGCCAAGGCTAACAACATTAACAGCATGGAGAGTTTTGCTGATGCTGTTGGCAAAAGTGCATCGGCTTTATGAAAGCCAATCACAATCAACAGCAGACAACTGATGATGGAAAAGCCTGAATTGAATATTGTGAAAAGAGTAAGGATGGATTCCATCTTAAATCACAACTCCTCAACCACCCTGAATCCAACATTTTCCTGTGCCATTTCAGGTGGATAATAATCGCGCGCATAATTAGTAATGCGCTCAGCATTATCTTTAGCTGAGCCGCCTCGGACTACACGACGAATGCATTGTTGCATTTGATAAGCGGTGCCATTTTTAGGATGCAATGCATAATCAACCGCATAACAATCTTCTACCCATTCGGCAACATTGCCTGAGGTATCAAATAATTGAAATGCGTTGGCAGGATAAGAACCAATAGGTGCCGTTTTGCTGCCAAATAATCCAGAGAATTTGCTGTTACAACCGCGACGACAATTGGCGCGGTCGCGTGCGTCGTTGACATCATTTCCCCACCAAAAATCGGTGGAAGTTTTTGCGCGGGCTGCAAATTCCCATTCGGACTCTGTCGGTAAACGATAAGTTTTGCCTGTCGTTTTAGATAACCACGCGGTGTAAGCTTTGGCATCTTCCCAGCTCACATTTATCACTGGGCGTGTTTCGCGGCCCCAACGATTATCGCTGGGTAAATTGCGTTTGGTGTCTTTTGCGAAATGATCATATTCAGAAAACGTAATTTCAAATTGGCTGATTTTAAAACTTTTAATATCTATCTTATGTACCGGCATACTGGTGGAATCATTTTTTGATCCCATAAAAAAACTACCGCCGGGAATGGTAATCATTAGAGGTTTGGTGCGAGCAACGGCTTGAACGGTTTTAGTGATGGGAGTTACTTTGAGTAATTTAATTTTTTTCAAAATAAATTGCACCCTCAAATTATTGTCATTAATCCTTACCCATCGGCGTTGGGATTCATGACCAACATAACTCACTTCAAGATGATATTCACCGGGTTTTAATTGAACACCCTCTTGATAAGTCTCTTTAATATTTAAAATTTTGACAGAGGCTTTCGCTGGATCGCGCGTTACGGTTAATGCGTAGAGTGATGGCGTAGAAGACGAAGCAGCAAATGAGCTGGATGTTGTAACCAGAGATTCAATACTGGAAGCGGCACTCGACGCACTTTTAGTTGTGAGCGCAAGAGTGGTGTCAGTGCTACTTGAAGATTCTGAGACAGCGAGCAGGCTATTGTTTGTTGATGAGCTACTGACTGATGAAGACGCTATTAGGCTATTGCGGCTTGAAGATTGATTTGCAATGAGAGAGGTATTATTTTCGTTAAATAGTTTCCAATAATATCCAATCGCACCTAATCCCATTACGAACAAGAGGCTGGCGATAATCCAGCGAGATTTGTTTTGTCGTTCTGCTAACAGATCTTCATGAACCTGCGTTCTTAATTCATGGCGTCTATTCGCATTTTGCGCTTCGGTTTCGAGATAAAACTGATCAAGATCTGTCGCAGTTTTAAAATAAAACCCACCCTGGCCTGACCAACGTATCCGTTGTAGTTTTCGCCAGCGCCAATAAATAGCTCTTGCTAAAGTTTGCAGCAGTTGGCGAAATAATCCCACCACACTGGGCTGATCAGAAAGATATTGGGCATTAGCGGGGTTGCGTTGAAAAATTTCCAGTTCTTCAATTGCCGCAACCACTTCTCTGCCGCGTTGAAAACGATGTTGTGGATCTTTCGCTAGTAATTTATCCAGTAGTTTTTGATAAACCGCATAGGGCGTTGGTAATTTCGGTAAAGGGGCGCTGATATGTTTCAGTGCAACAGTGACTGCTTCATCACCTTGATAAGGCAAAGTGCCTGTCAGCATTTCAAAAAACACAATTCCTAAACTGTAGATATCGGCTCGGCCATCAACATTGATGCCTTTGCTTTGTTCCGGGCTCATGTAATGAGGCGTGCCCACAACTGTACCGGCTTGTGTCATGCGCGAAGAGAGGGATATTCCTTTGGCTACACCGAAATCGGTGAGTACTGCTGTGTCGTCTGAACGAAATAAAATATTTTCGGGTTTGATGTCGCGATGGATATAACCTTTTTCGTGAGCATGATCCAATGCAGCGGCAATTTGTTTGATGATTAAGAGTGCTTCTTCTGCACTGATGCCCCGCATCATTTTTTCATGCGCGGAACCATTGGGCAGATAATCCATCGCGATGTAATTTAATCCCTGATGTTGCCCCATGTCGTAAATCGACACTATGTTGGGGTGGGACAATTGACCCACAATGGTTGCTTCGGATTGAAAACGTTCGCTAAATGCCGGATCGGTATTTAACAGTGGATTCATTACTTTGAGCGCGACTATTCGCCCAACGCTAATTTGTATCGCCAGGTAAACGGTGGCCATGCCACCTTGGTTGATTTTTCGTATTACCCGATATCCGGGTATTTGCAGTGCCATAACTAATAATTAGCTTAAATCAAAATAAAAAGCTGACGATACTTGAAACCAATAACGCAATTGTCGCGCCGAACAGGCAAGCATCAAAAAAGGTGTTGCCCGTAATATGTGGAATCCACTGTTTAACTGATAACCAAAAGGGGTGTGGTTTGACGGGTGATTCGATAATTTGCAAGGTAATATTATCGTGTCCACCGTTAGTCAAGGCCGCGTGTAAAAGCTGATCGACAGCGGTCAAACTATTGTCTGAAACCGATAAAATTTGTGCGATGGTTTGATCATTCATTTCATCGGTGAGTCCGTCGCTACAGAGCAAAATCCATTGATTTTGTTGCCATTGCCCTTGCACTAAATCAACCGCAACCTGTTCTAATTCCTGCATGCCCAGACATTGCGTAATAATATTTTTTTCAGGATGCACATCGGCTTCTTCTGGTGATATTGCTCCTTTTTCTACCAGCATTTGTACATAGGAATGATCTGTACTGAGTCGCTCAAGTCGACCGCCTTTGCGATCCGGTGTCCAGAGATAAGCTCGACTGTCACCCACCCAAGCAATTTGAAAAGATTTGTCGCGAGATTGCAGGGCGACCACGGTTGAGCCCATGCCAATAGCACCTATGCCATTGGCAGCAGAGTTTAAAATTGCACGATGAGCGGCTTGAATACTAAGTGCCAGTTCTGCATTAGGATTGGTTTTGATTTTTTGCGATACGGTATCGCGCACTATGGCGCTTGCAACTTCACCTGCTTCATGTCCCCCCATTCCATCGGCAACTAACCAAAGACCTGCCTCGGGTAAACAGAGGTAAGTATCTTCGTTGTTGTCACGCAACAAACCAGGATGGCTTGTTGCGCTATATTCCATAGGGGAAACAATCATATGTCTATGTTTAGCCTTGTTATTTTTAAGCCCCAACCTGGGCGTTATTAATGGTTAGCAATCCTAGTGCAGATTGCACCCCAACACCAATACTTAGCCGGTTAAATTGAGATATCGCCGTCATTTATAATGAACAAATATCAAAATTTGCCAATTTTGCTTGTGCTAACAATTCATTCTGTGTCACTACCACACGGCTGGCATGGTCAGGGTTTAAGTAATGTTGAGCAACTGTTTGTAAGTCTTCAATGCTGACATTCAAAATTCGTTGACGAGAAATTTCACGTGTTTCTTTAGTGCGACCAAAGAGCTCTGCGTGAAATGTACTTTTGGCTTCGCCGGCCGGTGAGCCGGGTTTATCAAGGCTGCCAATCACACCCAAAATGGCTTCTTCAAGAGATTGTTCTGAGTGGGCTTCATTCAACAGCCAGTCAATTGAGTGATCAAAATCAGCAAAGGTTTCTGTAAATCGTGGATCGCGATAAGAATAAAAACGAAATGATCCAGATTGATGATCTTGACCCGCACCACCACCATAGGCACCACCTTGTTCCCTGATGGCTCTGTGTAAATAACCATTCCGTAAGAAGCCACCTAACACTGTTAATGCGGCTGCATCAGGATGATCAGCGCTTACTGTGGGGTAGGCTTTTGCGCAGAAGTTGACTTGCGTATTGGTGATCCATGCTTGATGAATTTGTTCACTCACTGGAGCCAAAGTAAATGGGACAAAATGTTTGTTTTCTGCTGCTGGATGCCAATGTTGTTGCAGACTTTGATAATAATCATTCAGTTTTTCATCGTCCCCAATTAAGAGAAACTGTTTGGGCGCCTGACGAATTTTTTCATGAATGCTGATCAGCGTTGAAATAAACTCGTCCAATGATTTTTTCTGTTGCAAGGATTGGTCTAATTGTTTGAGATGACGGATGGATTCCAAACCGCTCAACTTGTGTGAGATTTTTCCTACTGGGCTCATGCCAGCACTCGCGGCGGTCATAGCCAAACCGTGTCCGTGTCCGGTAATGCTTTGTTCGCGCCTTGCACGTTGTTGTGTGATAAGTTCTTGAATGCGTTCAATCTCATCAAAGCGAACTTTTTCAATCGTATCCAACATCAGTTGATTCATGGCTTGATGTTGTCGTCCGAGCGCTTTGGTCGAAAGAGTTAAATAGCCATCGCAGGTCTGAACATTTTCACCTAAGGAACGAATGGTTGAAAATGCATTTAATGATCCCACTACACTGGCTTGTAATTGTTGGGTTTGTAAATAATCTTTATTACCAACGCCAACTTCGGTGAGAATTTGGCAATAATGCGGCAGCAAAATTAATTGTTCTTCTGATAGCTCGGGTAATTTCATCACCAGTTGTTGATAAACCAAACCGTTGGTTCCCGCCGCATAACGCCTTAAAGGGTATTGATTGACTGTTTCGTGACTGCCTTGTGTGTAATGTAATTCTGCAGGAACATCGACTAGTGTTACTTTCGGCAGAATACTGTCATCATCGATTTGTTGTTGGCGTGTTTGTAAATCCTTAGCGCGTTGGACAATCAGATTTTTATCTTCATCAGTAAGTTTATTTTTGATTGCTTCCAGGCGATTCTTTTCTGCCGCATTTTGTTCGTCAGCAAATTGCGTATCAGGTCTGAAAGTCAAACGAACGCGATGTTTATTGTTGATCAACCATTTATTAATCAGCTCGGCAACGAAATTCGGTGCTGCAACTTTCTCGCGTAGCTTTATTAACGCGGTATCCAGATCCATCAAGGCAACAGCATCACCTCTGTGGGTTGCTGCGGTCAAAGCTTGTAAAATCAGCTGTAAACCATAGGGATAACCATCGCCACCAATTTCTCGTTGTGATAATTCCAATTGATGCAGTGACGCTTCGATTTCTTCTTTAGCAATGCCTTTCTCTACAATCTCGGATAAGGTTTGCAATATAAATTCTTCAATTTTTTCAGCATCTTCTCGAGCACAACCTTCAATTCCACATACAAAGGCCAATTCGCGTGAGGAATCATCCAGTCCACAAAGTGGTGAAGGCGCTTCACCTAATTCGGTGGTTTCCAATGCGTGCTGTAAAGGCGAAGCGCTATTGTCCAATAATAAATTCGATAAGAGTTGTGCTTCCAAATAATCATCCAGATTAGTTGTTTTACCTAATAACCAGCCGACAACATGGTGAGTCTTGTGTTCAATATTTTCTTCTGAATCGACAGGGTAGGCTTCTTCAACGGCGATGGGTGAAAAATAACGTTTCTCATCTTCAACCTGAATAATTTGATCCAGCTTTTCAAAATGTATTAATGCCTGTTGCTGAAATTTTTCCTGATGTACAGCTGCCGGCGTATTGCCATAAGTCATAAAAATGGCATTGCTGGGATGATAATGAGTGCGATAAAAATCCAACAGTTCTTGATAGGTTAAATCAGTAATATGTTCAGGATCACCACCAGAATTGTAATGATAAGTGGTGGTAGGGTAGAGATATTTGCACAGGCTTTGCCAAAGTTGGGAAGGTACAGAACTCATAGCACCTTTCATTTCATTGTAAACAACACCTTTAAATACTAAATCCGATTCAGGATTTTCTGCTTCAGAAAATTCCAGTCGATGTCCCTCTTGAGCAAAATCCAATTCGTCCAATCTCGAAAAAAATACCGCATCTAAATAAACGTCTAATAAATTATTAAAATCTTTTAGATTTTGGCTTGCAAAGGGATATGCCGTCCAATCGGAACTGGTAAAGGCGTTCATAAAGGTGTTGAGCGAACGACGCACCATCATAAAAAACGGATCACGCACTGGATATTTTTTACTACCACACAATGCCGTGTGTTCAAGAATATGCGCAACACCTTTTGAATCCATTGGCAAGGTGCGCAGCGCCACCAAAAAAACATTTTCATCATTCTCAGCCGCCAAATGAATATGTTGAGCCCCGGTTTTTGTATGTCGATATTCCTCAAATACACAATGCAAATGGGTTAAAGGTTCGCGGCGCAGTAATTCAAAATCGTTGCAAGTCATACAGCAGAATTCTCGATAAATCGGCGTTGTTGATTCACAAATCCCTCAAAAGCTTTCAATAAATGGCTGTAAGCTTCCGGAGTTTGTTCCAGTTGTCGCCAAGCATAGCAACAGGCTTCCAAACTGGACAGCTGGTTTTTGTTATGGGCTTTACGGATCGCATAGATACTGGGTGGAATCTGAACCAGAGCTAAACGCGGTAGTTTTTGTAATTCGTTATTAAGATAAAGCATTTTCCTGCTTTTTTTCCAAGTTGCGTCCAGTATCACTAAGCGGATTTGTTCAATGGGAAGATTGGATAAATCCGGCAATTCAGGCGCAATCTGAATGCCCAGCGATTCGCCTTCTGGTGTTGGTGGGTAGAGCAACAAAGGAATTTTCTGATCTGCATATATCAGTTGATAAAGTTCAGTATCTGAAAAGGCCTCACCTATTTTGATTTGAATGTTTTTTGCGCAAAGCGAGAGCAATCGAATTGTATTCTTAACTTCATTGGCTTCCTGTGGGTGTTGTAATACCAATAGCTCAACAGGATTGTTAACTGCAATGGCATGTTGGCAAATGCAATTATTGATCGCCAGATGACATTGGCTACACAAACGGCGTTTGGGGGTCATAGATGGGGAGTTCCTGACTTTTTAACAAATCTAATATTTGCGAATATTCTTGGTTTATCAATTCCCATTTTTCTTTACGTGTGAGTGATTTGATCCAAGCTTCACGTTTGCTGGCCAAGCTACGGTTTTCGTGTATTTCCAAGTAACATAGACAAAACGGATGTCGACCGCGAAAATAACGCGCGCCTTTGCCGCTTGAATGTTGTTGCCACCGACGTGTCATGTTCGTCGTGATGCCGGTATAAAGTTGTCCGTCATCGGTCGCAATAATGTAAGTAAACCAGCTTTTTTCATTCATATCACACAGTATATTGTTCTATGGCAAAACAGTCTCCCAATCAGGACCGCAATTTTGATGATTTAGCGGAACGCTTTCAAAAAAATATTTATGGCGGTCTTAAAGGACAAATTCGTTTGGCAGTATTGCAGCGAGATTGTGGTGAGTATTTGCCGATAAAACCCTTTGCAGAAACTCAAGATAAAGTCTGGCGTATTCTGGATGCGGGTGGAGGGCAAGGACAATTTTCACTGGAACTGGCCAGGGCAGGGCATCAATTGGTGATTTGCGATATTTCAGCTGAAATGTTGAAAGTGGCTGAAGTGCAAATTAAAAAAGAGGGTTTGGAATCTCAAGTCACATTAATCCATTGTGCCATTCAAGATTTATCCAAACATATTGATCATCAAGAGTTTGATTTTGTGATTTGTCATGCGGTAATGGAATGGATGAAAGATCCCGAAGAGTTATTGCCAATATTGATGAAATATCTCAAATCCGGTGCTTATCTGAGTTTGATTTTTTACAACGTGAATTCGCTAATTTATAAAAATTGTTTGCGTACAAACTTCAAAAAAATTATCAATCAGGATTACGCCGGTACTACCGGCAGTTTAACGCCGATTAATCCATTAAAACCGGAAATGGTGTTGAATTGGGTTGCTAATCAACCGGTTTCTTTATTAAGTCACAGCGGCATTCGTGTGTTTCACGATTATATTTTTAACGAAACTCATCGCGAACGTGAACCGGCAGAATTAATTAAACTGGAGTTACACTTATCCCAACAAGAGCCTTTTCGTTCGTTGGGTCGCTATGTTCATTTGTTGATGCAGGCTACTGATTAATTCGAGCCAGAAGTAAATCCCTGGCTTGATTAATTTTTGCCGCCAGATAATCGTTGCCGCCTCTGTCCGGATGTAATTTTTGAATTAATTTTCGGTGAGCATCTAGAATTAGATCTTCTGTTATTTCCCCTTTTTTTATATCACCGGAAAGACCAAGAATTTCCATGGCCTCTTCAATATTCGTTAAGGGGGATGATGCTTGAGGTGTTTCAGATTCGGTGGATTTATCGCCACGAATTTTTCCCAGCAATTTTTGATAAATCATAGGAATGAATGGAATGGCGGCTGCAATCATTCCACTCAGCCAATGCACACGCCCCATCATTACCAAAATAAGAAGTAATCCCCAAAAAATATATTTAAAGGATTGAAGAAGAATGCGTCTTTTAGTTGCTTGGTCACCTTTTTGGTACTTTGACCAAACGATGAGAAAGGTGACAGCAAGGATTACGAGTAGTAAAAATCTGGGCATAGATAAAAACCCTTTTGCGGATAATGTCCAGGATTATATTCGTCCCTACTGAGACCACAACCTTTTTATCGATTATTTGCCATTGATTGGCTATGCTTTGAACTAACAAAAAATGAGTCTGTAGAATGAAAGCGTTTGTTCAGCTGGGTCTTGCTTTGCTAAGTCTGTGCTTGCTAGCTGCTTGTAGTGGCGGAAATGGCTCAAGTTCCTCTACATCTTCGGCTTCGGTTGGTGTCTCATCTAGTTCAATCGCATCCAGTTTTGCTACATCAAGCGTGGCAGCTTCTGCTCTTTTATCTGGTGTCATTACTTATGATGATGTTCCGCATAAAACCAACAATCTTGGATTGGATTACAACAATATTCAGCGCAAACCTGTTAGGGGGCTTGTGATTGAGTTGTTGGATGCGTCCGGCAATCTTATCAGCAGTCAAATTACTAATGATGATGGCGAATATGAATTTAATAGCTCGCTCAATCAACAAGTTCAATTGCGAGTGAAGGCGCAACTGTTAAATAATTTTGGTGCTTGGAATGTTTCGGTTCGCGATAATACTGAAACAAATTCACTTTACGCTGTTCAAGGTTCGCTCGCGGCTATTGAAACTGTGACCGAGGTTCGTGATCTTCATATCTCATCTGGATGGAATGGTGTTAGTTACTCTGATGCTCGTAGTGC
Source organism: Cellvibrio sp. (assembly GCA_016712405.1). GTDB lineage: Bacteria > Pseudomonadota > Gammaproteobacteria > Pseudomonadales > Cellvibrionaceae > Cellvibrio. The sequence continues at coordinate 777,008 of JADJRD010000001.1, read as the reverse complement.
GGCGCCATTCGCAATTTTGGATTCTGTCTATATTGGCATACAAAAATTACGAATGTCGGGATTTTCAGGCACTTTACCTGAGCTTCATTTTTTTTGGAGTGTAAAAAATACATCTGCCGAAGGGGATATTACTCTAGGTGAAATAGGAACCAGCTATTTCTCGTCAGAAGGTATTTATCTCTTGGGTGACGCGGATGTGGATACCGATGAATATGATTCACATGTCATTTTGCATGAGTGGACGCATTATCTTGAAAATACTATCTCGCGCTCGGATAGTATTGGTGGTGATCACGATTCTAATCAAAAATTGGATATGAGGTTGGCTTTTTCAGAAGGTTTAGCCAATGCATTTTCTGCAATTATTCTGGATGATGCCTTTTATAAAGATGCTCTGGGGCGAAGTCAATCTTCAGGGTTCTATATCAATATGGCAGAAAAATCACATAGCTTGAGAGGTTGGTATTCGCAGGCGTCAATTGGATCAATACTATTTAATTATCATTTGAGTGCGGACAACCGTACAGAAAAAAGTTTTCATGATTTGCTGGCAACTTTTACTCGACAGGACTATAAAATTCATCCAGGGTTTTCCTCAATTCATCTTTTTTCAGAAAAACTTCAAGTGGAAGCACCTGCTTCGTTTAATACTTGGTCTGTGTTGTTGGCTGAGCAAAATATATTTTCTATAGGTGCATATGGTGAGGGTGAAACCAATGCCGGTGGCTATTCAGAAAATTTGCCGATTTACAAAACCTTATCCTTGTCAAATCCAAATTTAACCTTGTGTAGTAGCAATCGTTTTGGTTCATTCAATCGGTTGTCGAATTATCAATTTGTTAAAATTCCCATCAGTCGATTGGGTAATTACCGGATTCAAGTTATGAACGCTATGGGCAGCAGTAATACCGATCCGGATATTTATTTGTATTCATCGGGTAAACTGATCCAATCCGGTTTATCATCCCTGCCTGACCTGGAAGTTATGCAGCGGTTGTTAACTAGTGATACTTATGTGCTTACACTCGCAGAAGCTAAAGTTTTGAATGATTCCGTCGGTGGTAATATCACTCATTGTTTTAATCTTACACTGAGCATGGAGTAGCCAATATGAAATACCTGATGCTTCTGATTATGCTCCTGCTGGCAACCATCTCTGTAGCTGATTCTTCGAGTCCCAAGCACTCTGTTGGTAAGCCGCGAGTCGAAGCGTTTTTTATGGATAGGGATATCATTCGTATAGTTCAAGGTCAGCTTCACACTGCCAATATTAAGATTCACTCTTCAGCAAAAATTTTGGATTATGTTATTTACTCTTCTAATGGATTGTTTCTGAAAGCGCTTGATCAGTCGTCACCCTATAATGCTACAGAGAGTATTTTGAGTATTCCTGTACAAATGAGTGTGAGCCAACAGGGTCGATTTTATATCCATGTAGAACTTACCACTGTAAAAGATGGCATTGAAACCAAAGGCGTTATTTCCAAGGTTGTATCCAGTGAGACCGACATCAATGAGCGAATTTTGAAAAAAAATACTTCTTCAAAAAAAATACATTTATTGCCCGCTAGTGAAACCATTAAGAAAAAAATTGATGAATAATATTGTGATGAAACCTAATACTTATCGCCTTCCGGCATCTTGGGAGCCAAGGGACGCAGTTGTCTTGAATTGGCCAAATCAACAAATGCTTGAGAAAACTGAGGATCTTCAAGAATTATACGAAGCATTAGTAACCGTCTTAATTGATTATGTGGATGTTATTATCGCTACAGATTCCCATGAGTTTGCTGATTTGAGAGAGCGTTTAATTCTAATGGAGGTTCCTGTTGAATATGTTTATTTTTATCAGGTTCCATCATCTTCAATTGGTATCGGAAACGAAGGGTCGATCCTCGTTGAGGCCAATTCAGATTTTGTTATTTTAAATAGACAGCACCCAATAATTGAATCGCTCTATACTCAGCAAGCATTTCCTTTTGCAAAGTTACAGAAGTCTGATATTCAATTATCAAGTGCGGATATGGAGTCTGATGGCCTGCAAAATCTGGTGGTGAATCTTGCAGCATTGACTTTAAAAAATGCCAATTATTCTAAGGCTGAAATACAGCATTATATTCGTGAAAAATTTTCTCATGAACAAATTGTTTGGGTTGATGCCTGTGGTGACCACACCTTTGCTAGGGTTGTCCCTGGTAACCAATGTTTGTATTTGGCATGTGATGATTCTCAAAGTGAATATTATGAATTGTTTAAAAAAGAAAAGGATAATTTGAGTCTGCAAATGGATAAATTGAAACAGCCTATGAATTTAATTCCATTACCTTGGGGCGGTGTGATTGAAGATGATAATGGTGTGGAGTGTTTAGTAGATTATTCACAGTTTATAGTCGTCAATGAGGCGGTGTTAGTTCCACTTTTCGATGTGCCTAGCGATGAGGATGCGATGGAAATTCTTTCTCAGGTATTTCCCGGTTTTGAAATCCTTGGATTTCCGAGTATGGTGCTGACTGGAATAAAATCGAGTTTGTTGAAAATCACACTGTCTGTAGCCGAAGGTGTATTGGAACCTTTGTAATTTAGGAAAAACGCTAGCTGGTATTGCTATGACAAAAAAATTGCAAATTCTAGAGAAGTTTTCGGGTGTTTGTGCATCAGGCGAATTATGCCTGTATAAAAATTTGATCGATCAATTGCAAACCGAAGTGTCAATTTTACAGGAGCAAGCTCAAACGGATGCTTTAACGGGACTGTATAATTATCGTTTTTTTGCAGATGTTTTACCCAGAGAGATGGAGCGTGCACAGCGTTCGTTGCAGCCTATGTCAATGATAATGATCGATATAGATCATTTTAAAAAATTTAACGATCAATGGGGGCATGAGGTCGGCAATCAAGCATTGATTCATATTGCTAAATTGATTCATCAAACAATTCGAAAATTAGATATAGCTTGTCGTTTTGGTGGTGAAGAATTTGTTGTTATATTACCCAATACCGACTTGCGGCAATCAATTTATGTTGCCAATCGTATTCGTGAAGTAATTGAAGACACTTGTTTACGAATAACAACGGAAGATATTAGTATCACTGCTAGTCTAGGCGTGGATGAATACAGGGCAAATCATACTGATAGTCTTGAAGGTTTTATTGAGCGGGTGGATGCTTGGCTCTATCAGGCAAAGCATCTTGGTCGAAATAGAGTAATGCATCCAGATTTAAGTGTTGATGTCGTGGTTGCCACTAACGTCACGCCTGATGAAAAAGACGCATTGTTTAATGCATTTTCCGAGAGAGAATAATGAGATTGTTTAATTGTGGAGTCATCAATGACCTTTCCTAAAATCGGTAATATTGCTCCGGCATTTTCACTCAAGAACCAAGATGAAAAACTTGTATGCCTGAAGGATTTCAAAGGTAAAAAGAATGTGGTGCTGTATTTTTATCCCAAAGCATCGACGCCTGGTTGCACAACCCAAGCCTGTGGCATTCGGGATGCATTTGTTGAGTTTAAAAATATGGATACAGTGGTATTAGGAGTGAGTCCTGATGCGCCTGCAAAATTAACTAAATTTATTCAAAAGCAGAGTTTGAATTTTGACTTGTTGTCTGATGAAGATCATGCAATTGCCGATAAGTATGGCGTTTGGTCATTAAAGCAATTCATGGGAAAGGAGTTTATGGGGATTGTGCGAACCAGCTTTATCATAGATAAAGAAGGGCGGCTCCGTCATATTCTTGATAAGGTAAACACCAAAACACATGATCAAGATTTGCTCAGAATTCTTCAGTCTGGCATTTAAATCTACTTTTTTATAATTATGTGCGATAAAAAATTTAATTTATGATTGAAAAGTGATCGACTTCGCCTTGGCTAGTTAAAATCTTGGTCTATAATCCCACTTGTCTAGAGAGTTTGTGTGACACGGATGGGTCAAAAAAAGTGATTATTCAATAATCCTAAACTTTAACAGCGCCTTAGCTGGCAAAGGAGACGCCTCAATGATCCAATTACAGCGGAAATATCGTCTTGATTCTGACGGAAGTGAAGAAAATTTTGATCCGGGTCACGTCAAGTCTTATGAGCAATATCTGACACTGGCAGAGATTCCCAAGGTTGATGGTGTAGCCAATCGAATTGTTGACGCCTTGGTGCAAAGGGTCGGCCAACGCCCCTTGTCTGTTGATGATATAGCGGGAGATGTGCGCTTAACCAGGCGTACATTACAGCGTCGATTACAAGAGCAGAGTGCTAATTTTGCACAGCTTCGTGATTCTGTGCGCTTTCATTACGCCATCAAATTTTTGATTGATGATCATATGAGTGTTGATTCAGTATCCAAAGCGTTGGACTTCTCCGACAGAACCAGTTTCACTAATGCCTTTAAGCGCTGGACGGGGTTATCACCGAGTTTGTTTCGTAAACTTTTCCGCGATTATGCGTGAGTATAAATCCCTGCAAAATGCAGGGATTTTTTTATCTTTCCTTTCGTTGCCTCGCCCTTATAAAACAGGTAGAGTTGCGCTTTTTTCAACAGAGGTGAACTCATGAGTTTAATTCCTTCCGCTATAGCTCAAACAACAGCAGCTGCACCGCAGGCACAAAGTACAACATCGTTTTTTGTAATGTTAGGTTTGATGTTTGTTGTTATGTATTTTTTGATTATCCGTCCACAGCGTAAACGTCAAAAAGAACACCAAAACTTGATGTCTGCTTTAGCCAAAGGCGATGAGGTAGCAATGACTAGTGGGATCATTGGTCGTGTAGTAAAAGTTGATGACACTTATATTGTTATAGAGACAGGTAATAATGTGGAATTAAAATTCCAGAAAATTGCTGTTCATGCGGTGCTTCCAAAAGGCACCATCAAATCTATTGAGGGTGCATGATCTTTAGAGGCAATTAGCGGGTTTTGGTAAGCCCGCTATTTTAGCTGCCAGCTTGGCAGGGCTTGGTGGAAATAATTGCATCAAGTAAATACTTTTCCCTTTGTCTAGACCAAGATTATTTCCAGCATATTTCACCAGTGGCCGCATGGCGGGTGAGATCTCAAATTGTTGATAAAAATTCCTTACTAAATAAATAATTTCCCAATGTTGCTCAGTTAGAAAAATATTTTCTCGGTATGCAATAGACTCGGCAATTACCGGTGTCCAAAGCTCCAATTCTTGTAAAAAACCTTCTGTATCAAAAGTAGGAAATTGATTTTGCATGTCAATACCAACTTTGGATTTGTTTGCACTCGATGGATAAGCTGACAAAGTCTTGATAGCTAACCAAATTGACGTCGGGTAATAATTTTTCGGTTAAGCCTCTAGCAACAACATCATTGGTTAATGCATAAAAACGGGTGCCTCTAGCACTGAGTTTTTTGATATCTGATGCAACGGGTGAAGTAAGAAGAGCTCCGAATACGCCGTCCTCAATCAAAATCACCGAATCCTGATTTGAGCATATTGCTAAACAGCTATTCATGGTGCTGTCTTGAAAAGGTGATTTGTTCACTATGTGTAGAATGGACATAATTAAAAACTGATGAGTTGATCTTGTTGTGACATAAGCTTGTTCGCAGCCATATTGTCAATGAGTTTAATATTGTCAAATACCAGATCGGCTTTATCCAGCCCTCGCTGTGTTAATGAATCTGCAAGACAATAAATATTTTCTACCTTCCAATAATTGCCCAAGTCCGCTGATTTCAAATTTATCTAATAGATTGGCAGAAGATTTTTCATAACGAATTGCTTCTTCAGTATTTAATACGCCTCGCCTTAATGCAGCGGCAATGCAAACAACCAAATCAATATTTTCTTTTTCGGATAATTGTTGCCATTCCTGAGGGAGATTGATTTCATCTTTTGGGGGCGCACTGAGTGATGTGGCATTGTGAATTCCATCGCTGTAAAAAAATATTCGATGAATTTTGTGGCCTTCGTCAAGTACGGCTTTTGCAAACTCAAAAGCGCTCATGCTCGATTGGTTCGAGTAGGGGGCAGATAAAATCACTAAAGAAAATAACATAATCATTACCAAAAAATTAAGGCTCCCGAAGGAGCCTTTTTGTTCAATAACTCAATTATTAATCGTCGCCGGCAGCGCCAAGAAGATGCAGCAAACTGGTAAACAAGTTAATGATTGAAACATAAAGCGAAATGGTGGCGAACAAATAATTAGTTTCGCCGCCATGAATGATAGCACTGGTTTGATATAAAATAGATGCTGACATCAGAAGTATTATTGCAGCAGAAAATACCAAATTAAAAGTCGAAAAATCATAACCTGCATAGTGAGCGATAATCAAAAACACACAAATTGCAATCATGAGTAAGTAGCCAACGACAACAAATCCTCGTAAAAAACTAAAATCTTTTTTAGTTGTAAGCACATATACAGAAAGCCCTCCGAAAATAAGGGCAGTTCCTGCTAATGCTTGTAGAACAATCTGACCGCCATTTACTGATGAAAGGTAATAACTAAGGGTAGGGCCAAGTCCAGCACCTACAAGTCCAGTAATGACAAATACAACCAAGATTCCGTTTGCTGAATTAGCTGTTTTGGGGAGAACAAACCATATCAAGGCAATGGCCGTGATGGTTAGAACCAGACCGACATTATGAGAAAGCCCCAACGCCATTGAAATAAACGCTGTAACGGCGCTGAATGCTAATGTGATTGAGAGCAATATGTAGGTATTGCGTAATACTTTATTGGTTTCAGCAACACCAAGGGCGGCATTTGGTGTTTTGTAAATGTTTTGCATAGTTGTGCTCCTCATTAGACAGATGAACTGATCATACAAACCAATCCGATAAATGCCAAGCTTTCTTACGAAAGTTATTAACGTCTAGACACAAACTTTGGAAAAAAGTTTGGTAAATCTTGGGCAATAAAAAAGGGCCATAAGGCCCTTTTAAGAGATGGCGGAGGGGCAGGGATTCGAACCCTGGGTAGGCTCGCACCTACGCCGGTTTTCAAGACCGGTGCATTCAACCACTCTGCCACCCCTCCGAGTGGGGCGAATTATACAGAGCTTTTTCTGAGGGGCAAGCATCGAGAGTGGTTTTTTAAGGGTTTTTTGGGAATATTCAAAGGAGAGAAAAAATGGTGGAGAAAATGGTTATTAAAACAACAGTGACTTTTTGAGTAATTTTTATTTTTAGAATGCGGAAAACGAAAAAGCCGAAAATGTATTCGGCTTTTTCAGTGTTGAGCATATTCAATATCAAGACTGGTTTTTAGCAACTCTTGGGTCATTCGCGGGTCGCTGAATCGGTCGAGGATTATGTACGACAGAAGGAGGCAAACTGGTATCCAGCGGGTGTGCTTTTGGTACATCCGGTTTTTCAGTCAATACACTAATATTGCCAACAGGTTTTGGCGATATACGAGGGTCATTATTAGCTCTGCCGATAGAAGTAGAGCTCGTTGATGCCTCAGGAGTATTAACTAAAGATTCGGCAGGAATTTCAGGGATTTTCGCAGCTGAAGTTGTGTTCGCAATCTCAATCTCGACAATTGGGCTGCTTACAGATGGTGCCACTGTTATTGCGGGTTCAGCAGCAATGACGGCTTCAGTTTTTGTTTCGATATTGTCAATTACAGCATTCACTGGATTGGCAGTATGCGTAACCCTGTTTGGAATGTTCTGAGAAATCTGCTGAATTATGTCAGCTGTTTCCTGTTTGATTTTGAAGATTCTTTCTCATGTTCAGCTATAGCAGCGGCAATTTCTTGAGCTAATCGTGCAGATTCACTCAGTTCTTGTGCGGGCGCTACTTGAGCCGTTGTTGCTATCGCTGGAGCAGCTACTGTTGGTGTTACTGTAGGTTTTGAAGAATCTTCAACCGTTGAATCTTGTTCAAACATATCGTCCACATTTCGCTTATCTCGGCGACGTTGTTGCGAGCGATTACGACGGCCTGCCGGGCGTCGATTGGGGCGATTGTCGTTTCCAGTGTCGGAATCCTGATCAGCCAATGCTTCGGGTTCCTGAACTTTTTCTTCTTTTGTAGCGAGGGGGCGCTCTTCACGTGGGCGCTCCTCTTTTTGTGGTCGTTGTTGGCGATGTTTATGTCCGCGTTGTTCATTGTCGCCATTGGTATTCTCTGGGCGATTATTACGTTGGCGAGGATCCTGATCTTTAACCTTTTCGTCACGTTTGGCTTCAGTCGGCTTTTCAAGATTATCGCGTAATTCTTCGCGCTTATCTTTATTGCGATGATTATTGCGTGAATCACGACGATTACGATTTTGTCCACCGCGGCGATTGTCGCGATGATCGCGTTTGGTTTTTTTCTCGGTTTCTTTTTCGCCGCCAAAGATTGAACCTAGTGCTGACAAAATACGACTGAGAATGCCAGGTTTTTTCGCTGGTTCGGGCGCAGGTTGTGTTGGTGCTGTTAGCTGTACCATGGGTTTGGGGAAGCTAACGGGTTTAGCATTAATCTCACTGATATCATCTTCTTTTTGTTCATCATGGCTGTGAGGGACAATTTTGTAGCTGGTTTCCAGTGTGCCTTCGTCATCGTCACGCAAGCGTTGAACTTCGAAGTGCGGTGTTTGTAATTCGGCGCTAGGCACTATCACTACACGGGTATTGTTACGCGCTTCAATGCTGGAAATAGTTTTTCGTTTTTCATTTAACAAGTAGGTTGCAACTGACACTGGGCAGATTGCTCGAATCTCAGCGCTGCGATCTTTTTGTGCTTCATCTTCTACCAAACGCAAAATCGACAATGCGAGAGAGCGGGTTGAACGAATAGTGCCCTGACCTTCGCATCGCGGACAAATTTTGCTGTGGGTTTCTCCCAAAGATGGACGCAAACGTTGACGTGACATTTCCAGCAAGCCAAATTTGGAAATGCGGCCAATTTGTACACGGGCTCGATCCATTTGCAGGGCTTCGTGAACACGATTTTCAACGTCGCGTTGATTGCGTGGTGACTGCATATCAATAAAGTCGATGACCACTAACCCACCCATATCGCGCAAACGCAATTGACGAGCTATTTCATCTGCAGCTTCAAGGTTGGTTTGACGAGCGGTTTCTTCAATATCACCACCCTTGGTAGCGCGAGAAGAGTTGATATCGATTGACACCAAGGCTTCCGTTGGGTCAATAACAATTGATCCACCAGAGGGTAATTTCACTTCACGTTGGAAAGCGGTTTCAATCTGGGATTCAATTTGATAACGATTAAAAAGAGGGATGTCATCCTGATAGAGTTTGACCTTGCTGCGATAATTGGGCATAACTTGACGTGTAAATTCGGCAGCCAAATCATAGGCTTCCTTATTATCGACAATGACTTCCCCAATATCTTGACGTAGATAATCGCGGATCGCTCTGATAATAACGTTGCTTTCCTGGAATAAAAATTCAGGCGCAGTAACGGAATTAGCGGCTTTTTCGATTGATTCCCAGAGTTGGAGTAGGTAGTTCAAGTCCCACTGTAATTCCTCAGCGCTGCGACCTACACCGGCTGTACGAATGATCACACCCATGCCATTAGGTACTTCGATTTCGCCCAGCGCATCTTTCAGGTCAGCTCTTTCTTCGCCTTCAATGCGACGAGAAATTCCACCCGCACGAGGATTATTGGGCATTAGAACGAGATAGCGTCCTGCCAAACTAATAAAGGTAGTAAGTGCAGCGCCTTTATTGCCGCGTTCTTCTTTATCACCTTGAACAATTACTTCGGTGCCTTCTTTGAGCACATCTTTAATTTTGACACGGCTGTCGTATTCACCTTTGGTGAAATATTGACGGGAGATTTCTTTCAGTGGGAGAAAGCCATGACGTTCAGCACCATAGTCAACGAACGCGGCTTCAAGGCTGGGTTCGATACGGGTGATTTTGCCTTTGTAAATATTGGATTTTTTTTGCTCGCGATTGCGATTTTCGATGTCCAGATCATACAGCCATTGGCCGTCGACTAGTGCTACACGCAGCTCTTCAGGCTGGGTTGCATTGATAAGCATTCTTTTCATAAATAAACCTGTTGTTTTCACGCACCTTTGAAGGCGTTGATAACACAGGCTTTGAAAAATTCAGAAGCCAGACAAAATTTAGGGATGCCAGATGGGGTAGGTTTTATCAACACTGTTTAAATGAGATCCCGATCTGTTTGTGATCCTTTACGCGTCGCCAGATGACAATCCTGCATCGGCCAAAACAAAATTTGCGTCTTTGTTTCTTATTCGTGGTCTTTCAGTCCATGCTGCATTAGGTCAGACAAGGGATATCAAACAAATTGATAACAATTTTTACCACAAAATAATTCTGATACTTTCAAAACACTGTTTATCAACAAGACCAGTACTGGTGTCGGTATTGTTAAAACGCTCAGTTCTTGTTGAGCGGAGTTGTCAGTTTGTCAGTTTGATTTTTTGCCTATGGCGTGTCGTCTTTTGGTGCCGTCTTACTCTCTGAGCAGGGCAAAAAACTCAAACTACCTTCAGCGGTATTTCCTGACCTGAATGCCTTTAACCTGCATTCAGTGGAAACCAGCCCTGATAGGCACTTCGGAATATAGCAGCAATATAGAGGGTGAGCAAATAATAAAAACAAGCTATAACAGCCACTTAGCGAGAGTTTTTAGTATGATGCGCGCCATGAAACGTGAAAATATCTCCCATTCAACATCAGGATTACAGGTCTCTTTTGCCTCTATAGATGCAGATCAGGCAGGGCAGAGGCTGGACAATTTTCTGATGGCTCGCCTCAAAGGTGTACCTAAGTCCCGAATTTACAACGCAATTCGTAAAGGAGAGGTGCGTGTCAATAAAGGAAGAAGCAAGCCAGAGTATAAATTAGTCTCGGGTGATCAAATCCGCATTCCACCGATTCGGGTTTCTGACGAAAAAGAGCTCGCTAAGGCTAGCAATCAAATCCAAAAGCTTCTGAATGATTCGATTCTCTATGAAGATGAGGGGCTGTTAGTGATTAATAAGCCCGCCGGCATGGCTGTTCATGGCGGAAGTGGAATTAGTCTGGGTTTGATCGAGACTTTGCGTCAGATGCGTCCGGATGCCCGTTATTTGGAATTGGTGCATAGATTGGATCGGGATACATCCGGTTGCATCATGATTGCCAAAAAGAGAAGTTATCTCCGATTTTTACAAGCCGCACTGCGAGAAAAGTCCCAGCAAGAAACCTTGAAAGGGGATGTCAGGAAAACCTACCAAGCTTTGGTTATTGGCCAATGGCCAGCCAATAAATCACGGGTAGATGTTCCTTTGTTAAAGATGGAACTTAACCAAGACGAACGCATAGTGAAAGTTCATCCTGAAGGTAAATCCAGTCTGACTGAGTTTTCTGTTGTTGCGCGCTATCAGGGGTTTTCGTTAATTGAAGCCAAACCGATTACCGGTAGAACCCATCAAATTCGCGTTCACGCACAATATGCGGGCCACAGTTTGGTCGGCGATGAAAAATATGGTCACGACGAAACCAATTTACGGATGCGTGAATTAGGATTCAAACGATTATTTTTGCACGCCTCAGCTTTATCTTTTTATTTGCCTAATACGCCCGATATGATCGAAGTGAAAGCCCCTTTGCCCGTTGATCTTGCCAAACCGCTTTCGTTGTTGGAACCCTATAAAGTTTAAATTGAAGAAAATTATGTTATTTATTTTTGATTGGGATGGAACCCTTTGTGATTCCAAAGAAAAAATTACCTTGTCTATGCAAATGGCAGCTCAGGATGTAGGTTGGGAACCTCTTGAGGATTATAAAATTCACAATATTATTGGATTGGGGTTACCTGAAGCCATTCGAAGTTTATATCCTTCTATTGATCAATCTGATCACCAACGTCTGCGCGATGCCTACGCCAATCGTTTTGTTGAATTGGATTTGGCCAAGCCTTCTTTATTATTTCCCGGAGTCGAACAGGGTTTACAGTATCTCAAAGAAGAGGGGCATCATTTGGCAATTGCAACCGGCAAAAGCCGAAAAGGATTGGATAGAATTTTTTCTGCAATGAATTTAAACAACACTTTTCATGCAACCCGCTGTGCCGATGAAACTGCATCAAAACCCAATCCCCTAATGCTCGAAGAATTACTTGAATATTTTTCAGTATCTTCACAGGATGCAGTAATGATTGGCGATACCGAATACGATATGGAAATGGCGCAAAGAATCAATATGCCACGAATCGCCGTCAGCTACGGCGCGCATCATATTTCTCGCTTACGACAATATAATCCTGCTTTGTGTATGGATGAGTTTTCTGAATTGTTAGATTGGAATTCTATAAAATAAATAACTGGAATTTACATGAAACGATATATAAAAATTTCTATTTTATTGTTGTTCACACTAATACTGTTTTCCTTGATATACATAGCATCTGTTTGTTTACCTAATGTTTCAGGCTTGGATCAAGTTATTCAGCATGCTGAACCTGAAAATCGTCTGGATTCTGTTGGTGTAAGAGATTTTATTGAGTTGGCGAATGAAGGATCTTCAACAGAAGGACAAATTGCAAGATGGCTTTTGCTAAAGTCGATGTTTGATAGAAAATATTCGAACTTTTCTTTTCAGGTGCAAACTTTAGTTTTATCTTGGTATTTAAAAATTCAATACAGTGAAGCGGAAGTCTTTACGTTATATGCTTCACTTTTCTCGCACAATGATATTGTTGGATTAAATAACTTTTCATTGTCTCAATTCAAGAAACCAGTTAGTCAACTGAGTGATGTGGAAACTGCCGAGCTGGCTGTGTACCTGAAGTCGCCCAATTACTTTATAAAGCATTCAAAAAGAATGGTGAATTTACGCGATCATATTTTGGATCAATACAATAAAAATAAATTACAAGATACCCAGCAGAAATTATAAAATTTATATAGATAGTTTTTCCCAAACCTGAATCGCCTGTTTGCGTTCTATCCCCCAGCGATAACCGCCCAAGGCGCCAGATTGTTGAATAACTCTGTGGCAGGGAATTAAAAATGCTATGGGGTTAGCGCCAATCGCAGTTCCTACCGCCCGTGATGCTCCTGGATTTTTCAGGTGAGCGGCGAGTTCGCCGTAACTGATGGCTTGGCCTGATGGAATTCGCAATAAGGCTCGCCATACGGCTAGTTGAAAATTGGTTCCGGTAATATGTAAGTTGAATTTTTTTGTTTGATCTTTTGCAAATATTGTGTCGGCGAAAGTTTTTGTTGATTTTTTATCTTCGATGAAATTCGCAAGCGGAAATCTTTTGGATAGTATTTTCAGTTCATCTTCTTCAGAATTTTGGTCAATAAAACTGGTGCGGCAGATTCCGCGTGGTGTTTGCGCAACAAACAAAGTGCCGAATAATGATTCATGTATTGCGTAACGGATTTCCAAGCCTGATCCTTTATTTTTATATTCTCCTGGGGTTATTGCTTCGAGTTGTACAAAATGATCGTGCAATCGTGATGCGCTGCTTAAGCCGATTTCTTCAGCGGCTTCAAATACTGAATGTTGTTGATCCAATAAACGCTTGCCTAATTCTAATGTCAGCACTTGTAAAAAACGTTTCGGTGTGGTGCCTGCCCAATCTTTAAATAAGCGTTGAAAATGAAAGGGACTTAAATTGACATGACGGGCTATATTCTCAAGCTCGGGCTGTGCGCCGACGTTTTTTTGAATATAACTTATCGCTTTGGCAATTCGCTCGTAATCAGACATAGAATCGAAATTCATTTTTGAAGATTCAGTGATTGTGCGATAAGACGAGTGATTAGTCGATCTGAATCTTGCTCAATAAAGAGACTATTGCACCTCTGTTTGGGGTATTGCATAGGGTAGATCAGTGGGTTGCATGGTTTGATGGGTTGAAATCATGGCGTGATTCCGTGCGTCATCTTGAATGCTTGCAAGACATTCAAATTGATTTGGATTATTACTTTTTGCAATGCTGATAATTTCACCAATTTTTTGATTGGATATATTGGATATCACATTTGATCCTAGAGTTGGTATTTCAGCAGAGTCCAGAACAAATCGGTGTGCATGGCGTTTGTGTTTTCCCTTGTAATGCATGCGCGCAATTATTTCTTGTCCGGTGTAACAACCTTTGCGAAAACTCACGGCATCTATCAATGTGTAATTGATTTCTTCTGGTGTAAACATGTCTCGTGTTTCAGGGTGAATATGTGCAATGCCTTGTTGAATATCCAGAAGCGACCAGTGATCAGTTGCAGTGCTGAAAGTTGCTACTTGGTTTATCGGTGCGGGGTGACCAATCACTTCATAATATTCATGCGTTCGTTGCCGAATAATTCCTCCATCATCCTGAAACACAGAATGCGGAAGTTGTACAGGGGAATGAATCAGTTGTATTGGTTTATCAACAATTGAAATGGCGACTTTGGAAAAGACACTGTATTTAGCTAAGTCCTTCTGTGCTTGCTCCAGCATCATCGAAGGAATTTGCAACCAGAGGCAATCGTCAGCTCGTCTATATAAATAAAAACTGAAAAGAATCCTGCCTTTGGGGTTGCAGTGAGCACCGTAAGTTCCTTGCGTAGGTGAGGTTTGCGCGACATCACAGGTCACTTGCCCCTGTAAAAATTTAATGGCATCAATACCTTGAATTTGTAATAAACCAAAATCTAGTGACATAGTGCAGGGCGTCCGATTGATTCACTGGGAGCAGTATGAGGCAGCTAGTTTAACAGCCTTTATGTATTAAATTTTACGAAGCTTCAATTCCCAGTGTAAACCCTCTAGAATGAGCGCTCTTTTGATTTGCCAGAGAAATACTTGTGGACGAAAAACGTTTGGTTTGGGCCAGTCGCCGTGGGATGCTGGAATTGGATTTGATTTTGTTACCTTTTCTAGAAAAGGTTTACCCAACGCTTGGTGATGTGGACAAACAGGTTTATCAGCAATTGCTGGCAGAAGAAGATCAGGATATTTACGCCTGGTGTATGCGGCGGGAAGATCCAGAAGATAAAAATTTACACAGGATTGTGGAGATCATTCGTGCTAACACAGGATTACAGCCCAACTCGTCATTCTGATAAAACAATTCCGCCTGATATTTCATTTCCACGGGATTTGCCTTCAATAAGAATAAGCCCCTCTGTTTTATGGAGGCGCTTGCAGCTTATTCTCGTTCTTTGTTTTGTTAATGTCGGTTTTTTAGCAATAACACCTTATGTTATTTATGGGCATCCACTTTCTTCGCCAACTTTGTTGTTGATTTTATGGCTCAGTATAAATGGGCCGATTTGCTGGTGGCATAGTCGAAAAAAGCAATCCGATAACGTTCGTCAGATCAGTGTTAAGCATGGAATTTGGATTCTTGAAATAGAGAATAGAAAATATTACTGTGAATTAAACGCTGAGATTCTTTGTTGGCAATGGATTTTAATAATACCTCTCTATTCAGCGGAATCTCGCTCTGTGATTAGACTAGTTATTTTGCGGGATTCGATCAGCGCAGAGGAGAATTCAATCTTACGTCGATGGATTCATTCAGAATGTGGTTAACGTTTTAGCACAACGCATCCTTGCGTTTGCACCACTTATTTTAGTTTGGGTGTTTGCCAATTTATCCAGCGATTGACGTCAGTGTTGAAATTGCCGTCAGTGCGGAAAATTTGTGTTGAGACTTCATTCTTATCCAATAAAAATTTTTGCACAAATGCGTTAACTTCAACCGCTTGTGCAGCGGGCAATTGACAATGGTTGTGTCCGCCTTGCTGTGAAAATCCAAAACTATTCGTAACATTCAGTGCTTGCCAAATCGTCTTGGCCGCCAAAGCGGAAACATAAGTGCTTTCATTGCCTAACCATTCCATGGAGGTATTTTCAGTCAACAATAATGCGCGTGGAGCAACCATTCCAAGTATTAAATGTTGATCAAATGGCAGTTTATTGGCTGATTCGCTGAATTCTTTAAAGCTATCTCTAAACCAAACATTTTCCTGGACTATTTGTCGTAAGGTTTGGACGTTTTGGCCTCGAGCTAATTGCATTTCTGATACTCGCCAAGTGGTTGAGCCGCCAGAGCCTGATTCTTGTGGAATGGTCAAACGAATACGTTGATCGAAAGCTCCAGCAACTAAAGCACCTTTGCCATTACGTGAGCAACCTGTCACACCCAAACGTTGAGGGTTGATCTGATCTTTTGCCGATAGCTCAATTCCATCAATTAATCGACTAACGCCCCAAGCCCAGGCTATCAATGCCCCTGCTGAATGATCCTGCCCGTAAAGATCAAAAAATTTTCCTTTACCTCGAGAGCTGCTATTGAGTTGTTCGGCAATCTCATTGTTCGGGAATTTAATAATGGCTATGCCTTGATTGAGTAATTCTTCATTGTTAATCCATGAACCTCCAATTCCGATAATGGCAGGGTAGGGCTCTTGGCCGGTTTTAGGCCAACTAATTTCCGCTGTGAATTCTGTGGTTTTTCCTTGGTGTTCGATAATGACTCTGAGTTGATTACCCTTTAGTTCACTGCGAACAGATTGGGGTTTGGGTGGTTTGATGCCCAACGAAAATTCTTGAGCTTGATACCCTATCTCTTGCTTGCGACATAGCCAATCTGATTTCTTGATTAGTAGGTTCCCCTCTTGGTTCAAAAAGGGGTTGGGTAGGGTATGGATGGAAATGAGGTCGCTGTATTGAGTGAGGTTTTGTTTGCTGCAAATGGCGTTAGATGGATCTTCAGAAAAGGTGATTTTGGGAAGCGTTGTTACATTTTTTGTAACATTGTTACATGAAAATATTGACAGTAAAAATAAAAATATCAGGATAAATTGTGATGCGCGTCTCATAAAATTGCCTTTTTGATGAAAAAAATGAAGATTCAAATGACAGCGTTGTCGGTAAAGTGTTACCGGTTTCTTTCGTTGTTACATGTCAAAAGGTAACAAGTTTGAGTAAAAGCAACACTTGATATATCCGTAATTATAGTTAATTTGACAATATCTTGATCGATTAATATAAATGAGTCGTCGACTAGTCAAAGATGTATCAAAAGACAACCAGTTGATACAGCATCCTGTGTTTGGAAAAGCAGGGTAATTCCAACAAATCCTTCAGCCTTGGTTGTATCGGTGGTGAGGATTATCATAAGAGAGAATCAATAATGAAACTAAGAAAAATTGGCAAAAGTCTCATCAACACGCTCATCTGTACTTTTGCCTTAGGCGCCACAGCAGTCAGTGCACAAACTCTAACGTCTAACTCAACTGGAACCAATAACGGCTTCTATTACACTTTCTGGAAAGACTCAGGCAGTGCCTCGATGACTTTGCAGTCTGGTGGTCGTTACACCTCTCAATGGACAAATAATACTAACAACTGGGTGGGTGGAAAAGGCTGGAACCCAGGCAGTAGCTCAAGAGTCGTTAGCTACTCTGGCAACTATGGTGGTAGTAACAGTCAAAATACCTATTTGGCTTTTTATGGTTGGACCAGAAGTCCTTTGGTTGAATACTACGTAATTGAAAGCTACGGTTCATATAACCCAGCCAGTTGTTCAGGTGGTACTGACTACGGTAGTTTCACCAGTGATGGTGCGACTTATAATGTTCGTCGTTGTTTGCGTCAAAACCAACCTTCGATTGATGGTAACCAAACCTTTTATCAATATTTTAGTGTGAGAAATCCGAAGAAAGGCTTTGGTAATATCTCTGGCACTATTACCTTTCAAAACCACGCTAATTTCTGGGCGAGTAAAGGTTTGAATTTGGGTAGCCATAACTATCAAGTATTGGCGACTGAAGGTTATCAAAGTCAAGGTAGTTCAGATATTACTGTGGGTACTGGTAGCAGTGGTGGTGGCGGAAGCTCATCTTCATCTTCATCTTCCTCTTCTTCTGGTTCTGGCGGTGGTAAAACTATTGTGGTTCGTGCACGAGGTACCGCAGGTGGTGAAACTATTTCTCTTAAAATAGGAAACACTACAGTCGCCACTTGGAATTTGACTACCAGCATGGCGAACTACACCGTATCAACCAGTGCCGCTGGTGGTTCATTGGTTCAGTATGCCAATGATTCCGGCAACCGTGATGTGCAAGTGGATTACATCAGCGTAAACGGTTCAGTTCGTCAATCGGAAAACCAAACCTACAATACTGGTGTATATCAAAACGGTGCTTGTGGTGGCGGCAGCGGCAGAAGCGAGTGGATGCACTGTAATGGCGCTATTGGTTACGGCGATATTTAATAAATTAACCAACAAATTGAGTTGGATCTCGTGACGAAAAAGGGGCAGGCAACTGCCCCTTTTTTATCGGATCGATTTTAATCAATAAAAAATCAAAAAATCCAGAGAGAAAAAATGACTATCAGCAATTCTACAAAACAGTTTTTATTGGCGGCATTCACTGGCGCTGTTATTACTTATGGAATTATCTATTTAACCGAAGATTATGAAGCAGATTATGGCCAAATCGCTGCGCTGGAAAATAGAGTGTTGGAGTTAGAAATTTTGCTGGCTCAAAAAGATGAGACTTTATTAAAAGCAGGTATAAAGACAGAAAACAATGGATCGAATATTTTGACTGCGAGTGGTGAAACGAACGCTCAACCTGGACATCAACAAACAATAGAGCAATCCCAAGTGGATACATCTGTGGATGCCAAGCGTGATACACAGCAATTATTAAAAGATTTAGCGACTCGTAATGATTTTAATCCGCGCACCTTTTCTGAAAGAATTAATGATTTTTTATCCGCGAATCCCGGTAAAGACAATATTGCTATTGTGTCAAAAGCAGTAGTGGACATGGCTGACAATCGTGATAGTTTGCCTGATTTTGAACTTGAAGCTGTGTACCAAAAACAAAGCGATCCTGATCTCAAGCGCATTACTGCTCAGGTGTTATCGATGCGCGGTGATAATAGTTTGCTTGAAAAACAAATCGTGGAATCACAAACCGGTTTAGCTAGCGATAATCCTGAAACTCGCCAAAAAACCTTGGTTGCCTTGGCAAAAACTCATTACGCTGGTGCTGCCGATAAAATTGCACCATTGCTACAAGATAAAAACGTCAGTGTAAAACTGGATGCGCTTTTGGCATTGCGTGCTACAGGTAACGAAAGCCACGTACATTTAGTGCAGGATCTTGTTAGTCATCCTGATCCATCAGTGAGTTGGCTGGCAAAAGATGTCATCGACAACATTCAAAACTTGAGTGAAAAAGCTCGCACCAAAGTGTCGACTCAAGACATTGTTTCGGAGTTGCCGCCGATTTTGAGTCCGTAGATTTAATCTCGCCCCTTACTCACAATCACATCCTGTGCCGCATAATTGGTGGGCACTAATACTGTGTCGCGAGCAACAGGTGATTTATTCGGATAATCCAACGAATAATGCAAGCCGCGACTTTCTTTTCTTTCATGTGCAGAGCGAATAATGAGTTCTGCAACAGTGGCTAAGTTACGTAATTCAATTAAATCGCTGCTGACTTTGTAGTTGCTGTAGTACTCGGCAATTTCTTTTTGCAATAATTTAATGCGGTGTGTGGCGCGTTCCAAACGTTTGTGGGTGCGAACAATGCCAACGTAGTCCCACATGAAACGACGAAGTTCGTCCCAGTTGTGTGAGATCACCACATCTTCATCGGAATTGCGAACGCGTGAGGCATCCCAAGCGGGAGAAATATCGGGAGAATTAATACTGGGTAATTTCGACAAAATATTTTCTGCGGCAGATTGTGCGTAGACAATGCATTCGAGCAATGAGTTGCTCGCCATACGATTGGCACCGTGTAATCCGGTGAAAGATGTTTCGCCAATTGCGTAGAGATTTAATAAATCCGTATGACCTTTTTTATCGACGAGTACGCCACCGCAGGTGTAGTGCGCAGCGGGAACAACCGGAATAGGTTGTTTGGTAATGTCGATACCAAATTCCAAACAGCGTGCGTTAACAGTCGGAAAATGTTCGCTGATAAATTCTTCGCTTTTGTGGCTGATATCCAAATACAAACAGTCACAACCTAAACGTTTTATTTCATGGTCGATTGCACGTGCCACAATATCGCGTGGTGCTAATTCGGCGCGTTCATCAAAGCGTGTCATAAAGCGTTCACCATTCGGCAATCGCAAATAGGCACCTTCACCGCGTAAGGCTTCAGTGATTAAAAAGTTTTTGGCATTAGGATGATATAAACAGGTTGGATGAAATTGATTAAATTCCATATTGGCAATGCGACAACCGGCACGCCATGCCATAGCAATTCCATCGCCGCTCGCACTGTCGGGGTTACTGCTGTACAAATAGACTTTGCTCGCGCCACCCGTTGCCAGTACAACCACTTTGGCTTGAAACACATTCACTTTATCTTGCTTGGTATCCAGAACGTAAGCACCTGTGCAACGCAGGCGTGATGAATCGACATCCGCTTGTGAAATTAAATTCACGGCTATGTGGTGTTCAAATAAATCAATATTTTTTTGCTGTTGAACTTGTTCGATTAAAGTTGAATGAACGGCTTGTCCGGTAGCATCGGCGCTGTGAATTATTCGTCGGTGGCTATGGCCGCCTTCTTTGGTGAGATGATAATCGCTGCTGTCTTGTTCTTTGGTGAAGTTCACACCTTGATCAATCAACCATTGAATGGCTGATTTACTGCGTTCAACCGTGAAGCGAACGGCATCTTCATGACAAAGCCCGGCACCCGCAATCAGTGTGTCGGCGACATGGGCATCAATGGAATCTTGATCATCCAATACTGCAGCAATTCCTCCTTGGGCATGCCAGGTTGAACCTTCAGTCAGTTTGTTTTTGCTCAATACGGCTACACGTGCGTGTTTGGCTAAAGACAAGGCAAGTGTTAATCCGGCGGCGCCGGAACCTATCACCAAAACATCGTAGGGGTGGTGAAGAGTCATCGAAAATTCCTAATGAAGGATAAAGTAAGGGCAGTATATAAAAACCCGTGGCATAAACGAATGATTTCTACTATCGTCCCTCTCCGTTGCAGCTCTCATTGAACTTTTTTACAGAGAGCCAGTCTTTGGATCAGTCTTTATAAAGTGGCCTGGCTCCAGCCGTTATCGGAGCTTTGGGAGTTAACTGCATGTCCGCGCCTGTAGCGCCTGTTTTTGAGTCATCACCGGAAGCTGATATTGATCGCGCATTAGTAGAACGAGTGCAGAAAGGCGATAAACGAGCTTTCGATTTGCTGGTTATTAAATATCAACATCGTGTGTTGGCGGTAGTCAATCGCTTTGTCCGCGATTCCTCCGAAGCTCAAGATGTTGCGCAAGATGCCTTCATTAAGGCTTATCGTGCTTTACCAAATTTTCGTGGCGATAGTGCTTTCTATACCTGGATTTATCGCATAGCGATTAATACTGCAAAAAATTATCTGGTTGCCCGTAATCGCCGTCCACCTTCCAGCGATGTGGAATTAGAGGATGCTGAGTTTTTCAGTGGCAATGATGCCATGCACGAAATGAATACACCGGAACGGAATTTTTTGCGCGATGAATTGCAGCGAGAAATCGAGCGGGCATTTAATGATCTGCCGCCGGATTTACGCACCGCCATTACCTTGAGAGAGATGGATGGTTTGAGCTATGAAGAAATAGCTGAAGTGATGAATTGCCCTGTGGGTACGGTTAGATCACGTATTTTCAGGGCGCGTGAAGCCATTGATCGGCATATCAAACCTTTAACGGACGATTTTGCTTAAGTTGTAAATAAGTGTGAACTAATTCTCTATAACCCAGTCATAAGGCTGACTGTAATTCAACCAGACAAGCGAGAGATGCATGACCGACCAGAATCAATCTCATTTGGCAGAAACCCTTTCCGCATTGATGGACAATCAAGTGTCGGAGTTGGAGTTGCAACGCATCCTGAAAGCATCGGCCGATGATGCCGAATTGAAAACTGTTTGGAATCGATACCATCTCGCTCGTGCAGCCCTCAAAAAAGATCTCACTCATATTGCTCCTGCTGATTTTGCGTCGCGTATCAGCGCTGCAATTCAATCTGAAGACAAGATGGATTCTGTCCAGATACAAGGGCATCAAACAAAAGTTTCTGGTGGATCTGCTGTTCTCGCGATCAATAATTGGTGGGCGAATATCGGCCGAGTTGCCGTTGCCGCTTCAGTGGCATGCGCTGTGATTATAGGGGTGCAACAGATGCAATCCCAATCGTCTGTCGCGAGTAATTTTGTTGCTGCTAATGAAAAAGTTAACTCTGCTACACAAGAGCAACCCTTGGTGAATTTACCTTCAGGTATTAATGCACCTGAATTAACGGCGCGTACTGTGGCTGTGCAAAGCGGTTTCGAATCTCGTCCTAATCAAAATCGTCGAGTCGTGTTTGTTCCAAGGCAGTCCACACAACCTGTGAATGCTGATGAAGTGAGTGCTTATGTGAATGAGTTAATGGAAGTGCATTCTGATAATGCTGCGCGAAACTCAGGTCAAGGTGTGTTGCCATTTACTCGCGTTATTTTGACTGAGGATGAATAAGCGTTTTTATGACCAAATTGTTTCTTCTTGCAATAGCCGTTTGTTTTTCATCAACGGCTTTTGCCCAGCCTGCTGTAAGTCTTGATCCTGCTATTGTTGATTTACTGAAAAAAATGTCTGAAAAGCCTCGGCAAATTAACTACGAGGGCATATTTACTTATCAACACAAAGACAATCCCAGTTTGCAAACTTTTCGTGTCATACATTGGCATGAAGGTGATATGACCTATGATCGTTTGCAGCATTTGAATGGGCCTGAGAGAGAGCTTTCCCGGCGCGGTGCTGTTCATGATTGTGAATCAATTGGCGACAAACTTCGTCAGGGCAAAATGACTGCGATTGGTGATGTTGTGAGTCAAATGCAGGATTACCATTTTGAACTGCGCAGCAAAGAACGTATTGCCGGTCGAATTGCCACTGTGCTGTTGGCTGTACCGAAAGATCCATTTCGTTATTCGTATTTTTTCAGTATTGACGATGAAACGGGATTGATTTTAAAAGTCTGGTTAGTGGATGAAAAAGCCCATGTGATGGAGCGCTATCAATTTACCGCATTGAATTTAAAGCCGGATTTAACACAAATGAGTGAGGTGTCTAGGGCGGTTATTCATAAGTCATTGCCACCGAAATCCAATTGTGTTGCACAGCAGCAGCCTGAGAATTGGCAACTTGCCTGGGTGCCGAATGGATTTACTTTTGCCGGAGAAGGTAAGCCTAGAAATAATTTGGAAATGCTGATGTTTACGGATGGGCTTGCTACTTTCTCAATATTTATTGAGCCTGCAGTTGACACAATACCTGAAGGTGTTGCTCAGCGAGGTGCCACATTGGCAATGATGACAGGTCTTAAATATAGCAATCAGCTTTTTCGTATCACGGTTGTGGGTGAAATTCCGGCAGTCACTGCACAACGTATCGTTCAGGGGATTACGCATAGAGAATAAGTTGTTATTCTAGCGGCCTGTTCAATAGGCCCTCTTTTTCTATGCGTCATCTCTACAGCCTGTTTTTTTATCTTATCATTCCTTTCGTTTTATTGCGTTTGCAGTGGCGGTCATTTGCTGCTCCAGGTTATGCAAAGCGTTGGCTGGAACGATTTGGATTTGTTCATCCACAAAAGCAAACGATTGAAACAAAAATCCATAAGAAAATTATATGGATTCATACGGTTTCTGTTGGAGAATTTTTAGGTGCTTTGCCTTTAATTCGTGAGTTGCAAGCAAAAGCTGAATATCATTTGTGGATAACCACCACAACGGCCACGGGGTCTGATCAGGTGGTTAAGAGCTTAAAAAATTCGGTTGATCATTCTTACGCTCCTTATGATTTACCGGGTTCGGTGAATCGCTTTATTCGTCGTGTAAAACCAGCGATTCTAATTATTATGGAAACCGAACTTTGGCCGAATACCTTGGCCGTTTGTAAAAAAAATAATATCCCATCAATTTTAATTAATGCACGCTTGTCTGAAAAATCGGCAAGAGGTTATGCGCGTTTTTCTGCACTAACAAAACCTATGTTGCAAGATTTATCTTTCGCTGCCATTCAGCAAGATCAAGATGCTAAGCGGTTTTTTGATTTGGGCTTGAATTCCGCTCATGCAGAAGTCACGGGTAATATTAAATTTGATATTTCTCTGCATCAAGATTTGCAAAACAAAGTTCAACTGCTCAGGCAAGAGTGGGATCTTAATCCCACCAGATTGGTAATTATTGCCGCCAGTACTCATCAAGGTGAAGATGAAATTATTTTGGATGCGTTTGCAAAGGTTCGTGCACAAGAAAATAATTGTTGTCGATCCGCCCGATTAATCTTAGTGCCGCGACACCCCGAACGTTTTGATTTCGTTTTTCAGCTTTGCCAGTCAACCAGTTTTTCGACAGTTCGTCGCAGTTCCGGTGAGCCGTTTGCGCAAAAAGATATTTTATTAGGCGACACTATGGGTGAGTTGATGATGTTATACGGCGCCAGTGATATTGCTTTTGTTGGTGGCAGTTTAGTCGTGCGTGGTGGTCACAATTTTATTGAGCCTGCTGCTTGGTCATTAAATTAAAAAGTTTTTGCTTACATTTCCCCCCTCTCCCTAAACCTCTCCCACAAGGGGAGAGGGGACAAATTTAACTTCGAAACAAATTTATTCAGGGAGTCGGCGCCCTCTCCCTTGATGGGAGAGGGCGGGGGGAGAGGGTGATAAATCACTCGTACTGTGAACGATTGACCAACTTATCTTTCAGTAACCACTTATCAATTTCTTGAACATCAGCCGGTGTCAACATACCTGCGACTTCGCGTAATTTCACAGTATCGATCACATAATCATAAAGCGCATCAGAATAATTACGGCGTGCTTGATACAAATTACGTTGAGCCAATAACACTTCAACTAAATTGCGTGTGCCCACTTCGTAACCAGATTGCGTTGCTTCCAATGCAGATTGACTAGAAACAATTGCTTGTTTGCGCGCCTGTACTCTTGCTACACCCGTTTCAACGGACAGGTGAGATGCTCTTGCACCTTGAATTACATCACGTTGGGTTTTGTTGTAAGTTTCTTGATATTGAGTGAACTGTGCGTAAGCTTGCCGTGTACTCGCTGAAGTTAAACCACCTGAATAAAGAGGTACTTTTAAATTGATACTGGCAGATGTTCCTTCATTTGTGTCGAATGGGGATCCATTTATATCTCGAGAACTGTCGGAATACTTAATGTTTGCGCCTAATGTTGGTAGGTGATCGGCTTTATTGGATTTTGCTTTATCTAATTGTGCGTCGGCACGCAGCTTGGCTGCTTTTAATCCGTAGTTGTTTTTTAGAGCAAACTCAACCCAATCAGCACGATTAGTAGGAGTGGGTTCAATGACTGGAAAAGTGGCCATTAGTGGAGCGACTTGATCTTCTGGTTTGCCAGTGAGAACTTCAAGCGCTTCATAATTGATTTCCATATTACCCTGTGCTTCCAATTTTCCAGCGAGTGCACTGTCATAGGCTGCCTGAGCTTCATGAACTTCCGTGATCGCCGTCAGGCCTACTTCAAAACGTTGTTTGGTTTGCTCCAATTGTTTTCCGTAGGCTTTTTCTTCGGCAATGCTCGCTTCTAAAATATCGACACTGCGAAGTACATTAAAATAAGCAGTAGCAACTCGCACAATTAAACTTTGTTGGTCGGCGCCAAACTGTGCTTCTGCTTGAGCGGATAATTTTTTACCTTGCTTGTAAGAGTACCAAGCTGACATATCAAATAAGGTTTGATTGAGGGAAATATCCCATGACTGGCCATCGGAGTCAGTTGTGGTTGTGATGTTGGTGAGTTTGTCAGTCGATTCACTATCTCCTGTGGTAACAGAAGCATTGGCGGTGACAGTGGGCAAAAGGCCAGCACGATTTAAATATTGATACTCTTTATCAGCATCGTAACGTGCTTTATCAGCTTTGAGTTGCGCATCGTTTTGCAAAGCGAGTTCGTAGACATCGAGCAAACTGTTGGCTTGAGTTGTGAGCGGTAAAAAAGTCATCAGGCCGATGAGCAAGCTGAGTTTGGTTTTCTTCATATCCAGATCCTGTTAAAACACATCGAAAGAGTAGGCAGGGAGTGTAGCGGTTGCCTGTTTTAAGGTCGAGCAAAGGTTAACAACCCAAGGGTTTCAGTGGAAAGTTACAAATGTAAGTATCCCCCTTTTGTTTACGATTCTTTAGTAAAGCTTTGTATTCATTAAATGCCTGTCCCCTCATAGACGACAATAAATCCATTTTGGATTCATCCGAATGGATAAACCCATTCTGATGACAGTCAACACCAAAAACTGGCAGTTAGTTTGCTTTCATCTATGGTTATTCGTTAATCAATACTTTGATTTAAGACATTTGCGTCATGAGGTGGCAGCTCTTATCATGCGCTCCCCAATTTTTAGCGCAATTCAAGCTTTTAGTGCCAATGGGTGTGAAAGCAGGTTTTGCAAACGTCCATTTAATAGGTGATCTATGCCCGAATTATTAACCTACCTACTCATTGCGTTCGCTGTTTTGGCGCTTTTGGGTGTGGTGTTTGAAGAAGTTATTCATATCAATAAAGCCAAAACAACCTTGTTTTTCGGTAGTTTGTCTTGGCTGGTAATGTTTATGTTCGCGGGCTCGGAAGAGTTACAAGAACACATTTTGGAAAAGTTGGACCACAACCTTTTAGAGATCGCAACTTTGTGGTTGTTTTTGATGGCCACTATGACCTTTGTGGCTTATCTCAACGCCAAAGGGATAGTGCAATCGGTTGTACAAAAATTGTGCCCTGCACAAATGAGCAAACGTAGTTTGATGATAATGGTTGCTTTGTTTGCCATGACGCTGTCGATGGTGTGCGATAACGTCACTGCAACACTGGTTACTCTTGGATTGGTTAATGCATTTGATGTTGATCAGCGCACACGAATTAAATTGGCCGTGCTGGTTGTATTTGCTGTCAACTCAGGTGGGGTTGCGTTAATTACGGGTGATGTAACCACCTTGATGATTTTCTTGTCTGGGCACGTCACCATGCCGCAGTTGTTGATGTTATGGATACCTGCTATAGCAGGGGTTGCCGTTTTGGCAGTTTTAATGTTCCCCGGTGTTACCGGAATGGTGGCGACTGAAAAAAGCACCAAGACATTTACCGGAACTGATTGGGCAATCGTCGGCACTTTCTTCAGCACTATTGCCTGCACTATGATTTTTAATTTCTTTTTTCATGTGCCACCCGTACTGACTTTTTTGGTGGGTTTATCGATTATGTTTTTGATCGGCCAATTTATGCACATGGCTGATGATGAAATTAAAATACTGGAATATGTTCGTCAGATTGAATACGAAACACTGTTATTTTTCCTCGGTATTTTATTGTTGGTCGGCATGCTAAAAGAAATTGGCACACTGGATTTACTGACTAATTTCTATGCGCAAACAGCTCCTCAATATGCAAACTATTTGATGGGATTATTTTCTGCCTTGATTGACAACGTGCCTTTAACTGCCGCGTTATTGAAGTCCGAACCTGTTTTGCAAACACCGGAATGGTTAGCCTTGACTTACGGTGTTGGCGTGGGTGGGTCACTACTCGCGATTGGTTCAGCAGCAGGCATTATTGCCATGAGTAAAGTTAAAGGCCTGACCTTTGGTGCTTTCTTGCGTTATACACCATTGGTATTGATTGCTTACACAGTGGGTTATCTTGTGGCCTACAGTCTTGCAAATGTTATTTTTGCATAACATCGGGTAAAACGTTGAAAGTAAAGCCGGGTTAATCCCGGCTTTTTTATGAAAATCTATTTCTTTGCCAACAATCTGGTTAATCTACGCAATCTTTTTTAATTGATAAGCTAGTTGAGAATGCCGACCACTAAAACCAATGCCAATAAAAATAATTATCATCGCATTGGGCGTGGCCATTGCGATGGATGCCGATATTCTGCGTCAACCCTTCACACCCGGCCTCGCCAGTGCTGTACTTGGAGCTCTGAGTGGTTTCTTCGTGGCGCGAATGATGATTTATTGGCAAGCAAAAAAGGCTAGCTTTACTCTGTGAGACAACTCCCATAGACTGCCAAGCTTCTTGTCGGGGTGCTCCACTCTTAAATGTGAGGGGGCTGAGATATACCCGCAGACCTGATCCGGTTAGTACCGGCGTAGGGAACGAGAGCTTCTTCAAATCCTGATTAGCCCCTCTCTTTCCGCGCCCTGTTTATTTTTAGCGGAATTTCATGAATTCAAATCCAGTCACACCCATAGCCTTAACGATTGCTGGCAGCGATTCTGGCGGCGGCGCGGGTATTCAGGCAGATCTAAAAACCTTTTCTGCGTTGGGTGTTTTTGGTTGTAGCACGATTACGTCTTTAACTGCGCAAAATACGCTGGGTGTTCAAGGTGTTTTTGCGGTACCACCAGAATTTGTGCAACAACAAATTCAATCTGTAATGAGCGATCTTCAAGTCGGTGCAATTAAAACCGGCATGTTGGCCAACGCTGGCATTATTTCAGCAGTGGCAGATTCTTTAAAAAATTATCCATTAGTTCCGTTCGTGTTAGACCCGGTAATGATCGCTACCAGCGGTGATCGATTGTTAACAGAAGATGCGATAGAAAATTTGATCAAGGATTTGTTGCCACTCGCGACTGTGATCACACCCAATTTGCATGAAGCTGCTGCGTTGTTGAATCAATCATTAGCGACAGATAGAAAAGCCATGCAAGAGCAAGGTGAAAAAATTCTATCATTGGGAGCAAAAGCGGTTCTGATGAAGGGTGGTCACGCGACTGATGAGCAGGCGACAGATTTATTAATTACACAGTCTGGCACAGTTGTTTTTTCTGCGCCCAGATTGCAAACAAAAAATACTCACGGAACAGGTTGTACTTTGGCGTCGGCCATTGCAGCAGGACTTGCTAAAAAATTATCGCTGCAAGATGCAGTGAAACAAGCGAAAGATTATTTGCAGGGTGCATTGGCGGCATCCAATCAATTACGGATTGGAAATGGCAGTGGGCCTGTGCATCATTTTTTTAAGTTTTATTAAGAGCGAAAACACCCTCTCCCTAGCCCTCTCCCATCAAGGGAGAGGGGACAGATTGTGTCTGTAAAAAAGAAAAAATTAAATTCACAAAAATTGTGAGTTTAAAAAGTATCTTGAACAGAACCAATTCCCCTCTCCCCTTGTGGGAGAGGGGCGGGGGAGAGGGGTAAAAATCCCTAATCGAGGAACAACCATGAACTCCAGTATCGAAAAAATTCTCAGCCAAACAGCCGAAGTTGATCAGGCTTCTATCCAACCTTTCACTGGCTCACAAAAAATTTATGTGCAAGGTTCGCGTGCCGATATTCAAGTGCCGATGCGCGAAATTCAATTGGCTGATACGCCGACGGATTTTGGTGGTGAAAAAAATCCTGCGGTTCGTGTTTACGATACATCAGGCCCTTACACTGACCCCAAAGTCAAAATTGATTTGCGTACCGGGTTGCCTGAAGTTCGTACGGTCTGGATTGAAGAGCGTGGCGATTCCGAAATTTTAAACGATAGCCACTCAGAATTTACTAACGAGCGTCTGCAAGATTCCAGTCTCGATCATTTACGTTTTAATCTCACGCGCAAACCTCGTCGTGCAAAACCCGGCATGAACGTATCGCAAATGCACTACGCCAAAAAAGGCATTATCACTCCTGAGATGGAATACATTGCAATTCGCGAAAATATGGCGCTAGCTCAAGCGCGTGAATTGGGAATATTGGATCAACAACATAAAGGTATGAGTTTTGGTGCAAGTATTCCCGACGAAATTACGCCAGAATTTGTTCGCGATGAAGTGGCGCGTGGTCGTGCAATTATTCCCGCGAATATTAATCACCCTGAAGTAGAACCAATGATTATCGGCCGTAATTTTCTGGTGAAGATTAACGGTAATATTGGCAATTCTGCATTGGGTTCATCGATTGAAGAAGAGGTGGAAAAACTTACCTGGGGTGCCCGTTGGGGCGCCGATACAGTGATGGATTTATCCACCGGCAAAAATATTCACGAAACACGCGAATGGATAATTCGTAACTCGCATGTGCCCATTGGTACAGTGCCCATTTATCAAGCACTCGAAAAAGTGAATGGCATTGCAGAAAATTTAACATGGGAAATTTTCCGCGATACATTAATTGAGCAAGCAGAGCAGGGTGTAGATTATTTTACTATTCACGCCGGTGTGTTATTGCGTTATGTCCCACTCACTGCAAAACGCGTCACTGGAATTGTGTCACGCGGCGGTTCAATTATGGCCAAGTGGTGTTTGGCGCATCACAAAGAAAATTTCCTTTACACTCATTTCGAAGAAATTTGTGAAATTATGAAAGCTTACGATGTAAGTTTTTCATTGGGTGATGGCTTACGCCCCGGTTCAATTGCCGATGCTAACGACGAAGCACAATTTGGTGAATTGGAAACTTTGGGCGAATTAACCAAAATTGCTTGGAAGCATGATGTGCAAGTGATGATCGAAGGCCCCGGTCATGTGCCTATGCATTTGATTAAAGAAAATATGGAAAAACAATTGGAAGTGTGTGACGAAGCACCTTTCTATACGCTTGGCCCATTAACGACTGATATTGCACCCGGTTACGATCACATCACCTCCGGTATTGGTGCTGCCATGATTGGTTGGTACGGTTGCGCCATGTTGTGTTATGTCACGCCGAAAGAACATTTAGGTTTGCCCAATAAAAAAGATGTGAAAGACGGCATCATCACTTACAAAATCGCTGCGCATGCAGCGGATTTGGCAAAAGGTCATCCCGGTG
Source organism: Cellvibrio sp. (assembly GCA_016712405.1). GTDB lineage: Bacteria > Pseudomonadota > Gammaproteobacteria > Pseudomonadales > Cellvibrionaceae > Cellvibrio. The sequence continues at coordinate 746,264 of JADJRD010000001.1, read as the reverse complement.
CACAATTGCGCGATAACGCTTTGTCCAAAGCACGGTTTGAATTCCGTTGGGAAGATCAATTTAATTTGGGATTGGATCCGGACACTGCCCGTTCATTCCACGATGAAACCTTGCCAAAAGAATCCGCAAAAGTTGCGCACTTCTGCTCTATGTGTGGTCCGAAATTTTGCTCGATGAAAATCACTCAGGAAGTTCGCGATTATGCCGCAAAACACGGTACGGATATTTCCGTGATTGCAGACAAAGACATTATCAAAATGATTGATGTTGAAGCCGAGATGCAACAAAAAGCGAAAGAGTTTGTTGAATCGGGGTCGGAGATTTATCACAAGGTTTGATGCCCTCACCCTAGCCGTCTCCCAGAGGGAGAGGGGATGGCCCCTCCCTTTGAAAAAGGGAGGCGGGGGAGGGATTTAAGATTTCAGGAAATTGTAGATCCAAAATCCCCTAACCCCCTTTTTCAAAGGGGGAATAAAAAGCGAAATAAATTCAGGAAATTCATTCATGATCCCAAAGCCCCAATTCACTCGCGACGATGTCGAAATTATTCGCGAAGAAAATATGTATAAACGGTTTTTTCGTGTTGAAAAAATATTTCTTCGCCACAAATTATTTGAAGGTGGTTGGGGGAAAGAAATTGGGCGTGAATTATTTATTCGCGGCAATGCAGTTGCCGTTGTGTTTTATAATCCAAAATGCGACCAAATTGCATTGGTGGAACAATTTCGAATAGGCGCTATGAATGAGCCAAATGGCCCATGGTTATTTGAAGTCGTTGCTGGCATGATCGAGCAAGGCGAATCACCAGAAGAGGTAGCTCGTCGTGAATTATTGGAAGAAGCCAATATTAGCCCCTATGCTATGGAAACTATCTGCGATTACTTGTCGAGCCCAGGTGGTACGGATGAAAAGTTGTATCTCTTCTGCGGCTTGTGTGATTTGACTAATGCCGGTGGTGTTTATGGATTACCGGAGGAGAGTGAAGATATTCGTGTTCATGTATTTGCTGCAGAAGAAGTGTTAGGCTCGATTTATTCGGGATCCTTTAATAACGCTGCAGCCATTATCTGTTTACAGTGGTTGCACATGAATCGAGACCGTTTGCGTCAAACTTATTCAGAATGATTTTATATGCAGATTAAATCGACACAGGCTGATGATATCGCCAGATTAGCGCTGAAAGAGCGTTACAAGGTCGATTTTCCTGCGCAAATGGCAGAATGTGAGGCGAATTATTATCGATTGCTGAAACTGATCGGTGATCAGGAGTTGGATGATTACCGATTTCTGATCCAACGTGGCCAGCATCCTTGGCTGCAACTTATCCGTATTTTAGAAAGATCCCCCTATACAACCACATTGTCTTGGCGACAATTCCCGCTTTTTCATGCTTCACCCTGGTTGTCCTCGCCCAAGTTAACTATCCGACTTTATAAAGATGCCGAATTAGCAGAAGTCTTGGCCTGGGAAGGGCACAGACGCTTGCGCCCTCGCTACGATTACCCGAATAAAGCCATGTACCTTGCTGATGAAAAACGTCAGCTCAATCGTTTTTTAGCTGAGTGGTTGGAGTTGTCTCTGGCTCAAGGTCTATCGGCTGATTTTGTGATGGATGGGGCTCTTGTGATAAAACCGACTGGCACAAACCTGAAATAGCGTATATCGTTGTTGGCGGTTTTATTCATCTTTTAATCCCTTTTGGAATAGGCGCTTAATAAGACACACAAGATGGATTCTTTAACTTCGGCATCAAAGACCCCCCAAGCACTGGCTGGCGCTCGAGTGATTCAATTCACCGATTGTCATTTAGGGCCTGTTGAAAGTGAAACCCTGCTGGGGCTGAATACGGATCAGAGTCTGGAAGATGTGCTGCAGCTTATTCAACGCCAAGAACCTCATATCGATCAACTCCTATGTACCGGTGATGTAGCCAGTGAAGGTCATGCAGATGGTTATTTGCGTTTTCATCAGCTGGTACGCCGTTATTTCAAACAACCCTTGGCTTGGTTGCCAGGCAATCATGATTCCGCTGAAATCATGTCGGCATCTGCAAAGTCGTTGAATATTGACTCACGTTCAGTATCTGTCGGTAACTGGTTGATTGTGATGCTGGATTCCAGTGTTCCTGGGCATGTATATGGTCATTTGGAAGCCAGCGAGTTGGATTATTTGAGTTATGTCTTGCGTCATAATCATGACAACAAACCGGTGATGGTGTGTTTACATCATCAACCTGTTGCTGTGGGTAGTGAGTGGATTGATCAATATATAGTTAAAAATGCACCTGCATTATTTGATTTATTGGATCAATATCCACAAGTCAAAATTCTCAGTTGGGGACACGTCCATCAGGAATTTGTTGCCAAACGAAAAACCGTTGACCTTTTTGCAACGCCCTCCACCTGCGTTCAATTTAAAGCAGGGTGCAAAAAATTCACTGTTGATACCTTGATGCCCGGTTATCGCTGGTTCCAACTCAATGATGATGGCAGCTTTACTACAGGTGTGAATCGAGTGACTGATAAATCCTATGTGATTGATTACAAGTCGGCGGGTTATTGATATGAAGTTTTCAATTGCTTTCGCATGCATTTTTTTATGCGCCTGTAGCCATACAGAAAGAAAGATAGATTTTGTTGATGTTAATATTCCCGAAGTGCACCCTAGTCTTGAACTGACTGAGATACTTGTGGTTGAACATGAACCTTCAATCTTTCCGGTTACGGAAGTTCAGTATGTAAAAGCTATCCTACCTTTTGGAAGTTGTTTGGGTGTTTATTCCCCAGAGCCTAAACTGATAACTCAGTTATCTCTTGAAGAACTTGAAAAAAATTATGGCGCATTGGTTGTGACAAATAGCTACAAGAAATGGATTCCCATAGAAGGTGAACCTGAGACTATTCTTGTTTTTAACTTCAACAAATAATGCCTTCATTAATTTATATTCACGGTTTTCTCAGTTCACCGTCGTCTGCTAAAGCTGAAATAACGCGCCAATGGTTACTGAAAAACAATTCTGATATTGAGTTTTATTGTCCGCAGTTGCCGCCTTATCCAAACGAAACTCAACAGATTTTAGACGCGCTGGTTGAGCGTTTATCATCACAGTCTGTGTATTTAATGGGCAGTTCGTTGGGCGGTTTTTGGGCGACATGGTTAGCGGAAAAATATAATTTGCCAGCGGTGTTGATCAATCCGGCAGTTTCACCGCAAAAATTTATGCCGAAGTATTTAGATATTGACCTGAAAAGTTATCACACGGATGATAGCTACCGTTTGCAGCAGCATCACATTGATGAAATTATTGCGGCAGATGTTTCGGTGACTCGATACAAAAATTATTGGTTGTTAGTGCAAATGGGTGACGAAACTTTGGATTATCGTGATGCGGTTAAAAAATATGCGCATTGCAAACAAACAATAGAAGCGGGTGGGGATCATTCGTTTCAGGGATTTGAGAATCATCTTGAAAATATTGTTGGGTGGTTTGAAAAAAATGACCCCCTCCTAACCTCCCCCTTGCCAGGGGGAGGGACTTGACTCCCTACTTTACTTCTTACGGAGTAAGATCTGTCCCCTCCCCTGGCAAGGGGAGGGTTAGGGTGGGGTCAGGAATTTACATCTAATCTAAAAACAAAAATATTTTTATAAACTAATTTAAAAGAAAATTTATGGCTAATTACTCCGCAGAAGATATTGAAGTATTCACCGGTTTAGATCCGGTAAAAAAACGTCCCGGTATGTATACCGAAACTACGCGCCCCAATCATTTAGCGCAGGAAATTATTGATAACTCGGTTGACGAAGCGCTTGCAGGTCACGCGAAAACCATTGAAGTGATTTTACACAAAGATCACTCTGTCACGGTGATTGACGATGGCCGTGGAATGCCCGTCGATATTCACCCTGAACAAGGCAAACCGGGTGTGGAAGTGATTTTGTGTACGCTGCATGCGGGTGGAAAATTTTCCAACAAAAATTACCAGTTCTCAGGTGGTTTGCACGGAGTGGGTGTTTCAGTAGTAAATGCCTTGTCGGAAAAATTAATTGTAACGGTAAAGCGTGACGGCAATGTCTATCGCATGGGATTTGCCAATGGTGATAAAGCAACCGATTTGGAAATTATTGATTCCTGTCCAAAACGCCAAACCGGAACCAGCGTTCATTTTCTACCTAATCCAAAATATTTTGATTCGAATAAATTTTCTGTTCAACGTATGCGCCATGTATTGCGTGCGAAAGCGGTTTTGTGTCCAGGATTAACGGTTTCATTTTTGGATGAACAAACCGGAGAAAAAGATCTCTGGTATTACGAAGATGGTTTAAAAGATTATCTTGCCGGTGCAACACAAGAATTTATTACTTTGCCTGATCAACCTTTTGTGGGTGATTTTAGCGGACAAACAGAAGCGGTGAGTTGGGCATTGCAATGGTTGCCGGAAGGTGGCGAATTAATTCAAGAAAGTTACGTCAACTTAATTCCCACTGCGCAAGGTGGTACGCACGTCAATGGATTGCGTACAGGTTTGTTGGACGCACTGCGTGATTATTGTGAATTCAGAAATTTAATTCCGCGTGGAATTAAATTAGCGCCAGAGGATTTGTGGGGCGCTTGTTGTTTTGTGCTTTCTTACAAACATGCTGATCCACAATTTTCCGGGCAAACCAAAGAACGTTTAACTTCGCGTGAAGCAGCCGCATTTGTTTCGGGCATTACTAAAGATGCTTTTGCACTTTGGTTAAATCAACACACGGAAGATGGCGATAAGCTTGCAGAGTTTTGTATCAGCAATGCGCAAAAACGTGTCCGTGCCAGTAAAAAAATCGAACGTAAACGCGTGACACAGGGGCCGGCATTACCGGGTAAATTAGCCGACTGTTCTAGTGGTGATCCTGCACTCAGTGAATTATTTTTAGTAGAAGGGGATTCAGCAGGTGGTTCTGCCAAACAAGCACGTGATCGCGAATTTCAGGCGATCATGCCTTTGCGCGGAAAAATATTAAATACCTGGGAAGTCGATTCATCCGAAATTTTAGCCAGTCAAGAAGTGCATGATATTTCTGTCGCAATTGGTATGGATCCTGGCAGTGAAGATTTAAGTGAATTGCGATATCACAAAATTTGTATATTGGCCGATGCGGATTCTGATGGATTGCATATAGCGACACTTCTGTGCGCTTTGTTTGTAAAACATTTTCCGGTACTTGTCCGTAATGGCCATGTATTTGTGGCTATGCCCCCCTTGTATCGTATTGATATAGGTAAGGAAGTTTATTACGCGTTGGATGAAGGCGAAAAAAATGGCGTCTTAAATCGCATCGCTGCAGAAAATAAAAAAGGCAAGCCTAACGTGCAACGATTTAAAGGTTTGGGCGAAATGAATCCCTTGCAACTGCGTGAAACGACTATGGCTCGTGATACTCGTCGTTTGGTGCAATTGACGATTGAAGACGCAGAAGCCACTATGCAAATTATGGATATGATGTTGGCGAAAAAACGCGCCAATGATCGAAAAACCTGGCTGGAAGACAAAGGCAATTTAGCTGATGTGGTGTAGCTGGAAAAGCTGGCTACACTTATCAAGGTTTAACTCTTATTGTTAACTCAGGGAACCATCATGAAAAATACGCTAAAAAGTTTGATCCTGATTCCGATTTCTTTTCTTCTTCTTTCCTGCGGTGGCAGTAACACCGAGAAGCAAGATCCACCTCCCACGGTCGCCAGTTTTCAGGAAGGGACTCATCCCAGATTTGATCCAGTTGTGACTGATTTGCCCTTCAATACTGACCTGATTTTTGCAAAAGCAGCGACGACTGACGGCACTGCGGATTTAGGTGCACCTACTGATCCTGTGCGAGCGACTATCAATCAACTGGATGGCTTTTCGGTCTCTGCCTTCTTCGATATTTTAATTTCTGGATCAGTAGATCCAACCACGGTGAATAACGCATCCGTTTTTTTGGTGCAATTAAATACAGGGACGAATGACGCGCTGAATCCGGCGAATGTAACGGGTATTGTTGGGCCGGCAACTTATGATGTGGTGGTAGTTTCACAAGATGGCGGCACAAACAATGTTATTCGAGTCAGGCCAACGCAACCTCTGAAAGCAAAAGCCAAATATCTGGTGTTTGTGACCGATTCAGTGAAAGATTCCACTGGCAAAAATCTAACGGCATCCTGGTCATATAACTCTTTGCGTGATCCTTCTTATGGCACCCTTGCCAGTTTGATCCCTGTGCGCAATGCCATATTGGGCTGGGAGACTTTAGCCGGTGGATTTTTGTCTGCGGTGAGTGGTGGCTCCTTAACGTCTGATGCGGCTAAGAAAAAAATTGTCTTGTCTTATACCTTCACGACTACTGATCCCATGACAGGATTAGTTGCTATGGCAGCACCACGTGCCGCAATCGCCAGTTTGCAAATTAAAGGTGGCATTGCTCCAGCCACTGCGGTTGCCAACGTAACCCAATTAAATGGATTGAATTTGCTTTCAACACCCAAACAACGAGATTTGGCTATTTCAGGTTTGACGGGATTGATTTCAATAATTTCAGTAGCCAATTGGCAGTCAATGCCGGAAAACTCTATACCGGATACATCAAGTTACCTTACTACCAAACTGTCCCAACTGGATTGGCATTTGGTGAGTTTCTTAAGCGCAGTTGGAAGCCCGATTTGACCCTGGCAGGCGCTTTGGGTGTGACTGTCCCCATGGATGTTGATGGTAGTTACAACAGCACCTATCGTTATCCGTTTGCTGCGAAAACTTCAGACGAGACTGTGCCGCTTCAGGTCACCATGCCTCAGGATTCTTGGGTGCCTAGCTACGCTGGCGGAGCCAATTGTGGGCAGGCATATGCATCAACAGGATATCCAGTAGTGATTTATGTTCATGGTATTACCAGTGATCGCTCATCGGTGATTGCACTTGGTCATACGCTTGCTCGAAATTGTATTGCCACAGTGGCGATTGATTTGCCTGTGCATGGTGTTGCCGCAAATAATCCCGTGGTATCAGTACTCAATGTGGAAAAAAGTCTGTCTATTCCCTTCGCGACTTTGTACGGAGCCAACGCACCCCACGAACGTCACTTCAATGTGGCTGGGCCTGGCGGCGCACCTGCACCGATGAATTTCACAACACCTACAGCGGCAGATGGTTCGGGAGCTCAATTTACTAACTTGGGCTATCTCGTGAATACCCGTGACAATAATCGCCAAGCGGTAATGGATTTATTGAATTTGAACGCAAGTTTGGCAGGAATTCATACAGAGATCCGTAAATCAGTGGCAACAGGATTGGATTTGAATCGAGTCTATGTAGTGGGAGTTTCTTTAGGTGGAATCTTGGGCAGTGTCTTCACTACAACCAATCAATTGGCCATCACTAATGATGCGGCGGTAGGCTTAAGCGCAAACCTTAATCCGATTCGAGGTTTGATCACCAGTAATGCCGGTGCGCAAGTTTCCCAAATTTTAGTCAATTCTGTGGCTTTCTCGCCGGTGATTAATGCTGGATTAGGGGCAAGTGGTGTGAACCCTGGAACCAGTAACTACGAACGTTTTATGTATGCGGCACAAAGTGCAGTGGATGCGGGAGATCCAGTGAGTTATTTAAAGACACTGGCTACCTTGGGTGTGCCAGTGTTGGTACAACAAGTAAATGGCGACCCCGTAATTCCCAATTCAGCTGCCAGCGCACCTTTAACAGGAACTCGCGCTATGGCGAATTTATTAGGGGCTAATAAATTAGGCTTGGGTGTGGCTAATTTAGGCTTGGGCTATGTCGTGCATAACGCGGGTGGGCATGCCTCGTTATTGCGCGTTGAGAATGAAGAACCCTTGGTGACAGCCGAGATGCAGGCCCAAGTTGTGACCTTCGTGTTACAAAATGGAAATGTCGCAATAGGTTCACAAGCCCCGACAAAAATAGAATTACCTGCGCTTTAAGAAAGATTCGACAGTACAAATAGCGGGCAAGTGCCCGCTATTTTTTATCCATTAGCGACGATTCTTTTTTGTTTTTAATTTTCTTTCTCTGTCGCGTGCTTCTTTTTCCTCTGCTTTTTTAAGATCTTCAGCCTCAGCTTTGATGATTTCATCTTGAACCATGGATGGTGTTTCCCAGGTAATTCTGCCTAATAAGCCCGCACGTATTTCATTAATTAATAAAGTGGAAGCTTTTTGTAGATCAACTCGACCGCCTTTTCCTGCACAGCCTCGTTTGATGCCTATAGCTTCAATAATTTCCTGATCGTTATCCGGTAAAGTTTCTAACTGATAGCGATTTTTTAATGTGTCAGGATAAAATTGATATAAATAATCAGCTGCAAAAAATGCAATTTCACCGTAATCATAAACCGTTTCTTTAATCGCGCCGGTAATGGCTAAACGAAAACCACAAGAGGGTGGGGTAAGTTTTGGCCATAAGAACCCGGGGGTGTCAGTGAGCAATACATTGTTGTCCAATTTTATTTTTTGTTGTGATTTGGTAATGCCTGCTTCATTCCCCGTTTTAGCAATAGTGCGACCAGCCAGTGTGTTGATGATGGTTGATTTTCCGACATTGGGAATTCCCATAATCATGGCACGTGCTGGATGAATACTGCGTAATTTTTCAGGAACTAATGATTCACAAAGTGGGAGTAAAGCGCGAATCTGTTCAGGCCTTTCTTGGCTGACAGCAATGGCTTTTACACCTGATTCCTGTTCCATTTTCTCAATCCAGATTTGCGTGAGTTCTGGATCAGCAAGATCAGCTTTGTTAAATAATTTAATAAGAGGTTTGTCGCCTCTCAAAGAAGGAACCAGAGGATTTTCACTGGAAAACGGTATGCGAGCGTCAATCACTTCAATGACAACGTCGATCTGAGGCATGACTTCCGCAATATCCTTGCGAGCTTTATGCATGTGTCCTGGGAACCAATTAATCATTCGATCTCTGCCTGAATTTATTTCAATTGATCAAGTTGTTGGCTTTGATCAAAATGATGTAACAACCAATACTCATCTTCGTTTTCACCTTCGCAGGTCACAATACTGATTGCCAATAAAGTTTCTGCATATTCTGATTGATCAAATAATGCCATTTGTAATTTTGTCCAAAGATCAGATGGATATTCGGTAAAAAAATGAAAGCTTAAATGGAATTGGTTTTTTTCTTCAAAGGCGTCCACCTCTGGTGATCGAATGGATTTTACTTTTTGTAAAAAACGCTGTTGATCAAAGCCTCGGCTATGTTCGGGTGTTATGTGTACACTGATACAAAACATAGAAATATCCCGTCTTAATTGATGGTTGCGGCATTATAGTCGTTTATTAGAGGAGATTGTGCGCGTTTTTGAGGCCAGGGATAGTTTTTGAATTTACAGTTTCTTCAACTCATCTTCAGTCATTGCTAATAATTTTAATCGCAACTCTTGTTCAATCTGTGGCAAATAGCGTTTGACTAATTCATTGACCAGATCATGACGGTTTTCTGTGTGTGGTTTGGATTTCAAATGGTTATTCATTTTCTGTGTCAAATCTATATCGAAAATGGGAGGGGATTATTACCGTGTAATCGCTCGCGAATGTGTTGCGGTAAAAATGGATTTTCGCCAACCGCTTTCGGCATAGTGTGGTGAGAGGTAGAATCCAGAACAGCAACGTCGGTAATGATGGGGATATCGTCGATTTCATCAAATATAGATGTCTGTGTGCCACCGAGTTGAGACGGTTTTTTAAAAGGCTCGTTGTTAATCTCTTTCTGTAATTCAGGATGGTGGTGAGGATCAATTTCCTGCAAAATAGGAATGTCATCTTCTTCCAGCAACAAACCTTTAATGGATTCCAATTCAGACAATATTTCGCCTTTGGTTTTTTGGGGATTCTGCGGCATAACAGATCTACCTTAAGTTTCGTGCCTCTATCGGGCGAGTTTCTATAGGATAGCCTCGTTCTTTATAAAAGCGATAGTGTTCCCTCGTCCATATTTTGGTCTCTTCATCTTCCGTCACAAATTCACTCATTCGGTTAAAGCGACTAAAGAAGGAAGGGATTTGTTTGCCGAGGTTGAGCAACACATCCTGATGGTCTCCTGCTTCAGGGGAATAGGTAATTTCAACAGGCATTGCAGGGTATTTTGTATCATTAATAATTCTATGAGGGATAAAACTTTCCGGTTTGAATGACCAGAGCAGTTGATTCAAGGTTTCAGCGTCTTGCTGAGTATCAACCGAAACCAAAATTCGATGTCCCAGTCGCTGTACCTTTTCAACCAAGCGACAACAAAAATCCCAACGAGTCTTAGGATCTTGTGACGCTAATAAATAGAAATCAATCTGTGTCATGGGAATTTGTTACTTAGCCTTGGCGATTAAATTTGATTTAACAAGTATTGAACCAAGAGTCCAACAGGGCGCCCAGTTGCACCTTTTGCTGAACCAGATTTCCAAGCAGTTCCTGCTATATCCAAGTGTGCCCATTTCATATTTTTAGTAAAGCGCGAAAGGAAACAAGCGGCGGTAATACTGCCGCCTTCTTTTCCGCCGATGTTGGCGATATCCGCAAAATTACTGTCCAGTTGTTTTTGGTAATCATCCCAAAGTGGCATAGGCCAGGCGCGATCATTGGATTCATTTCCAGCTTTGACTATTTCGTTGCTCAGCGCATCATGATTACTAAATAATCCACTTGCATGATTGCCCAATGCAATCACACAGGCACCGGTTAAGGTTGCAATATCAATCACAGTTTTGGGTTTAAATTTTTCGGTGTAGGTTAATGCATCACACAAAACCAAACGGCCTTCAGCATCGGTATTTAAAATTTCAATCGTTTGACCCGACATGGACGTGACAATATCACCTGGTTTGGTTGCTTTACCGTTTGGCATATTCTCACTGGCTGCGATAACGCCAACAACATTGATGGGCAGTTTTAATTCAATCAATGTTTGCATGGTGCCTAACACACTGGCTGCACCACACATGTCAAATTTCATTTCATCCATTCCCGGGCCAGGCTTGAGGCTGATGCCGCCAGTATCAAAGGTAATACCTTTGCCAACTAATGCGTAGGGTGCAGATTTTTTATCGCCACCTTGATATTCCATCACAATTAATTTTGCAGGTTGATCACTGCCGGCTGACACTGACAATAGAGAACCCATGCCGAGCACTTTCATCTCTTTTTCTTCAAGTACTGTGAGTTTCAGTGCGTTTTTTGCGGAAAGTTTTTTTGCGGTTTCTGCTAAATAGGTTGGAGTGCAGATGTTGCCGGGTAGGTCACCCAGCTCGCGGGCGAGATTAATTCCTTTCACTACTGCTTGACCAATGGTTAATCCTTTTTCCGCAAGACCTATTGCGGACTTATTAAAACTCAGCTGTACTTTTTTCAATGCAAGTGGGGTATCGGATTTTTTGCTTTTGAGTTGATCGCTGGTGTAGGTGAGTAAACCCAATTGTTCGGCAATTTGGCGAGCTATCCAATCACTGTTTTTTTTCTTTTACTACAATGTCATCAAGGCATAGAGTGATGTCTTTAGAGGGTAAAGATTTTACCAGTTCGCTCAGCTTGGAAAGCGTTTTACGAAAGTTTTCAGCAGAAACTTCTTTAGAGCCAAACCCCAGCAGTAATACACGTTCGGCGGCGATTGCAGGAACAGACAGTAACAATAAGCTTTGCCCAGGCTTAGCCTGAAATTTTTCGCGGCTAATCAAGCGTTTTATTTCGCCTTGAGTGGATTTATCAACCGCTTCAGTCGATGCTGCAAGTTCACCGTTTTCAAAGCAGGGTAGAATTAAACAATCTGTTGATGTTTTAACGCTATCAATCGCTTTAATGGAAAAGCTTAAAGTGGACTCTTTTATTGCAGATTTTGCTTTGGCAGTTTTAGTCATAGTTAACTCACAAAATTGAGAAGATTTCAGTGTGATGAATCATAAGCTATTTCAATTCGATTTGACGAGCGATTACACAATATCAATAAACTCTACTTGATCAAATCCATATTTTGACAAAGCGGGTTTCAAATTTTCTATGTCCGCAGACATCTTGGTAAATAACGCCTGATGCTTGTCAATTTTTTCTGTAATCAAGGCGTCATTGTTTAACAGCAAGGATTCTACGCGACGGGCAATCGCTTCGCCTGAGTCAATCAATAAATAACTCTGATCAGGACTGATTCGATGCAATGAGGCCAGTATCTCATCGCGAATTAACGGGAAATGCGTACAGGCAAGAACTAGCGTATCCATTTTCGATCCATCGGGGTGATCGAAAAATTGTTTAATGACTGAGTCGATAGTTTGAGTATCGAGAATTTCACCCCGTAATTTTTTTTCTGCCGTAGCGACTAATTCACTGGAGCCGACTGAAAGTACTTTACAGGAAGCAGCATGTTCTTTGATAAGATCCTGTGTGTAGGGTCTTGCTACAGTTGCCGGAGTTGCGAGCAAACCAATAACACGGGTTCGTGTGAGTTGTGCGGCAGGTTTTATAGCCGGCACTACCCCTACTATTGGCAGTGGGAAGCGCTCTCGGCAGTGGGGTAATGTAAGCGTGCTGGCGGTATTGCAGGCGATTACTATGAGGTCGATCTTGTGCAAGGAAAGTATCTTGCTCAATACTTTATCAACGCGTGTGATTAATTCAGTTTCACCTTTGGTGCCGTAAGGAAAAAATGCATTGTCTGAAGCGTAGACTATCTGCAAGAAAGGCATTTTTTTTTGAATTTCTGCTGCGACACTTAGCCCGCCGACACCGGAATCAAAAACCAGAATGCTGGGGCGGGTTTGAATTAGGGAAGGTGAATTCATAAGATTAAGCTAAAAGCTTCAAGTCTAAACTGATAGAATGTGCCGATTTTACTCAAATCTACTGTATAGACACAAACAATGATTTTAATGCTGAGGTTTTCATGTCCCTGATATTGGGTTCTATATTGGTGGTCTTCTCATTTTTGCTGGGAGCCCTTTTGGTTTATGCGATTTTGCATAAGCAACAGTTAACGGAAGAAAAGCATCGCCAACAGGAATATCAAGGCTCGGTTCGCTTGCAAAATGAACAGGTGTCTCAGTTGAGAGAGCAATTGGCGGGCGCGCAGGAAAAAAATCATCAAGAAAGAAAGCAATTTTCTGAACAAATTCAGCTTTTGCAAACCGCGCGTGCGGATTTAGCCAAAGAGTTTGAAAATTTGGCGAATCGAATTTTCGAAGCTAAAGGGCAACAATTTAATCAACAAAGCAAAACATTATTGGATTCGACCATTGATCCCTTGAAAACCCAATTGCAGGAATTTCGTAAAAAAGTAGAAGATGCTTACGAAAAAGAAAATGCGGACCGTAATCGGCTATCGGGGCAAATAATTGAATTACAAAAACAGGCACACAAGATTGGTGAAGATGCGATTAATTTAGCGCAAGCTTTAAAAGGCAATCATAAGGCCCAAGGCAATTGGGGAGAAGTCATACTGGAGCGCTTGTTAGAGGATTGTGGTTTACAAAAGGGTAGGGAGTACGATACACAAGTCAGCTCCACTAATGCTGATGGCGCGCGATTAATTCCGGATGTTATTGTTCACTTACCTGACAATAAAGATATAGTGATTGATGCTAAATGTTCTTTGGTCGATTATGAAAAATTTTGCAGTTCAGACGATGAAGAAGAAAGAAAGCAATTTTTGTCTGCACATGTACACGCGTTGCGGTCGCATGTAAAAAATTTAAGTATTAAAGATTATGAAAAAATTGACGGCATTAAGTCTTTGGATTTTGTGTTTATTTTTATTCCGATAGAAGCGGCTTTTATGTTGGCATTGCAGCATGAACCTAGTTTGTACCGCGAAGCTTATGATCGAAAAATTATCTTGGTTAGTCCTACTACCTTGCTGGCAACCTTGCGCACAGTCGATAATATTTGGCGTTACGAAAAACAAAACAAACACGCCGAGCGTATTGCCAAAGAAGCGGGTGCATTGCATGACCAATTCGTATTGTTGCTGGAATCTATGGATGATATTGGCAATGCATTGAAGAAAACCCAGGAGTCATATACTAAAGCACGCGAACGTTTGCAAACGGGTAGAGGGAATCTGGTAAAACGTGTGGACGATATTCGTCGATTGGGTGCTAAAACAAAACGAACCATCAGTTCGGATCTGTTGGACGATGTGGACGCCGGTTTGGACGAGATTCCAGATTTGGATTCGACAAATATTTAGTGATGTGAACTTAATACTCTATGACAATCATTCATTTTTTTATTATTGCTGGGTTAATCATTATTGCGATATTGTCAGTTATCGCGTTTCGTTTGGTGCTTAAGGTGAATCGCCAAACTAAACTTCGAAAAGAAAAATTAATACAGCAGGAAATAGCGAACCAAGAATCACAGCGAGCTCATCGAGACTGGTTAAATAAAAGCATTCAGATCTTAGCTCAAGGGCTTGATAACAACGAATTGAGTTTAACTGAAGCTAGTATACGAATTTCAGGCTTGCTGGATGTTTTGGGTGTGGATGAAAAAATAAAAACGGATTTTTCAGCCTTTTATCAACTAAAAGAAAAAACCCAACACATCCCTTATCTCGATGCCTGGAAAAAACTTTCACCGGCAGAACAAAATAAATTTGATCTCGAACGCATGCAGCATGAAGCGGCTTATCAGGATTTTGTACTGGATGCGGCTAAGAGAATTCTGGGTCGGGTGTTTTAATTGTGTTAGTTAGTATAAAGATTACCTACTATTTTAATCAGCATACAGAAGATTAATTGTTCCTCCTTCATTGCTACATCCATAATAGGTATTAATACAGTGTGGCCTGATCCGGGTGCGATTTCTGTGGGTTGACCGTCCTGTTGCCACATATTTTCCAATCGAAAATATTGATTTCCGCTGGGGGTCATAAGTAATAATTGATCGCCAATTTCAAAATGATTTTTGACATTCACTTCCCAATACTGACCGTTGATGTTGTTGACTAGTTCGCCCACCAATTGTTGTTCGCCTTCGCTGTGGCCACGCTCATAGTTTTGTAATGAATCGGATTGTAATTGATGGCGTTGTAAAAACCCTTGTGTATAGCCACGATTAGCCAAGCCTTGCAGGTCTTGTAGGAGTTCAGGATTAAAGGGTTTTTTAGCCAGCGCATCATCAATAGCCTTGCGATAGACTTGTGCGGTACGGGCAACGTAGTAAGGGGATTTGGTGCGGCCTTCAATTTTAAGAGAATTCACGCCAATATTGGTTAACTGTTCAATCAAGGATACCGCGCACAAATCTTTTGAATTAAATAAATAACTGCCTTGTTCGTCTTCTTCCAATTCAAATTCTTCGTTGTTGTTATCACTCACAATTAAATTTTTTGGTTGATATGACCATCGACATGCATTGGTGCAAGCACCTTGATTGGCGTCGCGTTTATTCATGTAGCTGGAAATCAAACAGCGTCCTGAATAGGCAATACACAATGCGCCGTGTACAAAAACTTCCAGTTCAATTTCCGGGCAGCGTTGCTTAATTTCAGCAATTTCATTCAATCCTAATTCGCGCGATAAAATAACACGACTGATGCCAGCATTTTGCCAAAATTTAACCGAGACCAGTTCATGGTGTTGGCCTGTACTGATAGATGCAGTGACAGATTTGGAAATGCATCGCGTAATAAATAAATAATTCCTGGATCTGAAACAATCAGCGCATCAGGATTCATGTTAATCACGGGGGTTAAGTCAGTTACCAAATCTTTCAGTTTGCTATTGTGGGGTAACAAATTGGTGACGACATAAAATTGTTTTTGGTGTTGGTGTGCGTAATCAATACCTGATCGCAAATTATCCAAATCGAATTCGTTGTTGCGTACACGCAAGCTATAACGAGGCAGGCCTGCATAAATTGCATCAGCACCATAGGTAAAGGCCATTTGCATGGCTTTCATGCTGCCGGCAGGGGAAAGTAATTCAGGTTTTAACATAGCGTTTTTGAGTGTTTACCGAGATTGAGATCAATAAAAAACCACGCAGTTTACAGTGGGGCGAAGGGGTTGTAATGGATTTTACGGCTGGCTTATCTACCTCTTAGGTGGTAATTGAGGTCGCTCCTTTACGGTTATAACAATTGATCTGGTTGTGTATTAGCATTAGCATGAGTTCACGCCGAGCTTATTTTACCTAAGGCCGTTGGGGTTAAGGTGATAAGCCAATGGGTTTGCCGGGAAACTGGCTAGCCTCCCGAATTTGGAAAGGTGTTTTATGTTGACTGTCCCCCAATTAAGTGACGCTTGGTCGCGTTCCTTTCGTTATTTGCGTTTGTCGTTAACCGAAAAATGCAATTTCACCTGTAATTATTGTTTGCCGGATGGTACGGATTGCCATTCTATGACTGATGATTTAACCCTGATTGAAATTCGTCGTTTGGTCACTGCTTTCGCGATGCTGGGTACTGAAAAAATTCGTCTGACTGGTGGTGAACCAACACTGCGTCGTGATTTGAACGAGATTATTCGTACCTGCAAATCCGTTCCTGGTATTAAATCTGTTGCCTTGACCACCAATGGCTTTCGCTTGGAAAAAGATGTGGCGTCTTGGCGAGAGGCGGGGCTGGATGCACTGAATGTGAGTGTTGATAGCCTTAGGCCGGAAATGTTTCAGTTAATTACCGGCAGTGGAAAATTACAAAGTATTTTACAGGGCTTGGAGCAGGCTCAATCATTAGGTTTTCAGCAGGTTAAAATTAATACCGTGTTATTGCGTGAGCAAAATGCTCGGGAATTGGATAGTTTTTTGGATTTTATTAAAACCCGTAATCTTACTCTGCGGTTTATCGAATTAATGCAAACGGGTGACAATGTTGATTTTTTTGCACGTCAGCATTTGAGTGCAGAATCCATTCGCCAACGTTTGCTTGCTGATGGATGGACACAAAAACTTCGCAGCATCAATGCAGGCCCCGCGAAAGAATACAATCATCCTGATTATAAAGGTTCGATTGGATTGATCATGCCTTACAGTCAGGATTTTTGTGCAAGTTGCAATCGTTTGCGTGTATCCAGTCAAGCAGAATTATATTTGTGTTTATTTGCAGAACAACATTTGTCATTTCGCGATTTATTGCAATCCGATGATCCACAACCGGTCATTCAATTTTTACAACAAGCTATTCTGCACAAAACTGCCGGGCATAATTTGCATCAGCAGCAAACGGGATCAACCAAACAATTGGCGATGATTGGCGGTTAACTCAATCGCCAGAAAAAATTTACTTTAGATAGGATTTAACACTTTATGGCTCACAATACGACAGACACAACTTTGCCTTTATCCGTAGCAGTATTAACCGTTTCTGATACACGAACTACAGCTAACGATACTTCTGGTGATACTCTAGTTGAACGTTTACTGGGGGCAGGCCATCAATTAGCCACCAGAACAATTGTTAAGGATGATGTGTATCAAATGCGCGCTGTCTGTTCACAGTGGATTGCGGATGAATCCATACAAGTGATTTTGATTACGGGAGGTACAGGTTTTACGGATCGTGATTCTACACCAGAAGCACTTGAACCTTTATTTGATAAAAAAGTGGAAGGTTTTGGTGAGTTATTTCGTCAAATTTCGTTTCAGCAAATTGGCACATCCACAATTCAATCGCGTGCCATTGCAGGATTAGCCAATCACACGTTAATTTTTTGTTTGCCGGGCTCTACCAACGCCTGCAAAACTGCATGGGATGAAATCATTAAATATCAATTGGATTCAACTCAGGGGCCATGCAATTTCGTTCCGCATTTGAAAAAAACAACACGTGCGGCTTGTGCTGGGCGTAACTAGAGTTAATTCGTATGACACTCTTCTTAAGAGCACAATACCAATCAAGATAAAATTTTGCGTATTGAATTTGTAAAATGATCTTGATGCGCATCGTTTTTCTAATGTTGTTGCGCAACTCTAGCAAATCTACCCAACCCCCAATTCCGAATCTTCTCCATATACAAGTACACCACCGGTGTAGTGAACAGAGTGAGGAATTGGCTTACAGCAAGGCCACCGATAATGGTAATGCCGAGCGGCGTTCGCAGTTCGGAGCCTTCGTTGAAGCCTAAAATCAAGGGTAGGGCGCCGAGTAAGCCGGCGAGATTAGTCATCAGGATTGGGCGTAAGCGAGTTAATGCGGCTTGGTAAATGGAATCGCGCGATGATAATCCCTGGCGACGTTCGAGTTCGAGTGCGAAGTCAATCATCAAGATGGCGTTTTTCATGACTATGCCGATTAATAAAAATAACCCAAGCATGGCAATTAAACTGAAGGGCGTGTTGGATAATTTCAGTGTGATTAACGCACCAATTCCCGCTGAAGGCAGTGTCGATAAAATGGTTAAAGGATGAATCGTGCTTTCGTACAAAATCCCCAAAATTAAATAGACGGCTAATAACACGCAGGCAATTAACACTGCTGGGTCTTGTGCCATGCCGGGAACGCTGGGGCCCCAACCGGGGCGACTGGCACCGGAACCGGCTAGGTAGACTTCCTTGGGCATCATCAATTCGGCGACTTTGGTTTCTATGGCGGCGCGCGCTTGTTCGGCAGTAAAACCTTCTGAAATGCCGTAGCCAATACTTTCGGAGACAAACTGGTTGCTACGGCGGACTCTGTCTTCTGCCAAACCATAATCAAAGGTAGAAAAGGTCGAAAGCGGGACGCGTTTGCCGTCGCGGGTGATGACTTGTAATTGATTCAAGACTTCTGGTGTTGAGGTATAACCCGGCTCCAATTCCATCACCACTCGATACTGATTCATCTCCTCATACATCACCGAGACTTGGCGTTGGGAAAAGGAATTGTTGAGCATGCTGGCGACGGTGGACATATCCACACCCAGTCGCTGGGCGGCTTCTCGGTCTATGGTCAGTTGGATTTGTTGGGTACCTTCTTCTCGCACGCCATCAATCTCGGTGACTTCTTTCATCTGCTCCATAGCCGTGGTGAGTTTGGCTGCCCAGGTATGGAGGAGTTTCAGGTCGTCAGACAGCATCATGACTTCGTTTTGGCTGCGACTAAAGGGTGAACTGAGGCGAATGTCCTGATCGGGTCCTACCATCATCATGGCACCCGGAATACTGGGAATTTGACGACGAATACGTTCGGTGACTTGGATTACTGATAGGCGTCGCTCCGCCATAGGTTTGAGGCTAATCCGCATCCAGGCATTGCTAACGCCGTTGCCACCACCACTTGCACCAAACACATCTTCTACAGCAGGGTCGGCGAGTAATACTTTGCGTAATTCCTGAATTTTGGGTTGCATCAGCTGGAAAGAAAAACCGTCGTCACCACGCACCCAGCCCGTCATTTGGCCTGTGTCCTGTTCTGGCAACATGGTTTTGGGAATGGCGATGTAAAGGTAAATGTTCAAGCCAATTACACCCAGAAGGATTAACAGAACTATGCGTCCATGGCCTAAAGCCCAATCCAACGCCACTGAATAGGCTTGTTTCATATCATCAAAAATACCGGGTTGATGGTCTTTGACTTTTTCGGCTTTGAGTAGCTGGCCGCAAAGCGCGGGCGTCAAACTTAAAGAGACTGCCAATGAAATCAACATGGCGGCAGCAAGGGTGATGGAGAATTCGCGGAAGAGTTTTTCGACCACGCCACCCATCAACAAAATGGAAACGAAAGTGACCACCAAGGTGAGGTTCATGGCTAGCAAGGTAAAGCCGACTTCTTTCGTCCCTTGAATCGCGGCCTGAAAGGGAGTGACCCCTTTTTCAATATGACGTTTGATATTTTCCAGCACCACAATGGCGTCATCGACTACCAAGCCTGCGGCCACAATTAAGGCCATGAGTGAAAGATTATTGAGTGAAAATCCGCAGAGGTACATCACCGAAAATGAACCCACAATTGCCACAGGAATGGCAAGGCTGGGTATCAATGCACTTTGGGCACTGCGCAGGAAAATCCAGACAACGCCTACCACCAGAAGCACCGCCACAAACAAGGTAATTTCCGCTTCTTTGAGTGTGGCGCGAATGCCAGGTGAGCGATCCATCACCACTTTGAGTTGGGTGTCGGCGGGCATCAATGCGCGCAGGTTGGGCAGCTGGGCATTAATCGCGTCTATGGTTTCAACAATATTGGCGCCAGTCTGACGGCTAACAGTTAATGTCACCGCCGAACTATGGTTGTGAAAGCCATCGGTATAACGGTTCTCCACTGAGTCAGTCACCGTGGCGACATCTTTCAAGCGCACTGGCCCAGCATCGCCATAACGAATCACCAAGGATTGATAATCCTCAGCAGTGCGCAGGCTTTCATTGGTGCGTATTTGCCAATGTGAGTCCGCATTTTCCAGCACGCCCAAAGGTTGCAAAATATTGGCATTACCAAGGGCATTACGTACTTCATCCAAGGCAATACCGTAGCTGGACAGTGCATTGGGGTTGAGTTGGATGCGCACAGCGGGCAGAGAGGCTCCATCAATTCCGACTTGGCCAACCCCTTTAATTTGCGACAGTTTTTGGGCGAGGATGGTTGAAGCTGAATCGTACAACGCACTGGGGGCCAGATTGGGCGAGCTAAGTGCCAATGCCATGATAGGGGCTTGTGATGGACTGATTTTGCGATAACTCGGGTTGCCAGGCATTCCGGCCGGTAATTGACCTCGCGCTGCATTGAGTGCCGCTTGTACATCACGTGCGGCTGAATCCAAATCCCGATCCAGCGTAAATTCCACCCAAATAAAAGTTGAGCCTTGAGTAGAGTTGGAGTTGATTGCAGTCACACCCGGAATACTGCCAAGTGCGCGTTCTAACGGAGTCGCAACGGTTGATGCCATGCTTTCCGGGCTGGCCCCGGGCAGGCTGGCAAAGATTTGAACTGCGGGGAAATCTACCTGAGGCAAAGGCGCCACGGGCAACATCCGCCAAGACAAAAGACCCAGCAATACAATCCCCAGAGCCACGAGGCTTGAGGCAACAGGACGTTTAATAAAGGGTTCGGCTATGGTCATAAAGGTTGTTCAGGTTTGTTGACCCAGCGGTCAAAAAACAAATAAACCACAGGGGTAGTGAACAGGGTAAGCAGCTGGCTGACCAGCAATCCACCCACCATCACCAATCCCAAAGGTTGACGCAACTCGGCGCCAGAACCGCTGGCAAGCATCAAGGGGATGGCGCCAAACAGAGCGGCAAGAGTGGTCATCAGAATTGGACGGAATCTCATCAAGGCTGCACGATGTATAGCTTCACGTGGGGTCATTCCCAGACTGCGTTGGGCTTCAAGGGCAAAGTCGACCATCATAATGCCGTTCTTTTTGACCAGCCCAATCAACAACACCACACCAATCACGGCGATCAAATCCAGCGGTTGTCCTGTGAAAAGTAACGCTAACAAAGCACCGACTGTAGCTGAGGGCAGGGTCGATAAAATCGTCACAGGGTGGATAAAACTTTCATAAAGAATTCCCAGCACTATGTACATAGTGATCACTGCGGCCAACACCAGCCAAAGTGTATTGCTGAGTGATGCACGGAAGGCTTCGGCTGCACCTTGGAATCGCAGCTCGACTGCCAGGGGTAAATCCAATTCGGCTTGAACCCTCTCAATCGCCTCAATGGCTTCACCCAAAGAGGCGCCATCACCCAAGTTGAAAGAAAAGGTGGTAGATGGGAATTGGCTTTGGTGATTGATCAATAAAGCAGCTGGCCGTTGGGTGATCTTGGCCAAAGTCGATAACAACACCGGTTTGCCGGAACTGGATGCGACATAGGTGTTTTCCAATGCTTTCAAACCCTGGGCGTAATCAGGGTCAACTTCCAACACCACCCTATATTGATTGGCCTGGGTAAACAGTGTGGCAATTTGACGTTGGGCATAGGCCGTTTGTAGGGCATTGGAAATGTTGCTGATGCTCACGCCCAGTCTTGAGGCGGCATCCCGATCAATTTCGACATAAGCTTGTAGTCCACGGGTTTGTAGATCGGTTGCGACATCGGCCAAGGCGGGTTCATAGTGTAAACGTTCAAGCAGGCGCGGCACCCATTCATCCAACAAGGCGACTTCCGGTGTGGTCAGGCTGAACTGGTATTGAGTGCGACTGACGCGATCTTCAATACTAAGTTCTTGAACCGGCTGAAACCAGGCGGTGATACCCGTGATGCCTTTTATCTGTTCCCTTAGGCGATCAATCACTTCACTGGCATGACTGTCACGTTCATCGTGAGCTTTGAGATTAATCAACAAGCGCCCCGAATTGAGGGTGATATTGCTGCCATCGACGCCGATAAACGAAGAAAGCCCTTCCACATCCGGGTCTTTCAATATGACTTGCGCCAGCTGCTGTTGTTTTTCTGCCATGGCAGCGAAAGAAGTGTCTTGTGGTGCTTCGGTGATGGCTTGGATTGCGCCACTGTCTTGTACCGGGAAAAAGCCTTTGGGGACTAGCAGATAAAGTCCTGCGGTCAGGAAGATAGTCCCCAACATAACCGCCATAGCAGCGGTTTGATGTTGCAGTACCTTGTCCAGCCCGCGTCCGTAACTCGCAATAACCCTTTCCAAAAAATCCGGCTGGGCGTCATGGTGAACAGGGGCATTTTTTAACATGCGAGCGCACATCATAGGCGTAAGCGTGAGTGAAACCACCAGGGAAATTCCAATCGCTACCGCCAACGTAATCGCAAATTCCTGAAACAATCGACCGACCAAATCGCCCATAAATAACAGCGGAATCAGTACTGCAATCAATGAGATAGTGAGAGAAACTAAAGTGAATCCTATCTCTTTGGCACCCTTGAGGGCTGCATCCACTGGCGATTCACCTTGCTCTCGATGTCGGGCTATGTTTTCCAGCATGACTATGGCGTCATCCACAACAAAGCCCGTGGCAATAGTGAGTGCCATTAGGGTCAAATTGTTGATCGAAAAATCCAGAAAATACATGGCCGCAAAGGTGCCGACTAGCGATAGCGGGACGGCAAGGCTGGGAATAATGGTGGCAGGAACCGAGCGTAAAAAAACCAGTGTCACGAGAACTACCAAACCAATCGCGAAGATCAGTTCTTTTTGCACATCGCGAATCGAGGCTCGAATGCTGTGAGTTCGATCGCTGAGGATCGCCACATTCACTGACGCGGGCATTGTCGCTGTGAGTTTGGGCAGGAGTTCTTGAATGCTGTCCGCGACTTCTATGACATTAGCGCCCGGTTGCCTCTGAACATTGATTAGTACAGCCGGTTGTTCGTTGGCCCAAGCCGCAAGGAAGCGATCTTCAGCTCCATTTTCGACGGTGGCAAGATCACCCAAACGCAAAGGGGAACCGTTGCGCCAACTGATCAGCAGATTGCGGTATTCCTCAACACTGCGCATTTGATCATTCGCGTCCAACATGGTGGAGCGATATTCGCCGTCAAAACTGCCTTTGGGTTGATTGGTGTTGGCTGTGACTATGGTGTTGCGGACTTGCTCAAGGCTGAGTTGGGTATTGGCCAAGGCATTGGGGTTAAGTTTGATACGAATGGCGGGTCGCTGACCGCCGGCTAATGTGACCATGCCCACGCCGGGTAATTGCGCCAACTTTTGAGCCATGCGGGTATTCACCAGATCATAAACCTCGGGCAAGGCCAGATTGGCGGAAGTCACGGCAAGCGTCATGATGGGCGCATCCGCAGGGTTTACTTTGCGATAAATCGGGGGTGTTGGTAAATCGCGGGGTAAGAGATTACTCGCGGTATCCAACCCGGCTTGCACTTCCTGTTCAGCGACACCCAGATCAATTTCCAATGAAAATTGCAGAGTGATAATGGATGCGCCGGTCGAACTGGTGGAGGACATCTGTTTCAAACCGGGGATTTGCCCCAGTCTTCGTTCAAGCGGTGCTGTAACGGTTCGTGCCATCACATCCGGGCTGGCACCGGGATTGAAGGTGAAAATTTGGATGATCGGGTAATCCACTTGCGGCAAAGCAGCGACGGGTAAAAGCCTATAACCCAAAAGCCCGATCAATAGCATCGCCAGCATCACCAGTGAAGTCGCCACTGGACGCAAAATAAAAGGGCGGGAAAGACTCATTTGCGACCCTTGCCCTTGTTCCAGGTTTTTGGTGGCTCATTGGCTTTCGGCGGTTCATTTGCAGCGGCAGTGCCATCGTTTACTTTGACATCTTTGCCATCCCAAAGCCGATCAATCCCTTCAAGTACAACCTGTTCACCCTCTTTTAGCCCTTCAGTGACAGCGGTGCGATCACCTTCCAATGCTCCCAAGGTAATCCGGCGCATTTTGGCTTTGCCTTCTTCAACCACATAAACGTAAGTCCCTTTGGAGCCATATTGCACCGCATCAATCGGAATGGTTGTGGCGCCGCCCAAGGTTTCCAAATGCAAACGTGCATTGATAAATTGGTTAGGAAAGAGGCTGTCATCGGCATTATCAAACTCTGCCTTGAGCTTAAGAGTCCCAGTGCTGGTATCGATTTGATTGTCCAGTGTTGTGAGCTTGCCTTTGGAGAGTAAAGCTTGTTCGCTGCGATCCCAGGCTTCAACGACCAGTGAGGTTTTGGCTTTTTGAGCCGCAGCGTAGGCATTGCGTACGGCAACCAACTGGTTTTCAGAGATGGTGAACACGGCTGCTATAGGTTGGGTTTGGGTGATGGTGACAAGTCCGTTGCTATCCCCTGTGCTGACAAGATTGCCCACATCCACACGGCGTAAACCTGTTCTACCTGAAATAGGGGCGGTGATGCGTGTGTAAGATAGTTGCAAGCGGGCATCTTCCAATTGCCCTGTATGATTTTTTAATGTGCCATGTAATTGATCTACTAGCGATTGTTGCTTATCAAACTGTTGTTTGGCGATCGACTATTGGGTGAGTAATCGCTCATAGAGTTGTAAATCCTCTTCAGCATTTTTCAATTGTGCGCGAGTTTGTTGCAGGGTTCCTTCCGCTTGTGCCAATTTGACTTGATAGGGAGCAGGATCAATAACAGCCAAAAGATCACCCGCTTTTACCGATTGCCCTTCAGAAAAGTGCAGCCCCACCAAGGGGCCGTTAACACGGCTGCGAAGAGTTACAGTATTCAAGGCTGTTACACTGCCAATGGCTTTAATTTGAACTTGCAAATCACTTTTGCGAACGGTGACCAAAAGCACAGGCGTCGGCGCCATCCAAGGGTTTTGCGGAGGTCGACCCTGCCTATCTGATTTCTCTGTACCAAAAAAAACAATCAGACCAATCAGTAGGACTAAGACGAGAACCAATAACCAACGTTGTTTTCGAAAAAGGCGATTAACAGCTGAGAACATGAATATTCCTACTAAAAATTGAATCAATGAGTCGGAGGCTAGTATGCAGTTAAAAACCCTGCAATGTCATTTACATTTCCCGACGATTAGTTACAGAGCAAAAGAATTAATTGCACTGAATACCAGAAACTCTTGATGAAAACTAACGGTTTTATCGCCAGAATGCACTCCCAATATTTTTAATCGTCATTCCTGCAAGGCAGGAAACCAGTGACATTGTCGAGCAAATGGATCCCTGCCTACGCAGGGATGACGAAGTATAAATTGCCTAGGGATGACGACGGGTAAATAAAGATAACTAATGTGGATAAATATGAATGATTAGTGCAAGACGCTCTGAAGAAAAGTCTCCAGGAAAAGAATGATGCAAATAAAATCTTTAGCTTTGATTTCGTTAATTTCTGCTCAGTCTTTAATGCTGTATGCAGAGGATATTCAAGTCTTGGTGGTAGAAGGTAAACAATCAACGTCTTTTCAAACATCCAGTTCGATAAAAAACACACAAGAAAATTTCAAGCCGGGTTTAACTGAAGCCAGCGACATTTTGACCGGCCTGCCAGGATTGCAAATTGATTCACGCAGTAACTTTGCACAAGATACACGCATCAGTTTGCGAGGTTTTGGCGCACGATCAGCGTTCGGTATTCGAGGAATTGATTTGTTGGTTGATGGTGTTCCCATTTCAACACCGGACGGGCAAGGGCAATTGTCCAGTGTGCAATTAAATCGCATTCAACAAGTTCAAGTGATTAGTGGCTCTATTGCGGCTTTGTATGGCAATAGTCCGGGTGGTGTGATTTCGTTTACAACGCAACAACCTGAAAAATCCGGTATTGATGCACAATTCAGTTTGTCAGATCAGGATCAACAAAATGCACTGATTAACGCCAAATGGCGACAAGATAATATCGCTGTCGCCTCGCAAATTAATCAGTATGAATCCGATACCGACAGGCCGCATTCAAAAGCAGAACGTGAACAAGCATCGGTTGCGATTTATTACCGATCAAATAATGATTGGGATTGGATTATTAAACATGATGTGAGTCGTGATCCTTTATTGCAAGATCCATTAGGTTTAACACCGCAACAATTTGAGCAAGATCCTTTTCAAGAAAATTCCGCCGCAATTACCTTTAATACTCGCAAGCAAGTGGATAACCAACAATCGTCTATTAGTTTACGTAAAACAGATGGCGATAGACGTTGGCAGTTAAGTCTGTGGCAAAGCGACCGGGAGATTACACAATATTTAGGTTTTGCTGGTGATGCCTTAACCTCTGCCGGGGGTGTGGTGAATTTAAATCGAAACGTGCTTGGTATTAATGCCACATTGACTCAAGATTTTTTCTGGTTTGATCGCGATTGGCAATGGAGTATGGGTGCCGAATTAACAAAGATGCAGGATGATCGACAAGGCTTTGTGAATAATCTTGGCGTTGCCGGTGATTTGCGACGTGATGAAAAAGGTGAAGTGATTAATCGTGATATTTACAATATTGTGCAATTTAAACCCAATGACAACATCAAAACCTTTATCGGTTTTCGTTACAGCCAGTTGGATTTTTCGGTAGATGATTTTTTTATTCGTCGCAATAGCAATAATCTGATCGTTAATCCTGATGATTCCGGCGAACAAGAATTTTCTGAAAATGCGATGGCGGTAGGGTTGGAATATCAATTCGCAGAAGATTGGACATTATTTGCCAGCACAGGCAAGGGATATGAAACGCCTACCTTAACTGAAATGGCATACAAAGCTAACGGAACTGGTTTAAATACTGATTTGAATTCCAGCCAAAATCGACAAGTTGATTGGGGTTTTAATTTCACCAGTGAACAATGGTTGTGGCAAATCTCACAATTTTATATCGACACTGAAAATGAAATTATCGTCGATCAGTCGATAAATGGCAGAACCAGTTTTCGTAATGCACAAGAAACACAACGCCGTGGCATAGAAGTATTAAATCGTTATCAGTTCAATGACTATTGGTCAGCTCGACTGAGTATGCAATATCTCAATGCTGAATTCACTCAAGGTGAATGGAATAATCATCAATTGCCCGGTTTGGCAAAAAAAGTCTATCAAGCCGATCTAACTTATTTTCCATTCGCAAAAGATTCGCTATCGATCAATCTCAGCAGCAGCTACCGCGATAAAGTTGCCACCGCCGATAACAATTTAATCTTTGCACCTTCTTGGCAATTGTGGGATTTTTCACTTCAAGGCAAAACCCCTTGGTCAAATCTGGAGTGGTGGATTAGAGTGAATAATGTTACTAATAAAACTTACGTGGGTTCAGTTATAGTCAATCAAGCCAATGGCAGATCGTTTGAGCCGGGATTGGGCAGGCAGACGTCAATTGGGTTAAGATTAGGCTATTGATTTGAAATCTAAATAGGATTTAGTCCAATGCTTAATAAACATACCGAATTTACATACTCAGTCGAATATGTGGGGAACGAAAAGCAACCCGTATTAATTATTGATAATTTTTTAGATAAGCCGGAATTATTAATTGATTACTGTTGCCAATATGGAAATTTCAATACGGCTGATGCTATGTATCCTGGTGTTAGAAAACCTGCTCCGGATTTTTATATCCAGGCACTCTATGAACACCTAAGGCCAATACTGGCGAAAGAATTTAATTTACGCGATGAACAAGTTAAATCCATCGAAACCAGTTATTCAATGGTGGTAACGCCTCCTTCTCAATTAAAACCTATGCAATCCATGCTGCATGTCGATTCATTTAATATGAATGAATTGGCTTCGGTGTATTTTTTATGCGGAAAAGAAAAAGGTGGTACTTCGCTTTATCGACATAAAAATACAAATTTTGAATATATTACTGCTGAACGATTCAATACCTATTCTGCATCCATGAATGAATCAACCAAAAATAAAACAATGCCTAAGCAATACATGAATGGCAGCAATGAATATTTCTAACAAATCGCTAGTTACCCAGCTAATTTCAATCGCTTCATCATGTACCGCTGTACCAGTTTGCACTCAGGTAACATCGCTAAAGATTTTGACTTCAATCCTGATCCACGAAAAGGCCGATTAACCTTGAATACCTTTGTTGGATGTTTTTAGTGGTTATTTTGTATGTACCCATTTGAAAGTTATTGCTGTAAATCGCGGTATTTAAAATTCCCCTCCTTCGGAGGGGTGCCCGAAGGGTGGGGTGGTCTTAGGTTTTGCCAGTGCTTTCGTAGCCTATGTCAGTGGAGCCAGCGCCATGATGCAAATCTAAAGGCATCCAAATCTTAGAAAGAGGAGTCAGAAATGATGAAAGCAATTTCTTCTGATCCAAAATTAAAGTTCTGGTCTAAGCTGTGTTCTGTATATTCTGCCTTTGCATTAAATTATTCTTTAACACTAAATCCGATCAAAAACAAACTCCGCATAATAGAGTGGCATCACAATATGTGTTTGTTCCAATGGTGAAGAACCTTGGGTGCCAGTTAATTTAATTGTTTTATGCGGAGCGCATTTGGTGATGTAGGACTGCAAGGATTTTGCGCGTGTTCGTTTTCCACTTTTGACTTCTACTGGCACTACTAATCCTTCTTTATTGGTGACAATAAATTCGATTTCAGCGCGAGAATTGTACCAAGAAAAACTGGGCTCAACTCCTAAAGTTGCGAACTCTTGCTGTACAAAATTTTCAGCAATAAAACCTTTGTATTCGTAGCCCTGTTGTTTAATTTCTTTGTAGCTGGTATTCAACATTCTGTTTAGCAACCCCACATCCAACAAAAATAATTTCACCATTTTATCTTTTTGGTAGGCTGCCAATGGTGATTTAGATTGACCTTCAATCGGATAATTTTTCAATGCCAGTCGGCATTGATGTAACCAAGTGATGGGGCTCTCGAATTCTGCATAGCGGGATTTAGGCTCAAATACACCTTTGAATTTATATCGTTTAACCGACTCGTCTAATACGGTGGATAGTTGCGCGGGGATATT
Organism: Cellvibrio sp.; assembly: GCA_016712405.1. Taxonomy (GTDB): domain Bacteria; phylum Pseudomonadota; class Gammaproteobacteria; order Pseudomonadales; family Cellvibrionaceae; genus Cellvibrio. Next base: position 716,995 of record JADJRD010000001.1, on the reverse strand, counting down.
GCTAAAAACGGCTTCAATTAATTGTGCATCCAGTTTGCCTGAGTATTTACCAAAATCTCTTTTGTAACCTGCGATCAAATCTGTGTGAATTTTACTGACGGCGTTAACGCGCTCGATAATACTTTTTTCTTTATTCTCAAACCAACTTGCAACAGCTTCTGGCATGCCGCCAGTAAAATAATAGTCTGTTAATTTATCAAAAAGCATTGTGTGTGCAGCGGCGGTATTGGCTTGCGCTTCATAGGCTTTAATCAATAGAGGTTCGTTCGATGCCCATAAAAACTCTCTAAAGCTGAGTGGTCGTAAGTTAAGTTGTTCCACTTTTCCAACCGGAAAAGAATTGAGCAATCCTATATTGGATCCACTAGCTGCAACAAAATAAGTGGGCGCTGTTTCTGCAAAAAATTTCAATGCTGTTACGGCTCTTGGGCATTCACCAATTTCATCTAAAATCAGCAGGTCAGTTTCAGGATGAAAGATTTGCCCCGTTAGTAATTCAATATTGGAAATCACATCATCGGGCGTCAGAGAGCCCGCAAATGCATCGGCTAGTGCTGGGTTTTCGAGGAAGTCAACCCGCAAAACCCGTGTAAACTCACGTCCCAAGAGTTCTTTGAGTAAAAAGTCTTACCTGTTTGCCTTGCGCCATCAATCAATAACGGCTTTCTTTTGGTTTGTTCTTTCCATGCGATCAACTTATCGAGTAGCAACCTTTTCATTGAATTCCTGCCTTTTTTGATCAATTAAATGGAGTCTAATACAGTTTAATGCGCGTTTAAAGGATGTTTTAAGCATTTATATGCGCGTAAAAGTGTTTATCTGATCACTTTTTAGGGCGGAACTGGGGTGGGGAGGATGGTTTTGGTTTGGGATTGATGTGATCTTCGATTAAGCTGAATCAGTTTTTTAGCAAACGAAAATCACCAGATCAGTAATCTCACTTTTGGATACCCTATTTTGTTAAATCAATTGCCAATATTTTTTCTGAAAGATCAATTTAGCGATTTATTTGATCGTGAGAAGACCTTTTTAATCGAAGCTGAACCCGGTGCAGGGAAATCAACCTTGGTGCCACTGTGGGTATTGGAAAAACTACCTAAAGACAAACAAGTGTGGTTGATTCAGCCGCGAGTGTTGGCGACTTTGGCATTGGCGAAGCGATTAACAGAGTTGGCGAATCATTATTTTCAGTCGCAATATAAGTTGGGTGAGCGGGTGGGTTATCAAGTGCCGTTTGATAATCGGCAGTCAACATCTACGCAATTGCTATTGATGACACCGGGAATTTTATTGCAGCATCTTTTGCATAATCCCACATTGGATAATGTGGCTTGTGTGATATTGGATGAAGTACATGAGCGTAGTGTGAATCAAGATTTGGCATTTGTGTTTTTACAAGAAGCCAGTATTTTACGCGATGATTTGCAATTGATTTTGATGAGTGCAACACCTGACCCTTCATTGCAGAAATTAATTCAACGACGATTATTTACACCAGGCCGACAATTTCCGGTTGAAACTCGTTTTTTACCGAAAAGGAAAAATCCACAGCAACAAAAATATAATGATGAAACTCTGCCGCAACAGGTTTTACGTGCATTCAATGAAGTGGCTGATTGGCAAGAGCATTGTTGTTTGGTGTTTTTGCCGGGTTGGAAAGAGATTGAAAATTGTCGAACTGAATTAAGTCATCGGTTTCCGCAACATAAAATTCTTTGTTTGCACAGTCGCGTTAGCTCACAAGAACAAATGAAAGCCCTTGATGAGAGCGAAGGGCCGCGCATTATCTTATCAACCAACATTGCAGAAACCTCGTTAACGATTCCTGATGTCACTTTAGTGATTGATTCCGGTTTGATGCGTCGAGTTGATTATGAGCAGCGCACCGGAATATCCAATTTACGCACCAGTATGATCAGTCAATCCAGTGCCGATCAACGGCGTGGTAGAGCGGGGCGTGTGCAGGCGGGTATTTGTATTCGCTTATGGTCGCAAGATACAGTTTTGGCAGCAGCGGATTTACCCGAATTGCGATCAACCGATTATTTACCCTTGGCTTTGCGTTTGGCACATTGGGCAAGCCCTGTTGAAGATTTGCAGTGGATAGAAAAACCGAATCCATTGGCTTTGGACTATGCGCGACAGGAATTGCGAAAAATGGATTTTCTTGATCAGAATCATGCGATTACTGAATCAGGAAAAATGGTTAGTCAGTTAGGTACTTCACCACGTGTTGCAGCATTATTGATTTCACAAAAATTGACTATTAGCGATGAATTACTTTTGTTGGCTTTGGTGATTCACTTTGATTTTTCAAGTGAAATCTTTACGCAAGATTGGCACTCTATTGCATCCAAAGAGCGAGCAAAAAATTCACATTGGCAATTACAACAGAGGCGTTGGTTGGGTTATTTGAAGTTAACGATATCGCAACAACCAATCAATTCATTGGATTTAGCAAAAGCCTTTTCCGATAGAATTGGTTTTTTATTGTCTAGCGGAAAATACCGTTTAAATTCTGGCATGAGTGTAGGGCCTATTAACAAAATCGATTCTTTCTGGGGGGCGTTTCCGGTTATTGATGCGGCAGGTAAAGAATCTTTTGCATTAGGTTTTCCGTTGCAATTAACTTCCACACAACAAAAAGAATTGAGTCAATTAAAAACAGAATTGGTATTTAAACAGGTTTGGTCTGAATACTTATCCTGGTGGATGGGTGGTGTAGTAATAGAGGAATCTTATTCACAAGTTACTGCTGCCGATATTGGCGATAAGTTAGGTCATTATCTGCAAAATCTAGCCAATGATAAATCTATTACACAATTGGGTTGGTGTGAACAATCATTGGGTTTGCTTGCGCGTGCACGTATTCTTCAGAATCAAGTTCTTGTTGAGTTACCGGAAATTTCTGATCAAGCTTTGACTGAAAAAATTCCACAATGGCTTTCGCCTTTTTTAACTTGCGACTCCAAGCTGGATCAATTACCTTGGCTGCAAGCACTGAATTTTTATTTTGGATCAGACAAAATTTCCATTATTCAAAAAATGATTCCGGAAAAAATAATATTGCCCAGTGGTAGATCAGTGAATATTGAAATTAATCATCACAATCAATTAATGGTGTCTGCCAAGTTGCAAGAATTTTTTGGTTGTGAAGAATTAATGATGGGAGATGGAAAATTACCATTACAAATTCATTTGTTATCACCCAATGGTAGCCCATTGGCGATTACCTCGGATTTACGCAGTTTTTGGAAACAATCCTACCCGGAAGTTTGTAAGGAAATGCGTGGCCGTTACCCTCGACATCCTTGGCCGGATGATCCTATGAGTCATCAAGCGACGGCATTAACTAAAAGAAAGTTAAGTCTTAATCAAAACTAACGTTTGATTTGAATGCTTCTCGATAGCGCCTTGATAGTGTCAATGCAGTTTGATTGTGCAATCTAACTTGATGATCACCCGTATTCAGAGATTGTACATCCCGAACTTGTTCAAGATTGACAATAGTCGAGCGATGGATGCGAGTGAATTTTGATGGTAATAATTTTTCCAATTTATCCATAGTAATTCGCATGGGGTAAACACTGTTTTTAATATGCAAATTGGCATAGTTACCTGAAGCTTCAACCCATTCAATATCGGCTGTTTGAACTAAAAATTCTCGCCCTAATTTTTTAACCAACAAGTGCTCTGGTGGTTCTGGCAATTTTGCATTACGGCTACATTTTATTTGCTTTTAATGGGTCGAACCTCTATTGCTGGTGATTTTTGTGATTGCTGCTTGCTTGATCCTATTTGAAATAGCCAAGCGAATTCCTGTTGTTGCTCCTTTATTTGGTATTCAAAGATTAAAAAATATCGAATAGAGAATGACGCATTAATCGACTCTTGAGGTTATTTTTAAAAGCCTGACTATACTTTGAAACATTCGGTCAATGACAGGCTTCATGATGAAAAAATGGTTCTTGTTAGTCTCAATTGGAATAATGGGCGCTGTTCATGCTGCTGATGAGGCTTATGTTTGGGAAAACGCATTAACACTCGAATCAGTCCATAATTTCTCGGGCGGAATTGATGAGGAATCGGCTGAATTAGCGAATCTTGATGTGACACTGGCGATTGATACGGCCACTGCGGGTTGGTGGGAAAATGGAGAAGTGTTTATTTATGCGTTGGGTGATTACGGAAAAGACCCCGCCGAATTGACCGGCGGTGTGCAAGGAACTTTGAATATTGCCGCCGACGATGCCATCAAAATTTATGAATTCTGGTACCAACATTCCTTCGCTAATGATTCATTTAAAATTCTTACCGGGCTTCATGATTTTAATTCAACATTTTATTCACTTGATTCGGCGGGTTTATTTAATTATGGCGATGAAATAAATTTCACCCTCACGCATAATGTCAGTAAGCAATTGCAATTGATGGGAAAAGTTGCGCGTTACTCTGCGGATGAGTTTGCAAAAGATACGAATAAATTGTGGTTGGGTATGAGTTATAGTTTATAAAGGGGTATTTGTGTTGTTTTGAATGAGTTGTTTTGTTCAGAAAAATGCATACTACATAGTGAATCTGTTAAAAAAACAGATTCACTCTTTTTTGAAAATCACTCATCATAAGTGTTCCACAACATTGAAACAAAAAAATGCAGCTGCTTGAGCATCAAGTGGTTAGTTGATATTAGCGAAATGCTGAGATTAATCCCGAGATTTGCTCCAAAGGCAAGACTTGTTCTGCTGCATCCATTTTTATCGCCTCCTTAGGCATACCAAATACGACACAACTGGCTTCATTTTGGGCAATTGTCCGTGCGCCTGCATCACGCATCTCTTTCAAACCGCGAGCCCCATCATCTCCCATGCCGGTCATGATGACACCCATGGCATTTTTTCCAGCGCAACGGGCGACAGACCGAAATAGCACGTCAACGGAGGGCTTATGTCGATTAACAGGCGGCCCATCGCGAACGCTCACCATATACTGAGCACCATTTCGTTGCAATGTCATGTGTTTACCGCCCGGAGCAATCAAAACGCGACCATTAATAACTCGCTGTCCATCTGATGCCTCCAATACTTCCATTTGCGAAATTTGATTCAAGCGCTGTGCAAATAATTCTGTGAATTTTTCAGGCATATGTTGTACTACAACAATTCCCGTTGTAGTGCGAGGCAAGCGCGTTAACACAGATTCCAATGCCTGAGTTCCACCTGTTGATGTGCCAATCGCAATAATGCGATCTGTCGTTTCTGCCATCGCCCCGCTGGTTGTTGGCATCTGGGGTGATAAGGTTATTTTAGGCTCAATAGATTGACGCAAAGCTCTCATATTAGCGCGCGCTGCTGCACGTATGGCAGCAATCAAATCACTGGCTGACTGATTAAAAAAATCTTTTAGGCCGAGAGTTGGTTTGGTAATAATCGAAACTGCGCCTGCCGACAAAGCTTGCATAGCCGTTTCCGATCCTTTAGTTGTTAATGTCGAACAAATAACAATAGGCGTAGGCCGCTCAGCCATTATTTTTTTCAAAAAACTAATGCCATCCATTCTTGGCATTTCAACATCCAGCGTTATTACATCCGGCCATTCTTTTTTCATTCGCTCAAGCGCAAAAATGGGATCAGATGCAGCGCCAATCACCACAATACCCTGAGCGCTCGCCAAAATTTGACTCATCGCCTGCCTAACAACGGCAGAGTCATCGACGACTAACACACGAATTGGATTAACCATTCTTTAAACTTTTTTATGAATGTAAAGTTGTACTACCATTTTGGAAATTCCGATACATGTTTCACCCAGATATCACCGGTAGGAATATCAAAAATCACGTTTCTATGCCCCTTTCCGGCTATATGTTCTGCAGCCACAATAAATCCATTTTCAGCTAATAATTTTTTTCCAACATCCACGTTGCGCTGGCCAACATCCAGCGCGTCATTCAAGTTGGTATGCACTTGCTCAAACATTTTTCCTCCCCCGAATATCTTCACAACATAATCCGATGGATGCGTAGCATTTTTTTTCAGCTGGCGTAAAAATTGATTAATAGCGCATTGTGCGTATCGAGTATCCGAATGAGAATAGGGCTTATCACCATAAGGCAATAGATAGTGGCACATACCGCCTATACATAATCTGGGATGCCAAATTACAATCGCCACACAAGAACCCAAAAGAGTGCGAAGCCGAACATTCCCTCCGCCAAAATAAAACTCGCCTGGTTGCAAGAAAAATTCTTTTCGCTTGGCCAAAGAATCTATCATCAATCGCGCCGATAAATTGTTGGCCTCACGGGATGCACTGCCGATGTCACACCATTTAGGCTCTCCGAATGGCCAATAAAAAGCCAGCCACCCTTGCGAATTTGCTTAAGTACACGTTCAACGATTTTATGCTTGGTTGCTTGATCAAAATAAATCAATACATTCCGTAAAAAAACCACATCAAAATCGCCTACTGCAGCGAATGATTCATTGAGATTAGCTTGCGCAAAACGAACGCGCTGACGAACTTCCGGTACCACACGAAGCGTTCCTGTTTTGCTACCAATACCTCGCAAAAAATAACGGCGCAAATAATCTGGCGGAATACCGTCCATCCGCTCTGTTCGGTATATGCCCTGTTGTGCTTTTATGATCACATCCCGACTGATATCTGTACCCAAAATTTCCCAGGGTCTATCCAGCTTTAATTTATCCATCAACGTCATAGCCAGACTATAGGCTTCTTCGCCAGTGGAGCTTGCGGCACTCCATATACGTAAAGGCGAATTATCAGATCGACGACAAAGCTGCGGTAATACACTTTCAGCCAAATAATCAAAATGTTTTGGCTCTCGAAAGAAGTAGGTCTCATGTGTTGTGAGCAAATCAACCATGCGTTGGTATTCTTCTTGATTGTCCCCTGAAGAAACCAAGCGATAGTAATCGCCGAAACTTCGTACACCCAGCGTATGCAGTCGCTTTGAAAGACGTCCACTAACCAAATGCTTTTTAGCTTCACTCAGCTCAATACCCGTAGCGCAACGCATTAAGTCACGAAAACTCCGGAATTCGTTATCGCTAATTATTAATTCTGATGACATACCCATCCTGTTATGCGGACTCAATGGCCGAACTGGTTAGCCCGCCTAAAGATGCAAGCTCTTCGAGAGAAAACACCCGTTCAACATTGAGAATAATGACAAATCGTCCGCCCGTTCGCCCCATGCCGGCGATGAAATCGGTACGAATACGCGTACCAAAAGTAGGTGCAGGCTCTATATCATTCGCCGCAATTTCCATCACTTCATTGACTGCATCAACCATAACGCCCAAGGTCTGATTAACTCCTTCGGTGCGGACCTCTAAAATCACAACACAAGTGCGCCGTGCTATAGCCGAAGCTCCTTTACCAAAACGTGCCGACAAATCAATAACAGGAACGACAGATCCTCTTAGATTAATAACACCTCGAATGGTGATTGGCATCATCGGGACTTCAGTTAATGCACTGAACTCAATAATCTCGCGGATTTGCAATATATCGATCGCAAAAACCTCACCATTCAAGGTAAAAGCGAGATACTGCCGGCTAGCATTAGCACCAGATTCTGGCACCTTATCGCTTACTACAAGTACGCCTCCAGACTGCATCATGATGATCTCCCATTACATACGAATATATTCAGGATCATCATCCAGAATAGGGGGCGGAGACATCCTCTTTCCTGTCGCTCGTTTGACTGATGGCGCAACTCTGGAGCCTTGTGTAGATAATGGCGGCCTGCGCATTCCATCTCCGGTGATTTTGAACATAGATACCAATTGTTGAAGTTGCTCCGCCTGTCCACTCATTTCTTCTGCTGTTGCGGATAACTCTTCAGAAGCCGAGGCGTTCTGTTGGGTGGTCTGGCTGATTTGACTCATCGCCGTATTAATCTGACCGGCTCCCCCCGATTGCTCCTCTGATGCAGCCGTGATTTCCTGTACCAACTCCGCTGTTTTACGAATTGATGGCACCATTTCTTCAAGCAAACTACCTGCACGCTCGGCCGTTTTCACACTGGTAGTTGCCAGCTCACCAATTTCCTGTGCTGCAACTTGGCTGCGCTCAGCCAGTTTGCGCACTTCAGCGGCAACCACGGCAAACCCTTTACCATGTTCGCCAGCTCGTGCAGCCTCAATAGCCGCGTTAAGCGCCAATAAATTCGTTTGATAGGCAATATCATCCACAATGCCGATTTTATCCGCGATGGATTTCATGGCCTCGACAGTTGCGCGCACAGCTTGACCTCCGTCAGTCGCATCAGCCGCTGATTTGCTGGCAATGCCATCGGTGACTTTGGCATTTTCAGTGTTTTGCGCAATCGAAGCTGACATCTGTTCAATAGATGCTGTGGTTTCCTCCAAGCTGGCGGCTTGCTCAGAAGACGCTTGCGCAAGGGATTGAGAAGTTGCACTCACCTGTTCAGATGCAGCTGATAGCGAATCGGCCGCTGAGCGCACTTCACCCATTGTTTGTGATAATTTTTCCACCATAGATTTAAGCGCATACAACAAACTGCTTTGATCTCCACGGCGCAAATCCACGGTTACAGACAGATCACCTTCGGCTACCTGGCGAGCAATATCACTGGCATAGCTAGGCTCTCCGCCTAATTGGCTAACTAAACCACGAATAATCAGCAAAGCAGCTATCGCGGCAAGAATAACGGCAGCCAAAATACTACCCAACATCAAGGTCCGCGCTGTCTCATAGGTTTTCTGAGCTTCTTTTACGCCCTGATCAAGAAGCTCGCCTTGAAACTGTGACAATGCATTTGCGCTTGCTTGATACGCACGCAAAATGGGACGCAATTCGGTATTCAGGTAAGTTCGCGCGGCCGAGGTATCGCCACTTTCAATTAAGCCAATCAATTTCTCTTGGCCTGCTATATAGGCCTGACGATTTTCAAGAATTGCTTGCATTAATTCTTTTCCCTTGGGGTTCTGAATCACTTCTTTCAACTTATCGACAGTTGCCCCGATAGTGCGGCGGGTTTCCAAGATTGCCTCTTTTTGTGCTCGCATATCTTCCTTTGTCTCGCTCAGTATCATGTTTCGCAGCGATATACCAATCAAGTTACTGTTCACTACAATACTGTTAGCCATATTGGCTCGCGGCCAGCGTTCCTCTCCAACCAAACGCAACGATTCATTCAGTTGTGACATGCGCGTAATGCCAATAAATGAGACGACTAATAACAATAAGACCACAAGACCAAACCCCAAAGCCAGTTTGGTTGCCACTTTCATATGTTGGAACATGGTTATCCTCTCCCGATAAAAACATGAATACAAAAAAATAGAATTAACTCAGCACAGATTCCAAATGTGTTTTAGCAATACTGGAAGTTGCACCCACCACCAATTGCGCAACATCCAGAATCAAGGCCACTTCACCACTCCCCAGAATCGTAGAACCTGACACGCCACCTATATTTGAAAATAAACACCCCAAAGGTTTAATCACCGTTTGGCACTCTCCAAATAATCGATCAACTGCGATACCGGCTTTGCGACCGGAAAAGCGGACAACAACAATGTTCTGGCGTGTTGGCGAACATCCCTCAACAGAAAATATCTGCCGCAACCGCAAGAAAGGTAATACTTCACCGCGAAGATTAAGGTAGTCCGCTTTATCGCTATCGGGAGGAAGCTCGATGCATTCCACCACCGAGTCCAAAGGTAAAATGAAAGTTGAATGCCCAACGCCCACTTGAAACCCGTCAATAATGGCAAGCGTGAGCGGCAAACAGATGCGTATTTTAGTTCCTTGTCCTTCGCAGCTTTCTATGTCCAGTGTGCCGCGTAGTGCCTCCACATTACTCTTAACCACATCCATGCCCACACCACGGCCAGAGAGATTGGTTATAGCTTCAGCAGTAGAAAATCCGGGCTCAAGAGTAAGCCTGTGAATATCAGCAGCGGATAAGTTGACAGCGGATGAAATCAATCCTTTTTGAATAGCCTTCTCAAGAATTCGTTTGGTGTTTAACCCCCGGCCATCGTCGTTCACTTCAATCATTATACTGCCTGACTCATGATAGGCATTAAGCGTCACCTTTCCACGTGGCGACTTACCGGCATCAATACGCATTTGAGGAGATTCGATACCATGATCCATACTATTGCGAACCAAATGCATCAAAGGATCACCCAGTTTTTCAATCATCGATTTATCTAATTCTGTTTCGGCACCGTGAATAACCAGCTCCACATCTTTATTGAGCTCACGCGAGACATCGCGAACCACGCGCGGGAATCGATTAAATACCTCTCCAATGGGTGTCATACGCAGACAAAGCGCCGTATCCCGAACATTTTCAACCAAACGCAACAAGTTGGACGTTGCTTCTTGTAGTTCACGGTTATGTGCCTGCTTAGCACGCAATTGCGCTGCTGCGCCGGCGATAACCAATTCGCCCACTTGGTCAATTAATGCATCCAGTCTGTCTGCAGGTACTTTTACGCTTTTTGCTTCAACAGAGCGTTTTTCTTCTATTTTTTTCTGCTGAGTTAAGGCTGCATCAAGCAATCCAGGCGAAACACATCCTTCTGCAACAAGTACCTCTCCCAACTTTGCTGTAGGCATCAAACTTGCCTGAAGTGATAATGCATGCGCTAATTCTTTAGGTGTCAAACTACCGCAAGCAATTAAAATCTCGCCAATACGATTTTTATCCTCACCTAATGAATCCATGAGCGCAATAAAATCATTTGTCTTGCTATGAGGTGGCAGAATTGTTATTCGCCCTAGGTCATCTACAAATTCAAACACATTCTCTATGGATGCCTTATCTGCATTGCTTCGAAATGCTATTTCAAATCCTAGGAAACACTGTAGTGGATCAATATCTTCAAAATTCGGTAACTCATCAGAAATCGTTTCGATATGAACAATTTCACCTAATGTGCACAAGAATTGAATCATTACCAAAGGGTCTAACCCATAATTCAAAATTTCTTTATTAAAGCGTAAGGATATATGCCAACAATCATTGCCAATGAGTTCTGTTTCTGTAACTTCAATTGTTGCGTTCTGATTTTCGGTAGCAGCCAACACAACATTCTGCACTGGGCTTTTAATGCTATCGGAGGTAAGACTATTGGAGGAATACTGTAGCGACTCAACCGCATCAATAAAGCAGATTGCTGTTGTTGATCAATATCTTCATTGTTAACTGCCGCTGAAATGAGAGAAGCAATGTGATCTCTTGCTTCAAGTAAAAGTACGATTAAATCCGCGGAAAAATCTATGCCGCCGTGACGAACATGATCTAGCAGGGTTTCTACCTCATGCGTGAATGTCACGACTGAGTCCAAACCAAACATACCTGCAGATCCTTTGATAGTATGAGCACAACGAAACAATGCATTCATTTGTTCATCTTCAAGCATTGTGGTTTCTGCGTGGAGCAAAATAGATTCCATTTCAGCCAAAAAGTCCCGGCTCTCATCCAAAAACGTGGCAAAGATTTGTGAATAATCCACAATCACCTCCTCAATTAATCAATCATGTCTGAAGCTGGAATCAGCAAGGGGTCACCCAATTGTTGCCCAAGATTGGCCAACTTTAATACGCGTAACACCGCAGCAGAATGATTAAAAAAAGTTACCCGTTTATTCACATAACGTTTAGCGGCCAACATTAATTGAAGCCCTGCTGTATCTATGTCTTCAACATGACTAAGGTCAACTTCAATTTCATGATGGGTTTGTAATACAGCCATAATGTCAGACTTAATATCCACGACTGTTGATCGGCTGATTTCGCCATCAACAGCCACACAACAGGCTCCGTTTACGTCTGTTACTCGACAATACATTACGCCTCTCCCTCATCAGAAGTTTTGACACTTGTGACGAATCAAAAATAAAAAATCTTAATCTGCTCGAAAGGCTAGACCATCATTTGCATTCATTTATGTAGATAAACCTTTATTAAAAGAAGAAGAATAGGCTTGTTGATGTAGATCAAATGGCGGCCTCTTTTTTGATCTCGGCAGGAATGCCAGAAACCTACCACCCCGTTTTTCAAGCAGCCAGATGCCATTTCAATGAGAAGGAGAAGGAGAAATTAAAAGGATGATGCAAATTTTTATCTACTACTAAAGTGGTAGCCGCTCTGTGTTGGCGATTAGGGTTGATCTAGATCAAATTTAAAATCGTCAAAGAGCATAATCTAAAATACTTTACATAGTCGCCCCTGAAAAACAATTTAAAATCCATCAGTACAAATTTCACCGCACCAATATCCATATCACACGTGAATAAAACCATTTTGAGATACTGCAGATCAACCAACTCTGCGTTAACTCGCTAAAAATCCTACTATTTTCCCTGGCATTAGGCCATTTTACGCAACAAAAAATGCCTCCAATGCAGCGATCATCCATTTTCTTAAATTCCACGCACATGCCGCCATCAATAAATTAATCTGATCACCAGCCGCACCCTTCAAATAATTTCTCGCTAGTCGAAAACCCGATTTCAAATGACCAATGATCGGTTCAATGGCCGCGCGTCGTCGACATTTCGCTCGCTTTTTTTCACGCTCATAACGCGTATCTTTTTCTTCGGATTCTCTGGCAATATAATCTTAATCCCCTTCACTTCTTTTCGACCACGATAGCCGCGATCACACACAGCTTCTTGAATTTTACTGATCCGAACCGACTGTGCTTTTTCTAATACTTCATCCAGTGTATTTACATCAGCAATATTTTTTTCATGGCTCACAGCGCTCAAAATTATGTTGCCTGTTGAGGTGGTGACAATCGACGCTTTTGCACCGTATTCATACGGCTTATGATCTTTTCCTTTCGCCACACAGTAAGCCTGCGGTTCGTGCAAACTGTAAACTTTGTCACTGTCATGTTTCTTTTGCGTCAACACTTTTGGTATAACGCAAAGTTTTCTGTTTGCTTATCGGCAATCAGTTGCGGTAATTTTCGTTCTAATTCCCTCAGTAAAACTCCCGCTATTGTACGCAAACGCTTGATCGCTTTAACCGCTTTTTGCACGCTTTTTGACATGACGAAAGAAACGTAAATTAATGCGTAATGATTTAACTTCTTTGACAAATGTACGCCGCTGCGCAATGTTATTGCCTTTTGCTAATTTATTTAAACGATTGATAATCTTGATGGCGAGTTTTCCATCCGTTGGATAGGTTATTGCTTTCTCTTGTACGGTGGTATCAACATTGACTATCGACTCTTCCGCTTTTTTATCGTGCAACTTCACAGACATCACAAATATTTTTCAACACCTTTTGCGCCAATACGTTTTCTAAAATGCACCAATTCCGTAGCATGACAGGGTAATTGGTTGTGAAAGTTTTTAATGCCGCAAAATGCTTGGTAATACGGATTTTGTTTCCACGCCAACACCACACGTTCATCGCTCAAATTTTCTAATTGCTTGAGTATTAGTAAGCCCACCATCACGCGAATGGGGATGCTCGGCCGACCAATACCTTGCGTGTATTCGCCGATAAAGTCTTTTTCAAATTCTTGCCAAGGAATGGCGTTGGATAGCAGCAGCAGCGGATCTTTTGGGTCTAGCTGATCGATTAAATCACTGCCAAAAAAACTTGTTTGTTGATGTTGTTCTGTGGCTTTTAACATGTTTTTTTATTTCTCATTTCGACCAAAAAATGTAAGGAAATTTTATCATTTTTGGTCGATTTGATGTCGCTATTTTTTGGTTATTTTTATATTTTTCAATGCGTTAGTTGGTTTTTCAGGGGCGACTAGGTAGGATGAAGGGATCCAATCTTATTGCTGATAAAACCGTAAGCGAATTGGATAATTTCTTAAAGGTATTTCACCATACTCGCGATAGTTTATGGCGGCAATTCGAATCGGGTAATTCTTCTGAGCGAGAATATAAGGATCTGAATTCGCAAGTGACAAATTTGCTTTCTTTTATTTCAAAAATGGAAGAAGAAGCAGATAGTAAAGTGGAAAATGAGACAAAAAATATTGAATCCCTTCGCGTCAATTCTGAGCGAGTGATATTGACTGTATTGATAGTGGGTACGCTGGCTAGTTTTATTTTTATTTTTCTGGCAAAGAAAATAGTACTCACTCCGCTTTATTCGATTACAGAAAATCTACAAAATCTTTCTACTGGAACGGGAGATTTAACTGTTACTTTACCTAACGCTAATATCAAAACTGAAATGGGACAACTCGCATTTTATTTCAATGAGTTTGTGCAGCGATTGCGAGGATTGATTCGTCAAGTGCAGTCCAGTAATCAATCACTATTTGATGCTAGTTCCAAAATCAGCAATTTTATTACGAGGTCTGCGGCTGGGTCGTCGATACAACTGGAAGAAATATCTCGTGTTGCTGAATCCATCAATAAAATCACTACTGCGTTAGAACGAGTTGGGCAATCAGCGAATGAAGCCAATCTATCATCTGAAAAGGCAGTTAGTACTACCCATGCAGGAAACAATACAGTTGTTTCCGCACAACAAGGTGTGGACGACATCGTGACAGAAGTTGAAAATGCTTCGAGTGTTATTGCTACACTGGTGTCCGATAGCCAAAACATCAGTTCTATGTTGGAAGTTATTCGTAGTATTGCAGAACAAACCAATTTGTTAGCACTGAATGCGGCGATTGAAGCGGCGCGTGCAGGTGAAAGCGGTCGAGGTTTTGCTGTGGTGGCCGATGAAGTGCGAAGCCTCGCTTCAAGAACTCAAGAATCCACTAAAGCCATTGAAGAAATTATTTCCAATTTAAACAGTGGTTCTGGTCGGGCAGTGACTGTAATGAATGATGCTCAGGCAAAAGCTCTTGCGATTAAGGATCGTATCGCGAAAACCTCGGATTCTTTTTCACATATTGTTGCTGTAGTTGAACAAATTAAAAGTATGAATGCACAAATTGCTATGGCATCGGAAGATGAGAAGGGTGATATGCACATGATTCGCAACAGTATGAACACCATATTGGAATTAGCAAGACGTAATCGGGAAGTGGGTGATGATGCTAGTCAATCTCGCATTTACCTGGATGATGAAGTCAAGAAGATCAATGCTCTTATGCGACAATTTAAGACTTGAAGAAAGCACTTGGCGATATACTTGTACTAACTTCGCCATTGTTCACTAAAAATAAAAAAATCCCAGCAGGTTAAACCAACTGGGATTTTTTATTAAACAGATAACTTAATCTGTTTTTTTACTGCGGTAAGTTTTTTTCGGCGCATCAGCGTCGCGAGAGCGGCTTCTTTCACCTGCGTCACCTTCACGTTTCGGGCGACGTTCTTTTTTGAAGTCGCCTTGACTGTCACCTGAGGATCGGTCATTTGAAAAACTACGTTTTGGACGCGATGGAAATTCTTTTTCGCTTTGTGGATAAGCGCTACCAGTATCGACACTGATATTCAGCGGGCGATTGCGCACGCGTACTTTTTTCAATTGTGCCAATACTTCTTTTGGCATGCCCATGGGTAAATCAACTGTTGAAAACTCATCAAATAATTTGATATGACCAATGAAACGACTTTCAATGCCCGCTTCGTTAGCAATGGCGCCGACAATATCACCTGGACGTGCTTCATGACTGCGACCCACTTCAATGCGATAGCGTTGCATATTTTCATCGCTACGTTCGGTGCGTTCGCGACGTGGTTTGTCGTCGCGAGAACCGCGGTCTGATCGATCTCGACTGCTTCTGTCATCACGGCCACCACGATCATCACGTGAGCGTTCGCTGCGTTCATTGCGCTCTGGTTTTACATCGGTGAATTTAACTTGCAATGGGCGCTCTTTTTGCAATAAAAACGCCAGTGCGGACGCAATCAGTTCTGGCGATACATCATTTTTATTGCTGTACTCAGCAAGCAAATCGTTAAAGAAACTTAAATCGGATTGCTCGGTTAAGGTAGTCGTAATTTGTTGTGTGAATTGATCAATACGATGTTTGGTCACTGTTGCACCGCTGGGTAATTCCATCAGTGTGATAGGTTTTCGAGTGGCGCGTTCGATAGTTGAAAGCAAACGCTTTTCACGTGGTGCCACAAACAAAATAGCTTTACCGGTACGACCAGCGCGGCCTGTACGGCCGATACGGTGAACATAAGCTTCACTGTCATAGGGAATATCGTAATTCACTACGTGACTAACGCGTTCAACGTCAATTCCGCGCGCAGCAACATCAGTAGCAATCAAAATATCCAATTTGCCGGATTTCAAACGTTCAATAGTGCGTTCACGCAGTTGTTGATTCATATCGCCATTGATGGGCGCAGCGGAATATCCGCGTGCTTCCAATTTTTCGGCAAGTTCAACGGTTGCAGTTTTGGTTCGCACGAAAATAATCATGCCTTCAAAAGGCTCTACTTCCAAAATGCGTGTGAGTGCATCCAATTTGTTGGTGCCACTCACCATCCAATACACTTGTTCAATGTTATCGCCAGTGGATTGATTGCTGGCAATTTTAATTTCTTGCGGATTAGTTAAATATTTTTCAGCAACATTGCGAATTTCGCGTGGCATAGTGGCAGAAAAAAGTGCGGTTTGACGAGTTTCAGGAATGTGTTCAAGAATCCATTCAACATCATCAATAAAGCCCATGCGTAACATTTCGTCAGCTTCATCCAATACCAGACTTTTTAAATTATCCAGATTCAAACTGCCGCGACGTAAATGATCCATCACACGACCTGGAGTGCCCACAACAACATGCACGCCACGCTTTAATTGACGTAATTGTGTGGACATATCTTGCCCACCATAAATTGGCAGAACGTGAAAGCCGGGGATTTCACTCGCGTATTTTTGAAAAGCTTCAGCGACTTGAATCGCCAATTCACGAGTGGGGGCGAGTACCAACACTTGTGGTTCATTTTGTTTGGTGTCTAAACGTGACAATAAGGGTAATGCAAACGCGGCAGTTTTTCCGGTGCCGGTTTGAGCCATACCAATAATATCGCCGCCTTCCATGAGTACAGGAATAGCAGCTGCTTGAATGGGTGAGGGAGCTTCATAGCCAACAGCTTGGATGGCTTTTAATACGGGCGCAGAAAGGCCCAAATCAGTAAAGAATGGTGTCGACATTAAATTGACCTAAATAAATTAAGTAAGACAGTTATCGAAGATAACTGACAAGAAAAACGCAGGCAGGTGATAAATCGCCGATAGTAATTCAGGTATTTAAGTCGACTAGTTCGACCAACCTGACAAGAGACTGCCTATCAATGGCAAAGGCGATGAGAATCAACAATTCCCGCACGATTGTAGCCCTGAAACCAGATGAACCGCGTTCATCTGTTCAATTTCAGCCTACCCCGCGCAAGACGTTCAAACCAAGAGGGGGTTACTGAAAGCGCGCGAAGTATAGGGATTTGAGGGAAATTAAGCCAGCAAATCTTGATTATTTCTTTGCTAGCGCCCTTTGTATCCATTTATCCAGGGCTGCGGCGAAGCTGTGCATGTCTTTTTGGTTATAGGCGGGCGGGCCGTCTTGGACTAACAATCCACTGTTGCGTAGGGTCTCGTTGAAATTGCGCATGGTCAGGCGTGCGCCAATGGTGTCTTTGGTATATTGTTCGCCACGTGGATTGATGACGGCTGCACCTTTTTCGATGGCGCCAGCGGCGAGAGGAATATCGGCGGTAATCACTAAATCGATCGACGAAACTTGTTCAACAATAAAATCGTCGGCTTTATCAAAACCCGATTCCACCTGGATCAATTGAATGTAGGGTGATTGGGGTAACGTCATAAATTGATTGGCGACCAGTTTTACCTGAATTTGTTTTTTGTGGCCTGCACGAAACACGGCATCTTTCACCGGTCGAGGGCAGGCATCTCCGTCGATCCAAATAGGCATAATGATTCACAGCTTGTAAAAAAATTGTGAGCAGTATTACAGGAAATAAAATGTCCGACAAACATCTTTCAACCACTGCATTGGCAAAATCCTTAAACAAAGAAAGCAAAGAATTATTTATTTTGCTAGCACAAGGCGGTTGGATTAATAAACTGGAAGGGCATTGGCAGCTCACCGAAAAAGGAAAATTTGAAGGCGGTATTTATATCAATCATCCGAAATACGGTGAATATATTGCTTGGCCTGACACTGTAAAAAATCATCCTTTGCTCAAGCTTTTGCCGGAAGCACCTTTATCAGCAACACATCTCGGACAAAAATGGGAGTTGCCTGCGCGTTTGGTTAATTTAATCTTGGCTGAACGTGGATTAATCAAAAAATATTTACACGGTTGGTTGATAACGGATAAAGGCGCTGAACTAGGTGGGCAGCAACATGAAGCTGAACAATCCGGTATTCCTTATGTGACTTGGCCAGAAAGTTTATTGCAAGAAAATTGGGTGGAGATTTATTTATCACAAATTCATGCAAAAAATTGTCAATCCTCTTTTCGTAGTTTGGATGGTCATTCAGTTGAATCACAAATTCAATTGCGTGTTGACAACTGGTTGTATCTTGCAGGGATTCCACATGCGCATCATTATCCAATTGAAGTTGATAATAAAATATTGATTGCCGATTTTTATTTACCTCATCAAGCATTGTGTTTGGAGTCTTGGGCTGATTCAAAAGATAAATCCATTGCACAATCCATAATGGAAGATCTGGATAAGCAAAAGTATTATCGAGATTTTCCAATCGCGTTTGTTGAAATTGGTGATGAATCGGTTACGCAATTGGATGAACGGTTGGCGAGGGAATTATTGAAAAGAGGGACGGCGGTTTATTGATTTATATTTCTTTTAAAAACTTAGACCCCACCCTAACCCTCCCCTTGCCAGGGGAGGGGACAGATCTTACTCCTCAGGGAGTAAAGTAGGGAGTCAAGTCCCTCCCCCTGGCAAGGGGGGAGGCTAGGAGGGGGTCTAAGAACTCAAACCAAAATCAAAAAGGTACTAAAAAATGGCAAGCGTTTTCACATTAATAATGGACGAAAAAATTCCGGGCAACTTTGTTTGGAAAGATGAAAAATCTGTAGCGATTCTAACCATTCAGCCGATACGACAAGGTCATGGATTAGTGATTCCAAGACAAGAAGTTGATCACTGGAGTGATTTGCCCGTTGATCTGGCTGAACATTTAATGCAAGTGAGTCATAAAATTGCGAATGCATTAAAAATTGCTTATCCGGCAAAGCGTGTGGGTTTAATGATTGCAGGTTTGGAAGTGCCACATACGCATATTCATCTGGTGCCTATGGATTCAATGGATGATTTGAGTTTTACATTTGCGAAAAATGCTGATGCCAATCAATTAAAAGAAACTGCAGAAAAAATTCGAATGGTGTTGGTGCAGCAGGGATATAACACCCCCTCCTAACTTCTCCTCCACAAGGGGGAGGAACTTAATCCCCTCCCCTTACGAAGGGGAGGGTTAGGGTGGGGTTTGTTTATCGCTTCAACCTATGCAACAGTTCATCCCCATAAGGCATTTTGGGTAATTTGCTCGCTGCTTGATCAATTGCATTATTATAAACATCTGACACATTTACGGTCATTTCCAACCGCAAACGTTTGGATAACATGGTAACCGGAAATAAGCATTCTTCCGTACCCTTTATACAAAGGGCTTTTGATCTTCCAAGGTTGTCTTTGTAAATTTTCCATTGTAAATGTGAAGGGAAATCCGCTTGCATAATATTACCCAGTACTACACCCATAGATTCTTGGGTGGATGAATCCGTAGCCGCAACCAGTTGGCTATCAATCATGCGTTGCAATAGAGCTATATCATCCCAATTTTTATGGATAGCTAATCCCAATTTGGATTTAGCCAGTGCATTTATTTGATCTTCTTGTTGCTGCATTTTATTTTTTATCCATCCAACTCAAGTCTTCAATGATGATCGCTTTGAGTTGTGTGGCGGCAGCATAGGTATTTAGGCTGAAAATGATCATTAAAAAAATAATAAATTGCATAGATGAAAATATTTTTTTACTCATAAGAATCTCCGCGAAATGATGCAGCTCTATAACCTATTTCTTTTGCAGGATTTCCTGCAACCTTTAAACCGCTTATGACTGATTTTGTCACAACGGATCCCATGCCAATAATCGATTTATCGCCTATTGTAACGCCATCCACTATTCCAACATTCGCACCTATCCAAACATCTTCACCAATATCAATGCCGAGTGAGGTGACAGCTTGCTCTTGAATTAATTTGTCGGCTTCCATTCCATGATTAAATGCATAAGCTGATGTATAAGCCGCAACACGTGAATAATTGCCTATTCGTATCCCTTTGCG
Source organism: Cellvibrio sp. (assembly GCA_016712405.1). Lineage (GTDB taxonomy): Bacteria > Pseudomonadota > Gammaproteobacteria > Pseudomonadales > Cellvibrionaceae > Cellvibrio. The sequence continues at coordinate 696,702 of JADJRD010000001.1, read as the reverse complement.
GCCTCCATCCAGCGTGACGTGATGATTAATCGAGACATTTTTTCCTATTTCAATCGGGCCATGAATAACACAGTCTGCGGCAATATAGCTGAAATCTCCTAGCACAATGGGGCGCCCCGGTTCTGCAAAAAGTTGGGCTTCAGGTGCAATAAAACAACCTTTACCTATCTCAACAGTTTCCATTTTGCGCAAATGATTTTGAATATTCATTTGCCATTCTTCAGCCCATTCTTTATGTTCAGGTTTAAGGCTGAGATAAAGCCAAGGCATATAGGAAAGGCGTTTTTTGTGCTGTTGCCGATATTGCATCATGTGCAGATTATTATCCGTCATAAATATCCTCTGATCGAAAGCAGGATTATACTGTCGTCCTATTCAATTACTACCGGCGAGCTGAAAAATCAGCATTAAATTTATGTTTGAGATTCTAGAGAAGCATCCTGATTTTTGGTTGGTCTATAAACATCCTGGAACGAGCTTTCACAGTGATTCAGGTGAAATGGGTGTGTTTGAGTCCATAAAGCAACAGGCAATGCAGCAGGGTATCAGCACTTTGTTTCCTGTGCATCGATTGGATAAGGTAACCTCTGGCCTCATGTTGGTTGCAACCCATGAAGAAGCCAATCGCGAATTGTGCGCAGCATTTAACCATCGTCATGTTGAAAAATATTACTTAGCTATTAGTCATAAAACACCTTCAAAAAAACAAGGCAGTGTAATAGGGGATATGGAAGCTTCACGCCGAGGCGCATGGAAGTTGATGACATCGAAAAAAAATCCCGCAGTCACTCAATTTTTAGCCGTTCAATAGCACCCCACCAACGATTATTTATTGTCAAACCCCGAACAGGAAAAACACATCAAATTCGAGTGGCGATGAAAAGTTTGGGGGCTGCAATTGCGGGCGATCCTCTTTATTCTGCGCAAGATGTGGATGAGTTTGATCGTTGTTATTTACATGCCTTCGCTATTGCCTTCTCGCTTTTTGGAAAAGAGTATCGATTTAGTCAGTTGCCAAAAGAGGGTAATTTATTTTTACAGGCGTGTTTTCTCAAGGCCATGCAAGATTATGCAGAACCTTGGAATTTATCCTGGCCGGTGATAACAATATGAAAATATCCTGGCCTCAAAGAGCAATGTTAATGGGGATTTTATTTTGTTCTGTTTTTGCATACTGGAGCTACCAACATTATTCACTAGAGAAACAACGTGAACAAAAAAAAATAGCGGATCAGGAAACTTACAAGCTCATCTCGAAACATTGTTGGTTTAAAGTCGATTGGCAAAAAACAGTGAAATGTTTTCATCTAAGAACGCCTTTGTCTTCAGGTGAATACTATTTACCGGTCGTCATCATTAAAGATGAATCCATAGATCATCGTCATGATCCCGTTGTTTATCTTCAGGGCGGGCGGACTAGGCGCAGCTTTGGATCAAGACGGCATAAATAAATGGATGACTTGGATGACGGTTGCCAACCTAAAGCGCGATCTGATTTTGATGGATCCACGTGGTACAGGGCTGAGTTTGCCGAAATTCAATTGTGCGGATGACGGAGAGCAGTCGAGGCTTTGGAGGCAAAATATTGGTCTTTCAGATGAGTTGAAAATCAATAATGAATCCATGATGAAATGTTTTGAGTCGTTAGAAAAACAATTTTTAGCCTTGTCTCCTAAATATCTGGGTACGGAAATATCAGCGAGCGATCTAATTAATTTAATACAACAATTGAATTACAAAGAGTGGAATATTCTGGGTGTATCCTATGGTACTCGTTTAGCATTGGAAATTGATCGCCAATTGTCAGCGAATGCAAACACCGGTTTAAAATCTATGGTATTGGATTCGGTTTACCCAGCGGGGTACGGAGGGGTGCAAACATGGCCGCAAGTGTTGGATTCTGCAATTTCAGGTTTTTTTACAGGGTGTTTGAATCAGCCGGAATGTAAAAAAGTTAACAATTCAAACCAACTCAAAGAAGAATTGTTGACTGCTTTAAAAAATTTGAATTCCAATCCAATTGGAATGAACATTAGGCGTTGGGATGGCGAAGCGTCGATGTATTTTCTTGTCAATGATCATCGTTTTGTATCGGCAATTTTTGCAGCTATTTATGATCCACGTGATTGGTCAGATATAGCCAAAGCCATTTACGCAGTGAATCATCAATCAGGATTGCAACAAGAAGAACAACTCAAAATATTAATCGAACCTTATTTAAATCGTAATTTAAATAGTCAATTTAATAGTCTTGCCTTTACCGCTGTAGATTGTGCGGACAATGCGATGGGATCAGAGCAAGATTATGTGCAATCATTAATCGAATTTCCTTTAATGGCGGACTACACAAAAGATCAATGGCAACACCAACTTTGTCATCAATTACCTGAAAAACGTCATTTACAATTACACGGTCCTCAGGCGCCAACATTACTTTTGTCTGGCAAAAATGATCCTGTGACTCCATCCGCATGGGCTGTCGCAGTGCATCGACAATGGAAAAATTCACAATTGATTCTGCGAGAAAATCTGGCGCACTCGGTGTTATCAACGGATATTTGTTTGCTTGAAAATTTGAGTCGTTTTTTTGATGAACCGGAGAAAGAGTTTTCTTACTGTCAGTAGATTGTTTGAAGGGATAGGGTGGGCATTGCCCACCCTACAAAATTATTCGTACTTGCAGAGGTAAGAAGTCTCAACGGGAGCGCTAACTTTAAAGCGTTGATTGGCTTCAACTATGAAAGTCTCGCCAGCTTTGAAGGTTTTGGATTGGGTTTCGCCGGGTAATACAACAGTCAAACTGCCGCTGACAACCGTCATATATTCGCGTTGGGCAGTACCGAACTCGTAGTCGCCTTTGGCCATAACGCCAATGGTGGCGGGTAGGGTTTCGGTTTGGAAGGCAATGGATTTAACAGCACCATTGAAATATTCGTTGACTTTAAACATGGTGTTAACTCCGAAATAGTGGTTTTTAAGCCGGTTTTAGTGAAATGACAGGCATAAAAAAGGCCGCATGATTAATGCAGCCTCTTGTATTTGGCTCCGCCTGCTGGGCTCGAACCAGCGACCCACGGATTAACAGTCCGTTGCTCTACCAACTGAGCTAAGGCGGATTCACGACTTCCTATTCGGAAGTGGTGCGCATCATATAGAGGCAAAAAGGCTCGGTCAACCCTTTTTCATGCCTTAATAGGAATAAAACCTTAAGATAATCAGTGGCTTGTTCAATAATTCCGCAGACTGGTTTTTGCGTGTGCAGAATGGATTATTTTTGTAGGCTAATTAATTTAAATCCGGCTTCTTTGTGCCGTAGTTGGATGCGTGAAAAATAGTTTTCAGCTTTGGTTTCCAGTGGAACAAATTGATTGATCACAAAAAATGCTATGCCCTTTTTGGATAAGAGTCGTTGGGTTTCGCGCACAAATTTTTCTGTGAGATCCGCGTCTGGATTAAACCCTTGATGAAAAGGTGGATTGCATAAAATCAAATCAAAGGTTTCGTTAATACTGGCCGCGCAATTATCAGGAATCACTTTGCCTTTTAATCTAGAGGATAAGAGGTTTTTTTCTGCTGCGATTACGGCTGCTGCATTATTGTCAGTCAAAGTCCAGGATTTAATCGAATTACAATTTTTGTTTTTTGATGCGGCCAGCGTGATGTAACCATAACCACAACCCAAATCCAGACAATTCTGCGGAGCTAGGTCGATTAGCGGTAATTTATCCAAATTATTCACTAATAATTCACTGCCAAGATCGATTTTATTCCAACCAAATAAACCCGGCTTGCTGAAATATTCCTGTGAATGATTATCCAGCATCAAACGCAAATGGGTGTAGTCTTGATCATCCAGACGATCCGATGCACAGAAGTCAGTATGCTTTGTTAATTGAGCAGTATAGAGTGCGCCTTCTTTAATGGCTTTTTGTGAATCACCTAATATTGCAGCTAATTTATCGACAAAGGTTTTAATGCCTTCGTTTTTGTGTCCCGCAAGATAAATCTGTCCACCAGGTTTAAGGCATCGCCAAGCTTGATTAAATAGATGATGTACTAAGGGTTTTTCCTTGGATATGCGATAAAAGATTGCATCGACACTATTCTCGGAAATTTCTGACAAATTAAAATCACTGAATTCTGCGTTAAATCCTTTTTGCTTTGCTTCTTCCGCTATATCCCAACGATTTGTGATGATTGTAATGTCTTTGTTTGATGAGTTGCTGGCAATTGTATTTGCGTGGTTTTCATCCATCAGCCAGAGTTGCGCTTGGTTTGTATTTGATTCAAGTACTTGTTGTTGAATCCATTGAACAGCCAGATCAATCATTGAATATTCCTTGAACTTCCTGATGGGTTAATGAACGATATTGTCCTGATGCCAGTGTTGAATCCAATAATAAATTGCCAATTTTTTCTCTGTGCAGTGCAATCACTTTGTTGCCCGCAGCAGCAAACATACGTTTGACTTGATGGTATTTGCCTTCAGAAATAGTCAGTCTGGCTTGATATGAGTTTACCAATTCCAATTCGGCAGGCGCTGTTAATTTTTTTTCGCCGTCTAATAAAACACCTTGGTTAAATAGAGCAACTGTTTCTTGGGATATGGGGTCAGCTAAGGTAACGAAATAGGTTTTTTTACACTTTGAAGCTGGTGCGGTGATTTTATGATTCCATTCGCCATCGTCGGTGATTAAGACTAATCTGGTAGTGTCCTTATCTAATCGACCGACAATTTGCAGCGAACTTTTGTTTATTTCATCTAGTAAATCAATTACGGTAGGATTTTCACTGTCATGATTGGCACTGACATAGCCGACGGGTTTGTTGAGCATTAAATAGCGTACAGATTGCGTTAAAATTTGTTGTTTGTTTAATAAAACTTGCTCAGTGCCATTGATTTTATGATCAGTCTTTTTAATGATTTCACCATTTACTGTCACTTCACCGGCATGAATGAGCCTATGTGCCTGTGAGCGGGAATAGGGCGTGTTATTACTTAAAAATTTATCGAGACGCATTAATAATTCTCGCAGGATCGCGTGGAGCGCAGCGATACCCATCATTGAAACGATGGACATTAGTGATGCGTATCGCTTCGCTCTACAGCATCCTACAATCCGAATTTTAAATCAGGAAATTTTTTTCTCGCCGGAATCAACCGATTGATAAATCAACGTATTAATCGTCATGGGGCCAACACCACCAGGAACCGGTGTGTAAGCTGCAACGCGATTAATCAAAGGTGTTAATTCAATATCACCCACACCACCGGGATGGTAGCCTGCGTCAACAACAACAGCGCCATCTTTAATCCATTCAGCTTTGATAAATTCCGGTTTACCGACAGCACCAACAATAATGTCCGCTTGTTTAATTAATGCTGGTAAATTCTGTGTGCGTGAATGACAAATTGTCACAGTTGCGTTGGCATTTAATAACATCATCGCCATAGGTTTGCCGAGAATAGGGCTGCGGCCGACAACAACGGCATGTTTGCCAGCGATTTCAATTTGATAAGCGTCCAATAAACGCATAATGCCTTTGGGTGTTGCACAACCATAAGCTTCTTCGCCCATGCTCATGCGACCAAATCCCAAACAGGTTACGCCATCGACATCTTTTTCTGCGCTGATGGCATCGAAACATAAACGTTCATCAATTTGATGCGGAACCGGGTGCTGCAACAAAATGCCATGCACATTAGAATTGTTATTCAGCTCGTGGATTTTTGCGAGAAGTTGTTCGGTCGTGGTACTGGAAGGCATTTCAACTTTCAATGATTCCATTCCAATTCGCGTGCAGGCATTGCCTTTCATTTTTACATAGGTCGCAGAAGCTGGGTCGTCACCCACAAGAATTGTTGCCAGAATTGGCGTCTGTCCATTTGTGCGTGCTTTTAGCGCCGCAACACGTGTAGAAAGTTCTGCTTCTGTTTTTGCGGCAATGGCTTTGCCGTCGAGAATTAATGCTGACATGACCGAATCTACCTGTTAAAAAATTAAGGCGGCATTTTCACATAGCAATTTCGTATCGCCAACAAAAACAACAAGGGATTCAAATGAATAATAGAGAAAAGAATATGGGGTGGCTGACGGGGATCGAACCCGCGACAACAGGAATCACAATCCTGTACTCTACCAACTGAGCTACAGCCACCGTAGAAAGGCAAACGGTTGATTTGGCGCGCCCGGCAGGATTCGAACCTGCGACCACCCGCTTAGAAGGCGGGTGCTCTATCCAGCTGAGCTACGGGCGCATTGCTGGAAATAAAACCTTGGCAGGTTCAAGAAAAGGTGGTCGGAGTGGAGGGATTCGAACCCCCGACATTCTGCACCCAAAACAGACGCGCTACCGGGCTGCGCTACACTCCGATTAAAACCCAGCAATGTGTCACTGCGTTTTAAGTGGTGCGCATCATAGCCATGTGGTTTTGTATCGTCAACGAAAAAAACAGACAATTTTTTCAAAGCAATCAACAAACTAGGTTTTGATTCTAAAATCCATCTGTGTTGGACAAAGCCTATACAAGTGGGCTCCTATGACTTGTGTCTGTTGTTCCAGCTGTTCACAATAGGCGCCCTTTTAAAGAGAGCATATTCATGCAGGACAATCAGTTAAGCCAGCAAATGAAGCAAGGGATGAGAAGGTTGGCTTCAGGCGTAAGCGTCTTATCTGCAACATTATCGGATGCATCACCTTTTGCGATGACAGTTTCATCCGTAACTTCAGTCTCTGATAACCCACCTTCATTGCTCGTTTGTATTAATCGGCAAATACTTCGTCATGAAGAGCTTCTGCCGTCAGGGTCTCATTTTGCAGTGAACTTATTAGATCAGGACCAAACAGATGTCTCTAATTTGTGTGCTGGACGACTTCAAGATCAGGATCGTTTGAGTTTGGGGCAATGGCAGAAAGATAACTGGTTAGTCTTGACCGACTCCCAAGCTAGTTTTTGCTGTACGACTGATCAGGTGATGAATTACGGCACGCATGTCATTCTTATTGGTCGTATTCAGCAGGTTATGATTCATCGGGACCAAGTAGCTCCATTGTTATATGCGAATGGACAGTATGGTACTTTCAAGCCTTTGGCCTAAATCCGGGGCAAGAAAAAATGTTGCGAACCCATGAATTATTCCGTATGTCATATTTGGATCTGAATAAAGACAATTTTGTGACAAGGGCTATATTGCGTGGAACATCCAGTGCTTTTTTATGCACATCTTTAGCTTAGAGAGTGCAAGGTCTTGGGATTTCGTTGTTTTTTCGGTTTTTGGCTTGCATACCTCGGATAAAATTTCATAACTATATGATTTATAAGGATTATTTTATTGTGGTTAAAAAATAACCAAATTGACTCCTAGGTAGAAATTTAGCGGCTTAGCGCTATTTTCCCCAAAAGTATCCACCAAGTTATCCACAGATTTTGTGGACAATTTTTTGATGTCAGATTTTGTGCAAAAAAGTTACAACATGAGTAAATATTGAATTTTTTGTCGTAACACTAAACATAATTTTTCTTGAGCTAACGGATTTTTTTCTATGAATCAAGCAATAAAAGTAGCTGTTTTGGGTGGTGGAAGTTTCGGAACCGCTATCGCCAACATATTAGCGACCAATGGACATGACACCACTTTATGGATGAGATCCGTGGAACAAGCGGAAATATGTCGTCGTGAGAAGCAAAATCAGCGTTACCTTCCTGGCTATCAACTCGATCCTCGATTGAGTATTAGTTCCAATTTGACAGAGTCCACCCAAGATGCGTCTCTAATTTTTATTTCTATTCCCAGTAATTCATTTCGAAGTGTGATACGTGATCTTGCCAAGATTATTTCGTCTGATGCATTTATTGTGTCAACTGCAAAAGGAATTGAACCAGATAGCTTTACTTTAATGAGTCAAATTTTGGAGCAGGAGTTACCTGATAATTCGGTTGGTGTATTGAGTGGTCCCAATTTCGCAAAAGAAATAATTCAACATCATCAAACTGGAACTGTGATAGCCAGTAAAGATGAAAAATTGGTACAACTAGTGCAGCTTACATTAAGTTCAAAAACTTTTCGGGTTTATGCCAATCGTGACCCTTACGGTGTTGAGTTGGGTGGTGCTTTAAAAAATATTTACGCAATTGTGTGTGGAATGGCTGCCGCTTTGGGGGCTGGACATAACACACAAGCCATGTTATTAACCCGAAGTTTGGCGGAGATGGGACGCTTCGCACAGAAGATGGGATCTGATCCTATGACCTTTTTAGGTTTGGCGGGTGTAGGCGATTTAATTTTGACGTGTACTTCTGATTTGAGTCGTAATTATCGTGTTGGTTTTGCTTTGGGTCAGGGAAAAAAACTGGATGAGATTGTGCAACAGTTGGGTCAAGTCGCTGAAGGAGTCAATACTCTTAAACAAGTTAAACAAAAAGCCACTGAGCTCAACGTCTACATGCCCTTGGTGTCAGGTTTACATGCAGTATTGTTTGAAGGTCGCGCCATACAGGACGTTGCTTTAGGTTTGATGACTGGCGAACAAAATTATGATGTAGAGTTTTTGGAAAAATAATGAAGATTTTTATTTTGCGTCATGGGCAGGCGGAAGCCTACCAAGCTAATGATTCGGTGCGTCGCTTGGTGGATAAGGGAATTGATGATACGCACCAGATTATTTCCAGTAATATTCAAATCTTATCGTCTGTGCAAAAAATTGTCGCAAGCCCTTATATTCGAGCCCAAGAAACAGCAACAATTGCGGCGCGGTTGTTGAACATCGAATCGATATTTAACACATCTTTGTTAGAACCCGAAGCGAGCCTTCAGGAGCTGTTTTCATTTTTAGAGGGATTCGCAGAAACCGAAATGCTTTTAGTCAGTCATCTGCCTTTGGTTGGAGTTTTAGCTAATCGTTTGTGTGGATTCGAGGAAAATAGAATACAATTTAATACCAGCTCCTTGGTGGGAATTGAATGCGATTTTCCAGCGAATGGAATGGGTCATTTGTTTTTAGAAAGGCATCTATAGCCTTGGTTCTTATTAGAGCAATTCTTTCAATTCCATTTCACTCAACATCTCTTGGGGTAAACCCAGTCGATAAGCGTAAATAACTTTAAATGCCAGTACATTTTGTACATATTGGCGAGTTTCATTAAAAGGAATAATTTCTACCCATATATCAAAGGGCAGTTTTCCTTCACTGAGTTTTTGCCATTGGCGAACCCTTCCCGGGCCTGCATTGTAAGCGGCGGCAGTAAGTATGTGATTACCATTGAAGCTAGCCAGTAAATCTTTTAAAAATCGACTGCCTAATGGAATATTTTTCTCCGCTTTAATTAAATCGCTTTGCTGATACTTGATTTTGTAACGCTTTGCTGTTTGTTGGGCCGTTGAGGGTAATAACTGCATTAAGCCATAAGCGTTTGCGGGGGATTTTATATCTTCAGTAAAAACACTTTCCTGGCGAATAACGGAAATAATAAAACGTTTGTCGACTTGTGTTTGTTCGGCTGCTGTATCGATCAATGTTTCGAATTGAATGGGGAATCGCAAGGTTAATTCGTCGTAATACTGGGCTGCAGATAATGTTTGAATAGTTAATAAATGATTACCCCATTTGTTAGCTAAATGAGCTGCGTGAATTATTTCTTCTTTAGGTAAATTTTTGATAGTAAAAAACCATTCTTGATGCGCCGAATTTTTATTGGCTGTTAGAAAAAATTCGCGGGCGCGTAAAAGTCCTGGTTGCGATTCAATGCTTGCCCATTGCAATTTATCCATTTCGACTGGACGATCAACCACGCCAAAAGGCTGGTTTAATTTAATTGCCGAGATAAAACCATAAAAACTACGGTTGGCACTTAACTGGGTATAGATATTGGTACTGGTTTCACCCAGATAATCGTGAATTTCTAGTGCTTCCATTGTGCGTGCCATCCAGTAGCGCCATTTATCTTGTTGTTTTAGTTCTTCTGGATATCGTTGTAACCAGGCATTGACCCTTTCCCAATCTTGTTGGGAGAGTGCATAACGTAATAAATTGTCGAGCAATGTAATGTCATTCACTTCACTGTGAGTCGATACCAATTGAGTGGCATCTTTAGGGTGTTTTTGTTTTAGCAATTGTGAGGCTAATTCTGTAACGGTAGTTTTGGATTGTTCGGCTGAAAATCTGTGAGTGAGAGAGTAGTTGTTAAAATATTGCAGGGCTTTAGCTGCATTATTTTTAGCTTGTTGGGTGATACCACGTAAAACCACCTCTGACATATATATGTTTTGTTGTTTGAATTTATTAGAGGTTTTCAACAAAGCAGGATTGGCATAAATCTGTTGATAGGCCAGTGCATAACTACGCTCAGTGCCAGGTAGTTGATTCGCCAAAAAACTGGCCAAAGATGAATTGCCTGCATCAACCGATTTAGTAAAACGCTGCCAAATCAATTCTTTAGTCATGCGGCCGTTTTTTTTCCAGGATGCAATTAAATTATCGCATCCGGGTGGTAAAGATTTACCTTGATTCCATAGGCTAGCGACAGAGTCCAGTGCAGTATCATCTTGAGTCGCGAGTCGTGCTTCAAGATACCAACAGGTTAATTCTGTGTCAGCAAATCGTGAATCATAATAATGAATATAAATGCCCCATTGTTTTTTGACTGCAATTTGTCTAAGCCATTGTTGCGTTAGTCTTGATGCTAAGAGAGAGTTGGGATAATTGAATAGAAATTTATCCACCTTGTCGCGTGGCATGGTTACCAATTGCGCTACTAGAGCCTTGTATTCCAGATAAGGTTTTAAGGGGTAATTGCCTAATTTACTGACGAGTCGCTGAAATTCTTGTGTTTGTTTTTTAGCCAATGCTTTTTCTGCTGCAGCATACCAAGCCCTTTGTTGCTGTAAGGGGGTCAGACTGGCCGAAGATTTTTTGGTGGGGGTTTGCGAAGCAGCAAAAACGAAAGATGTTTGTAACAAAAACAGAATCAGCAACACAACAAAACGCATGGAAACCTCAAAAGAACGGTAATGGTATATCATGCCGACATGGCCGAGCGAGAATAACAGTTGTTTTCTCTTCTATATATCCTTTTTTTAGAATCTTTGTAATTTATTTATGTCGCTAATTAAAATTGAAAAAGCCCATTTAAGTTATGGTTTGCAGGTGTTATTGGATGATGTTGATTTGACGATTGAAAAAGGTCAAAGGCTTTGTTTGATTGGTCGCAATGGTGCAGGTAAATCCAGCTTGATGAAAGTGATTGCTGGCGATGTAGATCTGGATAAAGGTGAGGTGATACGTCAATCGGGTATTGTAATCGCACGACTTGAACAGGATTTGCCCGAGCCTGATGATCAATTGGTATTTGATTGTGTCGCCAGTAGTTTTGCCGGGGTAGGACAATTGTTGGCAGATTATCATGCTCTGTCTATTCAAACAGCTTTAACTGATCAAGATTTGCATCGAATGTCAGAGATGCAACAACAGATTGAAAAGCAGGATGGTTGGCAATTGCAACAAAAAGTCGATGAAATTTTGTCGCGATTGGATTTGCCTGCTAACCGTTATATGCGAGAACTTTCCGGTGGTTGGCGTCGACGTGTCGCTTTGGCAAAAGCATTGGTGAAAAATCCTGATGTGCTTTTATTGGATGAGCCCACAAACCATTTGGATATAGAAGCGATTGAATGGCTGGAAAAACAATTATTAGCATTTAATGGTGCCGTAATTTTTATCACGCATGATCGCGCGTTGTTACAAAAATTGGCGACTCATATTGCAGAGCTGGATCGTGGGCATCTGCGTTATTGGACTGGTAATTACAGCGGCTTTTTGGTGTATCGTGAACAAGCTTTGGCGGATGAAGCTCGTCACAATGATTTATTTGATAAGCGCTTGGCGCAGGAAGAGGTGTGGATTCGTCAAGGAATTAAAGCGCGTCGTACACGCAATGAAGGTCGTGTTCGCGCATTGAAAGATTTACGAGTTGAGCGAGCCGCACGTCGTGAAGTTCAAGCCAAAGCCAGTTTTAATCTGGATGCAGGTGAAGCATCAGGTAAGTTGGTTGCCGATTTACATAATGTGAGTTTTGCTCATGGGCAGAATCCGATTGTAAAAGAGTTTACTACTCGCATTATGCGCGGTGATCGAATTGGTTTGATTGGGCCAAATGGCGCTGGTAAAAGTACATTATTAAAATTAATTTTAGGAGATTTAGAGCCGCGAGAGGGCAGCATTAAGCGAGGAACCCACTTGCAAGTTGCTTATTTTGATCAATTGCGTGATCAATTAAATCTGGATGCCAATGCGGTTGACAATTTGGCAGAAGGGCGTGAATTTATTGAAATCAATGGAAAATCCAAGCATATTTTTTCTTACTTAAGCGATTTTTTATTCAGTGGTGAAAGATCTAGAACTCCTTTGCGTGCATTATCGGGCGGTGAACGCAATCGAGTATTACTGGCAAAGTTATTCAGTAAGCCAGCGAATGTATTGGTGCTGGACGAACCGACTAATGATTTGGATGTTGAAACACTGGAATTACTGGAAGATATTTTGGCGGAATATACTGGCACTTTATTGCTGGTCAGCCATGATCGTGAATTTTTAAATAATTGTGTGACCAGCGTGATTGCTTTTGAAGGTGATGGCAATTTGCAAGAATATGTTGGTGGTTATGATGATTGGATACGTCAGGGCGGACAGTGGGTTAAACCAAAAATTAATCAATCACTCGAAAAAACAGACATTAAGCAAGAAACTGAAAAGCCTGCACCGGTTGTTGCTGCGCCAACAAAGCCAAAGAAGTTAAGTTATAAGTTACAAAAAGAATTTGATGAATTGCCGCAAAAAATTGAAGAGCTGGAAAATAAATTATCAAAACTGCAATCGGACATTGGTGATCCCAATTTTTATTCCAAACCACAAAAAGAAATCGATTCCCATTTGAGTTTGTTGGCTAAAGTAGAAGCGGATTTGGAAGCGAGCTTTGATCGTTGGGCTGAATTGGAATCCATGTAGGATGAATTATTTCACCAATACCGCTAATACATCACATTGAGCACCATGTAACACGCTGTTGGATGTTGATCCTAACAAAAGTGCAAAACCTTTTCGGCCATGGCTGCCAACCAAAATTAAATCACAATTGGTTTCTTGAGCGAGAAAGTGCATTTCGTCTGCGGCTTGTCCAATCAAGACATGTTCCTGAAAAATAGAAAGATCGATTTGAGATGCCAATTTTTTGAGGGCTGAAAGAGCGTTTGAAGTTTGTTGTTCTTGGATATTGCCTATATCCAAGGCTAGGTCTCCACCATAAGATAAGGCAAGGGGTTCTATGACATGAACCAAGCTGAGTTTGGCATTGCAGGATTTGGCAAGAGAGGCGGCCTTGGCTAAGACTTTTGGGCAATCTTCTGATAAATCCAAACCGACTAAAATATGCGAGTATGTCATGATGTTTTCCAATATCCATTGAGTCTTGGTATAAGCATAGTGTAGGTTGAATTTTTAGGAGTTGATCTGTGACATTTATTTTGGTTTTAGTTTTAGTCGTAGCGTTTATTGTTGCGCCCATCATTGCACTTAAGCCGAGGGGCAAGCAAAGCCAACTGGAAAATATGCGTTTATTGGCTCGAAGTAAAGGTGTGCTTTATTCCCTTCGACGACTGCCCCCTCTTAAAACGGACACACAACAATCTGATGCTTTAGCGGTTTACACTCTTTCGCCCAATGAAAAAATCTCTGGAGTTGATGAATGGATTTTGCGTCGTACCCAGTATGCACATGATCTGAATTTTTTTAATGTATGGGACTGGGCCAACGAACATCGACCGCCTGAATCGATTCAGCAGTTTTTATTAAAACGGTTGTTTAATTTACCGGCATCAGTAGTTGGTATTTCAGCGTGACACAATGACGTGGCTTTTTTCTGGAAAGAAGAAGGAGACGAGCAAACCTTGTTGGAAATGATTGATTTTTTACAACACATACGGGCGCTTTATCACTAGAGGCCGATGTTCTTAAATTTTAATGTCTTCCTCTTCGGCAATGAATCCAGAATCTGCAGAGATCAGATGTTCACTCAGTCTTACCCGGTTTCCTTCAAGCATTTCGTTGATTTCGCGAACCAGAGCAAGTCGTTTTGGATTTGGGTGAGGAGACTCCATTAGCTGGTGTAAGGCTCGTTGATAGAATGCTTGCGCAGTAACTCGGTCACTGATTGCCAAGGATTTATTCCCTTGCGCCACATAGGAGGTGACCCCAACCATCAAATGTGCCCAACGAAGCTGCTGCTGGAAAGATTCAAACTCTGTTTCAGTTAAGCGACCTTGAGAGGTGAGGTTGCTCAATAGGCTGATGGTTTCCACCAATTGTTGTTGGGTTTTATTAATCTGTGCATCGCTTTCGCGTTCATACCGAATACGGAATTGCAGTTGAGGATTCTCCAATTCCTGGTTATGCGCCATCACCTTCTGGAGAGCATTATCTATGTAGGGAGCTGGTTTGTTTTCCAAATTGCGCATCGCATGTAAAAGCCCAAAGATCAGATCATTAATCTTTTTGGCTAGATTTTTATCACCTACAGTCTGCTCAATACAGCTCAGTACTTCGTTGAACTCATCTATTTGAACTCTTAAGCGTCTCTGTTGCAGGCGGCGAAGTTGTTCTTTCTTTTGTTTATCATGAATCACACTCACAATTATTAGCCCGACAACCATTAACAACCCGAAAATGACGATGATGCTCATAGTGATCTTATAAACCTTATATAAAACAAGTGGTTATTAGATGTAGTTGATGTAGAAAATAATGGATCTTTTCAGTCAAAAAGTCCCTGAAAATCACTAGGCTCAACAAAACTTAGGCTTGACCCCTGCCAATTCAGGACTTATAACTGCGCACCTTTTAGCAAATCCAGACATTCGGCTATCAAATCTAGATACAGCCTTGAGCATGGTTTAATAGAGCCTTGGACTGACTTTAGATCTAACCGTGAACTAAGTTTAGATAAATTCGGTGAATTTGCCGCCTAAGCTTTTTTAACTGTATTTATCGAAAATTGCTGCTTAAATCAGCCTTTGAATACTTTTTATTTATTAACCAATTGATCAGATCATTATGGGCAAATCTTTAGTTATTGTTGAATCACCCGCCAAAGCCAAAACAATTAATGCCGCCCAAAAAGAATCCAAAAGTAAAAGCCAATTGGTTTCCCGAATGGGGATAGATCCCGAAAACGGTTGGCAGGCGCAATATCAAATTCTTCCTGGTAAAGAAAAAGTTGTCGATGAATTAAAGAAGCTGGCCGAGAAAGCAGACACTATTTATCTCGCAACCGACTTGGATAGAGAGGGGGAGGCCATTGCTTGGCATTTACGTGAAGCAATTGGTGGTGATCCCAAGCGTTATCGGCGCGTTGTTTTTAATGAAATTACCAAGACTGCCATTCAAAATGCATTCAAAAGCCCTGGCATGATTGATCAAGATCGTGTTGATGCTCAGCAAGCTCGCCGATTTTTGGATCGTGTTGTGGGTTACATGGTGTCACCTTTATTGTGGGAAAAAGTTGCGCGTGGTTTGTCCGCTGGTCGAGTCCAATCAGTTGCGGTGCGATTGGTTGTTGAACGCGAAAGAGAAATTCGTGCATTTATTCCAGAAGAATATTGGACTTTATTTGCTGATTTGGACGCAGGTAAAAAACAACAAGTCGCTTTTGAAGTAAAAAAGCAGGGCGCTGAAGCTTTCAAGCCTGTTAATGAAGCGCAAACAAAAGCGGCTGTCGCTTTGTTGCAGAAAGCCAAATATGAAGTGGTTAGTCGTGAAGATAAACCCACGCAAGCCAAACCTTCTGCTCCTTTTATTACATCGACTTTGCAACAAGCTGCTAGTACCCGTTTAAGTTTTGGTGTGAAAAAAACCATGATGATGGCGCAGCGTTTATACGAAGCGGGCTACATCACCTATATGCGTACTGACTCAACCAATCTGAGCAAAGAAGCAGTTGATGCTTGTCGTGATTTTATTTTAGAAACCTACGGCGAAAAATATTTGCCCAAAGCACCACAAAGTTATTCCAGTAAAGAAGGTGCACAAGAAGCGCACGAAGCGATTCGTCCATCCAACGTCGCCATTCAGCCAAATCAATTGAGCGGTATGGAGCGTGATGCAGAACGTTTATATACATTAATTTGGCAACAATTTGTTGCTTGTCAAATGAGCCCTGCCGAATACACCAGCACCAGTGTGGTTGTGAAAGCGGGTGATTTTGAACTGCGTACTCGAGGTCGTGTTATACGGTTTGATGGTTTTACCAAAGTCTTGCCGCAAGTTGTCAAAAAAGATGAAGATCTTGTGTTGCCGGATATGAAAACTGGTCAAGTTTTACCGCTGGTACAATTAAATCCCAAGCAACATTTTACCAAGCCACAGGCACGTTACACCGAAGCCAGTTTAGTAAAAGAATTGGAAAGCCGTGCGATTGGTCGTCCATCCACTTATGCGGCGATTATTTCCACTATTCAAGAACGTGGATATGTTCGTCAGGAAAATCGTCGTTTCTATGCCGAAAAAATGGGCGATATAGTCACTGAGCGTTTGGTTGAAAGTTTTGATGATTTAATGGATTACGGTTTTACCGCCAATATGGAAAACTCGCTCGACTTAATCGCACAAGGCGATAAAAAGTGGCGCGATATTCTGGATAATTTTTATCGTGGCTTTACCAAACAATTGCAAAAAGCCTCTTCCGATAAAAAAGGTATGCGCGCGAATGATCCGGTTGATACGGATATAGCTTGCAGCTTGTGCGGCAGGCATATGCAAATTCGTACCGGCAGTACAGGTGTGTTTTTGGGCTGCTCAGGTTACGCATTGCCACCAAAAGAAAGATGTAAAAACACTATGAATTTGGTGTCTGGTCATGAGGTGATTGACGAGGATGCCGATGACGAAGCTGAATCCCGTCAGTTAATAACCAAGCATCGTTGTAAATTGTGTAATTCAGCAATGGATTCCTATTTGTTGGATGAAAATCGCAAATTGCATATTTGTGGCAACAATCCGGATTGTGCTGGCTACGAAGTTGAGAAGGGCAGTTACAAGCTAAAAGGCTACGAAGGCCCAACCTTGGAATGCGATAAATGTAACAGCCAAATGCAATTAAAAACCGGACGTTTCGGTAAATACTTTGGTTGCACCAACACTGAATGTAAAAATACGCGCAAATTGTTAAAGAGTGGTGAAGCGGCTCCGCCGAAAGTTGATCCTATTGCCATGCCTGATTTGCGTTGTGAAAAAGTGGATGACTATTATGTGTTGCGTGACGGTGCTGCTGGATTGTTTTTGGCGGCCAGTCAATTTCCGAAAAATCGTGAAACACGTGCACCCTTAGTATCTGAATTGTTACCTTACAAAAAACAAATTGATCCGAAATATCATTTTCTGTTGTCTGCACCAGTGAAAGATCCAGAAGGCAATTTGGCTATTATCCGTTTCAGCCGTAAAACCAAAGAACAGTATGTGCAAACCGAAGTGAATGGTAAGGCGACTGGATGGAAAGCTTTTTTTGACAATGGCAAATGGAATGTCAGTAAATAAAGTCAGTGATTTTTCCCGCGTTAATCAGCGCTTGTTGCAGTCGCGTTTTTTGCTGCAACAAGCGCACAAACTCTCGCAAGACTTTGCGTCTCCTTTGCAGCATGATGCCTTAATAAATTCAGTTTTAATGCATTTGCATCTGGCTCTGATGTTTTATTGGCGCGAATTGGGTTCCTATAGTCGACTCAAAAATGCTTTTCAGATTCAGTCTTTACAAGATTTAAAAAACGAGTTAATTGCACAAAATCTTCATTCTCAGGTAGTTGAAGAACTAATTGATTTGCAGGCCGCTCGAGGTTCATGGTTGTGTCGTTTGCAGGCTGCTATAGATGATTTAACACTTTCAGAATCACCACAGAAGGAAGCAAAAGCTTTTGTTCTTGATGACAATCAAATTCCTGTTGTGATGATTGAAGAGGTTGAATTATTGTCGCTGGATGATTTGGAAAAAATAATTCAGGAGTTTATGCTGCTGACGCAAAGGCAGCGAGTTGTGTTGGCAGAGTTCTGATTAGGGTATTCTCATGAAGGGGATAAGTTTTTTAGGGTTGCTTGTCATATCTTCAGGTGTTTGGGCAAATATTTATAAGTATCAAGACGAAAAAGGGCACTGGCATTATACCGATAAGCCCTCGGCTGCAAAAAATCTAGAAGCTGTAAATTACAAAAAAACCAAAGAAAAAGAAGTGTTGTTTCGTTTGTTTACTCAAACAGAAAATGAATCTACTTGGTTGATGGCTGAAAATAAATTTTACGCACCGGTGCAGCTCTCAATAAAAAAATCCAAAACTGATGTAGAGTCTCAAGATTGGGTAGTTGAACCACGATCATCTCAAAAAATTTTACCGACAGCAGAAGATAAAAATGACTTTGCTTATGCCTGGTTTTTGGGTAATCACAAACAACGCCCCTCAAATCAGGAATATGAACTGCCCATCGATGTCAGTTTGTGCCCGCAAATTTCCCAGTCGTTTAACGGCAGGTTTTCACATCAGCATCCACAAAGCCAATATGCGGTTGATATTGCCGCTAATGTAGGGACAGCAATTAAGGCGGCCAGAGCAGGGGTGGTGGTGGGTGTAAAAGATGATTATGCATTGGGTGGCATTGATAATTTTTTTCTGGATAAAGCAAACTTTATTCAGGTTTATCATGAAGACGGTACTTGGGCGCTTTACGCACATATTTTACTAGGCTCTGCTGCCGTGAAACTGGGCGATAAAGTCGAGGTGGGTGATGTCTTGGCGAAATCCGGATCATCCGGTTATTCATCAGGCCCACATCTACATTTTGTGATTCATCGGAATTCAGGCTTGAAAGCGGAATCCATTCCCTTCCAATTTAAAGCCTCTGACGGCAGTCTTTTCACTCCAAAGTTTGCACAGAAGTTGTGTGAGATTTGATGATTCATATAAAACATGAGTTCCGCTTGAAGATTCCGGTTGATGCTGAACGGCCTAGTGTGGCAAAATTCGCACCCTTCGCGTATCCAGCTTGATTGCATTTTATAAAACAATATAGAAATCAATAGGTTAGATATTGCTTTGCCAGTGACCCTGAAAGGGTTTTTTGCGGACGTGGTGAAATTGGTAGACACACCAGGTTTAGGTTCTGGCGCCGTGAGGTGTGAGAGTTCGAGTCTCTCCGTCCGCACCATAAATTAGGCAGAATTCCGCACGCGAGTGCATATTCATGTGGTAAATCACTAGTTATTTTACGAGGCACATATGCAGGTTTCACTTGAAACAACCTCTGGATTGGAACGTCGCCTGACAGTTGGCGTACCAGCCGAGCAAGTCGACAACGAAGTAGAAAATCGTATCAAGCAGGCTGCTCGCAATGTGAGTATCAAGGGTTTCCGTAAAGGCAAAGTGCCAGTGTCTGTTGTTAAACAACGTTACGGTGCAGGTATTCGTCAGGAAGTAGTGGGTGATGTTATCAGTCGTTCTTTCTACGCTGCCGCACAAAAAGAAAATCTAAAGCCGGCAGGGCAGCCTTCCATAGAGCCCAAGCAATTGGCGCCAGGCAAAGATCTTGAATATGTTGCTGTTTTTGAGGTTTACCCATCTGTTGCGTTAGCTGATATGGCCGCTTACGAACTGACTCGCCACACAGCAGAAGTAACCGAAGCTGATCTCGATACCATGGTCGAAACTTTGCGTAAAGCACAAGCTACATGGAAATCAGCTGATCGTGCTGCCGCTGATGGCGATCAAGTGAATATCAATTTTGTAGGCACCAAAGAGGGTGTCGAGTTTGCCGGTGGTAAGGCGGATAACCAGAAGTTAATTTTAGGTTCCAAATCTATGATCCCTGGTTTTGAAGAAGGGATCGTGGGTATGAAAACTGGAGAAGAAAAAACTATCTCTGTCACCTTCCCTGAAGATTATCAATCAGAAGAGTTAAAAGGCGCTGCTGCTGAGTTCAAAATCACCTTGAACAGTGTTTCAGAAGCAGAATTGCCAGCATTGGATCAAGCTTTCTTCGACAAGTTTGGTGTTTTTGGTGGCGATCTCGCCAAGTTCCGTGCAGAAGTTAAATCCAACATGGAACGTGAACTGAACAATGCATTGAAAGCTAAAATCAAAACCCAAGTAATGGAAGTGTTGATATCATCCCATATGGTAGATGTTCCCAAAGCTTTGGTTGCTAACGAAATCAATTTGCTGCGTGAACAAATGATGCAGCGTTTTGGCGGACAAAAACAAAACTTTGATGTGAGAAGTTTGCTTCCGGACACTATGTTCCAAGAAGAAGCCAATCGTCGCGTGACTTTAGGTTTGATTGTGGGCGAAATCGTTAAAGACGCTAAAATTAGACCTGATGCAAAACTGATTAAATCTAAAATTGAAGAGATTGCTTCCACCTATGAACAACCTCAAGAAGTTATTGATTATTACAATAGCAATCGCGAGTTGATGGCGGGTGTTGAATCAGCGGTATTGGAAGATCAGGTTGTTGATTACATTGTGTCTAAAGCCAAAGTCTCTGATCTTGCATCTAATTATGATGATGTGATTAAAGAGAAGGCGCAGCGCTAATTAATAAAGTAATCGTTTAAAAAAGCCGCAAAATGTTTATTTTGCGGCTTTTTCTTTAGTGAGATTTTTACCTTAAATCATTTGTCATGCTCGCGAGCATCTAGTGGCCTTTAGGTTGTGACAATTATCTAAATTTCAAATTTTCTCTTGTGCAAAGCTTTGTTTGTGGTTGCTTTCAATTTTTTACCTGATTAATATCGCGACAACAATTATTATGAGCTTCAATCGACCATGGATACAGGGTTACATTGCCTTGCTGCGTTAACGGCTTTTCATCAAATTCCCGTTGATATTCAACAACTGACGCATCAGTTTGGTGTACCAGGTAAAGCTTTTGCTTCTCCAGATATCCTTCGCGCTGCCAAATCACTTGGATTTAAAGCCAAAGAAACCCGTTTGTCTGATAATGACCTGATCAAAGCCAACTTACCGGCTATTATCAAAACCAAAGATGACCAATATCTAATTCTGGCCAAATTAAGTGTTGATAATAATAAAATTGATAAAATATTAATTCATGATCTGCGTGAGCAAACGCCCAAAACAGATTGATCTCGACGAATTCTTATCGTTTTGGTCTGGCGATATTATTTTTCTTTCCCGACGTACGGGGTTGCGTGAAAGTCTTCAACAAAAGTTTGATATCACCTGGTTTATTCCTTCGATCATTAAATATCGAAAATTATTTGGCGAGGTCATTCTTGCATCATTTTTCCTGCAATTGTTTGGTTTAATTACGCCCCTTCTATTTCAAGTGGTGATGGACAAAGTGTTGGTTCATCGCGGTTTTAGCACTTTAGATGTGATTGCATTTGGTTTTTTTGCGATTGCTATTTTCGAAGCATTGCTAGGGGGTATTCGCAGTTATTTGATGTCGCATACCACCAGCCGTGTCGATGTGGAGTTAGGTGCACGGTTATTTCATCATTTGATTGCTTTGCCTATGTCCTATTTTGAAGCACGACAAGTGGGGCAGAATGTAGCACGTGTTCATGAGCTGGATACCATTCGTAATTTTATTACAGGGACAGCCTTAACTCTGGTGTTGGATTTAACTTTCACTATCGTATTTTTAATTGTGATGTGGTTTTACAGTAAAACTTTATTCACGGTAGTTGCGGTTACTATTCCTTGTTACATACTCCTCTCCGTTTTTATCACACCTATATTGCGCCATCGATTGGATGAAAAATTTAAACATGGTGCGATTAATACAGCATTTCTAACAGAATCAGTAACGGGTGTGCAGACTGTAAAGGCGCTAGCCGTTGAGCCACAAATGCAACGCAAGTGGGAAGATCAATTAGCGAATTATGTCAGTGCATCATTTCGCAGCCAAAATTTGGGCAATATTGCCAATCAAATTGCCGGGTTAATTAATAAATTAATGATGCTGGGAATCATCTGGTGGGGCGCTCATTTGGTTATTGCCGGTGAGTTAACTGTCGGTGAATTAATTGCGTTTAATATGTTAGCAGGGCGCGTCAGCGGTCCGATTTTAAAATTGGTTCAGTTGTGGCAAGACTTTCAGCAAGCGGGTATTTCCATTGCGCGCTTGGGCGATATTTTAAATACACCTCGTGAGCCTGGATATAACCCTAATCGTTCTACCTTACCATCGGTTGAAGGGCGGGTAACTTTTGAGCATGTGCGTTTTCGTTATCATCATCAAAGCCCAGTGGTGTTGGATGATTTTAATCTGCAAGTTAAACCGGGTGAAATTATTGGTATTGTCGGCCGTTCAGGCTCTGGCAAAAGTACGCTGACAAAATTAATTCAACGTTTGCATATTCCGGAATCTGGCCGTGTATTAATGGATGGCGTTGATTTGGCAATGGTGGATACCGCTTGGTTGCGTCGTAATATAGGTGTCGTACTGCAAGAAAACTTTTTATTCAATCAAACTGTTCGTGAGAATATCGCACTGACCAATCCCGCAGCTCCTATGGAACATATTGTTCGTGTTGCCAAATTGGCTGGCGCCCATGAATTTATTGTCGACTTGCCAGATGCCTATGACACTATGATTGGTGAGCAGGGTAGTAATTTATCCGGTGGTCAGCGTCAACGTTTGGCCATTGCCCGCGCACTTTTATCCAATCCGCGTGTATTGATTTTTGATGAGGCAACCAGTGCTCTCGATTATGAATCTGAACGAATCATTCAAGATAACATGGCAGAAATTTGTAAAGGCCGTACAGTTTTTATTATTGCGCATCGATTAAGTACAGTCAGAATTTGTAACCGGATTTTAGTGATGAATAAGGGTCGTATTATTGAACAGGGAAATCATCATGAGTTAATGCAATTGAAAGGTTATTACGCACAATTGCAAGGCTATCAACAAGCACCTCATATCAGTCATGGGGTGAATGATGAATAAGTGGTGGCAATTATTGTTGGATGCTTGGAAAAATCGTGCAACTTTAGGCGATGGCGCAAAAGAAAAAACCTTATCCGAGTTTCTGCCAGCAGCTTTGGAAATTCAGGAATCACCTCCCAATCCTTTAATGCGTTGGTTAGCGAAAGTATTAATGGCGTTATTCGTGATTACTTTATTGTGGGCAATATTTGGCAAGGTGGATATAGTTGCTTCAGCCGAAGGTAAAATTATTCCCGGTAGTCGTGTGAAACAAATTCAACCTTTAACTAAAGGTTTCGTTAAAGCGATTCATGTTAAGGATGGGCAATTTGTTCAGAAAGGTGATGCACTGATTGAGTTGGATCAAACGGTGACGGCTGCCGATCAAGTCCGTATGCAACAAGAATTGCGCAATGCCAGTTTAAATTTGGCGAGCGCTGAATTTCTTCAGCATTTGATGATGCACCCGGAAAAATTGCCTTCTGTTAAATCATCTGCTGATATTCAATTGCAACTCACCCAATCAATTCAATTAACAGAAGCAGAATTGTTGCTCCACCAACAAAAAACCTGGGAACAATGGCAGCAATACCAAGCGCAGCTTTCAGGCTTGCAAAGTTCGCTGGCGAAAGTCAAAAGCGAAAAAGTTGCCAATCAGGAAACCATCAAAAAATTGCAACAAACCTTGCCTATGATTACCAAACGTGCCGAAGCCCTGGCAGGTTTGTATCAAAAGAATATGGTGTCTGAAGCTGAATATTTGGATTTGGAGCAGCAACGTATCGAGCGTTTTCAGGATTTAGCCGCACAACAACAAATGCAGCAACAAATTAATGCGGCGATTGCCGAAGTAGAACAGCAAATCAATGCATTAAAAGCGGATAACCAAAGCAAGCTTTTAATCCAAATCGCCGAAACCCGTCATCAGCTCACCACACTCAATGAAGAATTGGTTAAAGCAACGGATATTAACAATAAACAAATTCTCTATGCTCCCGTTTCAGGTTATGTACAACAATTAAAAGTGAATACCATCGGCGGCATTGTGACCGAAGCGCAGGAACTTATGATTCTGGTTCCTGAAGAAGAAACTTTGGAAGTGCAGGTGATGTTAACCAATCAGGACATAGGCTTTGTTGAAAAAGATATGCTCGCCGAAATTAAAATACATACCTTTCCCTTCACTAAATACGGTTTGATCGATGCAACCGTCACTCACATTTCCGAAGATGCCATACTCTACGAAAAACAAGGTTTGGTTTATGCCATGCATTTAAAAATGCATCAAAATACGATTCGCGTAGAAAATAAAGACGTGAAACTTATCCCCGGCATGGCAGTCACAGCCGAAGTCAAAACCACACAACGCAGAGTCATCGAATATTTTCTTTCGCCATTGTTAAGGTATAAGCAGGAGAGCATTCGTGAACGATAAAAATTTATTTGGCAGTAAGTATTTTCCAATCCCGAAATGAGTCTGAAGCTCAGAAAGCACTCAGACAATGACATTGGTTAATGGGAGCACTTATTTTACCTGTATGGCCCTGTTGAAGCACCTGCAAAATTGCAGGATATCGCATGGTGGCGTGTGGGTAAGGGGTGAATGAGTGTGGGCAACAGTGTGGAAACGCTTGGCGTTTTCCCCTGTTGTCCACACGCTCCGCAGGACATTCACGGCTTATCCACACAGAGCCATCTGCCATTGCTGTTTTTTCTTTTTTTATTATTCCCGCGGATTGTTTGATAATGCGTTGAAGCACATCCTGTTTTGCTTTTTTCAATGCTGATGCAGCCTGATGATCAGTGTATTCATATGCATAACGTTGCAATGATTCAACCGTAACACCCTCTTTCAAATACTGCGAATAATTTTCCAAAGAAATCAATTTTTCGTAAGGAGTTGATAAGGTTTTATAGGGATAATGTTTTCGCTGCTTACCTTTTTCATCCATCACTGTAATCGGAAAAAAACAAGAACGATGAAAATTTAAATAACGGTACAAAGGTTCCTGAATTTTTTGATTAATGATTGATGCGAAATGTTGCGGAATATAACTGTAGCCAAAATGCTTTCGAATAATAGATCCGTTTTTACTTTCAACTAAGGCGTTATCATTACTTTGCTTGGAGCGTGATTTGGTAAATTCAATGCGCAGCTTGTCCAGCAAGCGCGACACATTTTTATTGATATATTCAGAACCATTGTCTGAGTGAAAACCCTTTATTTTAAAGGGCAAATACGCCATAGCCTGCTCAAGTCCCCCAATCAAAAATTGCTCACTGATCTTTTCAACCGCAAAACATATTTCAAACTGTCTGATTTCATCAACTAAATTAATGTGATAAACACCTTTGCGCTTATCCTGATCGCCCTGATGAACCGTATCCACTCGTAAATAACCCGGATGCCCGTTCGGTGTCGGTTTTCGTCGCTCGCCAATTGACGATTTTTTCGATTGCGTTTTGGTAAAATGACGACGCTGTTGTTGATACGCCGTTGACGATCGAAGATTGTAAATATGACTGATCGATATCACACTCAATCGCTCATAGCGACTATCTCCTTGTTGATACGCCCGCTCACAAAATTTCCGTATCATCGCACCGCAAGGTGTTTCGTGTAACTCATCCAATTCTGCCAATCGTGCAATATCCTCATCAGTGTAACGACGTGAAAATCCTGACGGTCTTTTATGACGAAGAATGACTTGTCGGGTTTTAACATATTGCTGAATTAATCGTGTGATTTGCTGCCGGGAGTAGCCGCTGATTTTGACTAAATAACGTCGTACAACACCTTTGTCATGTTTGTTGAGCTGCGGGTAGCGACATTGTTTTAATGCCTGTTCGATCCACCGATAAGCACTTTCTTTGCCGTCGGCAATTTCATAAACGCAGGCTTGTGATCCGCCTAAAAATTGTTCTATTTGATCAATCGTGTTGAGCTGTTTGAGTGTCATGATGGCTTTCATCCTGACATTATCCGTACTTCAGACTCATTCCGTGTTGGAATCAGCCTTTGGCTTCAGACTCATTTGGTATTGGATAAGGCTCAGTATTTACTTTTTAAAAGCAGTATTGTTATGATCCATAAAAATTTAAACAACCCAAAATAGTCAATGGAAACCGGTTGTGAATCACCCTTCTCAATTAACTTGGATGTGCAAATGGATGTTTTCTCTTTTTATATTTTCATAAGCTTGAATATTCATTCTTAACTAAGCTCATTTTTCGTGAGGGTGTAGGCTATGCATAAAAAAATTCTGATGCTGATTGTTTTGCTGTCGGCAGTGGGCTGCAGCACTGTTCCAGTACTAAATCAGCAGCCTATCCTGGCTGATGTAAATAAGGCAAAACAATTTTGGTCGGGCGATTACAGTCCAGAGAATATACAAATTCAGAATGCAAAAGGAGAATGTAAGGTTATGGATGCTCTCCCTATCGATCCAGATAATGATGCTCAAATATCCTATAGTTTTTTAATTGATTCAAAAGGACGCGTTTTTGAAAGGCGCTTTCATTCACCATCCAGTGGCTCCGGTATTAATCTGTATATGATGAACCAACTACTAGTCGGTATCTTTCCTCCTGAAAAAATTTATTTCCAACCCACATCAACCAATACGCAATTAACACCAGCCAGGGTAACGCAAAAGCTTTACCTTGTTCCCTGTCATTAATTTATTACCATAAGGAAAAAATCATGGCATTTATAAATCAATATATCTCTGAAGAAGATATGCAGAAATATAACATTCGAGAAATTTGGAAAAAAATTTATCCTAGTCATTCGTATAAAAGTCTAGATAACATCGCTACGCTTAATGGGAAATATAGCTGGACAGTTGATAGAGCGCGGAACATATTTTTTATCATGATGCTTTCTGGAACATTTGAGAGTTCTCATCTTTCGTCCTCCGTTCTATCTTTAGAAGGTAAGTTAGTTAAAATTGTCCTTTCCTCTGAAGGTGGATCTTGGGATAACAACACTAGGAATGGGCATCAAATTTGGGGGCTTCATTCGATTGAAAGGCTAGATAAATCCTCTATTTCCGACGAATATATTTTAGAGAGATTGAAAGAGGCTTTGAAAACTCATCAAATTAGTGGGATCTACAGGCTTACTAATACCTACTCAGTTTCATTTACTTTTTAGTTTAAGGAATAAACATGTCTATTTCATTTCAAGAAGCAAAAAGTCTATTAGCCAACATCACAACATTAGATCAATTACGAGATTTGATTGCGACCATAGATGTAAGAGGAAGTGGCACTCAAACTGTATTGTACTCTGGTAAAGTTGGTGATCTGGGATCTGAAGGTATTGCATTGGCATTGTCTAATTCTGATCCAAATGTTCGTATTATTAACAAGACCGAAGTAGCAGATTTCTTAATATCTAAAGAATTAAAGGAGTGGTTTGTTGATCATGATTACGGAGATGCTAAGGCCAGTGGCCGAGATGGAACTGAAAGATCGATTGCTAACAAGTTTTTATTTGAAACAGAATATGAAGGAAAATTAGGAGCTTGGGCTACTGCATCCGACAGTTTTGTGAATTCTCCTGTAACGGCAGGTGATGTAAAAATTGTTGGGCCTTTTGCTGATACTGGAAGAGTATTTGGTCAAGTTGAATTTAAGGCATTAATGGATAATCCGAATGTTAATTCAATAGATGGGTTGGAAAAGTCCTATATCAAAAGTTTAGCTGATGCAGCCTTGGCAGCAGGCAAAACGCCGAGTCAAATTTATTCCATTCAACTTGCTGCGGTGATGAACCATTCTGCGCATCAATTATCGACATTAAATTTTGGAGCTGTTGACGGCAATATAATTCAGCATATTGAAGGAGAGAGGACAAAAGTTCCTACTCACATAGATGCACATAATTATTTGCC
Source organism: Cellvibrio sp. (assembly GCA_016712405.1). GTDB lineage: Bacteria > Pseudomonadota > Gammaproteobacteria > Pseudomonadales > Cellvibrionaceae > Cellvibrio. The sequence continues at coordinate 668,821 of JADJRD010000001.1, read as the reverse complement.
TAATCATCTGATACAGCCATTTCCACTGGATGTAGAAAGTGTCTCGGTTGTTCAAGAATTATTGAAAAATAAAAATAGCCCCAACGGTGAGGCTGTTCCTTCAGATTTTGAAAGAGGAAATGAAGCAGACCCTGTTAAGGCACAGCAAGTAAAGGAACAATTTCTAGCAGATAGCAAGTTTGCAAACGAGCAGCTAATTAAAGTCTATCAAGATGAAGCTGCGGCAGCAGCTGCGGCAAATGATCAGGCGCGGCTTGCCAGAGCAACCAAAATATTGGCTAATTTAGGTGTTGTGGGTGATGCAGTATTTTTGGGTTATGTCGTCCATAAAGCGAATGAAGCTTGGGAAGCTGGTGATAAAGACAAAGCAGTAGATTTAGTTGCAGACTGGGGAGTGGGTTTTGCAGGAGGTCTCGCTGGTGGTGCTGCTGCAGCTGCATTAGTCTCATCAGCTTTAGCGCCTTTATATTTAACTGGTCCCGTTGGTATGGTTTTAGCGGGAAGCATTTCCCTAGTAGCTGGAGTAGCAGGTGGCATTGTAGGTGAGGCTGCATTTAAAGCAGCTTTTAATGATCTACTGGGGATAGATACTGATGATGACACTGATGTGCCTGATGAACCGCCTATTGATGTTCCGGTTGATAATCCAGATGATTCAAATGATACGGGATACCCCGAAAATCCCGTTGTCATTCCTCCTGATAATTCAGGCCCCATTGTCGTTCCTCCTAATAATTCAGGTGATACACCAACAATACCTGACAATCCTGTGCAACCACCATTAGTGTTTGATCCTACTAATGGAGAACCTATTGATATATTGCCATCAGCAGATAACAACAATAATGGTATTTGGGATAACGCTTTCAAGCTGGTTGAATCAAATGGATTCATGGCTCTTCAATTTGACAGCGGCGATGTAATCGAATTTGATCTCAATGAATTTGAAGTAGCCATTCAATATTTGGTCGATCAAAACGGGAGCACATCACCCTATATCCAAAAAATTGTATTTAAATCTAAAAACGGTGAGTTACATCAATTTGAATACAATCCGGTGACTGGCAATTTAATCCAAGCCACATTTTGGACTGATGACAGATTAAAACAATATTGGGCTTTGATTCACGAAGGTGGCCAACCTCCACGATTAGAACTTTATGAGCCTGAGATTGAATTACCTGCTGATTTACATGTTATAGATATTGAGTCATTGAAAAAAATTGATGTTTCTGAAATGAAACAGGAAATTATTAAATCACTTCACGACAATGTTGAATTGCAAATCAGTATTTTAAAACAAATTGATAAGCATGGATTGTCATTTACCGATGAAATGGCTCATTACACGGGATCCCTGGATTATGAATTTGCCATCGGAAAATTTGAAGCTGATGTTTTGGATGAAAGGGGAAGTTCAACTGGTAGTAAGGCAATGCTTACCGGATACAAATGGACAGCGAAAGATGGTTCCGGTGATTACAAAATATTGTTTGTTGATGGCACATCAAAAACAAAAGCCGGCAGCATAGAACACACACGTAATGCTGCCGGTGTAACTGATGTAAAAATTCTTTCTGGTACGGTTGGTGGAAAACCTGTTTATATTGATGCAGGCCAAATAGGTTCAATTTTTGGTTCGACGCTTGGCCGTTCTATGGCGGGAAATAACCAATATACCCAAATTGTTGTTAGCGAATTTTTTGGAAAAATTGGCGAGAACATAGCAGACATGTTTGCGCTGACAGCAACACCGCAAAGTTTTTCTGAGGCGGTGGACAATGCATTTACAGGATTTACCGACATTGATTTACGCGATGTGGGTGTTGGTGCAATCAGTGCGGCAATTGCACTTGAATTAAGTAATGCATTAGGGCTTGCGGAAAAAGACGGCAATGCATTCCAGTCACTTGTCACACCCTATATTGAACAGTGGGTTGGGTCTGGTTTTAGTTATACCGTTCCAGAAATGAATACGTTTAAAGCAGTGCTGACCAATTATTTGGGAACAGAGCTGGGTAAAGAAGCTTATCAAGTCGAATCCAGGGAGGGTGCTTTAGCTGCACAAATTGGAACTTATTATGGCAGTACTTTTGGCGCAACCTATGGTGCTGAAGTGGGTGTAAAAGTAGGCGGAAGTATTATGGGGCCAATTGGTGCCGTAATAGGTGCTGCAATTGGATATGTTTTAGGTGGAGTGTTTGGGGATTTCTTGAATGATCTGTTACATGACGACCACCCAAGAGCTTCGATCCGATTAACTTTTAATGAAACACAAGAAAATTTTGCACTGAATTATGATTATTTGCACAAAGCTGATGGTGGAAATAAAAACCTCGCGATTAATCTTGCCACAGAAGCGGTCGGTTTATTAAACAATGTGCTGACTGCCATTAATGGTTATGTAGTCAATACTGAGATTAATGCAGGCACATATGGTCATTACGAAAAACTGGTGAGTTATTGGCCAGAAGGTAGGACAAGTAGTGAGCGATACAATTTTAAAGATAATACACAGGCACTTCTGTATTTTGGTTTATTTAATACGCTAAGCGATTTGGAAGTGGCAGGCGGTAACGCAATCTACAAGCGTGCATTATTTCCTGTTGTTGACCAAATACTGGCTGAAAACGTACATCATAGAAGTGCATCTGGAGTTGTGCTCGAATCGGGTATCAATGGGGCGGCCACTACCTATGTCAGAAACCGTTTCGTCTATAAATATTCAGAACTGGATCCTGACGCAATGACTACATTTAAAGGCACACTGTCGATTGCAAGTCAGTATGATTATTATTTGCAATTTCAGAAAGAAATTAATTCTTTAATGGCTGCACAGCCTAACACTGTATTCACATTGGCATGGCTAAATATAATCAAAGCTGCAGAAGATTTGGAGTTGCATCGTCGACAAGACACAGATCATATGGGTGGTTGGCAAGAGTTAGTTACCAATTTGCAATTGGATGGCACTCATTTTTCGGATGAGGAGGCCAGATTTGAAACGACTCGTTTCCGTTATGAAAATAATGAACGCTTAATTGATATTGATGCTTGGAGTCCTGCACACCACATTCATACAGAGCGGGATTATATTAAATCTTCATTGAAAGAAGAGGTGAATTTCACCACGCAGTCGGCGTTGAATCAAATTATAGAGAATGCATATTCTTCATTAGTCATTAATGGTACGAACAATAGTGACGTCATCCAAGCCAGTAATTTGGGTGATGACGTTTTTGGCGGTGATGGAAATGATGTTATCACTGGTGGTTCACAAGCTGATTGGATTTTTGGCGGAGAAGGTGATGATGTTTTGTCTGCAGGAGAAGGTAATAACAACCTCCTTGTTGGTGAGCAAGGTAACGATACCTTAATAGGTGGCACAGGATCTGATTGGTTGATTGGAGATATTGGTAATGACATCCTCAATGCCAAAGATGGAGATAATGTTCTCGACGGAGGTCAAGGTAACGATCAATTAAGTGCGTTGGGTGGAAAAGATATATATCTGTTCCGAGCAGGTGACGGCATTGATCAGATTACCGATTTTAATCAAGACGAAAAAACCGAAAGTGAAATCAAAAATAACAGTAAGGATAAAAGTCGAGTTGCAGGTTCGTTACTGATCAGGGATGCCTACACATCGGGATCTATGTCAAAAGTTGCGGACGCTATTGAATTTGGTTCGAATATTACGCTTGAACAACTTTCTATTCGAGAAGACCAAGCAACTAAATCCCTCATTATTTCTCTTGTTGACATTCAGGGTAACGAATTGAATTCCATTTCGATTACCAACTGGGACAAAATGGAAAATCGAATTGAATGGTTGCGCTTTTCGAGTGGGCTTGAAATAGACTTAATTGATTTACTGATTTCTTCAGGCGGTTATATCAAAGCATCGTCGCTTGCCTCTCCTGGCCAAACTAATGCGGGAGCATCAACTGTATTTTCGTATAAAAATGATGATTATATTATTGGTGATAATACGGACGAAAAATTAAATGGTGGTTCAGGAAAAGATATAATTTTTGGGCGTTCAGGTAATGACATTCTGATTGGTGGTGCTGGCGATGATGTTTTAAATGGAGATGATGGATCTGACGTATATTGGTTTGACAAAGCTTGGGGTAATGATGAAATCATAAATTTGGATACAGGCATAGATAAAAAAGATGCAATTGAGTTTGGTCTTGGAATTGAAGCTAATCCCGAAGTTGTGAGAGGGGTAGCGCACAATCCTTTAATCGCCAGAAAGCAAGACGATAATTTGATTCTTTCAATAAAGGGTAAGTCAGATACTATTACGGTCAGAAATTATTTTTTAATGATGGGGATAGCCCCTATAAATTAGAAGAAATTCGGTTTGCAGATGGAACTAAATGGAGCTATAGCGACGTTAAAGTTATGGTTACCCAAGGTTCAATTTATGATGATCTATTAAATGGATTTAAAAATGGTGATGATTTAAATGGTCAAGATGGAGACGACATTATCAATGGTTTCGCAGGAGACGATTTACTTATAGGTGGTGAAGGTAATGACAAGCTCATTGGTGGAAAAGGCTCTGATACTTATTTCTTTGCTAGGGGATGGGGATCTGATGTTATTACAACTGATGCAGGTTCCGATATCGCTGATATTGATGTAATCGAGTTCGATTCAGGAATTAGTTTAAACGACTTGAGTTTTATCAAGATAAAAGGTAACAAAGAAAATGCTTTACAAATCAAACTAAATGGTTCGGAAGACAAAATTTGGGTGCCACAATATTTTAGCAATAATTCCAATATAGATTTAATAAAATTTTCCGATGGCAGTACACTAAATTATGCGGATATCCTAAGCCGTGTTGTCGAAGTGGCTCAAACTGATCGCCAAATTATCGTTACATCAAATACTTCAGGATATGCAAGTAATTCAATCGTTCGTTATCCTGGATCAATGTTAAGCGCCATTCCTGACAGACCTGTCGTGAGGAGAGACCCGTTAGTTCTGGATATAAATGGTGATGGAGTTATCAATACATTATCAATTAACTACGGCGTTAATTTTGATAATGACAACTCTGGATTTGCAGAAAAAACCAGCTGGGTTGCGACACAGGATGGATTATTAGTTTTGGATTTAAACAACAATGGATATATTGATGGTGGTGCTGAATTATTTGGAACAAACACCCTACTGCCAAATGGTACTTATGCTGAGAATGGATATATTGCATTGGCACAATATGATGACAACAGTGATACAAAAATTGATTCACAAGATTCAATTTTCACTTCGCTTAGAGTGTGGCGAGATGCGAATAGCAATGGGGTAGCTGATCAGGGCGAACTGACCACATTGGGGGGACATCAAATACAATCGATTTCGGTGAATGCAACAAATAAGCGCTTTACTGATGCTCAAAATGTTATCCATCAACAACAAAGCACATTCACACTTCAAAACGGTACAACAAGACTAACCAACACTCTATTTTTTGAATCTCAACATGTTAGCTCCATACCTGTGGATGTTATGAATGGCGATGGAATTCAGATTTCTGCTGATATTGCGTTGCTTCCAAATTTAATGGGAGTTGGTAACTTATATAGCTTACATCACGCAATGGCGATGGATCTTTCAAATACCTTATATGCGAAAGTTAAACAATTTGTTGATAGTGCTGACCTAAATGAACGCAAACAATTAGTCAGTGACATAATTGTTTTATGGGCAAATCAGGAAGATGTGGAGGCAACCAGCCGGGGAACCAAAGTTAATGCGCAGCAGCTTGGTGTACTTGAAACTATTTGGGGCGAAGCAGCGGAGCAACAAAATCCTACTGGTCAATATGCTAGCGCATTAAATCAGGCTTATCAGGAATTTGAAAAAAATATTTATGCTCAGTTATCCGGCCAAGCTGAATTAACAGGCTGGAGTCAACTAGTCAAATTAGAGCAAGAAGGTGATCAATTAATTGCTGATGTGAGTAAAGTTTCAGCTTATTTAATTTCTATTTATGAAAGCCAACCTGATTTTGTTGATAACCAAATTAGTCAATTTATGGATTGGGTTGATAGTTTTAATGCATCAATCTTTGCCGGGTTCAAGCAGGATGTCATGGATACCCTTATTTATGATCCAACGATACCAGCAGAAATTCAATTCAAGCTACAGGAGCATTTCTTCCGCGGCAATGATTCTATTATAGGTACTGCAAAATCGAATTGGATTGAAGGCTTTGCAGGCAATGACACCCTTGATGGAAAAGAAGGCGACGACACATTAATCGGTGGTGAAGGCAATGACTCACTCATTGGTGGTACTGGTGCTGATACTTATGTTTTTGAACTGGGGCATGGTAATGACCTCATTGACAATACCAGTTCCAGCTTATTGATAGAAAATGATGTTTTACAGTTTGGAGAAGGCATTTCACTATCAGCTTTAAAATTTTTTAGGAAAGCAAATGACTTGCTAATTATAGATTTCAAGTCAAGCGATAGAATTAACATTAAAAACTATTTTAATGGAAATTTGGTTTCTGCCACAGCACTTTCAAGCATATTTTTTGCGGATGGAACGGAGCTTTCTCAAGAATATATTCTTCAAAATGCTGAAGTAAGAGGGGCGAATGACGATTTCATTTTTAGCACTGATAAAGATGAAAATATAAGAGGTGGTTCTGGTAATGATTTGTTTATATTCCGAAAGGGCTCAGGCAAGGACATTTTGAACGCCTATGATTCAGGAGCGGGTCGCATTGATACAATTCTTTTTCAAGATGTGGTTCTATCCGAAATTACCTTAGGCAAATCAGGCAATGATTTAATCATCAACTATGGAAATGATGACAAGATTACAGTTTCCAGTTTTTACGCAAGCAGTTCCTATGAGTTCAGTAAAGTTGAATTTGCGGATGGAACCAGTTACACACCAACACAATTATTTGCAGTAGTGCCATTCCAGTTTGGTGAAACTAACAACACTGTTAATTTCACCTCAGCTGCCGAAATTATTTTTGGTGGTGGAGGCGATGACGTCATCAATGCAGACAGTGGTAATGACAAGCTGTATGGTGAAGCGGGCAATGACACCCTTAGTGGTGATTCCGGTAATGATGTGTTGGAAGGTGGGGAAGGTAATGACACATTGAATGGAGGCAGTTGGAATGATGTGTTGGATGGGGGAGTAGGTAATGATGCATTGAATGGTGGAACAGGTAATGACATTTACATATTCCGTAAAGGTTTTGGCGTCGATACATTAAATACCTACGATTCCGATACTGCCAAAATTGATATTATTCGATTCATTGATGTGAACATTTCAGAAATCACATTAAATAAAACCGGCAATGATTTAATCATCAATTATGGAACTGGTGATAAAATCACGGTAGAAAGTTTTTACTATTCGAGCTCATACGAATTCAGCAAGATTGAATTTGCTGATGGTACAAGTTACACCCCGACGCAATTGTTTGCGGTGGCGCCATTCCGTTTCAGTGATGCGAATAACTCTGTGACTATGACGGCGTCGAATGAAACCATTTATGCAGCGGGAGGAGACGACAGTATTTCTGCAGGCAGTGGCGACGATAAGCTGTATGGTGAAGCGGGTAATGACACCCTTAGTGGTGATTCCGGTAATGATGTGTTGGAAGGTGGGGAAGGTAATGACACATTGAATGGAGGCAGTTGGAATGATGTGTTGGATGGGGGAGTAGGTAATGATGCATTGAATGGTGGAACAGGTAATGACATTTACATATTCCGTAAAAGGTTCTGGCGTCGATACATTAAATACCTACGATTCCGATACTGCCAAAATTGATATTATTCGATTCATTGATGTGAACATTTCAGAAATCACATTAAATAAAACCGGCAATGATTTAATCATCAATTATGGAACTGGTGATAAAATCACGGTAGAAAGTTTTTACTATTCGAGCTCATACGAATTCAGCAAGATTGAATTTGCTGATGGTACAAGTTACACCCCGACGCAATTGTTTGCGGTGGCGCCATTCCGTTTCAGTGATGCGAATAACTCTGTGACTATGACGGCGTCGAATGAAACCATTTATGCAGCGGGAGGAGACGACAGTATTTCTGCAGGCAGTGGCGACGATAAGCTGTATGGTGAAGCGGGTAATGACACCCTTAGTGGTGATTCCGGTAATGATGTGTTGGAAGGTGGGGAAGGTAATGACACATTGAATGGAGGCAGTTGGAATGATGTGTTGGATGGGGGAGTAGGTAATGATGCATTGAATGGTGGAACAGGTAATGACATTTACATATTCCGTAAAGGTTCTGGCGTCGATACATTAAATACCTACGATTCCGATACTGCCAAAATTGATATTATTCGATTCATTGATGTGAACATTTCAGAAATCACATTAAATAAAACCGGCAATGATTTAATCATCAATTATGGAACTGGTGATAAAATCACGGTAGAAAGTTTTTACTATTCGAGCTCATACGAATTCAGCAAGATTGAATTTGCTGATGGTACAAGTTACACCCCGACGCAATTGTTTGCGGTGGCGCCATTCCGTTTCAGTGATGCGAATAACTCTGTGACTATGACGGCGTCGAATGAAACTGTTTACGCCGGTGGAGGTGATGATTCCATAAGTGCTCAGGGTGGAAATGATTTCTTGTATGGAGAAGTTGGTAATGACACTCTGAGTGGTGATAGTGGCAGTGATCTATTGGAAGGCGGTGAAGGTAATGATGTGCTTAACGGAGGTAGTGGCGCAGATATATTGGATGGAGGTGTGGGTAATGACGTATTGAATGGTGGAACAGGTAATGACATTTACATATTCCGTAAAGGTTCTGGCGTCGATACATTAAATACCTACGATTCCGATACTGCCAAAATTGATATTATTCGATTCATTGATGTGAACATTTCAGAAATCACATTAAATAAAACCGGCAATGATTTAATCATCAATTATGGAACTGGTGATAAAATCACGGTAGAAAGTTTTTACTATTCGAGCTCATACGAATTCAGCAAGATTGAATTTGCTGATGGTACAAGTTACACCCCGACGCAATTGTTTGCGGTGGCGCCATTCCGTTTCAGTGATGCGAATAACTCTGTGACTATGACGGCGTCGAATGAAACTGTTTACGCCGGTGGAGGTGATGATTCCATAAGTGCTCAGGGTGGAAATGATTTCTTGTATGGAGAAGTTGGTAATGACACTCTGAGTGGTGATAGTGGCAGTGATCTATTGGAAGGCGGTGAAGGTAATGATGTGCTTAACGGAGGTAGTGGCGCAGATATATTGGATGGAGGTGTGGGTAATGACGTATTGAATGGTGGAACAGGTAATGACATTTACATATTCCGTAAAGGTTCTGGCGTCGATACATTAAATACCTACGATTCCGATACTGCCAAAATTGATATTATTCGATTCATTGATGTGAACATTTCAGAAATCACATTAAATAAAACCGGCAATGATTTAATCATCAATTATGGAACTGGTGATAAAATCACGGTAGAAAGTTTTTACTATTCGAGTTCATACAAATTCAGCAAGATTGAATTTGCTGATGGTACAAGTTACACCCCGACGCAATTGTTTGCGGTGGCGCCATTCCGTTTCAGTGATGCGAATAACTCTGTGACTATGACGGCGTCGAATGAAACCATTTATGCAGCGGGAGGAGACGACAGTATTTCTGCAGGCAGTGGCGACGATAAGCTGTATGGTGAAGCGGGTAATGACACCCTTAGTGGTGATTCCGGTAATGATGTGTTGGAAGGTGGAGCAGGTAATGACACTTTGAATGGAGGAACGGGTAATGACACCTATTCTTTCGGTTCTGGTTTCGGTCAGGACACTATCAATAACAGTGATAGCTCAGGTATCGATGTTGCCTACTTTGGTTCTGTTGATCTTGAAAATTTATGGTTCTCTCGTAGCGGCAATAACCTGATTATTAGTCAAGTTGGTACAGTGGATAATGTGACTGTTACCAATTGGTACTCTGGTGCTTCATACCAATTGGATAAAATCGAAGTTGCAGATGCTGTACTTCTGAGCTCTCAAGTCAATCAACTGGTAACGGCTATGGCGAGTTTTAGTCCTCCTGTTGGGGTTGGCGCAACTTACTCTCAGGAAATGGAAGCTCAGTTATTACCTTTATTAAGTAACACTTGGGTTCCTAAAGCAGTTTCTTAAATTGCTTAAAAAAGCCGCAAAATGCTTATTTTGCGGCTTTTTTTATAACCTCTCTTTGCATTTTTTCTGTTTCGACTGGCATATCCTCCCATCAGCAGTTAAGCTCACTTAGGTCAGCAATCTTTTACCTATTTCCTGTTAATGCATAAGGAATTAACTACTCATGTCGCAAATATATTTTCCGCCTCAAACCCCCACCATCAACAGTGGGTTAGTGCCGATTGTTATTGAGCAAACAGCTCGTGGGGAACGTTCTTTTGATATCTATTCCCGTCTTTTAAAGGAAAGGGTGATCTTTTTGGTGGGGCCTGTCGAAGATTATATGGCCAATTTGGTTGTGGCCCAGCTGTTGTTTTTAGAAGCTGAGAATCCTGATAAAGATATTCATTTATATATCAATTCACCTGGTGGTTCAGTTACTGCTGGTATGTCAATTTACGACACCATGCAGTTTATCAAGCCGGACGTCAGTACTATGTGTATTGGTCAAGCTTGCAGTATGGGGGCTTTCCTGTTGAATGCTGGTGCTAAAGGCAAGCGTTTCTGTTTACCTAATTCACGCGTGATGATTCACCAGCCAAGCGGTGGAGCCCAAGGTCAGGCGTCGGATATTCATATCCAGGCTCAGGAAATCCTAAAAATTCGTACTCGCTTGAACGAATTAATGGCTGAGCATTCGGGTCAATCAGTTGAGAAAATCGCCCTGGACACTGAACGCGATAATTTTATGTCAGCTGAGCAAGCGAAAGAATATGGCTTGGTTGATGCAGTGATTCAAAAGCGTCAAGTAGTCGGTAAAGCTTAAGTCTGGTACTTGAGTTAGAGATTGTAAATATCGGGATAATCTTGGCAAAATTGTAATTTTAGATGCCAGTTTTCGGTTTTAGAGCTTGAAAATTACTGAATTAACCCGACAATTGTATGAAATTAGTTACGGAGTGTTCCAATGAGTGATCACAGCGATAGCGGAGACAAAAACGGCAAGCTTCTGTATTGCTCTTTTTGCGGCAAAAGTCAGCATGAAGTGCGGAAGTTGATAGCCGGTCCGTCAGTATTCATCTGTGATGAATGTGTCGATTTATGTAATGACATTATTCGTGAAGAGATACAGGAAACCCCAACAGAGGGTTCTGGTGACAAGTTACCCAAGCCTCACGAGATTGCCTCCATTCTTGATCAGTATGTTATCGGCCAGCGTCGTGCGAAAAAAGTCTTATCGGTAGCGGTTTACAATCACTACAAACGTTTGCGTCATGGTGGCAAGCAAGGTAAAGACAAGGGAGGCTGTTGAACTGGGTAAAAGTAATATTTTGCTGGTTACCAACAGGCAGCGGCAAAACTTTGTTAGCTGAAACCTTGGCTCGTTTGCTTGATGTGCCTTTTACTATTGCAGATGCGACTACACTCACCGAAGCGGGCTATGTAGGTGAGGACGTAGAGAATATTATCCAGAAACTGCTACAAAAATGTGACTATGATGTTGAGAAAGCTCAACAGGGTATTGTGTATATCGATGAAATCGACAAAATTTCGCGCAAATCAGACAACCCTTCTATCACCCGTGATGTTTCCGGTGAGGGCGTACAACAAGCATTATTGAAGTTGATTGAAGGTACTATTGCGTCTGTTCCTCCTCAAGGTGGACGTAAGCATCCACAACAAGAGTTTTTACAAGTTGATACGTCAAACATCCTGTTTATTTGTGGTGGCGCTTTTGCTGGTTTGGATAAAGTTATCCGTGACCGTTCCGAGAAAGGCGGCATAGGTTTCAGTGCGGAAGTCAAAAGCAAAGATGAAAAACGCAATTTTGGTGAAACCCTACATGATTTGGAGCCGGAAGATCTGGTGCGTTATGGGTTGATTCCCGAATTTGTGGGTCGCTTGCCAGTAATTGCTACTTTGGATGAACTGGATAAAGCAGCATTGATTCAAATCCTGACTGAACCACGTAATGCGCTGACCAAACAATATGCTCGTTTGTTTGAGATGGAAGGCGTACAAATAGATTTCCGCCCTGATGCCTTGGATGCTGTTGCCGAACGGGCGTTAAGTCGTAAAACAGGTGCGCGTGGATTACGCTCGATAATGGAATCCGTTTTGTTGGATACCATGTACAAAATTCCATCAGAAGAAAATGTTGCTAAGGTAGTGGTTGATGAATCTGTAATCAAAGGTGAATCCGAACCGCTTTTGGTGTATGAGAATCTCGAAAAACCTGCAAAAGCAGCAGCGGAAGATTGATCAAAGGTTAAGTAAATTTTCAGGCGCCTATGGCGCCTTTTTTATGGGCGCCGAATTTTCGTTTTGTGATAAAAGTATTTTTGTGTCAAAAACTTGTAATTTCACCTGATAGACCCCAATCTTGTTTTTAGAATTAATCTACTCAAGAGATGAATAATGGCTACATCATTTCCAATCGATTCAACGTTACTGGATATTCCCCTATTGCCCTTGCGGGATTTGGTGGTGTATCCCCATATGGTGACACCATTATTTGTAGGACGTGGTAAATCCATCGAAGCACTTGAACGCGGTATGGCGACTGATAAGCAAGTGTTATTGGTTGCACAAAAAAATCCGCAGCAGGATGATCCCAAAGCAAAAGATCTTTACACCATAGGAACACTTGCCAGTATTTTGCAATTATTAAAATTGCCGGATGGAACTGTGAAAGTGTTGATTGAAGGGCGTGAGCGCGCAATTATTAATGATATAAAAAATCAAGGTGCTTTTTTCAGTGCAGATGTTGAATTAATTCCCAGTGTCGATGTGTTTACGCGCGAAGCGGAAGCGCTTTCCTCAACACTTCTGCAGCAGTTTGAGCAGTACGTCACCCTTAGTAAAAAAGTGCCGACAGAAGTGATAGCATCTTTATCCGGCATTGAAGATCCTGGTCGTTTGGCTGACACCATCACCGCGCATATGTCGTTGGATTTATCTAAAAAACAATCTGTATTAGAAATGGATTCGGTTCCAAAACGCATTACCCACTTGCTGGAGCTAATCGATACCGAAATTGATGTCTTTCAAGTTGAGAAAAAAATTCGCGGCCGCGTGAAAAAACAAATGGAAAAAAGCCAGCGCGAATATTATTTGAATGAACAAATCAAAGCCATCCAAAAAGAATTGGGTGAAATGGGTGAAGACGTCAACGAAATTGACGAAATAGAAAAGAAAATTGTGGCAGCGCAAATGCCCAAGGAGGCAGAAGTAAAAGCGCGTGCTGAATTAAATAAATTGAAAATGATGTCGCCTATGTCGGCAGAAGCTTCGGTGCTAAGGTCCTATTTGGATTGGATGATAAAAGTGCCTTGGAGCAAGCGCAGTAAAGTTCGCCACGATTTACAGCGAGCGGAAGAAATTCTCGATAAAGATCATTTCGGTTTGGAAGAAGTGAAAGAGCGCATTCTGGAATATCTGGCTGTGCAACAACGCGTGAAAAAAGTAAAAGGGCCAATTCTTTGCTTAGTTGGGCCACCGGGTGTAGGTAAAACGTCATTGGGTGAGTCCATCGCACGTGCGACTAATCGTGAATTTGTTCGTATGGCTTTAGGTGGTGTGCGAGATGAAGCGGAAATTCGCGGTCATCGTCGAACCTATATTGGTTCTTTACCTGGAAAGTTGATTCAAAAAATGGCCAAAATCGGCGTGAAAAATCCGCTGTTTTTGTTGGATGAAATCGACAAAATGGGTATGGATAATCGCGGTGATCCAGCATCTGCTTTATTGGAAGTGTTGGATCCGGAACAAAACAGTCATTTTAACGATCACTATTTGGAAGTGGATTACGATCTTTCTGATGTGATGTTTGTTTGTACCTCCAACTCAATGAACATTCCAGGTCCATTACTTGATCGAATGGAAGTAATTCGTATTCCTGGTTATACCGAAGATGAAAAATTAGGGATTGCATCGCGCTATTTGATTCCGAAACAAATCAAAGCCAACGGCTTGAAAGATAATGAAATCAAGATATCAGAGGAAGCTATTCGCGACATTGTGCGTTACTACACGCGTGAAGCGGGTGTACGTGGACTTGAACGTGAAGTGGCAAATTATGTCGCAAAGTGGTGACTTTGCATGTCAAAGAAAACAGTTGACTGTAGATGAAATTGGCTCGGAACGATTGGAAGAATTATTGGGCGTTCGCAAATTTGATTTCGGAAAAGCTGAAGCGAATGATCAAATTGGACAGGTCACCGGTTTGGCTTGGACACAAGTGGGTGGGGAGTTGCTCACCATAGAGTCCTCCGCTATTCCAGGTAAAGGGTTGATCATCAAAACCGGTTCACTGGGCGATGTGATGCAGGAATCTATACAAGCCGCTCTAACGGTTGTGCGTTCACGCGGCCAATCATTAGGCATAGCTCCTGATTATCACGAGAAAGTGGATATTCATATCCATGTCCCAGAAGGGGCGACTCCCAAAGATGGTCCTAGTGCGGGTATTGCAATGTGTACCGCACTGGTTTCAGTGCAAACAGGTATTGCTGTGCGAGCAGATGTCGCTATGACGGGTGAAATTACCTTGCGTGGCGAAGTTTTACGCATTGGCGGCTTAAAAGAAAAACTTTTAGCTGCGCACAGAGGTGGAATTAAAACGGTCATTATCCCAGCGGATAATGAGCGCGATTTGAAAGAGATTCCGGCCAATATTAAAGCGGATTTGAATATCAAACCGGTTAAGTGGATTGATGAAGTATTGCATTTGGCATTACAGCATCAGCCTAAACCCTTGACCGATGAAGAGTACAAGGCGCTTAAAAAAGCCTCTCAAAAAGAGGGTACTGAAAAGCGTATCAGCACACATTGAGGTGGATAAGTTTTGTAAGGGGTGAATAAGCGTTTTTATTCAAACGTTACTTTTCAGGACGCATCAACCTTTATTGTTTGGCTTGGATTTGTAATCTTGTGCGATTTATATCCAAAAACAGAGGGATTTCTCGAAAGCGTCAGGCTTTCCTTGACCCACTCTGGATCAGTTGGTATAAATCGCAGCTCATTTTCTTCGTAGCAATTGTGGGGATAAACCTAATCCTCAAGTTGTATTTTTAAACATAAAATTAAAAAGGGGTTGCCTCGTGAACAAGACAGAATTAATTGAAGCTATTGCTGCGTCTGCTGACATTCCAAAAACCACTGCTGGCAAAGCATTGGATGCTGTAATGGAAAGCATTACTAATGCATTGAAATCAGGTGACTCAGTAGTATTGGTTGGTTTTGGTACCTTTGCCGTGAAAGAGCGTGCTGCTCGTACTGGTCGTAATCCAAAAACTCGTGAAGAAATTGCGATTCCTGCGTCAAAAGTTCCCGGTTTTAAAGCAGGTAAAGCCTTAAAGGACGCTGTTAATTAATCTTTCGGGGCTAATTAATTTAACTAGTCAAGAATACGAAAGGCGCATCTTGGGTGCGCTTTTTTTTTAACTGTTTGAGCGATAAAGTTTTTAACCTCACTCGGTAGTCAATAGATAAAGCCAGAGTGTCAGGAGCATTCGATGTTACAAAATATACGCGACAATTCTAAAGGTATTATTGCCTACATACTGATCGGTTTTCTGGTGTTGTTATTTGCAATATCTGGAATTGAGATTTTATTTAATTGGAATTTCAATGCGGATCGCGCCGCAAAAGTGAATGGCGAAGCGGTTACGAAAAATGAATTGGAGCGAGCGATTTCAAATCAAATTAGTCGGCTATTGAATCAATACGGTAGTCAGCTTCCTGAACAATATCAAAGCCCTGAATATTGGCGTAGTCCGGTTCTGGATAATTTAATTCGCCAAAAGTTACTGCTGGGTTTGGCCAAAAAACAAAACATGGCAGTATCTGCCAGTGCGGTTGAAGCTGAATTGATGGCTGACCTTGGTTTAAAGAATGAGCAAGGACAATTTGATCAGGTTAAGTATCAGCAATTCCTTCGTATGCAAAATTTAACTCATGCTGAATTTATTAAAATGAATTCAGAAGCGGCATTGCTGGATCAAATTCAAACTGGCGTTGTCTCCAGTTCATTTTTATTACCTTACGAACTTGATCAAGCTGTAGCTTTGGGTTTTCAATCACGCGATATCAATTATTTTCAAATTCCTGTCAATCAACTGCGGGATTCGATTGAAGTGAGCGAAAGTGAAATTCAAGCTGAATATCAGGCAAATCCAAAGGCATATACTGTCGATGAGCAAGTAGCTGTAGATTATATTGAATTACGAAGTGCAGATTTGGTTTCATCAGTGAGCTTCACTGAAGAACAATTGCGTCAACAATATGAACAAAATGTCGCTAATTTTGTTGCTGCGCCTGAACGTCAAGCTGCGCATATTTTGATTGAAGGTGATAAGCCGGATTTGGTTAAAGAGATCGCAGGTAAAATTGCTGCGGGAGAAGATTTTGCAGGTTTGGCAAAAACTTATTCAGAAGACCTTGCCAACAAAGATCAAGGTGGTGATTTAGGTTTTACCGATGGCAGTATTTTCCCTAAAGAATTTGAAGAGGCACTGGCTACATTGCAAGTCGGGCAAGTTTCAGGGGCGGTTAAAACAGAAGCTGGCACTCACTTTATAAAATTGCTTGCCGAACGTGGAGGCAGCGCTCCGACTTTCGAAGAGCAGCGTTCTGCAATTGAGCAACAATTGAAATTAGCCGAGGCTGAAAATTTATTTTTGACTCAATTGGAAAAACTGAAAGAAGAAACCTATAACGCAGAAAAATTGGGTGATGTGGCACCTGGCCTAGGTCTGACAGTTAAAAATACCGGTTTATTTGCTCGCACCAACGGAAAAGATATTGCGGCTAATCCTAAGTTTGTTGAAGCCGCTTTTTCTGACGATGTGTTGCAAGAAGGTAATGCCAGCGAACCCGTTGAGTTAGAGCCTTCACATGTAGTTGTCATCAAAAAAACCGAACATCAACCTGCCCATTTAAAACCTTTGGCTGAAGTTCAAGAGCAAATTGTTGCATTGCTTAAAGATAAAAAAGCGCGTGAGCTTCTAGCGCAAAAGTCACAAGACTACATCAAGCAAATTCAATCAGGCCAAACTTCAGCTCAGGTTGCTCAAGCAGCGGGTTATGAATTAAAAGAAGTGAAGGGTGCAACCCGTAGCAGTGCCGATGTAGATATGGAATTGCTTCGCCATGCATTCTCAATGGCTAAACCTTTGGAAAATAAATCTAGCATTAGTGGAATTTCCTTAGCTAATGGCGACTACGCTGTGATAAGTGTATTGGCCGTAACAAATGGTGATAAATCGCAATTGCCTCTTGAGCAACAGACGGCACTCACCGCTCAGCTGAGTAATATGATCGGGCAACAAAATTTTGCCAATTTCCAAAAAGCACTTGAAGACAGTGCTGAAATTGAGCGTAATTAATTGCTGAATATTTTTTGTTTTAAAAGGCTGCTTTATGCAGCCTTTTTAATTCTTTAATTACATTATGACTTCTCATTCGCAGTCTCTATTACATCACCATCCTGTTAAAGGAATTTTATTGGCATCTGTCGCTTGGTTTCTGTTTGCCTGTATGGACAGTTGTACCAAATATTTAACCACTCATTATGATGTGCCTGTTGTTGTTGCCATGCGATATTTAGTCCACTTGTTTTTAATGCTGGCTATTTGGGCACCTCGACATTCTCAGGCTTTGGTAAAAACCCAGCGCCGTAGTTGGGTCATGGTTCGTGGTGCAACTCTGGCTGTAGTGTCGCTTTTTATGGCTCTGGCTCTGCAACGAATGCCTATAGCAGAAACCACAGCCATTTGTTTTTCTGCTCCAATTATTGTGGTCCTGCTCGCCAGAACACTTTTGGATGAACGAATCGGCATCATCGGTTGGTTAGCCGTTATTATTGGTTTTATGGGTGTGATGTTAATTGTGCGTCCAGGGAGTGGATTGGATCCTCTGGGTGTTGTGTTTGCATTACTGGGTGCAGTGATGGGGGCAATTTATCAATTATTGTCGCGTGTTTTAGCCAGTACTGAAAAAGCTCTCGCCATGTTGTTTTATGCTGCACTTATGGGCTCGATTATTTATGGTTTATTATTGCCATGGTTTTGGGAAAATAAAAATCCAACACTGTTTGAAATGGCATTGTTTTTATTTTTGGGCGTTTCCGGTGGTGTCGGTCATTATCTTTTCACGCTAGCTTATCGTTATGCACCCGCGTCAACACTTGCACCTGTCACTTATTTACAAATTCTCTGGGCTGGATTCCTCGGCTGGATTCTCTTCGATACTATTCCGGATACTATGGGAATTATAGGTATGATCATAGTGACCTTGGCGGGACTCTTGATTGCTTTGAAATCACGGTTTATGAAAGTAAAATTTGGTGTTGAACGGAATTAATCCTTGAGTCTTTTGAATCCGCTAATTCTCCCATTAATAGCTTTTATTGTTTTTAGGGTAATCTTTTTAAATGACTCCACACTCTAAATGATGAGTGTAGGGGAATTGATCAAAAGCAGCAAAGGCTTTTATTTCATGTGTTTGGGTTATCTTGAGTAAGTTTTTATGTAGGGTTTCCGGGTTACAGGAGATGTAAATAATATTATCGAATCTTCGTGTGATCTCAACGGTTTTATCATCTAGCCCAGCGCGAGGTGGGTCAACAAAAATAGTTGAGAATTGATAGTCCTCTAGATTGACATGTTTTAGCCGAAAAAAATTTCTTGTTCCATCTAATGCTTGTACAAACTCTTCGCTCGACATGCGGGCAATTGCGATATTGTCGATATTATTTTGTTCAATATTAAATAACGCAGAATCGACAGAGGTTTTAGAAATTTCGGTTGCCATTACTTTGTTGAAGTTTTTTGAAAGCGGTAGAGTAAAATTACCATTTCCACAATAAAGCTCTAATAAATCCTGATGAATGTTTTTGCTATTATTTGCTGCCCAATTCAACATGGATTGGCAAATGACTGCATTGGGTTGGGTAAAGCTGGCTTCAACCTGTTGATAAGCGAATTCTTGCGCATCTACTGTAAATTTTTCGATCACATACTCTTTATCAACTAAAATTCTTTGGCCTTTACTTCGTCCGACTATATCAATCTTAAGATGATCTTTAAGCTGTTTGGCTTTGGCAGTCCAGTTGTCGTTCAGTTGTTTGTGGTAAATCAGCGTGATCAGGGCCTCGCCAGCTTGTGTAGTTAAGAAATCAATTTGATAGAGTTTTTGTTTCAAATCAGTATCAGCATTTAACAATTGAATTAATTGCGGCATCAGTTGATTGATGGTGATGGAGCCTATAGGAAATTCTGTGACGGCATAAGGTTTTTTATCCGTTCCAAACATCACGAAATCCAATTGATCGCCTTTATGCCAGACGCGAAATTCGGTGCGCATGCGAAAATGTTTAATTGGCGAAGAAAAAACTTCAATGTTACCGATATTGAAATTTGCAAAACCCTGTTTTAGCTTTTGTATTTTTAATGCTAGCTGCGATTGGTAATGGAATTCATCGAAAACAAGATCTGACACGATTGATTAAGGGCCTGAAAGACTGGGGATTTCATTATAACCAGCAACGGTTAATCAGTCAGGAAATTTGTTACCAAGTTTAGGTTGACACTCAAAGCAAAATCGGTAAAATGCGCGACTCTCGACGGGGGCGGTTAGCTCAGTTGGTAGAGCAATGCCCTTACAAGGCATGGGTCACAAGTTCGAGTCTTGTACCGCCCACCAAGTCAGAGTCAGTATTGGATCGGTAGTTCAGTTGGTTAGAATACCCGCCTGTCACGCGGGTGGTCGCGGGTTCGAGCCCCGTCCGATCCGCCAATTTCAAAAAAGACCGCTTTCTTAGCGGTCTTTTTCATTTATACCCTCAAGAATAAAATTAAGTGTTGTCTTCGGTTTTATCAAGATAAGCTGCATTACTTCCGCATAGCCAAAACTTTTGTAGTCATGCCCAACCTCAGAAGGGCTAGCCAAATGTCATCCTGCGCTGTCGTTATCAAACTGTTGATTTTGGTGATATCGATATTCACCTGCAGCCTTCGTGATAATCAAGAATTTTCAGACGATGGAGGTGAGGCAGCTGATTTGGGGATATCTGCTTCCTGGTCGCTCTTTGGGATTATTTGGGCATCAGCTAGGATTTTTACATACACAGAAAAAACCGGATACTCATGCCTATCTGGAAAAGCCTTTTGCCGGACAGGTTTTGTATTATTTAGCGCCCCTGAAAACCAAACGCTTGAAAAAAAAAAAACCCAAGAAAAATAGACTATCTAAACGCAATCAGCGCCGCCGTCACTGCAACATTCAATGATTCAACGCCATTATTCATCGGAATGCAGATGGTGTGAGTGCAGAGATTCATAATTTCTTTGGAAACCCCTTCAGTTTCATTACCCAAAATATAAATGCAATCGCCTTCTGGGTTAAATTCTTTTAGTGGTGTTTTCGCATGAGAAGATAGGGCACAAATTGCTGTGCCTAATTGTTTAAAATCCTCTAAGGTTTTTTTTAAGTCATTACAACGTAATAGTGGCGCTTTAAAAATAGTGCCGGCGCTGGCTTTAATGACTAATGGATCAATTTGTGCGCCGCCTTCGTTGGGCAATAAAATACCATCGATATTGCCAGCGCAAGCAGAGCGAATAATCATGCCCAGATTTTGTGGGTTATGAATTTTATCCAGTGCTAATAATACAAAAGGTTTGTCGATTTTTTTTCGATTGCTGATGAAATTTTCGTAAGTTTGATAACCTGTTAATCGCAAATCGGCAGCAACACCTTGATCCTGGTTGGCATTTTTGGAAATGCGTGAAAGCGCTTGGCGTGAGTGGTAAACAATTTCAGCTTTTTTTTCAGTTGCTAACTGAATGATTTCATCAATGATGTCTGCTTTTTTATTGCTGTCGGCTAAATGCAATCGATAAATTTGTACATGCTTGTCTTGCAGTGCTTCGAGTACAGTTTTTCTACCGTAAACAGTTAAGAGTGAATTAAAAAATTGCTTTTTTTCACGATAAGCAGTTGAGTCTTCGCGGTAATTATCTTTGGTTGGCTTCATATTAATTTGATTAGGCTCGGCACAGGTCAATATACTGAGTAATGGTTTTTTCCAATCCCATACTGATGGCCTCTACTGTTAGGGCATGGCCAATAGATACTTCCAATAACTCGGGTACACGGCGAAAGTTGGCGAGATTTTGTAAATTCAAATCGTGTCCCGCATTCAAGCCTATCCCAATTTTTTGGGCATGAATGGCTGCATCTAAATACTTTAAGAAAATGGATTCGCCTTGATCTGCATTTTTGTAGGCGGCAGCATAGGGGCCGGTGTAGAGTTCGATTCGATCAGCGCCGATTTCTTTTGCCATGCTGATTTGATCTTTATCTGGGTCCATAAATAAACTGACGCGAATGCCTAAGTCATGTAATTCATTAATAATTGGTTTTAATTTTTCACCGGAAATTCGTAAATCAAAACCCTGATCAGAAGTGAGTTGTTGATTGTTGTCGGGAACCAAGGTGCATTGATCCGGCAAACTTGAGCGCACCAGTGATAAAAATCCAGGGAAATGATTAATGGATTCCGCAAAAGGATTGCCTTCGATATTAAATTCTCTATCGGGATAATCTTTTAATAATTCTGCAATATCTATCACATCATGCGGGCGGATATGACGTTGATCCGGGCGAGGGTGAACTGTGAGTCCATCTGCACCAAAATTCAGACATATTTTTCCATGCTCGGCAACATCAGGAAAATTACCTTCACGTGAGTTGCGAATTAAGGCAATTTTGTTCAGGTTAACGCTTAATGCAGTAGAGTGTTTCATAATATTTACTGAGGTTTTGAAATGATAGCGTCTTTTATGCGTGAATTTTCTAATGGGCTTTTGACAGGAGCGGGATTGGTGATGGACCCGGCAGTAACTCTTTTCGCTGTTAAAATTCTTACTGCATAATTGGGTGCTTCAGGAAAACTTTTAAACATACCTGTTGGTTCTTGAGCAATTTTTTCGACTATATCCATGCCATCAATTACTCGACCAAAAACCGTATAACCATGTGCATCACCATGGGCATTAAGAGAAGGGTTATCTTTTAAATTAAAATAAAATTGTGAAGAAGCGCTGTCAGGATTAGCCGTGCGTGCCATCGCGATGGTTTTGTAGTCATTATTTAAGCCATTGTCTGACTCATTTTTAATTTCAGGATTGGTTTTCTTCTCTGCAAAATCAAAGGTATAGCCACCGCCTTGAACAACAAAGCCGGGTACTATGCGATGAAATATAGTGCCGTTGTAAAAGCCTGAATCTACATAGGTTAAAAAATTTTTCACTGTAATGGGAGCCAGTGATTCATAAAGCTCAATACGAATATTACCCAAATCGGTTTGCAATAAAACTTGTGTATTCTCCGCTTTACTGATTTGACTGAATAGTAAGAATACAAAACAAAAACTTGTCAGAGTAGATCGCATAAAATTCTCCTTATCGCCATTCGGAATGACGTTTTCTGCGGCCAAAGGCTTGCAATAAAAATGACAGGAATACGCCAGCGATTAACAATCCACCACCGTACACCCATTGGTGAAAACGATCTGTATCTTTCAATCGTTCATTTTCTGCTTTCAGCATGTCGCGTTCGGTTTGAATTAATTGAAATTCGGCATGAATTTTTTGATTGTCTTCTTCAAGGTTTAACGAGGTGGTTGCTGCTTGACGCATATCTTCTGTGTCGGTTAGCAATGTTTGATGTTCATTTTGCAATTTCTCAAGTTGTTCTTTAAATAATCGATTTTCAGCAATAATTTTTGCACTGTCTTGCACCTCGTTTGGAAGATTGGCAAGTTTCATGGCTGCTGTAGGTTCGGCGCTAATGTTGAAGCTGCGCACCCATCCTTCATTACCTTCTGGAGAAATGACTAGGCTCCAAAGGTTGTTATCTGTGCCCGTTTCTTCTCGCAAGAAAGTTAATTTGGTGCCGCTGACGATGCTGCGTTGAACAATACTTGATTCGGGGTTTTTGTCACTGCGTAATGCGATATACACAACATCAGAAACATAACGATCTGTCGCGAACACTTGTGGAGACAAAAACAAGCAAGCTAAAGTTAAATAAATAGCCCAATAAAAAGACAGGATTTTCTTCATATTATTCGCCTTATTGTGGAAATACTTTTTTAAAAGGTTTGACGGTCACTTTTGCGTAAACACCCGCAGACACATAGGGATCATCCTGCGCCCAGATTTTGGCTTCTTCCAGTGAAGCGAATTCTGCAACGATTAAACTGCCGCTAAAACCCGCATTGCCAGGATCAAGATTATCAATAGCGGGATGAGGGCCAGCTAACACTAATCTTCCTGCGTTTTGCAGTGTCTGCAAGCGAGCAATGTGTGCGGGGCGAGCCGTCATGCGTAATACCAAGCTATCAGGAAAGTCTTCACTTATAATCGCGTAGAGCATAGGGCGCCTTAATTTTTGTCATGAAGATGCATAAGATCTTCGAGATTTAATTGGGTGAGTTTTTTGATTTGATGGAAAATATAAAAAATCGCGATAATCATTACAATCGTTGAAGGAATGGCGATAACAGGAATACTTAATGCGTTCATTTGTCCAATTTCCGCATTTGCGGCTGCTGTGCCCATAGGGCTAATTAAAATCTTTTTTGCTAATACATAATTAAGTAAGGATGATAAAAAAAATGAACCGGCAATCATAAAAGTGCCATTGCGCAATGCTTTATCGAATTCAATTTCTTTTTTAGATTCCTTTACTGCAGCCAACATTTTTTCAACATTGAAAATATCGTCGTTGTAAATAAAAAATCGCACCAAGGGTTTTTGTGTTAAGGCTGAAGCAAAACAAATAAGGCCGATTAAACCGGGTACGTCAGCTTCCTTAATAATTAAGTATTGGGTATCCAGTTTTAACAAACTGATTCCACCCGTTAGCAATACACTGATAAAACCAATGATGGAAAAAACATTGAAACGTTTATTGAGGGCGAAATCACGAAGTCCGTAAATCAATGGAAAAGACAGAGCCAATATCAATGCGTAAGTAAATTTTAAGCGATCATCTGTGCTTAATTTCGTTAATATCAAGGTTGGTAACAAAATATTCATTGCCAAATTCAATAACAAACTTTCACGTTTGGGTTTTTTGGCGGAATGGTTTAGTGTGTCGGCTTGTGAGTCATTGCGGGTTAAATTATCAGTCATCTTGAAACTACTTGTGAAAGTGTTGTTAATTATTGGATTTGTTATGGTGTCTAGTGATATTTGATCTTCATTGTCATACCGATTGTTCAGACGGTAGCTTAAGTCCGCAAGCTTTGGTTTTACGAGCCAAAGAAAAGGGCGTTTCAGTCCTCTCAATCACGGATCACGATACCATAGCTGGTCTGCAAATGGCAGAAGTGGCTGCTGCGGAAGTCGGATTGACCTTGATACCGGGAATAGAATTTTCCAGTCAGTGGGCAAGGGGCGGTATTCATATTGTGGGTTTGAATATTTGTACTGAGAGTGAGCTTTTACAGGATGCTATTACTGCCCAAACCTTGTCTCGCGAACAGCGATCCATACAAATTGCAGAAAAATTAAGCAAGTTGGGTATAGAGAATTCCTTGGAAGCTGCGCGTGAATATGCAGGCGGCGCTGTTTTAGCCAGACCACATTTCGCCCAACATTTAATTGCCAATGGATATGCGAAAGATATGAATATGGCTTTTAAGAAGTATCTCGGCCAAGGTAAGCCGGCTGATGTTAAATACCAATGGCCGGAAATGAAGCAAGTTATTGGCTGGATTAAGGGGGCAGGAGGTTGTGCAGTTTTGGCTCATCCCGCCAAATATGAACTCACACGAACCAAGTTGTGCCAATTAGTTAGAGAATTTGCTGAATTGGGTGGTGATGGAATAGAGGTAATTAGTGGAATTCAGGCCAAACCTATGACTGATGATCTCGTTCGTATTGCTAATCAATTCAACCTCTATGCATCCTGTGGATCAGACTTTCATCAACCCAATCAGCCTTGGCAGGAACTGGGGAGTTTTGGTCCTCTTCCCGAAAAGGCCAAGCCCATTTGGCAGTTAATGGGTTTTGATTTAACTATGCAGTCAAACATGCAGTAAATTGAGAGTTTTCTAATGGCGCAGTTTTTCCGTATTCACCCTGAAAATCCACAAGCACGATTAATTCATCAAGCCGTTGAGATTATTCGGCAGGGTGGATTAATCATTTATCCTACTGATTCTGCTTATGCATTGGGTTGCCATATAGGCGACAAAGAGGCACTTGAGCGAATTCGGGCTATTCGTCAATTAGACAAGCACCACAATTTTACGTTGATGTGCCGGGATCTATCTGAGCTGGCTACCTATGCCAAAGTCAGCAACCAAAGTTTCCGTCTGCTTAAAAAAAGTACCCCTGGTGCATTTACTTTTATCCTTGAGGCTACATCGGAAGTTCCTCGTCGGTTATTACACCCTAAACGTAAAACCATAGGCTTGCGCGTTCCAGACAATCCTATCGCTCAGGCGCTGTTGACTGAATTAGCTGAACCTCTGATGACATCCAGCCTATTGCTTCCGGGCGATGAGTTTCCCTTGAGTGATCCTTATGAAATTCGGGAGCAGCTGGAGCATCACGTTGATCTGGTCATTGATGGTGGTTTTTGTGGTCTTGAACCTACAACAGTAATTGATCTTACAGAAGAAGCCCCGGAATTGATTCGTCAGGGCAAGGGTGACTTTGAGGGATTTATGGGTTAGATCTTCTTGTGTGACAGGCTTTGATGGCTCGGGCTATAATGCCGCCCTTGTTTTAAGCCTGTTGGAAATGACCTGTGACAGAAACCTTGGATACTCCTGAATCGACACCCGTACAGCAATCGTTTGATGCTGTGCCGCCGGTTTCAGCACCGCAACAAAGTGAAATGCCCTTTGCTATGGTGCATGGCAAGGCTTACACCCAGTTGCCGCAGGATCTTTATATTCCTCCTGATGCATTAGAGGTGTTTCTTGAAGCCTTTGAAGGCCCTCTTGATTTACTCCTGTATTTAATTCGTCGCCAGAATATCGACATTCTGGATATTAATGTCTCGCAAATCACTACCCAATATATGGCCTATGTAGATCTGATGCAGTCCCATCAGTTTGAGCTGGCTGCGGAATATTTGGTGATGGCCGCCATGTTGGCAGAGATCAAATCCCGTATGTTATTGCCGCGCTCCGGTGAGGAAATAGAGGAAGAAGAAGACCCTCGTGCTTCACTGATTCGTCGTTTGCAAGAATACGAACGGTTTAAACAAGCGGCGGAAGATGTAGATGCTTTACCGCGTGTCGGGCGTAATATTTTTGTCGCCACAGCACAAGCGCCGGATCGCAGTTTGATTCGTCCTGAACCCGATGTGGAATTGCAGGAGTTGTTGCTTGCACTTTCTGAAGTATTGCGTCGTGCGGATATGTTTGAGTCACATCACGTATCAAAAGAAAAGCTATCCACTCGTGAACGTATGGCACAAGTTTTAGATCGTCTGGCCAATCAAAGTTTTGTGCCTTTTGTGAGTTTATTTAAAGTGGAAGAAGGGCGATTGGGTGTTGTAGTGACCTTTTTGGCGGTAATGGAATTAATTAAAGAATCTTTAGTAGAAATTGTACAAAGCGAAGCTTTTGGTCCGATTCACGTCAAAGCTCGCAGTCAATAACTTTTTATTTGTAGACCTATTATGAACGACATTATTGATGATCTCGAAACTGATGAGCTTGATCAACCCGACGTAAATGAAATTGCGCAAGCGGATGTTGATGATAGCGTAGAAGTGGCGCTGCCAACGCAAATGCCAGTTGATCAGGCAATGTTGCGACGGATTGTTGAAGGTGCTGTATTGGCTGCGGGTCAGCCTATGTCAGTCGGAAAAATTCTTGAATTGTTTGATACTTTTGTTGCGCCCAGCAAAGAAGAAATCCAAGCCTGTTTGGAAGATATTCAAGCCGATACTAAAGGCCGTGGTTTTGAATTGAAAGAAGTGGCATCCGGTTGGCGTTTTCAAGTTTGTGACGATTTGGCACCTTGGGTTGGACGTTTGTGGGATGAAAAACCGCAAAAATATTCACGTGCACTCTTGGAAACTTTATCCTTGATTGCTTATCGTCAACCGATTACACGCGGTGATATCGAAGAAATTCGTGGCGTTGCAGTTAGCTCTCATATTATGAAAACCTTATTGGAGCGTGATTGGGTAAAAGTAGTAGGCCACAGAGATGTTCCGGGTCGACCTTCTCTTTATGCGACAACTCGCCAATTTTTGGATTATTTCAATTTAAAAAGTTTGGAGGAATTGCCAAGCTTGAGTGAAATTCGGGATCTCGACGAAATTAATCCTATGTTAAATCTGGTGGAGGAGGGTGTTGGACAAAAAGACACTGATGCCCCAATCCCGGATGAAATTGATTTGCCATCATTAACTGAGCTGGAAGCTCAGCCGGTTACTGAAGAGTTTGTGGATGGTGAAGAAGCGTTTATGGATGCAGTGGATGATGAAATGGAATCAGGAATAGAGAAGCAGCCAGAAAATTAATTTCACCCCACCCTAGCCCTCCCCTTGGCAAGGGGAGGGGACAGATCTCACTTTGTATTAAGTGGGGAGTAAAGTCCCTCCCCCTTGCCAAGGGGGAGGTTAGGAGGGGGTGAAGATTTGAATTCTATTTTTATTTTTTAAGGTGAAAAAAATTACAGACAAACCCCAAAAACCCGCCAGGGCTGTGAAGCCAGCGGTTGCTAACAAAGCAAAGTCAACAGCTGAAAAAAAATCAGTTGAAAAGAAAACTTATCAAAAAAAACCACTTGAGAAAAAATCAGTCAGTGCGGATAAAACCTCTACTGAAGTTTCTCAAGCGGCTCCATCACCCAGCGGTGAAAAATTACAAAAGGTATTGGCTCGTACTGGAATTGGTTCCCGTCGGGAAATAGAAAGCGTTATTGAAGCTGGGCATATCAAGATTAATGATCGAATTGCAAAATTGGGTGATCGTGTTACGCCCAAAGATAAAATTTTTGTGAATGGCCAACGGATTATTATCAGTCCAGAAGCTTCACGCCGCCGTGTAATTCTTTACAACAAACCTGAAGGCGAAATTTGTTCTCGTTCTGATCCTGAAGGTCGCCCGAGTGTTTATGATCGTTTGCCATCTGTAAAAGGTGAACGTTGGATCTCAGTAGGGCGTTTGGATTTCAATACCAGTGGTTTATTGTTGTTTACCAATGATGGTGAATTGGCCAATA
The DNA here is from genome assembly GCA_016712405.1 of Cellvibrio sp. Lineage (GTDB taxonomy): Bacteria > Pseudomonadota > Gammaproteobacteria > Pseudomonadales > Cellvibrionaceae > Cellvibrio. The sequence goes on along the minus strand of JADJRD010000001.1, from coordinate 640,363 downwards.
AATTAATGCATCCTTCCTCTGTTATTGATCGTGAGTATTTGGTGCGCATTCAAGGTAACGTTGATGATGAGATGTTACGTGCTTTGCGTGAAGGTGTTTTACTTGAGGATGGTGTTGCACGCTTTACCGATATTGTGGAAGGTGCAGGTGAATCGCGCAACCGTTGGTTTTATTGTGTGGTGATGGAAGGGCGCAATCGTGAGGTTCGCCGATTATGGGAATCGCAAGGCGTTAAAGTCAGTCGGTTAAAACGAGTTCGTTACGCTAATATTTTTATTCCATCACATGTTCGTGTTGGGCAGTGGTTAGAATTAACCGAAAAAGAAATTGCGGATTTGTGTTTAACGGCGGGTTTTGACAGTAATAAATTAACAAAAATTACAGTGCCAAGTCGCGATGAAAAAATACAGCGTGAGCGACACGAGAAGAAATTGCGAGCGGCTAATCATTCGCCCAAAATTATCAAACCTAAAAAATCTTGAGTTTAACTATCCGTTTTAAATTCAACCTAATTGAGCTTCAATTAAGATTTCAAACTCCTGTGGAGTTTTATCTTAAGTATTTTTCTTTTTTATAGATGAGATTAGTCATGAGTAGTCCACAACGAGAGATCACACTGCGTTTTTTGGCAGAGCCACAAGATGTTAACTTCGGTGGAAAAGTTCACGGTGGTGCGGTAATGAAATGGATCGATCTTGATGCCTATGCTTGTTCAGCAGGTTGGAGTAGTCGCTATTGTGTAACTGCCTATGCCGGCGGTATTCGTTTTGTGTCGCCTATTCATGTGGGAAACTTGGTTGAGGTTAATGCAAAAATTATTTATACCGGTAGTTCGTCCATGCATATTGCGATTGAAGTCAATGCTTGTGATCCTAAATCGCTAAGCCGTCGCCTCACTACCCATTGCATAGTGATCATGGTTGCTGTTGATGAGTCTGGCCAGCCGGTCAGAGTTCCTGAGTGGATTCCGCAAACCGAAGAGGATCAACAACAGCATGCTACGGCGATAAAACTGATGGAGATGCGTAAAAAAATTGGCGAGGAAATGCAGATATTTATTTAACGCTTTTTCAAGTTTGAATCTGTATGGGGGCTGATTGGATTTGTGATTCCTGAGACAGGGTTCCGAAAAAAAATCAGCCCTGATTAATTCGTTTTAGCTTGCGCTTGTTCCAGGCTTTAACAGCATGCCAACGCCAGTAAGCCTGCATGCCAAAGTAACCCATGGCGCCAAACGCCAATCCACATGATCGAACCCAACAAAAAAGGTTTCCAGACGCTGCCTAATTCATTTCCTAACCAGTCAAGCGCAGCGCGATATTGATTGTCGACGATTAAATCCCAAAGGCCGCCAAAATCCATAGTCATATTTGCAGAAGTTTCAGCGTCAATTTGCAGGACAAATTTGCCGACTTCATAGGCAATATAAAAAAAGAACGCCATGGTAAATGGATTGGTAATCCAGACCAGTGCGACGGCAATCGGTAAATTACACCGAAAAAAGAGGGCTGCCACAGATGCAACTGCCATTTGCCCGGGAATGGGTAACATCGCAATAAATAGCCCCCAAAAGAATGCAACAGAAACGGAATGGCGATTGAGATGAAATAGATTGGGGTCGTGCAGCAAGTCGCCCAAAAAGTGCAGGGCAGGCTTATTTTTGATGTCTGATGGGCTTGGAAAAAACCGTTTGAGTAACTTACGAGCCATTAGCAACTATACAACCTGAAAGAAAGCTGGGCATTATGCCGATAATTGAGCATAAAAACTATCAAAAGCCTAGATTGGTGCTTTTTATTTAGCTCATTCTTGTTTTCAAAGAGATGAGTCTAGCTGGCATAGATAGAGGTTTTATGACAGCATTCGCAGCCCAGTGTAAAAATTCAAATAAGAGTTAACGAGGTGGTTCCATGAAAACACTTTCTATCATTAAATATACGTTTGCTGTAATCGGTTTGGCCATGTTGGTGGGTGCATTTTTTCTCTATCAAAATACCAGTGAGTTTGTATCCACTGCGATAGTTGCCGAGGGAGAAGTGGTTGATTTTGAAACCCATAAATCTGATGGTTCAACCATGTACGCTCCGGTTGTTAATTTTCGCACTCAAGACGATGCGCCTTACCAATTTGTGTCTTCTGTGTCGAGTAATCCCGCAAGTTATGATATTGGTGAAAAGGTTGAAGTTTTATATTCCGAAGCCAATCCACAAGATGCACAAATTAATGGTGTGGTTAGTTTGTATTTAGGTGCCATCATTTTAAGTGTTATGGGTGGGATATTTTTCCTGATAGGTGGTGTAATTATCCTGGTAGGGTATTTTCAAAATAAAAATCGGGATTATTTACAAGCCAATGGTCGCCCTGTGCAGGCAACATTTCAGGGAGTTAGTTTAAATGAATCACTTTCTGTTAACGGTCGAAACCCTTATGTAATTATTGCTCAGTGGTTAAATCCTGCCACCAATGAATTACATGAATTTGAAAGTGATAACATTTGGTTTGATCCGCAAGATTTTATAAAATCAGATACGCTTACTGTTTTGATTGATCCCAATAATGCTAAAAAATATTGGATGGATATTGGTTTTCTACCCAAGAAGGCCTAATGTTTTAATTAAATGAATTTGTAATTCAAGGATGAATTATGCCGCTTTACCTGGTCTTATTTTCTGCTGCTGTTTTATCGGTAAGTCTGTTTCCGGATCTACCCTCTCTCTATAGTCTTCTATTGCTTTTCCCAATTCTGTTGTTGCTAAGATTTTTTAGGCGTCTCAAGCCTATTTTACCTATTTGTTTGGGGTTGACTGCGGGTATTTATTTCGGCCATCAGTATTTATCACATCAACTCTTAGCTTCTGATTCCGGCAATGAATTTATTCTATACGGCACAGTGGTTGGGTTGCCTAAACAGGAATCCCGACAAATTCGATTTATACTGGATGTTGAAAATATCAAAACGCCAGATGGAAAAAATCTTCAGCAGAATATTCCTGATAAAGTTCAATTGTCTTGGTATATCAGCCCTTATCAAACACCACCCCAATTGCAGCCAGGAGAGAATTGGAAGTTGCGAGTGAAATTACATCGGCCCCGCAGCATGGTTAATCCAGCAGGTTTTGATTATCAGGTTTGGTTAATGAGGCGTGGAGTAGGTGCAACCGGTTATGTGTTGAAGGGTGATAACCGCGTAACTGATGATACTCACAGAGCAAAATTTGTGAATTGGATTGATCAACAACGTTATCATTTGCAACACTGGATTGTGAATCAAAGTGACTCGCCACAAAAAGGTATTTTAATCGCATTGTTGATTGGTGATTCTGCGTTAGTGGATCAAAAAGATTGGTTGCTGATGCAGCAAACCGGTACTAATCATTTAATTGCAATCTCTGGATTACACGTAGGTTTTCTTGCCATTTTTGGTTTTTATCTAGGATTGTTGGTGGGGCGTTTTCTTCAGTTGATCTCTATTCCTTGGCCTGCACAGTATTTTGCATACTTAGGCGCGATAGGTTTCGCTGCGTTTTATTCTGCATTGGCAGGATTCAATATTCCAACTGTCCGAACCCTGTTAATGATTTCATTATTTTACTGGATTTGTTTATGGCGCCGCGAAACGTCTATTGTTGATGTATTTTGTTTGGCTTTGGCCTGTGTGGTGATCATAGATCCTTTAGCGGGTTATGACGTGGGTTTTTGGTTGTCTTTTGGCGCAGTGGGCTTATTGATTTTATGTTTTTCAGGAAGAAAAACGATTGAGCCCAATAGTTCTAAATCTGTAATTCGTCGATTGGGAAATAGTTTGATAGCATTTGTCCGATCACAATGGATTATGTTTATAGGTTTGATGATTCCTTTGCTGATTTTAACCAGCAGTTTTTCATTGATAGCGCCCTTAGCCAATGCGATAGCGATTCCATTAATTACATTTTTTGTGGTGCCTTGTTTATTGTTGGCAGCACTATTGGAAAATGTTGTACCAATAGCAAGTAATTTATTCTTATCTTTTTCCGAATGGGGATTGGAACATTTACTACTATTTTTGCAATCATTATTGGGTGTAGCTCCAGGAAAATTAAATCCAGTTATTGCCTTATCGCCCGCCATGAATCTATGGATTGGTTTTTGTTGCCTACTAATGTTATTACCGCGTGGATTTTTTCCCCGCTCAATCATTGTGGTTGCATTATTCATCTCATTAAGTCTGCATTATTGTTTACCCAAACCTGATCAACCCGATTTACGAATCTTGGTGTTGGACGTGGGGCAGGGCACAGCCATTGTGGTGCAGGTAGGCGACAAGTCGATGGTCTATGATACTGGAGCTACTTTTTCTGATAATTTTGATGCAGGTAGTGGAATTATTACGCCCTATTTGCGGTCAGAGGGCATCACAAGAGTGGATAAGTTGGTCGTCAGTCATAATGATCAGGATCATGTGGGTGGATTATCAGGCTTAATGGAAACTATTGAAGTGGATGAGCTTTTACTTGGGCAATATTTACCTGTGTTTTCGCCTACAGAGCAACAACAGACTCTTTATCGAAAAGCAAAGTCAGTTCAGTCTTGTCATGAGTATCCGCAATGGCAATGGAATCAAGTAAGTTTTCAATTTATCCATTGGCCTCTGCGAAAACGAGCCAGCGCCAACAATTATTCTTGTCTATTGGTGATTGATTATCAGGGGCAAAAAATTCTGTTGCCGGGTGATATGGAAAAAGAGATTGAAAGGCAGTTGTTGGCCGCTAATAAATTACCGCGCAATATTGAGATGTTGTTAGTGGGGCATCACGGCAGTTTAAGTTCGTCGACTCCGGAATTTGTTGAATTTTTGTATCCTAAGCAAGTGGTTTATTCGGCAGGCTTTCAGAATCGTTACGGGCATCCACATCGCAAGGTGCGGGAGAGGTTCCAGAGCATCCATAGTGAAGAATTTAATACGGCAACCGATGGTGCAGTAGAATTTCAATGGAAACAGGGTGTGCAATTACCGGTTTTTTCTTACCGGCGTAGTTATAAGCGGTATTGGTTTTAACCTTTGCCAGAATTTTTGAAGTTGCGGGGGTTTTCCTTGTCGGTTCTTATGATAAGGTTACGCCCGCTTTTATTTGCCAAGAGGAATCAAGCGTGTTTGAGATAATTGTGTCTGGTGGTTGGTTAATGCTCCCCATTATTCTGTGTTCGTTGATTGTGGTGGGAGTGAGTATTGAGCGTTTTTGGACTTTGAATTCCAGCAAAATAGCGCCGCGTACACTCTTGGCACAAGTTTGGAGTTGGTTGAAGAATAATCAAATGGATGCAGCCAAACTGCGTGAACTAAAACAATCATCGCCATTAGGTTCAATTCTTGCGGCGGGTTTGAGTAATTCCAAACAAGGCCGCGACGTGATGAAGGATTCTATTCAGGAAGCCGCCAATCAAGTGATACATGATCTTGAAAAATATATTTCGTTATTAGGGACAATTGCGAACGTTGCACCCTTGTTGGGTTTGTTGGGTACTGTGTTTGGAATGATTCAAACCTTTAACGCCATTATGATTCAAGGTTCAGGCAATACAGGGGCATTAGCAGGCGGCATTTCGGTTGCATTAATCACTACGGCAGCTGGATTGATTGTCGCAATTCCGGCCACCATCAGTCACCGCTACTTTCAGCGTCGAATTGATTCGATTGTGGTAGTGCTTGAAGAAGAGTCGATCAAGCTGGTTGATGCATTACACAGCGAACGTCGTGTTGACGTAAAACAAAACTAAGGAGATTGCGATGAAATTTCGTCGTCAATCGACCAACAATGATGAAGTGAATTTAACTCCGCTAATTGATGTGGTGTTTTTGTTGTTGATATTTTTTATGGTTTCGACTTCATTTACTAAAGAAACCCATTTGAAAGTGGATTTACCACAAGCGAATGGGCAGCCGAGTAGTGATTTACCTGAGCAGATTGAAATTTTAATTGCGGTTGATGGCTGTTATGCTGTGAACGGTCGTGCATTGGTGAATACCAAAATCGAAACACTAAAAACCGCATTGGAAAAAACAGCTAATGGTAATGTCAAAATTCCATTGATCATTACTGCAGATGCAAAATCGGCGCATCAATATGTTGTACAGGCGATGGATGCAGCAGGACAATTGGGTTTTGTGAATCTGCGTATGACAACACGTATGCCGGATGCGGAAGCGGAGAAGTAGATAAACACCCTCTCCCCAACCCTCTCCCATCAAGGGAGAGGGAGCAGATACGAATTCTGAAGGAAAACGAAGGTCAGTTTGCAAGGGTTGGGTTCAAATAAAGTATTGAACAGAACCAGTTCCCCTCTCCCCTCGTGGGAGAGGGGCAGGGGAGAGGGGTATTGAACAGCACTCATGAAAAAAAACTCCCTTGAATTATTTTTTCTTCACAACTGGTACGGCAAAAGTCGTTGGACACTTTTGCTTTTTCCTTTAGCGATTATTTTTGTCTTGCTTTCAAATCTGCGCAGATTCTATTTAGTTAAATTCAACCAAAGAACTCCCACAACCCCCACAATTATTGTTGGCAATATTTCAGTGGGAGGAACCGGAAAAACACCGCTATTAATTGCGCTGGTTAAAAAACTCCAGTCAGAAGATTGTCAGCCTGGTGTCATCAGCCGTGGTTATGGAAGTCAGGCCAATCAATATCCTTATTTGCTCACCGAAAATTCCACTGCGGTTGAAGCGGGGGATGAACCCATCAGTATTTTTAACCAAACTCAATGTCCGATTGCTATTGGGCCTGATCGAATGGCGGCAACATCATTAGTGCGTCAGCAAAATGCATCAGTTGTATTAAGTGATGACGGTTTGCAGGATTATAGTTTTGGTCGCCATTTGGAAATCGCTGTGATTGATGGGCAACGTTGGTTTGGTAATGCTTGGCGATTACCTGTTGGGCCTTTGCGCGAAGCAATTTCACGATTAAAGACAGTCGACATGGTGGTAGTGAATAATCCATCGGTGAATCCACCTCTCGATAATTTTCATAAAATGGATATTAAACCGGTTCATTGGGTAAATCTAAAAACCTCTGCAATACTGCCGCTTGCTGCTTTGCAAAAAACAAAATTTCACGCAGTCGCAGGAATTGGTAATCCGCAACGTTTTTATCAAACCTTGCGAGAATTGAGTCTGGATTTTACCGAACATGATTTTCCCGATCACTATGCTTATTCAGAAAATGATTTTTCCTTTGCGGACGATCAAGTAGTATTAATGACAGAAAAAGATGCGGTGAAATGTAAAGGCTTTGCCAAAGACAATTGGTATTATCTGGTTGTTGAGGCGCGATTGGATGAGCGTTTTTGGCAGGAATTTATGGAAAGAGTAAATGCAATTCGGTTGCAAAAAGTCGATTTGTCTAAATAATTTGTCTACGTTAAAAGTAGACGCAAAATATTGCGTCTCTACGGAATTGAATTGTAGAGACGCAATATTTTGCGTCTTGATTATAAAGGTGATCTTGTAGAATGAAATTTTATGTTGTGATTCCTGCACGCTATGCGTCAACACGGTTACCGGCAAAACCATTAAAACTGATTGCGGGTAAAACTATGATTCAACATGTTTACGAACGTGCGCGTCAAAGTGATGCGGTCAAAGTTATAATTGCAACAGATGACGCACGCATTGAAGCAGTCGCTAAAGAATTTGGCGCTAATGTGTGTATGACCAAAGCAACACACAACTCGGGAACTGACCGTTTGCAAGAAGTTGCGCAACAATTTGGTCTAGAGCCCGATGATATAGTGGTCAATGTACAGGGCGACGAACCTTTGATTCCGCCGCAAGTGATTAATCAAGTCGCCACTAATTTATTCAACAATGCATTTTCGAGCATGGCGACCTTAAGTGAACCTATCCATTCACTTGAAGATTTTCGCAATCCGAATATTGTCAAAGTAGTGAAAGATACCAAAGGTAAAGCACTTTATTTTAGTCGTGCTCCAATCCCTTGGCCTCGCGATCATTTTGCAAAACCCGATGCGATTACTTTACCTGAACAATTTCCTGCGCAACGACATATTGGTATTTATGCTTATCGTGTTTCTTTATTAAATGAATTTGTAACCTGGCCACAAGCAGATCTTGAAAAAATTGAATCCTTGGAACAATTACGCGTGCTAGCCAATGGTCACGCCATTCATATCGAAGAAGCCTGCATGGCGGTGCCGGGTGGTGTGGATACGGAAGAAGATTTGATTAGAGTTAGGAAATTATTGGAAATGTAAAACACCCTCTCCCCAGCCCTCTCCCATCAAGGGAGAGGGAGTTGATTCGAGTTCTATACAATCTGAAGAAAAGTTCGAAAGATGGGATTTCAAATAAAATTTTCGAACAGGATCAATTCCCCTCTCCCCTTGTGGGACGACTGCAGGAAGCAGGAGGTAGAGTAAAGCAGGAACACTTACCGAGAGGGGCAGGGGAGAGGGGAATTGTAATTTTTGGTTGATTATATGAAAAAAATTCTATTTGTCTGTTTAGGAAATATTTGCCGTTCACCAACCGCTGACGGTGTGTTGCGAAAGCTGATTGTCGATGCCGGCCTTGAAAAAAGATTTCTGGTGGATTCAGCAGGAACCGGTGATTGGCATATTGGTCGTGCGCCTGATCCGCGTACAATTAAATTTGCTGCCAAACGTGGTTATGATTTATCTGTGTTGCGTGCGCGTTTGGTGACACAGGATGATTTTGATGAGTTTGATTATATTTTGGCGATGGATAAATCCAATCTCGCAAACTTGCAAAAAATGAAGCCTGCACATTTTACAGGCCATTTGGGATTGTTTATGGATTTTGCACCGCATTTGGAATATCGCGAAGTGCCTGACCCTTATCATGGCGATGCGGAAGATTTTGAACGAGTGTTGGATTTGGTTGAAGAAACTGCCCAACATTTTTTAAAAAAGATTGTGTAAACAAAAATTGGAAAAACACGTGCCACTATTCCTACCAAAATTCTCATTACAAAAACTCAATACGCTTGCTGTTCCAGCAACGGCAGATTTTTATGTGAGTGTGACCAATCACAATGAAATTAAAGAAGCCTTGGCCTTTGCTCGTGAGCGTGAATTACCCATTTTTTTGTTGGGTGGCGGTAGCAATATAGTCTTCGAAAATAATTTTCAAGGATTGGTTATTCATTTGAAATTGCAAGGCGTGCAGGTAGTGCAGGAAACAGACGATCATGTCTGGGTTAATTTTGCTGCGGGTGAAAATTGGCATCAAACCGTAGAGTATTGTTTGGATAATGGTTACTACGGGTTGGAGAATTTATCACTGATTCCCGGTAGTGTTGGTGCCGCCCCCATACAAAATATTGGTGCGTATGGCGTCGAAGTTAAAGATTTAATCACCGAGTTATCGACTATCGAAATTGCGAGCGGTACTGAGGTTTATTTCTTGAATGAAAGTTGCCAGTTTGCTTATCGGGATAGTATTTTTAAACAGGCATTTAAAGATAAATACATAATCACTTCCGTGACATTCAAACTCAGCAAAATCGCCAAAACCAATTTAACTTATCCTGCTTTGCAAGAATATTTTTCGGGTGAAGATTTAGCGGCTGTCACACCAGAAGAAGTGAGTCAGGCGGTGATTAATATTCGTCAGTCAAAATTGCCTGATCCCGAGCAAATTCCCAATGTTGGCAGTTTCTTCAAGAATCCTGTAATTGATCAGTCGCACTTTGAAAAGTTAATGAAGCAATATCCTAAAATGCCATCTTATCCTGCTGGTGATAATCATCGTAAATTACCTGCGGCTTGGTTAATCGATCAAGCAGGCTGGAAAGGAAAAGAATTTAATGGCGTCGCAGTACACAGTCAGCAAGCTTTGGTTTTGACCAATCCCAACAAATTAATCGGACGTGTTATTTTGGATTTAGCAAACGCTATACAAAAGTCCGTGAAAGATCAGTTTGCAATTGATTTGGAAATTGAACCCAGAGTTTATTAATTCCGGAGAAAGAAGCTATGCGTAAATTATTATGTTTATCTGCATTGCGGTGAATAAAAAGCTATGAAATAAAAAAGGGCACTTGGTGCCCTTTTTTATTGTGAAAAAATTATCTTCAAAGCTTGGTATTACTCACAAACGCAATCTTGCTGCCATCAGGTGACCAACTGGGAACATTGATGGTGCCTTGTCCTCCGTAAACATAAGCAATCACTTTAGGTTCACCGCCATCGATTGGCATCTCGCGTAAGTAGACGTGACGATAGAAAGGGTGATCATTTGGATCAATTCCATCGTGATAGGTCAGAAATACAATTTTCTTCCCGTCAGGTGAAATATGCGGAAACCAATTGTTATAGGTATCAAAAGTTAATTGTTCCTGATTTTTTCCATCAGCATCCATTCGCCAGAGTTGCATTAAACCGGTACGGTTGGAATTGAAATAAATCTTTTTTCCGTCAGGTGAATATTCTGCACCATCATCCAGATCAGGCGAATGAGTTAATCGTGTTTCTTTTTTGGTGGCTATATCGATGGTGTAAATATCGTAGACATTGTTACGACCTCCAGTGAAGACCAGTTTTTTATCGTCAGGAGAGAATCCGTGCAGATACGAATGGCCTGCACCTGTTGCGGATATCTGCACGGGTTTTTTGGAGCCAGTGATGGGTAGTAGATAAATGGTTGACTGACGATTATCTTCTTTTACATGATGACTAATTCCAATTTGTTTTCCGTCCCATGACAATACATGGTCGTTGTTGTTGTCGTTGGCGAATCCGGTTTCCAAAATGCTGGTTTTTCCAGTGGCGATATCAAAGTTGTAAAGCAAACCTTTGGAATTATAAATCAAGGTTTTTCCATCAGCGGTCCAGTTGGGTGCTTGAATGGAATCGGGAGATGAAAACACAATGCGACTGTTTTTGGTTTTCATGTCGAGAATTTCAAGATGACTGCCGATGTAATCTTGATAAGGTTTAAAATTTTTCGCAGCAGGCGTAATAATTCGGACGTTGGAAATAATCGCTTTTTCAACTACATCAGGATTGTGTGCACACAAACTCAGGCCAACATATAAAGTCTCACCCATACCCGCTTTAGTAACCGATGTCACCTGAAATGGCTCGCCCATTCGCGCAGCACTCATAATATAAGTATCGCCACGACGTTCGAGTTGAATAACATCCGGTGCTTGTAGTTTTAAAATATGTTGTTGGGTTTCGCCGCCGGGTGTTGAGCGAAATTGTAAGGAGGTTAACCCATCTCCATGAACTGTTGCGTGAATATTTTCAGAGTTACCATCCAATGTTTTTCGAATATTCCATCCCACTTTACGATGCGGATCTACGCCTTTTCCCTCGAAAGCAAAATGTGCGCGCAGAATAAAATCACCTTTGATTTGTTGGTAGGCGTAGTGCAATTCATCTTGTCCAGCCCACATATTGGTGCCGGATGCGGTAATGGTATAAGTTTGATCCGCTGCATTGTATTCCAGTGTACCTTTGGTTTTAACTGCACCTATATCGACATGAGTCGGCGCGCTGCCCAGCGTGTCTGCGAGTGAAATGGGAGAACAAATTAAACAGAAGAGTGTTAACAGATTTTTCATTGCCATGACCTTATCGTTATTAGTGATAATGGCAGTCTAATCCAGTTAAAAATCAAAGAGTGATGATGGATGCGACAAAATACAATTATTTACTGTAATTGATAAATATTAAGAATGGAGTAATGGTTAGGCGAAATAAATACGATTTTTTAATTCGCTATCTTTGCCTAAGCTGGATAAGTCGGAGTCTAAATCAAACCAGGTTTTAAATTGACGATTTTCTGTTTGATGCAAATTCACGCCTGCCCAAGTGAATACACCACTTAGATGATGAATCTTAGTTTCCGGAGTTTTAACTGAGAGTTCAAACTCAAAAGCAACGGCTGTTCTAACCAGAATTACTTTATTGGCATCTTTCTCTGCTTTGATTCCACCTGTTAACCAATCCGGTGCACTGGTAACATGAAAACTAATCAGTTTTGAACCGGAAATTTGCTGATTCAAAATCCGTTCTATTTCTGTTGGTATATCTTCAGTTGGATTATCCATCAGCCATTTGAGCATATGCTCAGTAGCTGAAAGGGCTGTCAAATCAAAATTGTTTTGTATTGACAATTTATTTAATCCAATCAGCATCCAGCTCGGATTTGATCAAACTGCCGCGCAGCGAATTGGTCAGCGCTTCTTCAATTAAAATATCCGCAAACTTGCCAATCAGATCAGCATTGTCGCTGCGGAAATTAACTACGCGATTATTTTCACTGCGGCCGCACAGTTGTCCAGGATCTTTTTTGGAATAACCGGTTACTAAAATGCGTTCAGTATTACCAACCATACGGCGGCTAATAGCATGAGCCTGTTGGGTGATGCGATCCTGCAGAATTTGCAGACGTTGTTTTTTCGCATCTTCCGGTGTGTCGTCTTTCATATCGGCAGCAGGTGTGCCGGGGCGTGCGCTGTAAATAAAACTGTAAGAAGTATCAAAATCCATTTCGTGAATTAATTTCATGGTCGCTTCAAAATCAGCGTCGGTTTCACCGGGAAAGCCGATAATAAAATCGGAAGAAAAACTGATATTGGGACGAATTTTTTTCAAACGACGCAATTTGGATTTGTATTCCAATACTGTGTGGCCGCGTTTCATCGCCATTAAAATTCGGTCTGATCCACTTTGTACAGGCAGATGCAAATGGCTGACCAATTCAGGAACTTTGTTGTAAGTGTCGATTAGAGCATCGGTAAATTCGACAGGATGTGATGTGGTAAAACGAATGCGATCAATACCTTCAATTGCAGCAACATTACTAATCAACTCAGCCAAATCAACAATACTACCGTCGGCCGCTTCACCGCGATAAGCATTGACGTTTTGCCCCAACAAATTCACTTCGCGTACACCTTGTTTTGCGAGATGAACTATTTCCGCGATCACATCCGCAACCGGGCGGCTGACTTCTTCACCGCGCGTATAAGGCACCACGCAGAAGGTGCAATATTTGGAGCAGCCTTCGATAATCGATACTAGTGCACTCACGCCATCGCTATCGGGTTGGGGTAGGCGATCAAATTTTTCAATTTCCGGGAAGCTGACATCCACTACTACCACGCCGTTATTCTTTTGAGTATTCATCATTTCCGGCAAGCGGTGCAGGGTTTGCGGGCCGAAGATCAAATCCACATAAGGCGCACGTTCAGCAATCGCCGCACCTTCCTGGCTGGCAACGCAACCACCCACACCGATAATCAAATTAGGGTTTTTCTTCTTGAGTTTCTTCCAGCGGCCCAGCTCATGAAACAGCTTCTCTTGCGCTTTTTCGCGGATTGAGCAGGTATTAACCAGAATTACGTCGGCATCTTCAGGGTTTTCAGTCGCAATCATTTGGTGTGATTCGCCCAACAAATCCTTCATGCGTGACGAATCATACTCATTCATCTGGCAGCCATGGGTTTTGATATAGAGTTTTTTGACCGGTGATTCAGTGGCGGACATGCAACTTACCTGATTAAACAAGACACAAAAAAGAGGCGCGCATTATAGGAGGTTAGGAGGTTGGAATCATCTGCTTTCGGCGTTGAAAATGTTAGTATTCGGCCACGTCCGAAACACTACAATAAACTTGAATATTATGAAAATCGAAAAATTGATAGGGATTAGCTCGGTTGTCCTGCTGTTGCTCTCTGGTTGCGGTGGATCAGGTGGATCAGGTGGATCAGGTGGATCAGGTGAAGAAATCCTTTCTCAAAATAGCGCTCAATCCAGCTCATCTATTCCACGTGAATGCGTTCTGCAAACACCTCCTGTTATAGCGGCAAATGCTCCGAAAATTACGCTTCTTGGCGAAAGAGTTATCGATGTCCCACTAGGTGCAAATTATATTGATGCGGGCGCTGTAGCGACTGATAATCAGGCTAGTGATTTAACCTCATCAATAAGAGTTACCGGTTTGGATAAAATCAACACCAACCAACAAGCTGATTATTTAATTCGTTATGACGTGAAGGATTCAGATAATAAAGTTGCAGCATCCAAGCATCGTATTGTGCGTGTATTTGCCGATACTCCAAAAAAATACAGTTTACGTTTATTTGAAAGCACTAATGCTCCTATGGGTTTTTTGGAGCACTTGCCTGTCTTTATCGGCAGTGATCCTGAAGAAAAGTATCCGCTCTTAATTGTTGCGCATGGATGGGAACATTTTGTTGAGCAATCACCAGAAAGTAATCGTTTAATGACCTTGCAATTTGGTGCCAATATTTATCATGTGTTTGATGAAAATCTTTGGAAAAACTCTCGTCCTTTCATTGTATTGGAGCCGCAGCGATGCGTGAACATTGGTGATGGTGAGTGGCATCAAGTTAATCAATTTATTGATTGGGCATTAGAAACTTATCCTGTCGATTCTGAAAGAATTTATATGACGGGAATGAGTGCTGGTGGATATTTTACTTATCGTTTTCCTGTGCTTTATCCTAATCGTCTTGCTGCGATTGCGCCTATGTCTGCAGGTGGTCTGGTAGAAACTCTTGATCAGATAGACGCTTTTTGTAAAGCCACGTCCCATCTACCTATATGGGCATTTCATGGCGATGCTGACTTAACAGTGCCGGTGAGTCATACGCTTGATACAGTTGATATTCTCAAGCAGCAATGCCTTAGTAAACCTGCACCTAAGCTCACTATTGTTGATGGTGGTGATCACGTTATATCAAATAGAATTTGGGACGACAGTTATATTGGCTTTGGCGATTCTCAATATGATAAACAGGATGAATCTATTTACGACTGGTTTTTGAGATTCAAGCTCACACCCCGTTAAATTGGGGGAAGCTCAGAGCCCTTTAATTGAGTGATTTAAGGCGCATTTGGATGCAAAAGACTTACGTGATATTCGCGCAACCTTGCAAACTGGAACGCCTTTGGGTAATCATCTGTTTAAACAAAAAGTAGAAGCCAGACTGGGCTTGAAAGTAGGGCAAGCCAAACGTGGTCGCCCGTTTAAAATCCTAAACGAAGGAGGTAAAGGGCTCTGACCCCTTTAACACGGGCAATGATGAAGTTGTTGCAGAAATCGTACGGTCAACCACTCCCCAATTTCGTGCACTGCAAGAGTATTTGACATCAGCGCCTGCCAGCATTAAGACAGAGGTATATTCTGCGACCATTGGTAAGGACTTAAGCCAACACAAAAATAATTTTCAAACAAGCGAAATTTCGCATAGTTTTAGCGACTTCAGCAAAGCACATGTGTTGCCTTTTACCGTAAAAACCTTCTATGCCTTGGAGATCGGTGAGCGAAATGCCAAACTTGCGTGGAAAAGAATGGCCGAAGAATTTGGTAATAAAGAATTTGCCGAATTGGAATCGGCCATTCAAAATGGCGAAATAAGTGAACAACAGATAGAAGAATTGCAAGAAAAATTGACAGCCATCATTGAGGAGTTACTGGGTCCGGTACAATATCTAACAGTACGTATACCCTTGCTGTCTGATGCTGAAGATGCTGCCGCCGACTTAATTATAGGGGAAGAATTGGACTCAGTACGTGAATCGATTGCTGAACGAGAATTACCCGAAAGTTGGTTTGAAAATGCCTGTGAGGAACCCTAATGACAAGAATGCAAAAAGCATTAAGTGATATTACTTACTTATGGAAAAAAGATGATCAGGATTGGATAAAAAAACGGAAAGAAGATTGGATTAGATTAATTAGTTGTCAAAGATTTGATAAAATCTCTGCAAAAGAAAAAAAACTATTGAAAATTTATTTTCTGGAGGGTGTACTTGAAGAGTACTACCCACCTAATGCGATACTATTATGTACACCCGCTACATCAGCAAAAGAATTAAATAATATTTTTTATTCTGGATTTTTTGATTTAGAGAGTATGCGGAGGTTAATGTCGGAATTCATTTCGTATGCATCCGAATTTGAATGGGTTTTGCCCTGTATCAAAGAGCAAATAAAATTTTTTATTGATGGGGTGTTAGGTAAAGAATATCAAGAAATCATGTGGAAATTCCCAGGTTCTGGCAACATAAAGTGCATCTCACCTGACACTACTCAATGGCCTATGAGGTATCTGCGGAAATGTGATGATTTATTTAATCACAAAATTACCTACCATGGTTATGTGGAATGTTTTGATTATTTTATTTCGATTTTGCCTCATTCTACTGATCCCGATTTTCGTCGGCCGAATTATCTTAAAAATATGTTGGTAGCAGCGGAGTCGGCACAATGTAACCTTGCTTTGTCTGCTGAAGTGCAAGAGTTTGCCAAGCAAGTGTGTTTGCGCAGACAAGAAATTATTGATGCATGGAATGTTAATGCACATTTAGATGAGGTGAAGCTGGATGACTAGTCAATTGACATTGGTTTTAAAAAATTCACCAGACTTCTTTATAAAAACATTAACTGAATATTTAGATCGGGATACACGCCCCATTTTTGATGATGAGCTTGATAGTCAAGGAAAGTTAATCTTCAATATTATTGAAGATATTGAGTATCCATCGAAATGTGAAGTTGAAAAGGATTGTGTTTTTATACATTGGTTTGATATTGATAATTATTCCTTCAAAGATATAGAAGCTATCACTAGTGTCCGGTTAAAATCTCACTCGAATCGCTGAAAGCTAAGCAGGGCAAGGCTTTCAGCGGTTTTCAATGTGTCTCCGACTTGAACGATATATTTTCATTTAACCACCCTTCATAGTCTCGCCTTTGATAAAGTTGGGGCAGAGCTATGTACGCAGGCAAAATGGTTTTCACACAAATCATGGAGCACTTGCCATGGAAAACATTTCACCGCATCGTCAAGCGCCATCAAGGCGATCACCGAGCTCGCACATTAAATTGTGCAGAACATTTTCGCATTCTTGCTTTTGCTCAACTCACTTATCGCGAAAGTTTGCGCGATATTGAAGCTTGTCTCGGCGCGCAATCTGCAAAACTTTATCACTTAGGCATTCGCGATGCTGTTAGTCGTTCCACTTTAGCTGATGCCAATGAAGTGCGGCCTTGGCAAATTTATTCTGACTTCGCGCACATTTTAATTGCACAAGCACGAAAACTTTACGCAAAAGATAATTTCGGAATCGATTTAGACAACACTGTTTATGCGCTCGATTCCACAACGATCGATTTATGTTTATCAATGTTTCCGTGGGCTCCATTTCGCTCAGCTAAGGCCGCCGTAAAATTACACACCCTTTTGAATTTACGTGAAATATACCTAGTTTTATACATATTTCAGACGGTAAGCTGCATGACGTTAACGTGCTCGACATACTTGTTCCCGAAGCCGGAGCCTTCTATGTTATGGACAAAGGCTATGTCGATTTTTCGCGCTTATACGCACTGCATTTAGCTGGCAGTTTTTTCGTTACACGAGCAAAAATAAATCTCTTGGCGCATCGTGTTTATTCAACTGCGATTGATCGCAGTACAGGTCTTATTTGCGATCAAACTATTTTGCTAGATGGATTTAATGCAAAAAAATATTACCCCGATAAATTACGCCGTATTCGTTTCAAAGATTCTGAAACAAACAAAACCTATATTTTTATCACCAATAATATGACACTGCCTGCATTAACCATTTGCGCACTCTTACAAAAAGCCGCTGGCAATTTGAATTATTTTTCAAATGGATCAAGCAACATCTGCGCATTAAAAAGTTTTACGGCACCTCAGAAAATGCTGTTAAGTCACAAATATGGATTGCCGTTTCCGTTTATGTGTTGGTAGCCATCATTAAGAAAAAGCTGGCAACGGATGCTTCGCTCTACACATTGCTACAGATATTTTCGCTGACACTTTTCGAAAAAACACTGCTAAAACAGCTTATTCCTGATGCGGATTACAAAGAGCCGGTCAGTGAAAGCGATAACCAGTTGAATTTGTTTGAGTTTTTAACCGGACACTAGTGAGAAGCTATAGTCAAGTTGCCAGATTGCAATTTTGTATTGGCATATGAAATTCCAGATGATCCCATGTCAGCTGATAGTGATGATGAGATGAGTTATTTCTGGGTGAGAACGGAAAAGAGTATTTGCGCAGTTACTCCAAAAAAGGCTAGTCGTTATTGCGATGAGGCATTGATAAAAATGTTTTGCAATGATGAAGATGGGCGTAACTTGGGTCGTAATTAATTTAGATTTTTTAACCAGACCGGATGGGTGTCATTTCTGTATAAGATCAGAACCGCTTTTCCTTTCACCTGATTTAAACGGATAGGTCCAAGGTAGCGACTATCCAAGCTGGCGTCAATATTGTCACCATATACAAACAACTGATTAGGACTGATTGGGTTTCCATTTTCAGGTTTTCCGACACGTTTAACAAAAGTACCTCTGTTTTTCAATTAAAGGGGTCAGGTGCGCCGAGAGCAAAACTAAATTGTGCGAAGCACAATAACGTTTTGCGTAACTTTGCAAGAGATGGTGGCGGGCCCACCGCATTCGCTTTGCAGTCAGAGAATGCAAACCACTTCAAGCGGCATTGATTAAGAGTCATTGTCGTGAGCGTTGAAGAAAAGTCGAATTAAATTCGGCAGGTGAGACAAGAAGAGACGAACGCAAGTGAACCTTTGATGAAGCGTCGAGAATTGATTTATCTGTTGTCGAAATTGGGGGAATCTGACCCTCCCCAAGAAAAAAAAGTCGAGTAGAAAGCTGCTTACTGACTCGATGGCAACCGGCGTATAGAGGGCGTGAATTCTTGTCAGGCTTTTGTGAGGAACTCGGGAAACTGTCGTGCTGATGTGAAGAGAGAAACCGAAAGCGGCAACCCCGTAAGGTGAGAGTATCGATGCAGCGCACAGTGACGGAATCGTTCGTAGTAGTGATGAAGTTGTTGTAATGACAATGGAGCGAAGGGGCGATGTTATTCGGCAGAAATTGAACCAACAACCGCAAGGTAGGATTCAACAATTAATGCACAGTTACAGTATATCGAAGCATTTGGTTTATGACGCTTGGCTGAAAGTAAAAGCGAATCGTGGTGTTGCTGGTGCGGACAATGTCAGCATCGAGATGTTTGAAAATAATTTGCAGAATGAGTTGTATAAACTCTGGAATCGAATGAGTTCAGGCAGTTACATGGCACCACCGGTGAGGCGCGTGGAAATCGCAAAGTCGGATGGAAAAACGCGAGCACTGGGAATTCCTACAGTGGCAGATCGTGTTGCACAGATGGTGGTTAAGATGTCGTTGGAGTCGGAGTGGGATCACAAATTTCATTCATCATCCTACGGCTATCGACCCAAACGCAGTGCGCATCAAGCGGTGCAAGCGGCGAAAAGAAATTGCTGGAAATATACTTGGGTAATTGATTTGGATATCAAGGATTTTTCGATAATTTGAATCACGATCAATTACGAAAATTTGTTGCGCAAGCAACAGAAAATCCCTGGTGCAAACTTTATGTTAAACGTTGGATTACTGCAGGTGTACAAATGCCAAACGGTGAAATCCAAAAGGCAGAGAAAGGAACGCCGCAAGGTGGAGTGATTAGCCCCTTGCTAGCAAACTTGTATTTGCATAAAGTGTTTGATAGTTGGATGCAAAAGTATTTTCCACAAAATCCATTTGAGCGTTACGCTGATGATGTGATTATCCATTGCAATACACAACAAGACGCTGAGCAATTATTAAGTGCAGTTCACCAAAGAATGCAGCGATTTGATTTAACACTGCATCCTGAGAAAACCAAAATCGTATACTGTGGTCGGGATAAAATAGAAAGAACAATTCCGCAATCATTTGATTTTCTGGGCTTCACCTTCAGGCGAAGAACAGCAAGACGAAAAGATGGTCAGTTGTTTCCGAATTTTGCCCCGGCAATCAGCAATAAAGCCAAACAAGCGATTGTGAAAACCATGAGGGAATGGAATGTTAGGCAACTGACATTGTTATCGATAGTGACATTGAGTAAAAAGCTCAATCCACAAATTCGAGGCTGGTTAAACTACTACGGAAAATTTTATCCATCAGCATTGCATGACATTCGAGAAGCAATAGAATTTCGATTGTATAAATGGACGAAATGCAAATATCCGCAAAAAGCGTTCCAGCCGAATACAAGCCTTTACATGGTTAAAACAAATCAAACAGTGGCGTCCAACCCTGTTTGCACATTGGTGATAAATTTGTTGATAATTGGAATAACAAGAGCCGTATGACGCGAGAGTGTCACGTACGGTTCTGTGAGGGGCTGGCGGGGAAGTTCCGTTGGTCTACTCGACAGCCCTTTAATTGAGTGCCTCACCATGCTAAGCTCCCTTCACATCAAAAAGGGAGCTTTTTTATGCCGCGAAAACCACGATTTATAATTCCTAATGTTCCAGTTCACATAGTGCAGCGAGGTCACAGTCGTGATCCGGTGTTTTTTGAGGATGCGGATTATCTGGCTTATTTGGGTTGGTTAAACACCGGAGCAGAGCGTTATCACTGTGCGATACACGCTTATGTGTTGATGACCAATCACATTCACATTCTTGCCACACCAAGCGAAACCGACAGCATCACCCGCATGATGCAATTCGTCGGTCGTCATTATGTGCCTTACATCAATCACACCTACGGAACATCCGGTTCAATTTGGGAGGGGCGTTATAAGTCCAGCTTGGTTCAGGACGAACAGTATTTATTAACCTGTATGCGTTACATTGAATTAAATCCTGTGCGTGCGGACATGGTGCGCTCACCGGCACATTATCGCTGGAGTAGTTATCGCGCAAACGGGCAAGGGAAAACAGATCAGCTGATAACTCCCCATCCCATTTATTTATCCTTGGCAAAAAATCCAGAAGAGCGATGCGAGTTGTATAAAGAATTATTTAAGGCGCATTTGGATGCAAAAGACTTACGTGATATTCGCGCAACCTTGCAAACTGGAACGCCTTTGGGTAATCATCTGTTTAAACAAAAAGTAGAAGCCAAACTGGGCTTGAAAGTAGGGCAAGCCAAACGTGGTCGCCCGTTTAAAATCCTAAACGAAGGAGGTAAAGGGCTCTGACCCCTTTAGAGATGATTGAGCAATTACAAAAGGCGTTTCCCAATTTGTTGGCCATTTATGCATTTGGTAGCCGTGTCCAAGGTACTGCAAATGCACAAAGTGATCTCGATTTGGCGGTGTTAGTTGCCGGTTATGCCGATCCATTGCAGCTGTTTGAAACGGCTAACCAATTAGCTGATCAATTGGGCTATGAGGTAGACTTGCTGGATTTGCGTGCTGCGTCCACGGTTATGCAATATCAAGTTATTACCACCGGGCAGTGTTTATGGGCAAAAGACCTGCAAGCTGGTCTTTTTGAAGCCTTTGTCTTGAGTGAAAAAACCTCGTTGGATGAAGCCCGTGCACAATTGATACAAGAAATACGTGAGGATGGAGCTGTTTATGCCCGATGATGTCATCATTAATAAAGTTGCTAGCATTGAGCGATGCGTTAATCGTGTACGTGAGGAATACCAAAAAGCGGGTGCCAACTTTGCAGCTGATTACACTAGGCAAGATGCAGCGGTTTTAAATATTCAGCGTGCTTGTGAAGCGGTCTTTGATCTTGGTCACTACCTTATTCGTAGAGAGCGCCTTGGTGTGCCTCAGAGTTCCCGTGATGTGTTTGCTTTACTTGCTCAAGCCGGTTGGTTGGAAAAACATGTAGCGGAATCCATGAAGCGAATGGTGGGTTTTCGCAATATAGCTGTTCATGATTATCAAGCGTTATTGTTGCCTATTGTAGAAAGTATTATTGGTAAGCATTTAGATGACTTTCTGCTTTTTTCGAAGCAATTATTAGCCAAAGGCCTCGTTTAGTCTAACGGATTAACCCCTCCTGTTTTAACAAATCAATCCAAACAAATTGAGGGTCAGTGTAAAGTTTAAAATTTGTTCACTGTAGTATTCATCTTTTAATCCATTACTTGGAGCCTCTATGAACATAAATTTTTCGACTGTTCTTGCATCCAGTGTGCATGATATGAAAAATTCGGTGGGTATGTTGATCTTCAGTTTGCAAAAGCTTATTGAAGAATCATCGCCACAAACGGCGCAGCAGAAGGCGGTGTTTTCCCAGCTCGAATATGAGGCCGCCAGAATTAATAATGATTTGGTGCAGCTGCTTACATTGTATCGTTTGGATGAAAAAATTCTGTCGGCCAGTGTAGATGAGGCATCAGTGAGTGAAGTGTTATCGGACCAAATCGCGCGCAATGAAACCTTGTTGGTCAACAAAGGCATTGCAATCAAGTTGAATTGTGATGAAGGGTTGATTGGGTTTTTTGATGCAGAGTTAATTGGCAGTGTGGTGAATAATCTACTGGTCAATTCTGCTCGTTACGCGCGAACGCAAATTTCAATGAGTGCCAAAGTTGCCGCACCTTATCTGGTAATTGACATAGAGGATGACGGAATAGGGTTTCCTGACGCAATGCTGAGCAATAACGCAGAAAATGAAGGGGAGGGCGCATCTTCCCGTACATTGGGAGCGACTGGCTTGGGCTTGGTTTTGCGCAAAAAATCTTATCGCTTCATGGCATCAACGACACCAAGGGTTGCCGGAATTTAGCAATAGTGGGATTAATGGCGGAGCAAGAGTCAGGCTTTATGTTCCATAATTCATCCTGATCAAGGAAGCGATAAAAACCGGTTGAATTAGACCAAAGGCTATAGCATCATCCCGCATCAAGGTTGAATCAATAAGGTCTTTTGATATGTTAAAACTCCGCTTTAAAGACAATAAATACAACGCGGTTTTGGTTGGTTGAGCCCAAAATTACACTGGGTAAATCAGCTACTAACGCGATGGTCGTTGACGATCCTTATGTCATAGACGTGCATTTGGAAATTTTGGTTGATAACGAAACACTGACACTCAAAAATTTGGCGCCCTTAAAGCCCGTTAAAGTGAATGACGTAGAGGTGACAGGCGCTTGTAGCCTGCGCCCGGATGACATGATCACTCTGAGTGCGGTAGAGCTGATTGTGGTTGATCCCAAGCGTGAACCTAAAGCCTTGGTAGAAGAGGCTGCCAGCAATACTCAATTACGTGCCCCCAAATCTACAGGTTGGTCGCTTAAAGCTAATCATGCTGCCTTGGCGAATCGTGTATTTCCTCTGAAAGAATTGACAGTTATAGGGCGTGCCAGTGAATGCGACATTAGTCTGGCCGCTGCGCACTTATCACGTCGCCACGCTCAAATTCAGGTGGTTGAAGGTGGTTTGTTAGTGAAGGATTTGGGTTCTGCCAACGGTACCTTCATTAATGGTCAGCGTATTACTGAAGGTCGAGCGAAAAAGGGTGATGAAATTCGTTTCGATACCTTGAGTTTTGGTGTTATGGGGCTTGGCACCGAGGACATTTCAAAAACCACCGTTCGCAGTGCACCGCTGGTATCGGAGTCTTCAGCTAAACCTGCTGTAAAACCGGCTGTTAAAGCCAATGCTCAATCTTCCTCGTCTCGTCAGACCACGGCGAAATCGGATGCCGAAAAATCGGGTTCAAACAAAGGTATTTATGGCTTGTTGTTGGTGGCCGTTATAGCGGTAATTGCTGTTGCGGTTATTTTGTTGAAGCCTTAATGCCTCGCAGGATTGTTCTGTATCACACTGCAGGTTGTCATCTCTGCGAAAAGGCCAAAGATTTACTTTGGCCTTTTATTTCGCAAGGTCTTATTACTTTGATTGAATGTGATATCGCTGATTCTGATCAACTCATAGAAAAATATGGCGTGCAAATTCCAGTATTGTGTTCAGAAAATGGCGACGAAATTAAATGGCCGTTTGATGTGAGTGCGTTGGAACATTGGCTTGTCGATATTGTTGATTAATCATTCCGATTGAGTCATTAAAGTAATTGATAAACCCCAATGATCACATAAGGTTTTTCACCTGGATTTACTTTTGGAACTTCGAGTGTTCCGAGAAAAAAAGCATGATTTAAATAATCGTATGCACTATTGGTGGGTGCTTCCAATTCAATTACTGAGCGAAGATAAGGTTGAGCATTAGGAGTGTTTTTTGGCATGTGAAAAAGAACACGATTGGTGACGTGAATAGCAACACCATCATGAGTTTTTACCATATATCGCGCTTCAAATTCGGTATCACCGTCTGCGCGAGTGACTTGAAAATCTGCACCGCCGGGTAAAACAGTTCCTTTGATATTTGGCCCACTAAACGTGCCGCCGGTTATCGGAATCATCCGGCGAGTTCCATATTTAGTCGCGCCCAATTCGGTCACTTCACCAATTTCCACTTTCGCATCCCACACATGGCGAGCGGTGTAGGTGATTTCTTTTGCCGTAGCAGTTTGTTGTGTCGCTTTCTGAATAATTTCGTTTGCTCCACAGGTAAAAGACGTGATGGATAGTAGAGCCAACAAGATAATGGTTGATCTGATTTTCATAATGAATTAGCGATTGTAGGTTGTTGTAAAAAATTGAATTTTTCTATTGATGTTGAGTAAATTTTTATTTGCTTAACATTTTAGTATGTTACACGTATTAATATTACTTCTTCTGTGTAATTATCGTAACCGGGCAAGCTTGAGGCTTTTTTTTGACGCAAGTTTAACCCAAATACAAACTCACAAATAAATCGGCAATTTTTTGTTTTCAGGAGGCAATAAAAAGTGATTAGACACCATAGTAAAAACTATCTCAAACGTTTCGCCAGCCTATTTACACTGAGTCTAGGTGCATTAGCCTGTAGCCTAACGCTTACTGCTGTTGCATTGGACGACGCCATGACGCCAATCGCAATTCCCTCGCAACCCAATGCGATTGAACTCGGCACAGGTGAATTGCCTGATGCGACCGCAAAAGAGTCCTGGCACACCCAATATGGAAGCTTTTTTGCGCGCAATGTTACCGTCGCGACTTTAACGCCATTTCTGCCTGCGAAGGGCAAGGCCACAGGTGCTGCTGTTATAGTCGCGCCAGGTGGGGGATTCCGTACCTTATCAATGAATAACGAAGGTTGGGATCTTGCGAAAGCGCTCGCTGACAAAGGTGTTGCTGCTTTTGTTCTTAAATATCGCTTGAAACAAACGCCCGCGGAAATGGATGCGTTTCAAAAGTCGATGGCTGAAATGTTTTCTGGATCTGGCAGACGCCCACAGACCCAACAAGATCCATCAGTAGAATATGCAGCTCAAATTGCTGACGCCCAAGCGGCATTTGCATTGGTACGCAAACGTGGGAAAGAGTGGGGCGTTGATGCAGATCGCGTTGGAATGATCGGCTTCTCAGCGGGTGCAATGCTCACCATGTTCACTACCATTCACAGTAAAGACGCCAAGCCTGCATTCATCGGCAACATCTACGGTCCTTTAATGAAAATGGATGTTCCGGCTGATGCTCCGCCATTGTTTGTTGCGCTGGCTGCAGATGATCCATTTTTTGCTAATGCAGGATACGGCCTCATCGATAGCTGGCGTGCGGCCAAGCGACCTGTGGAATTTCATTTGTTTGAACAAGGCGGACATGGTTTTGGTATGTATCAAAAAACCACAACCAGCACTGGTTGGTTCGATAGTTATGTTCGTTGGCTCGACATGCACGGTTACTTAAAGCCAAAAAATTAAGTTAGAGATATAAATTAAAAAGGCGATACAGTTTTGTATCGCCTTTTTTGTTATTGATACTTCGCGATATCATCTTCAACTATTTTGATCGATATAGCCCACTGTTTTTTGGCTCTTTCGTGATTCAAGCCCGCTATTCGTTTAATTTCATCACAGTTTTTTTGAGCAAACGCATCCATCAATCCAGTCATGTCCTCGTTGAGGTTGCGTTGTAGTGCGAGAACCTCAGGGTTCATAACCGCTTTAATTTGGTATTCCGTGGTGGCTTTTTCATTCATGCCTGAAAGTTTGGCATATTCAGAAACTCGTTTCTCGAATTCGGCATTTAATTCCGAATCTATCGCTTTGGTTGTTGCATCCAGCTCCATCATGGTGGCCATGGGGTCGCAGGTTTGTGCGAATAGGGGTGAGCTGGCGAGTAATAATATCAGGTAAAATGATCTCATAATAAATTTACAATCGGATTTATCCGTGTTGCTCCGTGTTTCGCTAATACGACAATTTTAATTGTTTATAGGTTTTATTTAATCTGCGTCATCACACTCGCATGTGGTGTCCAAAATAAAATGATTCACTGCCTTAAAAGCTTCATCGTAGTTGGGTGACCAAATGGTTCGGTAGTAATGGTTTACACAGTTGTGCCAACCGAGCTTGAGTAGATGGGTTTTTGCTTTTGTTGGAACATTTGCGTCATATTCAAATCGACGTTTGCAACTCGCAGGATCGCCATTTTTATTACATAGTTCATCGACAAATGCTGGAGTAGCGTTTTGAATGCTTTGAGCAGAGAGTAATTTTTTACTGTAATCTCCACATGCAGCTAAATGGCTTTGATTCTCCAGCTCTTTTTCAAGATGCTTGTTTGAGCCTGTAATCAAATAATTGAGCTCAGAGACATAAAGAAAATACCTTAGCTTTTCTTCGAATAGGCGATCTTTTTTGTATTGAATCAGTTCGGGAATTGCAGGTAGTTCAAGAGAGTCTAATTTTTTTAACATTAAATCAGATTCTTCGATGTAAAGAGTGAGTTCGTCTTCCAGTTCTGATTGGGAATATTCGTGCAATTCACTCCATGGAATGCCTTGATTAACTTGAAACGCTTCAAGTCGATTAATAATCAATATTGCAGTTTCAGCTGATATTTTGGACGTATCAATTTTTCCCTTGCAATAGCATGAATCTTGATTCCATTCAAAAGCCTGTAAGTTTTGATCGGCAGCACTATCTTCAGCAGCTACCACAGCTGTCGCAGTTGCTACTGCAAAACAAAATATGATGTTTAGTAAAATTAATTTATTTTTCATTAATCCGTTATCTTCTTTTATCGATTGTTCGACTGACCTTCAACATGATCATCCCCATCAATCCAAAACTGCAAACAACCCAGTAGCACCAATACCATGCTGATCAAAGTCGAAAAGAAAAACATCGAGCCTTCGGTAACAGGGTAGGTGGTGACTATGGTAAATAATCCAATCACAATCACAATCAGGCTGGAGTCGGTTTTTATATTGCGTATCATAAAGCCCTCCGTTCCATTATTCGTTATTTCAGTTGCCTGTTATTTCTGTCGAACATGGATGTTCCGCGATAAAAGCTTTTAACTACCCCAACATCTGGGTCTTTATTGGCGTTAGGATTTTTGTCGATGTAATTCATAACAGTCTTTATCTTTGCTTCCATATCATTAGATGATGGGTAAGCGCCAAATAAACCCCACTCTTGCCAGCTTGTAAGCAATATCGCACAGCAAAATCCGAAAATTCCCACTGGCACATAAAATTTCAATAGATAAAATGACCAGCGCAAGGACGGGAACCAAAACAGGAAGTTTCGGTTAACGGAAAACCGTTTCAGGATGAAACAATTAAATGGAGGTTGAACTGTAGGGATAAAGGCAGGAGCCGATGATGTCATGATGGCGTTTGAACTGCAGGATGCGGAGTTGGCAGGACGCGACTCCCTTTTTTATTTCGAATGTATTTTTCTTATTATTGTTTTCGTTTTTCAGATCACAATTCCACGGCAAACATTTTTCTATTTCTTCAACAGTTGTTGCGTTAGGTAATTCCGTAAAAATATTTTTCAAATAGGCATAAGGTTCAAGGCCATTGGCTTTTGCAGTTTCAATCAAGCTGTATAAATTGGCACTTGAGGTTGCGCCTTTTTGACTCGCACTGAACAACCAATTTTTTCGACCCACCACAAAAGGTCTAATAGCATTTTCAGCGGCATTGTTATCTATCGGATAATCCCCGAATCGAGATAACGAATTAATCTTGGCCATTGCTCGTGTAAATAAAATAACGCTTTACCAATCGCCGATTCAGGCGGCGAATGGGCAATGCTTTTATCCAGCCAGGATTTTAATTTATCGATAATCGGTTTGGATTGTTGTTGTCGTACAGTCAATTTTTCGGATGATGTCTTTTCTTTGATATCACTTTCAATGCGATAGAGTTGTTGAATGTAGGCCAATGCCTGATCCGCTTTTCCGGTTTTGCCTTTGGGTTGCATTTTTGCGCATCGATAAATTTGCGTCGTGCATGTGCCCAACAACCTAATCGATGTAGTTGATTTTGTCGCACACACCGTTGTAGCCGGAAAAACCATCGACCATCAGTGCGCCTTGATAATCGCGCAGTAAAGCTTCAGCGGCTTTTCCACTGCGTGTCGGCTCGTATTGAAACAACACCGCAGCACAGGTTGGCATTGTGCAGCGCAATACCCACATAAAACTCTGTGTTTCAGCCGCGCGGCCAGGTTCATTCAAGGCTTGCACTCTGGTCTCGTCTGCGTGAAGAATGTTTTGATCCAATATTTTTCGTGAATCAAATTAATCAGTGGTTGCACTAACTGACCGCAACGAATCATCCAATTCGCTAATGTGGTGCGATCCAACTCAATGCCAATACGTTTGAAGATGTCGGTTTGTCGATAAAGTGGTAAAGCATCTACATATTTTTGTGTAGCAACACTCGCGAGCAAACCGGGTGATGCGATACTTTTGTCGATAGGTTGGGCAGGCTTACTGGCCGTGATTAAAAATCCTTCGCAGCAAGGGCAGGCGTATTTTAAACGCTTGTGGTGCAGCACTTGAATCTTCGCTGGAATCACATCCAGTTGTTCGTGTGATTCAAAACCGATTTGTTTTAAAACAGAACCATCGTGCGGGCAGACTTTCTGCTCTTCAGGCAGATCATGGATAATCTCAACGCGAGGTAAATTCGCAGGAATAGATTCGCGATGTTTTTTGCGTTGATGCGCTGCAACAGTAACCGTGGCATCTTGTGATTCAACTTCGGTATTCGAAGAAGCGCTTTCATCTTCTTCCGCCTCAACAAACAAGTCAGCCTGAATCGCTTCCAGCTTTTCACTGGAGGATCCAAACTGTTTTGATTCAGTGAGCGGATGTAATCTTCAAGCAGTTGAATGCGGTTGTTTTATCAGAGATGACTTTATTGTTTTCTGAAATAATTTTATCTTTTTCAGAAATTATTTCTTTTAGTTGATCTATTTCTTGAGTGATTTCGTAGTATTTTGCATGAATGTATTTTACCAAAAATGCCATTCATGCAACAGAAAAATATTGCTTTAATAACAATAATTATATTAAAACAAATCCGTAAATACAGATTCAGTGTGAGGCGTTAACTTCGCAATATCCAATCCACGCAACAACCAATCAAACTGCTCATCGGTTAATAACAAAACAGAATCACCCTTGCGCGGCCATTTGAACCTGTTCCTCTCCAAGCGTTTATACCACAAACAAAACCCGGTTTTGTCCCAGTAAAGAATTTTGATTTTGTTACGCGAGCGATTGCCAAACACAAACAGTGCACCGGAAAATACATCCAGCTCCATCACGTCGCTCACGCGAATACTTAACCCATTAATCGACTGCCGGAAATCCACAGGGTCGCGGTGCACATAAATCGTAACTGATTCCCGGCGAATCATGACAGTGCTTAATCAGTTGCGACAACCAAATCACATCAGGCAAGCTTTCGAATTGCAATGAACAAGATTCCAAACGGCACTCTAGCCTGTAGCTTGTTGTAGTGGCATGTTGCTTCATGCGAGCAACTGGTATGAATGCCGCTTCGTTGGTGTTACACAATTGCGTTCTGCGCAAACTGAAATAGGCTTGATCAAGATCATGCTGTTTGCAAAATGCAGCGGCGGTTAAACCACTGTCCGCATGTTGCTGAAAGAGTGATAGCCACTGTTCTTTGCTGCGTCGAATCATAATGCCTCCTGGATTGTTTTGGAGGCTTGAGGTTAATCGGTTTTAGGTTTGGGTGTTAGGTGGGGTTGTTTTGGCGCTTACGATGATGGAATACAAAATAGCCCTTTACCGCCACTAGATTTAATGAGCGTATTTAAATCTGCTATCCCGCCAATAAAGCCGATACAGTAGCCGGCGTTCACATGTTCTCCTTTGCTCGGGTTTGCCCCCGAGCTGATCGCTAGCGCTTGCTTGCAGTGATTGTATAGCTGCTTACCATCGGCGAATGCGGTATGACAGAATAAAAAACAGATAGTGAAAAAACAGAAGTTTCGCATAAGCCTATTCCTTTAACGTGTTAATAAACTGTTGAGCCAGAATAATTGCATTATCAAATTTTTCTTGAGACTCTGCATTTTCTATGGATTTTGAAAAAACTCCATTTTGTTTAAGAATTTTGTCGAACTTTTCAATAAGCTTTATGGCTTCTGGCTCGTTATTTCTTGCTTTTCTTAACGCTTTACAGGTCTCATACTGACTATTGTCAAATTTTTGGTGAATGCTATAAATTTGATCAAGCATGGTTGGTGTAATGACAATGCCTTGAATCTTAATGTTGTCATTTTTGGCTTTATCGAAATTAATAGTGGTATCTTTTACTCGAAAGAATTTCACTTTGTTGTGTTCACAAGTTATTCCGTCGTAGTGCATTCCGCCAGCTTTTACGTTAAATGAATTTCCACAGGAGCTTAATAATATGACGCAAGCGGTGGCTATAATTAATTGTTTCATTTGATCCTCGTTCGGTTTTTGAATTTTTTTGATAAATAAGAGTTTGTAATTATCGCAATGGTATTGCTATCTTTGAGTTAATTTTGCTCTGATCCTAATTAATTATCAAAATATTGAAAAGGGCGTTCGACGTATTTTGCAAATTTTTTAATCCCACCTTATCATTCAATTTTATTTTCGTTATGCGTACCATTATTGTTGTTGCATTTCCCCCTAGCTGACATCCGGAGTGCTTTTTATAAGATAGTAGATTATTCCAATTCCAATAATTGTTCCTATGGGAAATCCAAAAAGAAGAAGAAATGCAAGAAAAAAAGATAAAAGTTTTCCTGATGATCGATCTTTTGATAACAGGTGTCTTGCGAGGAAATGAAGGCCAAATAAGGTTCCAAAAACTACAAAAATAGAAGTTGGAAATTCATCTTTTGAAAAGAAACTCATGATTAAAACGAAACTCATAAATAAGCCATATAGAACACACACAATCCTATGAAGGTTCATTACGCTGCTGATAGGTGTAGCGATGTTATTTTTTTCCATTTGCCTTCCTGTTTTTAGTTAAATATACATCTTAAATGGGTTATCTGGTTTCACGCTCAACAAAATCCTCACCATCAATCCAAAACTGCAAACAACCCAACAGCACCAATACCATGCTGATAAAAGTCGAAAAGAAAAACATCGAGCCCTCGGTAACAGGGTAGGTGGTGACTATGGTAAATAATCCAATCACAATCAGGCTGGCGCCGGTTTTTATATTGCGAATCATAAAGCCCTCCGATTTAGTTAAGTTTCCGTCTCTTACAGCGATACAACAAGAGTGGTGTAATTTGTAGGTTGGGGTACAAACCCCAACATGACTATCTCGCAACAACAACCGCAACTTAAAATAAACACAAAATTTTCAAATATAACGTGTTATTAAAGTTATTCATTTTTATTGAGACCGAATGTTGGGGTTTGCACCCCAACCTACGTGAATTTGTGGATTGACGAATGTGGCCAATCTTTTGCGTTATTCACGTAACCATGTTTTACCGGATTGTTGTGAATGTATTCCACATGGTTTTTGTAATCTTCTTCGTCACGAATCAAATGTTCCCAAAAACGTCTTTGCCAAATTCCGCGTTCGCCTTTTTGATATCGACTTTTGTTTATATGTTCGTCTTTGGGTAATTGCCGAGAAAAATAGGATTTAATTAATGTCCAGCGTTTTGAATAATCACAATCATCTTTTGGTAATGTCCAAAGCGCATGAAGATGATCAGGTAAAATTACCATGGCATTAATTTCAAACGGATGCCTACGTTTTACATCAGCAACACATTCACGCAATAAATCAATATGCCGAATCAACAAATCATTACGCCTGTCTGCCAGCGTAACCGTAAAAAAATAACAGCCACCTTTCACATAAACCCGTCGATATTGCATAAATTTCCCTTTAAATAATCAATGTTCAATTTCCCGTAGGTTGGGGTGCAAACCCCAACATGACCATTTCGCAATA
This sequence comes from Cellvibrio sp., assembly GCA_016712405.1. Lineage (GTDB taxonomy): Bacteria > Pseudomonadota > Gammaproteobacteria > Pseudomonadales > Cellvibrionaceae > Cellvibrio. Next base: position 608,217 of record JADJRD010000001.1, on the reverse strand, counting down.
ACCACCGCAACTTAAAACAAAGTTCAAATTTTCGAATACAACGTGTTATTTAAGTTATTCATTTTTATCGAGGACGAATGTTGGGGTTCGCACCCCAACCTACATTGGATTGTGTTCTTAATCCAAATAAAATAGCACCTGTTACCATAAGCTAATTGATTTTGTTTGTTGTGACTTTAAGGTCAGAGCTTATATTTAATTGATGTAATTCAATTTGCGGATACAGGGTTTTAATAATTCGAATGTATTCTTTATCCGTATTTATCCCAAAAATAATCTTTTCTACAGCGTTATTTATTTTGGCGTAAATGTTAGGTTGATTTTTGTCGTATACCACTACTCTAAATTCCAGCTCATCTCTCCAGTCTATCGTTTTTGAGATTATAGAATATGGATAATTTTTTATATCCTCTTTTATATTTTCATGGAAGAATGATTCGATTGATAAATCTGAGTTCTCGTAGTTATCGATATTATGAAATCCATATCCACAATTACCATGATCATTTCTATAGAGTATGTGTTCGGTCAAAAGAAAATTGTCTTCAAATTGCTCTTTTATTGTGTTTATCAATCTTTCTTTATTAAATACCAGACAAGAGCCGGTGTGATTAACGCCGTATTGAGACTACATTCGAAGATTTAATGCGGGATATTGAAAATTTAATTTTTCAATCAGATAGTGTTCTGGATCGCAGAAACAGAGTGCTTTAATAAAATGCCCAAGCTTGGGTAGATTTTCAAAATAGTATTCTTCATATTCCCTAGGCGGATTTCGTCCGTCTGTGCTTCTGTATCCAAGCCACTTTTGGTTAGCCCATTTATTTTCTAATGGGTCATTGAGGTTAAGTAAATTTGAAGCCCTAAGTTCCATCTTTGGAAGGATGTATTTAATTAAAGTCTCTGTACCAGTGAAATGAATTAATTGTGACATTTTGCTCTCAATTAAAAACCGCTGCCTGGACTAACCAAAAAATCATTTTTTGACTAACTCGATAGCGGTTTTGGTTATTCATTCCGGAACATGTAATCCAATTTTAAAGTCGCTGGATTCCTGCCTTCGCAGGAATGACGACGATGAGGGATATTAGTCCCAGCTAAGCGCTCCACCAGTTTGATATTCAATGATGAGGGATATTAGTCCCAGCTGAGCGCCCCACCAGTTTAATATTCAATCACGCGCGTCTCAAAGAAATTCTTCTCTTTACGCAAATCCATAATCTCACTCATCCATGGAAATGGATTTTGTGCGCCGGGGAATTGTTCTTTTAAGCCTAATTGCGCGCAGCGACGGTTGGCGATGAAGTGGAGGTATTCTTCCATCATGGCGGCGTTCATGCCGAGGACGCCGCGGGGCATGGAATCTCGAGCGTATTGAATTTCCAATTCGGTGCCTTCCAAAATCATTTGCAAAACTTCTTGTTGGAATTCGGCTGACCACAAGTGTGGGTTTTCCAATTTGATTTGGTTGATCACGTCGATACCGAAATTCAAATGCATGGATTCGTCGCGCAAAATATATTGGAACTGTTCGGCAACGCCTGTCATTTTATTGCGGCGGCCCATGCTCAGGATTTGGCTGAAACCGCAGTAGAAGAAAATGCCTTCGGTTACTACATAAAACGCGACTAAATTGCGCAGCAATTCCTGATCGGTTTCGGGTGTGCCGGTGGTGAAAGTGGGGTCGCCTAAGGTTTGTGTGTGTTTCAAACTCCATGCGGCTTTGTTCGCGACTGATGGCAACTCGCGATACATGTTGAAGATTTCGCCCTCATCCATACCAAGTGATTTGATACAGTATTGATCAGCATGTGTGTGAATCGCTTCTTCAAATGATTGACGCAAAATGTATTGGCGACATTCGGGGTTGGTGATCAAACGGTAAATCGCCAAGACTAAATTGTTGGCAACTAATGAGTCAGCGGTAGAGAAGTAACCGAGGCTGCGCATTACAATGCGGCGCTCATCTTCCGTCAAACCTTCTTTGCTTTTCCAGGTGGCAATATCCGTTGTCATATTGATTTCTTGTGGCATCCAATGGTTGGCACATCCATCTAAATATTTTTGCCAGGCCCAGTCATATTTGAACGGGACTAATTGGTTGAGATCGGCGCGGCAGTTGATCATGCGTTTATCATCTACCTGAATACGTGCCGCCCCCATTTGTAATTCTTCGAGGCCTGGTGCTGGATCAAGATGAGCCAGATTTTTACGGGCTTTGGCTAATTCTGGGCTGATGCCAGCTTCTTTGGCGGCTTCAGCAAATTGTTTGTTAACCACTGAATCAGTCGCTGGATGTGCTGCGGTTTGCACTTGCGGGCTGCTGATTTGCGGGCTGAGTGCTTCCTGACGAGCGATTTCACGCGCGGCTTCTTTTACGGTTTCTTCTTTGTCGAATTCGTCCCAACTTAGCATGGTGTTCCTCTCTGACTTTGTATCAATGTTTCGTTCATTGTTTGTTGGTGCTGAGGTGCCTAGACCCCCTCCCAGCCTCCCCCTTGCCAGGGGGAGGAGCTAGTTCCCTCCCCTGGCAAGGGGAGGGTTAGGGTGGGGTCTTTTACTGGCAAGCCTCACAATCCGGATTATCAATCGAACAAGCTTTTGGCACTGGTGCGGCTTCGCCGAATTCCGGTGCGGCAACACTGGCGACTGGCTTGGCGGTTGGTGCTGGTGCGGCGGCTATGCTGCCACCGTTGCTTGCACCTGAACTCACTGCGTTTAATGCACCGGTAGTGATGGTGGATTTCTCAGTGGTTGTTGCGGCCAAAGCACGCAGGTAATAAGTGGTTTTCAAACCGCTGAACCAGGCCATGCGGTAGGTGATATCCAGCTTCTTGCCGTTAGCGCCAGCGATATACAGGTTCAAGCTTTGGGCTTGGTCGATCCACTTTTGACGACGGCTGGCGGCTTCTACAATCCACTTGGGTTCAACTTCAAACGCGGTGGCGTAGATGGCTTTCAGGTCATCGGGGATGCGATCAATTTTTTGCACTGAACCTTCGTAATATTTGAGGTCGTTCACCATGACGGCGTCCCACAAATTACGGGCTTTAAGATCATGAACCAGATGTGGGTTGACTACGGTGAATTCGCCGGAAAGGTTGGATTTCACGTAGAGGTTTTGATAAGTCGGCTCAATCGATTGAGTCACGCCAGTGATGTTGGAAATGGTTGCTGTTGGAGCAATCGCCATTACGTTGGAGTTACGCATACCTTTGGCTTTGACTTCAGCGCGCAAGCTATCCCAATCAAAAGTGCGGCTACGGTCGACTTTGATGTATTGCTCGCCACGGTTTTGCGCCAGCATCTCGATAGAGTCGATTGGCAACACGCCTTTGCTCCACAGAGAACCATCGAAGGTTGAATACTTGCCGCGCTCTTGTGCCAATTCACATGAAGCTTTGATCGCGTAGTAGCTAACGGCTTCCATAGAAGTATCAGCAAAATCCACAGCGCCTTGTGAGCTGTAAGCAATGCGTTGGTCATAAAGCGCATCCTGGAAGCCCATGATGCCAAGGCCAATTGGGCGATGACGCAGGTTGGACTGCTTGGAGGTTGCGACAGCGTAGTAGTTAATGTCGATTACGTTATCCAGCATGCGGATAGCGGTTTTGACTGTGCGTTCAAGCTTGGCTTGATCCAGTTTGCCATCAACAATGTGTTGCGACAGGTTGATAGAACCCAGGTTGCACACAGCGATCTCATCACCAGCTTTGGTGTTGAGAGTGATCTCAGTACACAGGTTAGATGAATGCACCACACCCACGTGTTGTTGCGGGCTGCGCAGGTTGCATGGGTCTTTAAAGGTGATCCAAGGGTGACCAGTTTCAAACAGCATGCCCAGCATCTTGCGCCACAAGTCCAGAGCGCGGATGGTTTTGAAGACTTTGATTTTTCCCTCAGCAGCTTGTTGTTCGTAGTGGTGGTAACGATCCTCAAAGGATTTGCCATAGAGATCATGAAGATCAGGTACATCATTAGGAGAGAACAAGGTCCATTCTTTATCATCAAACACACGCTTCATAAACAGATCGGGAACCCAGTTGGCGGTGTTCATATCATGAGTACGGCGACGGTCATCACCGGTGTTTTTACGCAGTTCAAGGAATTCCTCGACATCCATATGCCAGGTTTCCAAATAAGCACAAACAGCACCTTTACGCTTGCCACCCTGGTTAACCGCAACTGCAGTATCGTTTGCCACTTTCAGGAAAGGAACCACGCCTTGTGATTTACCGTTGGTACCTTTGATGTAAGCGCCGAGTGCGCGAACAGGCGTCCAGTCGTTACCCAAACCGCCAGCAAATTTACTGAGCATTGCGTTGTCTTGCATGGCGCCATAAATGCCGTGCAAGTCATCAGGTATGGTAGTCAAATAACAAGAAGAGAGTTGCGGGCGCAAAGTGCCTGAGTTGAAAAGAGTGGGGGTCGAACTCATGTAATCAAATGAAGATAACAGGCGATAGAATTCGATTGCACGTTCTTCACGGTTAGTTTCATTCAACGCCAAGCCCATGGCCACACGCATGAAGAAGACTTGTGGTAATTCGATGCGTACATCATTGCTGTGGATGAAATAACGGTCATAAAGAGTTTGCAAACCGAGATAGGTAAATTGCAAATCTCCATCTGGAATCAAAGCCTTACCGAGTTTTTCTAAATCAAAATTTAAAAGCTCAGGGGAAACCAATTCCAGGTCTATGGCTTTTTTAACATATACAGCGAGAGCACGAGCGTAGTAGAGCTCCATGTCAGATTGGGTTGCAGAAGTGGCAATTCCCAAGAAACCTAAGGCTTCTGCACGAAGTTTATCCGGCAATAACCGAGCGGTTACAAAGCTGTAGTTGGGTTCTTTTTCTACCAAGGTACGAGCAGTGATCACTAAAGAGGTGTTCACATCTTTCTCAGCAACACCGTCATAGAGGTTACGCATGGCTTCATCAAGAATCGCTTTTTCTTCCACACCTTTTAAACCCGCACAGGCTTCGCGCACTATGGTACGCATGCGGTTGATGTCTAATGCTGCACGTGAACCATCGGCTTTTGTAACCTGCAGAGAGGGATAATCAGAGTCATTCGTTTGTTCACTTGCCAGTTTTTCAGCGCGCGCGGGCATGGGCTTCACGGTAGAGAACGTAATCACGAGCGACTTTTTGCTCGCCGGAACGCATTAAGGTCAATTCGACCTGATCTTGAATTTCTTCGATATGAATGGTGCCGCCAGAAGGCATGCGACGCTTGAAGGTCGCGACCACTTGTTTGGTCAGGTTATCCACTGTTTCATGGATGCGCGAAGAGGCGGCTGCAGTGCCGCCTTCAACGGCCAAAAAAGCTTTGGTTAGTGCGACAGCAATTTTGCTTGCATCGAAACTGCTGACTGTTCCGTTCCGTTTGATGACCCGCAACTGGCCTGGCGCTGTCGCCGCAAGACTAGTAGATCCACTCTGTACATCCGTATGCACTGGAGTTTGTTCCGGGGTTTGAATATCGGTCAGCATAGTCACTTCTCCTACATCAGTGTGGCTGTTTATTGTGTTTGTAAACACTAGATATAGTGTTTGGTTTTACTTTGGTCTTGCACTTAATTCTTCAGTTCTGACGAAAAAGAGGGAAGAGAATAGCGGTCACAACATCAAAACTCAGTGTGTTGTTGCTATATCTAAAGCCCGTGGTGTTCATCAGGATTGGGTTCTTTTGCCGTGACGGAGATCAATTTTTATCTTTGCTGGATCAGCCTTCTTTGGATCCCGTACCCTATATATAGGGCTTAGAGGCAATTGGGCTACAAGATAATGCGATTTTAGCGGGATTGCAATCTAAATTATCGGCGGAAAAGCTGTGGATAAACTGTGTGTTGGCTAGGTATAAAAATGGCTGAAACCGAGTCTTGTCAGCTATTGCAGGCATTAGACCCAATAGGAAGCTTCTGAAAAAAGCTTAGATTTTTTTCTTATACAGAGAGGAAAGGCTTATTACTATATATAGTGTTTGGGAAATCAATAAGAAAACGCCTGCCCCGTAACCCCCAAAGACGCATCACCCAATAAATAAATATAAGCCGGCATCAAGTCTTCCGGCTTTTTAACTCTGGTGGGATCTTCAGCTGGATAAGCTGATGCACGCATCTTGGTTCGGGTTGCGCCCGGGTTGATGCTATTAGCGCGGATGCGACTGGTACCTTCGAGTTCATCCACCAATGTTTGCATAAAGTTTTCCTGAGCAGCTTTTGAAGCGGCGTAAGCTCCCCAGAAGGATCGCCCTTTAAATGCCACGCTGGAACTGGTGAATAACAAACTGGCGTTTTCGGATTTTTCCAATAATGGCAAAAGTGCCTGGGTCATCATAAAAGGTGAGTTCACATTGACCTGCATGCAACGCATCCAGGCACTGACTGAGTAATTGGCAATCGGCGTTCGCTCACCCAAATCCGCGGCGTTAAACAAAATGCCATCCAGCCGACTAAAATTTTCATTCAACACATTACACAGGTCGTCATAGTCTTTTTCAGTTGCACTTTCCAAATTCAGTGGATAAATAGCCGGTTGTTGATGCCCCGCTGCTTCTATCTCGTCATAGGCTTTTTCCAATTTGGCCAAGGTACGCCCAACTAATATGACGGTTGCGCCAGCTGCCGCAAAACTCTTGGCCGCGACTTTCCCAATGCCATCCCCCGCACCTGTGATCAAAATGATTTTGTTGGTGAGTGATGTGGATGTGACGGAAAAACTGGATGGTAATTGCATAAAGAAATCTTCTCATAATTAAAAACTCACAAATAACCCTGCACAATCGGCCAAATATCTTCCGCTGAATTCACTAAATAATCGGCATTCCAACTTTCAGGTGAATCATTGGCATCTATATAACCGTAAGCGGCGGCGATGGTGATGCTGCCAGCGCGTTTGCCGCATTCTATATCGCGTAGATGATCGCCTACGTAAATAATTTGATCGGTGGAACAATGTAATTGTTTGCTGGCGAGCAATAGAGATTCGGGATCAGGTTTAACATGAGTGACATGATCAGGACAAATCACACTAAAAGGTGCCGGTTGCATATTTAAGGCTTGCATCAAAGGGTTGGTATAACGCGCCGGTTTATTGGTCGCTATGCCCCAGGCAATTTGATGTTGTTCCAGTGTTTGAATTAAATTTTCGATGCCGGTAAAGGGGCGTGTGTAATCGGCAATGTGTTGCAAATATAAATCGAGTAATTGCAAACGACGAATTTCAAATTCAGGATCATCTTCTTCCATTGCAAATGCCAGCTTCACTAGGGCTTTGGCACCATTGGAAACTTGCGAGCGAATTAAATCGGCATCCAGAGCGGGTTGATCATATTGATGGAGTAATTTATTCACGACTAAAACAAAATCAGGCGCAGTGTCCAACAGGGTTCCATCTAAATCAAAAATCACTGCGCGAATGTTTTTTTTCATTAACGACTCACTTTTTTCGCGTGAATAAGATAATTCACATCAACATCGTTTGGATTCAATTTATAGTTTTTGGTGATGGGATTGTAAGTCATGCCGGTAATAGTTTGTAACTCCAATCCTGCTGCACGCAACCAGCTAGCAAGCTCTGATGGTTTGATAAACTTGCTGTATTCATGAGTGCCACGTGGTAGCAAACGCAAAATATATTCCGCGCCTAAAATCGCAAAGGCATAGGCTTTTGGATTGCGATTAATTGTTGAGAAATACACATCGCCATTGTCTTTTACTAAATCGGCGCAGGCTTTTATGACTGATGAAGGATCAGGCACATGCTCCAGCATTTCCATACAGGTGACTATGTCGTATTCACTGGGTTGTTGTGCAGCTTTTTCTTCAGCGGTAATTTGTTGATAATCAACTTGCACTCCCGATTCCAATGCATGCAAGCGAGCAACATTTAAGGGGGCTGCACCCATATCAATGCCGGAAACAATGGCACCACGTTGCGCCAATGACTCAGCTAAAATGCCGCCGCCGCAGCCTACATCAATTAATTTTTTTCTCGGCGACAGGTGAGTGCAAATCAATAAAATTGGCACGTAATGGATTGATATCGTGCAGAGGTTTGAATTCACTTTGTTTGTCCCACCAGCGACTGGCGAGTGCTTCAAATTTTGCGATTTCGGCGGCGTCTATGTTCATTTGTGTTTACCTGTAATTTGTGCTATTTTTTAGTTCCTCCCTTTGACAAAGGGAGGTTAGGAGGGATTTAAATTCTTGAAAGAATATACTTTCTTAATTTATCTCTGTGATCACTTTTTTAAATCCCCCCTAGCCCCCCTTTTTCAAAGTGGGGAAATCAATTCGCAATCTTTTCCTGCCAAAATTTCACTTTCGCTTTCAATTCTTTTTCATCCAGCGTTTGTAATTTGCCTTCACTTAATAAACATTCACCATTTACCCACAAATGAGACACTTGTTGGGCTGATTGGTTGTAAATCAATTGTGAAACTGGATCGTAAATCGGTTGTGCGTGTAAGTGGGATAAATCAATTGCTGTAATATCCGCTGATTTTCCCACTTCCAAGCTGCCGATTTTATCTTCCAGACCTAACGCCATAGCACCATGTAATGTGGCCATGCGCAATGCAGTGTGTGCGTTTAATGCGCTGGCATCCTGTGCGACGGCTTTTGCTAAAAGTGCAGCGGTTTTTAATTCACCTAACAAAGATAAATCATTATTACTGGCAGCGCCGTCTGTACCAATCGCGACATTAATTCCCGCACTTAATAATCTTTGAACAGGACAAAATCCGCTGGCTAATTTTAAATTGGATTCAGGGCAGTGAATTACCGATGCACCGGAATTTTGTAGCAGTGCGATATCCGTGTCATCAATCTGTGTCATATGTACGCATTGCGTGAGCGGAAAGAGTAAACCTAAATCCATCAAACGTTGACTGGGACGTTTGTTGTAAGTTTTTAACGAGTCTTCTATTTCTTGTGCGGTTTCGTGTAAATGAATTTGCACCGGCATATCCATTTCTTGTGCAAGAATTGCAATGCGTCGCAATACAGAATCGGACACTGTGTAAGGTGCATGTGGGCCAAAAGCAATATTAATTAATTCACTATCGCGAAAATTATCGTGCAGGGTTAAACCTTTCGCCATGTAATCATCGGGGCCTGAACCCCAGGCAGTTGGAAAATCCATGATCGGAAAACTTAATTGGCAACGCAGTTTTGCATCGAGACAAACCTGTGCCGTTTCTTCCGGAAAAAAATACATATCCGCAAAACAACTGATGCCGGACTGAATCATTTCCGCAATTGCCAATTCGCTGCCATCGCGCACAAAACTATCACTGACCCAACGTTTTTCAGCAGGCCAAATGGATTGGGTTAACCATTGCTGCAAGGGTTGGTCGTTGGCATAACCGCGAAACAAATTCATTGCCGCATGGGTGTGGCTGTTGATCAATCCTGGGGTCAATAAATGATGGGGTAGCAGCAGTATGTTATCCGCCTTGAAACGACGATCCGCTTCCTGATGAGGTAGCAGGGCGATGATTTTCCCCTGATCAATCACCAAAGCACAGTCTTCAAAGACTTTATTAGCAGGGACAACCGGGGCAATCCAACGGGCTTTAATAATAAGGTCGACGATAGTCAGATCAACAGAATCCTGTAATGGGCTGGTACTCATGCTGGCGTCATCAGGCGAAAGAGACGGGAAGTATACTGAATGCTCCAAATAATTTGAAAGCTTGGCGGATTTTTATCTTTTCATAACAATTCAGTATTTGACTCTATGGGTCTTGGTTTATACCATAACCAAAGTTTCATTAATGATAATAATTTTATGAATAAAAATGTATCAAGGGTAGTCATACTGGGTGGTGGTACTGCCGGTTGGATGACAGCCGCATTTTTGTCCGATTGGTTGGAGTCGACTTCGATTCAAGTGAAATTGGTTGAGTCAGAACAAATTGGCACTATTGGTGTAGGCGAAGCTACGGTTCCGGGAATTCACCAATATCTAAAAGAATTGAAGATCAATGAGGCCGAGTTTATCCAGGCGACACATGCCACCTTTAAATTGGGAATTGAGTTTGAAAATTGGGCGGGGGAGGGTCAATCCTTTTTTCATCCTTTTGCTGGCTACGGTGCGAAAATTGAAGACAGGCCTTTTTATCAAACTTGGTGGGCGGCTAGGCAGCAGGGTTATGGGCGTGAGTTGGATCAGTTTTGCCTTTGTACCCAATTGGCTAGGGCAGGGAAGTTTGCAATGCCCAACTTTGATGAGAAAAGCCGATTGGCTTGGTACAACTATGCTTATCATTTTGATGCCAGTCTGTTTGCAAAATTTTTGCGCGGATATGCTGAAGATCGACGAGTTACCCGTATCGAAGGCAAGTTAAGCGAGGTTAAGCAGAATGCAGACTCTGGATTTATTGAGAGTTTGAGATTGGAATCCGGGCAAATAATAGAAGGCGATTTATTTGTTGATTGTACCGGAATGGCGGCCTTGTTAATCGATAAGGTGATGGGAGTTGGTTATGAGGATTGGAGTCATTGGTTGCTGTCAGACTCTGCGCTTGCGGTGCAAACTCAAAGTCAAACTGAGCCTGATCCATTCACCCGATCCTCGACTCGTAGTGCTGGATGGCAGTGGCATATTCCCTTACAGAACAGGGTTGGCAATGGGTATGTTTATTCAAGCCAATTCATCAGCCACGAGAAAGCCGCTGACGAACTTCAGCAACATCTAAAAGACGAGCAAATCACCCAGCCTAGGTTAATTCGTTTTAAGACGGGAATGCGACGTGATTTTTGGGCAAAAAACTGTGTGGCGATTGGTCTTTCCAGCGGTTTTTTGGAGCCATTGGAATCCACCAGTATTTCCTTGATTCAGACGGGCATTTCTAAGCTGGCTGGCTTTTTGGTCAACTTTCAGATTGATGAAAAGCACGTAAAAGAGGCCAATCGGCTCAATCGTCTTGAATATGAACGCATACGTGATTTCATCATTCTGCATTACAAGCTTAATGGTCGACATGATCCTTATTGGCAATACACCCGTGAAATGCCAATTCCCGAAAGTTTGGAAGAAAAGATCCTGGCGTTTAAGCGAACGGGCGATATTCGCATGCTGGAGCAAGAATCCTTTAATGAAGAAAGTTGGGCCAGTATGTACTTTGGCTTTGGGATTGCGCCTGATGAGTTGGCAGCCTCAATAGATTTCCCCAAAGCTCGGAACACCATGGATAAGATGGCATTGGCGATAGAAACAGGATTGGGTTATGCGCCCTCGCATCAATCATTTTTGCAAACACTGAAATTCCGTGAATGACTTTTGTTGGACTTTATATTGAGTTTTGTCCAAGCCCTTTGAGGGGATTTTATCCCCTCTATTTTATTTGTAAAAATAGTTTTGTATATGAATGGTCAACCTGTATGATAGACCATACAATGAAACCGATTTCAACCAAGACGATAATAAACTGAGATGAGATTCGTTTTTACCTTATTGCTATCTATCAGTCTTTTCCCAGCAGGGTTGTTGGCTGCGGGCGATTTGCATATTCGTTTTAATCAGCCAGCAACTTCATGGGAATCTGAAGCATTGCCTATAGGCAATGGTGCTATGGGCGCGGCTATTTTGGGGGGAGTACAAAAAGATCTTATCCAGTTCAATGAAAAAACACTTTGGACAGGCGGCCCTGGTTCAGCTCAGGGATACGATTTTGGTATTCCCGATCAAACAACTTCTGGTTTGGCTGATGTTCGCCAACAAATTGAACAAAAAGGTTTCGTCACACCGGAATTGGCAGCGAAGCTCATGGGTCGAAAGACCAAAGGATACGGTGATTATCAAACCTTTGGTGATGTGATTCTGGAATGGCCGGAACTAACTGATCAAGTTAGTCATTATTCGCGCGAATTGGATTTGCAAACCGCAATTGCCAGCGTGCGTTTTCAACACAATGGCGTGAATTATCGTCGAGATTATTTTGCCAGTTATCCGGATCGCGCCATTTTGATTCGGCTGTCGGCAGATCAACTTGGAAAAATTTCGGTGAATCTGCGAATGCAATTTCCTGATAACAGAAGCTATCAGCATCAATGGCAAGATTCACAACTACTGACACAAGGTAAGCTAAACGATAATCAATTGGGTTTTGCCTCTGTCATTCATTGGCGTGTTGAAGGTGGACAACAAACCCAGAAAGCCGATCAATTGCGTATTCGCAATGCCAATGAAGTGATGTTGATTATCAAGGCCGCAACGGATTACGCACAGGTGTATCCGCATTATCGTGGTGAATCTGCGATCAAAAAAGTAGATGCTGAGTTAAAGACAATTTCGAAAAAATCCTACACCGAGTTATTAGCCTCGCATCTTAAAGATTATCAAGCACTTTTTGCACGTGTAGATTTGGATCTTGGGCAAAAACCAACAAAAATTACAACGCCGGAATTATTAAAACAATATCAAACGGGCAATGCCGAACTGGATAGAACACTGGAAGCCTTGTATTTCCAGTTTGGTCGTTATTTATTAATTGCGTCTTCGCGTGCGGGTTCATTGCCAGCCAATTTGCAAGGTGTTTGGAATAATTCCATCACGCCGCCTTGGAATGCGGATTATCACGTGAATATTAATTTGCAAATGAATTACTGGTTGGCGGAAACCACCAATCTTCCGGAGTTAATGACTCCATTTTTTGATTTTGTGGATTCATTGGCTGAACCCGGAAAAATGTCCGCACAAAAAATTGCTCAAGTCAAAAATGGTTGGACACTTTTTTTGAACACCAATATTTGGGGTTTTACCGGTGTCATTGAATGGCCAACGGCTTTTTGGCAACCGGAAGCGGGCGCTTGGTTAGCACAACATTATTATGAGCATTATTTGTTTTCAAAAGATCACGATTTCTTGAAGGCGCGCGCTTATCCCATTATGAAATCAGCGTCTGAATTTTGGTTGGATTTTTTAATTCAAGATTCTCGTGACGGGCTATGGATTGTTAGTCCAAGCTTCTCGCCAGAGCAAGGAAATTTCACGGCTGGTTCGGCCATGTCGCAACAAATTGTGGTGGATTTATTTCGCAACACCCAAGCGGCAGCAGAAATTCTGGGTGATAAAAAATTTGCAGCGGTATTAAAGCGAAAACTGAAAAAAATAGATCAAGGTGTCAGGGTCGGTTCATGGGGGCAGATACAAGAGTGGAAGGAAGACATTGATGATAAAACCAATCAGCATCGCCACATTTCACATTTATTTGCTTTGCACCCTGGCAAACAAATTACTGCGCAAACTACGCCGGAATTATTTGCAGCGGCAAAAACAACATTGAATGCGCGAGGTGATGGCGGCACAGGTTGGTCGCAAGCCTGGAAGTTAAATATGTGGGCAAGAATGCAAGATGGTAATCGCGCACACAAATTACTTGGTGAACAATTACAGCGCAGTACGTTGGATAATTTGTGGGACAACCATCCGCCGTTTCAAATTGATGGCAACTTTGGTGCAGCTGCGGGTATGGCAGAAATGTTATTGCAAAGTCACGATCAAAAAATTGATTTGTTACCTGCGTTACCTGATGTATGGCTCAGTGGCAGCGTAAAAGGTTTACGTGCACGCGGTGGATTAATCGTTGATTTGGATTGGCAAGATAAAAAGATTTCTCAAATTCGAATTGAAGCGGCATCACCCGGTCGCTATCAATTCAGGATAGCGTCAGCGCTTATAGGTGTGAACGGGCTGGCGTCAAGCGGTAAAAAAATCCCGATGAGAATCGAGGCTGGATTTACCCATTTTGAACTGCAAGGACACACGAGTTATTTTTTAACGAGTAAATAGAACTCACCAAACCTATTGATTTTTTCGAATGATTTTCATTCGACGGGGTTCTTTTTGCCAAAAAAAGATAAAGCGCTTACAACAATAATCGGGTCAAAACAAAACATCAGGAGTAATAACGTGATAGAAACAAACAAAATATTTTTAAAAAAGCGCTTGAGTCGTTTGATTACCTTGGCATCAATAGGTGCATTGGCAGGTGTTAGTTTGCCAACCTTGGCAGCAGACGAAGAATTAGATGCAGAAGAGATTGTGGTCACCGGTCAGCGAGCCAGTATTCAATCGGCTCAAGATATAAAAAGAAATTCCAATGTCGTTGTGGATTCAATCGTTTCTGAAGATATAGGTAAATTACCGGATCGCAGTGTCACAGAAGCCTTGCAACGTGTTCCTGGTGTGACTGTGGGTCGCTATACCAATAACGATGCAGAACATCCTGCTGCAGAAGGTAGTGGTGTGGCTGTTCGTGGTTTGACACAAGTGCGTGGTGAATTGAATGGCCGCGATGTGTTTGGTGCAGCCAGTGGTCGCGGTTTAAGTTTTGAAGATGTCCCTGCTGAATTAATGTATGCCGTGGATGTTTATAAAAGTCCATCCGCCGATATGATTGAAGGTGGATTAGGTGGCACAGTGAATTTACGCACTCGTATGCCATTCGATTCTGATGGTCAGTTGATCAGTGCCACTATCAAAGGCAACAAAGGTGATCAATTAAAAGAAGCTAATGGTGAATATTCCGGTTTATATTCCAATCGTTGGGAAACAGGTTTAGGTGAAATAGGAGTGTTGGTTGATGTATCAACATCTGAGTTAGCGAGTCGTTCTGATCAAGTTTACAGTCGTGCATTTTTGCCAAGAGTGATCGATGGGCGAGATGCTTGGGTGTCGAAAGGTGTGGATTGGCGTCGCAACGATTATCACAGTGCTCGCGATGGTGGTTATTTAGCGTTGCAATGGGCACCGAGTGACAATACTGAAATTTATTTCACTGCGTTCCAAAGTGAACACGACACAGTCTATGACGAAAACGCATTCTTTTTAGAAGGTGGTAATGGTGATCAGGCGTTAGTGCCTACAGCAGCCAATAATTGGAACTACGATAACAATGGTGTATTGGTATCAAGCAACCGTGGCGCAATGATTGAAGGTGATGTCACTGTTACTAATCCAACACAATGGGGTCTTGATTTTGGCACCAGTACTCGCTGGGCCAATAATGTTTCAACCACAACGGATTATTCAACAGGTATCAAATGGTCACCAACTGATCGTTTACATTTTTCTGCTGATTTACAACAGGTAAAAGCGGAAGCCAATGTTGATGATTACACCTTGGGTTTGAAAGTAATTCCTGCTACTGCTCGTTTGGAAGGTATTGGTTCTACTACGCCTTCAATTCAGATTGATCCCGCTTACATGGCAAATTATGCCAATTATAGTTTGGGTCAAGAAATGACTCACTTCGAACGCAATAATGCAGAAGCCACCACCGCTCGTTTTGATGTTGAATATGATTTTGAAGATTCTATTCTGACGTCAATTAAAGCAGGTGCGCGTTATTCAGAAAAAACCGCTGACAATTTGAATACCGAATATGATTGGAATACTCGTTACGCTACTTGGTTTACCAAACTCGATTGGAGTGGTTATGACAAAACTAATTTACCAAGAGTAACCTCTGGTCAAGCGAATGATTATTTGAATTTATATTCATTCGATAATTTTCAACGTGGTGATGTTAATGTGCCGCCTGCAGGTTATTTATACACAGCAGAAGCCGTTGAGAATTTCAAAGCGACAACCGATGCTATCAATGGTGATCCAACAACCAGCTGTGCAATTTATCAACCTTGGATTTGTGGAGCCATTTATCCAGAGTGGACGCGGCTCACTGATCCGCAGTATCGCAATCAACAAATTGAAACCAGTCTGGCGGCATATGTGATGACTAGTTTTGCATTTGATGATTTAAAAACGCCTATAGATGGCAATATTGGGGTTCGTGTTGTTGAGCTAGAAGGTAAGTCCGAGGGTTATGAAGGTTGGAATAACTTAGATGCTCCTGTGGGTGTGGGTTTTGCGAATGATGTCAACCCTTACATAGCAAAACATAAACGTGATTATGTGCTACCAAGTGTAAACATCCGAGTACAAGCAACGGATGATTTATATATTCGTTTTGCTGCTTCTAAAACTATCTGGGCACCTAGTTTTTCTGATTTACAAGCCAAACGTATAATTGGTAATAGTAAAAAACCAGGAATCAATACAGTTACCAGTCTAGATGATGTTAAATTCAATCAAGATCAGTTTACTAATCCTGATTTGGCGCCTATGACGGCAAATCAATTTGATATTTCTGCGGAGTGGTATTTTGATGAGAATGGTGGAATGGCTCACTTGGCCTTATTCAAAAAGCAGGTTGACGATTTCTTCCGAAGAGAGAATGTTCTTTATCAATTGGCTAATCCTAATGGGGTAACTGTTCCTGTCGATACAACTGTACTAAAAAATATTGGTTCAGGTGATATTGAAGGTTTTGAAATTGGTGTGAGCAAGTTTTTTGATGCATTGCCATCGCCTTTAGACGGTTTGGGTGTTCAAGCAAGTTATACATATATTGATAGCGATGCAAACATTCCAGCTTATGCGAGTGGAGTGAGCCCAATTGACACCGATCGTTCTGCATTTGGTCAAATGCCGCTGGATCAACTGTCAAAAAATTCTTACAACATTATTGGTATGTATGAAAAGGCTGGAGTTTCTGCGCGCGTAGCTTATTCATGGCGTAGCAAGTATTTAATTACTTGGGGCGGTAATGGATTTGATCCGGATTTTAATGATGGTAATGGCGGTAAAGCGAGAATCCCTGTTTACAACGACGATTATGGTCAATTGGATGCCTCAATTGGTTATACATTTCTTGAAAACTATACGGTATCGCTTGAAGCTAGCAATCTGTTGAAAGAGAAAACGGTGGGTATCATGCAACAAAATGGCGCTGGCAATCATGTTGCATATTCCTATGCACAGGATGCTCGTTATTCCGTTAGCTTGCGTGCCAAGTTTTAATCGATAAAACAGTGTTACAAAAAACCTCACATTCAGTTGTGAGGTTTTTTGTGTTTATAAACGTTTAAAAAGATCATGTAAAACTAAGTAAAACAAAAAGTTTTTTTCTGATTTAACGGGATAATTGAATCCGCCTTTTTTAAAAGTATCAAAATATTTCACAGGAAACGTTCATGCTGAAAATATCCCACTGGTTGATTCTGGTGTTCATTTGGAGTTTGTCGATTCCCGGAAATGCGGAATCGATTCCGCAGTTAATCGAAAAAAACGGCAAACATGCCTTTTTGGTTGATGATCAACCTTTTTTGATTTTGGGCGCACAAGCAAACAATTCCAGTAATTATCCAGCAGCATTAAAAGATGTCTGGCCATCAGTTAAAAAAATGCATGCCAATACTCTGAGTATTCCGGTTGCTTGGGAACAAATTGAACCGGTTGAAGGGCAATTTGATTTTTCGTATCTCGATGTATTATTAAAAGAAGCGCGTCAACATAAAGTCAAAGTTGTTTTGTTGTGGTTCGCGACTTGGAAAAATAACGCACCTCATTACGCACCCGCTTGGGTGAAATTGGATAACAAGCGTTTTCCGCGTGTAGTGAAACAAGATGGCGATACGTTAAATTCTTTGTCTCCTTTGGGCAAAAACACTTTGCAAGCGGACAAAAAAGCGTTTGTGGAGCTGATGAATTATTTGCAGAAGAAAGATAAAAATCACACAGTGATTATGGTGCAGGTACAAAACGAAGTTGGTACTTATGGGGCTGCGCGTGATTATTCAGCCATGGCTGAATCTTTATTTAATGCGCCAGTGCCTGATGAGTTGATTCAAAAATTGAAATTGAAATCTGGCAATTGGCAATCAGTGTTTGGTCAAGATGCAGACGAATTTTTTCATGCGTATTACATAGCAAAATATTGCAATGAAATTACCGAAGCAGGTAAAGCGGTTAAAAATCTACCCATGTACGTTAATGTTGCGTTGCGTAATCCGTTTAATCCAGGGTTGCCTGGTCAATATTCCAGTGGGGGTGCTACTGACAATGTAATTCACATTTGGAAAGCAGCCGCACCAGCAATTGATTTAATTGCACCGGATATTTATTTCCGCGATCACAAAACGGTGACTAAAGTTCTGGATCTTTATGCTCGTGCTGATAACGCGCTATTTGTCGCCGAAATTGGTAACGATCAACCCTTCGCTCGTTACTTTTATTCCACTTTGGGTAAGAGTGGAATTGGTTTCTCGCCCTTTGGTATGGACGATACTGACTACACCAACTATCCTCTGGGTGCAAAAACCTATAACGATCAAACTATTGAAGAATTTGCACAGCATTACCGCGTATTTGCTCCTGCTATGCGTGAGTGGGCCAAATTAATTTTCGAAAATAATACCTGGGGTGTTGCTGAACCTTTGGATACCAGTGGCTCCGAAAAAATCTGGAATGCCGAAGCAACACCCGAAGAAAAAGATCAATACAATAAGGACAGAGCTGCTGCCTTAACCCAGAATTTGGATTTGGGTTTGTGGAATGCCGAAGTCACCTATGGTCGCCCCATGTTTTGGATAGCACCGCCCGAAGGTAATACACCAGCAGCAGGCGGCGCTTTGATAGTGCAATTAAGTGATAACGAATATTTAGTTACGGCACATAAAGCGCGTGTGGAATTTAAACCGTCGAATGAATTAGCAAACAAAAAATTTATGATCGAGCGCGTGGAAGAAGGCCATTTTAAAAATGGTAAATGGATTATGGAGCGCGTATGGAATGGTGATCAAACCGATTGGGGAATGAATTTCACAGCGCGTGTGCATATTTTGAAAGTGAAAATGGCGAGTTATGAAACTAATTAGAATTTCCCCCTCTCCCTAACCCTCTCCCACAAGGGGAGAGGGAACAGATAGTGCTACTAATTAATAAGTAGTTAATTGCGAAGTGAGATCGGCTCCCTCTCCCTTGATGGGACGACTGCACGGATGCAGGAGGTAGGGTAAAGCATGGAGCATTACCGAGAGGGCGGGGGGAGAGGGAGTTTTAAATTTTTTTAAATCCAAAAAACGAGGAAACAAAAATGCTATCTGCAAAACAGATTTTTAAGCATTGCATAATCGGTGTGGCGTCTGTGATTTTATTACAAGGCTGCTCCAAGTCATCTGACGAATCTACAAATTCATCAGCGTCAGCTGAGCAAGTCAAAACGCTGGCACAGTTTGAAAAAACGACTGACGGTGTGTTGGTAACACTCACTGATGGCGCCGTAAAAAAAGTTCGATTGCAGGTGATGAGTGAAAAAATCATTCGTGTGACTGCATTGCCGGGTACTGATTTCAGTGTGATGCCAGAATCGATTCAAGTTGTCGCCAAACCAGCTGTGGTTGAATTTAAAGTGGAACAAGCCGGTAACAATCTAACGCTAAAAACCGCGCAGGTGACAGCGACGGTTTCTCTGTTAGATGGCACAGTGAATTTTGCAGATGCAAAAGGCAATCTGTTATTGAAAGAAGAAAATCGTGGAATTGTTTCGCCAGTGACGGAAGATCCCATAAAACCGGATGCTGATTCTTTCGCTTTCCGTCAAGAATTTAATCGTGGCAGCGATGAAGGTTATTTTGGTTTTGGTCAACAACAAAATGGTCAGGTTAACTACGCTGGCGAAAATGCTGAATTGACGACACACAATTTATCCAAAGCCATTCCGTTTATGGTGTCCAGTAAAAATTACGGTCTGCTGTGGGATAATAATTCGATTACTCGTATCGGTGATCCTCGCGAAACCCAACCGTTAAATGTTTCACTTAAATTATTTGATGCAGAAGGTAAAGAGGGCGGTTTAACGGCGCGTTATTTTGACGGTGATCAATTATTGTTGTCGCGTGTTGAAGCCGATTTGAATTATCAATTTTTTGATAACAACTCTGTACGTCAATTTCCATTTCCTGCAGAAGTCGCCAACGCCAAAAATTTACGTGTTGAGTGGGAAGGCAGCATTCAATCGGATGAACCCGGATTGCATAGATTCAAAATGTACAGTTCGGGTTACGCAAAATTATTTGTTGACGGCCAATTGGCATTGGATCGCTGGCGTTTGAATTGGAACCCCTGGTGGCACACTTACAATATGGAGATGAAAGCTGGCGAGAAAAAAGCGATTAGAATCGATTGGATTGTGAGTGGTGGATTTTTTCGTTTAACGCATCTTGAGCCTAGGCCTGCAGAAGAGCAGGGTGAATTGTCTATTGCTTCTGAAACGGGTAAGGCCATTGATTATTATTTTGTTGTCGGTGAAAACAAAGATGATGTGATTTCTGGTTATCGCCATTTAACCGGCGACGCTGTGCTTTTACCAAAATGGGTTTATGGTTTCTGGCAAAGCCGTGAGCGCTATAAAAATCAGGACGAAATTATCAATACCTTTAAATATTATCGCGAGAAAAAAATCCCGATTGATAATATTGTGTTGGATTGGTCTTATTGGCCAGAAAATGCTTGGGGTAGTCACGATTTTGATGCAAAACATTTTCCGGATCCAAAATCCATGAACGATAAAATTCATGCGATGAACGGCAATATTATGATTTCTGTGTGGCCAAAATTTTATCCAACCACAGATAACTACAAAGAATTTAACGCAAAAGGTTACATGTACAATAACAATATTGAAGAAGGTAATTTGGATTGGATTGGTAAAGGCTATCTAAATACTTTCTACGATCCCTATCCAAAAGAATCCCAAGAAATTTTCTGGAAACAAATTAACGAAAAATTAAATAGCAAAGGTTTTGATGCCTGGTGGTTGGATGCAGCCGAGCCAGATATACATTCCAACTTAAGTATCACCAAGCGCAAAGAAATTATGACGCGCGAAGGCGGTATTGGTTCAGGTGCAGAGTACTTTAACTCTTATGCTGTTCCCAATGCGCAATCCGTTTACGATGGCGAAAGAAAAACCGATCCGGAAAAACGTTCATTTATTTTAACCCGCTCTGCATTCGGTGGTTTGCAACGCACATGCGCTGCTTTCTGGAGTGGTGATACTTCATCATCCTGGGACAACATGAGAGAACAGGTTGCCGCAGGTGTGGGTGTTGGTTTGGCTGGTGTACCTAACTGGAGTTTTGATATCGGTGGTTTTACGCCAGAAGATAAATATCGTTGGGGCAACAAAAATGGTGGCGAAGCATTTAACGTTCGCGATTTAAAACCGGAATTGGTTGCCGATTGGCAAGAATTAAATACTCGCTGGTTCCAATTCGGTGCCTTTGCTCCATTGTTCCGTTCGCACGGTCAATATCCTTATCGTGAAATTTTCAGTTTGGCCGATGAAGGCACTGAGGTCTACAATACACTCGAGTCTTACATCAAATTGCGTTATCGCTTGATGCCTTATATTTATACTTTAGCTGGCGATACTTTCCATAAAGACGGCACCATCATGCGCGGTTTGGTAATGGATTTCCCGAACGATCGTCAAGCATGGAATATCAATACGCAATATATGTTTGGCCCAGCGTTTTTGGTGAATCCTGTGTTCGAAAATAAAGCGCGTTCACGCGATGTATATTTGCCTGCTGGTACTGATTGGTTTAATTTCTACACCGGCGAAAAATTAACAGGCGGACAAACTATAAAAGTTGACGCACCACTTTCACAGATGCCATTGTTTGTAAAAGCCGGTTCGATTGTGCCAACGGGCCCATTAATTCAACACGTGGATGAAGGTTTGAATGCGCCGTTGACTTTGAATATTTACACAGGTGCTAACGGCAGTTTCGAAATCTATGAAGACGATGGCCGCTCAGTAAAATACGAACAAAATGAATGGTCACGCATTCCTGTTTCATACGATGACGTAACTGGCACAGTCACCATAGGCGACCGCATCGGCAGTTTCACCGGCATGGCACAAGACAGAAAAATCAGTCTGCGTTTTATCTCCACCGCATCAAAAGACGCGGCGAATTTCGATGCAGTTTCACAAACCTTGGATTATTCGGGTAAAGCGATCAGCGTAAAACGCGCCGAGTAATTTGTTGTCGTCATACCTGCGAAAGCAGGTATCCATAAAAGCCTCCGGTATTTTCTGGGGGCTTTGCTGTATCTGGGGCAAAAGAAAGATGAATTTTTTGTCCAAACGCCTATAATGCCCGACCGTCTTATGTGACAAATCAGGCACAAAATGCCGACAATCTTGTTTTTCCACTAATACCCTATAAATGGAGTCTCCATCGTGAAAGCACCTGTTAGAGTTACCGTTACTGGCGCTGCTGGTCAAATCAGCTATTCCCTCCTGTTCCGTATCGCCGCTGGCGACATGTTGGGCAAAGACCAACCCGTTATTCTGCAATTACTCGAAATCACTCCTGCGCTTAAAGCTCTGCAAGGTGTCGCCATGGAATTGGATGACTGTGCTTTCCCGTTGCTGGCTGGCATTGTGACCACTGATGATCCTGCTGTTGCCTTTAAAGATTCTGATTACGCATTGCTGGTAGGCGCACGTCCACGTGGCCCAGGTATGGAGCGTAAAGATTTGCTGGCTGCTAACGCCGCGATTTTCTCTGTTCAAGGTAAAGCGATTGATGACTATGCATCACGCAACATCAAAGTGTTGGTTGTAGGTAACCCCGCTAATACCAACTCTTTAATCGCTCAACGCAATGCACCAAATATCAACCCACGTCAATTCACTGCTATGACCCGTTTGGACCACAACCGTGCGCTGTCACAGTTGGCGACTAAAACTGGTACCAGCATTAACAACATCACCAAGGCGTTGATCTGGGGTAACCACTCCTCAACGCAATACCCTGATCTGCACAACACTTTAGTCAATGGCAAGCCTGCATTGAGCCTGGTAGATCAAGCTTGGTACGAAGCAGATTACATCCCGACTGTTCAACAACGTGGTGCTGCGATTATTGCTGCACGTGGTGCTTCATCTGCTGCTTCAGCGGCCAATGCTGCTATCAATCACATTCGCGATTGGGCACTGGGCACTCCAGCGAACGATTGGGTGAGCATGGGTGTTTACAGCGATGGCTCTTACGGCATTGAAAAAGGTTTGATTTACTCTTTCCCATGCGTTTGCAAAAACGGCGATTGGGAAATTGTTCAAGGCTTGTCTATCAATGATTTCTCTCGCGCACGCATGACTGCGACCGAGAAAGAATTGCAAGAAGAGCGCGATGCTGTAAAAGAATTGTTGCCATCGTAATTCGATAAAAATATGATCGAAAAATAAAAAACCGCCATGCAAAAAACATGGCGGTTTTTTATTGTTGAAATATTGATGCTTATCGTAGGGGCGGGCCCCTGTGCCCGCCCAGGGCAGCCACAGGGGGCTGCCCCTACAATTTAGATCGCAGGATAATCAATCTCAAATTCACTTTTTAAAATCGCAGGAATTTCTTCGCGATTAATTTCAGTCACCTCAACACGACTTTTCACATAACGTTTTAACTGATTGTCCAACAAAATACTGCGTCCATCCGGGTTATGTTTAACTACTAATAACTTCTGCACGAAAATTGTATCGGGATGAGTCGAGTTAAAATAATTCGGCAGCGTCATATCATAGAGGCCTCGTAATATTTTCAGCTCAATTTCTATTAGAGACCTTTGCACGAATGCATTTTTATTTAATTTCGCATCGTCATCCCTGCGAAGGCAGGGATCCAGCCTTTGATTTCATTGATATTTTTCAACAGATGGATTCCTGCCTTCGCAGGAATGACGGTAAAGTCTGATTCGTGCAAAGCTCTCTATTAAGAATTAGCCTTAAAAGGATGAAAAAATTGTCGATAGACAGCTCCAGCATCAAGATCATGCCAGCCTGCTAGTGGATTGGAATTGTATTTTTCCATAAAAACTAATTCTACTTTGTCGGAAAGCGTTTTGGTTTCAACGATTTTATAACCGGATTTTTCATAAAAACGAATATTGCTAAGACTTTTACTGCCGGTAAACAATTGAAAAACTTTCGAACTGGTATTGATTGATTCAATCTTTTCTAGTAAAGCAGTGCCTATACCTTGCTTTTGATAATCAGGGTGAACGATCAAACGACCAATTTTATAACAATCATTTCCGGCGACCGCCCTAACGGATCCTATAATTTTTGTGTTGATCACCGCTTTCAAAATGATAGTGTTTGAAAATTCATTTCGCAGTGATTCCAATGATTGGGTTAGGGCAGGTAATTGCCAATCATTGTAAATAACTGCTTCGGATTGATATGAAATTTTTTGCAGCGTGAGAATTTCATCTGCATCTTTCCGTTTGGATTTTACAACTGAAAGCATATTAATCTATCCGCAATTGAACATTAGCTGTAGTCACGCTATCCCCTCGCAGTGCAACACGATTTCCCTTTAATTGAATATCTAATGTGCCACCTCGTTTGGAAACTTGTTTGGCAATAAAATGATCACGCCCTGTTTTTTTGCTCCAAAAATCAATAAGCGCACAGTGCGCAGAACCCGTTACCGGATCTTCATCAATGCCAAAGCGCGGAGCAAAGAATCTTGATACAAAATGGCAGTCATAACCATTGCCGGGCGCTGTGATAATTAATCCGCGACAATCCAATTGCTTTATTGCTGATAAATCGGGTTGATAATTTTTCACCTGGCTTTCAGTAGCTAATTCTAGTAAAAGATCTTCACCGGCTTGATGCAGCGATACAAAATTCTGATCAACTGAATGAAAGAAATCAGTTTGGTTTATTGGGTTTGTCGGCGTTAAAGGAAAATTCAATTCAATGCTCGATTCTATTTTTCGTGCCGTTAATTCGCCACTGTGAGTTTGAAATCGCAACAGATCCAAACGAACCTTGCTTTCATTTAGCAATACATGGACGGCTGCTAAAGTGGCGTGACCACAAAGATTTACTTCACAAATTGGCGTAAACCATCTGAGCGACCAAGAATCATCTTCTATCTGAAACAAAAAAGCGGTTTCCGACAAATTAAATTCAGCAGCGATCAACTGCATTTTTTCCTCTGTAATCTCTTTTTCCAATAAGCAAACTGCTGCTGGATTGCCACCAAAAGCTTTAGGGGTAAACGCATCGACTATGTATGACTGAATCATGTTTGCTTCCTCGGGTGACTTGTTAATTTGCATCCTAACGAAGGGATTTGATTCATTCATTGTTATCAGCAATGAAAAAACCGCAAATTATTAATTTAGGCGCAGCGGTTCCTGATGAGAGAATTTTGCCACGCTTGATGATTCAAAAAGCCTTTCAAAATGTTATCGCCAGTAAAGGTAAGGAGCTGTTGTCTTATGAAGATGGCTCTGGCAATCATGAGTTGCGCAGATTATTAGCGAAACGTATGGCCTTGATGAATTGTCCGGTTGCGCCGGACGATATTGTCATCACAGATGGTTGCCAACAAGCGCTTTATCTCACACTAAAAAAATTAACCCAGCCGGGCGATTCGGTTGCGATTGAATCACCAGCTTATTATGGTCTCCTGCAAATATTGGACGGACTGCAATTAAAAGTTGTTGAAATTCCAACACATGCACGCGAAGGCATTTCACTCGATGCATTAAAATTAGCATTTGAACATTGGCCAATAAAAGCTTGCATAGTGATTAGCATAGGCAGTAATCCGCAAGGTTTTATTACGTCAGAAAAACATCAGCGAGCCTTAGTGGATTTGTGTGAAGAACACTCGGTGCCTTTAATCGAAGATGATATTTATGGCGATTTGCATTTCAGTGCGCAGCGCCCGAGTGTGTGTCGTCAATTCAGCGAAAAAGTGATTTATTGTTCCTCTTTTTCAAAGGCCTTAGCGGCAGGTTTGCGGGTGGGTTGGGTGGCATCACGTCAATTAGCAAAAGAAATTACCAGCGAAAAAGTCACTATGCATTTGGCTTCACCGGGTATTACTCAATCAGCCGTTGCACATTTATTGGAAGAAGGAAAATACGAAAAGCATATTCGTAAACAACGCCTTCAAATTGCAAACGCTATGCGCGCATTATTGCAATCGATAAACACACATTTTCCAGAAGGAATTGAATACACACATCCGGTAGCGGGTTATGTCACTTGGTTAAAACTGCCGGATGAATGCCAGTTAACCGGAACGGAACTTTTCCATCAAGCCATTAAACAAAATGTATCGATAGTGCCTGGGATTTTATTTTCTTCAAGTAATAAGTACGAAAACTATATTCGCTTATCCTCGAGTGGGTATTGGGATGATAAAAAAGAAAATGCGGTTAAAGTGTTAGGTGAGATAATTAAAAACTCTATGCCGGTTAAGGCATAGAGTTTGTAGCGTTAATCGCTATTTTAAATGTTGATTAACAAAATTGACTGTTGCTTCCAGGGCTTGTAAGCGAGTTTCGCTTTCTAATAAAAAGTGGTTGTCCCCTTCGAGTTTGACAAGGCTAACTGATTTTTTCTTTCTTTTTAGTGCTGAGTACATATCGTCAGATTGATCGAAAGGAACGCGCTTGTCATCTTCAGCGTGTATCAATAAGGTGGGGGCCATAAATCTATCGGCAAATTGTTCTGGCGAAATGGCATTCAGTGTCTTTTTATCGGCATTGCCATCGGCAAATTGTGTTTTCCAATAGTCAACAATCCAGCTGTCTTTTCCTGCTTTGCTTTTACTCCAGTTCAGCATGTCATTTAAATTACTGACGCCATTAATTGAAACGACACAACGATAGACATCCGGCGTAAAAGCTCCGCCTGCAAGTGCAGCGTAACCACCATAGCTCGCGCCAACAATGCAGACTTTTTTGGAGTCAATATAACCTTTGTTAGCAAAAAATTTCACTGCATCAGTTAAGTCATCCTGCATTTTTTTACCCCATTCCCCATATCCCGCTTCTACATGCGATCGGCCAAATCCATCTGAGCCTCGAAATTGAGGTTGAATAACCAAATAACCTTGAGAAGCAAGTGCTTGAGCTTGGTAATCGAATCCAATAGTGTCGTGTGATTCGGGCCCGCCATGAGGATAAATAACAGCAGGTAAATTTTTAATGGCGGTTACCTTATCTTTAGGTATTGTAATCAACGTTGGGATTATTAAGCCATCGCGAGCAGTGAAGGTCGCTTTTCCGATGGGATGAATATCTTCAGGGTTGATATTGGGGCGCCCAGTAGTTAGGAATGTTGCTTCTTTTGATCCATCCGAAAATAGAAAATAATCTTCTGCAGATTGTGATCCTTCAACCTGCACTACAATATATCTCCAATCAGGTGATGTGCTTGCAATATACACTGATTGTTCGGGAAATTGATCAATAATACTTTGTACTTTTTTATCCAAAGTCGCATCAAAAAATTTATAACTAGGAGTAAAACCTGAGTAGCGAACGCCTCGAATAATACGATTATCATCTGATATTACGCCTTCAATATCAGCGTTATTTTTTCCGAAATTTGTATTAGTGATTTTGGCAGTAGTTAAATCCATTAAATAATAGTCGTCGCGGCCAGTTTCCACATTGGTTTCAATGAAAACTAATGATGAATAGTTAGCTGTCAGTCCAACAAAGGATTTTGTTTGAATGATCACTGTTTCTTTGAATAGGACTTTTTCTTTTCCGCTTTCAAATACCACAATGCTATGTTCATTGGTTTTATCGTTGTATCTTTCTTCTGCCAATAAATTGCCTTGGTTGTCGACAAAAAAATCTTTGCTATAGAGTGTTCCGCTAGTGACTACTTTATGACGTCCTTTCTCTTTTAATTTTACTTTTAATAATCCTTTAGTGGGATCAACAGGCGCACCCAATACCAAATCGGTATTGCCAATAACAGCTTGCATATATGCAAATTCGCCATCTTTCGAAATGCTACTTATGTTCCCCAAGCCGGTTTGTCCTGGGTACACTTTTTCTTCGCCGGGAGTCAGCAGTTGGCGAAATTTTTGAGTTTTAATGTCCAGAACAAAACCGGTACTGGTATCAAACTTACCGCGAAATCCAGAGACACGCTTATACTCAGAAACAAATAAATACACTTGATCGTTGTTTAAAAAGAAAATATCAATGGGTTGGATTTTTTCGATATCCAGCATCATTAGTTGTTTCTTTTCTTTAAGTGATATGGCCACCAAAAGATCTTTACCGTCCACCACTTTACGAAATGCAACGGAATTTCCATCAGGTGAAATGGCTACCATGCTAATTGAAGGGAGTGTGCCGTAATCTTTTAATGTTGGTGCTGCATAGGCAGTAACAGTACATAACAGGAAAATGCTAAATAAATAAAATTTAATCTTATGAGAAAGAATTGCTTTTAACACGGTATTGCTCCTTATTTACTTTATTAGTTTTACTCTTTAACAACACGAACATTGAAAAATTTAATTACCAATCCAACACCACAAAACTCTTCAGGTTTTTAGCTGCTTCTTTAAGAATTGCCACATCCTGTTCTCCGCGCATGCCACTGAAGGCGAGGATTAATCGTTCACCTGAAATGGCTTTCGCTTCTACACCACCAATCCAGCCGATGTATTCAGGACGTGATAAACCAAATTGGTTTTCATCAATTTGTTGTGAATAAACTAAGGTTTCAAATTGACCTGTTGCATATCCTGTTAACCAAACTTGATTCGCTTTTTTCCACGCGGTTTGTGCGCATTCTCGTTGACGTGCGGGCTTATCGCCATACATACGACCGTAGGCTTCGCCTTTCGCGTTGAGTATGGCCAAAGCGCTTCCGCCGCGGGAAATAGACGCGTCTTCTGGATTTTGTAAATAGTGGGGTAACAATTTTTCTATCTCATCGGCAATATTATTGCAGAGAATTTGAAATTCTTGTCGATTCATAACAAGTCCTTAGTATTTTAGGGGGCAGAAATTTTTAATTTTTGTCCAGGTCTTAGAATGGATTTTTCAGAGAGATTGTTGAGTTGTTGTAAAGTTTTTACTTTGGTTTTGTGTTTCTTGGCAATGAGCCATAGGTTATCGCCGGATTTAACGACATAAGTTGTCGCTGAAATCAAGGCTCTTAATTCGTTGGCAGGAATGCTGGCAATGGGAAGTGACGGCAGAATGTTGGAAAATTGATCCTGATGGTCGATAGGAATTAATAAATCTTTAGGTGCGCTGGGAGCGATAATTGATTTGGTGTGTGCCGCATTGAGTTTACGCATTATGTCGGGATTGATGTTGGCCATTTTGGCGGCGTGAACCATATCAATCGTTTTGGAGTTATTAACTTTTGTGAAATAGGGACGATTTTCAATGGGTTCGATTGTTAAATTATAGGCTTGAGGATTTGCCACCACTTTAGATAAAGCCAGAATTTGTGGGACGTAATGCTGAGTTTGTTTCGGTAATGGCAATGACCAGAAGTCAGTCGGTTTACCTAATTTTTTATTCTGTTTGATTGTACGTTGTACGCGGCCTTCACCAGCGTTGTAAGCCGCAATAGCTAGCAGCCAGTCTCCTTCAAAATATTTGTGAAGATATTGTAAATAACGAACAGCGGCATCTGTGGAAGCAATCACATCACGACGTTCATCATAAAGTAAATTTTGTTCCAAACCGAAATGTCGACCTGTGCGTGCAAGAAATTGCCACAAACCGAGCGCTTTACTGCGTGACTGAGCATTGGGATTAAAAGCGCTTTCTACGATTGGAATTAATGTCAGCTCTAGAGGAATATCATTATTTCGAAATTGTTCAGTGACGTAATATAAAAAAGGTTCACTCTGTTTGGTGACTTTATCCATGTAGTTTTGATGTTTGGATAGCCAGAGAAGATTTTTTTCTATTTTTTGTTCAGGTACTTCAGGTAATCCATAACCACTTGCAATTTCTACCCATAAATTCTTGGGTTTTTCTTGAATGGGTTCGAGTAAGGGTTCCAGCACTGGTTCGACAGGCGGTTCGATTTCGGCGGTTTTCTCTGAAGGGAGACTGGTACAGCCTCCGAGAATGACAAGTAAGAAACATACTGCAAGCTTGAACGGGTGAATCGAATGCATGTAGTTGGCTCGCAGTTATTTAAGGGAAAGCCCTGTATTTAGAGGCAGAAAATGGATGGTAGGTGCCTGGTAGAAATAGGTCAAGTCAGCCCTTAGTTTATAAATGATCAAGCAATGTAAAAATAAAAGATTTTTACCAGTAAAAGCGCTATAAAGTAGTTTTGATAACAATAACCAGAGGTTAAGTATGAAAAACACTCATTGGATCAGTCTTCTTGTCCTTCAATCCGCTCTTATCTCTTCAAGCCTTCTCGCCGCTGAAGCCAAACCAAAAGAACCTTGGGAGTTGTCACTGGCTACTGAAGTGTGGGAACCCGTTCCTCCTGTGGTATCAATTTCTGATCAGGGTGTTCCCTCTGACGCAATCCTATTATTTGGGGGTAAAGATTTGAGCCAATGGCAGGGAGCTGAATCCGGCGAAGCCAGATGGCGTGTGGTGGATGGCGCTATGGAAGTGGTACCAAAAACCGGAGATATCAAAACCAAAGAATCCTTTTGTGATATTCAATTGCATATTGAATGGATGACGCCAACAAAAATTACCGGTGATGATGGCAAGATTCTCGAGAGCCAAGGGCGGAACAATTCTGGTGTGTTTCTGCAGGAGCGCTATGAGGTACAGGTGTTGGATTCATACGAAAATAAAACCTATTCCAATGGTCAAGCCGGTTCAATTTACAAACAATCTATTCCTGCAGTCAATGCGAGTCGCAAACCCGGTGAATGGCAAGCCTACGATATTATTTTTACTGCTCCCGCATTTGATGCTGCAAAAAAATTAACCAAACCCGGCTATGTGACTGTGTTGCACAATGGTGTGTTAGTGCAAAACCATTTCGAAATTCAAGGTGCAACGGCTTGGATTGGAAAACCCGTTTATGATGCACATGGTTGTGCACCTCTTCGTTTGCAGGATCATGGTAATCCTGTTCGATTTAAAAATATCTGGGTTAGGAAGATTTAAAGACCCCACCCTAACCCTCCCCTTGCCAGGGGAGGGGATCAGTTCCTCCCCCTGGCAAGGGGGAGGTTAGGAGGGGGTCATATTTCTAAAAATAAATCAGTTATCTCAAAAAAAGCAAATCCATTTCGGAATTTATTTATGTCTACACAATTCAACAAATTTTTATTCGGCTGCTTGTTTTTTTTAAGCGCACAAATATCTCTTGCGCAAGAAACCCCTTTTTGGCAATTTCAAGAAAACATTAGTTGGGTGACTACAGAAACGGCCAGTGTTGCCAATAAAAATTTGTTGCTTGCTGATAAACCCGGCAACATCATCGCTATCAAAGATTGGCAGTCAGCAAAGCCTTTAGTGGCTCGTGCTTATATAGGTGATGCCATTCTAGAAATGGATTTTTTATTGGCAGAGTCTTCTTCTGCAACCGTTTTTTTAGAGGGGCGTTATGCTATTGAGCTGAAAGATAACACCAGTGAGTGGCAGCGGTTACAAGTAAAATATCGAGTACCGCGTTTTGATGATGCACGCAATAAAACCGAAAATGCCATGATTCTTGAACTCGTTATTAATGGCGAACAAACTTCTTACAATAAAATAGTTGATGCCGTAAGTCCCGGAGCTTTAATGCATTGGGAAGATGCAGCAGGGCCATTGGCAATTAAAGCCAATGGGGTTTTTGCATTACGCAATGTCAAATTTTTACCCGCTGATTTTTCTAACATAAAATTACCGGAAAAATCCGGTGAGCCTAGCAACGAACAAACGCTTATTGATTTTGTTGAGCTTGGAAAAGAAACTTTTGATTCGGTCGGTTGTAATGCCTGTCATTTAATTGAAAAAAATTCAGCTGGTGCCAGCACGGGTCCGAATCTTTATGGGTTGTTTAAACGTGAACCACGCAATCGACAAGTTGTTGAAGGTGGTGAGGGTCACAAGGTCACAATTAAAGCCAATCGTCCTTACTTGCACATGAGTTTACGCGAACCCGCTGAGCAAATTGCAATCCGAGAATCAGGTGAGAAAATCGGTGAGGCCTATTTGCCGATAATGCCAGCCTTTACCAAAGACACTTTGTCGGATATCCAAATTGATGCAATTGGCGATTATTTGGCAACACTCAATGAACCTTGGGATCAAGGTAGGTTATCAAATTACAGCCGGTTGAAGGCGATAAACCTTATGATCCTGTTGCTGATCGTTTGCAATTATTAATTAATGATCAGGTCAGAATTCAGCGCGGCCCAATGACAGGTGTTTCAGCTCGCGCCGTTCATGTGGGAACGCCTTGGGGGGTTCATTATTCATTTGATCCGCGTGTGTTAGCCATTACCAAAATTTGGCAAGGCGGATTTTTGGACATGAGTGGTGAATCGCTTAATCGCGGCGGTAAAGGATTAAAAATGGGTTATGAAAGTCGTGAAGTGAATTTAGGAGCTTCAGAATATGTAATAGCACCTTTAAATGTAAAAAACCAACTAATTGATTTTTCATTTAAAGAAGCCAAATTCGGCGATGCCGAAACAATTAAGAAATCGCTTCACAACACAAAAGATCACCTCGCTCAATTAGCTGAAGTGAATGCCAGCTTTTTAGGATATTCACGTGATTCTCGCAATAAAAATGCCTTGCCTGCATTTGAATATCAAATTGGTGATAACAAGATTCATATTGAAACCAGTATTTTAGCAAACGGCCAAATCAATATTCAGATCAACGCAGTCAATAAAACCGAGCAAGCTTTTGCACTTAATACTGAATTAATGCAAGCCATTCAAACTACTGCAGGCAAAATTGAAAATAATCAATGGGTGTTACCAAAAGGTAAGGTCAAAGTCAATCTCGCTGCCAGTATTAAATTAGTTGATCGTATTTGGCGCGCACCTTATTCGGCATTTGATTATCGTCAGCAAGCATTAAGAACTGCATCATCCTCTGCAAAAATGCCAGCGGGCTACAGCATCGAAAATTATTATCCACCTTTAGATAATTTTGGTCGTGAACAATTATTTGAAGCTTTAGGCCTTGCATTAACTCAAGATGAGACTTTAGTTGTTGCAACTCGCACTGCGGGTATTTGGCGTTTGGTAAAAGGTGAATGGAAGTTATTTGCTGAAGGCACCTTCGATAGTTTGGGCGTTGTTGTCGAAGATAAAAAAGGTTTAGTGATTGTTGCTGGACAAAAAGCAGAATTAACGCGCATCAGCGATACCAACGGTGATGGAATCGCCGATAAGTACGAAACTCTTTTTGATGCTCACTCCTATCACGGCAATTACCATTCTTATATGCACGGTCCAGTGCGTGGTGCCGATAGTGCTTATTACTTTACATTGAATCTGGCGCACGACAGCATTACTTACAACGGCGGCGGTGCTTATATGGGTACGGCTGGTGGTTTTGCTGGTTGGGCTATTCGTGTAGAGCCCAATAAAAAATTTACGCTATGGGCAAATGGTTTACGCAGCCCTGCAAGCCTTGGTTTGGGGCCAGATAAAAAACTCTGGTATGCGGATAATCAAGGCGAATATATGGGCACGTCAAAATTATTTATCTTGGAGAAAAATAATTTTTATGGTCACCCAAGTTCTTTAGTTGATCTACCTGCAATGACTCCCGACAAAATGGAAAATGTTTGGGAAAATGTAAAAAATGAACGCACTCATGCTGTAGTTTTGTTACCCCACAATCGTCTCGCCAATTCACCGGGTAATCCCGCTTGGGATTTAACCGACGGAAAATTTGGTCTTATCAAAATCAAATGTTGATGGGTGACCAAACCCAATCCAATTTATTCCGCATCACTACTGAAAAAGTCGGCGATCATTGGCAGGGTGCAGTTATGCCATTTATGGATGGTTTGGAATCCGGCGTAATGCGTCCATTATTTTTAAAAGACGGCAGCTTGTTATTGGGCCAAACCGGCCGTGGTTGGCAAGCAAAAGGTGGGCATGTCGCCAGTTTGCAACACATCAAGTGGGATGGAAAAACTATCGCTCCTGCCATTAAAAATGTAACCGCGACTGCAACTGGTTTTGCTGTTGAGTTCACTCAACCACTCACTAACAAACCTACTGCGGAACAATTACAAAACGCCATCAAACTTGAGTCATGGGTTTATCGCGATGCACCGGATTACGGTTCAGATGAATTGGGTTTGCAACAGGAAAAAATTAAATCCATTTCGATCAGCGAAGATGCCAAACAAATTCGTATTGATCTGGATTCTTTGGATCAACCTAAAGTTCACCCGGAACAAACCGCACGTGTTTATAACATTAATATCAAATCTGAAAAATGGTTTGCTGATGCAGCGGCAGAGACGTTGCAGGCTTATTACACTTTGTATGATTTTGGGAAAAAGTAAGTTTTCTTCCTATAAAAATACCTGCGTGAGCAGGTATTTTTTTAATAAGAGACCTTTGCACGAATACATTTTTGTTTAATTTCGCATCGTCATCCCTGCGAAGGCAGGGATCCAGCCTTTGATTTTATTGATACTTTTCAACAGCTGGATTCCTGCGTTCGCAGGAATGACGGTAAAATCTGATTCGTGCAAATCTCTCAATAACTATCTTTTGTTGAATTTAAAGCAGGAAAACGTTTATGCCCCATAATCTATTCAAGAGTGTTTTCTTGGCTGGTGCTTGCTTGTTCGCAGGCTTCGCTTTTTCCCAAGCAGATTCTTTTCCTGTCACCATCAATGTTGATGCCAAAAAAACTTTGGGTGAGGTTGATCCGGTGTGGCGATTTTTTGGAGCGGATGAACCGAACTATGCGACTATGAAAGATGGTCGTACTACGCTCGCAACTTTGGGATCGCTTGCGCCGGATAAAGTGTATTTTCGGGCGCACAATTTATTAACCACGGGCGATGGAACACCGGCGCTAAAGTGGGGATCAACCAATGCTTATACGGAAGATGCAAACGGAAATCCGGTTTATGATTGGACGATTGTTGACAGAATTTTTGATACTTATCGCGAGCGTGGTGTAAAACCTTATGTAGAAATTGGTTTTATGCCGGAAGCGCTCTCAGTAAAGCCACAGCCCTATCAACATGATTTTCGTCCCGGTAGTGGAAATATTCGCACGGGTTGGGCATATCCGCCGAAAGATTATGCGCGTTGGGAAGAATTGGTTTATCAGTGGGTTCGTCATTGCGTAGATCGCTATGGTCGTGAAGAAGTTGCCAACTGGTATTGGCAAACCTGGAACGAACCCAATTTACCGCAATATTATTGGGGTGGAACTCAAGAAGAATTTTTTAAATTGCATGATCATTCTATTCGCGCTGTGCGTCGTGCATTACCGGAAGCTCGTGTAGGTGGGCCTGATATTGCCGGTGCTGGCGATAAATATATGACGGCTTTTATTCAACACGTGAAGAAAAATAAAACGCCCACCGATTTTCTTTCGTTTCATGCCAAAGGTTCGCCGACCACAATAAAACAGGAGGATGGTCGTTCTTTTGTTCGTATGGGTTTGGATGTTCACTTGCGTGCAGCGAACAATGAATTTTCACAAATCGCGCAAGATCCCGACATGAAAACCAAACCGGTTATTATTGGTGAGTCAGATCCTGAAGGTTGTGCCGCTTGTCAGGGGCCTGCCAATGCGTATCGTAACGGCACACTTTATTCCAGTTATACCGCAGCATCCTTTGCGCGTTTGCAAGAAATGGCAAAGCGTTATGGTATTTATTTGGAAGGTATTTTGTCCTGGTCATTTGAATTTGAAGATCAACCTTATTTTGCAGGTTTTCGTCAATTGACGTCAGCAGGAATTGATTTGCCGGTGATGAACAGTTTCAAAATGTTTTCAAAAATGAAAGGGCAATTGTTGCAAGCAGAATCCAGCGGGCAATTATCGCTTGATGAAATTATGGCGAAAGGTGTAAGGGAGCAAGCGGATGTAGGTGTGACAGCCTCTATGGATAACAACAGTGTTTATCTTTTGGTCTGGCATTATCATGACGATGATCTGGATGGGCCAGATGCGGCAGTGCAATTGATTGTTGACAATTTACCAGCGAAATTTTCCCGTAATGCGCAATTAACTCACTACCGTGTCGATAAAGAAAATTCCAATAGTTACACCACCTGGTTGAAAATGGGTTCGCCCATCGCGCCTTCAAATGAACAACGCACAGCCTTATTGAGAGCGGCAGAGCTTGCATCAATTGAAAATAGAAAAATTAAGATTAATAAAAACTCGACCAAGTTGGATTTTCGTTTGCCGCGTCAGGGCATTTCGCTGGTCGTGATTAAATCGAATTAATTGAACAGGATATCTATAAGCATGAAAAAACTATCAATCATGGGTTTACTAGTTGTTTTTACTCTGTTGGCTGGATGCCAAACAGCTGAAGTCAAAAAACAATTTGCTCATAATCCTTTGATCTGGGCGGATGTTCCCGATCCAGCCGTACTGCGCGTGGACGACACTTATTATATGAGTAGCACCACTATGCATATGAATCCCGGATTGCCGATTATGAAATCGAAGGATTTAGTGAATTGGGAAATGGCAAGTTATGCCTATCCAACTTTATCGAACGATGACAAATCCAGTTTGAATAATGGCAAAGAAGCTTATGGCGAAGGTACCTGGGCTAGTAGTTTGCGTTATCACAATGGCCGTTATTATGTGAGTAGTTTTTCCAATACCACTAAAAAAACCTATATTTTTTCGACGGATAAAATCGAAAGCGGTAATTGGCAACGAGTAGAAATCGATGCGTTATTTCACGACTCGTCATTATTTTTTGATGATGGTCGTGTGTTTATGATTTATGGCAACAATGACATTCATATAGTCGAATTGACAGCTGATGCGACGGCGATTAAAAAAGATGGCATCAATCGCATATTGATTCCAAAAGCTTCACGTATCGTTGGCGATAAATTCTGGGTGCCCTCAGAAGGTTCGCAGATGTTAAAAGTGAACGGAAAATATTATCTCAATTTAATTTCCTGGCCAGCGAATAAAATGCGCACGCAATTGATTTATCGTTCGGATAGTTTGCTGGGGACTTATGAAGGTCGTGTTGCGTTAACTGATAAAGGAATTGCCCAGGGTGGATTAATCGATACACCGGATGGAAAATGGTATGCATTTTTATTTCGTGATCGCGGAGCTGTCGGCCGTATTCCCTATTTGGTACCTGTGCACTGGCAAGATGGTTGGCCAATTTATGGTGTGAATGGCAAGGTGCCGGATGAGTTGCCCATTCAAGTGAGTCATCAGGGTTTTAACAATATTATTGAATCGGATGAATTTGATTACGCCGCAAATCAACCACTCAAAATGGCATGGCAATGGAATCATAATCCCATTGCAAAAGGTTGGTCTGTTACTGATCGTAAAGGTTTTTTACGCTTAACCAATTTGCGATTGGATAAAAGTTTTGTTGAAACACAAAATACCTTAACCCAGCGTACTTTTGGTCCTGTATCAACGGCGCACACATTAATCGATGTCAGCAAAATGAAAGAGGGCGACTACGCGGGAATAGGTGCTTTACAATCGATTTATGGTTTTGTCGGTGTTGAAAAAACCAAAGAGGGTTTATCAATAGTGATGGCGAGAGGCGAAAAAGATCAATGGGAAGTGATCGAAAGAGTTCCTCTTGCTCAATCGCAATTGCATTTAAAAGTCTACATGGATTTCCGCGATCTGAAAGACACAGCCACCTTTGCCTACAGCCTCGACGGCATAGACTGGAAACCCATAGGCAACACACTGCACATGAAATACACATTGGATCACTTTATGGGCTACCGATTCGCCTTGTTTAATTTTGCTACTCAGGAAACTGGCGGTAGTGTGGATTTTGATTTTTATCGTGTTGAATAAGTGTATCAAGGTTCTTAAAAAATTTTTGTCCTCCCCACCTGGGTGCGGGGAGGATTCAGTGGTTAACTAATCGCTTTATCCACAATCACCTGCGCTTCAGCAAGCAATGCTTGCAAATGTTCTTCGCCTTTAAAACTTTCGGCATAAATTTTATAAATATCTTCAGTGCCGGAGGGTCTTGCAGCGAACCAGCCATTTTCGGTGGTGACTTTTATGCCGCCGATTGAAGCGTTGTTGCCGGGTGCTTTGGTTAGGATGGCGGTAATTTTTTCTCCCGCTAATTGTGTTGATATGATTTGATCAGCAGATAATTGACTGAGTGCTTTTTTCTGCGCACTGTTGGCTGGAGCGTCGATTCGGGTTTCAGAAGGTTTGCCAAACTCTTGAGTCAGTTGTTGATATAACTCACCCGGATCTTTTTGTGTTGTGGCTTTTATTTCGGCTGCTAACAAGCAAGGGATAAGGCCGTCTTTATCGGTTGACCAGACTTTTCCATTGCGACGCAAGAATGATGCGCCCGCACTTTCTTCGCCGCCAAAACCCAAACTGCCATCAAATAAACCGGGAGCAAACCATTTAAAACCGACAGGCACTTCCAATAATTTTCTATTTAATTTTTTTGCAACACGATCAATCATGGCACTACTGACTAGCGTTTTTCCAATCGCAACATCACTGCGCCATTCGGGACGATGTTGATATAAATAATTGATCATTACCGCGAGATAAGAATTGGGTGATAACAAGCCCACACTAGGCGTTACTATACCGTGGCGATCATGGTCGGCATCACATGCACAGGCAATATCAAATTCGTTTCGTCGTGTGAGTAAAGGTTGCATGGTGTATGCAGATGACGGATCCATGCGAATTTTACCGTCCCAATCAGCCGTCATAAATGCAAATTGTGGATCAATTTTCGGATTTACAACCTGTAAATCCAATTGATATTTTTCAGCAATGGCATACCAATAATTCAAACCAGCGCCACCTAATGGATCAACACCGATTTTAATTTTAGCATCGCGGATTTTTTGTAAATCGATTACATTTATTAAATCCGCAACATAATGTTCTATATAATTGTGAAAATGAATATTGGATTGTTTAATTGCTTGTTCATAGGGTAAACGATTTATATCACGCAAATTATTTAATAAGATTTCATTGGCACGCTGTTGAATCCAATTGGTGATGTCACTATCAGCCGGGCCACCGTTGGTTGGATTATATTTGTAGCCACCGTTGTCGGGAGGATTGTGTGATGGAGTGACTACCACACCATCGGCAAGCCCTGAAGTACGTCCGGCGTTGTAACATAAAATTGCATGGGAAATTGCAGGTGTTGGTGTAAATTCGTTATTCGCTGCTAAAAATAATTCTATTTTATTCGCTGCAAAAACTTCAACGGCGGATCTTTGTGCGGGTTCTGAAAGTGCGTGAGTATCAATTCCAAAATAGAGTGGCCCAGTGATGCCTGCGTGTTGGCGATAATCACAAATAGCTTGGCTAATCGCTAACACATGGTTTTCATTGAAGCTGGATTTAAATGAATTACCCCTGTGGCCGGATGTACCAAAAGTAACTTTTTGTTCGGCGATATTGGCATCGGGTTTATTGTCATAATAGGCCTGTAAAAGATTTTTTATGTTGACCAATTGATCAGGTGCCAATAGTTTTCCGGCAAAAGGGCTTACTCGCATAAACGGCTCCAAAAATGAGGATAAATTTGATCGCAGTAGTGTACCTGTCACTATTCGCACAAACAATTGGTCAGATCAAAAGGCTTTATCGTAAACTGCGCACAACAAATAAACCTTCGAGGTGTGATATGGATTGGAAAGGCGGCCGCCGCAGTGACAATGTTGATGATTTACGCAACTCCCCCATGTCGGCGGGTGGCGGCATGGGCTTGATAGGTTTGGTCCTGCGGTTTTTACCCTTTTTATTGCAGACAAAACTAGGGCGTCGATTATTGGTGGTGGGTGTGGTCGTGATTGGCGGGGCCAAACTTCTGGGAGTTGATTTACTCCAGTTTTCCAATCAACCGATGACGCAATCAGAATCGCATCAAAACCTCAGCGAAGCTGATAAAGAATTAGCCGATTTTGTCTCTGTCGTTCTCGCCAATACAGAAGATGTATGGACCATGATTTTTCAAAAAAATGGTGCGCAATATCAAAAACCACGTTTGGTATTATTTCGCAATGGTGTCAATTCAGCCTGTGGATTTGCGCAATCAGCGATGGGACCTTTTTATTGTCCTGGCGATAACAAACTTTATATTGATTTATCTTTTTATGAAGACATGAAAACCCAGTTGGGCGCACCAGGTGATTTTGCACAAGCTTATGTAATCGCGCATGAAGTAGGGCACCATGTACAAAATTTAATAGGTATTTCCAAAAAAGTACGCGAAGCTGAAAGTGGTTTAAGTAAAATTGAAGTGAATAAATTATCAGTCAAGCAAGAATTACAAGCCGATTGTTTTGCAGGTGTATGGGGACATTACGCCGATAAAAATTTCCGCTTGATTGAAGATGGTGATTTGGAAGAAGCACTGACGGCAGCATCGGCGATTGGTGATGATAACTTGCAGAAAAAATCACAAGGGACAGTCAGGCCGGAATCATTTACACATGGCAGTGCAAAACAGCGTGTTGAATGGTTTAAGCGCGGAATGGAAACGGGATCTGTAGAGTCTTGTGATACATTTCGTGCAGAAATCTAACAAAAATAGAAGAACTGATAATGTGTTTGTTAATTTTATTCAATACTGGAAAGTGTATTTCTACCGGTTGA
Organism: Cellvibrio sp.; assembly: GCA_016712405.1. Classification (GTDB taxonomy): domain Bacteria; phylum Pseudomonadota; class Gammaproteobacteria; order Pseudomonadales; family Cellvibrionaceae; genus Cellvibrio. The sequence continues at coordinate 567,751 of JADJRD010000001.1, read as the reverse complement.
TTTGGCTTTATAGAGAGCTTGGTCTGCAGTTGTTATCAGGGTTTCAAAATTAGAAGTCTGTTCTGGAATCATGGTGGTAACGCCGATGCTAATAGTGACTATTGGGTGCGCAGATTTTTCGTGAGGGATATTCAAATCTCTTACTGCTTTCATGATTTGTTTAGCAACTAACTGTGCTCCCTCATGATTTGTTTTTGGCAAAATGACGACAAATTCTTCACCGCCATAACGTGCAGTTAAATCATAAGGGCGGCCAGTGGCCTCATTGATGGCTTGCGCAACTTTTTTAAGGCAATCATCACCGGCAAGATGTCCGTAGTGATCATTATATTTTTTGAATTCATCGATATCGATCATCAGAAGTGAAATCGCCGATTTATCCCGAACGGATTGCAGCCATTCAGTATGTATTGCTGCTTCAAATCTGCGACGATTGGCAATACCAGTAAGCCCATCAATCAGTGCTATTGAGCGTAATAGGTCAGTTTGTTTTTTGAGTGCCAAATGGTTGTTGACTCTGGCTCGAGTAATAACAGCATTGATGGGTTTGCGAATGAAATCGACGGCACCCAATTCAAAGCCTTTAAGTTCATCTGCTTCTTCAAAACTGCCTGTGATAAATATGATTGGAATTTTAGCTGTTTGCTCATTGGCCTTTAAGATTTTGCAGACCTCATAACCATCCATTTTGGGCATCACTACATCCAACAGAATTAAATCAGGCTCGATGCTCGTGCATTTTTCAATTGCATCCAGACCATTGTGTGCCATATAAATATCGCAGCTATCCTTAAAAAGTTCGTGTAATACTCGAATAATTAATACCTGATCATCCACGATCAGCAGTTTGGGCTTTCGATTGGTGGTAATGGGCTCGTCGGTGTTGACTGGCATTATCATCTATTCCAGAGCATGAATATTGTGAGTTTAGCAGTGAGCGCTGTCTACGCAAGCGGTAAACAGCCAGGGTTATTTCATAAGGTCGAGATAGATCTGAGAGTATTCCAGCGCACTTTTGTCCCAGGACGAATCACGACTCATCGCATTTTCTTGCAGTTTTTTCCAGAAATCGGGTTGTTGATAGGCTTCCAAAGCGCGGCAGATAGCGTGGTGTAGTTCGATAGCCGTGGCTGAGTGAAAGACAAAGCCATTGGCCTTGTTGTCGGGTTGATTGATGGGGCATTCGAAAACAGTATCAGCCAAACCGCCCACAGCATGCACAATGGGTAAACTGCCATAACGTAAACTGTAGAGTTGATTTAAACCACAGGGTTCGAATAGAGATGGCATTAAAAACAAATCGCATGCCGCTTCAATTCGATGAGCCAGGGTTTCGTTGTAGCCAATAGTAACCGCCATTTTGTGCGGATGTTGTGCGGCAATATTTTTTAATGCAGTTTCATAATGTTGAAATCCACTTCCCAAAAATACTAATTGGCAGTTTTTGCTTAGTAGCAAGCTCATTTGTGCCAAAATTAAATCCAATCCTTTTTGGTCAACCAAACGTCCAACAAAACCAAGCAATGGTATTTTTGCATTAACGTCCAATCCCAACTGTGTTTGTAATTCCAGTTTATTTTCTTGTTTTCCAATCAAGCTACGCCTATTGAATTTATGAAGTAAATGTTCATCAGCATTAGGATTCCATTCTTCCATATCAATGCCATTTAAAATGCCGTGCAAATCGTTTTGGCGATATCGCATCAATCCATCAAGGCCATTACCGAATTCAGGTGTTTGAATTTCATTGGCATAGCTCGGGCTAACTGTGGTGATTTTTTGTGAATAACTGAGGCCGCCTTTCATAAAAGACATCTGACCATAAAATTCTAAATTTTCGTGATGCCACATGGATTCGGGTAAATTTAATTCGGCAAAGGCTTGATGTGAAAATAATCCACGATAAGCCAGGTTATGAATGGTAAAAACACAAGCAGGCGCTGTTTGATGTTCGGACAAAAGCGCAGGAATTAAACCGGTTTGCCAATCATTACAATGAACTATGTCGACGGGCCAATCTAATCCTGCTTGATTTATTGCGATGGTTTCTATTGCTCGCGCAAACCAAAAAAATCGCCAATGATTATCCGGCCAGTCACTACCATCGGGACCGCAATAGGGATTACCGATGCGTTCTGAAAATTCAGGAATATTCACCAGAATGACTTTCACTCGTGTGCCCGGCAAGCGTGTTTGTTGTAATAGAATTTCTCTGCCTAAAACCGAAATGGTTGATAAGGTTTTTACATCTAATTTTTCGGTTTGTGCTAATACACTGGCATAAGCCGGTAATACAATTTTGACATCAATATTTAGTTTTAATAATGCGCGAGGTAAGCTGGCTGCGACATCGGCTAGTCCACCGGTTTTAATTAATGGATAGACTCCACTGGTTGCGAAAAGTAGATTCATAATTTTCCCCCTCTCCCCATCCCTCTCCCACAAGGGGCGAGGGGGCTGTCACTGCCACAAGAAGAACGTGTAACTAAGTTTAAGTTGGATATTTCTTTTTAAGGTTTCTATCTTCGCCATTAATTTTATCCCCATTCGTGTCAATTCCCCTCTCCCCTTGTGGGAGAGGGGCAGGGGAGAGGGGGAAATAAAAATCACAACGCAATAATCAATCCTGCCAAAGGCGGCAATGTTATCTCAACCGAGTAGGGATGATTCATCCAAGGGATATCCTGTGAATATAAACCTTCAGCATTGCCAAGATTACTGCCACCATAAAACATGGAGTCTGAATTAAATAATTCTTTATATTGTCCTGCGACGGGTACACCGACCCGATAAGCGTAACGGGGTATAGGAGTAAAATTCAATAACACAATCACAAAACCTGTGTCACTTTTTCGAATGTAACTGACAATAGATTGTGTGCTGTCGTGACAATCAAGCCATTCAAAACCATTCCATTCAAAACTGCGTTCATACAATTCTGAACGATTACGATAGAGGTGATTCAAATCTCTGACGGTGTCATGAACACCACGATGTGGCGCATAGTCAAGCAAATGCCAATCCAAGCTGCGATTGTTTGCCCATTCACTCCATTGTGCAAATTCACTCCCCATAAACAACAGTTTTGTTCCAGGATAAGTGAACATGTAGGTATAAAGTAAACGTAAATTTGCCATTTTTTGCCAATCATCACCTGGCATTTTTCCAATCATACTACCTTTACCGTGTACCACTTCATCGTGTGAAAACGGCAGCATAAAATTCTCGGTAAATGCGTACATCATGCCGAAAGTTAATTGATCGTGATGAAATTGGCGATGAATTGGATCTTTTGTAAAATAATTTAGTGTGTCGTGCATCCAGCCCATATTCCATTTCAACGTAAATCCTAAACCGCCAACCCATGTTGGACGAGTCACTTGCGGCCATGCTGTTGATTCTTCGGCGATCACCAATGCTCCTGGGCAATGCCCATGACAGAGTTCATTGAATTGACGTAAAAAATGAATGGCTTCAATATTTTCATTGCCACCGTATTGATTCGGTAACCAATCACCATCTTCGCGCGAATAATCCAAATACAACATAGAGGCAACGGCATCGACACGCAAACCATCGATATGAAATTCTTTTAACCAAAATAATGCATTGGATAATAAAAAATTGCGAACTTCATTGCGGCCATAATTATAAATTAATGTGCCCCAATCGCGATGCTCGCCCAATCGGGGATCTTCATGTTCATAAAGTGCAGTTCCATCAAATTTTGCCAGCGCAAAGGCATCTTTTGGAAAATGCGCAGGCACCCAATCGAGAATAATACCGATATTGTGTTGATGCAGATAATCAACACAATATTTGAAATCATCGGGTGTGCCAAAACGACTGGTCGGCGCAAAATATCCCGTGGTTTGATAGCCCCATGAATCATCAAAAGGATGTTCACTGATGGGTAAAATTTCGATATGGGTAAATCCCAAAGGTTTTACATAATCTACAATTTGATGAGCCAGTTCGCGATAATTTAAAAATTCGTTAGCCCAACCTCGTCGCCATGAACCCAAATGTAATTCATAAACAGAGAAAGGTGATTTCAACCAATTTCGTTCTGCTCTGGCTTGTAACCAAAAAGCATCTTTCCATTCGTAATTGGAATTCACCACTATGGCACTGGTTTGTGGTCGCAATTCAAACGCTTGTCCATAAGGATCAGCCTTCAAGAAAATGTCGCCAGTTTGACGATTGCGAATTTCGAATTTATATAAAGAGCCTGCACTTAATCCGGGAATAAACAATTCCCACAATCCACTGGCACCACGTACACGCATCGGATGACGGCGACCGTCCCACTCATTAAAATCACCCACAATACTAATACGTTCTGCATTGGGAGCCCATGTCGCAAAGGTTACGCCTTTAATGCCATTTATTTCGCGTTCATGTGCACCAAGAAGTTGATAGATATTCCAATGTTGACCCTCATTAAATAAGTGCACATCCAAGTCACCCAAAAATGGAGCGAAAATGTAGGGATCAAAATCCAGATGCTCTTGATTGTGGCGATCAAACCAATGAATTTGATAGTGATCTTTGATGTATTTACCAATGCCTTTCCATTCAAAAAAATCACTGCCTTCAATGCGCTTTAGCGAAAACTCTTGACCTTGATGCACCAGTGCTGCTGTTCGTGCACCGGGTAAATAGACACGAATCAAAGTATCGGCGGCAGCATCGGATTTACTGCCTAACAGGTGCCGGCCTAGAACAGAGAAGGGATCGTGATGGGTTGCTTCAATAATGCGTATTAATTCATCAGACAATAGTTTGTCAGCAGGGGCATTCATAAATATCTTCTTGTGGAGTGGATAGATTTTGGCGCAAAAAAATACATATCGAGCAAAAAGTCAGTGGTGTTTCATAATAATGTCATTAAGTTTGCACCAGTATGACAATGGATGCTACAACCGATTTTTCAGTTTTGTTACGATCAGTATTGTTTAGCAGGTTTAATGCCAAATAATGTTTACAGTTTAAAGACAGAGTCTAGACTTCTTTACTGAATGATAAAAACACAATTAATAGCCCCTATCTCTAAGGAATAATTTTAATGAGTTCACAACAACATTCTTCCGGTCGTTATGTTAGTCGTCTCACGCGGGAAACTCTCGCGGTGATTTTAGCGGGAGGACGAGGATCACGTTTACATCAGCTCACCAATTGGCGTGCCAAGCCTGCTGTACATTTTGGTGGAAAGTTTCGCATTATCGATTTTCCCCTCTCCAATTGTGTGAATTCAGGTATTCGTCGAATTAGCGTACTTACACAATATATGTCGAATTCATTGGATAGGCACATTCAACGTGGATGGGGTTTTCTCGGTGGTGAGTTAGGTGAATTCGTTGAATTATTACCCGCGCAACAACGTCTTGGTGAAAATTGGTATGTTGGAACTGCGGACGCAGTCTTGCAAAATTTGGATATTATTCGTCGACATAGCCCTGAATATATCTTAATTCTTGCCGGTGATCATATTTATAAAATGGATTACGGCACTATGATTGCAGCTCATGTTGAGCGCGGCGCTGATATCACAGTCGGTTGTATTGAAGTGCCAATTGAAATTGCTCATGCATTTGGTGTCATGGATATAGATAGTGAAAATCGAATTATTAAATTCTCTGAAAAACCAAAAAATCCAGAATCCATTCCTGGCAAACCTAATAAATCTTTAGCCTCAATGGGCATTTATGTATTTAGTACTAAAGCCTTATTTCGTGAATTATTGAAGGATAAAGAAAACCCCAATTCGTCACATGATTTTGGTAAAGATATTATTCCGTCCATGATTCAATCGGGTCGTGTAATGGCATTTCCATTTTGTGATCCCGTGACAGGCGGTGAAGCTTATTGGCGTGATGTGGGTACAGTTGATTCACTTTGGGAATCAAATTTGGAATTGGCAGATGTGAACCCGGAATTGGATTTATACGATGCGGCTTGGCCAATATGGACTACAATCAGGAACAGGTGGCGCCAGCAAAATTTGTGTTCGATGATGATGGTCGTCGAGGTTATGCTGTGGACTCTTTAATTGCTGGTGGCTGTATTGTCTCTGGTTCTCGTGTAAAACATTCAATATTATTTCCGCGTGTAAAAATTAATTCCTATTGTGAAATAGAAGATTCTGTTTTATTTCCCAGTGTCGAGGTAGGGCGTAATTGCAAAATTCGTCGAGCATTAATTGATAGGCGCTGCAAAATTCCTGAAGGAACTGTGATTGGTCATGATGCAGAAATGGATAAAGCACGTTTTCATGTATCACCCAAAGGCGTGGTATTAGTCACTCCGGATATGTTAGGGCAGGATGATGTATATGGCTAATTTAAGTAAAACCAAGGTGGTATTTCTGTGGCATATGCATCAGCCGGATTATCGCGATATTGTCACAGGTGAATATTATTTTCCTTGGACTTACTTACATGCCATTAAAGATTATGTGGATATGGCGGCGCATTTGGAATTACAGCCCAATGCAAAAGCTGTTGTTAATTTTGCGCCTATTTTGTTAGAGCAATTAGATGATTACGCACAACAAATAAAAAATTATTTACATAGCCAGGGTGAAATCAAAGATCAGGTTTTAGCATCCTTGGTTGAACCTGTATTGCCGCCGCCTGGCAGTCAGGCATTTTTAGATTTAGCACAAAAATATTTGCGTGCGAATCGCTCTAGAATGATAGAGCGATTTCCTGTCTATCGGGAATTGGCGGGCACATTGGAATCCCTGCATCAAAAACCATTTTTGGCCCAATATTTAAATCAACAATTTTTAATTGATTTGGGTGTGTGGTATCACTTAAGTTGGTTGGCAGAAACCTTGCGCCGTGATGATCATCGCGTGCAGCATTTGCAGGAAAAGGCGCGTCATTTTTCTATGACGGACAGACGTTTGTTGTTGACGATTATTGGTGAGCTCATGTCATCAATTGTGCCGCGTTATAAACATCTGGCTGAAAAAAAGCAAATCGAACTTTGTATGAGCCCTTATGCGCATCCGATTGTCCATTTGTTAATTGATATTAACAGCGCAACAGAAGCTATGCCTGATGTGAGTTTGCCAGAAAATAGAATTTACCCTGATGGAGCCAATCGTTCGATTTGGCATTTGCAGCAAGGCAAAAAAGTCTTTCAGGATCATTTTGGTATTACACCTGTCGGTTGTTGGGCCAGTGAAGGTTCTTTAAGTGATGCAACATTACAATTGTTGCAAGAAAATGGATTTTCCTGGGCTGCAACCGGTGATTCCGTGTTACATAATAGTTTGCGTGATACTGCGAATGCATCGGCCAATGACTGGTTGTCATCCGGTAAAAACCTTCATCGCAATTATCATTTTGCTAATGTTCCCTTGAATGTTTTTTTTCGCGATGACGGATTGTCGGATTTAATTGGTTTTAAATACGCCACATGGCATTCTGATGACGCCGTAGGTGATTTGATTAATCACCTAACTGCCATTAGTAATACTGCGAAAGACAATAAAAATACGGTGATATCCATCATTATGGATGGTGAAAATGCCTGGGAATATTTTCCGGAAAATGCCTATTATTTTTTAGGTCAGCTTTATCGTCGTATCAACGAACATCCACAGTTAGAACTATCCACCTACAGTGAAATATTAGCGGAGCAAAAGCCTGAGCCATTATTACTTCCGCATTTGGTTGCCGGTAGTTGGGTTTACGGAACATTTTCGACATGGATTGGTGATAAAGATAAAAATCGTGCTTGGGATATGTTATGTAACGCCAAGCAAGCTGCGGATTTGGCCTTGAGTAAAAAAACGTTTACTGCAGATGAAATAGCCCAAATTGAAAAACAAATGGCCTTGTGTGAGGGATCAGATTGGTTTTGGTGGTTTGGAGATTACAACCCTTCACAAAGTGTAAAAGATTTTGATTATTTATATCGTCGCCATTTAGCCAATCTGTATCGATTAATTCACGAACCTGCTCCTGATTATTTACAACAGGTAATTAGTGAAGGCGGTGGTAATCCTGCTGCTGGTGGTGTGATGAGGCAAGGACACGTTTAATGAAAAAAAAGCACAATGTGATGGATCAACGAAGGGCAGGGGTGTTACTCCATCCGACTTCATTAGCTTGCGGAGAAGCGCATTGGCAACCAGGAAAATCTGAAAAATTCGGTACGCTCGGCAAAGAAGCCTACCATTTTGTTGATTGGTTATCGGAAGCGGGTATTAGTGTTTGGCAGATGTTACCTATTGGTCCAACACTGGATGATATGTCTCCCTATCAATCTTTGTCTGCCCACGCAGGTAATCCTGAATTAATTAGCATCGATTGGTTAATTGAAAAGAATTGGATTTCACGCGAAAAGATTTCTGACCAATATTCCTCCTCAGCAGAATTGCGTGAGCAATGTGCAAGATTATTTTATGGCAATATTGAGCAAGAGCAGTGGGCTTATCTTAAGCAACAGCTCGATATTTTTTGTCAAGAACAAGCTTATTGGTTGGATGATTTCGTTCATTACTGTGCATTTAGGGATCATTTTGAATTGAAACCCTGGAATCAATGGCCGGATGCATTACGTCAACATGAAGATCAAGCCATCAACCAGTATGCAAACACATTATCCGAAAAAATAAATCGTTATACATTTGAACAGTTTGCATTTTTTGAGCAATGGAAATGCTTGCGAGCTTACGCCAAACAAAAATCGATTGAATTTTTTGGTGATATACCTATTTTTGTTGGGCATGACAGTGCCGATGTATGGGGTAATCAATCACAATTTTTATTGGATGAAACGGGTGCGCCAATTAGTGTTGCGGGTGTGCCACCGGATTATTTTTCTGAAACCGGGCAGCATTGGGGTAATCCACATTATCATTGGGAAAATATGCAAGCTGATGGTTTTGTTTGGTGGAAAAATCGTTTGCGTACTCAATTGCAATCTTTTGATATTTTACGCATCGATCATTTTCGGGGTTTTGAAGCTTACTGGGCGATTCCCGGCAACTCTCAGGATGCGCGTTTAGGTCAATGGATAAAAGCGCCAGGTCAATCTTTATTAAAAGCCTGTTTTGATGAGTGGCCAAATTTACCGCTGATTGCCGAGAATTTAGGTGTCATTACTGATGAAGTCGAAGCCTTACGGCATGAATTTAATTTGCCGGGGATGTTAGTGCTGCAGTTTGCTTTCGATGGCAATGTAAAAAACCCTCATCTTCCTCAGCATCACACTTTGGATAATGTGATTTACACCGGAACTCACGACAACGACACAACAAAAAGCTGGTACGAAAATCTTGCAGTGTCGCAACAAAAAATTGTTCAGGATTATTTGTTATCTTCGTCAATTCAGATGCCTTGGCTATTGATTGAAGTCGCCTTGGCGTCATCCTGTCGTATGAGCATTATTCCCATGCAAGATTTTCTTGAATTGGATGGTGCTCATCGCATGAATATGCCTGGTACCCAAGGAAAAAATTGGAAGTGGACCTTTCGTTGGGATATGGTGGCGTCGGATCTTGCTGCGAAAATCTATAAGCTAAATCATCAATATGATCGTATCGCTTAATATATTTATGTGACGCATAACCACTCTAACGGGTGGTGTTTTTTTGTTTTTCTATTCCCGCGTTTTGCATCCTATTAACATATATTGTAAATGCATCTTATAAAGATGTAAAATAAATGCATGTTTAATCTCGCGTTTGTTTTCTGTCGTATTCATGCTGATTAAGAGGCTTTTCATGAGTAATTTGTTAGGTTCATTGCCAATACTTAGCTATTCATTTCGTCCATTTTTTTTACTGACGGGAATCTATGGCGTTATTACTGTTATGGGTTGGGTAGGTTTTTTATTCGGTTGGATTTCGCTGCCTTTGGGCTGGTCGCCTTTGCATTGGCATAGTCATGAGATGTTATTTGGGTTAATTCCCACCGCTATTGCAGGCTTTTTGTTAACGGCAGTTTGTAACTGGACTGGTGCAACACCTTTAAAAGGAGCGGGACTTTTAGCGCTGGTGCTGGTTTGGTTGGCAGGAAGAATAGTAATGTGGAGTGCAAGTTGGTGGCCTGCGAGTTTCGTGGCATTGATCGATTTATTGTTTATGCCCCTGCTTGCCATCTATATGACGCGCGTATTATTGCAACACGCCAACAAGCGTAATTTGCCGATTGCATTGATGTTGTTATTACTCAGCCTCGCTAATTTAATGATGCACATTGGTTTTATAACAACACAGGCCCAGTGGTTGCAGCGCGGCGAACAGTTGGCAATGGGATTAATTATGTTGCTTATGCTGTTAATTGGCAGTCGAATAATTCCGATGTTTACCGGCAACTGGCTGCGGAATCAGGGCGGGCAGGCTGAGGCGGTTAAATCATTTGCTCTGTTGGAAACGGCGACCCCGATAGTCACAGTCTTGTTTGTTGTTTCTAATGTGATGAGTATCAGCGAGTGGCTGACTGGAGGGCTGGCTTTGTTGGCAGGTGTTCTTATCGCATTGCGTTTGATAGGTTGGTCGGGCTGGCTGACTTTGCGTGAGCCACTTTTATGGATATTACATCTGGGCTATGCCTGGATTGCGATCGCGCTTTTACTCAGAGGTGCCGCCGCCTTTAATCTTGTGCCTTTTGGTGCATGGCAACATGCTTTGGGCGCAGGTGCAATGGGATGCTTGATGCTTGGCGTTATGACTCGTGTTTCGCTTGGGCATACTGGCCGCCCATTAACATTACCTAACTTTGGGATTGTGATTTACCTCGCTATTGGTTTTGCAGCATTTGCTCGTGTATTGGCCGCACTGCATTGGGTGGATTTTCGGTGGGGGTTGTTAGCTGCTGCTGCCGCTTGGTCGGTAGCTTTCAGCGTATTTACGCTGATTTATTGGCCGATTCTCACTCGTCCCCGTGTTGATGGTCGCCTAGGATAATAGGGGAAGTTTATGTACATAACTCGCTATACGGATTATTCCTTGCGTGTATTGATGTATGTGGCACTAAAAGGTGAAGAGATTTCTACCATTGCGGAAATTGCTGAGAGTTACAACATTTCTAAAAATCATTTGATGAAAGTGGTGCAGGAGTTAAATGCGAAAGGGTATTTAATTGCCTTGCGGGTAAAAATGGCGGGCTGCGTTTAAATGGGTTGCCTGAAGATATTAATATCGGGGCCTTGGTGCGTATCACCGAACAGGATCTGGCGATTGTTGAGTGCTTTGGCGATACACAGGGCTGCGCTATAACGCCGGCGTGTCAGCTAAAAATGATTTTTGCTCAAGCGTTGGAAGCATTTTTTAATGTGCTTGACCAATATTCCCTTGCAGACTTGCTGCCACCAAAAAAGAAATCTGCGTTAATTAAATTATTGCAATTGGGTTGATTATTATTTCGGTCCTTAACAGATCGAAAACAGTCGCTCTGTTTTATTCTAGCCTTAAACATCATTGAGTTGTGGCAGATAAATATTAATGGTTAATCCACCCTTGGGATTATTAATTGCACTGATTTGCCCGCCATGTAATAACACGCTGCGATGTGCAATTGCTAATCCCAATCCATGACCACCCGTTTCCCGTGTTCTCGCTTCATCGGTGCGGAAAAAAGGTTTAAAAATATTTTCGAGGTGATGCGAATCGACGCCAGGCCCTCGATCTGTAATCGTAACTAAATAAGCATCATTTTTTTGTTGTAATTCAATGTCGATCTGGGTTTGCTCTGCAGTATAGGCCAAAGCATTGCGGATAATATTTTCAAAAACGCCTAACAACATATTTCCGTGTGTCGCAACCAAGGCTTCATCAAGATCGCAAGTCAACACAATGTTAACTTGTTTCTCGCTGGCTTCCACTGCGTAATTTTCGATCAGAGTCGAAAGCAGCGCAACCAAATCCATTACGTCATCCAGTTGAAACTTCTGTTTGCCTTCTACAGGAAGATTCAAAATATCGGTAATGATGTTATTCAGATAATCCGCATTCTGTTTAATGCGAGCCAGTTCATTATCGACTAAACCATTGCTTCGTTTTTGTGCCAAGCCTACTGCAAATTGTAATCGTGCTAATGGTGTACGTAATTCATGCGATACATCTTTAATTAAGCGCTTTTGTTCTTGCATCAGTTGCTCGAGGTGCTCCGTCATATTATCGAAATCGCGGCCAAGCGCTGCAATTTCATCTTTGCGTCCTTTGAATCGGTGGCTGATACGAACACTCAAATCACCTTGTGCAATTTGTTGGGCGGCTTCTTGTAAGGTATTAATACTGCGAGTGAAATGACGAGCCAGAAAAAAACAAGCGCTGCCGCTCACTAAAATGGATACTAATAAAAGCGGCCAGATATTATCAAGAAAAAGCTCCCAAATAATATCGCGATCAGGCCCTTCATCTTTTCCAGCCGAAATGGTGATAACACGAATAGCATTACCATCGTTCAGCGTAATGTAACGACCAAAAAGTTTTCGGTTTCTGTCTTGAATTTTTCCAAAGGGTTGTTTACTGGTTAATTCAGGTACTAACACCATTACGCCTGGCGGCAATGTGCGTTGTAACAAATCTTCATTATTTTTATCGATGACATAAATAAATCGTGTTGACCAAGGTGGCATCTTGCGAAGATCTTGTGCCAGTTGTTCGGTGTTTCGATCCAGTGCATTACCAACAATTTGAAATAACAATCGCTTGGCCGGTTCTTCATCGCCATCGTGGGTAGCGCTACCTTCCGACATATCAAACCAATGTACAACAATGTTTGTGCCCACAATAATGACGGCTGTAATCAACCAAAACGTAAAAAATATTTTGAGCGATAAGCGCGTCATTGAAAACATTGTAATATGTCTTGCGTTTTATTCAGTATCAGAAAGCGTCAGCATATAGCCAGCACCACGAACATTAATAATTAATTCACGTTGGCAGCCTGCTTGGGTAATTTTTTTACGAATATTGCTGACGTGCACATCAATACTGCGATCATAAGGTGTGAGTTTTCGATTCAATGCTTGCTCTGTCATTTCATCTTTGCTGATCACTTGTCCGGCGCGGCGTACGAGAATTTCTAAAACACTGAATTCGGTTCCTGTTAGATTCACGTCCTGATTGTCCCAGCTGGCTGAGCGAGTTCCTAAATTTAATATAATTTTTCCAGAAATTAATTTTTCTGGTGAGGCACTGGTTTGTTGAATATGAGAGGTGCGACGCAAGAGTGCACGAATTCGGGCTACTAATTCACGGGGATCACAGGGTTTGGCTAAATAGTCATCCGCGCCAATTTCCAAGCCCACGACGCGATCAACAGTATCGCCCTTGGCTGTTAACATAATCACAGGTGTTTGATCTGATAAGCGCAAGGTTTTCAACACGTCAAAACCGCTGCGTTGCGGCAACATAACATCGAGAATAATGAGATCGAAATGTTGTTTACTGGTAACGTCCAGCGCGGTTTGTCCATCATGTACTGCTGTGTATTGAAATCCCTCGGCAGTCAAATATTCACCTAATAAGTTGCACAATTCGATGTCATCATCAATCAATAATAGGTTGGGGCTGTTTTTCATTCTGGATCCTGTGGATAGCCTGGGTTTTAAAAGGTGCCAAAGTTTGCATTAGCAGGGCTAATCAGTCATTCAGCTTGTGAGTTTACTAACGATTCTTAACAGTATAGGCCGGATAACCAATAACACTATACCTCTATTTTCGCTCATGAAGTTTGATCGGATGCTTGCAAGCAAAAGCCTTTGTTGGGAAAATCCGCGGCCTGTTTTTTACTCCTCTGAGGTGTGTGTGGCCATAGGTCTTTTTTTTGGTAGTGATGAAGGTAATACCGAACGTGTAGCCTATCGAATTCAACAACGTTTTGGCAGTGAAAATCTGGATGTGCATGATATAGCCGATGTTACTCAATTGGATTTTGCTCGTTATAACCAGATTATTTTAGGTATCCCCACTTGGGATTTTGGTCAGATCCAGTCTGACTGGGAAGAATTTTGGGATGATATTTCAGCCGTGAATTTCGCCGGTAAAACCGTTGCTTTGTATGGATTAGGCGATCAGTTTGGTTATGGTGATTATTTTCTGGATGCTATGGGCATGTTGCATGATGTGATTGTGCAAAATGGTGCAATTATTATTGGTCATTGGTCTACAGAAGGTTATGAATTCGAAGCCTCCAAAGCGCAAATTCCAGAAACAGATTTATTTGTGGGGCTTGCACTGGATGAGGACCAACAAGAAGATCTGACGACAGAAAGATTGAATCGTTGGTGCGAACAACTTCAAGAAGAGTTTGCTTTGGATTTTTCAGTTAAGCCCTTAGATGATTAATCAATAAGCAATAAAAAAGGCTGCATTTTGCAGCCTTTTTTATTGCGTTTTAGATTAAACGCCGGCTTGTTTCGCTGCCAAATCACCGACTATAGGCAATTTGATCATTTGATTTTGGAACGCTTTCACTATAAGGAAAATCATAAGCCCTAAGAGAGCTAAAGAGATTAATGTAAATACAATTCCAGGGAGAATGGCTCCCAAAACAATCGCCAACACATATTGCAATATAAACAGCGGTAAAAAGGTGAAGAGAGATTGAAACGCATGAAAGCGAACTACCTTGTTATCTTTTTCAATCAGTATAAAAACTATTCCGGTAATAAAACCTAAAACATAGCAGAGCAAACTGGCAATATTTTGTTCCATCCCGGTAGAAGATTTAGTTTCAGACATTTTGAGGCCCCATAGTCTAGTGGTTATTAGTTAGTTTAGTTATCTACCCTGATACCCAATGGTAGCGGTATCAAGGCTGTTGCATCATAACAATCTGCAAATAGGCTCATAGCTTAATTGCTGAAAAATGTGATGGTGGTCACGAGTGGGATGGTGTGGCGAAAAAGCTCACCTTGGCGCTGGCGCTGGAGCCGGCTTCCAAAACCCATGCTTCGCTCCGAACTGCGCCACGTTCGACACAAATATAAAACGCTTCTTGATTGGCCCCTATGTCGGTGATCTTAGCGGCTGCTTCGCTGCCTGGGTTCCAAACGACTACACTTGGGCAGTTTTCATGTGTGATTTCAATATTCTGTGAATTGGAGTTGCCCATATCAATTACAAGAGGGTTGGCAATATCCAGATAAACTCTGTCCACTGCACCAGGAAAGTTCACATCGGTTGTTTGAGTTTTTTCAATTAAACCTTCGAGATTATCCAAATAAGTGCGGTTAGTTAAACCTAGCACTTTTGTTTGATTCAGTTGATTGATTTTGTAGTAGTTATGCAGCGCCCAACTGAAAGAAAAAGCTTCAGAATCTGTATTGTTGACGGTCAATTCCATTGTCACTTGATGCCCTAATATCATGCGCAGCTCAACAGAAAAGTCGTAGGGAAAAAGTTCATTGGCTTCGCTGACAAATAAAAACTCCAATTCGACTTGGCCATCGGCTTTTAAATGCGCTTCACCTAATTGCCAGAATTGATTTCGTGCAAAACCATGTTTGGGTTTGTGTGGATCTGTGGGGTGTACGCCGAACCAGGGCAAACAAAGCGGAACGCCTCCGCGTAATGCAGCGCCGGGAGTAAAGTCACAGTTTGGGCTCAACCAAAGTAGTGGATCAGAATCGATAGATTTGAATTCCAGTAAGTGTGCCGCTTGTCACGAAATAACCGCACTGCAGATCTCAGTGTTAACGAGCAACAATGGTAGGCCAGAGCCTTTTGAATCGGGATAATGTTGTTTGCTGTTGGTGAGGGCCAAGTAGGGGTGGGGTTTGATCAGATCTTCAAGAGCATGTTTGCTAAGGTTGTCGAATGGCGTTATATGCATGATCTTTCCCGTTATTGAGTTGTGGCGCGATTCTAATGCATGCAATAGCCCGATTAAAGTCAGTCTTTGGCTGCATATCAGAATAAAACCTTTTATGATGCGCGCCCTTTGTGTAGTTGATGTTTGAGGATTGTCTGTGAGTAAAGTGCAATATGTAATTGGTCAACGTTGGATTAGTGAATCTGAAGCAGATCTGGGGTTGGGGATAGTACTGGATTTAGCCAATCGACGATTGACGCTCAGTTTTCCTGATGCCGGTGAACGTCGAACATATGCGGTCGATAATGCGCCGATCAGTCGCGTTAAATATGAGGTGGGTGAACAGGTTCGTCATCAAAATGGAACCAAAGTGAAATTAACCAAAGTGGTTGAGCAAGCAGGTTGTTTACTTTATACCGGTCTAACCAAAGATGATGAAGAAATTGTATTTCCCGAATTTGAATTAGATAGTTTTGTTCAATTCAGCACGCCGCGCGACCGATTATTTGCAGGGCAAATCGATAAACACGAACATTTTTATTTGCGATACCTCACGCTCGATTTTCAAAACCAACATAGACAATCCTCGATAATGGGATTGGCCGGCCCACGTGTCCAGTTATTGCCGCATCAACTCTATATCGCCAATCAAGTTGCACAACGCTACGCGCCTCGCGTTTTGTTAGCAGACGAAGTGGGTTTGGGTAAAACGATTGAAGCGGGTTTGATATTGCATCAACAATTAATGACGGGTCGTGTTGAGCGCGCATTAATTCTAGGGCCTGCAACATTGCAGCATCAGTGGTTAGTTGAAATGTTGCGTCGATTTAATTTGGCATTTACCTTGTTAGATGAAGCCCGTTGCAATGCCATTTGTGGTTTGGATAGTGTTGAAGAATCGGTTGATTATGTCGATGATTATGTTGATGACACCGAAAAAACTGCGAATAACATTAACCCGTTTGAAACTGCACAATTAATTATTTGCTCTCTCGATTTTTTAACCAAAAATAATTATCGCTACCAACAAGCTTTGGAAACCGAATGGGATTTGTTGTTGGTTGATGAGGCACATCATTTAACCTGGACAACCAACAAACAAGGGGAAGCTAAAGCCAGTAAGGCTTATGCCTGTGTAGAAGGTCTAGCTAAAAAATCAAAAGGGTTATTGCTGCTAACTGCAACACCCGAACAATTGGGTATTGAAAGTCATTTTGCGCGTTTACGTTTACTGGACCCGGATCGTTATTTTGATTTGCAAAAATTAATTGATGAACAAGCGTCTTATCAGCCATTAAATCAATTGGTTCAACAGCTTTTGGAAATCAAAATAACCGCTGATCAATTTCCAGATGCCGTATTAAAACACTTGCTGAAGTATTTACCCCAATCCAGTCTTCAAGAACTAACTCAACTCGCCGAAACCTCGTTTGAATTAGCAATTGATAAAACGATAGACTATTTGTTGGATCGACATGGAACAGGTCGTGTTCTATTTCGCAATACCCGTAATTCAGTCAGTGGTTTTCCATCGCGATTATTGCACCATTATCCATTAGTGGTATCCGATGAGGATTTACTCGCTATTCAATCCTTACCTTTAGAAAATCAAATTCAAGCAGAACATTACTGGCAACAAAAACCGAAACCGATTGGTGGTTGCAAGACCCACGAGTGAACTGGTTGAGTGAATGGTTGCGTCAACACAAGCGCAAAAAAATTCTGGTCATTTGTGCGAAGGCCGATACCGCTCAATCTTTAGAAGATTATTTGCGTTTACGCAAAGGTTTTGCGACGGCAGTTTTCCATGAAGGTTTGAATCTCATTGAGCGGGATAGGGCTGCAGCCTATTTCGCCGATCAGGAAGATGGTGCTCAATTACTCGTTTGTTCTGAAATTGGCAGTGAAGGGCGAAACTTCCAATTTGCGCATCATTTGGTGTTATTTGATTTGCCTTTGAATCCTGATCTATTAGAACAGCGCATAGGTCGATTGGATCGTATAGGGCAAAAGGAAACAGTGAATATCCATGCGCCATTTTATCAACACACCGCGCAAGAAAAATTATTAAGTTGGTATCACCAAGGATTAAATGCGTTGGAAAAAACCTGCGCAATAGGGCAGGGTGTTTACAGTGAATTTGTCGAAGGGTTGTTGCCAGCTTTAGTGAATGCTAGACCGGACAGTTTTGATGATTTGCTGGGTCGCACTAAAAGTTTTGCCGATGAGTTAGTAGAAAAATTACAAGCAGGACGAGACAAATTATTGGAATTAAATTCCTGCAAGCCACTCGAAGCCAAAGCCTTGGTAGATGCATTAGCCACTAACGATGCTAATTCACGATTGCCCGCTTATATGGAGCAGGTTTTTGATAGTTTCGGCATAGATTCTGAAAAACACAGTGAAAAAAGTTTGGTATTACATCCCAGCGATCATATGCGAGTTGAACAATTTCCGGGATTACCCGAATCGGGTTTAACGATTACTTATGAACGCGAGCAAGCCTTGTCACGCGAAGATATGCAATTTATTACCTGGGAGCATCCGTTAGTTCGTGGTGCGCAGGATTTAATTTTGCAAAGTGAATTTGGCAATACCGCATTTTGTACTTTAAAACTTCCGCCGCTCAAACCGGGTGGGTTATTGTTGGAAGCGATTTTTGTGTTGCATTGTGCAGCCCCCGCTGAACTACAGTTATTCCGCTTTATGCCGGAATCACTTTTGCGAGTCGTTCTGGATGAGAAAGGCAAAGACTACTCAGGCTTTTTAGCGGCGAATCAGCTCAATAAATTACTGCAAAAAGTGCCGCGTAATAACGCACAAGATCTCGTGCGCCACGCTCGCCCACAGTTAATTACTATGTTACAAGAAGCAGAAAACATTACGCAGAATAAACAAGAGAGTTTGATTCAATCAGCGCAAGACGCTGTTAAATCTGAAATGAATAATGAAATTTCACGCCTGCAAGCCTTGCGACAAGTAAACCCTAATGTAAGGCAAGAAGAGATTGATTATCTTCAACAGCGTATGGCAGCTAGCTTACATTTTTTAAGCCTGGCAAAAATTCGTTTGGATTCCTTGCGCGTGATAATGACAATTTAGTTTTTTGACCCCACCTAACCCTCCCCTTACCAGGGGAGGGGAATGTTTCTCCCTCTGGTAAGGGGGAGGTTAGGAGGGGTCTATGTGAATTCAACAAAAAAGAGAAAAACCCATGTACATTTTTTCAGTAAACGCACGCGCAAAAAAAACATTCGATGATCTTAAAGAGGGCCAACTAGTCCCTTTTATTGTCTACATTAATTTTGTTGATCTTTATGGTGCTGAGCAGCTCTGTAAAATTTATTTAATACGCGCTGGTTTTATGGATGTCGATATCGAAAAACGAAAATTAGTCCCTAGTCATTTAACAACTGATCCACGTGTAATTGCCGCTGATAAAACTATGGCGACTGCACTTAAAGAAGGTTATGTGATTCAGATGTTTGATGAGTAAGAAAGGCTTGTCCTGTTTGTCAGAGTCGTAGTAGCTTGCATTAAAAGGTAACTCAAATTAGACTTAAAATTAACGGTTAAAATCAACAAGGGTGGGTTTAACGCTAGTATTTTTTTAGTTCGAAGTAATTGTTTAGCTAATTTTTTGCTTTCCTAATTTTCAATAGGATATTAATAGGAGTGTTATCTATGCGCATGTGGTGCAAAATTTTGTGTTTAATCGCATTCATTTTCTCATCATTTTTGTTTGCTGATGAAATAGAGACTGAGCCCGTTGTGATTTACTATAGTTCCGAGGCTAAAATTAATGGGACCGAAAATATTCAGGAGGTAATCGATGCCTTTAATGGAGAGCAAGCAAAGCAATATACAGCATGTATGGCTACTACATCGTCGCCCTGTAAACAATCGATTGCCTCAGGTTATGTGCAATCAGGAATTGATAACCCCTTGGACAAATCTGCCAAATATAGATTCACTGGAAGTTGCACTAAAACAACACGAAAATATATTTTGGTTCTGCAGAGTAGCACTGGCAATACCGGAACTCACTTAGTTGAGACTAAAACAGAAACGGTTCCAATTGATGAGTGTGAAGATGGTGATTTGAAATCAAGTCCACAGTGTGATCTCTCTTTCGACAAAGTATTCAGAAACGCCACAAGTCAGTCAGGTTTATATTGTCAGAAGGAAGATAACGATGATAACCCTCAGAGTTGTGATACAACTATCCCCCAGTTAGGAAATCCAATCTCTGCTACAGAGCAAAAGCAGGAACATGATGTTGACTACTCTACAGCGGATGGAAATTTACAAATAGAAAGATTCTATAAAAATCAGGAAACTGGTTGGCAATTTGCTATTCCGTCGCAAATGATCAATTTGAATTCGTCGGTAGAAAATGCGCACTGTTATGCAGGCGTATATATGCAACCCTTGACTACTGTCGAGCAAGTGGCTTCAGCAATTCCGTTTTGCTTTAAATATACAAGTAGTAAGTTAACGAATATGAAAATAATTCGTGCGCCAAATGGTGTTAAACTAACATTTAATTTAGCAACTAGCGATAAATTTATTGCGACCAATAATTATGCAGGAAATCTTGTATCCAATAACCAATATGGTTGGGTTCACAATAAGGATAATAACTGGAGAGATTTTTATTCGGATGATGGATTGCTCTTAAAGCAGAGAAGTCCATCAGGTCGAGAGCGTTACTATGAGTATTCTGGCAATAAAATTGAATATATTCGAGATGACCAAGGACGGAGTATTCAATTTGTCTATGATCCAAAATCACGAATAGAAAAAGCGGTATTACCTGATGGCAATGTGATTTACTATCAATACGATAAGTACAATAATCTCACAGAAGTTGTTTTTCCTGATGGTAGTTTAAAAACTTATTTGTACAATGAATCGGGGCACGTTAGCACCTATAGAAAAAATCTGTACGTTATCTTACAGGTAAGATTGATGAGCGTTCTATTCGTAATGGGAGGTACAAATATTTGACCGATGCTAGTCAATCTAACTATACAACAACAGAGCAGGCGGGAGGGGTCAACAAATTTAGAGTTGAATCTAATATTGGGTATTCTGATGTGGTTGACCCAAATGGGGCGAGCTTGAGAAGATCAATTTTTAGACTGGCGGATGGTACTGCTTTGCTATCAAAACAAACCCAACCCGCAGGTAGTGGTTGTAATGCCAGTGCACAACATTTGGATTACAACACGGATGGCCTGGTTAGACAGAAAAAAGAATTTAATGGAAGAGTTACGCAGTACGGATATAACTTGAACAAAATGGAAAATGTTCGTGTAGAAGGTGTAAAAACAACAGCTGATTATTTAACTATTGGTGCTTCATTACCTTATTTGGCTGCCAATGCAACTCTCCCCGCCGGTATCCGCAAAATCAGCACTGAATGGCATCCTGATTGGCGAGTCAAAACTCGCATTGCCGAAGCGAAAAAAATTACGACGAATATTTACAACAATCAACCTGATCCATTTAACGCTAACCAAATTCTCAGTTGTGCGCCTGCCAGTGTGACAGCACCTTTGTTATGTAAAAAAGTTGTGCAAGCTACAACGGATGTGAATGGTGCTTCTGGTTTTGCAGCAACATTGGACGCTTCATTAGCTCCGCGTGTGTGGCAATACACTTACAATGAATTGGGTAAAACATTAACCGTTATCACACCGCAAAGCGCACTGAACAATAGTGTTGAAACCACTTACGAATATTACACGTCTGATTCAGCGGATTGGCGAAAAGGTGATTTAAAACAAATCACAAATGCAGCAGGGCATAGCACGCAATACACTCGTTATGATGCTAATGGTCGCGTGTTAGAAATGCGGGATGCCAATAATGTACAGATGCAATTCACTTATGATTTGCGTGGTCGTTTGTTAACGGCGAGTCATGGTTCTGCTGTCACGCAATATGCTTATGACCCTGTCGGTAATTTAATTCGTGTTACACAACCGGATGGTGTTTATCTTGAATACGATTACGACAATGCCAGCCGGTTGATTCGCATTCGCGACGCGCAATTGAATAAAATTGAATACACTCTGGATAAAGCCAGCAATATCACCAACATCAGCATGTCGGATTCCGGTGGGCTGAAGTATCAACAACAACGTGTATATGATGCATTATCGCGTGTGCAAAATATTATTAATGCCAGTAATAATTCCACTACGTTGAAATATGATGCGTCCGGTAATTTAACCAGTGAGGTGGATGCAAATAATAAAACCACCAGTCAAACTTATGATGGCTTGGATCAATTTAAGCAACGTACCGATGCCTTGAGTGGAAAAATTAATTACACCTATGATGCCCAAGGTAATCTGACCAGTGTGAAAGATCCGCGTAACAACACAACCAGTTACAAATACAACGCGTTTGATGAATTGGTTGAGCTCAACAGTCCCGACACAGGTAAAACAACCTTTGTTTATGATGCATCAGGCAAACGAACGAGTTCTACTGATGCCCGTAACATCACGCAGGCCTATTCATACGATCTATTAAATCGATTAACCGGGATTCAATATCCCAATTCAGCAGAAAATATTTCGTATCTCTATGACGGCGCTACTTTGTCTGCAAGTGATAGCCTTTATGCCAAAGGCAAACTCACCAGTTTGGTGACTGCAACCATGCGTTGGGATTTTATTTACGATCAGGATGGTCAGCTCAATAAAAAACGTGTGCAATTATCAAACCTCAATAGCACAACGGAATATGCCTATGATTCAGCAGGGCGAATTGTTCAGATCATATATCCCAATGGTCGATGGGTGAATTACGATTACAACACCTTGGGTCAAATTAGCGGAATTCGCACTCGAGCTAATAGCGGTGCGCCTGAAAACACATTGGTGTCAGGAATTAATTATTTGCCATTTGGCCCTGCGCAATCGTTTACCTATGGAAATGGTTTAACGCACACGCAAAACTATGATTTGAATTATCGACTCACTTCTATTCAAGTTGGCGGAATTTTACATCGCGATTATGTTTACGATGCCGTCAGTAACATCACTGGCATCACCAACAATATCAACAACACACAATCGCAAACCTTTAATTACGATGCATTAAATCGTTTGACTAGTGCATTGGGTGGCTACGGCAATTTAATTTACACTTACGATGCAGTAGGCAATCGCTTAAGCGAAACCAAAAATGGTGCAACCGATACCTATCAATACGCCACCAACAGCAACCAATTATTTTCCGTCACACGCAACAGCGGCAACCGCAGCTTCACTTATGATGCCGCCGGTAACCCAACACAACGCACCAGTGACGACAATAAATCGCACAGTAATAGCTTCAACAACGCCAACCGTTTAAGCAGCGTGAATGTCGACGGCGCACTCGCCGCCACTTACACCTACAACCCACTCGGCCAACGCGTGATGAAAACTTTAGCCAACGGCACAAAAGAAATTTATCACTACGACGAAGCTGGGCAGTTAATTGCAGTGACCGATGGCGCAGGAGTAACGACTCGTGAATATATTTATTGGGGCAATCAACTGATTGGTTTTGTTGCGAACGGAAATATTTATTACGCACACACGGATCATTTGAATACACCGCAAGTCATCACCAATCAATCGCAACAAGTCGTGTGGATGGGTGATTACGAACCCTTTGGGAAATTGGCAGCGAATCAATCGAATTCGATTGAAATATTTTCGAGATTTCCGGGACAGTATTTGGATAGCGAGACGGGGAACTACCACAACTACTTTCGGGATTATGATCCGTCGATTGGCCGCTACATTGAGAGTGATCCGATTGGGTTAGCAGGTGGAATAAATACTTATGCGTATGTAGAAGGGAATCCAATTTCAAATGTTGATCCGTTAGGATTACTTTCGACAGCAACTCCGGTTCGGCTTCCAGCAACTACGCCTGGCTGGCGATTGCCTCCTGGTGTGCAGCCTTGCGTTATATGTTTTCCAGATAATGGTCCCGTTCTTGGTCCGGAGCCTAAAGATAATATTGTGCCTTTTCCATCGAGACCAAAACCAAGACCTGGTGTTTGTACAGAAGATGATCCTGAAGGTGATGATGGATGCGATCAGTTACTGGATGATATATTAATTTTATTTAAATTAATTTTATCGATAATAGAACAAGGAAAAGACGCTTCTATGTTAAAGGCTCTTTATTCCAAGGAGGCTGTAGCAGCATGTAAGGCGTGTCCGGAAATATGTCAAAGCATCCCGAGGTTTAGATAATGAAAACTGATAATCAATTTGTTTTAAACATGATACTTAGCTTGGCTGGTATTGAATATTCTCAAGCTCTTATTGGTTCTTTTTATGTAGACCTTTCTTTAAAAAAAGATGAGATCATTCAGTCATTAGAAAAAATATCAGGAAAAGATTTCAATTGTGATGTAAAAAAATGGATCGATTGGTATAAAAAAAATTTTGATTATTCAGCAGAAGATGAAATAAACATGCAATTTGCTATCGTAATGAAAGCTAGAAATAAAGTGGAATCGCGCAATCAATAGGGTGTGTGCCGAGAAGCCACTAACCCGGTAAGGGTTATGAAATTTGGGGTCAGATCCGAGTTTACATTTTAACCACATCAAATCATCAAGCCCGGTTGTGAATGCCGGGCTTTTTTATTCTGAAGGCTTCACAACTGTTGTGATGGCATCTTGATTGTTCGGAATGCTTCACAAGTTGTGAAGGGAATTTCCCCGAATGTGAAGGCTGAATTTGAATGAAATTATTATCACACCCTATGCAGCCTACGCTGCGAGGCTAAGAGATTGATTTTCAAATTAAAAAGTGTGGATACGCCAAAATAATTTTGTGGACACAAAAGTAGCTAAGAAATTTGGGGTCAGATCCGAGTTTACATTTTAACCACATAAAATCATCAAGCCCAGTTGTGAATGCCGGGCTTTTTTATTCTGAAAGTCATGTTTAAAACCAGCATTCTTGAAATGGTATTTAATATTGAATGGAAATTAAAAATAAGAGAAATTCTAGCGAATGAAACCACTTGCCATAATCTGCGATCTTTATAATCCTGCACTATTAATAATCTCTGTATTGTTAATTTACAAACAAAAAGCAAGATTCCAATCAATAGTGTTTTTTCTATGGGTAATTATTATTGCCTACGGACTCATGTTTGTTGATATACAACTCGGTTTTTGGAAAATGTTTTCGCTTGATTATTCAACCCATACCGCAACGGCTGTTGGGATGATTGTGTTTATTGGGGTGTTAGTCAAAGCGCCAATCAGAATTGCGGTGCTGGTGTTCTCTTTAGTTTTGTATGCGGTTCTAATGAAGGTGCTTGGGTACCATGGATATTGGGATGTCATCACAACGACTGTTGTCGTAGTTCCGTTGGTATTAATTGGTTTTACGCTGATTAAGAAATCAGTGCGATGATGAAGATGGATTAGCCTGCCGAGCACAATTCAGATAATTGAGTAAGGAACTTTTTCTGCGCCCGTCAGTCTAGTTGCCCGTTAATATTTCAAAGGGCAATAGAGTGTCAGTCATCAACCTCAATGAACAGGAATTCAGTTTGTGTGTTGATTGGGAGTTGCCTCAAGAAGCCTCTCGTCCTGTTCGAACATTGAATAGAGCCTTGATACTGACCTTATGGATATCTATTCTGTTACACATTCCTGTATTTTTTCTAAAACCTTTTTGGTATTCCAACCAAGATTCAAAAGCTCAATCCATTGAAATCAGTCTAGAGCCGATCCAAATAGTTGAGCCCAGTCGGCCTGATAAAATTGAAACGACAGTCCCGACAATAGAAAAAGAGTCCGTTTCTTTGCCCTTGCCTGAAGTGATTACTACGACGCCTGAAACGCCGGAAATACCAACGGTTCCTGAAGCACAAAATGCTAAGCCAATAGAATTTTTATCAGCGGAAGATTATTCCGATATTGTAGAAAGCAAGGATAAAGGTATCGCAACAGATAGTCTGGCTTTTAACCCTCACTTAAAACGGCAATTGCAAACAACGAATAAGCTTAAGCGGGATAAAAACAAACAATCAATGAGCTGGCAAGATGCCGGCGGAAATTCCTTTTATAAGTCCGGCAATAAATGTTTTATGTCGCCTGCGCAACTGGGCACTTCGCCAGTACGAGGAGGAATGAATTGGTATATGGTTCGCTGCCCTGGAAAAACAGAAAGTGAAAAAATGATTGACAATGTTAATCGGGAAATGAAAATGCGTTTTAGTCGTGATTAATTGGGAACGGAACTATGCGTGCACACTATTTACAACATGTTGCTTTTGAAGGGTTGGGTAGTATAGAAGATTGGTTGTGTTTGCATCGGTATCAGGTGACATGTACCAAGCTGTTTGAGTCGGCGAATTTTCCTGATGTAAACGACATCGATTTACTCATCATTATGGGTGGCCCGATGAGCGTCAATGACGAAAATGACTTGCCTTGGTTAACGGTTGAAAAACAATTTGTACGATCGGTGATTGATGCGGGTAAACCGGTATTGGGAATTTGTTTAGGTGCACAAATGATTGCGAACGTGATGGGAGCATCCGTTTATCCCAATAGCAAAAAAGAAATCGGTTGGTTTTCTATTTATTCGGTTGATTCGCAAGAACATAATCTTTTTTGTTTTCCTGTGTCTGCTCAGGCATTTCATTGGCATGGTGAAACTTTTGATCTGCCGAAAGGTGCTCATTTATTGGCGAGTAGTCAAGCTTGTGTGAATCAAGCATTTCAGTTGGGATCTAATGTGATTGGGTTGCAATTTCACTTGGAAACTACACCAGAATCTCTCAATCAAATTGCAACACATTGTGGTGATGAATTAGTGGCGGGTGAATTTATTCAATCTGCTGATGAGATGAAAAAAGCGTCTCAAGCAGATTTTGATTCAATTAATCATCTAATGGTTCAGTTGTTGGATTTTATTACGAGAAAAAATTAACCTAAATAATGTAGGAAGCGTGGAGCACGCGATACGCATCACTTTCATCAATAAACATGATGCGTATCGCATTGCTCCACACATCCTACACTTAATTCTCTGCAACAAATACCGCCCGAATGGGTGCTGGATGCCCCTCAGCAGTGAGTGCTGAATTTTCTTGATCCAAAAATTCTGCCAGCGAATGAAACTTCATCCATTCGGTCATGCGTTGTTCTTGAGTGGTGGTAGGGCAGATGTCAACAACACGTGGATTTTTAAAACCAATTTTATTCATCCAGCTTAATAACGTATCGCAACTGGGCAAAAACCAAACATTATTCATTTTGGCGTAGCGGTCTTCCGGTACTAATACATCACCCAATTTTCCTTCGATGATCAAGGTTTCCAAAATTAATTGCCCACCGGGTTTCAAGACATTTTTTAATTCTTGTAAATGATCCATTGGTGAACGACGATGATAAAAAACTCCCATTGAAAATACGCTATCAAAAGCTTGCATTTTTTCCGGTAGATCTTCAATACCGATGGGTAATACATCGATAGGAAAATCTTGGCCTGCAAAATGTTTAATCATATGAAATTGCACAATAAAGCGTGGCGAGGGATCTATACCAATAACACGATTCGCGCCAGCACCCAACATACGCCAGCAGTGATAACCATTGCCGCAACCGACATCCAAAATAAATTTATCTTTTAATGGAGCAAGATGTGGCAATACGCGATCCCATTTCCAATCAGAACGCCATTCAGTGTCGATATGAATGTCATGGACAGTGTAAGGGCCTTTTCGCCACGGAATTAATTCTTGTAACGCATTTTTTATTTGGCTTCGAGTTGCTTCATTGCAATCATTTGCCGAGCCGATTTTCACTTCAGAATCCAAAATAATATCCTGAGTTTTTATTTCAGGAAGTTTTGCCAGTGATGCATTCCAATCGGGTAAGTCGCCATAGCGTTGCTCGCATAACCCCTTGCGAATTTGTTCGGGCAATATTTCGGCCCAATAGGCGAGAGGCGAATCTTTGAGGTGGTTTAATAGATTGTCGTAGTTGATTTGGGTCATGGGTTTTATATTTTTTACAGTTTTAGTAGTGAATTCTTTCACCCCACCCTAACCCTCCCCTTACGAAGGGGAGGGTTAGGGTGGGGTTTGTTTTGCACACATTTATTTAATCGCAATAATTGAAGCAAAATTAAAACATTGAAACCAGACATCGACGCTGGCGAAACCTGCTTGGCGCAATCGTTGTCTGTGTGTGTCCAGCGTTTCAGGAACTAAATAGTTTTCTATTGCAGAACGTTTTTGGGCAATTTCTAAATCGCTATAACCATTGGCGCGTTTAAAATTATGGTGTAGATCAGTCATCAGATCCTGATGCGGTTGATCCTCAAAAATCACTTTTTCAGATAAGATTAATACGCCGCCCTTATTCAATCCTTCGACGATTTTTTTTAACAGTTCTAATCGTTGATCAACTGCAATAAATTGCAAGGTGAAATTTAATACGACGATTGATGCGTTTTGAATATCGACATCTTGAATATTGCTGTTGATCAATTCTACGTTTACATCGGTAGTGTCAGCCGCTATCAATTGTTTGCAGCGGTCGATCATGGCTTGGGAGTTATCAACGCCAATAATTTTGCAGTCACTGTTGCGAATGCCATGTCGCATCGCCAAAGTGGCAGCACCTAACGAACAACCTAAATCATAACAATGCGTATTGGTCTTGGCGTAGATACCAGCGAGATTGCCGATCATATTTATAATGGTGGCATAACCTGGAACCGAACGTTTGATCATATCGGGAAACACATCCACCACTTGTTGATCAAATGCAAAGCGTGCAACTTCGCCCAAAGGGTCTGCGTAAAGCGTGTCTCGTTTCATGAGTGTTAATCGTCTGGATGATATATATCAGGAATAGGTATATTGATAATTTAGGTTTTATTGCGGCCACGATTGTAAATCAAAGTGAAGAGGAAAACACAGTAAACCCCTAGCGCACTCCAAGCGATCAACCCGATTAAGATTTCGGGTACTTTTATAACTCCAGAAAGGCTAAGACACACTAACATTAATAACCACCAGACCAGTGAATGTGACCAGCGCAAAACGATACGAGTGAACGTTGAATGGTTTCCCTTAGGTTTTGGCCATAACAATGAATATAAAATGGCAATGCAAGCGGCCACTATGGCTGCTATTGACCAAGGAATCCCAAAAAAATTTTCCATATCATTTCTCTATACAAAAAGGGCAAAAAATCAATCTGAAAAAATAAGCTCTATAAATCCAAATCTTGTATTGGATTATGAATCATTCAAGTTTTTCCGTTTCACAATTCCTCGAATTAAAAATCTCGCAGGGTTAAGTGCATTAGCCAAATCCTGGCTTATTGGCAAAGGTTCTTGGTTAATGATGGATGCTAATAATTCTGCACAAAGCGGGGTGTAGGTTAGGCCGCGAGAACCTTGGGCGAGGTTGAGGTAAAGACCCGGGTGGTAATTTCCTGCTTGGGTAATTCCGGCGCGTGCGTTGACCGAGAGTGGGGCAAAATGTTGTTGGAGTAATTCTTTGTTGGGCGCTTGTCCAACGGCAGGCAGGTAGTCAGGCAAGCTGCAACGGAAGGCAACGCGGCCATTCAGTTTTTCGATTTCAATATCTTGCCAGTGAGCCGCGATATCGGGTGAATAGAGTTTAAGGTTATTAAGGTTGGTTTGGTGATCTTCTATTCTTGGGTTTGGATCTGTATCACGCAGATTAAAGGTGGCACCAATACAAACTTGATTATTGTCTGCCGGGCTGATGTATCCCGCGCTGGAGACTACGGTTTTTAGCGGTAGGTTTTCCGGTTCGGGTAGGTAGGTAACTTGCCCGCGAATTCTATTAAATGGCAGGTGTTGGGTGAGCTCGAATCGGGCGGCATCATGAGCATTAGCTAAAACCACCACATCGGATTCAATCTCTGCGCCGGTTTCTAATTGCACTCTCCATCGATAATTAATTCTCTTAATTTCAATGGCTTGTGAATCATACTTAATGTTGATCTTCGAGTGATTTGTTAAGAGTTTGCACAGCTTTTTCGAGTTAATCCAGCCGGATTTTGGAAAATAAAGCCCAGCATATTGGAGAGTGATTCCGGCAATTTTGCTGGCTTGCTCAGCGGTGACAAATTGCACAAGTTCTTCCGCATGAGCAAATCTTTCAGTCAAATCTTGATGTAATTTGGTTTCTGCAGGGTTGTAGGCTAGCTGTAAAGATCCAGATTGCTGGCCGATCTTGGGCCAGATATTCGCATAATGGTGAAGTGCAAATTGCAGTGCGTGTAGATTAAAAGCAGCTTGTGGTTCGTCCAGCATTGACAGTTTTGCATATAGCGAACCCTGTGGATTGCCACTCGCTTCCTGTGCAAGATCCTGATGGCGTTCGATTAGCGTGACTTGCCAACCGCGTTCGGCCAAGGCTCTGGCTGTATGGCAGCCTGAGATTCCACCACCAATAATGGTGACGGTTTTTTCTTGGAATTCAGATGAGCTAAATGTGGTCGCTGTAGTATCGCAATGGCTGAGATTAGCCAGCACAGAAAATAAGTCATCACTCCACATTTGCGGATTTTTTGCAGGAGCAAAACCATCAAGAAACCAAGCGTCGACTTTAAAACCCGTACGTATAAATAAGGGGTGGGTTGATGCCAGTAATTTGGTAAAGCCCTCTGCAGCATCATCAATAATCAGTGTGAGTTTGATTCGGCCTTGCATGAAGGAGAGGCGATGGAAAGCATGACCCCACCCTAACCCTCCCCTTCCCAGGGGAGGGGACTGCTCCTCCCCCTGGGAAGGGGGAGGCTGGGAGGGGGTCTTGCTGTCTATTTTCCCCACAAAACAGGGATAAGCCTCAATTAACTGCGCAGATAAAAATTCCAATTCAGGCCAAAGCGCCAAGGCCTTTTGCAAGTCCTGTTTATGCAGTGGAAATTTTTCAACAGAAACAAAATGCAATTGCGCCGTAGCGGGAGCGGTTTTTAGCCATAAATCCCAAGCGGCTAAAAAATTTAATCCTGATCCAAAACCGGTTTCGCCAATCACAAAAAAACTATTTTCGGATAAGTGTTGCCATCGATCAGTTAATTGATTGTGTTGTAAAAATACATGGCGAGTTTCTTCCAAGCCATTGGCTTTTGAAAAATAAACATCGCCAAATGATTTGGAAAGTGGTTGGCCTTGGTCGTCCCATTCTATGTCAGCGTGCAATTAAGACCCCCTCCCAGCCTCCCCCTTTCCAGGGGGAGGGGCAGTTCCCTCCCCTGGCAAGGGGAGGGTTAGGGTGGGGTCATGCTTTTTTTTATGCAATTCAAACTCCCGCATAATCTGTGTACACCAAATCGCGATACGCTCATCGGTTTTTGAAATTCGTTTTCTTCATCCAGAGCAAGTC
Organism: Cellvibrio sp.; assembly: GCA_016712405.1. Classification (GTDB taxonomy): domain Bacteria; phylum Pseudomonadota; class Gammaproteobacteria; order Pseudomonadales; family Cellvibrionaceae; genus Cellvibrio. The sequence continues at coordinate 536,549 of JADJRD010000001.1, read as the reverse complement.
CCACGAAATAGTGTTCGTCAGGTGTCAGTGCTTTTGAAGCTTCAAATTCGTAGCCCTCGCGCGGCCAATAGCCACAGGCGATGGCACCTCGATGAACGAGTTTACTGTGCAGATACCCCATAGCATCCAAAAACCATTCAGGATAACCCACCTGATCACCTAAACCATAAATAGCGATTTTCTTGCCGGTGAAATCCAGTTGATCCAATTCATCCCAACAATTTTCCCAGTCTTCCTGTAGCTCGCCGTAATCCCAAGTGGGAATGCCAAAAATTAGATACTCATAAAAACCGGTTTGGACTAAGGGGGTGTCAGCGATATTGAAGACGTCAACCTGATCCTCACCTAGCTGCCGGCGAATCTTTTCACCTGCCATTTCGGTGTAACAGGTGGAGCTGCCGTAAAAGAGGGCGATTTTTTTTGTTGCTTGATTCATGGTTTTTGCGTTAATGGTTTTTGGGTTTAATCGTTTCTGGATTTAATCGTTAAGGGTTGCGGCCGTATGTGCACCCATGCATTACTGCTATATTGATTTCACTGAATGCATTTCGAGGTATTGATATGGCTATGTTAACCGTTAGAAATTTACCAGATGAGGTTCATCGAGCCTACGCATTCGGCAGCTATGCATGGGCTAGTACAGAAGCAGAGGTGCGAGCATCTTGAACAAGCAGTAAATCCTGAATCGCGCGTTAAATTAGGGTCATTGTTAGCCGCGATTGGCAGTGAGTTAAATGGGCAGGAACTTGTCTTAGTGCGTGACAATAGCCCAGCCAAGCCCTTGGAGTTCGAATGATTTTATTGGATACCAACGTTATTTCTGAGCCGCTTCGTAAGCTGCCATCAGCAGATGTTATTGCTTGGATGGATGCACAAATCATTGAAACACTCTATCTGAGTAGTGTCAGCGTTGCGGAGATTCGCTTTGGTATTGCGATTATGCCAGCGGGTGCGCGTCGCGATCAGTTATATCAACGATTTGAATCTTCTGTAATGCCGCTTTTTTTGGGTCGCGTACTCTCGTTTGATTTGATGGCAACCCAAGCTTATGCGGATTTAATATATAAAACGAGTACTCAGGGTTACACCATGGGTTTATCCGATGGATATATAGCGGCTATAGCGCAAGCTAATAAGATGATCATAGCGACCAGAGATGAAATTCCTTTAAAGCCGCTGGGTTAACGCTAATTAATCCTTGGAAAATGTAACGCTACTTTTTTCATCTTAACGCCCACCTTCAAAGCCAATTTGTCGCCAAGCCTCATAAACCATCACTGCAACGGCATTGGAAAGATTCATGCTTCGGCTGTTCCCTACCATTGGCAGACGTAGGATTCGCTCAGGTGGGAGTGAATCTCTTAGGTCTTGTGGTAATCCACGGCTTTCAGGGCCGAAAACTAGATAGTCGCCTGATTGAAAACTAACCTCGCTGTGACAATTCTTGCCTTTGGTGCTCAGAGCGAACCAGCGAGTGGGGGCTTCAGTATCAATAAAGGCTTGCCAATTGCGGTGAATTTTTACCGCTTGGACTTCCATGTAATCCATGCCGGCGCGGGCCACATTTTTTTCATCCAAAGAAAATCCTAATGGTTCTATTAAATGCAATTGGCAACCGGTATTGGCGGCTAAACGAATGATATTACCCGTGTTGGGCGGGATTTCTGGTTCAAACAAAACAATATGAAACATTGGCGCAGATTCACTTTATGGTCTATATCTTCATTCGATGGTTATGTTTTAGCGCTTGATTATAAGCAAGAGTTATTAAGTCGCCGAGTCTTTTATTTGAGGTCAGCGTGAAAAAATTTGCAGCATCTATTAACAAGTTGATATCAAGCGCGAGAAAAGGCAACGCTTTTCTCGGCGTTGAGTTTACATCAACAGGTGTTGCTTTGGCGCATTTGTCGCGACATGAAGGGCAGGTGATCTGTGAGCATGCGGAATTTATTCCTATCGCAGATGGCGAAAGTCCGGTGGATGGATTGCGCAGTCGCTTGAGTAAGATGCGATTGCAAAAATTACCCTGTCACTTTGTGCTTGCGAGTGGTTCTTATCAATTGGTACTGGGCGAAGCGCCAAAAGTCCCCGTGGAAGAGTTGGCCGAAGCTTTGCGTTGGCGCATCAAAGATTTAATTCAATTTCCCATTCAGCAAGCTGTTGTGCAAGGATTTTTTCTGCCGGAAGACAGCGCGCGTGGTACTAATCGAATGGCTTATGCGGTAGCAACGCAACGCAGCGTGGTTGAAAATCTTTGCGAATATGCGCGCAATTTGAAATTGAATTTACAATCGATTGATATTCCCGAATTGGCTTTACGTAATTTGGTTCATCACTGTGCTGAGGAGGGTAAGCGCGGTGTTGCATTGGTAAAACTGAATCAGGGCGGCGGTAGTTTAATTATTGTGCGCGATAATAATATGTATTTGTCTCGTCAGTTCAACTTGGCCTACAACGCTGGACTCTTGGATGACTTGCCTGTCGACAATCTTATTTTGGAAGTGCAACGATCTTTGGACTATTTTGAAAGGCAAATGCGTCAAGTTCCGCCTAGTCAAATTTACCTCTGTGGTGAAAATGTCACTGCTGATAAATTAACGCCAACCTTGCGAAATAGTTTTTCATCACCGATTCAATTGCTGCCATTAGAAGACAAAATACAACTGAAAGATTCTTCCCAGTCGGCCATATTGCCACTTTGTGTCAACGCGATTGGCGCAGCCTTACGACAAGAGGCTGAATAATGATGCAACAAATCAATTTCTATTTACCTGAATTTCAACCGAATCGCGAACCCTTCCGTTCATCACAAATCTTAATCGCTTCGGCAATTCTATTTCGATTGCTCATCGCTATGACTTTTAAAACACTATCGGACAATAAGGCATTGGCGCAAGCATTAGAAGCTGACAAATTACAGGTGCAGGGGTTAAAAAATCAACTGCAAGAATTTGCCAACTCAAAAAGACAAGTCAATGTTGTGGAATTGGACAATCAAATAATTCATTTGAAAGGCGAAATTGAAAGGCGCCAACAGTTGATGCAAGTCATTTCATATCAAGAGTTAGGTAATGACCGTGGATTTTCAACACAATTGGAAGCTATGGCAAAACAATCCAACATTGATATTTCTCTAGAAATATTTTCAATAAAAAATGGTGGCAATTATGTTGAGTTGGTGGGAAAAACTACATCAGCTGATCAATTGCCGGCCTATATCCGCTCATTAAAGTCGGAAGATGCTTTTAGAAAAGTGGGCTTTGGTGTGTTGCATATTCAACCCGTTAACGCATCCGGCTCAGGATTTTTACAATTTGTTTTGGCTGAGCCGAACCAGAGTGGCAGTCTAGAAGCTGAATCAGCGGTTCAACGTCATATTAAAGACAATCAAGATTCAAAAGGACAGTGGAAATGAGCGAAAGTCCTTTAATTCAAAAATATCAAAAATCACGCGATTGGTTCGATGCAAAACCGAGTCGTGAAAGACTTCTGCTTGGATTAAGTTTAATGGCATTGATTTTTGTAATTTGGAATTTTCTGATTCAGTTTCCTCACGACAAACGAACAGCCGAACTTAAAGCGCAGCAAGCGCAGTTAATGACAGATAAAAAAACTACTCAGGACCAATTGACCAGTTTGGTAACGGCATTTTCAAATGACCCTGCCAAGGTAAAACAAAATGAAATTGATCAACTCACCAGTGTGTTAAAGGATATTGAAGTAAAACTCTTAGAGGTTTCTCAGGGTTTGATTGCGGCTGAAAATTTGCCTCAAGTGTTGGAAAGTGTTTTTCATCAGACTGAAGGCTTAACCTTAATCAGTATCAAAACACTGCCATCAACTGAAATGGTTATCGCACAAGCTGTTCCTATTGTGGCGGAGGATCAGGCAACATCAAACAGTGTCGTTGGTATGGCGCCCACTGATTTAAATGCAACTAAAACACCCACTACTCCCAATCAAGTTAAGGGTACTGGTGTTTTTAAACACGGTGTGGTCTTGCACTTGCGCGGCGACTATTTTCGATTGCATGCGTTATTAAAATCGCTTGAAAACCTATCGTGGAAATTCTATTGGGAAAGTTTGGATTACCAAGTAAAAGAACATCCGCATGCTGAAATTGAATTACGTGTGTTTACCTTGAGTTCGGAAGAGGGGCTTTTAGGTGTAAGTAATCAGCTTCATGTTTTTATGTATTTTGTTCGGCTCTCTGGTTCAAGCCGATACCGGGATATTGCGTGATCCTACCTTGCCTATCGGAAAATCAGTCGCCATCAATTCCGATAAGTCTGCAGTAGTGGTTTTACGATTGAATTCAATATTGATAAGTCAACAACGTCGGTTGGCGGTGATTAATGGTCAATCACTTCGTCAAGGTGATGAGATCAAAGGAACTGGGTTTCGAGTCATTGCGATTGATGCGCATTCCGTCAGAGTGCAATCCAATCAGGCAACACGGGTATTGTCACTGGTGAATACAAAGGTGAAAAAATGATTTCCCTCCTAAAATGGGATTGCAATATGCAAACAATAAAACACGTGCAGAGTCTTTTCGGCTGTCTGTTAATTTCCATGTTTATGGTGTCGGGATGTAATACGCAAACCGAATCCAGTTTGGCTGTTGAAAAGGAAATGGATAAATTGGTTGTGAATGATGCTGAAAAATCCGAAGCAGCGAAACGAAAGATTTCTGAAAAATTATTGGAAGAACAAGCAGTCTCTGACGCAAATGCCAATTTAGTCGAACGATTTGATGTTTCTGTTAACAATGTCGGAGCGAAAGATTTCTTTTTAAGTTTGGTCAATGGCACGGGCACCAATATTGTTGTTCATCCTGATGTGAAAGGCGTGCTGTCTTTAGATCTTAAAAAAGTTACTTTGGATGAAGTCTTAAGTGTTACGCGAGAAATTTACGGGTACGAATACAAAAAGACATTCAACATTTACACCATTTATCCGAACGAAATGCGCACGCAAGTATTTCAAATCAATTATCTGGATGTGCAACGCGTAGGCGTATCCGATACCAGCGTCATGATTGGTCGAGGACAATCGTCAGGAAATAATAGTCGGAATGGCGGCGGTGGTGGCAATCAATCAGATACAGGTGATACAGCCAATTTATTGAGCATGATTGACTCAGCCGGTAAAAATTCAAAATCCGCAGGGCAAGGTTTAACACCTGGCGCAAGAGTACAAACATTAAATAAAACTGATTTTTGGTCTTCACTAGAACAAACCGTGTCATCAATTATTGGTGGCAAAATTGACGAAAGATCCGTCGTGGTTTCTCCTCAGGCAGGCATGATTGTTGTCAAAGCTATGCCTCATGAATTGAGCGCAGTACGTGAATTTTTAGAAAAATCTGAATTAACCATAAAACGACAAGTGATTCTTGAAGCGAAAATTTTAGAAGTCAGATTGAGTGAGGGTTTTGAAGCCGGTGTGAATTGGGGGCAAATCAGCGGTCAGCTTTCCTATGCGAATAATTTAGCTGATGGGTTTCCTTTAAATACAGATGGTTCCGCATCTGTTGATGAATTTAGGCCGATTACCGAAAATTTAATTTCTTTTGATAGCGCAGGCAATCCTACTACAGTAAGTGTTGATTCACGAGAAGCTGTAGGTTCAACCTTTGCGTCTTTGTACCAAATAAAAGATATTTCCAAGTTGGTTTCGCTTTTAGAAACTCAAGGGAAGGTGCAAGTTTTATCCAGTCCGCGTGTGTCCACCGTCAATAATCAAAAAGCGGTTATTCGTGTAGGTTCGGACGAATATTTTGTTACGGGTATTTCTAACAACACCACAACCAATTCATCTGCTACTACCAGTACACCCAATATTGAGTTGTCACCATTTTTTAGTGGTATTTCATTGGATGTAACGCCTCAGATCGCAGAAGACGGTGAAGTCATTTTACATATACATCCGGTAGTCAGTGACGTGACTGATCAATTAAAAGTATTTACTGTGGGCGATGAAAACTTTTCTCTTCCTCTGGCGCTTCGTGGTGTTCGTGAATCCGACAGTATTGTAAAAGCGGCTAACGGACAAGTCATAGTGCTAGGTGGGTTGATGACGGAAACCAGCGATAATTTAAATGGTAAGCGACCAGTTTTGGGCGACATACCTATTTTAAATTCGTTATTTAAAACGAAAAACAAAAGCAAAAGTAAAACAGAATTAGTGATTTTATTAAAGCCAACCGTCGTTGATGATCAAACCTGGAAAGATCAGTTACTGGATTCACAAATAAGAATGAAAGCCATAGGCGATGCCTATAGAAAACAATAGGTGGCGTTATGTATCGGCAACATTTTGGACTCAATGAACATCCATTTTCGTTAACACCCGATACGCAATTCTATTTCAATAGCCCTGGTCATCGTGATGTATTGAATACGCTTTTGCTTGCGTTAAAACACAGTGAAGGTTTTATTAAAATTGTCGGCGAGGTCGGTACAGGTAAAACCTTGTTGGGTCGGAAACTATTAACGGCATTGCCGGAACGTTTTATTACAGCGTATATCCCCAATCCTTATTTAACTCCTGAAGAATTAAAATGGTTTTTGGCTGAAGAAATTGGCATTCCTTATAACAATCAAATGCCATCCTATCAATTATTACGTGAAATCACCCAGCGTTTAATTGCACTCGCGTCGCAAAAGCGACAAGTTGTATTAGTGGTCGATGAAGCACAAGCTATGCCGCGTGAAACCATTGAAGCCTTGCGATTATTAACCAATTTGGAAACCGAAAAAAATAAACTCCTGCAAGTGGTGTTAATGGGTCAGCCAGAGTTGGATGTATTGTTGCGTAAACCCGATTTGCGACAATTGAATCAACGTATAGTGTTTGCAGAAACAATTCCCTGTCTCTCTCGAGGCCAGGTGTTTCATTACGTGAATTATCGATTGGCATCGGCGGGCAGTAAAAAAGTGATTTTTTCAAAATCAGCATTAAATGTTTTGTATTTTGCCAGTGGTGGCGTGCCTCGCTTAATTAATATTTTGGCACACAAGGCGTTGTTAGCAGCTTATGGAAAATCAGCTAACAAAGTAGAGCGTCAACATATGGTTCGTGCTGTGTTAGATACCGCAGAATCGAAAAAATGGGGTCGCTGGCTCGCGAAAAGAGATTATTGGTTGTGGCCATTATTGGCTGCATCTGCTGCAGTGGCATTGAGTGTTACGCCTGCACTGGGGGGGTCTTTATGAGTTTGATCAACGATATGTTGCGTGATCTTTCCCAACAACATTCTTCCAGCACAGAAAATTCGTTATTGCTAAACGATGTGCAAACGGCCACATGGGAGCGAGAAAAAATTGCCCATTTTTTTCAATACTCTCGTATGCCGTTAGTGTTAATAAGCCTGTTGGTTTTTTTGATTGGCTATGGAATTTCTCAATATATATCCAACCAGGATTTTTCTTCATTGTTGCGAGAAAGCTCAAGTGTTGAGTCTACACCCAGTAGTCAAACGGTAGGAAATTTACAACAGACGGTTGCACAGGGTGTACCGATTGAACAGAACTCTTCTGTTCAAACAGACAAAATTTATTTCTTAATTGATCAGGCCAGTCGTGCTATGACACTGGATCGACTGACCTCGCCAGAAAATGATAATGCGTATTTTTATTATCAGGAATTACTCAAGCTGGACGCAAACAACCCTGTTGCTATTGCAGGCTTGAAAAAAAAAATTACTGATCGCTATTTGCAAATGGCCGATAGATTTATACAAAAAATAACTTATCGAAAGCCGGTTTTTATTTAGACAAAGCTGAATTAGTTGCGCCTGGGGATCAGCGAATAGATAACTTGAGGCAAAATTTATTGGTTGTTAACACTCAAGAAACGGTCTTGCCATTAGCAGAGCCTGCATTGAATTCCGATCAGGTTCAATCAACCCCTGTTAGCGATCCATTTGAGAGGCCATTGCAGGAACCGAGCGTTAGCGTTTCAGCCAATACAGAATATCTTGATCAGCAAATGGTTCAGCAGTCACGAGAACTGATTGCGCAAGGATTCAAATCGCGTGCACTGGCTTTGTTGGAAAATCATATTCAATCCAATGCTGCCCCTCAATCTGAATCCTTTTTACTGGATATTTATTATCAAGATAAAAATATCTCGGCAATGGAAAGGGTATTAGCTTTTCCTTTGGCACAATCCGCTGTTGAGCAACATTATTATTCTGCACGATTAGCGGTGTTAAAAAATGATAATCCTTCTGCCATTCAGTTTTTAGAATTGCAATTATCGCAAGCGTCGGATCATGAAAATTATCGTGCGTTATTAGCCGGTTTGTATCAACGAGAGCAGCGTTATCTGGAAGCTGTTAGCGCTTATCGAAATCTGTTAAAAAGTTTTCAACCAAAACCAGCTTATTGGTTAGGTTTGGCTTTATCGCTCGATGCGCAAGGTCAAGGACCTGCCGCTATGCAGGCTTACACACAACTGTTAAATTTTGAGCAACTGGAACCACAGGTTCGAGCTTATGCTCAAGAAAGAATTGCGGAATTATCACAATGACCAATCCTCCAAAACGCATTCGCTTGGGTGACTTGCTTGTCGAAAAGCAAATGATCACCGAGGCTCAATTACAACACGCACTTCAAGAGCAAAAGTTAACCGGGCGCAAACTGGGCGCCACCTTGGTTGAGTTGGGTTTTATTCAAGAAAATGCGTTGTTGGAATTACTTTCAACGCAATTACAAATTCCTTTTGTGGAATTAAAACAATTTCGTTTTGATCGTGAGTTGATTCAAAAATTACCAGAAACTACGGCGCGTCGTTATCGCGTGATGTTATTGCGTGAAGATTTTGACGGCTATTTGTTGGGTATGGCAGATCCTACCGATATTTTCGGTTTGGATGAATTACAAAGGCAAATCCCCAAACAATTGAAACCAGCGGTAGTGCGTGAATCTGAATTGTTGGATGTGTTGGATATTGCCTATAGCCACGCCAGTGAAATTGCCAGTTTGGCGGGGGAACTGGAAGAAGAGTTACAAGAAGCGGCTGTTGATATTGCGGACATTGTGACTGATGCAACTGATTCAGAAGCCCCCGTTGCGCGTTTACTGCAAAAAATATTTGAAGAGGCTATCACCACAAAAGCTTCTGACATTCATATTGAACCCGATGAAAAAGTCTTGCGCATTCGTAATCGTATTGATGGCTCTCTGATTGAACAAGTGATGAATGAAAAGCGAATTGCTCCGGCTTTGGTGGTGCGATTGAAATTAATGTCCAGCTTGGATATTTCAGAAAAACGTTTGCCGCAAGATGGTCGTTTTAATTTGAAAGTGAAGAATCGCAATATTGATGTGCGCATTTCCACTATGCCAGTGCAATTTGGTGAATCGGTTGTTATGCGGTTACTGGATCACACCGATGGGGTTTTACCATTGGAAAAAGTCGGTATGCCACAACATTTGATTGATCGGTTTCGAAAAGCGATTACACGTCCGCATGGATTGGTGTTGGTGACAGGGCCAACCGGTAGCGGTAAAACCACAACCTTGTACGGTGCGTTATCAGAACTCAACAAGCCGGACAAAAAAATTATTACGGTTGAAGATCCCGTTGAATATCGCTTACCTCGCATTAGCCAAGTCGGTTTGCATGAAAAAATTGGTTTAACTTTTTCGAATGTGTTGCGTGCAACCTTGCGGCAAGATCCGGATATTTTATTAGTCGGTGAAATTCGCGATAGTGAATCCGCTGAAATTGCGTTGCGTGCATCTATGACGGGTCACATGGTGTTATCAACTTTACATACCAATGATGCTGTCACCTCGGCATTACGTTTAATTGATATTGGCGTTGATTCCTATTTGGTGGCTGCCTCATTAAAAGCGATTATTGCGCAGCGATTGGTACGCAGAATTTGCGGTTCATGTGTTCAGCCGCATGAGCCGGATGCGAATGAAAAACAATTGTTATCCCTATTAGCGAATGGCCGCGATTTTTCGTCAGTCGCCTTTAAACAGGGAACAGGTTGTCCCCATTGTCATAACACAGGTTATCGTGGTCGAGTCGGTGTATTTGAATTGTTGGAATTAAATCATGCAATGGCTGAAGCCTTACGCTTAAAAGATATTAATGGCTTTACGAATGCTGCTTACGAGAATCCCAACTTTTCTCCGTTAAGCCAGGTTGCATTGCAATATGCGATAGATGGTATTACTAGCCTTGAAGAAGTGATGAGTATTTCAGCACAGATTGATGACATTGAGAAATAATTGTTATGGCAGTGTTTGAATTTAAAGGCAGAAGTTCAGAAGGAAAAATGATTCAGGGGCAATTGGATGCTGCCACCTCTGACGCAGCTGCGAATCAACTTTTGGGGCGTGGTATTACGCCTATTGCCTTAACGCCGTTTGTTGAAAAATTATCATTTTCAGAAAAATTTGAGCGTGCAACAAATTCTGGAAAGGTCACCAGTGTAGAACTGATTATGTTTTGTCGGCAAATGCACACGATTACTCGTGCAGGCATTCCGTTGGTTAAAGGTCTGCGAGGGCTTTCTGCGTCTTTACGTAATTATGCGTTACAACAAACCATTAATGATTTGGTAGAGCGTTTGGAAACCGGTGCCGAATTGTCTACAGCAATGCGACAACACCCCAAAATGTTTAATAATTTAGTCGTGAGTTTGGTTGGGGTAGGCGAAAACACGGGACGACTGGATATTATTTTTAAACAAATTGCCGAATACATGGAACGCGATCATGGCACAGTTCGCAGTATTCAAACCGCATTGCGTTATCCCACTATGGTGATGATCGTGATGGCAATTGCTTTGGCGGTTGTTAACTATAAAGTGATACCCGCATTTGCGGGTATGTTTGCAAAATTTGGTGCAGAGCTGCCGATTTATACACGAATATTGATTGGTATTTCAGATTTCTTTGTGAATTTTTGGTGGTTGGTAATATTAGTGTTGGCAGGTGGATTTGCCTGGATTTATCACTACATTAGAACTGAAGAAGGTTCACGTGTGTGGGGTAGAAAAAAATTAACAGCCCCGATTATTGGCGACATTATTGAGCGTGCTTCATTAGCACGTTATTCCAGAACATTTTCTTTAATGTTGTCAGCGGGATTGCCTTTGTCGACTGCGTTAGAATTATGCGCGCGTGCCATTGATAACCCCTACTTGGGCGATAAAATTCGTCAGATTCGTGCGGGCGTTGAGCGTGGTGAAGGTTTGTATCAAACTCACTTGGTCAGCGGTATGTTTACCCCATTAATTTTACAGATGATTTCAGTCGGCGAAGAGAGTGGGCAAGTCGATGTACTCTTAACTGAAGTCGCCGTATTTTATGAAAGCGAAGTTGAGTACGAAGTAAAAAAACTCAGCGATAAAATTGAACCTATTATCATCATAATGATGGCGGGATTTGTGACTGTACTGGCATTGGGGATTTTTTTGCCCATGTGGGAAATGCTCAATATTCAAAAATAATTTGCAGCAAAGTGGCAGGCACCAAAAGCTGAACTATAGTTATGAACAGGATGCAGGCAGTTAGCCTGAAGGTTGTTAAGAAATTCATTAAAGGAATTCAATAGACAACCGATAACCATAGTAAGCCTGACAAGTTTTTGTGGCTGCTTGATAACTCAAAGGAATAATAAAATTTCATGAAGAAAATTCAAGCATAAGACTTGCGGTTAAACGTCTCTGTCACTTTGGAGTTATGTATGAAAAAGCAAACCGGTTTTACTCTTGTTGAATTGATCGCAGTTATTGTGATTTTAGGTATTTTGGCTGCCACTGCGCTTCCGCGTTTTATTGATATGTCCGAAGGCGCTGAGGATGCAGCAGTAGAGGCAATGGCAGGTAATATGGGTAGTGCAATGGCAATGAACTATGCCGCTGCAGTTGCAACTTCTGCTGGTGTTTTAGGCACCCCTCATGTAGCCGTCGCAAACTGTACCGATGTCAATTTGATACTGATTGGAGGCTATGACACCGTCGCTTATACAGTGACTCCTGCTGATCTTGGTAGTGCATTGGGCGACACTGCTGCTTGCACCTTGAGGCAGAACTCCAGCTCAAAAACTGCAACCTTTCAAGGAATTAATGCGCCTTAATAAGGTTTTGATGTAAAGGTATCGAATGTGTGAGAGAAATTATCCGCGTAATAAAGATAGAGGCTTTACGCTGCTAGAATTAGTAGTCGTTATTACCTTGTTGGGTGTTATGTCGGTGGTATTGTTCTCACGCATTAATGCTGTAGGTGCTTCACGAGTTCAAGCAAGCCGCGATGATGTCATCGCGGCTTTGTTTTTTGCGCAACAATTGGCTATGTCACGTAGCAACATTCAAGTTAGTGTCAGTGCTGGCGCTATTGATGTAAGAGAAAATGGCGTCTCGGTGAAATTGGATTCCGGTTTTTATCCGCTCGATATGCCCACCGGAATTTCATTGATATCAACATCCCCAACCCATAGTTACGATAAATTAGGCAGAACCTCCCCAGGTAGCATCCAAGTGCAAACTGCTGATGGTGTTTATTCCGCTTCAGTGAATATCGAGGCAAGTGGTTATGCACATTAAAATTTATTTTAAAAGAAATCGTGGTGTGACATTGATGGAAATGATTGTCTTCATCGTGGTGGTGAGCATTGCATTAACCGTTTTGACTGCAGCCTACAATCAAAGTGTGATGAAAAGTGCCGAGCCTTTGATTCGACAAAAATCATTAAATTTAGCGCAAGCCAAAATGGATCAAGTGTTGGCATTGAAATACGATGCGGCGACACCCACGGGTGGAGTTCCTGCTTGCGGTTCAACGAGCGCACCCGCATGCAATAACACGCCCGATGCTGACATGAATGATGTGGATGATTTCCACAATCAATCGGATACGCCTTTCACTGGATATGAGCGACTAGTGACAGTCGCCACAGCGAATAATCGAAAAACCATTCAAGTGCGCGTAACCGCACCTGATTCCAGCAGTATTTTATTAACCGCCGAACGAGCGAATTTTTAATGATTTCTAGATCATCATCATTCCTGCGAGAATTTTCGTCATTCCTGCGAAGGCAGGAATCCAGTGACTTTAGCAAACGGCTAGATCCCTGCCTTCGCAGGGATGACGGTAGGACGCGCAGGGGTAACGGTGGGGTTTGCAGAGAGTATTACAGTTCATTTTGTAATAAACAAAAAGGTTTTTCATTGATCGAATTGATTACCGTGGTAGTCATTCTGGGTATTATTTCGAGCATCGGCGTGTCTTTCGCAGTAAAAACCTCGCAGTCTTATCAACAAACTCAGGCGAGAGCAAAATTGACCATGCATGCGCGGCAAGCATTGGAAAGAATGTCACGACAATTGCGTTCCGCATTGCCTTATTCTATTCGTGTGGTGAATTCGGGGCAGTGCATTGAATTTACGCCGATTGCATCAGGCGGATTTTATTTGAATCCGTTGCCGATACTCAGAATGGAGCAGCGGCACAATCGAGCATTACGGTAGCACCGCATCAAATTGATTTTGGATCAGCGAATTATTTAACCATTGGTGCTATGTCGCCAACAGAAATTTACGGTGGAGCAAATTTATCCATCGCCAGTGTTACATCACGAACGACGACCAGTGTGACTTTAGGTACAAGCAAAACCTGGCAGCGAAATTCAATCAACAAACGATTTTATCTATTGAATTCGCCGCAGGCGTTTTGTGTCGACAACAATCAATTAAAATTTTTCGATAATCAATCTTTGGTTTCTAGCAGTATCAATACTGCGTCCAGTCATCATTTATTGGCTAGCGAAGTCGCTGCAGTAACACCTTTTAATTTAACTGCGGCAAGCGACAATCGAAATACCGTGATCCAAATGCAATTCACTTTTTCTGCTGATGGGCAATCGCTGGATTTTTCTCAACAGGTGATGATTCGAAATGTACCCTAAATCCATCAACGTTAACTTCATTAATCGCCAACAGGGGTTTTTAATTCCGCTGGCGATTTTTCTTGTGGGGGTGATGGGTTTTATGGCTTTGGCGTTAACTCGCAGCTCTACTTTATCTCATCAAGGGTTTACGCCAGAGTTATTAAGTACACCAGCTTTTTATGCGGCAGAAACCTCAACCCAACGGGCAATGCAAACGCTATTTTTCCCTGACGCCAGTTCAAGACAAGCGGCAGACGGACGTTGCGCAGCCTTGGCGACAACTTATGATTTTTCTGCAATTGATGGTTTGCAATTGTGTCAATCACAAGTGAGTTGTGCTTGCGTTTACCAAAATAATCAAGCCTGTAATGCAGCGACTGCAGCAAATTATTCTGCAACGGCTAGCACTCACACCAGTATTTACACCATTACCAGTAATGCGTCATGTGATGCGGGTTCGATCAATGCTTCGCGCCAAATTCAGGCCAGTGCTTATTTGGAGCAAGAGTGATGAATGTTTTTAGGCTAATTGGCTTAATAAAGTCTCTGGATTCCTGCCTTCGCAGGAATGACGGTGATCGAAAAAATCTGTCATCCATTCGACAGGTTTCATCATTCATTCGACACGTTTCATCATTCATTCGACACGTTTCGTCATTCATAGGCCACCTCTCGTCATCCCTGCGAAGGCAGGGATCCATTTGCTTTGCATTATTATTGGCAATCAACGCACATGCGGCGACTTACAATCTTACGAGTGGAACTTATCCACCCTGTAACACCAGCTGGAGTGTTAGTGGTTCTACTTATACATGCACTGGCAATGGTCGAGTCACTTTGGCATCTGGTGATATTCTTACATCCAGCTCTGCAATTACGATTAGTGCTAACAATGGTTTTGTGTTGAATAACAATACGATTGGCAGTGTCTCTACTTCAATTAATCTCACATCGAATTACGGCACCATCACCTCATCAGGTACTAATAATCTTTATGGAAACGTCACTGCATCGAGTGGCAATATCACTCTGGTCGGTACCAGTATTACCGGTACTTTGACAACGAATGGAACGGTAAACCTGACTGGAGGTGCTGTCACAGGGCTTGTCACCAGCGGCAATAACACTATCACCACCAATGGCACAAATTTGAGTGGCGGTGCAACAGCACAGTCGGGTATGTCGCTTACGGGTGGAACCCTTACTGGAAATTTTGTGATGACATCCAACAATGTGATGACACTCTCCGGAGTCACTATGACGAGCGGCAGTATTTCCGGTGCGAGTAGTGTCACCATTCAAAGCGGAAGTAGCATCGGTTCTGCTTCCTCATCAGTAAATATCACCTCAACCTCGGGCGCTATTACGGTTAACGGCTCTACCGTGTACGGGACACTCACTACGCCGGGCTATTCCACTGTTAATGTCACCAACGGTGGCGCGGTATACGGTACTTGTTCTCCTGGGTCAACACCGGCAAATGCCTGTAACGCCTCACCGCCTGTTTGTACTACTGGGTTGATCGGTGGATTGTCAGGAGCCTATTTCAACAATATGACCTTGGCGGGTGCTGCAGCCGGTACAAGAACCGATACCAGTGTCGACTTCAATTGGGGGGCAGGTAATCCCGGTGTAGGTGGTTTGGGCAATAATCAATTTTCAGTACGATGGACAGGACAACTGCGGGCACCGACAACAGGTTCTTACCGTTTCCAGACAGTGTCTGACGATGGGGTGCGTTTGTGGGTCAATGGTCAACAAGTCATCAACAATTGGACGGATCACGCCAGTGCAACCAACACCAGTTCGAGTATTACCCTGGAAGCAGGTTATGCCTACAGCATCCAGTTGGAATATTACGAAAATAGTGGCTCGTCAGTCATTCGTTTGCTCTGGAGTCCACCAGGAACGAGTAGCTTTAGCAATTTAGGGACGGCCGCTGATCCTAATCCCAGTACTGCAAATTATTGCGCACTGCCCACTCAAACCTGTAGCAGTGGTTTTTCTGGTAATGCTACCGCGCAATACTTTAATAACATCAACTTATCGGGCTCACCTGCCGCCACTCGTCAAGAGTCTGTTATCGATTATGACTGGAGTACAGGAACTACAGGCGTTACAGGCTTAACGGGAGACAACTTTTCCGTTCGTTGGGATGCTACATTGAAAGTAAATGCGACCGGAAATTACCAATTCCAAACCTTATCTGATGATGGTGTGCGCCTGTGGGTAAACAATCAACAGGTCATTAATAATTGGACTGACCACTCAGTGGCGACCGATACCAGTGGCAACCTAGCACTGACGGCAGGGATGACTTACCCGGTTCGATTGGAATTTTATGAGCGAGGCGGTTATGCTGTCATTTCATTAGGTTGGCGCAGGCCCAGTGATTCGACTTTTTCGCCGATTGTGGCCTGTCCCGCAACAGTCAGTTATTACGGCATTTCCCACAGTGGAACCGGGTTAACCTGTAGTGCCGAGCCCATCACGATCAGCGCTTATGACTCCACCGGAACCTTGGTGGCGCCGGATGCAGGTACTCAGGTCAATCTTTCAACTGCACCTGCAACAGCCAGTTGGAGTGCCGCGTCCTACACGTTTGCGGGTACGGAAACCTCTTTTGTTGCTTATTTACGGCAAACCACGGCGGCAAATCTCAATATCAATGTATCGGATGGGACAAGAAGTGAATCAGCGAGTTTTGATCCCGCCATCAGTTTTGTGGATACGGGGTTGAAGTTTTACAACGCGACTGGAGGTGTTTTACCGATTGCCAATCAAAGGGCGGGCGTAAACGCGACAACTCCTATTTTGAAAGCTGTCCGAACGAATACTAATACCGGTGCCTGTGAGGCGAGGGTAGTGGGAACACGGAATGTCAATTTGGGATATGAATGTGTAAACCCCACCAGTTGTATTGCTGGGCAAACCTTTACCGTTTCGGGTACCTCGATCGCCGCAAATAACTCAGGTGCGAGTATTGGCTATACACCTGTGTCCCTGACTTTCAATGCCAATGGGGAAGCTTCCATTCCATTTAACTATACGGATGTGGGGCGAATTCGTTTGCATGCATCGCTGCCTCTGACCGCTTCCGGTAATGATCCTGCGATTACTTTGACTGGCTCCAGCGATAATTTTGTGGTTAGGCCTGAACGCCTTGCGGTGAGTTTGGTACAAACATCCGGGGGTACCAGTAATCCCGGGGGAACTAATGCTGCAGGTGCTGCTGCCGGGTTTGTTGCAGCCGGCTCTCCTTTCCGTGTTGTGGTGCAAGCACAAAATGCAAATTTACAACCTACACCTAATTTTGGTCGTGAATCCCCCTCTGAAAACAACCTTCTCTTGAAAGAGATGGCAATGGTGCATCCGGCTAGCGGCACACCGACACCATTGACTAATGCTAATAGTGGTAGTTTTACCAGCACCACACCGGCAGGTAGTTTTGAAAATACCAATGTCCTGTGGAATCAAGTGGGCAGTTTGACAATGCGCCCCGAGCTGTTTGACAACGATTATTTGGGGGCGGGGGCGCCTGACTACATTACAACAGGCACTGTCGGGCGTTTTTATCCCGATCGATTTGCGATGGTCAGTCAATCGGTGACTAACAGTTGCGCTGCCTTTTCTTACATGTCCCAACCCAATATTGCGCTAAGTTATCAGCTTCAAGCCTTGAGTGCGTCAGGAACGGTTGTCACCAATTATGGGCCCGATTATTACACCAGCAATGCACCTGTTCTGAATTATCAAGCAGAAAATGCTGATGCAGCCAATGGTGGTTCATTAAGTTCACGTGTGATTGAAAGCTTACCGAAAGTCTGGTCTTCAGGCGTGTTGTCGATTAACACCAATGCCAGTTTTTCGCGTGCCATTTCACCGGACGGCCCTTACTCGCAATTGCATTTTGGATTGAATCTTACCGATGCATTTGATTCGCGTGAGTTGAGTGGACGAAATATGAATGCAACTAGCAGTGGTAGTTGTTCAGGTGCGAGTTGTAATGCAATACAACTGAGTACAACTCCACTCGACTTACGCTTTGGCCGATTAAAACTGGACGATGCGTTCGGCCCTGAAACCTCAAACTTGCCGGTGAATTTTGCCACCGAATATTGGACAGGTGCTTATTGGCAACAAAACAGTTTGGATTTTTGTACGGCAATTGATCGTAGCAGCATTACCTTTCCCCAGGGCAGTATTGCGATTGCCGGCAATTTAGTAGTGCCTTTGTCGGGTGGGTCAACGCAAGGGCAATATCAAAACCTGGGAGCGAGTACTGTCTTATTCAGTTCAGGGAATGCAGGTCAGTATTTCACTGCACCGGGAGCAGGAACGGGATCTTTTGTTGTGCGGGTAGATTTAACCGCTTATCCTTGGCTGCGTTTTGATTGGAACCAAAATGGTGATTACACAGATGACACCCAATTGCCCAATGCCAATATAGGGTTTGGTTCCTATCGCGGTCATGACAGAATTATTTATTGGAGAGAAATCTTTTGAGTATTCCCGCACTGGAAATGTCAGTGACTACACCGAGTTTATTATTCCCGGCGATTTCGTTATTAATGCTGGCATACACCAATCGTTTTGTTGTGTTAGCGAATGTGATTCGTCAATTAAGTCATGTTGAAAATGCTTCCACTCAAGATGTAATCTTACGGCAGATTCATAATTTGCGAAAACGACTGCAAGTCATTCGTAGGATGCAGGCATTTGGGGTTTTGTCTTTTGTGTTTTGTACGCTTTCGATGTTTTCCTTGCTCCTGGGGTGGGTTGTAGTGGGTGCTTATCTGTTTGCGGTGAGTTTAATTTTGTTAGTTATCTCCTTATTGTTTTCCTTTTATGAAGTCAACGTTTCCACTAACGCGATTAATATTGAATTGGAAAAATTTAATAATCTGAAAGAATCCTAATTTGCGTCTTTTTTGTTGATTAAAAAGGTTACCCATTTGAATTGTCTATTCTTACACTGTCGTATTGGTTTTGAAAAAGAAGCTGCCGCCGAAATTACTGATAAAGCGCATCAATTGCAGATTTATGGATACAGCAAAGTGTTGGATGCATCTGCTTATGTACTGTTTTTCACTCATGAACCTGAAGGCGCATTAGCACTTATACAAAAACTGAATTTTCAACGTTTGATTTTTATTCGGCAGTGGTTTGTGTGCGCAGGTTTGCAAGACAATTTGCCTGTGAATGATCGATTAACACCACTCTTAGCGGTTGTTGAAACTTTGCCGGTTTCTCGCGAAGTGATTGTCGAAACACCAGATACCAATACTGGAAAAGAATTATTAGTGTTGGGCAATAAATTTTCTGTTCCTTTTGTCAAAGCTTTGGAAAAAAAACAACGTGTTGCCGCTAAATCCCAATGGCGAATGCATTTATTATTTGTGTCCACGCAACAAGCCTATTTAGGGGTAAGTCCGATTCAAAATGCATCGCAGTGGGCTATGGGTATTCCGCGTTTACGTTTACCCAAATCTGCCCCCAGTCGTGCCACCTTAAAGTTAGAAGAAGCCTGGCATCATTTTATTCCTGCTGAAAAGTGGGATGACTTATTAGCGCCTGGTATGAAAGCTGTTGATTTGGGTGCGGCACCCGGCGGTTGGACTTGGCAATTAGTGCAGCGCAGTATTTATGTGCAAGCGATTGACAATGGGCCGATGAATGTCGAGTTAATGGATTCCGGTTTGGTTACACACATAAAAGAAGATGGTTTTTTGTTTGAACCCAAGAAGCCGGTCGATTGGTTGGTTTGCGATATAGTCGACAAACCCGCACGTACATCCAGTTTGATCACACAATGGTTTGCAAAAGGCCATTGCCGATATGCCGTATTTAATTTAAAACTGCCGATGAAACAGCGATATCACGAAGTTAATCTCTGTCATGAAAAAATTGTGTCGGCTTTAAAAAGCAAACAAATTCAAGTGAATTTGCAATTCAAACAATTATTTCATGATCGTGAAGAGGTGACAGGATTTATCTCGTTAATATGAAAGTGATGAGGTTATTGATAATTCGTGCAATCTTGTTGGTCGGTATTGGTTCTGGATAAAATCCATTCCATTAATTGCATCCAGTCTTCAATGATACTGCGCAAACTGAGAATGTCTTTGTCCGATGTTTTCTTATCCATCAGAATTTTTTGACCTATATCAGTTAAACAAGAAACAATCCGGCCTATGACATGCGGTTTAAGTTTTTCAATCAGCTCAGTGTTGGAGACCATTTCACCGGTATAAACAAAAACCAGGTTTTCATAAGGCACTATAGGGGTTTGCTCTAAGGCATTCAGGATGCAGTGTGCAAGTGCCGAGTGATCTTTTTTTAACAGATGAATACTTTTTTCAAGTGTTTGACGACTAAAGAAGTCAGAAGGCATATAATCTTGCATTTGAAGTTGCGACATCTAACGGGCATCTCCGGTAGGTTTAAATGATGTACTGCATGGCTAATCAAATTAACTTCCCTTGTGAGAAAGCATAGCAAGAGTTTGCAATTTTGCAGGTCAATCTATAGACGTTTTTAAGCTATGAACCAGACAATTAATAGATATTTAGATGCAACAGGATTATTGTGCCCTGAACCGGTGATGATGTTGCATAAAGCTGTTAAAGAAGTTAACAGCGGAGATTTGATAGAGGTAAGGGCAACAGATCCCTCGACTAAACGTGATATTCCGAAATTTTGTAGTTTTTTGGGGCACGATTTGGTGAGTCAAGCGGAAATAGAAAAAGAATATACATTCGTGATTCGAAAAATCAGAAAGAATAGAAGTAAAAGAATAAGTTAAATTTGCACGTGAGTTTTTAGGCTCACGCACAAATCGATTAGGTTAAACCATCAACCAGTAATGAAAAGGCAGCCAAGGCTTCTGGGTCTTCCGCTTTAATTTTGTTGGCGATTTGATGTTGAAAAAAATATAAAAAGCTTTCACTTGACTGTGCTTCGTAAAGACATTCATCGCCTGGCAGAACCGGTGTACTTTTGACTTTGGTTGGGTCAGTAATCATCGCAAAAATGTTGCCGTCAAAATGTAGACACCAACTGATGACTTCAACCAGAATCAATTGTTTGGAGTTGTCTGAGCGTAATACCGCGTGAGTGCCAATTGTGTCAGGCAATTCCTGAATCAGATCTTCGCCGCTTTCACATTCCACTTCGTAGTATTCAGCAGCTGTTTCCAATTCAATCACCTTATGAATAGGTGCTTCGAAGAAAACTTCATCAATACCCGGGTCATAGTATCCTTCCCAATGGCCATTAAGTGGATCAGCCAGGTCAGGGCAGGGGACAATATCGTTTAACCAAGGAACCAAACCGACAACATCGCCGTTGGCTCTCAACCCCCAGCATAAAATCTTCAGGCTGTAGAGTTTTTCGGAATTACTGTCATTGGAATAAAGCATCTCTAATCCATCCAACTCGGGAGCCAGACGAATAAAGCGTTCATTGTGGAGATCGGAGAAGGTTTTACGGGTGAATAAATCAACCACATTGTTCATGTTGTGGCCGGTGTCCGAGGTCTTCATAATACACCTCCCGAAAAAAGTAGGATCAAGCCTGAATTGATGGCTTTTTGCGACGCCATCACTAGATAAAGTATATGCTAAAGGTAAAAAGCACAACCGCTAGACCTAAATTTTTTCTGAATCCCGCAAGATTGTCGTGATAAAAGGCCAATATGAAGATACTAATTGATGAAAACATCCCGTTGGGAATCGAATTTTTTGGGGATATGGGCGAGATCGTTCGTTTACCTGGCCGCAAAATTACCGCAAATGATGTAAAGGATGCCGATGTATTGATTGTTCGTTCAGTCACTCAAGTCAACGCACAATTGTTGGCTGGCAGCCGTGTGAAATTTGTAGGCACTTGTACCATTGGTATTGATCATCTCGATCTGGATTACTTGAATGCCCAATCCATTCCTTGGGCAAATGCACCGGGTTGTAACGCCAATTCGGTTGTGGAATATGTCTATGCTGCCTTGGCGGCGCTGGATGTGAATTGGACTAAAGCCAAGGTGGGTATTATTGGGTGTGGCAATGTGGGTGGATTGCTTTATCGCCGATTTAAAGCGCAGGGCGCTGAGTTGCGATGTTATGACCCGAATCTTTCCGTTAAGGATATTCCTGAATTGACATCATTGGCGGATGTATTGGCTTGCGATGTGGTTTCTATGCATACACCCTTGGTTGTTGAGGGGCCTCACCCCAGTTTTCATTTGCTGACCAAATCCGAATTAACCCAATTGCCTCATGGTGCAGTGTTGATTAATGCAGGCCGTGGCTCAGTGATAAATAATCAGGATTTATTATCCTTATTGAACGAGAGAAATGATTTGCGTGTGGTGTTGGATGTGTGGGAACCCGAACCCAATATTAGCATTCCGCTTTTAGAAAAAGTGCTAATCGGTTCACCGCATATTGCGGGCTACAGTTACGATGGAAAACTCAACGGAACGGAAATGATTTATCAGGCGCTCTGTCAATTTTTGAGCCGACCTCCAACAAAAAGTTTAAAAAACTTAGTGCCAAAATTACAAGACAACATTTTAGATGCTGGCCATTTAACTGATGCTTGGGCGGTCGCAAAGCATTTAATTTTGCAGGCTTATAATATCGATTCAGATAACGCGCGTTTGCGCGAAACCGCACATGATTCTCTCATCAAACGAATTCCCATCAATGAAGGATTCGATTTGCTGCGCAAGCATTATCCTAAACGGCGTGAATTTCATAATTACCGGGTGACTTATCATCACGCTAGTCAGCACACAAAAGATTGGTTATCCCAATTGGGATTTCAATGTGAGTAATGATCAAAAATTTCGCTTGGGTGTTTTAGTCAATCCCTATGCGGGTATTGGTGGAAGTGTTGGTTTAAAAGGTTCAGATGGCGTTGAAATACGAGATAAAGCCTTGGCTATGGGTGCAGAACTGCGGGCGATTGATCGTATGCAACGTGCTTTATCAAAATTAATATCATTTTCCAATCAAATTGATTTTTTTTGCTTTGCTGGCGATATGGGCGAAGCCAGTGTTAAAGCAGCGGGTTTTGAACCAGTGATTGTTGGCACTTCTCAACATACCCCATCAACGGCTGAAGATTCTCAAGCAGCCATTGCACAATTGCTCGCGCATAAAATCGATTTATTATTGTTTGCTGGTGGTGATGGAACTGCGAGAATTTTAGTCGATCAATTACCCGCAAAACAAATTGTCTTAGGCGTTCCAGCCGGTGTCAAAATTCATTCCGGTGTTTATGCTAATTCTCCCGAAGCGGCAGGGGAGTTATTGATTCAATTGTTGTCCGGAAAACTCGTGAACCTTACCCACCGCGATGTCAAAGATATTGACGAAGATGCATTCCGTGAGGGTAAAGTCAAAGCAAAATATTACGGTGAGTTATGGGTGCCAGAAGTTCATGATTTATTGCAACAAGTCAAAAATGCCGGAACAGAAAAAGATGAATTGGCGCAATTAGATCTAGTGCAAACATTAATTGAAGTGCTGGATGACAACACTCTATATTTAGTTGGAACAGGTTCAACCACTCATCTTTTTTTACAAGAATTAGATTTGGATGGCAGTTTGTTAGGGGTTGATATTTTGTTAAACAGAACACTGATTGCCAAAGATGTCAGTGCTCAACAAATACAGGATCATATTTGTCAGCATTCAGACCAGTAAAAATCATTGTGACGGCTATTGGTGGGCAAGGCCATATTTTTGGCAGAGGCAATCAGCAATTTACGCCAGACGTTATACGTCAAGTAGGCAAAGAGAATATTATGATTGTTGCCGCGCGTGGAAAAATCGCATCGCTGAATGGACGGCCATTATTAGTGGATACGCATGACCCTGAATTAGATCAAGCATTGGTAGGAATTTATCCTGTAATCAGTGGTTATCAGGATATTCTCTTGTATCAGGTCGGGTATGAATCGTGATCAATCCTCTACTAAAAAAGTTACAAGAATTAACGACTAAGCTTGATTCAACTTCTGAAACACTCGATAGTTTTCGTGTTTTTCATGGGCGTGGAAAAATCTATCCGGGTTTGGAATTCGTGACGTTGGATTACTATCACCCTGTGTTATTGCTCACTTTATTTAATCAACCGCCCGAACATTGGTTAAATGAAAACCTACCGCTTTTACAAGAAAATATTTCACAAAAAATTCAAACGATTGTTGTTCAACATCGCTATGCGCCGGGCGACCCCAGTGAAATTGTGTATGGCGAATTACCTGAACAGGTGTTTGCCAAACGTGGGGCATTATCCTTTCATCTGAATCTTGCCAAACAACAGAATATTGGCTTCTTTTTGGATATCGAACCCGCACGTAAATGGTTAGAACAACAAGCTGCCAATCGCCGAATCCTGAATTTATTCGCCTACACTTGCAGTTTTTCTGTGGTGGCAATTGCCGCAGGTGCTGAAAAAGTGGTGAATGTGGATATGAGCAGCGCTGCGTTAAATCAAGGCCGTGCGAATCATCTTCTAAATGGTTTGGATAAAAATAAAAGCCAATATTTGGCGGAAAATATTTTAAAATCCTGGGGCAGAATAAAAAAGGCAGGGCCTTATGACTTGGTGATTCTGGACCCGCCCAGTTTTCAAAAAGGCAGTTTTGATTCTGTTAAAGATTACACAAAATTAGTCAGACGTTTACCCGAACTTATGCCAAGCGGTGGTTTGGTGTTGAGCTGCCTCAATAATCCCGATTTGGATGATCAATTTCTTCTTGATATTTTTAACTCAGCCTGCCCACAAGCCACTTTTCTTTTTCGATTACCGGCACACCCTGATTTTCCAGATGCAGAATCCAATCGCCAATTGAAAATGTTGGTGTTCGAGTTGGCCACTGGCTGACTACCCCCGGTTTAACCTGGATGTGCAACTGGATGTTTTCGATATGAATAGAATCCCTGTATTTAAAAGTCTGTTTTCAGTAAGCATAGCCCTCATGATTGCTTTCTCTTGTTCAATTTTCCGCTGTTATTCTTCCTTAGTTATTTCTTTTTCTATAAGGCCATCACTATGAAAGCTTCGGTATTTTCTTTGGAATTTTATTGGCAATTGCTTTAACAATTCTTTGGTGTTTTTCTGACAATCGAGCTCACAAATGAATGCGAAAGACTAATCCCTGATTACGATGCTTATTTGGAAAAGAGAAAATACTCAGCCCTTAATCAATAGGATTGAATGAAAGCCTAGCTTAATAACCCCCAAAAAAACCTGCCTTATCCCAAAACTTGCCTATACTCCACTAGGGTAGTTACGTCTTGAGTGGGGCGAGTATGTCCAAATTATTGGATTCCATAGACCAGCGAACGCGGCTGGTGGGCGAAAACCGGCTGGAACTCTTGATGTTTCGGTTGGGGGGGAAGCAATTATTTGCGATCAACGTATTTAAAGTTCAGGAAGTGGTACAGATTCCGACTTTGCGATCAGTTCCCCATAGTCATCCTCATGTTTTAGGGGTTGCTCATTTGCGTGGGCAAACAGTACCGGTGATTGATTTAAGTGCAGCTATTGGTGCCGGGCCTTTGCCGGAAAATCGTAAAGCCAATTTGATTATTGCTGAATACAATCGGTCGGTTCAGGCATTCATGATTGGCGCTGTAGATCGCATTGTGAATTTAAATTGGGAGATTATTTTGCCGCCACCTAAAGGCACAGGGCGAGGGCATTTTTTAACGGCCATTACGAAAATTGATGATCAAATTGTGGAAGTTTTAGACGTTGAGCGGGTGTTGGCCGATATCATTCCATACAATACTCAAGTCTCCAGCGATATATTGGACAAAGATTTAGCATCGCGAGCAAAACAGAAAAATTTAAAAGTTTTATTAGCAGAGGATTCCCCCACAGCTGTGCGGCAAGTAAAAGAAACACTGCAAAATTTAGGGGTGGATGTCATGTCAGTTCAGGATGGATTGCAAGCTCTGAATTTATTAAAAAAATGGTCTAGCGAAGGTAAAAATGTAACGGACGAAATTATCATGTTGGTCACTGATGCCGAAATGCCGGAAATGGATGGTTATCGATTAACAGCTGAAATTCGTAAAGATCCCTTATTAAAAGATTTATATATTGTGTTACATACTTCATTGTCAGGTAACTTCAATAAAGCTATGGTGGATAAAGTGGGCTGCAATGATTTTCTTTCAAAATTTCAGCCGGATACACTTGCGGAAGTGGTTCAAAAAGACTTACCACCTTTTTAGCCGAACACCCATAGAATTTAAACAAGTAAGGGAATTATATGCCACACACTGCCACACTAAAATCGCAGTCACCAAAACACCTTGAATTACTCATCAACTCAATGAAATTTTCGGCGCTTGAATGGGGTACGCCTGGGCAGCTTCCCATTTTGGCATTGCATGGTTGGTTAGATAATGCAGCCAGTTTTTTTCGAATTGCACCCCACTTCAATCACTGTCATCTCGTCGCAGTCGATATGGCAGGGCATGGTCAAACTGATCATCGAATCGGTTCATCTTCCTATCATTGTTTCGATGACATTCGCGATATATTTTGCATAGCCGATAGTTTGGGCTGGAAACAATTTGCGTTATTAGGCCATTCAAGAGGTGCCATCATCGGCGCACTGGCTGCAGGTACATTCCCTGAACGAATTACACATTTGGGATTGATTGAAGGTGTTTTAGTAGAAGCGACTGACCCTGAAAAATCTCCGCAGCAATTAGCCTCTGCAATTAAAGGATTGGATTATCAAGCGAATAAATCGCTAACAATTTATCCCGATATCAAAACTGCCATTAAAGCGCGCGAGCGCGGTATGTTTCCGCTCAGTCATGACGCAGCAAAATCTATAACCGAACGCGGATTGAAAAAGATTGAAGGTGGATTTTGCTGGAGCTCGGATCCCCGTTTATTAGCACCAACACCCGTAAAATTAACGCATCAGCAATTTACATCGTTTATCAATAATATTTCCGCACCCTGTGAACTGGTAATGGGTAAAAAAGGATTGCAGGAAAGTTATTCGGCTTATCTTGATGAGGTGGCAAGTTATCCCTTTATAAAAACGCACATGTTGGAAGGCGGGCATCACTTGCACATGGAAGATGATGCAGAAGAAGTGGCAAGAATATTTCAGCGATTCTTTGTCTAATGAGCAGAAAGGTTTTATAAAAACTGTTCTTTTTTCTTACGTTTTTCAGCCATTTGAATTCGCATAATATGCTGACCAATAAGGTGTTGTTGCGCATCATTGATACGATGAAACTTTGCTGCGATTTGATATTCACCATTAGATGTTAATTCCGCGCGAATAATTTTCGCATAGAGAACCAGCCCTGCATTGCTCGGTAAAAATATCATGCGCATAACAATGTAATCATTAGCCGCAACGGGTTCGCTGGAACCAAAGGCAAGTCCGCCTTCACTTAAATTCACCTGCTTGATGGTTCTGGAAGGAGGGAGCGGTTTGAAATCTGCCATCAACTGCTGACCAATTAAATCAATTTTACGATTTAGGTTGTAAAGGTATTCTCCCAGAGCACGATTTCCATCTTTAATTTGATACAGCAGATGAGAATTATCCTGATCCATTTTTCGCAGTTCCGTAAAAAGTTGCAGAGATGCAGTTTTAGGAAATTGCAACTCAGGTACAGCCGTATTGGCCGTCACCTCATCGACTTTTTTGAACTCAATAGCGATAGTCTCATCGATACGAAAATAACTGCGGCGTTCACTCATAACCAGAATTTCCTGAAGCAATCTGCCTTAACTATTGCCTTAACTCTAGCACAATTGTGACAAGTCGCTTGTCGACCGCCTGTGAAACAGGTTTAATGCGCGTCATGCTAAAAAATGTCCCTTTATTTATTGGCTTACGCTACACGCGAGCCAAACGCCGCAATCAATTTATCTCCTTTATTAGTACCTTTTCTTTGCTGGGTATGACGCTGGGCGTTATGGCCTTGATCATCGTTCTATCCGTCATGAATGGATTGGATCGTGAAATAAAACAACGCATTCTGAGCGTGATCCCACATGGCTATATTGAGCAAAACGAAGGCCTGAAGGACTGGAATGCCTTAGCCAACCAAGTGAACCAGCTACCGGATGTGATAGGGGCGGCGCCTTTTGTTAGTGGGCAGGTGATGGTGAGCTTTGATGGCGCAATGGAAGGTGTTGAATTACAGGGTATTTTGCCTGAAGAGGAAGCCAAGGTTTCGGTACTTCACAACACTATGATTGCAGGCAGTTTGGATTATTTGCAACCAGGTGAATACGGGATTGTCTTAGGCCGAATCCTGGCTAGTCGTTTAATGTTAACGACCGGTGACAAATTAGTATTAACGTCTTCCGATATCAATATCACCCCTCTGGGTATTTTTACTCGCTCTCGCAGTTTTACCCTGGTGGGAATTTTTAAAGCGGGAGCGCAGGTGGATACCAATCTCGCATTGATTCACCTTCAAGATGCTCAAAAATTTTTACGGAAAGCGCATCCGCAAGGCTTAAAAATCAAGACACAGGATATGTTTACTGCGGCTACCACTTTGCAAAATGTTAAACAAACTTTGTCTCAAGAAATTCAAGTGAAAGATTGGAGTCAAACCCAAGGTAGTTTATTTCAAGCCCTTAAAATGGAAAAAATTGTGGTTACGGCATTGTTAATGATCATTGTTGCTGTCGCCGTTTTTAATATTGTGTCGAGTTTAGTGTTAATGGTTGCCGATAAACGATCTGATATCGCTGTCTTAAGAACCTTGGGATTAACCTCTCGTCAAGTGATGCTGATTTTTATCGTACAAGGTACAACCGTGGGATTCATCGGCATTCTCATTGGTGCAGTATTGGGAAGTTTAATTGCCTTGGGATTATCCGATGCTATTCAATTTTTAGAAAATAGTTTGCAATGGCAATTATTCAATCCAGAAGTTTTTTATGTCGCGCAATTACCTTCAGTATTGCTTTGGCAAGATGTGGTATTGATTTGTTCTGTCGCTTTATTATTGAGTTTGTTGGCCACACTTTATCCCGCATACAGTGCATCACAAATTCAACCAGCCGAAGCCTTGCGTTATGAATAGAGGTTATACATGAGTTCAATTGTTTTGGAATGTCGAGGAGTGAAAAAATCCTATCGGCAGGGAAATCTCGCAGTTGATGTTCTCTGTGATATCGATTTGGCCGTTGCAGCGGGTGAACGCATTGCGATTGTCGGCGCATCGGGCTCTGGTAAATCGACCTTACTGAATATTTTGGGTGGATTGGATGTTCCTGATGAAGGCGAAGTAATAGTTTCTGGAAAAAATTTGGCCAGTTTAAATGCGGATCAACGCGGATTATTGCGCAATAAAAATTTAGGATTTGTCTATCAATTTCATCATTTATTGCCTGAATTTACTGCACTCGAAAATGTCGCTATGCCTTTGCTTATTGGTAAAATATCAATCACTCAAGCAAAGCAAAAATCCACTGAATTACTGACAAAAGTTGGATTGGCCGCACGCTTGGAACACAAACCTTCAGAATTATCCGGCGGGGAGCGTCAACGAGTCGCAATTGCCCGAGCATTAGCCACAGAACCTTTGTGTGTGTTAATGGATGAGCCTACTGGAAATCTGGATTTAGAATCGGCTGAATCTATTCAGTCGTTAATGCTCGAATTGAATCAAAGTATTGGTACTAGCTTTATTGTAGTTACACATGATCCACGATTAGCTGCGCGTATGGATCGAACCTTGCGTTTAACAAAAGGGCGCATTCAAGTGGAATCTGCATGAAACTTTTTCATCCTATGTCTGGTTTTTAGGTGTTCGCTACGGTTTGTCACGCAAACATAGTCGGCTAGTATCCTTTATTTCGCGTTTATCCATTATTGGATTGGTGGTGAGTGTTGCGTTATTAATTGTTGTGATGTCGATCATGAACGGTTTTGATAAAGAATTACGCACCAATATTTTATCGATTATGCCGCACGCCAGTATTTTTCATCGTGGTGGCATTGAAAATCCTCAAGAGTTAACTCAGCAAATTGAATCCAATTCAAATGTGGAAGCCAGCTCCCCGTTTGTGCAGCTTGAGGGTTTGGTGAGCCGCAAAAAAAATGTTGTGCCTGTGATTTTATTTGGCATTGATCCTATCTTGGAAAAGAAAACCTCCAGTCTGCCCACCAAAATACCTCAAGATGCACTGCAAACATTTGCAAGCGAAAAAAATCAAATCATATTGGGGCAGGGTGTTGCCAATAAATTGAATGTACAAGTTAATGACAAGATCACCTTAATCATTCCGTCCACCAACAATATGAATGGTGATCGTTTTTCATCGCGTATTAATGTGTTAAGGGTTTGTGCAATTCTACATAGCCAGAGCGAGTTGGATAATAACTTGGCATTAATGGAAATCAATCAAGCGTCTGCTATTTCATTGCATCCGGGTAATATCACTGGCATCAGATTAAAATTAAATGATATTTTTCAAGCACAAACGACTCTCCATGAAATTACCGATGAATTAGCGCAAGGTTATTATGGTTTTAGTTGGATGCGAACCTATGGCCCACTTTATGAAGCGATACAAATGTCAAAAGGCATGATTGGAATGCTGTTGTTTTTGATTATTGCGATTGCTGCATTTAATTTAGTGTCAACCTTAATTATGGTTGTTGTGGATAAACAAGGCGATATTGCGATCCTTCGTACTATGGGTGCAAGCACGCGAGAAATCATGTCGATTTTTATATTGCATGGGGGCTTGATCGGTTTAATTGGCACCAGTATTGGCAGTTTAATTGGAATAGGTCTGTCATTTGTTATTACTCCTTTGGTGAGTTTTTTAGAAAGTTTATTCGGAATTCAATTTTTAAAATCGGATGTTTACCCTGTCACTTATTTACCCTCTGACTTGCAATGGATGGATGTATTGCAAATTATTATTACAGCATTAATCCTCAGCTTTCTGGTCGTCATCTACCCCGCTTGGCGAGCCAGCCGCATACAACCCGCCGATGCCTTGAGATACGAGTAGATTTACCTTTGGCACAAGCTATGCTCTAACTACTGGAAATGGTTTATTTGTGCAATTTTTGCCTAAAGAACGGCAAATCTTTGCCGCTATAGATACCAGATAATTGTTTTTGTAAAGCGGCACAAACCGCGCGGTTAACCACACGCAAGGAGACACTGGATACACAAATTTCCGATTACGGTTTAATGCGTTCAGAATTAGCCAAATTGGATACCGCTGCAAAAGCACTGAACAACCCTGACACCTTTAATGCCAAAAGTGTGGCAATTCCTGAAACCAACTTAATGGGAATTACCAAGCTGGATGCGAAAGCTTCATCAGGTGAATACAAATTAAAAATTGAAAAAATTGCACAATCCCAATCGGTCAGTTCGGGGGAATATGCTTCAGTGGATACTGCTGTCGGTAAGGGAACATTAGCCATTCGTTTCGGTGAGTGGAATGGCGCACATGATGATTTTACTGTTGATGCCGCTAAAACCGGCGCCACTATTACCATTGATGACAGCAATAACTCTTTAACGGGTTTAAAAGATGCAATCAATGCTGCCAATATCGGTGTACAGGCCAGTATTGTAGGTGAAGATGGTGCGTATAAATTATTGATCACTGCACCTTCCGGTGCAAAAAATGAAATTGATCTGACCGCTGTTGAAACGCCAGGGGCATTGGGCTTAGCCAATTTTAATTACAATGAAATTGATGGCTTGGCACTGGACCCTCTGTTAGATGGAGTGGACGCTGAAATACGCGTGAATGGATTATTGTTAACTCGCGCCTCTAATCATGTCACCGATGTCATCGACGGTTTGGAATTCGATTTGTTTAATGAGTCTGCGTCAGAAGTAGTATCGATCAATATCGCACATGATAAATCTTCAGCGGAGACGGCTATTCGTGATTTTGTCGCTGCGTACAATACTTTTTTAACTGACACTAAAAAATTGGTGGGTTACGACGAAGAAAAGGAAGCCTTTGGCAGCCTGCGACAAGATCCACTTTCAAAAAGCTTAATGACATCACTCCGCTCTATTTTGGGAGCGCCTATTGCGGGTTCCAGCAGTGATTTCTCCACACTGGGTGCAATGGGCATTCGCACTCGGGTTGCTGATGGTCATTTAGAAATTATTGAAGATGGTAAGCCAACGGATTTTAACAACACCTTAAAAAATAATTTTGCAGCCGTTCGTGATTTTTTTGTTCCTAAAAAATCATCGGATAATTCTAAAGTCACTGTTACAGGGCACAGCGCAAAATCGGTTCCTGGCACCTATGCTGTCAATATCACCACCAATGCCACAAAAGGGTTTCTTAACGGTAGTGCGATCACAATTCCGTTTAACACATTAACCGGCGACTACAGTTTTAAAATTAAAATTAATGATATTGAAACGGCGACCATCGCATTACCTGCCAATAAAAATTACGCATCAGGTGCAGAATTGGCGGCTGATTTTCAAAGTTTAATTAATCTAGACACCAATTTGGTGGCAGCTAAAGTCAATGTCAGTGTTGGGTTTAATTCTGACCACT
Organism: Cellvibrio sp.; assembly: GCA_016712405.1. GTDB lineage: Bacteria > Pseudomonadota > Gammaproteobacteria > Pseudomonadales > Cellvibrionaceae > Cellvibrio. Next base: position 504,065 of record JADJRD010000001.1, on the reverse strand, counting down.
TAGAATTCACTTCAAACGATTTTGGTAGTGCCAGTAAAGTTGCTATTACGTCCGTTGGCTCACCAGTCGATATGGCAAATTTGGGTTTGAGTGTGGCGACAGGAACCAATGGTATTGATGTGGCCGGTACTGTGGGTGGTGTGGCTGCATTTGGCTACGGAAATGTACTCTTGCCCGCCATTGGTAGTAACGCCGAAGGTTTAAGCATGAAGATAGGTGTCGGAGCGACAACCGCCAATATCACTTTTTCAAAAGGCTTCGCAACTTCATTCAATGAGTTGATTGATAACTTTACTAAATCATCCGGTTTGATAAAAAATCGAGAAAACAATATCAATAAAGATATTAAGAAAGTGGAAGAAGACCAAAAATTATTGGATCGTCGTACAGAGGCCTACAAAGCAAGATTGCAGGCGCAATTTGCTGCAATGGAAGGCATTGTCCGTAGTTTAAAAAGTATTGGCTCCTCCTTAGATGGCATATTAGATAGATTGCCATTCACATCAAAAAATAATTAAAGCTAATCCAAAACTGGTCGATAGATAATCTGTAGATCATTCAGGATTTTTCCATGTCACTTGTCATCAATACCAATTTGGCATCACAAAACGCACAGCGACAGCTGATGCGTTCAGGTGTCAGTTTGGATTTGGCGACTCAGATAATTCAATTCTTAAAAAGTGTACCTTGTGATTCTGCAATCAATCTATTTTGTGAGTCTTCTTTAGCGTAGATGGAACAAGAGTAGGTTGCACATTGAGTATTGGAATATTCAATACTGGCGCTGGCAACTAACTCATGACTGAAGGAAGAGGAGTGAAAGTTGATTTCATATTCCGAAACAGAGCAGTCGCCTATTGAATCTCGGCCGGCTATACAGGCGAGGCAATCCACAATACAACCGAAGGTGCCTCTTAACCGTCGGATATCTGCAAACTGATCCAACGTTTTCAACTCCAGAACAACTCTACCTGAGTCGTAATCTCGAATATGAGTATTGAACAGTGCTTTCAGTGGATGGTGGGTAAGAATGTTATTGACACTATCAAATGAGTGATTCATATGAGCCTCCAATAGAATGGGTTTTATCTTTATTAGGGCTGAGAATATCTAGATCGGGAGTGTTGAGGTATCGTTTTTTCGAAAATTGTTATCAAAATACAAATAGTTGAAGTATTTTTTGTTATAAATTGAATTGTGAAAACCTAGGAGTCTTATTTATCGTAAAGATGTTTAAAGATTTTTGGGGTACAACCGTACTCTTCTTTAAAGAGTTTATTAAAGTAAGACACGTTTTTGTAACCCACGGAATAGGCAATTTCGGCCACGTTGGCATCTTCCTTATCCGATAGTAATCGCGCAGCTTCAGTAAGTCGTAATTTATTTAGATAAGTAGAAAAGGTAAAACCCAGTTCTGCTTTCAATATATCGTTAATTTTAGTACGGCTAACACCTATCTTGGTTACCAGAGTATCCAAGTCCAGATCAGCATTGGAATATTCCGTCCCCATAAATCGAAGGATCGCTCCTTTTTCTTTGTCATGATGTGGTTCCATGGATAATTGTTGGTATGCAACTAATGGACGATCTCTTTGTAATTTATTTTTAAATCACCAATGAGTGCCAAGGTATGTTGCCTAAAAAACCAGACTGCATAGCCACTCCAAATTAAAATCATGAAAATGCCTAAAAAGTACAGGTAACGCCAATCACGCCCGTGTAATGTGATGGCATCAATCTGCACCTCCGCTAATTTTCCTATCGGACTTTGAAACGTACTACTGAATGTAATTCTAGGAACTTTATTGAGTACATAGGTTTGCTCGGATAAATCCAGTTTAAACATAGCAATCCACCAATCGGGGGTTTCAAGGCGTGTCAGATCAATATTGTTATGCGCCCAATGATCACTGCATGAAAAAAATGTGGAAGGGTTGCGGTAGGTTAAAAAATCATTGGGGATAGAAACTTTTTCCTCAAATGTGAGGACGCTGAAAGTCAAGGTATTGGCTGGCGAACATTTACTACTGAACGAAATACTGTTGTATTGCGACAAGTCGATCATAATGTTGTTATTTGTTTGATCAATAAACGACATGGCAACAGAAGCAAAAGGATGCTCAGCTTTCTTTACAATTGTAAATTCAAAACTTAAACCAAATTGATCATCTTTGAGTTTTATGGAGGATAATCCATTTTGAATTGCATCCGAGCTTGGCTCGGCACGCCAAGCTAGTTCACTTTCTTCGGCAGGTAACAAGGGGAGGTGTAAATAGGTGCGATCGATGCAGATATAACCCACAAGCGCATTGATACCTATCAAACACAATAGGCATATTAGTGCTTTTTTATAAAAATGTTGCATCAATTAGACACCTATAGAAGAAGCGCCAATGATCGCGATTTTTAAGATATTAATCAATTCCCTGTGTCAGGTAAAAATCGATAGCCCACACCCGGCTCGGTTTCAATATATCGTGGATTGGTTGGATCATCACCTAACTTGGTTCTTAAGCGTGCGATAAAAATACGTAAGTAATGGGTATCTTCGATATGAGTTCGGCCCCATATTTCTTTTAATAGTTGTTGTTGAGTAACGAGTCGGCCTGCGTTATTGATCAGGCGTTTGAGTAGTTCGAATTCTTTTCGTGATAATTTAATTAATTCGCCTTCAACTAACAATCGACGCTCAGTTAAATCAATATTGACGCGCTCATCTTGAAATGACATTACAGAACTTACGCTGGGGCCAAAGGCTTTCAATAACCCACGAATTCTTGCCAACAATTCCTGAATGCCAAAAGGTTTAACAACATAATCATTGGCGCCAGCATCCAGCGCTTTGACTATTTCAGCTTCTGAATTGCGAACCGATAAAATGATGATTGGTTGATGATAAAAATCACGTAGTTTTTGTAACACAACTTGGCCATCCAAATCAGGTAAACCCAAATCCAAAATCACCAAATCTGGATTTAATTCTGCCACCATAGTCAAACCACTACGCCCCTCAGCCGATTCCGAAATTTCATAACCCTGGGCAGTCAAACCAATTTGTAGAAAGCGACGTATTTGCGGTTCGTCATCAATAATCAGTATTTTATTCATAGGCGCTCCATAATGAAGTGCAATTGTAAAAGTTTAAGAAGACTCCAGGCGTTATATCGGTGTTAAATTTATTCATTGGAAGTGGAATCCGAAAGCGGGTGATCGAGATTTTTATCGCCTAGATTTCCTTCAATAGGTAATTCAATCCGTATGCAGCAGCCTGAATTCGTCTGATTAAACTGCCCGTGAGGGTTTGCATGAATACTGACGATACCTCCATGCGCCATGATCATGCCCTGACAAATCGTTATACCTAACCCACTACCTGATCGACGGCGATCACCTTTGTTTGCAGTATGAAAACGCTCGAATACTTTGTAACGATCTTCTTCCGCGATACCCGGCCCTTGGTCACAAATATCGATGAAAATCGTTTGATCTTCTTTATGGCAACTAACATCAATACTAGCACTGGCAGGTGAAAATTTAATGGCATTATCTATGATGTTAAATATCGCTTGCTCTATAAATGCAGATTGAACATAAAGCGACGGCAGGTTTGGATCTATTTCAACTTTTAGCTCATTTTGAATCAACAATGGCTTCAAGCGTTTTTTGACTGCACTGATTATTTCTTCCAGTGTTACCCAATCACGCACCAATTGTAATTGACCAAATTCCAATCGTGTCATATCCAATAGATTTTGTGTGTATCGATTTAGTCGTTGCGCTTCTTCCAGAACGGTTTCCAATAACTCTTGTGTCTGTTGTTTATCAAGATGCTCCCCTAATTCAATGACTGTTGAGGTTGCGCCTATCATGGTGGTTAAGGGTGTGCGAAAATCATGAGAGACGGAAGATAATAGCGCAGAGCGTAGTAATTCATTTTCTTTGGCAATCTTTTCTTTTTCAAGATCAGCCGATAAACGAGTTCGCTCCAGGGAAATATTGACTTGATGTAATAGTAATAAAAAAATGTCCCTGGGTAGGTATTGAATATTAGAAATCGAAATCTTTAAAAGCCCAATCACCTGTCGCGAATTATAAAGAAAAAAAACATCGTGCTCATCTTGAAGATCGGGAATCTTCTGAATCACATCTGGTGTTAAACGAAGCTCAAGCAAAGTTTCCAAATTGGTTTTTCGTAAATTCGTCAATCGACGAATCATAGGATGTGTTGCCCATTTGGTACCCTTAATAATTAATACGCAATTATTTTTCCAGGGTTTTAATGCTTCGGCCATTGCCTCTATCACATCCTGTGTGTTTAAAGCTTTAGGCAACCTTTCTAATAACTCCAACTCAATATCGGTCATTAATTCGCGTATACGTATTTTTTGTGCATTCTGCTTATGTTTTGTTGCAATATAACCAACCAATAATGAAACCAATAAAAAAATAACAATCATCAACAAATCTTCGTTGTGATGGATCATGATTGAGCCATAGGGCTTGGCAAAAAAGAAACTGAAAGCAAAAAAACTGGAAAGTGCGTTAATTAATGCGAGTTCGAGCGTCACATTGATCGCAAAAAAAACCACCATGGTTAAGTAAAGCAGAGGTAAATTCGCTTTGGGAATAAATCCGGTAATAAAAAAAACAAAGGGTGTTAAAATCCAAGGCAGTAAAATACCGACAGGGTAGGCGAGCTTATACCAAATACTGTCCCGGTTCATTGAGTGAACAATTTCGACATTAGGATCGCCAGAAAATACTGGAAAACAAAACGATTAGTGTCAAAAATTCCAATCGCCCTAACAACATTCCAGCGGATAATGCCCATTTGGCTGTGTCAGACAAGCTCGAAAAATTTCCAGCAGGGCCAATAACATTACCTAATCCAGGGCCTACATTCATTAAGGCGGTAGCGGAGCCAGTAATGGATGTCACCATGTCCAATCCTGTTAAGGCCAGAATTAATGAAATGCTAACCCAGCTGATAGCAAACAAAAATATATAAGCAACCGATGAGGATAAGATTTCGGAGCTAATCAATTTATTGTTATAACGCCGACTAATAATTGCTTTGGGGTGAATAGCGGTTGTTAATTGTTCTTTAACTAACCCACCAAAAATCTGAAAGCGAAATATTTTAATGCCGCCGCTGGTAGAGCCTGAACAACCACCAATAAATATGCAAAAGAAAAACACAACCCAAGCCAACTGCCCCCAGGTTTGAAAATCGCCTGATGCAAAACCTGTTGTCGTAATGATTGAAACCAGATTAAAACACGCCATGGTAATAGCACGTAGCGGATCCATTTGATTACTCAGCATCAAATGAGCGCTAATGATCAGAGTGGTTAAGCCTATAATTTTTAATAGTCCGCGCACTTGTGTGTCAGATAAAAATAAAAACTTTTTGTGCACCATTAATCGCACAAATAAAACGAAGGGAGCCGCGCTCGCAATCATAAAAATAATCGCAATCCAATGAATGATTAAACTATCAAATTGTGCAAATGAGCTATCGGAAGTTGAAAATCCACCCGTAGCAACAGTTGCCATTGCGTGATTAATCGCATTAAACCAATCCATACCGGCAATCCAGAAACAAAAAAAACAGGCAACTGAAAGAATTAAATAGGCGTAAATAATCATCGCCATCAAACTTTGAGCACGAGGTAATGCTTTATCTGACCATTCCGAAGACTCTGTTTTAAATAAGCGCATGCCACCCACACGCAAAAAGGTAACACCGCAATCGCCATACCGATAATCCCGACACCGCCAATCCAGTTAAGCAGTGATCGCCACAACAATATATCTTTGGGGTAATTTTCAAGTCCAACCATGACACTTGAACCCGTGGTGGTAATGCCTGAAACCGCTTCAAAAAATGCACTGGCGATATTTAAAGGGTTCTGCATCAGCACAACAGGTAGCGCAGAAAATGTAGAAACACCTACCCACGCAAAACTGGTAACCAAAAAAACTTGTTTAGGCTGCATTTGTTCCATTGGATATTTCTTTCCAATGACCAAAAAAATAATCCCTATTACGCTGGTTAACGTAGCCGACAACACAAATGCCACTTGATTAGCACTTTCATAGGCAAGCGAGAAACCGACAGGTAACAACATGAAAAGCGCAAGTATGTTCAGGATAGCGCCCAAAATTAGCAGGCAGGGGCCAAATAGTTTCATATACATCCAGTGATGATAAATGTGCGCATCATTTTAATGGCAAGCAATGTACTCAAGCCAGAGGGTAGGGGGTTTTTATTCAATCTGGCTTCGTTAAATCTGCGTAAACCAAGGAAACATATAAGTTTAAGACGTGTGGAGTGTGCTGAAGTAGCAAATTTAAATCACTTTCATGCGTACGTTTACCTATGACTACAGATGCCTCATCAACAAATCGCTTGGCAGCAGCGGCTATTACATCCTTAAAAACTAATGGCTTTGAAAAGTGTTTATCTGGATGATTGATACAAAATTGCGTATAGGCGTACAAGGCTTCAACCACTGCAGCCTTGTAATAATGCGGATAGAGTTGATGTGTTACATGATCAATTAAATGTGCAAAATTGACTTCTCCGGGTGTCATGGAACTGCGAGTAATTTCACAATCCAATCGGGATTCACTGCCAACCGGATTGCCAAACACTAATGCTTCACAAAACATTAAGCTGTGCCAAATATCCTGCAAGAAATTTTTATCAAAATGAGTAATTAATCCGCGTGCAATTCGCCACTCTAACCAATCAGTGTCATTGGTATCTGGCAACAAAGGATTTTCATCAATCTTACTGTCATGATGGTGGATTTTATAAGGCGAAATGAAGTTCATGTCTTTTGAAAATACATGTTTTCTCGATGACAAAACATTACGAATTTTATTGAAAATCTTTGCCGGTGATTGTAACCCCAGCCATTCCAAAAGACTAACTTCTTCAGCATCTCCTTTGTCCATAGCACATAAGAGCAAAAAATTACGCAACTGTACTGAATGTAAACTATCAAACAGCATGGGCTCTGATCGAATTAGCGAGCCAATAGCAGATAAGACTTCCTGCACCAATGTTCGCTCCAATACATCAGGAAATAACTGACGAACACCTTCAAAGTAACTTGAATTTGAGAAGGATTGATCAATTTGAATTTCAGTGTAGTCATTATCGCCAACACAGAGAACTAAATTTCGTGCCGCTAATAGGGTTAAGCTATCTGTTAAATCATTCAATGAATAGTTAAATTGTGAGAAACAAAATCGCGATATTAACCAATAATTATTTTTTTGTGCCCGCAAGTAGATATCGCGCATTAAATCCAACAGAGTGGTGCAGGGCGCATCGGGAATGGATACCAGGTCATCCATTTTTCGTTTTTTTACGTATTCTGAAAACTTTCGATAAGTGAATATTTCGCTTTCAGTATCAAAATTATTCAACAACATACGTGCAACAGGTTCAAGGTGTTCCGGGTTAATACTTTCATCGCCAATGCCTACGGCTAGCGTAGTATTGGTTAAGGAGTGCACATGAAAGTAGGGGATAGATAAACGATTAACCCTGGAAGCTCTATAAGCTAGATTAGCTGATGCGTAGCCAACATATTCAATTTCCGTACGCAATTGTAAATTGCGTAAAGTTTGAAATAGATGTGCAGCATTTGGGATTTTATATAAGCGATGATCCATCATCAGCGTAAATACAGCTACTTCAGAGCTGATCCAGTTTTTGTAAATAAAATGAATTTCGGCTTCCAAACTTTGAGAAAGCCATAGAGCGTCATACATGCGGTAATCTTCACGCTCACTTTGCATCCATGATAAACACAAATATATTCTATTGTTAATTTCATAAGTTTGTGAGGTCGCCAAACTTTGAACTCGACGGCGAGGTCTGCCAGTCAATCCCAAGGTCTTGTTTTCGCCAATATGTGCATAGGTTTCCATAAGCCCCGACGCTGATACAACGGCCATAGGTTTAATATCTTGTAAACTTTCTGCAATAACACCATTTTTCGCTAAATGCTGTTTGATTTTATCGTTTTCTGCCAACACCACTAACGCAATATTGGATTTAATAAATTTAGTTGACCGACGACGCATCATTAACGGATCAATATCATCGGTGGAAACCAACCCCTCATCTAACATCAACCCTGTGTAAAATAAACTTTGAGCCCAAACCAGTGGTAAGTTGTCGTTTGGCACGCGTGTTTGTGAACGAGGATTTTTCTTTTCTGCTTCAACATTTTCTTTTGGCAAATAATAGAGTTCTGGCAATAAACCAACCCCCTCAATATTCACCATAAGCGATTCAAGTTTTTTTCGATAATGTTTTGCAGTTACTTCACTGCCATCAAATAATGCAGTGATGTATAAGTAAGTAAAAAATAAAGGCCACTCAGATTCGATATGCGCGAAATTAACCAGTTCACTTAAGTTGTAATAGATGCGAGAGCTTTCTTCTAATACAGTTTGATGTCCGTCCCACAAAAAACGTTTGCATCCATAATTGCCACCCAATTTAGTTAACACTGTGTCTCTTGTTTGTGTCGCGAGTGACTCTTTGCCCACTGCAAAAGCGGGAAATCCAATAATACTTAGGAGCGCGCTGTCAGTTTCTTTTGATAAGGATTCCCTCGGCAAGAGGGAGGCGAGGGTGGTTCTCGCTAACGAAATAGCATCTGCAATAACATGAATAACCCCCCTTTTGTCGCCATTGGGCCCAAAGAGGTTAAACCCATCCAGTGCTTGTAATGCCGCTTTTGCCATACCAACAGAGCTGGCATTAATTTCAGTTTTTCCGTTATTAACCTTATTTCCACGCTCCCAGATTCCATAATCAGGGGTTCGATAGGCACTGGATATGTAGTAAACCAGGTTTTGAACAAAATCGACTTCATCTGGCGTACAAATAATGCGCAGTCCAGATGCGCTCATTTGCGCGAGCATGAGCAAATAAAGAGAAGTGGCGTCAATCTGTAAATGACCCCATGCGTCATCAGCGACAACCGGCAAGCCAGTCGCTGTGTCGTATTTGGCATGTAGGGAATCTTTGTTTTGTAGCGAGTATTTAAAGGCTTCAACCTTATGAGATTGCCTCATCATCGATTGCATTAAGCCGCGCATCAGCTTGATCGTCGCTTGAAGAAGATGATCTGCTTTATGTTCTTCGCCTTGGCGTTTAAATGCCAAGCCAAGACTCCATACCGACATAATCGAATAGACATTATCCCGCACCCAAGCATCTGTGTAGTCGCCATGATTGTTGATGGCGGTACTGGCAGGTAACAAGCCAGTCACTGGATGCTGCCGATTTAAAATGACTTTTTCGACTTCAGCGTATAGGCGCTCTAAAAGTTGTGTCTGTTTCATCTACATCTCATTTAACATAATCTACATTATGCGCAGTCATTGATTGTTCGGGACAAATAAAATTGAAGCTGAGTTAATGCAATAACGCAAACCTGTGGGTGCTGGCCCATCCGTAAAAACATGACCCAAATGACAATCACATTTACGGCACACGACTTCTGTACGAACCATGCCGTGCGTTCTGTCCAGATTTTCCTTAATGGCTGTTTTATTCATTGGGATGAAAAAGCTGGGCCAACCACATCCCGCATCAAATTTAGTGTCAGATAAAAATAATGGCTCGCCGCAGCATTTGCATTGATATTCACCTTCGCGAAACTCCTGCCAGTAGGCTCCTGTAAAAGGTCTTTCAGTGCCTTTTTCACGGCAAATACGAAATTCTTCTGGTGTTAGCTTTTCCCGCCAGAGGCTCTCATCAATTTCCAGCTCATTCGTCATAACCATTTACCCTATATTTTTCTTGACAGATCAACTGCTTAGGTTCGATTATTCAACTCTTTATAACTCAAGTCACCACCATCCAAGGCATATTACTGCAATGAATTCGATTAAGAAATCTGACAAGCTCAGCGGCGTTTGTTATGACATACGCGGCCCAGTGCTGGAACACGCTTATCGCCTCGAAGAAGAGGGCCACCGTATACTCAAGCTCAATATTGGCAACCCTGCCCCCTTTGGTTTTGCCGCGCCAGATGAAATTATTCAGGACGTGATTCGTAATCTTCCAAACGCTGAAGGCTATACCGCCTCAAAAGGTTTGTTTGCTGCACGCAAAGCTATCATGCATGAATGTCAACAATTGGATATTCCTAATGTTGAACTTGAAGATATTTTTTTGGGTAATGGTGCCAGCGAATTAATGGTGATGGCAATGCAAGCCCTTTTAAATAACGGTGATGAAATTCTGGTGCCGGCACCTGATTATCCTTTATGGACTGCTGCCGTAAATTTGGCCGGTGGTAAAGCTCGTCATTACTTATGTGATGAACAGTCCGATTGGTTTCCTGATCTTGAAGACATCAAAAGTAAAATTACCGATAAAACTCGCGGCATAGTTGTTATTAATCCGAATAACCCAACCGGATCCGTATACAGCAAAGATGTATTGGAAGCTTTGGTGCAATTAGCACGCGATCACAATTTAATTATTTTTGCAGACGAGATTTACAGCAAAATTTTATATGACGACGCAGTCTTTCATCCTATGGGTCGGTTGGCGCAGGACGTACTTTGCGTAAGTTTTAATGGCCTTTCGAAATCTTATCGTCTTGCTGGTTTCCGTTCGGGTTGGATGGTAATTAGCGGAGCAAAACATCGTGCACGTAATTATATTGAAGGCTTGGAGATGTTAGCCTCAATGCGCTTATGTGCGAATGTGCCCGCTATGTTTGCCGTGCAAACCGCACTGGGTGGATACCAAAGTATTAATGAATTGATTATTCCCGGCGGGCGCTTGCGTGATCAACGCGATGCCGCAATGAAAGCGCTGGAATCAATTCCGGGTTTATCTTGCGTAAAACCAAAAGGCGCCTTGTATTTATTTCCTAAAATTGATTTAAAAAAATATCCTATTAAAGATGACCAACAAATGGTGTTGGATTTCTTAATTCAGGAGAAAGTATTAATCGTTCAAGGTACTGCATTTAACTGGCCCGATCGCGATCACTTCCGTGTGGTGTTTTTACCTCGTGAAGATGATTTGAAAAAAGCTATTCATAAATTTGGTGATTTTTTATCGCGTTATTCTCAATGAACAACTCTTGATGACAGAAAAACCTGATATCAGCAAAGCCGTCGCACTCTTCTACGACGGCAAACAAGCGCCGCAAATTACCGCCAAAGGTAGCGGCGCAATTGCTGATGAAATTATTGCAATTGCCCAGGCTCATCAAATTCCACTTTGTGACAACAAAACCTTGGTTGATCTATTAGTCAATCTTGAACTCGACCAGGAAATTCCTGAAAATCTTTACACTGCAGTTGCTTACATTATTGCGTTTGCTTATGCCCTTGAAGGGAAAACACCTGAAGGTTTTTTTGATGCAAAATAAATCATAAGTTGGATCCCACGACTTATTTTTATCCTTTGCTATGCTGTATGCTGCGAACAAATCAATAATGATAATTAACTATGGATACGTCCAAATCCAAACGTCATAGCGAGCCGCTAATTTCCGTTCAGGCGTTGAATGCTTGTCGGATATTGGTCATTAACGGCAAAGGGGGCTCTGGCAAGACAACTGTCAGCACTAACCTTGCCTCATGGTTTGCGCAGAGGGGCGACACAACAGCATTGTTGGATGCTGATCCGCAAGGGTCGTCTGAGTATTGGGTTAGGCTGCGATCACCAGAATTACCGGAAATCTACGGATTTAAAATCGATTCCACACTGCGCACGACTATGAGTTTTCAACTGCGTGCACCCAAGTCCACCAAATGGTTAATTACTGATGCACCTCCAGGGCTAAGCGGGATGGCATTGGATGACATGGTGAGTAATCATGATTTAATTTTGATATTGGTGATGTCGTCTGAAATGGATATACGGGCCAGTGCAAGATTTATTGGTGATTTATTATTAACACAAAACATGCGGCGTAAACGTCGCCCTATAGGGGTGATCGCCAATCGAATCAAACAGCAGACAAATTCTTGGGGAAGTCTTCAGCGGTTTTTGGAAAGCTTGCGAATCCCCTACCCTGCAAAATTACGTGATACACAAAATTATGTAAAAGCCTACGCAGAAGGCAAAGGCATTATCAATTACACACAACAAACGCATGCCAGTGATAACGCCGATTGGAAAACCTTAATCGATTGGATTGAAGCACAAAACCGCGAACGTCATTGGATGAAATAGATTAACAATATCCATACTCAATTCTTACATCTTGCGGAATTCCGCGAGCATCATCCAAATTGGATCGACCATAGAAACGCATTAGATATTTTCCGTTGGGATCATAAGCCAAATGAATGGGATCTGCGAAAATAGAGATCCATCTTTTAGCGGGTTGTAAACGAAAATAAATCCAAGAATCGCCATACTCTTTGTTGTATACGGGCGATAACGCCGGAGATATTTTTTCAACTTCTAATTTAATGCTGGTCAATCTTGTGGGTAATACAAAGTCAAATTTTACGGGTTTACCCTTCATTAATTCATCCCACTTTAATTGAATGAAAGCATCAAAACCGGCATCAACCACCACACTGGCGTGATCCATAATTATTTTCTGACGAGTGCCATTCATATCTTTGTGGCGTACGACCATTCTCGCCTGTTCATACTGAACAGAAATAGTTTCTTCATCACGAAAATCTTCATAAACAAATGTAGGTTGAAAAGGCTCCCCTTGATACACCAGCTTTTTGGTGGCGATCTTGGCGCCTTGGGAATTCAAATAATCCACCTGAACCTCACCCATTTCATTAATGGCGGTATAGGCCTCGCGATAAATCACTTGATTAGTATCCAGATTGTAGGCAGTACCTGTAGTGACATACATAGGCTCTTGCGCAACAGCTGCTGTAATCATGAATGGCAAACAGAATAGAAACGATTTAATTTTGAACATAATGCCTCAACTTCAAAAATAGAAACCGGTGTAAGGGTAACAAGAAAATCCAGATGGCGGCTATTATAAAAATGATCTGTGTCAATGAGCCAGCCCATTCTGCATCAGAAAGCTTAACTCCAGCCAAATAGCTTAAAGGTGCAGCTATAGTACCTAAGACAGCAGCAATCATCGGCCGTTCATAAATCCAACGCAAGGAATGATTTAAGGTTATGCCCAATAATGCCCAGAGCGAAATTAACCAGAGTGGTGGAAAATGAGCTTGCTGAGGAATAATCAACAGATTCAAATTTAATAAAAGACTATCATGCCCTATTCCCATAATCAGGCAAATTAACAGAGCAATGACATCATCTTTTTTGCAGTGGCTATAAAAAAAATGCCAACTTAACGCTGGCAATATAATGAAAATTGCTAACAGATTGCCACCCAATATGGCAGCAAACCAACCTATCTGAAAAAGCACTAGATTAATCCAAAAGAAATACTGGGATTTTATTGCCATTTCATATTCCTGTATTCTGATTTTGCTAAAAGCAATTGCGCTGTGCCTATGGCTCTTTCTCGAAATCCACCTTCGCAATAACAGAGATAATATTCCCACATACGAATAAAACGTTGATCAAAACCCAGTTGCCTTACTTGATTCAAATGGGATAAAAATGATTGCCGCCAATGAAACAGTGTCTGTGCATAATCTTCACCAATTTCTTCAATAGCAAGGGTCTGCATATCAGTTACGTCGCCAATGGATTTCTGCATGACAGACAATGAAGGCAAACAACCGCCGGGAAATATATAGCGCTGAATAAAATCGACCGAATGTTTAGCCTGTTCATAACGCTGATCTGGAATGGTGATCGACTGTAACAACATTAATCCATCAGGTTTTAGCAGGCTAGAACAAACCCGAAAATATTCACGTAAGTGTTCGTGCCCAACGGCTTCTATCATTTCTATAGAAACCAATTTGCTAAATTGCCCCTGTAAATCACGATAGTCATCAAATAAAACGGTAATTTTATCACTTAGATTTTCCGCTTCAATTTGTTTTATCGCATAGTCTCGTTGTTCTTTAGAGATGGTTGTTGTTGTGACTTTACAGCCATAATGCTTAGCAGCATAAATTGCCATGCCGCCCCATCCTGTACCAATTTCTAACAAATGATCTTTTTCGGAAAGCTCCAACTTTTCACAAATCCGTTGAAGTTTATAAACAGCAGCCTCACTTAAACTAGATTCAGCAGTTGGATAAATCGCTGACGAATACATCATGCTGCTATCTAAAAAAAGAGAATAGAAATCGTTGCCCAAATCATAGTGTGCTGAAATATTCTTTCGTGAACCTTCCCGGGTATTACGGTTAAACCAATGAAACAGTTTGAGCGACAGCTTGCTTAACCAAGACTGGTTGTTATCCATTCGATTTAATAAATCAATATTTTTAGAAAACAATCGAACAACTTTAGTCAGATCAGGTGAGACCCAATGTTCATTCATATAGGATTCGCCTGCCCCAATGCTGCCAGAAAAAACCACATCGGTATAAAACCTTTGGCTTTTAACTCTAATCTCCGCTATGAAGCTGGTTGTCGACGGATCTTCTCCTAAATAATATTGATCTTCACCGTCGATTAGCTTTAAGCAACCTCTTTTCAATTGCGCCAAATTTGACAATAAGAGTTTCTTTGAAATCATTTGAGAAACACTAAAGACTGAGCTTCTATGTGCAGAGATAGTGGCGATAGAATCTGATTTCATTTGGCGGCTCCTCTAAGGGATTTGTTATGGCTATTGACTGATTGGGATGAAGATGTGTTGGAATATATAGGTACACGTTTGATAAATAGTCGTAATGCTTGCCAATAAATGGCGAATGGAATTTTTATAGCCAGCCATGGCATTGACCAAATAATCCTATTTAGCAATTGTGGCGACCAATTTTCTCGTTTTAACGTCAATGTAGCATCCATGTGTCGAGTCAAACTATTGGTAGAAGATTCTTGATGGTTTTCCATATGAACGACTAACTGTTCATCAGGCGCTGTGCTGATCCAGTGGTATTGCATATCGACTGGATTAAAAGGGGAAACATGAAATTGTTTAGAAAATTCTGTATTAATTTTTCCTTTTTCATCACAAGCTAACAAATAGGCATGGCGCTGATTCCAAGGTGTATTATTCACCTCCGCCAAAATAAATTTAGGAATCTCCGCATCTTTGTCAAAAATAAAATATAAGCTGACAGGATTAAAACAGAATCCCCAAACTCGTAATTGAGTTAATAAACGAATAGAACCTTCTGGGCAATACCCCAATTGTTGCTTGACATAGCCTCTAACAGCTTGATCAAGTGGTATAGTCGCATCACCAAAATAATCTTTGCGATTAAACCAGCCTAAGTTTAAGCGATTAAATGACCAGCATCTATTTTTTGAAAAGAGTTCTGGCAACTCTGCTAAATCCACATAAAACATACAGGCGTCATAAGTAAATTCGTGCGATTTTGGGAAAAATCGTCTATGACGTAACTTTCCTGTATAGATCGCACTCTTGAATTCGCCATTCATATTGGTTGCCCTGAAATCATTTCCACAACTTTTAGACCAGATACTACACCATCTTCATGAAAACCATTTCGCCAATAAGCACCGCAATAATGCGTTCGATTAATACCACTGATTTCTGACCACGATTTTTGAGCAGAGACTGAATCTGGTGTAAATACCGGATGGCTGTATTCGTATTGTCCTAAAACCAATTCAGGGTTAATCAAGGAATTCGCATTCACACTGACACAAAAAGTATGAGGGGATGAAATTTTCTGCAGAATATTCATATTGTAGGTTAGCGCCGTTTTATCAAGCAATTCACCCTCTGGGAGGTTGAGGTAATTCCAACTTGCCCAAGCGGACTTAGCCTTTGGCAATAGATTAGTATCCCTATGCAGGCATACCTGATTATTCACATACGGAATTCTCGAGAGAATACGCTGTTCATCAAAACTTGGATCAGCCAGCAGGCTTAATGCCTGATCGCTGTGGCAAGCCAAAATCACTTGATCGAAAGATTCTTCCCCTCTGGAATCAGTATGAATAATTACTTTGTTTTCAAAACGCCGTATAGATCGCACTGGCGTAGAACAAAATAGTTTGTTGATAAAAGGTTTGGTGATGGGCTTTAAATAAGACTTGGAACCGCCTTGAATGGTGTACCATTGTGGCTGATTAAAAATGGTTAATAGTCCGTGGTTATGAAAAAATCTGACAAAAAATCTCATCGGCATGCGTGCTGCAGTTTGATTACCAGAAGACCAGATAGCCGATACCATAGGTAATATATAAAGATTTCTGAAAAAATCTGAATAACCTTTTTGAGTTAAATAATCCCCCAGTGTTAATTGCTCATCAATCTGACCTGTTTCATAAAGCGCCGTACACTGCTTATTAAACTGAATGATTTCCCCTAGCATACGCCAGAATTTTCTATTAACCCAATTTTTCTTTTGCGAAAAAAGTCCTGTTAATGATGTTCCTGCATATTCAACCCCGGTGTTTTGACAGCTGACACTAAATCCCATATCCGTTTTTTGATAATTCACATTTAACTCATTGAGTAGTTTTATAAAATTGGGATAAGTTCTATCGTTGAATACGATAAAACCTGTATCAATATTATATTCCTGCCCTTCTAGTTGAATCTGTTTAGTTGCAGTATGACCGCCTATTTCTGTACCCGCTTCGTAAACAAATACTTCATGATGTTTTGACAAATAATATGCCGCTACCAGCCCACTAATTCCAGAGCCTACAATCGCAATTCTTTTTTGACTACTCATCATTATGCTCTCACTACTTTTTGTAACACTCGTTTTTGTAATGCAAAAGGTAATAATGCAATCAATTTCATTGCATAAACCAAGGGCGCTGGAAATTGAACCAGGTGTTTGTGTGCAGTTATACCCTTTACAATAATTTCAGCTGCTTTCTCGCTAGAGGTTATAAAGGGCATATCAAAATCATTGGCTTGCGTTAAAGGAGTATCAACAAATCCCGGTCGGACAATCGTCATTCTTAAACCTTGACTATAGAGATCCACTTGCAAACTTTTTAATAAATATTCAAAAGCGACTTTACTGGCTCCGTAAGATTCAGAACGCGGTAAGGGTAAAATTGCAGCCAAACTCG
The DNA here is from genome assembly GCA_016712405.1 of Cellvibrio sp. Taxonomy (GTDB): domain Bacteria; phylum Pseudomonadota; class Gammaproteobacteria; order Pseudomonadales; family Cellvibrionaceae; genus Cellvibrio. The sequence goes on along the minus strand of JADJRD010000001.1, from coordinate 486,925 downwards.
AAACACCCACTAAATGGGGGGTACGAGAATAATCCTTTGCCGCCATTAACAGAGGTAAAAATATTTCCAGACAATGATGATTGCCTCGCCAATTCACGCTATCCACTCGACTAAAAACCGATGAAGAAAAATGATTGGCATCAATGTATTCACAAGTCCCTGCATTCAAAATGAGTAAGTCAATATAAGCCGTTTGTTCAACAATTTGATTCTTGACTCTATTTACCTGATCCAATTGTGAAACGTCAGCAACCAATTTTATTACCTGCTCGGGATACTCAGCATGCAAAGCCGCTAACTTTTCAGCAGATCTCGCTAAAGCAAAAACCTTATGACCCTGCTTAAGATATTCACGCGCAAGGGACAATCCAATTCCAGAAGATGCACCTGTGATCAAGATATTCAGAATTTTGCTCATTTCATCACTCATTTTGACTATTTAACTTTGTTTGATTGAATCGCCGCAAAAATCGCAATGGTTGATTTACGGCTTTCACTCAGATCCACCACCGGCGCTGGATAATTTTTTGCTGATTTCGGGCAATGAATTTCTTTTGTCGATAAATCCGCTAATTCCGGTAACCAATAACGTATAAAATTGCCATTTGGATCAAATTTTTCTGATTGACTGATAGGATTAAAAATTCGGAAATAAGGTGCAGCATCAGTTCCCGTAGAAGCACTCCACTGCCAACCTCCATTGTTAGCAGAAAAATCACCATCAATTAAATGCTGCATAAAAAATGTTTCGCCCATTCGCCAATCAATTTGACAATTCTTCGTTAAAAACATAGCGACAACCATACGCAGACGATTGTGCATCCAGCCTGTGGCTAATAATTGCCGCATCGCCGCATCAACAATTGGAATGCCAGTTTTGCCCTCACACCAAGCGCTAAATAAATTTTTGTCCGACCTCCAGGGAAATGCTTCTGTATAAGCCTGCATAGGTTGGCGCTTACAGACATGCGGAAAACTCACCAGAATATGTTGATAAAACTCTCGCCAGATAAGTTCACTGATCCAGCAACCGGCACCAGCATTTTTTCCGTCCCATTCGCCATGCGTAAATTGCAATACCTGATGAATCGCCTGCCGGGGTGATATAACACCCAGTGCCAAATAAGGTGACAATGAAGAGGTGCCATCAATTGCAGGAAAATCGCGATTAGTTTTGTAATCGGTAATGTGATTGTCAATAAATTGCATTAGTTTTTTATGGACAATTTTTTCACCGACCTGCCAATGGGATGAATCTTTTAAATCAGTTTTTTTAAAGAGTTTGTTGATTGATTCTTCTGTATCAGGCTCAAGTGTCAAACTGGGTAATTTCTTGGGAGTAGGCAAAGGTTGCATAGCTTGCCCGGTGGATGTCAAAGGCATAATGGTTTGCAGCCATTTGTTTTTAAATGCGGTAAACACTTTGTAAGGTTCACCCTGCCCGTTCAAAATCATTCCGGGTGGAATAATGACACGATCATGGCAGCGTTTAACTTGAATGGAATTTGCTGAAAGCTGTCGATTTACTTCAAGATCACGCTCAATCTCATCAACCGGATATTCCGCATTAAAAAATAAATGATCTGCTTGATATTCACTGGCAATTTTTAACAGCAATTTTGGAATGTCGGACGATTTTTTAACAGAATAGACTTTTAAAGGGATATTTTTTTCCAATAACGATTGACGTAATACAACTAAATGACGACGAATGAAATCCAGTTGAATCGGTGCAATCTGGTGTTTCGTTATCCAGGATTGACAATGAATATAAACAGCCACTACCCCTTTTTTTAAATCACAGGCTTTTGCCAATGCGGGATTATCGGCAACACGTAAATCATGCCTGAACCACACTATCGCCGTCACTTGCTTATTCTCCTTTTGATAAAACCGATAATTCCACCAACAAGAGGCAAGTGTTCATATAACATCGCACCAGCATCAAAATAATCTCGATGAAAGATAATTTTTTCATTAAATTTAAGATGACTGGAACCGGATATTTCTAACAACTTACCGCCTGCGATTTTTTTGTGACGATAATGCATAGTCCAAAATAGAACTGCTTCTGTCGGCAGTTCTACCGAGTGATGAAATTCAAAACGACATTCAATTAAATCTTTCATCATAGATTCAAAATAACCCGTCAACCTCGGTAAGCCATTGATCGCATGGAAGGGATCACGAAATTGAATATCTTCCGCATAGATTTCAGGCAGCTGATCTACAGTTTTTTGATTAAACTGAATATAGACACTGCGCAATTGGTTCAAAAGATTATTCGCCATTGTTCAGCTCCTCTTTGTCTCGCATTAGATTCTGAAACAAGTCTTGAAAACGAATGGCTAATAAAAGATTGTCTTTGTTATCATGAACGGCTGCACCCTCCAAATATTCTGCTACTGCACCTAATACAACTAAAGATGTTTTCGATTCAATAAGACAATTGACTTGAGACGACAAACGATTTCCATCAATTGGGTGATAGCCTACCAAGCACAGATAATCAGACTGCAACTTATTTATTGCATAAGCCAACTCATGATTATCGATGTAAGAGATCACTTCTGATTTAAATCCATTAATTAACAGTCCATAATTCAATAATAGGCTGATAGTTTTGTCTTCCGCTGGCGATGCCACCATCACCAATATTTTTTTGCCTTTAGCTGTTTGGCGTTGGCGATATTGCATTCGACACAATTGTTCTTCCAACACCGAAATAAAAAACATTTCTACTGATGCCTGGGGAAACTGATCGGTTCTCAGTTGATTGATTAAGGGCAGAATTAAATTATCTGCCAACAGTTCCACCGGATATTCAGAAAATACTCTTTCCAACTCTTTATCCAATTGCTTTCGGTTTAGCTCCAGGGCAGATAAATAAAAATCATTTTGTAACTCATCCCAGATTGAATCTATTTCAATGGCTTCTACTTGACTGGTGCGTTGAACTAATTCATTGACTTTGCTAATCGCCAAACCTTTATTTAGCCAGTACTGCACTTGTTGAATGCGCTGCAAATCCTCTTGCGTATAAAGCCTGTGGCCTTTTTCGGTTCTTTGCGGTTTTAGTAAACCGTAACGTCTTTCCCAAGCACGCAAAGTAACCGTATTAATTCCCGTCAATCGAGAAATTTCACGAATAGGTAAATATTCTTCTTGTGTTATTGCAGTCATATAGTCGCCACTATGTGATTACGTAAACCCAAATTTTCCGGATGAGGAGACCAGAAGGTTTGTGTTTTTAAGTAAGGATTATCAAGTTTCAATAAATGATGTTTGAGTAAGGTAAGGGGAACTACTAATGGCACCAGACCGGAACGGTAGGATTCAATCAGGTGTGATAATTCTTGTTTTTCAACACCAGAAATGTCTTTTTTGAGATAACCACGCAAATGCATTAAGACATTGGTGTTACCTTTTCGCGTAGCTTGATGCGAAAGTGCATGCATAAATAATTTAAAAAATTCATCGCAACTCGTTCGCAAATCCCTTTCGCGCATATTCGCTAAAAAGCGACCTATGGCGTAATAACTAGGTACGTGATGTGCCATCACCTGATATTTGTAACGCGAATAAAAATCCAATAGTTTTTTGGCACTGGGTTCGCGCTCAACGGATTGTTTCCAATCGTTAAATGCAATAACACGAGTAATAAAATTTTCGCGCAACCCGGCGTCATTTAATCGCCCTGCTTCTTCCACTGGCAAAAAAGGCATCAACTCAATCAAACGCTCGGCATAAGCGCCCCGCCCCTTGCTGTCTTGCGGATATCCATTGTCCCTATAGCGTTTCATACCAAACACTCCACAACTGGGCGAATTTTGCATAAACACATAACCGCAAATATCCGGCATTTGTTGCGCAACTATATTCGCCTGTTCCTTTAATGCATGGGTAACGTCTAACTCGGGGTTATCAATACCCACTACCCGCGTATCACCATCCTTAAAAACCAATCGAATCGGTTTACGTGGAATACCCAAGCCAATCGCCACTTCAGGACAAACTGGCTTGTAATCAAAATAGTCTGCCAGTACCTCAGTTAGATAACGATTGTGCTTATGCCCCCCGTCATACCTCACCTTCTCCCCCAGAAGACACTGACTCACACCCACCGGAATTTTGTTCATGATCAAACCTATACAAAGTTAAGCGTTTGTATAGGTATACGGTAAAACTTATACAAATGAAAGGAAATGTATAAATATTTTTGGGGAGAGATCTGAAATGGATTTGGGAGCGTATTGCCCGGTTTTGGGTATTTAGATTGGGGGTTTATTTAAAGCCATTCAACAATCAGCATCTTTGTGGCATTAGAAGAAATAATCATAAATCCCTAACCGCATCCCCCAATCTCGGATACAACCGAAACACCCCATCAATCGCCTGAATATCCGCCTTCGCCAAGGCTCGCAACACCTGAAATTGCACGTCAGTTAAAATTAATTGCGTGTGTTCTTTTTGGCAGTTGGCAATTAATTTTGTGAGGGCGGAAACGCCGCCAGCGTCTAATAAGCTGACGTTGTCGAAATATAAAATAATGATGCGATCTTTTTCGCAGTAGCGAGTGAGTTCGCCGAAAATTTTATCGGCGGCGGCGAAAAATAAAGGGCCGGTAATTTTAAATACGCGATAACGTTCGGGTAAATCCTCGGGTAGATATTGTTTGTTTTTAGTGATTTCAATTACGCGAGTCATATCCGCGATTTCTTTCATAAATAAAATCGCGGCGAGTACAATTCCAGCGCTTATGGCGATCACCATATCGAACATCACCGTGAGAAAAAAACAGCAGAGAAAAATCCAACGGTCACTCGATTGTGACGTTTTTAGCAGATGCACACTTTTCGGTGCTTCACTCATATTCCATGCAACCACTAACAACAAAGCCGCCATGCCTGACATAGGTAAATAATCCAAGAGCGATGCAAAACTGACTAGCCCAAGTAAAACGACTAATGCATGAATCATCGCAGCGATGGGTGATTCGGCACCCGCTTTGAAATTGGCAGCCGAGCGCGCGATGGCGGCGGTTGCAGATATACCGCCAAAGAAAGGCGTGATCACATTACCTATGCCCTGCCCTAATAATTCGCTGTTGGCACTGTGGCGTTTGCCGGTCATGCCATCGAGGATCACTGCGCAGAGTAAGGATTCAATTGCGCCCAACATAGCTATTGCAAACGCAGCAGGTAATAAATCCCTTATTAATCCCCAAGTAATGACTAAGGGTTGCCCATCAGCGCCGGGTTGTGTCCAGGGCCATTGAAAGCCGGGCAAAATGGGGGGAATGCCGCTGCCAATGCTGCCATCCGCAGCCGTATAACTAAAACGTGAATCGATAGTATCAACTGCAAAACCCGCATGATTGAGCACCAAAGCCAAGACGCTAGCGATGATGATTGCAGGCAGATGCGCAGGAACTGGCGTTTTCAAACGCGGCCATAAGAGCATCACTGCCAATGTGCTGGTGGCGACTAACAAACTCGGCCAGTGGGATTGTGGAATGGATTGCGCAAGTAAGGTGATTTTATCGAGGTAATGTTCGGGCATGGTTTCAATCGGCAAACCGAAAAAATCTTTGATTTGCAGGGTCGCAATCACAACACCTATACCGCCGGTAAATCCCAATGTGACGGGCTCAGGAATGTACTCAATCAATCGTCCCAAACGAAACAAGGCCATCACAATCAAAATGCCGCTAGCCATTAAACTGGCGATCAGTAATCCTCCCAAACCGTATTTTTGGGTGATGGGATAAAGAATCACCACAAAAGCAGCGGTTGGACCGGAAATACTGAAACGTGAACCGCCGGTGAGTGCAATGAAAAACCCTGCGATGACAGCGGTATAAAGCCCATATTGCGGCGGCACGCCACTGGCAATTGCCAAGGCCATAGCAAGGGGAATAGCGATAATGCCAACGGTTAATCCTGCCAATACATCCTTTCGAAAACGTGACCGGGTATAGGTTTCGATAAAACAGCTTTCGCGTAAGGCATGAGAGATTCATAAGGAAAATAAGTGAGCTCTGTGTGACATAGAGTGTCCTATTTTTGTGCAGGTTGATCTGCAATCTGTAGAGCATTCTTGCATCATTCACGCCAAATTTGCCAATCCTGCCAATAACTTATATATTTGCCGCTTATTTTTCGGTTAATCCCCCTAACTAAAACCTTTGATTAGCCCTTTATTTTGGCTAAAGGTGATTCGTTTTTTGGAGACAATGATGACCAGCTTGATGAACACATACGGCACCAGAACTTTAACCCTGACCAAGGGCGAAGGTAGCCGCGTGTGGGACGATCAAGGGAAAAGTTATTTGGATGCAATCAGCGGGATCGCAGTCTGTGGTTTGGGATATTCACACCCGGCTGTGACTGCTGCAATCAGCCAACAAGCAGCGACATTGATTCATTGTTCCAATCTTTACAACATTCCCCAACAACAGGAATTAGGAAAACTATTAATTGATTTATCCGGAATGGATAAAGCATTTTTTTCCAATTCTGGTGCAGAAGCTAACGAAGCTGCTATCAAAATTGCACGAAAATATGGCAACGAAAAAGGCATTAAAAATCCATCCGTGATTGTAATGTCCAACAGTTTTCATGGCAGAACTCTGGCGACATTAAGTGCAACTGGCAACACCAAGGTGCAAATCGGTTTTGAGCCGTTGGTAGAAGGTTTTATCCGAGTCCCTTACAACGATGTCGCCGCAGTTGAAGCTGCATTAAACGAACATCACAACATAGTCGCGATACTGGTTGAACCCGTACAAGGTGAAGGCGGCGTGAGAGTTCCTGCTGCTGATTATTTAAATAAATTACGCGCGATTGCCGACAAGCATCAACTGCTGTTAATGCTCGATGAAATTCAAACCGGTAATGGAAGAACCGGAACTTATTTTGCGTATCAACACAACGGTATTTTGCCGGATGTTGTCACCACCGCAAAAGGTTTGGGTAACGGTATGCCAATCGGCGCTTGTCTCGCGCGCGGAAAGGCTGCCGAAATTTTTCAACCGGGAAATCACGGCACTACATTTGGCGGCAATCCGATTGCATGCAGTGCTGGCATTGCTGTCATTCAACACTTGACTCCATTGGCTATTCAAAACGTAAAAATTCTTGGCGAAAAAATTCTCGCTGAATTTAAAAAGGCTTTAGCTGGTAACAGCAAAGTTGTGGATATTCGAGGCAAAGGTTTGATGATTGGTATTGAATTAAATGCACCCTGTGCTGACCTCATTCAAAAAGGTCGCGACGACGGCATTTTAATTAACGTCACTGCTATGAATACCATTCGTTTGCTGCCGACTTTTGTGATGACTGATGCTGAAGTTCAGGAATTAATTACCAAAGTAGTGAAGCTAGTTAACGAGTTTTAAAAATTAAGTTTAAAGAGTAAATATTATGGTTCCCGCAAAGGCACCGAGACATTTTTTAACGCTAAACGATGTCAACAAAACTGAATTAAATGCCATCATCCAACGTGCGATTGAGTTGAAAGCACTCTTGCGTGCTGGCAAAGCGCCAGAACTTTTAAAAGATAAGGTGCTGGCGATGATTTTCGAAAAAAACTCGACTCGGACCCGCGTGTCATTTGAATCAGGCGTCGCCAAATTAGGCGGCCAGGCGATTTTTTTATCGACAAAAGATTCACAACTCGGTCGTGGTGAGCCCATAGAAGACGCTGCACGTTGTATTGCCAGTATGGTGGATATGGTAATGATCCGTACTTATGCTCACACCACGGTTCAGCGTTTTGCAGAATATTCGCGAGTACCAGTCATTAATGGCTTAACCGATGAATATCATCCCTGCCAATTACTCGCTGATATTCAAACCTATGTTGAACATCGCGGTTCACTCGCTGGCAAAACTGTTGCCTGGGTGGGAGATGGCAACAACATGTGTAACACTTATATTCAAGCCGCAGAACTTTGCGATTTCGAAATTCGCATCGCCACACCAAAAGGTTTTGAGCCTGAAGACATTTATGTCACACCTTACAAAAAACGAGTCAAAATCAGTAACGACCCCAAAAAAGCCGTTGCCAGTGCAGATTTGGTTGTCACCGATACCTGGGCTTCCATGGGCCAGGAAGATGAGAAAAAACAACGCGAGAAAATTTTCAGCGGTTATCAAGTCACAAAAGAATTAATGAGCCTCGCCAAACCCGATGCACTTTTTATGCATTGCTTACCCGCTTACCGCGGCAAAGAAGTCAGCGCCGATGTTCTCGACACTCCCGATTCAGTTGTGTGGGAAGAAGCAGAAAACAGAATGCATGCACAAAATGCCTTGATGGAATTTTTGTTGGCGCATTGATGTTAGCCCCCCTCCCAGCCTCCCCCTTGCCAGGGGGAGGAGTTTTACTCCCTTCTTAATTGGTCTTTAATTCAAAGTGCTATTGATCCCTCTCCTGGCAAGGGGAGGGTTAGGGTGGGGTCAAGTTTCTAACATCCGCCAAACAAACCCCAGTCCCACCTAACCCACAGTAACCACCGGGATTTTTGTGTAAATATTGCTGATGGTATTCTTCAGCATAATAAAATTCAGTCGCGGGTAAAATTTCTGTGGTGATTTCACCGATATTTTTTTCATCTAATGCAGATTGATATTTCGCTTTAGTCAATTCGGCAGTTTGCTTTTGTGAATCGTTAACATAATAGATCCCAGAACGATATTGAGTACCTTTATCATTACCTTGACGAAAACCTTGAGTGGGATTGTGGGATTCCCAAAATGTTTTGAGGATTTTTTCGAGAGAAATTTCTTGAGGATTAAAAACAACAAGTACTACTTCATTGTGACCAGTTAAACCCGAACAGACTTCTTCATAGGTGGGATTGGGAGTGTAGCCAGCGGCGTAACCTACTGCTGTTGTATAAACACCTGGCAATTGCCAAAATTTTCTTTCAGCACCCCAAAAACAACCAAGGCCTAAAACAATTTTTTCAAGCTTTTCTGCAAAAGGTGGTTGGATAGGAACTGCTTTTACTGCGTGGCTATTGGTTAATTTTATGGATTCACTTCTCCCTGGTAATGCCTGTGCAGCGCTCGGCATTTGTGATTTGAAAGGATTTAAAAAGTTCATCGAATTCTCGTTTAATCTATAGCCTACAATCCTTAAATTGGCCGTAGAGACGCAATATTTTGCGTCTTAGGATTTTTGATTCAAGATCGAGACGCAAAATATTGCGTCTCTACACATGTAGGGGTTCCGCTTGCTGTGCCCCTACAATATCAATAAATTTAAAACCAACGATTAAAATGCAATCTTTCCCACCAAGTCATTAACAAACGGTCAACAGCACCTTGTGCAGCAAAGCCCAATTTTTCCTGAATGGATTTTTTATAAACATATTCCACTTGGAAAATATCAGCCGTTTCAATTTGTGATAACAAATATTCATCGCTGGTTATAATTTCATCGATCAGATTTACATCTTTCGCTCGACGACCAAACCATATTTCACCTGTTGCCACTTTTTCTATATCGACTTGTGGTCTATTTTCTGAGACAAACTCTTTAAACAGTACATGGGTATCTTCCAAATCTTCAACAAATTTAGCTCTACCCTTTTCTGTATTTTCACCAAACATAGTCACTGTACGTTTGTATTCACCGGCGGTGAACATTTCATAATCTATATCGTTTTTCTTTAATAATTTGTGAAAGTTAGGTAAGGACGCCACTACGCCAATAGAACCGAGAATAGCAAAAGGAGCCGCCACAATTTTATTGGCAACACAGGCCATCATATAACCACCGCTGGCGGCGACTTTATCCACACACACCGTCAATGGAATATTTTTTTGTGTGATGCGAGCTAATTGACTGGCGGCCAAACCATAACTGTGAACCATACCACCGCCACTTTCCACTTTAACGACCACTTCATCTTTGTCTGTTGCCTGTGACAAGACAGCGGTAATTTCTTCGCGCATTAAATCGCACTCAGACGCTTTTATATCGCCATAGAAATCCAGAACAAATACACGTTTTTTGTGATCAGGTTTTTCTTCAGACTCTGACTTCTGATTTGATGAATCATCTTTAGAAACCTTGTCCGCATCTTTGGCAGCCAATTTAGCGGCCTTTTTCTTTTCCGCTTTTTCGGCCTTTAATTTTTTCTTTTCCGCTTTTTCTTGAGCCTTTAAAGCTTCTTCATCCAGCATTGCATCGCGCAACATGTCGCGAGTTTGTTCATATTTTTCGTTGATGCGAGTGACTTCTAAATGTCCCTTGTCATGTTTTCGATTACGCATAGCAAAAGATGCAATTAAGGCTAAAATTGCAAATACTGCTAATACAAAAGTTACCGCTTTTGCAAGGAACAACCCATAGTCAGATAAAAATTCCAAAATACAACTCCAAAATCAAATAAAACAAAAAATCAAAATTATTGAAAAATTGAAACGGCTTCTTTCGCTGCATCATTCAGTGGACGAGCGACCAAACCAGTATTGGACAACTTCACTTCAAAATTGGCTTTATCCTTCATTGGCAAATAAGTAGCGCTTCCATAAATAGCATCAACAGCTGAAACCCAATTCGCCTGTTTGTTCAAAAACAACCATAAATCAAGACCGGCTGGACTTGATGTAATTGCATGCGCCGTTCGCGTAGCACTGGTTTCTTTTTCAAGATCAAAATAACGACCGCTAATGCGATCCAAACGATAAGCGGGTTTAACTCCCCAACGAGCAATCATGCCATTCCACTTCACAATACGTGCATCGATTTGCCATTGATCACCACGCAAATCGAATTGTTTGGATTCCCCTTCAGTATTCGTCAGGGTTGCTATGTAATGTTGGTCATCCAATTTTTGGAAACTGACATTACACACCAATTCCTCAGACATCATTTGTTTATAGCTGTAGATATCCCAGGCGGCCAAGGCCACTACGGCAGAGATTGCGATAAACGTAATACCAAACATGCCGCGAAACCAACCGACAAACCAATCATTTCGCCAAAGAAACCTAACTGTTTTGTAGGCAAGAAATACAGCAATTGCAGCTAAAACAACAACAAGTAGAATGTAAATCATTTGGATGTTCCTTTATTTTTCTGTTGCTCAACAAAAAACTTTATTAATTGACCCGCAACACTGGCGTTTGATGGAGTGTCTGGCAGTGCATCATAACGAAACCACGCAGCATCGAGAATTTCATTCTCATCCGGTTTTATTTCACCGCTCGCATATTCTGCGATAAACCCCAACATCAACTGTGACGGGAAAGGCCATGGCTGACTGAACAAATATTCTGGAGATTGAATTCTGATGCCCACTTCTTCAAAGACTTCCCGACGCACACAGTCCTCTAGTCTTTCTCCGGCTTCAACGAACCCCGCCAGAGTCGAGTATACAGGCCGATTTGCGCGCTTATGGTGAGCCAAAAGAATTTCTTCTCCACGCGTCACCGCCACTATCATACAGGGAGATATTCGCGGATAAAAATGTAACTGGCAAGTATTGCAGACTTTTGCAGAGTCATTTATATCCGTAGACGTCTTACCCCCACAGCGACCACAAAAACGATGATCCATTTGCCATTGACAAAGTTGCAGCGCCCTGCCCGCCAACATAAACATGGAATCATCAAAAAGACCCAGTTTTTTTCGTAATCCTAGCCACTGACATGAATCAATTGAAGTTTTATCAATCAGCACTACACCGTACACCATCTCCTGCCATTCACCCAGTTGGATTTGATAGTGAATCACTGGATTGTGCAAAATTTCATTGACTTGATCTTCCGTTAACAAAACAAAATTTTCTTCTACATCTGACAAAAATAATTCGCAGTGACCATTTTCCCAGGCGACAATAAAATAACACCGGGATTTACCCGGTGTTTGCTGAAGCATTTGTTGATCATGCTCAAACGAATAAAGCTGGTAGGATTCAGAAATCAAATCTTAAATTCCTCAGGCATCAAATCTCTCACACTTCAAAACCCAGTGCTTGCAGACTTTCTTCAGCCACTTGCAACACGCTGGTGTCCGCATTTTTATCCAATTTCACACTATCCAAATAATATTCCAAACTGATAATAGCATCCGCAAAAGTTTCCAACATATGTTGAATGGCAGGATGTAACTCCTGCTGCAATAAATCTTCTTCCACAAAACGTATACAACCAGCGATCACTTTAGCTGCGCGAGGTAAACCTAATAAAAACATTCCCCCCCGAACCGCATCAAGACTGCCCGTAATATTACGCACATGACCTTTGTCGTAATTGGACTCAGCGAAGGATGTGAGCGCACGCTTAATCAAAACTAAGCCCGCCTCTGCTTCTTCTAATACAATTTTTTCAGCTTCGGCTATTTGATTATTCGCCATCACGGTATCACGTGATAGCGCATTGATTTGCGCTAATTTTTCATCGGATAAATTCGTTCGCTCCAATCCAGCAATACTGCTTTCAACATACAACAAGGTATCGGCGACCTGTGACAACTCTTCGGCAGTTACCGGGCTCTTATGACGTTGCCAGTTAGCAATTTTTTCAATTTCTTGTTTCAAACTACTGCTGGGAGCACTCAATCCAACCACCGATAATATTTCGGCAATTTTCTTCAGCGTCTCCAATAATTCAGGGGATTTACTTAATAGCTCTGCACCACCTTGAGCGGCACGTTCAAGAATATTTTTGGTGCTGTGCAATTCATCAGTTAAGACCGACACCATCGAGCTGATGGTATTGGCACTGGGGCCGCGAATAAATTCCATTTCTCTGGCTAACTCAGCTTCAGTGTAACTTGGCGACTTAATGGCATAAGCCATCATAACTGCAATTGTTTTTTCATCGGTAGAATGCGATAAAGCCAATAAATAGAGTAATTCTTTTTGCAAGACTGCATCGGGATCTCGAGTTAATACTGACTTGCCTTCAAACTGCAATCGTTTAATTTCGCGCTCGATATTACCAAACAATAATTTTCGAGTTTTGCTGACGGACATATTTTTTTCACGCATCACATTCAATGTGGCGTGACACAACCACCAGAAGTTGCCAAGCACAGTACCCGCACAGACTGTCTCCAATCTCTCTAGCGCTCGCGACATCATGCCTAAAGAGCCTTTGACTTGATGATCCTTAATGACATTAATCAAGCCAGTTTGAAACATGTGGCGTAAACGACGAACCAAGGTTCCCATATCCTCTTGAATCGAGGATGGAATGGGAATTGACTTGCGATGAGGTTTAATTACATCCAAAGAATAAAAATAACTTTCGGGGATAGGAACTGCTTTTCGTGCAAGACGTAATTCATTGATATGCGGAACCAGCAGAACCGCCATGCTACGCGAAGTTTGTGTGCAGTATTCTAAATAGCGAGGAAGAATGAAAAAGGAGGCTGTTAATATTTCCAATTTTTTATTGGTTTTTTCATCTTCACCCAAGGTGATATCGGTGATATGTGCGAGCAATTCTTCTGTGAATAAATCCAACCCTTTTAATTGAATCAAACTTATTGTGCCGCGAATTTGACGAATACCTTCGATACACTCTTGAAGTAACTCCCCATTATTTCGATCCGTGGAGAACTGTTCTAATCGAATTGCAGATTGCTCGATAGTGCTGACCAATTCATCTTGCACCATTTTTAACGAACTGAGGTTCAAAGGTTCTGTATTATTCACAAAAAATTCTCGTCCAAATTAGTTAACGAATATTATGCCCAAGCCAGCTAGAAATACAGTTATTTATCTGTTCTAAGCGTTTGAATTGCCAAGCAATTCTCACTCTAGCACTTCAGACAACCAAAGGCACTGGCCGCCGCTGGATTTTTGAATACTGGCTAATTTCTCAGCGTGAGATTGAAGCTCACCCTCATCAGCATAGACGATAGTGAGAGGTTTACGACCTGGACTCAAGCGTTTAATCATCTCCTGATTTCCACCCGATTCAGTTTGGGAACTATTACCCCCCAATTGCAATGCAGTTTGCCCGCCCGTCATGGCAAGATAAACATCCGCCAAAATTTCCGCATCGAGCAGAGCGCCGTGCAGATCCCGCTGGGAATTGTCGACGGAATAGCGTTTACAAAGCGCATCCAGATTATTTTTTTGACCGGGGTGTTTGCTTCGAGCAAGCAATAAGGTATCAATCACCGAACACTGCTGAGTAATCGTTTTTATGGGGGATTTGAGTAAGGTTAGCTCGTGATCAATAAACCCTATATCAAACGCCGCATTATGAATAATCAATTCGGCGCCATTAATAAAGGCAAGAAATTCATCTGCGATTTGTGCAAAAACTGGCTCGTTTGCCAGCCTTTCATTACTGATGCCATGAACGGCAAAAGCACCGGCATCGACTTCACGCTCTGGGTTTATGTACTGGTGATAATGTTTGCCAGTCAGACGACGATTCACTAACTCTACACAGCCAATCTCAATGATTCGATGGCCCTGAGAGGTTTCTAGACCAGTAGTTTCAGTATCCAAAACGATTTGACGCATAACTTACTACTGCCTTAATAAATTAAAGAGGAATACCCTGATTTGCGAGCTGATCGGCCAGTTCGTTTTCACGATGCCCACTATGCCCTTTTACCCAGCGCCATTCCAATTGATGCCTCAGCTGCTCTTGATCCAAGACTTGCCATAGGTCCGCATTTTTCACGGGCGCCTTGGCAGAGGTTCGACAGCCATTTTTTTTCCAAGCGTCGATCCATTCGGTAATGCCTTTGCGAACGTACTGGGAATCGGTGGTAAGAATGACATGACAAGATTCTTTTAATGCCTGTAATCCAGCAATTGCCGCCATTAACTCCATTCTATTATTGGTGGTATTGGCTTCACCGCCACAGAGCGACTTTTCAACTGAACCATAACGCATTAATACACCCCAGCCACCCGGGCCAGGATTGCCCTTACAGGCTCCATCAGTAAAAAGCTCAACGGTTTTCAACAATATTACTCCAGTGGTTTTCAGTAAAAACAAATCCTTTTCTAATCTCCCTCACTGCTTCAGGGAGCGGGATGACTTTGGTCACCACCATGGATTTCAAAGGCTTTTCCTTTTGCCATCGAGGCCTGATTAAGGTGAGTGGTATTTGATTTTTTTTGGCCACCAACATATAAAAACCACCGCGAGGAAAGCGCAGCTTTTTACCCCACCGCTCCATCCATTGCAAATGCTCAATGAGAGAAACTTGTCGAACCGGAGGACGAAAATAGCCCCGGTAAACAGACACTGGCTCCATTTCCAACAAACGCAACCAGTCCAACAAACGGTGTTGACTCAAATACTGATGTCGCCACAAGCTAGTGTTGGAAAAAAATCGAGCAATTTGCCCAAACAATCCCCAAATACTCCAGGGATTAAAAACCAGAATAATCAAATGCCCGCGTGGAATCAGTACCCTGCTGGCTTCACGTAATAATTGGTGCGGATTTTGACTAAATTCCAATGCATGATGCAGAAACACCAGATCAATAGAATCATTAGGTAAGGGTAATTGATGAAAATCAGCCTGAGCACCCAAGGGTTTTCTGTGGAGGCTTGTAGGATGCAAACAAAACCTATGCGAAATGCGAGAAGCTTCCGTTAACGACTGACACCCTGTTGCACCCATCTCTAATAAAAAATAGCCAAATTGATTGGCGAGAGCATCGCTGACTGCTTCTTTTTCTTCTTTTAACAACGCTTGACCTAAAGGTGTTTTAAACCATTCGGCTAATTCTTCACTGGTCTTTTCGAATTTTTTCATCCCCCAACGACTTTGGCAAAAGCAATAAATCGATTCAACAATATGATGAGGTGCTTTGAAGAGTTTTCGATACATGCATTTGCCTGTTTAATGCCTAAAAAGATAAGGGAATAATCGACGCTTTTCTTCTGGCGACAAGTTTTCCACGCACCTTTTATTATGATCAGGAACCTCATCCACATTGGGGAAATACATCAATGCCTTTTCCAAGCTGGTTTCACGGATAATATGCAGAATGGGATAAGGTGAACGGTTAGTCAGATTTTCTGCATCATCTGCTTCTGCCCCTGAGAAACAATAATCAGGATGAAAACTCGCCAACTGAAATACCCCTTCATATCCTTCACGTTTGATGAGTTGATTTGCCCACACCAAAAACTGATTGTAATCCCAAAAATCCTTTAGATGATTCCCCATAATCAACAAACTGGTTTCAACTTCCTCGCTTGACCTTGTGGCCAAATATTCACATTCTGATGATAGTTCTTGCAGCAGGGCTTCGTCATCCATTGCATTGGATAGTTTAAATCGGACTTTACCCTCTTTGGTTGGTTTAGAAGCAAAGGGGCAAAGCTGTAGTCCTATGACCACCTCTTTCAACCAAGTTGACACAACTTCAATTATTTGGTCTTCTTGCATAAAATTCTTCACGTTCATCAACCTAAATTACATCACCGGAATTAACCATGAAACATCATTCTATACTTCAAACCATTGGTAACACACCCTGCGTTCGCATTAATCGCTTGTTCCGAGAAGATATTGAAGTGTGGATGAAGGTTGAACGTTTCAATCCGGGCAGCAGCATTAAAGATCGTATCGCATTAGCCATGATTGAAGATGCCGAAGCAAAAGGTTTAATTAATCAAGACTCAACTATTATCGAACCTACATCCGGTAATACTGGCGTGGGATTAGCCTTGGTCTGTGCAGTGAAAGGTTATAAATTAATTCTGACTATGCCTGAATCCATGTCGATCGAACGCCGAAAATTAATTAAAGCTTATGGTGCTGAAATAGTCTTAACGCCGAAGGAATTAGGCATGGGCGGCTGCATCGCCAAAGCTAATGAATTATTAGCTGCAACCCCCAATTCCTGGATGCCACAACAATTTAACAACCCCGCCAATGTTGAAGTGCATCGTCAAACAACTGCAAAAGAAATTCTGGCTGATTTTCCCGATGGCTTGGATGTCATGATTACCGGCGTGGGCACAGGCGGGCACATTACAGGTTGCAGTGAGGTACTTAAACAAAAATTTCCTGTCATGAAAACCTTTGCAGTAGAGCCAGAAAAATCACCCGTCATCAGCGGCGGCCAAAAAGGTTTACACCGATTACAAGGCATAGGGGCTGGCTTTATTCCGACAGTATTAAATACCCAAACCTTGGACGGCACTATTTTAGTTTCAGAGGAAAATGCTTTCAAAATGACGCGCGAATGCGCAGTTAAAGAAGGTATTTTGATCGGAATATCTTCAGGCGCAACTTTGGCCGCTGTTGCACAAAAACAAGATGAATTACCCAGTGGAAGTCGAGTTTTAATTTTCAGTTATGATACAGGTGAACGTTACTTGTCGATTGAGGATTTGTTTTGATTCGAAACACATATCGCGGATTTGTGCAATGTGGTAACAGGCATTCAGCGTTCCTGATAAGTGTTTTTCCTCTTTAACCCAAGCATTCGTTAGATCGGTATACTGAACTCCGTGAATCGGCATACGAACTCACGTAACGCGGATCTGATCACTATATTTCCGCATAGGCACTAACAATAAAATCAGGATTTTACAATGAAAAATATTGGTGGATATTTATTCTTCTTTGGTGTGGGTTCAGTCATTCTGTATTTTTTGAATATGGAATTTGTTATTTTGTCCTGGATCGACAATTGGGGTTACACAGTAGGCTGGGTAATCCGGGCAGCAATGATACTACTGGGCGCAGCGCTTTGGCTGATCGGTAATAAACAAGAAAAACCTGAAGAAAGTTAACATTAGCTGTTAGCAAGCAATAAAAAAGCGAGCCGATGCTCGCTTTTTTATTGCTTGAAATTTTCTATTCTAACGCAACAACTACTACTGATTTCGCTGGAATGTCTAATACCAACTTCCCGCCCTTGGCTTCAGCCGAATAGGCTTTTGGCACAATGGCATTGGGGCTTGCAAAGGTATTGTGCGTATCCATTTTTTCAGACGTCAGGATTTGACCTGTCGCTTTTTTCGCAGTCAACCCTTTAGCATTTACATTCAATGTTTCAGCTTTATGTGGATTAGTGTTGGCAATTGCCAGATAAATTTTTCCATCTTTTGCTTTAGCCGCTGATACGCTGATAGCTGGAATGGATTTTTTATCCAATTGGTATTGCGGAACATTTTTAATACTAATCGGTAATGATGTTGCACCTTGGAAAGGAATATACATTTTAAAGACGTGATAAGTCGGAGTCAGAATCATCTTGTCTTTTTCGGTCAATATCATTGCCTGGAGCACGTTAACCATTTGTGCAATGATACTCATATGCACACGGTCAGCGTGTTTATGAAAAATATTAAAGTTCAATGCAGCAACAAGACCATCACGCAAACTGTTTTGTTGATACAGGAAACCTGGATCATCATCGCCAGTCACGTCATACCATGTGCCCCACTCATCAACATAGAAGCCGACTTTTTCTCAGGATCATTTTTGTCCATCACTTTTTTATTTTCTGTGATGAACCCATCCATACGCAGAGTTTGTTCAAAGGTAGAAAACCACTCGGATTCAGGGAAACCTGTTGCAGCACCTTTTACTGTCCAGTTCGCTTTCGGCAAGGTGTAATAATGGAAACTCACCGCGTCCATTCGTAAACTCCAATTGGGTTTTACATTAGCAGTGAGATAATCCGCCCAGCTGGTGTCGTCAGTGTGTCCACCACTGGCGATTAATATGGGCGTGTTTTCTTTTGGTGTTTTCAAGAAAGACGCATATTGCTTGTAAAGATGGGTGTAAAACTCGGGAGTCATATTGCCGCCGCAACCCCATGTTTCATTACCAATCGCAAAATAATGCACACGGAAAGGCTTATCGCGACCATTTTTGCGGCGCAACTCAGCCAGTGTCGACTTACTTTCTGAGGTCATATATTCCAGCCACTCTGCCATCTCTTGCGGAGTACCGGTTCCTACATTGCCATTCACATAAGCTTCTGCTCCGAGCATTTCAACCAAATCAAAAAACTCGTGAGTCCCTACCGCGTTATTTTCCAACACGCCACCCCAGTTCGTGTTGACCCTAACCATGCGTTTATCGCGTGAAGTAATGCCATCTCGCCAATGGTATTCATCGGCAAAACAACCGCCAGGCCAGCGAATCAATGGGACCTTTAATTCTTTCAGCGCACCCACAACATCATTGCGCCAACCTTTGGTGTTGGGAATTTTTGATTCAGGACCAACCCAAATACCTTCGTAAATACCGCGCCCTAAATGCTCGGCAAATTGACTGTAAATGTTTTTGTTGATTACTGGGCCGGGTTGAGTTGTGTCCAGCATGACATCAGTTTCGGCGAACGAAACCTGACAACAAAATACTGAACTTATGAGAAGCGTTTTAAGTATTTTCATAAATATCCTCTTTATTGTGTAAGTGACATAAATCGATGCGACTATAGACAAAATTGTCTGACAAATACAACTGAATAAACAAAAATAGACACTAACCATAGACGATAAAGCCGCAACAGGTGCGGCTTTATCGGACAATTTTAGACCCCGGCTTTTCTATAGCCAACCCTTTCGCTTGAAATACCAATAAGGCAAAACGGCCGACAAGATCATAAAGACAACGGCTATCTCAAAACCGTATTTCCAATCCGAGTGAGGAATAAAACTGAAGTTCATGCCGTAGGCACTGGCAACCACCGTTGGTGGTAGAAACACCATGGCGGCAATGGAGAATATTTTGATGATTTGGTTTTGCTCGATATTGATAAAACCCTGAGTCGAGTCCATCAAGAAGTTAATTTTGTCGAACAAAAACGCTGTGTGTGACATCAAGGTGTCCACATCGCGTTTGATTTCACGTGCTGTTTCTTGAAGGTCTGCTGAGTCTTTTAAATGTTTTTGGATAAACGACACCGAACGCTGTGTATCCATCAAACACAAGCGTATCTTCCCGTTGCTGTCTTCCAGTTTTGCTAGCTGGTCAATAGCCTCTTCAAGTTCAGCATCCGCATCTTCCAATACCAAATGGCTAACGTCTTCTAATTTTCGATGAATGTCTTCGAGAGCGTCCGCGAGGTTCTCGACTTTTTGTTCAAACATAGTCACTAGAAGTTCGGTTGGCGAGGCAATCTGTACTTGCCCGGCACGAGCGCGCATGCGCAACAATCGGAAATCCGCAATGTCATCTTCGCGAAGGGTAATCAGGCGTTTGTCTTGAAGAATAAAGGCGACAGTTACTGTGCTGTATCGACCGGATTCACCTGGCGCAAGGAAAAGTGAGTGAACGTGTACTCCGGCACTGTCCTGAAAGTAACGGGCAGAGAATTCAATCTCCTCCACATCTTCGGATTCGGGTAATT
Organism: Cellvibrio sp.; assembly: GCA_016712405.1. Taxonomy (GTDB): domain Bacteria; phylum Pseudomonadota; class Gammaproteobacteria; order Pseudomonadales; family Cellvibrionaceae; genus Cellvibrio. Next base: position 466,605 of record JADJRD010000001.1, on the reverse strand, counting down.
CGGCTCGTAGAAAGGTATTTAACTCTTCGCGCTCGTCATCACTGGGTTCACGTGCGTCAATCCAGAGGGCATTAGCCAATGCAAGCTTGACGTTTTCATCAGGCTTTAGCTCTTCTCGAAGGGTGGTCCCCTGCATTTTAAAAAGTCTTAACATTGGTTTGCCCCCCAAGGTTTGCGGTCGGCTTTATAGCATATTCAAATTATAGTTAAAGCTTTTTCTTAAGATTTCACTTTAAGTTTTTTTGTCTGCATTCATGAATCGAAGTCTAGATCAGTAAAGGCTTTTTTCACCCAGCGGACGGGTTTTGAATCGTCTATGAACCCACAAATACTGATCAGGTGCCTTTCGAACTATATCTTCGATCACTTGATTAATTCGCGTCGCATTCAACACCTCATCTTCCGAGGGAAAATTCTCCAGCTTAGGCCCAATTTCGACACGATAAAATCCTTTTGCATCCCGATAATAAGCAATCGATAACACCGAAGCATTCCCCATGGTCGCAATACGGGAAGTCGCCGAAACACTGGCAGCTTGAATCCCAAAAAACGGCGCAAATACACAATGCTTACGCCCATAATCCTGATCAGGCGCATACCAGACAATATGCCCACGACGTAAGTTTTTGATCAGCTGCATGGTCTCTTTTCGTGGAATCGCTTGATTGATATAAGTCTCACGCGCTTTGATCTGCATGTGAATCATCAAGGGATTGACCTGATTCCGATAGAGCACATCAATCGGGAAATACTGAGTCAAAATACGCGCGCCCACATCAATCGCCGTGAGGTGACTACCAACCAGCAGCACTCCTTTCCCCTCTTTTATCGCCGCCGCCAAATGCTCGCCACCGACAAATTCATGGCGATGTTGAAATTTACCCACCCCACCCCACATGGCCATGCCGGTTTCCATAATATGGATACCACAAGATTGCATAACACCCCGCACCATCTGAAGGCGATCTTCAGCCGATAAGTCGGGATAACAAAGGCGAATATTGACGTCCGCCGTATGACGCCGTGACTTGGCCAAATGAAAAAACAAAAACCCCAAACCACGACCAATCGAAAAATTGACTGCTACCGGCAAGCTACTGCACAACCGCAGCAAGAATAAAAAAAACCAGATATGCCAGTAATTAGGAAGGAAAAAGCTATAACGAAATGCCGCATGTTTATCCAAGATATTCTCATTATTATGATTTGTTGGGGCGAGAGTATATCAAGTTGGATGGGATAGACTAAGAAAAGCTTGAGGGTGTTAATCCGGCTCAGAATGTCCATTCTTCTGAGCCGGTGAGTTCAACTAATAGTAGCTTTTTGCTTTTGCAAAAGCATCCTTGCCGATTTTTTCACCAATTCTACGCCCGGGAATGTCATCAAGAGACGGATGTATTCCACCCCATATGCGCGACAAACTACATTGATCTGATGCATCACGATAAGTCGCCCACTGAAGTGTTATATCAACACTGGGACCATCCTCAAAAACAAGAAATTCATTCTTGGGGGCTTTAAAGTCACTCATACCACCTGGGAAATAAGGTGACCCCGTCAAGGCCGTTAACACTTCTGCTCCGGCACGTGAAAATGTCGAGTGACCTGAAATATACCCTGCAAAGGGAGGCGTAACAAAAGATGCGCGTTGGTAAGGCCACCATTCTTCTCCCAAAATCCAATCAACACCTGCATAGCTTGTCTTAGGATCGGTAACATAAGATGGGCCTTTCCAGCTTTTCACTTTCACTTTGCCGATATTCTCACCATTATTTCCAGCCAAAGGATCATTGGCGCCAACCAATTCAATATACCCTGGCTCCAAAGGCATACCCTTAACCGAAAAAGAGGGCTTCATTGGATCACTGCTTTGCCCGGCAGCGGACATGGCGCGAATGACAGATACTGGACGAATGTAGTCATACCAGCCTTTGATGCCCCATGCCGTAACAGCAGAATCATGCATAGCTCCTCCGAGAGCAAAATAAGCTTTTATATCGTATTCCATACTGCCAAGATCAGGGCCAACCCCTTCAAATTTCTTCTTAAATTCAGGGTGATCCATAACCGTATTTAAAATCACAAACCAATGGCCTGGAGGCGCTTCCGAGTTTGGCCCATCTGCCCAAAACTCAGCAAGCACTCGCGCATAATCACCACGAGGAACGATTTGCGGAGTATAGGGTTTTCCCGTGATCGGATTAAGCGTACGCCCTCGCCCTGCATCACCTCCATTAAGAGCATCATAAAAGCCTTTGTGTTGTTCAAAAGATTCTGGAAATTGTTCAATATTGCCGGTGGAGGCAGGAGAAATATCCATCATGACTCCATCTCTTGGATCAAGATGAGATGCCCACTTCACTACCATCGAGAATGCCCATTTATAGATTGCTTCTGAGTCAGTTCCCATCAAAGGAGGAGAACCTGGATCGTGATAAACAATGAAATCATTGCCATCACGAGAATATGTTGTTTTGTCGTTTTCCGATAAAGCAAAGGGTTTCACATTACCCCATTCCGCTGACAAGAAATTGGCCGCTCCGCCAGGTACCACATGCCCCGCCTGATCAATAAAAGTTAATAAACCAAGTGGCTGCCATCTATTCATATCAACTACAGAAGGGTTACCAGGAGATGCCATTATGAGTGGCGGGTTTACTGGTTTGTAATATAGGTTTGCATAATCTACACGCTCACTGGCACCGTCACTTAAACCATATTGAATGTAGCAATCTGCCAAATGATTACCCAAGCCTATTGCAGATCCATTCGAGTAATCCCTGCTGGTAAGAGTTGTGCTGTATTTTAGCTGAGTCATCAACTTATCAGTTTGATCATAGATATACTCTGCTCCAGGAGAGTAACGAAATCTGTGACGAATAAAGCGATACATAGCAAAACTCAACGCTTGTTCACGAGCAATTTGCTTATCGCCAATCAACACTGATTTATTAAAGCTGCAGGAATAACCATTTAAGGTTTTACCCAACAAATAGGTGTTAGCGGTTGGTGAATAAGCTGCCCATGCGTCGTACATCATTGCCGAACTATGGAAAAGATTTCTGGCATGTGAAGTTGGTCGCGCGAAATCTTTGCGTATTGCTTCGAGAAGCACCTCATTCCACATTCGGGCAATTGATTTTGGGCGATCATCTTTAAGCTCAACAACCAAAGGGGCAGGATCTTTATCATCAGAATCACCCGAGCAACCAGCTAAAGGTATGGCGATTATCACTGCGAGAAACGTTAATATCTTTTTATGTAATGACATATTCAATTCCACTCTATTATTCTTTTGTGATGACAATAAATTGTTTGGTTGTTTGATTTGTCAGCAAAGTTGATGAGCCATCTGGCCAAACCACTTTTATTTCATCAACAACCGTTGCTGACTCCAATCCAAAAATCTGTTGTCGTGGATTTTGTCCGGTAAAGTTACTACCACTAATAACTTCCCTCATTTGCGTGACGCCATTTGCTTTAACATAAATCTTACTGCCAACTGCTTCATGGTTTTTGCTATTGGGTATCTTCAGTTCGATACTAATCCAAGCGTGTTTTTTGATATCGTTTCGATAATAGCTGGCTGCTGATACCTCATTACGATGAATCTGCAAAATATCGACATCCCCATCCTTATCAAAATCAGCACAAATTGCTGTTCGCGCACTCTCTGTATCATTCAATTTTAATTTGATAGCTTTTCTTCAAATGTATTATCCCCAAACCCCATGAATAGAAGTGTTTGATCTTTGTCAAAATCAAAACTAACAAATTCATTTTGAAAGGCAAATGGAAATCCATTCGTTACATAAAGATCCAAATTCATATCACCATCAAAGTCTTCTGCACAAACACCCCACGCCCAGCTGACTTTTTGTAGCCCGTTTTGACGGGGAGCATTAACCGCAGCGTTAACACTGACATCTTTAAAATTTAAGCTTCTGTTTTCATACAATCGATTACCTAAAGGCCAAAATTCACCAATAATTCCAGAAACAAACCAATCAAAATCGCCATCGTTATCAAAGTCAGCAACAGCAGAACCCATTCCTGCTTCATCTTCAAATGGCAACCCCGGTCGTGAATTTCTGAATGTACCATCACGATTATTTAATAAAAATCGGCTGGTTTTAAAATCAGCAGTAACAAATAAGTCAGGGTATTGATCGTTGTCAACATCAACAAAAACCGGAGCAAAGGTTGCGTCATGATCTTCACCCAGAACACTGCTCACTAAGGGCTGAGCCAAAATAGCGGAAGTAATGCCTGAAGTTTTGCTTACATCTTCAAATTGGATGCTGTTGGCGGTTGAGTTGTTGCGCCACAAATGTTCTGAGGCGTCAGGGTTTGCAACGTTACGCGAAGTTCCCCAATGAGTTAAAAACAAGTCAAGATCACCATCAAAATCATAGTCGCTAGCAGCAGCGGAAATAGTGTGTTCGGATGTTAGATTAGATAATCCAGATGTGGCCGTAACATCAGAAAAAGTACCATCGCGATTATTTTGAAAAACTTTTACTGGATCAGAGTTCACGGCTCCAATAAAAATATCGAGATGGCCGTCTCCATTCATATCAACAAATAGGGGGCCAGAATGGCGGTAGTTTTCTGTTGAACTTTTTGTGTTTGCAATGCCCGCTGATAGAGCAACATCCTGGAATATGCCTTGTCCATTATTTTGATAAAGCAGATTAGGTCCGATATCACCACGTACAATCAAAATATCCAAATCACCATCATTATCGTAATCGCCTGTTGCGGCACCGCCAGCGAAATGTTCAGGATGCTGCGGCACCCTACCCTGACCAAGTGGTGTTGCGGTTGGATTTTTATAACCAGTTTTAAAATTAATTCCAGCATCTATCTTTGTAAATCCATCACCATAAGATAACTCCTGGGTTATCTCAGGAACCGGATCTGGTGGAAAAACAGGTGCAATTATTTCAGGGTCTTTTTTGCCTCCATCGCCTGAGCCGCCGCAGGCTGTGATAAGAAAACAAAACAATGAAGTGAGTAAGGCTTGGCTTATTATTTTATGATTCATTCTATCGCTCGATGCTAAAAGTTTTATTGAGGCCGATGAAAATTTGGCCGAGCGGAATTGAATCACAAGCTGCAATCAAGCATCAATCCATGTAATGGATAATGATTGATCTCGATTGATTTAAATCAATCTTATTAAGAAAAGCTGAATTGAGCAGAGAGCATATCGTATAGCGAGACTTATTTAGCTCACAACTGCCTTTCTCTTTTCCAAATAAGCATCGTAATCAGGGATTAGTCTTTCGCATTCATTTGAAAATAAAGGTGAGGTCACCAAGAAATCAGCCGATATTGCATTACAAGCAACCGGAATATTCCATACTGCCGCAATTCTTAACAGCGCTTTAACATCAGGGTCATGTGGCATGGGCTCGAAGGGATCCCAAAAGAAAATTAATAGATCAATTTTACCTTCGGTAATTAATGAACCGACTTGTTGATCGCCGCCCAGGGGGCCTGAAATCAATTTTTTAATGGATAAATCCGTTTCTTTTTCAATAAGCGAACCCGTAGTTCCTGTAGCGAACAAGGTATGTTTCAGTAATTCTTGTTTGTGGGTTTGACACCAAGATAACAGCTCTTTTTTCTTGTTGTCATGCGCAACCAAGGCAATGGATTTTCTTGAGGAGAGAGTAGCTTTTTTGAATTCCATAATTTTTTCCGGGTGAAAATTTATTTGCCCCTCTCCCCTGCCCCTCTCCCACTAGGGAAGAGGGGGATTGGCTTTGTTCGGTATTTTTGTGAATTTAACGATGTGAAAAATTACAAAAACATTTTATAGAACATCAATCTGCGCCCTCTCCCTTGATGGGTGAGGGCTGGGGATAGAGTGTTTTTTTAGTGACTCAATTCCAATAACAATTTATTCAACCGTTGCACATAAGCAGCTGGGTTTTGCAGTTGGGCACCTTCAGCCAAATTCGCTTGATCAAACAAAATATGCGCAAGATCACTGAATCGAGTTTCATTCGCCTCGGCTTCCAGTTTCACTACTAATGGATGCTCTGGGTTTAATTCAAAAATGGGTTTTGAATCAGGTGCTTTTTGTCCAGCCGCTTCCAGAATGCGTCGCATTTGTGCACCCATATCGTGTTCGCCCACTACCACACATGCAGGTGAATCGGTTAAGCGATGCGTAATGCGCACTTCAGATACTTCCGAATCCAGTGCAGTTTTTACGCGATCCAGAAGAGGTTTTTTCGCTTCAGCAATTTTTTCTTGCGCTTGCTTTTCTTCTTCAGAATCTAATTTCCCTAGATCCAATTGGCCTTTACCTACATCCTGGAATGACTTACCTTCGTATTCAAACAAATGACTCATCAACCATTCGTCAACGCGATCGCTCAGCAATAATACCTCGATGCCTTTTTTGCGGAAAACTTCAAGGTGTGGGCTGCTTTTTGCAGTGTTGTAATTTTCTGCTACGGTAAAATAAATTTTTTCTTGGCCTTCTTTCATGCGTGCAATGTAATCATCCAATGATTGTAATTGTTCTTCGGTGTCTACATGGGATGACGCAAAGCGTAATAATTTTGCGACTTTTTCACGATTGGAGAAATCTTCTGCCAGACCTTCTTTTAAGACCTGACCAAACTCTTTCCAGAATTTGCTGTATTTTTCAGTCTCACCTGTCGCCATTTTACTCAACATATCCAATACACGTTTGGTTAATGCAGAGCGCATAGCATCAATATTAGGGTCTTTTTGCAAAATTTCGCGCGAGACGTTCAAACTCAGATCATTCGAATCCACTACACCTTTTATAAAACGCAAATACAAAGGCAGGAATTGTTCTGCATCATCCATAATAAAAGTGCGCTGCACATAAAGTTTTAATCCACGTGACGCATCGCGATTATATAAATCGAAAGGTGCTTTGGCGGGAATAAATAACAAGCTGGTGTAATCCAGATTGCCTTCTACACGATTGTGGCTCCAGCTCAGTGGTTCAGTGTAATCGTGTGATACATGCTTATAAAATTCTTTGTATTCTTCTTCAGTCACTTCGCTGCGTGAACGTGTCCAAAGTGCGGTTGCGGTGTTAACCACTTCATCTTCGATCACATCTTTTTTATCTTCATCATGCTGCTCTTTCAACATCACCACTGGAATGGCAATATGATCAGAATATTTTTTGATGATGTTGCGCAAACGCCAACCATCGGCAAATTCCAATGCATCTTCTTTCAAATGCAATTCAACTTGCATACCATGCGTGGCTTTTTCGACGGTCTCAACCGTAAATTCCGCTTCACCGGTACACTCCCAACGAACCGCTTCACTGGTGGGGGTCCCTGCTCGACGTGTAGTGACCACAACTTTATCGGCCACAATAAATGCCGAATAAAAACCTACTCCAAATTGACCAATCAATTGTGAATCTTTTTTCTGATCGCCACTGAGCTTTTGTAAAAATTGTGCAGTACCGGATTTGGCGATAGTCCCCAAATTTTCTACAACCTCATCGCGCGACATCCCAATACCATTATCGGAAATAGTGATGGTTTTTGCTTCTTTATCAAAACTAATACGAATTTTTAATTCAGCATCACCTTCGTATAGATCGCCATTGGAAACAGCTTCAAAACGCAATTTGTCAGCGGCATCGGAAGCGTTGGAAATTAATTCACGCAGGAATATTTCTTTGTTGGAATAGAGTGAGTGGATCATTAAATGCAGCAGCTGTTTGGCTTCTGTCTGGAATCCACGGGTTTCTTTGCGAGCATCAACGGTCATGGTAAGTCTCCTGTTAACAATGAATGTTGAGGAGATGGGGCGTTGAGGGGAAATTTCAAGGGGTAATAGGTTTACTCACTTGAGGTTGGCACAGGCGATGCCATTCCGGTTTCAGAAATTTCATCATCATCGCCTACCTCAATACCTTCGTCACCCGCGTCCTCATCTTCCATGCCATCATCCAAAGGGGCTTGCTCCTCAAGTAACATAGCTTCGGCTGTTTGTATACCAATATGGTGCGTTGCAAAACCAGGCATCACCACTTGATCTAAAGCTTTACCTATGACGCGACCATCGTAAGGCGATTTAATTGTGTTTTGGGCGTTGGTTATGGGATCAGTCACTGTTGCCAGCAAATCACCTCTTTTCACTTTGTCTCCCAGTTCAACGTGACTAAAAAGAATGCCGCTTAAATTTGCTCTCACCCAACTGGATCGATAATAAACAGGCAAGGATTGTCGCCATCGCGGTTGCTTACCATACATGCCTAATTTGGAAATTAATGTCATGAGGGACTCGGTTCCCTCAGTCACAATTTTGCTTTGCATGGCCATAGGTTCACCCGCTTCCATGGTCACAGCAGGAATGCCTGCTCGCACAGCGGCTGCGCGCAAAGATCCTGGATTGCCGGCACTATTTAATACGGCAATGCTGCCAAAACGCTGTGCAAGTTGAGCCACTTTTTCGTCCGATAAATCGGCACGCAATTGAGTGAGATTGGTGCGATGAAATGATCCAGTGTGCAAATCAATTAATGCATCGCAATGCATAATCACATTACTAAAAAATGAATAAGCTAAACGTGATGCTGAACTACCGTAGGTGTTGCCAGGAAAATACCGATTCCAATCACGACGATCTGGCAAGTAACGTGAGTTACGACGGAAACCCATAATATTGGCAACCGGAACCCCAATCAGAGTGCCTTTTAATTTTTCAGGGTCAATGCTATGCATAACACGACGAATCATTTCAATTCCATTCAATTCATCACCATGTACTGCCGCCGTTAAACACAAGGTCATTCCGGCTGATTTTCCACGAATCACCAATACAGGAGTATTTTCACTAAAACCACCTACAACTTCATCAGGCGTCCAGGTTAAACGCACAGAAGTAGCAGGCTGAATTTGTTGACCCAAAATAGTTTTAGGCTGTATCAATGAAAATTCACTTGAGCTCGTTGAGGAACGGGTCATCTCACTTTGTGAAGAGTGGTTAGCAGTTTGTATTGAGGCTGCAGATGATGAAGATGCCGATGCAGAATTTGTGGGCAAAGATTGATCCGAAGAGATTGCAGCACTCGATGATGCCGACGCAAGACTGGAAGTAGCCAAAGAGGATTGACTGGATCGAAACTTTTCCAATAACGGATTAGTAAAAAGAGAGGGATCCAAACCCGATGAGGATTGCGCAATACTAGTCAAGGATACAAAAAAAATAAGACTCAAACACCATCGGATTTGATTAATCATTTTATTCCCATTCAATGGTTGCAGGCGGCTTGCTCGACACATCGTAACAAACGCGCGAGACACCAGAAATTTCATTAATAATACGATTGGATACTTTCTCCAATAAGTCATAAGGTAAATGTGCCCAACGAGCCGTCATAAAATCTACCGTTTCTACTGCACGTAATGAAATCACCCATTCGTAACGGCGACCATCACCCACTACACCCACCGATTTAACTGGCAAGAAAACCGCAAAGGCTTGCGAGGTTTTGTGGTACCAATCTGCTGCACGTAATTCTTCGAGAAAAATTGCATCAGCTTCGCGCAAAATATCCGCGTATTCTTTTTTCACTTCACCTAAAATACGCACACCCAAACCTGGGCCAGGGAATGGATGACGATAGACCATGTCGTAAGGCAAACCTAATTCCAAACCAATTGCACGCACTTCGTCTTTAAATAATTCACGCAGCGGTTCGACTAATTTAAATGCCATATCATCTGGCAGGCCGCCAACATTGTGATGCGATTTAATCACATGAGCTTTACCGGTTTTTGCCGCCGCCGATTCAATCACGTCTGGATAAATAGTGCCTTGCGCTAACCATTTAACATCTTTTAATTTTGTCGCTTCTGCATCAAACACATCAATAAATGTGCCGCCAATAATTTTGCGTTTTTTCTCAGGATCATTCTCACCGGCAAGTTTAGATAAAAATTGATCCTGCGCATCCGCACGAATCACTTTTACACCCATATTTTTGGCGAACATATCCATGACTTGATCACCTTCGTTTTTGCGTAACAAACCGTTATCCACAAAAACACAAGTGAGTTGACTGCCAATCGCTTTATGCAGAAGTGCAGCAACAACGGATGAATCCACTCCACCGGAAAGACCCAACAACACTTTGTCACTACCGACTTGTTCACGCACTTTTTTAATCGCGTCTTCAACAATATTGGCGGGCGTCCAGAGTGGTTTGCAATGACATAATTGCAACACAAAATGTTCGAATAAACGTTTGCCTTGAAGTGTGTGTGTCACTTCCGGATGAAACTGCACACCGTAGAATTTTTTTCCTTCGTGATACATTCCGGCAATCGGGCATGAAGGTGTTGAGGCCATCAAACTAAAGCCTTCCGGCATACGCGTGACTTTATCGCCGTGACTCATCCAGACATCCAACAAAGCACTGCCATCATGATCAACATGATCTTTAACATCTTTTAATAGAGAGGATTCGCCCTGAACTTTAACTTGTGCATAACCAAATTCGCGAATGTTGGAACCTTCAACCAATCCACCCATTTGCATGGCCATGGTTTGCATGCCATAACAAATCCCTAAAACCGGCACACCCAAATCAAATACAATTTGTGGCGCGCGCGGTGAATTTTTTTCAGTAGTGGATTCAGGACTGCCCGCTAAAATAATTCCACTGGGTTTGTATGCACGAATTTCATCTTCGCTCATATCCCATGCGCGAATTTCTGAAAACACACCAATCTCACGCACACGACGAGCAATTAATTGCGTGTACTGCGAACCAAAATCCAAAATCAAAATACGTTGTGCGTGAATATCATGAGACATGTAGATACCGATAAATAAATAAATTATGCAGCGTGAATAGTATCAGGCTGCCAATCAGGGAAAACTAAAACAGCGGGATGACATTTCAGAGCTGCTGCTAAAATTTTAGCTCTTTCAACACCGCGATTAATACGACCAGATTCAATACTTGAAATAGTTGACTGCGGAATCCCCGTCAACTCCGCCAATTGATTCTGACTCAGTTCCTGAAGCTCACGAACGATCCGAACAGAATCACCTACGCTAAGCGTCATATGTTTTTTAGCGGGGACAAATTCTTTCATTGTTAGCGACTACCAACAGGATAATTCGGTGCCTCTTTCGTAATTTGTACATCATGCACATGACTTTCGCCCATACCGGCAGCGGTGACACGTACAAATGTGGGTTTGGTGCGCATGAGTTCGAGATCAGCGCAGCCTGTGTAACCCATGGATGAACGCAAGCCGCCCATTAATTGGTGAACAATTGCAGCGAGCGGACCTTTGTAAGGAACACGACCTTCGATACCTTCAGGCACTAACTTTTCAGCACCTGCACTGGCATCTTGAAAATAACGATCGCTGGAACCACTGGTTTGCGCCATGGCTCCCAATGAACCCATGCCACGATAAGCCTTGTAAGTACGGCCTTGGAAAAGCTCGACTTCACCGGGAGCTTCTTCTGTACCCGCAAACATTGAGCCCATCATGACGGAATGAGCACCAGCAACTACGGCTTTGGAAATATCGCCGGAATAACGGATTCCACCATCCGCAATCGCAGGAATTCCAGTGCCTTTCAAAGCAGCGACTACGTTGGCAATAGCAGAGATTTGCGGAACACCCACACCGCTAACGATGCGAGTTGTACAAATGGAGCCTGGGCCAATACCAACTTTAACGGCATCGGCACCGGCTTCAACCAAGGCCAACGCAGCTTCGCCCGTGGCGATATTGCCGCCAATCACTTGAACATTGGGGTATTTACTTTTGATTGAGCGAACACGATCCAAAACATTTTTGGAGTGACCGTGAGCAGTATCAACCACTAATACATCTACACCCGCTTCAACCAATGCATCCACACGGTCATCAGTATCGCGACTGGTGCCAACACTGGCTCCAACACGCAAACGCCCTTCGGGATCTTTGCAAGCGTTGGGGTAACGCTCAGCTTTATTAATGTCTTTTACTGTTATCAATCCCAACAAATTAAATTGGTCATCCACCAACAAAACTTTTTCAATGCGATGCTCATGTAATAAATCGCGGACTTCTTCTGGTGTAAACCCTTCTTTTACGGTCACCAGCTTATCCTTGGGAGTCATAATGCTGGAAACACTCGCATCCAAATTCTTTTCAAAACGTACGTCGCGGCCGGTCACTATCCCAACAAGATCACCCTTTTCCAGGACAGGAACACCGGAAATATTGTGTCTACGGGTCAGTGCAATCAAATCGCGAATGGTTGCAGTGGATTCAATGGTGATAGGGTCTTTAACAACTCCCGCCTCGAACTTCTTAACTGCAAGAACTTCAGCAGCCTGTTGCTCGATAGTCATATTTTTGTGAATGATGCCGATGCCGCCTTCCTGCGCCATGGAAATTGCCAACCGGGATTCGGTCACTGTATCCATGGCAGCGGATACCAGCGGAATATTCAGGTATATCTTGCGAGTCAGTTGGGTTTTCAGGGAAACGTCTTTCGGAATGACTTCCGAATAACCGGGGACCAGTAACACATCATCAAAGGTGAGCGCTTCTTCGGCGATTCTCAACATGGCGGAGCCTCAACAGCAACAAAAAAGAAGCACGCGATTATAGCCAGTTAGCCCTTAGAATCCAAACAGCTTTCACCAATATTCAGTGCCGATTCAGTGATTTATCGAGAATATACAAACTCAATCCCCCACTAGCATGGAAAATCCCTATGAAAAAATACTTGACGGTCTTTGGTTTAATTTCCTCTCTCTGCCTCTTGAGCCATGTTACACAGGCTGACTCTTTGCGATGCGAAGGGCGATTGGTCGACCCTGGTGATACAAAAGCCGATGTTACTGGTATTTGTGGATCACCCGAAATCACAGACTCTTACTGCGAACCCACCACTCGCAGCACAGTGGATTCCACTGGAAAAGAAACCATTATCGAAAGTTGTGACCCGGTTGATATCTGGAGTTACAAAGCTGAAAGCGGTGGCTTATGGAAACACGTGTATTTTTCGAAAGGAAAAGTCACCGACATAAGAAATGGGGAGCGAGTTAATTAATTAACTCATGATCAAACTGCCCATTCCTCAAAAAATGAACCACTTGTTTGATGACTTTTTTATTCTTCATCATAAAGGTGTGAGTCACAGGCAAGGCAATAAAATCTTTCATACCCTCGACCTTGGTATTCTCCAAGGTCACTTTACCGTCATCAGGATTGGGCAACATCAAAGATAAAATAGGATTAAAAGTTTTGGTTCCCGCAATAATGCCAACATCAAAATTGGCAGCAGGAAGTTGATTGACGAAACTTTCCGCTGAGGTGCTTAGTTGTTGCCCTGCTGGCCCGTTGATTGATTTGAATATTTCCCAGGATTGCAAATTATCGGCAACCTGACTGCCTTTATTGGGTGGCCCCAACATCACGACCCGCGTTAATTTATCTGTTGGGTATTTTGAAAAATAATAACGGACCAACAAACCACCGAGTGAATGGGTTACAAAATAAATTTTTTCAGCTTGATGCTGCTCGCAATAATCCAATCCTTGTTTGACGACTGTTTCGGCTAATTCTTCGATAGTTTTTTTTCGTGAAGGATAGTCAATGTTGTAAACCAGAAAATTTTCTTTTTGTAATGACTTAGCCAAGGCATTCATAGATTTTGAAGTGCGCCCCATACCGTGGAGGGTGACTACGCATTCGGTGGGGCCGGTGGTGAGGCAGGTAAAACCGAGAGTAAAATAAATATTTTGATTAATGGATTCATCATTACCTCTGTAGTATTTCACCCCACCCTAACCCTCCCCTTCGCAGGGGGAGGAATCAGCTCCTCCCTTTGAAAAAGGGAGGCGGGGGAGGGATTTAAAATGGTCAATTTTACGAAGATTTCAAATCCCCCCTAACCCCCCTTTTCAAAGTGGGGAACCGCCCTCCTTGTGGAGGGGTTTGTTTTCAATTAATCACCCGTCGAAACGGAGGCAACGAATTTAAAATCGCCTTGCCATAACGTTTACTAATAATTCGTCGATCCAACAAACTGATTTTGCCTTTATCGGTTTCTGTTCGCAATAAACGGCCGCAGGCTTGAATTAATTTCAAGCTGGCATCAGGTACAGTTAATTCCATAAACGCATTACCACCGCGCGATTCAATCCATTCCGATAAAGCGGCTTCAATCGGATCATCCGGCACAGCAAAAGGCAATTTAGCGATAATAACGTGCGTACAATACTTTCCGGGCAAATCTACACCTTCCGCAAAACTGGCCAAGCCGAAGAGTACACTACCCTCACCTCGATCTATTTTTTGTTTATGCTGGATTAACATTTCCTGTTTTGACGCATCGCCTTGCAATAAAATTTTATCTTGCATTTCTGATGGCAATTCTTCGTAAACATCCAGCATTTGTTTTTTCGACGAAAATAAAACCAAAGTTCCTGCATTTAAATCAATAATATTCGGCAACTGATCGATAATTGCTAATGTATGCACATCTGCATTGGTCGCATCAACCGTTGCTGGAGGAATTTCCAATGTGGATTCTTGAAAATTAAACGGGCTATGAAAACTGTGATACTGCGCCGAATCAGGAGTTCCCGCGCGCATTTTAAAACGCTGGAAATTTCCTAGAGCTGTTAGTGTTGCTGATGTAATCACCACACCACAGGCACGATTCCACAAAGAGTGTTGCAAGGTTTTTGCTGCCAGAATTGGACTTGAACAGACTTCAATATCAATGCCGCCAGTTTGATCAACAGGGGTCAACCATCGTGCTTTGGGAGCATCAGATTCTTTATCCGCGATTGCATAGGTAATCCATAAATCACGATTCAGTTCTGCGCGTGAATGCCAAGTGCCAATTAAAGGATAATAATTCTCCAAATCTACTTTGGGCACAGGACAATGTGCATCCTCCATTGCTTTGCCAACCTCTTCTGATATTTTTCCGAGAATTTCTGTCAGTCGATCAAATTCTTTATACAGATTAACGCAGTGCTCTTTAAAAGTATCAGGAACTTTTCCTTGCTCAAAACGATAATGGGATTCGCGATCACCAAACTTTATTTGTTGCACTAACTGTTCAAATTGCGGAAATATCTGATCCAATAAACTTTTGCAGCTGATAAATAATGCAGGCAATTGTTCAGCGAAACGATCAACATCCCCTGCTCCGCTGATCGCACCCAAGAGCGCACCTAAACTTTTATTGGATTGATCCAGCCATTTACTGGTTGAAGATATTCGACTGTGATGCGCAAAATGATTTAAGGTTTTTTGTGGTAGATGATGGCCTTCGTCAAACACAAAAATTGAATCTTCCGGTGCAGGTAAAATTGCACCACCACCCAAGGCTAAATCCGCTAACACCAAATCATGGTTGGTGACAATGCAATCTACCGCATGCAAAGTATCTCTGGCTTTAAAAAAACTGCAGGCAGAAACATTCGAACAACGACGACCTGTGCACTGACGATGATCAGTGGTAATAATTTGCCACTCGTCTTGTTCAACTGCTTGCGGCCAGGTATCACGTTCACCATTCCATTTATTGCTGGCAAGCGATTCCATCATGGATTGATAGAGTTTGTAATGTTGCGCAGAAAGGCTTGGATATTCATCTTCATACAGTGCGCGTGTGGGATTAATTCCACTTTCATATTCGGCAATCACATTATCCAATTTGGTTAAACACAGATAACGGCCACGGCCTTTTGCCAGATTAAAACTAAAATTTAATCCAGCGTTTTTAGCGAGCTCGGGAAGATCTTTATGAGTGATTTGTTCTTGCAGAGCGACGGTTGCAGTAGAAATGACCAATTTTTTGCCGAGATGTTTAGCCATCACCAGCGCTGGTAATAAGTAAGCAATTGTTTTACCTGTACCTGTACCCGCTTCGACTACACAAATATAATTACCATTTTCAGTAGACGATTCCCTCACCCCTTCTTCATCCAATTCAATATTGCCCAAGGTTTTGGCAATTTCAGCGATCATCATTTTTTGGCCGTAACGGGATTTTAATCCTTTATTTTCCAAAAACTGACTATAAGCAGTTTGAATCGTTTTTTTAATATCGTCACTGAGCATCAGGATTCAATTTACTCTTGACGGGATTGGCGTAAATAGCCAAAGCTATTGCACGATGATCTTCCGGAATTAGTTGCATACGTGAGACAAAGGCAGCCTTTTCTTCAAGCAAAGCCGCTGGATCGTACGTGATTTGCTTATCGGAATATTTCACATTGGGCACTTGATTAAATAACATTTCATAAGCGAAACAATTGGTTGCATGCAAAACATAATTGTTCAAAATTTGTTGATCCAGCTCGGCAACCAGCTGATCGTTGTCTTGGTAATCTGCACGCATTTCTTCGCCAAACGCCAAATGAATATGCCCCTTTTGCCCGGCAATCCCTAGTGCAATACTGCGCACATCTTCGTGCTCTTCTTTTTGATAACTGCCTTGAGTTTTTTGCAAATATAATTCACGCGCTTTAGCAGCATCACAGGGATCCAGTTCATAGGAAATGGAAACAGGGACTATATGCAATGAGCGAATATAATCCGCAAGTGATTCTGTTTTAGGTTTATTTAAGCTGATCATGCCAAGAACCGCTGAGTTGGTTTTGTCACAACCATCTTTAGCTCGCCCTTCACGCTGCGCAATCCAAATGCTGGAATGTTCATTCACAATAGAATGATGAATATAAGCGGAAAGATGTTTGGCGGCTTTTAATTTTTCACGTGGTGCTTTTGCACTGCGATTGACGATAAAACTTTTATTCAGACGCATCAAATCAGCCGCAAATGGCTTAGTTAACAAATTGTCGCCAATTGCGATGCGTAATGTATTACTCTGATTGTGAAATAAAACCCAGTTAACAAATGCAGGGTCCATCGCAATATCACGATGATTGCTGATAAATAAATAGGGTTTGGCTCTATCCAGTTTATCCAATCCGGAAACAGTGACGGCTTTCACACGTGAGCGAATCATCTTGCTCAAATATTTTTCAACAATCTGCTGAAAACTATTCACATCCTTGACTGAAGCAACTTCATTTTTTAATTTTGCGCGCACAAGCGGGCGCCACAACCAACCTAACCATTTTTTGGTTTTAGGAAATGTCAAATGAGTAACGGCATGAACTAATTCAGGATCAGCTAAAATTCGATCTAAGGTTGGCCTGACCTCATGATCATAATAAGGTCGAATATCATCAAACTCACTCATACCACATTCTCGATTCAACAGAAAAAACGCCCGCCAACATACCGAAAAGAGGCCTAAATTGCTACCAATCTCCGTTGCCAATCTGTGACTTCATACCAGCTGATTCTTGTAAACAACGGCACAATAAGCTGTCTTGACAGAGATGATAAGACAGTCAATAGTGGCACCGAACAGGAATTTCTCCCACAAACTCAAACATCATGTATCCGTATGAAAATTTTACTTGTAGAAGATAGTGCAACTCTCCGTCATGCCATGCGGGGGTTTATTGTTGAGGCTGGGGCATACGCCAGTCATGGCGAGAAGTGGCGAAGAAGCTCTGCAAATGCTGGAAACACAACCGGTTGACATGATCATCATGGATGTAGAAATGCCCTGTTTAAATGGTTTTGAAACTACCCGCCTGATTCGAGAGTGGCTTGCAGGGCATTGGATTCCCATTATATTTGTGACCGGCCTTGCTGATGATGAAAACTATAGGGAAGGAATTGAAGCAGGCGGAGATGATTATCTAATCAAGCCTGTTAGCTACATGATCATCAAAGCGAAAATCCGTGCAATGGAACGTATCGCTGAAATGCGAGATCAACTCAATCGATTAAATAATGAATTGGAAGCTCTTAGCCAACTGGATAGCTTGACGCAAATTTTAAATCGCCGTTCGTTTAACGAATTTGCTCAGCAGCAATGGGCGCAGACTAAACGCCACCAACAACCTATCAGCGCATTGATGATTGATGTGGATCATTTCAAACTCTATAACGATCATTATGGCCATCCAGCGGGAGATGCCTGCTTAAAGAAAGTGACTCAAGCTATTAAAAGTTGTTTACACAGAACCAATGATTTATTAGGTCGTTATGGTGGTGAAGAGTTTGTTGTACTTTTACCCGAGACTGATACTCAAGGTGCCTATTGTGTGGCGCAAGCCATCAATAAAGCGATTTGCGATTTAAATATTCCACACACCACTTCTATGACAGGTACTCACGTCACCGCCAGTATCGGTGGAGCCACCTGTATCCGAACTACCTCCCATAGTTTGGATGAATTAGTGAAATACGCTGATAGGGCGCTGTATAAAGCTAAACGCAGTGGTCGTAATCGTGCGCTGGTTGATGAAGTCGCCATTCATAAAACTATTTTGCTGGCCGACAAAGATCAAAAAAATATTCAGCATTTTTCTGATCTGTTAGCACAACATTTTACTATTTTAACCTGTGAGTCTGGAAAAGAGTGTTTTGAATTATCTCTCGATGTCAGCCCTGACTTAATTCTCATGAGTGAAGATATTATGTTGATGGATGACAAAATGCTTTGTCAGGAACTTGCACAGAATCCAAAAACCAGCGGTATTCCAGTCACTATTTTTAGCGAAACTCCCTGTTTAGAACATCCCGCGATCAAGGCAAATCTTGGCATCAAAGCCTGTTTTGATAAAACTCAAAATGCACCGACGTTGCTCAATAATATTTTACAAGTGATTCACTAATCAATTCGCTATTTGTTTGTCTCTTAGGACTGCCCTGCTTTTTGCATTACTTCAAGCAATGAGGCTTCCGCACGCGATAACCCACAGCGACGTGCGACCTCATCTGCATCCAGACCCATTTGAAATAATTGTGCCGCTTGGGAATAAGGCTGGAATTCATCGTCATTGTAGACGTCAATTTTTTCAGATGGCTTTGGAGAGTTTTGCAAACGTTTTTCCATGGCCAACAATCGTTGACCCATGCCAACTGAACCACTGTTGGATGCGGCTAAATCACGCATGAGTTTTTGCAAAAGCTTTTCGTTATTGGCGGCTTGATTGCGGGAGGTTTTTAAACTGATGATGGCAACAAACAATGCCAGCAGGCTGAACACTAGGCTGGCAATTAATGCAATTTCGAATAGTGTCATAGCAGGGAATTCCGTTCAAAGAAGGAAATTAGAAGCCTTGTTATTAGATATCTTCTAATTCGTTCCACTCTTCACTGGTCAGGAGTTTATTCAAGTCGATCAAAATCAACAACTCATTATTTTTGTGGCAAACACCCTGAATGAATTTCGCGCTCTCTTCGTTGCCTACATTGGGTGCCATTTCAATTTCGGATTGACGCAAATAAACCACTTCTGCAACGCTGTCCACCAGAATACCAATCACATGACGATCCGTTTCGATAATCACGATACGAGTATTATCGGTAATTTCACCACTGATTAAGTTAAAACGATGGCGCGTATCAATAACGGTTACTACATTACCGCGCAGATTAATAATCCCCAAAACATAAGAAGGTGCGCCAGGTACTGCGGCAATTTCTGAATAACGCAACACTTCCTGAACCTGCATTACGTTGATGCCATAGGTTTCCCCATCCAATCGAAAAGTGACCCACTGCAATATGGGATCTTCCGACCCTTTGGCATTATTGACAGGGGTTTTATTTTTGATGACATCAGTGGCCATAATAAACTTCCTCAAAATTGGCAATCTGCATGCTAGATCAGCTGTAGTTTGACCTAACTATAGACAAGAATTACAAAGCCGCCACTCAGCCAGATTTATGATTTTTGTCCATGTCCAACAGCAGTTGAGCGATACGGGGAACATCCAGCAACGCGCACATATGTTCTTTAACCGTACCCGCTAACCAGGGTCGTTTGCTCCTGTCTGAGCGCCATTTGACTTGATCGGGATCAAGGCGCATAGGCTGATTTACAGAATCCAAGGCCAGCCCCCAAGGCACACCGTCTAATGACATCACATATCGCGCTTTTTGCAGGAAAGCTTCATTGTATTTTTCGGGCATTACAAATCGAGCGGTATTCACCGTTCGGATTTTCCCCATAGGCGTTGGCTGGAGCCCCATAAACCAATCCGCCTGTCCAAACAGAGGGGTCAATTCATCGGTTAATGGGTAGATTTGCCCTAACGCAATAAGAGGAACCGCCAGAGTTAACCCAGCCACATTAAACAATAAAACATCAAATTTTTCCTGTGCCCACTGCGGCAATCCATTAGCAGCCCATTCCAGATTAGCAACTTCGGCCAATCGGATTTCTTCAACAGTTTGCTGTTCATTAATTTCTATAGGTTCTTGAACCGCTGTTTCAGTCGCAATTTCTTCAGTGGTTTCGATAGGCCAATCCTGAATTTCATCTGGCACATCAACAAAAGTGGTTTTAAGTTTTGGCTCAACTTTTTGTTCTTTTTGTAAAAATTGTTGCTGTGCTGTTTGCAACAATTTCTCAAGTTTTTGCTTTTTTTCCTGCTCTTGAATATCAGGTTTTGTGGGTTCCGCGAAGTGAGGTAAGGGTTTAATACTCGGCAATAATAGGTCTCGCACTGGTAATTCTGTGGTGGCTTCTCGAAGACTGGTCTTTTTTTCAGTTTGAATATTTTTATTTCGCCCAGTCAAACTGACGACGTTGGAATGCGAGAGATCGCCAACAGCGAGTGGCAAAGAAATTTGTTGATTTTTTTCAATATCATCGGCCAGCAATTCATCAAAATACTGGCTGAGACTGTCATCTGGCGATTTGATATCACTCACAAACTCACCTTGGATTTAAAACATTTTTCTAACCAATGCCAGCAAGAAACATAGGCTTCCACGCCACGACTTTTTGCATCAAATAAATGTGGCGGAATTCCAGCTTTACTGGCATCACGAAAACGGGTATCAATGGGTATATGCCCTGGCCAAACCTTGTCGCCATAAGTATTCCGTAATTGCCTTAAGCTGGTTACTGATGCCTGTGTGCGACGGTCAAACATGACCGGAATAATAGTGTAGTCAAGATTCCGTTTTTGGGAGCGTGACATCATGGTTAATGTGCTGATCATGCGTTCCAATCCTTTCAATGCCAGATACTCGGTTTGTGTTGGCATGAGTAAATGCTGCGCAGCCGCTAAGGCATTGATCATTAACACCCCTAACAAAGGCGGGGTGTCCAAAATCACATAATCAAAATCGGATTGAATCATGTGCAAGGCGCGTGAAATAACCAATCCCATTCCATCCTGACCTATTGCTTGCCGCTCCAAAGTCGCTAGAGCAGTTGCAGACGGCATAAGTGATAAACCTGAAAAAGCGGTTGGCAAAATCATCTGTGCAATCAGTTCAGGGGACAAATGTTGCCGCTCTTGAAACAAACTATAACTCGTGAGTCGAGGTTCTGTATTGGGGAAAAAATAACTGGTCAAAGAGCCGTGGGGGTCAAGATCAATGAGCAATACCCGACTACCTGAGTCGGCTATGAGGCCGCCCAATGCTACGGTTGTAGTGGTTTTACCAACACCACCCTTTTGATTGGATACTGCAATGACTTGCACAGAAAACTCCACTGACGAATATTCTTTGGTTTAGCTCGCCCCACCCGATTCGCAAATTGATTTTGCATATCAAGTGATTCCCAGTGGATTTTGCAACTTCTATGCCTGAAAAAAGCGGAAGGTTTTAACCTTGATTAATGTGTTTTAGCCAACTGGATAATGGCGTTTATAGCGCCTCTTGCTTGTGGGCTGTTATGCCAACAGCTAGATCCCATCATTTGTGATATTTGCAGGGTGATAAGTGCCGGATCTTGATCGGCTAGTTGCTTTAAAGAAGAAAAACCGATTTGTTCCAAACGCGATATCACCGTTAGGCCGACTCCTTTTATGGCAACCATTTTTTGTTTTTCAAATTCTGAAAATGCCATAGTTAGATCCTTTGGGTTCGCCCTAAAAAAAATACCGAAGCAAGCCTCGGTATTTTTCATTTGCTATTACATCAATTTAGCAGCGTTACATCATCTGCTTGTAAACCCTTGTCACCCTTTTGAAGAACAAACTCGACGTTTTGACCTTCTGCGAGAGAGCGATAACCTTCTGCTCGAATGTTACGATAATGAACAAAAATATCTTCACTACCCTCTCCCCGCGTGATAAATCCATAGCCCCGCACATTGTTAAACCATTTAACGGTACCCGTTTCACGATCAGACATACCAATACCTCAACAGCTGGATGTTATTGTTATTCAACTTGAGTCATCCAATGAAGGCCAGTGATTCTGGCTATCCTGCAGCGGGATATTAACAAAACAAAACATTAAACGCCAATTGGAGGGTAATCAGCTCCCTCATCGCTCACGTAAACTCTCGTTAGAGTGACGTAAAAAAGGATCCAGAAAATATTCAATAACTCGTCGTTGGGTTGTTTTGACCTCTACTGTAGCGGCCATACCGGGCGTGAGATTCACCGTACGTCCATCAACCATAATTGTGTTTTCTTTCTATGTGAGTTACTACTGTCAAATTTTCAGAAATATATTTGGCAAGTTCAGGAGTCATGCGGGTCGTCAATAGTTGAAATAAATCATTACCCGTATAGTCCTTATAACGTTCATCCTCTAACGCATAAGTAGCATCAGCTAATAGAGCGTTAATATAAATTTGATTAATCGTAGCCATTTTATTCATCTCCTTTAACAGATTTTCGTTCAACTTCATTTAAGTTTAATTTTTTAAAATCAAAATCAAACGCCCCTTCTGGACTACAATATCCATAAAATGTATAAGGTGGATTACCTTCAGGAAAACCAATTATCCGAGAAAGCCATCCGCCTTTTGCTCTAATAACACTCCAACTAACTAACACTTTATCAGTATTTACTTCTTTGAATATCCATGCTTCCTTCATAAACGGCAAGATGCCGTCTTGATTTGATCTACGCACCCCTGCATAATATATATCTGTATTTTTCGCATTGATCTCATCAACAAAGATAACTTCTTCACTACACATTGCCCTAAATTGAAATTGCCCAACAATCTCATCTGCTACAGGCAACAAAAAAACTACCGGAACTAAAATAATTCTGAATACTTTTTGCTTACGCTGATTCGTTACTTTTTGCACAGCTAAACGCACACCGTGGTAAACCAAAAGCGACCAGCCTGCTAAAACAGCCAATAAAATTAAGCCTGCCATAGTGAAGTCCTATAGTGAGTTATTGATAAAATGAGAATTCTATTCATATCGAAAACATCCATTTGAACATCCAGGTTAAATCGGGGGTAGTCTGCCAGTGGCTACATAGTTCCTTCACTATTGCCGCCACTGTGATGTGCCGGATAACAACTGTTTAGTTTTGTAAAAGTAAAGTGTGTATAGAGGTCACCCCTTTGATCAGCTAATGTCAAAAGTCGCTGCGCTCTTGCAACTTAGATATTTTTATCCAAGTTACGCATTACTTTGATTGAATTCTTCTAATACCTACTGCTTCGCGTAATTTTTCTAAAAAAGGTTTACTCCGTTCACGAGCTTTAGCTGCTCCCTGTTGTAATTGTTCTTCAATGTAATTGGAGTTAGCTAAGAGTGTTTCGTATTTATCACGGGCTTCAGCGATTTGTGAATTAATCAGCTCAAATAACTGGCGCTTCGCCTCACCCCAAGCAATTCCTTTGGCAAACTCTTCACGCATGTAAGCTGTTTGTTCTGTTGTGGCGAAGGCTTGCCAAATTTGAAACACCGGTGATGTATCAGGATCTTTAGGTTCACCTGGCTCAAGCAGATTGGTGAGAATTTTATTAATGGATTTTTTTAATTGTTTTTCAGGCAAAAAGAGCGGAATCGTATTGCCATAGCTTTTACTCATTTTGCGCCCATCCAATCCTTGCAACACCGCAACATTGTCATCAACCTGCGCTTCGGGTAATACAAAATGTTCGCCGTAATAATGATTAAATCGTGCGGCTATATCACGCGCCATTTCAATATGCTGAATTTGATCGCGTCCTACAGGTACTTTATGGGCGTTAAACATTAAAATATCTGCCGCCATCAAAATCGGATAAGAATATAACCCCATAGTAATGGCATAGTCGTCATCTTGATTGGCTTCACGATTTGCATCTACTGAGGCTTTATAAGCATGAGCACGATTCATTAAACCTTTGGCTGCCATGCAGGTTAACAACCAACATAATTCGGGGATTTCCGGTACATCAGATTGACGATAAAAAAATGCTTTATCTGTATTCAATCCTAATGCTAACCAAGTTGCTGCGATTTCGCGTGTTGATTGAGCCACCATCTCAGGATCATGACATTTAATCAAAGCATGAAAATCTTCCAAAAAATAAGAGGATTCCGTTTGATTATTTTGGCTGGCTAAAAGTGCAGGTCGAATGGCTCCAACATAATTTCCCAGATGTGGCGTGCCTGTTGTCGTAATACCGGTGAGAATGCGTTGTTTGTTCATAATTTTTTCTTAATGGGGAGGAGTCACTGTTGCGGATAATGTGCCGCCGAGTTTTGCAAAATACAGGCTTCGAATCCTGCTTGCGTGAGTAATTGTACTGCAATATTGGCGCGTCGACCTGAATCATCAGTCACCACATAAAGCACATCCGTTTTCAGTTCTTTTAATTGATCGCGCAATTGTTTTAACGCAATTCCCCGGCTACCGGGGACTGATTGAATTTTTCGTTCTAAAGGCATACGAACATCTAACATTTCCCAATTGCGAGAAAGTTTTTTCAATTCATCGCCCGTCACATGACGCTGTACGGGTGCTGCAAGTAATTCTACGAAATCCTCTTTTTTTAATTGCATGACTTTGCCGTCGGTACGCATAACCACAGTAGCATTGCGAGTGGTATCGCCTACCAATGCCTCTTCACCAAAATAATTTCCTACACCTAATGTGGCAAGTAACTTACCCGATGTATCTAAGACTTCTGCCATGCCAGATTCAATCACGTAAAAAAAATCTCCTCGCTCAGCTTGTAATATTACTTTTTGACCTTTAATAACATTCAAAGCAGAAAAGCGCGCAAATAATTGTCGAATATTGGCGGGAGGTAATTTTTCAAATAATGGAGCCTCAATTAATGAGGACATCCAGTCTTTTTCATCTTCAACTGGTTCAATTGTTTTCGATGATTTTTTTACTGCATTAGGTTGTGTTTGGCTTTCGCTCCATGCCAACACCAAATCTAAAAAATCACTCTCAATGGAAATTAACGAAACGGATGTTTTTGTTACCCCTGTGTGCTGTAGAGGTTCAGTATTATTAAGCGCCTGTGTTATACGTTCGGATTCAGGTGTTACTTCAATTACCTTGAATGATGCATCGATTAGATCAACATGGCCTTGAAGCAAAAATAGCTTTTCCTTTAACGGATGACTGCGTTTAAACAAAATTGTCCCTTTAGGGAATTGTTTAATTTCAGCTTTGGCTGCTAACTGTGACAAATAATCTTTATTGAGTGTATTCAAAGGATTAAATTGAGCGAGTTGTTGTAATTCAATACTCATGTGCGTCTTTCTCTAAGTCCTGACTCTTGGGTGTGATAAATAGGTGCTAATTAATTTTTAGTGTGCCTGAAAAAAATCGTCTTGCTATTCGATAGAGATGCCAAGCATCTTTGTCGCCCGCTATTTCACGAATTGAATGCATTGCAAAGGTGGGCACACCGACATCAACTGTTTTAACGCCCACTTCTGAGGATACAACGGGCCCTATAGTGCTGCCACAGCCCATATCCGTTCGAGCGACAAACACTTGTACAGGAATTTGCTCCAACTCACACAAACTTCGGAATAATCCGGAGGTGTCACTGGTAGTGGCATAACGTTGATTCGCATTAATTTTAATGACCGGGCCTTTATTTAAAATCGGGCCATGATTTTCATCATGTTTATCCATAAAGTTAGGATGAACACCATGCGCGTTATCGGCTGAAATCATGACTGATCTATCAATACAACGTGCACGTTCCTGTGGATCTGGTATTAACCTTTCCAAAAATTGTTGCAACATTGGACCTTTAGCGCCACAACAAGAAGTGCTCCCCACTTCCTCATGATCGGTTGCAATAAACAAAGCCGATTCTTGATGATCCGCACTCAAGATTGCAGACAAACCAACATAGCAACTCAACAAGTTATCCAAACGGGCGCTGGCGATAAATTGTTTTTGTAGTCCAACCAAAGCCGGTGCTTGGGTGTCGTATAAATTCATCTCATAATCGAGAATGGCCGCAGATGTTAATTCAGGATATTTCACATCCATTTGTTGCTTTAAAAGCGTCTTAAAATCAGGTGAAAGCCCAGCGTCATCTGTTTGCAACAGTACCGGTACTATATCTTTTTGGGGATTAATGCTGCGGCTGTTATTGGCTTCCCTATCCAAATGAATGGCCAGGCTAGGAATAAAGGCGATGGGATCTTTAAAATCCACCAATACACTGGCAATAGTATTCTGTTGATTGCGATAACTGACACGACCCGCAATTGATAAATCCCTATCAAACCAAGGCGCCAACAAAGCGCCACCATAAACTTCCACACCTAATTGGCTATATCCACGACGGTTCAATTCGGGGCGAGGTTTGATTTTAAGGCAAGGGCTATCAGTATGAGCCCCTAAAATTGAAATTCCATTTTTTATCAATGAGTTAAAGCCGTAAGTGAATGCAATTACTGAAGAGTCGTTGCGTGTTATTACGTAGGATTTACCTGGCTCAAGTTGCCAATTATCCGCCTCATCCAATCCAATAAAACCAGCAGCCAATAGTCTGGAGCGGATTTCTCCAGCAGCGTGAAATGCCGTGGGTGAAGACTGTAAAAATTCGAGTAATCCCAGATTAAAATCACTGAGCGAAAGTCCGGAAGGAGATCCCATAAATCATGACACCTGATACAAGATTGCCAAAAAAATTAATCGAGCTGAATTTGTCGGCGAGCCGCCGGTCTTTTTTGCCAAGAAACATTATCACGCAAGTATACAGGCAAGGTGTCAAGAATAGACTGAACCTGACCATCTTCGACATGCTGAGCAGCAATTTTTGCGATGCTTTCCGCATTCGGGTAAATATCCTGCTGCAACATAACCGGTGTTAATTGCGAAAACGCCGGGTAATGCCAGCCCTGCCCTATGGCAACAAATTGATTGCCTAACTGTTGAATCTTTTCTGAATCCACAAGCGCTTGTGGCGCACTCACAGATTCTTCAAGTGTTAGCACTGGCAAGCCTTGTTCTATATGGTAACCCCAAAATAGACCTCGCTCATACGAGCATCCAAACAAGTTAACAAAGGCAAATTAACTTCCGGAAATTCTTTATAAAACTCCAAGGCCATAGATGCCAAAGTGGATACTGGGACTACAGGTAAATTGGCGCCGAAGGCTAAACCCTGAACAACCCCCATGCAGATCCGCAATCCGGTAAACGAACCTGGCCCGCGACCAAAGGCAATCGCATCCAATTGCGATAGAGATAATTGAGCCTCAGCGAGAAGTTCATCGACCATAGGTAATAAACGTTGCGTATGCGACTTGGCAGCCAGTTCAAATTTAGCCTGAATCTCTCCCCGAATATTCAACGCAACCGAACAGGCATCTGTAGATGAATCCAGGGCAAGGATAATGCTCATAAATCATTTTCCAATATTGATGCTCAAACACGCATCCCACCTAACCAAAAAAATAGGCTCCATAAGGAGCCTATTTTTGTCGCTCAATCATCGATTAAGACAAAACCTTTAATACTTGTTGTCGAATATTATCGACAGCACCTACGCCATGAATACGGGTATAGCGGGTTTTAGCTTTACCACTGGCAGCCAGTTTTTGATAGAACTCCACCAGAGGTTCGGTTTGATCATGATAAACCCCAAGACGCTTACGTACAGTTTCTTCGCTGTCATCAGGACGCTGGATTAAAGGTTCACCAGTGAAATCATCATGGCCAGCAACTTTGGGGACATTGTGAATAAGGTGATACACGCGACCTGAAGATTCATGTACACGGCGACCACTTAAGCGTGACACTATTTCTTCATCAGGCACATGAATTTCAATTACATGGTCAATATCAATACCGGCATCCAGTAAGGCTTCTGCTTGAGGAATGGTGCGAGGGAAACCATCAAAGAGAAATCCCTTGGCGCAATCATTTGAAGCAATACGCTCTTTCACCAGAGCAATGATTAAATCATCCGATACCAAACCACCCGCACTCATTATGTCTTTAGCTTGCAAGCCTAAAGGTGTGCCCGCCTTTACAGCTGCGCGTAACATATCGCCGGTAGAAATCTGCGGAATCCCAAAACGCTCCATGATGAGCTGTGCTTGCGTACCTTTACCTGCGCCGGGTGCGCCCAACAAAATAACTCTCATTACGGAATGCTCCTTAGCAATACTTTCTTATTGTGTAGGTCGCTATAGAAACAGCCCTAGCACGCGAAATCGTTAACACTGACAGTTGGACTAGCCAAAAGAGGCGATAGGATACGCGGACAAGTTCACAATCACAATAAGTTGCCTCTTTCACAAGGGCGTATTTTTCGTGCCGCAGGACAAAACAGGAGAATTATCCTAGTCATTAAAAAAACATCCTCAAAACATGGCTCATGCAGAAATTTCATCCTAGAATCAATGCAGTTAACCGCCATCTAATAGGATAGCAACATGAGCAGAGTTGAGATTGATGATATAGATCGAGCTATTTTACGAGCCCTGCAACAAAACGCAGACTATTCAATGGCAGACTTGGGTAATTTAGTGGGCTTGTCTCACACGCCTTGCTGGCGACGACTCAAGCGATTGGAGGCAGAAGGTGTCATTCAAAATAAAGTGACATTGTTGGATGCCAATAAATTAAATTTGAAAGTCACAATTCATGCTTACATTACGATTAAACATCATGAACAACTGGCTCTTGAAGCGTTTGAGTCCGCAGTTATGGCTATTCCGGAAATTGTGGAATGCTACTCCACCAGTGGCGACAAGGATTATGTTTTGCGCGTTGTGGTTGAAAGCGTAGAACATTACGAGCGATTGATGAAAACCCAATTAATTAATTTGCCTAATCTAGGATCGATTAATTCCGCATTCGCATTAAAACAAGTTAAATACACCACTCAACTCCCTATTTAATCTTATGTTTTTTCAAAAAGAGTTTCGTTTAAAACCAAGAGCGCGAGGATTTCATTTAATCACAAATGAAATATTGGAGCAGATTCCTGAAATACAACAAGTGCAAATCGGGCTATTAAATGTATTTATTAAACACACCTCAGCATCGCTCAGTATTAATGAAAATGCTGACCCCACCGTACGCAAAGATTTTGAAGCTCACTTCAATCAAATGATTCCTGAAGATCAAGATTACTATCTGCATTTGGATGAAGGTAGCGATGATTTGCCAGCACATATTAAATCAAGCTTACTCGGCTCTAGCCTTAATATTCCTGTCACCAATGGCCGCTTGAATATGGGAATCTGGCAAGGAATATATCTTGGAGAGCATCGTAATCAAGGTGGCGCCAGAACCATTATCTTGACACTACAATCCTGATATACCTTTATAACCTTTTCCAACTTTTCTTTACACCTACGAAGAAGTAAATAGATTTAAGATGGAAAAACCTTGCATTAGGATCTTGGCATGCGATTGATTATTTTCATTCTGTTGTGCTTCTCATCTGTAAGCGCCAAATAAACCCCACTCTTGCCAGCTTGTAAGCAATATCGCACAGCAAAATCCGAAAATTCCCACTGGCACATAAAATTTCAATAGATAAAATGACCAGCGCAAGGACGGGAACCAAAACAGGAAGTTTCGGTTAACGGAAAACCGTTTCAGGATGAAGCGATTAAATGGATGTTGAACTGTAGGGACAAAGGCAGGAGCCGATGATGTCATGATGGCGTTTGAACTGCAGGATGCGGGAGTTGGCAGGACGCGACTCCTTTTTTTATTTCGAATGTATTTTTCTTATTATTGTTTTTCGTTTTTCAGATCACAATTCCACGGCAAACATTTTTCTATTTCTTCAACAGTTGTTGCGTTAGGTAATTCCGTAAAAATATTTTTCAAATAGGCATAAGGTTCAAGGCCATTGGCTTTTGCAGTTTCAATCAAGCTGTATAAATTGGCACTTGAGGTTGCGCCTTTTTGACTCGCACTGAACAACCAATTTTTTCGACCCACCACAAAAGGTCTAATAGCATTTTCAGCGGCATTGTTATCTATCGGATAATCCCCCGAATCGAGATAACGAATTAATCTTGGCCATTGCTCGTGTAAATAAAATAACGCTTTACCAATCGCCGATTCAGGCGGCGAATGGGCAATGCTTTTATCCAGCCAGGATTTTAATTTATCGATAATCGGTTTGGATTGTTGTTGTCGTACAGTCAATTTTTCGGATGATGTCTTTTCTTTGATATCACTTTCAATGCGATAGAGTTGTTGAATGTAGGCCAATGCCTGATCCGCTTTTCCGGTTTTGCCTTTGGGTTGCATTTTTTGCGCATCGATAAATTTGCGTCGTGCATGTGCCCAACAACCTAATCGATGTAGTTGATTTTGTCGCACACACCGTTGTAGCCGGAAAAACCATCGACCATCAGTGCGCCTTGATAATCGCGCAGTAAAGCTTCAGCGGCTTTTCCACTGCGTGTCGGCTCGTATTGAAACAACACCGCAGCACAGGTTGGCATTGTGCAGCGCAATACCCACATAAAACTCTGTGTTTCAGCCGCGCGGCCAGGTTCATTCAAGACTTGCACTCTGGTCTCGTCTGCGTGAAGAATGTTTTGATCCAATATTTTTTCGTGAATCAAATTAATCAGTGGTTGCACTAACTGACCGCAACGAATCATCCAATTCGCTAATGTGGTGCGATCCAACTCAATGCCAATACGTTTGAAGATGTCGGTTTGTCGATAAAGTGGTAAAGCATCTACATATTTTTGTGTAGCAACACTCGCGAGCAAACCGGGTGATGCGATACTTTTGTCGATAGGTTGGGCAGGCTTACTGGCCGTGATTAAAATCCTTCGCAGCAAGGGCAGGCGTATTTTAAACGCTTGTGGTGCAGCACTTGAATCTTCGCTGGAATCACATCCAGTTGTTCGTGTGATTCAAAACCGATTTGTTTTAAAACAGAACCATCGTGCGGGCAGACTTTCTGCTCTTCAGGCAGATCATGGATAATCTCAACGCGAGGTAAATTCGCAGGAATAGATTCGCGATGTTTTTTGCGTTGATGCGCTGCAACAGTAACCGTGGCATCTTGTGATTCAACTTCGGTATTCGAAGAAGCGCTTTCATCTTCTTCCGCCTCAACAAACAAGTCAGCCTGAATCGCTTCCAGCTTTTCACTGGAGGATCCAAACTGTTTTTGATTCAGTGAGCGGATGTAATCTTCAAGCAGTTGAATGCGGTTGTTTTTATCAGAGATGACTTTATTGTTTTCTGAAATAATTTTATCTTTTTCAGAAATTATTTCTTTTGGTTGATCTATTTCTTGAGTGATTTCGTGAGTATTTTGCATGAATGTATTTTACCAAAAATGCCATTCATGCAACAGAAAAATATTGCTTTAATAACAATAATTATATTAAAACAAATCCGTAAATACAGATTCAGTGTGAGGCGTTAACTTCGCAATATCCAATCCACGCAACAACCAATCAAACTGCTCATCGGTTAATAACAAAACAGAATCACCCTTGCGCGGCCATTTGAACCTGTTCCTCTCCAAGCGTTTATACCACAAACAAAACCCGGTTTTGTCCCAGTAAAGAATTTTGATTTTGTTACGCGAGCGATTGCCAAACACAAACAGTGCACCGGAAAATACATCCAGCTCCATCACGTCGCTCACGCGAATACTTAACCCATTAATCGACTGCCGGAAATCCACAGGGTCGCGGTGTATGTAAATCGCGACTGATTCCCAGCGAATCATAACAGCACTTTAATCAGTTGCGACAGCCAGGCCACATCAGGCAAACTCTCAAACTGAAGTACGCAGGAGTCCAGACGACATTGCACACTCATTTTCTTTTCAGGTATCGAAATCATTTTTTCTTTTTTTGGCTTAACGATTACAGGAATAAAATTGGCTGCTAATAATTGTTTTTTGCGCAGACTGAAATGCTTATCGCAAAGTTCATGTTGTTTGCAAAACTCGGCGGCGGACAAACCGCTGTCCGCATGTTGCTGAAAGAGTGATAGCCATTGTTCTTTGCTGCGACGAATCATAAAAGCCTCCGGTAATTATTTGGAGGCTTGAGGTTAAATCGTTTTGGGATTGAGCGTTAGGTGGGGTTTATTTGGCGCTTACTCTCATCTTATGTTTCCAGTCAGGAAACCGTTGAAACAACTGAACTCAAAGCCAGCTTAATTAGTAGCTGTGACAGTATTCCGAAAACAGGAAATTTTTCCTCGGCAGTTTTATTCGATTTAAAACCTGATTGGCATCTTTACTGGATTAATCCGGGTGATGCCGGGCTAGCGCCCAAAATACAGTGGCGACTACCTAACGCAATTTCCAGTGGAGACATTCAATGGGCATTTCCACACGCAATGGAATTGGATGGAATCTATAACTTGGGTTATGCAAATCAGCTGTTGCTGCCTGTCAACATGAAGACAAACGTTATCAATCAACAACAAATTGAAATAATTGCCGAAACCAGTTGGTTAGTCTGCAAAAATATTTGTATTCCTGGTAAAGCGGAATTGAAAAAAAGAATATCGGTTGCTGATACTTGCCTTGCGAGCAGCCATGCAAGATTATTTTCTGATTGGCAAAAAAAATCCCTTCACCTATAGAATTGCTAGATGGATCTGCATCACTGCTGGATAAAAAATTTCAACTCGAACTTTATCTAAAACAACCCATTTTTCGTAATCCCAGTGCGGTAGAGGTATTTATCGAAAATACACAAGTTGTTTCTTACCAACCAACACAAACCCAACGCTGGAAACATAATTGGATCATTTGGAAACATGAGATAAATGACACCTACACCAAAATGCCAACCACAATACATGCTGTCATAGTTGTTGATCACCAACGGAGTTACCGTGTCACACTTTCAACCAACGAGGAAAATGCTCTATGAAAAATTTATTAAGCGTTATTATTTTCACTGTATTATCACTTCCCTGTTTTGCTTCGGTCAATACGGGTGAAGCTGCGCCAGATTTTACCTTGACTGATACTTATGGCAAAACACACAGCCTTGCAGAATTCAAAGGAAAGACTGTCGTTCTCGAATGGACAAACCATGAATGCCCCTTCGTAAAAAAACATTATGAAAGTAACAACATGCAACAACTGCAAAAAAATACACAGATAAAGATGTTATCTGGCTTTCGATTATTTCATCTGCTGAAGGTAAACAGGGTTTTGTCACTGGCGAGAAAGCCAATCAGTTAACAGCATCACGCAAAGCTAATCCCAGTTTTGTATTGTTTGATACTGATGGAAAAGTAGGAAAATCCTACAATGCAAAAACAACACCCCATATGTATATCATTAATGCCGATGGAAAATTAATTTACAAAGGCGGAATTGATAGCATTCAATCAACTGATCAAGCGGATATAGCCAAAGCAGTAAATTATGTTGATAAAGCCATGACAGAACATTTGGCAGGTAAGGCAGTATCGGAATCCAATACAGCACCTTATGGTTGTGGTATTAAGTATTAATCTGTAATCCGGGAAAATTGAAAGCCCTTCTAAACCGAAGGGCTTTTTTGTCTCTATATTTTAAAGTGTGACAATAATTCTTTCATTTGCAGTGAGAGAATATTTAATTGCTGGCAATGTTCAGCAGTTTTGGTTGCATCCCTGGCATTATCAACGGCGATATCATTGAGTTGAACTAAATTCTTATCAATTTCTGCAGTCACATAGCTTTGCTCTTCCGCTGCAGTCGCAATTTGAATGGTCATATCGGAAATGGATTTAACTCCACTGCCAACACTTGACAATGAATTTCCGGCTTCATTAGCAGAAGTAACTGCATCTAGTGTCATACTATTACTGAAATTCATCGCCTCAACAGCACCCTGCACACCCGTTTGCAATTGCCCCAGCATTGTTTGAATATCTTGAGTGGATTGTTGCGTGCGACTGGCAAGCGTACGAACTTCATCCGCAACCACTGCAAAGCCTCTGCCCTGCTCACCTGCTCGGGCTGCTTCTATTGCTGCATTTAACGCTAATAAATTCGTTTGATCTGCCACTCCACGAATGACATCAATAACGGATGTTACTTCTTTTGCCTGTTCTTCTAAACGTAACATCACATTCGCTGTGTCGCCAATTCGATGGGATAGCTGCTGAACACGATCAACGGCTTCGCGTATGCGCTTCTGAACACTCTCCGTCACCTGAGAAACCTGTTGTGTATTTCGTGCAGTATCACCCGTATTTTTTGCCACTTCTTGAATTGCCATGGTTAATTCATTGACAGCGGACACCACCATGCTAATGGCTACTGATTGACTTTCTGCTGCGCGCTGACTATTAGCTGACACAGTCAGCATCGAGGATGAAGCCGAAGCAACCTGTTCAGAATTTTGCAAAATATGTTTTATCAATAATTGCAATTTGTCCATAAAACGATTGACGTTCAGCGCCAACACACCCAATTCATCTTGACGCCGCTGATCCAAACGAATGGTTAGATCACCATCACCATCAGCAATATTTTCTATTCTGTGTGTAATTTCTTCCAATGGACGAATAATAACAAGAGGCAATCGATAAGCGGCAACCAAGGTAATCACCAATGCAAATCCAACAATGATTATTGTATAGATATGAATATCTAATTGATCGTTTACGATTTTAATTGCAAATTGATTGACATGTTCCAATCGTTTTTCTTGGAGCAGATCAATTTCATTGCGTAACGCAGCAAAAGCTTTCTGTGCATTTCCATAAGATAAAGTACGCGCTGAGTTTAGTGATTTTTCATCACCGGCGCTTGCTAGATGAACAACTTGATCCGATAAGTTTTTCCAGTCATTGAACAACTTTAGATAGTGATCTTTTTCTTTTACTGTTGATGTGTCCGAAATAGCCAATGATTCTACGACTCGATCCCGAGCTTGAAGGGCATTATCTTGATGTTCTTTAATTAATGCCGATGTATCTGAGTTTGTGTCATATACCAAAGTGCGCTCAGCCACCAGGGATTGGTATAAATCCCTATCAGCCTGAATCATCAATTGAATTTCTTGTAGATTGATTTTCGCAATTGTATTGGCGTAGCCGCCTAATTTTTTACTGCTGGATATGGCATATAATCCAACGGTTGCCACCAAAATGACCAGTACAATCAATGGTAGTGTTAATTTCCAACGAAAACCTAAAGCCTGATACCATTTCATCCTCAGCCCTCCCGAGATTAAGTTGAACTGAGTATAGTCGTAAATCTAATGCTGGCTAATGTGGCGCTGTATCTGCTACTTTATCCCAGGTGGTAGCATACCGCCACCCGGCATCATGCCACCCAAACCACGCATCATTTTTGCCATGCCGCCACCTTTCATTTTCCCCATCATTTTTGCCATTTGTTTGTGTTTTTTTAACAGGCTATTTAAATCTTGAACGCTCGTGCCAGAACCCGCTGTGATGCGTCGTTTACGCGAACCACTTAAATCGTCTGGATTACGGCGCTCCGAAGGCGTCATCGAATTAATGATGGCTTCCATACGTGAGAACTCTTTGTTGGCATTCGCCATTTGCGCTGCTTGTGCGATGTTGCCAAGGCCGGGCAATTTATCGAGCATTGAGGTCAAACCGCCCATGTTTTTCATTTGCTGAAGTTGTTCACGCAAATCATTTAAATCAAATTTTTGACCTTTGGTGACTTTCTTTATTAATTTTTCCGCTTTTTCTTTATCAACGGTTCGTTCAACTTGCTCAATTAAAGACATCACATCGCCCATGCCTAAAATGCGCGAAGCGATACGATCTGGATGGAAAGGTTCGAGTGCATCCACTTTCTCACCCATACCTAAAAATTTAATTGGCTTGCCTGTAATGTGACGCACAGAAAGTGCCGCACCACCACGTGCATCACCGTCGGCTTTTGTCAAAATCACACCGGTTAATGGCAGCGCATCGTTAAATGCTTTTGCAGTATTAACAGCGTCCTGACCAATCATGGCGTCAATCACAAATAAAGTTTCAACAGGATTCAAGGTTGCATGTAATTGTTTGATTTCAACCATCAGTTCTTCATCGATATGCAAACGGCCGGCGGTATCGACAATCAACACATCAAAAAATTGGCGTTTGGCGTGATCAATCGCGGCACGCGCAATATCTAAAGGTTTTTGATCACCCGACGAAGGAAAACATTCAACACCAATTTCGCCCGCCAGTGTTTGTAATTGCTGAATCGCCGCAGGACGATAAACGTCCGCACTCACCACTAATACTTTTTTCTTTTCGCGTTCTTTAAGAAAACGTGCCAATTTGGCAACCGAGGTCGTTTTACCTGCACCCTGTAAACCTGCCATTAAAATGATAGCTGGTGGCTGTTGTGCCAGATTCAAACTCTCATTAGCTTCACCCATAGTTGAAACGAGTTCAGCTTGAACGATTTTAAGGAATTGCTGACCCGGATTAAGCGCCTTGCTGATTTGTTGCCCCATGGCACGACTGCGAACCTGATCGATAAATGCTTTGACCACGGGTAAAGCAACGTCCGCCTCCAATAAGGCTTTACGGACATCACGCAATGCGTCCTTGATATTGTCTTCGCTCAACCGGGCTTTACCGGTAATGCTACGAAGGGTTTGGGAAAGGCGGTCAGTCAGGTTGTCAAACATAAAAACGTCTCATTCAATGCAAAAATTGGCCGAATTATACCCCCTCACTTCAAGACTTGCGACCTCTCAATTCCGCCTATATTTTAAAGCCTTGCTGTGACACACTAGCCCAACGTTTAATTACTCCTTGACCGATCATGACCACACTTCTCGCAAACTTTGCCGCACTGTTAATTTATTTATTCGCGTCAATCTATTTATGGCGTGCAGTCAGGCATCAATTACCGCCATCGAAAAGCCAACTTTGGGGCATCTGTGTGCTAGCACTTCTGATTCATGGCTTGGGTATTTTTAGTGTGAGTTTCACGCCGAGTGGATTTCAATTGAGTTTATTCAACGCTTCTTCGTTAATATTTTGGGTAATCAATGCGATTGTGTTAATCAGCAGCTTGAAAAAACCTGTACATAATTTATTTATTTTGTTATTCCCCCTCTCTTGTCTCTCGCTGATTGCAGCTCTACTAGGCAATTATTGGGGCGAGTATTTATTGTTGGATTATGAACTTGCATCTCACGTCATACTGTCTATCTTGGCTTATAGCTTATTAACCATCGCAAGTCTTCAAGCTATCTTCCTGGCGTATCAAAATAAATCATTAAAAACTAAACAACATATTTCACAAACTCGTTTGCTCCCTCCTTTACAAACCATGGAATCTCTCTTATTTGAGTTTGTATGGATTGGTGAGATTTTGTTAACTCTTGCTATTGTTTCGGGATTTTGGTTTCTTGAGGATATGTTTGTACAACATCAAACCCACAAAACAGTATTCGCAATCGCCGCATGGTTTATTTACGCAGGATTACTTTGGGGGCGCTACTTCCGTGGCTGGCGAGGAAACAAAGCAATACGCTGGACGCTGGCAGGATTTATCAGTTTGATGCTGGCTTATTTCGGCAGCAAAATCGTGTTAGAAATAATTTTAAATAGAGTGTAGCGATTTTTTATATGTCTAGATCAGCAAAGCGTTACACAATATCAACGACTGAGTTCACCATTCTAATTGCGTTGCTGATGTCAATAATTGCCATTTCAATTGACGCGCTTTTACCAGCACTTGGCCTAATCCGACAGGAACTACAGATCGAGAGTGCCAATAAAGTTCAATTACTGATTAGTGCCATATTTCTTGGTATGGCCATTGGCCAATTAATTTGCGGCCCCTTATCTGACGCAAGCGGTCGCAAAAAAATACTCTATGTCGGTATAAGCTTATTTTTAGTGGGCAGTTTAATCTGTTTTTTTGCTAAAGACCTTAACACACTTTTGTTCGGTCGATTTATTCAAGGGCTGGGTGTTTCAGGCCCCTATGTATCTGCCATTTCTGTCGTACGGGATCAATTCTCTGGCAG
Organism: Cellvibrio sp.; assembly: GCA_016712405.1. Classification (GTDB taxonomy): domain Bacteria; phylum Pseudomonadota; class Gammaproteobacteria; order Pseudomonadales; family Cellvibrionaceae; genus Cellvibrio. The sequence goes on along the minus strand of JADJRD010000001.1, from coordinate 428,357 downwards.
GCAAATGGCTAAAATTATGTCGATTGTCATGTTGATATTTATGGGAGTTCCTGCAATCGCACCTTCATTAGGCCAGGCGATTATTTTATTGGACGATTGGCGAAGCATTTTTCTATTTTATGTTGGCTACTCCATCATCATCACCGCCTGGATATTTTTCAGGTTGGAAGAAACCTTACCCAAAGAAAAACGCATTACTTTTTCCACGGCCAGTTTTTCTGCTGGCTTTAAAGAGGTCTTAACTCACCGCGTGACCATTTGTTATACCCTTTGCATGGGATTATTTTTTGGCAGTCTGATTGGTTATTTGAATTCATCCCAGCAAATATTTCAGGTTCAATTTAATACTGGAAAATTATTTACGCTTTACTTCGGTTTATTGGCTTTAGTGTTTGGCGCTGCCTCTCTATGCAATTCATTGGTTGTCGAAAAGATGGGAATGCACCGAATATGCTTTATGGCAGTTAAAACCATGATGGCTGTTTCTTCTATGTTTCTTTTACTTCATGCAGTAACTGAAATTACACTTTGGATGTTTTTAATTTTTGCGAGCCTAATTTTCTTTTGTTTCGGTTTCCTATTCGGCAACCTGAATGCAATTGCAATGGAACCTATGGGGCATATCGCTGGAATTGCTTCAGCCATTATTGGATCAACTTCATCGGTCATATCACTTGTCATTGGCACCAGTATTGGACAAGCCTATAACAACACGTTGATTCCAATTACTTGTGGATTTTTGGTATTGAGTAGTCTCGCTTTTGTCACAATGTGTATTGCGGACAAAAGAGTGAGCGGCCTGGAATTGACCGATGAAAAATAATCAACCGACTGCAAAAAATATTGATGAGCTCATCAGAGACAGAATAAAACCACTGCCTGATGCCAACCCCTCCAAAATTCGAATATTGAGCAACACGTCTTTTTTGTGATAGTTGTCATGAAACCGTTTTCGTCTGACAAAACGAGAGCTAGATCAGCTTTTTTCACAATTCAGCAGCACTTTCAAGTGATAATTTCTGCAAACCCTATTGTAATTGTCTGACAAAATTATATCCTTCACCCTCCACTAACTCAGGATGGTGAAATTATGAATAACAAAATCCTCAATCTTTCTCGTCGGCAATTACTTATTGGGTCTTCTCTGGTTGCATCATCATTTTCATTGCCTGGGCTGGCTTTGGAAAAAACCGGTGTTAAAGCCTTGGTGAATGCAAAAAATAAGCGCCCAAAAATTTCTCCTTATATTTATGGCGGTTTTCTTGAACACATAGGTAGCCTCATTAATCACAGCCTATGGAGCGAAGTGTTGGATGATCGGAAATTTTATTTTGGTGTTTTGGAAAAACCTGATGAAAAACCTACTGATCGTCGAGGTGCCATGGGATATGTCAATAAATGGGTGGGATTGGGCTCAATGAGCAACATCTCATTGGATACTCAAGATGCTTATGTAGGTGAGCACAGTCCGAATATTAAACTGGGTTCTTCTGCACGCGGAATCATGCAACATAATCTCGCGCTCTCCGTAAAAAAATATGTTGGCCGTTTAATTGCAAAATCTGAAAAAGAAACACAGATTTCAGTCAGCTTGATTTGGGGTGATGGGGAATCAGAAAGATCAACGGTAAAAATTCAATCAACCTCAATTTGGCAAACAATTCCCATAACATTTGATTGCCCCGTTGAAACTACCAGCGGACGTATCGAAATTACCGCCAAAGGAAAAGGCCAATTGCGATTAGGTGCGGTGTCTTTGATGCCGGAAGACAATGTGCAAGGTTTCCGTGCTGATACCTTGGCGTTGATGCGTGAAATGGATTGTAAAATTTTGCGTGTGCCCGGCGGTAATTTTCTGTCAGCTTATGATTGGAAAAATACTATCGGTGAACTGGACAAGCGGCCACCGATTTTGGATCCGGTTTGGAAAGCCGTTCAACCCAATGACGTTGGACTGAATGAACTATTGCAATTGTGCGAATTAATTAAATGCGAACCTTACTGGTGTGTAAATACAGGATCGGGCGAACCGCGCTCAGGTGCTGAGTTAGTTGAGTATGTAAATGGTTCAGTCGATACCGTCTGGGGTGCGCAACGCGCCGCACACGGGCGCAAAGACCCTTACAAAGTTAAATATTGGAACATTGGTAATGAAATGTACGGCCATTGGCAATTTGGGCATATGGCGCGTGAACAATACACCATCAAACACAATATGTTTGCTGATGCTATGCGTAAAGTTGATCCTTCGATTTATATTATTGCGCCCGGTGGTTTTGTGGATGAAATGACAACCGGCCAAGGTATTTTTATCGCGGTAAGCCACAAGTAGAAGTAGGGTCAGAACGCGATTGGGCCTATGGCATGTTAAAGAATTCCTGGGGCAAATTTGATGCACTGGCGACTCATGCTTATCCGCCTGAAAACAAACGTTTTGATTTAAAAACCGGAAAATTGTTTGACGTTCAACAGTCGTTGCAAGAATGGTCGCGTCAAATGCCGAACCGCGTGCGCACCATGGTGGATGCTTGGGAAGATTACAAAAAATTATTCCCGGAATTAAACAAAGGCAGTGTCAAAGTATTTTTTGATGAGTGGGCCTTTCACTTTCAAGATGATTTGCAAGGTTGTTTGGCCGTTGCCATGACTTTCCATGAATTTTTCCGTCACACGGATTTTATCGATATGGCCGGTTACACCATGGCAACTGGCTGGTTGGATTTCAATCGTACCCAATCGATTATCAGCACTCGCGGTCGTGTGTTCCAACTATACAATCAACATTTCGGTTCAATTCCCATTGCAGTCGATGGCAATTCACCGCAACCGGCCCCGCAATATCCAATCGGTGGTGATCAACCAAGAGTGAATTCTGGTAGTCCGACTTATCCATTGGATTTATCTGCATCGCTAAGTGCTGACGGAAAAACCTTAATACTGGCAGTGGTGAATGCAACTGAATCTGCACAAAAACTGCAAATCGGTTTTGAAGGTTTTAAACACAAACCCCTGGGGAAAAATTTCAATTTCACTGGCCCGCGTGTAGATTCACGTAATCAGGTTGGCAAAGAACCGGAAGTGGTTGTTCGTGAATCACAATTTAATGCCAAAGCCGATTCACTCGAAGTCACGCCGTTGAGTATTAATCTTTATCACTATTACGCCGTTTAATTTTTTAAGAACAGGGACGTTCTTTATATTCGAGACATTAGAGACCTTTGCATAAACGCATATCCTTAAACTTTCAGGACTTCCGACAGCTTTAAAAAATTGTCAATAAATCGAACACTTGCCCGGTTCATGTACAAACGACCTATAATAATATTTGCTGTACACTGCACTTAGCTAGCGAGAACCCATACACCGAATACTATTGATTATCCGAGCACTTGAGATGACCAGATCAACATTCAGCCCGACTCCCGAATTTGGCTCAAACTTCGCAAAAACACTATTGATAAAAATGGCTTGGGCTGGATTAATTTTAAGCCTAAGCGCGTGCGGTGGAAGCGACCAGAGCAACGAAGATCCATCGTCAACTACAAATCGCAGCTCAGCCAACCTTAGCGCCGCCCAAAGTTCTAACCATGTAAATAGTTTGAGCCAAAGCAGCGTTCTTTATAGCAGTGAACCCAGCAGCGCATCGAGCAATTCAAATTCAGCCGCAGTCAGCTCCGCAGCCCCACCGAATATCAGCGCGATGGATCTAACGCATTTGTGGGGTGGAGCTATTACCTCAGAGCGCAAAAATGCGCTGGATGATGCGGTGATTCATTCCACTAAACAGCCCTATACCGGTCACCCTCGACTCTATGGCAGCAACTCTGAACTCACTCAACGTATGCGCGCATTTGAAGAGTTAGACCCTAACTGCTCAATGGGTGGCACTGTAAGCGGCGTGGGTACAGTAAAACAAATGCAAGGTCAGTGGGATTTAAATACCAAGGGAGGCATTCGTTGTTTGCCAACTACCCCCAACGCAGTGATACCAACCGACCTCGCTACGCATTCCGATGCCAAACCCTACATGACCGGCACCATTACGACGAACACAGCGGGCAACCATACCAGCCAAGCACGCCTGCTCTATCTTATTCGCAAGCTACTTTATTGCCATCAACAAAACCCCAACAATGGTGGTGCTTGTCAATTCAGCGCCGCACAAACTCAAGAGCTGGTGACCAAGTTTATTACCGCCGAAATAACTCGCTTGCGTAATGCTCCCCGCACTGGCGTGTCACCCTTGTGAAGCACAGAAATTGGCTATCCTGCCGGCTATCAATTCAATGCGCATTGGCACAAAGCATACAAAGAGTTTTTCGATTTGGGAGCTGAACCGGCATTTAAGTTTTGGACACTTTTTCAAGATACATTTTGGGATAACCCTTCGCTCAACCAAACTGATCGCAGTTATATCGAACAAGAGCTGGAGTATGAGGTTGACAGCTTTATCAAGTCAGCCGAGAAAAATCATTGGAATCTTGCCAACGGCAACAACTGGACACCGGTACTCAACAACGCCGCTCTGCACTGGGCCATATTGTATTTCTACGAAAAACCGGAAAAAGCACAGCAAGTACTGAAAGATGTATTGAACTATAACTGGAAACATCGCCCTTACTATCTGAGCGATGGTTCCTACCTTGAAGGCCCCAGCTACTTTAATGCCGCCTATGGGTCAATCAGAGATATGAACGTCTTATTGAAATCTTCGTTTGGCCAAATAATTCATAGTTTTAATTGGTTTGCTGCCGCTGAAGCCAGCTCGCAGTGGATTATCACTAATGTTTCGCCCGACGGTCGCATGGTTGATTTTGGAGACTCATGGGATAACCGGGGCTTATCCAGCTTTGCCCCCTTAGAACTTATGCTACACCGTGAAGTACTGGGGCTATCGCCACTGGGTAGCCAATCGCCCGATGCCTGTTTGAGCCTCTTGTACTTTATGAACTCCTATCACGACCATGGCTTTTACGACCCTTGGACAGTCGAACCCGCTATGGCACGCGACTGGCTGAGCATTACCCGCTCCTGCAATGCAACCCGGCAAACATCTACGACACTGGTCTTTAGTGAATACGGCCAGGGAATGCTGCGCCAATTTCGCCCAGGTGCAACAGCAGCAGGTGAAACAGCTACCGATATTACCCCCTACTACAGTCAAGCCAATCAGACCTATCTCACAGTAAATACTGTACCCAATGCCACACCACATCGCGAAATGGATTTTGGTGCAGTCATCTGGGCCGCTTATGGCAATCGTTTGATTTATGACTTTGGTTACGGGCTGATCAATCGGAATTATTTTGATTACGACTTATTTGTCCGAGTGGGTGGTAAATACACCAACCAAATCGACCATATTATTGGTGCCAGCATGATTATTATTCCGAGCGCTTTTGAAGAGCTTGATAATAATGGTTGGCTACGCAAGCTTTACAAGGCAGAAGCCGATGGCAGCATTGGCATCATCGAAAAGAAAACAATCGATAACATATCGGTCATCCAAGCCGATGGTACACCAGTTTATAGTGGCTCCAGTCCCGCAGAATTTGCGCGCCCAGCCATGACCGGCCCATTGGAATATTTTTACCGTTGGTTAGTGCCCATTGAAAAGGGCAATTTTTTAATTATCGACTCCTTTAAAGCTAAACCGGGCAAAGAGTCAAAAATTCAGGAGTTCTGGCTCACCAAAGACGACCTCAACACAGGCTGTAACACCAACCTTGCGCTAACATCGAATGACATTCAACTGAGTCAACCTGACAGCAACAGCATATTACTGGAACCCATTTGCACCATGGTGCCACCGGGCGCCGTGTCAGACACTCTCGGGCGTATTCGTGCCGCAGGTATGGAGCCCGGATCATTTCAAACTGATGTACCGGATTTTTTGCCAAGCGATGCCGACTTTCGCGATGATGCAATTACCACTCGCGGTGGCATTGCCATTCTCAAAATCACCAACAATAGTAATGAGGTGGAGCGCCGCAAATTGTTCCGCTGGGTGCCTGACAATGATGTCAGCGAAGATGTTCGTGTATTCCTGCTACAAGCCAGCACACAATATATGGGAGGTCTACCCAGCGCCAGCGTGACAAAAGTTACCAGTGGTTGCAGTGCTCAACAGGCATGCTTTGACGTTGTAGTCAGCGGCTCAACCAATCGTCGAATTACGTTGACGCGCAACGCCAACAATCACTATCAATTGAGCGGCTTGCAATAACCTGACTCAGAGCTCTTTGAGCGCTCCCTAGGGTTTACCGCCAGACACTCTATCGTCAACTCGTTTGCGGTTACGCTGATTTTTATTGTTTGAAGCTTGTGTTTTCCCCGTTTTATTTTGCGATTTATTAGCACGAGGTTTTTCACCTAATTTTGGCGCTGGTTTTCCACGACCACCGATAGTGGTTCTGTGACCTAATTTAATGGGTTCAGGCTTGGCATTAGGATCTTGCTCAAATCCAGGCACCAGAGATTTAGGAATAGGGTTTTTAATTAATTTTTCAATATCGCGCAAAAATTCTTGCTCATCAACACACACCAAAGAGACCGCTTCACCTTCAGCTTCTGCCCTGCCCGTTCGACCAATCCGATGCACATAATCTTCCGGCACATTGGGTAATTCGAAATTGACTACGTGTGGCAATTTATCAATATCTATACCTCTTGCTGCCACATCGGTTGCGACCAATGCGCGGATGCTGCCCGATTTAAAATCAGCTAATGCCTTGGTTCTTGCTCCTTGACTTTTATTTCCGTGAATAGCCGCTGCTGAAATGCCATCCTGAATTAATTGTTCGGTTAATTTATTGGCGCCGTGTTTAGTGCGCGTAAATACCAAGACTTGTTGCCAATCGCCCTTGCGAATTAAATGTGAAAGCAATTCACGTTTTCGATGACGATCAACTGGATGCACCCTCTGCTCAACCAATTCAGAAGTGGTATTCCGTTTAGCCACTTCAATTAATTCGGGTGAATTTAATATTTTATCTGCAAGGGTTTTTATTTCATCAGAAAAGGTAGCAGAGAAAAGTAAATTTTGTCGCTTCTTAGGTAACAAGGCCATGACTTTTTTAATGTCATGAATAAACCCCATATCCAACATGCGATCGGCTTCATCCAATACAAAAATTTCGATATTGCTAATCGAGACTGCATTTTGATTAATTAAATCAAGAAGCCTACCGGGCGTAGCGACCAAAATATCCACGCCTGCACGCAAATTCATCATCTGGGGATTAATACTCACACCACCAAATACCACTTGAGAACGAAGAGATAAATATTTTCCATAAGTACGCACGCTGTCATGAACTTGAGCAGCCAATTCACGCGTCGGCGTTAAAATTAAAGCGCGCACAGGTTTGCGACCATTGGGTAATTTATTGACAGATTTCTGTTGCAATAAATGTAATAAAGGCAAGGTAAAACCGGCTGTTTTACCAGTACCAGTTTGTGCTCCCGCCAAAATATCCTTACCCGATAGAATGACTGGAATTGCTTTTTGTTGAATAGGCGTTGGCGCTGAGTAACCTTTTTCTGACAAGGCTTTTAAAATTTCAGGGGATAAGGCTAATTGATCAAATGACATAATAACTCGCAGAGGGAATAAAAAGGCGAGGTCATTTGTATAAGTTACTGACCCCGAGTAACGGGAAGGCCGCGCATACTAACGGGATTGCGGAAAAATTTCATCTATTTGTTTGCGCAAATAGTCGTAACGGGCATATTGAGAATCTTGCTTGTCAATTCCACTGACTCTATGCAAGGCTTTTCGGCAAACAGATTCCAATCCCTTTTTATCACCACCCTCTTTTATCTCCGCTACTGCAGCCTGAATAAGATTTAAATTCAAACCTAAATGCCCGGGAAATACACCGACAGCATTTCGAAACACCTTAATTGCATCGCGATATTTTTTCTGCTCATAGAATCCAATTCCATTTTTGGTCATATGTGCAGCGCGCGATCGCCCTTCCTGACTTCGGGGGTTATCAGACATGGCATCGACTTTTTGAAGTATTGAAGGGTTATCACTGTGTTTGTCCGCCAGGTTTTGCAACAACTCATTGGCTTTGTCTTTATTTCCGGATTTTAGTAGCGTCTTCACCAAATCCAAACTGGCTTCAGGCCTGATTGAATCCTGCGCGTTATTCACAATTTGCAATGCCTTGATTAAATATTTTTCCGCCTCTACAACTTTGCGTTGATTGATCATGGCTCGAGATTTTAATGCGTTCGATTGCGCATCAGCACTAGCATCAAAATAGGGTTTCTTTTGTAACCGTCCTAAAACTTCAAAACTTTCCTTTATATAATGATCGGAGGCATCTGACGCACCTTCTGCACTTAAATCAGTTAACTCTCTCGCCAAGTTAAAATAATCTTCTTCTGATTCATAACAAGAGTTTTTTGCAACCCTAAGCGCTTGACGGCTAGCATTCAAAACCGCTTCTGTATCATCATTTAATTTAGCTAAATTGGCTAAGCGTCGCTGACGCATGACTGATTTGGGTGAAATGGCAGCAGCTTCTTGCATGGATTCTTGTGCTTTCACCTGATCACCTAATCCTAAATAGGCATCAGCTAATAAATCATGGGCTTCGACATATCGCCTGTCCGATGCCACCACTTCTTGTAAGTGTTTTTGTGCATCCTCATATTCTTTTTTTGCTACCAAGGTTTTACCCAAGCCTAATTTGGCCCAAATTACAGGATGCTCTTTTAATTCGTTACGATATATATCTTCAGCCTGTTTAAAATTCAACAAACGTAAACTCATTTCTGCTTTAATCTGCAAACAATTACTACGATAAGAGGTATTGTTATCTAATCGCTCATCACCCCTCACCATCGCTTTTTCGTAATCTTTTTCATCCATGGCCTGCTTAATTTTAATCAGTTCTTGATGGCGTAACACTACTCTATCAAGCCGCGTACGTAATAATGCTGTCGTAATAGGTTTGGTGATGTAGTCATCAGGCCTGTACTCCAATGCGCCCAATACCATTTCACGCGATGATTCAGCAGTAACCATCACGAAAATACTGGTGTTATTTAATTGATTACGAAAACGAAGCTCTTCTAATACTTGCTGGCCATCCATGCCCTGCCCAAGATTGTAGTCACAAAGCACCATATCAAAATGATTTGATCGACAAATTTCCATCGCCTGTTCACCATTGGCGACTATATCGATCTCCAACACACCAAATACTCTTAACATATTGGTTAATGCGACACGAACGTCCGGCATATCATCAACTACCAGACATCGTTTTTGAGCGTAATGTTTTACTAAATCTATTTGCCGCATTCTGTAGTAATTCTTTTTTCTAGGATTCGGAATGTCGAGTATAATTTTTTACATCGATGCCATGCGCGCCTGATTTTAGTGTAGATTTAACAAGATAGCCTGAATCCAAATCACCAAATTCAATTTCGATCAAATTGACTATGTAAGGCGAAAATACCATATTATCCGCATCCCGAAGAATAATAATTCGAGGCAAGTGACGGTATTTTTCGTTGACATCCAACACTATGCCAACAGATCCATTCATTAACTCCACTAAGCTGCCCGGCGGATAAATTCCAATGCAACGAATAAATGCAAGCGCCAAATCCTCATCAAATTGTTTGCCTCTTTCTTCATAAATAATTTTTAGAGCCGCTGTGGTTGATTTAGCTGCCGAATAACATCGATCGGCTGTCATTGCATCATAGGCATCAACAATAGAAATAATACGAACCAATTCAGGTAAAGTACTTGCGGAAATCTTTTTGGGATAGCCACGCGAATCCATACGTTCGTGATGCCCAACAGCTGTTTCAGCAATAATACTGGGGAGAGGTTTATCATTTGAAGAAAGTAATTCGTATCCTCTAAGTGTGTGATTTTTTATTTCAGAAAATTCATCCGCTGTTAATGCGCCGGGTTTATTCAGCAGCTCTGCAGACACCTGCATTTTTCCAACATCATGTAATAAACCACACATCCCCAAAAGGGTTAAATCTTTTTCCTTTAAACCGAGATAGCGACCAAAGACAATTGCAAGAACGCACACACTTAAACAATGCTCTGCAGTGTATTCATCTTCTTCCCGAATTTTAGTCATCCACAGCAAAGCATCTGGATTTCTAAGAATACTATCCAAACAAGACTTAACCAGATTTTTGGATTTGTCTCGATCAGGAGTTACATTGACTGCAGCGGCACCCAAGACTTCTTTGATCACCTCTTTTCCTTCTGCAAACACTTTGTAAGCCGTAGAATGCTCTCGTTCTACTTCTTCAATTTTGGAGTAGTGTTTGACCTGCTTTTTTAAATGCAATGATTCAGAGGATTTTTCAATGGTTTTATTTTTAATTTGGGGCGAGTGAGTTGATTGAGATGAAATCGTTTTCAACTTTCCCATCAATTGAATTGACTGCCTATGGGGATCTATCCAAACAAATGTCGAGTGTTCTGAAATCCTATCAATATCTTCTTGCGATTGAATCAAAATCCCTTGCACTAGAAATGGAGTTTCTAACCAGCTTTTATCCAAAGCAGTCACAAACATTCCCAGCTTCAACTGGGAGACATGTAATTCTATGGCCCTTTAGGGATATCCTGACGCATCCAGTTTTCCTCTGTCTTACCCAGAGTTTAGACACTAATCGCCATTTGTGAATAAGCCTTGAATACTTCTTCTGCGATGATCCTGGCTCCTTGTCTGAGTTTTTCTGGATCTTGACAATAAGTGACACGAATACATTGTTCTTTATGCGCCCAATTCTCTGTTATTCCAGGAAAGAAATGATGCCCTGATACTATGAGAACTCCTCGTTGCTTCAAACGCTCATAGAGAATTTGGCTAGTAATGGGCAAGTCAGGAAACCAAAGCCACAAAAAGATCGCACCTTCCGGTTGATGGATACGATAGGGCAAGCCATTCAATGCAGATTGAAAACAGTCAACTGCTTGTAACATGCGCTGCCGATAGAAAGGCGCCAAACATTCCTTGCTTAAGGACATGAGTTTTCCCGTCGACAATAAATTGCGCAGCAAGGCGGGCCCCAAATTACCTGTTGCCAAATTCAAAATAGTATTGGCTTTGGCAAATGCTGTAATAATCTTGGGATTCGCAATCACAATTCCAGTACGCGCACCGGGCAAACCTAATTTCGATAAACTTAACACCAAAATGATATTGTCATTCCAAAGTGGTTCAGCATCTGAAAAAATGATATTTGGAAAAGGAGTACCGTAAGCGCCATCAATGATAAAAGGAATGCGATGAGTTTTTGCCAACAAATCCAATTGTGTCAATTCTTCATCGCTGATGACATTGCCGGTAGGGTTAGTTGGGCGTGAAACACAAATAGCACCGGTTTTTTCAGTAATTTTGAGCGCAGAAAAATCGACGTGATATTTAAAAAAGTGATCCCCAACCAATTCAATACCCGGTTTTGTGGCCGTAAAAAGGTTCTCTGAAATACCTAAATCGCTGTAACCTAAATATTCTGGTGCCAAGGGAAATTGAATTTGTTTGCGCGAACCCTCTGCAAATTCCCCGGCAAATAAATTAAACAACACAAAAAATGCAGACTGACTGCCATTCGCTAAGGCTATATTATCGCGCGTGATAGGCCACTGATACTGATGTTGAAAAAGTGTTGCCAAGTCATCCAATACTCCGGCATCGCCTTGCGGCGGCTGATAAACGCCGAGAAATTCTCGTAAAGTATTTTCATCGTTTAATGTGGCATTTAAAGCATTGGTAAATGTGACTTGTGCTTCAGGAATAATGGCAGGATTTCCACCTCCCATAAAAATCATGTCGGGATTATTTCGTAAGGCATCGCCCAGATCATCCATTAAGGTCACTATGCCAGATTGATTACAGAGTTTTTGTCCAAATTTGGAAAGAGAAAACACTCAAGATCTCACTCATTATTGTTGATGTAGGATTTGTAAACAGATTGGCCAAGATGAAAAAGCTTTCATCTTTTTACACAATTAAATCAAGCCGAACTTTCGTAGGGTATCAGCCAGCTTATCAGGATTGACCGGTTTTCGGATGAAGTCCATAGCGCCTAAACTGGTCACTCGCTCATGGGCGGTGGGTTGAATATCGCCAGAAATCACGATGATCATGGCATTCAGTCCTTCTCGTTTCACAGTTTCCAATACTTGATAGCCATCCATTTCCGGCATGGTGAGATCCAGAAAAACCATCTCGCCTTTACCTTCCCGAATGGCTTGAATACCTTCGAGACCATTAGTCGCAAAAGTAATATCCACTTCCCATCCATTAGGCAAAGACTTGGCCACCTGCTTGCGAGCCATCAGGGAGTCATCACAAATCAACAGAGGTATCGCCATAAGTCAGAAAAATCCAGTCTTTTAGAGATTAAGATTCTAGGTCTTACTGGAGTATAGACTGGGATTTTTAAATCGCTGGCTTTTTTTAAGATCGATTGATTTTATTGTGTTGATAATTTTCAATACTAAATACCAATACCGCCCCACCCAAGATAATGGCCCAAGTCAGGTTTATCCATAACAAAAATAAGGGAATTGCAGCGAAGGCTCCGTAGACTAAGCCGTAGGATGAATAACTTACACCCCAGGTAAAGGCGGCTTTCAGTCCATGAAAGAACAGGGTGGTAATACCCGCCCCGACAACACCGTGCCAGAGTGTTACCCGGCTATTAGGCAGAGCGACAAACAAAACAGTAAACGCCACCCAAGTCAGCATAAAAGGTGCGGTACCCAATAAGGTTTTGATGGCCTTGGTTTCGCTGATGCCACCAAACAATTGCAAAGAAAATACATAGGTGCTCAATGCTAAAGTCACACCCAGCAATAGTGGGCCAATACTCAAAATTAGCCAATAAATCACCAATTTCAAAAATCCTCTGGGTCGACGTTTTACGCCCCAGATAGAGTTCAGATTATCTTCGATATTTCTCAGCATCATCTGCACAGAAAAGACCAAAAAAATAACACCAAACCAGGTCAGGTTTTTTGCCTGATGCGCAAAGGTTTTCAGGTAATTAATCAAATCAGCACTGGTATCCGGCAAAAAATGACGGAACAAAAACTCTTCTACTTGCAGCCCCATAGCCTGATAACTAGGGAAAAATGAAAAGGCGACATAAGTCACGGTGATCAGGGGGACTATAGCGAACAAAGAAACATAGGTCAGCGCAGCCGCACTGGTTAAGCACTTGCTGGAGTCAAAGTGTTGGTAGCCAAAGATCAAAAAACCTTTTAACCAACTACAAATACCACAAACTCTTCCAAACCAAGGTCTTTTCATCTTGAATTCTTTTAACCAGCCGCTTAACAAGATAAGTGCTCCAGAATTAATTACCGTTATAATCAGTCACTAAAATTGGCCGGCACTCTAGCACAAAGTCCAGAAAACCAAGGAATTCTCATGAAATACGTTTTAATTCTTTATTACAGTCGCAATGGTTCAACCTTGGAAATGGCAAAACAAATTGCCAGAGGCGTTGAGTTGACGGGTGATATAGAAGCCCGATTACGAACAGTCCCCAGTGTATCTCCCACTACTGAAGCCACTGAAGCTGCGATTCCTGAATCCGGTGCTATCTATTGCTCGTCCAATGACCTGAAAGACTGTGCCGGTTTAATTCTCGGCAGTCCAACCCGGTTTGGTAACATGGCTGCACCTATGAAATATTTTTTGGATGGAACCAGTAGTCATTGGATGAACGGCGATTTAATTGGCAAACCTGCTGCAGTTTTTACCTCCACATCCACATTGCATGGCGGACAAGAATCTACCCTACTCTCCATGATGCTGCCGCTGATGCATCAAGGCATGTTGATTACCGGCATTCCCTATTCCGAATCTTCTCTACACTCTACCCAAACCGGTGGCACACCTTATGGTGCCTCTCATTTAGCAGTAGGTGAAAAACCCTCAGTGCTCAGTGAAGATGAAATAAAACTCTGCCACGCCTTAGGTAAACGTGTGGCAGACATAGCCAAAAAATTATCGGTATAAATTCGCATGTATAACCGCAATAAAGAAACACTGGTATTAACCCCTGAGCAGGGTGAGATCTATCGTAAAAAAATTCTATTTGGTAAGCCCATCGCACTGATCAGTTATATGGGTTTGGTTGGATTAATAAGTTTACTTTCCTTGCAAACTCCTGTTGTTGACTGGCCTATGTTATTTTTGAAATTAATCCCACTGTTGATTTTTATTCCCGGTCTTATCCAGCAAACCTTTCGTACTTATTCCTGGTTATGTTTTGTGTGCCTGGTTTATTTTGTGGTGGTAATGACCAACGCCTATGCACGCAATCAATGGAGTGATTGGTTAATGACTTTTTTAGTTACCAGTTTATTTATTTCATCCATGATGACCAGCCGCTGGATGCAATATCATCAATATTTTTTATCCCAACAGAAAACCGGGTTTTCGCAAAAAGATTAAGGAACTTTTATGTCAGTTAACTACTACGAACCACAAAATTCTTCACCTGCACCAGCAACACGGCCCGCTCCTGTATCGCCACCACCTACTCCCGATAAGCCTGGGCCATTTCGCCTGTTCTTTTCTGCTATTGGAAAAATATTGAATGTCATTCGTATCATCTTCAAAAGTATTTTTTATCTATTTTTAATCATGATATTTCTGAGTTTTATTGGTGCAAATGCACCCAAGCCACTACCTGAAAAATTTGCCTTGACTCTTGCACCATCAGGAATACTAGTTGATCAAAAAACTTACGTTGACCCTCTTAGCTTAATGATGGCCGATGAAAACCAAAAAGAATCGGAAACACTTGTGCGCGATTTGGTAGAAGCCATTCAGTATGCCGCCAATGACACACGTGTCACTCATATTGTATTGCAACTGTCTCGTTTGCAGGGTGGTGGCATCTCCAAAATGAATGACATAGGTCAAGCGCTGACTGAGTTCAAAAAATCTGGCAAAAAAATTATTGCTGTCAGCGAAAACTATTCTCAGGATCAGTATTACTTGGCAACCTTTGCCGATGAAATTTTAATGCATGAAATGGGCGCACTGGAATTAACAGGATTTGCGCGCTACATGAATTATTACAAATCTGCACTGGATTCATTGGGCATAAACATCCACGCATTTCGTTCTGGAAAATACAAAGATTTTTTGGAGCCTTATTTGCGTGACAATATGTCGGATGAATCCCGTGAACATAATTCAGAATGGATCAATCAACTTTGGGCTCAATTCACCCAACAAGTTGAAACCAGCCGTCAATTATCCGCAGGCAGTGTGAATGATTTTATTAATAATATGGATGCACACATTTTATTAGTGTCTGGAAACTCTGCGAAATTAGCACTGGAAAAAAAGCTGGTTGACCAAGCTTTACCGCGTCAAGGTTTGGAAAATTACCTGCAAACGGCTATAGGTAAAGGTCAGGATAAACAAACCTACGCTTCCGCATCAGTGAAAGATTATTTATTCCACCAACGCGCAAAACCCAAGCTTAGCAACAACAAAGTGGCAGTGATTGTTGCGTCAGGCAATATCGTCGATGGTTATCAACCGGAAGGCACTATTGGCGGCGAAAACATGGTGGAATTACTGCGTCAAGTTCGAGATGACAAAGATATTAAAGCACTGGTTATACGCATAGATTCTGGTGGCGGAAGTGCTTTCGCTTCTGAAATTATTCGCTCGGAAATAATGTCGTTACGTGAACAAATGGGTGAGAAAAAATATCCTGTTTATATGTCGATGGGCAGTGTTGCGGCGTCGGGTGGATATTGGATGGCAACCGCTGGCGATCAAATATGGGCACAACCAACCACCATTACCGGATCGATTGGTGTATTTGGTGCTTTCCCTACCCTCGAAAACTCCTTGAAAAAAATCGGCATCAACACTGATGGGGTTGGCACCACAGAATTGGCGGGCGATATGCGTCTTGATCGCCCACTATCAGAAAAAGCCAGCAAGGTTATTCAAGCAGGCGTCGATAATATTTATCAACGTTTTGTACATTTAGTTGCAGACTCACGCAAACAAACACCCGAACAAATTGATGCTATTGCGCAAGGTCATGTCTGGACAGGTAGCACCGCAAAAGAAATTGGGCTGGTCGATCATTTAGGCAGCTTACAAGATGTGATTGATGCCATCGCAAAAGATGCAGACTTGAAAGATTACACAGTGGAATTTGTTCAACGTACCTTGTCACCCAAAGAGGAGTTTTTCCGTTCACTTTCAGAAAGTACAAGTATTCCTGCACCGACTCATCTGTTAAATAATTTTTCCAGTCTGCAATTGCTGAATCAATTTCAACCTTTAACAAAACCCTTGCAGGATATTCAACAGATGCAAGATCCTCAGGGGGTTTATGTGAAATGTTTTGAATGCGTGGGGTTGTGATATTTTTCTCCCCATCAAGGGAGAGAAATGTCCCTCCCTTTGAAAAAGGGAGGTTAGGAGGGATTTAAAATGTCCAAAGTTGCGAGAATTTAAATCCCCCCTTGCCCCCCCTTTTTTTCAAAGTGGAGAACTGTAATTGCATTATCCCTGATGAATTTTCATCCCAATTTTTTCCAATCGATCACTTTTAATGCTCACCACAACAAAATCCACATGCCCCAATCTGACTCTATCGCCTATCACGGGTTGGCGATATTTACTCAAAATATAACGCGCAATACTCCAATGTTTCATTTCATCAGGAACGCTAAATTGATACAACTCACTTAAGCTACTCAGTTTTGCATGCGAACGGATGGTGAAATCACCAAAGAATTCTCTTGCAGATAAGCGTTCTGTTTCATTGACGCCGACCAATAATTTTTCAAGCACCTCCAAATCTTCAGGATTACTAAGAAAAAAAACGTGATCATTGACCTGAAATTTTTCAGTATCCTGCAGTAGATGAGATTCTCCATTACGCAATAGACACAAGAGCCGTGATTTTTCTGGCAGGCGAATCTTTTTAAGTGGTTTGTTTAAAACAGGGCTGTCATCCGCTAATTGATAGCCAATAAATTCATGACCAATTTCACCCGGCACTCCTAATTCCACTCGCTGTACTCGGGAACTTTTCGAAGGCACATTTAATTTAAGTTTGCGTGCAACCGGGCCTACAGTCCAACCTTGAATGATTAATGACAGTATCACCATCACGAATGCAAGATTAAAAAAGAATTTCCAATTTTCAACGCCAGCCATCCAGGGAAACATAGCTAATACAATGGGTACTGCGCCACGCAAACCCACCCAACTAATAAACGTTTTTTCCTGCCAAGAAAATTGAAATGGAATTAAAGAAAACCAAACTGCAATCGGGCGAGCTATAAATATTAAAACTGCCCCCAATAATAACGCGCTGAAACCGTAACTTAACAATTCGTGCGGCGAAACCAACAATCCAAACATCAAAAACAAACTGATTTGCGCCAGCCAGGCAAATCCATCATGAAAACGCTGAATGTTATACAAGCCTCTCGACACTTTATTGCCAACAATCAATCCCGCCAAATACACCGCGAGGAAGCCACTGGCATGAACAACAGAGGCCAAACCAAAAACAAATACACCACCGAATAGCGCTAACAAGGGATACAAGCCAGGGCTTAATGATAAACGCTGAATTCCCACTACCAGAATTTTGCCACCGAAAATTCCAATCGCAGTACCCACCGCCATTTGCCACACAAAATCACCCAAGATCCATAAACTAAACCCTGAATGACTTGCAATCAAAAGCTCCACAAAAGCCAGTGTTAAAAATACGGCCATTGGGTCATTAAGACCGGATTCAATTTCCAATGCAGCACCTACGCGCGCTTTGAGTGCCAACCCCTGATTGGTTAAAACCGAGAATACAGCCGCCGCATCAGTCGAACCAACAATCGCCCCCAATAACAAACCTTCCAATATTGAAATATTCAAAATCCAGGAAGCTAAAACACCACAAATTACAACTGTTACGAATACCCCCAATGTCGCAAGTGATAGCGCTGGCCTTAACCCCACCCGAAATAAACTGATTTCAGTCCGCAAACCACCATCAAACAAAATCACAGCCAACGCCAGGTTGCCTATAAAGTAAGCGGCCTTAACATTTTCAAATTCAATCCCCAAAAATCCATCTTCACCCACCAACATACCAATCAACAGAAACACCAATAACAATGGCATCCCCATTCGCGGTGAGACAGTAGTGGCCAAAATACTGACCAGAAACAAGGCACCGCCTAAAAATATCAATTGGTTTAATGCTTCCAACCAAAACTCCTCATGAAATCAAATTTTTTATCAGTATGACTTAGCGACGATAATATGCAATTTTTGTTATCATCCCCAGCCCAATATTCTATGACTTATTCACATGCTCAATAAAAACGCGTTAGAGCAACTGGCTCAACTGAAAAACACACTGGTTTCCCAAAAAGATATAGCCACAGGTCGCATTCGTACCACCAGTAAACGATTTGGTTTTGTATTGTTGGACGATGGGCGCGAAGCCTTTATTGACCCGGACCAAATGCAACGTGTAATGCCAGATGATCGCGTGGAAGTCGAAATAACGACAAACGCCAAAAGCCAACTTGAAGCGACATTAGTGAAACTCATTCAGCCTGGCCCAAGGCATTTCGTAGGCCGCTGTATGAGTAAAGGCAACAATCTTTTTCTAGAGCCTGATCATCCACATTTTAATCGTTGGTTATTTATTCCTCCGCAAGACAGAAAAAATCTGGAACTGGGTGATCGCATCCAAGTACAAGTATCTCGCCATCCTTTTAATAATGAAGGCAAAGCGCAGGTACGTGTTGTTCAAATACTTGGCAAACCCAATGACCCGGGATTGGAAGCGCGATACACCTTGGCGAAATTTGAATTGCCATGTGAATGGACTTCAGCAGTCACTCAACAAGCTAATACTATTAACTGGACTCCATTAACCTTTGAAAATGAAGAAGAAGATTTAACTCACCTGCCCTTCGTCACTATAGATGCAGAAAATACACGCGATATGGACGATGCGATTTATCTGCAACAAACAGATTCTGGCTGGGATCTCTACACCGCTATCGCCGACCCGAGTAAACATATTCAATTGGGCAGTGCATTGGAACAGGCTGCACGCGAAAGAGCCAACACCCTTTATCTATTGGGATTAACTCAAGGCATGTTGCCTTCGGAATTGTCACAGGATACATATTCACTTGTGGCAGAACAAAAACGTGCTGCGCTCGTCTGTAAAATTTCATTGAATGCACAAGCAGAAATACAACACTATCAATTTTGTGAAGCACAAATTCGTTCGCATCACAAACTCAGTTATCAATCTGTTGCTGATTTTTTGGATAATCAACAGAAGATTGATTTACCTGACACAATTATTCAACTACTCACCGATTTAAAAACCTTTGCCGGAAATCGATTGGAATGGCGATTGAATAATGCACTGGTGATGGAAGATAGAGCCGATTATTTTTATATACTGAACGATCAGAAAAAAATCGATCACGTTGAAAAGCGTGAACGCAATATTGCCCATCGAATTGTTGAAGAGGCCATGTTGATAACCAATCTTTGCGCAGGTGATTTATTTCTACGCAATCCGGGTTATGGCATTTTCTCGACTCATCCGGGATTTCGTACCGAGCGATTGGATGAAGCTAAACATTTATTACAGCAGGACAGACCAGATCTTCTCACGGATGATTTATCGCAACTGGATTCATACTGCCATCTATTTCGTTCTTTACGCCAACAACGCGAGGATACGACTACAATTTATTTGCATTCGTTATTACAACGTATGCAACAAACTGGCGCTTTGTCGTTTGAGGCAATCCCCCATTTTGGTTTAGGATTTCCCGCTTATGCTATGGTAACTTCTCCGATCAGACGTTATAACGATTATTACAATCACCTCGCTATTAAAGCCTTGTTGCGTGGCGATACTCCACCCATTACAGATGCCGAAGAGCGCGAACAACTCGCAACCCAATTACAAGAAAAAATTTCGCTGGGTCGACAAGCCAGTCGCTTCACTGAAAATTGGTTATGTTGTCAGTTTGCGCAACAACATATAGGCACATTGCATACCGGCACTATTGGCTTGGTGAATTCGCAAGGTATAGGCGTTAAATTAGATGACTGGGGAATTGATGGCTTTGTACCGCTAATAACAAAAGACAGCGAAACAAAAAATCATTTTGACTCTGGTCGATTACGTTTAACACTCGAAGGTAAAACTTTCAGTGTTGACGAAAAAGTGAAAGTATTAATTGAATCCGTTGATATAGAAAAACGCCGAATTCAATTGCAATTAGTTGATGAGCAGACTGCCGAACGATTAAGTGCCTGGTTGTAATGAAAGAAATATCCTATTGGTTATTTAAAGCCGAGCCCCACATTTACGGCATAGATCATTTGCAAGCGGCACCGAAAAAAATTGGCCGATGGGATGGCATCCGCAATTATCAAGCACGAAATTTTTTACGTGATCAAGTCAAGCTTGAAGATCAAGTATTCATTTATCACAGCAGTTGTAAATTGATCGGTATTGCAGGAACTGCAAAAGTCGTGAAACCTGCTTATCCAGACCCCACACAATTTAATCCTCAAAGCGATTATTTTGATCAAAAAAGCAATCCCGATAATCCACGTTGGGTTTCGGTGGATATTCAGCTCACAAACATCTGCTCGAAAATTATTCCGCTCACTGAATTAAAACACTATTCACAATTAGACAATATGGCGCTGTTTAAACAAAGTCGATTGTCAATTCAGCCAGTAACGAAAGAGGAGTGGGATTTTATTTTAGGATTGTTTTAAATTAAAAAAAAGCCCCTTCAAGTGAAGGGGCTTTTTTGCTATTGCAATAAAACCAATGGATTAAAACTTTAACTCAACACCAACACCTAACCAATTATCATCTGCGCCATCTTTCACTTCTTCTTTAGTGTAGTAACCAAAAACAGTTGTGTTTTTAGAGAGGAGATAATCAACCCCCAAATTTAATTGCGTAGCATCTTCATTTACCACAACATTTTGATCCAACACTTCCACTCCAGCATCACCATATTGAGCTTTCAGTGCTAATTTATCTGTTGCTGCGTATTTAAATGAAGCTAACCAAGCATCAGCATCATAATCAGCAACATCACCGTCAGATTGCTCCAGCAATAAGCCCAACTGAAAATTGCTCCAGGTATAACGACCTACCAAACGAGTAATGTCCAAACCTTGCGCACTCACATCTTGTTCAGTCGCCAAGGCAGCATAAAAGGCTGATCCCGTGTAGGTGACAGACACCGATTGTCCATCATCCAAACTGGCACTTTCAGCGGACGCATGCGCAATATTGATGGCTAATTTTTTATCCATAAATAAAGGTGTGGTGTACTGAACCATATTGCTAACACGATTTTCACCGTCTAATAAATAAGCAATATCCCCTTCCAAATCATTAAACAAATCAACTTTTTCCTGAGCCATTTTTACCGGCGTATCAAAATGACCACCGATAATAGTTCCGCCAGATCCCTGTAATCCCACATAGATATTACGCTGAGAGAAGGTTTGATTATCCTTAGTTTTTCCATCATCCACTTCTGTTTGATATTCAAATTGATAAATTGCTTTCAAGCCGTCATTGATTTGCTCACCACCTTTCAAGCCGATACGTGATGCATTACTGACCAATTCCATTTTTGACTCATCAGCTTCATCAGCATTTTGCCAAGAAACATTCGCCTTACCATAAACAATAACTTCTGCCATTGCAGGCAGGGTAAACGTTGATGCAACGATAAGTGGAAGAAGTGCTTTTTTCATAAGAAATAATCCTGTTATTAAGACAAGTGGCTTGAGTATAGACGTGAAATACTAACCGGCCAGTTTTTTTGATGTCGCTAAAAGACACTGCATGACAGTAACGTGACTATTTCGTGTCTTTATGGTGACAATAATATGTCTTAATTATTTCACTTTTATGACAGATCAAAAAAGACCAAATCCGACAGGTGTAATCCTCTAAAAAAACGCTCTAGTGAAGCATTATCCAGGGTTTCTTCCAGTCCTTCCTGGTGTAATTGATTCAGATGTTGATCCAATGAAACGGAAGCATTATCACGACAAAGCTGTAACAGTCTCGAACTGGTTGCATTTAATTCCATAAATTGAACCTGATCTTGGCGATTTCGATAAACCAACAAATGGGTTTCAATTTCAGTGTTTGGCGTAACGCGAGGAGATAAATGATGAACCGGCCAAGGATAAGACAATATTATCGACAAAGGAGAAACACTGACACGACTATTCAGTAAGGCCTCAGGCCAAGGGGTAGATGCTGGTAACTCGCCCTCAGATACATCCAATGCCAACTCAACCCACTCATAATGAGCCAGCGCAATCATAAAAGGATAATCCTTAACTAATGGGTGCGAGTGTTGCAGAAGAAAAGTCAGAAATTCTTGACTAATTTGTAAAAAATACGGCGTCTGGGACTCATGTGTTTTTATAAAATCCCTCACCAAGCCATGCCATGATTCATCAGGGATAATACTGCGTAACACAGGAAAAGCACCTGAGATAAAACCTTCAATGTTGTTATAAATTAATTCAACATAAACCTGCATGCGCTCTGGCTGAATGTTGCCAGGCAAGCCTAAGGATTCTGGATCACGTAAGTATTGCGTAAATTCAAACTGTGTTTTCTGAAATGATTTAATCATGATAAACGAGACTGTATGGTTTGAATCATTGTAATCTCAGCCAGAATTTCATCGAGCGGTGGGATGTTAAAATCCCTTTCTAGCAAGGTAGGTTTAACGCCAAAAGTGTGATACGCCGCTTTTAACAACTGCCATACATCAGGAATCACATCCGCACCATGAGTATCCACGCGTAAATCGTCTGATTCAAAATAGTGACCGGCAATGTGAATATAAGCGGTTTTTTCACCGGGTAAACTTTTTAAAAACGTTTCAGCATCATATCGATGATTGATACTGTTCACATAGATATTATTGACATCCAATAATAAAGCGCAATCGGCTTTTTTCACAATCGCATTAATGAATTCACTTTCACTCATTTCTTGTTGCGGCGCGCAATAATAAGAGGCATTTTCAATCGCGATACGACGACCCAAAATGTCCTGCGCTTGAATGATTCGCTCAGCGACATAATTGACAGCCTCTTCTGTAAAAGGGATAGGCAATAAATCGTAGAGTTGCCCCTGATCACTGCTGTAACTTAAATGTTCGCTGTAATACACAATATTATGCTCTTGCATAAATTGTTTAATATCTTTCAACAATGCAATATTCAGCGGCGAAGGAGAACCAATAGATAAAGACAAACCGTGACAAACAAATGGAAAACGTTCAGTGTAACTTCGCAATTGTTTTGCTAATCGCCCACCCACACCAATCCAATTTTCCGGCGCAATTTCCATAAATTGGATTTGACTGGTCTTGACAGTTTCCAGTGTTTTCAACAGGCTCCGACGCAAGCCTAAACCTGCGCCGGAAATTGCAGCTTGATAAGTCACAAAAAATTATTCAGCTTTCTTTTTATCACCACCGCACTTGCCTTCACCGCATTTACCTTCATCATCGGCTTTTTTCTTATCGCCACCGCACTTGCCTTCATCATCAGCTTTTTTCTTATCGCCACCACATTTACCTTCACCACACTTGCCTTCACCTTCTTTTTTGTCGGCGCCGCATTTGGCTTCACCACATTTACCTTCGGTTTTATCCGCCAAGGTATAGCCGGACGACAAATTGTTAGCTGTTAAGTCTGCGCTAGCACTGGCCATCGCCATAGAGGACAAAGCCGCAGAAGCAACAAACGCTGCGCCAACCAAAGTCGAAATAGACAATTTATTTTTCATACAAATCTCCAAGTGTCAATGAAAGTTAATTCAACCAGTCGAAACCAGTGAATGCGCAGGTTAGACGGCATATTGTTAAAAACGTTACAGAGGTTGAAAATTAATTTTTGTGAAGATTACCCTCACCTAACCGACTGAACCAATTCCCACTGCTTATCCAGCCGCTTGGCCGACACTGATACCTGTGTTTTCAAAGTCTGCGCAAATAAAGATACACGAAACTCCTCTATCCACCAACGGTATTCCAAAAGGGCAGAGTTTTGTGCCAATGTATGACCACCCTCTTTCTCAATAAAGGATGTATACCTATCCCAATGCGCATTGACCTCCGCCATACTCATTTTGTCTTTTTGTGGATTCAGATTTAATTTTTCCAATCGCAATAAAATTGCACGGCAATATTTGGAATATTGACTCAACCAAATTTCCGGCGTTTGATAAACAGCGCCAGTGAAAAATAAATGTGCTAACTGTTTTTGTATATCGCCCAAGCCAAATAAAAGCGCTAGATTATTTTTATGTTGTTTCATTTGCTTTTTTATATCGACCAGCAAGGGCAAACTTTGCGATAGATAACCAGATAATTTCAACGCCGTGCTGATCAATTCTTCTTTCACTTTCACGACTGCCTGCGAAAACTCTGCTTGAGTTCTTGGTAACTTCTGTTGATCCGCACAAACCAGTTGTTTGATTGCTGACATAATCACATCATCAACCACTTGCTCAGGCTTTCCCATTTCAGCGAGACTTAAGCCCAGTGCCTGCCCTTTTAATAATTCTTTTTGACAATATTTTACCGGTGCCGGAACAGCTAAATAAATCAAACGGCTTAAACCACGTTGCGTAATGTCTAAAGCCTGTAATGGATTATCGATGACTTGTAATGAAACACTGCTGCCTTTATCGACCAAAGCCGGATAAGCACGAATACTAATCCCACCGCGAGGTAACTGCACATGAACAGGCAAATCAGAAAAGTCCCAAGTGGTTATGCCTTCACGTTCAATATCCACTGCCGCCGTTTGGATGTTTTCTTGTACTCGCGTTCGATATTGTTCACGCAATGCCGATAAATTGCGGTTGCTCGCAATAATTTTTCCCTTATCGTCTATCACATGAATATTGCATTGATAAAAAACATCGGTAGTGGTTTCCAACCAAGCATCAGCTGGAATATCAATACCGGATATTTTTCTTAATTCCTGACCAATAACTTCGGTTAAAGGTTTATTGTCTGGTGTAATACGGGCAAGTAATTTATCCACCACATCCGGCACGGGTACAAAATGTTTTCGTAAGGACTTAGGTAAAGATTTTAATAACCCAATTAATTTATCACGCAACATTCCTGGCACTAACCATTGCAATCGATATTCAGGAACCAGATGTAACAAACTCATAGGAACATGAATACTCAATCCATCAAATGGATGATTGGGTTCGAAATGATAGGACAATGGAAATAACATACCGCGCCATTCCAACTGATTGGGGAATTGCGCATCAGTGACCGAGTCTGCACCATGACGCATTAAACGCTCGCGAGGAATGAACAAAATATGAGGATCAGATTGCTCGGCTTTTTTTCGCCAAGTTTCAAAACTGATCCAGTTATTGACATGCTCTGGAATTCTTTCGTTATAAAAATTAAAAATTTCCTGTTCATCCACCAAAATATCACGACGACGGGATTTGGATTCGAGATCGTCCAGTTCTTTGATTAGATTTTCTTGGTGGGAAAAAAAATCTTCACCCCCTCCAGCTCCCCCTTGGCAAGGGGGAGAGTTAAGTCCCTCCCCCTTGCCAAGGGGGAGGTTAGGAGGGGGTGAACGCCTCCGCTTCGGATGCTCCCCATACCGCCCCTCAACCAACGCCGCACGAATAAAAACATTTCGCGATTCACTCGGATCAACCTTGTGATAATTCACTGCTTTCTTTTCAATAATCACCAAGCCATACAAACTGATTTTTTCAAACGCCATCACTTGCCCACTGCGACTATCGTAATGGGGTTCAAAATGTTGGCGTTTAATTAAATGCTCAGCGGCTTGTATTACCCACTAAGGTTCAATTTTGGCGACAGTGTGTGCATAAAGTTTTGCAGTTTCAATTAACTCAGCGGCCATTAGCCATTTAGGTGTTTTTTTCGCGAGAGAGGAGCCAGGGAAAATTGCAAACTTGCGATTGCGTGCGCCCATGTATTCGCGTTCTTCGTGATTAAAACCTAAATTGCCTAACAACCCGGTCAATAAGGATTGATGTACGGCTTCATAATTGGCAGCATCGGTATTGACACCAAAACCTAAATCTTTTATGACCACACATAACTGATGATGTATATCTCGCCACTCGCGTAAACGCAAATAAGATAAAAATTCTTTTTTACAGAGTTTTCGCAGTTGATTTTGCGTTAATGCTTGACGCTGGGTTTCAAAATAATCCCAAAGATTCACGTAAGTTAGAAAATCCGAATGCTCTACCCAAAAACGACGATGCATTTGATCTGCAGCTTGTTGTTTTTCAATCGGCCGTTCGCGTGGATCTTGTACCGATAATGCACTGACGATAATTAGCAATTCGCGAACGCAGGATTTTTCTTGCGCTGCTAACAACATCCTCGCCAATCGCGGATCAAGCGGTAATTTTGCTAATTGTTGCCCAACAGGTGTTAACTGATTTTTGCTGTTAACTGCATGCAGTTCTTCCAATAATTTATAACCATCACTGATTAAGCGATGATCCGGCGCATCAATAAAAGGGAAATCATGAATATCGCCCATGCGCAGTTGCAGCATTTGCAAAATTACTGCAGCAAGATTGGTTCGTAAAATTTCAGCATCGGTAAACGCAGGGCGCGAATTAAAATCGTCTTCCGAATACAAGCGAATACAAATCCCTTCTGCAACACGACCACAACGCCCTTTGCGTTGATTAGCACTGGCTTGCGAAATCGGTTCAATCGGCAATCGCTGCACTTTGGTGCGATAAGAATATCGACTGATTCGTGCAAAACCGGGATCAATCACATAACGAATGCCCGGCACAGTAATTGAAGTTTCGGCCACGTTAGTCGCCAATACAATTCGACGCCCCGTATGTGGTGCAAACACTTTTTGTTGTTCCGCCAAACTTAATCGCGCATAAAAAGGAATAACTTCCAAATGCGGCAATTGCGCTTTACGCAGTTGATCCGCTGCTTCGCGAATTTCACGTTCACCGGATAAGAAAATTAAAATATCCCCGCCACGATTTCCCTTGCCGGATTTTTCGTAAGCGTCTATTTCATAAACCGCATCAAGAATTGCGGCGTATTGATCAGGTTCCTGTTCTGAATCTTCACTGGAGGATTCATACATCGGCCTATACCAGGTTTCTACCGGATAGGTTCGGCCCGAGACTTCGATAATCGGCGCGTTATTGAAATGTTTTGAAAAACGTTCGAGGTCTATAGTGGCGGAAGTGATAATTAATTTTAAATCAGGGCGCTTAATCAAAAGCTGCTTGAGATATCCCAATAAAAAATCGATATTTAAACTACGCTCATGCGCTTCATCGATAATCAGCGTGTCATATTTATTTAAAAAAGGATCAGTTTGAATTTCCGCCAATAAAATCCCGTCAGTCATCACTTTGATCAAACTATTCTCACTGGTTTGATCACTAAATCTGACTTGATAACCCACCTTGTCACCCAGCGTTGTTTTTAATTCTTCTGCGATACGATGCGCAACCGTATTGGCTGCAATTCGACGTGGTTGTGTATGCCCAATTAATCCTTTAGTTCCCCGGCCAATTGATAAACAAATCTTCGGCAACTGCGTCGTTTTACCCGATCCCGTTTCACCCGCGAGAACGACAACTTGATTCTTGGCAATCAACTCCGCAATCTCATCCCGCCTTTCACAAACCGGCAACTCAGGAAATTCAATCTCCGCAGGAATCAACGCCTGCCGCGTAGCCACCTGAGCAACAGAAGCATCACGCTTTACAATCCATTTCTCCAAAGATTCCTCAAACGGCTTTTGCCCCCGCGCCAACTTCTCAACCTCACTCAACCGACGCGACAAAGCATGACGATCTTTCGCCATCACATTGGATAGGGATTGTTTGTATTCTGACCAGATGGGGGACATTGATGCACGCCTGAAAAACTTTGGTGCATGATAGCAAAAGTAAACTTATAGACATAAAATAAAAAAGGGTAGGAAAACTGCCCTTAGGAAAAACATTTGACGATAATCTACGCGTGGCGTCACAAGCAAGTGAACGTGATTGTTCATAAATACCCATGCATGAATTTCCACTTGAAACTTCGCTGAAAATTCTTTCAACCAACCCACATAAGCCGCCATATCTTCATCGCCATTAAAACAAACCTGACGATTATTTCCGCGTTGCACTATGTGCTGTGGAATTCCTACTGGACACAACCCAGGTAATCTTGCCATTACATCCTCCTTGATGCGTTGTTTAAAATTTTATTTTTACTCTGACCCCACTTTTCGGAAACTTCGCTGAAAATTCTTTCAACCAACCCGCATAAGCCGCCATATCTTCATCGCCATTAAAACAAACCTGACGATTATTTCCACGTTGAACAATATGTTGCGGAATTCCTACAGGACACAACCGATTTAATCTTGCCATTACATCCTCCTTGATGCGTTGCTTAAAATTTAATTTTTACTCTGACCCCAAATTAATGCGTTGTTTAAAATTTAATTTTTACTCTGACCCCAGTTTTCGTCCTTTTGTATTTTTTATTTATGTACTGCGCATATCGACTGCCAACCTGCTTCATAACCAATGAAATACCATCTTCTATATTAGGTGTGACAAGAAAATGAATATGGTTAGTCATCAAACAATATGCATGTACTGCAACACCAAATTTTTTCGATAAGTCCTGCCATAACTCCAAATAAAACTGATAGTTTTCTATTTCAATAAAACAGGGTTCTCGGTTATTACCACGTTGAACCACATGGTAAGGTTGACCTGCAATATAATGACGCGCTCGTCTCGGCATAACAGCACTCCTTTGCTTGTTGTTTAAAAAATTTAACTTCAATCAAACTGGTTAAAAAATATATCCTCCGTCCCCTTTCTTGTAAAATTTAATTTTTACTCTGACCCCAGTTTTAGTTAAAAAATATATCCTCCGTCCCCTTTCTACG
Source organism: Cellvibrio sp. (assembly GCA_016712405.1). Taxonomy (GTDB): domain Bacteria; phylum Pseudomonadota; class Gammaproteobacteria; order Pseudomonadales; family Cellvibrionaceae; genus Cellvibrio. The sequence continues at coordinate 399,279 of JADJRD010000001.1, read as the reverse complement.
AAAAAATATATCCTCCGTCCCCTTTCTGCCTGCCATTACATCCTCCTTGATGCGTTGCTTAAAATTTAATTTTTACTCTGACCCCAGTTATTCTGCCATTACATCCTCCTTGATGCGTTGTTTAAAATTTAATTTTTACTCTGACCCCAGTTATCAGCTCCAGCCTGAAGAGAAACGACTAACAAAACAAAAAACATAATAGATTTCATAAACTGCTCCACGTTACTTGATTTACAATAAAAGGTGAACTGGGTGAACTGGCGTGAACTGGGGTCAGAGTAAAATTTTCTTCGCCCGACGACCAACTTTAAGCGAAGTTACTCGCCTTTTAAAATTATTTTCAATTTGTTGTTTAAACCGTCCCTCCCCTAACGCCAAGTTTTCTGCACAGCCTCCCGCACTTCTTTCATAAAATCAGGATCCAAACAATATTGGAACAACGCGCGATAGGCATTGAGCCTTTCTTCTTCTGAATTACCCAACCGCAAATATTCTTCATGCGGAGTACGCAGTCCTGATTCAACACCTAACGCGTTTGCGTGATAACTTGACCATCGATATTCGTCTGGATGATTCACCATCCCCGCACGCACCGGATTTAATTCGATGTATCGGTAACATTTCAATAAATAATCCGTTGATTGAATCACGCAGGATTTAAATCGACCTTCCCACAAGGTTCCACTTCGTTTATAGGTGTAATTAAAATACCTAACATATTGCCGACCTAACGCTTGCATCATTTTTGAAATTCCATTTTCAACGCGTGGCGTCACAAGCAAGTGAACGTGATTGGTCATAAATACCCATGCATGAATTTCCACTTGAAACTTCGTTGAAAATTCTTTCAACCAGCCTGCATAAGCCGCCATATCTTCATCGCCATTAAAACAAATCTGACGATTGTTTCCTCGTTGCACGACGTGCTGCGGAATTCCCACTGGACACAATCTGTTTAGTCTTGCCATTACATCCTCCTTGATATGTTGTTTAAAATTTAATTTTTACTCTGACCCCAGTTTTTATTCTTACATCCTCCTTGATGCGGTGTTTAAAATTTAATTTTACTCTGACCCCAGATTTGCCTGCATAAGCCGCCATATCTTCATCGCCATTAAAACAAACCTGACGATTATTTCCACGTTGAACAATATGTTGCGGAATTCCTACAGGACACAATCTGTTTAGTCTTGCCATTACATCCTCCTTGATGTGGTGTTTACAATTTAATTTTTACTCTGACCCCAGTTATTTAGAACCACATGGTAAGGTTGACCCGCAATGTAATGACGCGCTCGCCTCGGCATAACAGCACTCCTTTGCTTGTTGTTTAAAAAATTTAACTTCAATCAGACTGGTTAAAAAATATATCCTCCGTCCCCTTTCTAAAAATATATCCTCCGTCCCCTTTCTACTGACTGCACAGCGAATGCGGTGGGCCTTCCACCATCTTTTACAAAGTTACGCAAAACTTTATTGTGCTTCGCACAATTTAGTTTTGCTCTCGGCGCACTTTACTCTGACCCCAGTTTTGATGACGCGCTCGCCTTGGCATAACAGCACTCCTTTGCTAATGGATTAAAAACTTTTTACTTCAATCGAACTGGTTAAAAAATATATCCTCCGTCCCCTTTCTGCCTTTTATCGCACCTGCCGAATTTTATTCGACTTTTCTTCAACGCTCACGACAATGACTCTTAATCAATGCCGCTTGAAGTGGTTTGCATTCACTGACTGCACAGCGAATGCGGTGGGCCTTCCACCATCTTTTACAAAGTTACGCAAAACTTTATTGTGCTTCGCACAATTTAGTTTTGCTCTCGGCGCACTTTACTCTGACCCCAGTTATTCAAAACTTTTTACTTCAATCGAACTGGTTAAAAAATATATCCTCCGTCCCCTTTCTCCTTTCGTCCCCTTTCTCCTTTCTCAAAAATTCTCAACCTTTAACTCTGTCGTTTCCATCTTGATTATTGATCATGGTGTCTGACCCTTTGATCCTATTGATCTGCCTTTCTCTGTGCGGTTATTGGTTACCCAGCAATACCACAACCTTTCTTCGGATCTCCAAGCTCTTGATCAAAGCCCCAACCAACTACGATGTTAGTGTTAGGATCTACGAGTAAATGGTAATTACAAATATATTGTCCGGTTAACATTTTTTTCGAGTAGTGGTACAGAACGAGACCATCTAATCTAACTTCCGAGACCGTTAAATCACGATGATCTGCTAAATATCGCCCTAACGGATAGTCAGGATTGAAATCCAACTGATCAAGAGACTTCCCTGAACTGCAAATAGAATTCATCATGTCGATAAATCTCTGATGTGCTGTTTTGTAAAGACTAGAACAACTAGCTATAACCAGAGTGAAAATAAGTAGTTCTAAGATTCGCATTTTTCCAGCAAGTCTAATTTTTAACATTAACTGTCTCCGCTCTATAAAAATACATTGGGTATGCAGGAATAGTATCAATCAAACCTCCATAATTTATACCAGCGGCTACAAACATTCCTGGAACATTTAACCATGTCCTCACCCAGCTATCGGGCCCTCCTAAGTTAATCTGAAATAGATCGTGCAAACGAGCTAATGAATTCATGCCTGGAACTTTGTTAGCGAAATTTGAAAGTTTCCCACCTTGCTTCCAAAAATTAGATTCTCCAGAAACATTTAATGGTTCATTTGTTCCAAAAACTTGATTATTTTCTGGCACACCCAGTGATTCATCGTAGGTACCATCTGGTGTTGCTAACCCCTTGCCTTGCTTCCAAGTAAGATCATAATTCATAGCTTTATTGTACGTATATCGCATCATTGAAACCGCAAAACTTAGCTTAAATCCTTCTTCAAAACTCCCACCATAAATCTCTGCCGACACTCCACCAGCAACCCCGTTTGCGAATACCCTTCCCATAGTCCAAGTATCACCATAGTAAGCATTAACACCATAAAAAAGTGCTGCAGTAGCACCCGCTCTTGCACCTGCTTTAAATGCTACATTTAGATTTTTACCGGATTGATAATAAGCCATGTTCGCAGAAGCCAAAGCAGTGAAGCCCATACTACAAGGTCCACAAATAATCCCACTAACAATACCAATCACTCCAACATAAATTTGCGATGCTGTACGATTTGCTGCAATCCGTGAATCAAGGTAATTGGCAATTCCTGCCCCTAAAAGATCACCTGTTCCCATCAACCAAAGCCCACCACCAAAACCGAATTGGTCGATGGCCTTCTTATATCCTTTACGCAACCCTGGTGGAGCAAACTTTTTCAAATCACTGAATAAGAATCCACTAGGATCAGTTTTATTCAAGGGGTTATTAACTACATAAGAATAACGATTGTAACTTTGTGTGTAGGTCGCCGCTTGAATAAACGGATCAGCCTGCAAAAACCTCGCAATCTTCGCATCATAAATTCGCCCATTCATATGGATGATGCCCATCTCATCCACCATTTCATGGCCGGTGTAGCCGCGAGTAGTCACGGGACGAGAGAATCCAGACGGAACCAGTGCTGTAGTAATTTGTGCAAGTGACATTGCACTCCAATCTTCACCACTGCGACGTGAACCCCATGCATCGAAACTCATGGATTGTCGAATAACTGCGGTACCAACTGCATTGGTGATCACATCCACCGAACCTAAATGGTCGTTGTAAACGTAAGTTTTATCAGTTGCTTGAACTTGATTACTGGTATTGGTTTTGTAAGTGAAAATTGCACCACCGACATAACGCTTCCACTCAATCGTATTAGTGCCCAGCGTTTCAATTCGTTCAATATTACCGATATAAGTTGTGTGCGTTGTGCTTGAACCTTTTTTATCAGTACGCTTCCAACGTGCGCGATCCGGGCCATATTTAAATTCAACGTAATCACTGCCTTTGGTAATTTTGCTCGCCATGTCATAACTGGTGTAATCAAAGGTACGACCATCACCACTAATGGCATTACCGTTGGCATCGTAAGTGTAAGTTGCAGTACCCGCTGTAGTCACAGCATGTGGCCCTGCATTCACACCTGAGTAGGAATAATTACCTACACCTGCTTTGGATTTAATATTGCCAAAACCGTCGTAGACCATATCGGGTGATGAACAAGTGGGATTGGTGGTGGCCACACCGGCAACGGTTTTCGTTAAACGATTTAATCCGTCGTAACAGAAACTTTCCTGTTTATTTTTATTGCCACTACCACCAATAAAGGGCGAATTATTTTTGCGATATTGCAAATTACCTATCACATCCCACTGATAAGTTAAATTTTGAATTGACCAAAGAGAACCTATGCCCGCTTGTTGATTGGTGAGTTGCCCGGTTAAATCGTTGTAAGTATTTTTAGTTTCAACACCATTGCCGCGTAATTCTTTTGTCACCTGACCGCGTGCATTCATTTCACTGACAGACGATAACAATTGGCCTGTGCTCAAATCGCGAACCGTTTGTGCGTAACCAAAATCGTTAAAACTGGTTTGCGTTCCACTGACGATTTTGTTGCCGTTTTCAGTCAGCTGATTATCCAGCGCATCGTATTGTTTATAAGCGCGACCGAGTGAATCGTAATCCACACGGTTCACAAATTCCGTTGCACTGCCGGGGTAATAAGATCGAGTCACTGTCGGGCGAGTGAGTGGATCAAACTCGTTAATCGTTTTATGACAGCTGCCCGATGTTTGCGAACAAGTGGCAACACCTGTGGTTAACGCATTGGTGATTTGAGTTGTCGTTAACCCAGTACTGGTATCCATTACCACAGCAGTTAATTTGCCGTTAATACCGGTGGCTTGCGCACTGACACCTTTTTCATAAAACCATTGTGTAAAACTTTCGATGGAATTATTTGCCAGGAAATCCACACGACCAATCATGCGACCTAATTTGTCGTAATGCATTTGTGTGCGTTGGCCTTTTGGATCAGCTTGTTCCATCAATTCGCCAAAGCCATTGTATTTATACGTCCACCAACCGGCGCGTTGATAAAGCACTTGACCGCAGTCAATGGTTGCATCATTGGCTGCAGCGCGAGTACCACCTTTATCAGGATCTAACATCGCCGTTTTACGACCAAGATTGTCGTAACACATACGCACACTGATACTTTGTGATTGCCCTAATACATTTAATGCTGTTGTGGTCGCTTTTAATAAACCACCGTAAATATCATATTCGTATTCAATAATACCGCCCAATTCATCCTGCACTTTTACCAGTTGCCCCAATCCGTTTTTGGTTTCATATTTTTTCTGGTTTTTCGCATTGGTCGATGTTGTGGTATAGCCGTTGTATGACAAGCTCGAGACAGATAGATCTGGTGCTTTCACCTCAACAGGCCTGCCAAGTGTATCGAATTGAGTGGTTGTCCAAGCGGTTGCTTGCCCCGCAACAGGATCATTCGCCGCAAACGGAATGGATTGGCGTTTTACACGACTTAAGTTGTCGTATTCCGTATCCACATTACTCCAGCTGCCGTTGAAGTTGCGTTTACTGCTGCGAATACTGCGACCCAATTTATCAAAATACTCAATCGCTTCACTGCCACCGGATGCACGTGAGCGCGTGCGATAGACAGCACCGGTTGGGCAAGAAATACCATTGCTTGCATTACACCAACGGCTTTCGGTTCGCGACCAGCTGCCATCGGCATTTTTCTGCATATATTGGTTGCCCATGGAATCGTAATAGGTTGTACCACTGGGAACACTATTGGCATCAGTCGCTGAAACTGCCTGACCATATTCGTTGCGCGACGTGATTTGCGCTGACTGACTTAAATCATTTCGGGTAGAAACCAAATAACGCCCGTCGGTTGAATAGGTATTAAAGGTATTGCGAGTTTCATCAACATTTAGCGAATTTTTTGCAGTAACACTGACTTTAGTTTTATTACCAAATTGATCGTAGTAATAAGTTGTTTTAGGCCGCCTACGATTTCGGCTGACTCAAGTAAAAATTTATAAGTGCCATCCTTTGGATAATAAGTAAATTGAGAAGTCTTGGTAACTGGCGCACTGCCATTCCGCGAAGTCGAAACCTGAGCTTGGCTTATACGGCCATAAAGTTTTGTATCAGTGGTTGAACCATAGGTGTTCACCACGGTTTGTGTAGAACTTGTGCCTAATCCACTGGTGGTTGCTGTTGAATTCGTTAAATTGCCGTAGTCATCATAAATATTACTGGTAGCAACAGTTTGCAAAACGGTATTGGCAGTATTGTCAACGTCATAAGTTTTTTCAGTGCTATCTTGCAAATAAGGCAAATAATATTTTGTACCATCAGCGCCGGTTTTTTCTTTCACATTCCAATTATTAAATGAATGGCTCAATATTTTTGCGGTTGCTGTCGAGTCAGAATAAACCGTGGTAGAAATTGGGCTACCTATAAAAGGGAAATCCTGACGATAGAAGGACACTGTTTTGACATTAGTTTGTGCATCCACTGTTGTTAATTTTGCAAAACCCAAAAAGCCACGACCTGATGCCTGCATTTTGGCTTCGCCATAGTGGTAATCCACTTTGCTCATGGCTGATTGATTGACTGTGTAAGCAGTGCTGTCATTTGCAGCAGGCGCATTGGATTCCACTGCAGTGACCACCATCATGGAACCATTAACTTCAAGTACCGGTTTATCTTTATTTGCGTTACCAGGTACCAGGGTGAAACTTCCTGAGGGTAGATCCCATCCACCATTTAATTTTGTATAGAAAGTACTGAGATCATAAGAATAAGTGTAACCACCCGAACAATACGCAATTTCACCATTACCACCTGTAAAACATTGCTCAGGGCTACCACCGGTTTGCAATACAGGATTAACTTCCATGGTTTTGTAACGACCACTATTGGATAAGGTTCCATAATTTATATTGGTGATTGCACCAGTACCATTGACGATTGAAACAATATTTAAATTTTGACGGGTACTGCCTACGGTTACATGCTGAGGGTAAGACGTACAGGTTTGGCCCCCGGGCTGCGAATAACAATACTGGGTTTGCCCTGTTTCTATAACGTACTCACCGTAAAATGCTCTTACCGCAGTGGGGCTCATAATAATTAAATCCCCAACACCATCACCCGTTACATCCGCGATTGCAAACTCATCCGTATTGCCATTTATATTGGGCGTCGCATCAATTGTAATGACATCTTGCCCCCATAATTTCGCCGATAGAGTTGTATGGCTCCAGACTATATCTACATAACCATCACCGTTGTAATCTGTTAGCTGCGGCTTCTTAACACTTGTCACACTGTGCCAAGCAGTAGCGGATTCAAAACCCTTGCCGTTATTAATCCGGTATTGATAAGCGTGTACATTATTGGTAGTGGTTGATGTAACCAAATCTGAAAGTCCATCACCATTTACATCCATAGCCTGGTAACTACTACTTAACGCAGACGTCGAGTATTGAATCAATTGATTGTTTTGGACTACGAACGCGTAGATCGCCTCACGGGTTCTTGTAACTGTCGGGTCATAGTTAACAATCGTTGAATCCTGACACTTCATTGATTGCGTAACGCTTCCAATAAAATCTGTTACGCCATCACCATTGAAATCTGCTAGTCCGCCATTTTGAATATAAAATTCAATAGTGGGCTGAATGACACAGCTACTCAAATTGGGTTCGTTCGTATTAAACGGTTGTTGGAATGGGGCGTAAACATTATTTGGATGAAGCGTTAAAGAAACGAAGCTACCAAATTTATAGTAAAGCGACGATGACAAAGGCTTGTTTCCGTCGCGCTCTAACAAATAATAACCTTGATTGGTGATGGCATCTGCTAATCCATCCGAATTAATATCAGCGAAAACAGTGTTGGGGTTCGTGAGGGAAATATTAAAGTTTGAATTCTTCAATTCCCAAACATTACTGGATGGAATCGGTGTTGAAAGAAACAGTTTCCATTGTGAACCTTCATACACGGCCAGATCTTGACGGCCATCACCGTTGTAATCCAACGTTTGAAGTTTAAATGTGTATCGATTAACTGAGTTATAATAGACCCGAGTAATTGAAGACTGGCTTTTTACGTAAACAGCCACAGAAGCTGTAGAGGAATTTGCAGAATAAGAATCCAAAACCGCATAGATTAAATCTTGACGACCATCGCCTGTCACGTCAGCAAACGTTCTTTGCAATATAGGTTTAGTGTCTGCCGTAGATTGCACATTAAATTCAGTGATGTGTTTATCATAAACCAGTTTGTTTCCTGCACCCCAACTAAATTGAGTAGGCGCATAGCATGCAGCACCTTTACATTCTTGAATCGATTCCAGTCGTGAAATAAAGTTAATACCTCGATTGTCACTAGCAATGGTGGTGGTGGGCAAATAATTTAAATTATAACGACGTACTTCCGTTAATACCGATGTGGAAGTTGGGCTTACAGAACTGTTGTAAACTTTAATTTGATTTAATTTTTGTGTTTGCCCAAATAAATACCCTGCCACATAAGCGCTGCTTGGATCTGTTCGACTTTCATAAATAAATTCGATTTTCGCTTGCGCTTGAGCATAGGTATTAAATGCATAATGAATATTTTTAATTACCTGCCCTGTCGCAACATCACCGCTGTATTCGAAATCAATTGCATTCCCAATGTTGTCTTGAAAACGACTAATTGACCAAGTCAAAATCGTTGTTGCAGGATTGGTTGATGAACCTAAAACTTTTGACAGTGCAGTGCCCCCATAAGTGGTAATAGATCCATCTTTCGCCTTCACTTCAAATTTATTGGGATGCCCTACTGAACCACCAACTGCTTTGACTTCAATAACAGAATCAATTTCAGTTTTATAGGTACTACCTACAGAACCATAAGTACCTGATGTCAAAATTAAACGTGCACCATCCAAACAGAAACGATCAGTTGCACTCCAGGTAATCGGTTGTGGATTATTATCTTGCGATAAAGTTTGACGGCAACGTGAAATAGAAGACAATCCACCCAAAGACCATCCACGACCGGCAATACCATTACCTGCATTACTGGAATAATTCAAACTGATTTGCGGTTTAACGCCAGCAATACCATCAGGAAGACCAATTGGAATTGAATAAGTTGCCGCACCCGATTCATCAACACGGAATTGCCCCGCTGTTGTACCTACATGTGTTGCATCTGCAATAGGCAATGAGGTCGATGCTGTAACTTCAAAATAACGATTAGGCCCTGATCCGAATTCGTTCAAGTATGCATATTGCGAGGATGAATCTGTCAGCAAAACATCATTAAGTCCATCACCATTAATGTCAGTAATTTGCAACTGCACATTGCGATCACTAATACCGATAAAGTTAGTCGTTGAATAAGAACGAATATCAGAAGCTGAAGGTAAATCTTTTGAAGAGAAACTTGTAATTAACAATCCAGGAGTTGATGCGGTAGCGCCACGAATTAATATAGTGCTTTGCCCGGACCCCGATGACACAGCAAAAATATCACTGCCAAGATTAGCAAGCCTTAATGCACCTGAATTTATTTTATTGGTCAGATCCGCATCTGCCAAAGTAAAACTTTGCGGCGCCGATAAAACACCCGCATTGTTATACACCACAAAATGTTTGGTCCCTTCAACAGCAAAGGCGTTGCTATATCGCCATGCAGTATTAATGTCCAGGGTTTCTGTTTGAAATAGTAATCCCCATCCCCATCACCATCGACATCACCAATGTAAGTTTCATAATTGTTTTGATTGATTTCCAATGCAAAAGAGAAAGGTGCAAGAGATGCAACAACCAATGCCATTGTTATTTTTTTCAATAGACTAAACATGACTACTCCGTAGTGAGTCGATGGATAAATGATTAATTTTCAATTGTCGGGTAATGTCCGCACACAGGAAAAGTCTCTATTGAACCTGTAATCTGACTACAAGAGGTAGGCAGATCTATCCAACACTTAAACTTTTTTCCTGAAACTAATGCCGTCATCGCAAAACTTAAAGCCACTTTTGAAGAAGGATGTGAATCGATAAAGACCACTCCAGCCCCGCTCGAACAATTTCCTTTATCAATGGGAGTCGCAAATTGGATATAGGTTAAGGTTAAGCTAGACCAGTCAGATTTTTGTATTGCAACAGGTACACCACTGGCCCAACCTGTTACGGCATTGGCTTGAAACGATAGAAATAACGACGCGTAAAGAGCGGGGGGGGGGGGGGCCCGGGGGTTGGGCGAAAGGGGGGCCGACCACCAACGGGCCCAACCCTGCCCCCACCGCCAAAGGCCGCCCCCGCCACAAAAAGGACCCCCCCCCCACCCCCAAAAGTATTTGAAAAAGGAGCAATACTTAGCACGAAGAAAATTGAGAATAATAATTTTTTCATATCAGTTATCAAAAAACTTTTAATAATTTATACACGACCGCCGAGTTCAACTTCTTGGATCTTGCAGGTACTATCACCTAGATATATTGCAACTGGTTTATCACTCATATAAGCGGTCAACAAAATTGCATGAATCCTATTTATTCCCGGATGATCCGGATATAAGGAAGCGTAAGTCGGACCATATCCACTTTGAGAAGTGCAAGCTGTAAGCTCAGGTGACAGCCGCACATTAATTCCACCATTCGATGTTGCAACAATTCTGACTACTTTTGCACTTACAATCCAACCCTGCTCTGCATTGGCAAAAGGAATACAAAAACCAACAGTTGCCACCAAAAACAATTTAATAAATATTTTTTTCATTTAAAAATATCCTGAAGTTCAATTAATAACCACATTCAAAATTCTAGGCCTATTATTTTCACAATAATTTGTATCCAACCTGACCCTGAGAGATTTTTTTGCCGTAACTGCGGCCAACAACATACTGTAAATCCTATCTTGCTGTTTTTCAGTTAACGCTGTCGAAACCATATAACTATCTACACTGCTGCATATACCTGCAGGATTGTAATAAGTATCACCATTCAAATTAACTCTGATTTGCGGTTCTGTATATGTATTCGACCATAAATCAAAGTTGGAAATTGTAACCCAACCATTATTTCCATCATGTGAAAAACTTTTACTTGAAAGAAAAGTTAAAAATATAGCGAATAATATCTTTTTCATATTCTGACCTTTAATCACTATTATGGTTAGAATTCACTAACTTACGTTTAATTACCTCATCAATTGCATGAATCAGCAATTCAACAGCAATTGATGCATTTTCTTTAATTTTTACAAACTTCTCTGTCCTAATATCTGCAAAATCATCAGGATAATTGATGTGAAAAGCTGTTCCATTTTTTACGACATCCAACTTTAACCAAGCAGAAACTAAATCTTTACCCGGTGCAGACTTAAACCCATAGGTTTGAATTTTAATGGATTCCAACCCTGAAATTGATGATCTATTTAGCTTTTGACGAAGCAAGTCTCGAAAATCAAATTTAGGATCGTGACGAAGAATATTATTAGATATATCTTTTGCGATGCCTTGATCGATAGCAATACCGATTGCAACGCCCGCTCCATCCATCACACCATCTAACATGATGCCTGTAGCAGAACCGGGCCCTGTAAAATTCAGGGAGTCACGATCCGCGTAATCGATTTCAAATTTCACACCAAGCGACGTGCAGGCTGATAAACCCAGCAAAAAAATATTTATTGAAAAAATACGATAGCATGAATATGAAAAACGTTTACTGAGACACAGAAACAATCCGTTTGCCATGACCTTTGCCTTGGTTTAATTATTTATGCAATATCAGTTGAACTAGCGCTATTTTTAATAGTGGCGATCCTAGAACAAAAAAGACTTGTATTCAAGATTGTTCGTAAAAATTTGTTAATTATTTCGAGCGCATCAATCTTGTACAAAAAAAACTCTCCACAAAAGCCACAATAAAACAAAAGGAGGCTTTCGCCTCCTCTTTAGTTGAATAATTGATTGGTGGAAAAAACCCAATCAAAGTTTGTAGCCGTCTTCTTCGTGCAAGCTTAAATCCAAACCGACACTCTCTTCTTCTGCAGTTACACGTAAACCTCCAGTGAATAAACTTGTCAGTTTCAACAATAAATATGTCACAACAGCCGTGTAACCTAAAGTTGCGACAATTCCAATTAATTGAATCTGAATTTGACCTGACATTGATTCGACACCAGCGGCAAAACCTTGTCCACTAAACGCACCTAATTGTGTTGAAGCAAAAATACCGACTAAAAATGTACCGAGAATACCGCCAACACCGTGCACAGGGAAAACATCCAATGAATCGTCAATTTTTAGTTTACGTTTGATGAATTGCGTCATGTAAAAACAAATCACACCAGCAGAAATCCCGATAATTAATGCTCCACCTGGGCCAACATTTCCTGATGCGGGCGTGATAGTACCTAAACCGGCAACCATGCCAGTCACAATACCCAGCGCACTCGGTTTTTTAAATTTTATCCACTCAATTAACATCCAGGCAAAAGCACCAGCGGCGGCAGAGATATGAGTGACCAACATCGCCATGGCGGCATTGCCATTTGCGGCTAAAGCGCTACCTGCATTAAATCCAAACCAACCTACCCACAACATACCCGCACCGGTAACTGTCATGGTCATGTTATGTGGGGGCATAGCAATACTGGGAAAACCATTACGTCTACCAATCACTAATGCAGCAACTAGCGCTGCTATACCAGCGGTGATATGAACAACAGTACCACCAGCAAAATCGATCAAACCCATAGCAAACAACCAGCCTGTGGATGCCCACACCCAATGGCAAATTGGGATGTAGACCAAAAATAACCAAAGCAAAGAGAAGATCAACATAGAAGAAAATTTCATGCGCTCGGCAAACGCACCCACAATCAAAGCTGGGGTAATAATGGCAAACGTCATTTGATACATAGCATGCAAGCTCAGTGGAATGTCACCAGCCAAAGCCTCTTCGGTGACACCGACCAACATGAACATACTGAAATCACCAATCAGCGCATTACCGGAACCAAATGCCAAGCTATATCCTGCAATTAACCAAGCCAATGAGACAACACAGGCAATTGCAAAACATTGCATTAACACAGACAACACGTTTTTAACGCGCACCAAGCCAGCATAAAAAAGTGCCAATCCGGGTAGAGTCATAAATAGCACTAATGCGGTGGAGGTGAGAATCCACGCAGTATTGGCCCCATTCAAAGTGACCTCTTGTGCAAAAACGGGCAATGTCAGTAACAGCCCCATTAGACCTAAACTTATCTTCTTCATATTTTCTCCGACTGATTTGTCATTATAAGATGCTCTATTTTGATTCAATCACCTTGCCATAATCGGCAAATTGACATAAAAAATCAGCAACACAAAATCTATTGCACAATAAAAAGTCATTCAAGCAGCTTTGATACTCAAAAACAGGGCTAATCTATAGCAAGATTAACGCCAGCATTATTAAAATAATTTATTTCAATGGGTTAGAGTAAAATTGATCAATCAACAAAAACAAAAATGCACAATACGAAAACATTTAAAAAATTATCTGCTTTTAATTGGTGCAAAATGCAAAAAACCTCCCGAAGGAGGTTTTAAAATCAGGATCTACCGTAGCTATCCTCCAATCTCACCACATCATCCTCTTCAAGATAGGAACCGGATTGCACCTCAACGATTTCCAAAGGAATTTTTCCAGGATTGCTTAACCGGTGAGCAATGCCAACAGGAATATAGGTTGATTCATTTTCAGACAGCAAATACTCCTCATTGCCTTTTTGAACCAACGCAGTTCCCTTCACCACAATCCAGTGCTCTGCACGATGATGGTGAATTTGCAAAGATAAACTACCGCCCGGTTTAACCCGAATCAAATTCACTTGATAACGATCACCATCGTCAATCGCATCGTAACAACCCCAGGGGCGATAAATTTCTCTATGCTGTAAATGTTCTTTGCGTTTTTGTTTTTCAATTTGCGTGATGATAGATTTGACTTGTTGTGCCTGATTTTTATCCGCAACTAAAATCGCATCGGGTGTGTTGATAATCATTAAATTATCAACACCTAAAGTCGCCACCAACTTATCGCGTGAAAACACCAATGTATTGGTCGAGCCAAGATCAATACTGTCGCCAATAAAACTATTACCGGACGCATCTTTATCATTCAAATCACTAAACGATTTCCAATCACCCACGTCACTCCAACCAGCGTCCAGCGAAACACAAACCACATTTTTACTTTTTTCCATTAATGCGTAATCGATAGAAATATTCGGCGCCTGAGCAAAAGTATTTTTATCAATACGAATAAAATCCAGATCTTGTGTTGAATGTTCTCTAGCGGCCTCAACTGCTGTTACCAAATCGGGACTCTGTAATTGTAACTCCTTTAAAAATACAGAGGTCTTAAAGACAAACATCCCACTGTTCCAAAAATAACACCCCTCATCCAAATAAGATTGAGCTGTTTCAAGATTGGGTTTTTCAACAAATTTTTCTACAGAAGAAAATGATGCATCGGCATCAGATTTTTTTGGTTTTGATGTAACCATAACCTGTTTCAGGTCGCGTTGGTTGCACACCAAAAGTCGCTAGATGATTTTTTTCAGCCGCAATCACTGCATTGTTCACTGCTTGCTGAAAAACATCGACATCACGAATCATGTGGTCAGCGGATAAAACCAATAAAATTGGATCCTCTGCCAAACTCGCTGCATGAATTGCCGCAATCGCCAAAGCAGGTGCCGTATTACGCGCAACTGGTTCCAATAAAATCGATGCATTTTTTTCGCCGATTTCATGTAACTGTTCCGCCACCATAAAACGGTGTTCTTCATTACAAACAACAATTGGTGCAGCAAGATCAGGAATGCCTTTCAATCGCAATAATGTTTGTTGCAGCATAGTCACATCACCAAACAATTTTAATAATTGTTTTGGATAATGCGTACGCGATAAAGGCCACAAACGTGTTCCTGAACCACCCGCGAGAATAATGGGAATAATCATAATGAATACTCTTTATTTATATCTTTCCTTCAAAAAACTTTTCAACGAATTACCAATATCCGGATGACGCTCACCGTAAATTACATTCGCCATCATGTATCCAATTTTGGTTCCACAATCGTGACTGCGACCAATTAATTGATAAGCTTCAACAGTCTCCAAACCCAACAATGCATCCAAGCCATCAGTCAATTGAATTTCACCACCGGCGCCGGGCATAGTTTTCGCCAATAAATCCCAAACAGTTTTGGATAAAACATAACGACCGACAATTGCCATATCCGATGGCGCCTCATCTACAGGTGGTTTTTCTACCATGGCTTTAATGGGAGCAGTTTGGCCTGGTGCAACTTGCGCACCAGAACAATCCACAACACCATATTTATCCACTTGATCATGAGGGACTTGTTCAACCAGAATTTGACTATGTCCGGTTTCTGCAAAACGTTTTGTCATGCCCGCCAAATTATCTTGTTTCAAATTGCAAGCAGCGTTATCAATCAACACATCCGGCAATAACACTGCAAAAGGCTCATCACCCACGACTGAACGCGCAGCCAATATGGCGTGACCTAATCCTTTTGCTTCTGCTTGTCGAACTGAAATAACAGTTAACCCAGGCGGTGTAATTGAACGCACCTCAGCAAGCAATGAACGCTTTAAACGCGATTCCAATTGCGCTTCCAATTCAAAGCTAGTATCAAAATGGTGTTCAATGGCGTTTTTACTGGCGTGAGTAACCAAAACAATTTCTTTAATCCCCGCTGCTGCTGCCTCTTCAATCACATATTGAATTAAAGGTTTATCAACAACGGGTAACATTTCTTTGGGAATAGCTTTGGTCGCTGGCAACATACGCGTCCCCAAACCCGCTACTGGAATTACCGCTTTTTTAATGCCCATAGTCATTTTCTCTTCTAAAAAAGTTAATTCAAATAAATCGATTAGGAAACTAACATCGCCAATATTTCTTTGGTTTTTTCATTAACCAATTGCTGATTTGCACGTGATTCCAAATTTAATCTAACAACTGGCTCAGTATTCGACATACGTAAATTAAATCGCCAATCGGTAAACTCCAAGCTAATACCATCAGTTTTATCAATCAATATTGCATCAGCTTGATAATGCTGTAACACTTTTTCAATTGCCACTTTTGGATTTTCAACATGACTGTTGATTTCACCCGGCGAAGGGAATTTAGCAATTCGATCAGCCAACATGGATGACAACGGTTGTGCTTTACGACACAACAATTCGCACACCAATAACCAGGGAATCATGCCGCTGTCGCAATAAAAGAAATCACGGAAATAATGATGCGCGCTCATTTCGCCACCATACACCGCATCCTCCAACCGCATGCGCTCTTTAATAAATGCATGACCAGTTTTGGATTGAATAGCGATGCCACCCGATTGTTTAACTATGTCCTGTGTATTCCAGGTTAAACGTGGATCATGAATAATATTGGCACCAGGATTTTTTAACAAAAATGCTTCGGCCAACAAACCTACAATGTAATAGCCTTCAGTAAACTGCCCCTTCTCATCGAATAAAAAACAACGATCAAAATCACCATCCCAGGCAATGCCCATATCGGCTTTATGATCCAATACAGCCTGACTGGTTGATGAACGATTTTCTGGCAACAGCGGATTAGGAATACCGTTTGGGAAAGTTCCATCTGGCTGATGATGAATTTTGATAAATTCAAAGGGCAAATATTTTTCTATCGCATCTATCACATGCCCTGCTGCACCATTGCCTGCGTTCACAACTAGCTTGAGGGGTTTGAGTGCAGATTGATCAACATATCCCAATAAATGTTTTACATATGCAGGGAGAATACTTTCTTCTTTGTAAGAGCCACGTTTTGCAGAATCAACCACAGAAAATTTATTTTCTTCAGCAATACGTTTGATTTCATTTAGCCCTGTATCACCACTAATCGGTTGTGATCCGGCCTTCACCATTTTTAATCCGTTGTAGTCAATGGGATTATGGCTGGCCGTAATTTCGACACCACCATCAACGCCCAAATGACTGGTGGCAAAATAAATTTCTTCAGTTCCACACATGCCGATATCAATCACGTTGACACCTTCATCCTGAAGGCCTTTGGCATAAGCCATTTTTAAATCGCGACTGGTCAAGCGAACATCACCACCCACCACTACAGTTTTGGGCTTTAAAAAAACGGCATAAGCACGGGCAATACGATAAACAATATCTTCATTTAATTCTTCGCCGAGTTTTCCGCGAATATCGTAAGCTTTGAAACATGTCAGCGGCATGGAAAATTTCCCGTTTAAATTTCTTTCTGTATTGTGTTCAACATAAAATCAAACACCTGCTCAATACTCATGCTTGTACTATCCACAATCACGGCATCACTTGCAGGCACCAAAGGTGACACACTGCGTTTGGTGTCACGATCATCGCGCTCTTGTATTTCTTTTACCAGAATCGATTTATCAACAGTTTCACCTTTGGCGATTAACTGTTTGTAGCGGCGTTCTGCTCTGGCTTCCGCGCTCGCGGTTAAAAATAATTTAACCGGTGCATTTGGGAATACCACCGTGCCCATATCTCGACCATCCGCAATTAAGCCCGGCGCTGTTGCAAATGCACGTTGACGTGCCAACAAAGCAGACCTGACAGGTTGATATGCAGCAACTTTCGATGCAGCCATACTGATTGTCTCTGCACGTATAGCATCCGTTACATTTTTTTCTTCGAGAAAAATAATTGTTTTATCACTGCTCACATCGAAACGGATTTGCAAATTCAAGGCGACATCCGCAACTGCATCAACATTATTCAAATCAATATTTTTTTGTAGAGAGGCCAAGGCGGTAATACGATATAAAGCACCGCTATCCAACAAATGAAAACCTAATTTTTTTGCCAATAATTGACTTAATGTTCCTTTGCCTGACCCACTGGGTCCATCAATCGTCACTAGGGTTATTTTTTTCGACATAAAATTTAATTACCAAAACCGTTTTGAACCAATTCGTTGAATATGTTTTCACAGGCTTGCGCCGGGTTCTCTGCTCCGGTAATAGGGCGACCAATCACCAAGTAACTGCTGCCTTCTTGCATAGCTTGAACAGGGGTTAATGTGCGACGCTGATCATCAGCGGGCGAATCAGCCATTCGAATTCCAGGCGTTACTAAACAAAAATTCTGATCAAATTGTTGACGCATTTGTTTTGCTTCACGTGCAGAGCAGACAATACCATCAAGGCCACAGTAATGCGCCAAGCCTGCAAGTCGTTCGACTTGATTATCGATTGGATATGCAACACCTACACCCAGCAAATCAGATTGCTCCATACTCGTCAGCACAGTAACCGCAATCAACAAAGGTTTCTGACCCGAGGATTGATCCAATATTTCACGCGCCGCTAACATCATGCGCTCACCGCCGGACGCATGTACATTCACCATCCACACCCCTAAATCTGCCGCTGCTTTAACAGCTTTGGCTGTGGTATTGGGGATATCGTGAAATTTCAAGTCGAGAAATATATCAAAACCTTTTTGCATTAAGGTTTCAACGATCTGCGGGCCGCAAGAAGTAAATAACTCTTTACCGACCTTTAGCCTGCAATATTGGGGGGATAATCGGGAAGCTAGATCAAGACATGCTTTGGCATTATCAAAATCCATGGCAACAACAATCGGGGAACTGGTATTTGATGACATTCATCAGTATCCACAAGTTTCTGAACGGCCGCTATTAAAGCAAATTTCACTCAGACAATCACCTTTTTGTCATGGAATAACGAACATTCAAGCCATAAAAAAGGGAGCAGACTTTTGCCCGCCCCCTTTTTTGATTACAAACTCAAGCGCGATTTATTCGTCTCGAATATTGATTCCCCTATACCTTTCACATCCATCAATTGCTCGACAGATGTAAATTTACCGTTTGCTTTACGCCAGGCAACAATGGCTTCAGCCTTTTTAGCACCAACCCCTTTAAGAGTCATCAATGCATCGACATCAGCAGTATTGATATTGACTTGAGCAGACTTGGAGGCCTCAACTTGCGATTGCGCTTTAACAGGCGCAGTGGATTCAGCTTGAACAAAGGTAACGGCAGAGAGGGAAACAATAACAGCAGATAAAAAAGCAACTAATGATTTCATAATCAACTCCTTGTAGTGAGAAATACTTTTCATCATTGAAAAGCGTTTAAGGTTATGTAACTGCGTAATGCGTTCTCGTCGTTACGAAGGCCATATTAGCAAATTATTTTTTTAAGAATAGTGGGAAATGTCTGAGTTTTTTGTGCGATATGGCTTACAAGGATTTTGAAAAAGCATGACCCCACCCTAACCCTCCCCTTACCAGGGGAGGGGACTAAATTTCACTTCGCATTAAGCAAGGGGTAAGTCCCTCCCCCTGGAAAGGGGGAGGTTAGGAGGGGGTCATGCTTTTCAATCAAAACAACGAAATATCTTTCGCTTCCCAATGCGGAAAATGTTTTCGAATTAACGCATTTAATTCCAATTCAAATTCCGAATAACGAGATTTAGTCACTGCTTTTTCAGCAAGTGATTCGCTAACCATACCAGCACCCACCGTGATATTGGTTAAACGATCAATCACAATAAATGCACCTGTTGCACGATTGGCTTTGTAAGAGTCAATCAACACAGATTGATTCAACACCAATTCGACAAAGGCAATATCATTTAATTGTAATTGCGATATTTGTGTTTTCTCTTGCGTATTCACATCAATACGGTGATGAATAGAATCCACTTGACCGGACACCAATTTACTTGCAAATTTGAATAAATATTCACGACCAGGCTGCAAGGTTTGTTCAGTCATCCACACTAAATGAGCTGACATATGATTGGTAGGCTTGATGGCATCTTTTTCCAATACAATCATATCGCCGCGACTGATATCAATTTCATCAGTTAATGTCAGCGTTACTGCTTGTCCTACAAACGCTTTTTGTAAGTCACCATCGTATGTCACAATCGATTTCACGTGACTGGTTTTACCTGAAGGCATGGATTTTATTTTATCGCCAACCTTTATTTCCCCTGAAGCAACATTGCCGCAGAAACCTCGAAAATTCAGATTAGGACGATTCACATATTGCACAGGAAAACGGAAATCCTGAACAGTGTTATCAGCAGCAACAGGAACCGTTTCCAAAATTTCCATCAAGGTTTTACCAGTGTACCAGCCAGATTTTTCGGAACGATTTACTACGTTATCGCCTTCCAATGCAGACATGGGTACGAACATAACATTTTTCATACCCAGCTTTTCAGCAAATACCAAATAATCATTTTTAATTTTTTCAAATACTTTCTGATCGAAATTCATCAAATCCATTTTGTTGATCGCAACAACAATATGTTTGATTCCAAGCAAAGACGCGATGTAGCTATGGCGGCGAGTTTGTGTCATCACACCGTGACGCGCATCGATCAAAATAATCGCCAAATCACAAGTTGATGCACCGGTTGCCATATTGCGCGTGTACTGTTCATGACCTGGTGTATCAGCAATAATAAATTTACGTTTTGCAGTTGAAAAATACCGGTAAGCTACATCGATAGTAATGCCCTGCTCTCTTTCCGCTTGCAAACCATCAACCAATAAAGCCAAATCAATTTTTTCGCCTGTAGTGCCGTGTTTTACTGAGTCGGACTTAATCGCTTCCAATTGATCTTCATAAATCATTTTTGAATCGTGAAGCAGTCGACCAATTAATGTGCTTTTACCATCATCAACACTGCCGCAGGTTAAAAAACGCAGCAATTCTTTTTGTTCATGCTGTGCAAGATAAGCATTAATATCTTCTGCAATTAATTCGCTTTGATGACTCATTAGAAATACCCCTCTTGCTTTTTCTTTTCCATAGATCCCGAACTATCGTGATCTATGACACGACCTTGACGTTCAGAAGTCGTGGTCAATAACATTTCTTGAATAATATCCGGCAATGTTGCCGCTTCAGATTCGACAGCACCAGTAAGTGGATAACAACCGAGTGTACGGAAACGCACCATTTTTTCTTGCGGTTTTTCACCCAGCTCCAATGGCATACGCTCATCATCAACCATAATCAAGGTTCCGTTACGCTCAACAACCGGGCGCTTCGCTGCAAAATAAAGTGGAACGATGGGTATATTTTCTAAATGAATGTATTGCCAAATATCCAATTCCGTCCAGTTAGATAATGGAAACACGCGAATACTTTCACCTTTTGCAATGCGACCGTTATAAATATTCCACAACTCGGGGCGTTGATTTTTTGGATCCCAGCGATGATTTTTATCGCGAAAGGAATAAACACGTTCTTTCGCACGCGACTTTTCTTCATCGCGACGCGCACCACCAAAAGCAGCATCGAAACCATATTTATTCAAGGCCTGCTTCAAGCCCTGGGTTTTCATCACATCGGTGTGCACTGCACTACCATGAGTGAAAGGACCAATGCCTGCATCAATACCTTCTTGATTAATATGCACAATGAGATCCCAACCTAGGTCCTTAATACGTTTGTCACGAAATTCAATCATTTCCTTGAACTTCCAGGTGGTATCCACATGCATTAATGGGAATGGTGGCTTACCTGGATAAAAAGCTTTCATGGTGAGATGCATCATCACCGCAGAATCTTTACCTACAGAATAAAGCATCACTGGATTATCAAATTCCGCAGCCACTTCACGAATAATGTGAATGCTTTCAGCTTCCAGTTGTTTAAGATGAGTCAATTTAGTATCAGTCATGAGAAAATCATCGTTGCAAAGTTTAAAAAATTTGGCAGCACTTTTTAGGCTAGACGGCACTCTAACGAAAGAGATTCAGTTTGTTAAGCACAAAAAAAATCTAAGCTTATTACTGCTTCAGCATCTTGGTATATTCATCCCGCGCCTCTTTGGCTCGACTGAATACTTCCAGCAAATAATCACTGTCTTCCTTTTCGATACTGCTGCGCATACGTTGTAAATTATCGGTAAACAGATCCAAAGATCGTAATATCGCGGCTTTATTGGCTTTCATAATATCGTGCCACATCACCGGATCACTGGATGCGATTCGCGTAAAATCCCGAAACCCACCGGCTGCATAACGAAAAATATTGGGGTTAGCTATATCATGTGCAAGTGTATCAACCAACGAATAGGCAATTGCATGTGGCAAATGACTGGTAGCGGCAAGAACATCATCATGATCCTCAACTGTCATAGTCAATACTTCTGCGCCCAGAATTTCCCACAGCTGGGTGACTCGCAACAAATGCTGTGCAGATGTGGATTCAACTGGCGTTAAAATGACGCGATGATTTTCATACAAATTGGGATTGGCTGCTGTCACGCCGCTTTTTTCTGAGCCAGCAATGGGATGCCCCAATACGAACTCAGACGGCATCTGCCCAAATATTTTTTGCGCTGCGATGAATACATTTCCTTTAACGCTTGCACCATCAGTAATGGTTACCTTTGCAGTGACACAACGATGAATATCTAACAAAACTTTTTCAACAGACAAGGTTGGGACTGCAATAAAAATCACATCTTCATCAGTCAATTCAGTTGCAATTTCATCTAAAGAGGTAAAAGCACGATCCACCACACCTAGCTCAACAGCTTGTTTTGCTTGATCAGGATTTCGGCTAATGCCGATCACTTCTTCACAGGCACCACGATTTTTTAATCCAGCAGCAAAACTTCCACCAATCAAACCTATACCCACAACAACTAGTTTGCGAATGAAAGGAATTTCTTGAACAGAGTCAGACATACGAATTACAAAACCGCTTTGGGATAAGATCCGAGGAGCTTTAAATCTGCGCAGCGTTTGGAAACATCTTTCATCACATCGCTAATTAAGGGGTCTTGAACATGACCAGCAAAATCGATAAAAAAGACGTAAGTCCAAACACCTGTACGCGATGGACGGGTTTCTACGCGAGTTAAATCTATATTGTGCCTATGAAAGGGCTCAAGCAAATTATGTAACGCACCAGGTTCATTCCGCATAGCCACCATAATTGAGGTTTTATCAACACTACTTGGTGGAACTTGTTGAGTACCGATAATTAAAAAGCGCGTGGAGTTATCCGGTTGATCTTCGATTTTTTCAGCGAGAATTTTTAATCCGTATAATTCTGCGGCCATGGAACCCGCAATTGCCGCCGCATTCCATTCACCTTTTAAACGTTTTGCGGCTTCTGCATTCGATGCAACAGCAATACGTTCGGCTTTGGGATAATGCGCATCTAACCACTTACGACATTGCGCTAAAGACTGCGAATGAGAATAAATTCGAGAGATATTTTGTGTGTTGGTGACGTCAGACACCATCAAATTATGATGAATGCGTAATTCCACTTCACCACAAATTTTTAAATTGGATTGCATGAAATTATCGAGCGTGTGATTGACTACACCTTCAGTCGAATTTTCAACCGGTACTACACCGTAATTGACTGCGCCCGCTTCAACTTCACGAAACACTTCGTCAATTGCAGAAAAGGGTAAGGTCACTGCTGAATGACCAAAATGTTTTAGGGCTGCTTGTTGGGTAAAGGTTCCTTCTACCTCAAGAAATGCGACCTTAATCGGATTTTCCAAGGCTAAACAAGCGGACATTATTTCACGAAACAACCGCGCCAGCTCTTCATTACTGAGCGGGCCTTTGTTACGCTCCATCGCTTTACGCAAAACCTGCGCTTCGCGCTCAGGACGATAAAACAACACCGATGTAGCATCAGGCAAACCTGCTTTTTTGACTTCAGCTACTTCTTGCGCGCAACGCGCCCTTGCTGAAATTAATTCTGCAATCTTGCCGTCTATCTCATCAATTTGATCGCGCAGGGCGAGCAATTTTTCAGTGGTTTGATCGTTTTGCATTTGGATTTAATTACACATTATAAACACGCAAGAATTCTTCAAGAGAAATTCCCGCTTGCTTTAAAATTCCGGACAAAGTTCCTACTTTTATTTCCGCATGATTAGGTACTACGCAACCGTGATTTCCATTTCTCAAAACCAAGTGACTACCTTTTTGACGCACAATAACAAAACCCATTTTTTCAAGCGTTTTGATCACCTCTTTCCCTGAAAGATGCGGATAACTAGGCGGCATGTGGTTTTACATCTATGGTAGTTATTAAGGGCTTTCCATATTGCTGCACTGAAAACTCTTCCAAGTAAAGCTCTGTTGCTTCTTGCAGATTAACCAAGGCTTCATCCAAAGTTTCACCTTGAGTTGTAGTTCCTGTTTCAGGATTCATGGCAACAAAACCGCCTTCCTGGGCAGGAAGTAATACCGCTGTTAATTGCATATAAACCTCCAGAAATTATTCCGGTGAACCTTCATCTGAATCATCAACCGCATTATCGCCATCGTCAATGACATCATCATCTTCGATTACTTCATCATCAGCACTAGCTTCGGCATGGGCCAATTCGCGCTTGGCGTTTTCGTCTGCGCTTTCTTCGATGCGTTGCAGACCTTGCATTTGCTCGCCATCACGCAATTTAATCAAACGAACACCCTGGGTATTACGTGACACTAATGAGACTTCATCTACACGTGTGCGTACCATAGTGCCTTGATCGGAAATCAACATAAACTCTTCACCATCGAAGACTTGAACAGCGCCAATTAACGGGCCATTACGTTCGCTGGTTTGCATGCCGATCACACCTTGAGAACCACGACCTTTTGCCGGGAATTCATCCACTGATGTGCGCTTGCCGTAACCTTTTTCGCTGACTGTCAGTGCCTGTCCACCTTGTAATGGAATGATCATGCCAACAACTTTGAATCCCTCGGCCATACGAATACCACGCACACCACGCGAAGTACGACTTAATGGACGAATTTTGGCTTCCTGGAAGCGCGCTGCTTTACCCGAACTGGAGAAGAGAATGACATCGCAAGAGCCATTGGTAATCGCTGTGCCTACCAAGGTATCGCCTTCATCCAATTCAATTGCACGCAGACCCACTGAACGCGGACGTGCAAATTGGGTTAATGCGGTTTTCTTCACAATACCCTTGGCAGTCGCCATAAAGATGAAGTGATCATCGTCATAAGACTTCACAGGTAATATGGAGGTGATTCTTTCACCTTCTTCCAAGGGCAACAAATTCACCACTGGACGACCACGAGATTGGCGACCCGCCACTGGAATCATGTAGACCTTCAACCAATAGACTTTACCCGCACTGGTGAAACAGAGGATCGTATCGTGCGTACTAGCAATTAAGAGATGCTCAACAAAGTCTTCATCTTTAACGGCGGTTGCCGATTTGCCCATGCCACCGCGACGCTGTGCTTGATAGTCGGCCAATGGCTGTGTTTTGGCATAACCACCATGAGAGATGGTGACAACTCGATCTTCTTCGGTGATTAAATCTTCTGTGGTCAAATCCAAACTGGAGGCAATAATTTCCGAACGACGCTTATCACCATAATCAGAAATGACTTGCTGCAATTCTTCTCGAATCACTTCCATCAAACGTAGGGCATTACCGAGAATTTCGAGGAATCCGGCAATTTCTTTTAATTTTTCTTCGTATTCAGCAAGAATTTTGTCGTGTTCCATACCGGTCAAACGGTGCAGACGCAATTCCAAAATCGCTTGTGCTTGTTCTGCTGACAAATAATAACGCCCATCGCGAATACCAAATTCCGCACCCAACTCTTCAGGACGACAAGCGGTTTCACCCGCACGCTCAAGGAAAGGCACCATAGCGGAAGCATCCCAACCACGCGCCATCAAACCTTCTTTAGCTTCTGCGGGTGATGAAGAACTTTTAATCAAGCTAATGACTTCATCAATATTGGAAATGGCAACTGCCCAACCTTCCAAAATATGTCCACGCTCGCGTGCTTTACGCAACAAATAAACAGTACGACGTGTAACAACTTCGCGGCGATGCTTAACAAAAGCCACCAGCATTTCTTTCAGATTCAAGAGTTTTGGCTGGCCGTCATCCAAGGCCACCATGTTGACGCCAAAGGTGGTTTGCAACTGGGTTTGTGCGTATAAATTATTTAACAGCACATCACCGGATTCGGTGCGTTTGACCTCAATGACCACACGCAAACCGTCTTTATCCGATTCATCGCGCAGTTCGCTGATACCTTCGATTTTTTTCTCTTTGACCAACTCGGCAATACGTTCAATCAAACGCGCCTTGTTCACCTGATAAGGAATCTCGGTGACTATAATCGTTTCGCGTCCGGTTTTTTCATCACGCTCAACTTCAGCGCGCGCGCGCATTACGACACGACCGCGACCAGTGCGGTAGGCTTCAACAATTCCAGCACGACCATTGATAATCGCGGCTGTCGGAAAATCTGGCCCCGGAATAAACTCCATTAATTCATCGATAGTAATCTCAGGATTATCAATCAATGCCAAACAGCCAAGAACAACTTCTCGTAAGTTATGAGGAGGAATGTTGGTCGCCATGCCCACAGCGATACCAGACGATCCGTTGATCAATAAATTAGGGATGCGGGTCGGAAGTACCGCGGGGATTTGCTCTGAACCATCATAGTTGGGAACAAAATCGACCGTTTCTTTATCAAGATCAGCCAATAAATCGTGTGCAATTTTGGCCATACGGATTTCGGTATAACGCATAGCCGCTGCGTTATCACCATCGATGGAACCGAAGTTACCTTGACCATCCACCAGCATGTAACGCAGTGAAAAGGGCTGCGCCATACGAACGATTGTGTCGTATACCGCGTTATCACCATGCGGGTGATATTTACCGATTACGTCACCCACGATACGGGCTGATTTTTTATAGGGTTTATTCCAATCGTTATTGAGTTCACTCATCGCAAACAGCACGCGTCGATGCACAGGCTTCAAGCCATCGCGCACATCAGGTAAAGCGCGGCCAACAATAACGCTCATCGCATAATCCAAATAGGATTGACGCAATTCATCTTCGATATTTACGGGGGATATTTCTTTGGCGAATTCGACCATGGGAATATCGCTTTCCTTATTGTTAGGGACTGGAAAAAGAGGCGCGATGGTAGCATAAATACCTACACAATGGCACAGCCAAAATTAGCTGTTGTGACAAGTATTTAGGCTATTGAAGCTGGCAGATTTTATAAGCAGACCGGAAACTCATGCTGCACAAAAAACACACAGCATTTTTCTTCACCATTGATAGGTTTTGAGTGGAACACGCCCATTAACAAGCAATACACCGTCGAGCTGCAAGCGACGAATCTGTTCAAGATAACCAAGAGAATTTTCAAGCATGGAAATTTTACCTTGCGCATTCACCACTCTGTGCCAAGGCAAATCGGTATTTTCAGGAAGCTGACAGAGAACCGTTCCGGCGAGTCGCGCTGCACCGGGTAAGCCGGCCATTTTGGCCAGCTGCCCATAAGTCACCACCCTGCCCGCCGGAACTGATCTTAATGCGGTATAAATGGCAATCTTCTTAGTGGACACATCCATGAATGCATCACTTATTGATTTAATAATTGTTGCAAATGGGGTTCCAGTGCCTTAACCCAAAGCTCATAACCATATTCGTGTGGATGCAATAAATCCGGCATGACTTCTTTGGTCAAAATGCCGTCCTGAGTTAAAAATGCTTGATTGATATTGGCAAAATAAACACGCTTGTTATCAGCGTAAGTTTGAATAATCGCGTTGACTTGTTCGTTGATCAAACGCAACTCACCATCCGGTTTTTCATCACGCGGAAAAATCGCAAGCAATAAAATTTTGGTATCAGGTAAGCGTTGTTGTAATTCTTCCAGAATTTTTTTAATCCCAGCGGATGTTGTTCTTGGATCTTCACCGCGATGACCAGCATTGTTAGTGCCAATCATCAACACTGTCACTTTCGGATTCATGCCTTTTACAGCATCGTGATCCAATCGCCACAAAACATTTTCAGTGCGATCACCACTAAATCCTATAGCAAAACCATGACGAGGCTCGTAATGCTTTTTCCAAGCTTCAGCGCCTTCTTTTTCCCAACCTTGAGTAATGGAATCGCCAACAAATAACAAATCAATTTTTCCGCCTTTATCAAGAATTGCCTTGGCATCCACTAATTTTTGTTGATGACGCGGCAACCACCAATCAATAGACCACCACTCATTTAACATATCCGGTGTAACCGATTGGGTTTGTAATCTGGACAAGCGTGTAAGCTAACATTCGCGGGCGTGCTGGAAATCAATTCAACATTCGCAATTGAAACCTCGCCCTTACCACCCACTTCCAATGCAAAAGGCATTGTCACTGCATTGAAATTATCCTGATCCTGTTTAAAACATTTGAGTGGCACATAAACTTTCTGCCAACCTTTACCCACCAGTTCACGCGCCTTTAAAGTGAAAGCTACGCGACGATCACAATTTTTTTCCTGACATTCCATTTTGAATGAAATGCCACCTTTGGTGAGCTCATTGATTTTGATATCCAATGCCATTACACCCTGAGACGTATAATTCGATAAATCCAAAAGGTGTTCCTTTTTCCCAAGTCAGACCGGCACGCCAGCTGTCTTTCCAAGAAAAAGTTAGTGCGTCCTTTTTAGAGTCCTTATCGCTGAGCTGAATTGCGACATCGCCTTTCGGCAAGCTGGTTGATTCACCGGAAAACTGTTGTTGCGTTTCGTAGTTTTCGATAAATAAATTCCAAGTTGGCAAGGGAACAGACTTGTAAATACCTATATCAGATTCATTGCCCGGCGGCATGTTTCGACAAGTAGTACAACTTGCGACCAATACACTTAAAGCGATAAGAAAAATTTTTGATTTCATGTTGATTGCTCGTTAAATTATTTTACGCATTGACCACAATCTGCCTCTGCACACCCATTCCCGCAATACCCAATTCGACAACATCACCCTCATTTAAATACACGGGTGGCCTTTGCCCAAGACCCACACCCGGTGGTGTTCCGGTGCTGATTATATCGCCCGGCTGCAAACTCATAAATTGGGAAAGGTAATGTACTAAAAACACGGGGCCAAACACCATATGTTTTGTGGAACCATTTTGAAAAGTTTTGTCATTCACTTTTAACCACAAATGTAAATTCAGTGGGTCAGCCACTTCATCTTTAGTCACTAGATAAGGACCTATCGGACCAAAACTATCACAACCTTTTCCTTTATCCCACTGACCACCACGCTCCAATTGGAAATTGCGTTCTGACACATCATTAATGACACAATAACCTGCAATATAATCCATCGCATTTTCCAGTTCGACATAACTGGCATGTTTACCAATCACTACACCCAATTCAACCTCCCAATCCAATTTGGTGGAATTGCGCGGCTTTATAATATTGTCATTAGGGCCAGTAATTGCACTGGTCGCTTTCATAAACACCACTGGCTCTTCCGGAACTGCCATTCCGGATTCAGCAGCGTGATCGGCATAATTTAATCCGATACAAATAAATTTACCGACATGATTAACGCAAGGACCAATACGTACAGAACTCTCAACAATCGCTAGTGTTTCAATATTGATACTGGCAATTTTTTTCAGTGCTTCATCGTTTAATATTTTTCCATCTATATCCGACACAACTGCACTTAAATCACGAATACGATTTTGTGCATCTAAAATTCCCGGGCGTTCTTGGCCAGTGATTCCATAACGAAGTAATTTCATAATTTTTTCTCTTCAGGGTTAATTCGTCCAGCCACCATCAATGACATTAATGGTTCCCGTAGTAAACGATGATGCATCGCTCGCTAAATATAAAGCCAATTCTGCCATTTCTTTTGCTGACCCCAAACGCCCCATAGGTTGTCGGGCAACAAAATTTTTATAGGCCGTTTCATAATCACCCGTCGCATGCAATCGCTGTTCGAGTGAGGGGGTTTGCACAGTACCGGGACAGATCGCATTACAACGAATTCCTTGCGCAACAAAATCGGCCGCAACACCTTTAGTTAATCCAATCACCGCTGCTTTAGTCGTACCGTATGCAAAACGATTGGGAACACCTTTAATTGAACTGGCGACGGATGACATATTCATAATCGAGCTACTACCTTTGCTGATCATTCCCGGCAAAAATGCGCGAATCATGCGATACATGGAGGTAACGTTAATATCAAACGAAAAATTCCAATCTTTTTCTTCACAATCCAGAATAGTTCCACTGTGAACATAACCCACACAGTTAAATAAAATATCGATTGCACCAATCTGTTGACTCAAGAACTGAATCTCGTTTGGATTTAATACATCCAATTGAACAATTTCGCAACCCGTTAATTCATTTAATCCATTCAAATTAATATCGGTTGCAATCACACGCGCACCTTCAGCCAAAAATAATTCGGCGGTTGCACGACCAATGCCTTGTGCGGCAGCTGTGATTAATGCGGTTTTGCCTTCTAGACGTTTCATAATGTTCAATAATTTTATTTAATTGGATAAATTTTCATAATCGGAAACGCGGGTCTTGACCCGCCCTACATCATGTAATTTGCCGAACCGGCAAACAATTGGGTCCAATCGGTTCAAATGCTTTATAAGTCAAAATAAATTCCTGATGCCCCAATTCTTCCGAGACACTGCGTTTGCCTGAAGCTACATCAATCACATTTTGTAAAATTTCTTCGCCGACTTGATCCAGTGTTGCTTCGCCTTCTAAAATTTTACCGGCATTCACATCCATATCTTCTGCCAATCTTTTATAAGTTTCAGGATTAGCGCAAATTTTTATCACTGGCGAAATCGCAGAACCGACAACTGATCCACGACCCGTGGTAAATAAAATCACATGTGATCCACACGCAATTAATTCAACAATTTCAGCGTTATCGGAGATATTCGGGAAACCAAAACGCGGCTCACCATCATGGACTACATCCAATAAATACAAACCACCAGCGGGTGGAATATCGCCCGGTTTAATTAATCCACTAATCGGTGATGAACCGGATTTTGAATAAGCACCCATGGATTTTTCTTCCAGCGTGGTTAAACCACCATCGGCATTGCCCGGTGCAAAACTACCAAAACCCATCACACGATAATAATGTTCGGCTTTGGCAACACAAGCTTCAATTTCAAGCCCCAATTCAGGAGTGATTGCACGATCTGCCATAATTGTTTCGCAACCAATCAATTCACCCGTTTCTTCAAAAATACAAATGGCATTAGCTGCAACCAAAGCATCAAAACAACGACCCACTGCGGGGTTTGCGGTAATGCCACTGGTGCCGTCAGAACCACCACAAATGGTGCCCACAATTAATTCATGCCAATACATAGGCACGCGCTGAGCTTGTGATGCCTTTTCTTGCAATCGCGCAACAGCTTCAATACCTGAATGAATAGTGGATTTGGTTCCACCCTCATCCTGAATCACTAACAATTCTGCAGGGCGACCGCTGGCTACAATTTCTGATAACAATTTTTCGCGATTCATACTTTCGCAGCCAAGCGAAATCAAAAGCACACCGCCAACATTGGGATGTGTGCAAACAGCGCGCATCATGTCGTAAGCATATTGATTAGGATAACAACCGGAAAAGCCAATTAAATGTACATCGCTGGTTAAATCTTCTTTAAGAATGTTGGTGCGATTGACAATCATGCGAGACACGTGATGTGCGCACTCAACCAGATATGCCACCACAATCACATTGCGAATACCTTTACGGCCATCTGCACGTAACCATGCAGGAAATTCTACCGTTGAATTCATGATTCACTCCGATCTTGATTTTGTCGACTGCGTGTGTGACTGGGAATGTAATCACTTTTCATATTGTGCATATGCACATGATGACCTTTGGCAACGGGTTCAGTCATAGAACCTATGGGGGCACCATATCGAAAGATTTTTTGTCCTGAAGATAAATTAATACGCGCAATTTTATGCCCAACAGCTATCACAATTGGGCTTACAATGGTTTCGCCTTCAATCATTATTTCTTCATGAGCATTAATTTGTTTGGCGCAAACCAGAACATTATCGTCCGGGTGCAACAGAATCAGCGATGACAGTTTTTTTGCGACATAACAGACCCTATCAATTAAACAGGCGTAGGCGCGTCAGGATGTAACAGAGCGTTTTTACGCAATCTATTCCAAAATGCAGCAGGAATTTTTACATTCATTAATCTAACCGCATTTTTGACTTGTTCAACATTTGCCAAACCAGCCAACACAGAACAAATTTGCGGGTGTGCTGCCGGAAATTGCAAAGCAGCAGCAGCTAAAGGCACTGAAAAATTTTCACAGATGGATTCGATCTCAGCAACACGATTAATGATCGATTCAGGTGCAGCTTCATAATTGTAATAAAAAGGCCCGGAATGGCTTTTCACACCCGTGGCGAGAATGCCGGAATTGAAAGGTGCACCCAGAATGACTTGCACATTACGCTTGGCGCAAAGCGGAAAAAAAGTTTCGCAAGCGGTTTGCTCCAACAAAGTGTAGCGACCCGCCAATAAAAAAATATCAAATTCACCTGCTTGCAATGCTTCCTCACAAATCTGCCATTCATTTGCACCCAGACCAATCGCTTTCACCTTGCCCGCTTTTTTCAATTCAAGCATGGCGCGATAACCGCCTTGCATAAATTCTTGAAAACGTTGTGGATGATTTTCACCGTGAGTCACAGATCCCAGATCATGGGCAAATAAAATATCGACTTGATTTCGCTGTAACCGACGCAAACTTTCTTCAAAAGAATACATAACACCATCGTAGGAATAATCAAAAACAGGCTCCAACGCCGGTGCATTGGCAAAGCCATGACGCAATGCTTCTGTAGATTGACTGGGCACTAAAACGCGTCCGACTTTTGTCGAAATTGCCAAAGATTGATCCACGCCTTTGAGTGCGGCACCCAAACGTGATTCACTCAGGCCAAATCCATAATGAGGTGCAGTATCAAAATAGCGAATACCTTCTATTAAGGCTGATTGAACTGCGGTATTGGCCTCTTCATCGCCGATAGACTGATACAAATTACCAATAGGTGCGGCGCCAAAACCAAGTGACGACAAAGCCAACTGGAGATTACCGACGGTTATAACCCTTGGGGATTGGAGAGGGGCCACTAACACCTCATTTTTATAATTAAAAATAGAATTGCCAATGAAAATCAGTTTAGCGGATGGCGGAGCTAAAAGACAGACGCTTGAACAATCTTTCCCTCTTACAGGAAGAGGGATAAGGATTCAGTGTCAGACGGCTTGCAAGTGAGGCTCAATCAATCAAATCATGCGCAATTTTTTCGGTGGCAAGACGTAAACTGGCAATGACTTTATCTTCAGGAATGGTTTGAGCCTTGATACGGATAAAAGGAACAATCAACACAGCGACCGCTCCTTGTCGATTGCAAATGGGCATGCAGAAATCCATAACACCTTCGACAAAATCACTAGGGTGTTGAATATAACCCTTCTGTACAGCAGCTTCCGCACGAAGATGAAAACGTTGAACCTCATCGGAGGTTGCTGAATGGCTAAGATGGGGAAGCCATTGAGCCTGCTCTTCTGCAGAAGCTAAACCAAAAAATAACGCACCAGAATTAGTATCGATCAATCGACGTCTATAGCCCACCCTCACAGAAAACCCTAAATCCATCGGACTTTCTTGACGAGCAATAACGACTATCTGATCACCGGAAGGCACCACCAAGTGACAAGATTGCCCAATCTCATTGCTTAATTCTTTCATTACGGACAGCGAGGCATCCAACAATGTTTTAGCACTACCCTGTGCAATGCCCAGAGTAAATAACTTATTGGTAAGCGCATAACCATCTGCCACTTGCATAATGTAGCCACGATATTCCAATGCCATGATCATTCTGAACAATTCACTGACTGAGCGCCCCAAAATGGTGGCGATTTGTGAGCTAGTGAGTGGATCTGAATGACGAGCCAAAAGCTCAAGAATATCGAGACCTTTTTCCAAGGCGGGCGCACGGTATTTTTGCTCTAGCTCTTCCTGTAAATCTGTTTCAATTTTTTGTTTTGCCATAGCCGATCAACGTCTTAATGAGTAGTTGTTAGTTCATCCAGTTTAAGTGTGTTTGATTTTGTCCGCAAATCGCGCATACAAGGCAATCACAACGAAACACATCATGGGCACTAGCACGGCAAGATGAATAGAAGTCAAATCCGACATCAATCCCATTAAAGCGGTTAACACCGCGCCACCGATAATGGCCATTACTAATAATGATGCTCCCGCTTTAGACTGAGCACCTAAATCGCGCAAACCCAATGCAAAAATAGTGGGGAACATTAACGACATAAAAAAGCTGGTGGCGACCAGAGCCAATAATCCTGAATGTCCTGGATAGAAAATAGCGTAAGCACAAAGTAATACATTAATGATTGCATAAATCCACATTAACCAAGCAGCGCGAACACGAAGCATTAAAGCCGTTGACATAAAACGGCCTATCATAAAAATAATCAAGGAGGCCAACAAATAATTAGCCAGCGTTTTTTCACCTGTTCCTGGCACAGTGTCTTGACCATATCGAATCAAATAACTCCATATACACACCTGTGCACCAACGTAAAAAAACTGGGCCATAACAGAAAACATAAAACGTGAATTCGTTAATACACTTTTATAATCCATCCAACTCCCTGTGGATTCTTGTTTTGCAGACTGAGTAGCAACAGACGGAAATTTTACCCACAACACCAACAAAGCCCAAAGCAAAACAACACAACCCACAACCAGATAGGGTCCTTGTACGGCTTGTGATTCTGTTTGATAAAACTGTTCCAACTGCACTGCTGTCATAGTCGCCAATTCTTCTGCCGTGGGCTCATGCCCTGATAAAATAAATTCACGACCTATTAAAATTCCGGCTATACAACCAAAAGGATTAAAAGATTGAGCAAAGTTCAATCGTCTTTCTGCAGTCGCGGGATCACCCATAGCAACAATCAAAGGATTGGCCGATGTTTCCAAAAATGCCAAACCACTGGCAATGACAAACAAAGCACCCAAAAATAAAACATATTCACGCTGTGCCGCTGCAGGGTAAAACAAAAAAGCACCTAATGCGTAAAGCAGTAAACCCAACACCACTGCAGCTTTGTAACCAAAACGCTTCATCCAAAGAGCGGCTGGAATCGACAAAACAAAATAGCCGGTATAAAAAGCGGACTGAACCAATCCCGCTTTGAAATCCGTCAGAGTGAAGACTTTTTTAAATTGGGTAATCAAAATATCGTTGAGGTTATTTGCCATTCCCCATAAAAAAAACAGGCTGATAATCAGAATTAAGGGCAATATCAGATTGAAGGATTTTTCTTTAGCTTGCATATTGACTCCGATTGATAGCCGGCTAGGTTATCTCGTTATTCTTATCGAGTGAGCAGCTAGATTACCCAGTTTCATTCATAAGTGAAATACAATTTATTTGCAAAATCGCAACTAACGTTGGATATAAGCCACTCCATCGTTATAATGCGCGACCTTTAACCCATGCTCCGGTAGCTCAGTTGGATAGAGCAGCCGCCTCCTAAGCGGCAGGTCGGACGTTCAAATCGTCTCCGGGGCACCACTTTTTTATCACCACATGAATCTTCTGTTACTGGATCAACATGACCTTGTGAATACAGAGCTCGCCGTCATTCGTGATCAGCGGCGTTGTGAACATATTCAACAGATCCAAAAGGTACAGATTGGTGATCAATTAAAGGTGGGGTTAATTAATGGGATGATTGGCAATGCCATCATTCGGCAAATCTCATCGGTATCATCACCTGAAATTCAACTGCAGTAT
Source organism: Cellvibrio sp. (assembly GCA_016712405.1). Lineage (GTDB taxonomy): Bacteria > Pseudomonadota > Gammaproteobacteria > Pseudomonadales > Cellvibrionaceae > Cellvibrio. Next base: position 363,526 of record JADJRD010000001.1, on the reverse strand, counting down.
GAATTAACAGAACCACCGCCTGCTGCATTACCGCTCACACTAGTCATGGCTCTACCGCGCCCAAAAATGTTTCGACGTGTTCTGCAAACATTAAGCAGTCTCGGCGTTAAATCAGTGTATTTTATTCATTCCTATCGTGTTGAAAAAGTTATTGGCAAAGCCCATTTTTAAACGAATCGGATGTACATCATCAATTAATTTTAGGATTGGAACAGAGTGGTGACACCGCATTACCTAGAGTGCATTTTAAAAAACGATTTAAACCTTTTGTTGAAGATGAATTACCGAACATTATCAAAAATAAAACGGCATTGGTCGCGCATCCTTACACAACAACCCCCTGCCCCGTTTCATTTAATCAACCTTTGGTATTAGCGATTGGCCCCGAGGGTGGATTCATCCCTTATGAAATAGATCTATTTAATCAACAAGGATTTTCTGCTGTGCACTTGGGCGAAAGAATTTTGCGAGTGGAAACGGCATTGCCGTTTTTGGTGGGGCGATTATTCACTTGATCTCAAACTCATCCGCATCCATGTGGGCAGGAAATTTTTTTCGATAATCGGTGAGCAATTCATGCGAAAGTGTTTGTGTAAAAACACCTTCCGCCTGCGAAACAAAATCACAATTACCTCTGGGTGAATAAATGGAGGAGTCACCTTGATAAACTTGACCTGCCTCATCTTCACCGACGCGATTAACACCAACCACATAAGATAAATTTTCAATAGCTCTTGCCTGCAACAAACAATTCCAATGCAATGCACGTTGATTCGGCCAATTGGCTAAATAAATTGCTAAATCGTAATCATTCCGATTGCGACTCCACACAGGAAAGCGCAAGTCATAACACACCATTGGCAATACTCGCCAACCCTTTACTGAAACCAACACTCGTTTATCACCCGCTTGGTATCGTAAATGCTCGCCCGCCATGCGAAATAAGTGACGCTTGTTGTATTCAATCGTTTGTCCATTCGGCTGCGCCCAAACCAAGCGATTAAAATAGTCATCACCCTCTTTTACCACCAAAGTTCCTGCGACTACCGCATTCAATTCTTTTGCTTTTGTTAACATCCATTGATAAGCAAAACCATTCGGAGTTTCTGCAACATCACGCGCACCCGCACAAAAACCTGTAGTAAAAACTTCTGGAAGTAAAATTAAATCTGTAGCCGAAATAAACTCACACAATTTATTAAGATGTTCAATATTATTTTGAGGATTTTTAGGATGAATCGCTGTTTGAACCAGCGTTACACGTAAATTAGAGGTGAGGTTTTCATTCATAGATACAACCACTCATATCGTAATTAATAAAGATACCCTTAATGTAAAGAAGAAACTTTATGATGAGGATAGCAACGAAATCCTCGAAGGCCAATTAACCAGGCTAAAAAGGCGGCAGCAGATGCCATTAAAAAAGCATATTCTGTACTCACATCCCATACCAAACCACCCGCCAAAGCACCTGCCGCACCACCCGCACCAAAACTTAAAGAACTATACAGTGCCTGCCCTTGCCCTTGATGACCTTGAAAATGTTGCCTAACCCAGTCAATCGCAATCGCATGCGCAATGCCAAAACTGAAAGCATGAAAAATCTGCGCCAGAATTAATAAAGGAAGATTAGTCGCTAGAAAACCAATTAACAACCAACGCACCGCAGTTAAAAATAAACTCCACAACATTAATGCAGGTAATGAAAAATGCCGAAATAATATTGGAGCCAATAAAAAAATCACAATTTCTGCAACCACTCCCAACGACCACAATATTCCTGCGAGGCTATTTGAATAACCGTGCATTTTAACCAGATACAAGGTATAAAAAGTGTAGTAAGAATGTGACTGAATTGCAGCAAGAAACTAGATGCCAAAAAACACAACATAAATGGATGACGCACCAATTCCATAAATCCAGTCGAATTTTCACCGGAGTGAATATAAGTTTTATTTCGTAAACCCAGACTGGATAACCAGATCAAAATCAAAAAAATTAAAATGCAAAGCGGCAAATGATCAATCGACACAAAATCAAATAAAAGACCCAAACCCAAAACTGCGGCAATAAATCCTATCGAACCCCATAAACGAATTTGTCCATAACGTTGATATTGCTTATCCAAATACGCGAGTGTGATGACTTCAAACTGGGGTAACACCGCATGCCAGAAAAAGGTGTAACAGATAATACTCAATAACAACCAGGTATAATCCTGCCGATACAAAATCAACGAAAAAAATAAAACAGCAAGAAAACTACCTAAGCGAATAATGGATAAACGTGCCTGGGTTTTATCGGCAAGAAATCCCCAAAAGTTTGGAGCAATAATACGCGTTGCTAAAATTATCGAAGTGATAATACCAACGTCAGCAGAAGAATAACCCAATGCATGGAGATACACCGGCCAAAAAGGAATTAATGCACCAACAACGCAGAAATAGAAAAAATAAAAACTGGAGAGGCGCCAGTATGGGTAATTATTGGACATGATAAAAATCTTTTACCCCTCTCCCCTGCCCCTCTCGACAATTGCTCCATGCTTTGCTCTACCTCCTGCATCCATGCAGTCGTCCCACAAGGAGAGAGGGGACTTGATCATTTTCAAAAAATTACTTGAACTTATATTTTTCAAATTTAAATTTCTTATCTTTAAAAACTCAAATCTGCCCCCTCCCCCTTGATGGGGGAGGGTTGGGGAGAGGGTGTTTTGATTTATTTAATAGAACCCGGAATAACCGGAACACTGTGTGACACCAACGCATTTTGCGCACGATGACGCAACAGATGATCCATTAACACCAACGCCATCATAGCTTCAGCAATCGGCGTTGCACGAATACCCACACAGGGATCATGTCGACCTGTTGTTACGACTTCAACTGGATTACCACGCACATCAACACTACGACCGGGAATACGCAAACTCGATGTTGGTTTTAATGCGAGATGCGCAACTATATCTTGCCCTGAAGATATGCCGCCGAGAATTCCACCAGCATGATTGGATAAAAATCCTTGTGGCGTTATTTCATCGCGATGTTCTGTACCACGTTGTGCAACCACCGCAAAACCATCACCAATCTCAACACCTTTTACTGCATTAATACTCATTAATGCGTGTGCTAATCGGCATCCAGTCGATCAAAAATTGGCTCACCCAACCCTGGAGGAATATTCGTCGCAACAACAGTAATTTTTGCACCCACTGAATCGCCATCTTTAATCAAGGCCTGCATATAATTTTCAAGTTCGGAAACTTTGCTCGCATCAGGACAGAAGAATGCGTTTTGTTCAACTTGATTCCAATCCATCAAATCAATTTTGATTGGGCCCAGTTGCGATAAATATCCACGAACTTCAACACCTAAAATTTCTTTTAAATATTTTTTAGCGACTGCACCCGCTGCAACACGCATGGCAGTTTCACGTGCTGACGAACGACCGCCACCGCGATAATCGCGCACACCATATTTTTGCATGTAAGTGTAATCAGCATGCGCAGGACGAAAAGTATCTTTGATATCAGAATAATCTTTTGAACGTTGATCGGTATTTTCAATCAATAATCCAATCGGAGTACCTGTCGTTTTACCTTCAAAAACACCGGATAAAATTTTAACTTGATCTTCTTCACGACGCTGGGTGGTGTAGCGAGATTGACCCGGCTTACGCCTATCCAAATCAATTTGCAAATCAGCTTCAGATAATTCCATTCCCGGTGGGCAACCATCAATTATGCAGCCCAGAGCAGGACCGTGACTTTCACCAAAAGTGGTGACTGTGAACAATTTACCGAAGCTATTTCCAGACATAACAATCAAACCCGTAAACAAAAAGTGTGCGAATTATAGACCACCCCACCCCTTCGGGGCACCCCTCCGACGGAGGGGAATTTTGTGTGTGCGTAATTCAAAGGAAGTATTTATGGGGACTTATTTAATTCCACTCCCTCGGAGGGGTGGCGCGAAGCGACGCGGTGGTTTTGCGCAACTCTTTCGCCGAGACAACAAAGACACCATCGCCACCACGTTCAAAATTCACCCAGTGCAAATCTAAATTCGGATAAGCTTCGGCCAAAGCCACCCAGGAATTGCCAACCTCCACAACCAATATTCCATCATCAGTTAGATAATCAGCGGCCTCACGTAACAAGCGACGCGTGAAATCCAAACCATCAGCGCCAGATGCCAATCCAATTGATGGCTCAGCATGATATTCATCCGGCATATCGGCCAAATCTTCTTCATCCACATAGGGCGGATTGGACACAATCAAATCGAACTTCTGCCCTTGTAAATTTTCAAAATAATCTGACTGAATAGGAAATACACGATCAAACAAATTGTGATATTGGATGTTCTGATCAGCGACTTCCAAGGCATCATAGGAAATATCACTTAACTGCACTTCTGTATCTGGAAATGCCATTGCACAAGCAATACCGATACATCCACTGCCTGTACATAAATCCAAAATTCGATCAGGTGATTTTTTTAACCAAGGACTAAATTTCTTGCCTATCAATTCTGCAATCGGGGAACGCGGCACCAACACACGCTCATCCACATAAAACATTAACCCCGCAAACCACATGCGCCCTGCAATATAAGCAGCCGGAATTCGTTCATTGATACGACGCTGTAAGTGATTCACAACCTGAATTTTTTCTTCTTGCGTCAATCGCGAATCCAACCAGATATCATCCAATGGCGGATTAAGATGCAGTGCATCCAAGACTAAAAATTCGGATTCGTCCCAAGCATTGGTTGTACCATGACCAAAATACAATTGGGCAGCAATAAATTGACTAGCGCCCCACCGAATGTAGTCGCGAATGGTTTGTAAGCTTTCGAAAATATTTTGATTTGACATTAAATAACCGTTATGAATTTTTTCTAAAAATTTTGACCCCCACCTAACCTCCCCCTTGCCAGGGGGAGGAACTCAACTCCGCCCCCTGGCAAGGGTCGGCCAGGTGGGGGTCATTTATCAAGAAAAAACTATGGCTATTCTATCCCAATTATTCGGGTAAACTGACAAGCAATCGCTATTTGAGTGTTATATGAGGAAAAAGCCATGCAAGAATATTTCGCGAGTATCATTGATTCTATCGGAGAAGACTTAACCCGTCCGGGATTGGCTGATACACCAAAACGTGCGGCCAAGGCTTTTCAGTTTTTAACCAGAGGCTACGAACAAAACATTGATGATGTTGTCAATGGCGCGCTATTTCCTTCTGACTCCGATGAAATGATCATAGTGAAAGATATAGAGCTCTATTCACTTTGCGAACATCATTTGTTGCCTTTTATTGGCAAAGCTCATGTCGCCTACATTCCAACAGGGAAAGTTCTAGGACTTTCAAAAGTCGCGCGCATTGTAGATATGTTTGCTCGCCGCTTACAAATACAGGAACAACTCACTCTACAAATTGCAGAATCCATAAAAAATATTACTGACGCAAAAGGTGTGGGCGTTATTATTGAAGCCAAACATATGTGCATGATGATGCGCGGTGTAGAAAAACAAAACTCATCAATGAAGACTTCAGCAATGCTGGGAACATTCAGAAGCAATCAAGCAACTCGCAATGAGTTTTTGTCTTTAGTGAGATAAAATTTTTCAAACACAGCACTCGTAGGGCGGGTCAAGACCCGCGCGTGCGAAGTGCCAAACACCCACGAAATTCAAAAAAATATCAGCGACGACTAATGCGATTCATTCCATCCAAAGCGGCGATTCGATAAGCTTCAGCCATGGTTGGATAATTAAAAATAGTATTTAGAAAATACTCGAGTGTATTGCCGCCATTCTTTTGGTTCATAATCGCTTGACCGATATGAACAATTTCAGCTGCTTCCGCACCAAAACAATGAACGCCCAAAAGCTCCAATGTATCCACATGAAATAGTATTTTTAACATCCCGACTTCTTCACCACTGATTTGTCCCCGCGCAATATATTTAAATAATCCGCGGCCAACCTCATAGGGAATTTTTGCTTGCGTTAATTCACGCTCATTTTTTCCAATAGAACTAATTTCTGGCAAGGTATAAATGCCTGTGGGAACATCCGTCACCAATTTACATTGACCGTTAAAAATCCCACTGGTTACTGATCTACCCTGTCCATAAGAAGCACTCGCCAAACTCGGAGCACCAATTACGTCACCCACAGCATAAATATGTTCAACATTGGTTTTGTAGCAGTCGTCAACGGTTAAATTTCCGCGATGATCACTTGCAACACCTACGACAGACAAATTTAAATTCTCGGTATTACCACTTCGTCCATTACACCAAAGAATAGCGTCAGCGCGTAAGCGTTTACCTGATTTCAAATGCAATGTCACACTGTGATCATTGGCCTCTATGGATTCAAACTCTTCGCCGTGACGCACGGTGACTGAGTTGTCTCGCAGGTGATAACTCAATGCATCAGAAATCTCATCGTCTAAAAATGACAATAAACGATCACGGTTATTGATTAAATCTACTCGCACTCCCAAGCCAGAAAAAATAGACGCATATTCACAACCTATAACACCTGCCCCATAAATAATAATGTGGCGAGGAGTATGTTGCATATCCAAAATCGTATCACTGTCATAGATGCGCGGATGATTAAAATCAACATCACCTGGACGATATGGACGCGAACCGGTTGCAATGACAATATTTTCGGCATAAATCGTTTCGTGAGCACCGTCGATCAAATTTAACTTCACATGATTAGCATCAATAAATGAAGCTTGACCTCTATGTACAGCAACACGATTACGCGAATAAAACGCAGCATGCAACTCAACTTGCTTAGGAATGACACGCTTTGCAGATTTCAATACATTGGGGAAGGTTAAACGTCGGCTATCACCGATTTCATGAAACAAACTATTGGATTTAAATTGAATTACTTGTTTAACAACGTGTCGCAAAGATTTTGATGGGATGGTTCCTTTATGAGCACAACTGCCACCCACCTGCTCACGATTATCAACAATTGCCACTCGCTTACCGATTTTTGCTGCCGATATTGCAGCGCTTTCACCAGAAGGCCTGAACCAATAACCAATAAATCGTAACTGTGATCTGCCAATTGTTTGCTCCCAATATAAATTATCTCTAATCTTTTTTGCTTGCGTTGTAAGATAAATCATCTGCGTTTTTTTCCGCAGGTGAAACTTCTTTCAATTCTGCACATTTTGCTTCATCGCCACCACACAACTGACAAACATAATCGGGTTCGCCCAAGGCTTTACCAACACCACCACAAGAACCAGTGATAGGTTTACGACCTGCGATCACACTGATTGATAGCGCAAAAGCAACAAAGAGCATTACCGCTAAAGTGACTAATAAAGTTGCCAATTCCTGTTACCTCTTAAAAAAACAAATCCCCCTCTATCTGCCCCTCTCCCTTGATGGGAGAGGGTTGGGGAGAGGGTGTTTTAATCAAATTATCCAAACAAAAACGAGGCACAAGGCCCCGTTTTTTGATTAACCACCAAAGTCGTCGAGCAAAATGTTGTCGTCTTCAACACCAAGACTTTTCAACATTTTGATTACAGCAGCGTTCATCATAGGTGGGCCGCACATGTAAAACTCACAATCTTCCGGTGCTGGATGATCTTTCAAATAGTTTTCATACAACACGTTGTGAATAAAACCTGTCATGCCAGTCCAATTATCTTCTGGTTGTGGATCAGACAATGCCACATGCCATTTGAAGTTTGGATTTTCTGCTTGCAGCATGTCGTAATCTTCTTTGTAGAACAATTCACGTAATGAACGCGCACCGTACCAGAAAGTAATTTTACGATCAGTTTTCAAACGACGTAATTGATCGAATATGTGTGAGCGCATTGGTGCCATACCCGCACCACCACCAACAAATACCATTTCGGCGTTGGTTTTCTTGGCGAAGAATTCACCGAAAGGTCCATACACAGTAATTTTATCGCCGGGCTTCAAGCTGAAAACATAAGACGACATTTTTCCAGGTTGAATACCTTGTGATTTGGGTGGAGGAGTTGCAATACGAATATTGAATTTCACTACACCTTTTTCATCCGGATAGTTCGCCATTGAATAAGCACGAATTACCGTTTCATCAACTTTGGATTCCAAATTGAAGAAACCAAAACGCTCCCAATCACCGCGATACTCTGCATCAATATCAAAATCTTTAAATTTGACATGATAAGGCGGAGATTCCAGTTGAACGTAACCGCCCGCTCGGAAATCCACGCTTTCGCCTTCAGGCAAACGCAATGTTAATTCTTTAATAAAAGTAGCAACGTTAGGATTGGATTCAACAGTGGTCACCCATTGCTTCACACCAAACACTTCTTCCGGAACATGAATTTTCATGTTTTGTTTTACCGGAACCTGACAGCTCAAACGCCAACCTTCATTAGCCTCGCGGCGATTAAAATGTGCTTCTTCTGTTGGCAGAATTGAACCGCCACCATCGTTCACCACACATTTACATTGCGCACAGCTGCCACCACCACCACAAGCCGATGCTAAAAACACATTATTGGCCGCCAGTGTTTGCAATAACTTTCCACCAGCAGGAACAGTAATCGTTTTTTCGTCGTTAATTAATATTTGCACATCACCACTGCTAACCAGTTTGGCTTGTGCCATCAGAATAACCACCACCAACGCCAAAACGATGAAGGTGAACATGCCGACGCCTAATAAAATTTCAGTACTCATTCGCTTTTATTCCTCGTCAGCTTAAAGGGAAATGCCGCCAAAGGACATAAAGCCCAATGACATCAATCCCACGGTGATAAAGGTAATACCCAAGCCACGAAGACCTTCAGGTACGTCGGAGTATTTCAATTTTTCTTTCACAGCAGCCAAAACAACTATCGCCAGCGCCCAACCAACACCTGAGCCCAAACCGTAAACGACGCTTTCAGAAAAATGATAGTCACGCTCTTGCATAAACAATGAGCCACCCATAATCACACAGTTCACAGTAATCAATGGCAAGAACACACCCAGAGCGTTGTATAACGCAGGCATGTATTTATCCATGACCATTTCCATGATTTGTACAATTGCAGCGATTACACCGATAAATGAAATAAAACTGAGGAAGCTTAAATCAACACCAGTGATACCCGCCCAAGCAAGAGCGTCTTCTTTTAGCAAATAAGTCAAAATCAAATTGTTGGCAGGTACCGTAACAGTTTGCACAACAACAACAGCGATCCCCAAGCCAATCGCAGCTTTAATTTTTTTGGACATAGCCAAAAACGAACACATACCCAAAAAGAAAGCCAAGGCCATGTTTTCGATAAAGACTGCTTTAACAAATAAACTCAATAAATGTTCCATTATGCGATCTCCTGAGTCTTGATTGAGTTAGGTGCGATTTTGAAATCTTCTTTCTCAACTTGATTCTTTTTCCAGCCGCGCAATGCCCAGATAATCAAACCAATAATGAAGAATGCGCTGGGTGGCAACAACAATAGACCATTGGGAATGTACCAACCGCCGTCAGTCGCTACAGGCAGAATTTGGATACCAAACCACTTACCTGCACCAAAAATTTCACGGAAAGTTGCAATCACAATCAACAATGCAGAGTAACCCAAACCATGACCGATACCGTCAAGGAAACTGGGTACTGGTGGATTTTTCAGGGCGAAGGCTTCAGTACGACCCATCACAATACAGTTGGTAATAATCAAGCCCACAAACACCGAAAGCTGCTTACTGATATCGTAAGCAACCGCTTTCAATATTTGGTCAACCACAATTACCAATGCAGAGATGATGATCATCTGCGCGATAATACGAACACTGCCGGGTAAAAAATTACGTACCAACGAAACAAAAAAGTTTGAAAAGGCCGATACCAAAGTCAAACCAATCGCCATTACCAAACTGACTTTTACACTGGAGGTAACAGCCAAAGCCGAACATATACCCAAAATTTGCAAAATAACCGGGTTATTTTCCAATATGGGTTTTGTCAGGAGATCTTTAGTGCTTGCGCTCATATTTACGCTTCTCCATTTTTCAAGTTAGTAAGAAACAGTTTAAAGCCCGCATCACCCATCCAGTATTTGATGAGATTGCTCACCCCATTACTGGTTAAGGTAGCACCGGACAAACCATCAACCTTGTATTCTTTTTTGGGTGTTGCATCATCAACATGACCTTTGATCACACCAACTTTCACTTCACCAGATGATGAATAAATTTTCTTGCCAATCCAAATGGTTTTCCATTTTGGATTGTCAACTTCACCACCTAAGCCAGGAGTTTCACCATGTGAATAAAAACCAAAACCTAAAACAGTATTCAAGTCTTTATCCAGCGCGATGAAACCAGACATAGTTGACCACAAACCTTTTCCTCGCACCGGAAGAATCACTTTGCTCAAACCATTTTCATCGTTTACCAAAAATACTTTTGCGTATTTTTCGCGAGTAATGAGTTTGGCAATATCTTCATTGGGATTTAATTTAATGGATAGATCCGGTTTTTTTGATGAAGCGATCTGATCAAATTTCTCAACATCACTGATGACATCAGTAAATTTTCCAGATTCAAGATCAACAATTTTCACCTGAATTTTTTCGAACTGTGCATCCACCGTTTGGTTTTCATCAAAAATACCAGCGACTTTTAAAACGTTCTTTTTAAAGTCCAAGGCTTTATTTGCAACTTGATACGGTCTCAACATAACGGCAGAACCCGCCACCAAAATCGACGCCACCAAACACATAATCAGTGTAACGGTGATGGTGTATTTTGCTGTTTGATTAGCCACGAGCCAGTCTCCGTTTAATGTTGGATTGAACGACGAAGTAGTCGATGGTTGGCGCAAACATATTGGCAAACAAAATAGCCAACATCATGCCTTCAGGATATGCAGGGTTGACTACGCGAATAGTAATCACCATGAATCCAATGAGCGCACCAAAAATCCACTTGCCAGTGTTAGTCATGGAAGCAGAAACGGGGTCTGTTGCCATAAAGAACAAGCCGAATGCGTAACCACCTATCACAAAGTGCCACCAGAAAGGTATTTGGAACATGGGGTTTTTACTTTCCGCGCCGGCCCAGTTGTACAACAACACTGTCAGTACTGTACCAATCAAAGTTCCGAGCACAATGCGAGTCGATGCAATACCCATCGCCAGTAACACACTTCCGCCAGCCATAATGGCAAGAGTAGAAGTTTCACCAATTGAACCCTGTTCGAAACCATCGAAGGAATCCCACCAAGTCAATTTGCTGGCAATGATTGCATCTACGCCACCTTGTGCAGCAACCGAAAGTGCTGTTGCACCTGAGTAACCATCGACTGCAGTCCACACCGCATCACCTGACATTTCTGCCGGGTAAGCAAAGAACAAAAATGCACGACCAACCAAAGCTGGGTTAAGGAAGTTTTTGCCAGTACCACCGAAAACTTCTTTACCGACCACTACACCAAATGAGATACCTAAAGCAGCTTGCCAGAGAGGAATATCAGGAGGGCATATCAATGCGAAGAGTATTGAGGTCACAAAGAAACCTTCGTTAACTTCGTGACCACGCTTCATGGCGAACAGCACTTCCCAGAATCCACCTACGATAAATACGGTAGCGTAAATAGGAACCAAATAAGCTGCCCCCAATACCATGTTGTCCCAAATACTGCTGGGGTCATGTCCCGCAAACCAGCTAATCAAAACGCCATGCCAGTTTTCGATTCCTGTAGCACCGGTTGCTGCCAAAATAGTGTTGGCTTGCAAACCTACGTTGTACATACCGAAGAACATTGCCGGGAAAGCACACAACCAAACAGTGATCATGATGCGCTTCAGGTCTACACCATCACGCACGTGAGCAGTGGATTTGGTGACATCGGCTGGTTTGTAAAAGACAGTATCGAATGCCTCGTAAAGTGCAAACCAGTTTTCATATTTGCCGCCTTTATGGAAATGCGGCGCCATCTTGTCGAGTAAATTTCTCAGCATGGATTAGCCCTCATTCTCAATGCGCGACAGATTGTTACGAAGAATAGGACCGTATTCATATTTGCCAGGGCATACAAATGTACACAGTGCCAAATCGTCTTCATCCAATTCCAAACAACCCAACTGTTGTGCCGTTTCGGTATCACCAACGATCAATGAACGCAGCAATTGCGTTGGCAAAATATCCAAAGGCATGACTTTTTCGTAAGAACCGACGGGAACCATCGCACGCTCACTACCATTGGTTGAGGTAGTGAATGCAAACTTTTTACCGCCGAACAACTTCGAAATATAAAGCCCCAGCACGGAGAACTTGTTAGTACCCAATCGCAAATAATGCAACATTTCACGCTCACGACCTTCCAATAACACGCTGATCTGCGTATGGAAACGGCCGAGGAAAGTTAAATTGCCATGCGAGCGACGGCCACCAAAGACAGAACCGGAAATCACACGGTTGTCACCCGCTTTGGTTTGACCCGCAACCAGATCGTTCAAGTTAGCGCCCAAACGAGTCTTAACCAGACGTGGACGTTCAACCTGCGGGCCAGCCAATGCCACCACACGATTAACATTCAAACGGCCAGTGGTAAACAACTCACCAATTGCCATCACATCTTGATAACCCACAGTCCACACTGTTTTCTTGGCGGATACAGGATCAAGGAAATGAATGCGTGCCAGGGTTGCCCGCTGGATGCATGCCACCAAAAGCCTGATGCGTTTGATTGCCCTGACCTTTTGGCAAATCAACTCCCTGTGCATGACAAACAAATACTTTGTCCGCCAAGCGAGACAATAAAGTCAAACCATTCGCAAAGGCTTCTTTATTAGTGTCAATGACAACTTTTGCATCAGCGGCTAATGGGTTGGTATCCATTGCTTGAACAAAAACAGAACTGGGTTTTGAACCGGGAACAGGTGCTTTACTAAAAGGACGAGTGCGAAATGCAGTCCAAAGACCGGATTGCAATAATTGTTGCTGAACGACCTCTGCTGACAACCCGGCTAAATCACTTGGGTTGTAGCGAGTAAATTCAATTGCATCATCACCTTCAACATCAATCACCAACGAATGAAACACACGTTGATCACCACGATGAATAGCACTGACTGTGCCGGATGCGGGAGCGGTGTAAATCACACCAGGGATTTTTTTATCGGAGAAAACTTCCTGTCCTAACTTTACTTTGTCGCCAACTTTGACGGTCATAGTCGGCTTCATGCCGTGGTAATCAAATCCAATCAGTGCGACCTGACGAACTTGAGGCCCCTCCTCTATGGACTGAACGGGACTACCGGTAATCGGTAGATCCAATCCTCGACGAATCTTAATCATACGTCTCTGCCTAGTCATTCGAGTGGATATTAATCTGGTCACATGACCAGATCGCGAAAACCACCTTGGCCTGATTGCATCCACTCTTTATTACATCCTGGCGGGAATAAATAGTTTCAACAAAAAAGATCCGGTGGGTGGATCATCAGCATCACTGGCGTGCTGCTGATGATCCGAAGCCTTGCCCCCGATTGAGTAAAAAACACTCAACACATTGATTTAACGGGAGTTTTTGGTATTGCCCAAATAAAACGGCGCGATTATAAAGGGCGAGTATCGCAATAACCATAGCAGACTTCAGGATTATTGCTGTTTTGCATCAAATTGATGCAACATTTTGCGGAGAAATGACGGTTTATTGATTTCGAGCATTAAAAGCCAAGTATCTGTTCAGCTGAACGACTCATCCTGACCTATATTTTTTCGCGTAGAATGCCACGCTCTTCTTTTCTTGATAAAAGCTATTTGTAATCCATGACCCTCTATTCCCCTTTTAATCCCCCAACACTCACAAAAGCCAACGCATCAGTTGGGGGCAGCTCAATGGATGTGCGCCCGCTTTAGCAATAGTGAACGCCACACAATCAGAACAGAATTTCAGTTTGGTTATTACACCGGATGCGAGTAGTGCCATTGTCTTGGAAAACGAATTGCATTTTTTTGCTGAAGGAACTGAGCTGAAGATTTTGCATTTGGCGGATTGGGAAACCCTGCCCTACGACAGTATTTCGCCGCATCAGGATATTATTTCCGAACGGTTGCTAACGCTTTATCGATTGCCTCAAACACAACGTGGCGTATTGGTAGTGCCTATCACCAGTTTGCTGCAACGTTTAATGCCGCAATCTTATTTAGTGGCAAACAGTTTAATTGTCAGTGTTGGTGATAAATTTAATCCGCAGGATTTACGCCAACAATTGGAACGCGCCGGTTATCGCGCAGTGGATACAGTTTACGAACACGGTGAATTTGCGGTGCGTGGTTCACTCATGGATATTTTCCCCATGGGCAGTGAATCACCTTATCGCATTGAATTATTCGATGACGAAATTGAATCGCTGCGCACTTTTGATCCGGAAACACAACGCACGCTGGATAAAGTCGATAATATTAATTTTTTACCTGCCAAAGAATTTCCGCTGGATAAATCCGGCATTCAATTATTTAAACAACAATGGTTAGCTAAATTTGATGTGAACCATAAAGCTTGTCCGGTATTTCAAGATATCAGCGATGGTATTTCACCACCGGGAATTGAATATTATCTGCCATTATTTTTTAACGAAACTTCCAATCTGTTTGATTACCTGCCTGAGGCAACGCAAGTATTTACTTTGGGATCTGTTGAAAATGCCGCTGAAAGTTTTTGGCAAGAGTTAAATCGTCGATACGAAAGTCGCAAAGGCGATTTGTTACGACCATTGCTGTCACCTAGAGAAATTTATCTGGCAGTAGATGAATTATTTTCGCAGTTAAAAAAATTACAACGTATTGATATCACGCAAGAAGCTTACGAAGAAAAAACTGGCTACTACTCTTTTGCGACACAAACACCGCCCAGTTTACCCATTCGTATGCAAACGGAAAATCCGCTTACGACTATCGAAGCTTTTTTGATGGAGCAATCCGGCCCCGTTTTATTTTGCGCAGAATCGGCCGGTCGCCGTGAAGCTTTACTTGAACTGTTACAACGTATTCGTATACGCCCAGAAGTTGTCGATAACTGGAAACATTTTTCTGCAAAAAAATCCGGCATAGCAATCACCATCGCACCCTTAGAAAAGGGTTTATTGCAAACCCAACCGCCTCTAGCTGTCATCAGTGAATCACAATTATTTGGCGAGCGTGTTCAGCAACAACGTCGCCGAAAACAATCACAAGACAATGAGGATTTGGTGGTTAAACATTTAACCGAATTAAAAATCGGCGCACCGGTTGTACATATCGATCATGGCGTAGGGCGTTATCGCGGTTTGGAAAGCATTACACTGGATAATCAAACCAACGAATTTTTAACCCTAGAATATGCGGATAATGCAAAACTTTATGTGCCCGTCACCAATTTGCATGTAATTAGCCGCTACAGTGGCAATGACGAAGCTCTTGCACCTTTACACAGATTAGGTAGCGAAGTCTGGCAAAAAGCCAAACGCAAAGCTGCCGAACAAATTCGCGATACTGCCGCTGAATTATTGGAAGTTTACGCCAAACGAGCCGCACGCAAAGGTTTTGCATTTCCTGATCCTGAGTTGGCCTACCAAACATTTTCTGCCAGTTTCCCTTTTGAAGAAACGCCTGATCAGCAACGCGCTATTGAAGCTGTTCGCGCCGATATGCTGTCGAAAAAACCTATGGATAGATTGGTTTGTGGCGATGTAGGTTTTGGTAAAACCGAAGTTGCCATGCGCGCCGCGTTTATTGCCAGCCATGCCGGCAAACAAGTGGTGATATTGGCACCGACTACATTATTAGCACAGCAACATTATGAATCCTTAAAAGATCGGTTTGCTGATTGGCCGATTAATATTGATGTGTTATCACGCTTTAAAACCAATAAAGAAGTTGATGATGCACTGGAACGTTTAGGCGAAGGAAAAATTGATATCATCGTGGGCACGCATAAATTATTGCAGCCGGATGTTAAATTTAAAAATCTCGGTTTATTAATTATTGATGAAGAACATCGTTTCGGCGTTCGTCAAAAAGAACAGATGAAAGCTTTCAGAGCTGAAATTGATATTTTGACACTGACTGCAACGCCGATTCCGCGAACATTAAATATGTCTATGTCCGGAATTCGCGATTTATCCATCATTGCAACACCACCCGCGCGACGCTTATCAGTTAAAACCTTTGTGCGTCAACATGACGAACCGACTATTAAAGAAGCGATACTTCGCGAAATTTTGCGCGGTGGTCAGGTCTATTATTTACACAATGAAGTCGATAGCATCGAAAAAGTTGCGCGTGAATTACAAGAATTAGTTCCAGAAGCGCGAATTGGTATTGGACACGGACAATTGCGTGAACGCGATCTTGAACGTGTGATGTCCGATTTTTATCACAAACGATTTAATATTTTGGTTTGCACGACGATTATCGAAACGGGTATCGATATCCCCAGTGCCAACACCATTATTATTCATCGCGCTGACAAATTTGGTTTGGCACAGTTACATCAATTGCGCGGCCGTGTGGGTCGATCACATCATCAGGCTTATGCTTATTTATTAACGCCAGAACGTCGCGCCATGACTGATGACGCCATCAAACGTTTGGAAGCGATTAGTGCAGCAGAAGATTTGGGTGCAGGATTCACACTTGCCACTTACGATATGGAAATTCGCGGCGCCGGTGAATTATTAGGCGAAGAACAAAGTGGACAAATACAAACGATTGGTTTTTCACTTTATATGGAAATGTTGGATCAAGCGGTCAAAGCCATCCGCCAAGGTAAACAAGCTGATCTTGAAAATGGATTACGCCCCGTCACTGAAGTTAATTTGCATTTACCCGCATTGATTCCTTCTGATTATTTACCGGATGTTCATGGCCGCCTGGTCATGTATAAACGTTTAGCCAGTGCCGAAACCAAAGAAGACTTGCGCGATCTACAAGTCGAAATGATTGATCGTTTTGGTCTATTGCCTGATCAAACAAAAAATCTTTTCCGTGTGACTGAATTAAAAATTCAAGCACAAGCCTTAGGCGTAAATAAACTGGAAGCCAACAGCCGTGGCGGGTTTATTGATTTTACTTCTGAGACAAAAGTCGATCCTATGAAAATTGTGACTCTGGTACAATCGCAACCGCGAATGTTTAAACTGGAAGGCGCAAGTAAATTGAAATTTACGATTCCTATGGAATCGATAGAAGACCGCTTACAGCATATTCAACAACTATTGCAGAGTCTCACATGAAAATTAGAGCCTTAACACTTTCAATCACATTAACCTTTATTGCATCAAGTTTATGGATGAACACCCCTGCATTGGCTCAAGACACAACCGAAAAATCTGCACCCAATCACCAAGGCTGGTACCAAGTCGAGATGATTATTTTTTCGCGCAACAATCCAAGCTTACAAGAACACTTTCCCAGCAATATTCATTTAAGTTATCCATCACGCTGGCAAGTATTAAAAGATCCCAATCCGGTTGCGAATGATCCAGTTGCCACTGAATCTGAATTGACTATCACCCCAACTGATTCACTTTCAGAATCCAATACATCCATTGATTCAAGCATAGATTTAAACACACAACCTTTTTACTATTTACCAGCAGAGTTTCGACAATTAAATTCCGCGGCCGATAAATTTCTCCGCTCTGGGGATTTTTCAGTTTTGTTCCACCAAGCATGGCGTCAACCTATCACTTCACAGCAACAAGCCAATTGGATTCTTATTAACAATTCTCGCAACAATGAAAAATCGCCGCTTTTATCCGGCTCTATTCGTTTGAGCGTTGCAACCTATTTACGTTTAGATACCAAATTATGGTTTGCAGAATTTGAACCTAAATTAGATGACACACCAAGTATTTGGCCCGAAATTCCTGAAAGCCCGGATCAGATTATTGAAGAGGTTGAAGCAACAGAATCAGAGCTCTTGTCAATTGCGCCAGCACAAGAAACACCTAATGAATTACCATTAACCAGTGAAGCCTGGCAAACCAAAAGAATAATTTTGCTGAAAGATAAACGTGAAATGCGCAGTAATGAAATCAATTATATTGATCATCCTGTTATTGGCATAATGATTAAAATATCACCTTTTTCACCAATACCAGACCCGACAAAAAATGTTCCACTCACCGAATAGCTATTTTTTATCATCCGAATCATCAATGCTTTCTAAAGGAAACAGATTTTCTGCCATGGCTTCATCTTCTGTTTTGGGAGTGTCTTTAATTGGAATATGCGCTTCGTTTTCTTCAGACACATCAATCACCGTTTTGGGAACGGATTTTGGAGCACTAGCTTTAATGTCTTTAAGATCAAGATTTAAAGTTTTTTCGATTTCATCCAGCTCACTATTACCTTTTTTACCGATTAACACACGGTAAGCGACATAACCCAATACAATGAGTAACAGATTAGAAAGACCTATTGCAGCATATAAAATCCAAGAAGTTTTTTCTTCTGAAACGGGTTCTTCATCTGTAGATTCCACTTCAACCTTTTCCAAGGGCTTGTCTTCTGGCTTTTCTTCCTCGGCAACAGGCTCTTCTTTTTTCGCACGCTCTGCTTCGTCCGCTTTTACACTCTGCTCATCAGGATAATAAAACTCTTCCGCTAAAAGGGTTTCTTGAATTGGTGAACCATCAAGCCCTACTCCCTCCATCACAAAACTTACAGAATATTTAGCGGTTTGTACCGGCGTAAATACTAACTCCCAGTGATCTTCATCGACAATATTTAATGATTTCTCCATATCATTTTTTTGCGAATTCCTAACAATGACTGTTGCCGTCGTTTTTCCAGTATCGACCAACTCACGGTCTGCCATAATGCGGTAAGAATAGGTTTTTTTGCCATCGTCCGTTTTCAAATTTTTTTCTAATTTAAAATTCTGATCCACCACACTGAAATGGTGAGTGAATTCACGACGGAAAGTTTTTCCATCGACAGTTAATTTTAAATCGTAATCACCTGCTTCTGCTATTCCATCGAGCGCATATTGAAATACACCATTTTCAGGGATGGATTCAAAACTGATCGCCGCAGAACGAGAATTCCTTTCATTATCATGAGCGATTAATATATCGGCAGATAATAGATTTAAAAACTCCGGCTTGGTGATGATGTTATCACCCTCAGAGAACAGATATGTCAAAGTTAATGGCTGGTTGCGTTTTAAATTGTTGGCAGAAGGTTTTACTTGTAAAGACAAATCACTAACCACTGTGACACGACTGTTGGGTGCCATGGGTGAAATCACTTTCCATTTGCCCGATGCAGGTTTTTGCACTGTAATCAAATCGTAATTGGTCGCACGATACCAATTAACATTATTTTTGGGATCAGTCGCTTCATAGGTTTTACCAGCAGGGTCAGCAATTACGGTTTTTTCATCAGCATTTTTCCGAAAAATTAAAGCAGTAAATTCTTCAACGCTCTCATCAACCAAAAAACCTTCTTCATCCAGAGGGACTCTTTCTGCTGGTACCGCCTGATCGAAAATTCGCAAAAACGTCGCCATTAACTCATCAGCACTTTGCGCGACTTGCGTCACCCCATCAGTCGCCAACGAGAGTTTTTTCATGAGTTCTTGATCAGCCGCATCTGACAAAGAAATAGTATGAATTTTATAATTCGCCGGTTTAATATCAGGCAATATTTCTTTGAGAATACGACTGCGCTCTTTCATATTAACAACGGCTTCAGGATTAATATCCACCACGCCGTCAGTTAACAAAATAATATGGGTTTCGTATCCTGGTGCGGTTTTAATGACAGAAGATTTTTCAAGTGCAGCACCTATATTGGTGTAAAGGGCAATTGAATTAATTGATTCGGCTTTGGCGACGGCTTCTTTGCGCCAAGCATCATCAACTGTGCGATGGGCGACTAGCATATTCACTGACTGACCAAAGGTCCAAATACCGGCTTTACTATCGTTGGGAAGCAGGCGAACAATCAAATCGACTGCGGGTTTGCGTAAATTAGTGGGGTCCGTTTTCTTCATGCTCCCTGAGATATCAATAACCACTCTCACATCCGATTTATTAGGCTGGTCTGCCATGCAAAATACGGACAAGGATAAACAGATAATGACTAACGAAAACTGGTTGAGTCGGTTGGCTACCCAAAGCATTGGATGCATCTTAAACCCCAATAACAAAAACGCCGGTCGCGGCTATACACTTTAGTTATAGCAGCTGACCGGGTTTTCGCCATCAAGGTAAGAGCGCTATCGCTCTGCGCGGATGGGCGCCTCGCTGAGATGATAACCATCGGGACCATGACCAAAGCTAATGATCGGCTCAGGTCTTTCTTCCGGCAAATCCTCTTGAGTATCAGGAGGATTCAATTTGGCTTGTTTTTTGGCCCTATACCACTTATGAGTCAGTAACTGATACACCAAAGACGTCACCATAGCTACCGCCCAAACGGCGACCAAGGTTTTCAATATGGGTTTGACACTCATAAATCCATCCGCAATCAATCCATAACCCACACACACAATTGCCGGAGCCATAATCATGGTATTGGGATCTATTGCAAAAGGAGTGAATAACAACACCATCACGGTAGCAACAAAAAAATGCACCAAGGCTCTGGGCAACCCACGAAAAAATATCCAGGCAGCCAAACTGCAACCAACGGCGCCAGCCAAATAAATCGCCCATGCATAATAATAATCAGTAATATTTTCCCATTGCATCTTTGAAATCTCTTTTAAAATTTAAAAATTCTTTTTACACCCAACGAATCACATAATCTTCCAGATCATCGAGGTCAACCGACTCTTCTGCAACGACTTTATTCGCGACAGACATACCTGCTTTATGAACAGATTCCGGATCACCCGACACTAAAGGATGCCAATCAAATAATGGCAAACCTTCATCCAATAATCGATAAGCGCAAGTGTCTGGCAGCCAATAAGTCTCTGCAACTGTTGCTGGCGTCATGACGACACAATCTGGTACTTTTTCCTGACGCGAAGAATAAGATTGGCAACGACAAGTATTGTGATCCAAAAACCGACAAGCAACTTTGGTATAAAACACATCACCTGAATCTTCATCTTCCAATTTATGCAAACAACATTTACCGCAGCCATCACACACAGCTTCAAATTCTTCTGGCGACATTTCTTGTAAAGATTTTTGAATCCAAAAAACCTGTTGTGCCATAACTATTATTATCCTGAAAGTTTGGAATTCTTTGATCGAATAGTCTTGGCTTCTTGATCTTGTTGATCACGTGGCGGCAGTTGCAAATAAAATCCCTTTTCTTCAATTTGTTCAATAACTACATCAGCTTTGGCATGAGCCAATTTTTTTTCAGGCGTTAATACCAACACCATCGCTGGCTCTGGTTTACCAAATAGCTTTAACAGATCATCTGGAATACGTGTTAATCCTTCATCTTTTCTTACATAGAGGTACATACCCTCTTCTTTTTTACTGCGATAGATTTGTGTTATTAGTTTCATACCATTTTCACCACTTCCAGTAATTTCTCGCCAATCAAATTAAACCGCCAGCCTTTCAATCTTTCCGGCAGTTGATATTCGCCAGAATGCATTTTCGAACGGACAATAAATTCATAATCTTTTTTTCGGATTAATATTTCCGCTGGCAATTGGTGCTGCTCTGCTATTTCACGCACTGCTTCTTTCATGGCTTTAATCACAGGCCCATGTTCCGGCGACAATGGCGGCTCCAATCGTTGTGGCCATTGATCAATCGATGAATCTAAACCACTTCTTACCAGACTTAATAAAAACTCTGCATCATTCCGTAAGGTTCTGGATGGAAGATCTTCAACTTTTTCCAATTCTGATAATGAAACAATTTTTTTTCGTGCAATTTCCCACATGGCCGTTTCTTTAATCAAACGATTACGCGGGATATTGCGTTCACGCGATTGCTCTTCTCGCCAAATAGCCAAATCTCGCAAAATAAATAATTCTTGTGGTCGCAATTTCCATGCTAATCCTACGTCTTTATAAGCAGCCGAATAATCTGGTAGCGTGCTTGCTTTAATCACCAAATCTGCACAATCCGATTTAACCCAAGACAATCGTTCAGATGCTTTTAATTGCACCAATAATTTTCCGTACACAATTAACATATGTGCCACATCTAATGCGGCATATTTTAATTGAGCCAGTGATAAAGGTCGTTGTAACCAATCGGATCGAGTTTCATCTTTAGGAATTTCTGTGTTTAGTAATAACCTCACCAAATTGGCATAACTCAAGCTATAACCAAAACCCGCAAATGCAGCAGCAATTTGTGTATCGAATATTGGATTGGGAATCAGGTTTAACCAAGTTTGGAACACTTCCAAATCTTCTGAACAAGAATGCAAAACCTTAACAATATTCGGATTCAGCAATAATTCGCGCAGGGGTTGCACATCTTTGATCAATAATGGATCAATTAAATAACAACCCTTGCCATCCCCAATTTGCAACAAGCCTACTTTTGGATAAAAAGTATCACTGCGCATAAATTCGGTATCAATTGCAATCGCCGCTTGTTGTTGCCATTTTTTGCAAAAATCAGCTAAGTCTTCTGCGCTGTTAATCCAAACTGGATCAGTTGAAATTAAATGCATTACAAACTTCTACGTGAAGAAAAAGCGTGAGCCAAAGTACCACCATCGATGAATTCCAATTCACCACCCAAGGGTACGCCGTGTGCAATTCGTGTCACTGAAACATTAAGTGGTTTAGCTCGTTCACTGATGTAATAAGCGGTCGCCTCACCTTCTACGGTAGGATTGGTTGCCAAAATAACTTCACGAATCGACTCACGTTGCAATAATTGCAATAAAGCCTCTATACCAATATCTTGCGGGCCTATGCCATCAATTGGCGATAAATGCCCGTGCAGTACAAAATATTTTCCTTGATAAGTTCCCGCTTGTTCAATCGCTAAAATATCGGCTGGCGTTTCCACCACACACAACAACGCATCATCACGACGCTGATTAGTGCAAATGCCGCAAAGCGTTTGTTCGGTTAAGGTATGGCAACGTTCGCATTGCCCAACCCCTTCAACTGCTGCTTGTAAAGCAACCGACAAACGCGATGCGCCTTCACGATTGCGTTCCAATAAATGCAAGGCCATTCGCTGTGCAGATTTCGGACCCACGCCCGGTAAACAGCGCAAGCTAGACATTAATTCGTCGATTAGTGGACTGAACATTGTGTTTCCAAATTAAAAAATTAAAACGGCATTTTAAATCCTGGTGGAAGCCCCATACCCGCTGTCATTTTTGACATTTGATCGCGGCTTTGTGCCTCCACTTTTCTTACTGCATCATTCACTGCTGCTGCTAATAAATCTTCCAGCATTTCCTTGTCTTCTTTTAACAAACTTTCATCAATATGCACACGTTTAACATCATGACGACCTGTCATCACCACAGAAACCAATCCAGCACCCGCTTCGCCTTTGACTTCGGCATTGGTCATGTCTTCTTGCATTTTTTGCATTTTGCTTTGCATGTCTTGCGCTTGTTTCATTAAATCGTTGATATTCATTTTCTATCCTATATCAATGGTTCAATTGTGCCAGGTCTAACACTGGCGTTAGATTGTGAAATTAATTGTTGAACAATCGGATCTTGCTGAATCGCAATTTCTGCTTCATGTTGACGAGCACTGCGCTCACGCTCAGCAATCATCGCGGGAGTTTCTTGCGTAATTTTTCCGGGTGAAATTTTTACTTGAATATTTTCATTAAAATATTCAGACAACACATCTGCTAATCGTTGTTGATGGCTAACATCAAACAGCGTGCTGTAGTTTTCATCCAAAGTAAAACTAAATAGATTGGCTTTTCGCTCAATGCATTCACAATGCATTGTGGTGTTTTGCAAAATTCCACTGACAGATAATCCCAAATAAATCATTGGCCAGTCGGTTGGAGTTGCAGATTCGTAGGTGATTTTTTTGACGGCAAAATCAGACCCCCTCCTAACCTCCCCCTTACCAGGGGGAGGGACTTTACTCCCTGCTAAATTCAGAGTGGCATCTGTCCCCTCCCCTGGAAAGGGGAGGGTTAGGGTGGGGTCTGCTTTTACAACCGCCTCAACAGTTTTCGCTGTGACAGGCGGCAATGCCGCCTCAGACTTTTTTGCAGTGTCACCCGCTCCTGTATTTTTTTGCGGCATTTTTTGAGTCGGCAATTCCATTAAACCTTGCGGCTTAAATGCCAACATACGTAACAACACCATTTCAAATCCGGCACGCGGATCAGGCGCCAAAGGTAAATCACGTCGCCCTAATAAAGCAGTTTGATAAAAAAGTTGCACGTCTTCTGCAGGTAAAGCTTGCGCCCATTGCAGAATTTTTTCTCTGTCACCTTGGCTGTTATCCAATGCTTCCGGCAAGGCTTGTGCTATAGCAATGCGATGTAAAGTGGATAAAAGCTCTGCTAAGGCTGATGCATAATCCGGAGATTGCTCCGACATATCCGCAACCACTTGCAATAAATTTTTTCCATCAAGATCAATTAATGATTGCACCAATTTTTGAACTGATGCTTGATCAATAGTGCCCAGCATTGCACTGACTTCAACATCCGTAATTTTTCCAGAACCGTAAGAAATAGCTTGATCAGTCAAACTCATGGCATCACGCATACTGCCATCGGCGGCGCGGCCAAATGCCACAGCGCCGGCTCTTCAAAAGGCACCATCTCTTTTTCCAACACAAACTTGAGATGATTGACGATTCGTTCTGGCGTCATATTTTTTAAATTAAATTGCAAACAACGTGACAAAATTGTCATGGGCAATTTTTGTGGATCAGTGGTCGCTAATAAAAATTTAACGTGAGGTGGTGGCTCTTCAAGCGTTTTCAACAAAGCGTTAAAGCTACTGTTGGATAGCATGTGAACTTCGTCGATTAAATAAACTTTATAACGGCCGCGAGAGGGGGCGTATTGCACGTTTTCCAGAAGCTCGCGGGTATCTTCAACTTTGGTACGGGATGCAGCATCAACTTCAATCAAATCCACAAATCGCCCCTCGGCAATTTCACGACAGGCGCTGCATTGGCCGCAAGGTTCAGAGCTAACTCCAGTTTCGCAGTTCAAGCATTTAGCCAGAATACGTGCGATGGTGGTTTTACCTACTCCACGAGTGCCAGTAAACAGGTATGCATGGTGTAAACGGTTGTGATCCAAGGCGTTAATTAGGGCTTGCAGGACATGTTCTTGCCCTACCATCTCGCGAAAAATTCGAGGTCGCCATTTACGCGCCAATACCTGATAACTCATAAGCCATTCCGAAATCACAAAATAGCGGCGATTATAAACGAGCGGACTATTAGTTCGTAGGTAATTCTTTGAAGAATAGGGAAATAGAAGGATTGTTGGAGGTAACCTGACCAGCCACACCCCGGCACACAATCGGGCTGCTACCGTTGCTCCCTTCCGGGCCTGGCGGGGTTCACAGCTGACTATTGCGAGGGGACCAATCAGGCCACCATAGCGACACTTACGTCAGTCTATCAACGCAAGGGCGCGCATTATCAGGATTTTGTTCTGTCATTGCAACCGTAGGTTGATGCAATCCAACAAAGACAGGTTTCTTTTTTTAAACCAATCCTCTAGTCTTGCCTCCGCAAGAATTTTCTATCACCTTTTAAGGAGCTACTCATGGCTACAATCACTCTCAAAGGAAATCCTTTCAATACCAACAGCGATTTGCCCAAAGTCGGCAGCAAGGCTCCCGCATTTAAATTGGCTCAATCCGTAGCCGCTGATGTTTCTTTCGAAAGCTTGGCAGGCAAACGCATTATTTTGAATATTTTCCCAAGTATCGACACACCCACTTGCGCACAATCTGTTCGCACTTTTAACGAAAAAGCGAACGCATTGGATAACACAGTGGTTGTTTGTGCATCTCAAGATTTACCATTTGCCCTTAGCCGCTTTTGTGGCGCCGAAGGATTAGAAAAAGTGGTCACGGCTTCCGGTTTTCGCTCAACATTCGCCAGCGATTATGGTGTAAAAATTGTTGATGGCCCTTTAGCTGCACTCACCGCTCGCGCAATTGTGGTGATAGGAACCGATGGAAATGTACTGCACACTGAATTGGTTTCTGAAGTTGCAAATGAACCTAATTATGATGCCGCACTAAAAGCATTGGCTTGATTAAAATTAAAATTTAATTTCTACCTACCACGGAATCCCTGCTTTCGCAGGGATGACACCAATTCGATTATTGACTAATCGCAGATTCAACAAGATTTATTTTTTCACGATCATCAACCAATACCGGTTGTAAGCGCGGATCAAAACGTGTTTTCCAGGCATGCCAACGAACCAATCCTCCGCCTGATAATAATCCTACAATCGCCAATAAAACTGTCATGGCTTCATTCGCAAATAATTGATGCGCAAAGACGGTCATCAATACCATCACTATCAGCGGCACGAGATATACCATCATTGAGCCCTTGGCAATCACATCTTCGGGTATACCAATTTGGATTGAATCTCCAGCATGGTAAGCATCAGGGTTGCGCCCTTCCAACAACACCCAAATATAACTGGTGTGACCCGACCATTTTGCCATCAAGCTTTGCCCACAACCTTTCTCGGCTTTACAACTACCACACACCGAACGCGAAATCGTTTCTACCCACAAACCTTCAGGCTCTACCGATACAATTTTTCCGGATTCAATTATCATGGCGGACTCACAATTCTCAGATTGAGGATATTCTGCGCGATTTTTTATCGAAATGGAAATATGATCAAGTTATTGATTGCAGAGGATCAGTTATGAAAGTGCTTAATCAACACCAACGCAAAATTGGATTATCAGCGGCTACCGTCGGCGTATTGATTGATTCTCTTGCATCGGAAAACGATCTTTTATGGCCTGTATCATCCTGGCCAAAAATGAAATTTGAAAAACCTCTGGCGATATCCGCTAAAGGTGGGCATGGATCAATTCGATATTTTGTTGAAACTTATCTCAGAGGAAAATCGATTGGCTTTCGCTTTATGGGGCCAAGTGGTTTTCATGGGTTTCATCGATTTGATGTAATACCCGATTCAAATAATACTTGTTGTTTGCAGCACACACTGGAAATGAATGCCAGCGGATTGGCGTTGATAGCCTGGCCGCTAATTTATCGTCCACTTCATGATGCATTAATTGAAGACGCTCTTGCCACTGCGCAATTAAATTTGCAAATAAGCCCAAAAATTGTGGGGTGGTCATATTGAATAAGATGTTTACGCTGGATAATGTCAGGCGGAAAATCCAAAACACAAACGATTCGATCTACAATCAAAAAGTCGCAATAATATTCAATCGAATTCCATATCTTTTGGAATTTTAATATTTTTAGGGTACACAGGTTTTTCACTTTTTCCTTTACGGAAATTTCGCAATTGAAAAACATAAGCCAGAATTTGGGCAACAGCCATATAGAGTCCTGATGGAATTTCTGCATCCAAATCCGTCGTGTGATATATCGCACGCGCCAAAGCCGGTGATTCAATAATCTCAATTTTATGTGCCGCGGCAATTTCACGAATTTTCAACGCAACATGATCGCCACCTTTTGCCAATAAAATGGGTGTATTCATCAATTCAGGTTGATATTTTAAGGCGACCGCATAGTGCGTCGGGTTGGTAATAATCACATCGGCTTCGGGTACTTTTGACATCATGCGACGCTGTGCGATTTCGCGTTGCAATTGACGAATACGCCCTTTGACTTCCGGCTTACCATCGGTGTCTTTGGATTCGTCTTTTAAATCTTGACGCGACATGCGCATTTTTTTATTAAATTCAAAAATCTGAATAGGTATATCAATTGCCGCAATTAAAATCGTTACAGAAGCTAAAATAATAAGAGCTTGAACTGAAATTTCCATTGAGTGAATAATCGAATTGTTAATGGATTCATCCCCTAAGCGAAACATGGGCTGTGCATAAAATTGCAACACCAACACAGTCGCACCCAATATCACCAACACTTTCGCTAAAGCTTTTAATAGCTCCATCACTGACTTCATGGAAAACATTCGTTTTAATCCCGCCAGTGGGCTCATTCGATCCAGTTTGGGCAACATGGATTGTGGACTATATAACCATCCGCCCAAGGCGATTGGCCTCCAAGTGCAGCAACTACTAACAAAGCGATCAAGGGCATAATACTCAGAAAACCATCAAACATCGCAGAGGCAAGACGAGACAACATGGCATTCGGATCAAAAATTGCTTCGCGACTAATTATAAAATTTTCACGAGTCAACCCAAGAAGTTTTTCAGACATGAATCCTGCGAAAACATAAAGACCAATACCCGAAACCAATAAAATGGCGGTAGTGGTTAATTCTCGTGGTCGGGGAACCTGGCCTTCTTCGCGCGCTTTTTCAAGCTTGCGCGAACTGGGCTCTTCCGTTTTTTCCTGACCACTGTCGTCTTCTTCTGCCATTACTTCAACAATCCCCCAACCAAACCCATCCCCTCTTCCATCAATTCAAAATACAAAGGTAAAAAATTCGCCAAGCTAAACCACATTAAAATAAATCCAAACAATAAAGTGATAGGAAAACCCACGCTAAAAATATTCATTTGTGGTGCCGCGCGACTCATCACACCAAAAGAAATATTTACAATCATTAAAGCAGTAAACAAAGGCAAACTAATTAACAAAGCGGCTGCAAACATCCAGGAACCCAAATGCACAATGATCGAGAATTGTTGATCGGAAAATCCACTGGCCAATAATGGAAAACGCTGATAACTATCAATCAATAACTGAATGATAATTAAATGACCGTTGGAACTTAAAAATAGCAAAGTGGTTAAAAGTAGATAAAACTGCGAAATAATGGCGACACTCACACCGTTCGCCGGATCATTCATTGAAGCAAAACCCAAACCCATTTTTTGGGAAATATATTGCCCAGCCAAAAGGAATGCTTGCAATACAACTTGTATAGAAAAACCCAAACCCAAACCAATTAACACTTCTTTGATGATCATAATCATGCCTTCTGCCGACATAAAACTAATTGTTGGTGCAGGCGGCAAAACAGGCGCAACCAAGATAGCAGTAAATAAGGTTAAAATAATTCGCAAGCGGGCTGGTACTGTGCGCGCACCTACTATAGGTGCAGCCATATAAAATGCCCCTATACGCAACATGGGCCACAAATATTGACCAATGAATTGATTCAATTGTTCTTCGGTAATAATCAATTCTTGCATAGAATTCGACTAACCAATCAATTATGGTATAGAAGAGTAGAGTCTATTAAATAGATCCATAAATTTTGTTAACAACCAAGGGCCCGCAATCATCAAGGTCACAATCGTCACAATCAAACGGGGTAAAAAACTGAGTGTTTGTTCGTTAATTTGTGTAGCCGCTTGAAACATACTCACGATCAAACCCACTATTAATCCAGGGCCAATAATCACCAACAACATTAAAATCGTCAGAAAAAATGCTTCCGAAAATAAATCCATTACTACTTCAGGTGTCATGATCGCCCCCCTATTTAAAAATGCTAGACGCCATAACTGGCCGCGAGCGTGCCCACAATTAATGCCCAACCATCCACCAATACAAACAACATAATTTTAAATGGAAGCGAAATAATTAAGGGCGACAACATCATCATACCCATCGCCATCAACACACTGGACACTACTATATCAATTACCAAAAATGGAATAAAAATAATGAACCCTATTTGAAATGCCGTTTTTAATTCACTGATAATAAACGCGGGAATTAAAATCGTAAAAGACGTTTCTTCTAGTGTCGCAATAGGTAGATTTTTGGCAATACCCACAAATAAAGCGATATCTGATTCGCGCGTCTGCGCCAACATAAATTGATGAAAAGGTGCGGCCGTTTTTGCTAAAGCTTCTTGCGGGCTGATTTGGTTATTGATGTAAGGCTGCAGAGCATCTGAATTTACTTTTTGAAATACAGGTTGCATGATGAATAAGGTTAAAAACAACGCGAGGCCAACTAAAATTTGATTTGACGGTGATTGTTGTAAGCCTAACGCCTGACGCAAAATTGAAAATACAATAATAATGCGAGTAAAAGATGTCATCATCATGAGGATGGCTGGCAAAAATGTCAGCATGGTCATGAGAACCAATATTTGTAAGGTCACCGTATATTCTTGTTGACCTTTTGCATTGGTTTGCACAGTGAATGCAGGCAAGCCTGGAATAGCGGGTAAAGATGAACTCACAGGTGCAGTTTGTTGTGCAGGTAAAGTGGTTACAGGTGTTTGTAATGGTGCAGGAGTTGTTTGCGCCAATACGGAATGACACGAAAAAATGACTAGAATTATTAATATGTTTTTTACAGCGAATTTCATTTATAGATGCCCTTATTTATTGGGGGGGGGAAAGACCCCACCCTAACCCTCCCCTTGCCAGGGGAGGGGACTTTACTCCCTGCTTAATGCAGAGTGAGATCTGTCCCTCCCCCTGGCAAGGGGGAGGCTAGGAGGGGGTCACACGATTTCCCTTCAAAATCTCCATTAATTTTTACTGAAATCCGATGCAATGGTTTTTTCTGGAAGACCCGATTTTTTTACTGTTTCAGAATTTTCAATAAGATCTTTCTCATTTAATGTTTGTGCTTGATCGACTTCTGGTCTAACAGGAATATCTATTACATGCAAAGCCGTAATTTGTTGCGGTGTTACCCCCAATACCAATTGCTTTCCTTCAACTTCCACCAAAATAATTTTTTCTTTAACACCGAGCGACAAACTGGAAATCAAACGCAATTGTTTATTCTGCTGAAATAATGGCTGTCCAAATCGTTTCGCTAACCATGCTAATCCCAATATCAAACCTACCATCAGCATTAATGCAAGCGTCACCTGAATCAAACTCGCTGTTGCACTCATAATTAATGCCTCTTTGTTATTTTATTAACGTAATTTTTTAATGCGTTCTGATGGACTAATCACATCGGTCATGCGAATACCAAATTTTTCGTTCACTACAACGACTTCACCATGAGCGATTAATGTTCCATTCACCAGTACATCCAATGGTTCACCCGCTAATCGATCCAATTCAATGACCGAACCTTGATTGAGTTGTAATAAATTACGAATAGTGATGGATGTACGCCCTACTTCCATTGAAATGGAAACTGGAATATCCAAAATAACTTCTAATTCCGGGCTTGCTGTAATACCTCGAGGCGACTCATCTTTTAATTCATCAAACGAAACCGCTTGAGACATAGCATCATCAACTTCTGCCTGTTCTGCCATTGCGGCAGCCCAATCATCCGCCATTGCATCTTGATCATCGTTTGCCATGAGCTTCACCTTTTGTTCCAGTAATATTGTACGCATTGGAACGATCAATCACTTCCAATACTTTTAAAGCAAGGTTGCCATTGTGTTGACCTAATTGTGTTCTAAACATGGGAACACCATTGGCAGTCAGCACGTGATAATCTGGCATTTCTATCGGAATTACATCACCATTTTTTAAATCAGCAATATCGCGCAACGTAATTTCTTGACGCGCAATATCACACTCCATATCGACTTTTGCATTTAACACATCTTCTCGTAATGCTTTCACCCAACGCTCATCTTGTTCATCGGTATCACTTTGCAAACCTGCATCTAATACTTCACGAATGGGCTCAATCATGGAATAAGGCAAGGTGATATGTAATTCACCACCACCGCCATCCAACTCAATATGAAATGTGCTCACCACCACCACTTCACTTGGGCTCACAATATTCGCAAGCGAAGGATTTACTTCTGAATGCACATATTCAAAATTGATTGGAAACACAGCCTTCCATGCTTCGGCTAAATCAATAAACGCTTGGTTCAATACCATTTGCACAACACGCAATTCTGTTGGCGTGAATTCACGACCTTCGATTTTGGCATGACGACCATCACCACCAAAAAAATTATCGACTAATTTAAATACCAATTTCGCATCAAGAATGATTAACGCCGTACCCCGTAACGGACGAAACTTCACCATATTTAAACTGGTGGGCACATAAAGCGTATGAACGTATTCACCAAATTTTTGAATTTGTACGCCACCCACAGAAACATCAGCAGTACGACGCAACAAATTAAACATACTGATGCGTGAATAACGGGCAAAACGTTCGTTGATCATTTCCAATGTCGGCATTCGGCCGCGAACGATTCGATCCTGACTGGTGAGGTCATAAGATTTAACCTGACCTGGGTCAAGATCCGAATCGGTATCTATATCGCCGTCATCAACACCGTGTAAGAGCGCATCAATTTCGTCTTGTGATAATAAATCTTGCACGAATCAACTCCGTTTATTGCATAACAAATCGGGTGAACAACACTTGCTCTACTACCAATGGTGGTAACTTTTCTGAATCATCTTCACTTTCTTCGTCGTCATCCTTATCTTCTTCCTCTTCATCATCTTCTTCAGATTTATCTTTTTGACTCAAAGCGGCATTTTCTTTATCAAGAATGGATTGAATAGCCGCTAAGGATTCCACTTTTAATTTTTCGCGACTTTCATGATTTTGTAATTCTTCAAAACTTTTTCCACCCAACAACATGACTAACTGATTACGGATAGCAGGCATATGCAAGGTCAACAGCGATTCCACTTCAGGGTTGCGATAAAGCAAAGTAATTTCTGCTTGCAAATAACGTTGTCGTCCATCTACATTAAAATTCACAGTGAAATTAGGCTGCATAGTGAAATAGATTGCTGGAGCCAGCGCTTCTACTTCCTCTTCAGCTTCCTCATCTTCTTCACCGTCTTCATGCTCATCACTTTCTTCCGATGAGTCTGATTTTTTGTCCGACATCAAATTAACGGCGAGCAGAGTTCCACCAATCGAAAGCGCCATCAACAAAACGACAACACCCACCATGATGAAGAGCTTTTTCTTTTTACCACCACCAGCACTTGCCTGCTCATCACCTTCAGCAGCTTCACTGTCTTTTTCTTTGGATTTTTTGGGATCTGCGGCCATGTCAAAACTCCGTCACTTTTAGCGCCTATAGAAGATTCAGCAATAGATATGCCAGTATCACTGACACATTTGCTTACTGAAGCTTAGCAGCGAGTTTGGATTTTGCAGGTTTAATGGGGACGATAAACAAACTGTGAAAAGGATGTGTAGGAGCAAGTCCCTGTGCTTGTGCAGGGCGGCCACAGGGTGCCGCCCGCAGAATAACGGAAAGGAGTTACACGAATTGATCAACCAAATACAGACTGGAAACAGAGGTGACAGATTCTTCGACCTCCTCAGCCACAAATCGCCCTTTTGCTTTGGAATCATCGTTGGTATCCCGCGACGCCTGTTCGCGTCGATCTGATACATCTACCTGACCCAAATTCAACCCTTGCTCAGCAAACATTTCCCGTAATCGAGCGACTTGCTGGTCCAATAATTCACGCACTTGCGGATGCGGGCTAATGAAGGTGACATTGGCTTGATCTTGCTGGATATTAACCTTGACTTGCAAACTTCCCAACTCTGGAGGATCAAGGCGAATATCCGCCGAAGACAATTGTTGGTTCGCCATCCAGAGAATTTTCTCGCCCACTGCATGACCCCATTGTGGATTCGCCACATGCATTCCGATTTGAGCCTGAGGCACAAACAATCGGTTAGCCGTTGGCAGGTGTGATGATTGAGGGCTCAATAAAGGTGTGGTTGAAGCGGCTGCTTTTTCAGCGACCAGGGCAGTTTTTTCAGGAGCGCCTTGCGCAAGCAGTGTTTTGAATAGATCCGCCTTATTGGGTTTATCGTCTAATTTTCCTTCACCCGGCAAATCGGCGAAGTCCATTACACCACTTTCACCCTCTTCCAGGTCAATTGTCAGGGATTCGGCCGGCAAGCCATTTTCATCCAAGGTATTCAGAGGGCTGGCCGAAAGGGAAGCTTGTGGTGGTTTAACTGAATTGTTTATTGAGAGGGGTGAATCAACAACTTCCGCATCAGTGAGAAGATCCGAGATTCCTGCTAAGGCAGGATTAGCTTGGGCTGAAAGACTAGCCTCGGAATGATTCACATCCAAATGAGTGATTTCAGTCAAACGGGATTCCGGTGTGCTTTCTTCCACAGAAGCAGAGAACTGAGAATCGCCCAAGATCTGATTTTCGTAGGCAAGCTGACCCTTAACTTCCGCCTCCAGCTCATCACCCACGGCGGCTATTTCATTCTCGACAGCCTCATCCAGGAAAAAACCGTTCAAGGATTCACCCGCTTGCTGGTTTTTCACTACTCGCTCTAATGACATACCGAGATCAACATCATCGCTTTCAGATTGCGGTATTTGATTCGCCTCTGGAACCACACCAACAACTAACAACTCCGAAGCGGAAACTTCTTGCCCTTCGTTTTCTTCCAATGTCATTTCAGAGCTGTTTACTTCCAAGCCCGTTATTTTCAAGCTGTCTGTTTCAGAACTATTGGCATCCATGCTATCTGTTTCTGAACTACTTGCCCCTGAATTATTCGGCTCGGAATTATTAGCTTGGGAATTATTGGCTTGGGAATTTTTCGTCGCGCTTAAATCAACAGCATGATCTGTTTCCAAATCATTCTTTTGAGCGCTTATAGATTCCGCCTCCACTTTTTTAGTGACAACTTTTTCAGATCTTATTGCGGATCGGGTTTCACTTCTCTCGAAATTTTTATCTTTCAAACGAGATTCGCTCGGTGAGTGTGGCTTGGCTGGAATCGCTTTTTCCATGCGATTCAGACGTGGCCTGGCACTCGATTGCTCTGAAGCCAGTTTACGCTGTGATTGCGACAAGTGTTCTGCGAAGCCCTCGGGATTCGCCTTGTCTTGTTCTATGAATAGATGTTTTTTAGCAGGCTTGGCTAAAGATACAGAATCCAACCCAAGAGGTAATACGGATTTATTCATGACAGCTCCCGATATAAACGGCAATCGATAGAAAACGGCAAAGGCTTGCCGCTTTTTTAAAAAACTTACACTCTATCGAAATAAGAGCAAGAGGGATGCCAAATGAAAACTACAGAAGTATCCACAACAAAAAAGGCAAACTAATAAATGACATCAAGGTTGAAACCACCACCATTGCCGCTACCTGTTCAGCATCGCGTTTAAATCTAACGGCTAACATGTAATTGAATACTGCCAGTGGCATAGCACTTTGGAGTATCACAACACTACGTTCAACAGATTGAAGATTTAACAAATCGCAAATGACCCCAGCAATCAGAAACCCACCGACAACTCGTAGACAGCTGACAAAAAGACTTTTCTTCCAGGTAGTAATTTTTAATTTCGCCAATGACACACCTAATGTAATGGTCATCAATGGAATTGAAAAAGCACCCAATAAATCCAAGGTATTATTGAGCCATTTAGGCAAAGTGGATTCTGTCGCCAATATCACAGCCGCAATCAAGGTCGCATAAATAACCGGTTGCTGCAAAACCGTTTTAATACGATGGCGCACACCTTGCGAACTATCTGCCACCAACCACAAACCAAACGTAAAGGTAATCACCATCATCACCATGAAGGATCCCAATGCATAGGCCAATCCTAACTGACCAAATGCAAATAAACTCAGAGGTAAACCCATGTTGCCATTATTGGGGAGTAATACAGCGGGTAAAAAGGTAGGAATATCCCAACGCAAAAAACGAAAAATGATGTAACCCAGCAAGCCGATCACAAACAAACAACAAAAACTGGCGAATGCCACCTGCCCCATAACCGCAGGATCAACATGCACTTTCGACAGGGTGCCTAAAATTAAACAGGGCGAACCTATATTCATCACCAATTTTGAAACAAAATCGGCCGGATATGCCTCACCAGACTTACCCCAACAAAAACCGACCAAAGTGGTGATAAAAATTGGCGCGATAATCGCAAATAATTCTGCAATCATTTCGAACGCAACGAATTATACCAATTCACATCACGAGAATATTTATCCACTTGATCCGCCACATCTAACACCAACGCAAACAAAGCCATGCGCACTAAAACACCGTTATCGGTTTGTCGAAAAATAGCAAGATTAGGATTTGCATTTAAATCGTTATCTAATTCATTCGCTTCAGGGCGTGAGTCACGCGGAAGTGGATGCATAATTACGGTATTGGGTTCGCAGAATTCGGTATAAATAGTTTGATTCAAACGGAATCGTCCGCGATATAAATCAGCTTCTTCTTTTGAGGCAAAACGTTCTTCTTGAATACGAGTGGAGTACGCAATATCCACATGAGAAATGGATGAGGTTAATTGATCAGTGATAGTCACTTGATGTCCGGCTTCGCGCAAGGACTCAATAATGTAATCTGGCATTGCTAATTCTTTTGGTGAGACCAAGGTTAATTGAATCTTGTCAAAAACACATAATAATTTGCAAAGCGAATGTACAGTGCGTCCGTGTTTTAAATCACCAATCATTGCAATTCGTAAACCATCAATGCCGCGACCCTGCGAATGTAATTCTTTGCGAATGGTGTATAAATCTAACAAAGCTTGTGTGGGATGTTCGTTGGCACCATCACCACCATTAATGACGGGAACACGACTGCCTTCTGCAAATTCTGCAACGCTGCCTGAATGCGGATGACGCATACAAATCACATCGCTATAACCCGATAAAACTCGCGCCGTATCAAAAAGTGATTCACCTTTTGTAATAGAAGTTGATTCAAATCCTGTCGTTTCACGAACATTTCCACCGAGCAAATTAAACGCAGAACCGAAACTCACTCGCGTTCGCGTACTAGGTTCAAAAAACATATTGCCAAGAATGGCACCTTCCAATACTCGCGTGACTTTGTGGCGAAGCGCATAAGGCTCCATTGAATCTGCAACGGCAAATATGCGTTGGATATCGCCACGATCAAATTGTTGGATAGAAAGAATATGAGCGCCGGTAAAATTCACAAAGAATCCTTAGCGGTTAACCGCTGATCAATAACAGGGGGAGAAATTTATGTAGCGGCATTCTAGCAAACTGATTGCCCTCACCCTAGCCCTCTCTACCAAGAGTTCCCCACTTTGAAAAAGGGGGGGTTAGGGGGGATTTAAAATCTCAGAAAAATTTAACCATCTTAAATCCCTCCCCCGCCTCCCTTTTTCAAAGGGAGGAGCCAATCCCCTCTCCCTCTGGGAGAGGGCTAGGGTGAGGGCCTACTCCAACATCAATTTTTTAGTATCCGCAATCGCCTTCTGTTCGGGCAAATGTTTCTTCGCCAATTCCATCACTCTTTCTGCAGTCGCACGATAAGTGGTTAATTTTCCACCCATCATACTAATCACCTTGGGATTCGCTTCATTGTCACTGACCAAAATGACATCACGCGGGCGTGAAAACGCATTTTTATCCGAACGCGGCAGTACACGTAATCCGGCAAATGAATTAATTTTTTCAGGCAATGGTAAATCCGGAAAATAATGCAGCAATGTTTCAACTAAATAATTTTTTTCTTCTTCACTCATCTGTGCGTTTTCGGGCTCAGCCTGATGCAATTTCTCCGTTGTGCCTACCATCAACTGCCCTTTCCAAGGCAATACAAAAATTGCGCGGCGGTCACGCGGAGATTCCAGATAAAAATGTTGATTCAGTAATGGCGGCAATAACAAATGGCTACCCTGAATTAAATCCACTTGTGGCAAATGAATTTGCGGAGAAATTTTTTGATTAACTTGTGTTGCCCATGGGCCTGCAGCATTAATGATCAAATCACAAGTCACCGTAACTTGTTGCCCATTTTGATCATAAATAACATGCGATTTTTCGCCCTGAATTTCCGCTGCAACAAATCGCGCAGGCATTTTCACTTCAGCACCCAAAGATTGGGCAGAGCGCAATACTGCACGTGTTAATTCCGCATCATCGGTTTGGGCTTCTTGATAACGAAAAACAGCTTTTAGTTTTTCTTTTTTTAATCCGATGAGATGTTGCCATTCTGAATGTAATAATTGGCAAAAACGGGAATTCTTATCCAAACCCGCTAACAAAGAATACAAACTCAAACCGGCACGAATAGTTAATGCTGAACGTGTGGAATTTTCATAGATCGGAATATGTAAATTAGACAAGTGCACCAAGGATGGAGCCAATTTCAATAACAGCGCACGCTCTTGCAAACTTTCACGGACTAAACCAAATTGTGCCGACTCTAAATAACGTAATCCACCGTGAATTAATTTCGATGATTTACTCGAAGTGCCGGCTGCTGCCGCTGTTTGCTCCAACACCAATACCGAATAACCTGCAGCGACCGCTGCTTGAGCAACACCTGCACCCTGAATACCTGCACCTATCACAACGAGATGGTAATGCATGCTGGAACCCTAGAAAGTTATTTTGTATGAGTATAGCCCTATATTTTACAAATCCAACACATCCACAATCTGTACACCCGAATCCATCGATTTCACATTGGGCATATCACAACTTTCACTTTCGTCATCATTGGATTGATCACGATTTAAATGCAAATTCACGAAATCAAAACGAGTTAAATCAGCCAATTGCGAGGGCTGAATATTTTGGATTGCAGTGAAGATGGTATCGGTGCGACCGGGGAATTGTTTTTCCCATTGGTTGATCATTTCTTTGATGGCCTGACGTTGCAAATTGTCTTGTGAACCGCAAAGATTGCAAGGAATAATCGGAAATTCTTTTAATTTCGCAAAGGTTGCTATATCGCTTTCTGAACAATAAGCAAGAGGGCGAATCACAATATTGCGTTTGTCATCGGCCAATAATTTGGGCGGCATAGCTTTTAATTTACCGCCGTAAAACATATTTAAAAATAAGGTGTGGATGATGTCGTCACGATGATGACCCAAGGCAATTTTAGTTGCACCGATTTCTTCGGCAAATCCATATAAAGTGCCGCGACGCAAACGCGAACAAAGTCCGCATGTGGTTTTACCTTCTGGAATAACACGCTTCACTACTGAATAGGTATCACGCTCAATAATGTGGTATTCCACTCCAATTTTTTTCAAATATTCAGGGAGTATATGCTCAGGAAAACCCGGTTGTTTTTGATCCATATTCACCGCCACCACATCAAAATGGATAGGAGCGGTTTTTTGCAGACTCATCAAGATATCCAGCATGGTGTAAGAATCTTTACCACCAGAAAGGCAAACCATGACTTTGTCTCCCTCTTCGATCATGTTGTAATCAATGATCGCTTGCCCAGTCAGGCGGCGCAGGCGTTTTTGCAGTTTATTAAATTCAAACCGTTCGCGCCCTTGGGTATCCAAAATGGCAGGGTTAGAGGATTGAACAGGGTTGGAATCAAGCATGTGAAGTTACCGAACATCGAAAGAATTTAGAAAGTAAGCAATCAGGAAAGTCGCGCATTGTACGGATTTTGCGCGGCGGAAGGAAATTGCTTCGGCTGTCTCCTTCATTTTAATCAGACAAATGTTAATTAATGTTCAGCTAAGTCAAATCACGGGCTAGTACACAAGGGCTTACCTATAATCAGCCTTTACTAATATAGCCAACAATAAGAGCCCAGTATGAAACCACTACCTAGTCATTTTATTTTTCGTCGCTTCGCCGTTCACCCCTTGGTCTTGCTCATAGCTTCCAGCTTGTTGATTAGCGCCTGTGACAAACCTTCTGCGCCTGAGACCAAAAACTCATCCTCTTCAAGTTCGATCAGCAGCAGTCCCGCACTGGATGTCAAACGTCTTGATCCTGAAGAAGCAAAAAAGACGGCAGCCAGTATCGAACAGCAAGTTCCAGTCACTACCGCTGAAGGCATGAAAGCTGAACTTTGGGCCTCGGAAAAATTGTTGGGCGACACAGTCGCCATTCATGTGGATGACAAAGGTCGCGTTTGGGCCGGTATTACGCAACGCAGTAATAATTCTGAATTTGATATTCGCAGCGTACCTGAATGGGAAAATGCGTCGATGACCTTCAGCACCATTGAAGATCGTCGTGCGTTTTTACACAGTGAATTAGCGCCGGAAAAAAAATTAACAGATAAACGTATTCCTGATCGCAATAAAGATGGAAATCAAGACTGGCGCGATTTGGCGGTGATGACAGAAAAAGTTATTCGTCTTGAAGATACGCAAGGCACAGGCAAAGCTGATTTTGCACAAACAGTGGTTGATGATTTTCACACTGAAGTCACCGATGTTATAGGCGGACTTTTTTATAATGTAAGCTCTGACGAATTATTTTTGAACGTCGCACCAGATGTTTGGAAAATGAAAGACACCAATGGCGATGGATTTTTTGATCAAAAAACTTCACTCGCACATGGCTTTGCCGTGCATATAGGTTTTAGTGGTCACGGTTTTTCTGGCGCACTGATTGGCCCCGATGGCATGCTCTATTCCAGCATGGGAGATATAGGCACAAGTGTGATCGATGCCAATGGAAAAAAATGGCATCACCCCAATGAAGGTGTCATTGTTCGCAGTGAATTGGATGGCAGCAATTTTGAAGTCTTTGCGTCGGGCTTACGCAATATTTATGAATTTTCTTTTGATCAACACGGAAATTTCATCAGCGTCGATAACGATGGCGATCATGTCGGTGAATACGAACGGGTTGTGCATTTAATTGAAGGTTCGGATACCGGCTGGCGAATTAACTGGCAATTAGGTAAATACAAAGATCCAAAAAATAACAGCTATAAAGTCTGGATGGATGAAAATTATTTCACGCCACAATTTAAAGGCCAGGCAGCGCATCTGTTACCTCCGGTTGCGCCTTATCACGCTGGCCCTACCGGTATGGCCTACAATCCCGGTACGGCATTGAGTGACGAGTGGCGCGATCATTTCTTTGTCGTAGAATTTGTTGGCTCTGCTACTCGCGCAGGTATCAACGCCTTCACATTAAAACCCAAAGGTGCTTCATTCGAGTTGGCGAGCGATAAAAATATTTTTCGCGGTGTGTTGCCAACAGGTTTGGAAGTTGGCCCCGACGGTGCGCTCTATTTAAGTGACTGGATTGAAGGCTGGGGCTTAAAGCAACAAGGGCGCGTTTGGAAGTTGGATACTCCGGAAACAACCGGCAATGCAATCCGCACTGAAACCAAAAATTTACTTGCACAGGATTTTCGTAAATTTACCAAAGAAGAATTAGCCACCCATCTTGAACATGCAGATATGCGCATCCGTCAAAAAGCGCAATTTGCTTTGGTAGAAAAACAAGAGCAAGTAACACTCGAAAAAATTGCAAGGGATAATAAAAATTCATTGGCACGCATTCATGCAATCTGGGGCTTAGGCCAACTGCTGCGCAAAAACCCAACAGAAAATCCTGTGTTGATTAATTTGTTACAAGATGCCGATACTGAAATTCGTGCGCAAGCGGCCAAAGTGCTAGGTGATGCCCGCATAATACAAGCTGTCGACAAATTAATTCCTTTGTTAGCCGATAAGAGCCCCAGAGTACAACTCTACGCAGCGCAATCAATTGGCCGTATAGCTAATCCAGCTGCAACTAATCCCTTAATTGAAATGTTGGCAAACAATAACGACAAAGATGTGTATTTGCGCCAAGCAGGTGCAATCGCATTAGCTCGCATTGGCGATCAACAAGCCTTAGCTAATCTTGCCAAACATTCTTCAGAAGCCGTGCGAATTGCGGCAGTAGTCGCATTGAAACAATTGAAGAGCCCGGCTGTCGCAAATTTTTTGCAGGATAAAAGTGAATTTGTTGTCACCAATGCTGCGCGTGCCATCAACGATGACCAGTTAATCACAGATGCTGTACCTGCGTTGGCGGCTTTGTTGGATAATCCAAAATTTGTTAATGAGCCTTTATTACGTCGCGCGATTAACGCTAATGTTTACGCCAAAGGGGATACTGCCGTACAAGCACAACGACTGATTGATTTTGCACAACGCAGCAATATCACCAACAATTTGCGTGCTGAGGCTATTAATGCGTTAGCACTCTGGGCGGAGGGTTCAGTTTATGACCGTGTATCAGGTGTTTATCGCGGCCCAATTCAACATCCAGAATCAGAAGCTGTTGCTGCATTCACCAATGGTTACGCCACATTATTGCAAGACAAAAATGACGGCGTGCGCGAAGCAACCATCGCCGCATTGAATCAATTGCATATGCAAATCGCCAACGAAATTCTAATTGGCATGCTGCAGAAAGATGACGCAGCCAATGTTCGTATTGCTGCACTTGAAGCGCTGAAAAAGTTTAATCATCCACAAATTAGCGACTGGGTATTTGTGGCATTAAAAGATAAAGATCAATCCGTTCGCATGACAGCGCTCGGAATAATTCCCGATATCGAAATGCCCGTCGCACAAAAAGTGGATATGCACAAATTATTATTACAAAACGGCACCACTGGCGAACAACAAGCTGCCCTAC
Organism: Cellvibrio sp.; assembly: GCA_016712405.1. GTDB lineage: Bacteria > Pseudomonadota > Gammaproteobacteria > Pseudomonadales > Cellvibrionaceae > Cellvibrio. Next base: position 321,119 of record JADJRD010000001.1, on the reverse strand, counting down.
TCTCTCTTGCCAATGTAAAAGCACCTGAAGCAGAAGCAGTGTTCCGCGAGCAAATGCAATTATTGATCGAAGGAAAAATTGCACCAGAAGTCAAACTGGAATTAGTGACTGCTGTTGAAAAAATTGCATCTCCGGAATTCAATCAATTACTGGCTAATTATGAAGCGAAAAAAGATAAAAATAATCCACTAGAGGTTTACAGCGAATCGATTTACGGTGGCGACGCTGAAAAAGGCATGCGTTTATTCCGTTACAGCAATTCAACCCAATGTGTGCGCTGCCATATGGTTGGAAGCCGCGGCAATCGCGTTGGCCCTGAACTCACCACTATCGCAAAACGTATCGCACCTGAACAAATGCTTGAAGCCATGATCGCACCTGCGGCGCGCATAGCACCCGGCTTTGGTCGCGTTACTGTGGCGATGAAAGATGGCATTCGCATCGAAGGTTCATTTGATGCTGAAACTCAAAATGAAGTTACAGTAACCGCACAAGATAAAACGCATGTCATTTCACGCAATGATATTTCAAAACTCGAATTCAACGGCATATCACCCATGCCCGCGATGGGACAAGGATTAACCAAAGCAGAATTGCGGGATTTAGTTGCGTATTTGTCGACGTTGAAAGAACCGGAAGCACCTGAAGGGCATTGAGTTGACGAAGCACAAGCTGAGTGTTTACTCAGCTTGTGCAATTTATACGTTTTTTGGCAAAAAACTTAAGTCCCTAATTGAAACATGTTTGTCATAACATTCTTTACAGATTGGATGCTTTCCTTCAGAGCAATAGTGAACAGCATTTTCTATTTCACTTATAGTAGCCCAGCAAATTTCACAATGGTCGTGATCCCAATTTTCTTTCCCTTTATAATTTTCACATTTCCAATTGAATTTTCCAGAAACAACTAATTCAACCCGTTCTCCCCAATAACCATCAAGACAATCAATTGTTTCACCTATAACGAAAATAGTGTTTAGCATTTCATTCTTATCAAATGTGAAACGCCATTTAGTTCCTTCTTTAAACCAACGACCAAACGAAAGCGTGCTGTCTTTATAAAGAAAGCCAACAAAATTATCGCCCACCCAATTTTCCTCACCCTGATTTAAGCGGTCTAAAGAGCCTACTACCGAACCTGGAAAATTAACGTCTGTAATTGTAAATTTCGGATACATTATCTAGTACCTATAACATTTGCATACCGCGTATTCGCGTTGCCTAACAAAAACAAAATGCACTTTCGACAAATCTACTTCATGTGAAGTAGATAGACAAGGCTTCCCTGCCCTTGATTATGTTGTTGATGTTTAACATTAGAAATGTTTTGCAACACCAAAAAAAATTCCCCATGCCATATCGTCGTCTACTAACGGGCTATTAGTAATTTCTTCTGGATAAAATTCCGCTGAGGCACCGCCGATTAAGAACCATGAGGGATTGATGTGGTACATGCCCAATAGACTGGCTTCGGGAATTAGTACCTGTTAATTCGGATTAGTACTTTTTACGACGAAGATAGATTTCAACAAAGATCAAATTAATAATCCAACAACCCCAAGCAACAATGAGATATGCCAACTCACCATCAATAAACAGCATTAACAGTGGTATTTGCAGTCGCAAACTGATGGCTGCAAAGGTCATCGCAATACTGCGCATCATCCAACGTCGATGGGCTTGTTGATTTCCTTTTAAGGCTGAAAAAATTCCATAAAATGTAGAGAAAATCCAAAGTACATCCAAAGTTAAAAAGGCCGCTCCTGTGCTCCAACCTAAATAGGAATAACACGCGAGATAACAGCCACCCACTGCCGCCATTGATACAGAGATCACATAGGCGTATCCAATGAATTTGTGACAAGCGCCACCCGGCTTCGACCATAATTGAAAACAAGCGGTGATTAATGCAAGCGCGCCGCCCAGAAAATGACTTTGAACAAAGAAGGGGTTTAGCCCTTGAAACTTCACTGCAAAGTCCGCACTGTCAGTCATGCTTGGATACTGGATTAAAATATAAATACCATAACCTGCAATTGCCAAAGACAAAAAGCTCAACACAAGTCGCCAAGCAGTTGATGCTATTGTTGATTTCGCCATTTGTAACTCCTCGTTAGTGATTTAACGAGGCGCAGAATGAAGCTTAAAGAGAAGTGGTTCGTCCTATTTTAAAAATCCGCACGTGCGAATTTATAATTTCGGACAAATATTGGTGAATATTCAATCAGAAACAATACTTTTTCGGTAAGCACTGGGTGTAGTACCGGTTATTTTTTGAAACTAGCGTTAAAACTCGACTTGGATGAAAAACCACATTCCATCGCAATATCCAAAATACTTTTATCAGATTCGCTCAAAAGCTGTGCGCAAACCGCCTGAATACGAAATTCAGCTAAAAAATCATTAAAGGATTTACCCAAGTGATCATTTAATACCTGAGAAATATGATGCGCAGAAAATCCGGATTTCTCTGCCAATTGATTCAAGCTCAACTGGTTATCTTTCCAAATTTCCGATTCTTGCAAATAGGTTACCAGTGCGCTGGATAGCTGTTCACGCAAATCATCTGACAAACGATTATCACCGTACTTTGGGCCTGACTCTTTTTCTGTTGCGGGCGAAAAAATTTCTGGTGTCTTTAAACTGAAATATCCCAAAATATAAATAAACAAACTGCTAAGCAGGTAAATGAATTGATTGTCTTTGATAGGTAACTGCTCAGGGAAAAAACAGCTCAGACAAACAAAGGCCCAAATCACGCAATTGATTGTCAACATAATGCGCAACCACATTAAACCCGATGCAACAACTTGCCTACGAAAAAACCAAAAAGTGATAAATGCGTAACCCACACCCGCCAGGTTCATTGCCCAATCCACCAGATCCATGCGCCATCCTGCTTTACCCGCCGAAATATCTTCAACCAGTTGCAATTTTTCTTGGCCTGACAACAACAAATAATCACCAATCAATAACAACATCAGCACAAAAGGTAAAAAGTGCAGCAAATCTCGTCGACAAAATGGCAATCGGCTGAATAAGGATTTCACAAATAAAAACAAAAAACTACCGTAGGTCAGCGGTAAGAAATTGGTCAGGCCAATAAACTGGGGATATTCACGATAAGCTTGTTGATAATAAATTTGCCCTAACAAATCAATCGACAAGCACACCAACCAACAAGCCAATATGTGATTGGCGCTGACATTACGCTTATGCAACCAAAGGGTGAGCGATAGTAGAAAGCCCTGCAAAGCGGCAGCAAAATAAATCAGGGAGAAAATCATCGAATATCGTTTGGAATTTTGAAAATGAGGCGGCCATTATGCACCGCGACCACCCCCGTCAGGCTACGCCTGCCACCCCTCCGAGGGAGGGGAATTTTAGATTGTGCTGGATTTGAATTATTAATTTCTTTTTGGCACCAACCCAATTCCCCTCCTTCGGAGGGGTGCCCCCAACGGGGGCGGGGTGGTTCGCTACGAAGATCAATACTGACAAGCTGCTTTGTTATCCTTCACAAAATAACTTTTAAAATTTTTCGCGTTTTTATCCATACACCCTTCAAGATTCAAAAAACTCACACGACGAAATTGTGTTGGATGCGTCTCTGCTTGTAATGCAATAAAACCACTACCGTTTGGCGAGCCGTTATCCCATTGCAGATCGGTATATTCGATAACTTTTTGGCCGTTGATAAAGTGTTCTGCTTTTTCACTCCCGTATACCAGTAATTCTGCAGTCACCCATTGGTCGCCGTGATAGGTGGAGCTGGATGAATTAAATATATGATCTTTGCTCAACTTGCCGTTCATTACCACTTGAGTAGCCGGTGTGCATAAGTTACCGGTGGTACGTGGATCTACACCGTTACCGCCAAGAAATTGATATTCCATACAGCCGGGGAAATCCTGATCCACTTGCATGGTTTTGGGATCTTGTGCGTGATACATGATGCCGTTGTTGCGGAATGCCCAAGCAGGCCCACCTTTGACTTGCTCACCCACAAAACGATATTCCACTTTAATGCGGTAATGCGAGTAAGGGCCGCCGTTGTAAAAAATATGTCCGAAACGACCATCGAATTGATCGTATTGGTCATAACTGACTTTCATTACACCGTCTTCAACCGAAAAGGTATTGAGCGGATTCTCACCCAATGCATAACCTTTAACTTTCGGCGTCCAATTACTGAGGTCTTTACCATTAAAGAACTCTACCCATTCTTCTTGGGCGGGATCATTTACAGGTTTGTTGGCACAACTTGCTAAAGGAATAAGCAACGCAAATAAGCTGATGAGGAGGGGGTGTTTTTTCATGGTGGTCTCTTATTGGGGTTTTTATCAAAACCGAGACTAACGGATTTCGCTATTCACTGGCAAAATGCTTAACAAAACCAAACCTGAACCAACTCCACTCAAACGGAAACTAGTTGCAGCACCAGAGGTGATGATTAGAGCCCTACGGCAACTCTTTACCGGGCTATACTGGGCAAGCGCTGAAAACCCAATACTTGGGGGCTGGCACAACGTTTGCTCTACCCAAGTTATAACGATTCAGACCGAGGTGTTTATGGGATTTTTTCAACGGCTTTTAGGTAAAACAGAACCCCACCTATTGCTTCAGGCCGAAGAACAACAAGAACAGATTAAAACTGGAATTCAATTGAAGGATCTGAATAGCTGTTTACCTTTGATGCAACTCCAGGAAAGCCGCCAATTACTCGAAGTGAAATGGGGTTCCAGCAGCCGGGTTTATCAATCACTGATCTTAGCGGTGGATATTCAACGAGGTTTAATTTGGATCGATGAGCTATTCCCCCAAGCCTACACCTTGGACATAGGGGATTGTCTAACCTTGCGTCATCACCGCAAAGGCGAAGAGTTGATCCTCGAAACCTATGTTATCGCTATAGGCAATCAATTCGGCACTCAAGGAATTGCTCTGAGCATTCCAGAGCAAATTCAATGGCAACCTCGTCGCCGCCACACACGATTTGCGTTCAATGGTGTAGCGACTCTCGTAAAATTCGCCCACTTGGATCTGAGGCCACCTTTGGCAAACTACAAGATATTTCTACTGGCGGATTTAGTGTGACGGTTTCAGGCAATTTACTGGCACAGCTACGTCACGGCGCCCTGCTTCCCGTTTGTGAAATGACGCTGGACGATCAGCTACACATTCGTTGCAAAGGTCGTATCTGTGCCTTCCGCATGCAAAGAGAACCGTTTCGCAGTACGCGCATTTGTGTGCAATTTGTTGATCTGCCCGAAAAAAACCGTATTGAGCTGATGAATTGCCTTAATAGATTGGAAAATCATTCACTGGAATTGCAAGTCGCCTAAACAAATGAAAAACAAAAACAACTGGATTTGATTACCCACTTTAATTAAGGTAACAAAATTCAGATTTAATAAAGGTTGTGGTATGTCGTTTGATGTTTTCAGTTTCGAGGAATTAATTGCTTTTGATCAACAATATATTTGGCATCCTTACACTGCCTTCGGCTCTCCCGGTTCCATACTGCCAGTAAAATCCGCTTCTGGCGTCCGCATTTGTTTAGAAGATAATCGTGAATTAATTGACGGCATTTCATCCTGGTGGAGCTGTTTGCACGGTTATAATCATCCCCTCTTAAATCAAGCGGTCACTTCTCAATTAAGTAAAATGGCACACGTGATGTTTGCCGGTTTTACGCATGAACCAGCGGTCACACTTGCAAAAAAATTGGTTGAGATTACTCCCACTGGTTTAAATAAAGTCTTCTTTAGTGATTCAGGTTCCGTCGCTGTGGAAGTCGCAATGAAAATGGCATTGCAGTACTGGATATCACAAGGACAATCACAACGTTGTAAATTTTTAACCATCAAACAAGGTTATCACGGTGATACTTTGGCAGCCATGTCCTTGTGTGACCCTCATTCAGGCATGCACCATTTATTTCACCAAGCACTCACCCATCATTTTTTTGCAGAAGCCCCCAGTGCGCATTTTGATGAAGAATTAAACGAAAAGAATTTCGATCATTTTGCACAGGTTTTAAAACGTAACAAACAAAATATCGCTGCGGTTATTTTGGAACCCATTGTTCAAGGTGCGGGCGGCATGAAATTTTATGCGCCTGAATATTTAAAACGTGTTCGCGAATTATGCGATGAATACAATCTGTTATTAATCGCGGATGAAATCGCGACAGGTTTTGGTCGCACAGGAAAATTATTTGCCTGCGAACATGCAGGCATCAGCCCTGACATCATGTGTTTAGGCAAAGCCCTCAGCGCTGGGTACATTACACTCGCGGCCACTTTGTGCAATGACAAAGTTAGCGAAGGAATTTCAGGCGGACCCGCCTCAATATTTATGCACGGCCCCACTTATATGGCCAACCCACTTGCATGTGCAGTGGCGAATGCGAGCATTGATTTATTATTGAATCAGAATTGGCAATCATCTGTACAAAAGATTGAACAACAACTGAAAACAGAATTGTCACCTTGCAAACTTATTCCTGGCGTAAAAGATGTGCGGGTATTGGGCGCAATCGGCGTAATCGAAATGGAAGAAAAAATCGACACCCAAACATTAATGCTTTCAATTATCAATAAAGGTGTTTGGTTAAGACCTTTCGGTAATATTATTTATTTAACGCCACCTTTTATTATTTCTAAAGAAGATTTATCACACTTAACCACTAGCGTTTGCGAATTAGTTAGAGAAATGCAGCCTGTTACGGGAGTATCTGCTGTTATCTAAGAAGCTATTCCAATCTAACGACAAATTGCGCCCACATTTTCCAACAATCCAGATGCAGCTTCACCCACATCCATTTTTGTTGTTGATGTATTGCGCACCGACAATCATATTATTGACACAGGATTTATCGTTAGCTTGTATTCCTGCACCACCAGAATTGGTGATCACCACACTGGTAAATGTATTGCCAGTTGCAGCAGTTTCAGGATCGCTATTCACTTGCGCTAGAAATATACCATGCTGTTCATTGTTGCGGATGTGTAGATTGGTAAAGGAATTATCCAACGAATCGCGCATAAAAATGCCCACGCTTTTATTGTCCGAAATAGTGACATCATAAAATTTGTTGTTATTAAATTTGATATCGGTCGAAATACCAGCTGCTTTATTGCCAAACAAATTAATCCCTGAAAAAGTACTGTCTTCGGTTTCGTAACCGGCGAGACCATCAAATTCATTGTTATAAGAGGTGTAATCACGAATCGTTAATCGACGACAACCTAATTCAGTCACCAAACCACCGGAAATTGCGCTGTGTACTGTGACTGACTCCACCGTACAATCAACACAACGACGAATGGAAATGCCATTATTACGCAAAGGGAATTGTTCGCTACATTCACCACCCATACATTCCCGAGTTTGATTTTCGCGATTTCCATCAATCATCAAATGGCTCACTTTGATATGTTTGGTGGCTTGTTGCGGAACATTTTCTGTTCTGCCCATAACCAATACGGGCGCATTGGTCGCATCATCTAAGCGCAAAACTGTTGAGCTACCCTCACCTCTCAACACAACATTATTTTTATCCATCACTATGGGTGCGGAACAATGATAAATCCCTGAAGGAATTATGACTTCACCACCGCTGGCGGGTAATGTAGTAATGGCTTTTTGGATGTCGGTGCAATCATTTCCTCTGACGGTAATCGCAGCCAAAGTGGATTGGGTAGATAAGAAAAAAATACTGCTGAGAATAAAAATAGCGGATTTGGTTATAGCTTTCATCACAACCTCCAGCCTATAACAAGGAGAAACTCTCCTCTCTTGTTATAAGGTTAGTCGGATTTTGTGATATTAAAAGGAAAAAAGCGCCAATAGCCAAAAATAGTCTAAAAAAATTAATTTTCAGGTTTGGGTGATGTAACCAAGAGAGGATTACAGTTCTTAATGGTCACTTTTCCTTCTAATAAATTTCCTTTCGAATACTCAGTGAAATAACATTCATTTTTTGCTGGATCGTAATTCTCGATCCACATATTGTCATCTTTCCATGTGGTGTGAATATGAACTTGCCCCTCAGGGACTTCGATAGTCATCACCCCACCCCAGTGTTTCACGAAAATATTTTCATAATGAAACACATAAGCAAACCAACCCACAATCACCACCAATAAAGCGCCAATAAATCCGTATTTCCAACGCAAATATTTACCAATCCCCCACAACACAAATAGAGCAACGGCTACAACAGCAAACCAATAAAGATAAGTGATCATGGCAGACTCCAAAAACTATCGATTAATTGCCAGGGTAGATTGTCGAGCAAGAAGGAAAAACGACACCAATAACAAGAACCACAGACTCAGGCTTCCACCGCCACTCGATTTTTCTTTTTCCTCTGCAACAACTAACAGAGTATTTTTAGTGGGACTCAAGCTGTCTGCAGTATCAGCACTGGCATTCAGGACTACAACATCATTAATTAAGATGAAATGGCTGGCAGTTACCGGAGCATTATTTCGATAGTCATCAAGGGTGTAATTGCGCAAAGGAAACTCGTTAAGACCACCACCAAATACGAAGGTATTCACTGCAACCATAGCATCCAATACTGGCAGACTGGCTTCATCCACTTGACCAAATACGGTAAAGCCTCCGCTCTTATATAGGTTGGGATCCAAAGCAGTTGTATTGTCGCTGTGCAAATTAAAAAACCATTGACTGGTCGCACCATTAGGTTGTTGTGCAGGTTTTGCCATCGCAATAGTGCCGCGCAGATTGGAATAGACAGGCTCATTCACCACGGTTCCTTTGGATTTAATAGGCTCTAACGGCACGACATTAGCGGGAGAGGTATAACCACCACCCTGAACCACAAAAGGTCTTTTGCTACCATCTGTATTTGTGATGGTAACTGAACGGTGAATCACGCTATTACGATAAGAGCCTTCATCGACATATTTAAGGAAGTTTTTGACGGTTTCGGGGGTTGTTTTATCAAAAAGATTGACGTTGATGTCGCCCATCGAAGTTTGAAATTGAACCGTCGTTGCCTGACTGACAAAGGCATAAAACAATGATGCAACTAATGTCATTGAACGGATTGATCTGCTTGAGAAGAAACAAGAAAACACACTCATGAAATAAACCTTTTAGTAGAATTTTTAAACCGGCGCCATGTTAAATGCCTAGCCTCAACAAAAACAGTGATTTTTTGTTATAGAAAGTGAATTAACGGCACTGGTCTGACCCTTATTCGGCTTTGACGTTCATTTGTCTAAATAATTTTATCGACAGCAAGGCCAAAAGAACCACAGCAAGGGTTAGAACCCCCCAAAACACCAAACTCCGCCAGGATAAGCTAGAGATAGATTCGGGTTTGGGTGGATTTAAAAATACCCATTGATGATTAACCCAACCCGGTGATTGCCCATTAAGAAACCGACTGTTCAGTAAACTATCAAGGATACGGGTTTGTGATTCTGCTTCCTGTAGTATTGAAACAACCAAGCTATAAGGCGAAGAGTCATTTCCAATAAATTGAACCCATTTAGGCTTGGTATAAAAAACCAGCTGAGGCTGAGTTTGGATTGGATTCAATAATTCCAATCTGAACTGCCTGTAATTTCCATAAAGCGGCTGAGCTTTAGAGCTATGCCATTCCTGACCCAGTTTAGTATTGAACCAAATGCCCTGATACAACAATTGCCATGCATCTTGCGAACGATTGCGCGCCAATAATCTGATGCGATCACCGTAAAGCTGCTCGCCCAAATCAATCGCAAAATTTTCAATAGGTGCAACATCATCACGAATAAATTCGTAAGCCGTTGAAGGCTGCCAGCGGTCATTTTCATCCAACTTAACCACTTTTTTGGATGATGCCTCACCCGCCAAAGTCCATCGCATATCCGCTGGAAAAAAATGAAACTTGGAGTCTTCAATAATGGTAATAGAAGATAAATTAGTAGAAGAACAATTCGCTTCACAACGCAATTTAAGATAGCCGAAATCCTGATATTCCAAATTCAAACGAATTTTATCTTGAATGAGAGCATGCCCTTCTTTGCGCAACTGAACCAAACTGCTAGTCGATAAGGATGTCCATTGCCGAAGATCGTTACTGCCTGAAACACTCCAGGTTTGATACGAATTATCTTCCTGAGGCAGCCCTAATTTTAACGCTTTCAAGGTTAATCCTGATGAGTTCGACGAATTTCTATGAAAGGTTTTTAAATCAATTAAATAAAAATCCACTGTATCAATTTTCGGCGCTGGCGCTATTGAAGATTCTATTATCTCCACTTGTACCTTTTCACTGTTAACCTGAATACTGGTACTACCGAGTGACCGCAACAATTCTTCACTGGTATTCGGCGCTACCGGAAAAAAAACGGCAGGAATTTCACGCTGAATGTTTTGCGACTCCACCGCGATCTCAGCAATTCGAAAGGGTAATTTATTTCCTTTAGCATCGATAACTTGAAGGTCGCCTAATTCGGTATTCCGACTATAAAAATAAATTTGATGATCAAGCGGTGCCTGTATAAAGGTTTCTTGTGATTTGATTTCATAAATAGGAACCGCTGGCACATTCGCAACAGCACACCAAGATGAACACAATAGCCCCAGTGAACTCATTAACCACGAAAAAGGTTTCATTGTGATGATTCCTCCGATTTTGCATCAGCCGCCAGTTGTTTTTTTACAGGCGGGATAGGCGATAAATAGCCGATCAACAACATTAAAATTCCAACTGCCATAAATGAAACAATACCTGCCAGCGTACTGCTGCCAGATAAATCTTTTAACGCAAGCTTGATAACAACAATGGCCAGTAATCCCGCACCCAGAATCCACAACTGCCTCAACTGAATTCTTCTTGCGATATTCATAACTGCCAGAGCACAAATCGTCCACAAAATAGAAAGCGCCATTTGAACTGTTGGTGAGTGCCATAAAATTTCTGAGTCATAGGCAATCAATGTGTAATGATGAATCCCACGCAACATGACAATGTTGATCCAAAGAAAGGCGAGGAATCCAATAAATGCCATTTTTATTCTGTTAGCACAGGTGTGACTAAATGACAAACCCGCTTTCATCGCAAATGCCATTAATAAAATCACCGCTAATTGTGCAAGATCAGTTGGGTTTAACACAGGCAAATAAAATTCCAAAATACTGCCGGATTCACGACTGGCGACAAAAAACCAGCCCAGCATAATGAACAAAAATGGAGCTGGAATAAAATCTTGATAATAGATTTTCCAAGTCGTGATTGGCCAAGGTTTTTGTGAATTCAATCCAATCAACAAGATTACCGATGGAACAAATACTAAAAACCAAATAAACAGTCGAGCAGTCTCTGGAGCCATGACAGATTGTAAAAAAGTAGTATGCTCAATCACACCGTTAACTTGCCATAACAGCAACAATAACGAAAGCAAACTGCTGACTAAATGAGCAAACTGTAATCCTATATCCCACTGCCGCTGCTCCATTCGCCAGATAAAAAATAGTATGCCGCTAAAAATAGAATAAACGGCAAGCCCAATCCCCAATCAGTTGGATAATCTATAACTCGATCCAACATTCCGAAAAGAGTCCACAAACAAATAAATATAAAATAAATATGCCCGGCCTTACCGAGACTTGACCAATTCAGTTTGATTGCAGTGATCATTTGCACAGATAAACTTAAGGCTGCAATAAAATAGAAAATAACAAACATATTGGTATTAGTCAGATGCCCTTCCAATTCCAGTATTGTGCTCGCTATCCACCAGAATACTGCGATAACCAAAATCATTTTTCCTAACCAACGCTCAACCATGAATGCCTGCTCTGAAAAACGAAACAAACAATAAGCGATTAAAAAACCGGATAAAGATAAAATGACGCAACCAATAAAATCACCGCTAATGATTGGTGTTACACCAACGGTAAGGCCATTGTCAGCAAGTGTCGCGATGCAGGCAGCAAAATAAAGTCCCACACCCGCAACGCGAGGCAATAAACGTTGTTGTCGCAAGCCGATCCACAATAATCCAGCCGCTTCAAATGCCCAGGTTGCAGAAGTCCAATCTGCATTCAAGCCTAAAGGAATCGCCAAGGTAGCAAAACCGACACCTAATGCCAGAAAAGATTCCGCCAACAATTTGTGTGTTTGCAAAAATCTCATCCATAACCAACGAGCCAATCCTATGTAGATAAACGCTAAAATCAACGCACTTATCGCCAAGCCATATTCTGTATGCTTTAACAATGCTACTTGCAAACTAAAAGCAGCAACAGGCAAACCAAACACCAAGCTTCCGTCGACTAAACCTTTTAAGTTAGGAGGCTGCTTCAAAGAAAAGAGTACAGAAATAATTAAATACAAAAAGAAGAATGCGATAAGGAATGGTTGTGTGCTGGCGTAAAACTGTGGCTCGTACCGCGATACCCCCCAAAAAACCGAAATCACAAAGGTAAATACGAAACCTATCCAATTCAATAAGCGCCAGGTTTTAAACCAACTAATTGCGAAAACGCCCAGATTTAAAATTAAATAAACACTGAATAATCCAATATGATTTCCTGAACCATCAGACGTTAAGATAGGCGCAAGAAAACCACCGGCAATGGCCATCACCGCCAAGACTTGTGCATTTTGTAGCAAAGCTAAAATCACACCAAAGATCACGAATATAAATAATAAAATCAGCGCGGCAGAAGAAGGAATAACGTCGTACATTTTTGCTGCGGCAAAACTAGTGAGATAAAGCGCTGCCAATCCACCACCTTGTAAAACCAATCCATAACCACCTTCTTTCGCACGCGTTTTCCACCCGAGAAAAATTAATGTGGTCGCAATTAACGCAACACCTGACAATCGCCACTCAATTGGGAAGTAACCTTGACCTGCTGCGTATTTGACTAAAAAACTTAATCCGAAAAACAAAACCAACATGCCAACGCGGACAACCGGGTTGCCACCGATAAAGAAGTTTCGAATTGCATCGCCAATTTTTTCACCCAATCCAGGCGTTGCAGGTTGTTTTGGAATTACCCTTGGTTTCGGCGTTGTCGTTATATTCGAAGTTGGCTCTGCTTTTGTCCCTCCCCCTGGAAAGGGGGAGGCTGGGAGGGGGTCTACTGCTGGAACCTGCGCAATCGCAGATTCCGGAACTTGCTTGGCAACCATCAGGGGTTGTAATTCAGGCTGAACAGTCGTTGTGTGTATTTCCGCCGATTTAATTTCAGTCGATTGAATTTCTGATTGTTTAGGATCTTCAGCGTTTGTTTGTAAATTTCGAATGGTCAGCTGCAAATATTCCTGCATGGATTTCAACAGCGAAATCTCTTTGGCTTGATCCTGAACCTGTTGCCCCATTTGAACAACTTTAGTTATCAAAAATCCTAACAAAGCACCAAAGAGCCATCCACCATCACTTAATATAAGTGCACCAATTATCAAACCTACAAAGCCAAACACGAGTTGTAAGACCATCTCACTAAGCCCTTAATTGTTATTGATGAAATGAGAAACGGGCGAACTTTCTCACGGATTCATCCAAGTGTCATGTTTTAAACGTAGGAATTGTTAAGTCTTGCCATTCTCCATCGCCAGTAGCAGATGACGCGACTCCAAGGGTAACGGGCTGGTAGAATGGCCACGAACTTTTTATGGCCCTTTACAATGCCTCCACTAAAGACCATCCCCCTTCCCTATTTCGAAGATTCAACTGCCTGGTTTTTGGCTATTCGTCATTTGCCTTATTCTGCCTGGCTTGATTCCGGTCGCCCCCAAAATGAATTGGGGCGATACGACATTCTGGTTGCTGATCCCGTTTTAACGCTAACAACTGAAGGCACACAAACCCAAATTCAGACAAAAATCTCAGCTGAAATTTCGACTGAAGATCCCTTTGTACTTTTATCCCAACAGATGAAAATCGACTCTTCATTAAAAAGTGATTGGCCTTTTGTTGGGGGTGCTTTGGGTTATTGGGCTTACGACTTGGCATGGCGCTTGGAAAAACTGCCGCGAAAAAACCATCAGGATATTGAGCTCCCCGAGATGCAATTAGGGATCTATTGCTGGGCGATTATTCAGGATCATCAAGAAAAACTTGTGTGTTAATGATGAATCAGGCGATAGATCCTGCTTATAACTTTTCGGTTATACAGCAACTTTGTCGCCAAACCCCAATGTTTCACGACTTAAAGTGTTTTAGCAAAGAAACCAATAAATCTTTTAAAATCAATAAATTGGAAAGCAATGTTAAAGCAGAAAAATACACCAATCTATTTACATCCATTCAAGACTATATAAAAGCAGGTGACTGCTACCAGATCAATTTAGCTCAACGTTTTTCATCTTCATATCAAGGCGATTCACTCCTCGCCTACTTGCATTTACGCCAACAACTCCCCTCACCTTTTTCGGCATTTATGCAATGGCCATCAGGATCAGTATTGAGTTTTTCACCCGAGCGCTTCCTTCAAGTTCGGGGCGACGATATCGAAACCAAACCCATTAAAGGCACTATCGCTCGCGGTAAAACGCCGGAAGAAGATTTACGAAATGCCGAATGGCTGCAATCCAGCCAAAAGAACCTTGCCGAAAATGTAATGATTGTTGACCTACTCAGAAATGACTTGAGCAAACACGCCACTCACGTGGAAGTGCCGCATCTGTGTGAACTGCAAAGTTTCGCCAACGTGCATCACTTAGTGAGCACTGTCACCGGAAAATTAAAACCTGAATCCAGCCCTATAGATTTACTGCGTGATGCCTTCCCCGGCGGCAGCATTACCGGCGCCCCAAAAATTCGCGCCATGGAGATTATCGAAGAACTGGAACCCAATCGACGCTCAATTTATTGCGGCAGCATCGGTTACATCAGCGTCGATGGACAAATGGACACCAACATCGCCATACGGACACTGGTTTGCGATAAAGAAAATATTCATTGCTGGGGCGGCGGTGGAATAGTTGCTGATTCGATTTGTAACACAGAATATGAAGAGACATTAGCCAAGGTGAACGTGATTCTGCAAAATCTGGAAGAGTATTTTTCGGTGAAATAAGTTTGAGACCTTTGCACGAATACATTTTCGTTTAATTACGCATCGCCATCCCTGCGAAGGCATGACGGTAAAATCTGATTCGTGCAAATCTCTCTATGACTTTTATTAACCAATTCATTAAGTATTTTTTTCAACTATATGTGTTGGAATACTGGACTTTAGAATCTCAGAGTTAAATTTTTCAAAAAAAGCTTGACAAAAATGCGGCAAAAATTCTGCCGCGCCTTGACTACTGTGTTGAATTTAAGGAGTAGTCAAGGCGCGGCCTTCAGAAGTTTTCGATGACTATCTGGAGGCCGCAATGCTCAACAAAGGATGCAGCAACATCCCACGCGAACTGGGTGATTGGATAACAATTTTAGGTAAAAGTCTACCCTTGCGTGCAGTAGGCACCTGCCTTGAATTGTTAGTCGGAGCCATGCTCACGCGCTCTGGCTTTGTCACGCAAAGCTGGGTGATGCTAAGCACGCAAAAGCACTGGACGAGTTACTACAAATGTTTGCGGCAAGGGAAATGGTCGTGGTTATCACTCGCTCGCGCATTTGTACGTGTTGTTATTCAACAAGTAGGCGGAGAGATTATTTATTTAGCCATAGATGACACGCTTGCTGCGCAGCTCAGAAAAAGCGCCCGCAAGCCAGATTCATCATCAGCATGGCAACAAACCTAATTTGGCGCGTTTTGTTCGTGGACAATGCTGGGTGACGCTTGCACAAATTGCCAGGCGAGAAAAAGGAAATAATATCGCCATTCCTTTGTTATCCAGATTAATGCCTACCGCAGGCAACACCGGGAAATTGCGCGCCGCGCAAACACTGATCCGCAGTGTATCGAGCTTATACAGCGGCAAAACCGTGCGATTATTGATGGATAGCTGGTACATGCGCGGCGATCTTATTCTGGCGATGTTAGCGCAAGAAATTGATGTGATCGGGCAAGTACGCCACGACACCCGCTTGTACGATATGCCTGCAACCCCAACGAAAAAAAACAGCGCGGCAGACCTGCCAAATATGGAAAACAAGTTACAGAGTCGCGAGTCAATCGCATGGCAACGACAGAAGCAACGTTATTCTTATATGGAAAGAATCAGCGGTTGCGATATCGCCATAAAGTCGTGTTGGCTCGTTTTATCAAAGGCGCAAAAGTCGGCGCGGTCTGGTGCGAATTTTATGACGAAAGAAATGAAAAGTGGAATAAGACACGTCTGCTTCTGTCAACGAGTAGCGAATTAAGTGCAGAAGAAATTATTGTTGCTTACGCGAAGCGCTGGAGTATTGAAAGCACGTTCAATGAATTGAAAAATTCCTGGGGAGTAAAAGAGGCCTGGCAACAGGCGCGACAGACATTAAATCGTTGGGTACAGTTAACGACAATAGGCTACGGATTAATTCAATTGTTGTCGTTGATGCCAGCGGAAAAACTGGACGGCGTCATGTTGCAGTTACCTTGGCGCAATAAAGCGGAGGTGACCGCAGGAAAAATCCGTGATGGATTGGTAAAACATTTTCAGCGTGTTAGCGTTTTGGAGTGGTGGAGTACGACCTGCAATAAAATAAGGCCGCCATCCTAGGTTTTGGTGAGAAAATAAACTGCCCCATGATTTTTCTATAAAAATCATGGGGCAATAATGATGGAGCTAGAATTTTTTTGGCGCTAACCTGGGGTTGGCGGGGTGGGTGGTTTTCTAAAGTCCAGTTGGAATAGAATCCAGCGAAATTTGATTTTTCTGCTTCCAATATTCCGCTATGCCATCTTTACCTTTCGCAATAGCCCAATCTCTCAACTGATTTCGTTCACCAATATAATCGTAAAATGGAACTGACATGCCACAGGATTTTTGAACCAATTCGATAGTCACTTCAAAAATTTGCCTGGTACCAGGCAAGTCGGGGAACAAAGACGAATACTCAAACCAATCCTGGATCATTTTGATGAATAACTCGCGCTTTCCCATAAATTCTGAGGATAATCGGATTACCTTCGAATGCCGTAAACATAATCGTCATACGGGGATCGACTTGCACATGCGCAGCTGATTCATTTCCACTTCCCGTAACATTCAGCCATGCAACTTTTCGAGGAGTAATAACCCTGAATGAATCTTGCCCCTTGGGAGAAATATTGATTTTACTGTCAACTGTTGCGGTGCCCACAAAATACAATTTTTGTTGCCCGATAAACTCAATATGCTCTTGCGATAATTCGTTAAATTGTTGACCCATATAAATCCCGAATAGACCTCACTCATTAACTTTAATAAGCAAGCAAAATATCACAGATTGGTCTTGGGTCTATCCATTTTTCTTTTGGCTATCATGACAGTGACGCGGCGGTTTTGGGCGCGGCCTTCGGGGGTTTCGTTGGTGGTGGCGGGTTGGTATTCGCCGTAGCCTACGGCGGAGAGGCGTTCGGGGGCAACACCTTGTGCAGCAAGATATTTCACAATTGCACTGGCGCGTGCGGTGGATAATTCCCAGTTAGTGGGGTAACGGGGACTATTGATGGGGATATTATCGGTGAAGCCTTCGACCTGTATGGGATTTTGGTAATCTTTTAAAATAATGGCGATATCATCAAATATTTTTTGTGCTTGCTCACTGGTATCCGCACTACCGGATGAAAATAAAATGCTGTCTTTTAATTCAATTTGCAACCAAAGCTCATTGCTCGCTACTTGAATTAAACCTTGATTAATCAAGGCTGAAAATTTGTCGCTGACCAAATCAGAAATTTGCGAAAGCTCATCACTATTTTTCACCGCTTTAACTGGATCACCTGCCTCATCGACTGCAGGAGTCACATCATTGGATGCTTGATCACTCACGATGGGCACTTTCTCATCGCTGGTCGCTTGATCGGTAGCCGTTTTTCCCATATCTATTGGAGTGATTACATCATTCGATGGCGAAGTGTTTTGTTGCGGATCAGGATTAGCTTGTGAATCGTTAGGTTTGTTGAATGCTTCGACAAATGTTTCGGATAAGACTCGGTATTTACTTTCACTCACCTGGGATATGGAATACATCACAACAAAAAATGCAAACAACAAGGTAATAAAATCCGCGTAGGAAATTAGCCATCGATCATGATTAATTTGTGTTTCGTTTTTACGAGTGCGGGTGCGGTTCATAGACCCCACCCTAGCCCTCCCCTTGCCAGGGGAGGGAATAAGTTCCTCCCCCTGGCAAGGGGGAGGTTAGGAGGGGGTCTTTTACGGATGCAAATAGCCATTCAATTTCATTTCTATTGAACGTGGATTTTCACCATCGGCGATAGCCATAATGCCTTCGATAATTAATTCACGATACTGTGAGTTTTCGTAAATACAGGTACGCAATTTATGGGCGACAGGAATAAATACTAAATTAGCCAGTGCGACGCCGTAAATTGTCGCCACAAACGCTATCGCAATTCCAGGGCCTAATGTGGCAGGATCAGCAAGATTGTGCATGACATGAATTAATCCCATCACAGCACCGATAATACCGATAGTCGGCGCGTAACCGCCCATAGATTCATAAAATTTTACTGCATCAAAATCGCGCTGTTCATCCACCACCAAATCCGTTTCTAAAATTCGGCGAATCACATCCGGCTCATTGCCATCAACCAACAATTGCAAACCTTTTTTTGCAAAAAGATCTTTTTCTCTTTCAGCAACATTTTCCAAACCCAAAAGCCCGTCTTTGCGTGCAGCGACAGCCCAACGCGAAATATTCGATACGCCCTGCTTGAAAGGAACATAGGGTGGCTTAAAAACCCACTTCACAATTTTGATTGCGCGCTTCAAACTATTTTTAGGTGTTTGCAACATCGCAGCACCTAATGTCCCACCGATCACAATAAATGCAGCTGGACCATTCACTAAAGAACCAAGCCCACCCCCTTCTAACAGACTGCCACCAATAATGGCGGCAAATCCGAGAATAATGCCAATAATGCTCAGGACATCAATCATCCTGTCACCTCATTAGCCAAACAAGGCCCAATGTCTTTTAAGCTTAATACGCGATCAGACAATCCTGCTTTGGCAACAGCAGCAGGCATACCGTAAATCACACAACTCTGTTCATCTTGCGACCAAACGACAGAACCCGATTCTTTTAACAAACGCGCACCATTACACCCGTCTGATCCCATTCCCGTTAAGACAACACCAAGTGTACGATCTGCAAATACATTTGCCGCAGAACCAAAAGTAATATCCAGAGAGGGTTTGTAATTCACTCGATCATCATCATGAAAAACTCTGACACTATTGGAATTACGTTTATCCAGCATTAATTGTTTACCACCAGGGGCTAACAAGGCCAAACCTGGTTTTAATTGATCACCGTCAACCGCTTCTCGCACTTCAATTTTGCAAATTTTATTTAACCGTTCCGCAAAGGCCTTGGTAAAATTTTCCGGCATATGCTGAACCAACAAAATAGGAATCGGAAAATTTTCTGGCAATGCAGTCAACACATCAGCAACTGCTATAGGGCCGCCGGTTGACGCACCTATAATTAATATTCTAGGTTGTTTTTTTAAACGATTTTCGGCTCGATGTTCCGTTTTACTATCAGAACGCTTCTCGACAGGCGAAGATTTAACTTCATTGCTAACACGCGAGGCAGAAAAAGACGTTGAACTACTTAGATTAGATTTCGTTGGCTCTGATGTTTTTGGCGCTTCAAACCTAGAAGTTTCAACTGTTGATTTTTTTTCACTGGTAGCAAAAGCGTTGGAGCTAACCATTGTCGAATTCAATGTGATATTCGACACTCGCCCTGTTTGCGCCAGGGTGATTAATCTATCTTGTAATTTCTTTTTTAACGCAATTGAATTCCGTGCAACTTCAGCAAAATCTTTTGGAATAAAATCCAATGCACCTGCAGCCAAAGCATCCAAGGTAACTTTGGCCCCTTCATAAGTCAGGGATGAAAACATGAGAATGGGGACTTTTCGAGTCGCCATAATATGACGAATAGCTGTAATACCATCCATCACCGGCATTTCAAAATCCATGGTGATAATATCCGGCTGTAACTCTGCAGCCTTATCAACTGCCTCGCGTCCATTGCTCGCAATACCCACCACTTTTAATTCGGGGTTTTCATTAATAATATCTTTTAGTTGTCGCTGAAAAAATTGCGAATCATCAACAACTAACACCCGAATTGGCATCGCTTTTTCTCCACATCAGCGCATTGGTCACAACGAAATTAACCGTGATTCCAGGAACCTTTTGCATAACGACGCAACAAACTGGGAATATCCAAAATTAGCGCAATCGCACCATCACCTGTAATGGTGGCACCAGCCATACCTGGAGTTCCTTGCAACATTTTGCCCAAAGGTTTAATCACTACTTCTTCTTGACCAATTAATTGATCCACTACAAATCCAACCCGGCGCGTTCCTACTGTGACTATCACCACATGAGCATTGTCTGGATGTGAACTCTTGGGTCCTTTCACCAACCAATCTTTTAAATAAAACAGTGGAATTGCTTGTTCACGAATCGATATACAATCTTGCCCATCTACCACGTGAGATTTGGTTAAATCCATATGGAAAATTTCATTCACGCTCACTAACGGGAATGCAAAGGTTTGTTTACCCAAAATAAACATGAGCGTTGGCATAATCGCCAATGTCAAAGGTACTTTAATAACAAACCTTGTACCTTTACCCAATTCTGAATGTATATCCACACTGCCATTCAGCTGTGTAATTTTAGTCTTCACTACATCCATGCCAACGCCACGGCCTGACACATCTGAAATTTCTTTTTTGGTTGAAAATCCAGGCGCAAAAATTAAATTGTAAGCTTCAGTGTCTGACAAACGATTAGCCGTGTCTTCATCAAACATGCCTTTTTCAACGGCAATGCGACGTAATTTAATGGGATCCATTCCATTACCATCATCACTAATGGATAACAAAATATGATCGCCTTCTTGCTCAGCTGCCAGAATAACTTGTCCGATACGCGGCTTGCCTTTTGCTTCGCGATCATCTGGAAATTCAATTCCATGATCAACCGAGTTTCGTACCAAATGCACTAAAGGATCAGCCAATGCCTCAACCAGATTTTTATCCAAATCGGTTTCTTCACCCACCAATTCCAAATTAATTTCTTTACGTAAACTGCGCGCAAGATCACGCACCACTCGCGGGAATCGACCAAATACTTTTTTGATCGGTTGCATGCGGGTTTTCATTACTGATGTTTGCAAATCAGCTGTCACAACATCTAAATTCGCGACCGCTTTTACCAGCTGTTCATTATTGGATGAATTACCCAATCGCACCAAACGGTTGCGCACCAATACTAATTCGCCCACCATATTCATGATGTCGTCGAGTCGCTGTGTATCGACACGCACTGTGGTTTCAACACCAGCAGCATCTTTATCAGCTGCAGCTGCTGCTGCAGCGGGAGCCGGTGTTGCCGCTGGGGCTGCAGATTTTGCAGGTTCAGCTGGTTTTGTGACGGCTTTTGGTGCTGCCACTTTTGCAGGCTCAACTTTTGCCGGTTCTTTTTTAGGTTCTGATTTTGGTGTTTGTACTTTGGGAATTTCTTTTTTAACTTCTGTGCTGGATGCGGCAGGTTTAGCATCTGTTGTTGCTGTTGGCCCCTTGCCTTTTCCGTGTAGCTGATCCAGTAATGCCTCAAATTCATCATCATTAATTAAATCAGATGATCCGCCGCTGGATGCTGTCGCAGCAACTGGTGCCGCCGCTTTAGCCGGGGCTGAACTCGGTGCAGAAGATTTTGCAGTAGGCGCTTTACCTTTGCCGTGCAATTGGTCGAGCAATGCTTCAAATTCATCCTCGCTGATATCATCTCCCGTCGCAGCACTGGCACTCACTACCGGAGCAACCTTCTCCGTTTTTTGAGCAGGAGCAGCAGGTGCATTTACGCCGGGACCTTTACCTTTTCCATGCAATTGATCTAATAAATTTTCAAATTCATCATCTGTTATATCGTCACCGGTAACTGATGAAGAACCAGAAGAACTTGAAGATGAAGACTCAGGCTCAGCAATAGCATCCAATAAATCTTCAAATTCTGTGTCAGTAATATCACCTGCGGGCTTGGAGGAAGCTAGTTCTGTATGCTGATCCGAATCCACCGCTTCGGATTCAACCTCTGCCTGACCAGCACCCTCTTCTAAATCCGCACAAGAAACCAATCTTTCCAATGCAGCGATTAACGATTCTTCAACGGGCGGCAATTCTTCTCTTGCTGAAACCAACTCAAATTGTTGATTGACTAAATCCAATGCTTGCAATACCACATCCATTAATTCGGATGTGACGGTGCGCTTACCGTTTCGCAATATATCGAACAGATTTTCTGTGACGTGACAGCATTGCACCATAGGTGTTAAAGATAAAAATCCGGCACCACCTTTTACAGTATGAAAACCGCGAAAGATTGCATTCAATAAATTTTTATCATCGGGGCGCTGCTCAAGATCAACCAGTTGTTGCGAAAGGCGCTCTAAAATTTCGCCCGCCTCAACCAGAAAATCCTGGAGTATGTCCTCGTCATCACCAAAACTCATCTACTCATCTCCGAGACAAGGTTTTCCTAGAAACCTAAACTGGATAAAAGATCATCCACTTCATCTTGTGATGCCACCACATCTTTTCTATCGGCAGCATGCATTTGTGGTCCCTCTGCTTCTGTTTTGCGTTTTGTAAAAATTTCTTTGTCATGTTCAACAACTTCAGCATCACCACCCAAGCCAGTAATTTCTTCAACCTGACCTGCCATGCGCACCAAACTCACCAAATCTTTTTCCACATCTTTTATTAAGCCAATCACTTTCTTTAACACTTGGCCGGTTAAATCCTGAAAACCTTGTTCCAATACAATATTTTGAAAATTCTCATTTAATTGTGTGGTACCCACCACCATTTGCCCCAGAAAACCATCTATCCGATCATAGAGTTCACGAAATTCATTGGGTGTCATTTCACGACGCTTTAATCTCGCCCACTCATCGCGAAGTGTGTTGGCTTCTTGACCCAAATTCATGGCAATGGGTGCAGCCTGATCCACCATATCCATAGTACGATTAGCGGCTTTTTGCGTAATATCGATCACATAATTCAAACGATCCGACGCATCGTGAATATCGGAATTTTCAACTTTTGGCGGTTCGTTAGAGAGATCAACATCCACATGAAAATTCACTATGGCATCGTGTAATCCACGTGTGAGTTTTCCCACTGCTTGAAAGATATGTTGATCACGGGAGTGCGTAATGGTTTGAATAAGCTCGGAAGCTTCTTCGAATTGATTAGCTTGCAATTTTTCAGTTAAGAGTTTTGCACACTCTTTCAATTCGGCAATAAAATCTTCTTGGATATCTTCAATTTGCGCTGTCATAGGCAGGCCTTATCGTTATTGACCAACAGGCCGTTAACCCACACGATCAAAAATCTTGTCGATTTTTTCCTTTAACGCTTGCGCAGTAAATGGCTTAACCACATAACCATTTACGCCTGCTTGCGCCGCTTCGATAATCTGATCGCGCTTGGCTTCTGCCGTCACCATCAACACTGGAAGCGTACTCAATTTTTCGTCTGCACGAACTGCCTTTAACAGATCAATTCCTGTCATGCCTGGCATGTTCCAGTCGGTGACCAAAAATTGAAAATCTCCATTCTTCAACATGGGCAGAGCGGTTTGACCATCATCTGCTTCATGGGTGTTGGAGAAACCCAAATCACGCAACAGGTTTTTGATAATCCGGCGCATTGTTGAAAAGTCATCAACAATCAGGATCTTCATATTCTTATCCAATGCAACCTCCACTTACCCCTAGGGAAAAACTTAATTCTTAGTTTAGTCGCTGTTATGACTCTAGCCAGTTTTTAACAAGACAAACCTTCATTTTGATTCTAAATACTGATCAGCTCACCGAATGTCGATTGCTAACCGGGTATCCAACTGGACATTTTTTGACGCAACTTGATAGTGGCTTGACTGTGAATTTGGCACACACGCGATTCGCTCACACCCAACACCAATCCAATTTCTTTTAGATTCAATTCTTGATCGTAATAAAGCGACAAAACCATTTGTTCACGCTCTGGCAATTGCCCAATGGCTTTTGCCAAGGCTTTTTTGATGCCATCTTGCTGCAAGGTTTCAACCGGGCTATTAAATGACAAGCCCTGCTCCGAGCCATCAATATTGCTGTCTTCTTCGCCAAAGGTTTCTTCGTAGCTGAATAGACGGCCTGAGTTGGCATCTTGCAGCATTGAATAATATTCTTGCAGCGACACCCCTAACTCTTGTGCAACATCAACATCTTTGGCGTCACGCCCGGTTCGGTTTTCCACTATGGAAACCGCTTCGGCAACACGACGCGCATTGCGATGAACTGAACGCGGCACCCAATCGCCACGACGCATTTCATCCACTATGGCACCGCGAATACGAATACCTGCATAGGTTTCAAAACTGGCACCGCGAGAGGCATCGTATTTTTGGGACGCTTCGATAAGACCGATGGTTCCCGCTTGTATCAGATCATCAACCTGAACACTGGCGGGCATGCGCATCATCATGTGGTAGGCAATACGTTTGACCAATGGGGCGTAATCCTCAATGTTGATGGCCTTATCAACGGAGGGACTCGTTTCATACATGGCTAAACCATCGACTGCTGCCATTTGTTACCTTATTTTTCAATTTGTTTTTGTCCCCCTCTCCCCAGCCCTCTCCCACAAGGGGAGAGGGAGCCGACTCCCTGTTTACTTGATACAGGGGAAAATCTGTCCCTCTCCCCTTGTGGGAGAGGGTTAGGGAGAGGGGGAACTCTTAATACCTCGAATTCGCCGCCTGCAGTAATCGCTCAACAAAAAACTCCAATCGACCTGTCGGTGAATTCGGTAGGGGCCATTGATCAACCTGCTGTGCAATTTGGCGGAGGGCTTGTGCCGCTTTTGAGGTGGGCGCAAATTCCAAAATCGCTTTTTGTTTTTGCACCGATTTACGCACCATTTCGTCGAAGGGTACTTGCCCGACAAACTGTAGAGTGACATCCAAAAAACGCTCGCAGACTCCGTTGAGCTTATTGAACATGCTCAATCCTTCCTGTGGAGTCCGTGTCATATTGGCCACAACACGAAAACGTTGCATGCCATATTCTTTATTCAACAATTTAATCAGCGCGTAAGCATCGGTAATCGATGAGGGTTCGTCACAAACCACGACTATCACCTCATTCGCTGCTCTGACAAAACTGACAACCGTATCCGAAATACCTGCAGCAGTATCAATAACCAATACATCAACTTGATCAGATAACTCATTGAATGCATTGATTAAACCGGCATGTTCACTTGAGCTTAACTCCGCCATGCGCTGAACACCCGAAGAAGCCGGCACAATTTTCAAACCCGCCGGACCCGTGACCAAAACGTCTCGTAAACTGTGCGTTCCTGCCAGAACATCTGCCAGCGTATGCGTGGCTTTAATTCCCAAGAGAACATCCACATTGGCTAGCCCCAAATCGGCATCCAGCAACACAACCCTACGGCGTAATTCAGCTAAGGCGATACTAAGATTAACGGCGATATTGCTTTTGCCCACACCGCCTTTTCCACCGGATACTGCTATCACCTGAACGGGACGCATTTGACTCATTAGGTATAACTCCAGCTATCGGACGCCAAGTTTGGCGAGTTACAAAAATCAGTTTGAACTGAGTATAGATACGGAATTGGTTTTCAACAAAGAAACTGCTTTTGCCACTAATTGATGGGCTTTGGCGACCTCAATATGCTTGGGAATATCCTGTCCATCGGTGGTGTAAGCCAATGGCAATTGCGACTGCAATACCACACCCAGTGCCTCGCCCAGACTGGTCGTTTCATCCAATTTAGTTAAGACACAACCTTGCAGATTGGCCACACCGTAAGCATGTACCGAAGCTTTCAACATTTGTGGTTGACTGTTAGAGGACATAACCAAATAGGTTTTGATTTGTCGTAATGCCGCGAGCGATTCCAATTGTTGTTTCAATGCAGGATCACCATGACGAAAGCCTGCAGTGTCAATCAATATCAATGAACATTGACGCAAACTTTTCAGCAATCCATCGAGCGATTGAGATTCATTTACGACACGTACGGGTACTCGCAAAATGCGTGCAAGTGAGCGCAATTGATCGTGTGCAGCGATGCGATAGGTATCGGTAGTAATCAAGGCGACTTTGTCTGCTCCATGCTTCAGTACATAACGAGCCGCCAATTTTCCAATAGTGGTAGTTTTACCAACCCCGGTCGGGCCAACAAAGGCAAACACGCCGCCTTGATCCACAATGTCCTGCCCTTTCACTGGTAACTGATGTGCGAGAGTCGCCAGTGCATCGGCCCATGCCTCATTCACGGATTTCAGTCGACGCAGACTTCCTGACACTTTTCCAATAGCCTCTTGAGGTAATCCCAAACGCTCAAGTCTACGCACAATGTTGGTCATTACGGGTGAAGCACCTTTGGGCGCAGCCACTCCTGTTAAACGCTCCAATTGTTGTTCAAGCAAAAAACGCATATCAGCAATTTCTGCTTGAAGATCAGAAATTTGCGATGCGTTATCTTGAGTAAAATCCAGAGAATCATCATCCACCAAGGGGTAACGTTCAGCGGCGGTGACCAAACCAGACTTGGTTGACCCCCTCCTAGCCTCCCCCTTCCCAGGGGGAGGAACTGTCCCCTCCCCTGGGAAGGGGAGGGTTAGGGTGGGGTCTACTACATTACGACTTCGCGGAATCCCTGCATTCACCTTCATATTTTTCCCGACCAATAATTCTTTAGCGGACTCTTCCGCTTTTTTGGTCATCGCCATTTTTTGGCGTGCACGCTCTATCTCATCCACCAATTCCTTTCCGGTTTTTCCGGCATTGGGATGATCAGGCACTTTGGTTAACACAGGAGAAGATGCGGTAGGCTCAAGTGATTTTGCCAAGCCGCCAGCAAATTGGCCGTCACTCAAGAGTGGTGATGCAGAACTTGAGTTCAATCGCCCGAAGGGTTGCTGCTGTAGTTTTGCCAATTCAGAATCCGAACCCAAGGTCGTCAATAATTCCACGCCTTCAGGAACACGATTACTGGAAAGAATAATGGCATCAGGCCCCATGTCCTGACGAACCATTTCCAGAGCGCGGCGCATATCAGCGGCGATAAATCGTTTCACTTGCATGATGGACTCCTCGGTTAGCTGTTTCACCCTCTCCCATCAAGGGAGAGTGGGCAGATCATATTTCTACTAAACATCTCTCATCGCTGGCACTATCCGTTCCCTCTCCCTTTGTGGGAGAGGGTTAGGGAGAGGGGAAACTCCCCACTAGCCCCCAACAGACGCATCAATACTGATTTGCTTGTTGTCCGGTATTTCGGTGTAAGCCAGTACTTTCATATCAGGCACTGCATGACGAACAAAACGCGCCAACATAAATCTTAGAGGGGCGGCCACCAGTAAAATCAGCGGTTTCCCTGACATCTCCTGACGCTCAGCCGCACTGATCACGGACTGCTGAAAACGTTCGGCCAAACTCGGCTCTATAAACGCGCTGTCGTCGGCGCCAGCTTTTTGTGCCTGTTGCACACTGTTCAGCAATAACTGTTCCAGACTCGGCTCCAGGGTGACGACAGGGATATTTTGTCCTTTACCAACAATGGCTTGCACGATTTGCCGACTCAAAGCGACACGCGCCAATGCGGTCAAGGCGACGGGATCCTGACTGCGTGAATTATTGCCCGCCAATGCTTCTGCAATTGAGCGAATATCGCGGATGGGCACTCTTTCACGTAACAGGTTTTGCAGAACCTTATGGAAAACGTTAAGGCTTAGGAGTGCCTGGAACCAACTCTTCAACCAACTTAGGTGATGTCTTGGCCAACATATCCAGGAGTTTCTGAACATCTTCATGCCCAAGTAATTCATGGGTGTGATCTTGTAGGAGCTGATTCAGATGAGTGGCGACAACTGTGCTGGCATCCACCACTGTGTAGCCCAATGTTTGCGCTTGTTCTTTCAAGCCGGGGTTAA
Organism: Cellvibrio sp.; assembly: GCA_016712405.1. GTDB lineage: Bacteria > Pseudomonadota > Gammaproteobacteria > Pseudomonadales > Cellvibrionaceae > Cellvibrio. The sequence goes on along the minus strand of JADJRD010000001.1, from coordinate 292,999 downwards.
TCCAGATTGCATCCAGCCCAAATGCAGGGTCTTTGGTTTTCACACCCTCCAGATTGCCAAACACCTGGCCGGGATTAATCGCCAATTCTTTGTCGGGGTAAACATCGGCTTCGGCAACAGAAACCCCCATCAAACTAATACGATAGCCAGTAGGCATTAAATCCAGGTTGTCGCGAATGTGAACTGAGGGAATCAAAAAACCCATATCCTGTGACAACTTTTTGCGAACGCCTTTAATTCGCCCCAGCAACTCACCGCCTTGATTTTTATCGACCATGGGAATTAATCGATAACCAACTTCCAAACCGATCACATCAACTGGCTGAACATCATCCCAACTTAATTCGCTCGCAGGTTCTTGATTGGCGGATGGCAATGCTGGTGGTGTTCGGGGTGGGGATAGCGTGGCTGAACCCGGAGAAGGACTGAAATCGCCCATACCACTACCGGCAGGAATGTATTGGCTTTGTTCAACCACTTCGGGTTGCTGTTGTTTCCAGAAAATATAATAGGCCAAGGCTGCGCAAATTAGCCCCAAACTTAAGAAAGCAAAATGAGGCATGCCAGGGATAATCCCTATAATTAACATAATGATAGCGGATATTGCTAAGGCTTTGGGTGAGGTGAACATTTGGCTCACCATCTGCGCACCCATATCTTGCGAAGTGTTAACACGGGTGACCAAAATGGCAGAGGCGACAGACAAAAGGAGTGAAGGTATTTGGGCAACCAAACCATCACCTATGGTCAACAAAGTGTATTTTTCCATGGCATCGCCAAACTCCAGATCATGCTGGATCATCCCTATTCCCAAACCACCAAAGACATTGATAAACATAATCATAATGCCCGCGATAGCATCACCACGGACAAACTTGCTGGCACCGTCCATCGAACCATAAAAGTCTGCTTCAGCTGCCACTTCTTTGCGACGCGCACGAGCCGTGTCCTGGTCGATCAACCCTGCATTCAAGTCGGCATCAATCGCCATTTGCTTTCCTGGCATAGCGTCCAATGTGAAGCGCGCACTGACTTCGGAAATACGCCCAGCGCCCTTGGTGACCACGACAAAGTTGATGATCATCAAGATGACAAACACCACAACACCGACTGCGTAATTACCGCCAATGACCACATTGCCAAAGGCTTCAATGACTTTACCGGCAGCATCACCGCCATCGTGACCTTCAAGTAACACCACACGGGTAGAGGCTACGTTCAACCCCAAACGCAATAAAGTGGCTATCAACAATATGGTTGGAAAAGCGGCAAAATCTAATGGTCTCAAGGCGTAAACGCTAACCAATAAAACCACGAGAGACAACGCAATATTGAAGGTAAAAAACACGTCAAGAAGTAATGCAGGAATGGGCAATATGATCATCGCCAACAACATCAACAAGAGCAGAGGTATACCTAAATTTCCCTTACCTGCCCCACTGATTGAGGAAAATGCAGATTTACCCTGAATGTTGTTTAACTGTGAGAAAGTCGGTAATGCCATAAGTCGATTTCTTGACGGTTATTGATAGATATAACCACCTTCGCAAGAAGTGTACCGACTCGAATAACAATAAATTTTTACCTGTGAAATAATTGACTTTAATAAAAACCAGATCAAAATGTGCAACGGATTAACCCCATCCAATAACAATAATCTTGAGGCCTTTTATGAGAAATCCCATTGTTAACCATATCGCTTTAAGTCTTGCTGCATTGTTAATCAGCACCACCACTCAAGGAAACGACGCGGTAAATCCCAACTTTGTTTATATGTATAAAGGTGAAGTCACAGGCTATCGCAACATCACATTGGGCGACCCTAAAAACTGGTCAGTTTCTGTCACCAACAGAACCGGCCAGTCCGCCAGTGAGGCCATATCGGTAGCGCCCATAGACTTCAAGGGCACGGGCGATGCTATACAACTCACTTGGAACAAAAAATCTGTGCAGGGCAATTTTGCTATCTACGGCAACCCTATTGATTTATCAGCTTATAAAGATAAGGTTTCTCTCACCATTGATATGCGTATTGACGAAAAACCAACCGGCGATGTGAACATTGGGCTGGATTGTGGATACCCCTGCAGAGCCGATCTCAATATCAAAAAAATGATCAGAGGTATGAAAAAAGGCGAATGGTTTTCTTTGCCGCTTCCATTGAATTGTTTCAAAAGTGATAACTTTGATCTGAGCAAAATTAATGGTCCTTTCACCATTTCAACCAGCCAAAAATTCAAAATGAGCATTACCAACATTCGCTTGGAAAAAATGCCCGCTGGCGAAACAGGCTGCGCCAAACCTCAATGATTCCCACTCACCTCCCAATTCATCGAGTTGGGAGGATCTTTTGATTCACGTCAACTATTTACCCCTAAGCCCAAAGCTGTAACAATCTCATGCAGTCACGATTGTCCACTTTGGAAGCCCCTATGAATGCCAATCAACCGTTTCAACAGGACTCGCTCTGTCCGCATGACCGACGAGTGAGCTGTGCTAATTGTCGATTAAATTCTATTTGTCTGCCGATTAGCCTGCATATCGAAGATATCGACAAACTGAATCAAATAATCCAACGAGGAAAACCTTTGCAAAAAGGCGATTACCTTTACCGTGCCAACGATCCCTTTGACTCGGTATTTGCCGTTCGTTCTGGCGCAGTCAAAGCTCTCACCATTAGCGACAAAGGGGAAGAGCAAGTAACTGGCTTCTATTTGCCAGGCGAAGTGGTAGGCTTGGATGGTATTAGCGAAAATCGTTACACCAACTCAGTGATTGCACTGGAAACCTCCTCAATATGCGAAATTCCATTTCACCGAATGGAAGAATTAAGTTTAAAAATTCCCAATTTGCAGCGACATTTTTTTCAATTGATGAGCCGGGAAATCACCCAAGATCAACAAATGATTATTCTGCTCAGTAAAAGTAGCGCTGAAGAGCGAATTGCGTCTTTATTGCTCAGCATTTCCAATCGAAACAACCGCCGACAACTTTCAGCGACCGCATTTCGCCTACCCATGTCTCGGACCGATATAGGTAACTTTCTTGGTTTAACCATTGAAACTGTCAGTCGTATTTTTTCAAGACTACAACAACAACAAATTATTGAAGCGGATAAAAAAGAAATTCGGATTATCAATATCGAAGAACTGCACAAAACAGCCAATGGCGGGGACGCTTGCCACTCATGAGCCAACTGCAAAAAACCCTGGCCGATTTTGACCACGCCAACGCGGAAGACCCCAATAAAGAACTGGTGAACGGCAACTCAGTGGCAAAAGAATGGATCTATGCTCAACGCATGTCAGCAAAACTCTTTGATTTTTGTGAGTCGCCTTCAGAAACCTTACAGTTAGCGGCACGCGCCCAACATATTTGCCGATGGAAAATTCCACGCAGTGACTACCCGATGGACAGATCAGGCTATAAAAAATGGCGCCTGGATTTGGCTGTTTTTCATGGTGAAACTGCTGGGAAAATCATGGCTGACAATGGCTATGACCATCTCAATATTCAACGAGTGAAAGATGTATTACTTAAACGCAGCCTCAAACGCGATGATGAAGTTCAAATACTGGAAGATGTGATCTGTTTGGTTTTTCTAGAGTTTTATCTGGAAGACTTCGCCGCAAAACATGACCAAGCCAAGCTCATCGATATTATTCAAAAAACATGGAATAAGATGTCTGATCAAGGGCATGACGCCGCCTTAAAACTGCCATTATCGGATGCCATGCTGAAACTGGTGACCCAAGCACTCGCTTAACTTTCTTCAACATCATAACGAGAATAATTATGTACATTGCCTTGAAGCATCTACACCTGACACTGATCGCCATAGCCTTTGGCTTGTTTTTATTACGAAGCTTCTGGCTGATAACAGGTTCAGCTCAGCTACAGAAAAACTATTCAAAATCCTGCCCCACCCGATCAACTTGATCATGATACTCAGCGGCTTTGCGGTCGCCTTTGCCGCTCACTTTCCCCTTTCCAGCCCCTGGATATTAGCCAAGCTCGGCGCACTGGTTGTTTTTGTCATATTGGGATTACTCACCTTTAAACAAACAACAAAATCAAAACAAATGCTGTTTTTTTCGGCAGCTTTATTAACCTTCGTCTATATTGGTAGCGTAGCAGTAACCAAATCACCTTTAGGTGTGTTGGGCGGCCTCTAAAGTCATTCAAAAGTAAGCGATTAACTTGACGAGTGGCAATTAGTGATCTATATCACATTCCAAGGCGCATAAATCATGGCGTCGTGGCGGTGAGTCCTCCCCACACATACCATCTATAAAAGGCGAGTTAATATGAAACAACTGATCGTATTATTCATCCTGTTTGTTGGCGCTCCAGTGTTTGCGTGTGATGAAGCCTGTAAACGCGCAAAAGCAGAAGCTGATAACAATATTAAATTTGCGAGTTTTTTGACTGCAAAATACTGTGCCGATACCACCAAAGGTTTCGTTCTGCGAGAAATCAAAAGTTTACAGTCTTATCGCGATCAAAAGTTGCCCATTCCCCATAAAGGCCATAGAGGCGGCGTTAAAAATATTCGTGTTTTCATTCTGCAACGAAAAGACTGGTTAGCCGAATGCGACCAATATCTTGAGCTCACTGGACAAGGCCGTGCGTTTAACGATAAAGAAACTACCGATAAAATTTTTGGCACCATGACAAGCCTGGCGGATGAGCTCAAAAAAGTAATGCTGACTCCACAAAAGCCTGACGAAAATTTAGATGCGATTGTCACTCCAGCATTAACTCAATTTGATTTACTTTTCGATCAATTAGAAAGCCACAAACTCTTAATGCAACGCAAAGGAAAGCTCTAGTCTAAGCAGATGATTAAGAAAAAATCCCGACATTTTGTCGGGATTTTTTTGACGAAGAGTTTGATCAGTATCGATTGACTAAATCCTGATGCAACAATTTATACAAAGCTGGTAATACCACCAGTGTTAACAATGTCGATGAAATAATGCCGCCGATAACCACTGTTGCTAATGGACGTTGCACTTCTGAACCTATGCCGGTATTAATTGCCATTGGCACAAAACCTAAACCAGCTACTAATGCTGTGGTTAATACCGGACGTAAACGTGTGACTGCGCCTTGGATAATGGCTGTGTCCAATAATGTATTTTGTAGGCGTAAATCGCGAATAAATGACACCATCACCAAACCATTAAGCACAGCAATACCGGAGAGCGCAATAAAACCCACCGCGGCTGAAATCGAAAATGGAATGTCGCGCAACAACAATGCGAACAAACCACCAGTTAATGCCAAAGGTACGCCAGTGAAAATAATTAACGCATCTTTCCATGAACCTAATGCCATCACCAGCAGCGTTAAAATTAATACGAGTGTTAACGGAACCACCCAAGACAAACGTTCTGATGCGGATTGTAATTGTTGATAAGTGCCGCCGTATTCAATCCAATAACCGGAAGGTAATTCAATTTTTTCGTTAATCGATTGGCGTACCGCTTCAACAAATGTTCCCAAATCTGTGCCGCGTACATTGGCAGTAATCACCATGCGTCGTTTACCATTTTCTCTGTAGATCTGGTTATAACCTGTGGAATTTTCGAAAGTGACTAATTCACGCAAAGGCACATAATCATTATCGGCAATACTCACCGGTAAATTGCCCATTGCATCTCTGTCGCTGCGCAAGGATTCCGGTAAACGCACCACAATATCACTGCGTCTGTCGCCTTCATAGAATTGTGCGGCCACTTGCCCACCAAATGCAGTCGCTACTGTATTTTGTAGATGTTCAAGCGTGACGCCATAACGCGACATTTTTTCCAGATTGGGTTTGAGTGTGAGCACCGGTAAACCTGTCGCTTGTTCTAATGACACATCCGCAGCGCCGGGAATATCCGCCACTAAATGTTCAATTGCTTCACCGGCTTTGATCAATTCATCGAAATCATCACCAAAGACTTTTATAGCCAATTCAGCGCGAACACCGGCGAGCAATTCATTAAAACGCATTTGAATGGGTTGCAGAAATTCATAACGATTACCGGGAAGTTGCGTCACTAATGCTTCCAATTCTGCCACCACATCTGCTTTAGTTTTGGATGGATCCGGCCATTGGTCTCGTGGTTTTAACATAATGAAATTATCGGCGACGCTGGGTGGCATGGGATCAGTGGCAACTTCCGCTGTTCCAATTTTTGCAAATACCCGTTCAACTTCCGGCAGGGTTTTTATTTTCGCTTCGAGTTGTTCTTGAAGCTGCAAGGCTTGTGTCAGTGAAGTGCCTGGAATACGCAATGCATGCATGGCGATATCGCCCTCATCCAGATTGGGAATAAATTCACTACCCAAACGCGTTGCAGAAATTCCACTGATTAACACCAAGCCTAGAGCGCTAATGACTATCCACAAACGAAATTTCAAAATGCTGTTTAACAATGATTGATAAAAATTCTGACTGCGTTCAATAACCGGATTTTTGCGTTCAGTGATGGGTTTTGTCACCAGAAAGGCAACTGCTGCTGGCACAAAGGTAATTGACAGAATAATGGCACTCACCAAGGCGATGATGACGGTTAACGCCATGGGATGAAACATTTTGCCTTCCACACCGGTTAACGCAAAAATCGGCAAATAAACAGCCGTGATAATAAAGACGCCAAATAGCGCCGGGCGAATCACTTCGCGGGTGGCTTCAAAAACCAGAGACAAACGTTCATTTAATGTCAGCGTTGCATTACGTTGTGCGCCGCTTAATCGACGCAAACAATTTTCAACAATAATCACCGCACCATCGACAATTAAACCAAAATCCAATGCACCCAAGCTCATCAGGTTAGCACTCACCCGACTTTGCACCATGCCTGTGATCGTCATTAACATACAAATCGGAATGACTGCTGCGGTAATTAATGCAGCACGTAAATTACCCAGTAATAAAAATAAAACCACTATGACTAATAAGGCACCTTCGAGTAAATTTTTCTGAACGGTGTTTAAAGTTTTATTTACCAGAGTCGTGCGATCATAAACAGGCGTCAGTGTGACACCTTCAGGCAAACTGGATGTTATATCAGCAATTTTTTTACCCACAGCCGATGCCACTTCGCGACTGTTTTCGCCCATCAACATAAATACTGTGCTAAGTACGACTTCGCGACCATTTTGTGATGCCGCACCTGAGCGCAATTCCAAGCCCTCTTGCACATTGGCGACATCCTTCACACGAATAGGAATGCCCTCGGCTTCCAGTAAAAAAATATTTTCAATATCTTGCAAGGTTTTCGCTTGGCCGGGAACACGAATTAACCATTGTGCCCCGCTCTGTTCAATATAACCGGCGCCGCGATTTTGATTACTACGCTCAAGTGCTGTCACGATTTGTTGTTGCGTCACTTGTCGCGCAAGCATTTTGGCGGGATCCAGCGCAATCAGAATTTCCCGCTTGTAACCGCCGATTGGATTGACTTCAACCACTCCGGATACACGCAATAATTGCGGGCGAACAATCCAATCATGAATGGAACGCAAATCGGTAGATGAATATTCCTCACCTTTTTCATTGGTTGCACCAGGCTCAGCGTCAACCGTAAACATAAAAATTTCACCCAAACCTGTCGCCACTGGCCCCAATTTCGGTGTTAGATCAGAAGGTAAATCATCTGCAGCCGATAACAAACGTTCACTCACTTGTTGACGCGCAAAATAAATATCCGTTCCATCTTCAAAAATCAGTGTGATTTGTGACAAACCATAACGTGATAATGAACGGGTGTATTTCAACCCTTTCATACCGGTCATATTATTTTCCAACACAAAGGTAATGCGTTGTTCAATTTCAAGTGGTGTAAATCCTGGCGCTTCGGTATTCACTACCACTTGCACATTGGTAATGTCCGGCACGGCATCAATCGACAAACGATTGAAATTCCAAATGCCGAGCGCGCCTATCGCCAGTACCAAAACAATCACCAGCCTGCGTCGCTCTAGCGAAAAACGAATAATCGATTCCAACATAATTTTTTTCCGTGCTGTCTAATCTTCTTAGTGATCGTTTTTAATGATCGCATTTTTAGTGATCGCGCTTTTAATGATCACCTACATAGTGATCGTGCGAAGCGCCGGATTTTTCAATATCCGCTTTGATCACAAAACTGTTTTCAGTCACATAAGTGGTGCCAGGTTCCAATCCACCGAGAACTTCGACCCAATCGCCTGCTTCACGCCCCAACTCCAACATACGCACTTCATATTCATCGCCAATTTTTGCATAGACAACCGTGAAGTCGCGGAAGGCTTGTAGGCCGCTGCGCTTCACAGCTAGCGGAACTTCATACTCATCAATTTGAATTGCAGCTTTAATATGCGCACCAATCGGCAATGCGCTATCCAATCTGGCGCGCACATGAGTGGATTGATTCGAGTTGAGTAGCGGCGCTATGTAATCAACCTTGCCTTTTATAATTTCATCTTGATAAAAAACGCTGACCGCCGCACCCATTTTTATTTTTTCGCGCTGTTCCGGAAATACAGCTAATTCAACATTGACGCGACTGTTATCCAAAATGCGTAAGAGAATGTTGTTATCAGTTTGCATTCCCACTTTCGCCGACAATTCACTGACAACACCGGAAATCGGTGCAACAATTTTGTAAGGTTTAAGGCTTTCATTACTTTCAATGGTGATTAACACCTGACCTTTTTTAACGGCATCACCCAGTGCAAAATCCACTGCCAACACTTGACCGGGAAAGCGAGCTTTGACTTCCACATCCAATTCGGGAATTGCGCTGACTTTACCAAAAACCTCAATCGTTTCTTGCAGAGTTGCAGCGCCTGCAATTTCCGTTTTTATTTCCAGGGCTTCAGCAACAGCTGATTCAATTTTGGTGCGCCCTTCAAAACTGTCGTATTGCCATTGATGGGTTTTGCCTTGATAAGTGGCTTCAATCGCCACACTAAAAGAATGTGGTTCATAGATCACCGAGTCACCTCGCAAAAAATCACCTTGTGGAATAAATTGAATGGTATCGATTTTATTTCCAAGCCGGATGAGTTTGACAATCAATTTCACATCGTCAATCTTGATTGGCTTTTGATCCAGATAAGCCCAAGCGCGATATTCCGGTGGCACACCGGTTTCGAAAATGGCTAACTCTAATGTGAAATTTCCGGAATGTAACAATCGACCATTGTGAATACCTTTTTCAACAGTCTCTGTTGCTTCTTCATGATCATGTTCGCCGTGGTGATCATGATGGTCACTACAAGCACTGATACTTAAACAAGTGCAGACTAAAAAAAGTTTAATGCCATTAATGATGCTCATTTGCGTCATCTGCCCCTTGTTCAATAATGTTGGAAGAATGTGTGTTGACGGCATTAATTGAAATTCCCGTCAAACGTTCAATTTCAATCGATTGCAAATGCGCTGCCAATGCAGTGTTGAGGTACTCATCTTGCGCGCTGATTAATTCGCGTTGAACAGCGACCCATTCCTGATAACTGTAGCCACCAGATTCATAAGCGATTTGTGTTTCTTTCAAAGCTTTTTCGAGCGCAGGAATAATGTCAGTTTGGTAAGTCTGTAATTTATGAATGCTGTGGTTCAATTCCTGATGCAATGAAAAAACTGCTGTGCTCAAGCTAATCAGCTCTGCTTCTCTTTCAGCGCGTGACAACGCAGCCAGTGCGCGAGCTTCGATAATTCGCCCTTGTTGTTGATCAAACACACCCAGGGGTAGAGAAACACCGGCAACCAATGCTTGATCATCAGTCGCCGCTAAATGTTTAACACCAAAAGATAATCGCCACGCGGGTTTGCTTTGTGATTTTGCCAATGCAATTTGTGATTCCTGCCAGCGCTCCTGGGTTAATAAAACTTCATAACGCGGATGCTGTTTGAGTTTCTTTTCCAATTCTGGATAACTTAAAATGGCCGGCATGTTTTTTATATCGGCAGGTAAATGGGTAAAACCAAAATTCGATTCGCCCCACTGCGCTGCTAATTGTCGATAAGCAATAGCCTGCTCATGAGAGATATCTTCCCGTTGTAATTTTCGCTGTGCCAATTCAACTTCTGCACGTGCCAATTCAACGTTGGGTGATTTGCCTGCGGCTATTCGTCGCTTGACGTACTGCAGCGTGTCATTGGCAATTTTTACGGCGTGATCCGCTTGCGTTGCCATTGCTTGTAACGCCATTGCTTTTGCATACCATCGCGCCGTGTCGGCAACCGCATCCAAACGTTTTACATCGCGTTCTGCCAAAAGTTTTGCGTTGGCAGCTTCTGCTGTATTTACGCGTGCGCGACGTTGCTTGCCTTCCAATACCCAACTAATGCCCAATGTGGTTTCGCTGTGATCCAGTGATTGAAAATCGTCAGTGCCAAGCGCATCTTCAATCGTCAAAGATAATTCCGGATTGGGTTTTAAACCCGCTTGTGTGATTCGACCGCTTTGTGCATCCAGTTGATAACCAAATGCCATCAAGGATGGATTTTTTTCCAGTGTTAATCGCGCCGCTTCTTGCCAGCTGAGGTTGGCTGACTCTGCTGCAAGATGTGTGGAATGCAATAACAAGAATGATATTGAAATGCATAATAATGTTTTGCCTGAATTAAAACACCGATATGCAATCGGTTTTTTAATCGCAGAAAATAAATTTCCAGGCATAAGCTGATCCTAATTAGTGATGGTGAAGAAAATTTTCAAGCAAATGGTGAAGTGCATCGGCATGGTAAATACCGGTAATGCATATCGCGCAAATAGATAAAACAAAACTCAGGAGCGGAAATTGTCGGCCCGGTGAATGCGCCAGCAATTGTTGAATTCTGGCTTCAAGCGCAGTGGTACAAAATGCACAGGAAATCGCGAAGCGTTTAAAGTAATGCAACTCCAGACGATTCACTTTTAATAAGGTTTGTGCAACTGCTGGTGCATCTTGCGCAGAAATTGCCACTCTGGCATCAACCGATTGCTCAATCGCTAATTCCATAGCTTCACTTAATTGACGACGGCTTGATCGACCCAACACACAAACCAATAGATTGAATAACCATAATCTCAATGGATCACGACGTTGTTGATGCAGCCTTTCATGCTGTACCACAATCGATAATTCCCGCTGATCCAATTGATTCATTAATCCTGTGCTGATAAATATTTGGGGTGATCCAAGACCCGCCGTAAATGCATGAGGCTGATCATTTTCGTAAATATAAATATCACTTTCACGTTTCGTTGAAAGGCTTTGCAATAGGCCAAGGCTGGAGGCTTGTCTGTAATAACGAAACAACATTTTTGACATTGACAACACCACCAAGCCAGTCACTATCAATCCAAAAATCATTTTCCAACTGTCATATTCGAACATTAATGGATGTCGCCAACATAGATGCCCGTGGCTGTGAATATGACAATGATCGACCGACCAACCCAGCGCATGAGTGATTGAAGGTGTAAGGCACAATAAAACAAAAAAAACGCCGCTAATCCAAGGCAGTAATGCCATAGCCCATATAAATTTTTCTTTGGCAGATGAATTAAAACAGGATTGGATTGAAATCAAATAAGAAGCGGCAAGTGAAATAAAAATAATCCCCAGCACAAAACCCATTGCTGCGATTATCCAGAGATTCATCAAGAGTCCAGCAAGCCCTTCAATCATGATTGTTTGTCCTCTCGATACTGACGAATCAATTGCTCCAGCCGATCCAACTGCGATTCATCCATATCCGCCGACAAACTGACAAAGGCCGCGAGCAACTGATCATTATCCGGCGAAAAATCCAACGTCACTTTTCGAATCAGGTCGCCCATAAAGGCTTTTTTATCTTTAGCCACACGATACTGATAGGCATGCCCTTGTTTTTCGCGCAAGAGAATGGACTTTTTATGCAACCTGTCCAAGGTACTTTGAATCGTATTCAAACTACCGCCCCGCAATTTTTTAAAATGATCATGCACCTGCTTGGCATCAGCACTCCCCTGCTCCCACAAGTAATTCAAAACCATTTTTTCCAATTCACCGAGTTGCACAGAATCGCTCTCTTTAATCGCTAATCAATGTCGGCAGAGCTTAAAGCCTAAAAAACCGATGAGCAATCGGTTTTTTAGGCGCGTGATTATTTGGGGATTGTTTTTGGCTGTAATGTGGCGTAATAGACTTGGCTTGGGTTTCGGGGTAGATTCGGCTTTGTGCCCAAAGCGGAAGCTAATAATTATTTGAATGTAATACGGAAAAGACTCAGCCATATGAGGAACAAGAGTGTTAATTAGACCTAGGTTCACTGAGTTTCACGATATTTATGCACCGCAGAATGATTTGGACTTTGCTATTCCCTTTTTAAATGAGGATATTCCTCTATATGTCGACCCATTTTTAATTTGGAAAAGCCCTTCATTAGCAGATAAGGGGCTTCATCAGATGATAGTTGCAGCATTCAATAATTTAGGTGCTTTAGTCAGGGGCGGGGAAAGTAGAGGAGGCGATGAAGCAGCTAATCGTTGCTTCCGAGTGTGAAGAGGTCGGTTTAGGAGTTTCCTCTACTCGTAAGGGAAAGCGGATTGGCAATAAAAGCGCTGAAGAAGTTTTATCTCTATTTCAACAAATTCCTTACTATAGGGATAACGGATTTCGACATTTTGAAGAAATTCAGCTTTTTGTAGACAGTATTGGTAAAGACAGGATAAGTGACATTGCCTGTAACTTTATGAAAAGCTTTCTTATCGATTACACCTATCAAGAATGCTCTAACTTAGGAATAGTTATGGAGAATGTCAAAATCAGCTCCGTGTATAACCATGATAAGAAAAAATTTGAAGACATTGCAGCAGAGCTACCAATACACCCAGAAACGCTAAAGCCTTTACTACTGGTTCCTAAACGCTGGCTGCGACATACCCCATGGATTAATTACGATTCATACTTTAGACATCATTGCCCCCAAGATGATATAGCCCATGAAGGTGAAGAATTAACTAAAGTTAAAGTTTTAACTTATAACCGAGATAACTACGGTGTTGTTGAGGCATTTGTAAAAGAAAAAGAAAGGACAGTTAATGACTGCGAATGCGATCCATTATTTACTCAAATTCCCATTATTTCGGCTCGAAGAAAGTTTGAGCAAATAAAAAAACTACCTACAGGTAAAGATAACGCCGCAGATGTAAATTATGAGCGTGCTATTGGAGAACTGCTTCCGTCATTACTTTATCCATATTTAGATTTTGCCCAAGTGCAAGCCAGAACTGACGACGGTGTGAGTATTCGAGATTTGATTTTTTATAACAGTCGGAATCATGAATTCCTTAAGGAAATCATGAGCGACTATGGCTCTAGGCAGATTACTTTTGAAATGAAAAATGTTGCCCAAATTAGTCGCGAGCACATAGATCAGCTTAATCGATATTTACAAGATAGTTTAGGTAGATTCGGTGTCTTTATTACTCGCAATCCTTTGAAAAAGGCAGAAGTGGCTAGAGTAATTAATCTGTGGTCTGGGCAACGTAAAGCAATTGTGGTTCTTTCTGATGTTGATATTGAACAGATGGTTGAGGTGTTCGATAGCAAACAAAGACACCCTATAGATTTTATTATTAGAAGCTACGTCCAATTTAGGCGACAGTGTCCGTGATGTGAGGAAAAATGAAATCTGCAAATGATGTTGAAAATCTTGAAAAAGTAATTGGCCAACTTTTGGCTGCTCATTCGGAAATCACAATTCTGGCCAAAAAGTCTCCAAGTGATACGCTGAATCCGTTCAAACTAAAAATGATTAACCGAGTTATAGAAAACTCAAACACTGTTCTGGGTGCTAGATATATGCCATTCGAAGACTTCGAGCAATTTGCAGATGAAGACCTTCCGAGTAACAGTGATGTTACCATGATTTTGGCCCAGTATATGGAAGAAGCTGAAAGGTATAGATCTGACAATATCAAGCAACAGCATGGTCACTGGTACTACGTATTGGATGATAAACCAAGTCAAATTAGAACTGGCCCCCCAAGCAAGGTTATTAAAAAATGATTGACGAAACGCATGTAACGACAGAAAAATTTGTGCAAATTTATAATGCCACGAACGCAATTTTTTTAGGGATACTTAAGGAGATTAGAGAACTTTCGAAAAAGAAGCCTGATGCAATAATGAGCGCAGGGAAAGTTAGTCTAATTAACAAAGTCTTAGTTGACTTGAAGGCTATTCTGGAAAGTGAGCCGGAAGGTAAATTTTTGGTTACTTTAGATAACGAAAATTTGCCTCAAACGAGTGATGCGGTATTGATAATGTGCCAATATGAAACCGCTCTGAAATCATTTAAGAGCAAGTATTATCAGAGCTACAAGATCGATTCCTATGTTAAGTATGCTTGGGTTACGATTGATTTTTTAAAAGAATACAAAGATTGATTACGGGGCAGTAAAGTCTACTGAATGCACACTATTGGCTGAATGTTGACTAACCTTAAAATTGGAGATGTTGGAAGATGGGAAATAAAGAAAACGAAGTAGCATCGTTCGCTGGAAAGGTTCATCGTATACTTGTAAAAAAACATGGACTCAACAGCGCCTGCTACTTACTTACATTTTTCATATACAAATACTGTAAAGAGGTAATTGGGATAGAAACTAAAATTGTTATTGGTTGGGTCAACGATGGAACGTGGAATGGCGTTAGTTCGCACGCATGGATTGAATACAACGGCAAAAAGATAGATGTTAGTTTATCTGTAACAGCCGACGAAACCATTAGTCCTAGTGGCGATGCAGTTGTTCTGGATGAAATAATTGAGAGTGGCAGCGTTTCCTACTCATATTTTTATGACGTTCCTGAGTCTGCAAAAAATACCTACGCTCAATTAAAAAAATCAGCCAACCAACAAATACTTAATTTCATTAACTCAAAAGAGAAGGAACACAAGATGATGAAGGAGATTTCAAGAAGTGACACACTTATTGATCAGTTTTTTGATAACGCTCCGTCGTCAAGAAGATACAACGCGCTTAAATCGCTAGTTGAAACAGAATGTTGAGTTTGGAATATGAGCGTGAGGGTGTATTCATATGCTAACTTTCGCTCATGGACGTAAGCCGATTAATTCACCTTAAACTTTCTAAGTATAAATATTCAAAGTGAATATTTGGGAATATTTGAATATCTTGGCTCACAGTAAAGTTAACTCAATGTCCGTTCTTGGCCGATAACCGAATATCATAAGTATCGATAGAAAACGAAAAACAGCTAAGAAAAATTCACAAGGTTTTTATAAACTTTTCCAATCCCGGTAACGCCATATCGTGAAAACATTCATTGACCATTTTTGCGGACAAGTGTTTACGTTCAAGCGTCCAAATGCTGGTTGCCCAAATTGCGCCTACTAAATACTGCACCATTAACTCAGCTCTACTGCTTTGCGCATCACAACCGGGGATTAGTTTAACTTCACGATTAAGTAAATCAGTGAGCATTCGCAAAATGTAACGCTCTACAATAAAAAAATCATCACGCCCCACAAGGTCATCATAAAATTTGTTATGGCTGATGATGTGATCGAAAAAATAATAGGTAAATGTCAGGCGCCCTTCCCTACCCGATTCATTCTGACTCACTGCAGATAATAGGTTATCGCGTAAACGATCAATTGAACCCTTCAACACATCTTCTTTACTGGTGAAGTGCGCATAAAAGGTTGTGCGGCCAATATTGGCTCGCTTGATTATGTCTTGCACTGTCATCTTGATATAGCCTTTTTCCAACATTACCGCTGGAAAAATATTCAACACCAGATCTTTGGTGTGTGGCTGGGATGGCTCCTGACTGGTCATTGCTTTAGCACCTTATCGAAAATGAATCCGAACAAACCGGATATTTTTGTTCTTCGCGGCAGACCAAAGAAACATTATCGTGCCGCCTATTATTTTTGACGCCCAAATCCAAGGTGATTTGGCAGATGCTCACACTATAAAGGATTCAACTTGTATGTTGTATAACAACAGCTCCGCTGGTTCTACTCTGGTATCACTGCGCAATCTATCCAAATCCTATGATTCAGCGGGTTCATCTGTAGAGGTCTTGCGTAATATTAATTTGGATATCTCTCAAGGAGAGCGTGTTGCTATTGTTGGTAAATCCGGTAGTGGCAAAACCACACTGATTAATTTAATTACGGGAATTGATGCTTCCACATCAGGCGATATTATTATTCAGGGGAAGTCGATTATCAATTTGAGCCAAAATGCTTTAGCGCAATGGCGCGGGAAAAATATTGGCATTGTTTTTCAATTCTTTCAGTTAATTCCCACACTGAACATACAGGAAAATATTGTACTGCCTATGGATTTTTGTAATCAATTTTCACCCGGCAAACGCACCGCGCGAGCAATGGAATTATTGGACCGTGTTGGATTAGCCGAACATGCGTTTAAATTACCGGCGGCTTTATCAGGCGGGCAACAACAACGAGTGGCTATTGCTCGTGCAATGGCAAATGATCCTCCATTATTGGTAGCCGATGAACCCACTGGTAATTTGGATTCAATTAATGCTGACCAGATTATGCAACTCTTTACCCAATTGGCTCGTGAAGGAAAAACCATTATCACCGTCAGCCATGAGCGAGATATTAGCCAGCACGTCGATAGAATTATCACGCTTAAAGATGGAGAAATTGTCACATCTGAATGGGTGACCGCATGAAAACGGCGCTGCGCAAATTATGGGGTGATGTAGCGGCCACACCTGAGCGTTATAGCATGATGGTGATTGCCATAGCATTCAGCTCTGCGGCTATTGTCGCCATGTTGTTAGCCTATGTTGTCTTGACGCGTGAAGTACAACGCAACTATATGGCAACCAATCCATCTTCTGTACAAATCATGGTAGATAAAAAGAATTCAGACGATGAAATTGAAAAAGCCTTATCAACAATAGTCAAGAATCCCGCTATTAATGATGCAGAAATCGGCGGACAATTTTATTCAAAGGTTGAAATATCCCCGAATCAGTTTGTGACGGCATTGATTTTTGTGCTACCTGATTTGCAAAGCGTACGAATTAATAAACCCACATTGGATGCAGGCGAATGGTCTGGTATCAATGAAATTTTATTGGAGCGTAAAGCACTCGGTGTAGCGAAAACCCTTATAGGCAAAAACATTCAATTAATCGGGCAGAACGGCAGTACTCATTCGCTAAGGGTGAGTGGCAGTGTGCATGATCCAGCTTTGGCACCTGCCAATACAGAACATATAGTTTATGGACATATGTCGAAGAGCAGTTTTTTACATTTACAAGAACCGGTTGATGCGCATTTTATTAAATTTACGGTCAAACCGGAAAAACAAAACACTTTGGCAATTGAAAATATTGCAGAAGACATAGTTGATGATATTGCACCAATCGTCGATGTAACAGAAATTAGAATTCCACCCTTGGGAATGCATCCACATCAAACGCAGATGGAATCCGGCCTGCAAATGTTACTCTTATTTAGTTTACTGGCTGTTGTATTAGGCGCGGTGTTAATTGCGACAACCATATGGGGGCTTTTAGCACAACAAGTGCAACAAATTGGCATTATGAAAACTCTGGGTGCCAGTTCGACGCAGATTTTTTCACTCTATTTTATTCTGCTCACCATAATCGGCGTTATCGCACTAATAATCGGTTTTCCAATGGGTATTTGGACAGGCAATGGGTTTATTAATCTAGCGGCTAATTTATTAAATCTGAATATTACCGATTATTCTTTACCAAAAGCTTTATGGATATTGAATGTTATTTTTTGTATTGGCTTGCCTCTAGTAATGTCAATATTTCCCATTCGGGCAGCAGCAATTAAAACGATTAGAGCCGCTCTGGATGATGTTGGTATTTCACACTACTCCGCAGAAAAAAACCAAACCGGATGGAGATTCCGTTTTATCTCTCCACTCTGGATAATGATATTGAGAAATATGTTTCGGCGCAGACAACGCTTGTTTTTTACCTTAATACTCCTGGCGGTTGCTGGTGCTACCTTTATGTCCAGCCAAAACTTACTGTCATCATGGGATAAGTTAGCTGATCAAGCACAAGAGCACCGACACTATCAAATAGAAGCCCGTTTTCCTGATTGGATTTCTACTAACTCAATAAAAACAGAGATAGAAAAGATACCAGGAATTAATCGCGTAGAATTTTTTACACGCCATTCTGCGACTCCGATTACCGCAAGCGGTTTTGCAGTTAAGCGAGTTTACCCCGATGGCGGTCACGGAAATCTTAACTTGTATGCAGTGCCTCCCAACACAGACATGTTCAACATTGAATTAATGTATGGCAACTGGCTAAAGGACACTGGGGTTAATACTGAACTGGATGAAGTCGTAATCAATCAAACTGCATGGCACCATTTTTTTGCGGAAAAAAAGCTCGGCGACAGGATTGATCTACAAATTGGGGAAACGAATTATCAATATCGCTTGGCTGGAATCATCGCCGAACCATTAGCAGGTGCAGGTCTTTATGTTCACCCACAATCACACAAACTCAATGCACTGCGCATTGAGCTTGATGACACCACTGCATCTTCTATTGATGATGTCGCTGTGCAATTGGAGAAAACACTCAAGCAATCCAATATCTATTTGCATGGAATTTCCACTGAAAACAATCGAAAAATTAGTAGCAGCGGCCATTTAAAAATAATGGTACTAGTGCTGGTGATGATTTCCGTTACCATGATTCTGGCTGGCTTTATCAGCTTGGCCATTATCATCAGCACCAGCGTCAATGAACGCTTGCGGGAATTTGCTGTTATGCGCACCTTGGGCGCAAAACACTTAACGATTTTTTCCCTGGTAATTAACGAATCCCTATTGATTACCTTGTGCAGTTATCTACTGGCATTTCCTGTTGCAATTCTATTTTCGTTTTGCATGATTCAGGTATTAGCATCTATTAGCCAACAACCATTAACGCTAACCACATCGATCAGTGGATTATTCTATTGGTTATTGATCGCAATGGTAGGTGCAATACTTGCCGCTTTCATTCCTGCACTCAACGCCATGCGTTTTACCATCAAAGAAGCGCTCACCTATTCTTAATTCAGATTTAATTAATGGAGATTGTTATGAAAAAATTATTATGGGTTATTGCAGTGGTTGCGTTGATACTGATCATAATCGTTCTTATATCACACAGTGTTAATGTGAATAATGTATTGATGGATTTTCATGATTAAGCATAGATAGATCTGAAATATCGACTTAAACTGTCATAAAAGAGTCATCTGGTGTCGATAGCCTTCTTAAAATTTTGGGAGGCTCACATGATTCGCATATTTTTTTTGGCTTTATTGGGGCTGTCCGTTTCTACTCAGGCTAAAGAAATATCACCCTATGAACAACAACGACTGATTCTGTTGAAGAATACAGACGTATTACCGCCGCAACCGGATACACATCCGGTAAATTGGGTTTATAACCGTGAAGGCGTCATTCCGCCGCAGTGCTATACACAAACCAAGGGCATTAACAACCCTTGTTATGTTTGCCATCAAAATAGTCGTACCGGACGCGAAAACACCATGAATGATGGTGCTTTGCAAATTGCGTACAGTTTCAGTGATGAAGGTATGACCAATCATTGGAAAAATTTATTTCAAGACAGAACTCAAGCAGTTGCCGCCATCTCTGACAACGCTATTTTGGATTGGGTTAATCAGGATAATTACAGCGAACTAGCTCAACGTTTAGCGCAAGCCGATTATAAAGGTTGGATACCTGATTTAAAAAATTTAACACAAGGCAAAAAAGCCTTTGACCAATATGGATTCGCGAAAGATAAATCCGGTTGGGTAGCTTTTAATTACAAACCATTTCCTAGCACATTCTGGCCAACCAATGGCAGTACCGACGATGTGATGATTCGTTTACCCAAAATCTATCAACAAAATGCTCAGGAAAAATATTCACAAGACGTTTATCGTGCAAACCTTGCGATATTGGAGGCCAAAATAAAAGGATTTTCCGAAATTGGCAGCTTGCCTATTAATGAAAAAAATATTGGTAGCGATTTAAATCAAGACGGTAAGCTATCTATCATTCGAGAAATTAAAAAGGTAGATCAATATGTTGGTGCTGCACATAAAGAATTTATCGACACCCATCTTTATCCAAAAGGAACCGAATTTTTACATACAGTTCGTTATTTGGGGTTCGATAAAAAAGGAATTATAGTGAATTCCAATCGCATGAAAGAAGTGCGTTATATGCGTAAATGGAAGGCTTATCCAAAATCCGTGTATGCACGAAAATATCAATTGGAAGGTTTTGAAAAAGAAGCCGGCAATTTACCCGGCTACCATTTAATTGGTGATCATGGTTTGGACAATGGTACCGGTTGGTCAGTGAGTGGATTTATAGAAGATTCTCATGGACGATTGCGCGGCAACACGTTTGAAGAAAATTTTTTCTGCATGGGTTGCCATAACACTATCGGCTCCACAATTGATAAAACCTTTAGTTTTGCCCGTAAAATAGATGGCGCTAAAGGTTGGGGTTACATCAACTTGCATCAACAACAAGACGTAGCGACTTATGGAGAAAAACAAGGCGAGTTTTTAACCTACTTTGAACGAGTCGGCGGTGGTGATGAATTCCGCAGCAATGAAGAAATGCTGACAAAATGGTTTGATCAACAAGGCCAGGTCAAACGTGATGCCGTGCAATCCGTCAAATCACTTCACGAATTAATTACGCCCAGTCGCGAACGCGCAATGATATTAAATAAAGCTTACAAAACAATTGTGATGGAACAGTCATACATTTATGGCCGTGATGCACGAATTACCGCCCCTCTGAATGTCTATAAAAAAGTTGATAACGAAACAGCACCTGTTCTACCCTCTTCTGCTTTTTATCATTGGGATATTCGTTTGCAATGGCAAAATGATACCGAGATAAAATCAACGAATGATGTAGTAGATAATAAAAACGTCAACTAAACGTCAACAAACTTTAATCACACAGTCACACTTAGTTTGCACAATTCTCCGGAGCCAAGCGCTCTAATCTAGATAACATACTCCGGAGAATTTCATGAAATACGCATTCAGCAAATTGAGTATTGCGCTTGCATTGGTGGGTTTTGCACAAGTCGCCAGTGCCGGTACCGATACATTTTTTAATCCATTAACTCACTCTGCCAGCGTTGCGGCACCCAATCACATTAATGAATTAAATAATCCTTGGGTGATACCCGCAGGCGTCACCACTAAAAATCTTACTAGCATGAAAGAAATTGAGGCGGATGTTACACAATCTATTATTCGCGTTGATGCAGGCACATCAGGTTCAATGTTTGATATGTTGGCTTATGATCCAAGCGGCCGATATATTTTTATTCCGCACGAAACCCCATTCGGTGCCGGTGCTTCACGCTATGACACCCAAACCGATAAAAGTGAAGTTATTTTTGCGGGAGATCAACAAGGATTAAATGGTAATTGGTCAAAAGATTTTGGTGCATTTGACCCAGCACGTTTCACTCCCAATGGAACACTTTGGTTAGGTGAAGAGTGGGCTGGTCAAGGTCGCATTATAGAAATTTTAAATCCAATGGCACCAGTTGCAGACATTCAATACCGCGAAATGGAAAGTATTGCTAACGTTGCACACGAAGGCGTTAACTTTAGCAACAAATTCAAAGAGACTATTTATTTTATTGATGAATATAATTCAGGCTCTATTTACAAATTTGTGATGACCAAAGCCGGTGATTACACCAAGGGTCAAACATTTGTATTAGCAATTGACGAATTTAAAGGTGATGTAAAAGGCAACTGGAATGCAACTGCCAATCTGTCACAATCTCGCGTTGGCGCAGGAACATGGATTCCCTTGACTGATGCCAGTGGAACTCCTCTCACCCCAACAAGTCCTTTCAATAACAACAATATGGGTGGCCGTCTCTCAGCTGATGAAGCCGGTGGTACACCTTACGGTCGCCCAGAAGATATGGAAGTGGGCAAATTAGCGAATGGTCGTGAAGCGTTTTATTTCACAGCCACTTCTGAACAAGCTGTTTATTCCGTTGAAGTCATCAATAAAGATAAAGTCATTGTGCGTGAATATTTATCTGAAAAAAATACACCAAAAAATCAGGGCTTCCAATCAACCACTGGCGTATTAAATTCACCGGATAATTTAGCCCAAGATGCTTTAGGAAATATCTATGTGATTGAAGACTCACCCAATGGCGATTCGGTTGGTGGTGACATCTGGTTTGCTCGCGATACAAATAATGACGGCGTTGCTGAATCACTCGATCACTTTATGAGTGTGCAAGTTGGCGGATCTGAAGCTACAGGAATGATTTTTAATCCCGCAGATCCAACCAAGTTTGTTATTTCCGTTCAACACCCTGCTTCGACTGATTTAGCAAAAGTACCCAATGGTTTAGGCGATGCGATCTGGGAATTTGATTTAACCACAACCGTTCCACCACTCTGCTCAGAGGAAAAAGAACATTTCAAAAAATGGGATCACCATAAACGCGCATACGAGAGCACTTGTACCAGTGCTCATGATTACAACTTCGTATGGTTATTGGAAACTGCTCACAAAATGAAAAACTGGCCAAAAAATTGGTGGAAACAGTAAATTTATTTTTCAGGATAAAAAATGAAAAAAGAGACGCAATTGCGTCTCTTTTTTTATACAAATTAGTTTATCACTGACTTGATTTTCGGTTTGCAGGCTTCTAAAGCACTGTGCAATTGTGTCTCAAATAAACTATCACCTTCACAATCCAGCGTTTCCACAAAATACGCTAGTCGAGAATATAATCGAGGGTTCGCAATTTCTTCTGCGGCTTCCAGGCTTAAGATGCTAATTCCAGAATGACTGCTCCACTCTTTTAAAAGTAAATCGACGACTCTTAAATCCTTTCTGGCAGCAAGCCCCACCAAAGCCTCACCACGCACTTCAAAATCACTATCCGATGCTCCTGCCAACAATGCATCACGAACAACATCAGTATCAGTTTCAATTTGCGTAGCCAATCCAAACATCGCCCAGTTACGGACATCAATATCCGAATCTTTCGATAAAAAAATTAAGGTATTAATCGCATCATCCGATTCAAAACCTAACAATGCCTGCGCAACGCCAAGCCTGATTAAACCTGCCGAGCTATCAGCCAAACCGATAATGTAGGGTAAAGATTTAACATGATGCCTATGCCCCAGCGCACAACAAACGGCGTGAACAACAGAGGCTTCGCCATCACGCAACAGAGGAATGAGAAGATCTACACTTTCTTCCCTATAGGTCTGATCCGCCCAACCCAATTGCCCCAAAATGTCAGCACCAACAATTCGATCAATAAAATCGTCACTTTGAAGATATTGAACACCCAATAAAAATTCTTCTTCACCACCTCGATAATGTACCAGCGCCAAACTCTCTTCAAAATCTTCCTGCACAATAACTTTTCGATACGCTTCCACCACCACACGACTTTTTGTGGAATCATTTTCTAATTTCAAATCGAAGCGTTTTTTCATAGTAAAAATCGATTATTATTTATTTACGAAGCTTCCTTAACAAATAACCTAAAATAAAAGCAGGAACCAAAATAATAGCCAGAACCAATAAAAACATTAAAAAATATTTTCCTACATCAAAACAACCCAAACCCCAACCATAACCGGCTAGCATAATAAAACAGAAACAAGCCAACATGTTCACGCCGAAACCGCGATTTCCAAAGATAGATTTACGCCAATTCTTCACGATTCTTAAATCTCTCTACGCCATTTCGTGGTACCATCTTTGGCATCTTCGATGACGACGCCAGCAGCAAGTAGCGCTTTACGGATTTCATCTGCACGCGCATAGTTTTTATCTTTTTTCGATTGAATACGTTCTGCGATTAAACTCTCTACTCTTTCGGCGGAAATACCGTCAGAAGAGCCGGACTGCAAAAATTCTGTTGGATTAGATTGCAAAATACCTAATATTGCCGCCATAGCTTTTAATTCACCCACCAGCTTTTCTGCAAGTTGAATATCAGATTTTGCAGCTGTATTTACGTCACGTACCAAATCGTACATCACCGCCAAAGCCACGCGAGTATTGAAATCATCATTCATAGCTTCGACAAAGCTTTTGTAATACTCACTATTTTGCATGCTCGACAAATCAGTGGGCTGAACACTGACATAATCACGAAGAGCAGTATAAAAACGCTCTATGCCTACTCGTGCCTCAATCAGATTATCTTCAGAATAATTAATAGGGCTGCGATAGTGACTGCTAATCAGAAAAAAACGTACCACTTCAGGATGATACTTTTCTAACACATCACGAATCGTAAAAAAATTATTTAAGGATTTGGACATCTTCACGCCATCAACACGTAAAGGCGCGGCGTGCATCCAGTAATTCACATAATTGTGGCCACTCGCTGCTTCACTTTGCGCGATTTCGTTTTCATGATGAGGAAATTGCAAATCGGCACCACCACCGTGAATATCCAATTGTTCACCGCAGCATTTTTTAGCCATTGCCGAACATTCTATATGCCAGCCGGGGCGCCCTGCACCCCAAGGTGATGACCATGAGGGCTCACCCGCTTTTGATGCTTTCCACAATACAAAATCACGTGGATCTTCTTTAATTTCATCAACTTCAATGCGAGCACCCGCCATCAACTCGTCAACATTTTTATTGGAGAGTTTGCCGTATTCTTTAAAACTGTTTACGCGGTAATAAACATCGCCATTAGTTGCTGGATAAGCATGACCTTTGTCGACCAGTGACTTCACTATTTCAATAATCGGCTCTATAAATTCTGTTGCACGGGGCTCAACTGTCGGCGGAAGAATTCCCAATTTTTGCTCATCGTCATGCATGGCATCGATAAAACGCTTGGTTAACGCATCAAATTTTTCGCCCAATTCATTTGAGCGACGAATAATTTTGTCATCTATGTCAGTAATATTATGAACGTAATTTAAATCCCATCCCTGACTTCGCAAAAATCTCGCGACCACATCAAAGGCAATTGAAGTCCTCGCGTGACCAATATGGCAATAGTCATAAACCGTAATACCGCAAACATACATGGAAATTTTTCCAGGATGAATCGGCTTAAAAACTTCTTTTTGTCGCGTTAGTGTGTTGTAAATTTGTAGCATGATGTTGATTATTCCTGCTCTTCCGTTTTTGCAAAACTGTCTTTCAAACTAATTGTTCGATTGAATACCAATTTTTCTTGTGTGGAGTATTTACTATCCAAACAAAAATAACCTTGTCGTTCAAATTGGAATCCCTGCCCTACTATTGCTTTTGCCAAACTGGGTTCAGCTTTGCAGTTTTCTAGAATCTGCAAGTTATTAGGATTCATAGCATCCAAAAAGTTTTTACCACCTGCGTCTGGAGCTTCATCGTTAAACAGGCGATCATATAAACGCACTTCGCAATTAAGATTGTGATTTGCTGACACCCAATGAATAACGCCTTTTGGCTTTACGCCGTCTTCCGGGTCTTTACCCAAAGTGCCCTCAATAACTTTTGCCAAAACTTCGATAATATTTCCGCTCGCATCTTTTACAACAGACTCAGCTTCAATTACGTAAGCACCGCGCAAACGAACACGCTTGCCTAACACTAAACGCTTGTATTTTTTATTAGCCTCTTCACGAAAATCTTCTTGTTCGATAAATAAAGTATTGGAAAAAATGATTTCACGATCCCCCAAATCTTCACGACTGGGATGATTATGCAATGTCAATACTTCGGTTTTATCCGCAGGATAATTAGTCAGAGTTAATTTTAAAGGTTGCAACACACACATGGCGCGTGGCGCATTCTTATCCAAATCATCACGCACACAAAACTCGAGCATACCGACATCGACGACACTGTCAGAACGAGTGACACCTATACGCTCACAAAAATTGCGTAAAGAAGCTGGCGTAAATCCTCGACGACGCATACCAGAAATTGTGGGCATGCGTGGATCATTCCAGCCATCCACATAATTTTCATCGACTAACTGTTTCAACTTACGCTTACTGGTGACCGCATAATTAATATTGAGTCGAGCAAATTCATATTGACGAGGGATTGCAGGCACAGGAAGATTTTCAATAAACCAATTGTAGAGTGGTTTGTGATCTTCAAATTCCAACGTGCAAATGGAATGTGTGATTCCTTCAATCGCATCACTTTGACCATGCGCAAAATCGTAGGATGGATAAATGCACCACTTGTCACCCGTTTGATGGTGATGCGCTTTTTTAATGCGATATAAAATTGGGTCACGCAAATTAATATTGGGCGATGCCATATCGATTTTCGCACGCAAAGAACAAGTGCCTTCTTCAAATTCACCTGCACGCATTTTTTCAAACACCGCTAAATTTTCTTCGACACTGCGATCGCGATAAGGGCTGTTTTTGCCAGGCTCATTAAAATTTCCACGATAACGCTGCATTTCATCAGCGGATAAATTACAAACAAAGGCTTTACCATTTTTGATTAAATGAATCGCCCAATCAAAAAGCTGATCAAAATAATCCGACGTGTATTTAACTTTTCCATTCCAGTTGAAACCTAACCATTTCACATCTTCCATAATTGAGTTAACGAATTCTTCATTTTCTTTTTCGGGATTGGTGTCATCAAAACGCAGATTGCAAGCACCACCAAATTCTTCCGCCATGCCAAAATTCAGGCAAATGGATTTTGCATGCCCAATATGTAAATAACCATTGGGTTCCGGCGGAAAACGGGTCGCAATTTTTTGATGTAAACCCGATGCGAGATCCTGCGAAATAATATTTTGGATAAAATGCATAGGCTTGGATGAAGGCTTTTCAGTTGAATCTGTCGCGGACATAAATCACTCAATGATTGGATTTAAAATGGATGGGATTTAAAAATTGTTTGCATTGTAACTATGATGATGGACTTTGGGAAATCCAAACCCCCTCCTAGCGCCCCCCTTACGAAGGGGGAGGGTTAAGGTGGGGCTTGTTTTAAGTTTAAGGAGCAGACCGATAATCACTACGACGCTTTAACTGAAAACGTCGCACGGCTGCATTGTGCTCTTGGAGTGTTGCTGAAAATTCACTGGTACCATCCCCTTTAGCGACAAAATAAAGGGCATTGCCTGCCGCCGGATGCAATGCAGCGTCAATTGAAGCTAAGCTGGGTATCGCGATGGGCGTTGGAGGTAAACCGAAAATCGTATAGGTGTTATAGGCTGTTGGTGTGTTTAGATCCTTTCTACGAATCCTGCCCTTGTATGCATCACCCATTCCATAAATCACCGTTGGATCCGTTTGTAATTTAATCCCCTGTTGCAAACGTCGAACAAACACACCAGCAATCTGATCACGCTCGCTGGCATGGCCAGTTTCTTTTTCAATGATTGACGCCATGATCAAGGCTTCATAGGCGGTTTTGTAAGGTAGATTTTCTGCACGGGATTTCCATTTTTCGTCCAACAAACCACGCATTTTCTTATGCGCTTGTTGTAACACATCCAGATCGCTGCTATTACGACTAAAACTATAGGTATCTGGAAAAATCCAGCCTTCTAACTGGCCATTTTCTATACCCAGTTTTTTGGCTATCTCATCGACTGAAAGATTTTTTGTATCAGGTGTAATTTTATCTTGAGCAGCCAATGCTGCTAAAACCTGTTTGATTGTCCAACCCTCTACAAACCTAATTTGATACAAACGTATTTCGCCCTTATTCAGTTTTTCTAATAATGCAGCGGGAGTAATACCTTGCGGCAAAAAATATTCACCTTGATGCACGTTGGTTTGCTGTTGTAATTGCGCATACCAACGTAAAGGTTTTGGATAAGCTAACATTTTCTGCTGCGACAACTCATTTAATACATGACTTAAGGTTTGCCCTTTTTCCAGATGAATAGTGATGCCATCTTTTGGAATCGGCAAAGGCTTATGCATCCATTCCTGCCAATAGATCCAACCATAGCCGATAACCATCCCACCCAAAACAAGCATGATGAAGACAATAATAACCAGACGCTTAAACAGCTTACGAAGTGACATGACGAATGAGCTCAACTTGTAGTTTTCGAGTAACCTCACCCAATGCAAAAACTGAAGTTTTTTCTCTAACACATTTTTTGACAGGCCATATACCGATTAAACTATTGCAGAGAAAAATCTCTTCAGCTTCACCCATATCATCTAGCGTCAGTTTTTTTTGAATCACTGGAATATTCAGTTGCACCGCATATATTGTCATAATGGCTTCGCGCATCACGCCGCAAACACCTGCAGCGGTTAAATCCGGTGTAACCAAGGTGTTATCTTTTACTAAAAAAAGATTGCTCATTGTGCCTTCGATCAGATTGTTTTGCTGATCCAATAATAATCCTTCAGAACTCTCTGATTTCAATTCTGCTCTTGCAAGAACATTTTCCAATCGATTGAGATGCTTAAGTCCCGCAAGTGTCGGATTGGATGATAGACGTATATTGCAGATGCCAACTGTTACACCGCCCAACCATGAAGGAATATCCAGGTGACTGGTTTCAGATAAAAACAAAATGTAATTCGGCAAAAGATTTTCTGGAAATGAATATCCACGACTGGTTTCGCCGCGAGTGATTTGTATTTTTAATACTGCATGCTCCAAGTTATTTTTTTGCAAAATATGCTGTATCTGATTTTCTAATAGATCCTTCTCTATAGGTATTAATAATTGTTTTGCCGTATTTAAAATTCGCTTTAGATGCAAATCCCACAGATGAATTTTATTGTTATAAACGCGACAAGTTTCAAAAAAACCATCGCCATAGGCAAAGCCTCTATCCAACACAGATATGTGTTGAGAGACCTGTCCGTTTATGTGGATTATAGGGTATTGAGTCATGACCGAAGTCTAACGAAAAACGCCGAGCGATGCTCGGCGTTTTTATATTTCTGAGATCTTTCCAGATTAAATCTTCCGAAACACCAAAGAACCATTAGTACCGCCAAAACCAAAGGAATTGGACAAGACCGCCTCTATTTTTCGAGTTTGCGCTGTGTGTGGCACCAGATTGATATCACAGCCTTCTGCCGGGTTATCGAGATTGATCGTCGGTGGCGCCACTTGATCACGAATAGCCAACACACTGAATATCGCCTCTACTGCACCCGCAGCCCCTAAAAGGTGGCCAATCATGGATTTGGTAGAACTGACAGCAACTTGATCAACAGCAGAACCCATCACGGATTTAACAGCACGGCATTCAGCCAAATCACCCGCAAGAGTGGATGTGCCGTGTGCGTTGATGTAATTAATCATCTCCATCGGGACGGCAGCATCTTTGATGGCATTGCGCATGGAGGCTGCAGCACCTGAGCCGTCTTCTGGTGGCGATGTCATGTGATAGGCATCACCCGACATACCAAAACCAATTAATTCAGCGTAAATACGAGCACCGCGTTTTTTAGCATGTTCATATTCTTCCAATACCAAAACACCAGCGCCGTCACCCAATACAAAACCATCTCGATCTTTATCCCAAGGACGAGAAGCCGCTTGAGGATTGTCATTTCGCGTTGATAAGGCACGCGCAGCAGCGAAACCACCCAACCCCAACGGAGTTGTCGCCATTTCAGCACCGCCTGCCACCATCACATCAGCATCACCATACTGAATCATACGTGATGCAAAACCTATGGCATGTGTACCGGTTGTACAAGCGGTGGTGACTGCTACGTTAGGGCCCTGAAGGCCAAACATAATCGACAAGTTACCCGAAATCATATTAATGATCGCGCTGGGTACGAAGAATGGGGAGATACGACGAGGACCTTTGTGCTCAAGAGTGGAGGCGCCCTCTTCGATAGTCCCTATACCACCAATACCAGAACCAATTGAGACGCCTATGCGAGCTCGATTTGCATCGGTAACTTCGAGGCCTGAATCTCGAATCGCTTGAATCCCGGCAACCATTCCATATTGGATAAAGGGATCCATTTTCTTGGCTTCTTTACTGGGAAAATAATCATCCAAAACCAAGTTTTTTACCGAAGCACTGAATTGGGTGGTAAATGCCGAGGCATCGAAATGACTGATAGTTTGAATACCGCTCTTGCCATTCACTATGCCCTGCCAAGTATCAACCACTGTATTACCTAACGCAGTGATCATACCCATACCGGTTACTACGACTCGTCTTCGAGACACTGGATAACTCCCCTATCGGAAAAGAGACCAAAGAAAAAGCCGTACTATTGCTAATACGGCTTTCCCATTAATACGATTTTTTTGAATTCAACAACAACTGGATAATCAATTACGCCAAGTTGGCGTTAATGTAATCGATAGCGAGTTGTACGGTGGTAATTTTTTCAGCTTCTTCATCTGGAATTTCAGTTTCAAATTCTTCTTCGAGAGCCATTACCAACTCTACGGTATCCAAAGAATCAGCGCCCAGATCTTCGACGAAAGAAGCTTCGTTCTTGACTTCATCTTCTTTGACGCCCAGTTGCTCAGCAACGATCTTTTTACGCGTTCTTCAATGCTACTCATGATGTTATTTAACTCCTAAGTGGATGGATGTTCGAAGTCGAGTGAACCTAAACATCAAGGCCCATTACGACTTCGGTCAAAATCGGACGGCATTTTACATAGAAATTTCGCTTCTGGTAATGCTATCGCTAAAAAAACTTTGGCTTTTCAATAAAAAACTATACTGCTCAATGGGTTACAAATTACGACATGTACATTCCGCCATTCACATGAATGGTCTCACCACTGATATAAGCACCCGCATCACTTGCTAAAAAGGCAACAACACTGGCAATTTCCTCTGGAGCACCCAAGCGACCCAATGGAATACGCGATAAAAGCTGTTGTTTTTGCTCTTCTGGCAATACTTTGGTCATGTCGGTATCGATGAAGCCTGGAGCAACGGTATTCACTGTGATATTGCGAGATCCCACCTCAGCCGCCAAAGAGCGAGCAAAACCACTGACACCCGCCTTGGTCGCTGCGTAGTTAGCTTGACCTGGGTTGCCCATAGAGCCCACAACAGAACTGATATTGATGATGCGCCCCCAACGAGCCTTCATCATTCCACGCAAAACACCTTTACTTAACCGATAAATAGCACTGAGATTGGTATTGATTACATCAAACCACTCATCATCACTCATGCGCATTAGTAAATTATCTTTGGTAATGCCCGCGTTATTAACCAGAATCGCCGGTGCGCCAAATTCTTCTTGAACTGATTTCAATAAAGCCTCGACAGATTCAGCACTCGTCACATTCAACACTTTACCGGCGCCACGAATCCCCTGTTCCGCCAAACGTGCACTAATCGCCGCAGCTCCTGATTCACTGGTCGCAGTGCCTATTACTATTGCACCTGCTTTACCTAACTGCTCCGCTATCGCCGCGCCAATACCACGACTGGCTCCGGTTACCAATGCAACTTTATCGTTTAAACTCATAATGTTTCTCACTTAAAAAAATAAATTCTTAATAAACGAAGATAAATACAAACATTGAATTATTCGGCTAAAGCAGCGGTCAATTCTTCAGGTTTTTCAATCGACACTGTCGTTACCTCAGTATTAATACGTTTATTCAATCCAGATAATACTTTTCCGGGACCACATTCAATTGTTTTGTGGACACCGGCAGCAACCAACGTATTCACACATTCAACCCAACGAACTGGACTATAAATTTGTTCAATCATTAAGGCTTTAATTTTTTCTGCACAGGGCTCTATTTGTGCTGTGACATTATGCACAACTGGAATTTTTGGAAGAGAAAAAACTGTGGCATTGATTTGTTCCGCCAATCGATCTGCTGCCGGTTGCATCAAACTAGTATGAAAAGGTGCACTGACTGGCAAAGGCAAAGCACGTTTAGCACCCGCTTCTTTGCATAATGCACTTGCACGCTCAACCGCCGCAACTGAACCGGCAATTACAACTTGCCCAGGCGAATTAAAATTCACTGCAGAAACCACTTCTCCTTGCTCTGCTTTTTTACATGCTTCCAATATTGCAGCATCATCCAATCCAATAATTGCTGCCATTGCGCCCTGCCCTGCAGGTACTGCTTCTTGCATAAATTTTCCGCGCTGTTGCACTAATTTCACTGCGTCTTTAAAAGCAACAACTTCTGCACACACCAGTGCTGACCACTCTCCCAAACTGTGCCCTGCCATAAACGATGGCAATGAACCATTTTTTTCTTGCCATACACGCCACACAGCAACGCTGGCAGTTAACAATAAAGGTTGTGTTCGTTCGGTTAAATTAATTTCATCCTGTGAGCCATTTTGCACCAATGCCCACAAGTCATAACCCAGAACTTCCGATGCCTCAGCAAAGGTTTGTTGCACAATCGGATATTCCGCTGAAAGTTCGGCTAACATGCCAATTTTTTGTGAACCTTGACCAGGAAATACAAAAGCAGTTTTTTGACTCATCGTTTTTCTCACTTATTTCGCACAGAGCTTAATGTAAACAGGAACTAATTTTTTGCGGAATATCCAACAGCACTTGCTCGTGAGCGACGCGAATCGCCTGCAAAAATGCTTTTTTATCAGCGTCACCATGACTTTTGATGACAGGTTTTTTGAGCCCCAACAATATGGCGCCATTATACACAGCAGGATCCAATGACTGTCGCAGTGTGCGCAGTATTGGCCACAACAATAACAAGCTTAACTTTCTTAAAAAATTTCCTTGAAATGCTGACTGGATTTTTTCACCAATAAATCGTGCCGTACCCTCACTGGCTTTTAAGGCAATATTACCGTGAAATCCATCGCAGGCAATCACATCCAGATCTCCCGAAAAAATCTGGTTAGCCTCAATAAAACCTGCATAACTAAAACGAATCTCTTGCATAAATAATTCTTGCGCAGCTTGTAATAACTCGGTGCCTTTTGCGTGTTCAGTTCCAATATTTAATAAACCAACACGAGCCAATTGGTCAGCATTTTTTTCTGGATCTACCAAGATAGAAGCCATCAACGCGAATTGATGTAATTGTTCTGGAGTGCAATTGATATTGGCACCTAAATCCAACATAAACGTTTGCCCTTCCCTAACAGGCATGGATTTGCAAATAGCGGGGCGCTCTATTCCGCTAATAGTTTCAATCAAATGCTTGGACATCACTAACAAAGCACCTGTATTTCCCGCACTGACTGCTGCATCCACCTCGCCCCTTGCCAGAGCCAACAGAGATTGATACATAGAAGACGATTTTTTATGTCGGATAACATGCAATGGATTATCGTCCATTGATACTTTTTCTGTGCAATGAACAATATTGATTTGATGGTAGGGATCACGCGAATTCTTGTAGATACTCTTCAGTTGGCCTTCATCACCAAAAAGCCAAATATCACAATTTCGTTTTTCAGCTACAAATTTTTCTGCAGCCCAAATAGCAACACGGGGACCTAAGTCCCCGCTCATAGCATCAACTGCTATTTTAATTTTTTTCGACAAGATAGCGTCGCTGAGTAAGATTACTCGTTACTACCTGTATCAATCACTTTCTTACCACGGTAGAAACCGTCAGCAGTCACGTGATGACGACGGTGTTTTTCACCGCTAGTAGCGTCAACTGATAGTGTTGGGCCAGTCAATGCATCATGTGAACGACGCATGTCACGCTTGGAACGAGATTTTTTGTTTTGTTGAACAGCCATGGTTTTACTCCTATTGACAGATTATTGAAGCCGAGGCGCCTCAGGATTTCGGCGAGCTCTTAAGTTGCTCCAACACATTAAACGGGTTTTTCTTTACCTGCACTTCAACCGGTTTCCCGGCACTCAATAAGCTTGCTTCTATACAAGTTTCATTGTGATAAGCCACTGCAGGCAAACTTAACAGCATTTCTTCTTCGATCATCTCGTAGAGATCTGCTAAACCTTCGCCATGAATCCAAGGATCCAAATAACTCGGCAAGGCATCTGCGCCCTCTTCATCCCACACAATTGCCAAGGAAACATTTGCTTCTACTGGCAATTGAACTGGATCAAGACAACGCTGACAGACCAGTGTTAATTCACCACAAGCCCGCCCGGTAACAACTTTCTTCTTTTCCTCATTAACCGCAAAGCTCAATTCAACCTGAACCTTTGCCGCCGAATCCAAAGTTGCTTCGATTAAACGAGGCATTTCTGCAGCCGGCACATAACCATCGATATTAATGCCCTGTTGAGCGAACCGACGTGGATCTACTTGCCGTGGCAATGCTTTGTCTGAGGGGGTCTTAAACATAAGCGCGGCATAATAGGGATCTCACGGGCTCATGTCAAAGAAAAATTTCTAAGGCAACGGCGTTAGCCCAAGAGTGGAATAGGCCGTACCTTGCACAACACGTACATCATCCGCAAAGGGCGCAAGGGCATCCCAGACACTAGGATTTGTTGGTGGCACCAATCCCGCCGAACAAGGGGAAAGTTTGCATTTCCATGGGCCACCCTCATAAATCACTATCATTCCCAAAGGATAAGTGACAGGTACATTGCCGCCAAGACTAGCAGAGGCAGTCCATTTTTCTAAACGCAAAAAGTTAAACCCATCTGGCAACCCGGCATTGACGAAATTGATAGGATCAATTGCGATATTGTCATTCGCACTTCCTGTGACATTGCCATTAGTGCCATTTCCAAGAGGCAGTGAATTACTGAGCTTTAGCGATGAGTCCCAGTCATTATTGATAAAACTGATGGATGTGGTTGAATTGAAATTACGCAGCAAATGATCATAGGCCACTGCACTGCTATAGACTTGATTACGCTCAAAGGACCATGCGCGCCATAGATTATTTTCAAATACAAAACGCATACCGGTGATAGCACCACTTCCTACATACATCCCTAAGTTACGCATATCAGAGAAATAATTATTGCGCACGGTTACACCGATATTATTATCAGTTGCATCACCACTAACAGGGTTGGAAAAAAGCAAAAAATGGTTTCCAGCAGAGCCTATGGCGATGTTGTTTTCCAACAACAAATGCCCCTCTCGCATATTGATTTGAATATTGCCATCTTGGCTAGTTTGAAAAGCAGATCGCCAATCGATAGCCGCAGGCCCAAGCACATTATGGTGAACGTGATTGACACCACCCAACTGCCCTAATTGCAAAGCTTCTGTGCCAGTACGCAAAATACGGTTATTGTAAATTGTCCAATCACGAATTTGATGCTGCGGCTGTGGCTGTGTACTGCCGATATATAACCCCTCACTTCCTACATCATGTATATACAAATCATGCAATTTGCAAAACTCCATCACTGCACTGGCGGTGCTATCCGTTTTCGCCAGAATGCCTGCAAAACCAACACGTGTAATTTCAACATACTCCAATTCAAAGCGACTGGCGCCGCCAAAAATCTGTACACCTGACACGTTAGGATTAGAAAACATGTCGTCCACTAAAATCCCATAGGTTCCCTGAGAATTAGCAAAAGCACCATTGCGATGACCGGAAAAATTAAGGTGCCCAGTCTGTGACAAAGGATCGTAGCGTCCCGTCAATACCCAATTACTGCCGCCCGATAATGAGAGAGCATAAGAGTGTCCAGCCCCACCTACTTTTACCTGTCCACCTTGATTGGTAATAATCAACTTATCGTTCGCGTTACGATTAGGAAGATTACCAATACGCAGATAACTATATGTACCTGCAGGAATATAGAGTCGGTCAATATCAAGCCAATTAATAAGAGGAAAACTGGCTTGAATATCAGGTAAGTAAATTACACTATTCGAGATAGTGGCACCGCCTGTACCCGTAAAGGTGGCAGGCAATGTAAAAGTTGTAACAGGCACACCATAATTACCATCATTTACCCAAGGATCAGCGCTTGAATGACTCGATCCAACTGAACTGGCAATTGATGAGCTTGCGCTCGAGAGGCTAGCAATTGATGAACTACTTGAGCTTGCCAACAAACTCGATCTGGATGAGCTTGTGATCAATGAGCTGCTTGAAATTACTAACGAACTCGATATGGATGAACTGTTAATTGATGAGCTTATGAAGGATGAGCTGCTTGAACTTGATAACAGGCTTGACCTGGATGATCGCATCACAATAGAAGAGCTTGAACTAACAACTACCGAATTGGATGAAACACTCGATGAAACACTGGAAGAAAAAACGGAGCTACTGATCGCTGACGACTTTACATTAACATCAGTATTAACATTGGTATCGCCCCCTCCACTGCCACCACATCCAGTCAATAGCGACAGAAAAGCTGTCAGCATTGGAACCCCAATCCAGTAACGTTTTATCATATTGGGTACCTTATAGAAATTATCTTGTCATTGTTTTGGAAAGTAGCACATTCAACACAAGAATAAAAATCTATCTGAACTTGAGCTATTGAGTTAGTTTTACCATACCAAAATTGCAAAAGTGACTTACCAATGACCCGACTCTTACTTGCCTCAAGCTCACCCTACCGACGCGAACTACTGGCCAAGTTACAACTGCCTTTCGATTGGGATAGCCCGAACATTGATGAAAGCCCAAATAGAGACGAACTCCCAGAGCATCTTGTTTTGAGATTAGCATCGACTAAAGCCATCACCTTAGCTTCGAAACATCCAGAACATCTCATCATAGGTTCAGATCAAGTCGCCGTATTGGATCAAAAAATTATTGGCAAGCCAGGAAACCACGAAAATGCTTTTACACAACTGAAAACATTTAACGGTAATAAAATTATTTTTTACACAGGGCTTTGTTTGTTTAATTCAAAAACCAAAAACTGCCACACTCATCTTGAAACCTACCAGGTTTATTTCAGACAATTAAGTGATTCGCAAATAGAAAATTATTTGCAGCACGACAAACCTTATGATTGCGCAGGCAGTTTTAAATCCGAGGGTTTAGGCATCAGCCTTTTTCAATCCATGGAAGGTCGCGATCCAAATAGTTTGATTGGCTTGCCACTGATGGCGTTAGTCGATTTGTTGGAAAAAGAAGGAGTACACCCGCTGAATCAATGAACGGCATCTGACATTATTCTTTTTCTAATGCCTGAAGCAAAGGCTGCAACTCATTTACCCATACCATCTCGTTCACATCACCAAGGTGCCTATGGCGAATCATGCCTTTTTTATCCAACACAAAAGTTTCCGGTGTGCCGAAAACACCGAGATTCATACCTAATTTACGATCTTCATCAACCACAGTGAACACATAAGGGTTATGCAAGTCGCGCAACCATTCTTCTGCGCCAGATTTTTCTTCCACAAAATCGATTGGATAATATATTCCATAAATCAACACTCCCTGACTTTTTAAACGATTGAGAAATTCATGCTCTGCAAGACAGGTTGTACACCAGGTTGCCCAAACATTCACTAAACTCACGCGACCTATAATATCGTTACGGCTGGCCCGAACTAAATGTTGTGGGTTTTCAGCAGCAGCTAATACTGAAAGCGTAAATTCAGGGAATGGTTTATTCACTAATGCTGATGGCTTTTCATTGGGATTCAAGGATAAACCTCGCCAAAATAAAAGGCCTAACAACACAAAAAACACTAAGGGAATAAATAGAAATAAACGTTTGTTCATAGACTCACTTCCGCAGTCTTGGTGCGATAACGCTTATCGATAACCGCTAACAATGATCCCAAGGCCATAAAAATAGCCCCCAACCAAATCCAACGCACAAAAGGTTTTACATGTATGCGCATGGCCCAAGCGTCGTCAGATAACTTATCCCCCATGGCTATATAAATATCGCGCAATAGTCCTGCATCCAATGCCACTTCCGTCATCACATCACCTCTAGCGAGATACCGACGCTTTTGCGGAGATAGAATTTCCAAAAATTTTCCATTTTTTTGCACTTCAATATCCGCTTGATCAGCGATGTAATTTGATTCTCTGATAGGTATAAGCGATTTCAACGTGAATTGATAAGGTGCCATTTCTACCACTTGGCCTAACTGCAAACGCAGATCCCGTTCCTGACTATAGTGACTACTTAAAACAATTCCTATCAAACTGACAGCAACCCCAACATGAGCAATAGACATGGCGTAATAACTCATGCTCAATTTTTTGAAACCTGATATAAAAGAATCAGCATGACGCAACCGATAAATAAAATCAGAAATCAATGCAGTGGTAATCCAGGAAGCAATAAATACAGCAACCGCAACTGGAATAGAATATTTCTCGGCATAAAATAAAGGAAACAGAAGGCCAATCAATAAACTAATAACCCAAGGTTTTAGTAATAAAGTTTTCAATAATGCGGGTTGTGTTTTTTTCCAATTCAGGACTGGACCGACTGCCATCAATAAACACAACAATCCCATCAAGGGCAAAAAGAACATATTGAAAAATGGTGCCCCAACGGAAATTTTTCCTAGCCCCAATGCATCCGCAATTAATGGGTAGAGAGTGCCAATCAATACCACCAACATCACAACAACCAACAAAATATTATTAGCCAATAAAAAAGTTTCGCGAGATAGCCAATCAAAACCCTGTGCACCTTTTACTACTGGCGCTCGTATTGCGTAAAGCACAAGAGAGACACCCACTACCACCAACAAAAATCCCAATATAAATAAACCGCGTTCCGGATCATTCGCGAAAGCATGCACGGAGGTTAATACCCCCGAACGAACCAAAAAAGTTCCCAACAAACTTAATGAAAATGCAAATATGGCTAACAAAATAGTCCAGCTTTTAAATAATCCACGTTTTTCTGTCACTGCAAGTGAATGAATTAATGCAGTTCCAACTAACCACGGCATAAACGCGGCATTTTCGACGGGATCCCAAAACCACCAACCGCCCCAACCCAATTCGTAATAGGCCCACCAACTACCCATGGCAACACCCAATGATAAAAATCCCCAGGCAATAATCGCCCAGGGACGAGACCAACGGGCCCATGCACTATCCATTCTGCCAGTCAACAATGCGGCGATAGCAAAAGCAAATACCACACTGAACCCAACATAACCCATGTATAAAACCGGTGGATGAATAATTAAACCTATATCTTGCAATAAAGGGTTTAAATCATTTCCCTCTTGTGGAGGTATTGGCAAATTTCGATCAAACGGGTTTGAGGTTATTAAAATAAATAAGCTAAAACCAATCGCCACAAAGCCCATGACTGACAATACACGCGCTTGTAATTCCAAAGGAATTGATCGACTAAATAATGCAACGGCGAATGTCCAACCCGATAACATTAAAATCCACAATAAAAGCGAACCTTCGTGCCCACCCCACACCGCACTGATTTTATAATGCATGGGTAAAAGCGAATTGGAATTGGTAGCAACATAGGCAACCGAAAAATCATTTTGCGTAAATGACCAGGTTAAACACAAAAATGAAATCAACACGAAAATAAAAAAACCGGCAGCAATACTACGCGCCGATAACATCATTAATAGATTATTGCGGTAACTTCCCCATAGCGGCAGCAGGAATAAAGCGACTGAAAAACAAAACGCAATAATAAGAGACAACTGCCCTATTTCAGGCACAAGGCTTAACCAATCAGCGTGCATAATTAATAGTCTCGCAGGTTTTTTGATGCTCACCACCCGCTTGCTTCATGCCTTCAGCCACTTCAGGAGGCATGTAATTTTCATCATGCTTGGCTAAAACCTCGCTGGCTTCCAGTTCACCCTTATCATTTATTTTTCCATTGATCACAGCGGCTTCACCTTCAGCAAATAAATCAGGAAGAATCCCGGAATAAAAAACTTTTACATCAGCAACACCATCTGTAATGACGAAGTTGACATCCAGATTATGCTCGGAGCGTTGCACACTGCCTGGCTTCACACAGCCACCGCCACGAATTTTGACATTATGCGGTACCTCACCCGATACTATTTTGCTGGGAGGATAAAACAAATTTAAATTTTCTCGCAAAGCAAACATAATTAAGCCGATTGCAATACTGGAAAAAATGACAATCAATAACACCATCATCAAGCGTTGTTTTCTAATCGGGTGCATTTTCTTCTCGACTTCTTTTCTTGAGTTCACGGTTGACCATATCGCGATAAGATTTCACTGGTGTCCAGATCAAATAGGCAAACGCAATAATGGAAATGGAATAAGCTGACCAAACAAAAGGTCCATGACCTTTCATAGCCAATAATTCTGCTAGGGATTCAAATTGAAAATTCATATTAACGTCTTTTATTCGCGGCTTGAGTTAATAAATCGCTGACCCATTGTGTACGACTTTCACGACGCAACACTTCTACTCTCGTGTACAAAATAACTGCCAAGGTAAAAAATAAATAAAGTGCCGCGATCATAATCAACAAGGGATATTTCATTGAAGGATCAATCGTTGATTCGCCAACCATTTTAATAGTCGCTGGCTGATGCAAAGTACTCCACCAGTCAACCGATTTATAAATGATCGGAATATTTACCATGCCAACCAAAGATAAAATTGCACAGGCCTTGTCTGCAGTGTCACGATTTTGATAAGCCTGTTGCAACGCAATCACACCCATGTACAGAAAAAATAACACCAACACGGATGTCAAACGTGCATCCCAAATCCACCAGGTTCCCCAAGTTGGTTTACCCCAAATTGAACCTGTAACCAATGCTAAAAAAGTCATAACAGCACCGACTGGTGCAGCCGCAACCATCACAATAAATGCCATTTTCATTCGCCAGATTAATCCGACTGCGCCCGCAATCGCCATGGCGTAATAACCCGCCATCGACAGCACTGCGACTGGCATATGTAAATAAATAATTCGATAACTATTCCCTTGTTTTGCATCCAAAGGAGCAAATGCTAAACCCCACACCATGCCAACAATCATCAAACTAAAAGTGACCAATGCAATCCAGGGTAACCAGCCCGTAGTTTTTTCATAAAACCAACGCGGCGACCCCAAACGATGAAACCATTGCCAATTCATAATCACCTACTCTTGTGAAATTTTTAATGCACCCATTATGGCAAAAGGTGCAGCCAATAATCCCAACGCGGCCATAGCGCCTAAAACGGCTAGCTGCAATTGATATTGAGAAAAATCAATGGCACTTTGTACTGCACTCGCGCCAAAAATCAGTAACGGAATGTATAAAGGCACCACAATTAACGACAACAATAGCCCACTGCGACGCGCTGAAAGAGTTAATGCAGCGCCAATACCACCAATCAATGTCATGCTGAGCGTGCCCAAAAACAAG
This sequence comes from Cellvibrio sp., assembly GCA_016712405.1. Classification (GTDB taxonomy): domain Bacteria; phylum Pseudomonadota; class Gammaproteobacteria; order Pseudomonadales; family Cellvibrionaceae; genus Cellvibrio. Next base: position 251,762 of record JADJRD010000001.1, on the reverse strand, counting down.
CTGAACATTAAAGGAATGTAACCCGCGTCGGGCAAGCCCATTAATAATCCCAACAAAGGGGACATTAAGGTCAAGGGCAACCCCGTCGCACACCAATGCACAGATAATTTTGCCAATACCACAAAGTACAAAGGTTGCGGGCTTATCAGAATTTGTTCAAGCGACCCGTCCTCATAATCGCTACGAAACAAGGACTCCAAAGACAACAAGGAAGCCAGCAATGCCATGATCCAGACAATTCCGGGCGCTAAAGCTGCTAACACTTTCTTTTCGCCTAAACCCAAGGGAATCAAACTCACCGCCAAGACAAAAAAACACCAAAGGATTCAGCAATTCCAGTTTATGCCGGGCAATCAACCGAAAATCGCGCTGAAGATGACTAAAAAATCCTGCCCAGAGTGATTGCTGCATCAGGCGGCTACCTCTTGGGTAGACGTAAAGTCTTCCAAATGAATCCGCTTAATACCCGGCAATGCCAGATCCTGATGTGATGTCAACAAGACGAGACCGCCTTTTGCTTGATGTTGAGCCAGGAGCTCTTCCAACATAGCCACACCAGATTTATCGATTGCAGTGAAGGGTTCATCAAGAACCCAGATTGTAGCGGCACTCATATGCAATCGAGCCAAGGCTACACGACGGAATTGTCCAGCCGAGAGCTGATCACAAGTTGAATGTTCATAGCCTCTCAATCCCACTTTTTTCAGCGCAGAAAAGATGTCCGACTTAACAGGCTGCTGGGCCATAAACCATTGCAAATTTTCTTCAGGTGTAAGCGATTTTTTAATGCCGGCTAAATGCCCCAGATACAGACTATCTTGTGCAAACTGCCAGCGTGAGGCTTGTAAAGACTGACCTTTGTAACGAATATCACCCCGAGATGCAGGTGTTAAACCTGCAATAATCCTCAGTAAGCTGGTTTTTCCTGCCCCATTCGGCCCTAAAATTTGAACCAGATCACCGGCAACAAAATTCGCAGAAAGTTGTGAAAACAAGAGACGATCGTCACGTTCACAGGCGATATCATCTAGTTCCAGTAAGAGGTCAGACATAATATTGATTTCAATTGCCTATAATGGGATGAGTGAAACTGGGCTGCGCGCCGGATTATAGCGATCACATTCCAATGCTTCGAGAGATTTCTAAATGGATATTCAATCTGCAGGCGATAAATTACTCAATTTAACGCTGCAAAACCTTCAGAAGACTCAAAACGATCAATTAGTCTTAATTGCGCGCTTGACGGGTATGACGGTCAACAATAGCAGCAAAGCGCTAGTCGTTGACATTGCCAATAGTTCACCCGAAGAACGCGAAATTTTAGTTGCACAGATTGATAAAGCATTGGCCCAAATAAAATCTAACAGCCTTTTGCCTGCAGCCCAACAACAAATTGAAGCCTTGGAACAACAAAAAAATCTATTACAAAGCAACTTATTAAAACTGGTTACATTGGAAGTAAACAATAAATCCTTTTTGGTTTACAGCAATCAAGCTTTCGTTAAAGGCCAGGTAATTAATTCACGCTTAATTCCCAACCTTGGATGGAAGTTATTAAGCAATCCTGATGAAACACCCGAATACATTAATATTCAACAAACCATTACGCAAAATTTGCGGCAACTATTACCGCTGATCAGTCATTTGCCTACACAAAAACAGGATAATTTTTTTACAGCCTTGGCAAAATTGACTCAAGTATTAACAGCGATTCCCGAAAAACAACTCACCCAGTTGGTTGATAAGCCATTGCAAACATCTTTAGATAAATTAAATCAACTGATACCGACTTTAGCTAAAGTGATAGACCCACAAATATTAAAAACTATTGTGGAAACATCGGGATTCAATTCGAAAAAAATTAGTAGAGAGCTTAACTCAATCCCAAGCCACACTACAAACTAACCATAAAACGGGGCAAGCAATCACGAATGTTAGTGAACTCATTAAAAACATCCAGAGCTCACCAGAAATAATTATCACAAAACCGATGGTTAACAGACTATCGGGACAAGCATTAACAACGCAAAATCTAGCACCGCTGTTAAACACTTATCCAACATCAACTGAAAAAATTGAAACAAATAAACAACCCATTGCAAATACCACATCCAATATTAGCGTGGCAAACGCATCTACTTTGTTAAATACAAACAAAATCAATCCAACTGTCAAGATCAATGCCGACAATATCAACCAATTACAGAACGCTATAAAACCTGAACAACAAAGCATTCAAAAAAATCAAGACATGAAAGGTGCACTGGTTGATTTGGTTACAAAACCAGCCAGTCATTAACAGAAGATGACGCAGATGTGGCAACGATTATTAAGAACCTAAACAATACTCACCTGAAAGATTGGGCAGCACAATTGCTACCAATTTTAATGGGGAAAACACCGCAAAAAGATTTATCAATTAAAACCCTGCGCACACAATTGATTGCACTGTTACAACAACATGCCTACCAAGCCGTTGCCAAAATACAAATTCAACAGCTACAAAGCCTTCAACCACAAACAACACAATCAACCGATTACCCACAACAAAGCTGGCAAATCGAAATTCCTATTCGTTACCAACATGATATTCATCTATTGCAAATGCAAATTGAACGTTACTGGATAGACGACAAAGAAAAATCTACCGAACAAAAACGTGAAAAAGTCAAACAATGGCGAATCATGCTGAATTTCGACCTGCCAGTAGTCGGGCATTTTTACGCTCAATTAATCTGGTTCAACCAACAGCTCAGCGCCACCCTTTGGGCTGAAAAATCCGACACATTAAAATTAGCAAAAGAAAAAATGGAAAACTTGCGCACCAAACTACAACAAGAAGGAATAACGGTCACACAACTCGACTGCTTACCCGGAGCACCCAACAAACCACAAAACGAGATTCAGTATTCGTTGATTGATGTTAAGACGTGAAATGAGACCATTCAACTCATCTGGTTTGAGAGTTTTCTACAGGCTGTATACTTGAAACCCACTTGTACCCAAAATAACCAGTATGCAGATGGACTTTAAATTTCTGATATTGAATAAATTTTTCATATATATTTTCTGATACATCTAAAGTAATCATTTTAGAACAGTTACAAGTCCAATCCAAAAAAGCAAGACTATACTCTTTATAATATCGCTTCTTACGCCAAGGCTTAAATTTATTCCTCTCTATCAATTTGATCTTATATTCAACCAAACGAGTTTCAATAACATTTACTTTCTCGTCAATTAAATGCATATTTGCATAACGCAAAATATAATAAGAAGATCCGAACGAACTTATCGCACCGATCAACAATAATTCAAGTATTACCACATGCGCTCTCGAGCTGTTTTTCATCCAGAAAACCACCCCTAAAACCAACATTACTAATAAAATTATTGCCAAGATGGCCGCATGGATATAGAGATCAGAATTGTTATAGAAATAGGGAAAAGGATAGGTCGTTGTTAAAAATTGACTCACTGGATAAATTATCATGCCTGCGATAATGCAATCTATAACGAATGACTTTTTAAAAAATCGTTCTCGATAAAATTTTCTACTTAATATTTTTAAATTACCTAGTTCTTCGGCAAGAGATCTTAAAATTGGAACTATTGAATCGATAACCTCATACTCAAGATTTGTTTCGGCTATTTCGTCGTCCGTAGTTAGAACTACCCACAAACGTCCATCTCTGCACTCCAATTTCTCCACTGACGATTTTCTTAGCAGACCCGATTGAAAAAGCTTTTTGATAGCGCACCTAAAAACAGTTGATTCGACCAACTTAGCATGAAACCCTTTATCATCAGAGACAACATAGATCGAATTATCAAACTCCTCATCGCCGGTCTGTATTTCATTAGATACTCCAAGCTTCTTGAAAAATCTATCTAAAAAAACTTCATGTTTTATGGTGAAATTGAACTGATTGCCTACAGAAACCCCCAAAAGAATTTCTTCAACCCGACTATTTCTTGCGATAAGTGAATATTCATACCCATCCTTAATTTTCTGCGGCTTCCATCGCCCTAAAAATATTTTGAGATATCTACCTATAAAATATTTATTGATCGCATAGATTGAAATCCATATTAACCCGATTTGTAACCACATAAATTACTCCCTTAATTACCTCAAATACCTCACCACCAACGCCTGATACAAATCATCTTTAAAACTTGCGCTAGTTGCATCTAATGATTGAATAGCTTCAACCAGATGTTCGTTATCTTCACGACCATCGAACCAATGTTTTTTGTAGGTGCCGTCTTTGTAGCCGTGATCTTGACGGAAGAAGTTGAGAACATTTTTACCGACATAACCACGATAGAGTTGATCAAACGGCATATTCACGCCAGACATTAAACGGCCGAATAAATCCAGATGGAATTGTTTATCCAGCAATGTGGCAGAGGCGAATTTTTCTAGATCAAGACGGAAATCTTTTTCATCAGTGGAGATTCTCAATTCGTTTTGAATTTTGGCTGTCGCCTGCTCAAGTGATAGACCGGACTGTAATAAAATGCTCAAGCCAAAGTGCCAAATGTCTATTAATTCCAAAGCGACTTGCTCGGTATCGGGCGTTTGTTTTTTCCACCACTTCCAACCGTAATGGTCCAGTAATTCTGCGCATTCAACCCAGATTGCGCGATACCATTCATAGCCTTGTGATTTCCAATTTGTGTTGACTTTGGTGTTCATGGCGTCTTGTAAGTCGAGCATGATTTTGATTTGTTGTGGATTCATTTTTTTGTGGCCTTTTTTGAAATTTAATTTAATTTTTAATTAAAAGCTTGACCCCCTCCTAACCTCCCCCTTACCAGGGGGAGGAACTTGACTCCCAATCTAAATTTATTCGGAGTTTAATCTGTCCCCTCCCCTGGCAAGGGGAGGGTTAGGGTGGGGTCATTCTGGCAAATACTGCCTCGCCCGACCAAACAACCGATAAAAATTCTCCGTCGTAATCTCACCAAATTTTTCCAAACTCAATCCACGCAAATCCGCAATATATTGCGCGACTTCGCGAACATATTTTGGTTCGTTGGATTTACCGCGATACGGTGCTGGTGCGAGATAAGGTGAATCGGTTTCGACTAATAATTTATCGAGTGGCATATTGCGTACGACTTCGCGGATTTGTTCGGCGTTTTTGAAAGTAACGATTCCGGAAATACTGATGTAATAATTTAATTCCAATGCAGCTTTGGCCATGGGCCAGTCTTCAGTGAAGCAATGGAGTACACCAGCGTATTCGCGGCAAGCGTGCTCTTTCAAAATCGCAAGAGTATCCTCTTTGGCTTCGCGGGTATGAACAACCACCGGTAATTTTTTTTCTTTCGCAACTTGCAAGTGCAGAATAAAACTTTCTGTTTGTAAATCTTTGCTTTCGGTTTCGTAGTGATAATCCAAACCGGTTTCACCAATGGCGACCACTTTTTCTTGATCAGCCCAATACAAAAGTTGTTCTTTAGTTGCTGTCGCCTCTTTAACATCGCAAGGATGAATACCAACAGAAGCGACCACACCGGGATATCGTTGTGCAATTGAAATCACTTGCGGATTGTTTTCCAGCGTGACGCTGATGCAAAGCATTTGTTGAATGCCGCGATCATGTGCTGCTTGCACTGCGTCATCCAAATTTCCTTTATAAGGATCAAGATTAAGTCGGTCAAGATGACAATGTGAATCGATTAACATGAAACTCTCTACACTCAAAACATTAAAAAAACAAAGCCAGGTTTAACCTGGCTGTAACGAATTTAGTTTGCGATGCTTTTTACATAAGACGTTAATGACTTGGCGCGCCGGCTACATAGTGTGAGTAGGCTTGTCAGAACCCAACATCCCAGCTAAATAGGTTTCGATTTTATTGATCGCGGTATTGTCCTGATCACTGAATTGAACACCGATGCCAGCAGCTCTATTACCTTGCGCACCACGAGGGGTTATCCATACCACTTTACCTGCAACCGGAATTTTTCGGCTTCATCCATCAGACTGAGCAACATAAATACTTCGTCTCCCAACTTGTAGCTTTTATTGGTGGGGATAAACATGCCCCCGTTCTTCACGAAAGGCATATAGGCCGCGTAAAGCACGTTTTTGTCTTTGATGGTCAAGGAAAGTATGCCGTTACGAGCACCGCCGCCGATTGCTTGCATAAAGAAACCCGTTTCTATGAATCAACACAATAAAGGAAGCTGAACACTAATAGATTAGCTCAGGCCTGTCCAGTTGCCAGATTCGCATTTCGACTTAATCGCATTAATGCGGACCAGTCGAGTAATAATTCTTCCAAGAGCAATTGTTTATTGGGATTGGCGCCACTTTGCAATTGGCGTTTGTTTAACAGGACTTTTTCAATATACCTATGCAACAAGTTAGGCGCGATAAACTGAAGTGTGGCCTGCCACTCATTGGGGGCTTTGGACACCAGCGTATCACTGGCTCCAACTTTCCAGCGGGAAATAGACAATAACCAACTGAGATACCATTCCAACACCGATAGACATTCTTCATCCTGCCATTCTGCGGCTATTTCTATGGCTGATAGTTGCCCCAATGTTAACTTGATCCAATCCTGAAGGCGTTTTTCCCGTTTTTCAATTTGATCGCCATCTAACAGAGCCAAAGCGGCCAAAGGTGCCCCACCCGCTTGGATCAATAAATCGCCCGCTTTAGGTGATTGCGGGGGCAACAAAGGAGACAGCCAAGCAATCAAAGATTCTTTGCCCGGCAAGGGCAAGAGTCGAATCTGGCAACGACTGCGAATGGTCGGCAGAACAGCGCTGGGATTGTGGCAAACCAAAATCAGCAAGGTATTACCACTGGGTTCTTCGAGAGATTTCAATAATGCATTGGCTGCATTGCCATTCATGGCTTCAGCGGGATCAATCACTACCAGTTTGTATCCACCTTGTTGTGCCGTTTTCGATAAAAATTGAGTGACTTCACGCACTTGATCCACCTTGATTGCGCGGCCACCTTCTTCAGGACTCAAACTCGCCAAATCCGGATGAGTCCCGGCTTTATTCAGTTCACAACCACGGCAACGACCACAGGCCAATCCATCCACCGGTGATTCACACAAAATGCGATAGGCCAAAGCCCGCGCAAGCTGCCCCTTACCTATATCTTTTGGCCCGGCCAACATAATGGCGTGCGGTAATTTTTGATGTTCAAGCAGATGCCCCAAGTCTTGCCATTGCGACAAATGCCAAGGGTATGGGTGCCATGAGTGTGTAGGATTCAATTCAGTCATAGCCGGCATCCTAAATCATGCGATAATCCGCGACCAGATTTTTATGCAAGGTTTTTCTGAAGTCATCATGCCCTCTTCCGTGAATATTGTTTATCAGGACGAACATTTAATCGTTGCCAACAAACCCGCCGGCTTATTGTCTGTGCCCGGAAAAGGGCCGGAAAATCAAATTTGTTTAGCCAATCAGCTGGTGAAATTGAATCCCAATGCTCGCATTGGGCACAGATTGGATCAAGGCACTTCGGGTATGGTAATTTTCCCTTTGAGCTATATTGCGCTACGCAATTTAACGCAACATTTTGAAGATAAAAAAATTAAAAAACGTTATTTAGCTGTTGTTGATGGATTGGTTGAACAAGATCAGGGAGAGATTGATTTACCTTTAATTTGCGATTGGCCGAATCGTCCCTTACAAAAAGTCTGCTTTGAACATGGCAAAAAAGCCGTGACGCGTTACGAGGTGATCAGTCGTGATGAAATCTTACAACAAACACGCGTGCATCTATATCCCATCACTGGCCGCACACATCAATTGCGTGTGCATATGCTATCGCTGGGTCACATTATTTTAGGTGATGGTTTGTACGCAACACCGGAAATCAAACAAAAAGCACCACGTTTATTATTACATGCACAGGATTTATTTTTTCCGCACCCCATTACGGGTGAGGATATTTCATTACATTGTGCTGCGGATTTTTAAATTAATTTTTGCAAAACCTGATCAATATCCTGTTGTACTTTTTCCAAAGATTGCCCCGCATCCACCATGGCATATTGCTTAGGATTTGCCACAGCCCGTTCTCGATACGCGGCACGAACACGCTCAAAAAAATCCAGAGCTTCACTTTCAAATCTATCCAATTCGCCGCGTTGACTGGCGCGAGTCAGGCCCAGTTTTACATCTATATCAAGAATTAAAGTCAGATCAGGTCGCAAGTCGCCTTGAACCATCCGCTCGAGCTGCTGGATGACATTTTTATCCAGCCCTCGTCCACCACCTTGATAAGCAAAAGTAGCATCAGTAAATCGATCACTTAATACCCAGGCACCACGAGCCAAGGCAGGTTTGATCACCTGCGCTATATGTTGGGCGCGAGCAGCAAACACCAATAACAGCTCGGCAGTTTGGTTTACTGGCTCTTCCCGTTTGGCCAGTAATAATCCGCGCACCTCTTCTGCGAGCGGGGTTCCGCCGGGCTCACGGGTGACAATCACTTCAATATTTCTGGCTTCCAACCAGTCGCGCACAAAAGCCAGATTGGTGCTTTTTCCAACACCTTCTGTACCTTCAAGAGTGAGAAATTTTCCGCTGTTCATAACAAAGAATTTTGATTCCAAGGGGGGCAAGCGCGTATCATAGCCGCTTTTTTAACGGAGAGGTTCTCATGATTACATTACACACAAACTACGGCGACATTGTTCTGGAACTGGATTTCGAGAAAGCGCCCAAAACCGCAGCTAACTTCAAACAATATGCCGAAGACGGTTTTTACGACGGTACTATTTTTCATCGCGTTATTGACGGCTTTATGGTTCAAGGTGGCGGCTTCACTGAAGACTTCACCCAAAAAGAAACACGCGAACAAATTCAAAACGAAGCCGACAATGGTTTGCAAAACCTGACTGGCACTGTTGCCATGGCGCGCACCAATGATCCACACAGTGCTACTGCGCAATTTTTTATCAACGTAAAAGATAATTCCTTTTTAAATCACAGCGGCAAAACTTCTAATGGTTGGGGCTATTGTGTTTTCGGCAAAGTGAGTGAAGGCATGGACGTTGTGAACAAAATCAAAGGTGTAAAAACTGGCAGTAAAGGTTTCCATCAAGACGTTCCAGAACAAGCTGTTATCATTCAAAAAGTGACCGTTGCTTAATTAACAAAATTTGATCTTTAATGAACAAAACACTTTTTATTTCTGATTTACATCTTCATGAATCACGCCCGCTTGTTACGCGGGCGTTTTTTCATTTTCTTGACACTACTGCGAGAAATGCCACTGCACTTTACATACTCGGCGATTTTTTTGATGCTTGGATTGGTGATGATGACGACCAACCTCTGGTTGCAGAAGTCGCAAACGCACTTAGCAAACTTGCTAACAACAATACACAAATTTATTTAATGCACGGCAATCGCGATTTTTTATTGGGCGAAGATTTCGCCAAACGAGCCAATGCAAAAATCATCCCCGAAGAAACCTGTATCGATTTATACGGAACAAAAACTTTATTGTTACACGGTGATAGCCTTTGCACAGCCGATAAAGATTACATGCAGTTTCGTGCAATGGTTAGAAACCCTGTCTGGCAAGAACAATTTTTAACGCAACCCTTAGCAACAAGACGTGCAATCGCCACAGAATTGCGCAATAAAAGTAAAAGCATGAATAGCTTAAAAGCAAACGATATTCTCGATGTCACCCCAAGCGAAGTCGAAACTGTTTTTATTCGCCATCAAGTTCAACACATGATCCACGGCCACACCCATCGCCCCGCCCGTCATCAACTAATCATTAACAACCAACAATGTGAACGCATTGTTCTCGGCGATTGGCATGATACTTTTTGGTTTGTTTGTGCGGATAAGAATGGAATGGAATTAATTCAAGCAGACATAAAATAGAGAACACAGCATGATGTAGGGCGGGTCAAGACCCGCGCGTGCGAAGCGCAATCCATCAAAAAATTATTTATTCGATCTGCTTATCAATCACCAAACTAATCGAGTCTGGTAATTGGTTTAGATCAAAGGGCCCTTGGCTGGTTTGCCAATCACCTGGTTTGGCGTTAGCACTACCATCTTGAGAAATTCTTGCTACCAATTCCACTTGTTCTGCATTTGCTAGTGTAGCACTGGGGGACATAGCCATTGCCTCTGTCAGCGTTACTTTTGTCGGCAATTGTGACAGCGGAATACGAGTAATTGCTAAAGGCATTTTAGAACCTTTCCACGCACGAGCATAAACATAAACCAATTGATTAGGGTCTGTTTGTATATTGGGATCTACAGCAACAGAAAGGCTGATCGATTTTGGCGATAAAAATTTTTGTAGCTTTTCTTCTGTACCACCTTCAGCCAAATAGAGCGCTTTTGCTTTTTCAATACCTTGAGTTAATCCTCTTCCACCTTCTGAGTTGCCCCCTAACAATTTAACTGCTCGCTGCCAATAATCGATTGCATTCAGGTATTCTTTTTTAGAAAAAGCATATATTCCGGACAAACCCAGCGCGGTTGTATTATCCGATTCAATGGTCAAGGCCTTTTTTGCCATCTGACCGATCTCATCAGTCATCTTGTGTTTATCACGTAAAAACATCGCTTGAGCCAACTCTGCCATCACCAAACCGGATGACTGATCTCGATTGATTATTTCCTGATAGGCTCTTGCTGCTTTCGCAAAATCATTTCTTTCTGAAGATAAGCGAGCCAACAAAAACCAATATTGTAAATTTTCAGTATCTGACTCTAGCCTCTTTTCCAATTGCTGAATTAATTCACTTGAGCCCGACAAATCTGGCATGCGCTTATCGAGCATCGCTTGATAGTCTGCATTTTGTTTTGCTTGTTGCAACTCAATAATACGCAAATCACTCCCCGCACCTAAACGCTGATATAAGAAAAACACACCCAAAATAAAAATAACCAGAATCAGTAAATAAACAAGGTGTGCTTTCTTAACAACTGGCGCCAGCTGTTTGGCTTTTAATGATTGATATGAATGTAGAAGGTTTCGCTCCAATTCCAATTTTAGAGTTTGAAAATCCGCTTCATTGATACGACGAGTATTTTTTTGATTTTCCAGATCAACCAGCTGTTCATTAAATAAACGTACATTTTCTTTTACTAACAATTGATCATTGCTGGTTAATAAGGATTTTCGAACCTTAATTAGGGGTAAGATAAAAAACAAACAGGCTATAGAGATCAATATTGAAAAAATGATCCAGATTGAGTGTGTCATGACGCTTCACCATTTTTATTCTTGACATCCGAATATCGATCTAATAGCTGCTTAAGTTCGGCACGTTCACTTGACGATAGACCTTGACCATTGACCATACTTTTGCGAGATCGCAACACCAGTACCAGCACCAATAAACCAACCAAGAAAAAGGAAATGGGAGCCGCCCATAGAAGAAAAGTTTGATAGGTGAATCTGGGTTTATACAAAATAAAATCACCATAACGATCAACCATATAGGTCACAATTTCATCGTCGGTTTTATTGCTAATCACCATTTCATAAAGTTGTTTACGTAAATCAGCCGCTATCGCTGAATTGGAACCGGACAAACTTTGATTATCGCATTTAGGGCACCGCATCTCATCAATAAAGGTTTGATAACGCTCTTGTTGATCTTTCTGGGGAAATTCAAAGTTATCGATAGCCGCCAGACTTGACCCTGAGATTAGACATAGCCAAATAACTTGAAACAAAATTCGAATGGACATTCAACACTCACAAAAAGGAAGTAATCGGGTTTGGCCGGTGAGTATATCAAGCTTGAATTTCCGGCATCAAAAAATATCCTCAAATACAGAACCCTGTCTGGATTTGTACAAAATGAACGGGCTTTGATCAATCCACTGAACAAGAGTAAAGATTCCGCCACAAAAATGAAAAAATAGTTGACGATTAGAACTCGATGATTAGAATACGCGCCACCTCTCGATGAGCCATGCTTATCGCCGGGCGGTTAGCTCAGTTGGTAGAGCAATGCCCTTACAAGGCATGGGTCACAAGTTCGAGTCTTGTACCGCCCACCAATGATTTTCACAAGAAATGATTGGTTTTTTTGCTAATAGATTTTTTGGATCGGTAGTTCAGTTGGTTAGAATACCCGCCTGTCACGCGGGTGGTCGCGGGTTCGAGCCCCGTCCGATCCGCCACATTTGGAGCTCAAACTCCTGAAAAAGCCCCTAATAAAGGGGCTTTTTTATGTCCGCTCAGTTTTCACCCTTCCTTAGCCTGTTTTTTTACTTATTCCAAATCCTTCCTATACTCAAAGCATCCTTAATCACTTGAGATAAGCACCATGCTCACCCAACGATATTCCAGCCTTGAGGACGACACTGACTTTATTCATAACTTCTATGAACGCCGGGTTATTGAAGAAATCTACAAACAAAGTGAGCGAGTTAAAGATGGCGACAGAAATTTCTTGGCTGACGTTGCTTGTGTGGCACTGAATCGATTGCCCCCCCGCTATATTCGTCACGATGTAGATATGACGTTTTTTACTTCGCCGCAGGAAATGATTGAGATAGAAGAGAAGATCACTAAGGCTGTGGAATATGCATTGGAATATGTGATGAAAAGAAGCGAATCTATAAATGAAACCAAACCGTAAAAATAAAAGGTAGAACCATTAATCTGTATAGATTTTTTTATCCACATAAAAAAGCCGCGCAATGCGCGGCTCACTCATCCCTGATCATCTGCTACTACTAAAACTTATCTTAACAAAGACAATACTTGTTCTGGTCTTGCATTCGCTTGCGCCAACATTGCGGTTGCAGCTTGTTGCAATACTTGTGCGCGACTTAATGCAGCAGTTTCAGCAGCGAAGTCTGCGTCGGTAATACGCGAACGTGATGCCGCTGTTTTTTCTGATACGTTTGCCAAATTATTAATGGTAAATTCCAAACGATTGTTGGCCGCACCTAACCCTGCACGCGTAGCATTGACCTGATCAATAGCCCGATCCAATATTGCAATTGCTTTTTGCGCACCGTCAGCAGTAGATATGTCAACACTGGTAACCGAGCCACCACCTTCTGTTGCATTTCGTTCTTGCAACCCAGTTTGCCCTGCAACTGTTGCAGCCACGGCTGAGTCACTATACTTAATCGATATTTCCTCACCAGTAACTGACCGCAACCCAAGATTACTTGTGCCAGTTCCAGCAAAAGCGACGACGCCTGTCGCATCGGATTGCTCATTAATTTTCTTAACCAACTCAGTTAGATTCGCTGCTGCCGTTGCACCCGGCAAGGTGATCGCATCTATTTCTACACCATTAATAATCAAATCGCCTTTGTTAATGACACTCGCTGCTGCTGCAACAGTAGCGCCTTGCAAATTGCGATTGTCATCTTGCATATCAATACCGAGCGCAAGAATTTCAGCGGCCGTGATGGTTCCTGCCTCAACCTTAACACCACGCTTATCAACACTGGTATCAGATAAAACCAAAGAAAAATTTACTGCTCCATCAGCAAGTCCAGAGGCTTCGTTATTGCTCGAGCTGTCTGTAACTGTAATCGATAGCGCACCTTCCCTATTCAAGACCAATCTGCCCTGATCATTTATTTTTGCATCAACACCGGTCTCTTCATTTATTTTGGCAACCAGCTCTTTCAAACTATTGGTACCGGTAATTACGTAGGATTGTGAGTTGTTGTCACCATCAACAACCGCCAATGTGAGGCTGCTAGTGCCGGGAACTAAAACTCCGCTTCCTGTACTTGTTCCACTTACCTCAACCGTTGCAGAAGCCAAGGCACCTTTACCATCAAGGCTCGCATTAACCAAAGCAAGCGTATTGTTAAGCGTAGTTCCAGTTGTCAAAGCACCAATACTGGTGTCATTAATAATCAAGTCACCAGCTGTTAACAAGTTCAGCGCAGCAAGGCCTGTTGTGGCTTCGCCTACAATGTCGCCAGACAAACCACCTAACGAAGATGTATTAAACGAGCCGATACTGATGTCAATTGTTTGATTCGCCAAACTACCGACTTGCAGTTTGGTATTACCAATACTGCCGTCTAACAATATTTGGCCGTTGAACGAGGTTGAATCCGCAATACGATCCAATTCCAATTTTAGTTGTTGCACTTCTGCGTCAAGTGTTGATCTATCTGCATCTGCATAAATTCCGTTTGCAGATTGAATGGAAAGCTCACGCATACGTTGCAAAATATTTGTAACTTCCTGCATTGCACCTTCTGCAGTTTGAATCATTGAAATACCATCGTTGGCATTTCTTATCGCTTGATCCAAGCCTCGAATTTGCGAGGTCATGCGATTGGAAATCGCAAGGCCGGCTGCATCGTCTTTCGCAGAGTTAATACGTTGTCCTGATGACAAACGCTCCATAGCTTTATCTAAAGCGCCGCCAGAATTCATCAGCTGTCGTTGAGAATTTATTGCGGCCACGTTGGTGTTAATGACTAATGGCATGATGATCTCCTAATGGCTGTTCCTATTCACAGTGCATTCGCTGTGGCAAGTCATAATTAAGGTTTCAAACAACTGAACCCCTTCGGCAAGACTTGTACGAAATGTCACTTGTTCGACAGGGTTTCGATACGGGGTTGCCTAAAGACACTTTTGCACAAGCTATGCCAAATTTTTTTAGCGCACCAAAAGGATCATCAAGTTTTCAATAAAATTATTAAAAATTAATCGAAAATATTTCGAGAAAATTGCGAAAAATAATAATAAATAAAATAAAAAAGGCGAATGATTTTCATCATTCGCCTTTAATAGAGCTATTTACGAAATTACCTCAAAAAAATGTCACACCAATTAGCTAACTTACTGATCTACAAGCAGTTATACACTAGCATTAAACAAACTCAAAGGCGCTTGCGAATCCAGTGCTTCTGCTATTTTCAAGAAGATTTGATCCGGAATTTGACGGATTACTTCTTGGGTATTGCGATCGATAACTTTCACAATGGTATTGCCTGACTCAGCATCGTAAGAAAAGTGCAAATCGCGTTGCGTGGATTGAATAAATTCATTCATTTGCGCAACCGCCGCTTGAACTTTCTCTTGCACAGCCTGCAAATCTTTGACGCTGACACTGTGATTTTTTGCCGCTTCTATTGGTGCAGGCAATTCATTGCCGGTTTTTTGACCCTTTTCCACCGTTGATGTGACAACCACCGCTACAGGCTTAAGCTGTACCGGTGATACCGTTGTGGGTTTTGTTACACCATTCATAATCAAGCCCTCTTGCTAAACGCCCGCCAGGTGTTTACCTGGCGGGTGCTACTCTCACTTATCTCAACAAGGAGAGAACGTTTTGAGCTCTGGCATTCGCTTGCGCCAACATAGCGGTTGAAGCTTGTTGTAACACTTGTGAACGACTCAGGTTTGCAGTCTCTACAGCAAAGTCAGCATCGACGATACGTGAACGAGCTGCTGTTGTTTTCTCTGAGATGTTTGACAAGTTGGCAACGGTGAAATCGAGACGGTTGTTAATCGCACCGAGATCCGCACGTTGGCTACTCACCTGGTCAATTGCCTTGTCGATAACACCAATCGCTTTTTGTGCACCGGCCAATGTTGAAATATCTACACCTGCTACCGAACCTGTACCTTCCGCCGCATTACGTTCTTTAAAACCTGTTCTTGCAAGAATCAACGCAGCTGTAGTACCTGCACCCGCTTTAATTGAAATCTCCCCACCCGATACTGAGCGTAAAGCAACACCGCTTGTTTCAGTACCGGCAAATGCCACAACACCCGTTTCAGCAGATTGTTCATTTAACTTCTTAATAATTTCTGTTGCGTTAGTTGCAGCAGTAGCAACCAGTGTAATTGACTTAATCGCAACACCATTGATGATTAAATCACCTTCGTTCATGGTAGCCGCCGCGCCGCCAACAGTTGCGCTTTGTATGTTGCCATTGTCATCGCTAACGTTGATACCTAAAGCCGCTTCGGCGGCGGCAGTACCAGAACCACCACGTTCAACTTTTACACCGTTTTTCTCGGAACTAGTATCAGTGAGTACCAAACGCGCTTGGAAAGTTGCGTCAGTGATACCGCTCGAACCATCGTTAGTGGTGTTATCTACTGTTGCTATAGATACCGCACCTTCTTTCGACAAAACTAATTTACCATCAGTATTTAATTTTGCGGTTACTGCGGTATTCTCGTTAATTTTGTTAACTAAATCCTGCATGCTGCTGGTGCCAGTAATTACGTCTGACTGTGTATTGCCATCACCGTCAACGGTGGTAATGGTAAATGTGTCTGTACCGGCAACCAGAATACCTGTACCTACGTTATCCGCTGTTTTTTCTACTAATGTAGAAGCATTTACACCCACTGTATTGGCATCTGCATTGAGAAGTTTCAATTTGTCATTCAATGTTGTACCGCCAGCCAATGTACCAATTGCCTTGTCATTGATTGTCCAGAATGCAGCAACCATTGTTGTTAAAGCAGCGACAATACCTGTACTGGCTGCTCCGACTATATCAGCTGAACTGCCACCCATAGAGCCAGTTTTAAAATTACCTACAGACAGATCCATTGTTTGACCGCTGAAAGCGCCCACTTGTAATTTTGTGGTACCCAAAGTGCCATCTAACAAATTCTGACCATTAAATGATGTTGAGCTGGCAATACGATCAAGTTCAGCTTTTAATTGCTTGGATTCTGCGTTCAATGTACTGCGGTCTGCATCATTATAAATTCCGTTTGATGATTGCACGGCCAGTTCACGCATACGTTGCAAAATATTGGTGGATTCTTGTAACGCACCTTCTGCGGTTTGAATTAATGACACCCCGTCGTTAGCGTTTCGAACTGCTTGGTCCAAACCACGAACTTGAGAGGTCATTCGATTAGAGATCGCCAAACCGGCGGCGTCGTCTTTTGCTGAGTTTACGCGTTGACCTGATGATAAACGCTCAGTAGCACGATCAAGAGCCATGCCTGAACCATTCAATTGACGTTGCGCGTTTAATGAAGCCACGTTTGTGTTAATAACTAAAGCCATGATAGTTCTCCTGCTGTGAAATCAAATTGCGCTGAGCGCAACAGTCGTTTTAGGAAGAGCCTGAGACTGATTTCAGATCTTCTGACTAGGTTATCGTCAGAACTTGCAGGAGCTTGAGAAAGTTTTTATGAAAGGATTAAATCAATTTAACGCAATAAAAAACAAAATAGAAATATTTAGTTATAACAAAAATCGTTACCGTCAAATTACTGCCCATAGGCATCAATCGCTTTCTCAACGCGATTGGACTGGCGAATTTCTGACGCAATTTCATCTTGTCGACGACTCGCCAACTCAGTTAACTGTTGGTGCATGGTTTTAATATCTTTCACCATTTGTTTCACTTCGGCATCTAAACCCGCTTTAGTAATGGCTTCTAAATAATCTGCATCTACTAATACGTTCATCGCCGCTTGTCGCTGCTGAATTAAGACTTCAAACGCTTGCCAGTCCTGCGCACGCGCAAGGTTCAATAAATGTTGTGACTGTTCGACTAAGGTATTAATCGGCGCGAGTAAAGATGGGCTCATGGTAACGACTCCGAATATTTCAATACTTATATTAAATAGTAAGACAACCTGATTTTTCTTACTCTATCAATACACATGACATAAGTATCCACCGCAACAGTATTAGGGAATTGGTAACCCATTACAAATAACTGAATAAACTAAGCTGACTGATTTTTACAAAGCTTTGTTGCGTTGCACTTAATACCAGGGACTGCATGGATAAGCGTGTGGAGGCTTCAGCATAGTCCAAGGATTCAATTTCACTTAAGACTTTTTTGCTGTAAACCTCTATGTCCAAATTCAAATCACGCGAAGCATCGAGTGTATTAAGCCTTGCACCAACATCACCTTGAACAGAGGCTATAGAAGAAATCGCGTTATCCAGGTTTTTCAACACGTTATTTAATACTTTAGTCAGCTGGGCTTTACTTTCTGAAGTATTTTCGACTTCTCTCATCGCCATACTAAACCGAGATAAAGTCGTTAAAATTCCCTGTTTGTTAGTGGAATCTACAAAAAAACTATCACCTGAAACAGCCAATTGACCCTGCGCAGATTCAGTTCCGTTGCCTTGTGTTTCAATTCCCATTACTGAGGACAACTCAACAGATCCTGAACTGATTTGAATTGGCAAATTAGATGCCGAGGAAATAATTCCGCTACTGCTTACAACCAATCCTAATGATGCCAGCGCTGTCGCATTTGCACCCGCAGTCAATGCCGAGACTAAAGAAGCCATATTGGTTACATTTTGATTGAGCGTCAGTGTTTGGGTATTACTACCGACGGAAATTTCCAAGGTACGACTCTGTGTGGGTAACGAAAAATTATACGACGCACCTGAATTCACTAAACGAATAGCTGCTGCTGAACCACCCGATTGTGTATTAAAACTCAAGAGTGTATCGGTTGCAGCTGTACCGTTACTCACACTCACGGGTAATCCTCGCAAATTGGAAAATCCATTTGCCGATAAACTTACACCTAAATTATCCAACTTTTGTTTATTTGCTTGTGCAGATGCCGTTAATGAAAGTGGATTTGCATTGGGATAAATTAAATCGCCACCTAAAGCCGTAATCATCTCGGCAACACTGGTAATGTTTTGATCCAACACCAGTGTTTCGGTAACACCACCGACACTCACATTAACTGCTGAACCCACAACAGAAAAATTACTCGCTGTAAAATTAAAGGGTAGATTGGATGGCACAGATGCAACACCAGGATAAGGCGACCCATAAATTTGAAAGCTCACACCATTTGCTACAATATCTTGACCTGAAATATACACCTGCCGATCCGCAATTATTTTTCCGGTAGATTTTTCAGTAATGGTGTAATTCGGTGATGGCGGCACCACATCACTTACCGCATTAAATTTAATGACCATACTTTCTGGATAAAATTCATCAAATGCCGCTTGGTCTACTACATCTCCTGCCGAAATAAATGCAGCAGGTTGTGATTGATTAGTCGAATTCGCTGAAGAAGTAATCGTATTATTGCCACTGGGCACATCAACAAAAATTCGTTTTCCGGAATCACTCACGCCAACACTGACTGTCGATGACGCTTGAACACGTAATTGCCCATCATCACCTTGATATTTAAAATTTCCACCACCTAAATCCACAAATGATTGTGTAGAACCTTGATACCCTGAAAAAATATATTGCCCGGATGAATTTCGAGTGTTTTGTATATTGAGTAATTCTTGAGTTCGGCTCTCTACTTCTGATGCTAGCGCTTGATAATCACTTCGACTTAATACTGCCGTGTTTCCTGCTTGCACGGCCAACTCTTGCATCCGTTGAATTAAATTAACCACCGATTGCAAGGCCGTTTCTTCCAGATTTAATGAATTAGAACCAGAATCAATATTTTTTGTGTACTGTTGTACGCGACTCAACTCTGAATTCAATTGCAAAATAGTTGTTGCAGCAACAGGGTCATCGGCCGGTGACAACACACGCTTACCCGTTGACATTTGCTCTTGTGTTTTATTAATCGATGTCTGTGCATTGGACATCCCAATATTGACGATACTGTAAATTTGATTAGTGGAAACACGCATGGTAATGACCTCGATTTCCGTTACAAGGATTGTAATAAAGTATCAAACAATTCACGCGCAACACTGATCACTCGCGCATTAGCTTGATACATTTGTTCAAAGCGAATTAAATCCGCAGCTTCTTCATCCAAATTCACACCGGAATAACTATCACGCAGTGCTTGCGTCTGTTCCAATAAACTTTTACTGGCTTCGGTATTAATTTTTGACAAGCTGCTTTTAGTACCAATCTCTTCAACCAATCGAGCATAATCCTGATCGAATGACGCACTGCCATTGTCAATTGATTTCTTTTGTTCCAATGCAACCATTTCCAAGGCATTGCGATTGTCGTTGCTAGCATTACTATTAAAATCAATGACAAATCTATCACCCGCTTTGGGTTTTCCGTTGATACTCGCTTGCAATCCAATATAACTTGAACGCGCAAAATCAGCGCTAGCGCTATCACCAAATAATTGACTATTTCCAGGTACAGTAGTGAAACTCACACCAGCAGCAAGAGTGACATCAATGCGCCCACCCACCACTACTGCATCTTGTTCTTCAAGAATAGAAGCAGGATCGTCAATTCCCGTTAAACGCACGTTGGGATTACCCTGACCATCGTTGATGCTAATAAAATTATTCATCAACTGAATAGGAAGTGACGCAGGCACCGAAGAATAGGCTTGTAAACGAAATTCCAAATCCACACCAGAAGACGCAACTATTTTCACTTCAGCTGCACCTGTAATTGAATTGTGCCCACTGATCGCGCGAATACCCAAAGCATTTAAATTTTCATTTTCATTAATGCGCTTGGCCAAATAATTATTAAATGCTACTTCATTGGTGTTGGGATCAGGCACTTCCGCACCCAAACTACTGCCTACATGCTTAATTAAATTTTCGCCATTCAAAGTAATTTGTAATGGATAAGAAAATCCAAGCGGATCAATTTGAATGTCGGTAATGGCCGCCGTGGTATAAGCATTGGCCGACACACCTTTCACTGTGTTCATCAAGGCTGCTGTTTGTGCTGCCGAGTTTCCACTTTGTGTAACCATATTTTTGGTTGTTATCGATCCAGTTTCAGCATCACGCAAACTAAACATAAATTGCTCGGCAGGATATCCATTGGTTTGCACAAATCCATTCACCGAGGAATCCGTCGCAACTGAAACACGACCCTCAGGCAAACCCAATCGTTGCCCCTGCCCTATTACGCGAGTTTCACCTTTATCACTGGAAAATAATTCATTATCAACACCGGGAACAAAAGTTTGTTCTCTAACCGCAGGAATTAAATCAATAGGATTTGCAGGATCGGTATTATCCAAAATATCGTAAGTAGTTTCTGAGGTGAAACGTATAACCAAAGGCGGATTCAATTGCCCAGAAACAGAAAACATGGGCAACCGATCGCCGTTCACATCATTCATACTTAAAATGCGACCAGGACTAATCACACCGTTACCAGAATTTTCACTGACTGCTAAAGCGCGTACCGGAACGGCAAATGCAAAATCTTCTGCACGCGCGATTAAACTCTGAATATCACGCGCACCCATTCTCGTCGGCGTTAAGGTAAATGTATCACCACCTTGAAAAGAGCCACTGTGCAAATGTAAGGTGACACCTTCAAAACTAATTTCGCGAGGATATGCACCCGACAGCATGCCCTGCTCAACTATTGTGTCGTCTGCTTTTCGTCTAATCACAAAATTGTTGGTATTCGGCAATATTGAAAATTCATAATCAGATGCTTGCAGTGCCGAGGTATCATCAATAGTTACACTGATCAAACGATCAAATGGCGGCACATTTGTGCCA
This sequence comes from Cellvibrio sp., assembly GCA_016712405.1. Classification (GTDB taxonomy): domain Bacteria; phylum Pseudomonadota; class Gammaproteobacteria; order Pseudomonadales; family Cellvibrionaceae; genus Cellvibrio. The sequence goes on along the minus strand of JADJRD010000001.1, from coordinate 230,349 downwards.
TGCACAACACGATCAAATGCAAGCTCGTCCTGATTATAATCAGAAAATATCGGCGCACCGTATTCACCATCGAGATCCAATCCTTGCGCTTGCTGAGTATTAAATTGATCGGCAAATACAATTGCCAATCGCCCTAAATTATTCATGGACGGACGTAAAACTGTTTCACGAAAGTCAACCAATCCACCCAACTTACCGCCTTTAATTTGCGAGGTAATATCGAAACGAGTTTGACCATTATCAATAAGAATCTGTCCATCATTGGTGACTTCAAATGAACTCACTTGCGGACCCACCACTAATGGCTCACCGTTTCCGATAAAAGCATTAATGTTGCCATTGGTATCTTCAACCAAACGCACTGAAATAAGTTCAGATAATTTTTTTAATGCTTCATCGCGCTGATCCATTAAATCATTTGGCGAGCCAGCTGAGGCTGACGCATTTTTTTTACCGATTGAATCATTAAGATTGGCAATGGAATTAGCTACCGCAACAACTTGCTCAATATTGGTTTTCAGTTCTGATTGCACACCTTTTTCAACATCAATCAATCGGCTATAAAGATTATTGAATCTAACGGTTAAACTATCCGCCTCAGTGACCATCAGCTGTCGTGCCGGTATTGATGAAGGATCGTCCGCTGCATTTTGCAAAGAAGAAAAAAAGCTTTGTAATCCACCCGCTAAACCCGTGTTAATATCGGAAAATAATTTGTCAATTTTTCCAATATTGCTGTTATAGGTGTTGAGCTGATTATACGCCGCTGAATCCAATCGCAATTGAGTCGTCACAAATTCATTCACAACTCGCTCAATTGTTGTAACCGTTACACCGGAACCAATAAAACCTGCATTACCTACTCTTTGTTCAGGGCGGGTTGCATATTCGACTTGTTGACGACTATAACCAACCGTATTCGCATTGGAGATATTATGTCCCGCTGTTCGCAACGCCGTTTGACTGGCTTGCAAACCGGAAATAGCATTCGACAATATTCCAGACATAAATTACTCCAACCCTGAATTTTTTATCAGAGAAACAAAAGGCTCAGCCCATTCACGAAAATTTCTCGCTTGAGTAATGGTTTCACTCTTTAATAGATTTTTAATTTTGTCTGCATACTGCGGATCGGTGGCGTACCCACCTTCTTGCAAAGCATCCAAATAATCCGCTGCATTATTGACCAAGGATTTTGCTTTTTCATAACGCGGACTTTCGCTAATTAATTTCACATAATCCGCAAAACTTTCTGCATAGGAGTTGTAACTGCGAAAATTGGCATTCTCTTTTTTAGCAACACCCTTGTCATATTCGAGAGTACTGACTGTGACTTTTTTTCCTTGCCAAGAATCTGTTGCTTTGATGTTAAATAAATTAAAACTGTTATTACCTTTTGCATCATGAATGAGATGTTTCCCCCAACCCGTTTCCAATGCTGCCTGCGCAATTAACACATCGGGATCAAGATTTAATTTTTTTGCTGCTTCTTGTGCGTAAGGCATGATGCCAGCAACAAAATCATCGGGAGAGCCAGACCCCCTCCTAACCTCCCCCTTGCCAGGGGGAGGAACTTTACTCCCTACTTGTTGCAGAGTGAAATCTGTCCCCTCCCCTGGTAACGACTGCAAGGATGCAGGAAGGTAGGGCAACGCAGGAGCAGTTGCCGAGGGGAGGGTTAGGGTGGGGTCTTGCTTTTGCTTCACACCATCCGGTGACATCTGCCGATAAAACATTTCCGCCAAGCCAATACCTTTTCCGCTCGACAGATTTAATACCCATTGATGATCCATCATGTCTTGATGAAACTGCATTTCTTGCGAATTTAACGGATTGTCTTCAGCAAAGACTTGATTAGTATCGCGCATGGTTTTTAACATTTGTTTTAAAAACAAAGCTTCAAATTGTTTGGCAACTTCTTTCAATGCTGCTTGATTATCTTTTCTACCCAGTTGAGAAATTTTATTTAACGAGTTGGCATCCAGATAATTATCTGTCACTGATTGAATGTCTGCTGCGCGAAAGTCGATAGCCATTTAAATCACCACCAATTCTGCTTTTAATGCACCGGATTGTTTAAGTGCTTCGAGTATCGCCATTAAATCACTGGGCGATGCCCCCACGTTATTCACTGAACGTACTATTTCATCCAGCGTTGCGCCTGGAGAAAATTTAAACATGGGATTAATTTTTCTTCAGCTCGAACATTACTGGTTGGTACAACTACCGTATCACCATCGGCAAGAGGATTAGGTTGAGACACTGTTAAACTTTCAGCAATGGTGACTGTTAAACTGCCGTGCGTAACCGCAACAGGCGACACACGCACATTTTTTCCGACAACTATGGTTCCTGTGCGTGAATTGATAATCACTTTTGCCACTTCTTCACCAGGAGTTACTTGCAAATTTTCTAACATGGAAATGTAATCCACACGTTGCGCTGGATTAACCGGTGAATCCACCATAATCGAAACAGCATCCAAAGGTTTTGCAACATCTGGCCCTAGCAATCCATTGATAGTTTTTGCTACTTCATTAGCCGTTGTAAAATCTGCAGTATGCAAATTAAAAACAACCGGTTGCCCTTGAGCAAAATTGGTTTCCACCATACGCTCAACCATTGCACCACTGGGAATGCGTCCTGCGCTGGGAACATTCACGGTAATTTTTGAACCATCTGCACCCGCTGCACTTAGCCCACCTACAACCAAATTCCCTTGTGCAACTGCGTAGACTTTTCCATCCAAGCCTTTCAACGGCGTCATTAATAAACTGCCACCGCGTAAACTTTTTGCATTACTAATCGACGACACAGTGACATCAAGTGTTTGCCCTGGTTTTGCAAAAGCAGATAATTCTGCCTGTACCATAACCGCCGCAACATTTTTCATTTGCATACGCGCACCTTCCGGTACGGTGATACCAAATTGTTTCAACATGCTATTAAAAGATTGTGTGGTAAATGGTGATTGTGTTGTTTGGTCACCGGTTCCATCTAAACCGACAACCAATCCATAACCGACTAATTGATTTGAACGAACACCGGCAACACTGGCGATATCTTTTATGCGTTCGGCGAATGCGACATTGGTTACGAAAATTAATGTGAATGCAATAAATATCGCTCCCGTAGGATGGCGTGGAGCGCAGCGATACCCATCATTGCTCGAAAGGTGTTTGATGCGTATCGCTTCGCTCCACAGCATCCTACGAGTTAAATTTTCCAGGAATTTAAATTTCATTTCATTCACCTAAAAAGGCCACAAGCCGCTGTTGAAGAAACGCGAGAACCATCCCATGGTTTGTGATTCAGCCAAAGCACCAGTACCACTATAGGAAATTTTAGCGTTGGCTAAACGAGTAGAAATAACCGTATTATCTGGTGCAATATCATCAGGACGAATAATGCCGCTGATACGAATAAATTCGTCGCCACGATTCAAGGTAATCCATTTTTCACCACGAACAATTAAATTGCCGTTTGGTAAAATTTCCGCCACCGTTACTGTGATATTGCCTTCAAGACTGTTGCTTTGATCTGCATCTGAATCACCCGAAAAATTTCGTTTGTGCGCGATAGAATTTTCCAAACTTAATCCTTTGTATTGCGGATCAACACCACCTAATAAAGTTCCTGCATTCATATCGACCGATGAATTCTTTTTCACCGCCACACCGGATGATTTTTTAGAGACAGTTTTTTCGCTTAACGTAACGGTAATAATATCGCCAACAAAATGAGCCTTTCGATCATCAAATAAACTCATGCCATAGGCATCTTGATAAAGAGAACCCGCAGTTCGTTGCGGAACTGGCATATTGGATGACACAGTCGGTGCATAGGCGGGATCATCAGGCATAGGTTTACGATTCTGCATGCATGCAGAGAGTAAACAGAGACATATAATCACACTGATGATTTTCATTTTTACCGACCTCAATTCATTACAAATTTTGCGAAATGTATTGCAACATTTGGTCAGCGCTGGAAATGACTTTTGAATTCATTTCATAAGCACGCTGTGTAGTGATCATGCTGACCATTTCTTCAACAATATTGACATTTGAACCTTCCAACATGCCTTGTTTTAACGCACCCATTCCATTTTCACCCGGCGTACCTTGAACAGGATTTCCACTCGCTAAAGTTTCAACATATAAATTTCCACCCACTGCTTGTAAACCGGATGGATTCACAAAATCAGCTAAATTGATATCACCCAATTGCTGAGGATCAACGACGCCCGCTGTGTAGCCATTTACTGTGCCGGATTCACTAATCGTAATTTTGTTAACACCTTGTGGAACCGTAATCGCTGGCTCTAATAAATAACCATCTGCGTTCACTAATTGCCCCTCACCATTAATTTGCAATTGACCGTTGCGGGTATAAGCAATAGTGCCGTCGGGTTGCAAGACTTGTAAAAATCCACGACCGTTAATCGCTACATCCAAAGGTTGATCAGTCACTTGCAAAGAACCTTGCGAAAATTCTTTTTGCGTCGCAACAACACGCGAACCAGTTCCTAATTGCAATCCTGATGGCAATTGCGTTTCTTGAGTTTCTTGTGCGCCGGGTTGACGTTGATTTTGATAAATTAAATCTTCAAAAATCGCTCGATCACGTTTGAATCCAACAGTGCTGGCGTTTGCCAAATTATTGGAAATAGTGGTGAGCTGTTTGTCTTGAGCGCTTAATCCGGTTTTGCTGACGTAGAGTGCGGCGTGCATACTATTTCTCCTCGAAAAATTGTTTCTTAAATTCTTGACCCCCTCCTAACCTCCCCCTTGCCAGGGGGAGGAACTGTCCCCTCCCCTGGCAAGGGGAGGGTTAGGGTGGGGTCATAAATGTCATCAACTCATTCTTAATAACGATGCCGAACTAGTTGCATTGTCATCTGCTGTTTTCATCATCTTCACTTGCATTTCATACTGACGTGAAAGCGCCATAATTTTGGTAAATTCATCAATGGCATTTACGTTACTGGCTTCAACAACACCGCTGCGTAATCTGACGTTGGCGGAGACTTCTGCAGTTAATCCATCGCGTTGACGAAATAGTCCGTCATCACCTTTTTCCAAATTTTGCGTATCGGGATTAACCAATTTAATTCGACCCACTTCAGTCATAGCCTCAGGCCCCTGCCCTAATCCCACAATTGAGACCGTGCCATCACCACCGATTTGAATTTTTCATTTTCAGGAATGACGATTGGAGAATCGCCACCTAAAACAGGCAAGCCATTGGAGGTACGCAACATACCCGTTGAATCAGTTTCCAAATTTCCGGCGCGGGTATAGGCCTCAGTGCCATCTGCCGCTCTGACTGCGATAAAGCCTTGGCCTTGAATAGCAACATCCAAATCATTGCCAGTTTCAATCATGGCTCCAGTCGCAAAATTGGAAGCGGGACTTTCGGTAAGCGAGTAAGCACGAGTTGCATGACCTTCGCCGTAATACACACCCATTGCACGTGCCTGTTCAAAGTCGGCTCTAAAGCCTGTGGTACTGAGATTGGCCATATTGTTGGCATGAACCGCCTGAGCCAGCATGTTGTGCTTGGCACCGGTCATGGCAATGTAAAGTGATTTGTCCACGTCAAACTCCTCAGATAAGCCCTTGATCAAGCGCTAATTTTTTGGCGGTTTGATCCTTATCAGGAGTTTTGCAAGAGGGGTGCCAAGTTGCGGGTATTATCTAACCAATTGAATTTAATAAGTTTATTAGTATTTTAAAGGCAATAGTAAACAGACCCGGCAAGAGTCTTCCAAGCGGTGATGGAGTGAAAATGGCCGGGGTGGCAAGGGATTGCCGCTTTAGCCTTTAAGTTCCTCCCTTAGAAAAAGGGAGGCTAGGAGGGATTTAAAATTTCCGTAGATTAACCATTTTAAATCCCCCCTAACCCCCCTTTTTCAAAGTGGGGAACTGTCCCCTCTCCCTTGATGGGAGAGGGTTAGGGAGAGGGTGTTTTATTCACTACCTCAAATTAATAATCGTCTGAGTAGTCGCATTCGCAGTTTCAATCGTTTTGGCATTGGCTTGATAATTTCGTTGCGCAATAATCAAGTTCACCAACTGTTCCGACAAATCCACATTCGATTCTTCAATCGCGCCCGAATTCACATAACCGAGAGAAGCGGAACCTGGGGCACCTATCACCGCCTCACCCGTTTCAAAAGTTTGTGCCCAAGTGGTGTCGCCAACAGGTTTTAATCCTTCAATATTATTAAAGTTCGCCAAGGCAACTTGCCCTAACACTTGCGCCTCTCCATTAGTGAATCGCGCAAAAATAATTCCAGTGTTGTTGATATCCAAACCTGCAAGGCGACCTGTGGTGTAACCATTTTGATCCAGGTTTTCGACAGCAAACACACTGCCAAATTGAGTGCTACCATCAAGATCAATAACAAAGTTTGAACTTGATGGTGGCTCTGCGACTGGCACAGTTCCCCCTTGCAATACATTCAGTGGGCCTAAAGCTCCCATCAAAGTGCCGTCTGCATTTCGTGGCGTCCAGTTTGAAATCAACATTGAGTCAGTCATCGCTTCATTCAAACTACCATCTGGCGAAAAATGTACATTAAAAAATGACATGGACGGTTCAGTATTTTGCGGTGCAGGCAGACTGGGATCAGGATCACCAATGTTTTGCCCGTCAATTTGAACATACATACGCCAATGGTTAGGTGAAGTTAATGGATCAGTAGGCTCATAATTTTGCTTCACGAAAAACTGACGCATGATGTGTGGATTTCCCAAGCTGTCGTAAACAGTATTGGAGGTTGCATGGTTGTAAGTCGCTTGATCATTAGGATCAAAGGCATTAATCGGCACTTGAGTAAAAAAGTTAGGCACATTAATCGAACCAAACATACTGCCACCAAAAACAGGAACTGTAGGTTGACTGGTTACGATTGAATAACCTTCATCCATAGTGATATCAATTTCACCGCCAATTTTTATCGCTTGGGTTGCGTTATTCACTGTTTGCAATGCACCTTGAGCACCTTGAACTTCTGCAACACCTCCCGCAGCACTGAAAGAAAATGCCAGGTCGCGACCCGTTGCAGAAGTAACGACCAAATTTCCGTTAGCATCCACTTCAGCGCTGATTCCAAATAATGTGCTGGAACTCAAATCATTAATTTCATCACGCATTGCCGTAAAGTCGGGAATATCGGTACTGGTTAGTGCAACACCATTAATCATAAAACTGCCATTGTTAGTAAACGTACTGGGGGGCACTGCTGCTGGGTTAGTTCTTAAGAGCGTTGCAGTAGTCGTCGCAGTCGCTTGCACACCCGCCAAGGCATTTAACTCAGATGCAGTTTCATCGGCACCAGCACCATATCCACTGATATAAGTCACAGGCAGACCTGTCGGACCCTGTATGACTAAAGTGTGTGAACCGTAGTTATTGGTAACTTCAGGTACACCATTGGTGACAGTGCTCGCACCTGCAATCGCGGTTGTCAGCAAGTTAGCATTTGAAGGTCTCGCAAGCGTATTGACGGGTGTGACACTAATGGTTGAGTTAACGCCCGTTGCCAAATCCCTAAATCGTAATGTGTTGGTCGTCGTATCTGCATAAGCTTCGACGTTAACCGGAGCTGCTGAATCGAAGTTGGCAGAATTAATCATATTGGCTAATGACGTTAATGAAGTTGCATTACCTGTATTCAAGGTAATAGGAACCGTAGAAACCATACCGGTGACGGGATCCGTTCGTGAAATATCAAAGTTGGTTTGATTGGCTGGCGAAAACGTAATACTTGGTGGAATAGCTATCGCTGTGTTTAAGGCTAGAATTTCCGTCGAGGCTGCCTTGGCACCTACTTGTGCCTCTCCGATACCAGTTCCATTACTGGTGAATGCCGTACCTACGGATTCGCGCACTTGCTCTCTCGAATCCAGATTAAAAGAAGCGTTGACTGCTGTGGTTTGTCTTGGCTCTTGTGATGAAACATCCACTTGTAAATTACCCAAAATTCCACCGACGTTTCCTTCTTCATCCGCAGAAAAACCTTGCAGCCTTGCACCCACACTGTTGACTATATTGCCTTCATTATCTAAACCAAATGCGCCTGCGCGAGTAAACAATTGGCCTTCATCACCTGAGACAATAAAAAAACCAGAACCGTTAATTGCCAAATCCAATTCGTTTTGCGTAAATTTTAAATTACCTTGACCAAATTGCTGCCGAATTAATTGTGTCGTAACACCACTACCAGGGGTTACAGAACCGCCCCCCAATAATGAACTGGTATAAACATCTCCAAATTCTGCGCGAGATGATTTAAATCCCATAGTGCTGGCATTCGCGATATTGTTGCCAGTGACTTGTAGATCGACATTCGCTGCACGAATTCCACTGAGAGCCGTATTAAATGACATGATTCACCTCGTCTGTGCGCACTTATAAATTAATTAAATTGAAATTAATTAAATTGTTTAACATCTTTGACATTGACCGGACCTATGCCAGCCAGATTCAAAATTAACTCACCGGCTTCATTAATGCTGACGCTATTCACGTTTGCACTTAAGGAAGTTTTTAAGGATTCAGTTTTACCATTTTGCGTGGCAGTGACTTCAAATCGATAAGTACCTATTGCGGCGCCGTTATCCGGTGCTTTCCAATCCAATAATTTTCCATTGACTTCAATATTCTGACCGTCCCAACGGAAAACATTTTCACCCTTGGCTAATTCACCTACAGGAATGGTTTGCACCAAAGAACCGGCTTCGTCATAAATCGAAATTTTCGTATCGTCGGTTGAATAATCCATATCCACCATTCCAGAAATCAAACCGCCTTTTTGCAAGCTACTGGTATCGGTTTCAACGCTGACACTACGCCCTACTAACGATGAGGCCTGCAATGCATTGGTCGACATGAAATTAGTAAAATTTTTGTTTAATCGCTCTAAACCTTCTACCGAACTGAATTGGGCAAGTTGCGCTACAAATTCACTGTTATCTTGCGGCTCTAATGGATTTTGATTTTTCATTTGTGTGATCATCAATTCCAGAAATGCAGCTTGACCCAATTCATTATTATTTTTTTTGGTTTCGGTTTTTTTATTAATGCTAAGAGCATCTGTCGGAATTGTATTGGTCGCTGATGATACTAATGACATGATTGCCCCCTTATTGACCTAACGTCAGCACACGCTGCATCATTTGTTTAGCAGAATTCATCACCTCAACATTCATTTGAAATGAGCGTGAAGCCGAAATCATATTGGTTAACTCTTCAACAGGATTCACGTTAGGATAATAAACATATCCTTCTTCATTCGCCTTGGGATGATCTGGCTCATAACGACGAACTAAAGGTGCATCACTTTCAACAATACCATCCACTTTTACACCGGCAATTGCTGGAGCATCCTGATCGCTCACCGCAAAGCTACTCATCACTTGTTGATGTATGGCAGAAAAAACCGGATGACGTGCACGATAAACTTGATCAATACTAGAGCTTGCCGATTCTGCGTTGGCTAAATTGCTCGCGGTGGTATTTAAACGCAAACTTTGTGCGTTCATTCCGGTTCCCGCTATATCAAAAATATTTCCGAGCGCCATATCTCACCCCAGTCAATAATTTAATTAGTCGCCACGAATTGCGGTGCGCAATCCATTAAATTTACTGTTCAGAAACTGAAAACTGGCTTGAAATGCCAAGGCATTTTTCATGTATTCTGCATGTTCGATTTGATCTTCAACTGTATTACCATCCAAAGACGCTTGCTGAGGGACGCGATACAATTCTTCACCGGATTCCATAAATCCAATACCAAATTGATGACCGGAATGTGTTTTTTGCATGGAAAAACGATCCGTTGATTTAGTAGCATTTTGCAGAGCCGTTTTGAAATCCAAATCTCTGGCTTTGTAACCGGGAGTATCGGCATTGGCGAGGTTGTCTGCCAACACAGAAGCTCGCTCACCGCGAAAGCGCAATGCTTTCTCGTGAATACCTAAGGCTGCTTCAAAGGAAATGGTCATAATCTTGTCTCTACAAAATTGCCGGATTAGTTCCGTTTCAAGATGAATTGCAACCCTTGTGCCAAACCCTATAAATTATTTAACCAATTGATTTTTATTGATTTTATTTTTAATTATTGAGAAGAAAAGCGGCAAAACAACGTGATTTATCGCGTATATATCAGATGACTAGCGGCAAACTCTTGCCGAATTAAAAATTCAACTCCTTATTGACGAGTCATCCCAGCTCAACCAAACTTACAGTACATATTTACGTACAAATTGGAGTACAAATATTGCGTATCAACTATGAACAAGACATTAAACCCTTATCAGAATTTAGAGCTGGTGTAAGTTCATGCATTCAACAAGTCACCAAAACCAAGAGACCAATAGTCTTAACTCAACATGGCCGTGGGGTTGCTGTCTTGATAGACGTAGGAGAGTTTGAAACCATGCAAAGCCGACTTGAGCTGTTAGACGAAATATACAAAGCCGAAACCCAAATTGCTCAGGGTGAAGGTATCAATCAAGAAGATGCCAAACAAATCATCATGAAAAGGATCGCCAAAAGGATTTAAGATTGGAAATAATATGGTCGCCCCTCGCCATACAAAAAATCAGCGATTTCGCTGAGCTTATTGCTCTTGATAAACCTATGGCTGTACAAAAATGGGCTGAAGGTATTTTTGATTCCGTACAACGAACATCAGATCTACCTTACAGCGGAAAACAAGTACCCGAAATTCAACGCGATGAAATCCGTGAAGTGTTTTATGGAAATTATCGAATTATTTACAAAATATCATCCGCCACAATTTATGTTTTGACGGTAAGGCATCGCCGACAATTACTGGATGATGCTGATCTAGGTTTGGGTGAATGATTAAATCGCCCGGTAATAAATTCCCGGTTCACACTTAATCATTTCAAACAAATCTGAAGCGCCGGATAAACTCTCGGAAGAGCCCACATAAAGAATTCCACCCGGTTTTAAACAACCATGAATTTTTTGCAGAATTTGACGCTTTAAATCACCGTTAAAATAAATTAAAACATTTCGACAAAAGACCATGTCAAACTTACCCAGCGAGCTGTAAGAATCCATCAAATTCAGCACACGAAATTCCACTTTCTCTTTAATAAAGGGCTTAACACGCCAATTGTCATTCAGTGATTTATCAAAATATCGATCCAACCGTTCTTGAGATAATCCTCTCAACACGGATAATTTGTCGTATTCTCCCGATTTCGCTTGTTCCATGATACTGGTAGACAAATCGGTTGCGACTATTTGTACTTGTTTGGGTAAAACACCCATCTGTTGACGTTTAAATTCTTCGACCATGATGCTGATTGAATAAGGCTCCTGCCCTGAAGAACAAGCCGCTGACCATATTCGAACACTGCCCATGGATTTATTATTGGCGGTTAATAACTGGGGAAAATGAACGTTTTTTAAATGTTCGTAAGGATAGGTATCACGAAACCAAAAAGTTTCGTTGGTTGTCATGGAATCAATGACTTGATCTCGCAATCGACGACTCACGCCTTGTTTTAATTGACGAACCAACTCACCAAGATTGTCAATTTTATTGTCTTCCAGTATTTTTCGAATTCGATTAGAAACCAAATACTGCTTATTTTCGCCTAGAGAAATCCCGCAGGCATCCTCTAAAAACTGACGAAACTGATTAAAATCATTTTGATCCATCGAACCTTCTCAACTACAACCGTTTACTATTGACCGGCTAATAAATCTTCGCCAGTAATTGCCAAGACTCTGTCATTCACTCGCTTGGCAAGCTCATCAGGATTAAATTTTGCCAGGAAATCATCTGCACCGACTTTTCTCACCATGGCTTCATTAAATACACCACTCAGCGACGTGTGCAACACTATATGTAATTTTTTAAGATCAGGATTATTTCTCACTTCAGCAGTGAAGGTGTAACCATCCATTTCCGGCATTTCGATATCGCAAATAATCATCACCAACTCAGCATAGGGATCCTTGCCCGATGCCAATAATTCTTTTAAATAAGTCAAAGCTTCAGCACCATCTTTTTCATGGTGGTGCGAATTCCCATACCTTCTACTACTCGTTGTATTTGTTTGCGCGCGATTGTGGAATCATCAACAATGAGCACATGTTTTTGCACCACTTTTTCTGCAATTCCATCATCCACAACACCCGCACTGACTTCTTGTCGCATAGGTGATACTTCGGCGAGAATTTTTTCAACGTCAATAATTTCAACCAATTGACCTTCAACTTGAGTCACCGCCGTTAAATAGTGATCTTTACCTGCGCCTTTTGGCGGAGGATGTATATCCCCCCAATTCATATTGACTATGCGCTCCACCGATCTCACCAAAAAACCCTGAGCAGTTCGGTTGTATTCTGTAATGATCACAAAACAGGTTTCTATTTCCGGCAATGGCTTACGACCGATCGCTAAATTCATGTCCATGATAGGAATAGTCCCACCACGAATATGGGCAACTCCACGAACCACATCGTTTCGACCAGGAATGGCATTCAACGGAGGGCATTGAAGCACCTCTTTCACCTTGAATACGTTAATGCCGTAGAGCTGCTGGCTATTCAATCTGAACAGCAATAGCTCCAGCCTGTTTTGTCCAACCAATTGCGTGCGCTGGTTAACACTATCCATTACGCCGGCCATTGTTCACCTCAGTTCGTTAAACTTTTCTCAAGAAGGCATAACTTTTGCAATGTCGTTCTTATCCGGGCATAAACCGTCAAGCTTCAGACAGGTTTCGAGCCATCTGAACTAGAGCATAGGATAAAAAATGAATCTTCCCAGTGATTTTAAAAAGTTTTCTTATAAGCAATTCCCTCGCATTGCTTGTGTAGGCTTTTTTACACTGGTTTTAGCTCAATTTGCGTCGGCTCAAGCCTTACAAAATCTCTCAACAATCCGCCAAGAGGCTGAAAAGTTTTTAGTAGAGCGATATCAATCCGAAAAAAATGAACAGCTCATTATTAAATTAGGCACTTGGGATAAACGGCTAAAACTGTCCGCCTGCCATCAACCCATTAGCTTTAGCCTGCAAGATACTGCCGGTCCCGGAGGAAATGTAACCTTGGACTGCCGCTGCCTGGATCAGAATGGTTGGGCAATTCACCTTCCCGCCCAAGTGGATATTTTCCGCGCATTGCCAGTGGCTAGCCGAAACTTAAGCTGAGGCACTGTCGTTGATATGAGCGATATTGGCATGGAAGTCCGCAATATCAGCCCATTGGGAGATAGCCTGGAGCTAGACAACTCTGCAATCGCGGGTAAAGCACTGAAGCGATCAATGAATGCGGGGGATGCCTTTAAAACAACCCTATTGGATCAGCCCAAGACCATCAGCCGTGGAGAGCTAGTCAGCATTACCACCAAATCAGGGAGCATTCAGGTCGTGATGCAGGGGGTCGCTATGACAGATGGAAAATTGGGGCAACAGATCCGTGTGAAAAACAGTCAGTCAGAAAGAATTATCAACGCCAAGGTCGTCGGTCAGGCAGCTGTTGAAATATTGTAGATATTTACAAATAACAGCTAAAGGATTTCAGGTATCAGCCGATAGCCTAACGGGAAGCCTTAATCCAGCTCCCTCGACCTTGGATTTATCTGTGTTATTACTTGGGGATTTAAGATGAACATTAATACCAACGGCATTAGTAACAGTGATGCCAAAACCACTCGAAGCCGCAATAGTGTTGCTACTGAACCCGCGCAGTCAGCAGCGGTTACTAGCCAACCGAAAGGAAAGTCCTCCGTTGATCAAGTTCAATTGAGTCAGGAAGCGCAAAAGCTTGGCCAGTTACAAGCCAAAATCAACGCGTCACCTGATGTCAATTTGGAAAAAGTGAATGAAATTCGCAAGGCGATTGCCGATGGCAAATTTCATGTTAACCCAGAGCGAATCGCTGATGCTTTGTTAAATCAGGAAGAATTGCTCGGATAAGAATATTCACTGCCACCCAACACCCCAAGGTTGAGTGGCAGTCAGTTTTAGCTGCAAAATATCGAGGTCGCTATGTCAATGGATATCAACTCTCTGCGTAACATGATTGCACAAGATAAATCAGCACTGGAAGAATTACAGGGCTGTTTAGTAAAAGAACGCGAATGCTTGGAAAAACGCAATCTCGATTCAATGCAATCGATAATTGAACGCAAAATTCAGTTGATCGATCAAATATCCCAACAAGTTAAATTTCGTGCTCAAGTGCTAGCGAAATTAAATCTGCCACAAACAGCTGCAGGATGGAGTCAATTTCTTAATCGCCACCCACTGACTAAACCTCTGGAAGTTGAGTGGCAAGCGGTAGTGAAGTGTTATGAAGATTGCCAAGCACTGAATCAAATCAATGGAAAATTAATTTCCCGATCACAAAAAACCTTCGGGCATATTTTGAATCTGATTCGCGGCCAAGTTGCAGCACCCTCACTTTATGGAGCAAACGGCTCAAGCAAAACACAAACAACGGGCTCTTATACTTTGGCCAAGGCGTAAACTCAAACCACTGTCAACATTTCCATTGCCACAGAAATTTTTATCCCGTCCCAAATATAACTGTAATGCGCAGCTTGAATGACATCAGCAATCACTTTGGGTGTAAATAATCCATAACAACTATGACCAGGATTTCTCACAGAATCGTAAACTATACCTGTAGATCCCATTTTTTTTAATTGGTCACCCAATAATTGAGAATGATGATAGTCGTCTAACAAATACCAATTGGATTGGCGATGCTGATCGCCACGAATATCATGCAAATTAGCAGAAAAAATCGTTTTTAAACAACGCATGGAAAGGCGATCGTATTTTAAACCCTCTATAGAAGAAAAATATTTTTCTTGATGATAACGAGTTTCGGCAATTGCCGTTTGTATATCGACCGCCGCATAGTAAATGCCAAAATATCCTCTCGAAAAACGCGAGCCAGAAGGATTCACATGCACAAATGGCCCCAAGGCATAAGAACATCCGCGAATACCGTAAGGACGCTCCTCAACTGGCACACAATTTAAGTTACCCAATTCTTGTCGCAAACGCGGATTAGTAATGGCTTGGATAGCAAAAAGAATTTCAAAATCCTGATGATTGGCAACGTCTTCGAATAATGCAATCGGCGGAAACTTACTTGGCATTAATCTATAACAAACTTGAGCCTGAAAATCTTGAGTGTCTATGTTTATCCCTGACAAATCAGATGAACTCATGCAAATTCACCTGACCTTATAGCATCAAGATGCTTATACACTTCATATAATGCCGTCATTAATCCACTGCTCATAATATCCATAGGTGCTTTACCGCCAAAAAAAGCACTGCGATTTGGCATGCGCACAAAGCCATAAATGTTGTCCGGATTTTCAAAAATTGTGCGTAATAAAGCATGGATATTCAGAAGGTAACTAATACGCTCCAACAGATCTGGCGTTAATCTTGCCCCTTCAGCTGAGGCTTGATATTTATGAAGCGTTGAACGCCCCACTCCCAAAATTGCCATTTTTTCTTTTTCAGTGCAGCTCCATTTATTTAGAATATTCAACGCAGTGCCTATAGCAGCATTGGCAGTTAGGGCGGAGGGTTGTGCAAGTGCGTGCATGATTCACCTCAAAAATTGGAATTGGCTAAAATCCATAATAGACCATAAATTATACTTTTGTCTACAAAAAGACATGACAAAAAGCTGGAGTCAAGGTATCCAGCCCATTTATACTAATGTAACAATATGCTGCTAACCTCTAACTATTCATCTCCAACTCGACCACATCCATCAAATCCAATGAAAATCAAACAGTTACAAGTCTTTCTTATTGTCAGCCTTAGCCTTTTCTTGATGTCCGCCTGTACCCATCTCAAGGATCAATGGCCTGAACAAGTACCATCACGAAGCCACTTTACCAATAGCTTTGATCAAGATGAGCTCAATAAAACCGTTCAAACAAAGGAAGAATATCTACTTTGGATTCAACGTTTTTATTTAGGCTGGGAAATTTATAAACGTGGCTGGTTAAAAATGACCAATGAATTATTAGCGGAAGTCGATGACCCCAAACAACAAAAAATCATTGAGCGCAAGATGAGTGATTTAGGCTTAAAAATCAGTCGTGAATGGGCAAAGAAATCCAAAAAAAGACGCATCTATACGCGGCACGTGGCTATTTGGGGAAACGCACTATTGGAATCATTGGATAAAGGCGAATCCATGCAATTAATTAATCAAGTCAACGATGATGTTGATGCACTGCTTGAACACAGACTCGACCCAAAAATGATTACCGAAAATCGATACTATCCTCAAGACGACAATAATCCATTTTTATAATGCTTAGGATTGCAAAATTGTCTTTGCAATTTCAGAACCAGGCAAATTATCAGAAGCGATTAGCAAAATAAGCCCAATAAAAATAGCAACTGTGAATAAATACCACAGAATAGAAAATAGAATTCCATAAGGTTTAAGTGGTGTAATATCTTCGGCCAGCGACACTCGCCAACTGGCAATGATATCGAAGACACCCAAGACGATAAAAAACAACAAAAACACAAATCCCGATTGCCATGCTAACACCATGCAGACAGATGAGATAAGTAACAAACCTATAAATGCGAGCTTGCTGCGGCCCGAAAATACTAAGGCTTTTACTACTCTACCGCCATCTAACGGATGAACCGGAATTAAATTAAACAAATTTAACAATGCACTCATTGACGTCACAAGTCCTGCAAAATGGCTGTCAGTGATTAAATAAACTATGTAAAAAATAATCGTCATCAACAAGCCGTACACCGGGCCCATCATGGAAATATAGACATCTTCCCATCGAGTTCTCGGTGAATCACCTACCGCCATTCCACCAACGAATGGAATTAAATACATTCCTTTTGTCGGTATGCCAAATTTTTCATTGCACGTAAATGTCCGTATTCATGAAAAACCAACACACCAACCAGAGCCAACGCAAACTCTACAGAAAATAAAATACTGTAAGCGCCCACACTGGTTGCAACCAATGCCACCTTGAATACCTGAATAGACTTAAACAATTTAAATAACAAAGGCACCAACATCCATTTGCTATCATTATTGCGCACAGGAATCGAGGCTGATGTTTCAAGATCCACTGATTGCTGAAGATTAGACGGAGAAACTGTAGACTGATTCGGTGAGGTGCTAATCATGACCAAGGATTTAACATCCTCTTCAATCACTTGATTATCGATTTTGCATTGATAAGAAATTTCTTTTCGTTTTAAATTGAGCTGAAAACTAAAATCAATAACCCCAATACCCTCTAGCGTAACTTGATGCCGACTGTGCAATTGTTGATTGTGCTTTTGCGAAACCACCAGATCATCAACCAATAAAATTTCTGTACCATTCCAAGGGGATAAATCCAACACAATACGATGATTCTTATAATCTATACTCAGTACTTGCATAAAATTTAACTCTGATAAGGTATAATTTTGAAACCAACAACACACATGGGAATAGCATGATCGCTCTGGGTCGATACAATCAATTAACCGTCGTAAAACTGACTGACTTTGGTATTTTTCTTGATGGCGGAAAATTTGGCAACATTTTATTACCCAAACGCTACGTCACCGAGGACATGAAATTAGGAAGTCGTCTAAACCTGTTTATCCATCTTGACTCAGATGACAGCATGATCGCAACCACCTTAACACCAAAAGCCCAAGTGGGCGAATGTGCTTATCTGCAGGTAAAAGATGTCAATCAAGCCGGTGCATTTTTGGATTGGGGACTAGCCAAAGATCTATTGGTTCCTTACGGTGAACAACAGCAACCCATGCAACTAGGCCAGTCTTATGTGGTTTGCCTCTATTTAGATAGCTACACCGGGCGCATCACGGCATCATCACGACTGAATCGCCATTTGGAAGAACGCGCAACAGGTTTTAAAGTGCAGCAGTCAGTTGATTTGTTGATATGTGGCAAAAGTGAAATGGGCTATAAAGCCGTTATCAACCACACCCATCTCGGTTTAATTTTTCGCGATGAGGCTTTCAAACCATTGCAATACGGTGAACGAGTATCGGGATTCATCAAACATATCCGCCCCGACAAAAAAATTGATTTAAGTTTGCAAAAAAAATCCAGCGATGCTAAATCCGATCTGGCTGAAGCAATTATGCAGTACTTGCAACAACATAATGGAATCTGTCATCTCACTGACAAAAGTGATCCCGATGATATTTACAAAGTATTTAATGTAAGCAAAGGGAATTATAAGAACGCGTTAAGCCTGCTGTACAAGCAGCGCCGAATTGTCATCACTACCGAAAAATAATGCTTCCTGACGTCAGCTAGGATATTGAACCATTTTATGAAATGCATTTTACTAATAAAATTATTTCCAAAATTAATTGTCAGAATAAAAATGACCGATTTACCTTAAAGCAATAAATTATTGATTATATTTTTACCAAAATACCAAAATACCGAAAAACGTTTTTGTAAATATTTCTTGCTAAAACTATTTATATTACAACAAGGCGACATATTAATTGATCAACTTATTTAACTTTTGGTACCAACGAGGATGGCATTTAATTGATGAAACAGAATATCAAAAAGCATATGAAAATTGGGGGGGAAGCCTAATTACACACCCTGTTTTTATTCGAAAATTATCAAATCATTTATCAATCTCTTTACAATATTTCGGATTTTATCAAAATCAACGATTGGTTGCTGCCATACCAGCATGGGGGCGATTTATTGCAGGACAAAAAAATGCACTGAAAAAATATAATTGTTACCATAAAGTTGATATTGGAAATATGGAAGTTATTCTTCCAATATCCCCTGAAGCGAAAAACATTCCAATGTATTTTTCGTGTCAATTTATCTCCTGCTAAGTCATGCACATATAAGAACCGCATCCAATCAATCAGAAACCTTAAGCTTACTAAAGAACAAAAATGAATTTAGTAGAAAATTCATCTACAATCGAAAAAGAGAACTTCGCTTGCTACAGAATGACGGCATATCAATTGCGATCGTATCGCAATTCACGCCAAAACAGATCGCATTTTTTTATATTCAATTATTTAAAAAACGATGGAATAAAAATCCAAGAGCATTAACATATATTGAAGAACAATTAATTGCCATGAGGGAATTTATGGCAGGATACTTATTGATAAAAAACAATCAAGCCATTGCAATACAGATATTATTTTTCTCAAAATCAGTTAATTATCTCTCGGTTGAATTTATTAATGCAGGAATAGATCCTGCCTTTAGCCATTTTAGCCCAGGCAGCACACTAACCTATCTTAATACCGAGTGGGCTGCGCAACACGCCAAAGAAAACAATCTAGAACTGCGCTATTCATTCGGAAAAACCGATGAGGAATATAAAACAATTTGGTGTAAACCCACTCCTGTATATTTTACATAAACCATAAAATCGCCGAAATCAAAATGAACCAGATTAAACCAGCTACATTTTTATTTATATTATTTCTTTTACTATTAAATATCTACGTAATAACCTACGGAGATTGGATTTTAGTCATTCCAATAACATTTATATTTTATTTTTTTCACTTAATTTTTATGAGCGATCATATTTATTATTCTGCATCATCTGATTACAACTATAATATACACGCTTCAATTAAAGTTAAGCTCTCCATTACTAACGACACAATTAGCATTCAAAAAAACCTATTGAATACTATAGACTGTTGCTTCATCCCCGTTGTGGTTAAATCTTCAATATCGGGCTATTTTTTTGATCCTTATATTGAAATTCAATCGAACAACAAAAACTCACGACAATATTTTGAGAGAGGATCTAATGGCATTCGCCTTATAAATATCTCAAACCACTTATCCTCATTGAAATCAATCAATACGCACTTAAAAATTAAATCGATTGCCTGCAAACTAATCCAGCATAGTGATGAAGCAATATGCTTTACAAATGAAGACTACCTAAAGAAATCCACATTAATTGTTTCGCCTCATGCAGATGATGCAGAACTAGCGGCATTTGGATATTACAAGCAAGCTGATAATATTTTTATTGCGACAATTACCGCAGGAGAAAGTGAAGCTCAACAGTATTTGAACATAGCCGGCAACCAACAAGATGCCGCCTTACTAAAAGGCCGATTACGCGCATGGGATTCTATTGCCGTTCCCTTATGGGCCAAAAAACAAAACTGTGCCATTCAACTAGGGTATCCTTGCTCAAGCCTTTCATTAATGAGTCAACATCCAGAGATCCCAGTTGCATCAAAAGGAACAGGCAAAAATACGACCCTTGAATACAGACAATTTAATTCCATAGAATTATCCTCAAACACTCAGCCATTAAATACTTGGTCTAATTTAATTGAAGACCTGAAAGAAATACTCATTAACCAACAACCAGAAGTTATTATCACGCCACACCCATTATTAGACTCTCACTCAGATCATCAACATGCAACATTCGCAATTGTTCAAGCCTGCTTAGAACTAGGACTGACTCCCATATTTTTATGTTATGCCAATCATTATCACCAAACAGATCAATATCCTTTTGGCTTAGAAAATACCGACGTCACTTTGCCCCCCTATTTTTCCGATCTACCACTCAGTGACAAAATATTTTCGCTAGAGTTATCAACTCAAGACAAATTTGATAAAGTTATCGCATTAACATTGATGCATGATTTGAATAGACCCATCAAGTTTAAAAAAATATTGCGTCGCACGCTCCAAAGAATTATCGGAAGATCCAGCTACCCCTATGGACAAGACGAGTATTTTCGAAAAGCTATTAGAAACCAGGAGCTTTTTTGGGTAATCAATTTTGATCATATTAAATTAATGGTTAAATCCATCAAACACTAATATATTTTATTTTCAAGTGAGATTACATTTTAACGACAACCCAACGGCAAGTGTTTTCTATCCACATTTGTCAGATTATCCCCTACCGCCATCATCCCTTCTGGCGCTGCTGAATAGCCACAGATCCAAGATACCGGACTGGCAGGTGATCCCTTTACGATTATTGGCCTGATCGAGATAATTTTATCTTTTAGACTAGAGTGAATTTTATTACCAAGATACAAATGAAATGCACCACCCTTTAACTCAATACGAGTCACAAAATTACCAATTAACTGACTTGGTTTCGGCATTGAGGCTTCGGCATTATCAACGGGAAATTTAAGATTGGTTTGATGATAGAGTGCAATATTTTTTTTGTAGTTTTCAATGAGTTCAATCGATTCAGCTATTTGTTTGCGCGATACATTATCTTGCGGAATGGGTAAAGCGAATGCAGCTAATATACAAATAATGGCGAGAACAACCATCATTTCCATTAAAGTGAAGCCGGTTATTTTTTTCATAGAATACCCCGATTTAATCACTCACCTCCCCCTTAATGAGAGAGGGTATTTTTATACTACAAAAACTTCGCTGCATACCAACAGCTTGCATGCAATTCGTAACCCTGTTCTTTTGCCCAAGCAATTCCGGTTCGCACCAATTTTTCAGCTATACCCTGCCCTCTAAATTCAGGCGGAACGAAGGTGCTGTGAAAATCGATTTGATTTGTATCGAATAACCTATAAGTCAAAACAGCTTCTTGGCCATCTTGTTGTACAACAAATTGTTGATTTTGTGATTGATGAATAACGTTTATCACATTTTTGATCCCCACAAGTCGTATTCATCGGCATGCTCAACTTGAACTTGAACTATATCACCCGCTTTTACATTTTTTTCATCGTTTAAATAAACGGCACCATCAATTTCTGGCGCATCAGCAAAGCTCCGACCAATAGCACCTTCTTCGTCAACCTCATCAATTAATACCGAAATTATTTTTCCAACTTTTTGTTGCAACTTATCAGTGGAAATTTTTTGTTGCAATTGCATAAAGCGATCATATCGTTCTTGCTTAACTTCATCTGGAACATGATCAGGCAGATCATTGGCTTTGGCCCGCTCAACAGGCGAATATTGGAAACAACGAACGCGATCCAATTGCGCCTCTTGTAAAAAATCCAACAACTGATTGAAGTCGTCTTCTGTTTCACCGGGGAAACCCACAATAAAAGTCGAACGCAACGTTAAATCCGGTACTTGTTGGCGCCATGAATGAATACGTTCAAGCGTTTGCTCAACTTGTCCTGGCCTGCGCATTTTTCGCAACAATGTTGGGCTTGCATGCTGGAAAGGAATATCCAAATAAGGCAGCACTTTGCCATCCGCCATTAGCGGAATAATATTATCAACATGAGGATAAGGATAAACATAATGCAAGCGAACCCAAACACCCAGCTCACCCAATGCCGCCGACAATTGGTACATATCCGTTTTTAATGGCCGACCATCCCAAAAATCGGTGCGGTGTTTAATGTCGACACCATAAGCTGAAGTATCTTGAGAAATTACCAACAACTCTTTACACCCGCCTTCACCAAACGCTCGGCCTCCCCCATCACTTGCCCTATTGGCCGGCTGACTAACTTACCCCGCATATCGGGAATGATGCAAAAACTGCAACTGTGATTACAACCTTCAGAAATTTTCAGATAGGCATAATGGCGCGGCGTGAGCTTAATACCTTGAGGTGGAACCAAATCTGTAAAAGGATTGTGATTGGCTTTGGGGGGTAAATGTTGATGAACCTGACTCAATACCTCTTCATATGCGTGAGCACCCGTTATTCCCAAAACATTCGGATGCACCTGAATGATTTCATCCTTCTTGGCACCCAAACATCCCGTCACCAATACCTTACCGTTTTCACTCAGCGCCTCACCGATTGCGCCTAAGGACTCCTGCACAGCGCTATCAATAAAACCGCAGGTATTCACAATCACCATATCAGCATCGTTATAACTGGGGACTATGTTGTAGCCCTCCATACGTAACTGGGTAAGAATTCGCTCGGAATCCACCAGATTCTTGGGGCAACCAAGACTGACAAAACCGATAGTAGGGTTTTCAGATAATTTGGATTGAGTCATAAGAGCATCATTAATTAGTCAATAAAACAAGAACGACATTGTAGAGGAGCAATAGCCGGATTAGCCAATAAAAAAACCTATTTATACGCCAAGTTAATCTGATGATTAACTTGGCTAGAAAAGAGGTTTATTCAGTCTAGACTTGGTTTTATATAAATCCGCAGAGTAGTGATATGTTGAGTCGATTGAGTTTACGCGCCACCTTCAGTTTAGTCATGGGAACCCTGCTTCTCGGTTTCTTACTGTTCGGATGGCTAACCTTTTCGAAGTTAAATCAACTATCGGTTGAAGGCCCACTCTTTCGACAAATAGTGCTGGGTAAAGACCTGATAGCCGATATACTTCCTCCGCCCGCTTATGTTATTGAAAGTCAGCTGACGGTATATCAAATATTAGATACTGAAAATAATGACGATCAACAAAAATTAATTGAAAAGTTAAAAAGACTAGAAAAAGAATTTAATGAGCGTGAGAAATTCTGGCAACAACAACACCTCTCCAAAGAATTAACAGCTGCCATCAGCAACGAATTATTTCCTTCAGGACAAGAATACTTTAAAGAAATTAATCGTTCGTTATTAATTAACATTAAATCTGGAAACCCAGAAAACATAAAAAATCAACTGTTAAACATACAACAACTTTACGAAAAGCATCGTCTAGCTGTCGATAAAGTGGTTCAATTGGCAAGTTCAGAAAATTCTCAAACTGAGGCATTAGGTAAAAACACCATTAAGAATGCCCATTTCTGGCTATGGCTGATTTTATTAGCTTCCATCGGATTTTCACTCTTGGTGGCATTTGCTGCTTCGCAAGTGATTCTTCGCCAACTGGGTGGCGATCCACAATATGTAAGCTCGGTGGTATCTCATGTTGCCGAAGGTGATCTACGCATTAACCATTCAAATCCATTAATGGATTCAAGTTTATTGTCAGGATTAAATAATTTGGTAATTCGTTTTACAGATGTTGCCAGAAGTGTCGATAAAATTAATCGCGATATCAGTCAATCAATTTTCCAGGTTGCTAATACAACTCGCAACGTCGCTGAAAGCAACAGTGCACAAGAAAAAGAATCGCTGGAAGTGACTAAAGCCACTGAAGATCTCAAAGAGCTATTACATTCTGTACAAGACATGACAACCAATGCTCAAGCCAAAACGCAAGCAGTTGAAATAAAAGCCAGTGCTGGACTGAAATCCATCGAAAGCATTTCTTCCGCAATGGAAAAAGCGGTCGCCAGTGTTGATCAATCCGAAACGTCTGTAAGAGCACTAGCAGATGCCAGCTCTGAAATTAATGCCATTGTAAGCAGCATTAAAACTATTGCCGATCAAACCAATTTACTTGCACTTAATGCTGCGATTGAAGCCGCACGCGCGGGCGAACAAGGCCGAGGCTTTGCAGTAGTAGCAGATGAAGTTCGCACGCTAGCCACCAAAACCAGTCAAGCAACAGCCACCATTCAAACCATAGTCAATGATTTAAACCATAAAGTTGAAGAAAGTTTGGCATCCATGACACATGTTGCCGAGGTGGTCAAAATTACCCAACGACAAGTAATAGAAAATGGAACCTCCATTCAAAAAATTGCTATTGAAGCGCATGAAAGTAGCGAATACAGTGGCGAAATTGCCATTGCATCCAATACACAAATTGAAAAACTGGACGCATTGAATATTCGCCTATCAAATCTGTTTGATACTATGAAATCGACCACATCAACGCTGGATATTATTCATAATATCAGCGACTCCCTTCATAAAACTGTTGCCGGACTTCAAGAAAAATTTTCATTTTTCAAATTTGATGCAGAAGAAAAACCAAAACCTGTTAAAAATGAAAAACGAAAACATGAACGGCTTAAAAATAGCCTGTTAGTGAACATACGATCAGGCTCAGAAAGAACGCCAGCAGTCACGCGTGATTTTAGTAAAGGCGGCTTATTGCTCTGTACAACTGAAAAGCTGGACTCAAGAATAGATGATTTTCTATTACTGGAAATAAAATTACCGAAACAAGACATGAAAGATTATATTCAACAACACCCAATTACGGTGTCAGGCAAAATCGCAAGAATTGAATCCCAAGGTGCCGACAATTTATACGGTATAGAATTCGTTAACCTACAAAATGATGCAATTCAATCCATCAATACTGCTGTCGATTTTTACAATAAAACTCATTGACGAGCCCTTGATAATCCTTGGCAAATTGCCAAGCCACTCGACCACTGCGAGAGCCTCTTGATCGCTCCCATAAAAGAGCAGAGGCGGCCACATCCGAGCTCCAACTACCACCAAAATGCTGAATCCAATATTCTGCTGCTAATAAATATTCATCTTGTGAAAACGGATAAAAACTTAACCACAATCCAAATCGATCAGAAAGTGAAACTTTTTCCTCAATCGAATCGCTGGGGCGTAGCTCACCGTCCTCATAACTCACATCCAGATTTTCTTTCATGGTTTGAGGAATTAAATGACGACGGTTACTTGTTGCATAAAAAACCATATTGTTACTCGGATTTACAATCGAACCTTCCAGCACAGACTTCAAGGCTTTGTAACTTACCTCACCCTGCTCAAACGAAAGGTCATCACAAAATACAATAAATTTTTCGGGTCTATTCGCGATCAAATCCACTATGTCGATCAAGTCACCCAAATCTGATTTATCCACCTCAATGATTTTCAAACTCTGATTGGAGAATTGATTCCAGCAAGCTTTCACCAAACTGGATTTTCCAGTACCTCTGGCACCCGTTAACAAAACATTGTTTGCCATTTTTCCTTCAAAAAATTGACGAGTATTATCCAGTAGCCGCTTTTTCTGTAATTCACAATTCTTTATAGAATCCAGCTCAACCCGATGCGGATTGAGAATGGATTGCAAATATCCGCGTCCAAATCGATTAGTGCGCCAGCGAAAAGCACTAGCAGTCCAATCGGGCTCCTTCCCTACAAGTTCAAAAAATGCTTCTGTTCGATTTAAAAAAACATCCAATCTTTGAATAAGCTGACTAATCTCTGACATAGATACACCTGCAATTTAATAAATACCGTCTACACTGAATATGATCAGTAGTGTGCCACAGGACTTTCTATGTTCAACAAACAAGAATTGCAAATTATGGGAAAAACCCTCATGCAACGTCGTGAGTGGCTAATAAAGAATCTTGATTCCCCTGAAATGCAAACTAGCCGAGCACAGAATCAGCAAGCCATACAGTTATTGGATGGCATCTTAAGTAAACTCAGCAAACAA
The DNA here is from genome assembly GCA_016712405.1 of Cellvibrio sp. Taxonomy (GTDB): domain Bacteria; phylum Pseudomonadota; class Gammaproteobacteria; order Pseudomonadales; family Cellvibrionaceae; genus Cellvibrio. Next base: position 204,043 of record JADJRD010000001.1, on the reverse strand, counting down.
CTTCAAACGGAAACTGGCGATACAAGTCAGGTAAACCATTACGTTTCAACAAAAGCAGCGTCCCCAACAAAACAAGCTGCACAAATACGCCGTCAGCAATTAATGCCCGACCAAATGAGAGTATTGGTAGTAGACGATGACAGCTTGTTATTGGAATTATTAAAAGCCATGCTGAATGCTGCCGGCATAGAGAAGGTTGAGTTGGCCGATAATGGAATGAAAGCGGTCACTATGATGTTTGATACCAATCCGGTTTATGATTTGGTTTTGTGTGATTGGCATATGCCTGAAAAAAATGGCATTGATGTACACACGGCAATGCGTGCATCCGAGCGATATCACCATACTATTTTTATGCTAGTTACTGCTGTCACTGAAGCCAAACAAATTCGTGAAGCTATTGACGAGGGTGTTGATGATTATGTGGTCAAACCTATTGAGCAAGATAAAATGCTCAAGAAAATCGCCCGGCACTTTCCTCAATTAAAAGTTAACTAAACAAGCTACAAACAATTTTTTGCAAAGATTCCTTGCTCAGCTTCAGTCCAATCAGCGTCAGGTTTTATCATCATTACCTCACACCAGTCTTCTGTACCCTGAACAGGGGTTTTATTTTTCATGTCAGCTACTTTCTTGCGATTTTCATCGGTAGTAAAATCCATTTTTGCCGGCAACCCCGAATCAGGAGATCGGGACGCTTTTAATGTTGCTTCCGCTTGTTTCGCAATTAATTCAAATTCCTGAATCATGGCATCATCTTCTTGTGATCCCTGTTGATCAGCGGATTGCTTTTGTTGTTCAGCATAAACAGCCGCCTGTTCATTGGCACGCTTAACCATTAGCACGCCAATAATTATCACAAGAATACTCAAGCCAATAATTGTCGATAAAAAATATTTACTGTTTAAAATTGCTAATACTTTATTCATTATTACAACCAATCTGCCATTTGCTCTGCGTAATAGGTAATGATTAAATCTGCCCCAGCTCGTTTGAATGCAATTAAACTTTCGAAGACCACAGCTTTCTCATCGATTACACCGGCAGCAGCACCCGCTTTAATCATGGCATACTCACCGCTCACTTGATAAACCGCCAAAGGCTTCATACTGTTTGCGCGTATAGAAGCCAAAACATCCAAATAAGCTATTCCAGGCTTCACCATTAAAATATCCGCACCTTCGGCTTCATCCTGCAATGATTCAGCCAAGGCTTCTCGTGCATTAGCCGGATCCATTTGATAACTACTGCGAGTGCCTTTGAAATTGCTATCAACCGCATCGCGAAAGGGACCATAAAACGCCGATGCAAATTTTGTTGAATAAGACATGATAGGAATATGCTGAAAGCCAGCTTCATCCAATGCTTGACGAATTGCACTGATCATACCGTCCATCATACCGGAAGGTGCAATCATATCCACGCCCGCTTTTGCAGCCAAGACAACTTGCTTTTGTAAATTGGATAATGTTGTATCGTTATCGACATCATGTTCATGAACAACACCACAATGACCATGGGTCGTGTATTCACAAAAACAATTATCACTAATTACCAGCATTTCCGGCTGCGCTTTTTTTGCAGCACGAATCATTCGCGACAACAAACCGATTTCATTCCATGTATCCGAACCTATATCATCTTTATGCGTAGAAACACCACATAAAAGAATGGCGCGAATACCTTTATTCCAAGCACGCTTAACCACATCGGCTAATTGTGATTCAGGATAACGAAAAACACCTGGCATAGATTTAATCGCAACGGGTTCAGTAATATCTTCTTCAACAAAAATCGGCAAAATAAAATCCGTCATGCGCAGATGATTTTCTCGCACCAAATCGCGCAATACCGATGTTTTACGTAAACGACGAAAACGAACATCAGGAGTAATGAGTTGTGACATATTTTGATCTCGAATAAAAATTGCAACTATTCTTTACATCCGTTCCCTCTAGCTTCGCGGGAGAGGGAGAGGGAGAGGGAGAGGGAGAATATTAACTGTGCAAAAACCCTTCATGACTCCATTCACATTTTACTTTCACATTTCCTGAACCAGGAACATGACATGCATCATGGGTTTCCCACACAAATGTATGTTTACCGGATAATTCCGTTTCTAAATGTACTGTTGCAGAGACCCAATACATTTGGCTTAATAATTTCTCAAATTGTGCAATCCATTGATCCCATTCGTATTCGACCGCTTTATATGAAGCACCAAAGTGAATCACTTCGGTTAAATAACGCAGTGATGATTCATTTTTTTGGCGAGGCAATGAAAACATTTCCTGACATAAAAAAGGCCAATCTTCGGCTGGCGCTAATTGCAAAATGGCATCACGATTAATTTGCAATCGATGAGCATCGGCCAGTTCCGGAGGAACATCTTTTATACAGCCATACACAATCGATTCTTGATCCATTAGCTTTTCTCTCTTTGGAATCACCTAAAAAGGCCACCAACCGGATGATAATTTTTTCTCGCAAGATTGCAATTGCTTGGAGTAACGGAATGATCTATCGGCCACCTTACGCGAAGTGGCAATTAACCAACTTTTACTTTTATAAGTACGTCGATTAAAACCTCCATGCCCCTCATGATAGGCTAGATATAGATTATTCGCATCATTGACTCCAATACCGCTGCGGCGTTTACTCTGGGTGTTATACCAGCCGATAAAATCAATCGCATCCGCAAAGTCATCACGCCTTGACCAAATACCACCTCCAGATTTTTGGTATTCCTCCCAAACGGCATCTTTAGCCTGTGCATAACCAAATGCATCACTTTTTCGTGGCCCAGGAATAATCCATAAAATTTTTGTTCTACCGGGCCTGGCATTATGTTTGAATTGTGACTCTTGATACATAATCGACATCAACACAGGCGCTTTAGATCCCCAACGTTTTTCCGCTTTTTTTGCGGCTTTATACCAACCTTTTTTTTCAGTGAAGATTGAACAGATATTTTCTGAATTTGAAGGGGGCTTGGTTGAAGCGCAGGCAGTTAATAACGAAAAAACGAGAATCAAAAAAATAAATCTCAAACCTGTAGGGGCAACCCCCCGTGAACGCCAAGAGCCGGCGCAAGGACCTGCCCCTACAGTTGATACACAAATATTATTCATCAAATTTCTATACTATGTTGCGACGACAAATCAATCAATGCCTGCTCATCCAACACTGGCACACCAAGAGATTCTGCTTTTTGTAATTTTGATCCCGCCTCAGAACCCGCAAATAGCGCTGTAGTTTTTGAAGAAACACTTCCTGAAACTTTTGCGCCCAAAGCAATTAATGTTGCAGAAGCCTCTTCACGTGAAAATCGTGTCAAGCTGCCTGTAAGAACATAGGTTGAAGATGCCAGCGGCAGATCAGCTATCGATTTTAATTCGATATTGCTCCACTCAATTCCATTCGCTTTTAAAGCCTCTACAGCTTGTTTATTTTCGTCGCGAGAAAAAAAATCCGTCAAAAAATGAACACAAACAGGACCCACATCCTTAACAGCCAAAAGCATCTCTTCAGATGCCGAAGCCAAAGCTTCAAAACTACCAAAGTGATTCGCAAGATTCCGAGCCGTCGATTCACCCACTTCGCGAATTCCCAACGCATAAATAAATTTAGACAATGTAGTGTGTTTGGATTTATTCAGAGCCTCCAAAATATTTTCGGCTGACTTTTCGCCCATTCGATCCAAATTAGCCAATGTTTGTAAATCCAGCGTATATATGTCAGCCAAACTTTTGACCAAATTCTGATCCACCAACTGTTCAACTAACTTGTCACCCAGCCCTTCAACATTCATCGCTTTACGCGACGCAAAATGTTTAATAGCTTCTTTACGTTGGGCAGCACAAATTAAACCACCGGAACAACGGGCAACCGCTTCACCCTCAATAGTTTCTACTGAAGAAGCACACACGGGACAACGTTCAGGGAAAATAATATCACGAGCATTAGCAGGTCTTTTTGATTCCACAATTTGTACAATCTGTGGAATCACATCACCTGCACGACGCACAATTACGGTGTCGCCAATTTTGATTCCCAGACGTTGAATTTCATCGCGATTGTGTAATGTCGCATTGGAAACAGTCACGCCACCGACAAATACTGGCTGTAGTCGTGCAACCGGAGTTACCGCACCAGTACGACCCACCTGGAATTCTACATCCAATAATTCAGTGGTTTCTTCTTGCGCTGGAAATTTGTAAGCAACAGCCCAACGAGGGGCACGCGATACAAATCCCAATTCTTGTTGTAGTTCAATGGAATTAACTTTGATAACAACGCCGTCAATGTCGTAAGCCAATTTGTCACGACGATCACCAATACCGCGATAAAATTTCATCGCCTCTTCAATATTGGATACCAATTGCGTTTCACGATTAGTGAGAAATCCCCAGTGTTTTAAACTTTGCAAAATATCGTGATGAGCCGCAGGCAAATTACCTGCTTCAACATATCCCACGCTGTAAGCACACATTTCCAATGGACGATTAGCGGTAATGCGAGAATCCAATTGTCGTAATGAACCTGCCGCTGCATTACGTGGATTCACAAATAATTTTTCACCAGCTGCACGCGCTTTTTCATTTAACGCATTAAATCCGGCTTTAGGCATATAAATTTCACCGCGCACTTCCAACACAGCCGGAAAGCCGCTGCCCATTAATCGCAATGGAATGGAATTAATAGTGCGTACATTTTGTGTAATATCTTCACCATTAGTACCATCGCCCCGTGTTGCACCACGAACCAAAACTCCATCTTGATACAACAAACTGATAGCAAGCCCATCCAATTTGACTTCACAAACATATTCAACATCCGCCGTTGATTTCAGCCTGTCTTGGATACGTTGATTAAATGCGAATAAATCCTCATCGCTGAATGCATTATCCAGCGACAGCATAGGCAGCTCATGCACTATGGTTGTAAATTCAGAGAGAGGTTTTGATCCAACACGCTGGGTGGGAGAATCAGGCGTAATTAAATCAGGATTTTCGACTTCTATTTCACGCAAGCGACGCATGAGCCTATCGTATTCTGCATCAGGAACTTCAGGATCATCTAACGCATAATAACGATAATTATGAAAATTAATGAGTTCACGCAACTGAGAAACTTCATCGGATTTTTCGTTAAATAATGACAAATTTGACATAGCGATCCTGTTTTTAACTCTGCGATTCAAATCTGAAGCGTATCGCTTCGCTCCACGCGATCCTACAATATTTATTTTGGCCGACGAAACAAACGCTGACGCTCATAATCACGAATACGTTGACGACAATGTTCCAGAGTTTGTTTGGTCATAACACTACGTTGGTCATCCTTTAATTCGCCACCAAGAGTTTCTGCAAGTGTTCGTGCCGTATCAACCATTAAGTCAAATGTTTGCATTGAGTCGGCGTTGATCGGCAAGGTCATAAAAAAGCTGACACCCGGTGTTTCAAATTGATCCATAGCATCAAGATCAAATGTGCCCGGCTTCACCATATTAGCCATACTAAATAAATACGTACCCTCACCCTTTGCGCCTGAATAACGATGAAAAATATCCATATGCCCATAACGCATTCCACATTGAAGAACTGTATCTAACAACGGATTGCCCTGCAGTGTTTGATCTTTTGCTGCCATGACATTAATGACAAAAACTTCTTCAGGTTCTTGAACAGCATTTATTGAAGTAGATTGCTCTTCTTCATCGAAATGCTCCTCATCAAAATGCTCTTCTTCATAAGCTGACTCTTCTTGATCTTGATTCTCTTCATATTCAGTATCCAGATCAGCATCATCCTCATCCTCATATAAATGATCGTCATCATCATTTTCATGATCGTAATCTTGATCATCATCATAATCATCTGAATGATTATCGATATTATCAAGATGGGAATTTTCGTTGAAGTGTGGCTCTACGCGTTCCTGTTGTGCGTTAGCAGCATCGACCGATTCCATTAACATGGGAACCGCTTCATCAAGATTTAAACGGGTTTGTTCAGGTGTTCGATTTTGACGAGCAATAACAGGTTCGGTTTTTTTAAACTGAGATGGGCGCTTAATTAAACCTTTAACAAGATCGGATGGGTCACGATGCCCAACGACACGAGCGCCACCGTTGGGAAGCTCACTCACATAACTAGGCTTTTCTTCGACTACAGGCTCTTCCGGTACAGAATTTTTCAATCGCCTTTTCATATTAGGCGACACACGAATTTTTCCATAACGATCATTGCGTTTACGACGAATGCCATCAATGATGATTATAAGAATTAACAAAGTGCCAGCAATGATAATCCAGTTTTTCATAACAATTTCCGCAATTAATGACTTTATTATTTAAGGTTGTTATTAAAGCGCTGCCAATTCCGCAGCTTCATCTACGTCTACCGTTACCAAACGAGAAACACCGGGTTCATGCATGGTCACACCCAATAACTGATGTGCCATTTCCATTGCGATTTTATTATGTGTAATGTAAATAAATTGCACATGTTGCGACATCTCTTCAACCATGCGCGCATAACGACCTACGTTAGCATCATCCAATGGCGCATCCACCTCGTCCAGCATACAGAAGGGAGCCGGGTTCAATCGGAAAATTGAAAACACCAAGGCAATAGCGGTTAATGCTTTTTCACCACCGGATAACAAATGAATCGTGGAGTTACGTTTACCTGGTGGTCTCGCCATAATGGCTATACCTGTATCCAATAATTCTTCACCCGTTAATTCAAGGTAGGCATGCCCACCACCAAAGACTTTCGGGAAAAGTTCTTGCAAGCTTTTATTAACCTGATCAAAGGTTTCTTTAAAGCGGGTTCGAGTTTCACGATCAATTTTCTTGATCGCATTTTCCAGAGTTTCGAGCGCCTCTGTTAAATCAGCATGCTGCGCATCAAGATAATTCTTTCGCTCGGATTCTGTTTTATATTCATCAATGGCCGCCAAATTGATCGGCCCCAAACGAGAAATTTTTTGAGCAACATCTTCCAATTCAACTTCAATCGGTTTGATTTCACTGCCTTCAGGTAATTCGGCAAGAATAGTATTGACATCAAGATCATCTTCTTGCATCTGCTCAATAATTGCAGCACGTTGCACTTCAAAAGTTTGTGCAGCTAAACGTTCTTGTTCCAAATGCGCACGCACTGCTTGAACTTCTTGCTCAGCACGAGTGCGCGCTTGCTCGGCACCACGCAACGCTTGCTCAACTGTTTCCAATTCTCGACGAGCTGCCGTTAATTGTTGTTCAACAGAAAGCCGCTTACTTAAACTAGCTTCCAATTCCATTTTATATTCTTCAACCGGATCACGACTTTCGCTCAAACTTGCCAGCAGTTGTTCACGACGCTCTTGCAACCTGGCCGTTTGTTCACGCAAACGTTCAATGCCAATTCGCGTCGCATCCAATTGAGTTTTGAGCGATTGAAATCGCATTGCCAATTCGTGGGATTTATCTTTATCGTGACGTGCTTTTTGACGAGCATTATCCAGTGACGAACGAATATCATCGCGCTGCTTTAACAAAGACTCTCGTTGATCTGTATCCTGCCCCATCATTTCAATAGCTTCACTTAATATCATTCGCGCTTCTGACAAATGTTCAGCTTCTTGCTCCATTTGTTCACGCGCTTCACGAATTTCATTATCCAAACGCTCACGGCGCATTGAGGTCTGCTCAATACGCACTTGTTTTGCACTCAATTGTGAACGCAATTCTGAATAACGACGCTGTTGCTCATCCGCCTCACGACGAGAAGCTTCTCGCTGTTGCTCCAAAGATTTAATGGATTCACGACCTAATTCAAGCGATGAATTTAATTCAGCGACTTGAGTTTGTAAGGTTTCGATTTCGGAAGTAAGTTGTTCTAATTCTTGTTTACGAGCTATCACGCCCGCACTGGCGTCATTGTCACGAATCACACGCAACCATTGTGCACCTAACCAAATTCCCTCTTGAGTCACAACGGATTCATGTACAGACAATTGATTACGCAACTGCAATGCTTGCTGTAAATTATTTGCAAAATAAACACCATTGAGTAGTGCTGCAACATCCCAATCAGCATTCACTTTTGTGCTCAACAACCCAGCTTTATTGGAACCGGAAGAATTCAACTTCGCATGGGTATCAAGCAGCATTAATTGCCCTTGAGTTAGGCCACTCAACACACCTGTGACTTGATCAAACCCATTAACACAAACAGCTTGTAAATGATTACCTAAAACAGTTTCAACGGCCTTTTCCCAACCAGACTCAACACGAAGCGTTTCTGCAAGTCGTGGCTTATCAATTAACCCCTGTTGCGTTAACCAATGGCTAACCATTTTATTTTGTTCACCTAATGCTGCCTGTTGCAATGCTTCGAGTGAAGCATGACGACCGCGCAAGGTTTGCAATCGGCTGCGCGCCTGATCCAATTCGTTGTTGAAACCTAAATTTTCATTACGAGTTTGTTCGAGTGACTCCGTTAGCTGTGTGGAAAGCTCGCGTTTTTCTTCCGCCTGCAAATCCATTTCAGCCAACTGTTCAGTTAACAATCCTATTTCATCATCAACATTGTCATCTTGAAGATTATTTTTTTCTTCTCTTAACTTTTCGACACGCTGTAATAATCGTTGTTGAACTTGTTCCAAATGTTGAATACGGGATTGCTGTACTTCTGCGCGTTGTCGAGGCTCAGCTGCGCGCTGATTAAAATTATCCCAATTATTTTGCCATTCCTGCATGGATTCTTCGGCACCAATCAATGCCTCACCAGAGCCTTCTTCTGCCGCACGAATTAATTCTAACTCAGGTTCAATTTCCAAAATTTCAGCATTGAATAGTTCAGCTTTTTGACTATCCGCTAATAAATTTTCTTCTGCATGACGGCAATCACGCTGAGTTTGATCCAAATCAGTTTGTAATTGACGAGCGCGCTCATTGGCGTGCTGAATACTTTGTTCTAAACGGGCGATATCCGCACCGACAGAATAATAACGGCCTTGCACTTCATTAAATTTATCGCCCAGTTCAGTGTAATCCAAACGATATTTTTCGATGGCGGTATCTTTGTTGACTTGCTCAGTCACGAAGGATTCCATACGCAATTCCAAATCACGAATTCCTGCGCGCTTGGTTTGCGTTTGCTCTTCCAACAATTTGTATTTGAGGGCTTGGAGTTGTGCTTTCAACAAACGCTCTTCTTGTTTGTATTCGGCGTATTTTTCTGCAGATTGAGCCTGACGTTGCAAACGTGAGAGTTGACGCTCTAATTCATCACGAATGTCCGTCAAGCGCTCCATATTTTCTTGAGTGCGACGCATACGACTTTCAGTATCACGACGACGCTCTTTGTATTTGGAAATACCTGCCGCTTCTTCAATGTAAACACGCAGATCTTCAGGTTTAGCTTCAATTAATTTTGAGATCATGCCCTGTTCAATAATCGCGTAACTGCGAGGGCCTAAACCAGTGCCAAGGAAAATATCGGTGATGTCGCGGCGGCGACACTTGGTTCCGTTTAAAAAATAGGAGTTATCTCCGTCACGCCCCACTTTACGCTTAATACTAATTTCGGTGAAAGCAGCGTATTCACCCGTAAGGGTTGCATCCGAGTTATCAAACACCAATTCGATTGAAGCTTGACCCACAGGTTTACGGCCACTGGAGCCATTAAAAATAACGTCGGTCATATTTTCGCCACGCAGGTTTTTGGCTGATGACTCACCCATCACCCAACGCACAGCGTCAATAATATTCGACTTGCCACAACCATTCGGCCCAACAACGGCACAAAGATTACTGGGAAAATTTACAGTAGTTGGATCAACAAATGATTTAAATCCAGCCAATTTGATGCACTTCAGGCGCATAAATAGAATTCACTCTAGTTATAAAAAGATGTCCGATTTTTCGGGCACAGGAAATTATGTAAAGGCGGAATTCTACAGGTTTGTTTGCGGGTTTACACCCGATTTGATGGGCGAAAATGTGATGAAAATTACTGTATGGATAAACAGTTTTTTCTAATAATCTCTATCGCGTCGCATCAATTGCATGGCACCCATATCATGAGTGAATCCAAATTGATTATAAAAACCGAAAAGCTCAGGCAAGCAGTAAAGTTCGATATGTTTTACTTTTTGTAGATCGGTGTGATCCAGAATAGATTCTATGATTTTTTTTCCCACACCTTGGGCGCGTAATTTTTCTGACACTATCACATCAAAAATAAAGGCTTTAAAAACATAATCTGTCACCACGCGGGCGAAAGCGACTAAATCATCGCCCTCAACAAATCCAAAGAGAATGGATGAACCTTCTACACAACGAAAAGTATCTTCAATGGTGCGGCCTTTTGACCAGTATTCGTTTTGGTATAACTGGTGTAATTGATGAACTTGAGGTTCAGATAATTGATGAATCAACTGCATAAGATTACAACTTGGAATTAACAGATAAAATAGGAACGGCGGCTAATAATTGTTGTGTATAAACTTCTTGGGGATGATTAAACAAATCTTCTGTTGCACCCTGCTCAATTAATTTACCATCTTTCATCACCACAACCCTGTCACAGAGGTAACGAATAACTGACATGTCATGCGAAATAAATAATAAGGTTAATTGATGCTTCTGCGTTAGCTCCAGCAACAACGCAAGAATTTGTGCGCGAATAGTTACATCCAATGCTGATACAGGTTCGTCAGCAATAATTAATTTTGGTTTTAAGGAAATAGCGCGTGCAATCGCAATACGCTGGCGTTGACCACCAGAAAATTCATGTGGATATTTTCGAATGGCAGCAGGCTCCAAACCCACATCATCCATTAGTGCATTCACTTGCTCTTCGATATTACCTTTATTGGCTAATTTATGATGCAACAAAGGTTCGGCTAATGTATCAAAAACCGTCATACGAGGATCGAGTGACGCATAAGGATCTTGAAAGATCATTTGAAAGTCACGGCGAGCAATTTTTAAATCCGAATAATCCATCTCTAATAAATTTCGCCCTTCAAACAGTACTTTTCCTTCATCAGCTTCCAGTAACCGAATTATGCTACGACCCAAAGTAGACTTGCCTGAACCTGACTCGCCAACAACGCCTAAAATTTCACCTTTATAAATATCCAAATTGAGATTTTGCAAAACGACTTTACGGGATTTTTTAAAATTAAAAATGCTGTCATCCGATAGATTATAACTGGTTTTCAGCTGATGAATTTCAACCAAAGGTTTTTCATCTTGCCGTACAAGACTCGGAAATGTTTTGGCCGAACGCAAAACCGAGGATAACAATTTTTGAGTGTAGGGTTGTACTGATGCTGAAAACAACCCTTGAGTATCACCGTATTCAATCTGCTTACCCTTTTCCATCACTAAAATGTGATCTGAAATTTGTGCAGCCACAGCGAGATCATGAGTGATAAAAATTACCGCCAATTGGCGTTTGATTTGAATATCTTTAATTAATTTTAGAATCTGCGCCTGTACTGTAACATCCAGAGCTGTGGTAGGTTCATCGGCAATCAATAGTTCCGGCTCAGCCATTAACGCCATCGCAATCATCACTCGCTGGCGCATTCCGCCCGAAAATTGGTGGGGATAATCATCAATACGTTTTTCTGCATCCTGAATGCCTACATCAATCAAAGCAGCTATGGCTTTTTCACGCGCTTCTTTTTTGCTGACCTGATGATGTTGTTTTAACGATTCCACCAGTTGATCGACAATGCGCATGTAAGGATTTAATGATGTCATCGGGTCTTGAAAAATCATTGCAATCTTATTGCCACGAATTTTTCGTAATTGATCTTCATTTAATTGGAGTAAATCCTGACCTTTAAAAACTGCAGCACCCGATTCAATTTTTCCCGGAGGGCTCGGAATCAAACCCAACAAACTGTAGCAAGCCACTGATTTACCCGAACCGGATTCACCCACAATTGCCAAAGTGTCACCCGCGTTTAAATCAAAAGAAAGATTATCAACCGCAACTGTTTGACCATGACGAGTATTGAACACAATACGCAAATTTTCTACTGACAATAAATGATTCATCATTAATCCCTCGCCGATCTTGGATCCAGTGCATCGCGCAAACCATCACCTAAAAAATTCAACGCAAATAAAGTGAGGGTTAAACTTAATGCGGGGAAAATTAATAACCAGGGATATTCTTCCATAGTTTCAACACCAGCTGAAATTAATGAACCCCAAGAACTTGCCGGTGGCTGAATACCCAGCCCGAGAAAACTCAAAAAGGATTCCAATAAAATTACACTGGGAATAGTTAAGGTTGAATACACAATGATCGGACCTAGCACATTGGGAATAATGTGACGCGTAATAATTTTCCAAGGTGACAAGCCAATTGAAACCGAGGCTTCAATAAATTCCTGTTGCTTAACATTTAATACTTGACCACGAATGATGCGCGCCATTGTCAGCCATTCGACTGCACCTATGGCTAAAAATAACAGCAACATGCTGCTACCAAAAATAACCGTTAACAACACAATAAAAATTGTAAAAGGTAAAGCATAAAGTGCATCGACAAATCGCATCATCACCGCATCTATTCTGCCGCCCATAAATCCGGCGATGGCGCCCCATAAAACACCAATAGTCAGTGCAACAGCAGTTGCAACAAAACCGACCATTAATGAAATACGACTGCCATACATAATGCGAGTGAGTTGATCGCGGCCTAATGTATCGGTGCCTAACCAATGCTCTGCGGAAGGTGGCGACGCACCTAATTGCAAATTTTGTTCTTCGTATGAATAAGGTGCGATTAAGGGAGTTAATAGCGCGATGGTTATCATGAATAATAAAATCCACAAACCGGTCATTGCCATTTTATTTTTTTTAAGGCGACGAATGGCATCTTGCGTTAATGAGGTGCCTTTTTCAGTTTTTGTTATGATTAATGACGTCATGATTAAACTCCATTACTCAATTGTTGACGTAATTTTGGGTTTAACCAAACCAGTAAAATATCCGATAACAAATTAAACACGATAATTAAAAACGCAAAGAAAATGGTGCAACCTAAAATCATGGTGTAATCACGATTAAATGCTGCCATCACATAAAAACGTCCAAGTCCCGGAACCTGAAAGATGGACTCAACAACAAATGAACCTGCTAATAATCCTGCAATTGCTGGCCCTAAAAATGAAACGACCGGTGCGATACCTCCACGCAAGGCGTGCACAAAAATAATTCGGAAATTGGATAAGCCTTTTGCACGTGCCGTACGAATATAATCTTGCGATAGGACTTCGAGCATACCGCCACGACTGATACGCGCAATATAAGCCGCATAAACAGAACCCAAGGTAATGGTCGGTAAAACTTTATCGCCAGGCACCTGCCCCCAACCCGCAACCGGCAACCAACCTAACCACAAACCAAAAATCAATAATAAAATTGGCCCCAATACAAATGTCGGCATACAAATGCCTAACATAGCGGTTGTCATGGGAATATAGTCACCTGCTGTATTGTGTTTCAGTGCTGCATAAATTCCCGCTGACAATCCTGCGACCAATGCAAATAAAATTGCATACAGCGAAAGTTCTGCTGTTGCCGGGAATCCTGCTGCAATTAATTCAGTAACAGAGTGACTGGCGTATTTAAACGATGGGCCGAAATCACCTTTAACCAAATTGCCCATGTAATCCAAATATTGTTTCCAAAGTGGATCATCGAGGTGATAACGTTTATTTAATTGCGTCATGACTTCAGGCGGAATGGATCTGTCTTTATCAAAAGGCCCACCCGGCGCAGATCGCACCATAAAAAAAGTGGCAGTAGTCACCAAAAACAAAACAGGAATAGCTTGCAACAAGCGTTTTAAAATAAACACTAACATAAATTACTCGGGTGATTTTTTATCGGCTTCAAGATACAGATGTTTGTAGGAATAATAATCCAAAAGATTGGGAGTAAATCCTTTCAAGTGAGTTGAAACAAGATTATTTGTTGAATAGTTATAGATAGGTATTAATGGCATCTCTTCCAACAAAATAGTTTCTGCTTGCTGAAAAATTTCAAAACGCTGTTCTTTATCTCTTATAGTGGCGGCCTTTTTTATCAGTGCATCATATTGGGGATTTTTCCAACCTGTGCGATTATCACCACTATAACTGGTAAATATTTCTAAAAATGTATTGGGATCAATATAATCGCCTACCCAGCCCATTCGGGCAACGTAATGATTAAGACTTTTGACTTCATGTAAATACACTTTCCATTCTTGATTTTTTAATTCAATACGAATATTGAGATTTTTTTTTCCACATTTGCTGTATGGCTTCAGCAATTTTTCTATGATCTTCAGATGAGTTATAAGACAATTCTGCATAGGGAAAGTTTTTTCCGTCGGGATAGCCTGCTGCAGCCAGTAAGGCTCTGGCTTTCTCTGGATCGTATGTGATTTGTGTTCTAGATGTGTAACCCAATGTATTAGGCGGGGTCAGTGCACCAGTAGGAATTTGTACACCATTGGTTACACTTTCTGCCAATGACTCGCGATCAATTGCATAGGCTAATGCTTTACGAATTCGCGCATCATCAAAAGGAGCTTTGGTAACATTGAATGCATAATAATAAGTTGAAAAATACGGATAATGATTATATTCAGGATCATTTCTTTTTCTGTACACCGGCATTTTCTCAAATGGCATCCACTCGGTTCTATGAAGATGTTTTGCCTTAAACATTCTTTCTTCAACCAAAGGTTGAGATATTGGCATAAAATGAATTTCATTTAACTTGACAAAATCTTTATCCCAATAATATGAATTTCGTTCAACAATCAAAGATCTTCCCGGCACCCATTCTCTTAGTGTAAATGGCCCATTACCTACAAAGTTGCCTACTTTCGACCAAGGGTTTGCGGGGTCATCCAACGCTCCAAACTTTTTCATACTGGACGTATGGACTGGATATAATGCGATATAATTCAATAGCTGCAAAAAATACGGGGGTTGGATTTTCTAACTCAATTTTTAAATGCTGATCATCTAAAGCTTTAAACCCCACTTGCGAAACATCAGTAATTTCTTTTTTGTAAAATTTTTCAGCATTTTTAAAACAAACAGTGAGGTGACAGTTTCATTAGCAAGTGCCGGCATTAACCCCCGCAACCAACTATTCACAAAGTCATGCGCTGTAACGGGATCACCATTAGACCATTTTGCATTTTCCCTGATATGAAATATATAAGTCATACCGTCATCAGATACTTCCCATTTATCTGCTGTAGCGGGTATTACATCAAGTGTTTCAGGATGTTTCGCTACCAAACCTTCGAACACCGCTGTGATAACTTGAGCCTCTGGCATTCCATTTGTGCCATGAGGGTCGATACCAGTAATATCAGTTGCATTACTAAAATAAAGAACCTGATTTTCTGTACCAATCTCAACCAAGGTTTTTCGTTCGCAACCAGAAGAACCAAAAATTAAAACAAATATTATTGAAATAAAACACAAAGAATTTCTTATATCGTAGGGGCGGCCTACTGTGGCCGCCCTGGGCAGGCACAGGGGCCTGCCCCTACAAAATATATTTTCAATTACAAGGGGGCATCTCATCTATTTTTTCTCCGCAAGATCTTTTGCGAATGCCTCAAAATTATAGGATCGACCTAAAAATTTCTTCACCAAATCCGCCGCATCACCACTACCACCGGGAGCCAAAACAGTCTTGCGATAGTGTTTAGCCAGTCTTGTATTACGCAAACCTTTTTTGACGAATTCGCTGTGCATATCAGCAGCGATTACTAGTGACCACATATAGGTGTAATAAATAGCAGAATAACCATTGAGATGACCAAAGCTGGTATAGAAATAGGTGTCCTCAACATAACCGAAGGGTGAATAAGTCGCTTGGATTTTTTCCATCAATTTATCCAAATCCACTTTTGCAGGATCTTGATTGTAAACATTCAATGACAAGGCGGCATAAAAGAGTTGATGCTGTGTCCACATACCCTTGCCAAACTCACGACCGGCTTTCATTTTTTTAATCAAATCTAAAGGAATAGGTTCGCCTTTGTCATTAGTGGCAAAACTGCGTAAAGTTTCTTCATCCCATACCCACTCTTCCAACATTTGCGATGGCGCCTCAACAAAATCCCACTCAGTTTTCACGCCAGAAAAATACATCCATTTTTGTTGCCCTGCGAAAAGTGCATGCATCAAATGACCAAACTCATGTAAAAAGGTTTCCACATCGGAATGTTCAAGTAAACCTTTGCCATCGCCACCTGGAAAATTACACACCAATGCATGCACAGGCAATTGCACACCTTTGATCCCATTTACTATTGAAAATTGTGCTGCATGATTGTATTTATTCTCACGCGGATGCATATCCAAATAAAAACGACCTATCACTTTATTGTGTTCAACCAACTCGTAAGCTTCGACTGAGTCGTGCCACACATCCGTCTTCCAAGGACGAATCTGCACATCAAACATGGTTTCGGTTAAATCAAAAATTCCTTTGCGCACTTTTTCATACTGAAAATATTGACGGATTTCTTGAGAGTCTAATTGATACTGTTCTTTTTTAATCAGATTTTCTGCATAGATTTTTTGCCAATCAGAAACCTGTGTGATGGAGGGATCAATTTGTTGCATACGCTTCAACAAGACTTGATATTCACGTTTGGATTTTCCAGCCGCAATCGCGGAAACCTTGTCAATAAATTCCTGAGCATTAGTCGGACTTTTAATCATTTTGTCAGCAGTGACAAATTCCGCAAAATTGTTGTAACCCAGGATTCTGGCTAACTCATAACGTTTTTGCATGAGTTTCATTAACACATCTTTATTCTGTGGATAAGCTTGCTGACGGAACAATACATAATATTGTTTGCGCAAGGCATCACTTTTTGCGTATTGCATGAATGGATTGTAATCAGGGTAAGCGGTGGTCAACAGAATTTTGCCTTCCGCATTGGGCTGGTGCTGATCAATATAATCCTGTGGCATACCCTCAAGATCTTTAACTGAATTCAACACCAATTGTCGTGAACCTTCGCGAATATTTTTATCAAACTCCTGCCCAATTTGAATAATCTCATTATTCAGTTGTTTAATTGTTTGGCGTGTTGCTTCATCTTTATCAACACCTGAACGCCTGAAATCGCGAAGCATATGCTGCACATACCGCTTGTCTTCTGCATTCAATTTATTCATCTTGATAAACTGAATTTCTTCATATAATGGTCGGGATAATGCAATTTCACTGACCAAACTCATCCATTCTTTTTCACAAAATTCTGCCGCTGTGCGCATTTCAGTATTCGGATGAACATTAGCGTAAAGCCCCGCCAGATTGACTTGTTTATCAATCAGAATATCCATGGCATTAATTTGCTTCAGTAAGGTTTCAGTCGGTTGCGCTTGTTTGCGTGTGCCAAATTCCAACAAGGATTGATAAACCTGCTGGTAATCCGACTGGCAAGTTTTTATATAGACTTTTGCTTGCTCATCAGTCGGGGTCGGCCACTGGGGCTGCGCACCCATTACGCTCGTGGAAGTAAGCGCGAAAAAAATTAAGGTTGTGACTTGGCGCACAAATCTGCAATTCGGGAGGTAGGTAGAATTAATCATCGGAACAGATAACCTTTCTTATCAAATTTGTGGGCAATACTACAATTTTGTGTGGGCTCTTGCGACATCTGTTTAAGAACAAGGATTTTCCTCCAACAACTAACAATTTTTCACTTTACTGCTAAGCTTCGAATAGTCGATGAATTTGTTACCAAGACAGGGGTGTATGCGCCAATACTTACTCACAGAGGAACAACGTGATTGCCTCCAGGAAATTACCAATGTTGCCATGGGTCAGGCAGGAGATCGCTTGGCAAGGCTGCTGGATGTATTTGTAGTTTTATCCATCCCTCAAGTCAGCGTGCTCAACCCTACCGATATTTCCATGACCCTTCAGTCCATCAACCCGGACTCTGGCGATAGATTAATCCATGGTGTTTGCCAGGGTTTTATTGGTGGAGGCATTGCAGGTGAAGCCATGCTAATTTTTCATGGCACCGACTTTAATGATTTGGCCAGCTTGCTGAAATACGGAAAAGCTCAAGATGAAGAAGCTGAAAATGAACTCCTGATGGATACCGCCAATGTGTTGAACGGCGCGTGTTTACGAGGATTAGCCGAGCAGTTGGATACCCACTTTAGTTTTGGGCCACCTATGTTATTAGGTCATCACTGTAATATTCATGATTTACTGGTGGGCAACAGCATGAAATGGAAACAAGCATTGGTTGTTGAGATCAATTATGCAATTGAAAACCATCAAATTAATTGCGACCTATTATTAGTGATTGCTGAACATTCAATTGCTGGATTATTACAGAAACTGGATTATTTATTGGATTAAGAAGCTGAGATTTCATGTCAAATAAGGTTGCAGACAGTAATTTTAACGACGTTCACTGGCAGATGGATATTCTGCAAAACATAGACGTTGGCTTGATCGTTCTGGATGACCGCTACAACGTGGTGGTTTGGAACAGTTTTATGCAAAATCACAGCGGTAAAACCCCTGAAAAAGTCTTGAAAAAAAGCTTGTTCTCCGTTTTCCCTGAACTCTCTGAAGATTGGTTCCGTCACAAAGCCGAATCCGTATTTGTATTGCAAAATGCTACGTTTACCACTTGGGAACAACGCCCTTATTTGTTTAAATTTCCGCACTATCGCCCCATTACCGGCACTGCGGAACACATGTATCAAAACAGCACTATTATTCCGCTACCCAATACCAAGGGTGAAGTTGAACACATTTGTGTAATTATTTATGACGTAACGGATACTGCAGTCAACAAAATTGCTCAACAACAAGCCAATGAAAAATTACAAAATTTAAGTCGCACCGATCATTTAACTGGATTGTATAACCGTGGTTATTGGGAATTGCGCTTAATTCAGGAATTCAAACGTTTCGAGCGTTACAAACATCCCAGTACTTTGATCATGATGGACATAGATCATTTCAAAAAAGTAAACGACCGCTACGGACACCCGACAGGAGACGAAGTCATTCGCCATGTCAGCCAAGCGATCAAAGAACAAGTACGGGATCTGGATATAGCCGGGCGATATGGCGGTGAGGAATTTGGCATTATTCTCACCAACACATCAGTAGATGGTGCCTGTATCTTTGCCGAACGCTTACGCAAAAAAATTGAAGGAATGGTCGTTCATTACGATGGTCAGGATGTTCGCTTTACCATCAGCTTGGGTCTTTGCGAACTCAGCGAACAACATGCAACCTACAAGACTTGGCTGGAAAAATCCGACCAAGGCCTTTACAAATCCAAAGAAGGCGGACGTAATCGCTATACAGTTTCCGAGTAGTTCACTCCAGAATGAAATCGAAATTCGTCATCTTTCGATTGAATCAATTCCTGTTCAACACTCAAAAATAATTGAATACGGTCACTGATATCTTTTCCTTCTGCTGCACGTTTTGCTAATTTTAAATAGTCTTCGTAGTGGCGTGATTCAGATTTTAATAATGACAAATAGAATTCTTTTAATTCGTCATCTAAAAATGGAGCCAATTTGGCAAATCGTTCACAGGATCTCGCCTCAATAATCGCACCAATAATTAAAGTATCAATATAACGACCCGGTTCGTGAGTACGCACAGGTTTACGCAATTCTCCAGCATATCGACCCGGTGTGATTTGTTCGTAGGCGACACCACGTTTTTCCATAATTTGCATCACTTGTTCGTAATGCCGCAATTCTTCACGAGCGAGGCGCGACATTTTGTGCATCATGTCAAAATCACCTACATAACGACACATCAAATTAATCGCCGTGGATGCTGCTTTCTTTTCGCAATTGGCATGATCCAATAATAATAATGGCTGATTTTTCAGCGCAGTTTGTATCCATTGATCAGGGGTTTCACAAAGTAAAAAACGGTTGATGTGGGAAATATCAGTCATGCTTAAAAAACTCGGGAATGATGTAACGATCATAATAAGCGCATGAAAGCGCGTAATAATCTTTATCGATGTGATCGCGAATGTCAGCGAGTGATAGATGTGCAGAACTCGCTAATTGGATTACACCAAACAAAGATAAATCCTGTATTTGGTTTGCACCTGCGCGCAACAAATCAAACAGCCAGCAGTAAGGATTTTGTTCAGGTTTAAAAAGTATTTGTTGATGTTTGACTTGCTCCAACAACAAATCTTCGTTCGCCACATGAAAATGAATTTGCACGATTTGCGTTAAAAAATTTTCCAACCGTTGTGCAATTATCATTTTTTGCTCATGCGTGTAACTATTCCAATCAATCACCTCATGCGAAAAACGTTTACAACCCCGGCAAACATTATCACCTATCCCGGTTGAACATATTCCTACACAAGGTGTTTTGACTGAAGTTAACAACATGGATTAATAAGCTGAGCCTGATATAGCCAAATCCAATTTCCACACTGCACCAGCACCGGTAATAAATAAGGTTTTATTTTCAGGGCCGCCGAAAGCTGCATTAGTCACATTGGCATCAACTTTAATGGTCGCAATTTGTTGACCCTCAGGAGTGTAAACCCGAATTTGTTTTCCAACATGTTCCGTAACATAAAGATTGCCTGCACAATCTACTGCCATACCATCAGGAACATTAATTCCTTCAGCGATAGTTACACCCATTTGCGGAACACCATCAAGAATTTCATATTTACGCAACACACCTGCTTCTTGATTGCCCACCACATAAAGTGTTTTTTCATCTGGAGATAAACTAATTCCGTTAGGATTGGAAAGCGTGTCATCGACAACGCTAACTGTGCCATCTGTCGCCACACGATATACGCGTGTTTTATCTTGCCCGCCGGGAGCAGCTTTTGTTTGATAATCAGGGTCCGTAAAATAAATCACTCCATCTTTTGTGATGGCCAAATCGTTCGGCGAGTTAAATAGATTTTCATTAAATTTTTCTACAACTGATGTGCGCTCGCCCGTGTTGATATTGTATTTTGAAAGACTTTTATATTTGTGTGTGCCCGCAATCAAATTACCTTGAGCATCAGCGGCAATGCCGTTGCTGCCAGAATCTTCCATAAACACTGACATCTTGCCGGATGAATCCAACTTTTGGATACGTGAAGGAAATCCCGCACTGAAAGTAAAATCTGAAAAATAAAGCGCATCTTTTATCCACACTGGACCTTCGTATAAACCAGGTTCGGATCGAGTTGTATTGGCAGCTTCGATACGAGTCGCTGTTAATTCACCGGATGGCGCTTGATTAGAACAAGCGGCTGACGGCATACGCGTAAAATTAATAACCTCTGAAGCCAAAGTTGTAGATATTGACGTCGAAGAGGACGCAGTCGATGCGGAATCCGACGGGGTAGATTTTGAATCACATCCGATCAGTGTTCCTGTCATGACTAACAAAATACCAATGCCGAAGGTTGATTTATTTTTGATCATATTAATTATCCGGGAGATTGAATCAGTAGAAATGAAAGCGCGAACATATCACAGGATTCTTTGTTTTGTCTTATAAAGATTACCTTGGAAAACGAACACTTCCTGAGAATTATTAGGCTATAATTCGACGCCCATTGGATGATTGCTTGCCTGTAATTCTCCATTGATCCATGAAGGTCATGGATAGCCTCTTGAGGCAGAGATCCTGCGGAGAGAGTAACCCTACACATATACGAGGAAAAAAATCGTGCTTGAAGCTTATCGCAAACAGGTCGCAGAACGCGCCGCCGAAGGTATTCCACCCAAACCACTCACCGCCGAACAAGTTGCTGGATTGGTTGACCTCTTGAAAAATCCCCAGCTGGCGAAGCTGAAGTGTTACTGGATTTAATCACCAACCGCGTTCCGCCTGGCGTCGATGAAGCCGCCTATGTAAAAGCTGCTTTCCTCAGCGCGATTCTCAAAAACGAAACCACTTCTCCTCTGATCGATAAACCTCTCGCGATTAAATTACTGGGCATGATGCTCGGTGGATACAACATCGAAACTTTAGTTAATTTGCTTGATGACAAAACTCTTGCCCCATTAGCTGCCAAAGAACTCAAACACACACTACTGATGTTTGATGCCTTCCACGATGTAGAAGAGAAAGTTAAAGCCGGCAACCCGCACGCGAAAGAATTGATGCAATCCTGGGCTGATGCCGAGTGGTTCACCAGCAAACCTAAAGTTCCCGAGAGCACTAAGCTCACTGTTTTTAAAGTCACCGGCGAAACCAATACCGATGACCTGTCACCAGCACCTGATGCCTGGTCACGACCCGATATCCCCTTGCACGCCCTTGCCATGTTCAAAATGGCTCGCGATGGCATTACCCCAGACGAACAAGGCAAAGTTGGCCCCATCAAACAAATCGCTGCATTAAAAACCAAAGGTTATCCTCTGGTATTTGTGGGTGATGTTGTGGGGACTGGATCTTCCCGTAAATCGGCTACCAACTCGGTGTTGTGGTTCATTGGTGATGATATTCCCGGTGTTCCCAACAAACGAACGGGCGGTGTTTGTATTGGCGGTAAAGTGGCCCCTATTTTCTACAACACCATGGAAGATGCCGGTGCTCTTGTTTTTGAAGCACCCGTTGATAATTTGAATATGGGCGATGTGATTGATGTTCGCCCCTATGAAGGCAAAATCCTGAATGCGACTACAGGCGCAGTGATTTCCGAATTCGAATTGAAATCCGATGTATTGTTGGATGAAGTTCAAGCCGGCGGTCGTATCCCTTAATCGTTGGCCGTGGGTTAACTACCAAAGCTCGTGCTTCATTAGGTTTGCCACCCAGCAAGTTATTCCGTTTACCTGAAGCGCCTGCTGACTCAGGCAAGGGCTTTACTCTTGCACAAAAAATGGTAGGTAAAGCTTGCGGAGTCAAAGGCATTCGCCCCGGGACTTATTGCGAACCCTATATGACAACCGTAGGTTCACAAGACACAACTGGCCCTATGACTCGCGATGAGCTGAAAGATTTGGCCTGTTTGGGATTCTCAGCGGATCTGACCATGCAATCCTTCTGTCACACTGCCGCTTATCCAAAGCCAGTGGATATTGAAACTCAACATACCCTGCCCGACTTCATCATGACTCGCGGTGGTGTTTCTTTGCGCCCCGGTGACGGCATTATCCATAGTTGGTTAAACCGTATGTTGATGCCCGATACCGTGGGTACTGGTGGCGATTCCCATACACGCTTTCCGATTGGCATTTCCTTCCCGGCAGGATCTGGTTTGGTTGCATTCGCGGCGGCTACGGGTGTAATGCCTTTGGATATGCCCGAATCCGTTCTGGTTCGTTTCAAAGGTGAAATGCAACCGGGTATTACCTTGCGCGATTTGGTGAATGCAATTCCACTTTATGCCATCAAAGCCGGTCTGCTGACGATCGACAAAAAAGGTAAAAAGAATATTTTCTCTGGTCGCATTCTTGAAGTAGAAGGTTTGCCAAAACTGAAAGTTGAACAAGCCTTTGAAATTTCCGATGCATCTGCAGAACGTTCAGCTGCCGGTTGCACTATCAAACTGGATAAAGAACCTATCATCGAATATCTAAAATCCAACATCACCATGTTGCGATGGATGATCGCCAAAGGTTACGGCGATGTTCGCACCATCGAACGTCGCGCACGCAAAATGGAAGAGTGGTTAGCAAATCCAGAATTAATGGAAGCAGACAAAGACGCAGAATATGCAGCAATCATTGATATTGATTTGAAAGATATCAAAGAGCCCATTCTTGCTTGCCCGAATGACCCCGATGACGTGAAAGTCTTGTCTGATGTTCAAGGCAATAAAATTGATGAAGTCTTTATCGGTTCTTGCATGACTAACATTGGTCACTTCCGCGCAGCCGGTAAATTGCTCGCTGGCACCAAAGATGAATTGTCGACTCGCTTGTGGATTGCACCACCCACCAAAATGGACGAACACCAATTACGCGAAGAAGGCTACTACAGTATTTTCGGCGTGAAAGGTGCGCGCACCGAAATGCCAGGCTGCTCTTTGTGTATGGGTAACCAAGCACGCGTAGCACCAAAATCGACTGTAGTTTCTACCTCAACACGTAACTTCCCCAACCGTTTGGGTGAAGGTGCTAATGTCTATTTAGCCTCAGCAGAATTGGCTGCAGTGGCGGCAGTATTAGGTAAATTGCCGACACCGGCCGAGTACCTGAGTTACGCCAATAAATTGGATAGCATGAGCAGTGAAATTTATCGCTACTTAAATTTCAATGAAATCGAAAGCTACCAACATTCAGCGGACGAAGGCAAACGAATCGCAGCGGTTGAAATACAAACTGTTGCGATCTAATCTGAAGTTGCAAAACAAACCCGCTTCGGCGGGTTTTTTTATTTATGGGAACATGAATTCAACAATCTTAATTCATGAATATAAACATGGTATGAGCCAGAAAAAAGACAGGTAGATTAACTGACATATGCTATACCTGTAGCAGAGGATCAATAAAATTAAGGTGTCTGCATGAATCCCATAGTTGAAAAAGTTCGCGACGATATTTTCACTGCAATTAAAAATGATCGTTTGGTCTTACCCACCTTGCCCGAAGTGGCACTAAAAGTCAGGGAAGTGGCTGATGACCCCAATGCCAGCATCGACAAACTCACCAGTGTAATCGGGAATGATGCTGGCCTGAGTGCACGAATAATTCGTGTTGCCAACAGCCCTCTCTTACGCGCCAACCGCGCTATTGACGATTTACGAACAGCCTTAATGCGCTTGGGAATTTCTTATACTTGTAATATCGCAACCGGATTAGCCATGGAACAAATGTTTCAGGCCACTTCAGATTTAGTGGATGTTCGCATGCGCGAAGTGTGGAGTCGATCAAGTGAAGTAGCAGGAATTTGCCATGTACTTTGCAAACACTACACAAAACTCAGACCCGATCAGGCAACACTGGCAGGCTTGGTTCATAAAATAGGCGTGCTCCCTATTTTAACTTATGCAGAAGATTACCCCGCCCTTCTTAAAGACAGCCTGACCCTCGACAGCGTAATTGAACAAATTCATGCACCGATTGGCGAGTTAATTTTAAAAACCTGGAATTTCCCCTCTGAGCTAGCGCATATCCCAACCCAACATCTGGATTTCACCCGAAGCATTGCCAAAGCAGATTATGCTGACCTAGTCACTGTTGCCATGCTGCAAAGTTATGTAGGAACTGATACCGCAATGGGCAAAGTGAATTACAACACAGTCACTGCTTTTGAACGACTTGGTCTTGATCCTGATATGCAAATTGCTGAATCGGAAGATTTGTCAGAAGATATGGAGGCAGCAATGGCGTTTTTAGTTTGATGCAATCATCAACTAGAAAATAAAAAGAGACGCACCGACGTCTCTTTTTTTTGAGTTTAGTTTTTCAAACACTCGGTGGTGGAGATCAGTCGTCGCTGATTTCAATTTCTGGAAAAGACGTTTCAGCCGATTGATCTAACTGCTGAATAATATTTTTAGCAATTGTGCGATAGGTTTTTGAAATGGCAGAATCGGGTTCTGCGACTAAAGTAGGCTTTCCCGAATCCACATCTGCACGAATGCGAATATCCAAAGGCAAAGCACCTAATAATTGTGTTTGATAATCACGCGCAATGCGCTCGCCACCACCATCACCAAAAATATGTTCTTCATGTCCACATTGCGAGCAAATGTGTGTCGACATATTTTCAATTACACCGAAAATGGACACATTCACTTTGCGAAACATTTCAACGGCTTTTTTCGCATCCAGCAAAGCAATATCCTGGGGCGTTGTCACAATCACAGCACCGGCCACCGGAATTTTTTGCGCGAGCGTAATTTGAATATCGCCAGTACCCGGTGGCATATCAACCACCAACACATCCACATCATCCCATGCCGTTTGTTGAATTAATTGCAACAAGGCGCCGGTTGCCATGGGCCCACGCCACATCACCGGTGTTTGCTCGGTAACTAAATAGCCCATCGAAATCGATTGAATTCCATGAGCCATTATGGGTTTCATTTTTTGTTGTCCGTTAATTGAAACAATTTCCGGACGACGCGAACCCACACCCAACATTTGTGGTTGACTGGGGCCGTAAATATCGGCATCCAGAATGCCGACTTTTTTTCCTTCTGCAAACAAAGCCAGCGCCAAATTGACGCTGGTTGTTGATTTGCCTACACCACCTTTTCCGGAGGCGACTGCAATAATTTGTTTAACACCGGGAATTTTATTTTCAATACTGCTCATCATTAATGTGCTTCTGCTTGATCTAACGCATTAACTTCTTGATCAAACTCATTGTGCTTTTGGTGATCTTTTGCAATCAGCATGTAAAGCGCAGGCAATACAAATAATGTAAAGAATGTACCAATTGTCATGCCGAGCACTAACACTATACCAATTGAATTTCGAGCTTCAGCACCTGCACCAGAAACAAAAATCAATGGCGTGTGACCAGCAATTGTTGCAATGCTTGTCATCATTACTGGGCGTAAACGAATGATGCAGGCCTCTCGAATTGCATCGATTTTTGCTTTACCTTCTTCTTGAAGCCTATTCGCAAACTCTACGACTAATATTCCATTTCGAGCAATCAACCCTACAAGAGTTACCATTCCCACATTGGAATAAATATTCAAGCTAGTTGTAAATGTATCTGTAAAAAATGGGATGGGCGCCCACATTTTTAAAAATGTAAAAGTAAGGGCTCCGAACAATGCTAGAGGCACCGACCCAAGAAGAATTACAACAGGATCACGAAAACTGTTGTATTGAGCCGCCAAGACCAAAAATATCATGACTACAGCCAAAGCAAATACTGGTAAAAAAGTATTGCCCTCCCTCACAAGTTGTCGAGATTCACCGGTGTAATCGATAGAATAGTTGTTTGGCAAAATTTTACGTGCTTCATCTTCTAAAAACAGTAAAGCTTCACTGGTAGAAATAGACCCCATAGCGGAAATTTTTACAGCATTTAATTGTTGCATTCTATTAATACTACGTGGCTCCGTGGTGTGCGTCATAGACGCAACCTGATCCAAACGAATTAAAGCGCCCTCTGGTCCAGTCACATACAAATTCGCTAAATCGTCAGGCGTTAATCTGGCTTCTCGTTTTACCTGCGGAATTACTTTGTAACTTTGCCCAGCCATATTAAACCGGTTAACCCAACCGCCTCCCAGAAGCGTTCCAACATCTGCCACAACGGTTTGCAAATTCAATCCCAAATCAGCAACTTTTTCACGATCAACATTTAATTTGTAATCAGGCTGATCAACTCGAACATTTAATTGCTGAAAAAAGAACTTACCAGATTTTCGCATTACATCTTCAAGTTTAATCGCATAGGAATATATCTCCTTAATATCTGCAGTTGAAGCAATTACAAACTCAACAGGCATTTGACCTCCACCCGGTAACGGTGGAGGTGTCACGGGCATAATTTTCACACCAGCAATTTTGGAAAGATTAGCTTGGACTTCTGGCATTATCTCAAAAACCGTTCTGTCACGATTACTCCATTCTTTGGTAACCAAACCTGCAAAACCACCAACAGGAGATGCAACTTGAAAAGTAAAATCTGTCTCAGGTATCGACATAAATGCCTCATTAACCTGCTTGCCATAAAAATTTGACTGATCAACTGTTGAATTGGGCTGCCCATTGATTAAACCGAAAATAACGCCCTGATCTTCCACGGGAGCCAATTCTTTACTCGAGAAAAGATAAAGCGGCACACAAAGAATCGTTATTACAAACCAAAAAATATAAATTCCGATAGGGAAATGTAATGCAGTATTTAATTTTCCCGAATACCAATCGCGAAATTTTTCAAATGGAATTTCCAATGGAGCTTTCAACGCTTTATGCGGTTTTAGCATTCTTGACCCTAACATTGGCGACAAAGTCACAGCTACAATAGCCGATACCGTGACAGCTCCAGCAAGCGTAATTGCGAACTCCCTGAATAAGGTTCCAGTCAATCCTCCTGCAAAACCAATTGGAATATATACTGAGGCCAATGTAACTGTCATGGCAATAATAGGCCCAACCAGCTCACGCGCAGACACAATAGCTGCTTTAAAAGGTGATAAGCCTTCCTGAATATGCCGGTCAATATTCTCAACCATCACAATGGCATCATCGACTACCAATCCAACACACAATACAATTGATAACAAAGTAAGAAGATTCAGTGAAAATCCACACAGCTGCATAATAAAAAATGCCCCAACAAGGGACAAAGGTATAGCCAGTATTGGAATAATGACAGCACGACTGAAACCCAAGAAAAGGAAAATCGCAATGACGATAATTAATAATGTTTCGCTTAAAGTTTTTACCACTTCATTAATAGCCGATTGGATATATTTGGTCGAATCATATGCAACACGACCATTTAATCCCGTAGGTAAATCTGCTTGAATTTTTTCCATTTCCTCGTTTACTGCTCGGATCACATCCAATGAATTTGCATTCGGAGAGACAAAAATTCCCATAAAGACTGCGGTATCACCAGAATAATTAACAACCGCATCGTAATTTTCTGCACCCAACACAACATCTGCAATATCACTTAAACGAACAATACCGTCAGCAGAATTACGGATAACAAGGCTTTTAAAATCCTCAACACTTTTCAAATCAGTATTTGCACTCAAGTTAACCTGAGTGTACATACCTCGAGTACTGCCAACGGCAGCTTGCACATTATTGGATTGCAATGCAGCTCGCACTTGAACAGGAGTAACGCTTAATGCGGCCATACGATCAGGTTTCAACCAAATTCGCATTGCAAAAGTACGACCGCCCAAGACTTCAGCTTTTTGGACTCCCGCAATCGCAGTTAACCGCGGTTGAATTGAACGCGTTAAAAATTCGGTAATCTGGTTTTGTTCAAGAATCTCCGAACTAAAACTCAAATACTCAGCAGCGAACTCTTGATCAGCAGCTTCAATTTTTATAGTGGGAACTTCTGCCTCAGGAGGTAATTCGTTACGCACCTCATTAACCTTGGCAGAAATTTCTGTCATTGCCTTGAGAGGGTCATAATTCAGCTTAAGATGAACATTGACCGATGAAACACTCATCATGCTCTGAGATTCTATGTAATCTATACCACCAGAAGACGCAATAGCCCGCTCAATAGGTGTAGTGACAAATCCTTTTACTAGCTCAGCATTAGCACCCACATAAACCGTTTGAATGCTAATGACAGAAATATCGCTTCGAGGGTATTGACGTACCGTTAAATTATTTGCTGCTTGTATTCCTAAAATTAGAATTAACAAACTGACCACCAGAGACAACACTGGTTTCTTGATAAAAATATCAGTAAATTTCATAAGAATTTTGCTCGCTAAAATTAATTATCAGCAGGTGTTGGAGTTATTGAAAACTCTGGCGTAGGCAACTCACTAATCATTACAGCCTGTCCGTTGTTTAGACGAAAAGCCCCTGCAATAGCGATTTTCTGACTTGAACTGATACCATCAAGAATTTCGACAAAATCCCCACGTGCCCGCCCTAAGCGAACGAACTGCTGGCGAGCTATCAGATTATTTTTTTCATTATTCTCGATAACAAAAACAGTATCACCAAAAGGTGCATAGATCACTGAAGTGGCTGGAACAGCCAAAACATTTTGTGGAGCTGCGAGCGTAACAGTGACATTTACAGCCATCCCAGGGATCAATACATTATTTTCATTTTCTAAATAAGACTGAACAATTGCGTTGCGAGTATTTGGATTGATATCAGCGCCGACTGCTGTAACTTGACCTTGAATCACAGTTTCTGATCCATCACCCAGTTTTACCATGACAGGTAATCCGCGAGACATTTTCACTAGCCAAAATTGAGGCACTGGAAAATTAACCCTGACACTATTTGTGGCCTGTAGCGATACAATCTCCTCCCCTACCTGCAAATCCTCACCGAGATCGACTTTACGAATTCCTAATCGACCATCAAATGGAGCCCTAACTATTTTCTTCTCAAGAGTTGTTTTTAAATTGTCTACTTCACCCTGCGCCGACTCCATTTGTTGTACCGCCGTATCTAACTCACTCTGAGATACAGTATTATTTTTCGCAACTGAACCAATCGGTCATAATTAGACTTAGCCAAACGTAATCGAGCATCGGCTGCACTTAATTGTCCTTGTTCATTACCCGATTCTTGAATAACTAGTACCGACCCCTTCTTCACTTGATCACCTGATTTGAATTTAATCTCCCTAACTTTGCCAGCCACTTCAGCAGAAACCTGAATACCCTCTGATGCTTCTACTGTGCCAACTGCCGAATAAGTTTCATACCAAGACTGTTCTTTCGCTTCGTAAACACTAATGGTCTCAATGGGTTGCGGCTTTGGAACTTGCGTCATGTAATACACTTGTACAACTTTTAATCCAACAAGAACCAAAAGAATTGCTGTCAGGCAACCTACCGCTACTAACACAGACTTGGTTTTAGTCATAATAAAAATCCTTGGGCAGAAGAATTGAAAATTTCAGGTCGCGGATTGTGTCACAGACCAACCGGTCGGTAAAATACACATTTGTCACAAATCGTAACGACTTACATTTAATAACACTTGGCTGTCATAGACTGTCAGGAGATAAAATTGGATTTAACCTTTACACCACTTATGAGACACCAATATGACTTGGGCACCCCATGTAACTGTAGCAACCCTGATCGAACGTGATGAACGATATTTACTGGTCTACGAAGAAGCCGATGGTCGCCAAGTCTATAACCAACCGGCGGGACATCTGGAACCTGACGAAACCCTGACTGAAGCCGCCATACGCGAAGCACTCGAAGAAACTGCCTGGACCATCAAACTCACTGGTGTTGTGGGCGTGAATCTTTATACGGCGCCATCAAACAAGGTCACTTACTTTCGAACAACATTTATAGGTGAAGTTATCAGCCATGACCCTAATCGTCCATTGGATCGGGGCATAATCGAAGCAGTCTGGCTGACATACGAAGAAATTTTGCAACGCAAAGATCAACTACGCAGCCCCATGACTCTGCAAATCATCGAAGATTATCGAGCAGGACGCCGTTTTCCGCTTGAAGTTGTTGGTTAAGTGGAAGTCATTGGCCGGGGCAGGTAGAATGCGCGCTCGATTTTTCGTCATATCCAAAGCCCTTTATGTCTGATGCCTCAAGTTATTCGTCAAGGCCCCGTGTCATAGTCGGCATGTCCGGCGGTGTCGATTCCTCTGTTTCTGCCCTTCTCCTCAAACAACAAGGTTATGAGGTTGAAGGATTGTTTATGAAAAACTGGGACGAAGACGACGGTACAGAATACTGCACAGCAAAAGTGGATCTCGCTGATGCACAAACAGTCTGCGACCGCATTGGTATCAAATTACACACAGCCAATTTTGCCGCCGAGTATTGGGACAATGTATTTGAACATTTTCTCGAAGAATACAAAGCCGGTCGCACACCAAACCCCGACATACTCTGCAATCGTGAAATTAAATTCAAAGTATTTATGGAATACGCACGTGTCTTGGGCGGTGAATTTATTGCGACAGGGCATTACGTCCGCCGCGCTGATCGCGATGGACATACTTATCTACTAAAAGGTCTCGACCCCAATAAAGATCAATCCTATTTTTTACATGCAGTTGGCGAAGCCGAATTTGCCAAATCCTTATTTCCCGTCGGCGAATTAGAAAAACCGGAAGTGCGCCGCATCGCCGAACAACATGATTTAATCACTCACAACAAAAAAGACAGCACTGGTATTTGTTTTATTGGTGAACGTCGCTTTAAAGATTTCTTGCAACAATATTTGCCCGCGCAGCCCGGTGAAATTCAAACCCCCGAAGGCAAAGTATTGGGCAAACATATGGGATTGATGTATCACACACTCGGGCAACGCCAAGGTTTAGGTATTGGTGGCGTTAAAGGCGGGAATGAAGAACCTTGGTTTGTGGCGCAAAAAGATTTGCAACGCAATATTTTAATTGTGGTTCAAGGCACCGATCATCCTTTGTTGTTCACCAATCAATTAATTGCTGGACAAGCGCATTGGATTAACGGTGAAACTCGCAACGAATTTAGATGCCGCGCCAAAACACGTTATAGACAAGCTGATCAGGATTGTCTGATAAAAATATTAGCCAATGGCCAATTGGAAGTATTTTTCGATCAACCACAACGCGCGGTCACACCGGGGCAATCAGTGGTGTTTTATCAAGATGATATTTGTTTGGGTGGTGCTGTGATTGAATCCACAAGCAATGTTTAAGGCTCTGTATTTAAGATCATGTCCATGAAAAAAAACTTTTATGATTTGACGCTCGCACTCGCTGGATTATTTCAGGCGGTTGCATTAGTTGAGCAAATCGCAAAAACCGGACAGGGGACCTCGGAAGCGTTTAATACATCGATTAATTCAGTTCTGGATTTAAACCCAACCAATAGTCTTGAGATATATGGTGGCGATGTTAACAATCTGCGTATGGGTTTGGAGCTGCTCAACGAATTATTAATTAAAAACACACCTAAACATCAGGATGTGATTCGTTATGCTTTGGGTGTATTACATTTGCAGAAAAAATTATCCAACCGCAAAGACATGCTCAACGTGATTGCCAGCCGTATCGAACAAGCGAATCAACAGGCACAACATTTTTCCAAGACTCACGAAAATGTGATTGCCAATCTCGGCGGAATTTACAGCGACACACTCAGCACCTTCCGTTTTCGCATTCAGGTAAAAGGTGACTACAATTATTTGCAACAACCGCGCATAGCGAATCAAATTCGTGCATTGCTTTTGGCTGCAGTGCGCTCCGCTATGTTATGGCGACAATTAGGTGGTAATCGCTGGCAATTGATTTTTCAGCGCAAGAAGATTGCG
Organism: Cellvibrio sp.; assembly: GCA_016712405.1. Taxonomy (GTDB): domain Bacteria; phylum Pseudomonadota; class Gammaproteobacteria; order Pseudomonadales; family Cellvibrionaceae; genus Cellvibrio. The sequence continues at coordinate 171,106 of JADJRD010000001.1, read as the reverse complement.
GAATGCGTGAAGGAAATGCTTGAGGGCTTGACCACCATCGACGGGAATATTTAAAAGCATGACCCCCTCCTAACCTCCCCCTTACCAGGGGGAGGGACAGATTCCACTCCGTGGAAAGAAGGGAGTAAAGTCCCCTCCCCTGGTAAGGGGAGGGTTAGGGTGGGGTCTTTTCACAGAATTTATTTTTAACTTTATATACAAAACAGGTCCAACATGAACAACAGCTTCGACACACTTTCCGCTCTTAACGCAATCTCGCCCGTCGATGGTCGCTACGGCAATAAAACCATTGCGCTGCGCACAATTTTTAGCGAATTTGGTTTGATTCGTTTTCGTGTCGAAGTCGAAGTGCGCTGGTTGCAACAATTAAGTCGTCATGCTGGTATTCCTGAAGTAGCTACATTCAGTGCCGCTACTAATCAATATCTGGATAAAATCGTCAGCGATTTTAATGAGCAAGATGCGCAAGCCATCAAAGATATCGAACGTACCACTAATCATGACGTAAAAGCGGTTGAATATTTTCTAAAGAAAAAATTTGTTGGCAATGCTGAACTCGAATCGGTTTTGGAATTTGTGCATTTTGCTTGTACGTCCGAAGACATCAATAACCTGTCACACGGTTTGATGTTGCGCGAAGGCCGCAAAGTATTTTTGAAAGACGCGGAGGCCATTATCAATGGAATAGTCAAACTGGCTCATGATTACGCTGATGTCCCAATGCTGTCACGCACTCACGGGCAAACTGCATCGCCTACCACAGTCGGCAAAGAAATGGCTAACGTTGCAGCGCGTTTGCGTCGTCAGGTTGAGGCTGTGAAAAAAGTTGAATTACTGGGCAAGATTAACGGGGCCGTGGGTAATTACAACGCGCATCTGTCTGCCTATCCACAAATTGATTGGCAAGCTAACGCGAAAACCTTTGTAGAAAGTTTGGGATTAAGTTGGAACCCCTACACCACCCAAATCGAACCACACGATTACATCGCCGAATTGTTTAATGCGATTGCGCGTTTCAATACCATCGTCATTGATTTCGACCGCGACATTTGGGGCTACATTTCTCTCGGCTATTTCAAACAACGAACCATTGCTGGTGAAGTGGGTTCATCCACTATGCCGCACAAAGTGAATCCCATCGATTTTGAAAACTCCGAAGGTAATTTGGGAATTGCCAATGCCATCTTTGGTCATCTCTCTGAAAAATTGCCCATCTCCCGCTGGCAACGCGATTTAACCGACTCAACTGTATTGCGCAACATGGGTGTAGGTTTTGGTTATAGTTTGATTGCTTTCGCATCCACATTAAAAGGCATCAGCAAACTGGAAATTAATCGTTCACGTTTGGCCGAAGATCTGGATAACGCATGGGAAGTTCTCGCAGAACCCATCCAAACTGTTATGCGCCGTTACAATGTTGAAGAGCCTTACGAAAAATTAAAAGCCTTAACACGCGGCCAAGCAATTACTCGTGAGTTAATGTTGCAATTTGTTGAGACCTTGGAAATTCCTGAAGAAGCGAAAAAAATTCTGCGTGGTTTAACTCCGGCGAATTACATTGGTAATGCGGTGGATCAGGCTAAGGATATTTAAAAAACACCCTCTCCCCAGCCCTCTCCCATCAAGGGAGAGGGAGCCGACTCCCTATTAAATTAATTACGGAGTGTAATCTGTTCCCTCTCCCCTTGTGGGACGACTGCAGGAAGCAGGAGGTAGAGTAAAGCAGGAGCACTTACCGAGAGAGGGCTAGGGAGAGGGGAAAAACTTTCAAATCAAAAAACATTTTGGATCAATCATGCCCACTCTAACGAAACCCCTAACCCACCTCGGCCAAATGCCCATCGAAGAATTTCTTCGCGATTATTGGCAAAAAAAACCTTTGTTGATTCGTAATGCATTTCCTTATTTTGAATCGCCGCTTTCGCCTGATGAACTCGCAGGGCTTGCACTTGAATAAGAAGTGGAATCGCGCATTGTGTTGGAGAAAGGCACAACGCCTTGGGAATTACGCAATGGTCCTTTCACTGAAAAAACGTTTGAAAAATTACCCGAGAGCCATTGGACATTATTAGTGCAGGCGGTGGATCAATGGGTGCCGGAAGTCAATCAGCTGTTGGATTATTTTCGATTTATTCCCAATTGGCGATTGGATGATTTGATGATCAGCTCCGCACCGGATAAAGGTGGTGTGGCGCACTTTGATTATTACGATGTGTTTTTATTGCAAGGCCTTGGCAAACGCTATTGGAAAATCGGGCAGATGTGTGACAACGATTCGCCGCGACTGGAAGGCACTCGTTTAAAAATTCTTAGCGAATTTCATACAACCGATGAGTGGGTATTAGAACCGGGCGATATGCTTTACATCCCGCCCGGTATTGCACATTGGGGCACAGCAGTTGGTGAGGACTGCATGACCTATTCAATCGGTTTCCGCGCGCCCAGTCATGCCGATATTATTTCTGATGTCGGACAAGAAATTGCTTTATCGGTGAGTGATGATTTGCGTTACACAGATCCCCATTTGCAATTGCAAGCTAATCCCGGCGAAATTTCTGCACAAGCGATTGATCAGGTACGCAACATTATTCAACAACATCTCACCTCCGAAAATATTGCACACTGGTTCGGTAAATTTATGACCGAACGCAAATATATTGAACAAACTGAAGAAGAACCTTTGGATATAGATGCCGACGAATGGCAATCGGCCTTGGCGGATGGCCAATTATTATGGCGTCACCCAGCTGCTCGACTCGCCTATCACGTCGATGAAAAAGGAGCTTTGTTATTTGCCGATGGCGAAGCCTTTTGTTGTTCGGTGGGATTAGCTGAACTGATTTGTAAATCGGTGGAAATTTGTTGGAACGAATTAAAACCTCTGGTACAAGATGCAGACAATCGATCTGCGATTACACAGCTTATTAATCAGGAAACTTTATTGGTGGATGAGTAACATTTCCGAAATACCTCCCGTAGGATGCCGTAGAGCGCAGCGATACGCATCAAAGATCTCTATGATGAGATGATGCGTATCGCTGCGCTCCACAGCATCCTACAAGGTGAACCCAAAAAAGTTGGTCTTAAAAAGAGAACTCCAATGGCCGAACAATCCAAAGCATCCAAAGATTTATGGCTGCTTCGATCAGCAAATGATTTTCGTGAACACAGCATAAAACTTCTTTCCTCCACTAGCCGGCAAATCTTTGTTTTGTCCAAAAATCTTGATTCCAATATCTATGGTCAAAGTCAATTTTTAGATCTTCTTTCCAAATTGGCTCGCTCGGGGTCACAAGTCGAAATCAAATTTCTGGTCAAAGATTTTAAACCAGCTATTGAATCCGGCCATCCTTTAATCAAACTCGCACAAAGACTCAGCAGTAAAATCCAACTGAAAAAACTCACACAAGAACCCGAAAATAACGATATGTGTTTTATGATTTGTGATACACGCGGTTTGCTTTATCAAAATGATGAAACGGTTTATCAGGGTTTTGCTAACTACAATGCAGCACCGGAAATAAAAGGGCTCAAAGAAGAATTTAATTATCTATGGGAAAGAGCAGAAGTCGAAAAAGAGCTGCAATTGCTGCATATTTAAGCGTTATTAATCATAAAACCCATTATTTCTCGAAAAAAACGCTATTTTTAGTTGCCGACATGCATTTTATCCTTTATATATAGCGCCAATCTCTGTTGATCTTCATTTTCATCGGGAAAAACAGGGGTTTTTTTACTCACTTACTTAATAATTATCTACAGGAAATTATCATGGCTGCTAAAAAACCTGCTGCTAAACCTGCTGCAAAAAAAGCTCCTGCTAAAAAAGCCGTTAAACCTGCTGCTAAAAAAGCTGCTCCAAAAGCGCCAGCAGCTCCAGTAAAACCAATTGCTGAGCGTCAAAACAAGTCACAAATGTTGGCTCAAATTTCTGAAGCAACTGAAGTGTCCAAAAAGCAAGTTCAAGCTGTTCTTGATGAATTGACCAACATTATTGAAGGTCACATCAAGAAAAAAGGTGCAGGCGAATTCGTATTGCCAGGCCTGTTGAAAATCACCACTGTGAAAAAACCAGCGACCAAAGCCAGCAAAGGTATTAATCCATTCACTGGTGAAGAAGTGATGTTCAAAGCTAAACCCGCCAGCACATCTGTAAAAGTGCGCGCACTGAAAAAACTGAAAGAAATGGCAGTTTAATTAACATCCTGCACAAAAAACCCCGCATTCCTGCGGGGTTTTTTAATCCCTTTGAGAAGTGACACGTTTATGCGATCCAGCCGTTTTTTAATCGCCACCCTGAAAGAAACCCCCGCCGATGCTGAAGTAATCAGTCATCAATTAATGTTGCGCGCGGGCATGATCCGCAAAATGGCAACCGGACTTTATAACTGGTTGCCCCTAGGCTTACGTGTACTGCGCAAGGTCGAACGAATTATCCGTGAAGAGATGGATAAATCCGGCGCCCAAGAGGTTCTGATGCCTTTAGTTCAACCCGCTGAATTGTGGGAAGAGTCTGGGCGATGGCAACAATACGGGCCAGAATTGTTACGCATTACAGATCGTCATGATCGCGCATTTTGCTTGGGCCCTACCCATGAAGAAGTGATCACCGATTTAATTCGCGGCGAAATCAAAAGTTACAAACAACTGCCTGCGAATTTTTACCAGATTCAAACCAAATTTCGCGATGAAATCCGTCCACGTTTTGGCGTCATGCGTTCTCGCGAATTTATTATGAAAGATGCCTATTCATTTCATTTATCCCATCAATCTTTGCAAGAAACTTATGATGTAATGCACGCAACCTATTGCAGTATATTCACACGCTTAGGTTTGGGATTCCGCCCCGTATTAGCAGATACAGGTTCAATTGGTGGTGCCTTCTCGCATGAATTCCATGTACTGGCTGAAAGTGGTGAAGATGATATTGCATTCAGCAATGCCAGCGATTACGCGGCCAATATTGAAAAAGCCGAAGCTTTGCCACCCGCAACAGCTCGCCCTGCCCCTGCACAAGCCATGAAAGAAATCGCAACGCCTGGAAAGCATTCGATTGAAGAAGTTAGCGCATTTTTAAATATAAAACCGGAACAAACGGTTAAGACATTAATTGTGTTAGGTAGTGTTCAAGCGGATAAATCCCAAGCTTTGGTGGCATTAGTATTGCGTGGCGATCACGAATTAAATGAAATCAAAGCTGAGAAAATTACCGGCATTGCATCACCACTAACTTTTGCACCTGAAGTTCGCATCAAAACAGAATTAGGTGTAAGTGTTGGCTCTATTGGCCCCGTCGGATTGAAAATTCCGATGATTGTCGATCACGCTGCTGCACATCTCGCCGATTTTGTTTGCGGCGCCAATAAAGATGGTTATCACCTCACTGGCGTGAATTGGGATCGCGACGAAAAAGCCCCTATGGTTGCTGACATTCGCAATGTGGTCGCAGGTGATCCGAGCCCTTGCGGAAAAGGCACCTTGGAAATTAAACGTGGAATTGAAGTGGGCCATATTTTCCAACTCGGCACTAAATATTCTGAAGCCATGAAAGCAAAAGTGTTAAACGAAGCCGGACAAGAACAAACTATGATTATGGGTTGTTATGGTATTGGTGTAACACGAGTGGTTGCTTCGGCGATTGAACAAAACTTTGATGAGAACGGTATTATCTGGCCAGATTCCATTGCACCTTTTCATATCGCGATTGTTCCCATCAACATGGGTAAATCCGAAGCGGTTGCGAAAAAAGCAAACGAACTTTATACCCAACTTTCACAAATTGGTTTTGATGTTTTGTTTATGGATGACGAAAAAGCCCGTTTGGGTGCTATGTTAGCTGACACCGATTTAATGGGCATACCACACCGCGTTGTGATTGGTGATCGAGGACTTGAAGCGGGCACAATAGAGTACAAAGCTCGCCGTGATGAAAACAAACAAGAAATTGCTATCAACGATTTGGTTAATTTCTTAAGAGGCCAAATTAAGGTTTGATTAATTGGCAGCTCACAGAAAATCGCCTTATAGCAAACACTATAGGCGATTTTTTTTATGCATTTTAAAAAAATGTGCAATAAAATAACTTGGCGCACCTATGAATCTATCAGGCAGAATAACAGTCTCAACATAAGACACCAAAAAAGATTGGCCAAATATAATCAAAATACCAATATGAAATTTTCTAAATCAACTCAAGTATTATTTATAATTAGCCTATTAATAAGCTATGGCGCCATTGCAGATGAGCGCAGTTACGGCAATATTTTTATTGACAAAGTCGGCTCTGTTTACGATGGTGATACGTTTTACGTGAACATCAACCAATGGCCCGATATTATTGGTAAAAATATTGCCGTTCGATTAAAAAACGTCGACACACCGGAAATGAAAGGTGCATGCTACCAAGAAATTTTGAAAGCCAGGGAAGCCAAAAAATTTACAGTACAAGCCTTACGCAGCGCAAAAAAAATAGAACTGAAAAATATGAGCCGCGACAAATACTTTCGAATTGACGCCGATGTATTTGTCGACGATGCAGATTTGGCTCAGGAATTGATTAAGCATCAATTAGGTGTAGCTTATTCCGGTGGGATTAAGCCTGATTGGTGCCAGTAAAATAATCGCGGCACCTAATAAGTTGAATGATCTCTTATCGATAATTTTCCAACTGACTGTCCAGCTCTCTGGCAACATCTCCCGGCGACCCGGTTTTTCTTGCTAATAAATGATAAGCAACCGGAACAAAAAACAGTGTCAGGAATGTCGCAATCAATACGCCAGAAATTACCACCACACCAATAACAAAACGCGTTTCAGAACCAGCGCCAGAACCTATCACCAAAGGAATTGCGCCTGCCACAGCGGTTAAACTGGTCATTAAAATTGGACGCAGTCTTGCAGATGCCGCTTCCAATAAAGCCTCTGTAAAATCCACACCTCTATCTCGCAATTGGTTTGCGAATTCAACAATTAAAATTCCATTTTTAGCAGCCAATCCTATCAACATAATTAAACCAATCTGCGAATACAGATTGAATGTGCTGTTAGTAATAAACAAACCAAATAACCCCCCTAAAATCGCGAGAGGGACAGTTAACATAATGACGAAAGGATGAACATAGCTTTCAAATTGTGCAGCCAAAACTAAAAAGGTAACCAGAATGCCCAACAGAAAAATAAACATTACTGAATTACCTGCCGACTGGAAATCACGTGATAAACCACGGTAATCAATAATCACTTTTGACGGCAAATGTTCACGAGCCAATTTATTTAAATGATCCAGTGCTTGCCCCAAGGTTAAATCGCCAGAAAGATTGGCATCAATAGTTAACGAACGCATGCGATTGTAGCGATTCAGTCGACTCGCATCTGCCACTTCTTTCAGTGTCACCAAGTTGGACAGTGGAATGAGTTCACCTGAATGTGCAGAACGCACATACATATTTTGTAGACTGGTGATAGTACGTTGCTCATCACGTTCGCCTTGCAAAATTACATCGTATTCTTCGCCATCATCAATATAGGTAGTTGCACGACGAGAACCCAGCATGGTTTCCAATGTTCGCCCAATAACACTTACGCTCACACCTAAATCCGCTGCGCGATTGGTATCTATGACGACTTCGACTTGTGGTTTAGTTTCTTTGTAATCCCAATCAATGCCAATTAATCCAGGATTATCTTTTTCCAATTTTTCTAACAAAATATCGCGCCATTGGCCCAACTCTTCGTAAGTACCACCACCTAAAACAAATTGCACTGGCTTTTGAACTTGCGAACCAAAACCTTGCCGCATCATTGGCATTGCGGTAACACCGGGCAAATCCGATAATTTTTGGCGAATTTCATCCATCACTACAAACGAATTTCGACGCAAATTCCAATCGTTCATCACCGCAATGATCATTCCTGAGTTGAAACTTTCTATTGCACCGAATCCACGTGGTGCGCGCACCATCATGCGTGTAATTTCTCCTGAATCTACATAACCCATCATACGATTTTCAATTTCTGTCATGTATTCTTCCATGTAGGAATAGCTGGCACCTTCAGGGCCATTGACCATGACAAAAAATGTTCCGCGGTCTTCTCGCGGTGCATATTCAGAAGGAATTTTGTAGGCAAGAAATCCGCTTAAACCAATTAATAGTACAAAACAAAGGCTGACCCATTTTTTGTGAGTAATACAAAATAAAATGGAGGTTTGATATTTTTTTCGTAAACGCAGCATCAACTCATCAATTTTTATAACCAAACGGCTTCGCTGATCAGCAGGTCGTAAAAATTTTGAGGCCAGCATAGGGGACAGCGATAACGCAATTAATGCAGAGAAGCCTACAGCCGCTGCCATAGTAATCGCGAACTCGGAAAACAATCGGCCTATATCGCCTTTTAAGAATACGATAGGAATAAATATCGCTACCAATACCAAGGTAGTTGCTATCACTGCAAATCCTACCTCACGAGTAGCTTCGTAAGCAGCAAGCAATGGCGGCTTCTTTTTTTCTTCGATATGACGAACAATATTTTCCAATACAACAATTGCATCGTCTACAACTAAACCAATGGCCAATACTAATGCCAACAGCGTTAACATATTCACCGAAAAACCCATTACTGCCAAAACAATAAAAGTGGCGATAATCGAAACCGGAACGGCTACTGCTGGAATTAACATTGCGCGAACGCTACCAAGAAACAAATAAATCATCAAAATCACCATAAAAATAGCGATGGCAATTGTGATATACACTTCATGAATGGCACGTTCAACAAATATAGAACTATCGTAACTGTCTTCCAGACTCATGCCTTTTGGTAAATTTGCATTAATAATATCGCGTTCAGCTTTTACACCACGCGCCACATCAATGGTATTGGCCGTAGATTGTTTAACAATACCAATACCGACTTGCGTTACGCCATTACCACGAAATAAATTACGATCTTCTTCTGTACCTTTTTCAATTTTGGCTACATCAGCCAATCGAATTAAATGGCCATCATCACCACGCTTGATTACCAATTGCGAAAATTGATCGACCGTTTTGTAAGAACGTGCCATACGTAAAGTAAATTGTCGCTCAATCGATTCCACACTACCTGCTGGCAATTCAACATTTTCCGAACGCAATGCCGCTTCAACGTCATTGACTGTTAAATTGCGCGCAGCCAATGCTTGACGATTTAACCAAACGCGCATGGCATATCGCTGTTCACCACCAATACGCACTCGCGCCACACCATCAATCACAGAAAAACGATCAATTAAATATCGCTCTGCATAATCGGTTAATTGCGGCATAGTCATATCTTCGCCAGCAAAATTGAACCAAATAATAACATCTTCATCTGAACTGACTTTTTGCACTTCAGGTGGATCGGTTTCTTCAGGCAAACTCGACAATGAACGAGCCACTCTATCGCGAATATCATTCGCAGCAGCATCCATATCGTGGCCGGTTTCAAATTGCACAGTGATATTAGAAATACCATTTTCACTACCGGATTCAATAAAGCGAATGCCTTCAACACCGGAGATGCGATCTTCAATCACTTTCGTTACGCGGGTTTCCACAATCTGTGCGGCCGCACCAGGATAATTTGTGCGAATCGATACAACGGGGGGATCAATATTCGGATATTCACGCAAAGTTAATCGCTCAAACGAAACCAAACCGAAAGCAATTAACAATATTGAGATAACCGATGCGAATACCGGACGTTTAATGGATACATCGGATAATTTCATAATGGTTTGACCTCAGTTTTTTTAGACTGGATCAAATCAGATAAATGGGATTCTCGAGGTTTTAGTGAAGCCGGTTTTTCTTCCGACAATATGTTAATAGTTTGACCAGCACGCAATTTTTGCACACCATGTGTGACAACTTTCTCGCCCTCTTCTAATCCAGAAATAACCTCAACAACACCCACTAAGCGCTGACCTATTTCTATTTTTTTTCTTTCTACCATTAATTTTTTTTCGGCTGATTCCCTCACAATAAAGACAAAATTGTTACTGGCCAATGGCATTAATGCAGACTCCGAAATCACTAAGGATTGTCGCTCTTTGGTTTTCAAGGTCACTTCCATCAACATGCCTTGTTTTAATTCATGTTCAGGATTTTCAAGAATTGCACGCACTTTAATTGCACGTGTTACAGGATCAATTTGGTTGTCCACACTGGCAACAGTGCCATTCAGTACTTTATTGTTTAAATCGCGCGTTTTCGCTTTGACACTCAAACCCTGAGATAGACTGGAGAGATAGACCGAAGGCACAGTGAAATCCAATTTCATTTTTGAATCATCATTCAAGGTAGTAATCACTTCTCCCGGTGAAACCAAAGCGCCAACACTGACTTGACGCAACCCCACGACACCAGCAAACGGCGCTTGTAATAATAAATCTTTTAATCGGGATTCAATGGCGTTGTATCGCGCCTGTGCGGCTTCGTATTCACGTAAACGCTGATCCAACAATGATTGCGACGCTGCACCCGTTTTTGCTAAAGAGTCCACTCGTTCCCATTGCTTTTTCGCTTCATCAGAATTAACTCTGGCTTCCGCTAACAAGGCTCGCTCTTCATGGCTTGTCATCTCAACCAAAATATGACCTCGTTTAACACGTTGTCCATCGTTGAAATTAATTCCGGTAATTTTTTTATTCAGATTGGCGGTGATTTCAATGGATTCGTTTGCGTACAAATTACCTATAGCCTCCAATTCAGTTTGCACAGGAATCATAGCAACCGGCTGTACAATCACATCAACAGGCCTATTATTTTGGGCGAAGACATTGGCGGTAAAAAAATGGGCGGTAAAAAATAGGACTGCAAACATCATTGGGTATTTCATGATCGTTTCTCTGACATTGTGATAATTCATCATACCTCTTATTAACAGAGGCATTTGAATCATAAAACTATTTAACCCAGCTTTACATTTTTTTGTGGGCCATGTGAATTTTATTTTTCCAGCAAGGCCTCTAAGGCTATTCGCCATGAAGCAAAACGTTTATGCAGAAGCCCCTCCTGTACCGCAGGTAAAAAACATTGCAGACTGGAAGAACAACTCCAGTCAACCGGACGATTAGCCGTAAGATAGGCTATGCCCTGAAGGCTGGCTTCGGGGTTTTCATTCACTGATACGGGCAAACGCATTAAATCGGCCAATAATTGACAAAACTTATCAGATTGACTGAAACCACCACTGAGTTGAATTTTCGTCAAACTCTTATCGGGATTCATTTTTTGCAGATTGATCGCCAACAAAAATAAAACCGATTCCAACCAAACTGTCACTTGCTGCAAAGGTGATAATAATCCGGAAAATTGCGATTCAATGTCGGTTCGCCAAAAAGGAGCACCCAAACCACCCTGAGTATTAATAAAATAATCTTGGGTTCCCAATGAAATGGATAAGGCTTGTTCAATAATGTCTGGTGTAATTTTTAATCCCGATTCTTGTTCAATAAAAGGAATTGCCGCCGCTGAACCATTGACCGTGGCCTCCCATGCATAAAGATTATTGTCTGAATTTTGGCTAATCCATAAAGGGCTTATCAACAAACCTTCTGGCGGAACTTTATCTTGTGAAATTCGCTGGATAAACGCACCTGTACCTATATTGATGTAAACCGTATTTTTATCCGGCATTGCATTCGCAAACAAAGAAGCGCCTTGATCCCGCGCACAAACGCGAAATTCTACAGGGTGATTACCCAGAAACATTTTCCCAAAATTATCTTGATGCAAATAGCATTCAGGTAACACCGATTGCGGAATTGAAAAAAGTTGGAGTAATTGTGAATCCCAATTCGCCGATTGAATATTCCACAGCAAAGTTCGCTGAGCATGGCCGGGATCGACTGAATTTTTTCGCCCTGCCAAATGCCATAAAATAAAACTGACAATCGGCCCAATCGCGAGTTGGTTATTTTGTTGTGCCAATTTCACGGATTCCAAATGATCCAGACACCAACGAATTTTACTGGCACCATAATGCGGTGAAAACCGCAAGCCTGTGAGTTGCTGAACTTGCTGATGCGTCATTTTTATATTATCTATATAGACTTTTCCGCGTGTATCCTGCCAACTTAATACAGGACTCAGTGGCTCTCCGGTTTTGCTATTCCAACAGAGCAATGAAGAACCCTGCCCTGAAAATCCTGCGGCTTTGATGTTACTGACTTGAGTAGCTAATTGAAGTTGAATTTTCTCAAGGGAATTTATAATCCCACCTAAAATTTCTTGCGGATTTTGTTCTATATATTGTTGGTGATCATCAATATCAATGATGTGTGTCGCGCAAGGTGATTTTTCCTGGGCGATAATTTTTCCATTAGAATCAAATACTGCAACACGTGTGCTTTGTCCGCCTTGATCGATAACTAAAAATAAATCTGTCATTGACTCTCCTTTTGTTCCCCACTTTGAAAAAGGGGGGTTAGGGGGGATTTAAAATCTCAAAAAGTTTGACCATCTTAAATCCCTCCCCCGCCTCCCTTTTTCAAAGGGAGGAGCCATAAAAAAAAGCGGCTTGCGCCGCTTTTCATTATTCATTGGGTTTTGGTATAAAACCACCGTAGGGAAATGGAGTGACTTTATCGCCTCCTGACTTCACTTCTGTAACTTTAACCGCTCCTTCTTTTTCCACTTCATCAATACGAATAATTGCATGCATCGGAATATACGAACGTTTCACACCGGCAAATTCATTTTTCAATTTCTCTTCAGCGGGGTCAACCAATAATTGGCTGCGCTCGCCAAACACAAATTCTTCTACTTCGATAAAACCATACATCTCACTTTGGTAAATGGCTGTGCAGAAAACTTCATACACTTGGGTTTGATTAAGGAAGATGACTTTATATACGGGTTTGTTGGCCATAACTATCAATTACTCGAAAAACTAACTAAACAATCAAGGGCGCGCAGGATACCACAGGTTTCCAGTATTCTGGCCTTGTTTGCTTGATTTTCATACAAGGATTTCCCGTTCAGGATTAGGCCACAGCGACTAATTACCCTATACTTCGCGCCTCATTTATTCCGCATATTGATCGACTTATGAACTTTGCATCCCTTGGCCTTGCGCCCGAACTCCTTCACGCCCTTAAAGTCATGGAATTCAAAACCCTGACACCCGTTCAGGAGCAGACTATCCCTGCCGCCCGCAGGGGCATCGACCTCCTGGTTACTGCACAAACAGGTACCGGCAAAACCGCCGCCTATTGTTTGCCTGTGCTGCAACAAATGCTGGAAAAACCCAAAGGTGCAGGTGAAGGCTTTATTCGCACGCTAATACTGGCACCCACTCGCGAATTGGTCGAACAAATCGCCAAAGCCATGCAGGAATTCGCACAATTCACGCCGCTGAAAATCGCCAGTGTTTATGGTGGAGTCAAACTGACCAGCCAAGGTGCCAAGTTGCGTGCAGGTGTGGATATTTTGGTCGCCACACCCGGTCGATTAAAAGAACATATAGAGATGGAAAATCTTAATTTGGCGAAAGTGGAATTTGTGGTGTTGGACGAAGCCGACCGCATGTTGGATATGGGTTTTGTGAATGATATGCATGGCATTTTGACCAGCATCACGCGCCCACATCAAACGCTGTTTTTTTCCGCCACCGGTTCGCCTTTGGTAACAAATTTATCCAAACAAGCGATGAACCGTCCTACTCTGATTACCGTGAGCAAACGTAACTCAGTTGCAGAAACGGTTGATCACGTTTTGTATCCCGTCGACTCAACCCGTAAATACGAATTGTTTGTGCATTTGTTGCGCACAAAAAATTGGTATCAAGTCATGGTGTTCAGCAGCACACGCGAAGAAGCAGAAAATTTATTTAAAGCATTGAAAGACGACAAAATTGATGCAGCTGTAATTCACAGTGAAAAAACACAAGGATCAAGAAGACGCGCACTGCAAGATTTTAAAGATGGAAAATTACAAGTATTGGTCGCCACAGAAGTTGCCGCGCGTGGTTTGGATATTCAAGGTTTGGATTTTGTCGTCAATCTCGATTTGCCTTTCTTCACCGAAGACTACGTACACCGCGTCGGCCGCACCGGTCGCGCCGGCAAAAAAGGTACCGCCATTTCATTAGTAACGCCCGCCGAAGAACATAAAATTTCGTTGATTGAAGAAGTTATCGGCACCAAAATCAAACGCGAAAAAATAAAAGGTTTTGAAACCACCGAAGCGGTTGTGAAAGTGCTGACTAAACCTAAAAGTGGGTTATTGAAGCTGGCAAATGCGAAACCTAAAAAAGTAGCCAACGCTGTTGGAAAAAGCAAAACTGATGGGCAAAACAAGTTAAGTTCAAGATCAAAGCCTGCTGCTGGGAAAACGGTGAAAGCAAAGAGCAAAACAGTAGGAAAAACTAGCAGCACCAAACCAAAGAAAGCGCCGACTAAGAAACGCTGATCGAATATCGCTTTTATTTTTCTTTGAATAACTCGTTCTCTTCGTAGGGCGGGTCAAGACCCGCGTTGTGCCTACGTTGAAATTCAAGAGGTTTTTGATTTTATATTTTCGATAATAATTTTATCGCTTTGATATTTTGTACTTCGCACACGCGGGTCTTGACCGCCCCCCCCCCCCCCCCCCCCCCCCCCCCCGCGCCCCCCGCCGGGGGCCCGGGCCCGGCCGCCCCCCCCCCCCGGCCGGCCCCCCACCCCCCCCCCTCCCCCCCCCCCGCCCCCGGCCGCTAGGCGGGCGGGGGGCCCCCGCCCCCGCTCGGGGGGGGCCCCGGCCCCCCCCCCCCCCCGCCGCCCCCCGCGGGGGGGCCCCCCCGCGGGGAAACACAAAAAAACCTTTTTTTTCTCCGCCCCCCCCCCCCGGGCCCCGTGGCCGCGCCCGGGGGCGGGGGGCCCCCCTGTGCGGCCCCCCCCCCCCCCCCAAAAAGCCCAGGGGGCCCCCCGCCCCCCCCCCGGGGAACCCGCCGGCCGGGGGCGCCCCCCCCCCCAAAGCCCCCCCCCCCCGGGGGGCCCCCCCCCCGGGCCCCCCGGGGCCGCGGGGGGCCCGGGGGCCGCCCCCCCGGCCCCCCCCGCCCGAACCCCCCCCCCCCCCGGCGGCCCCCGGGCCCCCCCCCGCCTCCCCACCCCCCCCCCCCCCCCCCCCCCCCCCCCCCCCCCCCCCCCGGCCCCAAACGGCCCCCCCCCCGGCCCCCCCCGGCCAACCCCCCCGCGGCGCCCGGCCCCCCCCCCCGGGCCCCACCCCGGGCCCCCCCCCCCCCCCCCCCCCCCCCCCCCCCCCCCCGGGGGGCCCCGCCCTACACTTGCCACGGAATACTTTTAAAGATTGGAATTTAAATCCCAATCACTCCCCCAAATCATCATCCTCATCCAATGACTCATGATCTTGTGCAAGGCGTCCGCGTGGTTTTTTAACACCGGGTTTTGCGAGAATTTCGACATAAAAACCGTCGCCACCAGCCGCTTTCACTTCATCCATTTTGGCAATCATGTCTCGTAGTTTAACTTCAATTGCTTCGCCTTCGGTGAGGCCAAACTTGCAATCAAACAGCCAGAAGTCCGACGCAGGCGGTAACTTTTACGGCGTTCGCGTTTGACGTATTTGCGAACTTCTTGCTTGATCTTCTCCAGCAGTTGATCTGGATTTTTGTCTTGGATATTCAGTTTGAATGTCTTTTTCATGGAAAACCTGCAAGATTGGAAAGTTCGAGGGCGCGCATATTACACGAATCCCGTCTTCGTGGGGTGAGTGCATTTTCAAACGGAATTGTTTTTGTAGAGGCAGAAGACCAGCCCAGCCTTCCCCCCTCCAAGGGAGGGGCAGGACTGAAGGGGTTTCCAAAGAAATTATGAATCTCTGCACTCACACCATCTGCATTCCGATGAATAATGGCGTTGAATCATTGAATGTTGCAGTGACGGCGGCGCTGATTGCGTTTAGATAGTCTATTTTTTTCTTAAATAATACAAAACCTGTCCGGCAAAAGGCTTTTCCAGATAGGCGTGAGTATCCGGTTTTTTCTGTGTATGTAAAAATCCTAGCTGCACCATTTTTTTACTAAAGCGCGCATGATTACCGCGACCAGGATCCACTAAAATAATTTCACAATGAGGTGCTGCGTGTTGCTGTAAAAAATTTGCCAATAATTCAACATGATCAGCTTCATATAAAATATCACTGCCAATAATCACATCGAATTTTCCCAAGTGGGTTTCCGCATCTGCCCAACCAGTACGTACAAACGGAATTTTATCGCCTTGATTAAGGTCAGTATTTTCTGTTAAAAAATTTCCAACCTCAGGATGATAATCAGTCGCCGTGATATCGGCATGTCGTTTATTTAACAAGTGACTCGCCAATGCAATACCACAGCCCACTTCAAGAATGCGCTTGCCAGCAATATTAAAATTAACCATCTCACGAGCCAACACTTGCCCGGAGGGCCATATGATACCGAAGAGTGGCCAAGATGCAGATGAAATCCCTAGATCAGCCGCAACACCTAAATCATCTGAAAATTCCTGATTGTCGCGAAGGCTGCAAAGATGAATATCGACATTGTCAAACTCTATTGTTTGATAACGAAAACGTAAGGATGACATTTGGCTAGCCCTTCAGGGGTTGGGCGTGGCTACAAAAATCTATTGGCTACGCGGAAGTATGCAGCTTATCTCTATTCTGGTCATTCACACAGTGTCGTTTTTTCTGTACTTAAGTTTTCCAGAGTACAACTGACCAATTCATATTGAGTTCCATTGAATCGGTATATTCGGGTGTATAGCTCGATTGCAGTATGTGAAGTCGAACTAATATATTTATAGCCATTTGTTTCATCAGCAAGTACAGCAATGCCGTCACCGCCACCTTGCAATACTAGTGTAAATGTTAAATCTGAATGGGTAGTGTCAACTTTTACAAACCAATAACGAAAAAGATGTGCGCCATAAAATGCCATGCAATAGGGTTCCAATGCAGGGCGAACAAAGTATGTTTCATTGGGATTTTTTGTTAAATTTGCTTTTGAAACGATAAAATATTTTGAAAATGAATCTGTTTTCTGGTTATTTTCTGTAATACATTTTTTTAATATTTGAGAGTCATCTGGCAGTGCATCCAATATATATTGCAGCATTCCTTTTGGCGCAACCACCTGCTGTGCATTGTGTTCGACGGTATAAGATGAGAGAGGAGCAGCATATGTTGCTGCAATGTAGAAAAAGCTCACCAAAACAACCACTAGAAATTTTTTCATTTTTTCTGTCGCTCCACCTGGTGAGTTTTCTCCAAGTTAAGACCAATAAACTAATTAAAGGGCTCTAATTAAAGGGCTCTGACCCCAATCACATTATTCTGATCCGAGATTTCCGTATTGAGCCAAAACGAGCTCTCTCGCTTTAACAAAGCGTTCCTCTATAAGAATTTCATTTAAATTTGACTGCAGTGCGGCGTTGATAAGCAATTCCCAAGAACGAGCCCCATCTAGAACTATTTCTCCTTCCTTTACCAATTCCATAGTGATGCCAACCAAGTGTGTTGGGAAAAGAGCAGCTTCTGGCACACCAAAATAATCGCCATACTCTTTTTTAAAATGTTTGATAGCCAACGTCCAAATCTTATCGAACTGCTGATCAATATAAGCATAAAGTTCCACATTTCGATTCTGCTTGGTTAGTTCTTGTTGTACAGCTGCAGCAACACTTTGCTGACTATCTTTTGCATTTAACGCTGCAATTAATATTTTGTACTCCGCTTCCAGTTCTTTATCATATGCCTGAAGAAAAGGATTGCCAATGTAAAATTGTGAAACTAGCAGCGCTTGCTTTGGCGTTACCAAATCGCCAAATATCAGTGCAATTCCTGAGTATTGCAAAGCTTGTATCGTATCCAATCCAAATACAAAACTTCCACTAATATTTACCTGATTAATATTTTCCTTTCTAAAAGAAAAGTCGAACAACATTGTTCGCAAAAAACATCCTGTTTTTACATCTTGTATTCCTGTTGGGTCAGAACGAAAGATTTTAGTGAACCCGGTGATAACATAGTGACCATCAAGATCACTTGCATCAAATACCAATTTAATAATGTTTTCAGAACTTTTTGATTGACCGACTAATGCGGCATTTAATCCGGTGCTATATCTTTCGAAATATCCTGTATTTATCATTTTCTCTGAAAGTTCATGGCTTGCTTTGTAAATCTTGGATTTTTCATATTCACTTTTGTTCACTAAAGCTTAACCCCTTTTCTAGTTGTTAAAGTATTCAAATTTTGTATCCAGTCGTATGAGTTTACTGCCATATTCTTTGTGCCAAACTGAGATATTTGATATACATACCCCCTAAAATTATTTGATGAGCCGTAAATTCTCATCTGCCGAGCTCACATTAAAGGGGTCTAAATTCTCACATTAAAGGGGTCAGAGCCCTTTAATCATCTGCTCGCCGTTAAATGCATCACATACGATGGAATGCGTATGGTAATTTAAAATCCTGATGAAACCAAAGTTCCATACAAGTCGCACCGCGAAAAAGAATCCGCAAGAAAGTTTTGGTTATCACGCTTACGCCCCCCGTTGAACACAAACCCAAATCTACCCCACAACCAAATCCAGGTCTATTCAACCAAGACGAGCATAATGAACATGCCCAATGAATATAGGGCATGGTACTTCTGGCTGATCATAGCCGCTAACGAAAAAAATAATCTCCAAGCTGTGAACAAATCCCCACACCTACTACACCCAACTCCCCTTATACTCCATCCCCCAATAACTCACCCTTGGCTAACGAAGGAAACCACCATGCTGCGACTTGTTTATCTGTTGATTGCAAGCTTGATACTGACTCAAGTGACTTTTGCGGAAACGAAAAATCCTAAAGTATTGGACGACTGGCGTGGGTGGGTGTTGGAAAAACATGCCGATATTGATTGTCCGATTTTGTATAACGCAGCGGATAAACACTGCATATGGCAAAGCAGCCTTGAGATTCAGGTAACTGAACAATCGGGGCGATTTATTCAACAGATAGAAACCTTCAGTGAAACCTTTGTCGATTTACCTGGCGATAAAGACTATTGGCCTGAATTGGTAGTGGATAAATTGCGAGGCAACTCAATTGCTGTGCGCGATATTGAAGGCTCGCCACAAGTATTTTTAGCGCCCGGGAAATATCAACTGGAAGGCGCTTGGAACTGGAACAAAATGCCACGTACTTTGGCGATTCCTACATCGACGGGTATTTTGTCATTAACGATTGATAACAAAAAAATTCCATCGCCCTTTTTGGAAAATCCCGGGCAATTATTATTAAATGTCACCACGCAACAAAATTCGTTGGAACCTCAAGACAATCTTGATCTTCGTATATTTCGCCGCATTCAGGACGATGTCCCTTTAAAAATGTTAACGCGAATTGAAATGGACATTAGCGGTAAGGAGCGTGAATTACATTTAGATCAAGCCTTATTGGAAAATTTTCGCATCACACAATTTAATAGCGATCTACCCGCAAAACTGGAAAAAGATGGCAGCCTGCGAGTACAGGTAAAATCTGGTTCCTGGGTGATTCAGATTTTGTCGCAATCACAAAGCCCCGTGAATCAGATTGCGCTAAAAGCGGCCAAAGAAAACACCATCGCCGTCGATCAGGAAATTTGGGTGTTTGAACAAAAACCGGAAATTCGTAATATTCAAATTTCCGGTATCGCACCGATTGATCCCCAACAAACACAACTACCGGAAGATTGGAAATTCTTGCCCGCTTATTTAGCCGAAGTGAATTCACCGATGATGCTGGAGGAATTACAACGCGGTGGTGAATCAGCGAAAAATCAATTAACTCTTTCTCGCAAAATGTGGTTGGATTTCAACGGAAAAGGATTCACCGTTAAAGATAATATTACCGGCGAATTACACCAAAGCTGGCGATTGGAATCACAATTTCCATTTATGCTACAAAGCGCTAAAGCCGACGGTGAAGCGCAATTAATTACACAACTGGCCGCCAACACCAATCCCGGCGTAGAAATTCGTCAACGCCGATTGAATTTTGAAGGCATCAGTCGTATCGACACTCGCGATGATTTGTCGATTAGTGGTTGGAGCAGTGCCTTTAATCATGTGTCCACCGAATTAATTTTACCGCCGGGTTGGTCTTTACTCACGGCGACCGGCACTTCCAGTGAATACGGCAGTTGGATTGAAAAATGGAATTTATGGACATTATTTTTGGTGTTAATTATCAGCTTGTCTCTAGTGCGTATTGTGAATTTACCTGTTGGCATTTTAGCCTTGGTAACTCTGGTTATTATTTACCATCGCGATGAAGCGCCGGTTATTCTCTGGTTAAATCTCGCCGCTGTTTTAGCACTTCTGCCCTATATTTCCGGTAAATTCAAAACCTGGATTTTGCGTTATACCTGGTTCAGTTTTGCGCTGCTGGCATTAAATCTATTACCTTTTTGTGTGCAACAAGCGCGCGAATTTTTTTACCCTCAACAGGAATATGCCAATAAACATATGATGGGTAGTTATTATGAAGATGACTCCTGGTTTCCCTCTTTTATGAGTGCATCTTCTACAAAAAATGACGAATTTGAAAATTCTTATGCTGCTGAAAGCGCAGCTGTTGACAACATAATGGAGATGCGAATGGAGTCAAAATCTCAACGTTCTCTACAAAAACCACTCATTCGAAAAAAACAATACGAGGCAGATCAAATGGTGCAAGCAGGGCCCGGCATTCCTACCTGGAGTTGGAACTCTGTGCAATTACATTGGAAAGGCCCGGTGTTAGCAGAAGAAAAAACGACTTTGTATTTACTGTCGCCAATATGGAATCGAGTAGGCTCTTTATTCAGTGTGTTGTTGTCACTTTTATTGGCCGGTTTATTGTTCAAACATTTTTCTAAATTTAAGCCAAATGCAAATCAACACAACACCCCTTCGGTATCAGGATCAACTGCTTTAGCCAGTGGATTGGTACTGCTCTTCTCACTCGGGTTTTTACCTGCTGAAAAAGTGATGGCCGATGTTATCGTTGAGAAAAAACTGTTGGCCGAATTTGAAAAACGTTTAACTGCACCTGCAAAATGTTTACCCCATTGCGCCAGTATTGAATCCGTTAAGTTAATCGCCAATTACAATCAATTGGATTTGCAGATGCAAGTTCACGCACTGGAAAATGTGGCCATGCCATTGCCCGGTCAACGTCAGGAATGGTGGCCGTCACAAGTATTGGTCAATGGAAAAAACGCCAGCTTGATGCAAAATACACAAGGTCAATTGTTGGTGTATTTGTCGCCGGGTCGACACGAGATTCGCTTGCAAGCCAGCATTCAAAATCGTGAAGCCCTAGATTTGAATTTTCCCTTGGCGATTCATAATTTTTCCAACCAATTACAAGGTTGGCAATTATCGGGCAATGCACAAGGCACACTCAATTCGGTACAAATTCAACGCACCTTGATGGATACCCCAGCCAATAAAAATAGTGATGAGCAGTTGCGTCCTGATCCAATTCCCCCTTTTGTGATTGTTAAACGCCAATTTAATTTTGATCTGGATTGGAACCTCACCACTGAAGTAATTCGTGTTGCGCCCAGTGAAGGTGTGATTAATTTACAGGTGCCCTTGTTAGCCGGCGAATCACCGATTGATGGCAACATTAATCTGCAACATATAACGGAAGATAAACGAGGCTTGCAGATCCAATTGGACCAGCAACAATCATCGGTGTATTGGAATTCCAGACTTAATCCGAGCGATAACATTCAATTAAAAGCGGCTAGCGAACAACCTTGGGTTGAAATCTGGGAAGTGAATGTTTCGGATGTATGGAACCTCACCAGTTCCGGCATTGCCGCCATTCATCCAAATGATGTGAATCAATTACCCATTTGGCAACCTTGGCCGGGCGAAGAGTTGACACTGAATTTCAGCCGACCCCTTGCCGTTAAAGGTAATTCCTTGGTGATTGAATCCGTTGAGCTGACAACAGAACCCTCAAATCGAGCGACCACCCATAAATTGTCACTTTCCATTCGCACCAACCAAGCCAATCAATTTCAATTCACTTTGCCTGAAGGCGCCAGTTTGAATCAGGTCATGCTGCAGGGCACTCGTCTTTCCATCAGCCCTGTTAAAGGCGTATTACGCATTCCCTTACAACCGGGGGAACAATCGGTGAATATTGAATGGCAATCCACCCAAGGTATAGCGAACCATTTTGTTACCCCTTCCCTCAATTTGGGTCTAGCCTCGGCAAACCAATCCATCAATATCAATCTGCCATCCGATCGCTGGCCACTCTTAGTGGGCGGCCCCCGTATTGGCCCATCAGTATTGCTTTGGGGAATGTTGCTGGTGATTCTGTTATTGAGCTATCAACTGGGCAAACAAAAGCTCACACCGTTAAGTTCACTGCAGTGGATCTTATTGTCCTTGGGTGTAGCCACTGTCACGCTTAACGGACTGTTTTTGATTGCAACTTGGTTGATATGCCTGCAATGGCGCCAAAACCTGAAAAGTATTGCCTCCAAAACCCAATTCAAATGGATGCAATTCGGTTTGTTTAGCTTATCGATTGCAGCACTGATTACCCTTTTGGCCACTATCCCAATTGGTCTTTTGTCAGCGCCGGATATGCACATCAAAGGGAATGGTTCCAGTGCCTACTTCCTGCGCTGGTATCAGGACATGTCGCCCGATCAATTAGCACAAGCCTGGGTCATCTCTTTACCACTTTGGATTTACAAGCTGGTGATGTTGATCTGGTCCTTATGGCTGGCGTCATCCTTGATTCGCTGGTTGTCCTGGGGCTGGAAAGCACTGGGCAACCAAGGTTTCTGGTATGCCTCCGAACAACTCTTGGCAACCGAAACGCGCTCACCCGTCTCCTCTACCAAGACTAACTAATATTGCGGTCAGATGAATCCGCACAAGTTGCGGATTCATCTCGTGTTGCTAGACTCAGTAAACGACAAACAGTTGTTTCCACTCGCGGACTGACTAGACATGATTCGACCACTCCTTTCAACGTTTGCACTTTTATTCGCATGCCATTCCTGGGCACAAGACAATGTGATTCGTGTTAACGACAACGGTACAGATCCCAACGCAGCCTACGCTATCAAGATGATCAAACTGGCCATTGATCACATTGACACAAAATACAAAGTCGAGGTGATCAAGGACAATTTTTCTCAAACCCGACAAAACGAAGAAGTCCGCACTAATGGCGCCATCAATGTTGTTTGGACTTCGTCTGAAGCCAGTATTGAATCCCAAATGAACCCTATTCGAATTTGTCTTTTTAAAGGGCTTTTGGGTTACCGCATTTTTATTATTCACAAAAAAAATCAATATAAATATGATCAAGTCAAGACACTAGATGATTTAAAAAAATTAACCATTGGCCAAGGAAAAACTTGGGGTGATACCAAAATCCTGGAAGCCAGCGGATTCAATATCATTAAATCCACCAAATACCCCAATTTATTTTATATGTTGGATGGCGAACGCTTCGATGGATTTTCGCGTGGAGTTCACGAACCCTTTGGCGAACTCGCGCTTCGCCCGGAACTACCTGACTTAACTGTAGAAAAAAATCTCATGTTGGTGTATCGAATGCCATTTTATTTATTCACATCTAATGAGAATAAAAAATTGGCCAATGACTTACTCACCGGACTAGAGCGTGCTGTTGCTGATGGCAGTTTTGATCAAACTTTTTTGAATGATCCCTCCATTCAAGATGTGATTGCAAAAGCCAACATGAAAAATCGCAAAGCCTTTTATATAGAAAACCCTTTGTTATCCAAAGAAACACCGCTCGACAGAAAAGAATTATGGTTTGATCCGCAAACACTTCCTTAAACCAAAGGTTAAGTCGTGCAATGTTGCATGGCAGCAGGCTTCCAACATTTTATAATGTTGGAAATAACAAATTTTTTTAACACATCAACCACAGGTACACTCCATGAAACCCACAAGAAGACAATTTTTAATCGGCAGTGGCGTTGCAGCCTTAGCAACACAAATCAATTTACCCGCTATGGCGGCCGCAGCAAAAACCGGATTAAAAGACGCCTACAAAGATCGTTTTTTAATCGGCGCCGCAATTAATACCTCGATTACTAAAGGTGATCTTCCGGATATTACCGAAATTATCAAACGTGATTTTTCTTCAGTGACGCCAGAAAATACCATGAAGTGGGAATCGGTCAGGACACCAGAAGGCGGATGGAAATGGGAAGGCGCTGATCAGTTTGTGAAATTTGCTGAAACCCATAAGCTTCATGCTGTGGGTCACACTCTCGCATGGCACAGCCAAATTCCTGATTCAGTGTTTAAAAATGAAAAAGGTGAATACATTAAACCTGCTGAACTCAGCAAAAAAATGGAAGAACACATCACAACTATTGTAGGCCGTTATAAAGGTAAGCTGCCTGCGTGGGATGCCGTAAATGAAGCGGTAGGCGATGATAATCAAATGCGTAAAAGCCACTACTTTAATATTTTGGGCGAAGAGTTTATCGATAAAACTTTTCACCTTGCTCATGAAGTCGACCCTAATGCCCATTTGATGTACAACGATTACAACAATGAGCAAGAAGGCAAACGTAATGCGACCGTTGACATGGTCAAACGCTTACAAAAACGCGGAGTGCCGATTAACGGCTTGGGCATTCAAGCACACATTGCGGTAGGCGGCCCCAGCATTGAAGAAATTGAAAAAAGTATTGTTGCATTCCACAATTTAGGTTTGCGTGTTCACTTTACTGAATTGGATGTTGACGTATTACCTTCCGTTTGGAATTTACCCGTTGCAGAAATTTCTACTCGATTCGAATACAAACCAGAACGTGATCCCTTCAAAGATGGCTTGTCAAAAGAAATGAATGATCAATTAAGCAAACGCTATGAAGATTTGTTCAAACTCTTCATCAAACACAAAGACAAAATTGATCGTGTGACATTGTGGGGAATTTCTGATGACGCAACATGGTTAAATGATTTCCCAATCAGAGGCCGTACCAGTTACCCACTCTTGTTTGATCGCAAACACCAACCGAAAGATGCCTATTACAAAGTATTAGCCTTGTAATTTTCGCACAGACTTTTCATTCAGAACGCTGCAAGGAAGCAGCGACTATCAATCCTTACTTACAATCTCTCTTTGTGATCGATAACGCTGATATAAAATCTTTACGCGTTTAACGTAGGTTTGTGTTTCTTGGATTGGGGGAATGGCGTTGTATTTTTCTACACGACCCGGCCCAGCGTTGTAAGCGGCGATAGCGAAGGTTAAATTGCGATTAAAGCGGTTTAACATTAAATCCAAATAACGAGTACCACCCATAATATTTTCTGCAGCATCGGTTCGATCATCAACACCCATATCTTTTGCAGTACCCGGCATTAATTGCATCAAACCTACAGCGCCTTTATTCGATCTCGCCAATGGGTTGAAATTGGATTCAGCGTGAATAATTGCACGAATCAATGCGGGATCAACACCATATTTTTCGGAAGCTTTTTGAATAGCATAGGTAAATTCGTCGGTATAAAGATGCGTAACTTTCCAGTCAACGGTTGAGAGCGCACTACAGGCATAACAGGAGTTGTAGACTATGACTTGATATTCGTGCTTTGTCGGAGCCTTATCTGAATAAGCCACAGCACCTTGCTGCTTGAATTTATAAAATTTAAAACTTTTTGCTTGTTCAGTTTTCCATGCTTCGGCTTTACGTTTCTCTTCTTCCGCAGCAGTACGTGCTGCCACTTCAAGCACCATGATCTGGTAAGGATCAACTTCTTCAGTCTGTTCGTTTTGAACAGAAAGGCTGGCAACTTTACTGGATTGATTATTGATGGCGCCTTCTGAGTCACCTGCATAGCTACACACTGGGAAAAAACCCAAGAGTAGAAAAATGTTCAAATGTCGAAGTAATGACATAGCTAAGCCGAAGATAAATACTTGTTAAAAGTCTAGCCTAAAACTCAAAGACAACGCGTGATCTGTTTCCCAGAGAGGCGCAGTAAATCGCATAGAATCAAGATTCCAGCCACACATCACGCACCCACTGCCAAACCGAAGGCCAGGTTTCGTCGGTTAATTCTCCATTTTTCCAAAAAACCACATCGCCCTCAGGCTCAACACAATAGTAATCGCCATCCACTTCACAGAGCACAATCAGATAACGTGGCACACCGACGGATCATGCGATTGCCGTCACTTCCGGCAAATAGGTATGGGAATTAGGATCAGCTGCAGTCACAGGTTCCAGATGACCATAAATCACATCGCTCGCTTCGAGTAAATATTGCCGCATGTCACGCGGTATCGGCAGCAAAATTTCTTCTTCGATACGTATCAACTGATCCTCATCGGGAAGATCCAATGGCACGGGTACAATTTCGTTGTGATCGCGTAAGAGTTCGAGAATTTCTTCCATTATTTTTTCCAAAGTTTTTGCATTTCAATGTACATAAAGGATGCAGTCCAGGCAATTAACACCAACCCGGTTAATGCTTCCAATCCTGTTAAAAATCGCAGATGCCCGTAGGGGTTAATATCACCAAAACCTAAAGAGGTGTAACAAGTGAAGGAGAAATAAACACAATCCAACAGACTATTCGAAATATTGCCCGTCAACCCACCAAAAAAACTTGTCTGCAACATAAAATAATAAACAAAGGCAAACAACCAAATTTCAACCACATGCGCAATGATCGCACCGAAAACACCAAACAAAATACTGGCACGACGCCTACCCGGCAATTTCGGCAACCATTGAGTTAACACATTTAAGACCTCAAAATGAATTAATACGGCGAGCGCTATGACGATTAGATAAATTAACGTTGCTAGAATCATCTTTATTACTCAAACAATGTCATTTGTGTTTCTAAAATCGCCTGCATGGATTCTTGTAGAAAATATAAAATAGAATCAGCAACGGGCATTAATTGTTTTGTTAGATAGTGTTCGTAATCCAATGGACTTTCGCGGCAATCGATTGCTTCCGGGCCATTTAGCGTAATGACATATTCAATCCAATCACCACGACGTAATACTTGCCCGGTTTTTTGTTGATATTTTTTTGCCGCTTGTACATGAGGCGGAATATTCTTTTGATAATCCGCCAATTTTTGTCGAAGCCGTTTGCGATAAATCAAATCAGCATCACGCTTACCCTCAAGTAAATCGGCCGCTACCTGACGAATAAATTCCACATGATTTTCGCCAGCGAATATACGCTGATATAAGGCTAATTGGAATTGTTTAGCTAAGGGCGTCCAATCCGAACGCGCACTTTCAAGTCCTTTGAAAATAATCTCTTCACCCTCCAAGGTATGAATTAAGCCAGCATAGCGTTTTTTAGTACCGAGATCAGAGCCGCGAATAGTGGGCATTAAAAACCGGTGATAGTGGGTTTCAAACTGTATCTCCAACGCACTTTTGAGCTGAAAATCGGTCAGCAATTTTTGTGTCCACCATTGATTCAACTCCTTGGCTAATCGCTGACCTATTTTTTGACACTGCTCAGGCGTTTTAGGTTTTTTACCCTGGCAATTATTTTCCAGCCAAACAAATAGAGAATCCGTATCGCCATAAATAACGGCATAACCTTGTTGCTCGATCCAATCGCGACTGGTTTGAATAATCTCATGACCACGTAAGGTAATTGAACTACACACACGCGGATCAAAGAAACGACAACCGGTTGAACCCAAGACACCGTAAAACGAATTCATAATAATTTTGATTGCATGGGACAAAGGTGCGTTTTTATCTTTTTTCGCTTGATCACGCGCTGCGGATAATTGCTCAATAATTGAGGGCAATATATGCCCTTCCCTCGCAAAAAATGCATCGTTAAATCCTTCAACAATATTTTCATCCGGCAATTTATTATGTTGCGCCAACCAGAAAGCACAAGGATCAATTAAAAAACTGCGCATAATACTGGGATACAGGCTTTTAAAATCCAACACCAACACATTGTCATAAATATCCGGGCGCGAATTCATCACATAACCACCGGGGCTAATCACATCGGATTCAAACTCGCCAAGATTGGGCGCCACATAACCCGCACGATGTAATTTCGGTAAATAAGCATATTCAAATGCAGCAACCGAACCACCAATGCGATCCATTAATAATCCTGTTAATTGACTACGCTCCATCGCAAAGGATAATAATTTTTCTTGCTGAAAAATATCCCACACCAATTCTGTATCGCGCAGGTTATATTCAGCCAAGGCCTGTTTGTCATGTTCAAATAAATATTGGATATCATCGCCGCGATGATTGGAAGATAACAATTTCCCTTGCCCAATAATTCTTCAGCGACATTCTGCAACGAAAAACTATCGAATCGCGTATTAGCGGCTTTTAATAGTTCAATACCATCCAACGCGATACGCCCGGGAATAATAACGAACCGTCGACCCGACTCCCCCTCTTCCTGTCGCCAATGCCAATTTTCTTGCCCACGCCCTATTCGAAAATTCAATGCATGTTTTTGTGCAAGCTGATCCAATACCCAAAGATCAAATTGAATGACATTCCAACCCACTAATATATCCGGGTCATAATCACGAATAAAATCCAAAAAAGCCAATAAGCAAGTTTTTTCATCGCGATAATAATCAATTTGAAATTTCGTGCTATCACAGTCACTGGAATCCCTAGACTTATCACCAATCATAAAAACGCGTCGCAGATTTTCTGCATAAACCGCTATGGAAAATAAATGCTTGGCATCCATAGTGGTTTCAATATCAATCGACAGACAACGCAAGTTCGGTCGCCAATGCAGCGTTTTTACAATAGGTGATAAAACTGGATTCAATAATTGTCGATTAGCGGGAATAGAATCAATGGAAAGTTGTACCGAAGCATTGATAAATCTTTCCATCAAATAACGTTCATGGGGTTTGATATCGGCTTCCCAAAACGCAATAGATTCAGACTCCAACGCTATTTGCAGTTCTCGGGATGTACGTTGTTGTTTGCAATAAATCGCATTGACAGGTTGATTTTTGAAATTTTTTAAAGCGACCTCAGCCATGCGTACTGAAGAAAAAGCAGAGATTATTTTTTGAATCTTAAGGGCATCTTTACGCTTAACAAAAAACACCGATTCTTGCTGAATAATTTGCGTGCAAACGGCTCCTTGATCCGTTGCCCACCAGAATTCCAGCAAGATACCCTCAGGACTATCTCGCCATTGTCGTGTTAATAAAAATCCAAACATCACCAGTGCATTTTCTTCCGAACAAAATTAACCAGCTTTTTCGCGTTGGTTTTGTTTTGCGCGACACGAGGATGTTGCCCATAACCAGTAAAATCGAAAAACAAGGTATCAACTTTTTTATCCTGATAATCCTGTTTCATTTTTTCAACAGCCGCTTTTATATAATTCGGCCACTTATCATTCGCAGTGGCATCCATACTACCCAAAGCACAAATAATCTGTGCATTGGGATATTTGGCACGAATGGTTCGTACAAAATCGATGTAGGCCTTGACTCGCTGTTCATCCGTTGGGATAGGTTGCAGACGTTTTTCACGATCAATTAACCAACTATCATTTTGCAATAAATTGATAATAACTAGATCCGGTGTCCATTGAGTAAAATCCCATTGAGTATCGTTATTGCCTACTGCACTCAATTGATCATAAAACTGCGGCATAATAAACGGAAACCAGCTGATCATGATGCCAATACCACTTTGCGAAGTGGTATGTAATTCAGCCTTTAACTCACGCGCAGCAATTGAACCATAAGCCCAATAATTATTTTTTTCCGATAATAGATGATCAGCCCCATTATCCGCTGCTTCATTCCCCATGCCACTGGTAATGGAATCACCAAAAATTTCAATTCGACGTTTGAATCTTGCAGGTGGATTTAAAAGTTTGCCGTCAATTGCCAAGCCTTTAAATGCAGTATGCCCCTCTTCACCTTCGGTTCGCTTGTAAATTTCTAGTGAATGTTTTCCTTCAGACAAACTCGTTGAAATCGTGTATTCCTGTTCACCCTTTTTTGCCTCAATAACATAAGGATGGTAAATCTCACCATCGACAATCACACTGAAGTAATTTTTCCCGAATTGATCATCCAGCTTAATTTTTAATACTTTGCCAGTAAAATTCGCTTTTATACTGGTTCCAGGCCAGCTGATTAATGGCGCAGATGGATTGGAGAAATCAATTCGACCTGTATAGAGTAAATTTTTATTTTCAGGTGATATAAAACCGGGTTGTGATTGCGCCCATGTGAAGCAGCTAATAAACACGATAAAAATACAAATACAATTTTTGAAGTTCATAATTTATCCAGTGTAGATGTAGGGCGGGTCAAGACCCGCGTGTGCGATGTTAAATTAATTATAAACCCAACATCAAATCCGGTTTATCCGTAAAAATTGCATCTGCGCCTAAGGTTTTTAACCATTCAGCGTCATCTCTATAATTGACGGTATAGACCCAATTTTCAACGCCGTGACGCTTCGCATCGGAAAGCAAATCTTTAGTAAAAAAACCTAAATGCGAATTTAATGAAAATGCCTTCAAAGAACGACAAACACCCGCATAATCAATCGGAACACCTTCAATCAACACACCTCGACGTAATTGCGGCATCAATTGTAGAGATTGATACAATTGTTGGTGATCGAAACTGGAAACATTAAATTGTTCCCAATCCAAGTGCTGTTCAACAATCCATGCCTGTAAACATTCAATCACCGGTTGAATAGTGTTTTGTCCTTTAATTTCGATATTCAACTCGGCTTTGTTTTTGACAAGAGCAAGAATAGCAGGCAATTGTGGAATAGGTTCACCATTGGCAAGGGCTTGTTGTTGTAAATATTCCAGAGGTAAATTGGCAATCACACCCTTACCGGAAATTGTTCGCCCCAACCGTCGATCATGACTGATCCATAATTTTCCGCAGGATGCAATCACATCAATTTCTATGGATTTAATGCCTAAATCCAACGCACGCTGAATTGCTGCTAAAGAATTTTCTGGTAAAGATGTTTCGGCGATTAATGGACCGCCGCGATGGGCAATGATTTTCATATTTTGTTTTACCTTAATTGGTTTAAGACCCCCTCCTAACCTCCCCCTTGCCAGGGGGAGGGACTTCACCCCCTACTTTTTCAGAGTGCGATTAGTCCCCTCCCCTGGCAAGGGGAGGGTTAGGGTGGGGTCTTTACAACACTGATACAATCGCCTTTGCAACATAACTCAAATTATTCGCCGTCAATCCCGCCACACTGATGCGACTGGTATCCGTCATATAAATACTGTATTGATTTTTTAATTGATGCACTTGTTCAACACTTAAACCTAAAAACGAAAACATGCCTTTTTCGTTAGCGATAAAACTAAAATTCTGTTTTTGTTGTAATTGATTTAATTCTCTCACCAAATCACTACGCAAATTCGCAATGCGTTGACGCATAGAGGTTAACTCATCTGACCAGATTTTAGTTAATTCATCGCTGTGCAAAATAATATCGATTAAGGCAGCACCATGTGAAGGCGGCATGGAATATAAGGCACGGGTAACACTCAACAACTGGCTCAATCCTGCATCTGCTTGTTTTTCATCAGCGAACACAATAGATAAACTACCTGCACGTTCACGATACAAGCCGAAATTTTTTGAGTAAGAAACTGCAACAATCACTTCGGGCAATCGTGATGACATCAATCGAATGCCATATGCATCTTCTTGTAAGCCATCACCAAAACCTTGATAAGCCATATCAATAAAGGGAATCAAATGTCGCTCTGCAAATAAATCAGCCAATTCATTCCACTGATCTTTTGATAAATCAGCACCACTAGGATTGTGACAACAGGCATGCAGCAATACCATGTCGCCAGCTGGAACAGATTGCAATGTATTTTTCATAGCGGCAAAATCAATCGCATGATTTTTATAATCGTAATAGGGATATTCTTTGAGAGTTAATCCCGCATTTCCTAATAAAGGAATGTGATTTGCCCAAGTCGGTGTGCTCACCCAAAGGCTTGCACCTTTTTTCGCTCGCTGAATTAATTCAGCCGCAACACGCAATGCACCACAACCACCGGGTGTTTGAATGCTTCTCACGCGGGATTGAATCTGCGAAAGCAAATCAGCACCAAAAATTAATTGTGTCGCGACTTCATTAGCACCGGGAACACCAGCAGGTGGCGTATAAGCTTTGGTCACTTGTTTATCAATTAGGATTTTTTCGGCCAGCATAACCGCTTGCATAATGGGTGTTTGGCCTTGATCGTTTTTATATACACCAACACCTAAATCAACCTTCAGTGGATTGGTATCTTTGGCATAGGCTTGACTCAAACCTAATATGGGATCAGCGGGTAAAAGTGGCAGTGTATTGAACATGGTTTTTTCTCACAGTTAGGAATTTTCCTCCTCTACCTTGATGGGAGAGGGTTGGGGAGAGGATGTTTTACTTTTCAGCTTCACATACAAAATTCGTTTTACTTTCGCAATCAATTCTTTGTTTTCATCACGAATTTCAATTAAGAATTCCGGTAAATATTTTTCGCCATTCGCAGTTTTTAATTTTATATCGTCAATTATTTCTTGTGTTAATTTGAATCTGGCAAACACATGGGTTTTGCCTGGCTTGATATAGTCAATTTCTGCAGTCTTATCCCAAACGTAGTAATCCTTTCCCAAAACATGCATTAACATCAGCATATACCAAGGATCTGTCATTGAAAATAAACTGCCACCGTATTGAACAGCGACGTAATTTCGGTTGTACCACCTTAATTTTAATGTGACATTAATTTCACGATAATCATCGCTCACATCAACCGCTTTAATGCCTGTAAATAATAAAGGAGGCCAGCAGTTCACTAACCACCTAAAATATCTTGCTTTCATAGAATTTCCTTTTTAGTTTCGATTTTACTTCACTCGCTTACGAGGAATAATGACAACCCCCTCTTCCCGACAATCCACATAGGCTTCTATACCATAAACCTGACGCAGATTTTCAGGAGTAAGCACCTCTGCTGGCTGGCCTGATGCAACAATTTGCCCATGATTCAATAAGACTAACCGATTACAAAACCCTGCAGCCAAATTTAAATCATGTAGAGCCGCACAAACCATTCCTCTTTGTTTGGATTTTTCCGTCAATAATTCCATCACATGCAATTGATGATAAGGATCTAATGCTGAAATAGGTTCATCAACCAAAATAATAGGTTGCTCACCTGCAAATACTCTTGCCAACAAAACTCGTTGCAATTCACCACCGGATAATTCCAATACACTGCGCTGACGGAGCAACTGTAAATCAGTTTGTTCTATTGCGGCATCAATTGCCTGTAAATCTGCAGGCGAAGATTGCGAAATATTTTTTGACCAAGGTAATCGCCCCAAACTTACGAGATGTTGAACGGATAACGGCCAAGTGGGTACATCTTGTTGAGCTAACCACGCAATTTGTTGCGCTCGTTGAAGCCGATGCATTTTTTTCAGTGACAGCTTGTTTTCACTTAATAGGCTTACTTCACCAGTAAAGTCTGAATCCAAGCCCGCCAGTATTTTCAGTAGAGATGATTTACCCGCGCCATTCGGGCCAATCAACCCCACAAATTCGCCTGAAGATATTTGCAAATGAATATTAGACAATATTGTTTGTTGATTTTTTTTCAGGCTGACATTTTCGGCCATCAATGACAAAGAAGTTGATGATTCGCTTTGCATATTTATACCCATTTTGATCGCGATTTAATCATCAACATTAAAAAGAAAGGCGCACCCAATAAAGAAGTAACGACACCTAATTTTAATTCTCTCGCCATATCCAGATGACGCACCAACACATCTGCCCAGAGCAATAAAAGTGCGCCAGTTAATGCACTCGCCAAAAGTAATCGCAATGGCTGGTAGCCAACCAAAGGGCGCAAAATATGCGGCACAATTAAACCGATAAATCCAATACTGCCACTAACGGCAACACATGCCCCTACACTTAAGGCCACACCGAAAAATAAAATGATGCGTTCAGTTTGCAAATGAAAACCGAGAGACTGAGCAGTCGCCTCACCCAAACTTAGCGCATTTAAAAAACGACTTCGTGTAAAAATACAAATCCAACCCAGTATGCAAAAAGGCAATGCAATCCATAAATGATCCATGTGTCGATTATTTAAAGATCCCATCAACCAAAATACAATTTCTTGCATAGCATAAAAACTGGGCGCAAAATTTAATGCAACTGCAATTAAAGCTGCAGCGATAGAACTGATAGCAACACCTGATAATACCAAGGCCAAAATACTAGCTTGCAAACCCGCTAACACATAAACACAACACAAGGAGATTAAGGCGCCCATAATTGCAGCGACTGGCAAGTAATACCAAGCTGCAGCGGCAAAACCAAAATATAAAACACTGACGGCCCCTAATGCTGCACCGCTGGTTACACCTAAAATTCCAGGGTCTGCTAATGGATTACGCAACACCATCTGCATGGATGCACCAGCAATAGCCAATGATGCACCCACAATAATTGCCAAACAAAATCGTGGAAAACGAATTTGTGTTAACACTGTGGAGGCTAAACTTGACTCACCTTTCAACCAATCCAGAATTGCTTGCACTAAGGATATATCGGCTGCACCCGAATCAAGAGCCACCACAGCAGACAAACCAATCAGCAGCAGCAAAACCAGAATGAATAATCGATAACCGGATGTCGACAACATAAATCAGGATTCTCCGGAAAAATATTGCTTCAGGGCGACAGAAAAATCTTTAACCATTGATGTGGAACAAGATGAAAATCCAGCGGGTAATCGGATAACTTTCATTTTATGTTGCGCCAATGCCGGGTGAGTTAAAAATTCTTGCGCTAATGAATAATGATCATGACTGGACTCTTCCATTATCAAGGCGTCCGGTTTTGCCGCCAATAACAATTCCAAATCCAATGGCGAAAACCCAACAACATTTTTTTCGACTGCAATATTTTTTAATCCCGCCAAGGTCATTAATTCATTTTCTAAAGTACCCTGCCCTATCACCACGCCATTAAGCGAATACCAGAATACCCGCAAGCTTTTCTTTTGATTGGCAAGGACTGTTAATTCTTGAATTTCATCTTGTAATTGACCGGCAAATAATTGAGCCGATTTCTTTTCACCAGTGAGTTCACCCAAGTCCAACCACTGCTGTTGAATATCCTTTAAGGATTGTGGTGTTTTCAATCGCGCAACGGGTTCATTTAATTTTTGCAATAATTGAATAGCATCCGGCGCGTCAAATTCACCAGCAAGAATTAAATCTGCATTCAAGGGCACAATTTCTTCCGCTAAAGCGTGATTTACATCTTGATGCTTCACTTCTGACGCAATAGGTGACCATTGGGTATCGGCAGATAAATAACTTAACGAGACAATACGTCGATGATCAACCAACTGCCATAAAAGCTGATCAATACATAAATTCATCGACACAATGCGCTGTTTGGGTTGTTCGGCAAAAATAACATTTGAAACCAAGATTAGATAACCGATCAATAAAGACCTTTGCACGAATAAATATTTATTCAACATAGACCTACCGTCATTCCTGCGAAAGCAGGAATCCAGTGAAAACCATCGGCAAATAGATCCCTGCCTTCGCGGGGATGACGAATCCTTCGTAGCAATGACAAAAAATTATTCAAGAGGATTCAACCAGGCCGCACCGCGCACGCCACTGGAATCACCGTGTATGGCAGGCACTACTGGCGTATCGCATTCTCCACCAAAAACATATTGCGCCAAACGCAAAGGAACCTGCTCATAGATTTCGGCAATATTGGAAGCACCGCCCCCCAAAACGATGACATCGGGATCCAAGGTATTAATCACTGCCGCCAATCCTCGTGCAAGCTGATCGTAATATTCATCCAGAACTTGTTGTGCCGTCAGATCACCCGTTTTCGCCAAAGCAACAATTTCATGCCCCTTCAATTCCTGACCTGATGCCATTTGGTAGGACAAACAAAGCCCGGTTCCAGACAAAAACGTTTCCTGACAACCTGATTTACCGCAATAACAGGGGCGCGCATTCAGCTCTTCCTGTGATGTCCAAGGTAATGGATTATGCCCCCACTCACCGGCCACGCCGTTTGGCCCGACAATAGGTTTTCCTTTATAAGCCAGCCCTGCACCACAACCCGTGCCTAAAATTCCGGCGAATACCAATTCATAGCCCTTACCTGCTCCGTCTGTAGCTTCGGAAACCGCCAAACAATTCGCGTCATTAGTGACCTGAACCGGACGCTTGAGGTAATCAGAAATATCTTTTTGAAAAGGTTTGCCGTTTAACCAGGTGGAATTGGCATTTTTAACCCAACCGGTTTTACGGGAAATAGTCCCCGGAATACCAATCCCAACCGGCAGTGGCGATTGGCTCGCGGCGACTTCAGCCTGCTGAACCAGATCCGCGAGATCACGAAGTGTGGCTGGATAATCATGTCGAACTGTGGGAATACGAGTACGAAAAAGCTCTTGACTCTGCCCATTTAACAAGATGACTTCGGTTTTAGTTCCACCCAAGTCAATTCCAATACGCAGATCATTCATTGTGTAAACCCGAATCATGATGAAAGGGCTGGATTATAGATTCGCCTCGTAAAAACAGGCAAACATAAAAATAGCTGGAAGCAAAATGGCGAAATATGTCTGAAAGGCTACACTCAGAATTAAGAAAGCGGTAAGAGAACACGAGTAATTTATGACCGAAATTTCACAGAAAAATCAGTCGCAAAACAATCAATCACAGGAACGTCGTCGATTCAGCAGGATATTATTTGATGCGCATGTTGAACTTGCCCAAGGTGATTACCACTGGCGCGCGAGTTTATTGGATATTTCACTCAAAGGATTATTGTTACAACAACAACTGCCGGAAAATATCAATCATCGTGAACCCATATTAGTCAAAGTCTTGTTAGCGGATAACACCACTATTGCCATGTCGGTCATAGTTGCGCATCAACACCACAATCAACTTGGCATGGTTTGCGAATCCATTGATATTGACAGCATAGGCCATTTACGCCGGTTGATTGAATTAAATCTGGGAGATGCCTCAGCGGCTGAAAGAGAGCTGACTGAACTCGCCAGTGATTTGTGAGGTTTTATGTCAAATCATTCTATTTCAAGTAAACCCGACGAACGCAGAAATGCCACTCGTTATCCAGTGCGATCCTATGCAGCACTGGAAGTTTCCCATCAATATTGGGATGCACACTTATTGGATATTTCAGCAACAGGTGCACGAATCGCCGTTCTGGATGAACACCCTCTAAAACCGGATCAACTCATTACACTTTCGATTGAATTGGATGAAATTGCAAATTGTCCATCACTCGAAAATAACGCCAAATTAGTGTTGAACGGAAAAATTGTGCACTCACGTGAGCACATTGTGGGAATTGAGCTGATAAATAACAACACTGATGTATTGGATAACTTACATCAACTATTAAAATTTTTTTCTGAAATGAAATTTTAAAAAATTGAGAAAAATCCCTCTAACAAAAACAACAAAGGCGGGATAACCCGCCTTTGTTTTTCATAATCAAATTAACTTTGCACAGCAGCATCGATCAAAGGTTTCAACTCACCTTTTTCATGCATCTCCGTAATGATGTCACAGCCACCGATTAGCTCGCCCTTTACCCACAATTGAGGAAATGTCGGCCAGTTAGCAAACTTGGGTAATTCACTGCGAATATCCGGATTGGTCAGCACATCAACAAACGCAAAACGCTGACCACACGCCATGATCGCCTGCGACGCTCGCATGGAAAAACCACACTGGGGCGCTGAGGGCGACCCTTTCATATAAAGAATTACCGGATTCTCACCGATTTGTTGCTTGATAGTATCCAAAACTTCCATAACACACCTCAATTGACCAATACTTGACTAAATAACTCAGGCATTCTAACTGAGTAGTTTATTTGAGCCAAGATTAAAGAGAATCGGCAGATGATATCAACTCAAAAACAAATAACCCCATAATAATCCCACCCATAAAAAAACCGGCCTAAGCCGGTTTCTTACCACACTGACATTAATGTGTCGGTATTTTCAAATTATCGAACAGCTCATCCAGATCGGCACGGGTGTGGCGATTGAAGGCTTCGTTGACCAAATCTTTGGTAAGATGTGGGGCGAATTTTTGGATGAAATCGTACATAAAACCACGCAAGAATGTTCCGCGACGGAAACCAATTTTAGTGGTGCTGGATTCGAATAAATGGCTTGCATCCAATGCGACCAAATCGGTATCTGTTTCAGGATTAAATGCCATTGATGCGATGATGCCAACACCCAAACCCAATTTTACATAGGTCTTAATTACATCCGCGTCTGCTGCAGTGAAAACGACTCTTGGCGCTAGCCCACGATTCAAAAATGCTTCATCTAATTTTGAACGGCCTGTGAAACCAAATACATAGGTCACAATCGGGTACTTGGCGACATCTTCCAAGGTTAAATGTGAAGAATGAGCCAATGGATGATTTTTGGGGACTACGATTGAACGATTCCAACGATAACAAGGCATCATGATCAAATCGCTAAACAACTCCATAGCTTCCGTTGCGATTGCAAAATCCACGGTGCCATCAGCCGCCATTTCCGATATTTGCATGGGTGTGCCTTGGTGCATATGCAAAGCCACATCAGGATATTTTTTGATGAAATCCGCAATCACCGGCGGCAAGGCATAACGCGCCTGAGTATGAGTTGTCGCTAAGGTTAAAGTCCCTTTGCGTTCATTACTGAACTCTTGCGCCACCTGCTTAATACTTTCTACTTTACGCAGAATTTCACCCGCAGTTTTTAAAATCGCATCGCCTGCAGGAGTAATGCGAGTTAAATGCTTACCGCTACGGGGAAAAATTTCAACACCCAGCTCATCTTCCAGTAAACGAATTTGCTTACTGATGCCAGGTTGCGAGGTATAAAGGCTCTGCGCTGTTGCCGACACGTTTAAATCGTGATGTGCCACTTCCCATATGTAACGTAATTGTTGCAGCTTCATAAGCTCTCCGTTTGGCTTACAAACTTGGTTACCCCAACAAGCTAAAAACGAATAGCCTCGGGCTCTGTTACAACTTTAGACCATATCTACAAAATGCAAAGTTTTCAGAGATGAGAATCTCCAAAATTAAGAGGTTAGATCTGATTGGCAATGCCATGAGGCACATGCCCAGTGGCGACATGATCTTTAGCAGACTCACAATGCATGGGTTGATCGTCAAAAAAGACATCTGCACCGTAGGCTTTCAAAAAACTACCTTTGGGCAATCCTCCCAAAAAGATCGATTCATCAATACGGATATTCCAAGCACGTAAAGTACGGATTACACGCTCATGTGCTGGCGCCGAACGCGCCGTAACCAAGGCTGTGCGTATTGGGCAATCAGTGTCGGTAAACTCGGCTTGCAGGTTGTGCAATGCCGCTAGGAAGGCCTTAAAGGGCCCACCACTTAATGGCTCTTTTGCAGCGGCTTTTTCGCTTTCGGTAAAGGCCGTTAATCCTTGGGACTTAAATACTCTTTCTGCTTCGTCCGAAAACAGGACAGCATCACCATCAAAGGCAAACCGCAATTCATCTTCACGACTGGATGAGTTTTTGGAGGCTATCAAGGTCGCTGCTGCAATTCCTTGCTCCAATGCTTGTTTCACATCGTCAGGTTCTGTGGACAAAAATAAATGGCAACCAAAAGCTGAAGCATATCGATAAGGTGAAGTGCCGCCAGAAAAAGCCGCTCGTGTAATTTTCAATCCGTAATGTTGAATGGAATTAAAAACACGTAGGCCGGTATCAGCACTATTGCGCGATAACAAAATCACTTCGACTCGCGGCTCACCACCCAAGCGTTCGTTTAATCGCAATAATTTTTTTACCAAAGGTAAGGCTTCACCCGGCTCAAGAATTTCATCTTCATGATCAATTTGATACTGCGCATAAGCTGCTAAGCCTTGGTTAATATAAACCTGATGGCTCGCATCCAAATTAAATAATGCACGCGATGAAATAGCGATGACTAATTTGTCTCCAAAACCTTTTGGCATTTGTTGTCTCTTAAAAAATTTAAATATGGAATATCACCCTCTCCCCCCGCCCTCTCCCATCAAGGGAGAGGGCGCTTACTCCCTACTAAATTTGCTACAAGGTAATATCAGTTCCCTCTCCTCGTGGGAGAGGGTTAGGAGAGGGGGCATCACTCTTCAGCATCTTCTTTATGCCAATCTTCCACCAAAAATTTTTCAAATACTGATTGCGGAACCGCGGGGCTAGCATAATAACCTTGATAATAATGACAACCAAAACTACGCAAAATAGATAGTTGTTCGACATCCTCAACACCTTCTGCGACCAAATCCATTCCTAATAATCGCCCCATGGTAATAATCGTTTCAACCAACACGCGATCACTTCGATCTTCGATAATATCGCGAATAAATCCTTTATCAATTTTTAAGGTAGTCACCGGCAATCGTTTCAAATAACTAATTGAGGAATAACCTGTACCAAAATCATCCAACGAGAAACTAATGCCATGTTCATTTAAAATTGTCATGGTGGTGATTGCATCATCAACACGTTGAATAACAATTCCTTCGGTAATTTCCATATCCAAAGAGTTATCAGGAATTAGATAATTTTCAAGCGCTTCCAGTATGTCATCAACGAAAGCGACGCGCCGGAACTGACGCGGGCTAATGTTAATACTTAACCGCATGCCCGCTTGCCACAAGCTTTCGTTTTGCCATTTCACCAAACACTTGCAAGCCTCTTCAAAAACCCATTGCCCCACTTCAATAATCATTCCGGAGGTTTCCAAAACCGGAATAAAATCGATTGGCGATATCATGCCTTTGGTTGGATGATTCCAACGCAACAACGCTTCCGCTCCGGTTACTCGGCCGGTGTAAACATCAATTTTCGGTTGATAATAAAGTTCAAATTGTTTTTCTTCCAAAGCACGATGCAAATCACCTTCCATGACTAATTGGCGACTGACCTTATCGGCCATTGATTCGTTAAAGAATTCGATAGAGTCACGCCCTTTTTCTTTCACTTGATACATAGCGGTATCGGCGTAACGCAAAAGTTCATGAACGGTATTATTTTTTTCAGGATAAACCACAACCCCTACACTACAAGTTACACGTAATTCCATATTGTCATGCACATGTGGCTGTGAAATGACACTGCGAATTTTTTCGCTGATCTCACCCGCACGCAGTGCAGCCGTTTCAATGTTTTGATCCAGCACCGTTAGCACCACAACAAATTCATCGCCACTCAAACGTGCCACCAGATCTTCTTCTCGCACGGTTTGTTGTAAACGCACGGCGACCACTTCTAACACTCTATCGCCTACTGGATGCCCCAGTGAATCGTTAATCGTTTTGAATTGATCCAAATCGATAAACAACACCGCGCCGTAATAGCCGTGTCGTTCCGCACGGCGTAACTCATGTTCCAAACGTTCAACCAATTGCAATCGGTTGGGCAAACCTGTGAGCGCATCGTGGTGCGCCATAAACTCCATTTTGGCTTGCGCATTTTTACTCTCGGTAATATCGACTGAGACAATCAAGGCCACACGTTCATCATAAAACGCTAAAGGCATAATGTGAGTTTGCAAAAACAATTGTTTGCCGGTTGCAGTGATAAAGCGCTCTTCTATCACATCCAACTCTTCATTACCGCGAATTACGCGATAATCATTTTGCAGCATGGTATCTATATCAAATACTGAATTTTTTAATAATTGGCGCACATGTAAATTACGCATTTGATCCGGCGTAAAACCCAATTCATTCGCCAAAGCTTTATTCGCAAACAAATAATAACCCGCAATATTTCGTGCACCGATCATGACCGGAAGATGATCAATAATTTGCCGTAAATGTTCTTCACTTTTGCGTAGCGCCAATTCAACTGCGCGACGTTTGGCAAGAGACAGTTCAACAACATCCAATAATTGATTGGAACTGCCAATTAATTGAGCTAATTCATCTTGGCGCTTGGGAGGCAGAGGGGTTAAACGATTGACCCCAGGATGATCAGGATTAATGTTACGAATTTCACGCGAAAACCTGACCAAGGGCTTGGTCAGCATGGAGTGGAAAATAACAAACAGTAAAATGACCAACAACATGTTCCGAAACAAACCGGCTATCACTGCAGTGATAGATCGACTATAAAAACCCGCCAGCGCTACATCCATATCAACCGAGAATTCTATTCTCCCAGCCGTTCCATCCATATACCCGGGCAACACTAGCACATCGCGAAAATCGCGAGTATTGCTGGTAATTTTACTGGTCAACCATCGCGTCTTAAGTTCTAGCCGAGGGTTACTACCTTGCGCCAGAATATTACCGGTATCGTCATAAATGACGACCCAATAAACATACTCAAAACGCAACAGACCATTGACCACTTCATAAGCCAAATCACCATCCAATGTGGCGACAGCTCTGACTGCCGGAGGGGTGGCCACTTTTAAAGATTTATCGACCTGAGATTCAAATTCACGCTGTTCACTCAGAAAATCCAAATAGAACTGCACCCAACTCATCAACAAACTCAAAACAATGGCCAGCATGATACCAATCTTGGCAAGACGAAAAGAGATACCTTTAAATAGCGGAACCGACTTGTCTTTATCGCTCATTGGCTAATCTGCTAAACAACATTATTGTGGGATTGGTGGCAGTATAGATCAGGATTCAGTGAATCTCTCTGCTAATCTCTGTTCAAGTAATAAGGCTTTTATCAATACCCCGTCTTAACTGCATAAAAAAGCGTCGCCATTTTGACAAAGCGGCAAATTATTTCCGCTTTATTTACTGAAATCACTCAAGTTCTGTGACAGAAAGCCGATCTAGTATTTGCCACTGATTTTAGGTTAATTATCTAACTTATTGTTTTAAATGGAAAAGTTATCGATAACCAACCATGGCATAGAATTCGCTTAACGGATGTAAGCATCTGACCTTTACATAATGATCAGATAACTCAGGACTGAGATAAAGGTAATCCACTATGCGTGACTTTATTATGAGCAATAGCAGCAAACCACTTATCAAGCCTCAGCATTCCATCCCTGTGATGCCCGCCACCCAGGAAACCCGCCTGATTGCCCAAGTAAAACTCCTTCAGGCATTGCAAAGCAGCTTGAATATTCAGGATGTCTTGTCTTCATTCTTTAAGCATATTCAACCTTTGGTCAGTGTTTCAGGTTTGGTGTTAACGCTAAAAGATAAAGAGACAAACTTCAAAGCCGGTCGAAACAGCATTCACTCCTGCAATTATGGATTAAATACTGAAGAAGGATATTTGGGCGAGATTGTAATGACTCGTAGCCGTCGATTCACTGAAGATGAACTCATGACCATAGAAATGTTTATTGGGTCATTAGTATTTGCTTTGCGTAATGCCATTCGATATCAAGAAGCTTTGACCTTGGCATTGTTAGATCCATTAACACTTTTGGGTAACCGAGCAGCCTTGGAATCCAGCATAAAACGTGAATTACCTTTCGCAGTACGTCATCATCAAGATCTTTCAATATTGATGATCGATGTAGACTTCTTTAAAAGTATTAATGACAGCTATGGTCATGACAAAGGTGACCATGTTCTTCGCGAAATAGCCAAAACCATTCAAACCATTTGCCGCGAAACCGATTTGACCTTTCGCTACGGCGGAGAAGAGTTTTTAGTCATTTTGCGCAACACCAATTTACAAGGGGCGCAAATTATTGCCGAACGTTTAAGACAACAAATTGCATCGACGGCCATTCCCTTAAGAGAAGGTGGCGCCATTCGCCCTACAGTGAGTATCGGCATATCTACTTTGTATCAAGGTCAAAAAGAAAAGGCTGCCGATTTGTTTAAGCGCGCGGATATAGCTCTGTATAACGCCAAATCATCCGGCCGAAATTGTGTAATGCATGAAAATTTGGAAACGGTAACGGAATAATAAACAGGATTATTCCGTTACTCCCTTAAAGTTTACGGCTGCAATATGGACTGCGACCCGCTGCCACATGCAATCACCGTTTTCATTGCCGCCTCAACCGAAACATTGGGCAACAAATCCACGCAGTCATTAGCTAAATGATAAATCATGCCCGAGGTTGGAATAGGTGCCGTTGCCACATAGACAGTCACATCACCATTCTCATGCCGTGCGGTAATGATCCCCGTCACCGATACGGGAACATGCCTCCCCATAATATAGGCTCGACAAACCTCTCCCTTTAACAAGGATTTATTTCCCTGCCCACCAAAAATTTGTGAAACCAATTCATTGATAGTGCCATAACCAGGCGCCACTTTTCCCAACCACTCATCAACCCACTCATGCGTCCATCGACCCAAACTGGTTTTAACTAACAAGCCTATTAAAAAACAGGCCGTCATGATTAAAATAACTACCGTAAAATCTGCCACTATATTGGTCACTGTCGCTTGCTGTACCAACCAATGGCTTAAAGGCTGAATCATGGATCGTAATTTATCGAGAATCCATTCTGCTAAT
This sequence comes from Cellvibrio sp., assembly GCA_016712405.1. Taxonomy (GTDB): domain Bacteria; phylum Pseudomonadota; class Gammaproteobacteria; order Pseudomonadales; family Cellvibrionaceae; genus Cellvibrio. Next base: position 126,478 of record JADJRD010000001.1, on the reverse strand, counting down.
AACACAAAAATAGCAATTGGCAGAACAACCGTTAATCCACCCAACAAGGTTATAGTGATAAACGAACGTAAACGTTTCATGATGTTATCCAGACAGTAATTAATTGGGTCAATCGCATGCGCTATTGTTACATAATCCTGATTCTTTTCTCCCTGCAAAGCAATGTTATTTTTGCTGCGCCAGAGATTCACTTCGAGGTGATTGGAGAACGCCATCATAATCCCGAGCTCTTCACTCAGGGTTTGGAGGTGCATGATGACAAATTTTATGAATCCTCTGGTCTTTACAATAAATCCCACTGGTTGATTTACCCAGTAGAATTTCCGTCAACAAAATGGGTTCAGATAACCCGCAAACCGGATTTTATTTTTAAATTACATAAACGTTATTTTGCTGAAGGTCTCACTCTATTTAAAGACAAGATTTATCTACTCACTTGGAACGAGCGCAAAGTATTTGTATTTGATAGTAAAACGCATGAAGAATTAAAACCTTTGCGATTTTCAGGTGAAGGATGGGGATTAACCCATGACAACGAATATTTAATTCGTAGCGACGGTAGCCATCAATTATTCTTCCATCACCCGGATACATTTAAAGTTCAAAAAACACTAGAAGTAAAAGACAATAATAAAAAAATTGATCAGCTCAACGAATTGGAATTTGCTCAGGGTTTTATCTGGGCGAATTTATGGTATCAACATAAAATTGTTAAAATTGATCCTCAGACAGGTGAGGTACTGGGCGAATTAAATCTGCAACCCATTGCCGAAACGCTGTTTGATAATCCTGAAAAAGTATTAAACGGTATAGCTTGGGATGAAAAACGACAAGGTTTTTGGATCACAGGAAAATGGTGGCCAAAAATGTTTTTAATCAAGATTTCATCGCAGCAGCCAAAATCGAATTCATCGAACCCGCACCCGATACCACCCAACCACCGTCAACCGGAATAATCGCGCCAGTAATATAACTGGCGAAATCAGATGCTAAAAACATACACAGATTGGCAACGTCATCCACATTGCCCATTCGTTTCAATGGTACAGATTTTTTTACTGCATCACGCATTGCATCGTTTGGCGCAAGTCGCGCCATTCCTTCTGTGCCATCAATCGGTCCAGGCACTACTGAATTAATACGAATTCCCTCCACTCCCCACTCAACACAAAGTGATTTAGTGATCATATCCACACCGGCCTTTGCAGCACATACATGAGATTGTGCAATCATGGCAATAGACGCTTGTGGAGCAGAAATATTAATAATCGATGCGCCTGGTTTTTGTAAGTAAGGATATACCGATTGCATCACATTAAAGGTTCCCAACAAATCAATATCCACAACGGATTTAAATGCATTAGCGGACATATTCATCGCCAAGGCAGGAAAATTTCCAGCAGCGCCAGATATCACCACATGCCATCGACCTATTTCAGCAGTTAATTCCACAATTTGATTTTTTAATTGCTCCGCATCACGCACATCCACCGCACGCCCTGCAACTTTTTTTGATCCCAGTGCGCGCAATGATTTTATCGTATCATCTACTTTTTCTTGCGAACGACTGATAACGGCAACATTAGCCCCAACACGAGCAAAATTTTCTGCAATTCCGCGATTGATTCCACTGGTGCCACCAACCACTAATACATTTTTTTGATTGAAGTTGAACATAATAATTTCCTGTTGGATTTTTTAATTTATCTTTCCCCTCTCCCCCCGTCCTCTCGCCCCTTGTGGGAGAGGGTTAGGGAGAGGGGTAAATTTTTCAAAACCGCGAAAAATCAGGTGCCCTCTTTTCAAAAAAAGCCGTCACCGATTCCTTACATTCTTCTGAACCTAATCCTTCCGCAAAAGCCTTGTACTCGGCTTGTAAACATTGATCAATCGTCGTTTGATTTTGTGATAACAAGGTTTTTGTTCGCTTCACTGCTGACGGGGGCTGTTTCGCTAATCGATTAATTTTTTCTTGTGCATATTCATTAAGCTCGTCCCAAGGAACGGATGCAGTCGCAATTCCCAACTCCACCGCTTTAACACCGGAAAAAGATTCACCCAATAACAATAATTCTGACGCTTTGGCTTTACCGACCAACCTCGGCAATAAATAACTGCTGGCATATTCCGGGCACAAACCCAAATTCACAAACGGCAATTGCAATTTCGCATCATCTGCGACATAAACCAAATCGCAATGCAATAACAATGTTGTGCCTATACCTATAGCAAAACCTTTTACCAAGGCGACGACTGGTTTTTCTTATCGCATCAACGCATTCATAAATCGAACTACGGGATGATCCGCACGAATTTCTGGATCATTCATAAAATCCATTAAATCATTACCACTGGTAAAAAATTCATCCTGACCTTTCAACACCAATACACGAATTTCAGATGACTGATTGGCTTGCTGTATCACCTCAGCCAAGGCCGAATACATAGATAATGACAAAGCATTTTTTCGCTCAGGTCGATTCAATTGAATCGTTAATATCCGTTGATCCTGATGAAGCCGTATCTGTGCGCAATCAGATTGAATCATGTCAAATTCCCTCGTATTTCAAATAATGAATAACCACGATGAAAAGGATTATAGCCATTAAGATGACACCCGGCGGTTGACTGGGTAAAATCGCGCCCTCATTTCATCCTGCCTAGCTATTTTCTATGAATATTCGTGATCTGCTTAATCAACGTGTCCTCCAAGCCATGCAAGCCTGTGGTATTCCTGCTGATTTACCCGCATTAATCGCCCCAGGTAAAAAAGCCGGTTTCGGCGATTATCAAGCCAACTGCGCAATGGGCGCAGCCAAACAAATGGGCAAAAACCCACGCGAATTGGCAACAGCCATAGTGGCAGCGATGGATTTGAAAGGCATAGCGAGCAAACTTGAAATTGCGGGTCCGGGTTTTATCAATATCGATTTGGCCCCCGAATGGTTGGGATCTTCCTTAGCTACCGCACAAACCGATTCGCGTTTGGACATTCCCCAAACCACAAACCCACAAACGGTAGTGATTGATTATTCCGGGCCTAATCTTGCCAAAGAAATGCACGTAGGCCATTTGCGTTCCACCATAATCGGTGATGCACTTGCAAGATTATTAGAATTTCAAGGCCACAAAGTGATTCGACAAAATCATGTCGGCGATTGGGGCACACAATTTGGAATGTTGATTGCCGAGTTGGAAGAGCAACTCGCACAAAACAAACAAATGGATTTAAAAGATTTGGAAGTTTTTTATCAACAAGCTAAAAAACATTTTGATGAAGATGAAACATTTGCGCAGAAAGCGCGTGACTATGTGGTGCGTTTACAATCCGGCGATGCACTAATGCAAAAGCTCTGGCAACAATTTAAGGATTTATCTCTCGCTCACAGCAAAGAAATTTACCAAAATTTAAATGTCACGCTAACCGATTCCGATGTACGTGGCGAAAGTTTCTACAATGATGATCTCGCTCCGTTAGTCGAAGAATTAAAAACAAAAGGTTTTGCACAAGAAAGCGAAGGCGCACAAGTCGTATTTTTGGAAGAGTTGGCCGATAAAGATGGCAACCCATCACCCGTGATTATTCAAAAACAAGGCGGCGGTTATTTATACGCAACTACCGATTTAGCGGCATTACGATTCCGAGTCAATAAACTTAACGCCAATCGCATTATGTATTTTATTGACGCAAGACAATCCTTACATATGCAACAAGTTTTTACGGTTGCACGCAAAGCTGCTTTTGTTGACGCATCCGTCAGCCTGGAACATTTAGCTTTCGGTACCATGATGGGTGAAGATGGCAAACCTTTCAAAACCCGCTCAGGTGGTACCGTTAAATTAGCCGATTTACTAGAAGAAGCTGTTGAACGCGCCAGCGTTTTAGTCAAAGAAAAAAATCCTGAACTCGCCGCAAACGAAATCAGCGAGATTTCACGAAAAGTCGGTATAGGTTCAGTGAAATATGCTGACTTGAGTAAAACTCGCACCAACGATTATATTTTTAATTGGGATTCGATGCTGAGTTTTGAAGGCAACACCGCGCCCTACTTGCAATATGCTTACACCCGAGTACAAAGTATTTTCCGCAAAGCCGAATGCGATCCGACAGCACTCTCATCAAACATTATGATTCAAAGCGAACAAGAAAAAAATCTGGCGATTAAATTATTACAATTCAGCGAAGTCTTAGATCAAGTCGCTCGCGAAGCTATACCGCATGTGCTTTGCACTTATTTATATGAACTCGCCAGTTTGTATATGACCTTTTACGAAGCCTGCCCGATTTTAAAAGAAGGCATCACAGAAGATTTACGCAATAGCCGTTTGCGTTTGTGTCATCTGGTTGCAAGAACTATTGAGAAAGGTTTGGATTTATTGGGAATTGAGGTGATGGAGAGAATGTAATTTTTAAAAACTCTTCTTTTAACAACACCACCCCCCCTTCAGGGGCACCTCCTCCGCAGGAGGGGAATTTTGTCACTGCCAATTTTATATTTCTGACTCTCAATTCGCACAACCCCATTCCCCTCCTTCGGAGGGGTGCCCAACGGGCGTGGTGGTTTAGATTCAATCGACTCAACAATATCGGCGCATGTACAGATTGTTACATCGATGGACTCTTAGAATTTTTCAAATACGCATGATATTGAAACGTTCCAATAACGCCTTGAGTGTAAAACCACAAAAACAGTAATGCTAAAGGGATACTAGGCAGACTTCCACCCAGACTCCCATATTGAATAAGCATTAATATTTTATTAACGAGAAAAAGTAACAGCATTAATATCGCGCACACACGACTATTTTTGTATATCCCAAACACAAAAATGCTCATTAAAACTACGTCCAACAGTCCTGTATAATTAGTCGCCCCTGAAAAACCAACTAACGCATTGAAAAATATAAAAATAACCAAAAAATAGCGACATCAAATCGACCAAAAATGATAAAATTTCCTTACATTTTTGGTCGAAATGAGAAATAAAAAACATGTTAAAAGCCACAGAACAACATCAACAAACAAGTTTTTTTGGCAGTGATTTAATCGATCAGCTAGACCCAAAAGATCCGCTGCTGCTGCTATCCAACGCCATTCCTTGGCAAGAATTTGAAAAAGACTTTATCGGCGAATACACGCAAGGTATTGGTCGGCCGAGCATCCCCATTCGCGTGATGGTGGGCTTACTAATACTCAAGCAATTAGAAAATTTGAGCGATGAACGTGTGGTGTTGGCGTGGAAACAAAATCCGTATTACCAAGCATTTTGCGGCATTAAAAACTTTCACAACCAATTACCCTGTCATGCTACGGAATTGGTGCATTTTAGAAAACGTATTGGCGCAAAAGGTGTTGAAAAAATATTTGTGATGTCTGTGAAGTTGCACGATAAAAAAGCGGAAGAGTCGATAGTCAATGTTGATACCACCGTACAAGAGAAAGCAATAACCTATCCAACGGATGGAAAACTCGCCATCAAGATTATCAATCGTTTAAATAAATTAGCAAAAGGCAATAACATTGCGCAGCGGCGTACATTTGTCAAAGAAGTTAAATCATTACGCATTAATTTACGTTTCTTTCGTCATGTCAAAAAGCGTGCAAAAGCGGTTAAAGCGATCAAGCGTTTGCGTACAATAGCGGGAGTTTTACTGAGGGAATTAGAACGAAAATTACCGCAACTGATTGCCGATAAGTAAACAGAAAACTTTGCGTTATACCAAAAGTGTTGACGCAAAAGAAACATGACAGTGACAAAGTTTACAGTTTGCACGAACCGCAGGCTTACTGTGTGGCGAAAGGAAAAGATCATAAGCCGTATGAATACGGTGCAAAAGCGTCGATTGTCACCACCTCAACAGGCAACATAATTTTGAGCGCTGTGAGCCATGAAAAAAAATATTGCTGATGTAAATACACTGGATGAAGTATTAGAAAAAGCACAGTCGGTTCGGATCAGTAAAATTCAAGAAGCTGTGTGTGATCGCGGCTATCGTGGTCGAAAAGAAGTGAAGGGGATTAAGATTATATTGCCAGAGAATCCGAAGAAAAAGATACGCGTTATGAGCGTGAAAAAAGCGAGCGAAATGTCGACGACGCGCGGCCATTGAACCGATCATTGGTCATTTGAAATCGGGTTTTCGACTAGCGAGAAATTATTTGAAGGGTGCGGCTGGTGATCAGATTAATTTATTGATGGCGGCATGTGCGTGGAATTTAAGAAAATGGATGATCGCTGCATTGGAGGCATTTTTTTGTTGCGTAAAATGGCCTAATGCCAGGGAAAATAGTAGGATTTTTAGCGAGTTAACGCAGAGTTGGTTGATCTGCAGTATCTCAAAATGGTTTTATTCACGTGTGATATGGATATTGGTGCGGTGAAATTTGTACTGATGGATTTTAAATTGTTTTTCAGGGGCGACTAATTAATTCCCATTATGCTTGTTCCAGTAAACGAAATAAGAATAATGATAAGAGTGATCGCTATAGAAATAAGCCCTGCTATCCAGGCATTCTTAATTTTTTTCTTAATCTCTGTTGGAACATCAGCAACAGCTTCCAGGACTGTGTTCGCTTTAGGTGCCTCATAAGGGTTTTCGTTCATCACATATCCTCTTTATCTTTTAACAACCCCACCCCTTCGGGGCACCCCTCCGCAGGAGGGGAATTTTGTCACTGCCAATTTTATATTTCTGACTCTCAATTCGCACAACCCCATTCCCCTCCTTCGGAGGGGTGCCCAACGGGCGAGGTGGTTTAGACTCAATCTGACCTTACAGATTCAAAGTTTAAATTGGAGGGCGCAGACATTTTATTTTTTCTCTAACCTTACCTGTAACCGCAACATCGTAACCTACTTGCAATATGCTTACACTCGCGTACAAAGTATTTTCCGAAAAGCCGAATTTAATGATCATAAAAAATAGGATTCGCACTAGTTATAGTATTGCGCTTTCCCATTTTCCTTTCCAATTAGAAAATCTTTTTTTTGAGTCAATCAGCCACCCATCTTTTGATTTTTTCAAAAAATATCTATATTGTTGTTCAATTGGTTTTTTCCTAGCTGTTGTTACTGTTGCGTTGTTTTTGATGATTTCAATAACAACAATTTCTTCTTCATCGGGGTTATATGAATAACTGCCTTCATCACCATAAGAAATATATTCTGGTAATCCCATTTTTCTTTCTTTTTTGGTGAGATATTTGTCTGTAATTTTTCGCACTTCGTCTTTCTGTTTTTTGGACTTAATCTCATAAGAAAAAGTACTTTCTCTGTCAATTTGATTGCAAAACCTTTCCCAGTTATTCATTTCTGTAAAGAAAGAATGCATTAACTCATCGATTTCCATAATATTAATCTACTGTTGTTGCCAATGTTGATTAAAAGTCTTTTTGGTATAGTACATCTTTATCCATAACTTCCAATTTAACGCCGAGTTCAGCGGCAGTTTTTAAGTTGCGGTTTTGTGGAATATTTTTGCGCAGCAAAACCAAAAAACTGCGACTTAAAAACTGTCCAGCGCACGAAGTGCGCGCTGCTTCAGCGATTTGTTAGGCTGATTTTGATTTTCGCGTAATGCTTATGACGTAAATGACCGGCCAAAAAATTAAATATAGGTTTGGCAACCACCATAACAATTCAAAATCTTGGCGAATAACCCAAAATGAAATTGCCATTAGCCCCGCACAAAAGGTCATGCAAATAGAAACAAATGCAAGTAAATTCCAATTGCTCGAGCCTTTGCGCGCGAGCCAGAGACTAAAAATTCCCAACCCGCTCGCCACGACATCTAAAGGAGCAAACGACCAATTCCACGCAAACAGAATTGGATTTTGAAAATCCTTGTACATCCACGCAGCAGGCAAGATATTTAAGGCTGCGATAGTCCAGTACAAAATGAATCCAATATCTGTGATTAGGAGATTCCATTTTAGAAATGATGTGGGCATAAATATTTCAAAAACCCTTAATTGCTCGAAAGATTGTAATCTCTCAATTATGATTTGCCTAACGCCGAGCTAAGCGGCAGTTTGTAAGTAGTGCGTTGTGGAATACTTTTGCGTAGCAAAACCATAAAACTGCGACTTAAAAACTGTCCAAGGAGCGAAGCGGCTGATGCTTGAGCAACTTGTATGTAAAGTTTGACTGTACGCAGCTAATGTGTAAACTATACATATACATTACACACGAGGCAACTAGCGATGAGAACTAATATTGTAATAGACGACGAATTAATGACGGATGCACTTAAAGTAACAGGCGTGAAAACTAAAAAGGAGGCAGTGGAGCTTGGGTTGAGGACATTGATTCAATTGAAAAAACAGGCCGAAGTTAAAGAGTGGCGAGGCAAGTTAACATGGACTGGGGATTTGTCTTCTACGAGACAAGCTAGATGATTATTGTAGATAGTAGCGTTTGGATTGACTATTTTAATGGAACATCGACGGCGCAGACCAACAAACTAGACTCTTTACTTGGCGTAGAACCTCTCGGTGTTGGAGATATTATTTTAACTGAAGTTTTACAAGGGTTTACGAACGATTTGGATTTTAAGAGAGCCAAAAAGCTTTTTTCTGGCTTTGTTTTATTCGAAATGTTGGGCGAAAAAAATGCATTAAAAGCAGCGGAAAATTTCCGCACTTTAAGAAAAAAAGGAATAACAATTCGCAAAACAATTGATTGCGTAATTGCTACATATTGCATTGAAAATAAACATCATCTTCTTTTTCAAGATAAGGATTTCAACCCTTTTGTTGAAAAGCTCGGACTTAAATCTGTGCGCACATAACGAGCTAAACGGCGCAATTTATATTTAATTTTTTTGGATAATAGCGCAGCGACCTTAAAAATAAAATACAAATTGTGTCCAGTGGAGGCGCATAGCGCCGGAACGAGTTTGAGCGCTTGTTAGGCTCATATATAACCACCATTTTTCAAATTCGAAAGGCAAGTTTCAGCAAATTTTTTACAGTCAGCAGATGCTTGCGAATTAAGAATTACACTTGAGAGGCATTCTGCAAATTGCTTTGGGCTTGCTGGATTTGAACCGAGCTCATGTTGAAACTTGGTGCTAATTTTAAATTCTGACTTTCTATTCGCACAATCCCATTCCCCTCCTTCGGAGGGGTGCCCAACGGGCGGGGTGGTTTATACTCAATCTGACTCTACAGATTCAAAGTTTAAATTGGAGGGCGCAGACATTTTATTTTTTTCTCTAACCTTACCTGTAACCGCAATATCGTAACCTACAATTTCAACTTTACAATCATCAAAAAACAGTTCGCCTTTACCTCTCAAACTAGCGCCGAATAAAATGTCTGCATAAGGCTCTGAGGGCACATCCAATACAATGTTATATTCCTTCCAATCCTGCATCCCATTAATGCGCCGCCCCTCCATATAGTCGTAAGTTTTTTCATAATTTCCCTTGATGCTCATAAACATATAGCCAGATCCAAAAGTAATATTGGACTTCAATCTTGCAGTAAGTTTAACTCGTTTGCCCAACCATTCTTCAGGTGGTGATATGTGCTGTAATGTACTCGCCCCATCCGTCACCTTTTTTTAATTGATTTCAAGTAACCATATTTTTCCGATTTTTCGCCATCAACTTTCACAATCCCGGATTCATATTGTTCAAGATTATTTTGATACCAAGGCTCTGGTAATGGATTGCAAAAAGCAGCTTGCCCGAGAGATAAAAGAACAAATACCAACAATACTTTCTTCATACCCACTCCAATTCCAGTTTTTCTGAATAACAGTTAAATAATTAGAGGCAATTACAACTCACCCTCAAACTCCTCATCACCAAAAGTATCTTCAACTTCGCCGTTATGAATTACATAATTACGACGATCCAGATAAGCATCGCGAATAAATGTGTATTTGTCGCCAACAATATTTTCTTCAAGAGGCAACAAACTTGCGCGGGTATCTAGGAGTGACACGAATTTAACTGATAATCGGGTTTGATCGTGTTCAATATAAGTAATGGGATCGGTGTACCAATCTACCGGCTTGGCAAAACCATCACGCAGCGTACTTGGGCCTAACAATGGCAGCACCAGATAATTACCCTGCCCCACCCCCCCACACGGCGAGAGTCTGGCCGAAGTCTTCATGATCGTCAGCGGGCAGCTTCATGTGTTTGGCGACATCGAATAATCCACCAATGCCCAGAGTGGAGTTCACTAAAAAGCGACCTGTGTCCTGTGCTGCACCTTTGACATTACCTTGCAACACGCCATTCAAGGTACTGGGTACTTCACCAATATTTGAAAACACATTGCTAATACCGCGCTCTAGAAAGTTCGGGGTCACCGCGCGATAACCTTTTGCAACAGGCTTCAAAAACCATCGATCAAGCGTGTCGTTAAATTTAAACATGGCTCGGTTATAACCTTGCCAGGGGTCGGGGTCTTTTTCGTCATTCGCATACACGAATTCAGAAAAACACATAACCAACAACAAAAGCGATCCACCCAATTTATGTCTGTTCAACATGTTAAATATCCTGTTACTTAATGATGATTGAAATCGATTAAAGAACCTCACTTTACCCAAAAACGCTTAACACAACAAAACGTCATTACGCTTTACTGCACCCAAGAAGCCTCATTTTTTGAAATATTTCTGAAACCTTTCAGACACAAAAGTTTCATGAAAATGTCGCCCAAAATTCATATTCGTCGTCAAAAATGGCCGCCATTCGTGAGATGAACCACGCGAAACTGTTATTTAACCTACGAGAGACTATGTCCATGAAATTGAAGAATCTGTTTGCATTGAATCTGATGGCAGCAACACTGGCAGCCTGTGGTGGCGGTGATATTAACGTCAATCCATCAACAACTGTCACAGACTCAAACAATACCACTAACACCAACAATGCTCCTGTTGCAGTGGTGAATCCTTGTGCAAAATACACCAAAGATGGTCAAGAGTTTCAAGGCATTCACAGTGGCAACAACTGTACATACGGTGCAACTTTCGCATCAAGCAGCAATCAAGTTACCGTTAATTTATTTATTCCTGAGTTAGCGAATAATGGTGTTCACTTGTTCCAAGGTGCTTTGTTTATTGGTGAAGATGTGGACAGCAACGCAGCTTTATCAGGCAAGCCAATTCCACAAGAAGGTCAAGGCCCAACATTAACAGTTGCAGCTGGAGCAAAAATTGCGTTTGAACGTGGTGAAGATTACGTTCGTATTGCACGCGGTTCAAAAATTGTTGCTGAAGGTACAGCAGCAAAACCTGTTGTCTTCTCTGGCAAAAAAGATTTGATCGACAATGCAGCCACTATCGCTGATCGCGGTTTGTGGGGCGGCATTCAAATTAACGGTAACGGCATTACTAACAAATGTACTGACGCTCAACGCTTGGCGACAGCTAACAACGTTCATGGTTGCCACATTATCTCTGAAGGTTTGCCTGGCACTTACGGCGGTGCAAACAATGGCGAAAGTTCAGGTACATTGAAATATGTTCAAATCAAACACGCAGGTTACAAAGTTGTTGAGGGTAACGAATTAAATGCCTTGACCCTGAATGGCGTGGGCTCAAAAACCACTATTGATTATGTACAAGCTTACTCAGCGCAAGACGATGGGTTTGAGTGGTTCGGTGGTGCAGTGAGTGCAAAACACATAGTGGCAGTAGGCACATCCGATGACTCATTCGACTTCACTGATGGCTACCAAGGCAACATTCAATTTGCTCTGTCTGTTCATCCAACAGGTGTAGGCGGTAACAACTGTGTTGAAGCTGACAACACCGGCCTTAATCGTGCAGATGACCGGACACCTTTAACCAAATTACGCATTTCCAACTTGACTTGCGTAACCAACAATTTGGCAAAAAATTCTGGAACTACTCCATCACCCGATGGTGATTCTTCAGGCTTGTTGGTTCGTGAAGGCATGCTCATCGAGTTGTACAACAGTATTGTGACTTCCAACCAAACCGGTATGGCTTCCAAAACATTGTTTAACTTCCATGACACCGAAGGCCCACAAACTATCAAAGCAGCAACTGATGGATGGACTGTCGCCAAGAGCAATGTGTTTGCAGGCACTACTGGTGTAACCGCAACCAAAGTTGATCCATCAAATTCTACCTTTGTTGTAGCGACTTGGTTTGCAACAGCACCTAACACTAACAACACCATAGTAACTGGCACTGGCTTGGCAGCTAATTTGTTAAAAGATTTGGCAACCAATGACAAGGCTCACTTAACACTGGCCACATTAACTGACGCAGCCAGCGGTGCGATCACTGCTCCTGTTTATAACGTCAGCATGTTAAGCAACAGTTTCACTGCCGGTGCAGTACCTGCAACAGGTGCAGTAGGCAGCAGCAACCTCTTTACCAATCCGACTCACATCGGTGCTGCTTCTGAAACAAACAATTGGGTAAGTGGTTGGACTGTAGGACTTTAATTCGCATCACGGAGTTGACGAATGAGAGGCACCTGCGGGTGCCTCTTGCACGAATGAAAACAGAATTTGTTGAGCATGAAGATGCAAACACTACCCAGTAAATCCAGCCGACTTTTTATTGCAATTGCCGCCGCCAGTTTAGGCTTGAGTCAACTGACAATTGCACAAGAAAAAGCAGAAGAAATATCAAATGAAGCGCCCACTGTAACCCTTCCTGCCTTGGCTCCTATCGATGCGCCCGTTGTTGAAGAGATGTTAATTCTCGGACGCCAACAAAGTGCCGCACAAAATGTCATGGCAGAACGATTGGAACAAGCCTTTGCTGCTGACTTAATGAGCGACGAACAAATTGGTCGTACAGGTGATTCCAACGTTGCGATCGCACTCACTCGCGTAACAGGCGTGACATTGGTTGAAGGTAAATATGTTTATGTTCGCAGTTTAGGTGAACGTTATTCCAGCGTGACACTCAATGGCGCAGCGGTTCCTTCACCTGAATTAACCCGCAATGTGTTGCCACTGGATTTGATTCCCTCTTCCATCGTACAAACATTGAAAGTACAAAAAGCTTACTCACCTGAACTACCCGGACATTTTGGTGGCGGCAGTGTGGACATTCGCACCAAAACTGTCCCCACCGAATTTGTATTCAGCGCCTCGCTGGGCACTGGCATGAACTCAGAAAGTGATGACGGATTAACTTACGCGAGTCACGGAGAAACACACGCTTTGCCTGCTGCAATTGATACTGCACTGGATACTTATCAAGGTAAATTAGGTGAGAACGATCTCACGACATTTATGCAACGACAAAATCCTAGTTTGACCTATCAACAAGCAAACAGCATGGCGAAAACTGCGAACCGCGAATTAATTCTTTCATTAAATCGCGACGTACAACCTATTGATCGGGCGCTCCCCGCAGATTATTCCAATGCATTAAGTCTTGGCGATTCTTGGGATTTTAGCGATGACTTTGTATTCGGTGGCGTGATCAACTTTTCACAAGATAGTAAGTGGCGCAACAAAAACCAAACTGAAAAAAGTGTGGGCGCACCTGAATCCAACTATGCTTTTATTCGTCGCACTGTTGAAGAAACACGACAATTACTTTCTGCTAATTTGGGTCTCACCTATCAAGATGATCACAAAATTCAAACCGGGTTTTATCAAATTCAAAATATTCACGATGAAGCCATAATTGCGAATGAATATGACGGCAACCTTTACAGTCGTGCAATGGGCACCGAATCGGCTACTTATGATGCACGCATGGAACCACGTGAATTACCAGTTGCGCAAGTATTGGGTGAGCATAATTTCGATCAACTCAACGGTGATACGCTCGACACCATTGTGATTGATTGGTTTTATTCTGATTCGCAAGCCACAACCGATGTGCCGAATCACGCAACAGTAAAAGCAGACAACAACATTAACCCAACCAGCGGCGAATTAATTTCAACTCAACTTTCACCTCGTTCAGCAATGGCAAGATTTGAATTTTTAAATCTTGAGGATGATGTCGAAAGTTATGGATGGAATGCGAAATTACCTCTGCATTTCGATAAAATGGATTTAACGTTTTCCGGCGGTTACAGCTACAACGACAAAACGCGCGAATACTATGCATACACGATCAACATCAACGCATTGAATGTCAGCCCACAAGCATTGGCAGGCAATATTGATGATGTGTTAACACCAGCGAATATTACCAATCCCGCCAACAACTTTACCTTGGATGCCGGTGGTCAATTCGGTACAGAAAGCTATGTGGGCGCATTAATTAATGAAGCTGGCTATTTCATGTTTGACGCCAATTGGAGTGATACCTGGCGATTGACTGGTGGAGCCCGTTCGGAAACTTTCCGTCAGGTATTGTTGCCACTGGATTTGCTCGATTACACCGGTAACAGTTTGCAAACTGTCATCGACGGGCTGCAAAAACCTGATCAAACTTATGCAATTGAAGATGATAGCTTGCAACCCTCTTTGGCATTGACCTACATGAACGAAGGTTTTATGAACACGGAAGTATTCCAGTTGCGTTTAAGTGCAAGTGAAACCTTAGTCAGACCTGATTTACGCGAAATGTCAGATGTCGTTTATTTTGATACTGAATTGGGCTGGAAAATTAAAGGTAACCCCTTGTTACAATTTTCCGAAATCAAACACTACGATATTCGCGGTGAATGGTTCTTTGATGATGGTAATAACTTTACTGCGTCTTTGTTTTACAAAGATATTACCAATCCAATCGAAAATACACGCCTTCCCGGTTCGGACGATGACGTAATCTTAACCTTTGAAAATTCAGATTCCGGTGAAATTTACGGCATTGAATTGGAAATGTTACGCGATTTGGGCAAAGGCTTTTTCGTTTCATCCAACCTAACGCTCAGTGAATCTGAAATCTCGTCACTTTCAGATGCTTACACCAATCCCACTCGTCCTATGACAGGCCAATCCGAGTATGTGGTCAACACACAACTCGGTTTTGATTCTGACGATGGATTGCACAGCATGGCATTAACCTACAACGTTTTTGGAGAGCGCTTGTATTTTGCTGCCGTCAGCACTGGTCACCAGGACGCTTACGAACAACCCTTTAATTCATTGGATTTCACTTACTCCTGGCACCCAACAGAAAACATCACGGGTAAGTTAAAGTTGTCCAATCTTCTCAATGAAGAACGCGTTCTTGAACAAGAAAGCAATAGTGGAAAATCTGTAGAACTGGTCCGACAAAAAGTTGGAACCAGTGCTGGCGTAGAAATCAAATACGCTTTCTAATTTTATTTCTCCGTAACTTTGCAATGTTAATCCCCCGCATGGGGGATTTTTTATTTCTACTCTACGATTAGCTTAATGCAAGCAACAAATCGATTCGGTAAGCACCAGTGTTTTAATTTTTGTAGCCATGACAGGTGTACAAAACGCTCATCAAAAAAATGGACTTCCAAATGACATGAGGAAATCCATTTTTTAGATTGATACTGTAAGTTATGACAAAAACGTTTAATGTCGGCAACAGACATCTTTATGGTTTTTTGTTCAACCAAAATCATTATGGATTCACCCTGCCATTCTTCTAACCAGTCGTTAGAATCTCGCCAACACTTCAATTCGAAATTATCAATTCTGGGAAAAACGGTTTGAATTTTTGAAATGACTTTTTGCTCATCCAGTATTAACCAACGAAACCGTGGCCAATCTAAAACTGAAGATAAACGATGAAATCGCGTACTAAATCCTGCCCCCAATTCTATTACCAAAGCTTTAGGATGCTCTTCAAAAAATCTCAAACATTCCTGATCAAACCAACAGCTTTGTAGAGCTTGCAAACGATTGTCTTCATTGAAAGTAATATTTTTTTCAATACCAAATCCCAATCGTTCCAACAGAATTTTTGCAGCTGGATCCGGTATTGCACCCAATTGTGACAGTCCATTTCGTGCACGCCATTGCAGATCCAGAATATCGGCTCCCAAATTGGATTCAATCCATAGATTCACAGTGAACCTCCTGCTGCCCCGTCAAACGCAAACCGACTGACAAAGCAAATCCCATCAAATAAACCGCTGGATTTCCCACCATTCCCAAAATGCTGTCGTCCCCTAGTTGAATACGGGTTTCAGCAAGAATTTTTTGAGCCAAATCCAAAGAACCAAATCGTTGTACTAAATAAATTAATAGATCTTCCTTGAAACAATTAAAAGAGCCATTCCTTTCAATGGGTATAGATGGGTTCATGGCAATTCCCTCAAAGACCATTGGATGTGAATTAACGACATATCAACATACTTTCACAAATGATAACTATTTACAATAGAGATGATAATCATTATCATTACAAGCATTAACACTAAATTGTTTCAACCTGGGAACTCAACATGCCTATTTATCAAAATCGACCAACTGATATATCGACCAAACTTGCTTTGATCATCTCACTTATAAGCTCAGGTGGCTTTGCCTCAGCAGCAAATGTCTCAAAAGCAGTTGCAGAGGTAGAAGAAGTCTATGTCATTGGCATACGTGAAAATCGGATCAGCAAGGGGGCAACTGGTTTGGCAATGTCAACCTACGAAACCCCGCAATCGGTAACGATTATGGATAAAGAATTGATTGACGCTTTTGCCTTGAATGATGTGAATACAGCGCTCAAGTTAATCACCGGCATCAACGTAAATGAAACGGAAACTGACCGTACTTACTACAATTCACGCGGTTTTGACATTAAAAGCTTGCAGGTGTATGGCATAGGTCTGCCGTTTAACTGGAATATTGTGGGCGCTCTCGACACCTCTATCTATGAAAAAGTAGAAGTCATACGTGGCGCAAATGGCTTGTTAACGGGAACAGGTAATCCATCAGGCACTATCAATTACATTCGCAAACGCCCTACAAATGAGCTTCAAGCATCTGCCGAGTTGAGCCTTGGTGAATGGAATATGCAACGTGCTGAAGCCGATGTTTCCGGCCCATTAAACGAATCGGGTACTTGGGCAGGACGCTTTGTTGCGGCCAGCCAAGATGCAGAATCTTATTTGGATTCCTACAACACAAAGCGCAACACTTTTTATGGAGTAATTGATGGACAACTTGGCGATAACGCCATGCTTACCTTGGGTTATACCGATCAAACCAGTGAAGCGAATTCGCCACTCTGGGGGGCGTTACCGCTGCTCTATACCAATGGTGAAGCTACAAATTATCCAACCTCTACTAGTACCAGCATGGATTGGGCACACTACAACACTTACAGCAAAACCGGCTTTATCGAATACACGCACAAACTATTCGCTGACTGGGAGCTAAAAGCAGTATTAACGCACAATGATTACGAAGAACCGTCTGAACTTTTTTATGTCTATGGCACACCCGATAAGCAAACAGGTGAAGGTCTGTTTGGTTGGCCAGGCAAATATTTCAATGACTCACAACGCACTTTACTGGATACAACCCTGTCAGGCAGTTTTGAACTGGGCGGTAAAAGTCACGACCTACTAATAGGTGTCAATGTCTCCAAAGCCGATAGTGGCTACCTAGAGTACGATGCCCCCACCGATGACCCAGCATGGGGTGCGCTGCCCGCGCTGCCGGGTTGGACAGGCGCTGAAATTACGCGGCCTAATTTTGGCCCAGCCCAAGTTGCTGGAGATTGGCGCGACGATGTACGTCGCTTCTATGCAATTAGCCATTTAGATGCCACTGACAAACTCGATTTTGTTGTGGGTCTAAATGCCATTGATGTAAAAACCAAAGGCTTTAACTTTGGTGACAACATGCATAAAGATGAGCAAAAAATCAGTCCTTATGCAGGTGTGAACTATCAAATCGCTCGTAATGCAAAGCTCTATGCCAGCTACAGTGATATTTATGAACCGCAAATTGAAGTCGACCAGAATCTGGATCAGCTGGGTGCCGCCATTGGCAAAAGCTACGAGCTTGGGCTTAAAACAGAACTATTCGATCAACGCTTATTGGCGACTGGTTCAGTATTTAAAGCCGCCCAAGAAAATTATGCCGACTACGCAGGGTTTGATAGTGTCGCAGGAGTCAATTATTACCAAGGTATTGATGTTGTCTCACAAGGCTTTGAGTTAGAGGCCTCTGGCTGTATTACTGACAACTGGCATTTATTGGCAGGCTTCACCAGGGTTGATTTAGTAAATGAAGATGGCAGCCCTGCTCGCACCTTTGTGCCAAATAAAACCTTTAATCTGAGCACTCGCTATACCTTTACACAAATCCCCGCATTGGAAATAGGCAGTAGTATTCGCTGGCAAGATAAGATTTATTTGGGTGACATCCACCAGCGGGCTTACTCCGTCATGTCTGCTTATATCAATTATGCAGTTAACCGCCATACCAAATTAGCATTGAATATCAATAACCTCAGCGATAAAAAATACCTTTCTAGCCTCTACTGGGATCAATCATTTTACGGTGCGCCACGCAATGTGAGTGCGAGCCTTAAGCTGAGCTTTTAACCATGAGAAGAATTCTAAGCCTGTTACACCGCTGGTTTGGGTTATTTATTGCTTTGTTTTTGATTGTTTCCGGCTTAACGGGAGCAGTTATTTCCTGGGATCACGAGCTGGATGAATGGTTGAACCCCCAACTTTTTGCTGCAACCAGTTTTGGTGATAGTAAAACTGCTTTGGATTTGGCAAATCAGCTTGAGCATGAACACCCGGAATTACAGATCAGTTTTATTCCTTTAGCGATTGAGCCAGAACACAATTTGGTAATGTCCGTCTCCCCTACTATTGATACAACAACAGGAAAAGCGTTTGAATTGGACTACAACCAAATTGCTGTTGATCCTGTTACAGGTGAAATAAAGGGAGACAGATTCTGGGGTGAGGTTTCACTATCACGCGAAAATCTATTACCTTTTCTCTACAAGTTGCATTACAGCATGCATATTCCCGATGCATGGGGAATTGAGTTAGGCATTTTGTTTATGGGGATAGTGGCAATCACTTGGTGTGTTGATAGTGTGATTGCTTTATGGATTTCATTTCCCAATCGCAGCCAATGGAAAAAATCATTTCGATTTCGATTAGCCCAAGGCAACTCTAAACGCAATTTTGATTTACATCGCTCCGGCGGTGTTTGGATTTGGGGATTTTTATTACTGCTCGCACTGACATCCGTTTCAATGAATTTGTCTTTTCAAGTGATGCGTCCACTGGTCAATATTTTTTCCGAGTTAACACCTTCACCTTTTGACACGACCACTCCCAATCCACCCGATCAACCCATCGCACCTAAACTAACACGCGAAGAAATTCTGGTATTGGCTCAGCAAAAAGCACAAGCAGAATCTATTAACAACAATGCCGGTGGAATTTTTTATGTTCCAAGCATGGGAATTTACGGCGTGGGATTTTATGACGTAGGCAATGGACATGGCGATGGTGGCTTGGGTAATCCCTGGTTTTATTTTGACAGCAATAATGGACATTATTTAGGTGCGCAAATTCCCGGCACAGGAACTGCTGGCGATATTTTTATGCAAGCCCAATTCCCTCTTCACTCCGGTCGCATTATCGGTTTACCCGGCAGAATTTTTATCTCAATGATGGGACTGGTTGTCGCAGGCCTTTCCATTACCGGCTTAATTATCTGGACAAGAAAAAGACGAGCAAAAAAATTAACGCGAGAAATGGCAACAGCTGAATATGCTTGATTTTTCTATTCAATTACAGGATTTCCATTTATGAAGAAAACATTATTACCCCTGCTGGCAATTGCATTCATTATTTCTTTATCTGCTTGCCAAACAGCAAATCCAACATCAGCAAAATATTTTCAAGCCAAAGGGCCAATTCACAATCTTTCGCAGAAAAAACGTTGTGACTGTTAAAAGAAAATCTATTCACATAAAAGATTAACCAAACCACAGAATTAACTAAACCATAGAATTAACTAAACCAAAGGAGTCTCACATGAAACCATTTGCACATAAAACGCTTGCACTCGCCGTACTGAGCTGCATGAGTTTTCATACTGCTGCGCAAACAGAAAACTCAACAAAAAATTCAGGCGATGAAATCGAAACCATCGCCATTTGGGGAACTCAGGTCAAATCCTCCTCTTTATCCATGAATAAAGAAAGCATGGAAATTATTCAGCCGGATCACATCAGTGATTTATTACGCATTATTCCCGGCGTTGATGTAGGTGGTGCCCACTCATTGAACCAACGCATTACTATTCGAAGCATGGATGATAAAGATATCCGCATCAGTATTGATGGCGCCAATCAAAATACGTTCATGTATCACCACATGGGTAATTTACAAATTCACGCGGATATTTTGGAATCCGCCGAAATTGATGTAGGAAACAATTCCGTTATCAATGGCGGCTTAGGCGGATCTGTTCGTTTCAAAACCAAAGATGCTGTCAGCTTATTGGAATCAGGCAATCAATTCGGAGCAAGAATTCAAGCCAGTTATGCAGACAACTCGGGTGATAGTGTTGCATTGACAGGTTACGGGCAATTAACCGAATCACTGGATTTTCTCGCTTACTTTAATAATGTTAACCGCGACAACTATGAAGTGGGTGGCGGAAAAATTCTGAATCAAAATAATGAAGTCATTGCAGGAACTGATGGCACAGTACGCGGCCTCGAAGGTGATGTGAGCGATGCCCTAATTAAATTTGGCTGGGACATTAATGATGACCATCGTTTGAAATTAGGTTATGAAACCTATGAAGATAATGGCGATTACAGCTATCGCCCCGATATGGGTTTGGCAACAGGATTGGCAATATCCAACTCACTAAATGTCCCTCTCACTTATCCCACCGAATTTACACGCGACACCACAACATTAAGTTATGAAGGTAATTTTTCTTCAACGACAATTGAAGCATCAGTCTATGCCAATCAAAGTCAATTTTGGCGCGATGAATTAGCCTACACCAGAGCACCCGCTGTTAATCAAGGCAACGCAGACAACACCGGCTTTTCTCTCTTAGCAAAAACACAACTCTTGGAAGGTGATGTTGATTCGTCATTAATTTATGGCGTAGATAATATTCAATATGAAACACAATATATTGTTGATGGCGTAAAAGAATCATCCGAAGAAAGCCAAATCACTGCCGTTTTTGTTGAGAATCGACTCTCTACTGAAACACCCTTTTCATTTATTCCTGGCATACGTTATGAAAAAGCAAATGTTGATGCACATTATGTGGATGATGACTTCAGTGCATTTACCGGTGCATTGGCGATTGAATATGAAGCCAATGATCAACTCTTATTTCGCTTGAGCAACACTGAATTATTTAAAGCACCTGAATTAGCCGAAGTATTTATTGGAGCCGGGATAGATGATATTGCAAATCTGGATATTCAAGCAGAGACCGGTGACAACCTGCAATTTTCTACGGCTTATGAAGATGCTGTGTTAGGTGCTGATAAATTTTCTGCAGGTTTTACCGCCTTTAAAACCAATATTGACGGTTACATTTATGATTATGCCGAAAATGCTGATGGTGATTACATAAAAGATAATGTGGGCGATATGGAAATAGAAGGCATTGAAGCTTATCTAGGTTATGACTGGAAAAATCTGGAATTGCTTATCACCTTTTCCAATTCTGAAAGCGAACTGGATGCATTTGCTGAACACGCGCAATTTAACGATGCCCGCATCGACCGTGAACAAGGTGATACCTGGAGCTTTAGTCTGGATTATGAATTTACAAGTCTGAATATGCATTTGCATTGGGATACATTAAAAGTCGATTCACTCTCTGCAGGCCCTGATCTTGATGGACCCACTTTATTGAATTCAAAAGAGGGATATCTGCTTCATAATCTTTCCGCTATTTGGAAACCTACAGAATCATTCAATTTGGTATTGGGTGTAGAAAATCTTAACGATGAATTCTATGCATCACAATCCTCACGGACGGGCGTTTCATTTCATCCGCGATTTAGAGAACTCTATTTGATGGATTACGAACCGGGTCGCAATGTGAAGTTAACGGCAAGCTATAGTTTTTAATGCTGATTATCTGTATCGCCACAAAAGCGGCGATTTTTTTAATGAACCGCTTTTTTGTCATTAAATATTCACATTAATTTGATAATGCGAGTGCTAACCTTGTGTCAAGCCTCTGGAAAAAGCCGTTTTCCAGAGTTTAGTTGATATTTACCCGTACACGAGGAGCACCAGAATGAAAAAAACAATATTTGCTTTATTGCGTCCCATTGCCATGATCGGCTGTTTAATTCCATTAGCCAGTTATGCCACTGCCTATTCACCGGCCAATTTTGGCAATGCGGTGGAGACACTGAAAAAATCCGTTACCCTGCCCAGCAGTTTTGGTGAAGGCGTTAAGACTGTCGCCGTCTATTGTCAAGCCGATGTAATGACCACTGGTAACATCAATCAAGTTACTTGCTATGAAAATAGCCCATTAGTATCCATGCAAGCGATTACTGAATCCGCTTTGCAATCCGCGACATTTAATCCTGCCAGCGTGGATGGAAATAATGTTCCTGTACGCATGCAATTCCGTGTGGTTTATTCACTGAACAATTCACAAGCGCCCATCACCCTGTTAGCCAACTTGGGCACATTACAAGCACAATACGGTGCTGATTATGTCGCACCGCAAGAGCGATTAGATCAAGGCTCTTGGTATGTGCAATACAGCACAGAGACTCGCGGCACAGGCAAACCATTTTTTGCTGATGCAAAATTAACTCGCGTCATGGCAACCGTTGAAGTGAATGGTGGCGTTGAATCGGTTAGTACAATTGAAGCTGCATTGCGTAAACAAGGTGAAGCAAACGATATTCAAGCCGCACTGAAGAAGTCGCAATTTATTCCTGGTTTTGTTGCTAACAAACCTACCGCTATGCACTACATTGCGGTTGTGAATTACAAGAAATAAATGACCCCCTCCTAACCTCCCCCTAGCCCATTTCAAGCTCCTCCCCCTTGCTAAGGGGGAGGTTAGCAGGGGTGGAATCATTCAATTGGAAAATCCGGCAGCAAACACTAGAATGCCGGCATGAATAATCTTCCCCCCTCTACCCAAGACTTATCGCAAAATTCCGGCCGTGACATTATTACTGTCAGCCAATTGAATCGCCGTGCGCGTCAACTGCTCGAAACTCACTTGGCACTTTTGTGGGTTGAAGGTGAACTCTCGAATGTGTCTACGCCCTCTTCCGGCCATTGGTATTTCACACTTAAAGATGCACAGGCACAGGTTCGTTGCGCTATGTTTCGCAACCGCAATATGACTGTGAAATGTAAACCGCAACAAGGCATGCAGGTAGTAATTCGTGCGCGCGTGAGTTTGTATGAAGAGCGTGGTGATTACCAAATTATTGCCGAACACATGGAAGAAGCCGGCACTGGAATTCTGCAACGCAATTTTGAAGCCTTAAAACAAAAATTATTTCTGGAAGGATTATTTGCACAGGAACACAAAAAATCCTTACCGAGAATGCCAAAACATATTGCGATTATTACCTCACCAACCGGTGCCGCTATTCGCGATATTTTGCAAATATTGGATAGACGTTTCGCATTAATTCCCGTCACATTAATTCCGGTGGCAGTGCAAGGCAAAGATTCCGCACCACAAATTGTTCATGCATTGGAAATCGCCAATCACACACAATTATTTGATGTGATTATTCTAGGTCGTGGGGGTGGTTCACTCGAAGATTTATGGTCTTTCAACGAAGAAGTAGTGGCTCGGGCCATCTATGCCAGTGAAACTCCGGTTGTCAGCGCAGTCGGACATGAAACCGATATTACCATCGCCGATTTTGTTGCAGACCTACGTGCACCCACACCCTCAGCCGCAGCTGAATTAGTGGTGCCAGATAGTGATGAATTACTGGATCAATTTATTGGCTTGGAAGTATTGCTTGAAGAATCTATTCAACGCAAACTGGAATTTTTCCAACAAAAATTGCATTGGTTGCAATCGCGCTTGCGCCACCCAAAATCCAAACTGGAACAAGCATCGCAACGTTTGGATCATTTGGAATCACGATTAAAGCAGAAAATGCAGTCGAATATTCGACACTATCAAAATCATTTGCATACACTCAGTTTGCGTCAAGCGCCCTGGCACCCAAAAAATCAATTGCAAAGACTTCAACAACGTTTGTTGCAAGCCAATCAGCAATTAAAAAATTCCCAACAACACTTATTGGATAAAAAGAAACAGGCATTCCAAACGGCAGTTCGTGTATTAAATACCTTAAGCCCACTTAAAACATTGGATAGAGGTTATGCTTTGGTAACGCATGAAGGAACGCAAATACCAATCACATCCACCAAACAAATTAAAACCGGAAGCCAATTAACTACTCGTGTTGCTGAAGGGGAATTTTCCTGTGAAGTGACGAAAATTATTCGGTAGTTTCTTTATATCGTCCCTGTATGTCACGTTATATTTCTTCGCTCCACACTATCCCACAATTGCACTTATCTTAATCCAACAGTATATTACGCACTCTTGTCGGGGCGCCTTGGTCTGAAATTATTCAGATACGGAGGCTGAGATGGGCTCGGCCCAACCCGTAGAACCTGATCAGGTCAATACCTGCGGAGGGAACAAGGCGCCTATTTTCCGTGCCCTCCTCCGCCTCAGTTTTTCGAGGCTCCATGACATCAAATTTACATCAATTACCCGAAACTGTCGGCATAGCCGGTGCAGGATTATTGGGTCGACTATTCGCTTGGAAATTATTGCAATCCGGTTGCAAAGTAACCTTATTTGAAGCTGGGCAATTTGCGCCTAAACCGGGTGATACTTTTTTTCCTGCTGCTTTTACTGCAGCCGGTATGATTGCCCCACTCAGTGAGGCTGTCGTTTCTGATCAGAATATTTATCGCATGGGGCAATTTGCTCTGCAACAATGGCCAGAGTGGTTAAAAACTCTTCCATCTGTTGAACCCTTTTTTTATCAGCGAGGCAGTTTGGTTGTCGCACATCCGCAAGATGTGAGTGAACTCACGCAATTTGAACAGGAATTGCAATTCGTTCTTCCTGAATGCAACACCTATGCACGCATCAATCAACAACAAATTCACGAATTAGAACCGGATCTTAACCCCGTTTTTTCGGAGGGCTTATTGCTGAGCGAAGAGGGACACATTAATAACCGTCAATTATTAACGGCATTGGGAAAAGAAATCATTCGACTGGGTGTCACACTGCGGGATCAAACTTCCGTTAATGTACAACCTAACAAAATCGTGACCAATACAAACGAAGAAACGTTTGATTGGGTTATTGATTGTCGTGGATATGGCGCAAAAGTACAGGACAAAAAACTGCGCGGCGTTCGTGGAGAAACATTAGCGGTACAAACGAAAGAGTTTTCTTTACAAAGACCCGTTAGGCTCATGCACCCCCGCTACCAACTTTACATAGTGCCAAAGCCTCATAACATTTTTTTAATTGGTGCAACACAAATCGAAAGCGAAGACAAATCCGCTGTCAGTTTACAATCATCGCTCGAATTGAGCAGTGCGCTTTATACATTGTCATCCGCATTTGCTGAAGCACGCATTATTGAATTGGGTGTCAATCTGCGGCCTGCGTATCAGGATAATTTGCCGCGCATTCAAATTCAACATGGATTAATCACAGCTAACGGATTATTTCGACACGGTTATTTATTAGCACCCGCAATAATAGAAAGTGTTCTTGCTTATTTAGGCAACAAAGAACAAACCGTTTTTTGCAATTTATTACAGGATCATCGATGATAATTTTATGATAACCATCAGTCTTAATAATCACCCCAAAACACTCTCACCTAATACCTCTTTGAGTGAGGCGCTGGCAGAATGGGAATTTTCTGATGGCAAAATTGCTGTGGCCATCAATCAAGAATTTGTGCCACGTTCAACTTATCGCGAACGTATTTTAATGAATGGCGATCAAATTGATATAGTCAAACCTGTTGGAGGTGGCTGATATGGAAAACGATTTTCTACTCTACGGCGAACACTTTTCCAGTCGATTTTTATTGGGCACTGCACTTTATGCATCACCCCAATTAATGCGTGATGCGATTACACAATCACGTTGCGAGATTGTGACTCTGGGTTTACGCCGACAAAATCCCACCGAAAAATCCGGCGATGCTTTTTGGCAATTAATTCAGGAAAGTGGTTGTCGTCTATTACCTAACACTGCTGGCTGTAAATCAGTAAAAGAAGCCGTAACACTCGCTGAAATGTCGCGTGAAATTTTTAATACTGACTGGATTAAATTGGAAGTGGTTGGTGATGATTACAATTTGCAACCCGATCCATTTGGTTTACTCGAAGCATCTGAAATTTTAATCAAAAAAGGTTTTAAAGTTTTACCTTACTGCACTGACGATTTGATTTTATGCAAACGTTTATTGGATGTCGGTTGTGAAGTTTTAATGCCTTGGGGCGCACCTATTGGCACCGGCCAAGGTCTATTAAATCGTTACAGCTTAAAAACACTACGTGAACGTATTAAAGATGTACCTATGATTATCGACGCAGGTTTGGGCGCACCTTCACAAGCAACCGAAGCCATGGAAATGGGTTTCGATGGCATTTTATTAAATACTGCTGTCGCAAAAGCCCATAATCCACCGTTAATGGCAGAAGCCTTCGCAGATGCGATTGACGCTGGAAGAAAAGCGTTTAAAGCGGGATTAATTCAGAAGCGCCAAACAGCGAGCCCAAGCACTCCGACAATTGGGCAACCTTTTTGGCATCAGTGACCACCCCGCCCGTTGGGCGGGGTGGTGTTTTACCCCTTCTGCAACGCCAACACCTTTTCAAATCCTGAACGCAATTTGGTTTCAATGCCGGGATCTTTTGTGTCATCTGAATCCAGATAAAGTTGAATCATTCGACTTAAACGCTGCAAATGAAATAATAACTCTTGCTGCATCACACCGACTGACTCCAATTGTCTGGCTAGATCATTAGCATTAACGACTTGCGAGTTTTCCAAACGAAGATTGGTTCCACCCTCAAACAATCCACCGCCTCGCACACTGGTGGATAAATGAATAATGACGTTTTGTAATCCGTGTAAATGTCGATCGCCGTGGGTAAACCCGAGGTTTAATAAACAATCACTTAATAATTGAAACCAGTGGTGTAAATATTGATTTTTCTGATCGAGTTGATGGATGAAGTCGGCTGAATTATCTTCAGCGACAACATTTTTTATCGGCAACTCACCTCGCGTTAAAATTCTTGAAACCAATTCAACACTGCGATGTAAATAGGCCTGCTGATTTAATTGAATAATATTGACGGCATCTCGCAAACTGCGGCCTTCGTATTTAAAACGATTAAAATATATTGCAGCCAAACTATCGGTTAATCCTAAAATTTGCCCTAACAATGAAATTTCACTTTCCACTTTTGAATAAGGATAGCCGGTACCATCACAACGCTCATGATGATCCACTACTGCTTGCACTGCAGCTTCAGGAAAATCAGGAATTGATTTTAAAATGGCAACTCCCATGGGCAAGTGTTGCTGAATTTGTCGCCAGTCATCTGCATTTAATTTTTCTTCTTTATTTAAGACCTGAGGATTCACCATCAACATTCCAATGTCGTGCCCTAACGCTCCCAAAAAAACAGCATTCATATCTAATTCGTTTAAATGCATTTCTTTAGCAATGAGCAGGGATAACAAGGTGCAATAGAGCGTACGCGAATAAGTCTTGGGTAATGCCAAGGACAACATTTGCAAGTGTTGCTGTAATACCGGAAACAAGGTAGCGCCGGACACGGATGACACTAAAAGCTCGTTGAGTGCTACGGTTTCATCAATTGCAGACAATAGTGGATCGGTTTCAATCAATTGTTGAAAATCTTTCAACAAATCAAGATCTTTAGATTGGAAATTAAAAAGATGTGAAAATGCAGACTCGGTTGGAATTTGCATCAATCGAAAAAATGATCCTGATTGAATCAATTCATTCTGATTCAATAATAATTTTCCTGACGCATCCAGGACATTATTGGCAATGCTGATAGTGACACGCTCGCACAGGACGACCACATGCTGCATGTAAACCCGCTTGCCTGAGGACAAGTAACCCACGCCTTCGGCCAAAGGCGACAACAAGTAACTTTCAGACATAGTGTTGACTCAATGGTAATGATTGATCTTTTCCCTAGTTGCATTCCATTCAGTCTAGCCCATAGATAAAAACTTGCGCTGCCTCAAGCGTCGGCCGCGCGTGATTCCACCGCATGAACGTGAGTATGGTGCCATTTTTCAACCTTCCATCGTCGCCAGTAGAGGTATGAACGACAGCCTTCGTCCAGAATCGCGGCAATTAAAATACCGAAAACGCCCCACTCAAAGATAATCGCCATAATGTAGGCCGCCGGAATAGCCACTATCCAAGTAAACAAGGGGCCAATTATGGAGATCAGTAAGCCGTCACCTGTTGCTCTTAATACACCGCCGACCATCACGTTTATCGCACGCGGAGGCTCTGAAATTGCGGCGAGCAAAAACAACCAAAAAGAAGCCCCCAAAACCCAGGTATCGTCGGTAAATATATCCATTATCGGATGATGAAAAACCAATAAAATAATCACCACCACACCCGATCCCCAAAGTGCCACTTTCAAACTCTGACGTAATTGTTCTGCAGCTCGATCATACTTACCGGCACCAACATATTGGCAAATCAGAATCTCTGTCGCTAATGTCAGCGCCAATGTAATAATTAAGCCAATCAAAAAAACATTGAAGGTATAGATTTTCGCAACCAAGGCTGCGGCCCCCAAGCTTGCTGCAAACCCATTAAGCACAATCATGTTCAAATCAAACGACAAAGGTTCGATCATGCTGGGCAAGGCAATACGCAGAGTGTGTTGAGAGGAAGGCCAAAACTCTTTTTTGAAATCAACCAAACTGACACGAATAGGCGTGCGTGTGAGCACAAAAAATCCACTGACCAATACACCGGCGACCGCTGCCAATACACTCGCCCAGGCAACACCCACAATGCCCGCTTGAGGAATACCAAACCATCCATAAACTACAGCCGCGCATCCCAAGACATTGCAAATAAAAAACACAATATTGGCGATCATATTCCACTGCGGCTGACCAAAAATATTCAGCACACTTTGAAAAATCATTTTGAATGCCCAAACCAACATCAATAAGCAAATCACTTGCATATATTGAATAGCGTCAACTTTGATTTGCCCCGGCAAACCCATTAGCTCACAAACCCAAGGTGAAATGCCGTATAACAACAAGGTCAATAAACTGCCAACACACAAAACCCAAGTGGCATAAGTAGTCGCCCCTGAAAAACAATTTAAAATCCATCAGTACAAATTTCACCGCACCAATATCCATATCACACGTGAATAAAACCATTTTGAGATACTGCAGATCAACCCACTCTGCGTCAACTCACTAAAAATTTCACTATTTTCCCTGGCATTAGGCCATTTTACGCAACAAAAAAATGCCTCCAATGCAGCGATCATCCATTTTCTTAAATTCCACGCACAAGCCGCCATCCATAAATTAATCTGATCACCAGCCGCACCCTTCAAATAATTTCTCGCTAGTCGAAAACCCGATTTCAAATGACCAATGATCGGTTCAATGGCCGCGCGTCGTCGACATTTCGCTCGCTTTTTTCACGCTCATAACGCGTATCTTTTTCTTCGGATTCTCTGGCAATATAATCTTAATCCCCTTCACTTCTTTTCGACCACGATAGCCGCGATCACACACAGCTTCTTGAATTTTACTGATCCGAACCGACTGTGCTTTTTCTAATACTTCATCCAGTGTATTTACATCAGCAATATTTTTTCATGGCTCACAGCGCTCAAAATTATGTTGCCTGTTGAGGTGGTGACAATCGACGCTTTTGCACCGTATTCATACGGCTTATGATCTTTTCCTTTCGCCACACAGTAAGCCTGCGGTTCGTGCAAACTGTAAACTTTGTCACTGTCATGTTTCTTTTGCGTCAACACTTTTTGGTATAACGCAAAGTTTTCTGTTTGCTTATCGGCAATCAGTTGCGGTAATTTTCGTTCTAATTCCCTCAGTAAAACTCCCGCTATTGTACGCAAACGCTTGATCGCTTTAACCGCTTTTGCACGCTTTTTGACATGACGAAAGAAACGTAAATTAATGCGTAATGATTTAACTTCTTTGACAAATGTACGCCGCTGCGCAATGTTATTGCCTTTTGCTAATTTATTTAAACGATTGATAATCTTGATGGCGAGTTTTCCATCCGTTGGATAGGTTATTGCTTTCTCTTGTACGGTGGTATCAACATTGACTATCGACTCTTCCGCTTTTTTATCGTGCAACTTCACAGACATCACAAATATTTTTTCAACACCTTTTGCGCCAATACGTTTTCTAAAATGCACCAATTCCGTAGCATGACAGGGTAATTGGTTGTGAAAGTTTTTAATGCCGCAAAATGCTTGGTAATACGGATTTTGTTTCCACGCCAACACCACACGTTCATCGCTCAAATTTTCTAATTGCTTGAGTATTAGTAAGCCCACCATCACGCGAATGGGGATGCTCGGCCGACCAATACCTTGCGTGTATTCGCCGATAAAGTCTTTTTCAAATTCTTGCCAAGGAATGGCGTTGGATAGCAGCAGCAGCGGATCTTTTGGGTCTAGCTGATCGATTAAATCACTGCCAAAAAAACTTGTTTGTTGATGTTGTTCTGTGGCTTTTAACATGTTTTTTTATTTCTCATTTCGACCAAAAAATGTAAGGAAATTTTATCATTTTTGGTCGATTTGATGTCGCTATTTTTTGGTTATTTTTATATTTTTCAATGCGTTAGTTGGTTTTTCAGGGGCGACTAAGTAGCAATAGTGGCAAAAGTTTTCTCTTTATTGCCAGCACCCAAACGTTGGCTGGCGACACTGGAACCCGCAAACACCGTAACCCATAAAATATTCACACCAAAAAATATCACGGGGGTCATAGCGCCAGCAGCAGCAGCGGAAGAGTCACTCACTCGACTTAAGAAAAAAATATCCAACAAAGGAACGCTCAATTGCAAGGCCTGTTCGACCAACAAAGGTCGACTCATACCCCATAAACCTTTGGATTGGGCAGCAGTAATATTTGACATAAAAAACTCAGAGGATTAACAACGGGGGTTTGAAAAAATGTGGCGCATTATAGTGATGTCGCATCAAAAATAACTTGGGCATAGATGAAAAGAAGAGTTAAGCGTTGGCCTTGTTTCTAACCCATGACCCCACCCTAACCCTCCCCTTACCAGGGGAGGGAACAGTCCGTCCCGTTACCGAAGATTTCAGGGGTCATTAGATGAGAAATTTTATTTACTCAATACAAATAAATCTTTAATTTCCCAATCAGCTTTTCGTTTGTCTTTTTCAATCCACAAAGGTTGTTCCGCATCAGGGTTTTTAATCCAATATCGCGGCACATCATCAGTCCCCCAAACATATCCATGTAAATTACCTTCAGCATCAATACGAAAACGAATAAAACTTTTGTAACCTTCGTAACCAAGTGGCGAAAAGGCATTATTGGGTAAAAAACCAAACACTGAAAAAAGTGAAAATAATATGCCCGTGAAAAATCCTGCAATTAAAAAACAAACCAAGAATAAGGCTGACCACCCAGCATAAATAACCCACCATCCAGACGAGTCAGGCACAATTGACCCGAACGATCCATGTTCAATGGCCATCACCAAGAGAAAACTCGCTAACCCACCCATCAGTGCAGTGACAATACTGGATTCTTTACAAATTCCGAAAAACATTGCGACTATAATGAATCCCGGCCAAATAGATTGGGTCAACACTGCCGCCATAAACAATCCGCCCAGCAACACCGAAAACATCACATTACCCTGCACGACAGCGCCCCAAAACACGGCTGCATGTTCAGCGATAGTTTTGCAGTCGCGCAATTGTTTACCTATGTGTGCTGTTGAACGAAAAAACGAAAATATATTTTCAAGCAATAAAAATCGACTTTGATTTTTGCGCGGATAAAACACTTTTTCCTCGTATTGCCGAACAGCTTTCTCTTTTGTTTGAGCAACACCAATACGCACACGCGCACGCAAATCCTCAGTCATGGCTTGGTCTTCCCTGTCCAAACTCATGACTTTTGTTTTGTTGACATTGCGAGTATGGGTCGGATGCAAAAATGCTCCGCCACCGCCTGAAGTAATCAACATATCATCGTATTGAAATTGCGCATCTGCGCTGGCTGTTTCGCGTGCATAGTGATGTAAATCGCCTGCCAAGCGCATCCGAATTCGGCATCCCGATTTAACAATCAAGGCTTCCAGCCGTTGATAACGTTTGGGATAACCTTCACGTGCATCATCACCCAAATATCGCGTCCAGTAAGGTTCTGGGTAGAGCAAAATGAGATTATCGTTTTTCGTAATTTTTTCGTCTTTGAATAAAGTAAAAAAAGCCGCGAATTGCTGGCGATCAATATCACCCACTAAAGCAAAATCAAAACCGAGAATAATCCAATTATTGGGCAAACGCGCTGCAAAATAACTTTGCTTCTGTAATTTTCGAGTACCTAAAGGCGTGATATCCAGTTCAGTTTTTGCCGACATTACATTGATGTCTGCTTTTTCTGGGCGAGTATCAACAAAATAACGAGTGAAGGTAGAAATATTATCGAACCAATCATGATTCTGCGGTATTACCAGTGAGGGTTTTAAGGTATCACGATCATGCTGCGCATCCGGATTGGAACTGGCCGCGACCCACATTTCTGTCAGCCGATATTGATATTCCTCCACACTGGCGCCGGGATAAGCCAAGTCACCCCCCAACACCAATAATTCACCGGACGGAAACGTTTCAGGTAATGGTTCTTTTAGCTCAACATCAGAACACACGGCTCGCTCGATAAAATCTTTCTGAATTTCGCGTGACACTGTGAAAGTCGCGTTGCCACCATCGCCGGTATCCGACACAAAATCCCACCAAAAATCTCCATCACGTTTTTCTTCTGCCACCTGAATCAATTTCAAATCCGGCGAATACATTTCTCGCCGATCTAAATTCCGAATTTGATCACTGGTCGACAACATTTCCTTAACCGATCGATACAACACAAACGGGTTATACCAAGCCACCGCCCAACGTTTATGCGGTGGTTGTTTTTTACCGAAGATGTAGTTGGACATTGGATAATTCCTTAGTGATTAGATTATTGTTTAATAAAATTTGGGGCATTAGAAAAGAAAAATCCCTCCCCAACCCTCCCTTTGTTAAAGGGAGGGAGTCAATTCCCCCTTTGAAAAAGGGGGTTAGGGGGATTTTAAGTTCTCAACAATTTTCGATAACACCGCTTCAAGATTTTGTTCAACATCCTGATTTGTAAAACGTAAAATTCGTAAACCCATTGAACGCATAAATTCGTCACGAATACGATCATATTCTTGCGCGTCATCTTGATAATGACTGTCGCCATCCAATTCAATAACCAGCGAGCAGGACGCGCAATAAAAATCCGCGATATAACCTGCAATGGGTTTTTGTCGATAAAACTGAACACCCATTAATTGTTTGCGTCGCAAACGTGACCATAAAATTATTTCTGCGTTGGTCAAATTGTTACGTAAGTTACGTGCGAAAGGCTTGAGTGTTTTTTTATAGGGCAACATACAATCTCCTTGAAAAATTAAATATCCAAAAAAATAAAATCCCTCCCCGGCCCTCCCTTTTTCAAAGGAAGGGAGTCACAGTTCCCCCTTTGAAAAAGGGGGCTAGGGGGATTTGCTTTTCAAACCGCAAACCCTAAAAGCAAATCCCCCCGCCTGCGGCGACCCCCTTTTTCAAAGTGGGTGAAAATCAAAAGCCAAAATCCCAGATCAAAAAATCCCTCCCCCGGCCCTCCCTTTTTCAAAGGAAGGGAGTCACAGTTCCCCCTTTGAAAAAGGGGGCTAGGGGGATTTGCTTTTCAAACCGCAAACCTCAAAAGCAAATCCCCCCGCCTGTGGCGACCCCCTTTTTCAAAGTGGGTGAAAATCAAAAGCAAAAATCCCAGATCAAAAATCCCTCCCCGGCCCTCCCTTTTTCGAAGGGAGGGAGTCACAGTTCCCCCCTTTGAAAAAGGGGGCTAGGGGGATTTGCTTTTCAAATCTCAAACCTCAAAAGCAAATCCCCCCGCCTGCGGCGAC
The DNA here is from genome assembly GCA_016712405.1 of Cellvibrio sp. GTDB lineage: Bacteria > Pseudomonadota > Gammaproteobacteria > Pseudomonadales > Cellvibrionaceae > Cellvibrio. The sequence goes on along the minus strand of JADJRD010000001.1, from coordinate 92,300 downwards.
CCCCTTTTTTCAAAATAGGTGAAAATCAAAAGCCAAAATCCCAGATCAAAAAATCCCTCCCCCGGCCCTCCCTTTTTCAAAGGAAGGGAGTCACAGTTCCCCCCTTTGAAAAAGGGGGCTAGGGGGATTTGCTTTTCAAACCGCAAACCCTAAAAGCAAATCCCCCGCCTGCGGCGACCCCCTTTTTCAAAGTGGGTTAAGAGGACTTCGCTTTTTTCACTTTCCCCTTCACACCTTCCCTCTCCCCCCGAATCCTCTCCAACAACGCCGCCGCCGAATTTTCCCCCGAAATTAATTCCGGATTCTGCGCACGCCATTCAGCGGTTAATTCCCCACGAAAGGCTTTTGCCAAAATACTTTGCGTTAAATAATTCACCCGCGCCTGCGCGTCTTTTACGCGCTGTTCTATTTGGTCGGCATAGGAGAAGAGTTGTTCTACGCGGCGGACGATTTCGGTTTGTTCTTCGAGTGTGGGAACTAAAACGGGGATTTCACGTACTTTATTCAAATTAAGATTTGGTTGTGCTCCACCTACTGCAACTTTACGAGTTTCTTCATAATTTTCCTGTAAAACCAACTTTACAAATTTCCGTAATATTTTTGATTCATCAACTGTTATTGCAGCGCAGGCTTGATTGCAAGCTGCAGATATTTTTAATTCTGTAACTTGACCACGAGTTTTCCCCTCACCATACATGGCAAGCAATAACGTACCCACATCGAATAATTTTAAGCCGCAATCTTTTACTGCAAAATCAGTAACAAACTGCTCTGCTTCGTAGGTCAATGGATTGCCGGTTGCAGAGCTTGTGAGCCAAGGAATTGTTCCATTATACCAATATTCATTCTGGTCACGCTTAGGTGTTTTCCCTGTAGCGATATTGCTAACTGCACCTAAATCTGTTTTTTCCCACGAATCGAAATCTATTGAACAATTCCCTCTCCACTCCTCCGTCAACCTCCCCCCAACCGCAGCCGCAAGCACCGATTGACGAAAGCGTTTTAAAATTGTGGGAATTGCATCAAGGCGATTTTTTATTGAATCAACCTGCGCGAGAAGTTCATCGAGTTTTTGGGCGATTTGTTGTTGTTCGGCTAGGGGAGGAAGCGCCACCCGAAATTCTTCAATAGCTTTTCCTGAAATATTTGGCTGCGCTCCGCCGTACGCAATTTTAAGAATCTCAGGAGTCAATGATGCAATTAAATGGTCTTTATATTTTGCAGAACCAAATACATTTGAATGAAGCTTCAAATTTCCAACACGTTGATTTTGATATGCAGGCTCAGACCCAATGTACACACCAACTTTTCCAGTTGTCGCACCAGACATTGCAATTAATAAGTCACCTTTTTTAACCTCAAACCCGTCAACAATATCAGCTCTTCTCACATGTATTGCTGTTTCATCCGTAGCTGTCGTTCCATCGATATCAGAAATACGAATCACAGGAACAGTGTCATCACCTTTTGCAACATAAGAATTACTTTTAAATGCGTAGCCATTTTTTAAGTGTAGATATTCACCTAGCTGCGAATATACCCAACCCTCCGGCAAATTAATCTCACTCACACCTTCACCCCATTACCCAAACCCAACACTTCCGCCAATAAATCCTTCTGCACCTTCGCTTGATCCCCCGCCCCCAATGCCGCAAGCAAACCATCCAACTCTCTTAATGCTTCTGTTAATTCACTCATCGCCTCCGCCGCTAATACATCCGGTTCCGGCAAACTGGCGGCATCGACTGAGTCGTTATCTTTTAACCAGGAAATATCCAGCGAATCATTTTTGGTATCGCGAATGTAGTCGCGGGTGAATACACGCCAGCGGGAATTTTCCAGATTTTTTTCGGTGGATTCGTCAGTGAAGGACCATTCGCCTTCGGTGCGCGCGCCCTCGCCTTTTCCGTCGGGCGAAAATACCGCTTCGAAAGGTTTTAAATGTTGTTCACCAAAAGGCGTGCGCTTGCCAAAGCTGGGCATGTTGGTGCGCAGGTCATAGACCCATACATTTTTTGTGCAGCCTTCGTCTTGGTTTTTGTTTTCTGCTGTGCCGCGAGTAAAAAAGAGTACGTTGGTTTTAACACCTGCCGCGTAAAAAATTCCCGTGGGTAAACGCAAAATAGTGTGCAAGTTACATTTATCCATTAAATCGCGGCGAATGTCGGTGCCCTGCCCGGCTTCAAATAAAACGTTATCCGGTAATACCACTGCGGCGCGGCCGCCCGGTTTTAAGGTGCGGTAAATATGTTGCAAAAACGCGAGTTGTTTGTTACTGGTTTTGTAAGTTAAATCGTCGCGGGTAATGCTCGCCTCGCCACCTTTGGCGGTGCCGAAAGGTGGGTTGGCTAACACTATATCCACCTTCTGCAAACTTTTGCCTACATCGCCCAGCGCGTTACCCAAATGCACTACACCTTCATCATCACCTTCCATGCCGTGTAATAAACAATTCATTAATGCTAGGCGGCGTGTGCCGGGTACGAGTTCTACGCCGATAAAGGCGTTGTGAATTTGAAAGTCGCGATCTTTTGTTTGAGGTCGATTAAGTTGTCAGTGGCATCGCGAATATATTTATCCGCCGCAATTAAAAACCCCGCTGTACCCGCAGCCGGGTCTTGAATAGTTTCGCCAACTTTTGGTTTGATGCAACGCACTATGCTGTCGATTAATGCTCTTGGGGTGAAATATTGCCCCGCGCCGGATTTGGTTTCGTTAGCATTTTTTTCTAACAAACCTTCGTACAAATCACCCAAGCCATCTTTTTGTGCGCTGAACCAATCTATGCCATCGAGCGTTTTGATTAACTGCTCTAAATGGCGCGGTTCGCGCAGGCGGGTTTGGGCATCGTTATAAATCGCGAGAATTAATGGATCAGTGACTACCGGCTTACCTTCCAAATCTTTACCAGTAGAAAGCGTGAGCAAAATGCGTTTGTAGTCGTTTAATAAATTCAAACCTGACTTTGCATTCAAATCACCCCAGCGGCAACCTTCGGGCAATTTATGTTTATTCAGCAACCCGGCTTCGGTATTTTCAAATTCCATTTTGATAAATAATAGTAAGACTAACTCGGTCACGTAATCGCTGTAGTTAATGCCGTCATCACGCAGCACATCGCAGAGGTTCCAGAGTTTTTGCACTATATCGTTGTTGGTCATTTTTTTCTCGTTTTGAATTTTTAAAAGCAATGTAAAAGCAAATCCCCCCGCCTTCGGCGACCCCCTTTTACAAAGGGAAAAAGCAAATCCCCCTAACCCCCTTTTTCAAAGGGGGAACTACTCCCTCCCTTTAACAAAGGGAGGGTTGGGGAGGGATTTACGCGGCAAATAGCGCAAATAAAGGTTGATTAATGTAGTAATTTGCACGGCCAATTTTTTCTTTTTTAATTAATCCAATCGACACCAATTGCTCTAAATATTTGGTTGCCGTTAAGCGGCTTACGTGCAAATCATTGATCACAAATTCTATTTTGGTGTAAGGGTGGCTAAATAAATTGTTCAGCAACTCCTGACTGTAAATTTTTGGTAATTTTTCACGCAGCGCATTTTTATATTCTTGCATCAGCGCTTTGATATTTTTAACCAACCCAATGGTTTCTTGGGCGGTTTGAACAACCCCTTCTAACATGTAGAGCACCCATGCCTCCCAGCTATTGGTTTCTCTTACCGCTTGTAGTTGGCGGTAATAATCGGACTTGGTGTTAATTAAATAGCGGCTGAGGTACAAAATTGGCAAATCCAATAATCCTTGGGCAACCAGGTAGAGCATATTTAAGATGCGGCCTGTCCGACCATTGCCATCATAAAACGGATGAATGCTTTCAAATTGATGATGAATTAACGCCATTTTTACCAATGGGTCTGCATCGCACAGCGAATTATCATTCATGTAATTCACTAAGTTTTGCATTAATCGTTCAACATCCGCTGGGTGTTGCGGCGGGGTATAAACCACTTGCCCTGTTTGTGCATTTTTTAATTCTGTGCCGGGCAACTTGCGAAAACCCGCATTATTTTTTTCGAGGGTTTGCTGCACAAAAAGAATGTCGGCCAAGCGAATAAGCCCTGTGTTTCTGACTGAAATAAATCCTTCTCTTAAGGCAAGCGCATAATCCTGAACTTCTTTGGCAGCGGGGTTTACGGGCATGTCATTAAATAGCTCAGCTTTGTACATCTCATCATGCGTTGTCACTATGTTTTCAATGGCCGAGCTGTGCTTGGCTTCTTGCAATGACAAGGTGCTTATTAAAATGGCTTCGTTAGGAATGGTGCTACCCACTCCCTTTAACTCAGCTAGGTAGCGGTTAGCTTCGGCGACTTTCTTGAGAACAGCACGAGTCTCTATTTGGTCGATATCTGTAAAGGGCAGATCCTGAATTGGAAAGATCGTCATTTTGGCCTTCATTTATAAAAAATTCACTTATCTATGTATATGCCAGCCATTATGTATAGAAAACCGCAAAAATCTATACATATCATAGATGTCGCGTATAGAAAAATTGAAAATTTATACATGTTGGACTCGATATGTATAGAAATCCCTCCCCAGCCCTCCCTTTTTCAAAGGGAGGGAGTAGTAACCCACTTTGCAAAAGGGGGTCGCCGCAGGCGGGGGGATTTGCTCTTCTCCCTTAGAAAAAGGGAGGCTTGGGGAGGGATTTTTTAATAGTTAATTCCATAAACCATCTGCCAAGCTAACCAATACCTCATCCAACTGACTATTCAGCAGCTTATCTACGTGCTTGGCTCCACCCTCCTGAGCGAAGGCGTTATTGACGAAGTTGTGATCAATAATGACTTCATACACCAACTGTTTACCCAAACGCTCAAGGCAGCGGCGCTGAACCGGCGTCCAGGCATGGGATGCATAAATTTTTTGCAGCGCGTTTTGCACTCGTTGATCAAATGGAATCAGCGCCTCGCCGAGCGCGGCCTGACGTATGTGGCCGATAATACTGGCGGCGATTTCCTGATTGGTTTGGTTTCGCCACGCGGCTTTTAATTTGGTTTCGGTGTAGCCGTTATTGTCGAGCAGCAATTTAATTTCTTTTAATTGCTCGCGAGTTAAATCTTTAGGGCGATTAATGACCACCGACAAAGCAGCCGATTGGTTAATGTTGTTTTTTATAAAATCATTAAAACTGATTAAGTAGTCTTCCGGCTTTTCATTCACACCATAGGTTTGGCGGCGCGCTAAAAATTCGTCTTGGCCTTCGTAAATTAAGGGCATACGCTCAGAGCCCAAGATCAATTGAATTTCATCGATATGGGAAATAAGCCCGCCCACACGCTGAATGAAACCAACCGCTTGCTGAGGCCCCAACTCACGTAAATGATGATGCAAATCTTTTGGTGCAATGCCCCAGAGGTTTTCCAACTCATCCAATTTTTGTTTTAACTCTGGCCTACTTTCGGACGCCTTTGCGGCTTTGCGCATAACGCGCATGACTTTTTGGCTTAACTCGGCCAGTACTTCATCGGCATGTTGGGCATCCTTAACCTCAGCATTGGCTTTTAATAAATTGGGGTCACTTAATTCAGTGATTAATTGTTCAATGGTCACTTTGGGGTCACGCACCAACGGCTTCATGGTGCTGACATCTTGCAAGGCTGCGTAAATATCCACCGGATCATAAATTTTAAAAACTGTTTTGCCAATTTCATCGCAGCGACGTGTGGCACGGCCAATCATCTGCTCATACAGAATCCGTGATTTAACACGACGCAAAAATACTATGTGGCATATTTTGAGTACGTCTATACCCGTAGTTAACAAATCAACCGTTATGGCGATACTCGGGTAGCGCTCGTTTTTGTAGTTACGAATTAATTGTTCAACCCTGTCACTTTTACCCGTGATTTTTCTGACAGCGGCTTCGCTGTAACTGCCGTTATAAATTTCTTTAAATTCCGCATCCAATAAATTTTTAACCATGTCTGCGTGCAAATCAGTTGCACAGAAAATCATGGTCTTCTCATCACCAAAAGGGTCCAGCTCCTGCGCTAACTGTTTACAAATGACTTGATTGAACGATTCGGTAATAACAGTACGGTTAAATGAATCCACTTCATAGTTAACCTCATCTTCCAATTCCGCCGATTCAATTTCACCCGTGAGTGTATTAATAGCGCTGACTGTTTCACCCTTGGCAAAATGAATGCCCTGAGTGCTTAGCAAAGTGTCATAACGAATTGGCGGTTCATGGTCAATTAACCAATCATCCGCAACCGCTTCTCGATATGAATAGGTGTAAACCGGTTTGCCAAAAATTTCCGTCGTGTGTTTTGCGGGTGTTGCGGTCAAACCAATTTTTGCAGCATCAAAATAATCTAAAACCCGTCTATAGCTGGATAGATATTGTGACACGTCGCGAAACAATAACTCTCCCTCTGTCATTTCTTGATCAAGCGTATAACCACGATGCGCCTCATCCACAATAATGCAATCGTAAGTATCAATTGACGGGGGATTATCGGATGCGAAAATCCGTTTCACCATGGCTTGCACAGTCGCCACTTGAACACGGGTTTCGGCTTCAGCCGCCATGTCGCCCATTTCGGCTATGTTGTAAATCGATGAGAGCGTTTTATTTTCTTCCAGTTGCGCCTCTTTGAAGGCATCCAATGCTTGATCCCCCAACGCCGTTCGGTCAACTAAAAATAATATTCGCTTGAATCTCTCTGCTTTTAAAAAGCGATACATTAATCCAATAATGGTGCGAGTCTTACCCGTGCCTGTTGCCATCGCCAGCAAACAATTTCTTTGATTATTAGCGAGAGCACTCTCTACTGCGACAATTGCTTTTTGTTGGTAATCGCGCAACTTTAAATAATCAAACCCTTCGGCTTGCAGTTTTCGTTCAGCGTCTTCCCTGCTTCGCTTTAATTTGTCTAACAAGCCACTTGGCGAATGAAATTGTTGTAGTGGTTCAGCTGTATTCGACGGCTCGCGCAAATCCCGAAACCAGGTTCCCGATTGTTCTTTCAACTGTTTTACAAACGGACGACCGTTGCAGGAATACACAAACGGAATATGAAAGTGGCCGTCTTGTGCATCTGGCCATGCAATAGTTCTACCTTGCATTGCCCATGCAGATTGCATAGGTTCAGCAATTTTAAAACCACGAGAGTAACGCTCGGCTTGTGGAATTTTCCCCGCAACATTTTCGTTTTCACGTTTGGCTTCAACCACTGCAATCGGAACCAAGCCTGCAAACAATACATAGTCAGCTTTTTGCAAGCCTTGTGTCGGCCATTCTGCTATAGCTTTGTTTTTGTTCTTTTCTGGCCGCGCACCTTTTTGATAGCTAATGTCTTGAGTATCGGCTTCCCAACCCGCATCAACCAATTGTTGATCAATAATAATTCGCGTAAGTTGTTCATTCAGCGTGGTTTGCGCACTGGCTTTTTGAGTTTTTTGACTGAGTTGCACAACTTGTTGTTGAAGAATTTTCTGGTTTTCTTCCGTCTTTATCGCAAGCTCTAATTGTATTTTTTTAATTTGTTCTTCAAAGGCTCGTTGCTGTTCAAGCAGCTTTTGTTCGTTGTCTTTGGCCTGCTGTTGATATTTCCTCGCTTCCTCGTCCATCTGATAAGCAAGCACTTTAAACTCTTCTTTCTCACGCTGAATCAAATCAGACAGCTGGGCATTGTTATCAACTTGTTGATTGGCGCTTTGTAACTCATTTCGTAAGTTTTCGATCTGGGCTTGCAACTCGCGCAGTTGTTTGGATGGATCTTGCGGCGCGATAAATGGGCCAGGCTTAAAGCCTGCGCCCTGCTTACCAAACGAACGGTGATACCAAACTGCTAATTCGCGAGCAACAGACAAACCCGAAATAGCTTCTTTATGTTGGGTTTTGAATTGATGCGTGGCTTTATTGCCTTCTACCCGCAAATAATGGAAGAGCTGAAGTATGTTCTGCTCAAGACGAATTTCATTTTTAATTGCATAGAGCAAATCGGCTTGAGTGGTTCGTTCATCAAAGCTGATTCCACAACGGCTCGCCAAATCTTGCGCTATAGCTTCGCCCAATTGACGAAGCTTAATCAGCGTAGTGTTAGGATCACTGATAAATGAATTTTCTGCCGCTGAGGCCAAATGTACAAATACGGGGTCATGCTCTTTTAAAAAATCAAAATTGCTTTCGGTCATGACAGAAATCCCTGCTTATTCTTAATCTGCAGCGATGCTAAAGACTTATGCCCACTGAGGCAAGCAAGGAAATTGATGGGGTATATATGGTGCCCGAGGCCGGACTTGAACCGGCACGACCAAAAAGATCGACAGATTTTAAATCTGTTGTGTCTACCGATTTCACCACTCGGGCATGAGTGCCTTTACGTCGGTCCGTAAAGTTTTGGAGGCGCGACCCGGAGTCGAACCGGGCTCAACGGATTTGCAATCCGACGCATAACCGCTTTGCTATCGCGCCATTTGAAACATCTCCCTGTTGGGAGGGCGGCAATTCTAGCCAAGTCGATTTGAAAATCCTAGCCTTTTCTTGGGCTTAGGAGAAAGTTTTCAATCAATTGGATAAAAGCCAATCAAGCCGTTTACTTTTTATCAACACTGGTGCGCATATAAGGCGCCGCTGCCCTTAAATAGAGGATCATCGACCAGAGAGTGAGCGCTGCCGCACCAGCCAAGGCAATAAAACCTATTACTTGAAAAATTTGGATATTGGATAAAAGCACAATGATCGCAATCATTTGCAGGGTTGTTTTGATCTTACCTATAAAGGACACGGCAACGCTGGCACGCTGACCTAACTCAGCCATCCACTCACGTAAGGCTGAAATAATAATTTCACGCCCCACAATAATCGCCGCAGCCACTACAAACCAAGCGGAGTCATGATGCAAAGTCACAAGAAGGAGTAACGCAATCGCCACCATTAACTTGTCGGCTACTGGATCAAGAAAGGCACCAAAAGGAGTGGATTGATTGTATTTACGAGCGACATAGCCATCTGCCCAATCGGTAATTGCCGCCAGAGAAAAGATCAACGAACAAGCAATGTAAGCCCAGGAAAATGGCAAGTAAAAGACCACCACAAACAAGGGAATCAGCAAAATACGCAACAATGTCAATTGGTTAGCCAGGGTCATGCGTTAGCTCGGGGATAGTCATCGAAAAACGTCGGCGATAATACACCAGGGGGTAGCATTAAGTCAGTTGTAACATTGGTTTAATGATAAAAAGCATAGATTTCTTCTGCCAAATGTTGACTAATGCCTTCCACTTTCATCAAGTCAGCCAGGCTGGCTTTTTGAACTTCCGACAAACCACCAAAATGCCGCAATAACTCTCGTCGACGTTTGGCACCAATGCCGGGAATATCCTCAAGGCTGGAAGTCGTTCGTTTTTTATCCCGCCTTTGTTTGTGACCGGTGATGGCAAACCGGTGGGATTCATCACGAATATGCTGAATTAAATGCAAGGCAGGTGAATCACCCGACAACACAATTTCTTTATCTGTATCACCATCGATTAACGTTTCAAAACCCGCTTTGCGAGTAGCGCCTTTGGCAACGCCGATTAACAATACATCTTGCACGGCGAGATCCGCCATGACTTGTTTGGCGATTCCCAGCTGACCTTTGCCGCCATCAATTAATAAAATATCCGGCAACTTTCCTTCACCATTTTGCAAGCGAGTGTAGCGTCGAGTCAGTGCTTGTTGCATAGCAGCGTAATCATCGCCCGGTGTAATGCCTTCAATATTAAAACGACGATAATCAGATTTCAGTGGCCCGCGGGTATCAAACACGACACAACTGGCAACCGTTAATTCACCACCGGTATGACTGATATCAAAACATTCCAAGCGTTGCGGCATTTCATCCAGATTTAACACCTCCTGCAAAGCCGCAAAACGCGATAAAGAATTTTGTTTTGCATGCAGATGTGCAATCAAATTTTGTTCTGCCGCTTCCAATGCCATGCGCAACCAGCTTGCTCTGTGACTGCGTACTTGATTCGAAATCGCAATTTGCCGATTGGCAATTTGCTGTAACGCTTTTTGTAAAACATCTTCGCTGTCTAGTGCATGGCTAACAATAATTTCACGTGGAAAATCGCGGTGTTGATGCGTCAAATAAAATTGGCCGATAAATTCCGATAATAATTCCGACTCATTTTCAGCAAGGCTTGTCGATGGATAATAACTGCGACTACCCAAAATACGCCCTTGTCGAATAAATAAAATATGCACGCAACTAATACCCGAACGCATTACAACGGCAATCACATCGATATCACCATGCCCCTCTTCAATAATTTGTTGCGATTGAATATTGCGTAATGCAGTAATTTGATCCCTGTATTCAGCCGCCTTTTCAAAAGCCAGATTTTCGGCAGATTTTTCCATGGAGATTGCCAAATCTTTAATTAACTCGTCACTTTGCCCGGATAACAACATTTTTGTGTGCTGAATATCAACCCGATAATCGTCGACCGAAATTAAATTGACACAGGGTGCCGTACAACGCTTGATTTGATATTGCAAACAAGGCCTAGTGCGATTGTTAAAAACGCTATCTTCACAGGGCCTGACACGAAAGGTTTTTTGCAAAAAAGCTAGACTTTCACGCACCGCCATCACATTGGGATAAGGCCCGTAATAATCGCCGGATTTCTTTTTGGCACCACGATGAAACGCAATACGGGGATAATCTTCGCCTGAAGAAATAAAAATATAGGGGTAGGATTTATCGTCACGCAACAAAATATTGTAAGGCGGGCGATTGGATTTAATTAGATTGTGTTCAAGAATTAAGGCTTCGGTTTCGCTGCTGGTAATCGTCACTTCAATTCGCGCAATACGCGACACCAAGGCCATTGTCTTGGCGGTTAATCCTGTTGCGCGAAAATAACTGGAAAGTCGTTTTTTGAGATTTTTAGCTTTGCCGACATAAAGAATATCGCCATTGCCAGCAAACATCTGATACACACCCGGTTGTTGTGAGGTGCTGGCAAGAAAACGTTCTGGATCAAAATCGTTTTGGGAAGAATCGAGCAAATCGTCGGACATTACACAACGGATTCAGGATCGAGCAGATTATATTTAACAGCCAGTAAGGTTAATTCTACATCACTATTGATATCTAACTTTTCAAAAATTCGATAACGATATGAATTCACTGTCTTAGGGCTGACACAAAAGGTATCGGCAATATCCTGCACTTTTTTGCCATTAGCAATATGCATAGCCGTTTGCAATTCACGCTGTGATAATTTTTGAAAGGGGGACTCTTGAGCCGGGGCACTGGAAAAGGACTTCAAGGCAATTTGCTGGGCGATGCTGGAACTCATGTACATTTCACCGCGAACCGCTTTACGAATTGCATCAACTATTTCATTAAAATCCGCTTCTTTGGTGACATAGCCCAAAGCACCTGCTTGCATTAATCGAGTAGGGTGCAAATCATCATCACAAGCGGTTACGGCAACAATTTTAAGATTGGCATTCACATGCAGGAGTTTTTTAGTGGCTTCAATACCACCCATGCCTGGCATTTTGACATCCATCAAAATGACATCCGGTTTAAGGATACGTGCTTTGGTTACTGCGTCTTCACCATTTTTAGCCTCACCGACGATTTGAAAACCGTCTATATCCGCTAACATGCGCATTATCCCTGTGCGAACCAAATCATGGTCATCAACAACAAGAATTTTAGTCAAAACGGCCCCCGGATCATCTATTACAGCGTTTATTGTTATCAAGTTAGGCCAAAACCCATGGATCAACCTTAACCCCGCGAAAACTATCATGTTTTCCGGTTGCCGTGAATCTTTTCCTGAACGAGCGCTTAAAAAGCAACTTTATCTTGAAAGAGTTATGGTTTAGTCTGTCCTCAACCTGTCAAAAAGAGATTTATTGCTGTTTTGAACACACACCTTAGCTTATCAGAACCCTTTACCCGCCAACTCAAGTTGGAACCTGATGATAGCCGCCGCATAGCCAGTTTGTCCGGCCAATTGGGGCAAAACTTGCGGCAGATTGAAGAAAGATTAGGTACGGAAATTCGCCATCGTGGCAGCCAGTTTGAAGTTCGAGGATCAGAACAGGCAACGCTGGTCACTTGTGAGTTATTAACTCACCTTTATAAAATTACCGAACAAAACGAACTCACACCAGATGAAGTCCATTTAGCTCTACAAACTTCAGGGCTAGAAGAAATGATGGCGAACATAGAACAGGGTGAACTGGCCTTGGATACCCCTAATCAATCGGGGTCACAAAACGAAAGCACGGGCATCACGCTGATTCGCACCAAAAAATGCACCATCAAACCTCGCGGACTTAACCAACAACACTATGTTCGCGCCGTACAAAAACATGACATCAATTTTGGTATTGGCCCAGCAGGTACAGGTAAAACTTATCTAGCCGTTGCTTGTGCAGTTGAAGCTTTATTAAAAAATGAAATCGAACGAATTTTATTGGTAAGGCCGGCGGTAGAAGCCGGTGAAAAATTGGGCTTCTTACCAGGTGATCTTGCACAAAAAGTCGACCCCTATTTACGACCACTTTACGATGCACTCTTTGAAATGCTGGGTTTTGAAACAGTTGGTAAATTAATGGAGCGCGGCGTAATTGAAGTTGCGCCCTTAGCCTTTATGCGTGGCCGCACGTTGAATAATTCTTTTGTGATTTTGGATGAAAGCCAAAACACCACGCGCGAACAAATGAAAATGTTTTTAACGCGAATCGGTTTTGGTACTACCGCAGTGATTACCGGCGACCCAACACAAATTGATTTACCACGCGGCATGGCTTCAGGATTACGTCATGCCATTGAAGTATTGGAAAATGTGAATGGCATCAGCTTCACACATTTCACTTCGAAAGATGTGGTTCGACACCCAATAGTGCAACGTATTGTGGAAGCTTACGAAGCCTTTGAGCAAAAAACGCCAAAAGCTGATTAATCATGACCTATCAAATTGATATCGAAAACAATAGCCAATGTAAAACCATACCTTCAATAGAAAAATGTGAGGTTTGGATTGCAGCAGTTTTAAACAATCAACAAATCGATGAAGCCGAAGTCAGCATTTATATTGTCGACGAAGACGAAAGCCAGGAACTGAATTCACAATATCGCGGCAAAGAAAAACCGACCAATATTTTGTCTTTCCCTGCGGATATTCCTGAAGAAGTTGGAATACCTTTACTGGGTGATTTAGTAATTTGTGCCCCTGTTGTTGAACGTGAAGCGCAGGAGCAACAAAAAACTGTGGATGCCCATTGGGCACACATGTTGGTACACGGTAGTTTACATTTATTAGGTTACGATCATATTGAAGATGATGAAGCCGAATTAATGGAAGCACTGGAAACCACTATCATCACGGAGCTTGGATTTTCCGCGCCTTATGAAGACACAACACAAACATTGAAAGAATAATACTGTGGGTAATAGCATCATGTCGGACGAATATCCGAGTAGCACAACTACTGAAAAACACGAAAGATCCTGGCTGGATAAATTACTGCATGCATTCAGTGCAGAACCCAAATCACGCGATGAACTTCTCGAAATTATTAAAGATGCTGCTGATAACAAATTACTCGATCAGGAAGCCTTAAGCATTATTGAAGGTGCTTTGGATGTTTCTTCATTGCAAGCACGCGAAATTATGGTGCCTCGTTCACACATAGTGGCAGTTAGATTGGAGGATTCCCCTCAGGAGTATTTGCCACAGATTATTGAATCCGGCCACTCTCGCTTTCCAGTTATCGGTGAAAATCTGGATGATGTAAAAGGCATTTTATTAGCTAAGGATTTATTACCTCTCGCACTTCGCGGTACAGACAATTTCAACATCGAAAGTATTTTACGCCCAGCCAATATTATCCCCGAAAGTAAACGAGTGAATGTTCTCTTAAAAGAATTTCGCGAAAATCGTTACCACATGGCCTTGGTCATGGATGAATATGGCAGCATCTCTGGATTGTTAACTATTGAAGATATTCTGGAAGAAATTGTCGGCGAAATTCAGGATGAAACCGATGACGGCGAAGAAAATTCTGATTTTATCAAGCGCATCAACGAAACGGATTACATCATCAAAGCGCTTACACCGATTGAAGACTTCAACGAATTTTTCTCTACATCCTTTACCGATGAAGATTTCGATACTATTGGCGGAATTTTAATGCAGGAATTTGGCCATTTACCAAAACGAAACGAAGTCGCACAAATTGATAATATGCAATTCCGTGTACTCTATGCCGATAATCGCCAGATTCATTTGTTGCGATTAACCTTTGTTGCAGAATAATGTAGGTTGGGGTGCAAACCCCAACAATAATGTCTAATTAAAATCCGATGTTGGGGTTTGTACCCCAACCTACCAATACACATCATGCGAATCTATTTAAATTACCTCATTTTATTAATTTCCGGCGCAGCTATCACCCTCAGCTTCGCACCCTTTAATATCTGGCCTATTAGCCTTCTCTCGTTAACTGTTTTTGCATTGGCATTAAAAGAGCAATCTCTTGCAAACTGCTTGAAGCGTAGTTTTGTTTTTGGATTGGGTTTGTATCTCGGCGGTGTGCATTGGGTGTTTGTCAGCGTACACAATTTTGGTGGCGCATCGGTTTTATTGGCTTCATTAATTGTATTGATTTTCGCTCTCTTCCTCGCTTTTGTTTTTGCATTACCTTTTTATATTCTTGGAAAGTGGTTTCGTGATCATCCATTGAATCTCATTATTGTGCTACCGGCTTGTTGGTTATTGGGCGAATGGTTGCGCAGTTGGTTATTGACCGGATTCCCCTGGCTCTATTTAGGATACGGCCATCTCGACACCTGGCTCTCCGGTTGGGCCGCGATTGGCGGGGTCATGAGTATCAGTTTTATTCTCGTGCTAACAGCAGCTGTCCTTGCCGAAACTATTTTGTGGTTTAAAAAAGAAACACCTCTATCAAACACAAGTTTGATATCCGCTGTAGTGACTGCTTTTGGTTTTTGGATAGCTGGCTTTTTTTTACAAAGCATTGTGTGGGCAAAACCAGACACAACGCCCATTCGCGTTGCGATGGTGCAACCCAATTTATCGCAAGATATAAAATTAAATTGGTCCGAAGAAAGCGTTTATAAAAGCCTTGATCAATTAAAAGAACAAAGTGAAGAATTGTGGAAAAATGATTGGGTGATTTGGCCAGAGGCCGCAATTCCAACAGCCCTCACCTTTCATACGGCCTTACCATTTCTGGAAGAAGTAAACGCTATTGCATCAGATAATCAAGCGGCTTTATTTACCGGAGTGATTTACGACGACGACGAAAAAAATAAATACTACAACTCGATTGTAGGATTAGGCAGTGGTTATGGTTTTTATCATAAACGTCGATTAGTCCCCTTTGGTGAATATGTACCACTGGAAGATCAGTTGCGCGGATTGATTGAGTTTTTTAATTTGCCTACATCCTTTATTCACCTAGGCCCCAGCGAACAACATGGTTTGATTGCTAAAGGTATTCGAATCACTCCGGCAATTTGCTATGAAATTGTCTATCCCGATTTAATCGCTCAATCTGCAAAAGAAACACAGGTCTTATTAAATATTAATAATTTGGGATGGTTTTTGGATTCAATTCAATCCAAACAATTTATGCAAATGGCGCAAATGCGCGCATTGGAAACAGGCCGCTATTTGGTTTACAACACCAATAATGGACCCAGCGCAATAGTCGATAATAAAGGAAAGGTTCTTGTGCAAAGTCAGGCATTTAAAGCGGAAACACTCACAGGCACTATTTATCCCGTAAAAGATTGGACTCCCTTTATGATCATTGGCTCATGGCCTTTGGTAGCACTATTAAGTATTTTTGTTTTGGGATTATGGCTATTCAATCGTCGATTATTAAAAAAATAGAAAGGGTAACAAAGTGAGTGACGCAACAAACAATACCGCAATAATAGTGGCAACAAAGCGGATTGGCTGCGACAAAAATTTTTGCCAAAGATTTAGCGCTTCGCCCTGCTCTATTTGTTGAATATACTGTTCGCGTTGTTGCTGACTACGCTGGGCCTGATACTCATCAATCAAGTGTTTAGCCCTTTCAAATTCACTTTTATTGTGCAACCAAATAGCATCCAAACCCACACGAAAAAAACCAGCGTCGGTTTCATAAAAGTGAATCTGATGCTCCGTTAATAATTCCCGAATATCATTGGCTTCATCATCGGGAACCTGAGTCAATTTGAATAATAAAGTTGCCATTAGCGTGAAAAGACAACTGTTTTATGTTCATTTAACAAGACACGGTGTTCGGCATGCCACCTAATAGCGCGATTCAATACTACCGCTTCAATATCGCGACCAATTTCAGCCATTTCTTCTGGTGAGTTTACGTGAGAGACACGCTCAACCGATTGCTCAATGATCGGCCCCTCGTCCAAATCGGCCGTAACAAAATGCGCTGTGGCGCCTATTAATTTCACTCCACGATCATAAGCTTGGTGATAGGGTTTGGCGCCTTTAAACCCAGGCAAAAATGAATGGTGAATATTAATCGCACGGCCATTTAATTTTTTACACAAATCATCAGAAAGTATTTGCATGTAACGTGCGAGCACTAAAAAATCTGCTTGCAGATCTTGCATTAATTGCCATAACTGATTTTCTTGTTGATCTTTGGTGTCTGCGGTTATCGGTAAATAATGAAATGGCAATTGATACCATTCTGTTAAATCGCGCATCACATTGTGATTAGATACTACACCAACAATATCGATTGGCAGTGTGCCGTTTTTCCAGGAATTCAAGATGGCATTTAGACAATGTCCCCATTGCGAAACAGCAATCAAGACTCGCGGTTTGTATTGTTTGTCAAATATCGCCCAATCCATTTGATATTGTTCACCCAATGGTTTGAAAAGAGAGCGGATTTGACCAAGATTGTACCCAGCCGGGCATTCAAATTCTGTGCGCATAAAAAATCGCGCTTTATCGACATCTTCAAACTGTGAGGATTCTTTGATGTTGAACCCAAGAGTTGCAAACAAAGTTGCCACAGCAGCCACAATACCTTTTGAGTCCTGACAACTGAAGGTTAAAACGATTTCTTTAATACCAGACATAGGGCAATTTCCAGCAGATGGGGTCTAGCTGGGCAACATAACGTGAAGGGACAGAAAATTCAAATATTAAGGATAGGTAAGTAGGCGGAGCTGGAAGCTAGTCGATACTTAAAGTGCCACTATTATTTTTTTTACCAGATTGAACTCCTCACGAATGCGATCAACATCCTCTTGGATATTTCCTACATCTTGATTCGCTGCTTTATGCTCCAAGTGGGCACAATAAGAAGCCAATATTTGAGCACCAACATTGCCGCAACTACCTTTAAAACTATGTGCCGCACGACGAATTGCATCGGCATCATCAGAACCGATCAACTGATTTAATAATATCAATCGCTTTTCAGCATCCTGTAAAAAAGTGGTCATCAATAACGGAAAGTCATCCTCCATGACTTCTTTGAGCGAGAGTACAGCAGCTTGATCTATATGATCCATAGTGATTACCTAATCATCGTTTGCCCAAACAAAAACCACTTCAGCAGTATTTCCATTGCCCAGATAACGTACTGATTCACACATTTTTTCCATTAACGGAATTCCTCGACCGCAATAGCCCGAGGTCATTAAATCTCCACCCATTTTTTTTGAAAAATCAAATCCTTTACCGCTGTCTTCTACCCGAATAATTAATCGGCCATCAACATCT
Organism: Cellvibrio sp.; assembly: GCA_016712405.1. Lineage (GTDB taxonomy): Bacteria > Pseudomonadota > Gammaproteobacteria > Pseudomonadales > Cellvibrionaceae > Cellvibrio. Next base: position 74,543 of record JADJRD010000001.1, on the reverse strand, counting down.
TGTGTCGTGTAGGAAATAAAAATTTTGACGAATCCTTCTTGCAGATTTTTAATTCGGAAATCGCGCAACTCGTAATATTCCGAAAAACCTTCCGGTGATTTTTTTAACGCCGAATCCAATCCCAATACACCATGCTCCAAAGCATTGGTATAAAGTTCCGCCAAAATTGTATAGAGAGCTGCATTGTGCGAACGCAGGCTAGGAATTTCCATAATTAAATTAATGAGTATTGGCAAGGGGTCAAATACTTTAAAGCTCGACGGTTTAACTTCAAATGTCATATCCCAGGCAATGACTGCATTATCTCGTTTAATACTGGTTTCGTAAGCAAATTCATTCACATCAATAGGATCAGCCATTAGAATTTCAACTAAGGATAAATCATCATCTTTTTCACTATCGCCGATAAAATTCTGAACCTGCGAAAGAATATTATCAAACAAGGTTTGTGGTTGAAGATGCTGTTGAAATACATCTAATAATCTAGCTTCGCCAAACATTTCGCCCGAGGTATTTCTCGCTTCGTGAATACCATCAGACCAAAGATAAAGCCTATCGCCATTCTCCAGATCCAATTCTTCACAATCGTATTTAAACGCGCGGGGTGACAATACACCTAGAGGTAAATGCGTGGACTTAATAGGATAAACACTGGAATCTTTCCCCTTATACAACAAGCCTGCGGGAAGACCACCATTCCAAATCATCAATTTCTTTTTACGATAATTAATATCCAACATGGTGGCACAACAAAATATCCCCACCGGTAAAATTTGTTTTAATTTATTATTAACTTCTTTCAATATATCCGTCATGGAAAACCCTTTGGGGATCATTCCATAAAACGTCGAAGCAACCGGCATGGCGCCTATCGCTGCAGGCAACCCATGCCCTGTAAAATCGCCAAAAAATACCACCATATTGCCGTTAGGTCGCATAGCGCCCAGCAACAAATCACCATTAAAAACTGCCAGTGACGACAGAAAATAGCGAATGTTTTTAGAGTTCAAACAACCAATGTGAGCCACATTATCGAACACATGCTTGGCAACCATTTGCTCTTGCAAAAGACGTGCATTGTTTTTCGCAATTTCGTCACGCTGAAGCAACACGGTTGCATTCATTTCTCGTATGCGGTTAAACGATTTAATTTTGGCTTGCAAGACAATTCGACTATAGGGTTTCGATAAAAAATCATCGCCACCCGCATCAAGACATTTCACTAATGATTCATTGTCTGACAATGACGTGAGAAAAAGCACAGGAACAAATTTATCACCCGCATGCTTTTTAATGAGTTTTGTCGCCTCAAATCCATCCATGACTGGCATTAACGCATCCATCAACACCATGTCAGGCTGTTCATCCACGTAACGCTCAACGGCCTGCTGACCATTAGTTGCCGCGATAACCTCATGTCCCTCCCTGCGAACAATAGTTTCCAGGATTAGCCTGTCCGTATCTGTATCATCTGCAACCAATATTTTTAAATGTCGTCGGTCATTCATACGCCAGTTCCATGCAAGGCCACCTAAAATTCACATCGGCGACTAGTAGATTTCAAATAACTGTTCGAAATTGGAAATCGCCAGAATTTTTTTCACATCTTGAGAACAATTGACGATTTGAACATTTGATTGGTCGCCACCCGCATGATCGCGCAGCAATAACAACATACCAAGAGCCGAGCTATCCAAATAAGATGCCCCTTGTAAATCTATGCGGTATTGCTCCGGCGAAGGATTTAATCGCTCATAGGCATTTCTAAAATCATGATGAGAACTAAAATCAAACCGCCCCTGAATAAAAATAGTGACTTGTTTTCCATCCGGTGACACAGAGGATGTTATCGCCATAAAGTACCTCGTAAACACATCCAGTTAACTTTCGTTACAGACCAACCTGTACAGCCCTTAGCATAGCCCATTTGGACGATTTGCCAATTCATCCAATTCTTTTTGCAGAAGTTTTCCAGCTGTGTGGATTCCTCCGTCTTCAAACGTGTAATCAGCTCATCCAAGGCTTTCCGTTTTTGGTGAGCCATTGACCAGAGTGACTTGAGTTTATCCAGCCCTTGTTGCAAACGCTCTATCTTCAATTCCTGTTCTTTAACTGCATCGGCCAAGCGACCGATAAAGCCACTGTAGTTGATCATATCCTGCGCCGTTACACCGGATTTAAGCGCACGGTAAGATTGTAGATACTGCTCTGAATAGGTATTGAGATCCTGTAGTTGCACCTGTTCAATTCGCATCAGCTCGGCTTGTTCTTTGACTCGCATAGCGGCTTGATCTTCCGCTTTTTCAGCCATAGTCAAAACGATTTTCATACGCTTGGCACGTGACTCCGCCATGATTTACCTCAAGCTACGGCTTATGTTGTTTTGCCAAGGGTCCTGCGCCTTTAGGATTAGCAGGCGGCTTCAGAACGTTAGTCAAATGGGCAACGGCTTCTGGCAAATAAACACCTTCTCTCATACCCTGCTGAATAAAAGCCCGCAAATGTGGGAAACGATCAATAGCAAAATCCGTTTCAGGATCAGCACCTGGCTGATAAGCTCCAATCGCCACCAAATCCCGATTTTGTTGATAACGCGATAACAGCTGCTTGAATCGCTGCATCATTTTCAACTGATCCTCAGGCACAATATTTTGCATTGCACGACTGATGGAAGACTCAACATCAATTGCAGGATAAATGCCTTCTTCAGCCAAACTGCGTGACAAAACCACATGTCCATCAAGAATTGCGCGTGCTGCATCAGCAATAGGATCTTGTAAATCATCGCCTTCAGTTAATACAGTATAAAAAGCCGTGATAGATCCCTGCCCTGCATCTGCATTTCCTGCACGCTCAACTAACTGTGGAATTTTTGCGAAAACTGAAGGCGGATATCCTTTGGTTGCAGGCGGCTCACCAATCGCCAAAGCAATTTCACGTTGTGCTTGCGCAAAACGCGTGAGTGAATCCATCAACAACAACACATTTTTTCCTTGATCGCGATAATACTCAGCGATACGACTTGCTAATTGTGATGCACGCAGCCGCATCAAAGGTGCATCATCTGCTGGTGATGCCACCACCACAGCACGACGCAAACCTTCTGCCCCTAAAATATGATCGATAAATTCTTTAACCTCACGACCCCGCTCACCAATTAATCCCACCACCACTATGTCGGCTTTGGTAAAACGCGTCATCATGCCCATCAACACACTTTTACCTACACCGCTGCCGGCAAATAACCCCAAACGTTGACCACGCCCAACCGTAATCAAAGCATTAATTGCTCGCACTCCGACATCAAGTGTTTCACTGATGGGATGACGCTGCAGTGGATTAATTTCACGCGGATGCAAATCCAAAAATTCGTCACCCACTAAAGGACCTTTGCTATCCAAAGGTTGACCAATGCCATTAATCACTCGACCCAATAGTTGTGGGCCTATACGTAATTGTTGCTGGGTGGATACTGGCACAACTCGCGCGCCAGGTTGCAAACCTTCTATGCGAGTGACCGGCATTAAAAATATTTTATCGCCAGAAAAACCAACCACTTCAGCGGAAATTTTTTGATGATCGCTATTGATAACCTCACATTGGTGTCCAAGTGAAAGATTTAATCCAACCGCTTCCAGAGTTAAACCCACAGCTCGGGTAATGCGACCTTCTGCAATTGGTTGTAGATTCGCCTGACGTTTAGGTTGATAGTGATTTAATCGGGAAAGAATTGATTGACGTTCAAGCATGGGAATGATCATCAGGATCAGTGGAATCCGCAATATGTTCGGCTTGAGCTAACTGGCCTTTTAAAAATTCTTCCAACACTGATTGCAATCGATGCGATACTGAAAAATCAATGCGGCTTTCCAAAGTCTCTACTTTGCATCCACCGGGAATTAATTCTGGATCGGTTAAAAATTTCCACTCCAATTGATGTTCGCTTGCATAGGTTTCAACAGCTGAAATATCCTTAGGGTGTAAGAAAATACGAATATTTTTACTGCCGATAGGTAGTGCATCTACCGCCGTTTTGACCACATCCAAAATCATGGAAGAGTCCAACTGCATTTCACGCTGAATGACATTTTGCGTGAGTGAACAAACCATTTCTAACACGAGTTGTTCAATATCACTGTCCTGATCATTAAGAGGTTGCAATAAAGAATTGGCCAGATGTTTAAAACGTAATTGTTCTGCCGTCAGTTGATCACGCATTTCTTTTAAACCTTGTTGCTTACCAGCTTCATAGCCTTCAGCACGCCCTCTCTCAACACCTTCAGCATGACCTTTCGCAAATCCATCTTGTTCGGCATCAGAAAATATTTTTTCCAATTCTTGCGCCGTCATACCTTTTAGGGGTGATGTTGGCGGCGGCATTTCAATGGTTTGTATCGATTCTTTACTCTTACGAAGTAATCGCTCTTTACGTTCTTTCGCATCTTTTTCAACTGTAGATAACACACGACCATTGTCGTTCACTGGTGGCAGAATCCAAGGCTGCATAGACTCTATGCTTTCTCCGGCGATTCGATGAAGGTTTTTATCGGTCATGGGCCTGTCTCATGTTTCTATTTCCCCCTCTCCCTAACCCTCTCCCACAAGGGGAGAGGGAACAGATTTGACTTCGTTGCAAATTAAGCAGGGAGTCGGCTCCCTCACCCCTTGTGGGAGAGGGCGGGGGGAGAGGGGGAATAATAATTAAATCATCTGTTCACTCGAACTACCCAACATAATTTCACCTGCATCGGCCATACGACGCGCCGTAATCAATATTTCTTTTTGCGCCGCTTCTACATCGGCCAAACGCATAGGCGGTTTGGTTTCCAAATCGTCACGCAGCAATTCGGCAGCACGCTTCGACATATTTTTAAAGACTTTTTCTTTCAAATCTTCATCAGCACCTTTTAATGCCACCACCAAAACCTCAGACGACACTTCACGTAATATGGCTTGAATACCGCGATCATCCACTTCTTTCAAGTTATCAAATACAAACATCAAATCTTGAATTTGATTACCCATATCTTCATCCACTTCTTTAATGCTTTCCATCAATTCGGCTTCAATCGATCCATCCAAATTATTCATGATTTCCGCAGCAACTTTGTAGCCACCCATGGCTTTGGTTTGGGATGCCGCATTTCCGGAAAATTGTTTTTCTAAAATATCATTTAATTCTTGCAATGCTTGAGGCTGAACTGTGTCGAGTGATGCTACACGCATCATGATATCAAGGCGTACTTTTTCTGGAAAAAATGACAAGATTTCAGCGGATTGATCAGCGTCGAGATAAGCAATCACGATTGCTTGAATTTGTGGGTGTTCGTTTCGAATCATGTCAGAAATTGAACGTGCATCCATCCATTTGAGTGTATCGAGCCCTGTGGTATCTCCACCCAAGAGAATACGATCAATTAAACTGTTGGCTTTATCTTCACCTAAGGCTGTCACTAACATTTTACGAATGTAATTATCCGTACCAATACCAAGGCCAGTTAAGTTTCTAACTTCTTCAAAAAAGTTTCCGATTACTGACTGCACTTCCATTTGTTGCACATTCTGCAAACCCGTCATAGCCGAACCCAAGCGCTGTACCTCTTTCGGCCCCATGTGTTTTAAAATTTCGGCAGCATCTTGCTCACCCAATGACATCAACAAAATTGCAGCTTGATCCAAATAACGTAATTTAGGTTTCGGTTTTTCTGCTGGAGCATTTTTCTCAGTCATCTCGATTCACCCACTTTTTCACTACCTGTGCCACACGACCCGGATCATCTGCAATCAACCCTCTAATCGCCGTAATTTGATGCTCATAACTATTTTCAGGGCCTGGCAACATAAGCGCACTGCCACCCGTGAAAGTCACAGTTTCATCTGACATATCCGACCCCACGCCCGCAGCTTCTAACGCTGCCAATTGACGAGCCTCTTCTTCTTCCGCGTAAGTACCTCCCTGACGCGATAAACTTTTAAACATGGGGCGCAGCAATCCAAAAATAACCGCCAAAATAATTATCACACTGGCAATATAGCGAATATAGGGAATGATCCATTTCTCCCACCAAGGTACAACTTCAGGCTCAAGCGCCTCTTCAATTGCGCTACCAATAAACGGGGTATTCAACACATTAACACTATCACCTCTTACCGCACTGAAACCAACGGCATCTCTTACCAGTGTAGTCAGTCTATTTAATTCATCAGTGGTCCAAGGTGTTCGCACTTGTTCGCCATCTTCATTAGTCGTGATTTTATCGTCAACCACTACAGCAACAGTTAAACGTTTTAATGTGCCCTGTTGATGCTTGGTATAACTGACGGTTCGATCCAATTCAAAATTTCGTGTGGCTTGTTCACGATTATTCACGGCAGGTTTTGGTGTAATTGGTTGACCAGTTGCTGGATCAATTTGTTCTGGCGCTTCAACATTAGTACCAGGAGGTTGATTAGTGAGTGCACCCGGAATTCCGCCCGCTGAATCGCCACCACTTTTAATTTCTTGCAAGGTTTGTTCACTGCGCACCGCAGGTAAATCGGGATTAAATACTTCGGCAGCTTGTTCGACTGCCGTGAAATCAATATCAGCACTGACTTCTGCTTTAAATTTTCTCGCGCCTATAACCGGTTCTAAAATACTGTTAATACGTTTAATTACACTGTTTTCAACTTCCTCTGAATACTGATGCTGTTTGCTCGCCAACAGTAATTCGGCGCTGTCTTCACCGGTCGATAATAAATTACCATGTTGATCGACGACTGTAACATCCGCCATTTTCATATCAGGTACAGAAGACGCCACTAAATTCATAATAGCTTTGACTTGCGCAGGATCAATACTACGCCCTGCAAACAACTCCACAAATACTGACGCCGTAGGATTCGCGGCATCGCGGACAAACACCGTTTTTTTCGGAATAGCTAAATGCACACGAGCAGAACGCACTGAAGTAATGTTCGTAATCGTGCGTGCAAGTTCACCTTCAATGCTGCGTTGGTAACGAGTATTTTCAACAAATTGACTGGTGCCTAAAGGTTGCTCTTTATCCATCAATTCAAAACCGACATTGGCATCGCCGGGCATTCCGAATTCTGCCAATTTTAATCGCGCCATGTGCACATCATCAGCTTCGACTAACAATGAGCCTGTACGCTCATCCAACTTATATTGAATTTGATTTTGATCGAGCACTTCCATGACATTGCTCATATCCAAATGATCCATTCGGCCATAGAGCGGGCGATAATCACCACCCTGTATCCACATAACTGCTGCAAATCCAGCAGCAACGCTAGCAGCCAAGGTAATCATCAATCCTATTTGGCGTAATAAATTTAAATGACTGAATCCTTCTAAAAAGTCGCCACTGACTTTTGCTTTTGCTGGCATATTCTGTTCTGCTGCCACTGCCATTTTATTTCTCCAATCGTTTCTTTATTTCGAAAAAATATCGTTAAAACAAATTAAATCGGCATATTCATAACATCACGATAAGCTTCTACTAATTTATTGCGCACTTGCACCATGGCTTGAAAAGAGACTGATGCTTTTTGCGATGCAATCATCACATCAGTAATATCCACACCGGCCACACCTTTTTCATAAGCTTCTGCCATAGCGCTGGATTTTTGCTGCACATCATTCACATTGTTAATGGCTTGCGACATCAAATCACCAAAACTCGGTGTTTTATTCACCTGATCAACTTTGACTGCACCCGTCGTTAGAAACGGATTCACATCAGTAGGATTAATAGCGGGGCGCTGAAATACTTGTGTCTGCGCTTTCAATGAACGCATATCCGTCAGCAGCCGATTAATATCCACCCTGTCAGTCATAACCTTTCTCCTGTCACGCCAATTATTTGGCAAGTCATAGATTTTTATAGGTTATTGCACAAAGTAGGCCAATTTTTGCCGCCGGAAGGGGATTGCCTTGATGAAGGCCTAACCTATATTATGTAAGTGTTGCGCAACACGCTACAGAGATAACCATGATTAAGACATTCAAACATAAGGGCTTAGAAGATTTTTTTAATTCCGGAAAAACAAAAGGTATCCAACAGGCGCATACAGCCAAATTACGATTACAGCTGTTTGCTCTGGATACAGCCTCAAAAATTGAAGATATGGACATTCCCGGATACAGACTCCACCCATTAAAAGGCAATCGCAAAGGAGTTTGGTCGATTAGTGTTAATGGAAATTGGCGAATCACTTTTGAATTTATTGACGGCAATGCCTACATTGTTAACTACGAGGATTATCATTAATGGCTATGTACAACCCCCCACATCCTGGTGAATTTATCCATGCAACTTATATGGAGCCCTTTGGTGTTAGCTGCAGATTACTTGCTGAGCATTTAAATGTTGCTGCCTCAACGTTAAATCGAATTTTAAAACAACAAAGTGGCATCAGCCCAGAAATGGCATTACGCCTTTCAAAAACACTGGGACGCTCACCTGAAAGCTGGCTCAGCATGCAAGACACCTATGATCTTTGGATTGCAAAAAAATCCGTTAAACTTTCCGATGTAAAACCATTGGATCTTGATGCAGCCTGATAAAAAAATCACTCCGTAATTGCAAAACCATCCTCGCGCAGCCTAGCAATTTTATAACGCAGGGTTCTTGCACTAATTCCCAAACGTTCAGCCGTATTTTTACGGCTGCCGCCTTCCAAACGTAGAGTATTCATAATGATTTCATATTCACGTTGCCGTAAATCATCACCTAATTGTTGCGCCGAATTATTGGCAGGTTCAGCGGTGGGATGCGTGAACTGAAATGTTGGCGTCGCAATTTCAGGTAATGTAAAAGCGGCAGGCTTGCTGATTGGTGACGAAAAATCATTGGAAAGTGCCATGGTTTGTGCAATATCCAATCCTAAATCTTCTGCTTGAATTAAATGCCCCGCTTGCAAAATCAATGCGCGTTGCATGGTGTTATCCAGCTCACGAACATTGCCAGGCCATGAATAAGATAACAATGCTTGTTGCGCAGACGATGACAAACTCATGCCTCGACGATTTTGTTTTTGTGCATGTTTTTGTAAAAGCTTTTCTGCTAAAGGTGCAATATCCTCTGGGCGTTCACGTAAAGGCAACCAACGCAAAGGCATAACACTTAATCGATAATACAAATCTTCGCGGAATTTTCCGGCAATTACTTCACTGCGCATATCGCGGTTAGAGGTTGCAATCACTCTTACATCCAACTTTATCGTTTTACGCCCGCCTAATCGTTCCACTTCGCGCTCTTGTAATACACGCAATAATTTTGCTTGCAGCCCTATATCCATTTCAGAAATTTCGTCGAGCAGTAAAGTACCACCATTTGCCTGTTCAAATTTTCCGGGAGTACTGGCATGTGCACCGGTGTAAGCGCCTTTTTCATAACCAAACAACATGGCTTCCAACATATTTTCTGGAATCGCCGCGCAGTTAATGGCAATGAAAGGTTGATTTCGACGCGTAGAATGTTCGTGAATATATCGCGCCAATACTTCTTTACCAGTACCTGACTCCCCAAGAATTAATACTGTTGAATCGGAAACGGCAACACGCTGCGCCAATTGCAATAATTGTTTACTCGCCGCAGCAGAAACAACAGGCTCATCACCCACTAATTGTGCAACACCTAAATGACGAGCAATGGTTTCCACCAAAATATTGGGTGCAAAAGGTTTCACTAAATAATCGACAGCGCCATTTTTGATAGCATCAACCGATTCACTGACACTGGCATAAGCGGTAATTAAAATTACGGGAATTTGCGGATAATCCATTTTGATATTTTTTAAGAGTTCATGACCCGTCATGCCGCCCATATTCACATCGGATACTATGAGTGCGATATCATTTTGCATGGCCAATTCTTTTAACGCATCTTCCGCACTATTCACAGCAGTCACTTGATAATCTGCCAATTGCAAAGTATCCGCCAATGCTTCTCGCAAACTTCGGTCATCTTCAACCACCAACACATGAATACTGGGTTGAGAATTGATTTTTTGCATAGCTAATGCCATGGTTTCACCTCATTGTTTTAGATCGCAATCATTAATAATTCACAAGCGGCAGCACTAAAGTGGCACAAGTGCCCTGCCCTGGTTGTGATTCCAATAAAAATTCACCTGAATGTGCACGCACTACGGCATGCACAACACTTAATCCCAATCCTGTTCCTTGTGCTTTGGTTGTGACAAATAAATCACCGGCTTTTGCCAGAATTTCTGCCGACATACCTGGGCCGTTATCCTGAATTTGAATCATAATTTGCGCATTTTTTTCAGATTTTTTCAGCGTAAAACTGATCCTTAATTGCGCGTGATCTTCCACAGACTGAATAGCGTTGTTGACTAGATTTAGCAAGGCACCAATTAATGCGTCGCGATTGCATTGAATATAATATTCGCCAGCCTGATTATCCCAATCGCAACTGGATTGACTGGTTATCAAAACAGCTTCCATTGCCTCACTCAAGGATTGCTCCAATTCATTGACGCTGATCATGTCGTTCAGGGGCAACTCACCTTTGACATAAAACAACATATCCTGAATTTGTCGTTCAATATTGTGTAAACGTGACAAGACTTTTTCTGAAAATTGATGCTGTTTTTCGGCATCCAGTTTTCCATCAACCAAATGCCCGGCATACAACATAGCGGCAGATAATGGCGTGCGAATTTGATGCGCCAAAGCACTGATCATTTTGCCCAATGCAGACAAGCGTTCATGGCGACTTAATTCACTTTGTAAACGACGAGTTTCCGTTTGATCAGTCAATAAAATAATTTGGCCATCCACACCCAAATTGCGGGTTTGAAAACTGATGCGACGACCATCGCGTAATGACACTTCATGTCCATCATCCTGACGCGGTGCAAAACTGCGTTGAATCACATCGCGCCACAATTCACCCTCCAATGGTTCGCCCAACAATTCAATCGCCACCGGATTACATTCAGAGACATAACCCGATGAATCCAATACCACAACACCGCCAGGTAAAAAATTCAGCAAACTTTCTAAACGGTGTGCCAGCTTTTCTTTTTCTGCTAATTCTTGCAAACGTTGATGGGTAACACTGCTCAGTTCCTGATTTAATTCAGCAACCCGGTTTTCCAATAAATAATAAGAATCCGCCAGTTGTTGCGACATCTGATTAAACATGTCGAACGCCGCTTTGAGATCCTGATTCTTAGCCGAATTATCCGCCACTGAACCTGCATTCAACGGCAGACTTTTGACATTAACCCCAGAATTGACCAGCGAAACCACCTGCATATTTCACCCCAAAATTGCTTAATCGCGTCAAGAATCCAACGCTTTCATCGATTACTGGAGTAATTGCAAGTGGGGTGCCAAGATGGGAAAAAGATTGCCGCTTTGGGGTTTTAACGAGTTTTGCTGTTCCAGCTTGTTGTTTTTCCTCAACTGTCGATAAAATACATCCAGGCTCACACCTTAACTTCGATCAGGCACCCTATGAACGAAAACGACATTCTGAATCAAGTACTCAAACTGAAACCACAAGAGAGATTTTTATTAGTTGAAGGGATACTGAAAAGCCTGGATCAACCCGATAAAAATCTTGATGATCTTTGGACTGATGAAGCACAAAAACGTTTAAATGCTTACAAGGCCGGAAAATTAAAAACTTATTCAATGGATGAAGTATTTAAAGATCGTTAATGGACATTATTTTTTCTTCCTTTGCTCTACAGGAATTATTGGATGCAGAGGAATATTATAATTTTGAACTCGCGGGTTTGGGCAATCGATTTAATGAAGAAATAAAAAAAGCTGTTCTCCGTATCGCCGAATATCCAGACGCCTGGTCAATAGAGCGAGACAATATCCGAAAATGTTTACTGCAAAAATTTCCCTACAAAATACTCTATGCAATTGAGAAAGATTGCATTCTTATCCTTGCAATCGCTCACCTACATCGAAAACCTGATTATTGGATTGATCAAACATAATCACTCAATCACTTCCTGACGCGACATATCGTACTTACGCATTTTTTCAACCAGAGTTGTACGGCGAACGCAAAGTTTGTCGGCGGCGCGGGCGACCACGCCTCCGCAATCATTGAGGGCTTGTTGAATTAAACTCATTTCTAAATTAGCAATATACTCACGTAAATCGATTCCATGTTCCGGCAATAAATGCGTGTCGTTCATACTGACAAAACTGGTGCCGTTGACTTGGGTAGTGGATTTAATTTCCGTCACAAATTCTTCTTCCACTAGGTCGACATGGCGATATTTTGCAGGCAAGTCTTTCACGCCAATCACCGCATAGGGATGCATAATTGCCATGCGCTCAACCAGGTTCGCCAGCTCACGCACGTTACCGCTCCAATCGTGTTGGCAGAGCGACATAATCGCGGCGGAATTAAAACGAATAGATCCACGTTGTTCGCTTTCCATGCGCGAAACCAATTCGTTAATTAATAACGGAATATCTTCGGATCTGTCTTTCAATGCAGGAATTTCGATAGGAAATACGTTAAGTCGATAATATAAATCTTCTCTGAATAAATTTTCACTGATCATCTGCTCAAGATTGCGATGAGTTGCCGCAATAATACGTACATCTACCGCTTGGGTCTTGTTACTGCCCACACGCTCAAAACAACGCTCCTGTAATACACGCAAAATCTTCACTTGCATATTCAGTGGCATATCGCCAATTTCATCTAAAAATAAAGTGCCACCTTCCGCCATTTCAAAACGCCCGGCACGCGAATTGATCGCACCAGTGAATGCACCTTTTTCATGACCAAACAATTCGCTTTCCAATAATTCCGCAGGAATTGCACCACAATTAACAGGAACAAAAGGCTTGTCACGACGTGGGGAGTTGTAATGTAAATTGCGCGCGACGACTTCTTTACCAGTACCGGATTCACCGGTAATTAATACCGACACATCTTTATCGGCCACTTGCGCCATCATTTCGCGTACATTTTGTATTTCACGACTGGTACCCACCAAACTACGAAATAAATGTACAGGACGACGCTGCGACGCTTTTTTGCAGCTGGATTGCGCTTCTTGATATAAACGAGCTCGGTGCAATGTATCCACCAGTTTATTGTAACTGGGTGGTACCGACAGATTTCCAATAATCATGCGACGATAGCTGTCTTCCAATGCGTCTTGTTGTGCGGTCAGATCCCCAACTAGTATCACAGCCACTTCGTCATTCCATTGGCGTAATGCTTTTAACAATCCTGTTAACGAAAATGCAGCCTGATCAAACTCCCCCAAGAACACAGCCAATAGTTGTGCGGGTTGATGAGCATCAGAAAAAAATTGATTCACTTGATGACTGGAAATGAGTTGCGCTGGCTCGCCTAAAAAATCCAACACAATTTTTAAATGGCCGGCACGCTCAGCCTCATCATCAATTACCAGAACGTGATTGGAATGCAACATCGGATATCCTTCAATTTCATACAACAACTGCTAGCGCAGTCAATGAATTTACGTTTTGGATAAAGTAATAGACGAGGGTTTTGGATTAGTCAAATTTATGACAGAAATCATTTTGAAATAAGCAGAAAAAAGCAAATAACCGCCCAAAAGATAAACAATGGCAGTCAATACCACACAGATGAAAAACTAATGTACAGGAGTGATTTCATCCCAACCGGATTTTAATGTTTTCAATAACTGGGACACTTCAGCAATTTTTTGGGAGTCTTTTTGCGCCGAAGCTTCAAGCAAACGAATGTTCATGTATTCATAGAGTCGATCAAGATTTTCCGCTATCTCACCAGTTGAAAGATCCAACGAACTGCGCAAACCCGCAATAATACTGATGGCACGACTTAAGGCTTCACCTTTTGTCGCCAAATCCCCCCTGTCCAGCGCCCCTTGAGCGGCAGCCAATTTACTGATGGCACCTTCAAACAACATTTGTATCAAGCGATGTGAGGATGCCGTGTTAACTTCAGACTCAATACCTAACTGACGATATTGCTTCAGTGCTTCTTGCGGATTGTAACTAGCCAAGATCATTCTCCAAAAACGAGTTTTCACCTAAGACTAGCAGGCATTTTCAATTTGGCGAATTTTGTTATAAAAAATGGATTTTAATGCCCTCTAACGCCTCTCGCTGCTTCCGCAATAACTTTTGGCCCTTGGTAAATAAACCCTGTATAGATTTGGATCAAACTGGCACCAGCGCGAATTTTTTCAGCGGCACTTGCCGCATCATTCACACCACCAACACCAATGATCGGCATTTTATCGCCAAGAATGGATTTTAAATTTTGTATCATCAATGTCGATTTTTGTTGCACAGGCAATCCGCTTAGCCCACCTGTTTCTGTTGCAAACGGCAGTCCTTCAACACCTTCACGACTCAGGGTTGTATTAGTCGCAATCACTGCATCGATATTATGTTGCAACAAAATCCCGGCAACTTGCGCGGTTTCTTCCAAGCTCATATCAGGTGCAATTTTCACCGCAAACGGAACATACCGATTGTGCGCCTGTTGTAAGCGAGCTTGCTCTTCTTTTAATCCTGATAAGAGTGTTTTTAATGAATCACCAAATTGCAAACTGCGCAAACCTTGAGTATTGGGTGACGAAATATTTACGGTGATGTAGTCCGCATGCGCATACACTTTCTGCAATCCAATCACATAATCATCGAGCGCATTTTCAACGGGAGTGCTAGCATTCTTGCCAATATTAATCCCTAACACACCTTTATACTGACGATGTTTGACCTGCTCAACCAAATGATCAACACCTTTATTATTAAATCCCATTCGATTAATAATCGCTTGCGCTTTAGGTAAACGAAATAAACGCGGTTTATCATTACCTGGTTGTGGTTTCGGCGTTACAGTTCCTATTTCCACAAACCCAAACCCCAGGGCACCTAAGGCATTAAAATAATCACCATTTTTATCCAAGCCTGCAGCCAAACCCACGCGATTAGGAAAACGAATTCCCATCACACTTATTGGATCCTCAGGAACATTGACGGATAACAGCCCTAGAGTGTGTGTTTTGTCTGCAACATTCAGTAACGACAAGCTTAATTCGTGGGATGTTTCAGGATTTAATGAAAATAAAATAGAACGCAGAATGGAATACATGAAAAGAACTCGTTAAATTAACTTTGTGCAAATATTACCACAATTGCGCAAACTCGTTCCATGAATGACGCCGTTGAATTACCGAAGCATAACCCCCATGGACATCCATTTTTTTTGCCGCCAACGCCAGAATTTCATCACTGCGCGTATAAATTCATCCGCTAATGCGGCGATGAGTAATCCGTAAAGTCCTAGCCCGCAGGGAATCGCCAAGACGTAGGCCAATGGAATAGAAAACAACCAAATCACTAAAATGGCCGATACCGAGGAGAAAGTTGCATCACCGGTACAACGTAATGAGCTACCTACAATAATATTGACCGTCCGCCAGGGTTCTGTAATGCAACTAATAAAAAATGCCCAAAAACCTATCGCGATAATCGCTTGATCCTCCGTAAACAAGTGCAAAATTGGTTTATGAAAAACAAACCAAATTATCGCCATCAAACTGGTACCTATCACTGAAATTTTTAAACTTTGTTTTAACTGTGACTCAACCAAATCAAATTCTTTCTGCCCCACTCGCTGAGCAATAATCGCTTCGGTTGCCATACCAATGGCTATCGAAATCATCAAACAAAATAAAAACGTGTTGTAAGCATAAATTTTGGCTTTAAGTTCCAGATCACCCACATCAGCGGCAATCCAATTCAATGCGATCATATACGACTGAAATGAAACCGGTTCTAACATAGCTGGTGCGGCGATCGCAGCAACAGGAACAATCAGGGATTTAAAATCAATCAAGGCTTGTCGCCAGGGAAAATGCAGCTTTAATTTGAAGTGCACAATCAGCATCACAAATAACAAACTGGCAATAGCGGATATCACACTTGCCCAAGCGACACCTGCAACACCTGAAGGCTCAATAATACCAAAGCCATAAACCGCGACTGCATTACCGATTAAATTCACAAAAAATAAAATAATATTGCTGACTGTATTCCATTGCGGTTCGCCATAAATATTTAAAATGGTTTGATAAATAACGCGAAAGCCCCAAAAGCCCACCATCCAACCAATCACCGATAAATATTCGTGCGCATCTTTTTCAACAGCGTCACTTAATGACATACTGGATGCCACCCAAGGCCCGCAAAGACTCAATGTAACGCCAACAATTAATGCCAATACAAAAACCAAATAAGCGTAAGCCGAAATGGTGGCATTGCCCTGCTGATAATTTTTTGCACCTATATATTGATTGGCGATACTCGCACCGGCGAAGGCAGTAACGACCAGAAATGCATTGGCAACAAATACCAAAGGTGTGATGGCACCGACAGCGGCAGCCGCACTGTCTGACACACGACTGAGAAAAAACATATCGACAATCGGGATGGTATAAATCACCGCTTGATCAACAAACATCGGGGCACTCATGCCCCAAATTCCTTTTTCTAATACACGACTTTTTGGAATGGGTTTCATAGATATTTGAAAAATTAATTAGACCCCACCTAACCCTCCCCTTACCAGGGGAGGGAACTGGCTCCTCCCCCTTGGTAAGGGGGAGGCTGGGGAGGGTCATGCTTCGCGCAATATAATCGATGGAGGCGTAGTTACAACCCGGCGACAAGAAAAATATCCCATTAGCATTAATAACAAACTGCCGGAGACAGGCGAGATCAACCAATAGAGGTAATGAGGTTGTATAGGGGTATCCAGTACTACGGTCTGCAAACCAAGCAATAAGACTTCAGCTCCAACAATGGCGATGAATCCTGCAAGGAAACCAAGAATTGCGAATTCAACCAGAATGCTGCCCAAAATTAATTGTCGTGAGCTACCTAAAGCTCGCAATAAACCGGCTTCTTTTTTGCGATTGTCGACGCTGCTAATCACTGCCGCAAACAATACCAAACAACCGCCTGCCAGGGTGAGGAATAACACCAGTAACACACCGTCACTGACTTGCTGAATAATTTTTTGGATTTGCGCAATGATGCGATCCAACTCAATCACCAGAATGCTGGGATTTTCTTGCAGCAATTGATTGATCACCACTTTTTGTTCAGGCGCCAAATAAATGCTGGTGATTGCAGTGGGTGAGTATTGATCCAATGAACCGGGTTCGAAAATAAAAAAGAAATTGGGGCGCATGCTTCGCCAATCCAAACTGCGAAAACTGGAAACCTCAGCATGCAGAATTAATCCGCCAATAGAAAAAGTCAGTTTATCACCAATTTTCAAACCAATTTCTTTAGCTGTATTTTCTTCCACTGATACGCCCGGAATATTTTTTTCTGAGCGCTGCCATTTTTCCCACCAATCGCCTTGGGTAATTTTATTATCCGCTGCCAGATCTTTGGCAAAAGTAATATTCAATTCGCGACGCAGGGCATTGCTCAATGCTTTTTGTTCTTCGGTGGTCTCCAGATCATTAATTTGCGTTAAACGAGCACGCATCATGGGATAAACAGGTTCTGGCTTCACTTTATTTTTTTGAAGAATCTGTTCTATAACTGGCATGCTTTCCGGTGGAATGTTGACCAAAAAGTGATTTGGCGCATTAAGCGGAATTTGTACTCGCCATTCTTCAATCAACGAGGTGCGCACAATCACCAGTGTGTAGAGCAACATAATGGCGATAGAAAAAACCATTATCTGAATTAAACTTTGGCCGGGTTTACGCAGAATCGCTGCAAAAGCCAAGCGCCAATAACCGCCTAATTGTTTTATCAATTTTTTTGCCAGCCACAATAAAATTGCAGCGACAACCAAACTGACCAGAATCACCACAGCCAGACCTGCACATAGAGTTAATGCAAGGCTGATATTGCGGCTGAACATAACAATCAGCAGCAATACTGCAACCAAGGCAAAAATCCCTTGCATCCATATTTGAGGTTGCAGCACTTTTAATTCGCGGCGCAAAATTTTAAAGGTGATACTGAAGGCAAATACCAAAGCGCTGGCAAAGCAAAAAAGATCAAACAAATAAAACCACTGGCGTAGCTGCGCAGGTAAGCTAACCATTGCGCATCACCCAATCGAATTTGATAGGCTTTTTGTACGGATATGGCGATCAGCTGTTGCATAGCTTCACCAATCAACAAACCAATAGCCGATGCGATTGCAGCTAAAATAAATAATTGGAAGAAATATAACTGACGTACTTTGGCTGCGGATGCGCCTAAACTTTTCATCAAAGCAACCTGATCGGTATGGCGTTCTGAAAATTGTCTGGCAGCAATCGAAATCGCAACACCGGCGAGCAACACCGCAATCACCGCAGTTAACAATAAAAATTGCTGACTGGTTTGCAAGGTGCGCCCTACTCTTTCTTGTGAGTCATTCACATCGCGAATAGCTTGATGTTCACTCAATTGAGGTTTTAATTTTTTCAGAAAATTTTGCAAATCGCTTTGTGAATCCGACGACAGCAACCATTTGTATTCAATACGACTACCCGGCTGAATGACTTGAGTTGCAGGCAAATCTTGATAACTCATCAAAAGTCTTGCACCAAACATACTAAAGGGGCTAGAGCTGTCAGGCTCAGCAATCAATACATGTGTAATTCTCAAGGGTAATTCGCCAACATAAACCTGATCGCCCATTTTAATTTTTAGCAAAGGCAACATGCGTGAATCTACCCAGGCTTCACCCTGCGCTGGCCCTTGCAAAATTTTTTGAATGGCGGAGGCTTCGAAAGTAAATGCTTGTTTGCTGATTTCAAAATGACCGCGCAAAGGGTATCCGGCATCGACGGCTTTGACCGAGGCCAAATGCATTTCATCGCCAGCAAAAACCATAGACGCAAAATTAACAGCCCGAGTATGTTTTACATTAGCTTCTTCTGCGAGAGCTTCCCATTCAGGATTGTGGAGTTGCGATCCATTAATAACGGCATCAGCACCCAATACCGAATTACTTTCGTTAATCAAAGTAGATTGCAAACGCGAGGTAAAAACAGAAATGGCGGCTAAAACAGTCACCGCAAGAATAATGGACAAGCTCAGCAGTTTTAATTCACCGCTGCGCCAATTTCGCTTTAATAAATGAAAAGACAACATAATTAATCCTGTTTATTGGTTGCAGAATTTTCATTTGCAACCAACTCACCCGCTGCCAATTGAATACGGCGCTGACAGCGCTGTGCCAATCGCTCTTCGTGAGTGATTAAAATCAAGGTAGCTCCCTGATCAGCATTTAAGGAAAAGAGTAATTCGATAATTTTTTCACCTGTGTGTGAATCCAAGTTACCTGTTGGTTCGTCAGCAAATAAAATTTTAGGTTCGCACGCAAATGCGCGGGCAATTGCTACCCGCTGTTGTTCACCACCGGACAGTTGTTGCGGATAGTGCTGGAATCGCTGCGCTAAACCTACACGAGTCAAAAAGTTTTCAGCTTTGCTTCGCGCTTGTTTGTCACCGCGCAATTCCAAAGGCAACATCACATTTTCCAATGCTGTCAGACCCGGCAACAATTGAAAGGATTGAAAAATAAATCCCACATAATCCGCACGGACTTTTGCTCTACCCTCTTCATCCATGTGGGTAATGATTTGTTGGTTGATGATCACATCACCGGATGTGGGCAAATCCAAACCAGCCAAAATGCCTAATAAAGTGGATTTACCTGAACCTGATGCACCAGTGATGGCCAGTGATTCGCCTTGTGCAACTACAAGATCAACCGGATGAAGTATAACCAGTTCACCTTCTTGTGTTTCGACACGTTTGGTTATGGCTTTTGCTTCAACAATCGTTGGACGTTCGATGGAATCTGTCATGCTATTTCCTGAAGTGAAATAAATTTACGTTTGTATTACTCTATTGACGTACGAATTGTGTAATTGGATTTCATTCTATTGATTTAGGGGTATCAACTCTATGTACCGTTTCAGAATTTACTTCTTTTTACTCACGCTAATCCTAACAGGATCAGTCAGCGCAAAAGAATCAAGTGTGTTAGTCATGGGTGATAGCCTGAGTGCCGGCTACGGAATTGAGATAACACAGGGATGGGCCGCCTTGTTGGAAACGGAAATGGCAGCAAAACATCAACTGAAATGGATCAACGCCAGTGTCAGTGGTGAAACCACATCAGGTGGCAAAGCAAGACTTGATCAACTGTTGAAAACTCATCAGCCTGATTACGTGATTTTAGAGCTCGGCGGAAATGATGGATTGCGCGGGCAACCATTGAATTTTATCCGCAATAATTTGCAATCCATGATTGATAGCATTCACCAACAAAAAGCAAAAATTCTTTTACTCGGCATGCAAATTCCACCAAATTACGGCGCACGCTATGCAGAATCTTTTGCAAATATTTATAGTGAATTGGCGAAAACAAATAATCTTTTGCTGGTGCCATTTTTATTGGAAGGTGTTGCAACTAACCCGTCATTAATGCAAAACGACGGCATTCATCCCACTGCTGAGGGTCAGCCTTTGGTGATGGAGAATGTTAGGGGGTATTTTGAGAAGTTGTTGGAGTAATTAATTAATTTAAAAACACAATCAAGACCCCACCCTAACCCTTCCCTTCCCAGGGGAGGGAACAAATCGCACTTCGCATTAAGTAGGGAGTAAAGCTCCTCCCCCTGGCAAGGGGGAGGCTGGGAGGGGGTCACAGGCTTCCAAATAATCAATCAACAACTGCAACGAATAATTCCCACGATATTCATTCACATCCAATTTATAAACCGCATGAATTTTTTTGATTGCATTATTCGGCCAGACCGTCGGATCAATATTAAATGCAATCGCCTCAATCCATCCAGCTTGTTGTTGATCAAGAGACAATAATAATTTGAGATGTTTGTCGCCCACCAACTTTTGTTGCAATACAAAAAAATCACCTTCGAATATAGGTTCTGGAAAATGTTGTCCCCAAGGGCCAGCATCGCGCAATTGATTGGCTAATTGCATAGACAGCTCATCCGATTTTAATTCACCATCGGTTTGAATAACGGCTTGTAAATCTTCTTCCTGTAATTGACGACGCACCTCTTCATCAAATGCTTTTGTAAAAGCGTCAAAATTATTGCGCAATAAACTCATGCCTGCTGCCATGGCATGACCGCCGAATTTTTGTAATAACTCAGGATGTTTTTTAGCAACGGCATCCAGCGCATCACGAATATGCAAGCCGGGAATTGAACGTGCGGACCCTTTGATTTCGTCATTGCCCACATCAGCAAACACAATTGTAGGGCGATGATATTTGTCTTTTATTCGCGATGCTAAAATACCAATCACACCTTGATGCCAGGTTTCGTCAAACAAACATAAACCCCAGGGTAAAGATTGTTCATCCAACGCCAATTGCTTTTGCAACATGCGCAAAGCTTCTTGCTGCATTCCGCCTTCAATCGCTTTTCGATCACGATTTAAATCATCCAACTGCAATGCCATCTCACGTGCGAGTGATGGACTATCACATAATAAACATTGAATACCCAATGACATATCATCCAAACGTCCGGCGGCATTTAATCGCGGGCCAATTGCAAAACCCAAATCACTGGCTACAATTTTTTGTGTGGTTTTTCCCGCAACTTCCAACATAGCATTAATGCCAGAACGAGCATGACCCGCGCGCATACGCGCCAAACCTTGCGCAACCAATACACGATTGTTGTGATCCAAGGGCACTACATCCGCAACAGTTCCCAATGCGACCAAATCCAAAAAACTCGCCATGTTGGGCTCAGTAATTCCACTTTCCACAAACCATCCCATCGAACGTAATTCAGCACGTAAAGCATTCATCACATAAAAAATAACACCAACACCGGCTAAATTTTTACTGGGAAAAGGGCAACCCGGTTGATTCGGATTCACTATGGCATCGGCATCCGGCAATAATTCTCCGGGCAAATGGTGATCAGTAATAATCACTGCAATACCTAATTCGCGTGCGAGATTCACACCTTCAATACTGGAGATTCCATTATCAACTGTGATAATCACATCCGGTGTTTGTGCAGCAGCAACCCTAACAATTTCCGGTGTTAATCCATATCCATATTCAAAGCGATTGGGCACTAAAAAGTCCACAGATTGCAAACCCATTGCACGCAATGCCAACACACCTAATGCGCTACTGGTTGCACCATCCGCATCAAAATCACCGACAATCATAATTTTCGCTTGTGCAACAACTGCATCAGCTAAAATGCTCACCGCATCTTGCATGCCTTTAAAATTCGGTTTTAATAATTGCGCGAGCGAATATTGCAATTCGTTTTCGTGTTTGATGCCACGTGAAGTGTAAATACGTTGCAATAGCGGTGAAATAGTTTGGGGTAACCCGGTGGTTTCGATAATTTTTCGTTGACGGATAATTTTTTGCATTGGGATTATTTCTGAAAAATAGTTCTGTTCAAAATTTTATTTGAACTCATTTCTTTGAAGCCTATCTTCCTGTTCCTTCAGAACTCAAATCTGCTCCCTCTCCCTTGATGGGAGAGGGCTGGGGAGAGGGTGTTTTGCTTTGCAAATTTAAATTTTCTTTAAAGATCTTCCCCCTCTCCCCTCCCCTCTCCCACAAGGGGAGAGGGGAATTGGCTCTGTTCAAAACTTTATTTGAACTCATTTCTTTGAAGCCTATCCTCCTGTTCCTTCAGAACTCAAATCTGCTCCCTCTCCCTTGATGGGAGAGGGCTGGGGAGAGGGTGTTTTGCTTTGCAAAGCACTCCAAATTTCATCCATAACCTCCTTGGTCTGTTTTGTAAGTTGATTATTCCAAAAACGCAACACACGAAAACCTTGCTCCTGCAACCAGCAATCCCTGTTTTCATCGTGGCTTTTGTTTTCAACATGCTGCGAGCCATCGAGTTCAATAATTAATTTTGCCTCGTAACAGACAAAATCTACTATATATCTGGCTATGGGTTCCTGACGTTTGAATTTAAATCCGGAGAATCGCTTTGCGCGTAAATAACGCCACATTTTTTCTTCATGTGGCGTTTGTGTTTTACGAAGATCTTTAGCTCTTTGTGCAGTCCAAATTTGCAAATCATCCATGATTTTTTAATTTACTTCCTCACATTCGCCGCAATAAATTCCTGAACTTTTTTCAACTCCTGCGGCAATACTGTATAACGCTCTTCACGTTGAAATAAATCTTTCATGTGATGGGGCAATGCAGGATCTTGCTCTTGCCCGGCTTTGCGTACTGCCTCCGGAAATTTTGCTGGATGCGCAGTGGCCAAACACACCATGGGAATGTCATGACGTCGACGGGTTTTGCGTGCAGCTTCAACACCAATTGCAGTGTGCGGATCAAGCAAGTAGCCAGTGTTTTCAAACACACTGCGAATCACATCAATAGTCACTTGATCATTCACACCATAGCTAGTGAACAATTCGCGTGCGCGTGAAAGTGCAGATTCTTTTAAGGTCATACTGCCAGATTTAAAATCTTCCATTAACTGACGAATCGCGTTGCCGTCACGATCATAAAGATCAAACAACATGCGTTCGAAATTGCTCGACACCATAATGTCCATACTCGGTGACAAGGTGTGTTGCAATTGATGTTTGCTGTGATCATTACTGCTAATGCAACGATGCAGAATATCGTTGCTGTTAGTCGCAATCACTAATTGATCAATAGGCAGCCCCATTTTTTTCGCAAGATAACCTGCAAAAATATCACCGAAGTTTCCAGTCGGAACAGAGAAAGCCATAGGGCGATGTGGCGAACCTAATGCGAGGCCTGCATAAAAATAATAAACAATTTGCGCCATGATGCGCGCCCAGTTGATTGAGTTAACCGCAACCAACTGACGACCTTCTGGCAGAAATGATTGATCAGCAAAACTGGCTTTCACCA
This sequence comes from Cellvibrio sp., assembly GCA_016712405.1. Classification (GTDB taxonomy): domain Bacteria; phylum Pseudomonadota; class Gammaproteobacteria; order Pseudomonadales; family Cellvibrionaceae; genus Cellvibrio. The sequence goes on along the minus strand of JADJRD010000001.1, from coordinate 50,622 downwards.
TGTTCTGACAATCATCAAAATTGCCTTCAAGTGCGATATTAAATACGTTGGGCGCTAACACACTGGTCATTTGTCGACGCTGCACATCTGACACGCGATTGTGTGGATGCATAATAAAAATATCGATGTTATCGCAACGACGACAACCTTCGATGGCAGCTGAACCTGTATCGCCTGATGTAGCACCCATCACTACCACTTTTTGATTGCGCTTTTTCAATAAGTGATCGAGCAAGTGACCTAAAAATTGCAATGCAAAATCCTTGAATGCGAGTGTTGGGCCTTGGAATAATTCCAGAATCCATTCGTTGTGCGCAGTTTGCACCATGGGAGCAATTGCATCGTGACGAAAAGTTTCGTAAGCCTTGTCGATGATTGCTTTAAAATCAGCATCACTGATTGCACCCGCAACAAAAGGTTTCATTACGTTAAATGCGAGCTCCTGATACGACAATCCTGCCCAGGATGCAATTTCTTCTTTGGAAAAATGTGGCAAGGTTTCTGGCAAATACAAACCACCATCAGGAGCCAAACCTGTTAATACCACATCTTCAAAACTGAGTGCGGGCGCTTGCCCACGAGTGCTGATGTATTTCACGATTTCAAAACCTGTTTTAAATATTGCAGAATTTCCCCCTCTCCCCTACCCCTCTCGGTAAGTGCTCCTGCTTTACTCTACCTCCTACTTCCTGTAGTCGTCCCACGAGGGGAGAGGGGAATTGGTTTTGTTCAATATTTTTGTGAAGTTAACAAACTGTAAAATTACAAAAATATTTTTTAGAACTTCAATCTGCTCCCTCTCCCTTGATGGGAGAGGGCTGGGGAGAGGGTGTTTGTTACTTCAAACTCTCAACACGAATGCGTTGAACTTTGCCACTGATACTATCCAAAGATTCAATACTGCGAATTGCCGCAGCCAATTTCTTTTCTTGCACAATATTGGTCAACAAAATTAACGGCACGTTGGATTCGCCTTCTTTGGCTTCTTTTTGAATCATAGCTTCGATACTGATACCAGAATCACTCAAAATCGTGGCAATTTTTGAAAGAACACCAGGTTTATCCAATACCGACATGCGCAAATAATTTGCGCACTCCACATCATCAATTGAGAGTATCGGTTGTTCGGCAACGAAGTCAGAACCGAAACCCAAATAAGGCACGCGATTTTCGGGTGCTGCAGTCAAAGTGCGAGCGACATCGACAATATCGCCAACGATTGATGAACCCGTTGGCTCTGCGCCTGCGCCTGCACCGTAATAAAGTGTTGGGCCTACCGCATCACCTTTCACTAACACCGCATTCATTACACCATCAACATTCGCAATCAAACGTTTTTCAGGAATTAATGTAGGATGCACGCGCAATTCAATACCCTTCGCAGTGCGACGACCAATACCTAGATTTTTAATGCGATAACCTAACTCTTCTGCGTAGGTCACATCAGCTGGGGTCAGCTTGGTAATACCTTCAGTAAAAACCTTATCGACATTAAGCGGAATACCAAAAGCCAGTGAAGCAAGAATCACTAATTTGTGTGCGGCATCTATTCCTTCTACATCAAAAGTGGGATCAGCTTCTGCATAACCTAAGGCTTGCGCTTCTTTTAACACATCATCAAATGAACGACCTTTGTCGCGCATTTCGGTGAGGATAAAATTACCAGTTCCGTTAATAATACCTGCCAACCATTCGATGCGGTTTGCAGCCAAACCTTCACGAATCGCTTTGATAATCGGAATACCACCCGCAACAGCCGCTTCAAAAGCAACAGTAACGCCACGTGCTTTGGCTGCGGCAAAAATTTCGTTGCCGTGATGTGCAATCAAGGCTTTGTTGGCAGTGACAATATGTTTGCCATTAGCGATCGCTTTTAATACTAGATCTTTCGCGACTGTGGTTCCGCCAATCACTTCAACCAAAATATCCACATCAGGATTATTGGCGACCTCAAAAATATCACGAGTGACTTTGTATCCTGAGGTATTGCAATTGGGATTGTCGCGGCGTGCAGCAATTTGAATGATAGAAATATCGCAACCGGAACGGGCATTAATCATGTCTTTGTTGCGTGTGAGTATGTTAACTGCCCCACTGCCAACGGTACCAAGACCGCAAATACCTACTCTTACCGGTTTCAAAATATTGCCCTCTCAAAAGTAATTACAAAATGTGGATGATGCCAAAAAAAGACGGCCACCATACTCATGGTGGCCGTAGGTGTCAATTCTGATTAAAGCCTTAAATATTTAGTAATTTGGCCATATCTGCCGGTGGAAGATATCCTAACTCCAACTTACCATTTGGCAGCAGGAGTGCTGGTGTTGCATTCACGCCAAGTCGACCACCCAGTTCAAATTGCGCTGCCACTGGGTTTTCACAACTCACATTAGGAATGGTTTCATTTTTCTTCAGTTTTGTGAGTGCCCCTTGCCTGTCTTTCGCACACCAAGCAGAAACTAACTTATCAGCCGATGGGCTGGGAATCCCCGCGCGAGGAAAAGCTAAGTAGCGAATTTCAATACCTAAATCATTATAAGCCTGCATTTGTTCATGCAATTTACGGCAGTAGCCACAATCCACATCGGTAAATACATGAACAATCGCTTTAGTTTTGGATTTGGGCTTAAAAGCAATCGTTTGTTTGATATCCAAAGTCGCCACTGCTTTTTTACGGGCATTGAGAACTTCGGGATCTTCCAGCTTGGCAAAACCTTCACCTGAACCACCAACGGTGTAAGGCTCCCCTATGATAAATTTTTCACCATCCGCGGTAATATAGAGCATTGGTCCACCCAGAACCTGAACCTGATATAGACCAGGAAATGGTGAGGGTTTGGGAGACCCATATTGAATATCGGGTCGTGCTATCTCCAGCTTACCCAAAATGGTTTCTTCAATCGAGGCACGCTTTAACAAAGCACCCGAGCCAGATTCTTGAGCCAGAACTAGTGTAGAGAATAACAAGCTCGCCAAACCCACAACCAAAGATAATTTTTTCATACTAATTTTATTCCTAGCGACGGATTAACCACGCGGATGATGCATTGCGTGTTGTTCTTTCATGCGCGCACGCGCGACATAAGTATAAATTTGTGTTGTTGAGAGATCACTATGCCCCAACAACAACTGTACGACCCGCAAATCTGCTCCATGGTTCAATAAATGAGTTGCAAATGCGTGTCGCAGTGTATGGGGAGACAAGGGCTTTTGTATAGCAGCAACCTCCGCCCAATGCTTGATCCTATGCCAAAAAGTTTGACGCGTCATAGCTTGCGCACGATTGCTGGGGAACAAAATATCGTTAGGGCGATTATTTAGAAGCACGGGTCGCGACTCTCGCATATATCGCTCCAACCAATTCGCCGCTTCTTCACCCATGGGAATTAACCTTTCCTTACTGCCCTTCCCCATCACACGAATCACATTCTGCCGCAAATTGATTTGTGGAACTGTTAACTCCACCAATTCTGTCACACGTAATCCACAAGCATAGAGTACTTCTAACATGGTTCTGTCCCGCAAACCTATGGGGTCTTCGATGTCAGGAGCAGCAAGTAAATTTTCAACATCTGCTTCGCTTAGTGTTTTGGGAAGTGAAGCGGGTAATTTGGGATTATCAATCAGTGCTATGGGGTTTTGATTCAATAAATTTTCACGCAAACAATAACGATAAAATCCACGCAGACAGGATAAAAAACGCGCCGTTGATCGACTGGAGATTTTTTGTTTTAAACGTTTGGCGAGATAAATTTGTACATCCGAAGATTCAACCGTGAGTAAATTTTTTGATTCTGATTCCAACCACTCGGAAAACTGTTGTAGATCGCGCCCATAAGATTCACGAGAGTGTTTGCTCAGGCCTTTTTCAAGCCAGAGGCTGTCGAGAAATTCGTTGATGAGTTTTTGGTTTGGAGTCACAAATACCCCTCTCCTCTCCCCCTCTCCCACAAGGGGAGAGGGGAATTGGTTCTGTTTGAAATTTTACTTAAACTTAATTCTTTCAAGCTTATCTTCCATTTCATTCAGAACTCGAATCTGCTCCCTCCCCCTTGATGGGGGAGGGCTGGGGAGAGGGTGTTTTGATTCAAATCGCCCGACGAATCCCACCCACAATCTCACCGACTGCATTGGCAATTTCATCCGCAGAATTTTTTTCCATCTGACCCATCTTTTCCACTAACACGCTGCCAATCACCACACCATCAGCTAATTCTGCAATCGCTTTTGCAGTGGCCGGATCTTTGATGCCGAAACCAACACACAAAGGCAAATCCGTTAATTCACCAAAAGCATCGAGTTTTTGTTTAACATCGGCGACATCCAAATGGCCTGCGCCAGTGACACCTTTTAATGAAACGTAATACAAAAATCCACTCGCAAGTGCCGCAATTTTTTTCGCGCGTTCAACAGTGGTGGTTGGAGCCAGCAAGAAAATATTATCCAAACCATTTGCGTCCAATTCTTTTTTCAGGTCAACCACTTCTTCTGGCGGCAAATCAACCGTTAACAAACCATCGACACCCGCTTCTGCAGCCGCTTTAGCAAATGCGTGATAACCAAAACGCTCAACGGGATTGGCATAACCCATCAACACAATCGGTGTAGTTTGATTGGTTTTGCGGAAAGTTTTAACCAATTGCAAAGTGCCTTTCAAGCTGGTGTGATGAACCAAAGCACGCTCATGTCCTTTTTGAATCACCGGGCCTTCTGCCATGGGGTCAGAAAAGGGAACTCCGAGTTCGATAATATCCACACCCTGCTCAACCATTTTTTGCAATGTTGGCAAAGTGGCTTCGGGAAATGGATCGCCATTAACTACATAAGCGACAAGAATTTTTTTACCGGCTTCTTTTGCAGCCGATAGGTGTTGTTGAATACGACTCATGAATTGCCTGCCTTAAACAGTGATGCCGTCGAGAGCGGCCACTGTCAGAATGTCTTTGTCACCGCGACCGGAAAGGTTGGCGATAATGATTTGGTCTTTGCTCATTTGCGGCGCGAGTTTTTCGACATAAGCCATAGCATGCGCCGATTCCAACGCGGGCATTATGCCTTCAGTCAAAGTCAACTTACGGAAAGCAGCCAGAGCTTCATCGTCGTTGATGGCGACGTAATTAACGCGGCCAATATCTTTTAACCAGGAATGCTCAGGGCCAACGCCCGGATAATCCAAACCGGCGGACACTGAATGAGTTTCAATAATCTGGCCGTTTTCATCTTCCATCAAATAAGTGCGCGTGCCGTGTAAAACACCGGGGATTCCGCGATTCAGAGGCGCTGCGTGTTTGCCCGAATCCAACCCTAAACCACCCGCTTCAACACCGTACATTTTTACGCTGGTATCAGTCAGAAAAGGATGGAACAAACCAATCGCATTGGAACCTCCGCCAACACAAGCAACCAAGGCATCGGGCAATTTGCCGGTTTGTGTCAAACACTGCTCACGCGCTTCGCGGCCAATCACGCATTGGAAATCGCGAACCAATTCAGGATAAGGGTGTGGACCAGCGGCAGTACCGATAATGTAGAAAGTGTCATCCACATTCGTTGCCCAATCGCGCATGGCTTCGTTCATGGCATCTTTCAAAGTGCGTGAACCTGATGTCACCGGAAATACTTCCGCACCTAATAATTTCATACGGTAAACATTGAGCGCCTGACGTTTTACGTCTTCAGAACCCATGTAAACGCGACATTTCAAACCCAAACGTGCCGCAACTGTTGCTGTGGCAACACCATGTTGACCTGCACCGGTTTCGGCGATTACACGTTTTTTTCCGGTAAATTTCGCCAAAAGCGCTTGACCAATAGTGTTATTCACTTTGTGTGCGCCAGTGTGGTTGAGATCTTCACGCTTGAGGAAAATTTTGGCTCCGCCTAATTCACGGGTCCAACGTTCTGCAAAATAGAGAGGGGATGGACGGCCAACATAGTGAGCCAAGTCCTTATCAAATTCGGCCTGAAAATCAGGATCATCTTTCAAGCGATAATAAATATCTTCCAACTCGTCCAAGGCATGAATCAAGGTTTCCGATACAAATCGTCCACCGAATATGCCAAAACGACCTTCGCTATCGGGGAATTGTGCATAATCAACCGATGCTGTGTTTACCGTCTCTTTGCTATTCACTCTGACACCTTATTGAGATTAAAACCAATGACACGAAAGGAATACAGGCATTCCTTTCTTCCAGCAGATTACTGATTAAAAAACTTGTCTCGCTCGCTGGATAAACGCCTGAATTTTTTCAGGGTCTTTAATACCGGGCGCTGATTCTACACCACCACTCACATCAACCCCATAAATTCTTGTGCTTTTGATAGCATCCGCCACGTTGTCAGGATTCAAACCACCCGCCAGTACGATGGGTCGAGATGACGTTTGCGGTACCCTGCCCCAATCAAAAGTTTCCCCAGTACCACCCGGAACACCCGGTCGATAAGCATCCAACAAAATACCAGCGGCAGATGAGTATTCATTGATTAGCTGCTCCAGATTCAAATCTGGTTTCATACGCAAGGCTTTTAAATAGGGGCGACGAAAAGCTTCGCAATAAGTGGCTGATTCATCGCCATGAAATTGCAGTAAATGCAAAGGTACGCGATCTAATACGCCCTCCACTTCTTTTGGATCAGCGCCCACAAATAATCCTGTCACAGTCACAAAAGGCCCTGCCGCCAACGAAATCTCACGCGCCTTTTCAACACTGACTGCTCGCGGGCTCTTGGCATAAAACACCAAACCAATAGCATCTGTTCCTGCTGCAACTGCTGCAAGCGCATCTTCAACTCGAGTGAGGCCGCAGATTTTAATGCGGATAGTGGAATTTGGTTTCATGATTAATTCACTGAAAATTTTTTGGACTATAACAAACTCGTTCGTAAGAACAAATCAAAACACAAAACTCATTTTTAAATTAACTCTCCAATCCCTTGCTCGATAAAAAACCTGGGTGACAATTTGGGGATTTTGAATTCTTCAGGATAATCAACACTGACCAGGTAAAGCCCATAAGGTTTGGCAGTAACTGCACCTTTGCTACGATCTCTTGCAGCAAGTAATTCTGCGACCCATTCAACAGGTTTATCGCCAGTTCCGACTGTCATCAGCACACCCACAATATTTCTGACCATGTGATGTAAAAATGCATTGGCCTGTACTTCCATAATAATCAAATCACCACGACGCACTAAATGCAGATGATGAATGGTTCGTACCGGACTTTTTGCCTGACATTGGGTTGCACGAAACGAAGTAAAATCCTGTTCACCAATTAAATGTTTTGCGCCTTCGCGCATCAAATCAAGATTGAGTTTTCTGGATGACCAGGTCACTTGATGTGCGACCAATGCCGAAGCGGTGGATGCGTCGGATAATAAATAGCGATAAGTACGATTAAGTGCACTGAAACGCGCATGAAATTGCGGTGAAACATTTTTTGCCCAACGCACTATGACTGAATCAGGCAAATGCGGTTTGGTACCTAATATCCAAGCTTTTTCAGGACGAATTGAAGAAGTATCAAAGTGTATGACTTGTTGCGTTGCATGCACACCTGCATCAGTTCTTCCTGCACAAACTAAAGTGATTTCTTCATCTGCTACTGTTGATAAGGCTTTTTGCAGGGCTTGCTGAACGGTTTTCACACCGGAAGGTTGGGTTTGAAAACCATGAAATTCTGTCCCTTTGTATTCCACTCCCAATGCGACACGAGTCATTCCTTCTGGCCAAGGTGTAGTCTGCAAAATTTCACCATTGCGTTCGTAAGGCTTGTGATCGGGAATGTAATTTTGACTCATGAATTTTCAAACTTGGAATTTTTAATACAGCGTAAATAAAAAAGCCTTGCGTGTTTGCGCAAGGCTTTGGTTTAACATTTAATGTGATCAAGCATCAATGCGATTTAATAAATCTTTCGCTTCAGCTTTTTGATCACTGGTGCCCTCATTGACGACTTCAGAAAGAATATCGCGAGCGCCCGTCATATCACCCATATCGATATAAGCACGCGCCAAATCCAACTTGGTTGCCGCTTCATCGGCTTCCCCCAAGAAATCCAGATCATCAGAATCCAGATTCTGCTCGTGATCAGCATTATCAAGTTCCGTCAGAGCGACATCTTGATCATCTATATCAGAAAGTGCTTCTTCAAACAGCGACTCTTCTGTGACCACTTCAGGCTCTTCTTCTAGCACTTCCATATCATCTTCTGATGACTCTAACTCCAGTTCATCATCAAGACTTAATTCCAGTTCATCAAGGTTGGAATCTGCTGTCTCAGTGACTTCATCCAATTCTTCGCCAAGTGAAAATTCTTCATCTTCATCAAGAGATAATTCAGAATCGTCTAGCGATAAGTCATCTTCAAGAGCAAAATCAATATCGGCAGAATCTTCAGCCAGTTCGGAAAGATCATCATCCAGATCAAAGTCGGTATCAAGACTGGACATCTCACTATCCAGCGCCGCTAAATCAACACCCTCACTTTCCATATCCAGGTTGAAATCATCATCCGCCAATTCCAAATCCTGTTTGACAGATTTTATGGGTGACAGTGAAGGTTCTTTCTCTATTGAGGCAACATAATCATCCTCATCCAGATCGTCATCTTCCATTTCATCCAAAGCCAAATTGATATCATCAATATCATCAGCTTGAGATTCTACATTTCCAATATCAGCACTTAGATCAACTTCCGGAGTATCGAAGTCCAAATCCAAGGCTAAATCATCATCCAGATCCAACTCGATCTCAGCTGATTCGGCTTGTTGGCCACGCATCACGGTGTCTTGCGCGTCAAAATCTTCCGTTAAATCCAGCTCAATACTGAAGTCATCATCTTGATCTACAACTGGTTTTGCCTCTTCAGCAAAAATATCATCACCCAAATCCAACTCAAGATCATCCAATGATGCTGCCTGTTGTGCTTTAACCGCTGGCTCATCTGATAGATCAGGAGCCAAATCAGGCATATCAAAATCACCTGCATTGGGTATATGCGAACGCAATTCGGATGCGCGAGATAACAAAGCCGGTGCCGCAACAGGAATCAAAGCGGCATAGTGCTTGTCAAAACTTGTTGCGTCTTTTTGTTGGGAATAAACTTCCAACAATTTCATCAGAATACTGGATGAGTTGGGATCCTTAGCCAAGCCTTTTAATAACAAATGCTCCGCTTTATCGAGTTGACCATAGGCTATAAAAATATCTGCCTTATCAGCCGGATTGACATCATCATCTTCTGCATCCAATCCATCAAAACTCTCCTGATCATGCTCCGCCTCTTGCTCTGCAAATGTTTCATGATCATCCATTGAGGTGTCAAAGGATAAGTCTGAATCATTGGAATAGGACATATCCTGTTCCAGCTGCTCTTGTTCCAACTGAGCCTGTTTACGACGACGATAAACCAAGAAGCCAATCAATCCACCCAAAACCGCAACACCAACACCAATCCACGGCGCGTTAGCAATCAACTGATCGACAATTGTCGGCGCTGGGGCAGGTTTCGGTACAGGTTTTGGCTTGACCTGCTCTGGCTGCTTTTTAGGTGCAGGTTCTGATTTTTTTTGGGGTGCAGCAGAAGAAACTGCAGACGAAGTTGTTAGCGTTTCTTCGGTTTTTAATTCCGACTTCAGCTCTTCAGCTAGTTGCGATTTTTCCTGATTGGTTTTTTCGGCCGATACTTGCAATGCCCGCAACTTTTCATTGCCAACAGAGACCATCTTTTCCATGGTTTGAATCTGCGATTCAAGATCCTGAACTCGTGAAGTCAATTCAGTATTTTCAGATTTGACTCTATCCAACTCTTCTAAAGTTGACGCCAATTCAGTTTCAAGCGCTCGACCACTGCCATTATCAGCTCCGCTGCCCTGGCCTGAAGAAGAAGATCGAGGATTGTTCGCGGCAGCCAAAGTCACTCGGCCAGAAATATCGGATGATTCAGATGCTTCAGATGAAGTGCGACGAGACGCACTCAGTTGTGCTCCCATTCCGGATTCTAATTGGGAAAATTGGGAAGCCGATTCAGATTTTGATAGAGAGGTCATTTGACCCGCATCAGGTACACGCAGGACTTTCCCTTCTTTCAAACGGGAAATGTTGCCATTGATAAATGCATCTGGATTCGCCTCGTACAAAGCTACCATTGCCTGGTGTACAGAGACGGTGTTATCCGGGCGTACATCCAAGGCAATTTCCCAAAGGGTATCATTGGGTTTAATGGTGTATTCACCATCCTGAGCAACCCTGGAAACAGATCGCTCGGTTGTTTCTGCCTCTCTGGTGAATTCCGGTTGAACATCTGGCTGACGGGATACTCGACCTTGATTTGTTCGAGTTTCTCTGGGCGTTTCAACTTGTCGAGGCGCCACAACGGGAGAAACACTTCGGTTATCGTCGTATGTAGGCAAATCCATGAGTAAGGTGTACTCACGCAATAAGCGACCTGCAGTCCAACGGGCTTCAACCAGGAAATTCAGATAGGGTTCGCGAACCGGGTTGCGCGAAGTGACTTTTACCACTGGCCCCGCAGGGTTCTCCAAATCCACTTCAAATTTGAATTCTGTATAGAAATAAAGGCGATCAACGCCATTGCGCTCGAAATCTGCTGGAGATGCCAAACTGACAATAATTTGCTCAGCGGTTAGATCGCGCGTATCCAAAAGGGATATTTCAGCACTTAAAGGCTGGTTCAAAGTTGAATTAAGTCTAACCTCTCCAAGACCCAAGGCATTCACCAAAGGTGATGCCAAGAGAGAGACCAAACCGCAGGCTAAAACCAACTGACGAAGACGCATAGGCGCTATCCTTTATTATTCAACAGGTTGCCAAATAAAATGGCAATTTACTCGAAGTCTAGCCCAATAAACCGTCACCACGAACAACTGACGGTTTGTTTTACAGAGGACAAAACCTCGAATTAATATTCAATATCTCACGCAAGTATTCATTATAAATAGGTTTTTTTCAACTCTAAGGGCAATCTTAAGCCATCAAACTGCGACTTTTACAACCTTTTTAGCAAGGTTTTTTACAAAAAATGTGATTTAACGGATGGTTTTTTAGAACCCAAGAGTAAGATTTTAGATAAAGTCATGCCCCAACAACTGAACAAGCCTTTGAGTTTTTCGCTCAAAGGCTCACGACACAGAAGAGTTTATTTACATTCTTTAAGAATACGCAGCATGCGACGAAGTGGCTCCGCCGCGCCCCAGAGCAACTGATCGCCAATCACAAACGCCGAAAGATACTCTGGCCCCATGTTTAACTTACGAACACGACCAACACCGATTTTCAAACCACCGGTAATGGAAGCGGGTGTCAGTTCTTGTTCGGTAATACTGCGCTCGTTAGGGACAAACTTAACCCAGTCGTTGCCTGATTTGATGATGGATTCTATTTCATCCAATGGCAGATCTTTCTTGAGTTTCACGGTTAACGCCAAACTATGACAGCGCATTGCACCAATCCGAACACACAAACCATCAACCGGAATAGTTTTCTCCGTGCCCAAAATTTTGTTCACTTCAGCCTGACCTTTCCACTCTTCTTTGGATTGGCCGTTATCCAATTGTTTATCGATCCAGGGAATCAATCCCCCCGCTAAAGGCGCGGGGAAAAATTCGCGCGGCACGTCGTTACGAATTGTGCTGGCAACCTTTCTGTCGATATCCAAAATTGCCGATGCAGGTGTCGCCAATTCACTTTCAACAGCGCTATGAATTACACCCATGCCTTTCAGCAACTCGCGCATGTGATTAGCACCACCGCCTGAGGCAGCTTGATAAGTCATTGAACTAACCCAATTCACCAAACCAGCGTGAAATAATCCACCCATACCCATCAACATGATGGAGTTAGTGCAGTTACCACCGATAAAGTTTTTAATACCTTTTTTCAACGCATTATCGATAACGCCGCGATTGACCGGATCAAGAATAATCACCGCATCTTTTTCCATACGCAAGCTGGATGCTGCGTCGATCCAATAACCATCCCAACCTGCAGCGCGCAGTTTTGGAAAAATCTCAGTGGTGTAATCACCACCTTGACAGGTAATGATCACATCCAATTTTTTTAATTCATCAATGGATGATGCGTCTTTCAATGCAGGCAGATTAGCAGCGACTGCCGGTGCAGCACCGCCAACATTAGAAGTAGTAAAAAATACCGGTTCTATATCCGCAAAATCATTTTCGGACTGCATGCGCTCCATGAGCACCGAGCCCACCATTCCTCGCCAACCCACAAAACCTACTTTCATTTTATTTCTCTCTTTAACTTTTAAATTCAACAACTTTTCAGCTCAATCATTTTTTAAACTTTCGTCATACCTACGAAGGCAGGTATCCACAATCAAGAAATGGATTCCCGACTGCGCGGGAATGACAAATGCAGAATTTATTGCAATGCAGCTATAACCGCATCACCCATTTCTGAGGTTGAAACTTTCTTCATTCCAGGAGTGAATATATCACCGGTACGATAACCTTGATCAAGGACTTTGCCAACCGCTATTTCAATCGCATCTGCGACATCCGGCAAGGCTAATGAATAACGCATCATCATGGAAACAGACAATATAGTCGCTAATGGATTCGCGATGTTTTGGCCTGCGATATCCGGTGCTGATCCATGACAGGGCTCGTACATACCACGCCCGTCTTTATCCAACGAAGCCGATGGCAACATGCCAATAGAACCGGTCAACATAGCAGCAGCGTCAGACAAAATATCGCCGAACATATTGCCGGTAACCAACACATCAAATTGTTTTGGTGCACGCACCAATTGCATAGCAGCGTTGTCCACATACATGTGGGAAAGCTCAACGTCAGGATATTCTTTGTGAAGAGTATCCATCACTTCGCGCCACAACATAGTGGCTTCGAGTACGTTGGCTTTATCAACCGAACAAACTTTACGATTGCGCTTGCGCGCCATTTCAAAAGCCGTGCGACCAATTCGAATAATTTCGCTCTCGGAATATTTGTAAGTGTTGTAACCTTCACGCTCACCGTTTTCAAGAACACGAATTCCGCGCGGCTCACCAAAATAAATTCCGCCAGCCAATTCACGCACAATCAAAATATCCAAACCCGAAACCACTTCCGGTTTTAATGATGAAGCATCCACCAATTGCGGATACAAAAGTGCCGGACGCAAATTTGCGTACAAACCCAATTGCGAACGAATTTTCAACAAACCTTTTTCCGGACGAATGGCACGATCCAATTTATCCCATTTCGGCCCACCCACCGCACCCAATAAAATTGCATCCGCTTTGCGCGCTTTTTCCAGAGTTGAATCTGCAAGTGGAACACCATGCACATCAATTGCACATCCGCCCATCAATTCGTTTTCAAAAGTCAAACCCAAATTAAATTTAGCATTCACCAAATCCAACACCTTGCGCGCTTCACGCACAATTTCCGGGCCAATACCATCACCTTCCAGAATTAAAATATGTTTTGCCACAATATTCTCCAATATAAAAAATTCTTATTTCACCATATCAAACAACCAAGGTGCTTCGATGCGTTTTTTGGCTTCGTACGCACGGATTTTATCGGCGTGCTCCAGTGTTAATCCAATATCATCCAAACCGTTTAACAAACAGTGCTTACGGAATTCATCAATTTCAAAACTCAAGGATTGGTCCGAAGGCGTTTTAACAGTTTGGGCAGCTAAATCGATCGTTAATTGATAGCCTTCTGCGACGTACATTTCTGTAAACAATTGATCGACAATTTTTTCATCCAATACAATCGGCAACAAACCGTTTTTGAAGCAGTTGTTAAAGAAAATATCGGCAAAACTGGGAGCGATTACGCAGCGAAAGCCGTAATCATCCAAAGCCCAAGGCGCGTGTTCGCGGCTGGAACCGCAACCGAAATTTTCGCGAGCTAATAAAACGCTGGCATTTTTATAGCGCGGAAAATTCAACGGGAAATTCGGATTAATCGGACGACCTTCGCAGCTTTGATCCGGTTTGCCCTCGTCGAGATAACGTAATTCATCAAACAAGTTTTTGCCAAAACCCGTGCGCTTGATCGATTTCAAAAATTGTTTGGGGATGATCATATCGGTATCGACATTCGCACGATCCATTGGAGCAGCGATGCCGGATAAAATCGTAAAACTTTTCATGATAATTACCTTGGTTTGTAGGGGCAGGCCTCTGTGCCTGCCCAGGGCGGCCACGGAGGGCCTCCCCTACATGAAATTAATTAAATTTTCTCACATCAACAAAATGCCCAGCAATTGCTGCAGCCGCAGCCATAGCCGGGCTCACCAAATGCGTGCGCCCACCATAACCTTGACGACCTTCGAAATTGCGATTGGATGTTGATGCACAATGTTCACCTGCACCTAATTTATCCGCATTCATTGCAAGGCACATTGAGCAACCTGGTTCACGCCACTCAATACCAGCATCGATAAAAATTTGATGCAAACCTTCTGCTTCTGCTTCTGCTTTTACTGCGCCGGAACCTGGAACCACAATCGCTTCTTTCACTGAAGCCGCTTTCTTTTTGCCTTTGACAACTTGCGCAGCTGCACGAATATCTTCAACGCGCGAGTTAGTACATGAACCAATAAATACGCGATCGACATAAATGGATGTGATAGGTTGATTGGGTTGTAAACCCATATATTGCAACGCACGAATCATATCTTTTTGTTTGACGGGATCTTTTTCTTGCGCAGGATCAGGCACTTTATCTTCAACAGATACCACCATCTCCGGCGAAGTTCCCCAACTCACTTGTGGTTTGATTTGCGCACCATCCATTTCGATGATTGCATCAAAATGCGCGCCTTCATCGCTCACATAATTTTTCCAATTCGTAACTGCTTTTTCCCATAAATCACCTTTGGGTGAATAGGTTCTGCCTTTTACATAATCGATAGTGGTTTGATCAACAGCAACCATGCCCGCACGCGCACCGGCTTCAATCGCCATATTGCACACAGTCATGCGCCCTTCCATGCTCATATCGCGAAAGACCTGGCCACCAAATTCCATTGCGTAGCCAGTGCCGCCTGCTGTTCCAATCTTCGCAATAATTGCGAGCACAACATCTTTTGATGTAACGCCTAAGCCCAATTTGCCTTCAACTTTTATCAACATGTTTTTCATTTTTTTAGCGACTAAACATTGGGTCGCCATCACATGCTCCACTTCGCTGGTGCCAATACCATGAGCCAAAGCACCCAGCGCACCATTAGTTGCTGTATGTGAATCACCGCAAACAACCGTCATTCCCGGTAAACAAGCACCAGTTTCCGGGCCGATCACATGCACTATGCCTTGGCGGGAATCATTGATTTTGAATTCGACTATGCCAAATTCATCGCAGTTATCATCCAGTGTTTGCACTTGAATTAATGACACAGGATCTTCAATACCCTGCACACCATGCGCACGCTCTTTTGTGTGGTCGGGACGTTGTGATCAGGCGTTGCAAGAATGGAATCCACACGCCAGGGTTTACGCCCTGCCAAACGCAAACCGTCAAAGGCCTGAGGCGATGTCACTTCATGGACTATGTGGCGATCGATATAAATGAGGGAGGATCCATCATCACTTTGATGAACCAAATGGGCATCCCAAAGCTTGTCATAAAGGGTTTTTTTGATTTTGTCGGTCATCTTGTGACTCCAGTAATCCAAACAATAGAAATTAAACCAATTTTCAGTTGGTGCAGTTTATGACCAGACAAACCATAAAACAAATTTATATTTTTTATAATTTGCATTCCCAAATGGAATGATTTAAAAATAATGTATGGACACACAACACCTTCACGCATTCGTTGCTATTGCTGAGCAAGGCTCCTTTTCAGCCGCAGCCGAAAAGCTCCACCTGACCCAACCGGCGATCAGTAAACGCATTGCCTTGCTTGAAGATCAGCTGGGCACACGACTTTTTGATCGAGTCGGCCGGCAAGTCATTTTGACCTTGGCTGGAAAAATTCTGTTGAATAAAGCGCAACTTATCTTGACCGAAGTAGCCGCAACCCAAAGGGCAATTGCTGATTTACGCGGAGAAATACAAGGGCAACTGAGTATTGCCACCAGCCACCATGTCGGCTTGCACTATTTGCCGCCAGTGTTGCGTGAATTTTCCAGTCTCTACCCACAAGTGAAACTGGATTTGCACTTTCTTGATTCTGAACAGGCTTACAATGAAATACTCCAAGGTAAATACGACCTCGCCACGATTACACTCTCTCACGGACAAGGCACGCTCTCGCTTGAGCAAGACTCGCGCTTCCAAAGCTATTCGATCTGGCACGACCAACTCCACTTCGTCGCCGCGCCAGAGCATCCACTGGCAACGCAACCGCATCTTCAACTGGCCGATTTAACCCAACATCAAGCCATACTTCCTGATCTGAATACTTACACCACTAAATTGGTGAAGCATCTTTTTGATCAGGAAAATTTACCACTGAATATTAATATGGTGACCAATCATTTGGAGAGTATCAAAATGATGCTGTCGATTGGATTGGGCTGGGGCGTTTTACCCAATCGGTTAATCGATCATCAAGTACAACGATTAAATGTAAAACACCAACCACTCATTCGCCCACTTGGCGCAATTCATCACAAACAACGCAGTTTAAGTAACAACGCAAAAGCATTTATTGAACTGATGCAACGACAAAATCCATCAACCTAGTCTAGAGTTACAACTCAAGATCAAAAATGACAATTTGAATACGATATTTTTATTTCAAACAACATCAGAGGACACACACCATGAAACTTTCACCACTTTCAATGGCATTGGGATTAACCCTATCAACACTGGCACCCTGTGCTTTGGCCGATACTGTTTTTGGCATTTATGCCGGTGCTGGCAAATGGACATCCGATTACACCGGCCAAGCCGGTGATCCTGCCATAACAACGCAAGCACTAGGACTTAACGACAGCGACAACAGTTTTTTTTATATTGCTATTGAACATCCCGTTCCTGTTTTACCTAATGTGAAATACACAAATCAAAATATTCAAAGCGATCAAACAGCCATATTGTCTCAATCCTTTGGATTAGGTGACTCAAACTTCTCAGCTTTATCTGAAGTCTATTCCGACTTCGATTTAAGCTCAAATGACGTAACGCTCTATTACGAACTGTTGGATAACTGGGTGAACATAGATTTGGGCATCACTGCTCGTCAATATGATGGCTATATTTATGCGGAATCCTCGTTAAACAACAGCGAAAAAGTAGACTTGGATATTACTCTTCCAATGCTCTACAGCAAATTTCAATTTGATTTGCCGTTAAGTGGCTTGTCGCTCGCCGTTGAAGCCAATTTTGTTAAATACGATGAAAACCAATTAACTGATTACAACGCAAAAATTGCCTATATGTTTGATTCAGTGTTGGACTTAGGTCTTGAAGTTGGCATACGTAAAATGAGTTTAAAAGTTGACGATGATGAAGCTCAAGCTGACCTAGACCTGGACGGCCCTTATGTTGGTGCGATGCTGCATTTTTAAGGTTTAAATAAGTTGTGACAAGGAGCCGACGGGCTCCTTTTTTATTCCTGAATTACTGATCCTACATGCCATTCACACCAAAATAAGGATGAATTGCCTTTATTTATCCTATTAATTAAGAAAATTGTCCCCACAAATATAGCTTTTTCGGTATACTGACCCAAAAATTGACCATATTGCAGGACAACCCCATGAACAAAGTACAAATTGATGACCTGAATGTTGTTTCTCAGGAACTTCTAATCTCCCCACAAAATCTGAAAGAAAAAATTCCGTTAACGGATAAAGCCCAGCAAGTTGTCACCCAAGGGCGCGAAACTATTCGTAACATATTGGATCGCAAAGACCATCGCATTTTTATTGTGATCGGCCCCTGCTCAATTCACGATGTTGTCGCTGCCAAAGATTACGCACAGCGCCTAAAAACACTGGCAGAAGAAGTCAGTGACACCATTTATATTGTGATGCGAGTCTATTTTGAAAAACCCCGTACCACTGTTGGCTGGAAAGGATTAATTAACGACCCGCATCTGGATGACTCCTTTAAAATTGAAGAAGGATTGCATATTGGCCGCCAATTGCTGCTGGATATTGCCGAGATAGGTTTGCCTGCTGCGACTGAAGCACTCGACCCCATTTCACCGCAATATTTGCACGACCTGATCAGCTGGTCTGCGATTGGTGCACGTACCACCGAATCACAAACGCATCGTGAAATGGCGAGTGGATTGTCATCGGCTGTTGGTTTTAAAAATGGTACTGATGGCGGTTTAACCGTGGCGATTAATGCACTGCAATCTGTTTCCAAACCCCATCGCTTTTTAGGCATTAATACACAAGGCCAAGTCGCGATTATCCACACTCGCGGCAACGCGTACGGACATGTGGTTCTACGCGGTGGTAATGGCAAACCCAACTATGATTCGGTGAGTGTTGGCTTGTGCGAACAGGATCTGACAAAAGCCAAAGTCGCGCAAAATATTATGGTGGATTGCAGTCACGCAAATTCCAACAAAAATCACGAATTGCAAACACTGGTAATGGAAAATGTTGCCAATCAAATTGTTGAAGGCAATAAATCCATTATTGGATTAATGGTTGAAAGTAATATTGGTGCAGGCAATCAAAATATCCCGGCCAATTTGTGCGATTTGAAGTATGGCGTGTCTGTAACCGATGCATGCATTGATTGGGGCACTACAGAAAAAGCGATTCGTCATATGCACGCCGCTTTAAGAGAGGTTTTACCTAGACGCTAGAAACAAAAAAAGGGCATTTGCCCTTTTTTTATACACCGATTTCAGCTCTACCAAGAACAATTCCCAATAACAATCGCTATTTTCAGATCCACTATGGTTATTTTCCCAAACAACTGCTAGATTCCTTCGCATCAGAGGAACAGCTATTAGTTACTAGGACGACTCAAGAAGAAAAATGAAGTCGCCGGCATTGTGTTTTTATGCTTTCCGCGCCACTTCCGCCATTAATCACCATGATTGGTTCAGATGCGGAGCGAAAATATGTCGTTATATCAATCATCTTTTTTTTCTTCTGTGACACAGAATATGTTCACAAACCATGAAGAAACTCAAATCAATCCCCAATATGATTACCAATATTTGTTGGATGCACTGAACCAAGGCAAACTAGTGCTCAGTATCAGCCCTCTACTAGGTTGCGATTATGTATTTATCAAACATTCGCTGGATGAACTATTGCTGGATGATGAGAATATACAACGCACAATTAACGACGTAGTAAGACTATTATCTTTAACTCCAAAGCAATCCATCTTTATCTCCTTCTTCGACTCACCAAATGCTGGAAATTCAGCCCCGCTCTTCACCCGGATTGATTTTGAATGGCGAAATCAAACTGCTGAATCCCTCACAAAAACCAGGATTACCCAGCAAGAACAATCCGACTTTATGGACATGATGTATAACTGTAGTTCACCCATCTAAACCTATTGCTACTGCCTTTAAGCTCCCATTTCAGCTATAGTTACCCCCTACCAGTGCCGACCGCACTGGTTACATTTTGTATTTTCCTTTGAGATAAAAACATGTCAGCAGCGGTTTCTCGATTCGTAACATTATTTACGATTGTTCTTTTTGGTTTTTCAGTTGCATCACTTCAGGCGGAACAGCCTAAACCACTGGCTCCAACACAAGAGCAAAGCAAATCCACAATTGAAGTCATTCAGCAATTAAATGGCAATCATTTTCGAACCCTGACAATTGACGATCAGCTGTCTTCTCGCTTTTTTGATGAGTACATCAAATCACTGGATCCGTCCCGCTATTTTTTTCTGGAATCCGACATTCAAGAGTTCAAAAAATTTAGAATTAATTTTGATGATGACTTCAAAAAAGAAAATTGGAAAATGCGTTTATCATTTTCAATCGATTTAACCAACGCCAAACTGCTCAGTTAGAAAAAGTGATTGCCAATTTGGACCCTAATGTTCCATACAACTTTGAAACCGAAGAGACCATTAATACTGATCGCGAAAATGCTCCTTGGCCAACCACCGTTAAAGAAGCAGATACCATTTGGCAACAATATATAAAATTGAATTTGCTTAACTCAATGTTAAACGGAAAATCCTTGGAAGACAGCAAAAAAAATATTCGTAAACGTTATGTCAATCAATTAAGACGTAACAACCGCATTGACGCAGAACAGGCTTACAGCATCATCATGAATTCGCTGACAACCTTATATGATCCACACACTAATTACATGTCGCCCAACGACTCGGAAAATTTTGACATCAATATGTCACTTAAATTAACTGGGATAGGAGCAGAATTAGGTGTTAAAGATGAGTACACCAAAGTGAATCGTATCATTCCCGCAAGCCCAGCAGCCAAGCAAGGTATTTTGCAACCCAATGATCGAATTCTGGCAATTGCTCAAGGTGACAAAGGCGCATTTGTCGATGTGGTTGGCTGGCGACTTGATGAAGTTGTACAACTCATTCGCGGAAAAAAAGGCACTATAGTCAAATTGGAAGTAGCATCCGCAAAAGCTGATGACAGCGATACTCATGTGATAGTGATCAAACGCGATGAAATAAAACTCGATGAACAAGCAGCGAAAAAAGCCGTTTTTGATGTCAAAACAAAAAATGGAAATAGTTACAAATTAGGCATCATTAATTTGCCTACGTTCTATATGGATTTTGAAGAAGCGCAAAAAGGCAATCCGAATTACCGAAGTGCAACGGGTGATGTTTTACGTTTGTTACGTGAACTCACAGAAACTAATGTTGA
This sequence comes from Cellvibrio sp., assembly GCA_016712405.1. Lineage (GTDB taxonomy): Bacteria > Pseudomonadota > Gammaproteobacteria > Pseudomonadales > Cellvibrionaceae > Cellvibrio. The sequence continues at coordinate 29,817 of JADJRD010000001.1, read as the reverse complement.
CGGTGTCATTATTGATTTAAGAAACAATGGCGGCGGTTCTCTCAGCGAAGCGGCAATGTTAACCGATTTATTTGTTGACCCGGGCCCTGTGGTACAAATCCGTCATGGCAGCAGTATTTCTCGACAACCGCGTGCACAATACCCTGCATTTTATCGAGGTCCCATATTAATTTTAGTCAATCGCTTAAGCGCATCCGCCTCGGAAATTTTTGCAGGCGCCATTCAAGATTACGGCCGTGGGTTAATTGTAGGTGAAGATACGTTTGGCAAAGGAACCGTACAAAAGAAAATGGACCTATCTCATGGTGATTTTAAATTTACCGAAGCCAAGTTTTATCGCATATCTGGAGAAAGCACTCAACATAGGGGTGTAGTTCCTGACATAAAACTACCCGATTTGTTTGACACCGAAGAAATCGGTGAAAGCAGTTTGGATAATGCGTTGCCATGGGACACCATCAACCCTGCACCACACCAAAACTATTTTAAAATTTCTGAATATCTACCAAAAATTGAAACCGAACACCTTGAACGGCTGGAAAAAGATCCTGAATTTATTTTCATTGAAAAGCAACGCCAGCTTTATGACAGCATCTCCAACAAAAAAATCTTCTCACTCGATTTAAACAAACGCCAAAAAGAACAACAAGATATAGAACAACAAACTCTGCGCATGGAAAATAATCGACGATTGGCAAAAGGCGAAAAACCATTTGAAAATTATGCTGCTTTAAAAGCCGAAAAAGATCCTGAAAATGAAGATGAAAATCCAAAACCCAAAGATGACACCATCAAACCTGCTGAAGACCCTTATCTCCAAGAAGCAGGTCATGTTTTGGCTGACTTTATTGATCAATTAAATAATTCCAATTTGGCAAAGCATCAATGAAAGCTATTTCATTTAACGTCAACAGCATTCGAACTCGCATGCATCAACTGCAAGCGTTGATCACTAAACATCAACCAGATTTTATTGGCTTACAAGAAACTAAAGTCACTGATGGCGATTTTCCTCGAGAAGAAATTGAGTCATTAGGTTATGAAGTGGAATTTTTCGGACAAAAAACGCATTACGGCGTAGCCATAATGTCACGCTACCCTTTCAAGCGAGTGATTAAAGGTTTCCCCGGTGATGCAGATGATGTTCAACGCCGTTTTATTGGTGGGCAATTTGATACTCCACTTGGCGAAGTCACACTTTTAAATGGTTATTTTCCTCAAGGTGAAAGCCGCGATCATCCAGGTAAAATTTCCCAATAAAGAAAAATTTTATGCGGATTTACAGAATTTTTTACACAAAGAATTTTCTGCAGACCAACAATTAATTTTGATGGGCGATATGAATATTTCCCATCAAGATATAGATATTGGTATTGGTGAAGTGAATCGTAAGCGTTGGTTAAAAACTGGTAAATGTAGCTTTCTTCCTGAAGAACGCGAATGGTTAAATCGATTATTATCTTGGGGATTACACGACAGTTTCCGAAAATTAAATCCTGATGAAAATAATCTGTTTAGCTGGTTTGATTATCGTAGCGCAGGATTTGAAGATAATCCGCGTCGCGGACTAAGAATTGATCTCATATTAACCACTGAATCTTTGCTATCAAAATGTAAAGATACGGGTATAGATTATGAGATTCGTGGAATGGATCGCCCGTCTGATCACTGCCCTGTGTGGGCCGAATTTGCCTGATATTTTGATCACTGATCCTGACTGATGCAGCTTTCGTAGTAGCAAGCTCTACCGGAAAAACAACTCAACTACTGACATCTTTTGGCCAATCATCCAATAAGATGCAATTTGAGTTGTAATTTCTGTAACAAACGACAAGTCTCTGCGACTGTTAATGACACTTTTCATAACGGGAATCGGTATATGCATTCAGGAAAAGCCCAGGCAATTCAGCCATTATCCAGTCAATATCAATTCAAAGATCCTCTGTTCAGTCGCACGCCTGATTTACGTAATGCCTCAGTAGCCGAAATGCGCGGCGCCTTGCGACGCTATTTTATTACCACCTTTGATGCTTACGAATCACTGTTTGAATGCCTCGCAAATGAGCAAGCCTTTTACACAAAACCCATCAGCCTGCGTCATCCATTAATTTTTTATTACGGCCACACAGCAACTTTTTTTGTTAACAAGCTTTTGTTAACCCGCATGATCTCCCAACGTATCAATCAAAAATTTGAATCCATGTTTGCGGTCGGCGTGGATGAAATGAGTTGGGATGATTTAAACGATGCGCATTATCAGTGGCCGACGCCCGCGCAAGTAAAATCTTATCGCGATCAAGTACGCGCACTGGTATTGAATTTAATCGACAAGGCACCTTTGCAAATGCCAATTGATTGGCAAAACCCCTGGTGGGCTATCATCATGGGAATCGAGCACGAGCGCATTCATCTTGAAACCTCTTCCGTTTTGATTCGCCAACACAAATTGGAATTTGTTCGCTCTTCTGAACTCTGGCAAGCCAATTACAAAACCGGCGCGGCGCCACAAAATCAATTGCGTAAAGTCCCTGTTGGTCGCGTCGCCTTGCAAAAAAACAAAGAAGATTCTTTCTACGGTTGGGATAACGAATACGGAACCCATCAAGCGGATGTTAACGAATTTCAAGCCAGTCAATATTTAGTGAGTAATAAAGAATTTTGTGAGTTTGTTGAAGCCGGTGGTTATTTGAATTCACACAACTGGCAAGAAGAAGGCAAAAATTGGTTAGCCTACTCCAAAGCACAATATCCAACATTCTGGGTGAAAAAACCGCAAGGTTGGTATTTGCGTTTAATGACAGAAGAAATTCCCATGCCTTGGGACTGGCCGGCTGAAGTCAATTATCACGAAGCCAAAGCCTTTTGTAATTGGAAAAAATCCGAAACTGGTTTGGCAGTAAGATTACCCACAGAAGATGAATGGTATCGACTCTATGATCATGTAGGTTTGAGTGATCTCACAGATGAAAAAGCCAATGCCAATATTCATTTGGATTACACCGCTTCATCCTCACCGGTAAATGAATTTGCACAGGGCGATTTTTTTGATGTAGTGGGCAATGTTTGGCAATGGATCGAAACACCGATTTATCCATTTGAAGGTTTTGAAGTCCATCCAATTTATGATGACTTTACAACGCCCACTTTCGACGAGCGCCACAATATCATCAAAGGCGGCTCCTGGATTTCGTGCGGCAATGAATCCTTGCGTTCTTCACGTTATGCCTTCCGCCGCCACTTTTTCCAACACGCAGGATTCCGTTACGTGGTTTCAGATCAAATTAATTTGCCACCCAACTCGCATTACGAAACTGACAAACTTTTGTCTGAGTATGCTGAATTTCATTACGGCGACCAATATTTTTCAGTTGAAAACTTTTCAAAATCGTTGGTGAACTTAGCAGCTGAGTATCTCAACGACAAACCACGCCGTAGGGCGCTGGATTTGGGTTGTGCTTCAGGTCGCGCCACAGTTGAGTTAGCGAAGCATTTTGATTCAGTCACCGGTATTGATTTTTCCGCACGATTTATCGGCCAAGGTGTTCAATTAGCCAATCAACAAACATTGCGTTGGGCCATATGCGAGGAAGGAGAATTAGTTGCCTACAAATCCCGTTCACTCGCTGATTTGCAACTGCAAGATCTCGCCGATAAAGTTGAATTTTTCCAAGGCGATGCGTGTAATCTGAAACCGCAATTTACCGGCTACGATTTTATTTTGGCGGCGAATTTGATTGACCGTTTATACAGCCCCGCGAAATTTCTTGCGCAGATTCATGAACGATTGAATGTCGGTGGCTTATTGATGATCACCTCGCCTTATACTTGGCTAACGGATCACACACCACGCGAAGAATGGATCGGCGCTTTCAAAAAAGATGGCGAAAGTTTCACAACGCTGGATGGCCTGCGACATCATCTTGGAAAAAATTTCCAATTAGTTGCCGGCCCGACTGAAGTACCTTTTGTGATTCGCGAAACCAAACGTAAGTATCAACATACATTGTCAGAAGTGACTATTTGGGAGAAACTCACCCCTCTCCTAGCCTCCCCGTTCAGAAACCAGTCCTTATGGTTTCCCCTTCGCAGCTTGCCCTGCAATTTGGGCAAGGGGGAGGAACTTTATTCCCTACTTAATACAGAGTGAAATCTGTCCCCTCCCCTTGCCAAGGGGAGGGTTAGGGTGGGGTGAAATTTAAGAAAATATTCCGATGCAGAAAATCAATTTCGATAAACCCCTACAACGTAAAAAGACTCTCTCAACCAAATATGATGGAATGAAATCAATCTTTGGTCAGGATGATTTACTGCCCTTGTGGGTTGCTGATATGGATTTTGAAGTGCCCGCTTGTGTTTCTGATGCATTAAAAAACATCTTGATCAGGCGGTACTGGGTTACAGTTTTTATCCCGAAAGTTTGTATCAATCCATCATCAATTGGTTTGCGCGCCGTCATCAATGGACGATTGATCGCGATTGGATTCTAATGGTGCCGGGTGTAGTGCCATCACTTTATGCAACGGTATTGGGAACAACCAATCCGGGTGATGGTGTAATTGTGCAATCGCCGGTTTACTTTCCATTTTTTTCAGCCGTGACTCACAACCAACGACGTTTATTGAACAACACACTGATCAATCAGAATGGTGAGTATCGAATGGATTTTGCGTTGCTGGAGCAACAAGCCAAATCTGCAAAATTAATGATGCTTTGCACACCACATAATCCAGTTGGTCGTGTTTGGACGCAAGAAGAATTGCAACAATGCATTGATATAGCGAAACGACACAATCTGATTATTCTGTCGGATGACATTCACTGTGATCTGGTTTATCCGCCTCATCAACACAAGATTTTGCAAGAATTAGCGAAGGGTCAAGTCAAGATCATCACTGCAATTGCGCCCAGCAAAACCTTTAACATTCCTGGATTGGGATTGTCGTCATTGATTATTCCTGACGCAGAAATTCGGAAATCCATCAAGAATGAATTCGACAAGCTGCACGTCAGCAATCAAAATCCACTCAGCATTATTGCATTTCAAGCGGCGTATAACGGCGGCGATGAATGGCTGGATCAACTTTTGGTTTATCTCGAACACAATTGCGATTACGTTTGTAATTTTATTCAAACACAGATCCCACAAATCAAAGTTACCAAGCCGCAAGCCACTTATCTTATGTGGCTGGATTGTCGTGATTTAAAAATGAGTGACAAAGAATTACGCCAATTTTTTATCGAAGATTGCAATCTAGCATTGAACCCCGGCGCCATGTTCGGTGAAGGTGGCAGCGGTTTTATGCGATTAAATATTGGTACTCGCCGTGAATTGATTGAGCAGGCACTACAACAATTGCAAACTGCCCTAATCAAGCACATTTAAATCTGATCATCTACAGCCGTAAACATACCTGTATTTGACTTGGCTTTTCTGAGAAAATGCCAATCCACCCTGATTGCTTTCGTACTGATTATGAATACCGCCAAACATCTCTTCTCCTATCCCAAACCCCAACAGGCCAGAACCTACAAGCCTGCACCTTTTCTGCCGATGAGCCGGGCCGAAATGAAGCAATTGGGTTGGAATACATGCGACATTATTATTGTTTGCGGTGATGCCTATGTGGATCACTCTAGTTTTGGTATGGCAGTCATTGGTCGCTTTCTGGAGGCACAAGGTTTTCGTGTAGGGATCATTGCACAACCTGATTGGAAATCAGCAGAGGCTTTCAAAGCCTTAGGTAAACCCAATTTATTTTTTGGTGTCAGCGCTGGCAACATGGATTCCATGATCAATCGCTACACGTCTGATTTACGTTTGCGTTCTGATGACGCTTACACGCCCGGAGGTGTTGGTGGCAAACGTCCAGATCGCGCAGTGACTGTTTATAGTCAACGTTGCAAAGAAGCTTACAAAGATGTTCCTATCGTAATTGGCGGAATTGAAGCCAGTTTGCGTCGTATTGCGCAATATGATTATTGGAGCAACGAAGTTCGTCGATCAGTATTAATTGATTCCACTGCGGATATTTTGCTTTACGGAAATGCAGAGCGTGCGATTGCGGAAATTGCACATGAATTGGCTGCCGGAAAAAATATTAAAGAATTGGATTCAATTCGCGGTACGACTGTTGTTAAAAAAGAAATTCCCGCAGGTTGGACGGAAATTGATTCTTCGCGAATCGATTGGCCGAGTAATATTGATAAATTACCTAACCCTTATGAGTATCAACACAACAGTAAATCTTCTATCGATGTGGCACAAACCGATTTAAATAATTCACAAATCGGATTGCGCCAACTCGATACAGAAAAAATGGCAGAGCAAATTGCCATTTTAAATCCCAACGAAAAAGCAAATAAAGAGCAAGCAGAAAAATTACAATCACACAACTGCCCCGCACAAATGCAGGAAACAGAAAAAACCTTTGATCCCAATGAGCCACAACCGATTCGTATTATTCCAATGCCATTGCAAAATCGCAGTGAGTTGGCGGATAACGATAAAGTTTATGTGCGATTGCCTTCGTTCGATAAAGTTCGTAACGATCCGATTTTATATGCGCATGCATCACGCGTGTTGCATCAAGAAGCAAATCCTTACAACGCACATCCATTAGTGCAAAAACATGAAAGCCGCGAAATATGGGTAAATCCACCACCGATTCCATTAGAAACCGATGAACTGGATGGTGTATTTGATTTACCTTACGCACGCGTTCCGCATCCTGCTTATGGCAAAGAAAAAATTCCCGCATACGATATGATTAAAGCATCCATAAACATTATGCGTGGATGTTTTGGTGGTTGTACTTTTTGCTCGATTACAGAACATGAAGGTCGAATTATTCAAAGCCGCTCAGAAGAATCTATTTTGAAAGAAATAGAATTGATTCGAGATAAAGTTCCGGGATTCACAGGCCATATTTCCGATCTCGGCGGCCCTACCGCCAATATGTATCGATTGACCTGTAAAGACATGCCAACGCTGAGTAAATGTCGCCGATTGTCTTGCGTTTACCCCGGGATTTGTAAAAATTTAACCACTAGCCATCAACACACCACCCAACTTTATCGTAACGCACGAAAAATAAGAGGTGTACACACCATCTCGATAGCCTCGGGTTTGCGTTATGATTTAGCAATACAAGATCCGGAATACGTAAAAGAATTAGTCACGCACCACGTTGGCGGTTATTTAAAAATTGCTCCAGAACACACAGAAGATGATGTGCTGGCGCAAATGATGAAACCGAAAATGAGTAGCTACAATGATTTCAAACGCATGTTTGAAAAATACTCAAAAGAAGCGGGCAAAAAACAATATTTGATTCCCTACTTCATTGCTTCACATCCCGGCACTAAAGATGAAGATATGGTTAACCTGGCGCTCTGGTTAAAGAAAAATAATTTTGAAGTCGATCAAGTACAAAACTTTTATCCTTCACCTATGTCATTGGCAACTGCCATGTATGTGAGTGAACGCAACCCGCTGAAAAAATTAACCTACAAGAGCAAAAAATTACCCATACCAAAAGGCGCTGATCAACGTCGCTTGCAAAAAGCTTTATTGCGATATCACGACCCAGCGGGTTGGCCAATAATTCGCGAAGCCCTACGAAAAATGCGCAAACCCCATTTGATTGGAGATAGCACATCTGCGTTGGTGCCAGATGAAAAATCCGAACGAAACAATCGTTCTCCACATAACACACGACGCTCACAAAACGCTAAACCTGTTCAAAAATCACCAATAAAAAAGCTCACTGAAAAACCACAAGCCAAAAAAGCCTTTGGCGATAAGTTTGAAAGTGCGCGGAAGTTTATTGAGCAGAATAAAAAACCAAAACCCAAAAAGTAATTCATTTTAAGTCCCCTTTCAAATGAGGACTGTAGGGCGGGTCACCCACACCTCATTTTCACAAAGGGAGGGCTGACCCCTAAGAGATTAGATTTAATTGGCGCTACTCGAAGCAGAATCCAACATCACCAACAAATACAAAACCCTGAGTTTTTATCAGGGTGATTTGTTGGTGACTTTCAGTCGCGCACTCAAGACTCGCGTTAAAGGCAAAATCCTGATTAAAGTCAATCGCGATTTGCGCGTAGTCGCTTCAGCGCCCAAGTATGTATCGAATAAAGACGTCATCGAAGCTGTCAGAGAACGACTCGATTGGATTCAAGAACAACTTCAAAAATTTTCCAAACTAGCCCCGCTGCAAACACCTAAACAATTTTGCAATGGAGAATTGCACCCCTATTTGGGAATTGACTATCCCATCAATATTATCGAAACGCCACCCAACAAAATTTTGTTAACCGAAAACACTATAGAAATACACAGCAAGAATACCGACGCCAACAAAATAGAATCTTTAATGGATGCCTGGTATAAAACCGAAGCTAAAAAACTTTTTGATTCACGCGTGAATGAACTTTTACCCAAAACTTTTTGGGCAACCAAAAAACCTTCAATCAGCATCAGAACCATGAAAAGCCGCTGGGGCAGCTGCTCCACCTCCGGAAGCATCCGCCTCAACAGCCAACTAATCAAAACCCCACTCGCCTGCATCGATTACGTAATTTTGCACGAGCTCTGCCACATAGCCGAGATGAATCACAGCCCACGGTTTTATCATTTATTGGATCAGGTGATGCCGGAATGGCGAGGGGTTAAAAAGGAATTGGATAAATTGGGGCATGGGATTTTGTAGTCGGGCACAGATACAACCGCAACTATTGCATCCCTTAAAACACATGGGTATGCTCGCTCCATACAACTTGTCAGACTATCTCAGCCAGAATCGGACGGCTGTATATTTACACGCATAATTATCGTTTTTGATTTCCGCTTTTGATTTTACGTAAATTTCTAATAAATTATTTTTAAACTGTATGTTTCCGGAAACATACAGTTTATTAACCCTGCTGAATAAACTGTTAGAAGTACTCACTTATGAAAGATACAATTATTACGATTACGCTATTCGCTCTAATGTTAGCTGGTTGCACTACTGTACAAAGTGGAATGTGTTCGCTTCGCGGCGGGAAACCGTATGTAAATCTTGGTGGCTATGCGTTTTGTGGCAAAAAATATAAAGACGCTGGAAAAATTTGTAGAAGCAGCGAGGAGTGTGAAGGCGAGTGTGTTCTTCCTTGGACGTGGAATCCAGATGAAAAAAACGAAATTGAAGGCAAGTGTGAAGCTGACACTACATATAACTTTACCTATGGATGTGCCTCTATCGAAAACCATGAAACTTACCGAGGCGGGTGCATTGAAGAATAAATTATCTAATAAAGCTAGCCAACCTATGAAATATATTGCCTTGGCATTATCAATCCTATTCTTAAGGTCAGCGTGAAATTTAGTGACACCAACAATCCAAGAAGACATTAAAAAAGGCGAAACATCTTGAGTTATCTGTTAAGAACACTATCTTCAATACTAATTTTAATCTCTTGCACCTGCACACACGCGTTAGACCAAAATATATTAAACGAAATAGATCTTTCTTGGACCATGCAATCCAATGACGTTAGCGTTGCTTCGGTTTCCGGAAATGAAAAAAGCAATGGAATGTATATCTACAGAGTTAGGTTTCCTAAAGGGCATAAAATCATGCCTCATTACCACTCCGATGAAAGAGTGGTTACAGTTATCAGTGGTAGTTTATATGTCGGGTATGGAAACGTTTTTGATGTATCGAAAATGACAAAATTAGTTCCAGGCGGATTGTGGACTGAACCTAAAGAGACTGCGCATTTCGTTTGGGCTAAAGATGGTGAAGTTGAATTACAGGTTGTGGGTTTTGGGCCATCGGTGCGAACTTCAATTTCTGAGAAAAAATAATGTGGCATTGAAAAAGGATTTTGTATGAGCAAAGAAACTCCCTCGAAAGAAAAAGACCCCACTCCAGCCCTCCCCCTGCCAGGGGAGGGAGCTAGATTGTCGCTTCGACAAGACAATAAAAGTAACTCGAAGATTGAAAACTCAACTGACAACTTAATTTCATGCACCCAAAATGAAGGTGGTAATGGCACTATAAACTCCTCCCCCTGGCAAGGGGGAGGCTGGGAGGGGGTCTTTGTTGGTGAAGGCAGTTATATCAACGAACACAGTATTTTCAATCCGCTAAATTTAAAAACTACCCGAAAGCAACTCCGAAAAAATATTACAGAGCCAGAAAAAATTTTATGGCAAAGAATTCGAAATAAATCGCTCGGAACCAAATTTCGTCGACAACATGGAATCGGACGTTATATTGTTGATTTTTACTGCCAAGAATATGCACTGATTATTGAGTTAGATGGAGACAGTCATTTTACGGAAGAAGCGCAAGAATATGATCAGCAACGCGACCTATTCATGAAAAATCTAGGAATTGAAACGCTCAGATTTACAAACCAAAATGTAATGAAAAATATTGAGGGAGTTTTATTAATTATCCTCGAAAAAATTAATCTTAAAAAGACCCCACCCCAGCCCTCCTGCCAAGGCAAGGAGCCATAAACTCCTACCTCTGAAAAAGGGAAGTCTGTGGTAATATTCGTTAAAACTTTACCCTAATTATTTGTAGAAAAAATGAAATCAGTATCCAAAACACTGTTTACAATCATCGCAATTACTGGAGCTGCAGAGCTCTACGCAGCAACACCAGAAATTGATATCGAATACAGCCCAACATTTGATTCGATTTGTTCACTTGTCAAAGGCGGCAATATAAAAGATGAGTGGAAAAAGGAATTGGTTCAACGTCAACCAGAGCTTGAAGTACTTTGGGAAAGTATCGGCCCTACCCTGATTGCTTCCGTCGAGGAAATTACGGGAAACACTTTCCCTGATGATGAACAAACAGTTCGGTTAACTCTCTGCGAATTGCCATCGCAATCGTTTTTCGGTATCAGCGTCAACATGCGTTACGCTTTGAGCAGCTTTACCGATGCACCTGTTCCACTGCGATATAAAGCCGATACTATATTTCATGAGTTACTTCACAAGTTCATTGCGGAACACCATCTAAAAGATTCCCACCTACTGAAGGCTCACTCCAATGAACCTGAAAGAACACGTGATCATTTGCATCTACTAGCGCTACAAAAAGCCGTTCTTCTGAAACTAAACGCAATAGACGAACTCGCGGATGTAATACGAATAGATAGTCAGCTACCAGGTGGCTATTACAAACGAGCTTGGGAAATCATTAACGCCACAGATACCGAGTATCTAAAATATGTTGCTGAGTTTTCACGAAATTGAATTTCATGAACCTAACACCAACTAACAGAAAGTCCTTTATATGCACGATTGGCGAAATTGCAATTTACAAACCAGATGATTTGTAGAATGAAGAGATTTATTGTAATTTTCTTACAATTTCTCGATGTCCTATAGCTGACATTTTATCCAGTATCTGGACAACAGACTGAAAAAGATCAGATTTTCCAGCGAAATAAAATTCGACCATTTTAGAAAAGCCCAGACTTCTAGCGCCTAATTCGGTGAACCTGATGCGTATCATTAAATCACCTATTTCGATCGAAATTGCCTCACCCGAACAACTCAGACGCTGATCTGTTCTTTCAAAGTAAAGACAATCTTCTAAAGGCTTAGGAGTTGTCTCTGATAAATAAACCCCGCTAACGATATGCAAAATATCCAAAGGGTTTTCTTGAGATACGAAACCTAAGGATACGCAAAGAAGATCATCGTTTTGTATAAATGTTTCGGTGACGCTAAACTGATTGCTCATTATATTTCACTCTTGGATTAGTAGATCAGGATAGGTCAAGGCAAATATTACACTAGATGACTGAATCCCAACCATATGTAATTTACTTGAGGATTTCTTATAGGTTATGCTGCGATGATTTTAGATTGTCTGCAAAGACTATCTTATTGTTTTCAGAACAAGGTGAACTTGGTGCTAAAAACCCCTTTTGACGAGCAACTCATAGAATTCTTTGCGGAGTTTACTCTAGATGATTCTCTAGTATTAACTCCGAATAAGCGCCTCAGTCGTTTTTTTACAGAGCGCTATGCCTCAATACAAACTGCAACTGCATTTAAAAGCTTGCCTTGCCTTGCTATTCAAACCTGGATTCACCAGATTTGGTCAAATCTGGAATTTATTGATAACCATCCATTGGCGACCTCTACAATTCTCAGCAACTTTCAAGAAAATTTACTCTGGGAAAAAATTCTTACCGATCATCCTGAAACCCCTCCATTAATCAATTTACGCGCAACTGCAACCCAAGCTCGGGATGCCTGGAGATTGATTCATGAATGGGAGTTAGATCGACAGGAACTAACACAATCGGCAAAAGCAATTAATGACCCCTTTATTTTTAACGCCTGGCGAGATGAATTTGAAAAAAACTGTAAGCAAAGTCAGTATTTAACTGCGGCAGAAATACCAGGGTTATTGGCGCAACGAATCAGGCTAATGACCAATGTATCAATTCTGAACCTTCCAAAAAATATTTACCTCTACGGCTTTGATGAATTAACTCCAACAATAAAATCCCTGCTGAAATTCTTTGAACTCATTGGCATTCAGATTTCCAACCTGGAATTTGATGTCAAAAGTCATTCCGTCCAGCGAGTCGAGTTCAGCAATGAACAAGAAGAATTAGCTGCCGTCACCTCTTGGGCAAAACAAAAAATTATTGAAAATTCCAATGTCAGAATTGGTGTTGTTGTCCCCGATTTAAAAGCACAACGAAGTCGGGTTGAACATGCTTTTACACAAGAGTTTGAACCTCAATATATTTTTCCAGATCGAGCACAACACGCTACCGGGTTCAATATCTCTGCTGGGCAACCTCTTTCACAAGTCCCGATTGTTTCTGCGGGACTTACCGCATTGGGTTGTTATGCAGAACGAATAGAGGTATTTCAGTTTTCTGCATTATTGCGCTCACCCTTTATTGGTGCCAACAAAGATCTTGCCATTCGAGCATTGTGGGATCTAGCCTTACACAATCTGGGAGAATTGGAATTAAGCTTCCAACAATTTAAAACTCTCATTAGTGAGAGCCTTGCAAAACATCGACCTCATCATTCTCGCGAAAACGAGAATCCATTTCTTGACGACAATGAACAACTAGATCCCCGCCTACGCGGGGATGAGGATGCAGCACGAAAGAGTGTGCGTGAAAAAAAAATAGAGGAAAATGATCACAGTGATTTTTATCTGCGACTTACCCAATATGATCTTTTGCGAAAACAAACTAAAAACGCCAAACACTATCCCAGTGAATGGGTCAATATTTTTATTGAAACACTCAATGCTTGGGGCTGGCCTGGAGATAGACAACTCGATACTCTGGAATACCAACAGCTACAAAGCTGGCAGGAAACACTCGATGAATTTTCTGGATTGGATTATTTGCTTGAAAAAATCAATTACTCGACAGCTATTGACCTATTCACACTTGCATTACAGCAAACTGATTTTCATGCGCAAACAACCGATTCCCCATTGCAAATTTTAGGTTTACTGGAAGCAGCGGGTTTGCCCTTTGACTATTTGTGGATAATCGGCTTGGATGATGATACTTGGCCACCTGTAGCAAAACCCAACCCCCTATTGCCTTTAACACTTCAACGAAAGTTAAATTTACCCCAATCCTCACCTGAACGTGAATTTCATTTTTCTAAAAATCTAACACAACGTTTAACACAAAGTAGCGTGACTTTAATTGCTAGTAGCGTTCAGGTAAAGGGTGATAAGCGATTATCAGCAAGCCCGCTCATTAATCAATTTACACTCATTAATTTTACACACAAAACCCAAACACTATTTGAACAGCTTCTATTTCAAAGTCAGACCTATGAAACTTATCAGGATTTTAATGGGCCGAATGTAATCAATCTTGATTCTATTCGCGGTGGATCACAAATTTTAAAGAGCCAGGCAACCTGCCCCTTTCAAGCTTTTGCACGCTATCGTTTGCATGCAGAAGAAATTCCTATCCCGGGTATAGGTTTGAGCGCACAGGAGCGTGGAAATCTTTTACACAAAGTGATGGAAATTATTTGGAAAGAGTTAAAGAATCATTCTCGATTAATCGAATTAACCAGTGATTCTCTATTGGACTTAATCGATCAGTCTATCTCGAAAGCATTGCAGGATATTATCCAAAAACCTATCGCTGGAAAACGTTTCCTGGCGATTGAAAAAAAACGTCTAACACTACAAATATTGGAGTGGTTGCAATTAGAAAAACAGCGGCAACCATTCAAGGTGTTATTTAATGAAAGCCGTAAAACCATCACACTCAACAATATGCCAATTCATATTCGTTATGATCGTGTTGACCAACTCGAAGATGGTTCCCTTTTTGTATTGGATTATAAAACCGGCAAAGCAGAAATTAATGATTGGGCAAGTGATCGCCCTAATGAGCCGCAAGTCCCGCTTTATGCAATTGCCAATAAAGAAAAAGTGTCAGGTGCCGCTTTTGGACTCCTGTCGGAAAATAATATTCGATTTAATGGTGTTGCTGAAGACAAGGAAATAGCACCCGGATTGACTAGTATCGACAAATTAAGATGGGAGTTTACTGATAACTTACCGATGAATTGGAGCAATATTCTTGAGCATTGGGAAAATGTCTTGTCAAAGTTAGCCAGTAAATTTCTGGAAGGATTCGCTAAGGTTGATCCAAAAAATCCCAATACCAGTTGCCGCTATTGCCAGCTCCATTCTCTCTGCAGAATTCGTGAACAGCTTGATCTTGAGATAGAGACAGAAGCGGAAGAATTATCAGGAAATCTTGCAAATGCAAAATGAATTTAGCTTGCCGCCTGACTTTCTTCAACGGCAACTTGCACTTGATCCCACGCAATCATTTATTTGTGAAGCCCCCGCTGGTAGCGGAAAAACGGAATTGCTGACACAACGTTTTCTGACTCTATTAAGTCGCGTATCACAACCAGAAGAAATTTTAGCAATTACTTTTACCCGCAAAGCCACTGGCGAAATGCGTGAGCGTATTGTGAAGGCGCTGCATGAAGCCAAACTGCCCATGCCCGAACAACCCCACAAACAAACCACATGGAAATTGGCAACAGCTGTCATCAAAGCTGATCAAGAGCACCAATGGCAATTATTGGAAAACCCCACACGACTGCGAA
The DNA here is from genome assembly GCA_016712405.1 of Cellvibrio sp. Classification (GTDB taxonomy): domain Bacteria; phylum Pseudomonadota; class Gammaproteobacteria; order Pseudomonadales; family Cellvibrionaceae; genus Cellvibrio. The sequence continues at coordinate 14,672 of JADJRD010000001.1, read as the reverse complement.
TTCAAACTTTTGATAGCTTGTGTACTTCGCTAACAAGACAATTGCCACTGGAATCCAGTCTGGGTGCCCAACCACAGATTCATGAAGACGCTGAAGAATTATATCGTCGTACTGTACGTTCACTGCTAACAACATTTGAACATGACACCACTTGGGCAGATGCTTTAAGCCAATTATTAGGCCTATTGGACAATCGATTTGATCGCTTCGAAGATCTCATGATTGACATGCTTGCTCGACGCGAGTCTTGGCTGCCACTTATTTATTTTCATACAAACAAAGAAGACATAAAACCCTTTTGGAAAAAAATCTTCGGCGAGTCATTTGTGAAAGAATAGATTTATTGCGTGAAAAAATACCCGCGCATTTACATAAGAAAATAATTGATCTTGTATCTTACGCAGCAGCTAATCTTCGCGAAAAGCTGGTAGATAAAAAACCTCCCGCTTGTCTAAACATGAATCTTAACTTTCAACAATTACCAGAAGGCCAATATGAATATCTAACACACTGGCTAGAAATTTATGATTTATTCTTAACTAGTAATAAAAATTGGCGAAAAAAACTGACGGTAGATAACGGATTTCCTCCTGGAGAAACCAAAAAGGAAAAAGAAGCCGTTAAAAAAATTAAACAACAAGCATTTGATTTAATCGATACACTGTCTTTACGCGATGGCACTCTAGAAGCCTTTCAAAAATTATCAACATTACCTGATGCCAGCCTGGATAACACTCAGTGGAATATTCTGCAAGCGCTCTTTGATTTTTTACCGCATTTAGCCGCAAAACTAACTGTAGTGTTCAGCTCGAGAAACGCGATTGATTTTACAGAATTAAATTTGGCGGCACGACGTGCATTTGGCAGTGAAGATTCTCCCAGTAATTTGGCACTTAGATTGGACTATCAACTGCAACACATTTTGGTGGATGAATTTCAGGATACGTCATCAAGCCAGGTAGATTTACTAAATCGATTGACTCAAGGCTGGTCACTGGGTGATGGCCGCACACTTTTTTGCGTCGGTGATGCGATGCAATCCATTTATGCGTTTCGTGGAGCAAATGTTGGATTATTTTTACATTGTCGTGAACAGGGTTTAGATAATGTTCTCTTAAAAAAAATTCAATTAACCACCAACTTTCGTTCACAAGCTGGATTGGTTGAATGGATTAATCAGGTATTTTCATCCAGCTTCCCGCAATCAGATGATATTAATTTAGGCGCAGTGGTCTATTCATTAGCTAATGCCATTCACCCGAAAGAAATTGATGAATCTGTCAATGTAACTGCATTTGTTGACCATCAAGATCAACGGGCAGAAGCCGATTATATTCTTAATATTATTCGTCAGACCCGTTCAGACACCCCTGATGCTACTATCGCCATATTAGTGCGCAATCGAAATCACGCTGCACAGATTCTACATTTGTTAAATAAACATGCCATTCGTTACACAGCTGTGGATCTTGAACCTTTAGAAAATCACGCTGTAATTCAGGATTTGTTAGCATTAACCCGAGCACTTTTACATCCAGCAGATCGCACTGCATGGCTCTCTGTTTTACGAGCACCTTGGTGTGGACTCAGTTTGGCTGACCTTGAAATTATTGCGAATATTCACGCAAAGGATTCGAGTGATTCGGAAAAAAAATTGCCATTGCCGGTGGTATTGGAGCAGTGTTTGTTGGCTATGGAGTTTCACCCCCTCCTCAGTGACGATGGCATAAAACGCTTGCAACCTGTGTTATCCATTTTACAAATTGCTAATACAGAACGTGATCGCAAACCCTTTCGTCAATGGGTTCAGGGTTGCTGGCTATTATTAGGCGGCCCCGCAGTCGCGAAAGATGAAACTGCGTTAAAAAATGCTGAGGTATATTTCAATTTATTGGAAAACTGGGAATACAGCAGTGGCCTGCCCTCTTTTGATTTATTGATGAGCAAGGTCAAAAAGCTCTATGCACAACCCGATTCAGAAGCAGACCAACGTCTGCAAATTATGACTATTCATAAATCCAAAGGGTTGGAATTTGATGTTGTCATAGTACCCGGATTAAATCGAAAGTCTCGCAACGACGACGCACCAATGCTCCTGTGGCAACAGCGATTAAATTCACAGGGAAAATTCGAACTCTTAATGGCACCTTTGACCAAAAAGAATTCCGACAGACATCCAACCTATAAACACTTGGCTGAGGAGTTAAAGAATAAACAAGAACTGGAAACTTGCCGCTTGTTATATGTAGCTTGCACTCGCGCACGCAAAAAACTCTATTTGTCATTTAATATCAATAGAGACACCAAAGATCCTGCAAAATTTAAAAATGTTTCCAGTGATACATTGTTGAACAGTATTTGGAATGCAGTGCAACTGAAAATTAAAACAATTGAAAAAGCTCTCTCTGATACTCTTGATCACGACGACAATAGTACCCAGGAAAAAACACTCTATCGCTTACACAGCGATTGGCAACAACCTGTTGCACCCGAAGGCTATCTTCTCGCAGATTACATTCCACAATTTGACTATCAGGAGGATTCCAATCAAATTAATCTGCAATGGCAAAGCAACACCGCGCGCCACACAGGCACAGTGGTGCATCGTTATTTACAAGCCTTTGCCGAATCCGGTTTGCAAGATTGGCCAGAAACTCGCATTCACCAATGCCAATCAAAAATTAAAAATCAGTTAAAAACTTTGGGCATCAGCATCACCGACATTGATTCCGCCACTCAACGCGCCATCAAACTTTTGTGCAATGTAGTAAACGATCCTCAAGCACGAAAAATGTTGTCGAACGATTATTCATTCAGCGCCAACGAATTCGCCGTCACCCTCAACACCGGATCAGGCCCATTGCATTTAGTAATGGACAGAGTCTACCAAGACCACTGCGGGCACCTATGGATCGTCGACTACAAAACCAGCGAACCCGGTGAAGAACAATCACTGGAAGATTTCTACCAACAAGAAATTCTTACTTATCAACAAAAAATGAGTTTGTATAAAATGGCGATGGAACGATTGGGTTATGAACAAGTGAAAATGGCACTTTATTTTCCGGTGATTGGTGGGTGGCGGGAAAAAAATTTTATATAAAAATAAAAACAAACCCACCCCAAAACCCCCCCCCCCCCCCCCCCCCCCCCCCCCCCCCCCCCCCCCCCCCGGCCCCCCAAAGGGGGAACCCCGCCCCCCCAGGAAACGGGGCGAAAGGGGAAAAGAAGAAGAATTTTTTTATAAATAAAAAAAAGGAATAAAAAAAAAAAAAAAATTAAACAAAAAAAAAAAAAAAAAAAAAAAAAATAACCCCCCCAAAAAAAAAACAAAAAACACCGAGAAAAAAAACTAAAACCCCCCCAAAACACGCACGACCAACGACCCCCCCCCCCCCCCCCCAAACAAAAAAGCCCCACCAACCAAAACACCGACCAAACACCCAGAACCCCCGGGCCAAAGACGAAAAAAAAAAACCACCAACACAAAAACCCCCCCGGCCGGCCCAAACCCCCCCCGGAAGGCGCGACCCCCCGAACACAAGGCCCATCAAACCCCCCCCACCCCACCCCCACCGCCCCCGGAAAGGCCCCCCCCAAGGAGGGGGGGCCAAATTGAATAAAAACCAAATTTAATAAAGGAAAATGGGGTTTTTGTTTTTTTTTTTGAAAAAATTTTTGATAAAATGGGGGCCGGGTAAAAACCCCCCGTTTTTTTAAACCCCCCACAAAAAATTTCCCAAATTTTAAAATTAAAAACAAAAAAAAAAAAAAATCCCCCAACAAAAAAAAAAAAAAACAAAAAACAAAAACCCCCAACCCCAAGAAGCCCAACAACAAAACCCGCCGGGATCAAAAACCACAAGCCCCCCCCCTTATTCCCCACCCCCCCCCCCGGGTGCCCCCGGGATAAGAAAAAAAAAAAATTTAAAAAAAAAGATTTGATGGGGGGGGGGGCCAGCCCCACCGGGGTGGGGGGGAAAGGGGGGGGAGGGAGGGGGGGGGGAAAAGAGGGAAGGGAGGGAAAAAACCCGGGAAAAACCCGACGAGGAACCGGGATTTTGGGAGAAAAAGGGGGGAAAAAACAGGGGAAAAAAAAAAAAAAAAAAAAAAGGGGCGGGGAAAAAAAAAAAAAAACAAAAATACCCACAAACAATCCCCCCCCCCCCCAAATTTGGGCCGGAACAAAGGAAAAAAAAATTAAGGCGCGAAAAAAAAAAAGGCCAAAAAAGGGGTGGGTGTTGGGGGGGCGGGGCGAGAACCCAAAATAACCCCCCCACCAACCACAAAATTGCGAAAAAAAAAAACCGAACGAAAAACCCCCCCCCCCCCCCCCCCCCCCCCCCCCCCCCCCCAGAAAAAACCCCGCCCGCCGAAAAAAAAAAAAGCGGGGAACCCCCACCAAACCGACCCCCAAGGCCCAAAAAACCAACCCCGAAAGGGGATTGGGGGACTAAATTTTTTTTTTTTTTTTATTTTTTTATTTTAAAAACAAGGGGAGAAACCCCCGGGGGCCCCCCCCCCCCCGCGGGGGGGAAAAAAACGAAAAAAAAAAAAAAATTAAAAATTAAAAAAAAAAAAAAAAAAAAAATAAACCACAAGGGGGCCCGCCGGGCCCCCCCCCCCCCCCCCCCAAAAAGCCGGGGGAAACTAAAGTTCAAGCAAAGAGAATTAACATGACCCAAGCCAATAACCCATTACATGGCCTCACACTGGAAATGATTGTCACCCGGTTGGCGGAACACTATGGCTGGGAGGAATTAGCGAAAAGGATCGACATCAATTGTTTTAAGAGCGATCCCTCAATAAAGTCATCACTCAAGTTTTTGCGCAAAACGCAATGGGCGAGAGATAAGGTTGAGAGTTTGTATGTTTCAACATTTAAGCAATAATTCGGAAATAAACTACCATGACTGAAATTGACTGCGACAACAAGGATCAACACATATCAAACTTTGAAATGAATGAAACCTACTGGAAAGAAGCATTCTACCAATCCTATTTCTATGGAAGCATTAAAGGCAAATTAGGAATTTGCTTGGGCACTTTAACATTTGTGGCTGGTGTAGGAATGATATTCACTCCCCTACCCTGGTTTGCATCGACAATACTCATTGTAATTGGACTATTTGAAAGTATTGGACTGCCTGTAAAATTTAAAATATGGCAAATGCGAAATGGGCTAAAAGACAAATATTTCGAAACAATTACATTCACTTTTGATGGCGATACACTATCTCATCAGGGCAAAACCAGCGAAGGGAAAATTTTGTGGTCTGGTTTAAAAAAATGGAAGGAGACACCTAAAGGATTTCTATTGTGGCCACAAAAACGAATTCAATTTTATATTCCTAAATATTCTCTTGCATCAGAATCCATTGAATTTTTGCGTAACAAATGTCTGGGAAATATTAAAAAATGAATCAACCTAAGATGATCATGAAAAAATCCATAACCAATTCAATAGTATTATTTATTTCTGGATTTTTACTATCCGCATATTCGTTCGCGACCGAACCTGATACCTCTGTTGTATTTTCACTGGAAAAATGCACGCAGAAAAATTTGGATAATTGGCAACACCCCACTCGCAAGGTGCTAGACGATGCCGGCGCAAACATTAAAGCAGTCTATTTGTGCAACAAAACTTATCCCGTTTTTGTTGCGAATTTTCCTTATGACCCACTGGGCGATACTGGGTCATTCTTCAATACCTTTTACTACGATTTACTGCAGGCTAATGCTAAATGGCCCTACTCTATTATCAGCGAAGACACTGATGTCATTCATATCAAACCGGAAGGCACAGGTTTCGCTTTGGATTATGATGAACTCAAAGATGAAGATGCCATTTGGTTGAAATAGTCATGAAAACTAATCCAGATAAACATCTACAAAAACCCAACAGTGTGATTGCTGAACGGGCGACCAGTTTATTGATTGATCTTATTCGGAAAAATCGCGATGTAGAAAGTGAAGGTTTTTATCCGCAACTAATTGTGCGCGATTCAACCTGCCCTGCCCCTAAAAAAATAATAAAAGCCGACCCTGTTGTTGGCTTGATGTCTTATCTAAAAAATGATCAAATCAACGCTGCAAATTTAAATAATTAGATTTTCGACACAGGATTATCATGAACCCCCAGCAACTATCACAGTACCTTTCAACTTTAATTGGTCACTCGGTTCAACATAGTGTAATGATTTGGGGTCCTCCAGGAATTGGTAAATCCAGCGTAGTTGCGCAGTCAGCCAGTTCACACAATATGGGATTTATTGATCTTCGCCTTAGTCAACTAGCACCCACTGACCTTCGCGGTGTTCCTGTTCCTCGTGACGGCATTACTTACTGGTACCCACCGGAATTTTTACCCCAAAGTGGTTCAGGTATTTTATTTTTGGACGAAATTAATCTCGCTCCACCTGCCCTTCAAGGTGTTGCCCAGCAGTTAGTACTTGATCGTCGTGTTGGAAGCTATGAAGTTCCATCAGGCTGGTTTGTATGGTAGCGGGGAATCGAAAGGAAGACCGGGCTGCAATTTTTGATATGCCCGCACCACTGGCAAATCGCTTGCTTCATTTAAGAGTTGAACCTCACCTGGATAGCTTTCGACACTATGCAATTGAGAAAAAAATTCATGAGCTTATTGTAGGGTTTTTAAATTTTCGCCCCTCTCTTCTACATAAACCTGACGTAAACAGCGAAGCATGGCCCTCACCGCGAAGTTGGGAAATGGCTGACTCTCTTCTGAAACTTGATCTTGATCTAACACCGGCAATAGGTGTGGCCACAGCAGCGGAATTTAACGTTTTCCGAAAATCTGCTGCGCAAATTCCACTCATTGATAAAATTCTAAACGGCAAATCAACTGACATTTTTCCAACTGAACCCTCTATCCAATATGCTTTGAGTAGTGCTATCGTTATTCGAGTTAAGGATGTGGAACAGGCAATTAATGCGATGCGATGGCTAACCAAACATGCTGCTCCTGAATGGGTTCAAATGGTTGCAGCTGATCTGTTTCCAAAATTACGAACACACAAACTCTATGATGCATTTCGTAGAGAAATTCAAAAAGATGAAAGTCTGTCTCAGTTTTTGGTTAATTTTAGCAACTTGTCATCATGACAGAGACAACACTGCTTGAAAAATTATCACGATGCAAAATTAGTTTACGTCAAAAGAATCCTTATTTTGCCGTACTAACCTTATTCGCAAATTATAAGTTTGATAATTCAATAGAATTAGTTGAAACAGATGGAATATCCATCAAAATTAATCCCGAATCATTTTCCAATTTATCCGACTCAGTAGCAACAGGATTACTATTGCATGTAACTCTCCACGCTGCATTGCTACATCCTATAAGACAATCCTTACGCAATCCCGAACTATGGAATATCGCCTGCGATATTATGGTCAATCACATCATAAAAACCCAGACAGACCTCCCTATCCCGCCAGGAACTGCAACAGCAAACGAGGTATCAATTAAACTTATACCTCTTTCCGCGGAACAGGTTTATGAGTTTCTATTACAACAACGAAAGACTCCGCAGGAGATGATGAAGTCTATGAAATTGCAGGGAAACAGTTTCAATCAAATAGATGGTAGCGGAAATCAACATGATAAAAATATGCAACCGGATCAAATTCGGAAAAGCGGACTGGCTGCCGCCATGGCCAATAAGTTTGGAAAAAAATCTGATTCAAACTTATCAGAAGGAACAGCCAAAGAAGTCAACGACACAACGTCTTCTGGGTCCGGAGCCAGTAAATTACTACGTGACATTTGTCCATCATCCTCAAATCAACTGAATTCAGAAGCAATCAGACAACATTGGGAAACGGCTCTTCAGAAGGGGCAGGAGCAAGAGAAACTTCGGAACCAAGGAACAAATAAAAGTAGTTGGTATAAAGAATTAGAAGCAGCTTGCAGCCCTCAAATCGACTGGCGAAATTTGTTATCCCGTTTTGTAATACGAACTCCAAATGACTATTCCGGAATTGATCGTCGATTTATTCACTCCGGGTTATATTTAGAGATGTTAGAAAATGAAACTGTGTTGCTCGACTTGGCGATTGACACCTCTGGTTCAATTCAACCCACTGAGCTGAATATGTTTGTTTCAGAGTTACTCGGTATTCTAAATATGTATCCGAGTATTAATTGTCAGGTATATTTTTGTGATAACAATATTGATGGCCCCCATGTTGTTAGTCAATCCACTGCCTTACCCCCCGCCAGGGGAGGAGGTGGAACCGATTTTCGACCTTTTTTCGAACTAATAAATAAATCTGTAAGCGAACGAGAATTAGGAGTTGTCATTTACTTTACTGATGGAAAAGGAATATTTCCTGAAACAACACCGCAGTACCCGGTGTTGTGGGTAGTAGTTCCCGGAGGTGAGGACACAGAAAAGTTTCCATTCGGACAAGTTATTCGATTGGCCTAAAAATAAAATACAAACCACTGACATTAAGGCTTACTACTCTGTCACCGGAATATTTCATTGAAATCCTATGCAAGAATAAAGATCCACAAGCAAAAGATTTATCTCCAGCAGACAAACTACAATACTATTATCAAAAATATTGGTGTCATTGGAGTGTTATTGAATGTTACATAAACCATCCAGATGCAAAAATAGAACTGATTTCTGAAATATATCATTACTCAGCAGTGTTTGTTGAAAAACAACCAAGGTGGGAAACCCTACATTTGTCAAATGAATGGGGGAATGTTCTTAAACAGTCTTTGCGTGACTTATCACCGAAAAGATATGGCTGCTGGAATGAAATCCCTGCATTTTATTTTGATCATTTAATTCAGCAGAAAGAAATTCAGATTATTTCCAGGTTAATGCATCAATTAAATCACATCTTCTACATTCAATGGTTTGAATTATTAAAATCCCTTAACAGTGGATCCATAGATGTTCGATTAATAACAAGTTATTGTGGAGATGAAGAGATATTCCAAACATCTTTACCTCATTTTGCAAAAAGTTGTCACCCCAGTGTGAGATTGTCAGTTGCCTCACATTCACAAACAACGCCAGAAATTTTACGTGACCTTTGTGTTGATCCTGATCCAAAAATTGCAAAAGCAGCGTCAGAACACAAAAATCTGCCCAAAGATGCAATATTTATTATCGAAGATCGTGAAGCAGATCGATTTGGACAACAGTTGGATCAACTAGACACGCTTAAGTGGAATGATCTTGGAGAATTTTTACTTCATCCTGATTTCCCATCAGAAGCACTTGATACCCTTTCCAAGCGAGAAGATGACGCCATAATGTTTGCCTGCACTATGCATCCAAACGCGAGCGAACAACTTCGACAGAAGGTTTTAGATTCTAACAAAAACTGGAAAAAGGCCGCAGTCGCACTAAATCCAAATACTCCTGAATCTATTTTACGTGATCTCATTAAAATCCAGGATTATGATATCGCGTTTGCACTAGCATCGAATTGCTCGCTACCTGAAGACTTGCAATTACAGTTGGCAAATCATCCAGAGCGCTCAATCCGATTACACATGGCAGATCAAACACTTTCAATGAAAGTCTGGTCGGAGGTTTCCAAACACCCTGCTCCTGAATACTTACACACTCCACTTGAAAAGTTTTTAGCGCTTGTCCTTGATCCAAAAGCCAAAAAATATAACATCGACAATCTCTATCGAGATATTAATTATGATCGAAGTGAAGGTGGAGTACTTGCCACTTGTATAGTGCACGCATTGGCATTACACCCAAAACTTCCAAAAGAATTTTTAGCTGAGTTTTTGCGATATTTACCTTGGCTGAAACAACATAATAAAACCGTGCAAATGATGATGCTTGAAGGTCAATCACTTCCCTCTTGTGATGCTTATGAGGAATTTTGGTCAAGTGAAGAAAAATTATCAAAATATCCTGCTCACCTTGCAAACGCCTTTTTAAAAAGTAAAGATCCAAAAATCGTGCGCATGGCTTCTTCTCATCCCTGGTGTAACAAATCACTGTTAATTCCGCTGTGGTTTTCTTCTGATAAACCCACACTTAAAAGACTGGCTCAAAGAACTGATATGCCACGATGTTTTTATGAAGTATTGTGCCGCACTGGAGATGAATCAACCAAATTGGTATTGAAAGAAAATTCAGCGACAAAATTGCGAGGTGCTGAAATTTCATCTATTGAGCCTGTTTCCGAAAAATTGCTTGTTCCTGAAATTGTAACCAAGAATGGAATTCTCAGTATTAAAGGGAATCAAAAAGAACGAATTAAATTAGCTGAATCAACCGACGATGAACAGGTTCTGCTAACACTTATTAACGACAAGCTACCGATTGTAAAAAATGCTGTTATCTATCGGGAATCACTCCCGTTTAATATTATTAAAGCACTTCTATTAGACAGCGATCAAAACATTCGACTAAAAATGATTGTTCACCTCACCCAGCATTCCAATGAAGTCAGCATCGAAATTGAAAGACAACTTTGTTGCGAAGGTGGAGAAATAGCCTCCAGATTAGCAAGTTACACTCGTCACGAAGAGATACAACTCTCTCTTGTCAAGACTTATTCCGAGAGACTCTTCTCTAACGAACACATTACAACAAACACAAGCCAACAACTATTTAAATATGGTGAACTTACCCACTTATCTTGGCTTAAAGATAAAATGCCTGACCCTAGGAAATTCGTACATCAATTGCTTGAACTGTATTTGGCTATTTACAGTGAAACCGGCAAATCATCTCTGCCCGGATTTGATTATTTTTGTACGATATTTCCAGATACAGGCAGAAAATCGTATGAAGTAAAGTACACTAAATTAATAGCTAACAAAAATTATTTAAGTGAACTCAGATCAGAAATTGTCAGATTAATCAAAGAGTATGATGATGACATTTTTCAAAATATTGCTAAAACATTTATAGAGGAACACGCAAGTAGTTTGTACAACATTTCAGAATTGTTGGGCTACAGTCGATATATTAGCGCACGCAATATGGAAACCATATTAAACGGATCTGTTAAACTTCGCATCTCAATTGCGACCAATCCCTATCTCAACACTGATGCAATAGATAGATTAAAAATTGATACTGAAGAATCAATACGCATTGCACTGATGCAATCCCACCCTGACCTGGAAGAATATTTTGTTGGTGATCCCTCAGTTGCACTTCGTGAAGAATTAGCCAAAAAAACAAGCAACCCGTCAATACAGCGGCTATTATTAAACGATATTGAACGAAGTGTTTTTAGTTGTTTAGCTTGCAACAAAAGTTGTGATTTAGCATTGGTAACAGAGTTGCTCTCGAAAAATCCTATGCCTTTTGCAAAGTATTTTCTTATCGGAGAAGAAGACACACCAACCTCTATACTCGAACTTCTGATGAAAGATCGAGTCCCAGGGGTGCGTAATGATGCGAATAAAGCTCTACATAATAGAAACCAAAATAGATAAATGATTATTTTTCACACTGGATGACACATATGATAAATAAAGAAATTCTAAATATACTTAAAGAATTACAGGATATTAACGTAGATAGATATTCAGATTTTTTATTGTATTTGCAATCACCCACAGAAAGCACTGAAGAATGGATCGCAAGAATTTTTGATTCCATTTATTTAAATACGGATAATCATATTCAAAAATCAATTATGACCACTGATGATTTTAATAAAATGATTGTATACAACCATAGCAGGAAGTTGCAGAGCGATCCAAATTTTACACTTCAGGATCAATTGGAATCCATTTATCAATCAAGATGGTACGATTGGAACATCATTGCACATTATGTTGCTCACCCAGATGCCAGAGCAGAACTCATTGCAGAAATTTGGCATTACGCACCTGAATTTTTAGAGCTTCAGCCACGCTGGCCTGAATTTAAGCCCTTAATTTCTGACATTCCTCCAACTCAGCGTGATTTTATTTCAATAAATAATCATCAATGGAACAAGCTCCCTGCATTTTATGTTCTTCACTTATTCCTTAAAAAAGATGTAAAATCGATTTCAAAAATTTTGACATCAAAAGGACTTGATATTGGATTTTACATGAGATGGCTTCAGCAGCTTGAGGCTATTAATAGTCATTCCATTACTTTGAAGTTGATCAGTAATAATCAAATGCCCCTTCTTGAAAAAAAAAACGATTGTTATCTCGATTTGCAACGAACAAATTAACATCTGTTAGGTTAGCTGTTGCTAAACATCTATTAACAGACGCTGAAACCTTAAAAACACTCTGTATAGATTCTGACAAAGAAGTCGCTGCTGCCGCCGCCGGAAATCCGAAATTTCCACAAGAGGCTATGACTCTCATTGCCCAACAAGAAGAACTAGAGCAAACATCGAAATTAGAAAATTTATCAAATCTTAAATGGGAAGATCTAGCTGAATTCTTATTACATCCAGACTTTCCTACCGAAGGCATTGAGGAAGCATTTTTACAAAATGATTATGCGGTGCGATTTTCTTGCGCCATGCATCCAAATGCGAGTGACCATATTCGAAATGAAATCCTAAATCAGGAACAGAATTGGCTTAAGGCATCAATTGCTCTCAATCCAATGACCCCCGAATCAACACTACGCGAATTAGCTAATATAAAGGATTTTGACATTGCTTTTGCTCTGGTTACTAATCCTAATTTACCAGAAGACTTACAACTTGAATTTGCAAATCATCCTGATCGAACCATTCGATTACATTTGGCTGATCAGACGAATTCACATGCGGTCTTATCCGCAATAGCGGCACACCCTTCTCCAAAAGGGATGCATACAGGTTTAGAGCAACTCTTGGCAATTGCAATCAATCCCAAAACCGCCGCTGCAAAATTGGCAGCACTCCAAACTGTTACTCACATTTCACGATCAGAGGGAGAGGTTCTTGCAACATGTATCAGCAATGCCATTGTCAATCATGCCAATTTTCCTGACAAACTTATTGGACGTTATCGTTTTATAATTGGAAATTACTTGAAAAAAACAAAGCTATTCAATTGAAAATTTTGGAAGGCTTACCTCTGCCAGATCCAGATTCCATTCCGGATTGGAAATTCAATGGCCCAGGAATTCTTAAGTTTCCTGGGTATATTGCTAACTGGCTATTGCATTCCAGTAATCAAACTGTTCTTAGAATGGCATGCGCTCATCAAGGATGTAATAAGAAATTATTATTCCGATTGTGGCACTCTACTGATACTTTAATTCTGAAAAAACTTGCGCAGAGACCCGATTTGCCTCGATTTTTCTATGAAATCTTATGGTTACATGGAGGAGATCCCGTTAAAAGTGTACTTAAATCTAATTCGCAGGCTGTTACTCGCGGAGTCAGTTTTGAAAATATCTCTATCGGCCCCATTATCAAACTTGTTGAGAAAAAATCTTCAACTGGATCAGAACAAAAAGTGGTTATTAGTGGTTCGAAAAAGGACCGAATCTTGCTTGCCAAAACATCACATGAAGAACCAATACTTATAGCACTTGCAACGGATAAAATAAGCGATGTTCGCCATGAACTCCTTTACCGCAAACAACTACCTTGGTCAGTTATATCTGTCTTAGCAATAGATCCTGACATTAAAATTCGGTCTGGAGTCGCAAGATATTTTTCAGATTTCCCGTTAGAGATAACTCTTCCGATTGAAGAAAAGTTGTTTGCAGAAGGAGGTGAAATCGCAATCGAAATAGCTCGCAAAACTAGAAGCGAACAAATCCAGAATATTGCAGTTAAAGAACATCCCGAAAAATTAATCTATAACAACTTTCTTCATCCAACTACACTCGAGCACTACACCTCTATCACAGTGACATTGAGCTCATTGTCAGCATTGCATGTCGCATCGATAACCACCCTGAATTTTTAGCCAAGGTTATGAATATTTTTTATAGGATTTCTGAAACCAAGGGTAAGAATGCTTTAGCAGGAGTTAATATTTTGTATCCCAATCCAACTGAAGACCAGAAGACTCTATACAAATCCAGAGTTGAGAAATACTGGAGGGTTTTTGATTACGCTAGAAATTGGCAAAAATTAACTTCAAACGCTCAAACGCATATTAACAATTTTGAAGTGCAGGCCTTCATACGATATATACTTGAATCATCTAATACTGGCATTAGCGATCGATTATGGGGAATTAGCCTCTGCAATGATATTCAAATAGAATTACTAGATCGCCTGCTTCAGGGAAGCCCAAGCGAACGAGAAGCATTGGCCAGAAATCCGTTCGTCTCTATCGAAACTATTAATCAACTAATCAATGACCCAGAGGTTAATGGTACGAAAATCGCTTGCAACACATCATTCATCAAGATGTGCCAAGCTCAAAGACGACTTTAATAAAGATGTCAGGTGGCGCTTGCACAAATAGCAGTGACATTAATGTTCATCAAAATTGTTAGCGATTCCTCAGTAGACGTGCTTGAAGCTCTTGCTTATAACATTCACTGTGATCCTGAAGTCCTAACACAATTGATTAAAGAAAATCTCAGTTACGAAATACGTAGAAATGCTGTTTTCAACAAAAATATATCTAACGAAATGTTGAAATTTTTGCTAAGCGATCGTAATTCTCATATTCGACGGGAAGCAAAAGAAGAAATGGAGAAACGAGGTATAACTGCCTAATTGTATTCTATAAAGATTTTACT